>OZ242043.1:302500-3991836 GCA_965205185.1 Dehalococcoidia bacterium
GAACGACCTCGACGCCGCCTCACGCTAAGGCTACCCCTACCCCGGCGCATCCACCTCCAGCTCCCGCACCTCCACCCCCTCCAGCAGCCCGCACTCCAGATGGTATCGCCCCTCGGCGCCGCTGACCGCCAAGAACGACTCCAGCCCCGCCCGGGCCGCGGCCAGCGCCTCCTCCGCGGTTTCGCCCTGCGCCGTCAAGCATTGCCCCCGGGTGATTAAATGGCAGGAAAAATAGGGCAGCACCGCGGTATAGCCGCCATCCTCGTCCGGGAACACAATCGCCGTTACCCTTTTCGCATTCACTCCCGCAAACTCCTGACTAGCGCAAGGCATTGGGGCGGACTGTCCCCATCCGCCCCAACAGTTTCCGCCGCCGCCTAGTGTACCACACGGACGCGCCGCCAGTTACTGCGCCGTAATCCCGCCGTCCAACACCAGCTCGCTGCCGGTCATAAAAGACGATTCGTCGGACGCCAGAAACAGCACGCCGTTAGCGATGTCGTCCACCGTCCCAATGCGGCGGATAGGCGTTTCGGCGATGCGCTGCTCCCGCATACCGGGCTGCGACAGCGACCGCTCGGTCATCGCGGTGTCGATGTAGCCGGGATGCACCGAGTTGCAACGAATGCCCTCGACGCCGTACTGCACCGCGGTGGACTTGGTGAGCAGCCGCACCGACCCTTTGGAGGCAGCATAGGCCGCGCCGGCGCCGGTGCCGGGCGAAAGCCCCACCATCCCGGCGATAGACGATATGTTGACGATCGAGCCGCCGCCGGCCGCCCGCAGCGCCGGAATGGCGGCGCGGGTTCCCAGAAACACCCCCTTGCCGTTCACATCCATAATCCGGTCCCAGATTTCCGCCGTCGCCCCCTCGATTTTCGGAGCGTCCAGCCCGCCGGTTTCCGTGCTGCCAATCCCCGCGTTGTTGACCAGCACATCCAGCTTGCCGTAGCGGTTGACCGCCTCCGCCACGGCGTTATCCCACTGCCCCGGATCGGTAACATCCAAATGCACAAAGACGGCCCGCCCGCCCAACTCGCGGATTTCGGCCTCCAGTTTCAGCCCCTCATCGTCCAGAATGTCGCCGATAACCACCGCGGCCCCCTCGCGGGCGAACAATCGCGCCTCGGCCGCCCCCTGCCCCCTAGCCCCGCCGCTGATTAGAGCTACCTTGCCTTCCAATCGCATTTCAATCCTCCGATATAACCGCAAACGCTGCGTCAAATGTCGTTGTGTCCGCTTCCAACTTGGTCGGTTCGGGGCGCGGCGGCAGATCAACCTCTACCGCGCCAACCACCACGTGATCCGAATAGGCATTATCCAAGTCGAACAAATCCCAATCGGTAGGTTCCCGCAGATTCCATTCCAGGCATTCCTTGGCCCTTGCCAAGGCGTGTTTGACAGTATCGCCTTGAGTTGTGCAATGGGGAAAGGCCGGCATTACTGCAACATAGCCGCCGCATTCATCATCGTGGAACACTACCGCAGTCACTTTCTTGCGACCGTGAATATCCGCTTCGATTGTGCCAACCGCCACCCGCTCCGAACACGCTTGAGCCAATTCGTAATAGTTCCAGTCGGCGGGTTCCCGGATGCTGATTTCCCAACATTCTTTTGCCATAGCCAAGCTATGCGCCACATCTTTCCCCATTGTCGCCAAACGGGGAATCGTAGGAATAATGACGGAATAGCCCCCCATTTCGGCATCGTGAAACATAACCACTGCCACTTTCTTTTTGACCATCAAAGAATCTCCGTTGCCCGGCGATGGAACTCCCCGCCGGGCAAGATGCCATACGCCTATTCTACCCCCGCCGCGCCGCCGGACGTCACCGCCGCAGCGAACCGCCCCAGCAGCCCGGCCAGCCGGCCGGGAACCTCAACATTAGGGCTGTGGCCAATGCCGTGGAATATATGCAGATGGCGGGTAGCCTCCGGCAAGGCCAAGTATTCGGCCACGATGTTATCCACCCCCACCGTGTCATCGCGATCGCCGCCGACTACCAACGCCGGCACGTCTATCTCGCCCAGCCGGCTACGCAAGCTCAAGGCCGCCATTGAGCGCCGCCCGCCGATCGCCCGCTCTATCGGGTTGCGCCGGATGATCGCCTTTACCTCGTCCACAAAATCCGGGGTAACATGACCCGCTTGAAACCCCATATCGCCCCGGGTAAGCCCGCCCGCGGCGAAAGACGCCCGCAAATCCGCCTCCCACCCATCGGGCAGCGTCCGCCCGGCCAGCGGGGCCGAGTTCAGCAAAACCAACGCCCGCAGCCTTTCCTGATGCTCCAACGCAAACTGCGTCACCGTAGCCCCGCCCATCGAGTGACCGACCAAGACGAAATCCCGCAGCCCCAGCGCCGAAACCGCGTTATGCAGATCCGCCGCGAAAGACGGCACCGTGTAATCATCCTCAGCGCCGCCGCGATCTGAATCGCCGGCGCCCCGGTTGTTAAAGGCAATCACCCGAAAGCCCCCCGACGCCGCCAGCCGCTCCATCGTGTACCGCCACAGTATCGCCGACGATGCGTAGCCATGCACCAGCGCCGCCGTTTCCGGCCCATCGCCATCCTCCAAGTATTGCAGCCGGACCTCCCCGGCCTGAACGAACCCGCTTTTCATAGCTCGCGCCCCCGCTATTATGGAGTAGATTGCCGCCAATAGTGCCAAGTTCGGGATATTTAGGGTATCCTAGCACGAACCGGGATGAACCGGCATATTCCGAAATTTTGACGCGGCAAGTCCGCAGGAGGAATTATGCGACTGGACGGCAAGGTGGCGCTGGTAACCGGCGGGGCCCACGGGATGGGCGCCGAGGAATGCCGGCTGTTCGCCCGCGAGGGCGCGAAAGTGGCAATCGGCGACATCCGCGAGGAGGACGGCCGCCGGGTCGAAGCCGAAATCGCCGAAGCCGGCGGCGACGCGATGTTCGTCAACCTCAATGTATCCGACGAAAATTCGTGGGCCGCCGCCGTAGCCCAGATCGCCGACCGCTACGGCAAGCTGGATGTGCTGGTCAACAACGCCGGCATCAGCGGCAGCGGCGAAACCGATTTCCGCAGCACCGACGCCTGGGATCGTCTGCTGGACATCAACGCCCGCGGCGTGTTCCTGGGCATCAAACACGCCGTCCCGGAAATGCAAAAAGCGGGCGGCGGCTCCATCGTCAACATATCCTCCATCTCCGGCATCGTCGGGCAAGAAACCGTCCATCCCGGCTACAACGCATCCAAAGGCGCCGTGCGGCTGCTGACCAAAGCCACCGCCGTGCAACACGCCAAAGAAAACATCCGCATAAATTCGGTGCATCCCGGTATGATGCCCCCGATGCTGACCTCCTTCCAGCGGGGCGACGCCCGCCGCGAAAGGCTGATGAACGACGTCCCTATGGGCCGCGAAGGCCAGCCCATCGAAGTCGCCAACGCCGTCCTATTCCTGGCCTCCGACGAGGCATCCTACATCACCGGCACCGAGCTGGTAGTGGACGGCGGCTTCACCGCCCGATAAGACCGGCGGCGGCGGATCCGGCGAACCACTAAAGGGGGAAGCGATGGGATTTCGGACGCTTTATCACCTGAACACCGGCAACATCAAAGGCATCGCCGACGAAGCCCGATGGGCCGAAAGCATCGGCTACGACGGGCTATGCACCGAGGAAACCGGCCATGACCCCTTGCTGCCCCTCGCGCTGGCGGCCACGGCCACCACGCGGGTAACTCTGGAGCCGCGGGTAGCCATCGCCTTCCCCCGCTCCCCGATGGTATTCGCCTACGCCGCGATGGACTTGCAGCGGCTGTCCGGCGGCCGTTTCCGCCTGGGGCTGGGAACGCAAGTCAAGGGACACATCGAGCGGCGCTTTTCCGCCCAATGGACCGCGCCCGGCCCCCGCCTGCGGGAATACGTGCAATCGCTCCACGCCATTTGGGACGCCTGGCAGCACGGAACGCGGCTGGCCTACCACGGGGAGCATTACAACTTTTCGCTGATGACCCCGTTTTTCAGCCCCGGCCCCTCGGAACAGCCCCGCCCGCCGGTATTCGTCAGCGCCGTCAACGCCTACAACTGCCGCGTCGCCGGGGAAGTATGCGACGGCGTATCGCTGCACCCCCTAATGTCCCCGGAATTTCTGCGGCAACGGGTACTGCCCCCCATCGCCGACGGCGCAACGCGGGCCGGGCGCGACCGCCACGCCGTCAACCTCAGCGGCTCCGGGTTCATCATCACCGGCCCCAACCGCGCCGTCATTGACCAGCGCAAACGGCCGGTGCGCCGGCAAATCGCGTTCTACGCCTCCACCCGCACCTATTCAACCGTACTGGCAACCCACGGCTTTGCGGATGTCGGCGTCCGCCTGCACGAAATGTCCCTAAAAGGCCAATGGGAGGCAATGGCCGGGCTGATCACCGACGACATCCTGGACCAGTTCGCCGTAGCGGTGGAATACGACGAAGTCGCCGCCGCAGTCAAGGAACGCTACGGCGGCCTACTCGACGAAGTGGTTTTCGGTATGCCGGTATCCGGCGATGACGATGAACGCCAACTGCGGAAAATCATCGCCCAACTGCGGGAATAACCCCCCTAACCCTGCCGCGCCCAACCCCCGGACTCAACCGCGGTGAGGAAATCCAGCATCGTGCGATTAAACAGCGCCGGCTCCTCCAAGTTAATGGCGTGGCCGCTCTGCGGAAAAACCGCCAGCCCGCTACTGGGAATGCAGCGTTTCATAAACAGCATCGGCTCAATACAGGGTTCGTCCTCATCGCCCACCATCAGCAGCGCCGGAAGCTCCAGTTGACGCATCGCCGCTTCCATTTCGTATATCGTGGGGCGGCGCATCTGCACGCCCTGCATGGTCAGCGACGAACCCTGCGCCGAATGCGCCGCCAGCCCATCGCGGAACTTCCGCCACCCGACCGGATCTTTGCGCCGGAACTGCGTCCGCGCCGGGCCGTTGGCGTAGCCCTCGGTAAAGGCCGGCATACCTTGTTCGCGCATCACCGCGATGCTTTCCCGCCAATCGGTCAAGTGCCGTTCCCGATCCGATGAGCCGGTGCCGGTGGCCGCCACGACCAAAGCGCGGCACATTTCCGGGTAGGCCAGCCCGAAGCTAAGGGAAACCCCGCCGCCCATCGACAGCCCACCCACATAAGCCGGCGCCGCCCCCAGATGCCGCAGCAACCCGTGCAGGTCAGCCACCAGCCGCTCCTGCGAATAAGCGTCCGGGCTATCCGGCACATCCGAAGGCGGATAGCCCCGGTGACCGTATGTGATCACCCGGTAGCGGCGGGCAAAGAAGTTGACTTGCGGCTCCCAACTGGTAATGTCGCCCCCAAATTCATGGCCCAGCACCAGCGGCAAGCCATTGCCGGTCACCTCATAGTAGATCTTCACGCCGTCATCGGCAACGAAATAAGGCATAGCGATCCAACTCCTGGCAGAAATTCCGGCATCCCTGCCCCCCGGGGCTTGTGCCGGGGCGCAAAAACCCCTACGCTTGCGGCAAGTCTACCAGCCCAACGCCCCGGCGTCACTACCGCCCCGCACCGGGGCAACCGCCGGAAACCCCATCGCCCAAGCCCGATCGCCCAAGCCCGATCGCCCAAAATGGAGGATTTTATGTTCACCAAAGTGCATCACGTCACCTACGTAGTCGAAAGCGTTGACGCCATGGCGGACTACCTGGAGCGCAACTTTTCCCTGTCCCCCATTTCCCGCGACGAATTCCAGGAACGGGGGTTCAAGTCCATCCTCTACCGCATCGGCGAAACGCTGGTCGACTTTTTCGAGCCGCTACGCGACGACACGCCCATGGCCCGCCAACTGCAAGCCACCGGCCCCGGGGTAATGCACGTAGCCTGGGGCGTAGACCACATCGAAACCGTATTCGCCGACCTGCAAGCCAAAGGCAACCAACTACGCGGCGACGGCCCAGCGGTAAGCCCCTTCGGCTACCAAACGCTAAACATCGAAACCGCCAGCGCCCACGGCATCCACTTCCAGCTAGCCGAGGGCGACGCCGCGGCCTAGCACGCCGCGGGGTAATCATTGAAGCCGGTTGAGGCGTAGCTTGCCGAGTGTAGAAACGCTGCGTACGCTATCCGTAGCGCGGATGGATGACGCCCGCGCCCTGCTGTCCGCAGGAAGGAACGAAGGCGCGATTTACCTATGCGGCTACGCCGTAGAGTTGGCGTTGAAAGCGCGGATCTGCGAAACTTTAGGCTGGACCCGATTCCCGGACATGGGGCGGGAAGCGGCGGATTACCGTTCATTCCGAACCCACGACCTCGATGTGCTGCTGAACCTTTCCGGGGTTCGCAACCGCATCTTAAGCGGTATGCGACAAGATTGGGCAACGGTGTCCAAATGGCGCCCCGAACTCCGTTACGCCCCGGCCGGCGCCGACGCTGAGTTGCCGCCCGCCGCGGTAATGATTCCCGCCGCCGAGCGGCTATTGGGGGCATTGTGAGGCCGATCCTTGTTAATCACAAGTCGACCATTGAAGGTTTGGTTAAATTCGAGCGCCAATTTTCCGAGGAATATGGCCCGTTCATATTCTTTGGGTTCTTGCTGACCGCTTACGATTATCATATCGAGTCCGGCGGCGAATGGGCAGTGACCGCGGCGGCCCCGTGGTCAACCGCCTACCACCACCCCGCCCGCAAAGCCTTTTCCAACGGCATCGCCAAAGTGCTGCAATTGGAACAATGGTGGAAGTCTCCCCGCAGCGCATTATTGGCCCCCAATGCCCCCGGCCTGGCGCCAATTCACGATGCGCTGGAAATCGAACACGGCCTGGTTGAGTTAATCGACGTGGAGCTATTCGACCAAGAAATACGCCGCGCCTACATCATCACTTGCCAAAGGCTTTCGCCGGCGGCAATGGAAAGAGGGGATTAACCTTATGGAATACGCCACTCTAGGCCGCACCGGCCTAACCGTTTCCCGCGCCGGATTCGGCGGCGGCGGCATCGGGCAAGTCTGGGGGCCAACCACCGAAGCGGAAGCCATCCGCTCCGTACATCGAGCGCTGGACTTGGGCATCACCTTCTTTGACGTAGCCCCGGCCTACGGCGACGGCAAAGCCGAGGAAACCTTGGGCCAGGCGCTACAGGGCCGCCGCGAGCCGGTGATAATCGCCACCAAAGTCCGCTTGCGGGCCGACGAAATGGACGACCCGGCCGGCGCGGTGCGCCGCTCCGTAGACGCCAGCCTCTCCCGGCTGCGGCGGGATTCCGTAGACATCCTGCACGTTCACAACCGTTTCACCCAGCATCGCGGCGAAACCGCCAACTCCCTGTCGGCCGACGACGCCCTCGGCCCGGTACTGGCCGCCTACCGGGAAATGCAACAAGCCGGCAAAACCCGCTACATCGGCCTGTCGGCCATGGATCACCACGTGCCAACCATGCGGCGGATAATAGAAAGCGGCGAGTACGACACCGTCCTAGCCTACTACAACCTGCTGAACCGCACCGCCCAAGAACCGCCCCCGCCCGGCGCCGCCATATTCGACAACGGGCAAATCATACCACTGGCAAAAAGCCTGAATATGGGCATAATCGGCATCCGCTCCCACGCCGCCGGCGCCCTAACCCCATCCCTAGACCGCCCCCCCGCCCCCGACGACACGCTAATGCAAGCCGACCTCCAAAAAGCCGCCAAGCTGAACTTCCTCCTAGAACCCCCCATAACAACGCTATCGCAAGCAGCAATGGTATTCTGCCTAATGAACCCCAACCTACACACCACAGTCCCCGGCATAAAAAACACAGCAGAGGCCGACGAAATCGCCCGCTGCCCAGCCCTACCGCCAATCCCGGAAGCGCATTTGGCGCGGCTGTATGCGCTGTACCGGCAGGATTTTCGGTAGTAGGCTAGACTGCGTGATTGCAACCCTCAATGCCGCACCCTTTCACGACAGGAGGCAACCCGAAATCCATTCCCGCGAACTTGAACGCAGATTCAAGCGTATCCGACTCCCTGCCTGGCGCCTTCAACTTGTCTCGGCAGGTAACAAATTTCTGCATCGGATCCCATGCAGCGCACCGAAGCCTAGACACGTCCGCCTCATGATCCGATACCTGCCCGGCAGACTTGAAAGACACAAACCCCTCAAACAACCTCACTTCCCGCCTAACTCCACAATCTTTCACTCTGCGCAGCAGATGCCCGCTAGCAACAAGCATAGATGCACCAGAGTTATACCACCAGTCTCGCGGCGTTTCACCAGGTTCTCTGTCAGTAGAGCGGTGAGTTGGGTTCCCATCATTATTAAATGCGACTGATAGCGGAGCCTCAAGAAGCAAGCTCAGAGGTTGTCCAGAAATCTGAGATTCCTTGATTATGAACTTCACCAAGCTACCGAAAGTCTTCTTCATGGTACACTCTTCATTTTTTCAGAACGCCGCACGACTTCTTTTTTGTTGAAAACCCGACATCAACGAAAAGCCAGTCACCCGAATCCCGCTTGAGCTCATCCATAGTTCCCGCGCGAATATGGTACTGCATGAATTTCCCTCTCCTGTGTTTTATGTTGTCTCCCTGCAATGTTCGATAAAGGCGTAAGGGCGAATAACCTGCGCCCTTACGCCCAACGCAAGCATTCCCTACACCCGCCCCCAAACCTCCCCCGCAAACCGCTCCATCCGCCCCAGCATCGTATCCAAATCCTCCGTCTGCCGCAGGAAATCCAGCACCAGCGACCCCACGCCCATCGCCGCATACTCCCGCACATCCGCGGCGATCTGCGCGGCATCGCCCACGAATGGCAAGCGGTCATCGCCCGCCGGGGCATCTTGCAAATCGAACTGGTGGGTGCGGTAGATCGTTTCGATTTCCGCCGGGTCGCGCCCGAAGCGGCGGGCATAGGCGGCCAGACGCTCCAGTCCGGCAGCCAACTGTCGCGGCGTCCCCATCGGGAAAGTGGGATTGGAGCCCAGCGGATACCAGCCATCGGCCAATTCCGCGGTGCGGCGCAGGGCGGGACGGCTCTCGCCGCCCACCCATATCGGCGGATGCGGCTTCTGCGCCGGCTTGGGCCGGAAACTGATGTTGTCAAAGCTAACGTACTTGCCCTCAAAATGCGGATCATCGCTGGTCCACAATTCCTTGAAAGCCCGGATATATTCATCGGTGACCGCGCCGCGTTCCTCAAAAGGCGGCAGCCCCAGAGCCTCGAACTCCTCGCGCATCCACCCCACCCCCACGCCCACCACCAGCCGCCCGCCCGACAGCACATCCAGCGTCGCCAGAGCTTTCGCCGCCACCAGCGGATTGCGATGGGGAACGATAATGACGCTGGTCACCAGCCGGATGCGGGAGGTCTGCCCGGCCAGAAACGCCAGCAGCGTCAACTGCTCCATCGACTCCCCCGACGGGCTGCCAGGAAACTCCCCGCCCTCGGTGTAGGGATAGGGCGAAGCAATGTTCCGCGGCACCAAGATATGGTCGCCGGTAAACAGCGCATCATAACCCAATTCCTCGCCCCGCCGGGCAATCCGCCCCAAAGTTTCCGGGGTCGCCAGCGGGCCGCGGCCAGGCAAAGTGAATCCGTATTTCATAGCATCATCTCCTTCGCGGCATCCCACGCCGCCTGCATTACTGATTTGACAATCCGCTATCCGGGATTGCGAATCCGTTCCGCAATGTCCAGCAATTGACGAACAAAGACACTGCCATTTTCCATATACTCATCGAATTGCCAAGCGTTCAGCCGTCCAGTATAAAAGTGATTGTGCAACCGGCTCTTGACGACTCTGAATCCTCGTATAAGTTCAAGTGTCAAGCTATCCTGTTGCGACAAGCCGATGATAAATCTCTCTTGCTGCGGATGCCTTCGGCTGCCCGGTGTTAAAGCGTGGTCTATAACTGCCATCGCCTGAATCGCGGCGCCCCACACCGATTCCGCAGCCAGCATCCCGGAGCCCTGTTGCCTCAGCACGAATGAATCGCTGATAAATCTGTTGACCTGAGCTATATGTTCATCGTAAGTCACTGTTGGAGGCATCCTTTCCTGCTTTCTTGACCAGGTAATCAACGAACTCTTCCGCTATGGGCAAACACATCTCAAATCCGTCATCATCCCAATGGTAAAGCGACAGGTCGAAATTCGTTTCTTCCCAAACTTCCCGCGAATTGTCCAGAAATTCCTCAGCCACCGCATAGTTGCCTATCTGTTCGCGGGTATATCCGTCTTCCCGATCCAACTTCACCACCAACTCAAAAGCGTCCTTCTCATCGCGAAAAGGCAAACCGCGCTGCCCCGCGATGGCAGCCAGAGCGTTCCATACGGCCAACCACACGCACTTGCTGCCCTGCCGCTTGTCGCCAACCTCGAAGTGCCGATTGGCCTTTTCCATATACTCATGCGGCGTCATTTCGTGCGATGTCATACATTACCTCCGGTTTGGCGCGAATAGGGTTCGGGTTCACCACGCCCGGCGCAAAACTTCCATAACCTGCGCCGCCTCCGTGATCGGGATGGCGTTGCTCCGGCAGCCGCGGTCCGACAACGTTTGCGCCGCGATCTCCGGCAAGTCCCGTTCAGGAATTTCCAAATCCCGCAAACGATGGGGCATCCCCAGACCCACGATGAAATCATCCACCGCCCGGGCCGCCAGCCCGGCCGCCGCCTCATCGCTCATCCCGGCAATGTCGCACCCGGCGGCGCGGGCCAGCAGCGCCTGCTTCGCCGCAGACGCCGGCCGGTTGTATTCCATAACATAGGGCTGCGTTACGCAGGAGGTATAGCCATGCCCGACCGCATATTTGACCCCCACCACATGGCCGATAGCATGGCTAAGCCCCACGGCAAAGTTGGGCGCCCCCATCATAGACATCCAAGCCGCCACCAAGCATTGCAACCGCGCATCGGCATCAGGCCGCCGCGAAAGCGGCAGGGCGCGAAACAAAGTTTCGGCGGCCCACAGCACCGGCGCATCGATCGCCGGCTGGCCGCCCCGGCAATACAGCCGCTCAATGCAGTGGTCAAGCGCCTTGACCCCGGTGGACACCCACAGCCATTCCGGGGTTGCCGCGGCCATTTCGGGATCCAAAACTATCAAGTCGGCATAAAGCCGCGGATGGCTTACCCGGATCTTGTGACCCGCCGCATCGTCCAGCACATTCCCGCCGCCCATATTGAACTCCCCCGCCGACAGAGTGGTAGGGATGGACACCTGCAACGGCAACGGCTTGCCCTCCAGGTTGGGACGCAGCATCATATCCTGGCCCCGTCCCAGTTCCCGCAATTCGTCAACGGAATCGATGCCCTCCGCCATCAGAACCGCAATCATCCGGGCGGCGTCGGATATGGTGCTGCCGCCCACCCCCACCAGCGTATCCGCGCCCAGGGACACCGCCAAGTTGGCCGCCTCCACCGCCGACGCCAGCGGCGCCCGCTGCGTCAACCCGGAGTACACCCCCACGCACCCATCGCCCAAAGCATCCTGCGTCCGGCGCACCACGTCCGACTGTTCCGCCGCGGCCCGCCCCGACAGCGCCAGCGCCCGCCGCCCGCCCAATTCCGCCACCTCCCGCCCCAATCCGTCCGCCTTGCCTTGCCCGAATATCACCCGCGTGGGCACCGTGGGGTTAAATTCCCCGTTCAACCCGGAGTATGCGGTCATTGCCCTTATCCCCCTTAGCCGAAATCGCGCCGCAACTTTCCCCGTCCATCCCCTAATCCGACAGCGGTATAATGATGGCGAAACGGGGTTCGTCGCCCACCACGCGGGTAGAGTGGCCGCCGCCGGTAAGATCCTCCGCCATCAACACCGTGCCGGGGCCGTAGCGCTTGATCGTGCCATCGGGCGTCCCAACCTCAATCTCCCCGGTGAGCGTGATGCTGTACTGGCGGCGCGGCGCGGTATGAAAGTCAAGAAAATAGCCCGGTTCATACAGCCGGAAGGTTATGCCGGGCGTGTTGATCACCGGCGTCGAAAGCCCATGCGCCCCCTCGGTATCCACGAAACCCTGCATCTCAAAATCCCGCTCCTCAATCACCGACTGCCCATCCTCCCCGGTATAAACCCGAACAAACTTAGCCATTTCGCCCCCATACCCCAAGCTGATTTTCCTCACAAGCTACGGCTAGTGTTACAGCAATTCAACGCGGCGTCAAGAAACGCCCGAATCCGGCAAACATTAGGGCGCGCTCCCCCTAAGCAACAAATCCCCTCCCCCCACCCAATTCATCCTGAGCTTGTCGAAGGATGAATTGGGCGTCCCCCCAAATCCCCATCGCCCCCAACCCCCCCCAATCCCAAAATCCCCCCACCCAACCCCTTGACAACCCCCAAACTAACGTTCTACAATAACCCCAATGCCAAAACCTCATTCCCCCGGACAGCGCAGAATGGGGGGAGCTACGGGGTAAAGTCCCGGCCGGGATAAAGACAGGCAGTCGTGTGGTGTGTGTGTGTCCGGACTTGTGGTGGTGTGGTGTGGCCGCCCCGCATTAGTCCCAAGCCTGCTCAAAAGGATGTCCCGCGGGGGGGTGGCCTCCGGGGATCCATCCCGGGCTAAGCGAAGGATGACCTGCGGAACCGCCCTAATCCTGACCGTGTCAAAGGATGTCCCGCGGGGGGGTGGCCTCCGGGGCTCCATCCCCAGCGCGGTCATATAAGGGATGACAGGCGGGGCGGATGTGGGGGGTGCGTGTGGGGGGTGTGGTGTGGTGTGGCGACGAACGGAAGGTAGCCGCAGCCGGCGGCGGCTAGCTTAAAAATTCAACCCAAGAGGCAACCAAATGGCAACCCCAAAAGGAAACCCCGGCAAAGGCAACCCAATCAGGAAAACCCCAGCAAAGGCAACCCAATCAGGAAAACCCCGAAAACCGATCCAACGGGAAACCCCAACCGGGGCCAACCCGTATTAACGACCAGGAGCGTATAATGCCGCCCTAAAACCTTACGGAAACCACCGGATCCCAAAAACCGCCCATTGCCCACCAGGCAAAGGGCAACCTACGCATCCCAATCCGCCAACCGCTAAACGCCCCGCGCGTTAAGCGGCGGAAAAGAGATGCGCCAAGCCCGTTGCGGCCAGCAAGACGCCCCGCAACGGGCTTTCGCGCTATCCCCCCATCGCCGCCCCATCAAGCAGCGCCAACCCGCCAAACCACCCAAAACCCAACCCCGCCAACCCCCAACCCGGCGTATAATCACCGCAAAACCAAAATCCCCTCCCCCTAAAAGGGAGGGCCAGGGTGGGGGTGCCACCATTGCCGCCAACCAACCATCCCGCGCCCCGAACCCTACCCAAACGCCCCCTGCTAACCCTCCTAACCCTAATTTTGTTACTGGCATCCTTGCCCATCCCCGGCCGCGCCCAAACCGCGGCCGGCGCCATCCAAGTAACCGAAACCCGCCAGCAAATCAACTTCCCCGACGGCGTCCGCCTAACCCTGACCGCCCAATCCCAAGCCGAAATCGTCGAGGTAAAAGTGTTTTTCCGCCCCGCCGGTTCCCGGACTTGGGGCTACGCCTACGCCGACTTCCAGCCCGGCCCCCAAATAACCGCCGCCCAATCCATCCCCGGCCGCCAATCCGTCTATCTCGCCCCCGGCGTCGATATAGAATACTACTTCCTGATCCGCGACAACCGGGGCAACGCCGTCCAAACCCAACCCGCAGCCATCGAATACCTCGACCAGCGCTTCAACTGGCGCCGCATCCAAATCGGCCCCCTCGAACTGCTCTACCACGACCTAAGCGACACCCGCATATCATCCGCCGCCCAAGAAATACGCCAAGACCTGCAACGAGTGGCGGATCTGTTGCAATGGCAGCCCGGCCAAACTTTCAAGGGCGTAATCTATAACCGCTACGCCGACGCCAACGCCGCCTTCCCCGTCCAAAGCCAGGCCACCACCGAGCAAGGCACTTTCGCCGGATACGCTTTCCCCGATCAGGGCGTATTCATCGGCCAGGGCCTCGACCGCCGCATCATAACCCACGAATCCGCCCACCTGATGCTGCGAGACGCCCTCGGCCCCGGCGCCCCCGACCTCCCCGCCTGGCTGGACGAGGGCTTCGCCTCCTACGTCGAACCCAACGCCCAAATCCGCGGCAGCCGCAGCCTAAGCGAGCGCACCCCGCCCCTCCGCGCCATGAGCCGCGTATCCGGCACCCCCCAAACCATCCCCCTGTTCTACTACAAAGCCGCCAGCGTAGTAGCCTGGCTGATCGAACAGCACGGCCCCGCCGACTTCCACCGCTTGCTAACCCAACTCCAGGCCGGCAACACCACCGACCACGCCCTGCTTAACGTATACGGCTTCAACACCGACGGCCTGGACGCCCGCTGGGCCGGCCGCCCCACACCCCCCGCCGCCACCCCAATGCCTACCCCCACCCCGTCGCCCACCCTCGCTCCAACGGCAACGCCCCCGCCAACGCCAACGGCAACACCCCCGCCAACCGACACCCCCGTGCCGCCGCCGCCGTCAACCACCCCGCCCCCCGCCGTCACCCCGTCACCCGCCGCCACCCCCGCGCCGCCCGCCACCCCGTTACCCCCCCAAGCCAACCAGGTGATCATCGTAACCCCCGAGCGCATCCTCACCGTAGCCCCGGAACGCCCCCGCGCCACGCCCGCCCCGGCGCCGCCGCCGGGAACGCCATCGCCCTTTCTATTCGCCGACGCCTGGCTGCTGGCCGGAGTAGCCCTGCTGGCCCTCGCCGCCGCCGGATTCCGCTTCATCTACTCCCGCCTCCGCCAACGCCGCCAACCCCCCGAACCCCCTACCGACTGGCCGGATTACAACGATTGCTAAGCCGCCCGCAGATCCCGCCCCGCCCGTTTTGTATTGCCGCCGCCTTTTCTGGTATATTCTTGGGCAACAAAAAGCGCATCCCCCGGCGCAACCCAAACCGCGCCGCCGGACGCCAACGCCGAAACGCTAGAGGGCCTATGTTTGAGCGGGTAGCCATCATCGGGGCGGGATACACCCCCTTTCGCGCGGTCACCCCCGACGTTTCCTACCGGGAAATGATTTTCGAGGCCGCCGTAAAAGCCTACCACGACGCCGGAATCACCCCCGACAACGTATCAACCTTCGTCTCCGTAACCGAGGACTACGTCGAAGGCACCGCCATCGCCGACGAATACGTCCCCGACCAGCTAGGCGCAGTCCTAAAACCCGTCCATACCGTAACCTCCGACGGCATAACCGGCCTCGCCTCGCTGGTAATGCAACTCCAAACCGGCCAACTGGACATCGCCGTCATCGAAGCCCACAGCAAAGCGTCCAACATCGACCATCCGGCCCACATCGAAGCCTTCGCCCTCGACCCGGTATTCGTCCGCCCCCTGGCCTTTCCCCCCCGGTTCATCGCCGGACTGGAAATGCGCCGCTTTCTCGAAGCCACCGGCAACACCGAGGCGCAGGCCGCCGCGGTAGTCGTCCGCAACCGGGCGGCGGCGCTGGACAACCCCCTGGCCGCCTACCCCGCCCGCCTGACCGTCGCCGACATCATGGCATCGCCCCCCGAAGCCGAACCCCTGAAGCGGGCCGAAGCCGCCGCGCTATCCGACGGCGCCATCGTGCTGGTAGCCGCCCGCGAATCCATCCTGCCCCGGGTATCCGGCAAACCCGTATACCTCCGCGGCATCGGCTGGAGCCAGGACACCCCCAACATCGAGGAGCGCGACCTTTCCCGCGCCGCCTACGCCCAACAAGCCGCCGCCCGCGCCTACCGGATGGCCGGCATCAGCGACCCCGCCGCCGAAATCGACCTCGCCGAAATCGACGACACCTTTGCCTACAAGCAACTCCAGCACCTAGAAGCCCTGAACCTAGCCCCCCCCGGCCAATCCGGCCGGATGCTGGAACAAGGCGCCTTCGCCCCCAACGGCCCCCTCCCGGTAAACCCCTCCGGCGGCGCCCAAGGCGGCGGCGCAGCCCACGACGCCACCGGCCTCCGCAGCGTACTAGAGACAGTGCTACAACTACGCCAAACCGCCGGCCAGCATCAAATCCCCGGCGCCAAAACCGCCCTAGCCCAATCCTGGCGCGGCCTACCCACCGCCACCGGCGCCGTAGCCATCCTGTCCGTCCCCTAACCGGAGCCCGGCAATGAACAAAACCTACACCATCTGGATCACCCCCTGCGAAACCGAAGAGGGCGGCTACTGGGTCAAAGTCCCCACCTTGCCGGGCTGCGTAACCGACGGCGAAACCGTAGAAGACGCCCTAGCCAACGCCAAAGAAGCCATCGAGGGATACATCCTGAGCCTGATCGACCGGGAAATCCCCATACCCGACGAAACGCTGGTCACCGGCAGTATGATAGCATCCGTATCCGTAGAGGTTTAGCCAATGCAGCACACCTACACCATAATTTTAATCCCCGGCGAATCCGATGAAGGCGGCTACTATGTCCGAGTCCCTGCCTTGCCCGGATGCATCACCGAAGGGGATACCCTGGAGGAAGCCATTGGCAACGCCAAAGAAGCGGTCGAAGGCTATCTCCTAAGCCTGGCCGACCGCGGCATACCCATCCCGGATGAAGGAGACAGAACCAAACATTTCATCACCGCCGTAACCGTAGAGGTCTAATCCAAATGCCCCGCCAAAACAAAATCGCCGCCCCGGGGCCGGAGCCGGCGGAATGACCGCCGCCAATGGGAACCCAACGCCCGCCGCAAGTAAACGGCGCCAGAGTAGTCCGCGCCCTCCGCCGCGCCGGATGGCAAGTCCAGCGAATACGCGGCTCCCACCACCTAATGACCCACCCGCAACGGCCCGGCCGACTGATACCCGTGCCGGTTCACAGCAGGCCGGTTAGACCCGGAACCCTAGCCGGTATTTTAACCCTCGCCAACTTAAGCATCCGGGAATTCACCGATTTGTTATAGAGGCCGATATGAACAAAACCTACACCATCCTCCTAACCCCCGGCGAACCCGACGAGGGCGGCTACTACGTCCGAGTCCCCGCCTTGCCCGGCTGCATCACCGAGGGCGACACCCTAGAGGAAGCCATGGCCAACGCCAAAGAAGTCATCGAGGGGTATGTCTTGAGTCTCCAAGACTGCGGCATTCCCGTGCCGGATGGCGACTCCGGCACCGGCAGTCTAATCACCGCCGTAACCATCGAGGTCTAATCCAATGCCCAGCCAAAACAAAATCGCCGTCCCTAGGCCGGGGCCGGCGGAATGACCGCCGCCAATGGGAACACAACGCCTGCCCCAAATCAACGGCGCCCGAGTAATCCGCGCCCTACGCCGCGCCGGCTGGCAAGTCCGGCGAATACGCGGCTCCCACCACCTAATGACCCACCCGCAGCGGCCCGGGCGCCGGGTAAATATCCCGGTTCATTCCCGGCCGGTGAGGAAAAGCACCCTGCTCCGAATCCTGCGGGAGGCCGAAATAAGCATCCAAGAATTTGATGCCTTGCTCTAGGAAATAATATGACAAAAAGAAAATATACCATCATACTCACCCCCGGCCAGCCCGACGAGGGCGGCTACTGCGTCGAGGTTCCAACCTTGCCCGGCTGCTTTACCGAGGGCGAAACCGTGGAACAAGCCATCTGCAACGCCAAAGAAGCGGTAGCAGTCTACCTCCAGAGCCTGCTGGACGACGGCCTGCCGCTGCCCGAGGAAACCGACGAAATCATCAGCATGACAGCTTCCGTAACGGTTGAGGTCTAATCCAAATGCCCCGCCAAACCAGAATCGCGTGCCAAATGCGTTGCCCCCGGCGCCGCGGCGGGCATAACCCCGTCAATGGAAACGCAACCGTAGGTGAGGCCATGAACCTAACGTACACCGTGATCATCGGGCGCGGCGAACCCGGCGAAGTCGCCTATTGGGCCGCAGTCCCCGCCTTGCCGGGGTGCTTCACCGACGGCCGAACCCTGCCGGAAACCTTGTCCAACGCCAAAGAAGCCATCGAATTGTACCTGTCCGTGCTGATTGAGGACGGCCGCCCAATTCCCGACGAAACGACCGACGCCGCCAACCTGGTTCGCGCCGTGTCCGTAGAGGTTTAGTCCAAAGAGGTTTAACCGCAATGCCCTACCAAAACAAAGTCGCCATCCTCGGCGCCGGCCTGACCAAATTTATGCGCCGCGCCCAAGAAACCTCCAAAGAACTCGCCTTTGAGGGCGCCGCCGCCGCCCTCGACGACGCCGGCCTGACCATCGCCGACATCGACTGCGTCGTATCCGTCACCGCCCCCGAAGCCTTTGACGGCGTCCACATGAACGGCGAATACCTGGCCGACGGCGCCGGCGCCTGGGGCAAACCCTATATGCGAACCTACGTCGGCGGCGGCTCCGGCGTTTTCGGACTGGTCACCGGCTGGTATCACATCGCCAGCGGCCACTTCGACACCTGCCTGGTCGTCGCCGAGGAAAAAATGTCCCCCGCCCTCCCCCATCCGCAAGGCTGCTTCAACGCCATCTACGACCAATTCACCGAGCGGCCTCTCGGCGTCAACCTGCTCTGGATCTTCTCCCTCGAAATGAACCGCTATATGCAAACCTACGGCATCCCCATGGAAACCTTCGCCCGCGTCGCCCAGAAAAACAAGCGCAACGGCCTGGACCACCCCTCGGCCCAATCCGGCGTAGCCGCCGACCTCGACATCCAGGACATCCTCGACTCCGAAATTATGGCGTGGCCCGTCCAGCGCCTTATGGTCTCCCCCGTAAGCGACGGCGGCGGCGCGATGGTATTGGCCTCGGAGCGTTTCGCCCGCCGCCTCAGCAAGCCCCCGGTCTGGATCGAGGGCATCGGCTGGAACCTCGATACCTCCTACTGGACCAACCGCGACCTCTACTATCCCCGCTACTTGGAAAAAGCCGCCCGTATGGCCTACGAAATGGCCGGCATCACCGACCCCCGCCGCGAGATCCACATCGCCGAACCCTACGACCCCTTCGCCTACAAAGAACTTCACCACCTGGAGGGCTTGATGCTCGCCGACAAAGGCCAGGCCCCCCAACTCCTGGAGCAGGGGTTCTGGGATCGGGACACCACCACCGGCATACCCGCCAGCCCCTCCGGCGGACTCCTCGGCGTAGGCAACCCCATCGCCGCCGCCGGTATGATGAAATGCGCCGAAATCTACTGGCAGCTCCAGGGCCAGGCCGGCCCCCGCCAAGTAAAGCGCGAAATCCGCCGCGGCCTGGCCCAAGCCTGGGGCGACCTAATGCAGGTTGGCACCGTCGTCGTAATGGGCAAATAAACCCAATCCCGCCAAAACCCTAACCCGCCAAAAAACCGATACAGGAAAGAAAAATGCGCCAATTCCGCGGCACATCCCTAACCGATTCCGCCTTCAGCGGCGGCGTACTGGCAACCCAATGGGCGGTAAAAGCCGACTACCACTGGGACGCCGGCGCCGCCATGAGCCGCTACCTTGACGGCTTCCGCCGCGGCAAAATCCTCGGCGTCCGTTGCCCCCAATGCCGCCGCACCCTGGTTCCCCCCCGCGGCTTCTGCGAACTCTGCTTCCGCCCCCTGGACCAATGGGTGGAACTCCAAGACACCGGACGGATCAACACCTTTTCCATTTCCTACGTAAATTGGGACGCCTCCCGCCGCCGCACCCCCGAAATCCCGGCGGTCATCGAAATTGACGGCGCCAGCCCCGGAATGTCCATCCTCCACAAAATGGGCGAATCCGGCGACACCCTGGAGCAAATCCAATCCCGCCTCCGCATGGGCACCCCGGTGCAGGCGGTATGGAAACCCGGCGAATCCCGCGAGGGCTCCATCACCGACATCCTATATTTCCGCCCCACGGACTAGGCGCGCCGTTGCCAGATCTATCGCGATGACGGGGGCCCCTTGCAAATAAAAAACCTAACTTGGGATGACATCGACCGCCTGACCGACGACCTCGCCGCCCGCCTGCCCCGCGGCAGCCGTTGCTGGGGCGTCCCCCGCGGCGGCAGCGTCGTCGCCGCTCTGCTCCGCAGCCGCCACAACACCAGCATCACCGCCCACTGGAGCGATGCCACCATCGCCGTGGACGACCTCATCGACAGCGGCCGCACCGCCCGCTGGGTCCGCGAAAACTGCCGTCTGGACCTGGAACCCCTGATCATCAAACAAAACGCCGATTGGATCGTATTCCCGTGGGAAGGCTCCGAACTGGCCGAGGATGCCGAAAACACCGTTACCCGTATGCTGCAACAAATCGGCGAAAACCCCAACCGCCCCCGACTCCAAGACACCCCCCGCCGCGTAGTGCAGGTCTGGGATGCCCTATTTTCCGGCTACCGCCAAAACGCCGCCGCCGCCCTATTGCCGGAAACCCGCCTGCCCGCCGCCGCCGCCCTGCTGCCGGAAACCCGCATCCCCCCCGGCGGCGCCGCCGCCGATAACGGGCTGGTCGCTATGCCCGGCCTACCCTACATCAGCGCCTGCGAAAAGCACCTGTTGCCCTTTCACGGCATAGCCCATATCGGCTACCTGCCCGGCCCAACGGCCCCCAACGGCAACCTCCCGGTCGATCTGCCCCAACTGGTAAACCTACTATCCCGCCGCCTGCAACGCCCCCAACGCCTGGCCCGGCAAATCTGCGCCGCCCTGGCCCCCCACACCCGCGCCGCCGCCGTGCGACTGGACGCCAACCTGCTATGCCGGATGGCCCTCAAAGGCGACGCCCAACCATCGGCGGTCACCAAACACGCCTTCAGCGGCGAACTAAGCGACCCCACCCGGCAAGCCCAATTCAAGCCCAACCTACCCGCCCCGTAAACCCCTGCGCCGACTAGCCCCATTGTGTATTATATAAACGCCCATCCGCCGGAAACCCCGGCACGGACGCCAGGAGACCAACGGAATGCTGGACAAAATCGCACAACCCCAAGCTATGCGGCAAGTGCCGGGAACCATCCCCATCCATCACCGCTACACCCTCGGCGTAGCCGGCGACCGCTTTTTCCGCGCCCTGCGCGACGAAGCCCGCATCCTCGCCGCCCCCTGCGCCCATTGCGACACCGCCCTCCTCCCCCCCAAGATGTACTGCGAGCGCTGCTTTCAGGAAACCGGCGATAACTGGATTGAAATAACCGGCCCCGGCCGCGTAGCCACCTACACCATCCTGCACCAGGACCTGGACGGCCAGCCCCTAACCCCGCCGCAAATAGTGGCCCTGATCCAATGGCCGGGCATCCGCGGCGGACTCCTGCACCGCCTCGGCGATATTACCCCCGCCGCCGTCCGCACCGGCATCCCGGTCCAACCCGTCTGGACCGCCCAAAGAACCGGCGCCCTGACCGACATATCCCACTTCCGCCCATCCCCCGATTCGTAAATCAGCCGCCCAAGAATGACGCCCCGGCCCCAAGCCGAACCGAATAACCCGAAACCCCAACACGCAACGGATACGCAAACTATGAAAGCGCTGACACTGATCGCCCTGCTGCTAACCCTGCTAACCCTGCTGGGATGCGTGCTGCAAACCTCGGAGTCCGAGGAAACCCCCGCCCCCGGCACCCCCGAAGCCACCGCCGCCGCCGAATCCCCCGCCCCCGACGCCACGCCCCGGGCCGACACCCCTACCCCGCGGCCCACGGCCACCATCAGCTCCCGCGGCGCCGCCCCCCGTTCCTACACCGCTCCGCCGGCTATGACGCTGGACCCGGAATCCGACTATCACGCCGACTTCCGCACCAACCAGGGCAACTTCCGCGTGCGCCTGCTGGCAACCCAGGCCCCCCTAACCGTCAACAACTTCGTCTTTCTGGCCCAGCAGGGCTTTTACGACGGGCTGATTTTCCACCGCGTCATCGAAAACTTTATGATCCAGGGCGGCGACCCCACCGGCACCGGCGCCGGCAGCCCCGGCTATCGCTTCCAGGATGAAATCGTCCCCGGTCTGGTATTCGACTCCCCCGGCAAGCTGGCAATGGCCAATTCCGGCCCCAACACCAACGGCAGCCAATTTTTCATAACCACCGTCCCCACCCCCCACCTCAACGGCAACCACACCATTTTCGGCGAAATCACCGAGGGCCAGTCGGTAGTAAACGCCATTTCCCGCATCGAAACCAACGCCCGGGACGCCCCCCTCCGCCCCGTAACCATCGAAAGCATCGAAATCACCAAATCCCCCCGGCAGTAACAACAACCCAACTGCGCCAACCCGACCGTGACCGTATAACCGCGCCGGGGCGCAAGCCGCGCCCCCGCGCCCAGCGCCGGGAAATCCGCCCGCCCCACCATAAGCGCCCCCCGCCGGGAGGCGGGGGCAGGAGTGTACTTTCGTGGCTTTCCAAAACGTAATCTATGAACGCCGGGAACCCATCGCCTACCTGACCTTGAACCGCCCCGAAAAGCTCAACGCCCTCAACTCCGGCCTAGTGGCGGATTTACAGGAAGCCTTGGCGGTGGCCGAAGCCGACCCGGAGGTTCGCGCCGTCATCATCACCGGCGCCGGCCGCGCCTTTTCCGCCGGGTTCGACATCAACCCCGACCCCGGCTCCCCCAGCCCTCACGACGGCCCCCCCGACGCCTGGCGCAACCACCTCCAGGAACTGATCGACACCTTTATGCAAGTATGGCGTCTATCCAAACCCGTCATCGCCGCGGTCAATGGCTACGCCCTCGGCGGCGCCTGCGAACTGGTCCAGGTCTGCGACGTAAAAATCGCCTCCGACCGCGCCGTGCTGGGCGAGCCGGAAATCCGCGCCGGCTTCGGCCCCCCGCTGCTGATCACCCCCTACAGCGTCAACCTGGCCCACGCCAAAGAACTGCTCCTAACCGGCGACACCGTAGACGCCCACGAAGCCGCCCGCATCGGCCTAGTCAACCGCGTCGTCCCCCACGACCGGCTAATGCCCGAATGCGAGCGCGTAGCCCGCAAGATGTGTCTGATGTCCCAAGTAGGCGTCAAAATGACCAAAATCGCCGTCAACCGCGCCCTCGAAAATATGGGCTTCCTCAACGCCGTAGCCCAAAACCTCGAGCTAATGACCATTTTCGACACCAGCGCCAGCCCCGAACAAGACCAATTCAACGAAATCGCCGCCCAACAAGGACTGCGGGCGGCGCTAAACTGGCGCGATGCGCGGTTCAAGGAACTGGAGCCGTAACCCCCCGATCCGCGCTTTGGGATCGTTACCTGAAGCGCGGCCGGTATCCCCGCAAATGAATGGACGAAAGTTTTTTAAGCGTCGCGTTGTGCGGGTCCACCTCAATGCCCACGGACTCAAGCGCGGTGAGTCCCAAAAGCGGCGTAACATCCTCCGGGCCGAATAGGACATCCCCAAAAGTAGATTCCCCAAGAAACTCTATCTTCCCGCCGCCAAAGTCCAGCCGGATATCGGAGCCGTCGGCCAGCTCGTAAGTGCGCTGCGCCACAGGCACGATGCCGATCGCTTCCAAGTGTTGCCTCGGCACCAACGAGTCTACCGCCCCCGTGTCTACCAGAAACTCCCCCTCCCAAACCCGCTCCAAGTCTGCCGGGTTCCTTATGGCTACGGTCACAAAGGTAGCGCCCATATCATCACCTCCTTGATTGATGCGTTGTAGCATACCGCCGGAAAGACGGCGGGGCGTCCGGTGGAAAAGGCAGCGTTTCCTGCCCGGCGGCAACCCACCGCGGGAACGCCCGGCCGCCCCCGCCGTTCCCGTCAATGCCGTTGCGGGCGTGAGCGGTTGATAGTGAAAAGCCACCGCCTACCCCCCCGCCTTAACCTCAATCTTGGCCAGCCCCTCGACAAACTTCAGCAGCGCCGAATGATCCGCCTCCGCCTCGCCCTCATTAACCAGCGCCCCCAGCATCTGCTGCACCAGCGCCGTCACCGGCAGCGGCACATTCAGCTCCTGCCCCGTCTGCAACACATTCCGCAAATCCTTCTGATGCAGCCGCACCCGGAACCCGGCGCGGAAATTGCGCGAAAGCATCATCGGCGCCTTGGCCTCCATCACCGCGCTACCGGCCAGCCCCCCGCGAATGGCATTGAACACCTTTTCCGGATCCACCCCTGCCTTGGTCGCCAGGGTCAAAGCCTCGGCCAAAGCCTCGATATTGGCGGCAACCACAATCTGGTTCGCCAGCTTGGTCACCCCGCCGGCGCCCACATCCCCGGTAAGAACCACATTCCCGCCCATCGTTTTCAGCAGGTCATAATTCCGGTCAAAAACCTCCTGCTTCCCCCCCACCATAATCGCCAGCGTCGCGTTAATCGCCCCCGGCTCCCCGCCGCTCACCGGAGCGTCCAGCATTTCGACCCCCTTTTCCGCGCACCGCGCCGCGATCCGCTGCGACACCAAAGGTGCGATGGAGCTCATATCAATGATGGTTTTTCCCGCCGACGCCCCCTCCAGCACTCCGTTAGCCCCCAGAATCGCAACCTCCGAATCCGCCGAATCTGGCAGCATCGTGATAATCCGGTCGGTCGCCTCCGCCACCTCCCGGCTGGACGACGCCGGCGCGGCCCCGTCGCCCGTCACTTCCTCCACCGCCTCGCCCACAATGTCATACACCGTAAGCGCATACCCCGCCTTCAGCAGATTACGCGCCATCGGCTTGCCCATAATTCCCAGCCCCACGAAACCAATCCTTTCCGCCATAATTCCGGCCCTCCATCATTCCTAATTCCCGATTGCCCCGGCAACCGGCCCCCAAAAGCCCGGCCCCCGACCGCAAAACATTATCACACATCCCCTCACCCCAACACCCCCAACCCCCGCCGTTGCGCCGCCGCAACGGCAGCGGTTTGACGACCATTCCCGATACTACCCCGGCTATTCACTCGGACTCTCGATATTAAACATCGGCTCTGTTACATTTGCTGGGCAGTCCAAGCCTAGCCCTCCACCGGCAGCATGGATTGCGCCAGCCGCCGCCGGATTAAATCGAAGTACCCTGGGTTGATTTCGATCCCGATTGCCCGCCGTCCCCAATCCACCGCCGCCCGTAGCGTTGTGTCGCTGCCGGCCATCGGGTCAATCACCAAATCGCCGGGGTTGGTCCAGCTTAGGATATGGTCACGGGCAAGCGGCGGCGGAAACCGGGCGGGGTGGGCGTTGAGTTCCCGATACGGCAGATCGCCCGGCAGATCGCACCTGGTCATTAGGGTGGGGGCATATCGCCAGACGCTGCCGCGGCGGGAATGCTCTGGGACAATTCTATACCCGTCATGCCTTAATTGACTAACATCATCGCCGCCAAACTCCATTTATAAAAAATCAACGGCTGATGCAACTTCAACCCCAACCGCTTAAAACCCAAGGCATGGGTGAAACTCGTTCCGCTTACATCGCCGTCAACGATCTGGTCGGCAACCACCCAGACCAGCACCCCGCCCGGCGCAAGGTTGGCGACACAAACCGCGGCGATAGCGTCAAAGTCAAAAGCGCCGTTGTATCCGCCATATTCCCGCAGATTGTTATAGGGCGGCGAGGTGAGGATTAAGTCCGCGGGCGGCAACCCCGGCAACACCGCGGCGCAATCGCCGTTCACCAGTTCAATCCCCGGCAACAGATTTTCCCGCATATCCCGCCCCTTTAGCCGGATTGCATCGCCGCCACATCCTCCCAGCGATCAAAGGGATTTCCGCGCCGGCAGCTTCCGCCGGCTTCTTTCCCTTCAGGCTTTCGTAGGGGCGAAAATAGACCGGGTTGTAAGGCGTAACCAGCCCGTCAACATAGGCTTGCCCGGTATCCCGCGCTTTCAGCCCGCGCAGGGTTTTATCCCGATCCCGTATCGTCCCCTGAAGCCTCTCGGATAGGTTGTTGTTAATATCCGCCTTGACGCCCTTGCTGACGACGTGTCGCACCCGATGGGTTGGAAAAGCCCGCGGCATCGCATCCCGGTAGGATGCCAATCCATCCGTCTTGACCGCGACGGGCGGGTTGTTCGACCGCCGCCGCGCCATTGCCAACGCGGTCGCCGCCGCCCGGGTTGTGCGGGTTGGGGATAGATACGCCGCCAGCAGGAATCGGGTTTGCGAATCCATCACATTGAAAAGCCAATAATTTTTGCCGCCAACCCTGACCACCACCTCATCGGCAACCCAGACGCGGCCGGTATCAACCTTCATCGGGCGCAATACCTCATCCGCCTTTTTCGATAAATCCCTAACCCAGCGGTAAACGCTCATCTGTCCGGTTTCCCGTCCGAAATACTGCTCCATATTTTTCGCTGTCCGGCGGTAGGATACGCCGTCAAAATATAGATCCGCCGCGGCGCCCTTTTCGTGGGGCGTGGCTTGGCGGTATTGCCCGTTGGGCGGGCGGGCGGGCTTGCCGCGGGCGTCAAGCTGGACAACCCGCGCCCCGCCGGATGACCGGCAAGTTCGGCAAGCTTGCCCGGTTTTGCGCTTGCCGGTTGCCCCGCATAGATGCCCCATAGTTGCCATTATACGCTATACTACCCAGTAACTTTAACAGAGCCCAAATGGATGCTGCGTTCAGCCGTCCTTGTCTTTCGGGAGTCCGGCAGTTGCCTTTTCCCGGTAGTCCGCGCCTCTCACGGCTCCGGCGGCGTCCGCCGCCGTCATCCCGGGGCGGCGCAGGCGAAAACGCGGAACCCGTTGATGGTCCGGGTCGTTCCGGCGCTGTGGCCGCATTCCAGGCAAAGGTTTTCGCCGGGCTGCGTTTCCGTTCCGGTTGCGGGCATACCTCCCTCTCTTTTCGCGGCGGCCGGTTGAGGGACTGCTGCGTTATTGCCTTTGCTTCCGCATCGCCCGGGGCAGGTCAGCAGTTTGCGGGCGGCGGCCCGTAGGTTAAGGCGCGGGCGTAATGGGCTTCTTGGATTATCCGGGCGGGAAATGGGGTTTTGGCCTGCGGATTGCCGGGCTACGCTGCCGGGTTGCTGCATCGGTTTGCTCCTCGTGGTTTGCCGGTGGCCTGGCCCCGGGGGGCGGTTTCCGGTTTCGCAAGAAAAAGCCCCTCTCATTTTGCGAGAGGGGCTTTTCCCTGCCGGCGGCGGCTTGCTCTGTGTCGTCATCCGTGGATCCGGTATGGCGGGCTTTCGTTTTCGCCGTCGGTTGCTTCGCTTCGCCGCTATGCGGGTATGACGATGACTTCCACATCAAGTTGCTTGGCCAGATCTCTCTGTCGGCCGTCGATGTTTTCGGCGGCTACCGCGGCGATCACTTCGCCTCCCGTGGCGGATCTCATAGACTTGGCGCGGGCGGCGGCGCGGGTGATGTCGTGGTCGGCGGCGGTCAATGAGGCTTCGGCGACCATGTGGCGGTTTTGTTCCGCGGATATTATGACGTCGGCCAGCAGCAGTTCGGCCCGCTCTTCCGGGGTGATCCTTCCCTCTCTCACCGCGGCGTTGACTGTTCGTTGCAGCTTGGATGAGTGGGGGACGGCTTGGCTCAGGGCTTCTTCGGCGTCTTCAAAGCCATGCCGGGTGATGCACCGGGCCATCAGCTTGATGTGGATTTTGGCTTCGTAGGCGGAGCCTTCGAGGTTTTTGAGCCTTGCCTCGGTCCGCTCATGCCTTTGGGCGTTCTCCGCTTCGAACCGGTCGAACTTCTCTTCAAACCGGTCGAACCTTTCCGGGAGCATGAGCAGGGCTTCGGTCAGCAGTTGCCGGAGCACCGCCGTCTTAAACTGGGGGTGCCGGTCCAGCGCGTCCAGGAAATCCTGAGCTGACGCTATGGTTATCCGCTCCATCCGGGTGGTCATGGTCTTTTCCCGCCTCTTTAGCCGTCTTGTCGCATTTTATCACTCTGGGACGGGTTTGGGTTGCTCGGCCGGCGGAGTACAAATCGTCTGATCCATTCGTCTGCTGGTCATTGCCGGCCTTCCCGGAATCCTTCCAGTCACGCGGCCGCGGTTCGGCTCTTCCAGCCGGCCTCCAGCGCCTTCTGACGCGCTCATTCACAGCAGTTTTCTATCGCTTCCGTGTGGTCTTCGTCGATGGAGTCTTCGATTTCTGCGTATTCCGCGTTCGTCGCTAGATTGTAACATTGCTCGATCAGTTCTGCGGCTTCCATCCATTGTTCCGCGCTGCTCTCAGGGTTGCGGGCGGTTTCCAGGGCTGCCGTCCCTTTGGCTGCGTACCCGGTTTCGGCTGCCAACGGTTCTTCGTCGCCGTTCCAGACGATCAGGCTGTTCGTTAGCCCCAGCATGAGTTCCAGGCTGGTTACGGCTTCTTGGCGGTATTTTTGGAATGTCGACATTGCGTTTTGACGCGCTTTCTTATTCGTTTTCCGGCCGGGGCGGCCGGTAGTATCCTTTCCGTCCTTCGATCCAGGGATGCGGGTATCCTCCGAATAGTTGGCGGTATATGACTGTCGGGTTATCGTTGTTGTTTACGCTGTATTGCACCTCGTCCCGGTAGTTCATCGCATCAATCACGATGTTCCGCTTTTCGATTTCCTACACCATGGCGGAAAAGATCCACTCTCTTTCGACGGTGGCCCAATTTATTTTCATGGCGAACCCGGACAAAACCGGTTTACCTTGCTCGAAGGCGGCTTGAGATTCATTTGTCTCCTGTCGCTTTGGAGATTCCGGCGGCAGGTGGATTTCGGGCCTGCGCCGCGAGGGACGCATAGCTCCCGTTTCCTTGCTGTATATGACTATGGGCAGGGTGACTGCATTATTAACGGAATTCAGCATAGCGTCCCAGGGCTGGTAGTGGGCAATTTGATCCCTTGTTGTGCGCTACTGATGCCGTGCGTTAGCAACGTAGACTGTCGCCAAGATATACTAGGGCGTTTTCTGTTTGAGGTATGTCGTGAACATAGCGCCAGTAGATGCGCTTGGTGAGAAACGCCACTGGGTCAACTTTAAGAAGTACCAATCCTTTTTCTTGCCACCAACGGACGCTATAATCCGGTGCCATACTTCGCGTTGGCGCGTTGAATTTCCATTTTGAGAGCTTGCGCGATCCATGATGGGCCGCCGAATACGGCCAATTGACCGTCGCTGATAAATGCAATACGGTGTGCTTGGGACAGGAAGTTGTCATTGTTTTCAATCAAGTATAGGTAGCGGAGCAGTTCCAGGCGTTTCAGCACTTGAGCTACCGCGCCCAATTGATTGCCATTAGATCCGTCATCCGTAAAACGTTCGGCGACCGCCGCACAAGATCCGGAGCCATCGCCGGCGAAAGCGTAACTCAGTACCACTGCGGGTCGCGCGGGTCGTCTAGGACGGCCATGTGTTCGGTGCCGGTTTGGTCGATTACCTTGACGGCGATTTTGATGCCCGGGTCGGGTAGGTCAAAGGGCCCGGTGGTGGCGCTTTGCATTTGCGCCCAACGTTGGGCGTCAATCCGGCCCTTGAATGCCGATTGCAGGTTGCGTAGCGTGCGCTGGTTGCGCTTGACCGGCCGCACGTTGATTAGGCGCACGCATTCGTCCAATGCGTTGCCCCCTGCGGGGGCGCATTGGCCGCGGCGGGGGGCGGGGGGGGGGGGGGGGCAGGAGGCATTCGGCCAGTGCGTTGCCCCCTGCGGGGGCGCATTGGCCGCGGCGGGGGGCGGGGGGGGGGGGGGCAGGAGGCATTCGGCCAGTGCGTTGCCCCCTGCGGGGGCGCATTGGCCGCGGCGGGGGGCGGGGGTGGTCAGGAGGCATTCGGCCAGTGCGTTGCCCCCTGCGGGGGCGCATTGGCCGCGGCGGGGGGTGGGGGTGGTCAGGAGGCATCGGCCAGTGCGTTGCCCCCTGCGGGGGTGCATTGGCCGTTTTGGTGGGCGGTGGGGATGGTCAGGGCGGTTATTTGGTGGACGAAATGACTTCGTTTGCGGCGCCGATGTAGGCTTCAATTGTGCCGCCCTGACGGTGGGATTGTAGGGTGGGATTGGTGGGTTGTCAATAACATAGTAGAAATGGGCTTTGTGCCGCTGGCCGTCGGGCGTTACCAGAGCGCCGGTGTGGGTTAAATCCCGCCGCTCGGCCGGCTGCATATTTTCGACCCGCCAGCGGCCGTGGCCGGGTTGCAGCACGCCGGCCTTTTCCAGGTTGCCGGTGATGCGGTCGGTTACGGGGTCGTTCCCGTGGCCGCCGCCGCGCTCGTTCAGCGTAAAGCCGGCGGTCTGCAAGGCGGCGACCACGTCCACGGCGGACGCCGCCGCCTCGCGGTTCAGGACTTCGTCGGGGCGCACGGAGCGGTAGGGGGAATCGGATTCCACGGCGAAGGCCGATGCCACCCGCCGCCGCCGCCCGTCCGGCACGGTGCGGTCGGGATGCCAGATGACGTCTTTCACCGGGTCGGCGCCGTAGGCCAGGGTGGCGGCGGAAACCCGCATCTGCCGCTCCTGCACCAATCCCTGCCGGCGGCCGGCCCGCTTTTCCGCCTCGGTTTCGTAGGCCGGGTCGTAGCCGTAGGATTCCCGCGGCGCAAAGGGAACGCGCCGCTCCGGCGGCAGCAATGCCATCGCCAGTTCGTGATCCCGGCGATGGCCCTCCGGCGAGTCCACCAGCAGGTGGTAGGGGTAAGTGGTCAAGGTGATGCGCTCCCGGGCGATGGCGATGGACACCGCCGAAACATCGCAGGCAATCCAGCGCCGGCCCCAAGTCTCCGCCTGGATGGGCATGGCCCCGGAGCCGCAAGTAAGATCCAGCACCAGATCGCCGGGGTCGGTGGTCATCAGCAAGACACGTTCCAGAACCCGCGCCGGGGTTTCAACGATGTATTGCTTGTTGCTGACGATGCCGCCCGTTTCCCAGAGCGCATCGATCATCTTGCCCGGCGCTTCCGACTCATAACGGATGAAACGCAACGCGCCTTTCTTTCCAATTTGCAGACGCCCCTGCATTGCAATGGAGTGTAAGCCTCGCAGGCTTACACGCCAGCATCTACCCGTTGGACACGGGTAGATGCTGGCGTGGCATTGGGGGCCGCACTGTTTGCCTAGCGGGCAATCATTTTCTGAGACATCACATAGTTCAGTGCATTTATGATCGTCCCAAGCGGTATTATGTTCATCGCACGGGCGTCCGTCAGGATGATGATAATACGGCACACTCCGCCCCGCCCTTATGTGGGACGAGTCTAGCGCGTGAGTGGTGAATATCTTGGCATTTGCCGGTATTAGGTCGGGATTTTCGCGTTCCTGCCGCGACAGGTTACGCTCAACTTCGTCAGCGATGGCGATCTTCGCGGCAGTTCCGAGGTACTGCAACGTCTCACGGCGGTTTTGATACTGTATACGCAGTTTGCGCGATTTAGTTTGATCTATGTCTTTGGCAAACCACACCAGCCAATTGCCGATGCCGGTTATGTGCCGGGATGCCGGCATATTCGCAGTACGGTAGGGAATTGTAGCCACGTGGTTGTGTGGGTTAAAGACTTCGCCCATCAGCAAGGCAACCTGGTGCAGGTTTTCCGGCGCGATTTGCATGATGAAACTGCCGGTGTCGGTCAGCAGTTCGCGGCCCAGTTTCAGTTGTTCGTAGAGGCCGTCGAGGTAGGAATGGACGCCGTTGCGGTAGGCGTCGCGGAAAGCGTTGACCGCGATGGGGTCGTAGGGCAGGTTGTCGATGGTGGCTTCGGTTTCCGGCGAGTCGGCGCCGACTTGGAAATTGGACTTGAAAGAGATGTTGTAGGGGGGATCCATATAGATCAGGTCGACTTGGCCGCGCATACCGTCTTTGTGGAGCAGGCTGGCCATAGCCCGTTGTCCGGTGGCGCGGATGAGGCGGTTGGTCCAGTGGCCGCGGTACTGATAGGGGAACCAGCTGGCGTGGGGGGCGGGTTGGCCGTCGGCGTCGCGCCAGCCGTTATGGGCGGCGAAGCCCAGTTGCCCTTGGTAGGCGACGGCGTCGGCGTCGGGCAGCCGGAGCAGGGTGTCGATGAAGTCCACCGGGGATACCTTGTCGTGGACGTACAGCGGGCCGTAGGTTTCGGCGTAGTCACCGGTTTCGCCGCGCTGCCAGGACAATTGGGGGAAGCGGATTTCCTCCGCCGGGGCCGCCGGGGGGGTAGCCGGGGGGATGGGCTGCTCGGCCATTGCGGCGGGGGTCAGGCGCTGGGCGGTTTCGGCGGTGGGGGCGTTGGCCTTTTCAGCGCCGGGGTAGGTATAGGCGACGGGCGGGTCGGTATCGGCGATGCGGCGGCGGGGGCGTGGGGGCATAGTAGGCGGCTCCTTATTCGGCCAGTGCGTTGCCCCCTACGGGGGCGCGCTGGCCGCCCGGGTGGCGGCGTTGGCCGGGGCGGGTAACGGGATTCAGATCAGTTCCGCTTGGGCTTGGGCGATGGCCTCCCGGATCCGGCATTCGGCCAGTGCGTTGCCCCCTACGGGGGCGCACTGGCCGCCCGGGTTGCGGCATTGGCCGGGGCGGGTAACGGGATTCAGATCAATTCCGCTTGGGCTTGGGCGATGACGTCTTGTATCCGGTGGGCGGTTTCGGCTACCAGGTCGGCGTCGTCGAGGTACAGGTAGCGCCACATCCGGCCGGCGGGGAGGCCGTAATCGGGATGATTGTTGACCGCGGGGATCCAATGCTGCCGGGTCCAGCGGCGTTTGTCGTCGTCGCCGGGTCTTTCGTAGCCTTTGACTTCGATGACCAGGTTGAGGTCGATCGTATCGGACAGCGGGGCGACGGCGACGAAATCGGGGAGGTAGCGGTGGGGCTGTCCGTCGCTGAGCCAGGGGATGTGCCAGTTGAGGCGGTAGTTGCGGGCCCAGCGGGCGATTTCGGGCATTTCGTCCAGTTGGCGGGCGACTTCCGGCTCCCAGTGTTTGCCGCTGTCGCAGTGGGCGTAGTTGATTTCGGCCTTGCGGGCCGGGCCATAGATGCGCTGCGGGTGGTGCCAAGTATCGTAGGGGCGGAGTTCGCCGGTTTCCAGCCAGGGCGACAAGCGGGAGGGGATGGCGGTCATTATCGTATGGGAGCCGGCGGGGACGGCGCCGGCGTCGCCGGGGGGCAGCAGTTCCAGGTTGCGCCGCAGCCAGGCGGCGGCGGCGGCGACGGCGGCGGGATGGTCGGGCCAGCGGTTTTCGTCCTCCGGGCCGGCGAGGTAGCCCCGGCGGAGGTAATCGCGGGCGGCGGCCAGTACTTGGGCGAACAAGCGGTTGACCTGGATCGGATGGTCGGTTTCGTTGCCGGCCAGTTCCGCCAGCAAGTCGTTGGCGGCCTGGGCGGCGGCGAGGAACAGGAATCGTGGCCGGCTGACGGGATCGCCGCCGACGATGAACCGGCTGGCATGGCCCACGATGCCCTCGGCGATGATCGTATTGGGGCGCAATTCGGGCACTTGGTGGGTTTCATCCGGCGCGGCCAGGGGTTGCAGGAGGTCGGCGCCGTCGCGCGACGCGCGGTCCATACGGACGATGTTGGGCCAGGCCACCCGGTATTTGGCGTGGCTGTCGCGGGGTTCGATGGTAATCAGCGGGTAGGGGGGCGGGCATTGGCATTCCGTCTTGTCCTGCCGGCAATCGGGGCAGGTGTGGTCGTCCTCGTCGTCGGCGGTAAACTGGGGGAAAGGCACGCCCAGGATCTGGGCGTATTCCGGGGCGAAGCGGCCGGTGGCTTCGCTGAGGTCGTGGGCGGTGCGGCGCAAGGTGCGGCCGGCGACCTGCTCGCACAGCAGCGCGGAGCCGAACTTGCGAAAGCCCAGCAGATGGGTAACGGTGCGGGCGTCCCAGCCCTCGGTGAGCATCCCGACGGAGATGACGCAACGGACGTATTCGCCGGGCTGTCCCGGCTTGCCGACGGTGTTCATGACCCGGCGGATGATTTCCTCCCGGCCGTCCTGCTGGGAGAAGCCGTAGGGTTGATGCTGGCGGTATCTTTCGGCCAGCGCGTGGACGGGTTTGGCGAGGGTTCCGGTAACGGCCTCGCCATCCTCCAGCCGGCTGTGGACGATGATGGTATTGGGCAGTCCGGGGGAGTCGTCGGAAGGGTTTTCCAGCAGCGTTGCGCCCGCGTGTCCGTCGGCGATGTACTGGAACATATTATTGGCATTGGCGACGCTGTTCATTACCACGGCCATCACGGGGATGCGGCGGCGGGGCGCGGAATCCCCGTAGCCCGCGCCGTTCCGGTCGCGAGCATTGGGGCTGGCGGTGTGCTGCGCGTTGCGCTTGCGGTGTTCGGCGTCCCATTCGGCGTCGGTGCGGGCATAATCCCGGTAAAGGATGCCGAGGGCTTCTTTGAGCAGGGCATTGTTGCTGGCGTTGCGCGGGTCAAAGCGGCTCCGCTCGCGGGCGTCGGTGGCGGTCCAGATGTCCCGGTAGCGCGGGCGGGGGCGGTTGGTTTCCAAAGTCGGCACTTTGGGAATCTTGGTCAGGCCGGCTTCGATGGCGTCGACCAGGGAATAGTCGGAAACAATCCATTCCACCGGCAGCGGGTTTTCTTGGGTGATGTAAGTGGGGGTGGCCGACAGATCGATGGCGTAATGCAGACGTCCGGCGTCGCGCAGGTGGCGGATTCCCTGGAACCACACGGTGTCGACGGGTTCGGGCTGTCGGGGGTCGCCGCGGTGGCAGTGATGGCTTTCGTCGTTGATGACCAGTACCTTGCCGTCGTCCGCGGGGTCCAGGCCGGTGATGCGGGCGACGACTTCCGCCGGGGTTTCCAGCCGGTCGGCGTATTCCTCCGGGGTGATGGGCTGGCGTCCGCCGTCCAGCAGGGTTTTGGCTTCGCCGGTGGGGCGCCGGCCGGTATCTTGGGGCTGTAGTTGGTGGTAATTAACCGCGCGGATGTCGGTGTTGAGCAGCGCCTGCTCCCAGCTTTCGCCCGGCGGCAGGACTTCAAACTGGCGATATTCGGAGTCGGGGTTGCGCACGGTAAGGGCGGACTCCAGGCGTTCCCGCACGGTGAGGCCGGGGGCCAGGAGCAGGAAACGGCGGGTAAAGCGCGGGTCGGCGGGGTTGGCGTGCCAGTTGGCGGTCTGCCAGATGATGAGCATCGCCATAACCAGCGTCTTGCCCGTGCCGGTAGCCATTTTGTGGCCGATGCGGGGGATGCCGTCGTTGCGCCGGGCATTCAGGAGCGCCAGTTCCTTGACTATTTCCGGCGGCTGAACTTCCCGGCAGTAGATATGGGTCAGGACGGCGTCTATCTGGGCGAAGTAGGGGACGATTAGTTTGCCGTCGGCGGAGGTCCAGTGCTCGAGCAGGGTCCGGGTTGGGGGCGTAATGCCGGGGCAGCCCCGGTTTCGCCAGTCCAGCGTCGCCTGGCGAATTTTGTTGACCAGCGGCAAAGGTTCCCACTGGACGCTGAGGTCGTGGGGCCGGCCGCCGCGGCGAGGGCGGGCGCCGGCCACCGGGGGCAGGTTTTGGGACTCCCGACGTCCGGGGTTGGCCGGCCCTATGGCGCGGGCCGCGCCGGTGAGGGGCCAGTGCCATTGCGGCGGCGTGAAGGGGCCGTTGACCACCGGGTTGCCGGCCGGGTCGGACGGGGGGGTTGGGTTGGCGTTAGCGTCGGGCATTGGGCAATGCTCCTGGCAATGCTCCCGAAATGGGCGGTTGGATCGTAACAGGGCGCCGCGCTTGGGGCAACCGGCCGGGCGGCGTTGCCGATAGCCTAGCTTGGGACATCGGTTCCAGGATGATCGCGGAGGGATAGCGGCGGGTTAGGGCGGGGCGGGCGCCGTTGGCCACCCGGTCGGGGCGGTCTTGCCGGCCAGGGCCGGGTGTTGCGGCAGGGGTTGGCCCTGGGCGGGCGCATCCGGGGGGGCAGCGTGGAGCGGGTGTTTAACAGGTGGAAAGAGATGGGGCAATTGGAGAATCATTGCTATTCCGGTTTGCGGCGGGCGGCGCACGTGCGGTTGTAGATGTTGATGTCGCTGGCGGCGCAGCCGGGTCAAGTCCTGCCGTAGGAGGCTACGGTGCGCGGCGGTGGGAACGATGCGCGGGCTGACTGCGAAAATCGCTAACGAAAGTGACGTAATTCATAGCGCGGCGTAAAACGCGTTGAATTTTGAATAACCCTATCCTGCTGCTACTGCCTAGCGCGAGCCAGCAGACCGCGCACTTGGCGGCTGTTGACAATTTGTTTCAAGGGGCGGTAACCGGCGCGTTCTCCTTCGTATGGCATTTTCTAGTCTCCTATTTTCATGAGCATCTGCTCTTTGGAGCGGTAGGGGGCAACAGGGCGCTGATGCGGAACTGCTTGATTTGCGCTGGCACTACATACTGATTAGACAATGTTTTGATACGGAGGAACCCTTTATCCGCGGCACGTTTGATGCTGGCTTCGAAATCGGCGAAGTCGTAATATTTCCGCAGTTCACGGGTCTCGTCCGTGTTGTTCAGATGCCCGATGAACCAGTTGGTGGTGTTTTTCAGGATGTTGGGCTGGATGGAACTGACTTCCTGCGTAGAATACACCAGCCCGATGTGGTATTTGGCGCCTTCTTTGGCCGTTCTGATCCAAGTGTCGGACAGATTCAATTCATTGGATGCAGGCAATATGTCGTGGGCCTCTTCGACGTATACCAGGATGTTATGGGGTTTCTTGCCGCTACGGAACAGCTCTTGGTTGCGCTTGAATATGTATTCCATAGTCCGATAGGCGGATGCCTTGTTCAACGGCAGGTCGCCGCTGGATTGGTCTACTATTACCATCCGGCCTGCTTTTAAGTGTTCGTATATATCGGCGGCGAAGTCGTCACCGGTATCATCAGTATGATGCGGAAGGGCGGCACCAATAAGACGAGGGCCGTTGGTATATTGCCACATGGCAAGGATTTTCTTCAAGTCCTCGTCAGCCCATTCGCCGGAGCTGCTATTCTTGATGTACTCGTCGTTGAATTCGGTATATGCTTTGCCAGGATTACTCCTGATGAACTCTTCCAGTATTGCGCAGAACCTGGCGGCATCGGCCCAGCTGAGGCTGTTCTTTTCAATCAGAGTTGCTGCATTGCTGTACTGTTCCCCCTCATAGCGCATAGCGTTGCGTAGTTGCCTGTTGAACAAGTTCTTGGCGTCCGGGCGAAAATCGCTTGGCACGCTGAAACCCGCTCGGTAAAGCAAGGCTCGATAGACGAATACCCGGCGTTTGTGACGCGTCGTTTCGCCGCCTGCGCTTCCGGGTGGCTCGATGAATCGGACATCACGGAAATTAGCAATGTAGTTTGAACTCCGAGAGCCGCTTTGCGCCAGAAATTCGTCGATAATTTCTTTGCCAACTTGCAGATTGCGGTCTTCGTAGAAATTGACCAGCATCAGCTTGCGTTCCGGGTCGTAATCCGGCCGGGTTATGCCGTAAGTGACGATGTCGGAGCGCAGTTCGGCGTGCCGGTCTGCTGGCCCTTCCATCCATACGTTCTTCAGGGCGCTGGGATATTCGGGGTGGTCAGCGTCCTGCGTATTGACATTGGCGTACTCGCCGTCGGGGTCAAAGATAATCTGCCCGATTTTGCGTTCATTGCCGGGTTTCCAGCGCATGGCGAATACCGCCGAGGCGATGGTCTTCACGGTATTAGATTTGCCGGTTCGCGTCATTCCGAACAGGGCCGTTTTTTGACCGGAGAGGTCTTCGGGCGTTAGGTTCACTGGCACATCGTCGACATTCTGGAACCGGCGATGAGTTGACGCATAGCGTACAAAGCCGATTTCAACTTCGTGATTAGTGGGTTCGCTGCGGTAGTTGACAATTTTGTATAGAGCCTCGCCTTTCGGCTTATAAACTTTGAGGCCACGGTTCGGGTAGTAATTTGAAATATCGGAGCCGAATGATAGAGTGACCTGCGGAGGCTGTCCCGGCTGGTTTGTGCGCGTGATATAGAAAGTGCCGATAACCCGGCACTTGATGCCGGCAAAGGATAGCAGGTGGCTGGTTTCAGGATCCATCACGCCTTCCGATTCCCAGTTGAGATTCGGTTCGCCGGACACCCGTCGGCTGAGTTCTACGCGGATGTTGGTAGCTTCGGCTTCAGAAGGCAAGTCCGCTTTGTCCATTACCCTAAGCAATATGACGGAAGCATCTTCGCTTTCAACATCGAAATCCTCGTCGGGGTTGATTCGGGTTGCGATCAAGAATGACAGGGCCGGGATGCCGCCGACTTGGCGGCGGTGGTAGTCGTGGACTTGCAGTAGCGCAGTCTCGTAGCTCAGCGAGAAAACCTCGCCGACATAGTCCTGCGGGTCGAACAGGTCTTTGAGCAATTTCTGCTCTGGTTCGTTCAGGGAACGGCTCAGTGCCTCAGATATAGATGTCATCCGAATGGGCCCCCTCTATTGTATCTGGCTTTGTGTTTTGGTGTGTCAAATGGGGCGAATCTTGGGTTCTGTCCGTGCTTGTCCACGGGGGGGGACAGCGGCGCGAACAACGCTCTCACAGAAAGGCTTCAGTCAAGACTTGTACCATAATATGCGATAATACACGCTACGCGGTTGTTCCGTCAATCTGCTTTGACACTGTAGTTCATGCGTGTCGCTGGTTTTGCAATCTTCGCATCCTTCCGCTGAGGGGGCTTGATTCCTATCCCTAGTATTATAATGCTTCGTAGCGGAGTGGAGCAGCGACCAGCTCTCAGGGCGCATAATCCTGATGACTCCGGTTCGAATCCGGCCTCCGCAACCGCCGTTTCCCCTTTGTATTCGTCCCCGGCGGCGCGGCCCGGCGTCCGTCGGACCGCCGGAAGTTTCTGCCTTCGGTCCGGGCTTTAATTTCGGTTCTGCGGCGGCGCGTAAACATTGGCCCCGGCGGCGGTTACCACGGCTTTCGCCATCTACGTGACGTCTTTTATTTCCGCTATTCCGCCTTGGGACTTGCGTTTGGCCCGCCTTCTCGCCTTTCCCTTTTTGCGGATTCGTTGACGCTCCGCTTGCTTCGCGTTCGCGGGTTCGCTCTCCTTTCGCCGCCGGTCGCCGTTACCCTTCCGAAATGGTTGGCAGCAGGCTTTCGTTCCGGCCGTTGGCCCCCTGCTGCAACTCTTCGGCTTCCGCTGCCAGCCTTTCGGCTTCTTGCAGCATTCGGCCGGTTCGTTCCTTCAGGGTTATGGCCGGTTCGTTGTCCCTAGCGGCTTCGCCGATTTCCTTGCGGATTTCTTTCTTTTCCTTGCCCAGCTCGCCCAATCCCAGCTTTTCCTTGACGGACTTGAATTCCTTCATCGCGCTCTTGTACTGCTCGCCCGCTTTGATCCCCTTTTCCTCCTCGTCTATTTCCTTCAGGCTGGGGTTGGAGTCCAGCAGTTCGGTTCTGGCGTCTTTTTCCGCCTAGTCCCGCTTCTGCCTGGCTTTGCTACGATCGTCTAGTATGTACCTGGCTGCTTCTTGGGGGTTCATAGACTTGTTGCTCTTCGCTACCGGCGTTATTTCAGGCTGCCCAGCCGGAAATCCAGCGCGTCGGCGATGCGGGTGTTCTGTTGCTGTTGCTGGGTAGTATAGCCTACAGTGGCGGCGATGGGGCATTTATGCGGGGCAACCTGCAAGCGCAAAACCGGTCAACCTTGCCGAACCTGCCGGACTGCGGGCGGGGCGCGGGTGGTACAGATTCATGCCCGCGGCAAGCCGGTCAAGCCGCCGCCCGCGGGAAAGTATCGCCAAGCCACGCCCCACGAAAAGGGCGCCGCGGTGGAGATGTATTTTGACGGGCTATCCTACCGCCGGACGGCGGGAAATATGGATCAGTTTTTCGGGCGGGATACAGACCCGACGGCGGTTTACAAGTGGGTTAGGGATTTATCGAAAAGGGCGGATGAGGTGCTACGCCCGATAAAGGTTGACACCGGCAACGTCAAGGTTGCCGATGAGGTTGCCGTCAAGGTTGGCGGAAAGAATTATTGGCTTTTCAATGTGATGGATTCGCAAACCCGGTTCCTGCTATCGGCATACCTATCGCCAACCCGTACAACCCGGGCCGCGGCGACCACATTGGCGTTGGCAAGGGAAAGATCATCGAATCCGCCCCGGCAAGTCAAAACCGATGGGTTGCGTTCCTACCAAGATGCCGTACCGCGGGCTTTTCCAACCCATCCGGTGAAACACGTCGTCAGTAAAGGCGTCAAGGCGGATATTAACAACAACCTATCGGAAAGGCTTCAGGGAACGATAAGAGATCGGGATAAGACGCTAAGGGGCTTGAAAGCGCGGGATACCGGGCAAGCCTATATTGACGGGCTGGTTACACATTACAACTACTTTCGCCCCCACGAAAGCTTGAAGGGAAAGAAGCCGGCGGAAGCCGCGGGCGCGGAAATCCTTTGATAGCTGGGAGGATGTGGCGGCCATGAAAGGCTAAAGGGGCGGTTATGCGGGAAAATCTGTTGCCGGGGATCGAACTGGTGAACGGGGGTTGCGCCGATGTGTTGCCGGAGTTGCCGCCCGCGGACTTAATCCTCACATCGCCCCCCTATGATGGTATGCGGGAATATGGCGGATATAACGATGCCTTTGACTTTGACGCTATCGCCGCGGCTTGTGTCGCCAACCTTGCGCCGGGTGGGGTGCTGGTCTGGGTGGTTGGCGACCAAGTCGTTGACGGCGATGTAAGCGGAACGAGTTTCAACCAGGCCTTGAGCTTTAAGGGTCTGGGGCTGAAGTTGCACCAGCCGTTGATTTACTGCCAATGGAGTTTGGCGGGTATGACGCCAACCGCATATTTCCGCACCCACGACTATATGTTTGTGTTCGCTAAAGGCAAGCCTAAGACGGCCAACCTGTTACACGACAAGCCCAATAGCAGTAAAAATCATCTCTTTTACACACTCTGGTAATCGATCCGATGGTAGGTAGCGGCACAACGCTAAGGGCGGCGGCGGATTTGGGGCGGCGGGCAATCGGGATAGAAATCAGCCCCGAATACTGCGAACTTATCCGCCGGTGGCTGGCGCAATCCGTGCTACCGCTGGAGGGCTAGGCTTGAACTACCCAGCAACGGCAACAGAACAGCCCCGGGGGCCTCCCCCCGCGGGACATCCTTGGAGCAGGCTCAGGATTACGGCGGCTCCGCAGGTTATCCTTCGACTAGCTCAGGATTATTGCGGGGCGGCCACACCACACCACCACAAGTCCGCGGACACACACACCACACGACTGCCTGTCTTTATCCCGGCCGGGACTTTACCCCGTAGCTCCCCCCATTCTGCGCTGTCCGGGGGAATGAGGTTTTGGCATTGGAATCAGTGTAGAACGTTGGTTTGGGAGTTGTCAAGGGGTTGGGGGGGCGGATTTTGGGATTGGGTGGGGGTTGGGTTATAGCGGGGGGCGGCGGGTGTGCCATTGGGTGGCTTGTTCGTAGGCGTGGGCGGCGCGTAGGGCGGCGGCTTCGTCGAAGGGGCGGGCGGCGAGCTGGAGGCCGATGGGGAGGTGGTCGGGGGAGAAGCCGCAGGGGACGGATATGGCGGGGAAGCCGTTGATGTTGTAGGGGCGGGTGTATTGGGTGAGGGCGGCGACGACGCCGATTTGGTGTTCGCCGGCCTGGACTTGCTGTTGTAGCAGCGGGGGGGCGGTTATGGGGGCGGCGGGGCCGGCGATGAGGTCGGCGTCGGTTAGCAGGCGGCGGGCGGCGCGGTCGAATAGGGCGCGGGCTTGCTGGGCGCGGAGGTAGTCGGCGGCGCTGATGAATAGTCCGGCTTCGAGGCGCAGGCGCACCGGCTCGTAGATGCGGGGGGCGTCGGTTTGGAGCAGGTCGCGGAAGGCGGCGGAGGCTTCGGCCATCAGGATGATGGTGGATATGGCGGCGGCGTCTTGAAATTCGGGGAAATCGACTTCCCGGACTTGGGCGCCGAGGGATTCGAGGGTGGTTAGGGCTTCGTTGACGCTTTGGCGCACTTCGGGGGCCAAGGGGGCGGCGAAATACTGGCGGGGGGCGGCGATGCGGAGGCCGCGGAGGTCGCCGGTGAGGGCGGCGGTGTAGTCGGGGACGGGCCGGTTGGCGGAGGCTACGTCTTGGGGGTCGTGGCCGGCGATGATGTTCATAGTGAGGGCGGCGTCCTCTACGGTGCGGGTCATGGGGCCGGGGTGGTCCATAGACCAGGCGAGGGGGGTTAGGCCGTGGCGGCTGATGCGTCCGTAGGTGGGCTTGAGGCCGACGATGCCGCAGAGGGCGGCGGGGATGCGGATGGAGCCGCCGGTGTCGCTGCCGGTGGTGATGGGGCATTGTCCGGCGGCGGCGGCGGAACCGGAGCCGCCGCTGGAGCCGCCGGTGATTAGTTCGGGGTTCCAGGGGTTGCGGGTGGGGCCGTAGTCGGGGTTTTCGCCGGTGGGGCCGTAGGCGAATTGGTGCATATTCAGTTTGCCCAGCAGGATGGCGCCGGCTTGGCGGAACCGGGCGGCGACGGTGCAGTCTTGGGCGGGTATGCGGGTGTCGAACAGGCGGGAGCCGGAGGTGGTGCGGACGCCGCCGGTGTCGTAGAGGTCTTTGAGGGCTACCGGGATGCCGTGGAGCGGCCCGCGGTAGCGTCCGGCGCGGATGTCGCGCTCTGCTTGGCGGGCGGCGGCCAGGGCTTGCTCGGGCAGGAGGGTGATAAAGGAGTTCAGCGTCGGCTCGGTGGCGCGGATGCGCGACAGGTGGGCTTCGATGATTTCCACCGGGGAGATTTCGCCCTGCCGCAACAGCCGGCCCAAGTCGGCGGCGCTCATGTAGCAGATTTCTAGTACGTCCACTTGGCGGCCCCCATATTCGCGGGATGTTGGAGGTTAGGGATGGGATGGCTCGTTGGGCGAGGGATCGCCCGGTAATCCGCCGCCCGGTAAGGGGATGAAGGCCAGATCCGGCTCGGCGCCGGTTACGTTGATGTTGCTTAGCGATGCGGCGGCGGATAGCACGGTTTGGAGTTGGTTATATAGTTCGTCCAGGTGGTCGTCGGGGCCAGAGATGCCCATTGCGGCGGCGGCCTGGTCAAAGGCTGGCCGGTTGGGGTGGTTGGCGGGTGGTTGCGGGTGGTCGCTGGTCATATTGCGCCGCCTTGTGTTGGGATGATGATGGTTGCGGTTCGGGGGCGTTCCCTGGCGGTTATTATGTCGGATGGGGCGGCGGGTGGCAACTGTTGCGCCAGCGCCGGATTGTCCGTATGGTAGGGGCGGTTGCTGCGGGTGGTTATGATGGATTTTGATTTTCATTGCGCTCAATGCGGGCGGAGTTCGGGGGGCGATGCGTTGCATTGCGCCGGCTGCGGGGCGCGGCTGCCGCGGGCGGATGGGGGCGCCCGGATAGCGGGCGGGACTGGGGGGGCGGCGTGGGGTACGCGGCAGGTGGCGGTGGGGTTGTTGCTGTTTTTGGGGCTGCTGCTTTTGGCGGCTTTTGTGTCGGGCGGGGCGGGGGCGTTATATCCGGCGCAGGAGCGGGCGCTGGCGACTTGGGTGGGGGTGCACGCGCTGGCTTGGGGGGTGGCGCCGATTGTGTGGTTTTTGGGGGCGCGGCGGTCGGCGTATCCGCTGCGGGCGCTGGGGTTGACGCGGCCGCGGACGGGGTGGGCGTTGACGGCGGGGCTGACGGCGGGGGCGCTGGGGTTCAGTCTTTTGGCGGCGGCGGTGTACGGGGTGGTGGTGGACGTCTTGGGGCTGGAGGCTTTGCGGCCGCCGGAGGTTGATGATGATGCGTTTTTTTCGGGGGCGGCGGTTTGGCTTACGTTTCAGGCGGTGGCGGGGGTTACGCCGGTGAGCGAGGAGATTATGTTTCGCAGTTTTGCGCTGCGGGGGATGTTGCGGGATATTGGGACGGGGCCGGCGGTGGTGGGGTCGGCGGTGTTGTTCAGTGTGTTGCATCTGGAGCCGGGGATTATGATTCCGATATTTTTTACCGGGTTGGCGTTGGGGTGGCTGTACGTTAAGACCGGGTCGGTGTGGCCTTGCGTGGCGGCTCATGCGGGGCAGAATGCGCTGGCGTTGCTGGCGGCGCGGGGGTGGTGATGGGGGGGCGGCGTCTTTGCCGGAAAGGATTGCCGCTCATGGCGCAATGTCGCCGCATCCGCAATCGTCCGGGCGGTGGTATAATGGCCTCAGCGACTAGGATGTGATGCCAAGGGAAAGAAATGAGAGAAATAAAGATCGAAAACGCCCAGGATTTGATAGACGCCATCGTCCTGCACCCTCAATTCCGGGATGAAGTGCTGCGGCACCTGCTCACCCAAGAGCTACTGCAAATGCCGGTGAAATTCGAGCAATTCAGTGGGGAAGTGAGCCATAGGCTGGACAACCTGGAAGCTGACGTGGGCGTCATGAAGGGCGATATAGGCATCCTGCAAGGCCATGTGGGCATAATGCAAGGCGATATAGGCACCTTGCAAGGCCATGTGGGCACCTTGCAAAGCGACGTGTCAACCTTGAAAGGCCACGTAGCAGACCTGAGAGGCAAGGATTACGAGCGCAGCATACGGTTTCGGGTTAGGGAAAGGGTGGGACGCGCCTTTATGCTGGTCAGGCCGAGCATTGCGCTTAGCCAGAACGACCCGCTGTCTAGGGAACTGGACAGCGCCATTAACCGGGCCATAAGCGGAAACCGGGTATCCGATAGGGAAATTGAAAGCCTGCTTGATACCGACATCATCGTATCGGATGCGCAGAACAGTCATGTAGCGGTCGAAATATCCCTTACCGCGGACGAAAGGGATATAACCAGGGCTCGGGAGCGGGCCGATATTCTGGGCCGGGTTACGGGCGGAAAGGTTAATGCCGCCATCGCCGCCCAGATTGTACCGGACGGAATGCGGGAAATGGCCGCATCCCTGAATGTGACGGTTATGCAGATAGAATACAAGGGATGAATCTTGCGCCCGGCGCCGGGGGCCGGGCAATCCGCGCCTTTCCGGGCGGAAACGGCGGCTGGGTTGGGTTGGGGGTAGACAGTTGCGGGTTGGTGGGTTAAATTTTGTGCGAGGTTGATCATTGCTTGGCGGTATCCTATGGGTGGGGGCGGTTGGATGGGAACTTGGGTTGGGGTTTTTGGGGTTAATGGGTAGAGAGCGGATTGAGCGGATGTTTGCGGGCGTCCGGGAGCGGGGGCGTCCGGGGCTGATTGTGTTTTTGACCGCCGGGTTTCCCGATATGGAGGCGACGCTGGAGCTGGCGCCGGCGCTGGTGGCGGCGGGGGCCGATGCGGTGGAGCTGGGCGTGCCTTTCAGCGATCCGCTGGCCGAGGGGCCGGTGATTCAGCAGTCCAGCTTTTTGGCGTTGCAGAATGGGGTCACTACCGCCGATTGCCTGGAGGCGGCGGCGACGCTGCGGGGGCGGATTCCCGATGCGCCGCTGGTCTTGATGGGCTACTATAATCCGATGTATTCCTATGGGGTGGGCGCTTTCGCCGCCCGGTGCCATCGCGCGGGGGTGGACGGGATTATCGCGGTGGACTTGCCGGGGGCGGAATCGGGGCCTTTGGCGGCGGAGTGCGATGCTTGGGGGATTTCGCTGATTCCGTTGCTGGCGCCTACCAGCACGGAGGCGAGCATCGCGGCGTCTTGCCGGGCCGCCAGCGGGTTTGTGTACTGCGTCAGCGTGACCGGGGTCACCGGGGCGCGTAGCGAGGTGTCGCGGCGGGGGATGGAGTTGGCGGGGCGGGTGCGCGCGCATACCGATTTGCCGCTGGCGGTGGGGTTCGGCATATCGGCGCCGGAACACGTGGCGGAGGTGGGCCGCAGCGCCGATGCCGCGGTGGTGGGCAGCGCGTTGGTGCGGGTGATGCTGGAGTCGCCCCGGGATCAATTGGTGGCGCGGGCCAGCGCCTTTGTGGCGTCTTTGGCGGGACGCGGCGATGCTCCGTTATATATTGGGGCCGGGGATGGCGAGTCGGGCGACGAGGGTGGCGTATGATCGTCTGCCGGGGCATACGGGGGGCTACTACCGCCGAGGCTAATACGCGGGAGGCGATTCACGGGGCTACGGCGGAGTTGCTGGAGGCTTTGATTGAGGCTAACGGGCTGGAGGAGCGGAGTTTGGCGTCGGTGTTTTTCACGATGACGCCGGACTTGAACGCCGCTTTTCCCGCGGCCGCCGCCCGTAGGTTGGGGTGGAACAGCACCGCGTTGCTGGGCGCGGTGGAGTCGGATGTGCCGGATAGCTTGCGCCGTTGCATCAGGGTGCTTATACTGGTGAACACTGATAAGGAAGCGCAGGAGTTGGTCAACATTTATCTGCGGGGGACTGAGATCTTGCGGTCGTAGGTGTGGGGTTGGGTTGGAACCTGCCGGCGTAGTGGGGGGATGGGAGTTTATCGTTGGGGCGATTGGGGGAGTTTTTAGATCGGATATGAATGCCGAATTTTCCAATGGGGCGAGGAGTAAACTGATTTATGGCGAAAATCTTTCGGCTTTGCAAGCCTTGACGGAGGAATATCGCGGGAAGGTTACGCTGATCTATATTGATCCGCCCTTTGCCACTAATGGGCGGTTTCGCGTTGGCGCGGATCGGACCGGCACGGTCAGTAGCAGCCGGGAGGACGAATTGGCTTATACCGATAATCTGTTGGGGGATGAGTTTTTGGCTTTTCTGCGGGAACGGCTGGTGTTGCTCCGCGAGTTGCTGTCCGGTCAAGGGTCGATCTATTTGCATATTGACTATAAAATCGGTCATTATGTGAAGGTTTTGATGGATGAGGTTTTTGGGGAACGCAATTTCCGTAACGATATAACCCGTATCAAATGCAATCCCAAGAATTTTAGCCGCAAGGGGTATGGCAATGTCAAGGATTTGATCCTTTTTTATTCCAGGTCGGAGGATATGGTTTGGAACGATCCGCAAGTTCCGGTATCGGAATCGGATAAGGCTCGGCGGTTCCGGAAGGTTGATGCTGTTGGGCGGCATTATACTACGATCCCTTTGCACGCGCCGGGGGAAACTATTGGCGGAAATACGGGCAAGGCTTGGCGGGGGATGTATCCGCCTAAGGGCCGGCACTGGCGCAGCGAGCCGGAGGCGCTGGAGCGGTTGGAGCAAGACGGGTTGATCGAGTGGTCGGCTAATGGCGTTCCGCGCAGAAAGATTTTCGCCGATGAAAAGAATACTAAAAGGATGCAGGATATATGGGATTTCAAAGATCCGCAATATCCGGTTTATCCGACGCAAAAGAATTTGGATCTGTTGCGTTTTATGATCCGAACTTCCTCCAATGCGGGGGATTTGGTGCTGGATTGTTTTTGCGGCTCCGGCACGACTTTGCTGGCGGCACAGGTTTTGGGGCGTGTTTGGATCGGCATTGACAATTCGGGGCCGGCGATCGCGGCGGCGCGGCGGCGGTTGGCGGAAATTGCTGATCCGCGGTTTCCAACGACGGGGTATGAGTTTTTGAGTATCAACAATGCCTCGGAGTATCAACAACGCCGCTGAGTATCAATAAAACGGCCTGGAAGCATTGAGGATCGGCATACTTGACTAATGGGGGGGAAAAGGGGAAAATTGACGGCGCGAAAGCGGGTATGAAATTGGATAGCCAGTACCTAGAAAGCAGCCGGATGGTGAGACGGATATGATTGTGGCAATGACTGCCGACAGTACCCCGGATAACGTGGCCGAGGTGAAACGGCGGATTGAGGGGCATGGGCTGGTGGCGGCGGTGTCTTATGGGGTTGACCGCGCCGTGGTGGGCGTGCTGGGTTCGATCCCGCCGGATTTGAAAGACGAAATGGAGCTTTTGCCAGGAGTGATGCAGGTTGTGGTAGTTTCCAAGCCTTATAAGCTGGCGAGCCGCGAGTTTCATCCCGATCCGACGATCATTCAGGTGGGCGAGGCGACGGTGGGCGGGGACCGGCCGGTGATTATGGCCGGCCCCTGTTCGGTGGAGGATGAAGTTCAGATGGTTTCTACCGCCAAGGCGGTCAAGGCGGCGGGGGCGACGGTGTTGCGGGGGGGGGCTTACAAGCCCCGGACTTCGCCCTACAGTTTTCGGGGGATGGGGATTGAGGGGCTGAAGCTGCTGGATACCGCCAAGCAGGAGACGGGGCTGCCGATCATTACCGAGGTTATGGCGCCGGCGGATGTGGATACCGTGGCGCAGTACGCCGATATATTGCAGGTGGGCGCCCGCAATATGCAGAATTATAACCTGCTGGACGAGGTGGGGCAGACGCGTATGCCGGTGATGGTGAAGCGGGGTTTGGCGGCGTCTTATGAGGAGTGGCTGCTGGCGGCGGAGTATGTGATGTCGCACGGCAATGAGCAGGTGATGTTGTGCGAGCGGGGGATACGGGGCTTTGAGCAGTTCACCCGGTTCACGATGGATGTGGCGGCGATTCCGGTGATTCAGCGGCTCAGCCATTTGCCGATCGTGGCGGATCCCAGTCATAGCACGGGCAAGTGGTATTTGGTGACGCCGGTGGCGCTGGCGGCGGTGGCCGCGGGGGCGCATGGGCTGCTGATCGAAGTCCACCCCAACCCGGATGTCGCCAAGTGCGATGGGCCGCAGTCGTTGACTTTCGAGAACTTTAACCTGCTGATGTCGCAGGTGCACGCTTTGGAGTCGGTGCGCCGTCAGCCGGCGATGGCTTAGGGTTTGGGGCGCGGCGGATGGTTGCCTCTCTTTTGGGGGGGTGAATTGGCGGCGGGCAAGATCCCGCCGCCGGTTTTTTGTGGGGTTTGCGGTGATACTTCCGGGGTTGCGGGGGTTAATTGCGGTTGCGTAGGGCGGAAAAGCCGTAGCCGCCGCCGAAGCCGCCTAGCCCTACGCCGCCGATTTTGACGATTTCCAGCAGGAGGTCGTTTTCGCCGATGATGGCGAATACTAGCAGCACTACCAGCGCCGCCGTTACTAGCAGGGCTAAGGCCATGAAGTTGAAAAGCCTGGAATTCTTGCGGTCGCTGGTAGTCGCTTCAACGGTTTTCGATCTCAGGGCTATGATGTCTGTTAGGTGCTGGGATTCGAGTTTGTTCAGGATAGGATTCGCCATTGGGCCAGATACCCGCATACTGGCCGAAAAAAACGCGAAAATCTGTTCCCGTTGTTCTGCTGTAAGTCTGTCCAGCGCCACCGGCGGGATTGGGGGTGCTGGAGGTGGCGCTTCCTCACTGCTTTTTGGGGATATAGAATCCTCATCCCCTGACAGGGTATTGCGAATTTGGTTTGATCCCTCGCTGGGTTCGGGGTCTTGAGACATATCGCTTTACCCCCGATCCAGAGACGAAAACAGCCCCATAGGGTCGCTTGTTTCGTTTTTTTGGCGTTTTTGGAAAGGGTCGGACGCCAGCGAGGACAATAGGCCCATCACCTCGTTGGCGATGAATGCGCTGCACAAGTGGCGCACTAGGATATCCGCTTCGGACTCGTTGATGTAGCCTTGCTCGTAGGAGGTGGCTACCGCTTGCATCGCTGCGGAAAATTGTTCCATCGTGGGGGGATTTATGGGCTTCAGGATTTCGGGCAACAGATCGGACCAGTCGGCTAGGGCGTCTGTTGTTGGCGACTGTGGCATCGCTATGCCTCTCTGTGAATGGGTGTTTTCATTCTACCAGCTATCGCTGGGGGAATGCTAGGGGGTGTTGGCGGATGGATGCTGATAGGTCCATACGCCGCCCGCCGCTACAGGCCGGCTTGGGTGGCGGCTTGGCGCATTTCCGCGAGGTAGGCTTGGCTGGAGGTTTGGAGTAGGGTGTTGATGTTGCTGTGGAAGTATTGGACGCCGCGGTTTAGGTATTTGGGGATTAGGTTGTCGGGGCAGCTTACGCCGGCGGTTTTGCCGGCTTTGACGATGCGGTCTACGCCGCGCTCCATTTGGGTTTGGACTTGGGGGTGGGTTTGCTGGCCGGGTAGGCCCATTGACTGGGACAGGTCGCCGGAGCCGATGAAGAATACGTCGATGCCGTCCACTTGGAGCATGGATTCTAGGTTTTCGATGGCTTCGACTTCCTCGAGCATCAGGCAGACTAGGGTTTGGCGGTTGGCGTCGGCGATGTAGTCGGCGGTTGTGCCGCTGAAGCCGTAGTCGGCGGGGCGGCCGCGGCTGAATATGCCGCGATGGCCGTCGGGGTAGTATTTGGCGGCGTCGACCGCGGCGCGGGCTTCGTCGGCGGTGTTGACGTGGGGGACTTGGACGCCCCAGGCGCCGCGGTCGAGGTAGGGGGCGATGATTTCGGGTTTGTTGGCGGCGGGGCGGACGATGGGGGCGATGCCGGCAAGCTCGGCGGCCCGGATCAGATCTTCGCTGTGGTCTATGGTGATGGAGCCGTGTTCGTTATCCAGCAGCGCCCAGTCGAAGCCGAGGCAGCCGAGCATTTCGACTACCGGGGCGGAGGGGAAGGTGATCATTACTCCGAAAACGGCTTTGCCTTGTTGCAGCTTTGCTTTCAGCGTGTTTTGGCGCATATTTCCTCGCTGGTAGATTGGGTTACGGGAGCCGGGCTTGCGGGTGGGGTTTCGGGTTGTGGGGAAGCCGGGATTGCAGGGCGGGGCGTCTAGCCGCCGGCCTTTGGCCAGAGTATACTACTTGACAATTTATCCGGCGGCGGGTTTTGGGGTTTCGGGCTGATATAATGGGCGTCATCCGGCGGGAATCGGGCGGGGGGATGCTTGGGCGGCTTACATCCTATCCCGCCAGGATCCAAAACCGGGCAATCGGGCGGCGATGGGCCGATAGGGGTGATGTATGTTTCCGCAGGTTTCTTTGACGGCGCCGACCCGCGATGATGTGGGGCGGCTGATGGAATGGCTGGAGGATGAGGAGGTTAATACTTCCTGGTACGGGTTGGGGGAGGACGGGCGTCCGTTGCACGCCGGGTATGTGCCGTCGCAGGTGCTGGAGGGCGGGGGGCCGGAATGGGAGCGGGTGTTTAACGATGATAACCGCAAGGTGTTTGCGGTGTATTCGGGGGATGGGGAGCATATCGGGGAGGCGCAACTGGTGATTGAGTGGCCGTTGCTGGAGGCGCAGGCGTATATTTTGGTGGGGCGCAAGGATTTGTGGCATCACCATTTCGGGACGATCGCGTTGGTGACGCTTTTGGATCATGCGTTTAACGAATTGGGGCTGCATCGGATTTGGGTGGATGTGCCGGAGTATAATAAGCCGGCGATGTCGATGGTGGAGCATATCGGGTTTGTGGTGGAGGGTCATTTTCGCAAGGCGCACCGGCGGGGGGATCAGTGGTTTGATTCCTATGCGCTGGGGCTGCTGGCGGAGGAGTATCCGCGGCGGCGGGCGCGGCTGATGGAGTCGGGGGGGTGATGCGGCGCGGGGCGGGGCGCGGGGGGCGCGGCTCCGGCATATAACGGCGGCGGCGGCTTCGACGTATAATCAATGGCGGCTCCGGCGGCGGCCGCGGGGAACAAGGGTGGCCCCATCTGAGGCAGGAGGCGTAGGCCATGCCAGTGATCACGATTAACGGCCCTTTGGGGGCGGGCGCGGTTTCCATCGGGCAGATGGTGGCGGAGCGGCTGGAGCTGAATTTTTACGACCGGCTGGTGTTTACGCAGGCGGCGCGGCTGGTGGGGACGCCGGTGGGGGCGCTGATCGCCAAGGAGCAGCGGGTTGACCGCTTTCGCGACCGGCTGGGGCGGTTTCTGCAAACGATGCTGGAGCGGTCGGCGATGTCGGGGGTGAGCGGGGAGCCTTATTTCGGGCGGGGGATCGAAAATCTGCCGCCGGAGACTTTTATGGAGATGATGGGCGAGGGGGGCAGCAACCGGGAAATCAGCGACCGGCAGTTTATCGAGGCCACGGAAAAGGTGGTCAAGGGGATTTACGAATCGGGGAATGCGGTAATCATCGGGCGGGGGGCCAACGCCATTTTGAGCGACTTGCCGGGGACTTTTCATGTGGGGCTGCTGGCGCCGATTGAGGTACGGGTGGAGACGCTGATGCAGCGGGAAAACTATACGCGGGCGGAGGCGGAAAGCTATGGGGCGGATTTGGAGCGGGCGCGGGAGGCGTTTTTCCGCCGGTTTTGGAAGTACAATCCGAATGATCCGACGCATTACCAGCTGATGCTGAATATGGGGCGGATGACGCCCAAGACGGCGGCGGAAGTGATTGTTAATGCCACCAGAGACATTGTGGCGGCGCCGGCGGGGGGTTAGCGGCCTTGATGGTTGCGGGGTTGGATTGGGGGCGGCGGCGGACGGGTTGGTCGCCTCATGCATGGTTGCGAGCATTGTCGGGTTTTGAGTTGAGACGTGTTTCCTTTTGCTGATGCGGGGGCGCGGGGCGTTGGGCTGCCCCCGGTGACGGTTGGGCTGATTGGGCTTAATTGCCTGGTGTTTCTGTATGAGTTGCAGACGGGCGGGTTGGGGGCGCTTACCGGGGGCGGGAGTATCGGGATTGATCTTTTCTTTTTTAAGTGGGGGTTTATTCCGGCGGAACTGTCGCAGGGGCATGATTATCAGTCTTTGATGGGGCGGTTTGATATTGCGTCGCCGATCCCTACTTGGGCCACGATTGGGTCGTCGATGTTCATACATGGCGGGTTCATGCACTTGGCGGGGAATATGCTGTTTCTGTGGGTTTTCGGGAGCAGTATGGAGCGGCGGTTGGGGATGCTGGGGTTTTCGGGGCTGTATTTGGTTACGGGGGTGGCGGCGGCGTTGAGTCATTTGGCGATTGATCCGCAGTCGCAGTCGCCGCTGATCGGGGCCAGCGGGGCGGTGTCGGGGGTGTTGGGGGCGTATTTGCTGATTTACCCTTATAACCGGATCCGGGCGCTGATCGTGATGTTTATTATCACGGTGATCGAGTTGCCGGCGATGTGGCTTTTGGGGGGATGGTTTGTTTGGCAGTTGTTTCAAGGGTTGACTTCGTTGGGGCTTGCCAGTTCGGTTAGCGTGGCGTTTTTCGCGCATATCGGGGGATTTGCGGCGGGGGCGCTGCTGGTGGTTGGGGGGCGGCTGGTTGCGCGCCGGCCGTTGCTGCCGCGGCGGGGGCCGGTTTGGCGCTGGCGGGATGATGATGATTTTTAGGGGTAGGGGGGCGATGTTGGGGTTTGGGCTGTTGGGTTGTTAAGGGGCGGGGCGCCCGCGCTGGCAGGGGTGACGGGGCGACATCCTTCGACAAGCTCAGGATGATCTTAGCCCCCCGGGCTCAGGATGATCTTGGCCCCCGGGCTCAGGATGATCTTAGCCCCCGGGCTCAGGATGATCTTGGCACCCCGGGATCAGGATGATTTTGGCACCCCCGCGCTGGCGGAGGTGATGTTTTTTTGTTGGGGGCGGCGGGGGTTTTTAGGTGATCAGGCGGTGGTAGGGGCGGGTGGTTATTTGCCAGTGGTCGTTGGTTTGGTTGTAGCGGGAGTTTACGAATACGCGCCAGTTGGCGTCGTCTAGGTTGGGGTAGTCGGAGCGGTAGTAGTAGCCGGGCCAGCGGGTTTCTTGGCGGTGGAGGAGGTGGCGGAGGTGGGCTTCGCCGACCCAGGCGCGGTGGGTTAGCTCCCAGCAGCGCATTAGTTCGTGGGGGGTGCGGGCGGCTAGGTGCGTGAGGTCTTGGCGGAGCATTTCGATTAGCTGGATGCCGCGTTCCAGGGTGGGGGCGTTGGTGGTGTACCAGGCGGAGGCGCCGGCGGCGTATTCGTCCATAATTTTTTGGAGGCGGACGAGGCCCTGTTTGGGGGTTAGGTAGTGGGGGTTGATTTCCTCGGCGGTGGTGGCGCCTTTGTGTTGGTGGTAGGTGGCTAGGGGGGCGAGGATGGTTTGGCGGAGTTGCTGGATTTGGGTGTCGGATAGGGTGGGGCGGGTTGGGTGGTCGGTTAGGTAGTTGACGGCGGCTTTGGCGGCGATGCGGCCTTCGGTGAAGGAGCCGGAGGAGAATTTGTGGGGCGCGGCGCCGACGCCGTCGCCGGCGGCGAACAGGCCGCGGATGGTGGTCATGCGGTTGTAGCCCCAGAAGTAGTCGGCGGCGGCGGGCGTGCCGGCGGCGATGTCCTCGGGTCCGCTGACCCAGGCGCCGGCTTCGCCGGAGTGGGAGCCCATAATGTAGGGTTCGGCGAGGACGACTTCGGAGGGGGTGTCCTCGGGGGCGATGTTTTGGGCGGCCCAGGTCAGGGCTTGGGAGATGGTCATATCGAGGAAGTCCTCCCAAGCCTCGTTGCGGACTTGCGCCATTTTTTCGGGGTCGCCGCCGGATAGGGCTTGCATGGCCTGGTCGGTGCGCATATACATCGGGCCGTAGCCGTCGCGGATGTCGAGGAACATTTGGTGGTTGCGGAGGGGGGTGGGGGTGGGGATGGCGGAGCCGTAGGGTTCGTATTTGTCCAGTTCGGCGGCGCGGGTGATGGTGTAATCCTCGCCGAGGGCGTTGAGGACTTTGGCGTGGAAGTATTGGAACCACATACCGACGGGGCCGTAGCCGTCTTTGAAGCGGGTGGGGACGAAGCGGTGTTCCATTTGGGTCATTTCGGCGCCGGCGGGGATCATCAGGCCGTAGGCGGAGCCGGTGGCGAAAACGGAGTACCAGGTGCGGCCGAGGCCCTCGCTGACGGAGCGGGGGCGGAATACGTTGGATGCGCCGCCGGTGGTGATGATCACCACCGGGGAGCGGAAAAGGTAGAAGCGGTTATCGCGGACGGAGAAGCCGAGGGCGCCGGCGATTTTTTCGGGGTCGTTGGCGTCGGTTATGAGGTGGGTGATGGCGATGCGCTCGTAGATGTTATCGGGGCCGAGGGCGGCGCGGGCGGGTTCGGCGGCGATGGGTTTGATCGATTCGCCGTGGATCGGGATTTGCCAGCGTCCGATGCGCTGGTATTGGCCGTTTTCCTGTTTCCAGATGGGGAGGCCCCATTCCTCGAGGAGGTGGACGGAGTTGTCTACGTGGCGGCCGACGTCGTAGACCAGATCTTCGCGGGCGAGGCCCATCATATCGTTGACGACGTAGTTTACGAAATCGGCGGGGGTGTTCCAGCCGTAGCGCTGGCCCATATAGCAGTTGATGGCGGATAAGCCCTCGCCGGTGGCACCGCTGCGCTCGATGACCGCTTTTTCGGCGAGAACGACGCGGAGGCGGTCGCCGGCCCAGAATTTGGCTTCGAAGGCGGCGCCGCAGCCGGACATACCGCCGCCGATTACCAGGATGTCGCAATCAACCGTTTCGGTGGTCTCAAAAGCCACGGCTTTCCTCCATACGTTAGACGACTGGGCGGGGTTTATGGTTGGGGGATGGCGGGGCGGGGAATTTTTTATTTCCCGCGGATTTAGTCGCATTCGGGGTTGGATGGGTAGGGGGGTAGTGTAGGGTTGGGGGTTGGGGGTTGGCAAGGGGGGTTGGGGTTTTTATGGGGAAAAGGCGGCCTTTGGCTTGCGGTTTTGGGGCGGTGGGGCGGGTGGTTGGGGCGGTAGGGGTGCGCCCCCACCCTAACCCTCCCCCGGAGGGGGAGGGGATTTGTTGGCTCGGAGGGGAGGGGATTTTGGGGTTGTTGGAGGGAGTGGGGTATTTGGGGGTTAGCGGTTGGGGGTGGGGAGTTGGGGTATGCCTAGCCATTGGGAGTCGCCGGCTAGGTTTTGGTTGCGGAGGTCGGTGGTGGGATCTTCGGTGAAGCCGCGGTAGGGGATTACGGAGCCGGCGGGGCGGGTGCGGGATTGGTAGGTGAATTCGAAGCGGCGGCCGTCGCGGAATACTACTTCCCATTGGAGGCCGCCGTTTTCGATGCCGTCGATGGGGGTGCGGTGGGGTTGGACGATGGCGCCCAGCGGCACGAAGTCGGCGTAGCCGCGGACGCTGATGGCTTCTTGGGGGCAGAGTTTGACGCAGGCGTAGCATTCGGAACACATATCGGGTTCCTGGTTGTAGCCTTTGTTGGCGTCGGGGTCGAGGGCCATCAGGTCGTTGGGGCAGATGTAGACGCATAGGGGGCCTTGGTGTTCGTTGGCGCAGGCGTTGCAGGTGTTGGGGTTTACGAATGTTGGCATGGTTTGCTCCCGGTTTGTGGGGTGGTTTGGTTTTGGGGGGATGGGCGCTTTAGGGGCAGGGGGGTAGGTGGGGCATTTTTAGGACGGGGGTGCGGTTTGTTAGGTATTCCGGGGTTACGAAGGGGGAGCCCATTCCGTATTTTTGGGCGCAGTGGCGGACTACTTCTAGGATTTGGGGGCGTAGGGTGTTGGGGGACGGGGCGGCGCCGCCGTTGATGATGTTGCGGATTAGGGTTCCGGCTAGGGGTTGTTTGTGGTCGGGGTGGCCGCAGATGCCTTCGTAGGCTACGGTTTCGCAGATGGGGCAGTACCACCATTCTAGGGTTAGGACGGATTTTATGCCTAGATCGGGGAGGGTGTCAAAGATTTGGTGGGCGGCGTAGGTGTCGTAGTAGTCGCCGACGCCGGCGTGATCGCGGCCGAATATATGGTGGGTGCAGCCGAGGTTTTTGCGGACGATGGCGTGAAAGACGGCTTCGCGGGGGCCGGCGTAGCGCATATCCCATAGCAGGGTGGAGGTTTCGTGGATTTCGGGGCGGAAAAAGCCCGCATCGCGCAGTAGGGCGTGGGTTAGGACGATGGCTTCGTCGATGTAGTCGCCGGGCTTTTTTTCGCCGATTACGGCGCTGATTAGAATGCCGTCGGCGCCGGAGGCTAGCAGGGCGCCTTTCATCAGCATTTCGTGGCCGGCGTGGGGGACGTTGCGGGTTTGGTGGGCGATGGCGGATTGCCAGCCGAGCCGCTCCAGATGCGCCCGTAGCTGCTGGGGGTTTTTCCAGAAGCGGTCAAAGGGCGGGTTGATTTGGGGCGGGTTGACCAGGGTGATTTTGCCGGCGGCGAGGGTGTCGGTTAGGGCGAGCATACGGGCTACGCCGGGGTGTTGGGGGTCGGCGGTGGCGTAGACTTGCTGGGCGGTGGCTGCTTTGTCCCAAGGGTAGACTTCGGTGACGTCCAGGATGGCTAGGGGCTGGTTTTGGTAGGTTAGCAGGATGGGGCGGCCGGGGGCGGCGGATTGGGGCGTGGGGAGGTCCAGGATGATGGGGATGGGCCAGACTAGGCCGTTGGGCAAGCGCAGATCGCGGGCCACGGATTCGAGTTCGGCGCGGGACATAAAGCCGTCGAGGGGGGAAAAGACGCCGTAGGCCAGGTTGACGGTTTCGTGGGCGATGCGGTCGTCCACGGGCAGGCGGGGGAGGTCGGCGGCGAGGCGCGCGGCAGTATCGCGGGGCGCGACCGACACTTTCAGTTCGCCGCCGTGGGGGGAAAGGCTGTTGTCGGGGGCGGTGCCGGTTTTAGCTGCGACCATCCCTTGCCCGCTTCGTAATCGGGGTTGGCAGGGTGACGGGGGTTCAGGATGGGCGGGTATCCCGCGCATCCGCGATGGTTGGGGTTGCCGGGATGGCTTGGGCTGCGGGTTCGGGGGCGGGGTTGCTGCCCTGTACCCGGCAGCCGTGGCTGGCTACGGTTGAAAGGAGGATCAGCCCGACGGCGGCGATTGCCACGATGGCCCGGCCGATGCGCCTGCCCGGTGTACGCATTCTTGCTGTTCTCTCTTGCGGTAGGGTTGCCCGCGCTTGGCGGCGGGGGGTTGAGTTTGCTGTTGGCAGTATACCTTAATGGCGGGCGGGGGGCTAGGGTTGCGGGGGGCGAATTATGGGCCGCCGGGGTTTATGGGCTTGGTAGCCAGCGCATTCGGGCGCCTACCTGGTCGAATCCGGCGCGGCGGTAGAAGGCGATGGGGCGGGCGCCGTCGCTGGGGGCGCCGAGTTCGACGCATTGGCAGCCGGCGGCGGCGGCGTGGTCGAGGGCGTAGCGGAGGAGGGCCATTCCGGTGCCGGAGCTGCGGTGGGCGGGGTCGACGTACATTTCTTGAAAGACGGCGTAGCGTCCGGCGGTGCGGAGGGATTGGACGTAGGATGCGGTGCAGACGGCGATGGTTTGGGTTTCGTTTTCGGCGAGGGCGATGAAGCCGTCGTTGCCGCCGGAGGTTAGGCGGTCGAAGGTTGGGGACATTGCGTTGGGGGTGGGGGGTGTGCCGCCTAGTTCTACTAGGAGGGCGGTTACTAGGCGGAGGACGGGGTCGCGGTCGGCGGGGGCGGCTAGTCTTAGGTTCAGCATTGGGGTTGGTTTCCTTTTGGGGGGGTGGGGTTGGTGGGTTTTAATATAGCAGATTTGGGGGGGGTGCGCCGTATTGGGGCGTGTTGTGGTATAGTGATGGGTATGAAGGTTTTGGCGTTTGGGGGCGGGTTTTTGTTGCTGGCGGCGGCCTTTGCCGTCGGCTTTATGCCAGCGTGCGGTAACCCCCCCACCCCCCCGACTTTTCCGGGTTATACACTGGTTCCGGGGCCTACGGCGACGCCGCTGCCGACGGTTACGCCTACGCCGCAACCTACGCCGGCGCCTACCGCTGCGCTGCGGGAGAGGGTTATTGCGCCCGATTACCCCGAAATATACCCGATGATGGCTTGGCCGGTTGCGGATATGGGGCCGTGTTATGAATCGGGTTATTGCGGCGTGTTTAAGGTTGGGGGCGGGCTGCTGGCGGCGGCGTGGCTGGATGATCGGCGGATGTATTTGGGGGATCGGGAGGGGCGGATCCGGCTGCTGGATGTGGAGACCGGCGGGGTTGATCTGGTGGTGGAGGGGTTGAGCTGGCCGCGGGGGTTGACGGTTCTGGACGGGCGGTTGTATGTCAGCGAAATGGGCAATACTTGTGAATTGCTGGATGAGTTGTTGGGCGGGGAAAATCCGGGGGGTGATTGCCGGGGGGATTATACGTTGCGCCGGGATATGGAGTTTTTGAGCCGCGTGAGCGCGCGGATTCTTTCTTATGGCATTGACGAATCCGGCGGACTTAATGACAGGCGGGTGGTTGTAGATAAAATCATTGCCGTTGGCAATGATCATGCGGTCAACGGGCTGGCTAATGACGGCGAATATGTGTATGTCAGCATTGGGCATCCGCAGTTTCATCCCGACCCGCAAGGATTTTTCGTAGTCAATGCCGATGAACTGGCGTCTTATGGGCGGCGGGCGGATTTGATGGGGGTTATAGCGCGTTTTCGCCCGTCGATCCATGATGGCGATGGTGATGGCGCGGAGGTAGAAGTTTATGCCGCCGGATTCCGTAATGTATACGGGATTTCCGTAGGGCCGGGCGGGGTTATTTATGGGGCGGATAATGACCAATTCGATGGGTTAATGACAGAAGGGCATCTTGAGGAATTGAACGCCGTGGTGGAGGGCGGTTTCTACGGATTTCCGCAGTATGGAACTAACGAGGCTCCGCTGGACGATTATGTTATTGAGCCGGTGGCAGTGCTGCATGGCACGGCGTCAAGCTATGCCTACGCTAATGCGGATGGGGTGTATGTGGGTTATCTGTACATTGATGATGAGGAAAGCGGCTTGGTGGTTGACCGATTCGATTATGGGGTTTGGACGCCGCGGCGGGTATTTAATTCCGATGGCAATGTTACAGGGATACTGGAGCGGCAAGGGTTGCTGTATGTAGTTTCCTATTCGGGGAATGTTCATGTAATCAATCCGGCTGCCGCGCCGGTAAGGATTGGGCCGCGAAGCCTATTCCATAACGATGATTACGTCAATGAAGCAATCGCCAAAGATGTTCCAGCGGTGGTACGGCCTGGATATGATGTGTACTTAGACGAAGGGCGGTTGATCTATCATAAACGGCCCTGCGGCGCGGCCGATGTGGGTCCCATATTTTATACGCATATATTTCCGGTCAATCCGGGCGATTTGCCTGAAGCGCGGAAGCAATACGGCTTTGACAACTTGGACTTCCATTTTTCGTATATGGGTTGGCAGAGCGGCGACACCTGCTGGGCGATGCGGGAACTGCCGGAGTATGCCATAGCCCGGATCCGGACCGGGCAGCATATTCCGGGGGATGGGAGAGTTTGGGAGGCGGATTATGATTTCCGGCGGTAGGGGCGGCCGGGGTGGGGCGGGGGCGTTGCGATGGGCGTTTTGCGCCGCCTGATGTTCTTATGGTAATGTGACGGGCGATGAATGCGTTGGTTTTTGGGGTTGGGGTTTTGTTGCTGGCGGCGGTCGTGGCCGTCGGCTTTATGCCGGCGTGCGGTAATCCCCCCCCTCCCCCGACTTTTCCGGCTTATACGCTGGTTCCCGGGCCGACGGCTACGGCGGCGCCAGCGCCGCAACTTATGGATATTGCTACGTCGGCCGCGCCAGTGGTGGAAACGGATCCGTGCCATGAATCGGGTTATTGCGGCGTTTTTAGCGTTGGAGGCGGGCTGCTGGCGGCGGCGTGGCTGGATGACCGGAGGATGTATCTGGCGGATATGGAGGGGCGAATCCGGTTGCTGGATGTGGAAACCGGCGAGGTTGATGTGATGGTGGAAGGGTTGAGCTGGCCGCGGGGTTTGACGGTTCTGGGGGGGCGGCTGTATGTCAGCGAATTGGGCAATACTTGTGAGTTAATTAGGGAAATGGAGCGAAATGACAACTGCGCCGGTTGGCTGGTAAAGCCGGAGGTATTGAGCCGCGTCAACGCGAAGATCCTTTCTTATGCTATAGGCGATTCCGGCACTCTCAGCGACAGGCAAGTAATTGTCGACAGGATTATGGCATCTAGCTCAGGTCACGGCGTCAACGGTTTGGTTAATGATGGCGAGTATGTCTATGTCAGCATTGCGCACCCGCAGCGTAGGCTCGACCCGCAAGGGGCTATTGTAACCCGCACTAGCGAACTTGCATTCCGCGGGCGGCGGACGGACTTGATGGGCGTTATCGCCCGTTTCCGCCCTCCTTATCCTGGGGATAATGGCACGGAAATCGAAGTTTACGCGTCTGGATTTCGTAATGTGTACGGAATTTCCATTTCCCCGGATGGCATTATATATGCAGCCGACAATGACGATCCGGGCGACTTGGCAGAGAGGCATTTGGAGGAATTGAACGCCGTTGTTGAAGGCGGATTTTACGGGTTTCCCTTGTATGGAACTAACCGGGCGCCGTCGGAAGCGGATGTAATCGAGCCGGTGACGGTGCTTCAGGGTAACGGCTCAACCTATGCGTATGCCAACGAGGATGGGGTTTATGTAGCATATTCTGCCGCTGGGGAGGCGGAGAAAGGGTTTGCCGTTGACCGATTTGATTATGGCACTTGGACATCACAGCGGGTTTTCACTTCGGATCATTACGCTACCGCGTTACTAGAGCGGCAAGGGTTGCTTTATGTGTTGTCCTTGGCAGGCAACGTTCATGTTATCAATCCGTCTGCCGCGCCGGTAAGCATTGAAGACTCTTTCAGTAACTACGAATACATAAACACGATAATTGGCAAAGATCTGCCGTCCGTAGCCAGCCAAGGTTTCGATGTGTACCTATATGAGGGAAGGTTAATCTATCATAAAACGTCTTGCACTTCCGCTGACACTGATAACCGATTTTATTTGCACATAACCCCGGTCGACCCGGATGATTTGCCGGGGCATCGCAAGCAGTACGGGTTTGACAATATGGATTTTCAATTTGTGCCGCAGGGCCGGCAGAGCGGCGACGCCTGCTGGGTGGTGCGGGAATTGCCGGAGTATAGCATAGCCGGAATACGGACCGGGCAGTTCATCCAGATGGAGGCGGGTTTCAGAAACATTTGGGAGGCCGATTTCGATTTCCGGCGGTAGGGGGCGGGGGGGCACGGGCGGGGGTGGGTTGTGGTATTATGGGTTGGCGGCCTTGAGTTGGCCGGCGGCAGTTGCGTACAGGAGAGGGTGATGCTGGATTACAAGCCTAACATTGTGCTTTCCAATGAGGAGTTTAAGGTGGTCGGCACCCGGCCGGTGCGGCCCGACGGGGCGGATAAGGTTACGGGGCGGGCGCGGTATGGGGCGGATCAGAATTTGCCGGGTTTGCTTTACGGCAAGATACTGCGGAGTCCGCATTCGCACGCCGTGATTAAGTCGGTGGATACCAGCGAGGCGGAGGCTTTGCCGGGGGTTCATGCGGTGGTGACTTCGGCGGATTGGCCGGAAACTTCGCGGCGGCTGTCGGATTTGGCGGAGGGGGCGATTCAGAATTTGGGGTTTCTCAGCACTAATGTGCTGGCGCGGGGCAAGGCGCTGTATCAGGGTCATGCGGTGGCGGCGGTGGCGGCGGTTAGTCCTCATACGGCGGAGCGGGCGCTGGAGCTGATCAAGGTTGATTACGAAGTTTTGCCGCCGGTGTTGAGCGCGGAGGCGGCGATGCAGCCGGGGGCGCCGGTGTTGCATGAAAAGCTGGCTAGTTTGTCGAATCCGGCGTTGCGGCCGGGGGGGCTGTTGGATGATGACGATACCGGCGGGGGGAGCAATGTCGCCAATCATTTCGAGTTCCGGTTGGGCGATGTGGCGCGGGGGTTTGCGGACGCCGATGTAATCGTGGAAAAGGAAACGGTTACGGTGCCGGTGCATCAGGGGTACATCGAGCCTCATGCAGGGACGGCGCATTGGGGGCCGGACGGCAAGCTGACGATTTGGTCCAGCAGCCAGGGGCAGTTTACGGTGCGGGATCATACGGCGCGGTTTATGGGGATCCCGATTTCGGATGTGAAAGCGGTGCCGCTGGAAATCGGCGGGGGGTTCGGGGCCAAGACGGTGGTGTATGTGGAGCCGGTGGCGGCGCTTTTGTCGCGCAAGAGCGGGCATCCGGTGAAGGTGCAGATGTCGCGCAAGGAGGTGTTCGAGGCTACCGGCCCCACCTCCGGGACGCGGATCCAGGTCAAGCTGGGGGCGACGCGGGAGGGCAGGCTGACGGCGGCGGAGGCGCGGCTGGTGTACGAGGCGGGGGCGTTTCCGGGGTCGCCGGTATCGCCGGGGGCGCAGTGCATGATGGCGCAGTACGACATTCCCAACGCTTATTTGGAAGCCTACGATGTGGTGATCAACCGGCCGAAGTCGGCGGCGTACCGGGCGCCGGGGGCGCCGGCGTCGGCCTTTGCCATGGAAACGGCGATTGACGAACTGTGCGAAAAGCTAGGGATGGATCCGCTGGAGTTTCGTTTGCTGAACAGCGCCAAGGAGGGGGTGCGGCGGGTGACCGGGCCGATGACGCCCAAGGTGGGGTACATCGAAACCTTGCAGGCGTTGAAGGACCATCCGCATTACGCCGCGGCCATTGACGGCGTTGACGGGGATGGTGATGGGGCCGGGGGGCATAAGCGGCGGGGGCGGGGGATTGCCAGCGGTTTTTGGGGCAACAATACCGGGCCGGCCAGCGCGCTGGCGGTGGTCAATTCCGACGGGTCGGTGAGCCTTACCGAGGGGTCGCCGGACATCGGGGGCAGCCGGGCAGCGGTGTCGCAGCATTTGGCGGAGGCGCTGGGGATTCCGATGGAGGACATTAAGCCGCAGGTGGGCGACACCGACAGCATCGGTTTCACTTCCAACACCGGGGGGAGCAGCGCGACTTTCAAGTCGGGCTGGGCGGCTTATGAGGCGGGGCAGGATGTGAAGCGGCAGATGCGGGAGCGGGCGGCGCGGATTTGGGATATTGATGTGGACAACGTGGAGTACGCGGATGGGGTATTGCAGCATACGTCGGATCCGGAATTGCGGCTGACTTTCAAGCAGTTGGCGGCGCGGCAGGTAGGCACCGGGGGGCCGATTGTGGGGCGGGCGGGGGTGAATCCGCCGGGGGCGGGGCCGTCGATCGCGGCGCATTTGGTGGATGTGGAGGTGGATACGGAAACGGGCAAGGTGGATGTGTTGCGGTATACCGCGGTGCAGGATGCGGGGAAGGCGATTCATCCCAGCTATGTGGAGGGGCAGATCCAGGGGGGCGTGGTGCAGGGCATCGGGTGGGCGCTGAACGAGGAATACCGTTTCGATCAGCAGGGGGGGATGCTGAACAGCAGCTTCCTGGATTACCGGATGCCGATCAGTTTGGATTTGCCGATGATTGACACGGTGATTGTGGAGGTGGCGAATCCGGCGCATCCGTATGGGTTGCGGGGGGTGGGGGAGGTGCCGATCGTGCCGCCGATGGCGGCGATTTCCAACGCGGTGTACGATGCCATCGGGGTGCGGATGGATTCGCTGCCGATGTCGCCGGACAAGGTGCTGGAGGCGCTGTGGGGCCGGGACGGGGAGGGTTCGGTCTAGCCCGTTGGTTGCGGATTTAATCGTCGGGGCGTGTTGGCGCCGGCAAAGCGCCGGCCCGCCCCGGACGGGATCTTATAATGATGGAGGGGGACAATGCCGGAAGTATGGCTTCCGCCGCGGATCCAGGCGCTTACCGGGGGCCGGCAGCAGGTGTTGGTGCCGGGGGCGACGGTGCGGCAGGTGATCAACAATCTGGAGCGGGAATATCCGGGGGCCCGGGATTTGCTGATGGATGTGGAGGAGGATGATTTGCTGCCGGGGCTGGCGGTGGTGGTGGACGGGGAGACCAGTCTGCTGGGGCTGCTGGAGCGGGTGGGGGAGGGTAGCGAGGTGCATTTTCTGCCGGCGATCGGCGGGGGGTGAGGGCGGCGGGCGGTTTGCCCATCGCCAAGAAACCGGCCCAAAACAGGGGTTGACAAGGGGGCAAAGGCGATATATTATGGGTTTTGCGGAGGGAGGGCAGCCTTATTGCAGCCCGTTGAGACCTAGCTCTCACCCGCCCGCCTTTTCTTTTGCTTATGTATTTGCTGTATCTGGATGATGCCGGTTCGCTTGACGCCTCCGGCGAAAAGCATTTCGTGTTGGCGGGGATAGCGGTATCCGCTGGGCAAGCATTCCGGCTTCAGGATTCGCTGGAGCGGCTGGTTGGGTCCCTGGGGCATACGAGTCCGGCAAGCCTGGAGATTCATGCCAACGAAATTTTGGGCGGCCGGGGCCGGTGGCGAAGGATGCGCCGGGAAGAACGCCGCGCTTTTATATCCAGCGGGTTAAAGGCGGTCGAGGGATTGGCGGGCGGTCAATGGAGTCTTTTCGGCGCGGTTGTTGATAAGGAAGCGCTTTTTGCTCAAAACCCGGTTGAATACGCTTTTGAGCAAGTCGCTGGGCGGTTTAACCAGTTTCTCCGGCGGCAAGATCATCGGGAAGACCGGCAGATCGGGTTGATCTTGATGGATAACTCCCCTCACGAAACCCGCTTGCAGTCCTTTGCATCCGAATTAAGGAATCCGGGTCGCCGTTGGGGTACGATGACCAATTTGGCGGATGTTCCCTTTTTTGTGGATTCCAAGGCGACGCGGGGCATTCAGTACGCCGATTTGGTGGCTTATGCTTTGTGGCGGAAGTATGAAAGGGGGGACGGGGAGTTTTTTGACGGGATTGCCAACTGGTTTGACAGCGAGGGGGGCGTGGTTCACGGGTTGCATCATTACCGCAACCGGAATGATTTTTGCGAATGTCCAGCCTGCTTTTCGCAGCATCAGCATTCGGGTTAGTTTTGTTGTATTTTCATTTTTTGGCGGCGATGGGATGCGTCAAGATGTTCTTAGTCCGCAAGCGCGGCGCGAAGTGCGCCGGGATACAGCATTGTGCCGCGCCCGTACTTGTTATGGTCATTTGGCCGGGGTTGCGGGGGTGCATCTGCTGGAGGAATTGTTGCGGCTGGGGTGGTTGGAGGTTGCGGCGGCGCCGGCGGATGGCGGCCGGGTCGGTTATACGCCTACGGTTGCGGGGGCGGCGGCTTTGGCGCTGCGGGGGTGGTGGTTCCGGCGGCGCGTGGGGGCAGGTTGGCTGCCTTTTCTTGTCTGGACTGGACGGAGCGGCGTCCGCATTTGGGCGGGGCGTTGGGGCGGGCGATCGTTGCCGCGCTGGTTGATGCGGGGTGCGTCGTCCGCAATCCCGGCTCGCGGGTGGTGACGGTGAACGGCGGCGGGCTGGGTGGGTGGCTGGATGCGTAAGGTCTTGGTTGCGGTTTGGCGCGGTTGGACTCCGGCGGCGTATTAGGATAGAATGCGGTTACTAAGCCTTGTTGACGCCGAATCGGGGCCATCCTGGCGAGCGGGAGGAGTTATGGCGCAGGAACTTACCCCATCGCAACGCAAGTGGTATGACTTGGCGGGCCGGCACGCTGATGTTTTCGCGCAGCGGGCGGCGGAGTATGATTTGGAAGGCAAGTTTCCGCACGAAAATTATGCGGAAATGAAGGCGTCGGGGTATACCGCTATGCCCATTCCCGCCGATTGCAATGGCGGGGGGGCCGACTTGCTGGAGATATGCATCGCGCAGAACCGGCTGGCGCAGGGTTGCGGGGCTACGGCGCTGGCGGTCAATATGCATTTCGGGTTGCCTTTCGTTATGACCGACTTGATCGCTTTGGGGGATGACGGCCCCAAGGAGATGCTTACCAAAATCGCGGATGAACGGCTGATCGTTTTCGGGGCGATCACCGATTCGCAAGTCGATAGTTACAAGGGCATTACCGGGATGGGGTATACCACGGTCAAGGCGGAAAAGGTTGACGGCGGTTTTCGGGTCAATGGGCGCAAGGGGTTTGGCACTAACAGCCCGATCGGCGACCTTTTCGGTTGCACCGCGGTTTATGATGATCCCGATGACGGGGAAATTGGGTTGATATTCGTTCTGCCGTCGGATACCGAGGGGCTGGTTTGTCTTAATGATTGGGACACGATGGGGATGCGGGCCAGCCAGAGTCATAGCTGGCGGCTGGAAAATGTGTTCGTGGAAGAAGACCACGTGTTCAAGCATAATCTCTGGGAGTGGGATAAGTATGCCCGCGGGTTGTGGGCGTGGCACGGGGGGAGTTTCGGGGCAGTGTATCTGGGGATTGCCAAGGCGGCGCGGGATTTTGCTATCAGCCAGACGCGGGAACGCACCCGGCTGCCGTTCAAGCACCCGGAAAGTTATTATCCCGGTCACCAGTTTTTGGCGGCGGAAATGGACATTGCATTGCACGCCGGCTGGGCTTGGCAGACGCGCATCGCGGAGCGGCTGATCGATATTAACAACCGGGATGATGCTACCATTGTGGAAGCGGTGGCGATGCAGTATTTTTGTATGCGGGCGGCGATGGATGTGGTGAATAAAGCGGTGGATCTGATGGGCGGGGCGGCGCTGGCGCGGCGGCTGCCGCTGGAGCGGTATTACCGCGATGTGCGGGCAGGGCCGATACATCCGATAGGGGGGTTCGATGCGCTGGAGCTGATCGGCAAGCACGCTTTCGGGCTGCACCGGGATGTGGCGCCGCGGTATGTGTGATGGGGGGGCAAAGGGCTGATCCGGTCCGCGAGCCGTTTTCAGCTCGCGGGCCGGCGATGTCTGATAGCAGGCCCTTGCCGGATTGAGCGGCTTGGCGTAAAATTGGGGTGAAGCAGTTGCCGAGGTTGGACAATCAAACCGAATATCGGCTAACGGATGCGGGAGTTGTCTTGAAAACTCAAGAATTTAATCCAAGAAAATTTGCCGAGCTGGTGCTTTACATCGCCCACAACAGCGAAAAAGACCCGTATTTTGGCGCAGTCAAGCTCAACAAAATTCTCTATTACTCAGACTTTAACGCATACCGGCGACTTGGGCATTCCATTACCGGCGCGGAATACCGGAAATTGAACGAGGGGCCGGCGCCGCGCGAAATGCTTTCCATGCGTAAAATTATGATGGACTCTCAGGCAATTATTATTGAGTCGCGGCAATTTTTCAATAATGTAGAGCGGCGAATTGTTGCTAACAGGGAAGCGGACGTTAGCGTTTTTTCGACGGAAGAAACGGAGATAGTTGATGAAACGATCTATGCTCTATGGAATATGTCGGCGCGTCAAGTGTCCGATTTATCCCATACCGAAATCGGCTGGAAAGTTGCCCAACCAGGGGAAGCTATCCCGTATCATACTGCTTGGCTCAGTCCCGGCCCCATCCCGCAAGAGGCTGAAGAGTACTGGCGGGAGGTAATCAAAAATGATGCAAAATAAAGAACCATGGTTGCCCTATGAACTGATCGAAACACCAGAATTTCTCATTCAAATGGAGGCTATTATTGGCGATATAAGGCACTGGGACGACGCTAAATGGAGTGGAAATTGGGCCATTGAAAAGGATCCTACTGCCGGGCAATATATCCCGGACGATGATGCGTGGGCGTTAATTTTCCGAACTGATCCGCAAATAGTAGTCTTTTATAGAGTCAATGAGGTACTGAGACAAGTTACTCCGGTGCGGGTGTTTCTATCCGATTTTTTAATTTGAAATATCAGCATACCGCCCTTTCTGAAAGGCGAATCATACATATACGGAGGGATTCTGAAGATGGCAGGGTATATGATTGGGAACATTACGATTACCGACCCGGAGGTGTTTGCGGAGTATGGGCGGTTGGTGCCGGCTACGGTGGCGGCTTTTGGGGGGAGTTATGTGGTGCGGGGCGGGACGCCGGAGGCGGTGGAGGGGGATTACCGGCCGGTCCGCATTGTGGTTTTGCGGTTCGATAGCGTGGAACGGGCCAAGGAGTGGTATTATTCGGCGGAGTATGCGCCGCTGAAGGAAGTGCGGATGCGGGCGTCTACCGGGGATTTGTATTTTGTTGAGGGAGTGCCGGGGGGCTAGTCGGGGGTTGGCGGCGCGGGGTTAGGGCGGCGGGCGGAATGCCGCCAATCCTGCGCGGCGGTAAATTCCCCTAGCCCGTTTTGGCGGCGCGGATTATGGCGGCGGGCGCGACAGATACGGAAACGGCTTCGCTGAATATCGGCGGGATGACTTGCGCCGCTTGCGTTTATCATGTGGAGCGGGCGCTGAATGGCGTTCCGGGGGTGGCGCGGGCCAGCGTCAGCTTGGGGACGGAAAGGGCGTCGGTGGATTTCGCTCCTGGGGTGGCTACGCTGGACGATTTGCGCCGCGCGGTGGAGGAAGCGGGGTATCGGGTTGAAGCGGCGGGCGACCGGCGGCAGGAACTGGAGCGGCTGGCGAAAACCGAGGAAATGCGGGGCTTGCGGCGGCGGTTGGTGGTCGCGGCGGCGGGGTTCGTGCTGCTGTTTTTGGGGTCTTTTGACGGGTTTCCGTGGGTTTCGGGGTGGATGCGGCTGGAGTTTTATCCCTTTCTGCTGTGGGCGCTGGCTACTCCGGCGCAGTTTTGGGCGGGGGGCGGGTTCTACTGTTCGGGGATTGGCGCGCTGCGGCACGGGGCGGCCAATATGCATACGCTGATCGCGTTGGGGAGCGCAACGGCTTACTTTTATAGCGCGGCGGTGGTGTTGCTGGGGGCGGCGGCTCCGGGGGCGCTGTCTAGCGCCGGGATCGGCGGCGGGATCTATTTTGATACCGCGGTGGGGATTATTGCGCTGATTTTGCTGGGGCGGTTTTTGGAGGCGCGGGCGCGGGGGCAGACTTCGGAGGCGATCCGGCGGCTTATGGAGTTGCGGCCGGCGACGGCGACGGTGTTGCGGGATGACGGGGAGGTTGCGATTCCGGTGGAGCAGGTGGCGGCGGGGGATTTGCTGCTGGTGCGGCCGGGGGAGCATATTCCGGTGGACGGGGAGGTGACGGCGGGGCATTCGGCGGTGGACGAATCGATGCTTACCGGGGAAAGTATGCCGGTGGATAAGTCGCCCGGCGATGGGGTGTATGGGGCGACGCTGAACCGGCACGGGGCATTGTATTACCGGGCGACCCGGGTGGGGCAAGAGACGGCGCTGGCGCAGATTATCCGGCTGGTGGAGCAGGCGCAGGGTTCGCGGGCGCCGATCCAGCGGCTGGCGGACCGGATTTCGGCGTGGTTCGTGCCGGCGGTGATTGGGATCGCGTCGGCGTCGTTTTTGCTGTGGCTGCTGTTGGGGCCGCCGCCGGCGTTTACTACGGGGGTGCTGGTGTTCGTGACGGTGCTGATTATTTCTTGTCCGTGCGCTTTGGGGCTGGCTACGCCTACCGCGATTATCGTTGGGGTGGGCAAGGGGGCGGCGCGGGGGGCGCTAATCCGGCAGGCGGAGGCGTTGGAAAAGGCGCACCGGGTTGATACGGTGATTTTGGACAAGACCGGCACGCTTACCACGGGGCAGCCGTCGGTGGTTGCCATTGCGCCGGAGCCGGGGGGCGGGGCGGATGAGGATGGTTTGTTGCGGCTGGCGGCGGCGGCGGAGCAGGGGTCAGAGCATCCGCTGGCGCAGGCGATCCGGCGGCGGGCGCGGGAACGGGGGATTGAACCGGGGGCGGCGGCGGATTTCCGGGCGCTGCCGGGGCGGGGGGTGTATGCGGTAGTCAACGGCCGGCCGGTTTTGTTGGGCAATCGGGCGCTGATGGATGAGTATGGCGTGGCGGCGGGGGGGTTGAACGGGGCGGCGGCGCAGTTCGCGGCGGAAGGGGGGACGCCGGTTTTTTTGGCGGCGGACGGGCGGGCGCTGGGGGTGTTTTCGGTGGCGGATACGCTGAAGCCGGGGGCGGCGGCGGGGGTGGAGCGGCTGCGGGCGATGGGGCTGCAAGTGGTGATGCTTACCGGCGACAACGCGGCTACGGCGCACACCATCGCCCGGCAGTTGGGCATCGGGCAGGTGGAGGCGGAGGCGATGCCGCAAGACAAGGCGGCGGTGGTGCGGCGGCTCCAGGCGGAGGGGCGGGTGGTGGCGGTGGTGGGCGACGGCATTAACGACGCCCCGGCGCTGGCGCAAGCGGATGTAAGTTTGGCGATGGGGGGCGGCGCGGATGTGGCGATCGAATCGGCGGATATTACGCTGATGCGGGATGATGTGGGGGCGGTGGCCACGGCTTTTGACCTTAGCCGGCAGACCATTCGCACGATTAAGCAGAATTTGGCGGGGGCGTTTTTCTATAATGCGTTGCTGATTCCGGTGGCGGCGGGGGCGCTGGTGCCGGCGTTTGAGGCGGCGGGGGGCGTGCCGGGGGGGCTGGAGTTCTTTTTCGGGGAGCGGGGGCTGCTGAATCCGGTGCTGGCGGCGCTAGCGATGGCGTTCAGTTCGGTGACGGTGGTGACCAATTCGCTGCGGCTGCGGCGGACAGCGATCTAGCTTCGGATACGGTAAAGGGGGCGCAGGAATGGCGGCGGCGATCGATCCGGTATGTCTGATGGAAGTCGACCCGGCAAATCCGGCGGGCGGACATAGCGAATATCGGGGGCAGGATTACTATTTTTGCGCCCCGGGCTGCAAGGTGGCCTTTGACCGCGACCCGGAACACGTGCTTTCCGGGGCGGGCGTGGTGCCGATGGAACATCACGGCGGCGGGCCGGGGGGGCGGGAATCGCGCCCGTCCGGGGGGATTATGGGGTTTTTGCGGCGGCTGTTTTCGTAGCAACCCTTTCCGATGGATGAGTCGGCCCGGAATGATGGGCGGGCGCTGGGCGTAATCCGTTTCCTGTCGTTTTCGCTTGGGCGGCGGGCGAAAAGGGGGGCGCATATTGCTATGCGCCCGGGAGTGGGGAAAGGGTTTCCGCCGGATTTTAGTTATCCGTGTTGCCGCTTGGGGCGGAAGATCCAATAGGTGTTGGCGGCGGCGATGGTCAGGGCGGCGAACAGCGTTATGGTGCCTATGGTGGGGTTGTGCTGTAGTCCGATGCCCAGCCCGGCCCATAGTACTGCCAACGCCAGCAGGTATAGCAGGACTTGGGCGGTTGGCCTGAATATGCGGCTCATTGCTTTCCTCCACCTTTCCCCATAGGATATTGTAGCGCGGGGCGGGAAAGGGAGTCCAGCGTTATTGGGGTTTTATTTCCGGTTAGGCGGCTTTGGCGCAGCAGCGTTTGTATTTGCGTCCGCTGCCGCAGGGGCAAGGGGAGTTGCGGCCTACTTTGGCGGCGGCGGGTTGGGCGTTGCGGTTGGGGGAGTTGACGGCCTGCATGGGGCTGGCGGCGGGGCGGTTGCGGCCGGCGGCCGGTTCGGGTTGTACGGATACGTGAAAAATGGTTCGGGCGACATCGCGCTGGATGCGGGCTTGGAGGTCGCGAAACATTTTTTGGCCCTCGTTGCGATACATCACGAGGGGATCGCGCTGGCCGTAGGCGTGGAGGCCGATGCCGGTTCGCAGGTTTTCCATTGCGGTGAGGTGCTGCACCCAGTAGGAATCTATGGCCCGGAGTAGTAGCAGGCGCTCGGTTAGGCGCATTCTTTCGGGGGTGACGGCTTCCTCGCGCTGGGCGTAGATGGTTTCGGCGTGTTCCCATAGGATGGATTCGACCTGTTCTCGGCTGTGTTGGTAGACTTCATCATCGGTTGCCAACGGTTCGGGTAGGGGGCAGATGGTCTCCAATTCCGCGAGCAGATCTTCGGCGTTCCAGTCCTCGGAATGGCGGCCGGGCAGGTTTAGGGCGGTCATTCGGGCGAATTCTTGGCGGATCATACCCAGCGTTTTTTCGCGCAGGTCGGCGTCGCCGAGGGCTTGATGGCGGTCGGCGTAGATTACTTCGCGCTGTTTGTTCAGCACGTCGTCAAATTCTAGGAGGTGTTTGCGGATGTCGAAATGGTAGCCCTCCACCTTTACTTGGGCGCCGCTGATCGACTTGGTGACCAGCTTGTTTTCGATGGCGGCGTCGGCTTCCAGTCCGGTCCAGCCCATCACGGTTTTGATGCGCTCGCCGCCGAAACGCTGCATTAGTTCGTCCTCGAGGGAGACGTAGAATTGGGAGCTGCCGGGGTCGCCCTGGCGTCCGGCGCGGCCTCGTAGCTGGTTGTCGATGCGGCGGGCGTCGTGGTGTTCGGTGCCGATTACGTGGAGGCCGCCGAGATCGACTACGGCGTCATGCTCCTCTTGCCAGTCGTCGCGGGCGGTGTCGGCGCCGCCTAGCACGATGTCGGTGCCGCGGCCGGCCATATTGGTGGAGACGGTGACTGCGCCTAACCGGCCGGCTTGGGCGATGACGTTGGCTTCGCCCTCGTGGTTTTTGGCGTTCAGCACTTGGTGGGGGATGCCGCGCTTGCGGAGCCGCTCGCTGAGGTATTCCGAATCCTCGATGGAGGTAGTGCCGATCAGCAACGGGCGGCGGGTGTCGTGGAGTTGGGCGATGTTGTCCACTACGGAAATCCACTTGCCTTCGCCGGACTGGTAGACCAAATCGGAAAGATCTTCGCGGCGCATTGGGAGGTTGGTAGGGATTTCCACCACTTCGAGGCCGTAGATGCGATAGAATTCGTCGGCTTCGGTGGCGGCGGTGCCGGTCATACCGGCCAGCTTGCGGTACATTCGGAAATAGTTTTGTAGCGTGATGGTGGCGTAGGTGATGCTTTCGCGCTGGATTTCCAGTTTTTCTTTGGCCTCGACCGCTTGGTGCAGGCCGTCGGACCAGCGGCGGCCGGGCTGCAAGCGGCCGGTGAATTCGTCAACGATTACCACCTCGCCATCGCGGACGACATAATCCTTGTCGCGCTGCTTCATTATATAGGCGGTCAGGGCATTTTCCATATATTGGACTTGGTGAAAGTTTTCGGGGTCGTACAAGTTATCGGTGTTAGTCCACTGCTCCATTTTGGCGATGCCCTCTTGGGTGAGGGAAATGGCGCGGGTGCGGTCGTCGATGGTGTAGTCGGCGGCGCGGTCCAGGCGCGGGACGAGGCGGGCGAAGTTCTGGTATAGCTGCTCCGGCTCCTCGGCGGGGCCGCTGATGATGAGGGGGGTGCGGGCTTCGTCGATGAGGATGTTGTCCACTTCGTCGACGATGGCGTAATGGAGTTCGCGCTGCACCCGCATTTCGGGGGCTAGGGCCATATTATCGCGCAGGTAATCGAAGCCGAATTCGTTGTTGGTGCCGTAAGTAATATCGGCGCGGTAGGCTTCGGCGCGGGATACGGGGCGGAGGAACGGCTGCTTGCCGCCGGCGATTTCGGGGTCGTAGACGTAGGCGGCGGCGTGTTGCAAGCAGCCGACGCTCAGGCCCAAGGCGTGGTAGACCGGGCCCATCCATACCGGATCGCGGCGGGCGAGGTAGTCGTTGACGGTGATAATGTGGACGCCGCGGCCGGCCAGGGCGTTGGCGTAGGCGGCGAGGGTGGCGACTAGGGTTTTGCCCTCGCCGGTTTTCATTTCGGCGATTTTGCCTTGATGCAGGGCGGCGCCGCCGATGATTTGCACATCGTAATGCCGCTGGCCCAAGTTGCGGCGGGCGGACTCGCGGACGACGGCGAAGGCTTGGGCTAGGAGCTTGTCGTCGGGGTCGTCGCCGGCGAGATGTTGGCGGAACTCGGCGGTTTTCGCCTGCAATTGGGCGTCGGATAGGCTTTGGGTTTCTTTTTCCTGCCGGTTGGCGGCTTCTTTGATGGACGACAGTTTTTTGAGGGCTTTTTCGTTGGGGTCGCCTAAAATCTTTTGCAGGACGGTGACCATTGGCGTTTTTCCTGTTAGTACCAGATATATTTATTATAACGCTTGCGGGGCGGGCGGGGCGGGTTAGGCTACGGGGGCGGGGTGGGCGGCGCCGCGCAGTTCGGATAAGGATGCGATGTTGCGGCGGGTTAGGTAATCCCGCAGGTCGGCGAGGATTTGCCAGGGGGCGGCGGGGTTTACCAGATTGGCGCTGCCGATTTGTACGGCGGCGGCGCCGGCGAGGAGGTATTCGATGGCGTGTTCGGCGGTGAAAATGCCGCCGACGCCGATGATCGGGATGTCTTGGCCCATTTCTTGGAGGTATTGGGCGGTCTGGTAGACCAGAGCAAGGGACACCGGGCGCAGGGGCATACCCGACAGGCCGCCGGCGATGTTGCCGAGGACGGGGCGGCGGGTTTCGGTATCGATGCGCATCGCCGGGAGGGTGTTGCAGATGGTGAGGGCGTCGGCGCCGCCGTCGACTACGGCGCGGGCGATTTCGGTGATGTCCGGCACGTTGGGCGACAGCTTGGCGATTACGGGGAGGGGGTTGTTGGCTTTGACCGCGGCCACGGCGTCGCGGGCGAGGGCGGGGCTGTGGCTGAACATCGCGCCGTTTTCGATGTTGGGGCAGGATAGGTTGAGTTCCAGGGCGCGGATGTTGGCGGCGTCTTGGGCGATGGCGGCCATTTCGCCGAACTCGCCGACGCTGTGGGCGGCGAAACTGAACAGCACGTTGGCGTTCCATTCGGCCCATTGGGGCGTCCATTGGCGGACGGCGGTTTCGATGCCGGGGTTGGTCAGGCCGATGGCGTTGAGGAACAGGTGGTCGCCGGCGTGCCAAGCCGCGCGGTAGGATGGGGGGAACCAGCGGGGTTCGGGGTTGCCTTGACGGGGCTGGCGGGTGACGGTTTTGGGGATGACCGCGCCCAGTTCGTGGAGGGGGTAGCGGCCGGCGACGCCGCGCCCGTAGCCGTCATAGCCCAGAGTGCCGGAGGCGATGATTACCGGGTTGGCGAGATGCAGGCCGCGGGGGTGGCGGGGGGCGAGGTTTACTGGCAAGTCGGCCACGGCGCATTTCCTTGACGAGGTTTTGGCGGACGGGGTTTTAGGGCGGCGGGCGCGGATGGGGGTTCGCTTTTCCGCGCCCGCCGGGGTTGGGGGTTACTCTTCGGTTGCCGGGGTTGCGGCGGCGGCGTCTTCTTCGTCATCGTCGTCGTCAAAGAAGTCGTCTTCTTCCTCTTCGTCGTCGTCTTCGCGGGCGTAGGTGCGGGTTACGGCTTGGACCATACGCTCGAAGCCGTTGTCATCGGTGTCGGGGGCGAACAGGTTGAGGCCGGCGGCGTCGCTGTCGCTGTCGCCGGGGGCGGGGCCGCGGAGCCAGCCGCCGGGGGAAATGGCGGCGAAGTCGAGGGCGGCGGGCGGGGGTTTCAGCAGCTCCGCCATTCCGGGGATTTCGACTTGGGCGGGGATCAGGCGCCCGATGATGACGTTTTCCTTGAGGCCGAGGAGGTAATCCTGCTGGCCGCGAACCGCGGCTTCGGTCAGCACGCGGGTGGTTTCTTGGAAGGATGCGGCGGAGAGGAAGCTGTCGGTGCGGAGGGAGGCGCGGGTGACGCCCAGCAGCACCTGTTCGGCGGTAGCGGGTTCGCCGCCCTCGGCCAGCACCCGCTCCACTTGTTCTTGGAAAGCGAACTTGTCCACCACTTCGCCGGGGATGAACTCGGTATCGCCCGGCTCCCGCACCTGCACCCGCCGCAGCATTTGGCGGAGGATGATTTCGATGTGTTTGTCGTGGATGCTGACGCCTTGGGACTGGTAGACGGCTTGGACTTGGTCGATCATCCGTTTCTGTAGATTTTCTTTGCCTTGAATGCGCAGGATGTCGTGCGGATTGCGGTTGCCGCTGGTCAGCGCGTCGCCGGCGTTGACCTGATCGCCGTTGCCAACCATCAGGGTAGCCGCTGCCGAAATAGGGTATTCCCGCACTTCTTCGTCTTCCCAGATTATGGATATGATGCCGTCGCCGATTTCCACCCGCCCGGCTACATCGGCGGTTATGGGCGCTTCCTCGGAGGAAACGGTGATGTAGTCCGCGCCCACGTTGACGGTTCCAGCGGCGTCGGCCTGGATGAAATCAGTCGCGGGTTCGCCATTATCATCAGACACCGAAACGGAGGCCAGCATGGTGCCTTCGTGCACCTGCTCGCCGTCGTCCACCGTCACGTCCGCACCTTGAGGCAGGTCGTAGTGGCGGATGTTGTACATCGCAATAATCGGGTGACCCGCATCTACAATGTCCCCGTCGGCAACCAGTACCTGCGCCTCTGGGGGAAGCGGGTATTCCTCGCGGTATTCCTCGCGGTTGATCACGCGCAAGGCAATGTTCTCTTCTCCTTCCAATTCAACAGTGCCGTCCATATCCGACACTATGGCGGCATTTTTGGGTATGCGGGCCTCGAAAATTTCCTCAACCAATGGCAGGCCGCCGGTTATGTCCAAGTTACGCATTTCCACGTCTTCCCGGAGTTGGCCTGCGATGGTTTGTAAATTGTCGCGGACGCTGACCACGAAATCCTGTATCCAGGGCAACACTTCGGACAACTCTCGAGTCCACTCTTGTGCCAACTTAATGACCAACCGCACGGCTTCACCGTTGACCCTGATTACCCGGATGCCACCTTCGAAGGTTTCCAGCCGACCACTGGTTTTGGACAAACCAGAGAGATCAGCTACCAATATGGCACTGTCGGTGACTTTCACCCGGCCACTGATTTGGGCAACAGGATCCAGAAACATTGGTATGGGTGTGACCGTAATGGCGTCTTCGGTGACTTTAACCCGCCCGTCAATGTGTGCGGTAATGGGATTGGGCTGACCGTTGGCGTCTAGGATGCTCGCTAAGACCCTGCCAAGCTCAACTTGCTCGCCATCGTCAACCAAGGGTTCCGCCTGCTCCGGCAACGAGTGTTGCTCGACACGATGAGAGGCAAGAATCGTGCCAGCCTCCACCCATTCGCCATCGTCCATCAGTACCTCCCTCCCTTCAAGTATGGGGTGGTACTCATTGAGGGAATACAAAAGGTCGCCTTCCTCTACCCATTGGTTGCCAAGCACAGCGATTTCCGCGTCTTTCGGAGGCGCGTACTGATCGATGAATAGAGCGTCCAACACAGAAATCCCCGTCTGTCCAATTTCTTGGATCCGGGAAAATTCTTCGGATGCGATGAAAGGGGAAACCCGCCGTAGCATACGCTCCAAATTGGGGCGGTAGAATTCATCTTCGACCGGGAAAGTGTCTCGAAAAGCTTGCAACTCAGAGAGGTAGGCTTCCGCTCCCGCGCGAAATCTGTTCAAGATGCTCGGCAAGTTCTGCCCATAGTCACGGAAACGATCCAGTTCCTGGCTAAACCGATCCATTTCCACCCGGGTAGGCAGTGGACGGCCAACAAGGGTTGCCGAGTCAAGCGCCCGGACAATAGGCCCTTCAATATCCGCATTGATGCTATCCCCCCAACTGCGGACGCGGTTGACAAACGCCTGCATATCACGGGCTTTCTGTAGATCCAGCTCGTCTTCCCTGCTGTGAGTCCTGCGGACGCCGCCGGTGTGGAATACGCGCATGGTTAGCTGGGTTCCGGGTTCCCCGATGCTTTGGGCCGCGATTATGCCCACCGCTTGCCCTTCCTGCACTAGCTGGCCGGTGGCGGCCAAGTCGCCGTAGCACATTTGGCAAACACCGCGCAAAGCTGCGCAGGTCAAGGGTGAGCGCACCATAATTTCAGTGACGCCCGCATCTACTAGTTCCTTGGCTTTTTCCAACGTAATGGTTTCGTTGCGCTCTACCAAAATTTCCCCGGTTTCCGGGTTGGCCATTGCCATTGCCGCTTTGCGCCCAGCGACGCGTCCTTGGAGGGTCATCCTGGTATGAGGCGCCGGGCGCCGGGGCACCCAGCCCTCTAGCGTACCGCAATCTTCGCCCTGTACAATCACTTCTTGGGCGATGTCAACCAAACGGCGGGTAAGGTAGCCGCTGCTGGCGGTATTCAGAGCAGTGTCGGTCAGCCCCTTGCGGGCGCCGTGGGTAGAGATGAAATACTCCAGCGGCGACAGCCCCTCGCGGAAATTGGACTTTACTGGCAGTTCGATAACGCCACTGCGTGGCCGGTTGATCAAGCCACGCATCCCGGCCATCTGGTTAATCTGCGAAGTGTTGCCTTTGGTGCCAGACAAGGCCATGATGCCAACGCCGCCGTAATTCTCTGTATCGCTGCCAACCAGTTCAGCGGTTTGGAATGCGGCTTGTGCCCAAGCCTCAATGGTCTTGTTGTACCGCTCTTCTTCGGAAATCAGCCCCATTTGGTATTCGTCGTTGTACTGCTCTACCAGACTTTCGGTAGCAGCGAGCACTTTGGCTTTTTCCGGTGAAACCTGAATGTCGTTGATGGCGATGGTTATGCCGGATGAGGTGGCGTACTGGAAACCGATGTTCTTGATGGCGTCCAGTGCTTCCGATGTTTCATCGTTACCGAGATTGTCGTACAGATCAGCTGTGACACCGTTCAAAGCGCGTCGGTCTTCTGGCGAGTAGCCTGGGACAGGTTCATCGGTGTAAATGTTCTTGTTTTGCATACGAACTGCTTCGGACAACTTTTCGTTTTTAACGAAACCATCGGGCAAGACTTGGTTGAACTCCAGCCGCCCTAGCGTTGTCTCGTAGTAGCCGCCTTTTTGATCGGATCCCCGAAAGTGGCGGACGTAAATGGGGGCCCGCAGATCTAGTTCACCTTTGGCATACGCCGCCCGGGCATGGTTGATGTCCCGGAACTTGCGGCCTTTGCCTTTGATGTCTGGGCGCTCGTCTACTGCGGTCAGGTAGTAGCAGCCCATCACCATATCCAGCGTGGGGGCGACTAGGGGGTCGCCGGAGGCTGGGGATAGCATATTGTGGGTGCTTAGCATGGTTTCGCGGGCTTCTAGGACGGCCATGCTGGATAGGGGGACGTGGACCGCCATTTGGTCGCCGTCGAAATCGGCGTTGAAGGCGGAGCAGACTAGGGGGTGGATTTGGATGGCGTTGCCGTCGATGAGTTTGGGCTTGAACGCCTGGATGCCGAGGCGGTGCAGGGTGGGGGCGCGGTTGAGCAGCACGGGGCGGTTTTTGATGACTTCCTCGAGGATGTCCCATACTTCGCCGCGGGCGCGTTCCACCATCCGTTTGGCGTTTTTGATGTTGGGGGCGATGCCCAGCATTACTAGGCGGTGCATGACAAAGGGCTTGAACAGCTCCAGGGCCATGCGGCGGGGCAGGCCGCATTCGTCCATTTTCAGCTCGGGGCCGACGACAATGACCGAGCGTCCGCTGTAGTCCACGCGCTTGCCCAGCAGGTTTTGGCGGAAGCGGCCTTGCTTGCCGCGCAACAGGTCGGAGAGGCTCTTTAGCTTGTGGTTGTGGCTGCCCTGGATCGGGCGGCCGCGGCGTCCGTTATCGATCAGGGCGTCCACGGCTTCCTGGAGCATTCGTTTTTCGTTGCGGATGATGATTTCGGGGGCGCCGAGGGACATCAGGCGCTTTAGGCGGTTGTTGCGGTTGATGACCCGGCGGTAGAGGTCGTTGAGGTCGCTGGTGGCGAAGCGGCCGCCGTCGAGCTGCACCATCGGGCGCAGTTCGGGGGGGAGGACGGGCATCATAGTGAGGATCATATTTTCGACGCGGGAGCCTTCGCCGGGGCCGTCGTTGCGGGGGCCGCCGCTTTGGCGGAAGGATTCCACCACGCGCAGGCGTTTGATCGCCTTTTGGCGGCGCTGGCCGGAGGTGGAGTGCATATCGTTGATCAGTTGGTCGCGCATGGCTTCGAGGTCGATTTGGCTCAGGATTTCGAGGATGGCCTCGGCGCCCATGCCGGCCTTGAACACGTAGGGGTAGCGGTCGCTGAGGTCGCGGTAGCGGGATTCGGCCAGCAGCTTCATTTTTTGGATGTCGTTGAGGTCGTCGAGGGCGGTTTTTAGCTGGTCGGCGAGTTCTTTTTCGGTGATGGTAAGGCGGTTTTTTTCGGCGTCGATCCGTTGCTGGATATCCTGTAGGTTGGGGTCGGGTTCGCCGCCTTCGGGGGCGAATTCTTGGGCGGGGTTGGCGGTTTCCGGCTGGCGGCCGCCGGTGAATTGCAGCAGATCGCGGTTGAGTTGGGCCAGGGTGTCGGCGGCGGTTTCGCGGAGCTTTTCGACGTCCAGGTCGTACTTTAGCTGCTCGGCTTCGACGGCTTCCTGGCGGGCGGTGTCGTCGACCGCGATGATGATGTGCTGGGCGAAATACAGCACGCGCTCCAGGTTGCGGGGGGATAGGTCGAGGAGCAGGCCGAGGCGGCTGGGGTTGGTTTTGCTGAACCAGATGTGGGCGACGGGGGCGGCGAGGGAGATGTGTCCCATCCGCTCGCGGCGGACTTTGGCGCGGGTGACTTCGACGCCGCAGCGGTCGCAGACCACGCCGCGGTAGCGGATGCGCTTGTACTTGCCGCAGAAGCATTCCCAGTCTTTGGTGGGGCCGAACAGCCGCTCGCAGAACAGCCCGTCTTTTTCGGGGCGGAGGGTGCGGTAGTTGATGGTTTCGGGCTTGGTGACTTCGCCGAAGGACCAGCCTTTGATTTGCTCCGGCGAAGCGATGGATATGCGGATGGCGTTGAAGTTGGCGGCTATCGTTTCCGTCCGGTCGGCCATTGAAACCATACTTTTATCGCCTCCAGAGTTCTTTGGGCGGTGGCTGGTTGTTGGGGGTTCACCCCCACCCTAACCCTCCCCCTTAGGGGGAGGGGATTTAGTATGTGGTGAGGGGATCTCGAGTAGGCGGTAGGATGGGTTTGGGCGGGTTAGTCGTCGGCGGCGAAGGCGGGTTCGGGGGTGGGGTCTAGGTCGGGCAGGTTGGCGCCGAAATCGGGGCCTAGTTCGGCTACCAGGTCCGGGCCGATGTCCTGGGTTACGGAGGGGCGGTTTTCCTCGTTGAGGAGTTGGACGGCCAAGCCGAGGCTTTGGAGTTCTTTCAGGAGGACGTTAAAGGATTCGGGGACGCCGGGCTTGTCGATGGGTTCGCCTTTGACTACCGCTTCGTAGGTTTTGACGCGGCCGGCGACGTCGTCGGATTTGACGGTCAGCACTTCCTGCAAATTGTAGGCGGCGCTGTAGGCTTCGAGGGCCCAGACTTCCATTTCGCCGAACCGCTGGCCGCCGAATTGGGCTTTGCCGCCGAGGGGCTGCTGGGTGATCATGGAGTAGGGGCCGGTGGAGCGGGCGTGGATTTTGTCTTCGACCAGGTGGATCAGCTTGAGGATGTAGATGTCGCCGACGGTGACCAGTTGGTCAAAGGGGTCGCCGGTGCGCCCGTCGTAGAGCTTGAACTTGCCGAAAGTGGGGGGGGCGATGCCGCGCTGGCGGTGGACTTCCAGTGCCATATTGTGCATTTGCTGGACGTCCAACCCCCACGGATCGCGGCCGGCGTCCAGGGCCAGCCAGAGGCGGAGGCAGGCTTCGCGGGTAAAGCCGGTCAGGGATTCGTCAAATATGCGCTCCAGCATTTGGGGGGGGGCGCAACGGTAATCCTCCAGCCAGCGGATGACGGCGGCCTTTGCCGATTGGGAAAGGCCCTCGCCGGTGAGGATGGCGTCTTTACGCTCGTTGAACCAGATGCGGGCGAGGCCGTCTTCGATGCGGGAGTCGCTGGCGCCGTCGAACACCGGGGTGTTGGCGCGGAAATGGAGGCCGCGGGCGGCCCAGCCGAGGTGGGTTTCCAGCACTTGGCCCAAGTTCATGCGGGACGGGACGCCGATGGGGTTGAGGATGATGTCCACCGGGGTGCCGTCTTCGAGGTAGGGCATATCCTCTTCGGGGAGGATGCGGGCGACTACGCCCTTGTTGCCGTGGCGGCCGGCCATTTTGTCGCCGACGGCGATTTTGCGGGTCTGGGCGATCCAGACGCGGACCGCTTCCTTGACGCCGGGGCTGAGGTCGTCCTTGTTTTCGCGGCTTAGCACCTTGACGTCGATGACCTTGCCGCGCTCGCCGTGGGGTACGCGGAGGGAGGTGTCTTTAACATCGCGGGACTTTTCGCCGAAAATGGCGCGGAGCAGCTTTTCCTCGGCGGTTAGTTCGGTTTCGCCTTTGGGGGTTACTTTGCCGACCAGGATATCGCCGGGGCCGACATCGGCGCCGATGCGGATGATGCCGCGCTCGTCTAGGTCGCGGAGGTTGTTTTCGCCCACGTTGGGGATGTCGCGGGTGATTTCCTCCGGCCCCAGCTTGGTTTCGCGGGCTTCCATTTCGTGGCGCTCGATGTGGATCGAGGTGAAATAGTCGTCGCGGTAGAGGCGCTCGCTGAGGATGATGGCGTCTTCGTAGTTGTAGCCTTCCCACGACATAAAGGCCACCAGCACGTTTTGGCCCAAGGCCAGGTCGCCCTCTTGGGTGGAGGAACTGTCGGCCAGCACGGCGTTTTTCTTTACGATGTCGCCGCGGCTTACGATGGGGCTTTGGTCGAAACAGGTTCCCTGATTGGTGCGGGAGAACTTGATCAGGGAATGGCGGTGTTCCCTTGTGTCGTTGTCTGCCGTTTTGATGCTCAAGCACTGATGGCGTTTTTGAGCGCCCAATCGGAAAACCGATGCCACTACTTCCTTATAGTGTTCCCGGCAAGCAACGTGTCCTTTGATGTCGTCTTCCTGCATTTGTGTGCATTGATGCCTTTCGTTACCATGGGAGTCCTTTGCCAACAAACAGTAATCGTGTTCTGTGCAGTGGGCGACGTGATGAAACTTCCCTCCTTGTTGATACTGGTTGCAAAAAATGTGCTCTTCGCAAATTTTATAGTTCTGTCCGTGATGGGTTTCTCTTCCTTCTGCATCGAACCCGACTAGGCAAGGGCCTTGGGGACCTTTGTGCTGGTCACAATGGCGGTGGCGATTCCCTTCGGTATCTGTGATTATTTCTTGATGAAAATGTTGGAGGGCTTTCACTCCTTCGATCCAAACTATGCCGCAATGGCCTGCCGAGGCGATCACCCCATCGACTTCTGACAGAACCATCTGGCCGCTGTCGCGGGCCACGCGGTCTTCGATGCCGGTGCCGACGGTGGGGGCCTGCGCCCGCAGTAGCGGCACGGCCTGCCGCTGCATATTGGAGCCCATCAAGGCGCGGTTGGCGTCATCGTGTTCCAAGAACGGTATCAGGGCGGCGGACACGCTCATGATTTGCATGGGCGAAACGTCCATCAAATCCACTTCGGCGGGGGAGCCCTGCGTGTACTGGTCGCCGATGCGGATTTCGATGCGGACGTTATCGAACCGGCCCTGTTCGTTGACGAACTGGTTCATAGCGTCCAGTTTGGCGTTGGCTTGGGCGATTTTGTACTGTTCCTCTTTGTCGGCGGAAAGCCAGATGATCGAGTCGTCGGGGCCGCCGTTGCGGGGGGGGGCGACGACGAAAGGCTGGACGGGGATCATCGTGCCTTCGGGCAAGCGGCGGATGGTATTGATGCGGTTGGCGCCGATGGCGACGCCCTCGTTGACGATGATGTGGTTGGTTTCGGGGTTGATTACCGGCTCGGTTACGACGCGGCCGCGCAGGTCGTCGGAGTCTTTGGGCAGTTCGCGGCGCACCACGCGGTAGGGGGATTCGATGAACCCGAAGGAGTTGACGCGGGCGTAGGAGGCCAGCGAGCTGAGCAGGCCGATGTTGGGGCCTTCGGGGGTTTCGATGGGGCAGATGCGTCCGTAGTGGGAAAAGTGGACGTCACGGACATCGAAGCCGGCGCGTTCCCGGGAAAGCCCGCCTGGGCCCAGGGCGGAAAGGCGGCGTTTGTGGGTCAGTTCGGCCAGCGGGTTGGTCTGGTCCATAAACTGGGATAGCTGGGAGCCGCCGAAAAACTCGCGCACCGAGGCCACCACCGGGCGGATGTTGACCAGCGTTTGGGGGGCGACTGGCGCAGTAATATACACCAGAATTTTTGTGCCTTTGGGCAAATTCTTGAATGCTTCAATGTGGCGTTCAGTTATGGTCTCATCTTTTCGGATGATGACTTCTTTATTTGGGCCGTATACCGTATCTGCCGCAATGCGCTTCAGAAGTTTTGGAGAGTCTTTGGGCAACTCTTCGGCTTTATCCCCACCAACCAGCGTCATCTTCTCCTTGACCATCCGCTCCATCCGCAACAGGCCGATGCGCACCTGGTTTTGCACCAGTTCGCCGACGGCGCGGACGCGGCGGTTGCCCAAGTGGTCGATGTCGTCCGCTTGCCCCTGGCCCTGGTTGATTTCGATCATCTTACGCAGTATGGCGATGATGTCGTCGCGGGTTAGGATCCGCAGGCTGCTGTAGTCGGAGGGGCGGCCCAAGTTGCCGTTGAGTTTGTGGCGGCCCACTTCGCCCAAGTCGTAGCGGCGCGGCTCAAAGAACAGGTTTTTGATCAGGTTGCGGGAATTGTCCAGGCTGGGGGGTTCGCCGGGGCGGAGGCGGCGGTAAAACTCGACTTGGGCGGCGGCGACGCGGTGGGCGGCGCTTTTGTCGAACTCTTGGCCGCCGTTCAGCCATTCCTCGCCCCACAGATTGCGCAGGGCATCCTCCGGGAACATACCGCTTTCGCGGGAATCGGCCGGGTCGCTGCGCAGGGTGGCTTCCATATAACGGTGGCTTTCGTCGGTGTCTAGATCCGCAAAGAGCTTCAGGATGTCGTCGTCGTAGGCCAGGCCCAAGGCGCGGAGGAAAGTGCCGGCGGCGACTTTGCGCTTGCGGTCTACCTTGACCGACAGGATGTCTTTGTTGCTGGTCTCGAACTCCAGCCAGGCGCCGCGGGAGGGGATGAGTTTCGCCATGCACAGCCCGCGGTGGCTGCTGGGGTTGCGCTCGGTGGTGAAGTAGATGCCGGGGGAGCGCACCAGTTGGCTGACCACCACGCGCTCGGCGCCGTTGATGACGAAAGTGCCGTTGTCGGTCATCATGGGGATATCCCCCATGAATATGTCCTGCTGTAGCCTCTCTTCCTTGTCTTTTATGTTCAAAATGGCCGTCACGTAGAGGGGGCACGTATAACTAATCTCCCGCTCCTTGCATTCCTGCGGCGAATACTTGGGTTCCCTGAATTGATGTTCGCCAAAGTAAAGGTCAAACCTCCTTTCGGTGTAATCGGAGATAGGCGAGATTTCCCGCAGGACGTCGGTGAGCCCCTGTCCCTTGAACCAGTCAAAGGATTCGATCTGGCTCTCGATCAGGTCGGGGATGTCCAGCACCGGGGGGATTTGGGCGTAGGAGCGGGTGACGGGCAGGTTCCCATTTCCGCGGGAATGCCCGTTGCCGTTGGGGATGCGGACAGGGGGCAAAGCCATACCTTAAATCTCCTTACCGGGAATTGCGGGCCGGGAATGGCGGCGACAAGACAGGCGCGGGCGGGGCTATCCTTCGACAAGCTCAGGATGAATGCTCCGGGCAGGCCGGGCGCGGGCGGGGCTATGGGCTGGCGGTCACGCGATAAGGCTTCGCTTGAGCGGGAACGGATGGCAAGCGGGTATGGGGACGGATAGGTGGGGTTTGGGGGTTGAGGAGCTTATGCTAAGCATATACCAGTAACAGGGGATTATACCTTAGCTCGGAGGCTTGTCAATACCTGTTTGGGGCGAATTTTGGGGGATTTTTGGGGTTTCGTTGGGGTTGGCTTGGGGGGGACGCCCCCACCCTAACCCTCCCCCGGAGGGGGAGGGGATTAGCGCGGTAGAGGGAGGGGATTGGAACGGCGGGGGAGGGAATTGGCAAGAGTAAGGGGGATAGGGCTGGGCGTGGGATAGGCAGGTGGGGTTTACTCGCGGCGGGTGGGGCGATGGCGGTGGCGGAATATGTCGGCTAGGGGTATGGATAGGCCGGGGAGGAGGGGGGTGGTTAGGGTGTCGGCGGGGCCTAGCACGGCCTGCTCGATGTATTCGCCGTTTTGTAGCTGGAGGCGGGTTAGGGTGTCGTTGCGGGGGTCGGTGGGCCAGTATTCGCGGACGCCGGCTTCGGCGTAGATCCGCCGCTTGTAGCCCAAATCGCGGCCGCGGTCGGTGGACAGGATTTCGACTATGATGTCGGGGGCGCCTTCGACCCGGACGGGTCCGACGATTTCCCGGCTTTCGTTGAGGATGATTACCAGATCGGGTTCGGGGGCGCGTTGCAGTTCCCGCGACAGGATGGTGGTCATTTCGTGAAAGAATTGGGCCGGCGGCGTGTCGAACTGGTCGAGGTAATTTTGGAAATTCCAGATGAATCGTCCCATCAGAAACTGATGGTCGGGGGTGCCGGAGGACATTATATATAGCACTCCATCGTCGAGTTCCCACCGGCCGTCGGTTTCGCCGAGGGCCAGGAATTCGTCCAGGGACATTCGGATGCCGGTGCGGAGGTTGGCGGTGGTGGTAGTGGTCATTGGCGGCTCCTGTCCGGGATTTGCCTCGGTTCTTTGCCTGCCCTGGGACTGATTTGATTGTAGCAGATGTTGGGGCTTGGGGAATCGGGCGGGGCGGGCGGTTTGGGTTATAATCCCGATCTGCGTTCAATCCGCCCCCGCCGGGATAAAGATCCTTCGACAAGCTCAGGATGAATGATTTTCCGTTCAATCCGCCCCCGCCGGGATAGAGGCTTTGCCGTATGAAAATTGCCCCCAGGTATTCCTTTCGGTTGCGTAACCTGATTATCGCCGGGCGTCCGGTGCATTACGCTTGGGTGATTGTGGGCGTGGCGGCGGTTATGCGGCTGTTCAGCTCGTCCTTTCGCTCGTCCTCCAGCATCTTGATCCCGCGGCTGGTGGACTCTTTCGGCTGGAGCTACGGGGCGGTGGGGTTCGGGTTTGCGTTGCAGTGGGTGGTGTCGGGGCTGCTGGGGCCGTCGGCGGGGTGGCTGGGCGACCGCTACGGGGCGCGGGTGGCGATGACCATCGGCGCCCTGTTGTTCATCGCCGGGATGACGCTTACCGGGTTGATGACCAGCTTGTGGCAGTTTTACCTGTTTTTCGGGATTATCCTCAGCGCGTCTATGGGGATTTTCCAAGTGCCATTGACCGCATCGGTGACTATGTGGTTCATGCGGCATTTGGGGGCGGGGATGGGGCTGCTGCAATCGGCGCAGGGGGTGGGGCCGCTGGTGGCGGTGCCGGTGATGCTGCTGGTGATCGAGCTGTTCGGCGGCGGGCTGGACGGGCTGCGGGCGGCTTTCTGGGTGCCGGGGATTATCGGCGGGGCGGCGCTGCTTTTGCTGGTGCGGCTGTTTTACAACGAACCGGCTCAGATCGGGCTGCGTCCGCTGGGGGCGCCGGAAAGCGAACCCGTCCGGCGGGTGCAGACCGGGGAAATCGCCAAAGTCCGCACGCGGGTGTTTTTCAAGCAGGCGCAACGGACGCTGGCCTTTTGGAACCTGATCGGCATCCACTTCTGGGGGTGCGCCGGCCACGCCATCGTGCTGGTGTACCTGGTGGCGATCGCCGAGGACCAGGGGGTGTCGCCGGGGCTGGCGGCGGGGGCGTTTGTGACGATGTCGGTGACCAGCACGGTGACCCGGTTCGCGGTGCCGGTGATGGCCGACCGGGTGGGCAGCAAGGGGGTGATGGGGGTGTGTTTCGCCTTGCAGACGCTGCCCATCGCATTGTTGTTTTTCGCCGCGGAGCCGTGGCACTTTTACCTGTTCGCGGTGTTGTTCGGCATCGGGTTCGGCGGGGAGATGAGCGCTTTTCCGATAATCAACCGGCAGTATTACGGCAGCGCCCCCATCGGCACGACCTACGGCTGGCAGATGATGGGCGCGGGGGTCGGGATGGCCGCCGGGTCGCTGACCGGCGGCTGGCTGCGGGATGTAACGGGCGATTTCGACGCTACGATGGGGCTGTCGCTGGCGTTGAGCCTGGTGGGCGTGCTGTCCATAACGCTGCTGCCCACCACCCGCCGCCACCAACTGCCGGACTGGGAGCAGGAGCTGCCGCCGGAGGCGCAAACGCAGGCCGCGGCGGGGGATTAGGGGGAAAGATGCTGATGAAGCTGCAATACGTGGTTGTATACGAGCAAACGCCCGACAGCTATAGCGCCTATCTGCCGGACTTGCCCGGATGTGTGTGCGCCGCGAAAACGTGGGGCGAAATTCAGGAAATGGCGCGGGCGGCGGCGGCTTTCCATATAGAGGGGATGCTGGAGGACGGCGATCCGCTCCCCGAAAGGGCAATGACTCTGGAGGACGCGATAGCTTACCACGCTGAGCCGCTCACCGAGGCGGAGCGGGCGGGCCTGGCGCGGTACGGCGGGGCGACCCCGTTGCTGTCCACTACCTTTGCGCCGGTTGAGGTGGAGGTTGAGCTGCCGGTGGCGGCGGGGGGGTAGGGGGGCGGCAAGCCCTTTGCCATTGGTAAGCGGGGAGTTGCATCGGGCGGGGCAGTCTGATACGGTATCGCCACGTTGACCCGGTGGGGGGCTGGCACACCCGTTGAACCTGGCTATCTGAAGGGGAGCCGCAAACCCTTTGCCATTGGAAAGAGAGGAGTTGCATCGGGCCGGACAGTCTGATACCATAGCGCCATGTTGACCCGATGGGGGGGCTGGCGCACCCGTTGAACCTGGCTATCTGAAGGGGGGCCGCAAACCCTTTGCCATTGGAAAGAGAGGAGTTGCATCGGGCCGGACAGTCTGATACCATAGTGCCATGTTGATCTGAGGGGGGGCTGGCGCACCCGTTGAACCTGGCTATCTGAACTGATTGTCGAGTTGCTGGCGTATGGTGGATCGAAAGCGTCAAGGAAATAATCCTAAGCGACGCCTCGCCCGTGAGGGTGAAGCGCCCGCGAATATCAAAGCCCTGATTTCCAGAGCGCGTTATGTCGGGAGTGCCCATCACAAGAGCAAGCATTCGGATTACGGCTTCATTCCCCCTACGAATCCACGCCCCGACAAATCTCTCTGTGACGGCATAAGGATAATCAACAAAAAGGAGGCGATGGAGTTATTCCGAAACGGAATTTCCCATGAAATGGTAAGCCGGTATTCAATCGACGGGTTGCCGAAGTATGTCTGGGCCGTTGACTCTGATGGAGAGGCATACGAGGCTATCCTGTCAAAAGGAGCTTCTGAATATCACGGATACCGGTTGGAACCGGATGACTGGATGAGTCCTTTGGTCCTCAAAGAATGGAAATTGAGAAATCGAACATGACTTCCGAATTGAACATCACGCTCAAACCGATGCCTTTGGATCGCGGCTCTGAGGAAGAGATGGCCGCATTCGGGCAGCTTCAAGTCAAAGCCATCAACCAGGTATTAACCGCAGGCGCCGACTTTAGCGGGAATGAAGTTGACTATCGTCCAGGTCCCTACATTTCCGGCTATCACTTGGCTGAGTGGATGGTCTGGAACTGGTGGCGGTTGCGCTGGGAACCCCGGCCTGCCAGACTAAGCCCGGACAATTACGACTGGAACTTTGCTCATTGTCTGGCAACTGTCGGCGAAGGGTATGTGTGGCCAAACATTACGATTTCGACTGACGGATACCGGACAACTCTGGATTCCAAGCGTTCTTCGGAATCCGCCACATCTCTTTTCCGCTATTCGGGGGCTGTCCCTTCCGTGGTAGCTGCCGCTGACTTGGAATCGGCGATTGACGAATTTGTGTCTTTCGTAGTGAATCGCACGGACGCGGCCGGGCTTTCCGATACCAACTTGCACCTGCTCTGGAAAGATCTGCAATATGAGCGGAAAGATGCGGAAATGGCGCGATTCCGCCGGTTTGAAGCTTTGCTGGGCTGCGACCCGGATGCCCTGGATGCGGAGGAACTGGAAAGCCGCCTGGCCGATGCCAAGGCGCTGGGGGCAAGAGCCCTAGACGAAATCGCTACGGGCGCGGCGGCGGGCGTCGCGGGATTGGACGGGATGCCATCGGCGCGGCAGATTATGGAAATCACGGAACGCGCCGGTTTCGACCTTAACCCGGATGACGGGGTAAGGATTGATATTCACGAACTGCGGCAATGGGGCAGCTCGGCGGCATATCGCATCGGGGTAAGCGCCGCCGCCGTCATTCGCAGTTTGGAACGTTTGGGGCATAGCCCGCTTACAGACGATGCTTTGGCCAGACTTGCCGGAACTACCGCAAAGGCCATTACAGGAGAAAAGCAGAGCGGCGCATTTTCTTGGGTTTTCCAACAGGAAGGCAAGCCGGCCAAAGTTGCGCTTCGCGCGAAGCGGCAGACCGGGCGCCGGTTCGAGCTGGCCCGCCTGCTGGGTGACCGACTTTTCACTGAAGGTTTTTCCGATGTTGTAGAGCCTCTGTCGCCGGCCACCCGGTCCTACAGCTACCGGCAAAAGGCGCAGCGGGCTTTCGCGGCCGAACTGTTAAGCCCCTGGACGGCAGTTGAGGAAATGCTGGGCAACGATTACTCGGAGGAAAACCAGGAACAAGTCGCCGAGTATTATTCCGTTTCACCGATGACCATCAGTTCGCTGGCGCTGAACAATGCGGACTTTGGAGTCGAAGGCGGAATGCTGTTTCGGTACTGAAGCGGGGCGGCTTGCCGGTATGCCGTGGTTCAGCGTTGCGGGGCGGGTTTCACACACCCGCCCCTGTCTTGTGCTAAACTGCCCCCAACCCTAGCGACAGGAGGCGCTGGTATGCTGGATTTGATTATTCGCGGCGGGCAGGTGGTTACGCCTATGGGCGTGGGGGAGTGGGATGTGGCGGTGCAGGGGGAGCGCATCGCGGCGGTGGCGGCGGCCGGGGCGCTGGGCGATGAGGCCGGGCGCATTATTGACGCCTCGGGCAAGGTGGTGGTGCCGGGCGGCATCGAACCCCACGCCCATATCTCCGCCCCTATTATGGGCCACGGCGACCTTAAAACCGCCCCGCCGGAGCAGGTCAGCCGCGCCGCCCTGTACGGCGGCACTACCACCCTGCTGGACTTCGCCATCCAGTACCCTGGCATTGACATTCCGCAGGCCATCGCCGAGCGCACCGGCGTCTGGCGGGGCAATTCCTACGCCGATTATTCCCATCACCTGATGCTGCTGGGCCAGATCCCGCCGGAAATCTTGGGGTCGCTGCATGAGGCGGTGGAGGACGGTTTCTCTACCATCAAGATTTTCACCACCAACATCCGTCCGCCCGCCACTACCGGCGAGCCGCGGATGGTTGGCACCGGCCATTTGCACGACTTGATGGAGGAAATCCAGCGCCTGAGCGCCATGCTGCTGGTTCACGCCGAAGACGATGATATGGTGCAGTATATGTACCAGAAGCTGGCCCGCGAAGAGCGCACCGAATGGCATAATATGCCGCTGGTGCATAGCGCGGAGTCGGAGGATGTTTCTTTCCGCCGCGTGCTGCGGGTGGCGGAATGGACGGGTTCGCCGGTCTATTTCGTTCACGTTAGCGCGTTGCAGGGCGTGCAGAACATCGCCGAAGCCCGCGCCAACGGCCGGCCGGTGTACGGCGAAACGCTGCATAATTACTGCTGCTTCAACCAGGATGATTACCAAGAAGCAAACGGGATGAAGTACCATACTTATCCGTCGCTGAAGTCGGAAGCCGACCGGCGGTCGTTGTGGGACGGCATTATCAACGGCGGTTTGCAGACGATGGCGACGGATGAATACTGCACATCGTGGGAAACCAAGATTTCGGGGCGGACCATTGCGGACGTCACCGGCGGGCATAACGGGGCCGAGGCGCGGATGGGCATTACTTACAGCGAGGGCGTGTCGAAACAGGGTATGACGCTGCAACGGTTCGTGGATGTAACGTCGGCCAACGCCGCCAAGATTATGGGGCTTTACCCGCGCAAGGGGGTGCTGGCTCCGGGCAGCGATGCCGACATTTGCCTGATTGACCCCAGCATCAAGCGCAAGCTGACCAAGGACGATTTCCATATTTCGGATTACAGTATCTGGGAGGGCCGCGACATTGAAGGGTGGCCGGTGACCACTATACTGCGGGGCAAGGTGGTGGTGGAAAACGGCGCTTTCACCGCGGCGCCCGGCGGCGGGCAGTTCCTGCGCCGCAAGGTAGACCCGGCGGTGGCCGACCGCCCGGTGGTGTAGGGTCGATCGCCCCGGGGGACACGGACGGCGCGGGGGAATATTATAGGTAATGCTCTGCGCTCCGGGTTCCGCGGGGTTGGGCGCATCGAAAACCGGATGTCCGGCCCGAATTAAACGGCATAACCCGGCCTTACCCCCGGCGCTGCCCCCGGATATATTCCCTCCCTTTTAGGGGGAGGGAATTTTTGTTTTGGGCGCCGGGCGGGCGTCACGGATCATCGCTGCGGCAATCTGCGTAGCCCATAAGCAGGTTGGCGGCTAGGCCGTAGCGGCGGCCGTCGAGGCGGAAGCGGGTTTGCGATGGGTCGGTTTCTACCCGCACCGTGGCCCTTTGGCCGTTGCGCTCCAGCGTGGGCAAGGCTAGGCCCTGCGTTTCGTAGGCCATATAGCGGCCGTTGGCCCAGATGGATAGGTGTAGCAGGATTGGGCCGGTGTAGCTGCCTAGATCGAAAGTCACGGTTGCCGCCTGCGGATTGCCGTTTTCGTCGGGGTTGTGGGTTTGGCAGGTGGCCGCCATTTCGTACTCGGCGTTGTTGTAGATTTCGGGGTGATCCGCCGCCGGGTTGTATTCCCGCTCCGGCTCCGGGGGGATGGTGCGGGGCAACGGCGGCGGCAAGGTATCCGTAGAGGTGGCGGTTTCGCCATCCCCGTCGCCGCCATCGCCCGGGACCGGATCCGGCGTCGGGTCAGGAGTTGGATCCGGGGTCGGGTCGGGGGTCGGATCCGGCGTCGGGTCAGGAGTCGGCTCCGGGGTTGGATCGGGAGTCGGATCCGGCGTCGGGGTGGGAGTCGGATCCGGGGGCGGCGGCGGCGGATCCGGTGGGGGCGGCGGCGGTGGCGGCGGCGGGGGCGGCGGGGTGGTCGACACGCGCTGGGCGAGGGCTTTGATGGTGGGGTAGTCGCTGGCGCCTCCGAAGTTCCACGGGTCGTCCAGCATATTGGCCGCGCCCAAGGGGATGTTCCAGCTTTCGTAAATGCCGGTGTAGCCCGTGGGGGTCTGGAGTTGGGTGGTGGTGTAGCCGGTGGAGGTCGCGGTGGCGCCGGCGGTGTGGGCGGCGACGCAGGGGGTTGATGTGCCGTTTACGGTGGTGTCGCAGTAGCCGTTGGTGATGGCGGCGGCGGTGCTGCTGGCGGCGCCGGCGAACCCGCCAACGATGGCGGCGCCGCTGCCGGTGGTGGTGCCGGCGGCGTAGGATGCGGTTACTCTGCCGGCGTGCAGCCCGATCAGCCCGCCGATGGTGGACGTGGCCGCGCCGCCGGCGGTTACGGACGCCGTGGAGTAGACGGCGCGGAGGTCCCCGGCGTTGCGCCCGATCAGCCCCCCGCCGTAGGTGGACGTCCCGGTAACGGTCACCGCGCCGCCCGAGGCGTAGCTGGTGGTGATCATCCCCCCATCGTTATCGCCCGCCAGAACGCCGGCATAAGCGCCGGCCCCGTCGTTGCCGATGCTGGCATCGACCATTCCTACGTCGCGGATGACGGCGCCGGTGGTCAGGGTGTCGAACAGGCCGGAGTTGCCGGTGGCCCCGGCGATGGTCAGGTTGCTGATGGTGTAGCCTTTGCCGTCAAACACCGCGGCGTAACTCCCCCCGATCGGCGTCCAGTCGGGGTAGGGATCGGTGCTAGTCACGCCGCCCATACCATCGGCATCGAAGTTCAGGTTCGCCGTCAGTTCGTAGCCGGCGCAGGTTGCAGGGCAGCCCATCCGCGTGGGGGAGGAGGTGGGGGCGGTGACGTCCGCGCCGGGGAAGGCGCCGGCGTAGGCGGCATACGTGCCGGTTGACGCCGGCAACCCGTCGCCGTTCAAGTCATGGCGGATGGCGTTCAGCTTGTCCAGCGAATCCACGTCAATCAGCCCATCATCGTCGGCATCGTGGTCGACGATTCGCTGGGCCGGCCGGTTCAGCGCGGGGTAGGAGCTGGTGGCGCCGAAATTCCAGGGGTTGTCGGGGATGGCGTCGCCGTCCAGGTCGACATTCCAGTTGGCGAAAATGCCGGTGTACCCCGTGGGGGTTTGCAACTGGGCAGCAGTGTAGCGGCCGGCGCTGGAGGCGGGGTTGCCGACGCAGTTGGCTTGCCCGGTGGCTGCGCTACAGTAGCTGTCGGTGATGACGCTGTTGACGTGGGTGGCTTGGCCTACCAGTCCGCCGAGGTTGACGCCGGTGCCAGTAGTGGTGCCGGTGGTGATGCCGGCGGCGTAGCTGGCAGTGATGCGGGCCTGGTTCCTGCCGACTAGGCCGCCGGCTCGGAAATTGGTCTGAGTGCCGGCGCTGACGAATACATTGGCGTAGCTGGCGATAATGTAGCCTGCGTTTTCGTTGGTACCTACCAGTCCGCCGAGGCTGGTGTTGCCCGGTCCGCTGACAGTGGTAGTGCCGCCGGAGACGTAGCTTGCGATGATGGTGCCCCGGTTGGCGCCTGCCAGAACGCCAACCGATCCTTGTCCGGCGACGGCGGGATTTATAAACCCAAGGTTCCGTACAACGCTGCCGCCTTCCAGAATGCGGAACAGCCCGGCGTTAGCGGATTGGCTGACGCTCAAGTTGCTGATGGTGTAGCCGTTGCCTTCTAATATAGCCTGGTAGTTGAAGTGGGGAACCCAATTGCGTTGGCTGGTGGTGGCGTTGGTGAAGTCGAGGTTTTGCATCAACTCGAAGCCGCGGCAGACGCCGGGGCAACCCATGCGGGTAGAGGTGGTGCTGGTGCTGTTGACGGTTTGGCGGTTGGGAAAAGCCGCATTGTACTCGGTGCGGTGCGCCGTGGGGACCAGGATGTTAGAGGTGTCAACGAAGCCGTCGCCGTCGTAGTCGTAGCGGAGGATATTAAGTTGGGCGATATTGGTGATGTCGATCAGTCCATCGTCATCGGTGTCGTAATCGATGGTGGACTGCGCCCGCGCGGGAATGGCGGCGGCGTAGAGGATTAGGGCCGCGAGGGCGGCGATGAGCGTCAGGGCGGTTAGGGCGCGGATTGCGGGGTTTCTACCCCCCCCCCCCCCCCGAGTTTCAGGGCTTGCGTGGGGATATTCATTTGGGAGTTACTCCTGGCGGTGTGGTTCTGCGGGATGAATATAGCACGTTATGGCGGGGGCGGCAAGACTTGGGGCGATTCATCCTTCGACTAGCTCAGGATGAATGGGGGGCGACCGGCTCAGGATGAATGCCGCGGGCTCGAGTTGATTGGGGCAAAGAGCAGGATGAACGGGTTGGGTTAGGGTGAAATAGGGTTGGTTGTTGCGATGGGGGGGTACGCCCCCACCCTAACCCTCCCCCTCCGGGGGAGGGGATTTTTGAGGGTTGGGGGATTTATGGGCAGCTACCGGCAAAGGCGGATGGGGCGGGGTAAGGGGAAACGCGGCGTTTCCCCCATCCCCCGCTGTTGCCGCTAGATCAGCCGGGCGCACTCGTCCAGGATTGGGGCTACGGTGTCGGCGTCGGCCGACGGTAGGCCGAAGATCACGCGGTCGACGCCGTACTCCTCCATCTGCGCCAGATTGTCCGGGTCCGGACGGGCGGCGAAAATCGTGATGCTGATGGAATCGGGATCCCGCCCCACGTCCTCGGCGCGGCATTTCAGCAATTGGATCTTTTCCGGCAGCCCCGGCCCCTCCGCCGGACGCCCGCTGATCGGCATCCAGCCGTCGCAGTATTCGATTACCCGGTCAAAGGTGGTCGGGCCGTCGCCCCCCATTATGATCGGCGGGTGCGGCTTTTGCGCCGGCTTGGGCCAGGACCACATCTTGTCGAAATTCACATAACGCCCGTGAAACTCCGGCTCCTCCTGCGTCCATATTGCTTTCATCGCCAAGATGTTTTCCCGCAGGATGCGCCAGCGCCGCCGGTAGTTGGTGCCGTGATCCGCCATTTCCTCGGCGTTCCAGCCGCCCCCGATGCCGAATATGAACCGCCCGCCGGAAATCAGATCCAGGCTGGCGACCTCCTTGGCCGTGGTGATCGGGTCGCGCTCAATCATCAGGCAGATGCCGGTGCCTAGCTTGATGTTTTTGGTCGCCCCGGCCGCGGCGGTCAGCGCCACGAAGGGGTCGTAGGTATGCCAGTACATTCGCGGCAACTCCGGCCCGCCCGGCCACGGCGATATGCGGCTCGCCGGAATGTGGGTATGCTCCGGCACCCACAGCGACTCGAACCCCCGCTCCTCCACCATCCGCCCCAAGTCGTCGGGACGCACGGAATAATCGGTCACGAACATCATCGCGCCTGCGTCCATTGTCATCCTCCGTTATCGGCTAAAATTCGGCGGCGCCCGCTAGAACACCACCACTGACCGCAGCACCTCGCCCCGCTCCATCTTGTGAAACGCCTGCTCCACCTCGCCGAGGCCGATGGTTTCCGACACGAAACGATCCAAATCCAGCCGGCCCTGCAAGTAGAGTTCGATGAACATCGGGAAATCGCGGGTGGGCAGGCAATCGCCGTACCACGACGATTTTACCGCCCCGCCGCGCCCGAAAACCTCAATCAGCGGCAGCGTGATGGTCAGATCCGGGCTAGGCACCCCCACCAGCACCACCGTGCCGGCGTGGTCGCGGGCGTAAAACGCCTGCTCGAAAGTCGCCGGACTGCCCACCGCTTCGATGGCTACATTGACGCCGTGGCCGCCGGTAAGCTCCCGCACTGCCGCCACCGGGTCGGTTTCGCGGGCGTTGATGGTATGGGTCGCGCCGAACTCCCGCGCCCATTCCAGCTTGCGGTCGTCAAGGTCGATGCCGATGATGGTATGCGCTCCGGCCAGCCGCGAGCCGAGGATGGCGGCATCGCCCACGCCGCCGCAGCCGAACACCGCCACCGAATCGCCCCGCCCGACCCCGCCGGTGTTGACCGCCGCGCCCAATCCGGCCATTATGCCGCAGCCGATCAGCCCCGCCGCGGCGGCGCTGGCCTCGGCCGGCACCTTGACCGCCTGCCCCGCGGCTACCAGCGTCAGCTCGGCGAAGGCCCCGATGCCCAGCGCCGGCGACAGCGGCCGGCCGTCGGCCAGGGTCATCGGCTGCGCTGCGTTGCGGCTGGCGAAACAGTACCACGGACGCCCCCGCCGGCAGGAGCGGCAATCCCCGCAGGGCGCCCGCCAGGCCAGGATGACGAAATCCCCCGGCGACAAATGCCCCACCTCCGGCCCCACGCGCTCCACCACCCCCGCCGCCTCATGCCCCAGCAGAAAGGGAAAATCGTCATTGATCGCCCCCTCCCGGTAATGCAGATCCGTATGGCACACCCCGCAAGCCTGCACCCGCACCAAAGCCTCCCCCGGCCCCGGATCCGGCACCGAAACCTCCGCCAATCGCACCGCCGCCCCCCGCGCATCCGCCACCACGCCCTGAACCGAATGCCCCATAACCTCACCCCCTTTATATATGTATAAGCACACGCGCCAACCCCGCCAAAGCGGAATCTCAGCGTTGCCCTCCGCATAGTAATTTGGGGCGCCGCCTTTGTCTACCGCAACGCAGTCGATCCCAGCCCAAGTTCCCCCCAACCCCCAATCATAAAAAATCCCCTCCCTCTCCGGGGGAGGGTTAGGGTGGGGGCGTCCCCCCGATCCCCATTCATCCCAACCCCACGGCATTCATCCTTCGACAAGCTCAGGATGAATGCCCCCCCACCCCCTCCGGGGGAGGGTTAGGGTGGGGGCGTCCCCCCGATCCCCATTCATCCCAACCCCACAGCATTCATCCTTCGACAAGCTCAGGATGAATGCCCCCCCACCCCCCGCGGGGGAGGGTTAGGGTGGGGGCGTCCCCCCGATCCTCATTCATCCCAACCCCACAGCATTCATCCTTCGACAAGCTCAGGATGAATGCCCCCCCACCCCCCGCGGGGGAGGGTTAGGGTGGGGGCGTCCCCCCGATCCCCATTCATCCCAACCCCACGGCATTCATCCTTCGACAAGCTCAGGATGAATGGGGATCGGGGGAGGGTTAGGGTGGGGGCGTTCCCCGCGCCACCCGGAAGATCACCCCATCGTCCAACTCCGCCGTCAACTCCAGCTCCGGCAATTCCCGCATTTCGGCGTCCCCGAAATCATAATAGGCGTTGGCGTACCAGTCTAGGAACCAGATTACGTAGGTTCCCTCCGGCACATCCTTGAGCCAATAGCGCAAACGTTCCCGGCCGCTGGCGAAATTATCCCCGTAATTCCCCTCCACATTCCTGATCGGCTGTATATCGCTGATAGCCGGCAAGTGCCAGTAGGCGGAGGCATCCCCGGCGGTACAAATATACACCAAATTTGGCTCGTTGCTGTGAATCTGGTTTAAGGTAAGGTTTTCCCGGATATACTGCATCGTATCGGAATTAACCCATCGGCTGTTGGTAGTATCGCTTATTCCGTCGGAAGCCACCCGGCGGAAATCCAGCGCATTGGCGGCCAACATCACGACAACGCAAAAGCATAGCGCCGCCATCAACATCAGCGGCGGCAGCGGGATGCCCCTTACCCGAAATCGCGCGTAAGCCCCGATGATCGGCCAACGCCCAATGCTTTCCGCCGGATTTCCGCTCATTGCATAGCTGAGAAACTGGTCCAAAACCAACGCCGCCGATACTAGGAAAGGCAGATATAACGGAATAACATACCTCGCTTCAATCCCATTCCAGGAAGATCCGGACATCGCCCCGGCAACGAGCGCCATAAAGTAAAGCAGCGCGAATCCGCCGAATATGATGACCGGACGCCATTTCGCGCCGTTCCTTGACTGCCAAAGGCCGTTAATAAAAATGTAGATCAACGGGGCTATAATGATCGCCGCCAACCCGGCGATGACCAATACCATCCGCCCGGGAGTTGAGCCGGCCGGAAACAGTTCAAGCAACGGAACATAGATATTTTCCCATCCCGCCCTAATGATGGTTGCCATATCGCTCCAGACATCCGCCGGCGAGTAATCAACATCGGCTTGCCCGCCGGTAAACTCTCCCACCAGCAGATAATTACGCAGCAGCCACAACCCCATTGGGGCGGCTACGATCAGCGAGTAGCCGGCGATGCGTTTCACCCGTTGCGGCATTGCCGCCCCCGGCTGGAACAGCAACATCAGCCCAATCAGCGCCGGCACGGCTACGCCGAGGTAACGGGTCTGCCAGGCCAGCGCCGAAAATACCGCCGCCCAGATCAAGGCCGACGTTTTGCCGTGATCCAAATACTCATCGCACTGGATTAACGCCAAAGTCGCCATTAAAACGAACAATGCGCCGGTTAATGCAAAAGACGCCATCCAGATCAGCGGAATTGACAATGTGAGGACGGCGCAGACCCACCAGAAAAGAAAGCGCGACTTCAGCCGCGGCCGCAGGTATTGCCCAACGCAAAAGACGGTCAACCCGAAAATAACGGCATTCAGCGGCGCGGCGACATTATGCGGGTCGAATACGCCGAATCCCGCCGCCGCCAGCAGAACCGGATACAGCGGCGGCCACCAAACATAAAGGCGGTTAATGTTTTCATAAAGGTGGACAAACCCTTCGCCCTCCAGCAGGTTCCGGGCGGTTGCAATGTAGGTGATCGCGTCGCTGCCCAGTCCCACGCCCCAAAAGGATGTCCGCGCCAGCACCAGCCCGGCCCCCAGCAGCGACAACGCCGCCAATAGCAGGGTAATGCGGTCGGGGCGTCGGCCCGCCATTGCCGCGGCCCGTTGCATCAGAGCGGCCGGATTCGGTATCATTACGATGTATTACCTCCCGGAAGCCTGCCCGTTCACCCGGAATATAACGCCATCGTCCAAATCCGCCACCAGATCCAAACCCGGCGACGCCTGCATTTCCGCCGCGCCGAAATCATACAGATCATTGCCGTACCACTGATGCAGCCAAACCACATATTCGCCGCCGGACAACCCCGCCACCCAGCGGCGCAGTTGCTCCTCCCCGCTGATTCCGGCGTTTCGATGGTCAATAATATATCCCCCATCCCGCGATTTCGGAGCAAATCTGTATTCCGCCTTTCCGTCGGTAAAGAAATACACTTGCAGCGGCGCATTGCTGTAGACCACGCCGTCCACCGGGTTGTTTCGGATATGCCGCAGCGTATCCGATGTTGCTAAAGTGGAGGTATAGCTAAGGTTGGCGTTTCTAATCCGGTTGGTATCCCAAGCGTCCGCCAATAGCATAATAGCAACGCCCAGGCCAAGAACTGCGCCCAAAGCCGCGGTCGCCGCCCCGCCGTTATTGAAAATCCGTCCCGGCTGGCAATCCGCCCGCTTGCCCGCCGTACTAAATATAGTATCCAATACCAGCGCCGCCGCAACTAGAAACGGCAGCCACATCGGAACGAAATACCGGCCCACCACCCCGTGCCAAGAATACCCGGCGGCCACGCCCCCCACAATCACCGCCATATAAACCAGCATAAAGCCGCCGAAAACCGCTATCGGCCTCCCGTGCCACTGGGCGCTATGCCTGCCCCGATATAGACTGCCCGCCAATACGCCCGCGCCCAAGATTAACAATACCGCGATACCGGCCCATACCCCGCCCGGAATACTATCGACTAATGGAATCAGCTGAATCCGTTCCCAACCCTCGGCGAAAGCTACCGCAATGTCGTCAAACAACTGCCAGATCGGATAATCAACTGTAAGCCGATTCCCCACCGGCGCCCCGATGAGCAGATAAGTGCGAAGCACCCACAACCCCATCGGCAGAACGACGATCAATGAGTAAACTAAAACCCGCCTTGCCCGGAGCAACGTCTCTACATCCCGCTGAAACAGTAGCAACAACCCAATAGTGGCCGGCAGCGCCAATCCCACATACCGGGTCTGCCAGGCCAGCGCCGAAAACGCCGCCGTCCAGATCAATGACGAAGTTTTGCCGTCCCCCAAAAACTTGTCGCAATAGATCAACGCCAAAGCCGTCATCAATATAAACAAGGCATCGGACATTGCGAAAGACGCCATCCAGATTAAAGGAAGCGAGGATGCCACGGCCACGGCGGCCCACAAAAACACGAACCGCGACGCCAGCCGCCCCTTGAGATAATACCCCACGGCAAAGACGGTAAGCCCGAGAATGGCGGCATTAAGCGGCGCCGCCACATTATACGGGTCGAATACGCCGAAGCTGAACGCCGTAAGCAACAGGGAATACAACGGCCCCCAAAGCACATAGGGATTCCGTTCCCCGGTATCGGTGGTCAGCACTTCCACCATTCCGTTGCCGGCCAGGATGTTACGCGCCAACCCGATAAAGTTAATCGAGTCGTTATTTAGCCCGATCCCGTGAAAAGAAGTGCGAAGCAACACCAACCCGGCGGCCAACAAGGCCAACCCGGCAATCAGCAAGGTAAAGCGGTCCGGCCGCCAACCGGACAAAGTCATCCCGCCGACCCGGTGAGTCGGGGGTGTGGGGGGGTGGTAATCATAATAGGGGCAATCATAGCGGGATGATACCACCCCAACCCCGCCCCCGCAACCTCACCCCTCCAGCGCCAGCGCGAACCCCAGTAGCGCCTCGTCATCCCCCGGCCCGCCCAGCAGCGACAACCCCACCGGCAGCCCGTCCACCTCCCCCAGCGGCAGCGACAGTTGCGGACGCCCCGTAGTCCCGCCGATGCAGGTCAGCCGGATAATCCGCCCCAGCGCATCCTTGCGCTCCGACAGCCGCAGCCCCCGTAGCGGGGCGACCACCGGCGAAGTCGGAAAACACAGGAAACCGCCCCCGGCCATCGCATCGTCCACCCGCCGCCTTACTACCTCCCGCATCGCCCGCGCCTCGTCAATCTGCGCCGCCGTAAGCGATGCTACCAGCGTGTAACGCTCGGTGACCCAATAGCTGAAACGGGGGTTCGTGGCGTCAATCCAGTCTTTAAGCGTTTCCCAAGCCTCAATGGACTGCAAGATGTTTTGTTGCGATGCCCAGCCGTCCAACCCGTCCGGGGCCAACCGCAGCGACTCCCGCCGCTCCGCCATCGCCGCGATGCGTTCCGCCGCCGGGCGCAGCGCCGCCGCCACCTCGGGATCCGCGGCATCGAACAAATCCTCGGCAATGATTACCCGCCCCGGCGCCGCCGCGGCGATTTCCGCATCGAACACCACTCGCCCCACCCGCGCGAAAGTGGCGGCGTCGCGGGCGAACCAGCCGATGGTATCGTAGCTGGGCGCCTGCATCAGGATCCCGTCCAGCGGGATCCGCCCGTGGGTGGGCCGCAGCCCGTAGAGGCCGCAAAAGCTGGCTGGGATCCGCACCGAGCCGCCGGTGTCGGAGCCCAGCGCGAAATCCGCCAGCCCGCCGGCCACCGCCGCCGCCGACCCGCTGGACGACCCCCCCGGCACCCGCCCCGGCGCCCGCGGGTTGACCGGCGTGCCATAATGCGCGTTTTCCCCCAAAATCCCCCGCGTCAACTCGTCGGTATGCGTCTTGCCCACCATCGCCGCCCCGGCGTCTACCAGCCGCTGCACCACCCACGCCGTCCGCTCCGCCGGCGAATGCGTCGCCCGCCAGTCGGGGTTGCCCCCGCCCGTGACGAAACCCGCTACATCGAAAATATCTTTCGCCGCGAAAGTCAAGCCCGACAGCGGCCCCCCCGCCGCCCCCGGCAAATAAGCATCGCTGTCGGCGCAGAACGCCCCCAGCGGATCGTCAATCGCCATCCGTTCATCCGTCATATACAACCCCCGCGCGTTTGCCTCATAGTTTATACTGTACCCCGCCAACGCAGAACGTCAACGCCATATCCGAATTGCCGACAACCCATCGCCGGGGGTGAATAATGCTGACCGCCGAAGCCAACGACCGCCTTACCCGCGTCGGGCCGGGAACGCCGATGGGCGAACTGATGCGCCGCTACTGGCTGCCCGTCCGCCCCGCAGCCCAACTGGCCGACGAAAACGTGATGCCCGTCCGGCTGCTGGGCGAGGATCTGACGCTGTTCCGCTCCGCCGACGGGCAACCGGGGCTGATCGGCGACCGCTGCCCCCACCGCCTTACCGAAATGAAATACGGCATCCCCGATCACGGCGGTCTGCGTTGCTGCTACCACGGCTGGCTGTTCGACCCCGCCGGCCGTTGCATCGATACGCCCCTGGAAGCGGCCGGCGACGCTTTCCGCGATAGTGTCCGCATCAAGGGCTACCCGGCGCAGGAAATGGGCGGACTGGTCTGGGCCTATCTGGGGCCGCCCCCGGCCCCGCTGTTGCCCCCGTGGGATTTGTTCGTAATGCCCAACGCCATCCGGCAAATCGGCATCATGCACCTACCCTGCAACTGGCTCCAGTGCCACGAAAACACCGGCGACCCGGCCCATAGCGTCTATCTGCACGGCCACTTGTTTAAGTACGTGCTGGAAAAGCAGGGCAACTTAGAGGAACGGGGCGCCAACGGCCAAATGCACACCCTGCACAGCCGCATAAACTTGGGAAAGGGCATCGAATCCCTGTATGTCAACCCCACCCGCTACGGTATGGAAAAGGGCATCAAGTATTCCCAAGCCCTCGGCGCCGACCGCGACCGCGTTTCCCGCCATTCCACCGTCATATTCCCGTTCTACACCCAAACCGGCGGCCCCGGCCAAGTGCGCCAAGAATTTCAGATCCGCGTCCCGGTGGACGACACCCACACCTACCATATCAACTATGGCTGCTATCTGGCCCCCGAAGGCGTAGCCGTCCCTGACCAGCCCGCGATCCCCTGGTATGAAGTGCCGTTGTTCGATGACGCCGGCCGCCCCATCATGGATTTCGTGCTGGCGCAAGACGCCCACGCCTGGATTTCCCAAGGCCCCATCACCGACCGCACCCAAGAACACTTGGGCCGCACCGACCTCCCCATAGCCTTTATGCGCCGCCAGTTCGAGGAGCAAATGCGCCTGGTAGAGGACGGCGCCGACCCTCTAAACGTATTCCGGGATCCCGAAACACTGCCCAATCTAATCCACGGCGGCGACTGGAACGAATCCGGCGCATCCGTAACCGGCGCCGGCAGCCCCCTATCCGCCTACCGCTCCGCCTACCATCAAGGCTACGCCCAAGACGACGCCGACCGCTACGGCCCCGCCACCCCTCTGGTAGCCGACCTGATGCGGCGGATCGAGGGGCAGGCGGGCGGCGGCAATAACTGATACCGCGCATATCGGATTTTCCCATCATGCACATCATCGCGCTAAAGACTCTCCGAACATTCTGGGAAAGTCACCCGGACATTGAGGATTCCCTGCGTTCCTGGCACAATCAAGTCGAAAAGGAGGTTTGGGAAACGCCCCGGCAAGTTATGGAAAGTTTCCCAAACGCCAGAATCATCGGCGGGAATCGCGCCATCTTTAATATCAAAGGAAATCGCTATCGTCTGGTAACGCATATTGACTACGCTATGAAGCGGGTATACGTGCGTTTCGTAGGAACCCACGCCGAATACGACCGCATTGACGCCGTGGAAATTTAGCAATGCCAAAAGGATTTAGCAATGCCAAAGGGATATAGCAATGATTAACCCAAAGCAAATTCGCACCGATGCCGAACTGGACGCCGCGCTGGCCCGCATCGGCGAACTATTGACCTCGGAACCCGGCAGCCCCCAATACGACGAGTTGAACGCCCTTTCCGACCTGGTCAAGGCGTATGAGAACAAGCACTATCCCATAGGCTTACCCAGCCTAGCCGGCGCCATCGAGTTTCACATGGAGCAACGCAACTTAACCCTCGATGACTTGGCAGCCCTAATTGGCGGCAAACAAGAAGCGGCAAGAGTGCTATCGGGCAAACAGGATCTAACAATGCCAATGGCAAGGGCATTATACCAACATTGGGGAATATCCCCCGAAATCCTGTTGCAAGAACCGCCCGGATAGCCCAATGCGCGGACATTCCCACAGTCCAGACAACTAACCCCATCAACACCGTCGCCCTGCCCCTACCGCCCCCGCAAGAAATCGGCGTAACGCAAAAGGCATTCGGATTCCCCGCGGCTAAGACTCCTCCCGGCGCCGCAACTTCCATCTCCGCGCGGGCCGCCCGCTCGCTGTTGCGTTCCGACTCCGCCGCCGCGCGGGCGGCTTCGGCGGCGTGGCGGGCGGCGAGTTCCAGATCTGCCCGGGCTTCCGCTTCAGCGCGGGCCGCCCGCTCGCTATTGCGTTCCGCCTCCGACGACCGCCGGGCGGCCACCGCCGCCCGGTTAATCGCGTGCAGCTCCTCATGCGTAACCAAATACCGCCCCTCCGCCGGATCCCAAAACCGCAACGCTCCGTCCTCCCAGCACAAATCCAGCCCTAAAACCTCGCTGCGCCCCCAATACCCCCCGTCGGCGGTGCGATAGATCGGGATCGGCCGGTACTCCCCATCCGCCAGCCGGTCGCCGGCCAGCGCCGTTTGGTACAGATCGCCCCCCGTATCGTCAAACCGCCAGTATTCCGGCACGCCCATTTCCGCGTAATTATCCCGCTTGACGGTTTCGTCGCGGCGGGCGGTGCTGCCCGAGGCCACCTCCAGCACGAAATCCGGCGGCTTCCCCTGCTCCGGTATCAGATACCCGTTACGCCGCCGGTGCGCCGTTGGGTCGACGCCGAAAGCCACCAGCAAATCGGGATAGCGCACCCCCTCGTAATCGGCGGACGGGATCAGCGCCGCCGCTACCTCGCTGGTGATGATCGTAGTCGCCCGGTCGCCATAGTGTTCATACAGCGACACCGGATATCCCGGGAAATTCACTTGATAAAAAGCAGTCATCTCTTCCGGCGGCGGGTCGGGAAATCGGATCAATTCGGGGGCGTCCCAAGGCGCCAGCCCGGCGCCGGACGCGACAGGTTTCAGCGTCATATCAGCCTCAAGGGGCAATGGTAGTCGGCCCCGCCATCATACCACACCGGACGGACATCCCGCCCACCCCCCGCCCGGTGTTGACCATCACGATAGCAGTAAATATAATCCCCGCCACTATGCGGCGCCACAGTCGCCCGCGCAGTAACTGCACCGAGAGGAGGAGGTTATCATGACTACCACCAGCGCTCGCGCCCCCTTCCTTTCCACCAAGTTCGGCGGCTATTACCACTCCCAAGTCCCCAAGGAAAACGAGGAACTCACCCACGTCGGCCCCGGCACCCCCTGCGGCGAATACCTGCGCCGCTTCTGGCAGCCGGTCTGCTACGCCGACGAGTTGGGCAATACCCCGGTGGCCCTCAAAATCCTCGGCGAGGAACTGGTGGCTTTCCGCGATTTCAGCGGCCGCGTCGGCGTGGTCGAAGCCCACTGCCCTCACCGCGGCACATCCCTGGAGTTCGGACTGGTATCGGAGCGCGGCATCCGTTGCTGCTACCACGGCTGGCTGTTCGACATCGACGGCACCATCCTCGAAACCCCCGGCGAACCCGCCGGCTCCACGTTTAAAGACCGCCTCTGTCACGGCGCCTATCCCACCCACGAATTCTGCGGCGCCATTTTCGCTTATATGGGGCCGCCCGAAAACATCCCCCCCTTCCCCATCTGCGACAGTTGGGAGCGCGAAGGCTACCGCCTCATCCCCGGCCAACGCTACGACTACCCCTGCAACTGGCTCCAAATTATGGAAAACGCCATGGACCCGGTGCATACCTCTTTCCTGCACACCATCGTCAGCGGCTCCCAGTTCACCGACGAGTTCGGCGTAGTCCCCGAGCTGGATTTCATGGAGACCCCCATCGGGATGATCTACATCGCCACCCGCCGCGTCGGCGACAATATCTGGGCGCGGATGGTGGAAAACATCCAGCCCAACCTGCAACAAGTAGCCCCCATCTGGGAGGACGGCAAGGAAGCCCACGGCTTCGACGGCCCGATGATGAGCCGCTGGATCGTCCCCCGCGACAACCACAGCACCATGCTGCTGGAGTTCCGCCACATCAGCGAGGCCGAGGAAAAGGAGCCCGCCTGGTGGGTTGACCGCAACCAGATGCTGCCCGCCCAATTGCCCGTATCCGACGACTACCGCGAGCAGCAGCTCCAGCCCACCGACTACGAAGCCCAAGTCACCCAGCGCCCCATCGCGGTCCACGGCCTGGAGCACCTCGGCGCCACCGACCGCGGCATAACGATGTTCCGCCGCCAGGTGCGCCGCGGCATCCGCGCCGTCCAGGACGGCCAACCCCTAGCCACCACGCTAACCCCCGACGCCGAGGGCCGCGTAACCACCTACTGCAACGACACCATAGTCCACGCTCCCGCCGCCCCCACCCCCGAGGAGGACGTCAAGCAAATGCGCCAAACCGGCCGCCGCCTGGCCGAGGAATACATCGCCACCCGCGGCAACGGCCACAACACCAACGGCCACTAACCCCACCACCCGCGCCATAACAACCCCCACCCTACCCCGACACAAAATCCCCTCCCCCTTAGGGGGAGGGTTAGGGTGGGGGTGAACCCATCCCCCCAATAATTCCGCAACTAATCACGACCAATCCAGCGGAATATATAAAGGCCGGCTAGAATGACTTGCTCCAGTTGCCGCCAGACCCTAGACGCCAATGCCCGTTTCTGCACCTGGTGCGGCCAGCCTCAACCCGGCCCGTCAGATCCCGGCGGGCCCGCCCCGAGAACCCGGCGGCGAATGCCCGACGATCCGCTATCCAATGACCGCAGGCGCAGAAAAATCCTTGACACCAGCGTAATGGACGCTATTGGCAAAGGCTGGAGTATCGAATCCCAAGGGCAATATCATGCAGTCATAGTGCAGGGCGAAAGAGTCAACCACCTCCTGCATTTGATCTTGTCGATCATAACCGTCGGTCTCTGGATCATCGTCTGGCTTATAGTAATATCCGGGGGGCAAGAGAGAATGATGATCTATGTAGACGAACAAGGCGAAGTTTCCGTCACTGAAGTAAAACGACAGTAGCATCATATCCTTGCTCGAAATCCCAACTCGTTCCCGGCAAAACCCGCAAATCCGCCAGGTGTCTCAATATGTTCAAGTTATCCCCCCATTGGCTTATCATTGCCCTAATCGCGGCGTTGGCGATGGTTGCCGCCTGCGCCGCCCCGACGCCGACGCCGGCGCCGCCGGTGATCAACCCGCCCCCTACGCCCACCCCGATCGACTGGGCCGCCGCCGCCTGCCCGTCGCCCGAATCCGGCGTTGGCGGCCCCTTGCGCTTCAGTTTCTACGCCTTTTTCGAGCCGGTGAGCTACAGCGCCGACCCCGACCCGGATTCCGCCGGCTACCATACCCATCAAGGCTACGAAGCCGACCTGCTCAACGCCCTGGAAGCTATGCCGGGGCCTCAGCTATCCTTTACCCGCGCCCCGGTAGCCCAATGGCCCGGCAACTGGCTGCTGTCGGCCGGCCCCGATTTCGACCTGTCCGGCGGCGGCATTACCATCCTCGAATCCCGCACCCGCGATGCCGACGGCAATGACGCCGTCCGTTTCACCAACGGCCACATCGCCTTTCGCCAGTCGCTGCTGGTGCGCTCCGATGACGCCGCCCGCCTCAACTCCCACGCTGCCCTGACCGGCGATGTGAAAGTAGGCGTGCTATCCGGCACCACCGGCGAAGCCCGCCTGCTGGAAATCACCGGCTTGGCCGACGCCAACGGCATCCTAACCGCCGGAACCGCCATAACCACCCCGCAAGGCCCCCTAACCGCCGATGGCTCCGGCGCCTACGCCATCACCGCCGCCGGCGCAACCCCCAACCTGGCCGGCCGCATCAGCCTGCAACCCCCGTCGCCCGATCGGCCGCAAGTGATTTTCTTGGGCGACGAAGTAGGCGAATCCGAACTGCTGGACGCCCTCCGCGGCGGCGAAATAGACGCCATAGCCCGCGGGGAAATCAGCAACAGCGACGCCGCCGCCCAATCCGCCGGCGCTTTCGCCGTAACCGCCCTGGACCCGGCGGTGGAATACGGCGGTTTCACCGTAGCCGCCGCCGAAACCGCCCTGCTGGACTGCCTCAACGACAAGCTGGACTACCTGACCAACCACCGCACCATAGGCTACCCCCAATGGCGCAACGACCCGCAAATCTTTATGCGCCGCGCCCAGCAATGGACGCCGTAAAATGGACGCCCTACCCCCCAATCCGCCCCCCCGGAGGCAACGTTATGGCCGAAATCATAGGCATAGGCTGCACCCACTACCCCCCGTTGATCACCCCCGACGCCGACCGCGGCTTCCCCGTCAACGTAACCCTGACCCGTGATGAACGCCTCCCCGAAGCCCTCAAAAATCCCCTCAACTGGCCCGAACCCATGCAACAGGAATACGGCGACGACCAGGGCCTCGCCGCCGCCGCCCAACACCGCGCCCGGCTGGTCGACGGTTTCCGCCAAGTCCGCCAAGAAATCCTCGACTTCAACCCCGATTTCATTGTCATATTCGGCGACGACCAATACGAAAATTTCCGCGAGGACATCATCCCCCCTTCTGCATCCTGGCCTACGACCGCTTCCAATGCGCCCCCTTCACCCGGCCCGACGGCACAGCGCGGCGCAATGTCTGGAACGAACCCCCCGATCAAACCTTCGCCTACCGCGGCCATCCCGAAGCCGCCCGCTTCCTCGCCGCCGGACTGCTGGACTCCGGCATCGATCTGGCCTACGCCTACCGCCCGCTCCACGAGCCGGGCCTGGCCCACGCCTTCATCAACACCCTGCTATACCTCGACTATGACCGCCAGGGATTCGATATCCCGGTAATCCCCTTCGCCGTCAACTGCTACGGACGCGCCGTCATCAGCAACCGCGGCGGCATCCTGCCCCACCAAGTCAACGGCCAGCCCCTGGAACCCGACCCGCCCGGCCCATCGCCCCGCCGCTGCATGGCAGTCGGCGCCGCCGCCGCCCGCGTGCTGCGCCAAAGCCCCTGGCGCGTCGCCCTCGTAGCATCCTCCAGTTGGTCCCACGCCTTCCTAACCGCCAAAAACAACTACCTATGGCCCGACGTCCCCGCCGACCGCGCCCTATACCAAGAACTCGAACAAGCCAACTACGAAGCCTGGCGTAGCCGCACCACCGCCCAAATGGAATCCTCCGGCCAGCACGAACTCCTAAACTGGGCCTGTATGCTCGGCGCAATGTCTCAACTAAACGCCAAACCCGCAACCCTAGAATTCGTCGAATCCCGCCTGTTCACCTCCAACAAAGTATTCGCCACCTTCAAACCCTAACCCCACATCCCAACGCCAACTCCAGCCATCCCAACACTAACCATCCATCCCAATCCCCAACCATTCACCCTACCCGCCCAATCATTCATCCTGAGCTTGTCGAAGGATGAATGATTGGCGGCAGCCAACCCCCGCCCCCCGGTTGCCCCTTTCCAACCGCCGCGTTACTATACACCCGACCACCCCAACCCAACCCCGAAACCCGGAGGTGCGATATGCCCCTGGACCCGCAAGCGCAGGCATACATCGAGCAGGTAGCCGCCCTCGGTCTACCCCCGGTATGGGAAGTTTCCCCCACCCAAGCGCGCATCAACGCCGCATCCCGTCCCCGCCCCGCCGGCCCCCCGGTCGCCGCCATCGACAACCGCAACATCCCCGGCCCCGCCGGCGACCTCCCCGTCCGCATCTACACCCCCGCCGGCGCCGGCCCCTTCCCCGTCCTGGTATGGTTCCACGGCGGCGGCTGGGTAATCGGCGACCTCGAATCCGCCGACCCCACCGCCCGCCACCTCTGCCGCGACGCCGGCTGCGTAGTAATCTCCGTTGACTACCGCCTCGCCCCCGAAACCAAATTCCCCGGCCCCGCCGAGGATTGCTACGCCGCAACCGTATGGGCCGCCCGAAACGCCCCTGCCCTCAACGCCGACCCCGACCGCATCGCCGTCGGCGGCGACAGCGCCGGCGGCAACCTCGCCGCCGCCGTATCGCTGATGGCCGCCGACCGCCGCGGCCCCGCCATCACCCACCAGCTCCTAGTCTACCCGGTCACCGACCGCAACTATCAAACCCCATCCTACACCGACAACGCCGAGGGCTATATGCTGGCCCGCGACGCCATGCGCTGGTATTGGGACGCCTACCTCGCCTCCGACGCCGACGCCGCCAACCCCTACGCCGCCCCCATGCAAGCCCAAACCCTGACCGGACAGCCCCCCGCCCTGATCATCACCGCCGAATACGACCCCCTACGCGACGAGGGCGAAGCCTACGGCCGCCGCCTACAGGCAGCCGGAGTAGCCGCCGAAATAACCCGCTACCACGGAATGATCCACGGCTTCTTCAGCACGGTAGGCATAATGGACCAAAGCCGCCAAGCCGTAACCCAAGCCGCCAACGCCCTAAAAACCGCCTACGCCAACGCCCCAATCCCCGAACCCGCCCCCGCCGACTAACCTCCGCAACCCCGCCTCATGCCATCGAACCCCAAATCCCCCAATACCATCGAAACCCCTCCCCCAAACCCAAAAATCCCCTCCCCCTTAGGGGGAGGGTTAGGGTGGGGGTGAACCCCCCAAAGAAAACCCCAACCCACCCCCAAAAGGAGCAAACCATGACCACCCAAACCCCCATCCAAGTAACCGTCTGGCACGACTACACTTGACCCTTCTGCTACGTGGGTCTGGGCAGACTCGACATCGTCGCCAAAGAACTCAACATCGCCATTGACCGCCGCCCGTTCCTGCTGAACCCGGCCAAGCCCCCCGAGGGCGAACCCCGGCGGATGTTCGACGGCGAAACCGAAACCCAACTCAACCCCGCCATGCAAGAACGCGCCCGCAGCGCCAACCTCACAATGCGCCGCCCCCAATGGTCGCCCAACACCCTATACGCCCACGAAGCCACCCTATACGCCCAAGAGCAGGGCAACGACGCCGCCCACCAATTCCACCACATCGCCGCCGCCGCCTACTGGCAAACCGGCGCCGACCTCGGCGATCTGGAAACCATCCAACAACTAGCCGAAACCGCCAACCTCAACTGGGCCGAACTGGCCCCCCGCCTCGAATCCGGCCACTATCGCCCGGCCGTCATGGAATCCAACCAATCCGCCCGCGCCGCCGGCATAACCGGCACCCCCACCTACCAAATCGGCGGTTGGCGCAAATTCGGCGACCTAAGCGCCGCCGAACTAAAAACCATCATCCAGGCCGTAGGCCGCTAACCTGACCGCCACCGGCCGGCGGCATAACCGCCGGCCGGAATCCGCCAAAATTCGGAGCGAAACAATGAAAAAGTTGTTTATAAGCCACTGTTCGGATGATGCGGCGGATGCCGATGACCTAGCGCAGCATCTCGAAAACGTTTTCCAAAATCCCGGTATCAAAGTCTTTACGACATCCAAACCCGAATCAATTACCCCCGTCAACTTTCCGCAGCACCAAACTATTGACGTACTATCAAAATCGGATACCTTGCTGGCGTTGATGACAGTCAACGCCCTAGCCAGCCCGCAAATAAACTTGGCAATCGGCATAGCATGGGCGCGAAAAGCCCGAACTTTGATCTTCTGCGCCAAAGGGATAACCCCCGCCGCCCTCCCATCGCCATACAATAACCTGCAAGTTGTCGATCTTAACGGAATGCTACACGAGGCAAAGTTGAATCGGGTGACCGACGCAATTGCAAGATCATTAAACATCAAACCATCGCAACCCCCCTTGCTACAAGCGGATATATCCCCATCCGGCAACTCCGTAGAAGCAACCATCAGCACCTGGAATCGCAGACCCGCCGCCCACATAGGAGCGACAGCCGAAGGCGAATTTCTAGCCGAGAACATCACCCAAGCTAATGTTTCCCGCGCCGGAGCCGCCGGTTTCCAGCCCGGCGAAGCCCTTTCCGTCCGTTTATATTTCGGCAAATCCAGGGAAAGCCGCTACATCAACGCAATGGCAAGCGGGGCGGCGGCGTCATTCTTTGACGCCGTCAACCGGGACTCTGTCATTGTCCGCGCCACCATAAAATTGGCGGCGGTGATCCAGGAAAGAAATACGGCAATCCCGCTTTTGGTAGTTGACACCGTTCAGGAAGTGACTTAATGCCGAACCGCCAAACCCGCAGCCAAACCCGAATCGCCATCGCCGGCGCCGGCGTTTTCGGACTCGGCGCCGCCCTGGAACTGCGCCGCCGCGGGTACGCCGTTACCGTCGTCGACCCCGGCCCCATTCCCCACCCCCTCGCCGCCTCCAACGACATCAGCCGTATGGTGCGGATGGACTACGCCGGCGATCAGCTGTACAGCGACCTCGCCGCCGAAGCCATCGCCAGCTGGCACGAATGGAACCGCCGCCGCGGCCGCCCCTTGTACCACGAAACCGGCTTCCTGGTGCTAACCGGCCGCCCGATGGATCCCGGCACTGTGGAGCGTCAATCCTACGACCTGCTGACCGCCGCCGGGTGGCCCCTGGAGCGGCTGGACTCCGCGGCCATCGCCGCCCGCTTTCCGCAATGGAACGCCGCCCGCTATATCGACGGCTATCTCAACCCCCGCGGCGGCTGGGCCGAAGCCGGGGAAACGGTATCCTATATGGTATCCGAAGCCGCCGCCGCCGGAATCGAAATCCGCGCCGGTTTCCGCGCCGATGCGGTCATCGCCGAAGCCGGCCGCGCCGCCGGGCTGCGCTCCGCCGACGGCGACGAAGTCCGCGCCGATGCCGTAATCGCCGCCGCCGGGGTATGGACGCCGCGCCTGGTACCCGAACTGGCCGATCTGATGTCCCCGGTGGCCCAAACCCTGGTATACCTGCGCCCCGGCCGGCCGGAAAGGTTCCGCCCCCCGCACTTCCCGCCGTGGGGCGCCGACATCCCCCGCACCGGCTGGTACGGCTTTCCGGCCAACGCCGAGGGCGTGGTCAAGCTGGCGAACCACGGCCCCGGCCAACCGGTAAACGCCGACGCCCCCCGCGATGCCGCCCCCGAAGTCGTTGACGCCTGCCGCCGTTTCTTGTCTCAATCCATCCCCGAACTGGCCGATGCGCCCCTGGCCGGTAGCCGCGCCTGTTTCTACAACGATACATGGGACGGCGATTTTTACATCGCCCGCCACCCCAAAATCGGGGGGCTGACCATCGCCACCGGCGGCAGCGGCCACGCTTTCAAGTTCACCCCCGCCCTGGGTGCCGTAATCGCCGACACCCTGGAGGGCCGCCCCAACTCCTACGCCCCCCGCTTCGCCTGGCGCCCCCGCGGCCGCCCCACCGCCGAAGCCACCCGCTACGCCGGGGAATAAACCCCGCCGAGATACCCTAGCCCAACGCCCAAACAATCCCCGAAAACGGACTATAATAAAAGGAGAAGCAGATGATTCAATGGCTTTCGGAATGGTGGCGATTCTTGGTGATGGCGGTAGTGGTAAGCGTCATCAACGCGGTAGTCTGGTTCCTGCCGGGATACCTCGCAGCCGGGATAGCAACCTACGTCAACTTCATCGTGGGAGGCAATATGATTTTCGACCTCATCAACCGGAGCGCCTGGCAGCGCAAAGTGCAGGATCAGGCGGAGCAGATTTCCGATCGCGACCGCACCATCGAAGCCCGCGACCGCGAAATCGAGGCTCGCAACCGTGAGATCCAAGACCGCGACCGCGAAATCCGAGACCGCGAACGGGAAGTCCGCGACCGCGAGCGGGAAATCCAAGACCGTGACCGGGAAATCGCCGAACTGCGCCGCCAAGTGGAGGAAGGGCGCAACGGCAAAGACGCCGGATAACGCGCACTAGGGCCGGGCGCCGCCCCGGCCGGATATGGCATTGGCGGCGGCGTATCCGGGGAACGATGGCGGCCGCGCTCCCCGTCCGGGCGCGGCCGCCTTTGGTTGCTAACCCGTTGGGCGGTCAGCCCGTTGAGTTGGCTAGGATGAATCCCGCAGCACTTGCTCGACGGTGCCGTGGCGGCGGGCGTCGCCGCCGAAAGCCGGGCCGGTTATGCCGCGCCGGGCTTTGTCCAGAGCCAGGCCGTAGACCGTATCGGGCATGGGTATGTAGCCCGTATCGCTGATCAGCCCCCGGTTGCCTGCGTCCAGGTAGTACTCCACGAAAGCCTTGATGTGGGCCTCGCCCATCGCCGTTGCCGCTACGTAGATGAATAGCGGGCGCGATAGGGGGGAGTAGGTTCCGTTGTTGATGGTTTCCTCGGTGGGCAGCACGCAGCCTTCGCCGCCGTCGATGCCGATCAGCTTCAGGCGGCCGGCGTTTTCGGTGTAGTAGGCATAGCCGAAATAGCCCATCCCGCCGCGGTCGCCGGATATGCCGGTCACCAGCACGTTGTCGTCCTCGCTGGGCAGGAAATCGCCGCGGGAGGCGCCGCCGCCGCCGTTGACCACCTCGGTGAAGTAGTCGAAAGTGCCGGAATCCACGCCGGGGGCGTACAGCCGGAACTCGTCATCCGGCCATCCGTCGCGTACCTGGCTCCAGCGTTTAACTTGGCCCTCCGCCTCCGGCGCCCACATAGTGCGCAGCTCGTCCACGGTCATGCACTCCACGAAGTCGTTGGCAGGGTTCACCATCACGCTGAGGCCGTCAATGGCGACGGGCAGCTCGATGTACTCGACCCCGTTTTCGGCGCACAGATCGACTTCCGACTGGCTGATGGGACGGGAGGCGTCGGATATGTGGGTTTCGCCGGCGCAGAACTTCTTGAACCCGCCGCCGGTGCCGGAGACGCCGACGGTGATCTTGACCTCGCCGCCGGTGGCGATGCCGAATTCCTCGGCCATGGCCTCGGTTATGGGGAACACGGTGCTGGAGCCGTCGATGTTGATGTCGCCCGACAGTTGGGCCAGGTTCATCGCCGGGGCGGACTGGGCGGGCTGCTGCGCCGGGGCCGCGGCGGCGGGCGACTGGGTTGCCGTGGGCGCCGGGGTGGCGGTGGGGTCATTGCCGCCGCAGGCGGCGACGGCCAGGGTCAGGATGCCGGTGAGCAACAGGGATGCGAAAGCCGAAACTTTGACGGGGACCCGATTCAAGTTGAACCGCATTATCCTCTCCGAATCTCCTTTCGTAGTTGCCGGGGGTAGTTACCGAGCCGGCCGGCGGGGGTAATCGGGGGCATCCAGCGCGATGGGGGGATCCCCGTTGCCGGGGGTGTTTCATGCGCCGCGCCGGGGCCGCCGGCCGCCATCGGATGCCTGATTTCCGGTAGGGCGGGCGGCGTTGGCCCGATTGACGGGGTTCCGCCGGGCCAAGTCCAGGTCAAGGGGGGTGGGACGGGGGCTTTTGCCGGCGCCCGGCGGACTTTGCGCCGGGCAAAAAAATAGCCCCGAAAAATCGGGGCCGGGGGGCGGGGATGGGATAAAGGCAAGGAATTTAAGAATAAAACCCCGAAATAGGGGGTTTCGTTTCAGAAAGGGATATGTCACGGGGGGGATTTGATAGGCGCCCCCCGCAATGCCGGGTCCGGTTTTAGCGTAAACGCCCACGGCAGGCTTTCCCCTTTCCGCAAGGTGTCCGGCGGTTGGATGTTCGGCGGATGTTCAACGCCTGGGCATTATATAGGGTAGGGTGGCGGCTGGCAATATGCCCGGGGCGTGTATTTTGATGTTTGGCGGGCGGATTTTGGGCGCGGGGGTGTGGTGGCTGATATGGGAAGGGGCGGGCGATATGGGGTTGAGGCGTTGGCGTCTTGCCGCCGTGCGGCGGCGTTACGAGATTTCCGGGGGCGGGTGAGTTCAGATTTCAATCGCCTTAAATCGTCTTGCGGCGAGGCGGATAGCCGGGGATTGGGGCGAGTTGGCAAAGGGGGCACTGTGGCGCGGGGGGGAATCCCCTGATGGCTGCGGGGATGGCATAAACCGGCGGATAGCGGAGGTTCCAGCGGCTTAGTTGCGTTGGGGGTGGTGCGGCGGAATGAGGGAGGGTGCGGGTTAGCTGGTCCCGCATCCCCAAGCCAAGATGGCGTTGCCGGCGGTGTTCGCCTCGTTGCCGCTGAAGATCTCGGTTACTAGGCGCACTGTCAGATAGGTCCATGACGTTGGTTCACCTGCGATTAAGCCGGGCGCTAATGTGATTGCCTCTGCCATTAGATCGTAGTTCCCGTCGACTTGGTTTTGCCTGGCCTGTTGGCATAGCTCGGTTCCGGCGTGTTGTCCGTATCCGGGGGTAACGGGCGCGTTGCCTAGTGGTGTCGGCGACCAACGGTAGTGGAGCCGGACTAGCTTTCCGGCGAACAGGGAGCCGGTGTTGTCGAACCCAAATCTGTAGAAGTGGTCTTTTTCGACTGGTTGGTTCGCTGCGAAGCCGGTTATGTCGTTGCCTCGAAAATAGTCGAATAACGGGCCGTAGATTTTGAAGTCGATGTCCAGCGCCTCGGATTCGTTTAAGTGTTCTACCGAGGTGAAGCTGTAGTACAGATATCCGTCTGCCGGGACTCGGACTTGGTAGCTGCGTGTTTCGCCTGCCGGCACGATGATTTCTGTGCGGCTTTCAAGCTGGGGCGCGGGGGTGGCCGTGGGGCGGCGCGTTGGTGTGGGTCGGGGCCTGGGGGTCGCCGTTGGCCGGCTTGTCGGCGTAGGTTGCGGGGTAGCGGTCGGCGCGGGTTGCGGTGTATGGGTTGGCGCGGGCGTAACGGTTGAGGCCGGTTCCGGGTTAGGGGCGGTTGCGGGCGCAATGGTAGGCGGGGGTATAGGGGTAGCGGTGGGTGCGGGGTTGAGCGCATCGCAAGCGATTGGCAATGCCAGCAGCAGGATCAGCAGGATGGGAATGGCGGCGATTTTCACGGGACGATATCCTGACGTTCCGGGTGATGGGGGCCGGGGATTTTTTATTTTCCTAACATTTCCGATCATTTTGGCCCGGTTTGGGGAAATTAGCTATTGCTAGATATTCTTAGGATAGGGTTTTGGGGGGTGGCAAGGGGGATGTCATTTAGGGAAGCGGGGCGAGAGTATGGTTGGTGGTTTGGGGGCGGGGGTGGGGGTTAGTATAGGTGGCAGCTTACTATGTGGTTGTTGCCTATGTCTTTTCGGATGGGTTCCTCTATGGAGCAGCGGTCCATGGCGAAGGGGCAGCGGGGGTGGAAGCGGCAGCCTTCGGGGGGGTTGATGGGGGAGGGGACTTCGCCTTGCAGCACGATTTCCTCGCGCTCTACGTCGGGGTGGGAGGGTAGGGCGGCGGAAAAGAGGGCTTTGGTGTAGGGGTGGAGGGGGTTTTCGTAGAGTTCCTCGGTGGGGCTGTATTCGACGATTTGGCCGAGGTACATCACGGCGGTTTGGTGCGCCATATAGCGGACGGTGGCGAGGTTATGGGCTACTAGGAGGTAGGCTACGCCGGTTTCCTGCTGGAGGTCGACCAGCAGGTTCATTACTTGGGCGCGGATGGATACGTCGAGGGCGGAGACCGGCTCATCGAGGATGATTAGCTTGGGGTAGGAGGCGAGGGCGCTGGCGACGGCGACGCGCTGGCGCTGGCCGCCGCTGAATTCGTGGGGGTAGAGGTCGGCCTGGGCTTTGCGGAGGCCGACTTGGGTCATCACTTCCTCGACGCGGTCGTCGCGCTCTTTGCTGGTTACGTCGCGGTTGACTACCAGGGCTTCGGATACGATGTCGCGGACGCGCATTCGGGGGCTTAGGGAGGACCAGGGATCTTGAAACACGGCCTGGACTTGGGTGCGGAAGTCTTTGAGTTCGGGGCCGCGGAAATCGCGGATGTTTTTGCCGGACAGGAAAATGTCGCCGCCGGTGGGTTCCTCCAGGCGCAATACCAGTTTGGAGGTGGTGGTTTTGCCGCAGCCGGATTCGCCGACGAGGCCGAGGGTTTCGCCCTCGTTGATGGTGAAGTTGACGCCGTCGACCGCCTGGACGTAGCCGACGGTTTTCATCATAATCAGCCCTTTGGTGACGGGGAAGTATTTGGTGAGATTTTCCGCCCGCAACAATTCGGTGGGCATTATATTTCTCCGGGCGCCGGCCGTGGGGCGGCGGGGGCGAATTCGTGCCAGGAGGGGTCGAGCATCCAGCAGTCGGCGGTGTGGCCGGGCTGGATTTGGGCGGCGGGGGGGTATTGGCGGCGGCAGGGGTCTTGGGCGTGCTGGCAACGCTCGGCGAAGCGGCAGCCGTCGGGGAGGTCGTACAGCGCCGGGGGCTGGCCTTCGATGGCGAACAGGCGGTCGGTGCGCTCCATTTGGGGAACGGAGGCCATCAGGGTTTGGGTGTAGGGGTGCTGGGGGCGGTTGAACAGGTCTCGGACGGAGGCGTCCTCGACCACGCGGCCGGCGTACATCACGGCGACGCGGTCGCACATCCGGGCGACGATGCCGAAATCGTGGGTGATAAAGATGATAGCGAGGCCGGTTTCGGCCTGGATGTCTTTGAGCAGGCGGAGGTATTGGAGCTGGATGGTGACGTCGAGGGCGGTGGTGGGTTCGTCAGCGATGATGACTTTGGGGGCGCAGGAGATGGCGATGGCGCCGATGACGCGCTGTTTCATGCCGCCGCTCATTTGGTGGGGGAAGTCGTCCATGCGGCGTTCCGGGGCGGCGACGCGGACGCCGCGGAGGGCGTTGACGGCGCGGGCGGCGAGGTCTTTGCGGCTGCCGGATTGGTGGATGCCGAGGGCTTCGAGGATTTGGTTGCCGATGGTGAATACGGGGTTGAGGGAGGTTTGGGGGTCTTGGAGGATCATCGAGATTTTGCGGCCGCGGATTTGGCGCATTTGGCGGTCGGTTTTATCGATGATGTTTTCGCCGTCGAGGATGATTTGACCGGAGACAATGCGGGCGGCAGGTTTGGGGATGAGGCGGAGGAGGGAGAGGGCGGTCATCGTTTTGCCGCAGCCGGATTCGCCGACGATGCCGAGGGTTTCGCCGGCGCGCAAAGAAAAGCTCACCCCGTCGACCGCTTTGGTGATGCCCCAGCGGTTAAAGAAGTAAGTGCGAAGGTCGCGCACATCCAGGACGGTGTCGCCATGGCCGTTTGCTATGGGCGCCTCCCGCGAGTTTGGGTTGGGGATTAGTTACCATACCGGGGGGATGGCTGTCAAGGGCTGGCGCCGGTTCCACGGCAGGGGTTAGCGACACCCGATCCGAATCGGCGCAGGCGATGGGCGGGGATCTGCCCCCGGTTAGGCGTTTCCTGCGGGCTGGGTTTTCGCGGGTTTCCTTGGGTTTTTGATTGGGTTTCATTGATGGCCTTTGCCTGGTTGAATTATGGGGCGCACCCTCGCCGGCAAGGGCTTGCCCCGCCCTAGTGATCACTGTATCCGCACACACCCCCCCCACATCCACACCGCACGTCATCCATCGGCAGGCTCAGGATGAATGCGGCTCCGCACGTCATCCTTCGACTAGCTCAGGATTAGCGCGGGGCGGCCACACCACACCACCACAAGTCCGGACACACACACACCACACGACTGCCTGTCTTTATCCCGGCCGGGACTTTACTCCGTAGCTCCCCCCATTCAGCGCTGTTTGGGGGAATGAGGTTTTGGCATTGGGGTTAGTATAGAATATATGTTCATAAATTGTCAAGGGGTTGGGTGGGGTTGGTTTTTGGGGGGATTCACCCCCACCCTAACCCTCCCCCTTAGGGGGAGGGGATTATTGCTTAGGGGTAGGGGATTTGTTGCTTAGGGGTAGGGGATTATTGTTGATAGGGGGGCGGGATGGGGCGGGTTGGGCTTGCGGGGGGTTGGGGTTGTTGGGTGGGCGGCGTTCCAGATCTAGTAGGGCTTGTTTGCGGTGGAGGCCCCAGCGGTAGCCGGCTAGGTTGCCGTCGGTGCGTAGGGCGCGGTGGCAGGGGATGATGGGGGCTACGGGGTTGGTGGCGCAGGCGCGGCCTACGGCGCGGCTGGCGGTGGGTTGGCCCAGTTCGTCGGCCAGTTGGCGGTAGGTGCGGGTTTCGCCGGGGGGTATGGCTTGCAGGAGGCGCCATACCCGCCATTGGAAGGCGGTGGCTTGCAGGTCTAGGGGTAGGGATAGGTCGGGTTGGGGGGCGTGCGGGTGTTCTTGGGGCAGGGATAGGTCGGGTTGGGGGGCGTGCGGGTATTCTTGGGGCGGGGATAGGTCGGGGCGGCGGGCGTCTTGGTATTCTTGGGGTAGGGATGGGTTGGGGCGGCGGGCGTCTTGGTGTTCTTGGGGTAGGGATGGGTTGGGGCGGCGGCCGTCTAGGTATTCTTGGATTGCGGTTAGCCAATGATCCAGGTTGCCGGGTGGGTTGTCGGGTTGGTGGGGGGTGATGTTGGCGGCGGGAAATTCGGCGTATAGCTCGGCGATGAGGGTTTCGGGGGCATCGCCTAGTTTGACGGCGCAGATGCCTTTGTTGGTGGCGGCCAGTAGCAGGCTGCCTAGCGCGGATGGGGCGACGGTGTAGCGGATGTTGGCGCCGGCGCCGCCTTTGCGGTAGCTGGCCGGGGTCATTCCTAGCTGCCCGGCGGCGTTTTCGTAGACGCGGCTGGGGGAGCCGTATCCGGCGTCGTAGGTTGCCGTGGTTACGTCCGCTCCGTCGCGGAGCATTGACTTGAAACGGTCGAGGCGGCGGGCGCGGGCGTATTGGGCGGGGGTTAGGCCGGTTGCGCGGCGGAACGCCCGGCGCAGGGGGGATGCGGCTATGCCTATGGCGGCGCAGATTTCGGGCGCCGGGGGCAGGGCGTCGTGGGCTGCGAGGTAGGCGTCGATGTAGTCGCAGGCGCGGCGGGTTAGGTCGGCGTCGGCGTTGGGCGTGTCGGGGCGGCAACGGAGGCAGGGGCGGAATCCGGCGCGGCGGGCGTCGTCCGGGGCGGCGAAAAATACCGCCTGCGACGGGCGGGGGCGGCGGCTGGGGCAAGCTGGGCGGCAGTAGATGCCGGTGGAACGGACGGCGTAGATGAACTTTCCGTCATAGGCAGCGTCCCGGGACATTACCGCGTTCCATAGCTGTTGGGGGGCTAGGGATGTAATGGCGGTTTCTGGGGCGGTGGTCATAGCGGCTTTCCTACGGCGATGGTTTTGGCGAAATTGGGGCGGCATCGGGGTTCGGGGATTTATGCCGTTGTGGGCGGGCGATCGGCTTGCTCGCGGCGATGGTTTTGGCGAAATTGGGGCGGCATTGGGGTTCGGGGGATTTATGCCGTTGCGGGCGGGCGATCGGCTTGCTCACGGCGATGGTTTTGGGGATATTGGGGTGGCATTGGGGTTCGGGGGATTTATGCCGTGGCGGGCGGGCGGACGTAGTGGGTGGAGTTGATTAGGGCCAGCAGGCGGCCGTGGCCGTCGGTTACGCGGGTGGCGGCGGCGATCAGGGTGCGGCCGGGGTGGGGGATGTTGGCGCGGGCGATCAGCAGGCCCTCGCGGATGTTGCCGATGATCTGGCTGGATAGGGATACGGCTACGGGCAATTGGTCGGGGGCCAGCGGGCCGCGGTAGGCTGCTACGGACGCCAGGGTGGCGGCGGTGTCGGCCAGCGACAGCATTACGCCGGCGTGGATGTAGCCGTGGGGGGTGTAGAGGCCGGGATGGACGGGCAGCTCCACTACGGCGCCGTCGGGGCCGACTTCCGTAACCCGCATCTTGAGGCGGTGCATCAGGGTTTCCTCGCCGTATTGCCGGTTGAGCCATTGGGCCAGTTCTTGGGGGGATAGGTCGGTAGGCCACTTTGCCACGGGTTTACCTCGATATGCCGGATTGGGGGTAGGGCGGATTTGCCGCGGTTTCAGGTTATCCGATGGGGGCGGGAGATTCTATCCGGTTTTTGGCGTCAAACTTGGCGTTTCGGGAAATGGCGGGTTGGTGATAGAATATAGACCGCATCAGGGGCAACACCATCCCCTCGGTGAAAATGGACAAGATTGGGAGATAACGATGACGCAGGAAATCCGGTGGCACTATCGCTTTAACAATTTTTCAAGGGCATACACCCTGCTCGGTGAAGCATTCGAGGATGAAGTATGGGGGTTGAACCAGCTTGAGCAGGAAGGAGTTATCCAGCGGTTCGAGTACACTTTTGAGTTGGGTTGGAATACGCTGAAAGACCGCTTGGAATACGATGGCGTGGTTATGGATTCGGTAACGCCGCGAAACGTCATCCGCACCGCCGCAACCGCCAAGTTAATTTCCGACGAGGAGGCGGAGATTTGGATTGATATGCTTGACGACCGGAGAAACACGGCACACCGCTACGAGTCAGATATTCTTGAAGAGGTACTTGAGAGCATCCAAGACAGCTATCTGCCCGCTCTGGATAAACTGTACCAACGCCTGTTAGCAGAGGTTACGAATGAACCACCAACTGCCCCGGCTAACCCTTGAGCGACTGCGGCGGGTTTTCGCCGATTACCCTGACTTGGCGGAAGTTAGGCTGTTCGGCTCATACGCCACCGGAAAAGCTACGCCGCGTTCCGATATAGATCTGGCGACCGTCGGCATATCCGATCGTCACCGCGTTGGGCGTCTGGCGTTGGATCTGGAAGATCTGCCCATCCCGCAGAAGTGCGAGGTGCAGGCTTACGAAAGGATCAGCTACGAGCCGCTGCGGCGGCATATCGATGCTTGGGGGGTTACGATCTATCGCAAGGGGGAGGATGGGGGGTAGGGGTTGGGGCGGCGCGTTGTCCATTCAACCCTATTCGACCGCTAAGGAGGCCGGTGTTATGTTGGATATGCTGATTAAAGGCGGGCGGGTTGTTACCCCGGCGGGGGTGGGGGATTGGGATGTGGGGGTGTTGGGGGAGCGCATCGTGGCGGTGGCTCTGCCGGGGGTGCTGCCGGCGGAGGGGGCGGCGGTGATTGACGCCGCCGGCAAAATCGTGGTGCCCGGCGGGGTGGAGGCCCACGCCCACGCCGCGGCCAATACCCAGCCGGGCGCCCCCGAATCCGTGCCGGGCACGCCCAACGCCGGGCCGGCGGTGCATTCTTTGGGCGCGATCTGGGGCGGCACTACTACGGTGGTGGATTTCGCTCCGGTGCCTAACGAGGGCGATTTGGCGGCCGGCATTCACGATTTTATGGGCGTCTGGCGGGGCAACGCTTATACCGATTACACCACCCACTGCATTTATCGCAGCAGCAACACCCCCGACTCCATCGCCCGGTTTCACGAGCTGGTGGCGGCCGGGTTTCCCAGCGTCAAGATTTTCACGACCAACATCCGCCCGCCGGGGGCCGAGGGGACCAGTCTGACCCCCATCGGCAAGATCGATACCGGGCGGCTGGGCGATTTGATGGAGCAGGTCGCGCGTCACGACGGCATCTTGGCGGTGCACGGCGAGGATGACGAACTGGTGATGTACAACTATCTGCTGGCGCAGCAGCGGGGGTTGTGGGATTGGCATAATGTGCATCTGATCCATTCCAAGACGGTGGAGGATCTGGCCTTTCGTAATGTGGTGCGGTTGGGGCAGCGCACCGGGGCGGCGCTGTATTTCGTCCATGTCACCGCCAAGGACGGGCTGGATGTGATTGCCGAAGCCCGCGCCGCCGGTATGCCGGTGTACGGCGAAGTGCTGACTTTGGCCTTGTCTTTTGAGGCGGGGCAGTACCGGGAGCCCGACGGGATGAAATATCATACCTACCCGTCGCTGAAGTTCGGCGAAGATCGCTCGGCGCTGTGGGACGGGATTATGAAGGGGGATTTGTCGTTCACCGCCACCGACAGCAGTTTTACCACTTATCTGGACAAGATTGCGGGGACGAATGTGCGGGATATACGGGGCGGGAATGTGGGGATTGAAATCCGCATGGGGGTGAATTACACCGAGGCGGTGGTGAAGCGGGGGATGCCGCTGGAGCGGTATGTGGATGTGACTTCGGCCAATGCGGCGAAGCTGCTGGGGCTTTATCCGCGCAAGGGGGCGATCGCCGCGGGCAGCGATGCCGATTTCGCCATCATCGACCCGGCGGCGAAACGGACGCTGGCGGCGGCGGATTTGCACGTGCGGGATTACAGTCCTTGGGAGGGCTGGGAGGTGGCGGGATGGCCGACGACGGTGATCCTGCGGGGCAAGGTGATGGTGGACGGCGGCCGGCTGCTAGGCGGCCCGGACGATGGGCGGCTGTTGTTGCGGAAGATCGACCCGCGGGCGCTGAACCGCCCGGCGTTCTAGGGCGGGTTCCCGGCGCGGGGCGGCTGCCCCCCCGGCCCCCACCCTAACCCTCCCCCGCGGGGGGAGGGGATTTATAGTAGGGGGTAGGGGATTTATGGTACGGGGGGTAGGGGATTTATGGTAGGGGGTTGGGTGGGGGCGTTCCCCCATCCCCCATTCATCCTTCGACAAGCTCAGGATGAATGCCCCCCTTAAGCTCAGGATGAATGCCCCCCCTAAGCTCAGGATGAATGCGCCAATCCCCGCCGCCAAACCTTGCGCCGCCCGCCCCGATCTGCTAGACTCCCCCGCAGCAGATCCTCAAGCCCATACTGCATAGGAGCGCCCCAAAAAAATGATAACTCCCAGCCACGGCCTGAAACTCGGGGGGGGGGGGGGGGGGGGGGGGGGGGGTATGAAAACGCCTGTTGCCCGCCGCCGGCCCACCCTGAAAACCCTATCCGCCCTAACCCTCATCGCCGCCCTCGCGGCCCTAATTTGGTACGCCGCCATCCCCGCCGGGGCGCAGACTTTTACCGACTACGACTCCGATGACGATGGGCTGATTGACATCCACAACGTAGAGCAACTTCGCGAAGGCACCCGCTTTAACTCCGGCAGCGACGGTGTGCCGATAGCCGACCGGGTCACCCAATACAATGCCGCTTTTCCCAACCGCGACACCAGCACCGCCGGCCTCATGGGCTGCCCCGGCGGCGTCTGCCGCGGTTACGAGCTGATGGCCGACATTAACTTCGACACCGATGGCGACGGCAACTCCGACACCCCCTGGCCCAATACCAACCGCGTTTACACCTCCATATTCGAGGGCAACGGCCACACCGTCAGCAACCTGAGCGTCAACCTAGCTACCGCCGGACTGTTCCGTACCATCCACACTACCGGCGTGGTCAGGAATGTGGGGCTGATCAACCCCACCGTAACCGCCATCGCATCGTCCGGCTCCACGGCCGGCGCTCTGGCCGCCACCAACAACGGCACGATCATCGCCAGCTACGTCCAGGGCGGCACCGTCAGAACCGAGCGGAGAAATGGATTTGCGGGCGGACTGGTAGGCGCTAGCTGGAGTGCTGATAGTTCCATCGTTGCCAGTTGGTCCACGGCATCCGTATCCGCCTCTGGCGCTACCAGCGCCTCGGTCGGCGGGCTGCTCGGCCGCCAACAAGCCGGAACCGTCATCGCCAGCTATGCCGCGGGCAGCGTCAGCTTTACCGGATCCACTCCTCACGTCGGCGGCGTGGTCGGCCGTAGCACCGGCGGCACCGTCGTCGACAGCTATTGCAGCGATGCCACCGGGCGGCCCGGCTGCATCCCCGCCGCCGAGATGCAGGCGACCACGGGGTACACCGGCATCTACGCCAACTGGAACGTAGACCTGGGCAACATCGACGACGATGCGTTTCCCGACTACCCCTGGAACTTCGGCACCACCAGCACCTACCCCGTCCTAAACACCGCCGCCCAGCGGCAGGCGGCGGCCGCGGTGGTCGTAGACTACGATCGGGATAACGACAACCTGATCGACATCGCCAACCTGCAACAGCTAAACGCCATCCGTCATGACTCGGACGGCAGCGGCCTGCCCGAATCCGCCGCCGGTTATCCCGGCTATGTCGGCGCTTTCCCCAACGGCAACATCGCCGACACCGGCACCCCTTATATGGGCTGCGCCGCCGCCTGCATCGGCTATGAACTGACGGCGAACTTGGACTTCGCCGCCGACGGCGTAGCCGTAACCTCCACTGATGCTTATCCCAACTGGACGCCGATCGGCGGCGACTACGCCGCGGTGTTTGACGGCAAAGGATTTACCATCAGCAACCTGACCATCAGCGGCAGCGTCCACACCTCCACCGGGCTGTTCGGCGAACTGGCCGCCGCCGCCAAAATCCGCGACTTGGGTATGATTGACCCGGCCATCACCCACGCCGGCGCCGCCGACTATGTAGGCGTCATCGCCGGCGACAACGGGGGCGCGATAACTGCCAGCTATGTGCAGGGCGGCGCCGTAACCGTCACCGGAACATCCACCTACGGCGGCGGGTTGGTTGGCCGCAATTCCGGCGACGTCCGGGCGGTCTACGCCACGGCAAACGTAACCGCCAGCAGCACGGCCACCAGCACCGTGGGCGGGTTGATTGGGCTGCATAGCGGCGGCATAAGCGCGGCCTACGCCGCCGGCGCGGTGACCGGCACCCCTGCCGCCATCGCCGGCGGGTTCGTGGGGGAGGCCAGTAGCACCGCCGCCGCCATCACCGCGGGCTACTGCGACACCGGCGCCACCGGGCAGTCCGCCTGCATCGGAGTCCAATCCGGCGGCGCCGCCTTAACCGCCGAGGGCAAAACCGCCGCCGAACTGCGGGAGCCCACCGGGTACACCGGCATTTACGCAAGCTGGAACATCGATCTGGACGGCGACAACATCCCCGACTACCCCTGGAACTTCGGCACATCCGGCCAATACCCGATGCTGAACACCCACGACGAGCGCGAGGCTTCGCGGGACACCCTGCCGCCGGGCCTGCCGCGCAGCATTCCGCCTGAACCGGAGCGGGCTTATGACCCGGCGGCGGATCATCCCGAAATTTACGCCAACGACGAGTATGGGATGGCGGCAACCTGCCGGACGTACGACGTGGATCCTGAAACCGGCAACCCGCGGGCGGCGACGGTGACTTTCGATTTGGGCAGCTACACCGGCCCGGTGCTGCTGCACCTGTCGCTATGGCGCAACGGCCGCTATATGGCCTACGAAACGCAGGGGATTGCTTTGCCGGGGCTGGAGCTCGACGGCCAGCGGGCAACGGTGCGGGTAGACACGGATCCGGGGGAGACGCGGTTCCGGCTGGATGGGCGGCGGCATGGTTTGGCGACGAATTTGGTTTTGGGGTATGCGGATTGTCGCAGGGATGATCCTTGACGGGGTGGGATCTGCGTTTTTGGAGGTTCACCCCCACCCTAACCCTCCCCCTTAGGGGGAGGGGATTTTTTTGGTTTCGGCGTTTCCCCCTTGGGGGAGCGTTCATCCTTCGACAAGCTCAGGATGAATGAGCGCCGCCCCTATGGATGGGCGCCGCCGTGTGTTTCGCAGACGGTCTTTCTCTTGAAAACCCGCATGGCGATAGCGCAAAAGCCCGCTAGGATGTAAAATCTAAGGCGACAAATGCCGAAACCCCGGCCCAAACATCCCGGTGGCGGTAATGTTCACGATTAGCGGCGAAAAAAAGCGAAGCGCGGCGGCCTTTCTGTCCGGCCTGCTGCTGGCGACGGCGGCGATGATGGTTGTGATGCTATCTACCGGCTGCGGCGGGGCTCAGTCCGGCTCTGATGCCGTTGCGCCCGCCGCCGAACTCCCTACCGTGGATGTGGTCCGGCAGCTAACCCCGTCCGTAGTCCATGTCCTAACCTTGCCCGACGACTCCGGCGTCGGCGCGTCAACCCCCGGCGCTGGGGTAGGCACCGGGATAATCCTGCAATCCGACGGCTATGTCTTAACCAACAACCACTTGATTGACGGGGCCGGCGCCATAATCATCACCCTGCACAATGGCGAAAGCTACCCCGCCCGGGTAGTGGGCGGCGCCCCTAACCCCGATGTGGCGGTGGTTAAAATCGATGCCACGGGACTCCGGCCAGCCCGGGCGGGCAGCTCCGCCGGACTCCAGGTGGGGCAGGATGTCATCGCCATCGGACACGCCCTGGCGCTCCCCGGCGGCCCCACGGTAAGCAAGGGCGTAATCAGCGCCTTGGGCCGTTCCATCGAATCCGGCCTCCAGGATACTTTCGTTGACCTGATCCAAACCGATGCCGCGATCAACCCCGGCAACAGCGGCGGCCCGCTGGTCAACGCCCGGGGCGAAGTCATCGGCATCAACACCGCCGGCTTGGCGCCGTCCCGGCAAGGCGGCGGGCAAGGCATAAACTTCGCCATCAATATCGACGATGCGATGTCGGTATCGGAGCAGCTAATCCGGCAAGGCTATGTAAACCGCGGCTTCTTGGGCATATCCCCCTTGAACCTTACTCCCGTAATCGCCAACCAGATCGGCGTCCCGGTGAACGAGGGCATCGTAATCGCCCGCGTCGCCGAAGGTTCCCGCGCCTCTACCGCCGGACTCCAGGGCGGCGATGTAATCGTGGCGATGAATGGCCGCCCCATACGAAACACCGGCGATTTATCCAAATTCCTGATTGACAATCCCCCCGGCCGCCGGATATCCGTCAGCTTGTACCGCGGCGGGGCCCAACTGGAAACCGAGGCTACCCTGAGCGATATGCCCGCCTTTTAACCTGCCATACCTAATACCCGCCGCCCGCAACACGCCTATATATAGAGGGATGATTTGACCGCATCGGCCATTGACCAGTTAAGCATCAACGCCCTGCGCTTGCTGGCCGTTGACACCGTCCAGCAAGCGGGATCCGGACATCCCGGCGCCCCGATGGGTGCCGCTCCTATGGCCTACGTTCTGTGGCACAAATTCCTGAAGCACAACCCCGCCGACCCCCAATGGCCTGATCGCGACCGCTTTGTGCTGTCCGCCGGACACGCCTCTGCCCTGCTCTATTCCCTGTTGCACCTGACCGGGTACGACCTCCCGATTGACGAACTCCGGCGTTTCCGGCAATGGGGGAGCCGAACCCCCGGCCATCCCGAACTGGGGCAAACCCCCGGCGTGGAAGTCACCACCGGCCCTCTGGGGCAGGGCCTCGCCAACGCGGTAGGGATGGCCCTGGCCGAGCGCTGGCTCGCCGCCCGTTTCAACCGCCCCGGCCACGAAATCATAGATCATCATACCTACGCCCTGGTCTCCGATGGCGACCTGCAAGAGGGCGTATCCGCCGAAGCCGCATCCCTGGCCGGCGCTTTGGGTTTGGGCAAGCTAATCCTGATCTACGATGACAACGAAATTTCCATTGAGGGCGACACCAATATAACCTTTCTGGAAAATGTACCCCGCCGTTTTGAAGCCTACGGCTGGCAAGTCCTGGGCGGCATGGACGGCTTGGACCTGGACGCCGTAACCGCCGCCATCGCCGAGGCCAAAGCCGAAACCGCCCAACCCACGCTAATCGTCTGCCATACCATCATCGGCTACGGCAGCCCCAACAAGGCCGGCACCGCCGGCGTTCACGGCGCCCCGCTGGGCGGCGACGAAGTCGCCCTTACCCGCCAGCAGCTAAACTGGCCCTACACCGAAAATTTCGCCATCCCCCCCGAAGTATCCGACCACTTGGGCCAGGCCAAACAACGCGGCCGGCAGATACAAGCCCAATGGCAAACCGCCCTGGAGCGCTACCGGGAAGCCTACCCCGATGAAGCGCGGCAGCTAACCGCGGCCCTCAACGGCGACTTGCCTCCCGGCTGGAACGACGCCCTTGACGGACTATTCGGCGAAACCAAGTCCATATCCACCAGAGAAGCCTCCGGGCGCGTGATGAACGCCATCGCCCCGGCCATTCCCAACCTGATCGGCGGTTCCGCCGATCTGGCGCCATCAACCTTGACCATCCTGAACGGCGAGGGCCACATCGGCCCCGGCGACTTTCATGGGCGCAATATCCATTTCGGCGTCCGCGAACACGCGATGGCCGCCGTCGCCAACGGCATCGCCGTCCACCGCGGCGCCATACCTTACGCCTCCACCTTTCTGATTTTTTCCGACTACCTGCGGCCCGCCCTGCGCCTCAGCGCCTTGATGGGGCAGCAGGTGATCTACATATTCACCCACGACTCCATCGGCTTGGGCGAGGATGGCCCTACCCACCAGCCCATCGAACACCTGATGTCGTTGCGGGAAATGCCCGGCCTGACGCTGATCCGCCCCGCCGACGCCGCCGAAACCGCCATTGCCTGGCAGACCGCGCTGGAGCGGCGGGACGGCCCCACCGCGCTGGCGCTCAGCCGCCAAAACCTGCCCGTGCTGGACCGCGCCATCCTGCCCTCCGCCGGAAACGCCGCCAAAGGCGCCTATATCCTTTGGCCGCCCCCCGAAATATCCAATGAAATATCCAATGCTAACCCGCCGGACATTATCATCATCGCCACCGGAGCCGAAGTTCACCCGGCCCTTGAAGCCGCCCAGACGCTGCACGCCGAAAACATCAACGCCCGCCTGATCTCAATGCCGTCGTGGGAGCTTTTTGACGCGCAGCCGCAGGAATACCGCGACGCCATCCTGCCCCCCGGCCATAGAACTCGTCTATCCGTAGAAGCCGGCGCGGTCAACGGCTGGGGCCGCTACGTCGGACTCGACGGCGCCAGCATCGGAATGTCCACTTTCGGCGCCTCCGCCCCCGGCGCCGTGCTGCTGGAGCAATTCGGTTTCACCCCCGCCCGTATAGCTCACGAAGCCCGCAAGCTGATAAACGGCGTATAAGAATGAACAACCCCCCCAATACCATCGCCGACGCCACCCGACAGGGCTTGGCAATCCTGCAAAACCGGCGCATTCCGCAGCGTATCCGGGAGCGCGACCATACCGTTTGGCGCCCTGCCCCCCACGAAATCGCCGACCGCTTGGGCTGGCTGGATGCGGGGGAATTTCTGCGCCCCCATATTCCGCAGCTAACCGCCTTTGCTGACCAAATCCGCAACGAAGGCTACCGGGATGTCTTGTTGTTGGGGATGGGCGGCAGCAGTTTGGGCCCCGAAATGCTGCGCCGCTCCCTGCTCCCCGACTCCCCATCATCCGCTTATCCCCGGCTAACGCTGCTGGACTCCACTATCCCCGAACAAATAACCGCCGTTGCCGCCGCCCTGGATCCCGCCCGTACCTTATTCATCGTATCCTCCAAATCCGGCGGCACGATCGAAACCCTTTCCTTATACCGCTACTTCCGCGGCTTGGTGGAATCCGCCTCATTGCCCTCCGGCCGCTCGCCCGGCGATAACTTCATCGCCATAACCGACGCCGGGACTTCCCTGGATCGGCTGGCGCAAGAATCCGGTTTCCGCCGCGTATTCCTCAACCCCCCCGACATCGGCGGCCGCTTTTCCGTGCTGTCGTGGTTCGGAATGCTGCCCGCGGCCCTGGCCGGCATAGACGTTCCCCGTCTGTTGGACAGCGCCGCGCGGATGCGCGAGCAGTGCCTTGCCGCGCCCCCCGACGGCGACAATCCCGGCTTGGCTCTGGGTGCCCTGCTGGGGCAAATGGCCCTTGACGGGCGCGACAAAATGACGCTGATACCTACCCCGCCGATCGACAGCTTCGGGCTATGGGTGGAGCAGATGATTGCCGAAAGCCTGGGCAAAGACGGGCGCGGCATCATCCCCATCGCCGGCGAGCCTCTGCTCGCCCCCGATGCCTATGGCGATGACCGGCTGTTCATCTATATGCGCGTCGACGCCCCCGCCGCCCAACCCGGCGACCACGCCGTGGCGCAACTGGAATCCGCTGGACATCCCGTAGCCCGCATTAGCCTGTCCGAACCCTACGATTTGGGCGCGGAAATCTACCGCTGGGAGTACGCTACCGCTGTCGCCGCCGCCCTGCTGAATGTCCACCCCTTTGACCAGCCCGATGTCCAAAGCGCGAAAGACAATACCGACCGCCTGCTGACCGCCTACCTTGCCCCCCAATCCCCCGGATATAGGCAACTGCCCGCCCCGGCACCCGACGGCGCCCTGACCTCCCTGCTGGATCAAGCCCAACCCGGCGATTACCTGGCCCTGATCCTCTACGCCGCCCCCGACTCTGAACCCGACGGGCCGCTAACCCAAACCCTGAACCAAATCCGCGCCCGGATAATGGAGCGCCGCCGCATCGCCACCACCGTAGGCTACGGCCCCCGCTACCTCCACTCCAGCGGCCAGCTGCACAAAGGAGGCCCCCCCACCGGGCTGTACATCCAAATGACAATGAACGGCTACCGGCAACTGCCCATCCCCGGCGAGGGATACGACTTCGCCGCCTTGGCCACGCTTCAGGCTACCGGGGACCGCCAGGCATTGGAAACCCTCAATCGCCGGCTGATAACTATAAACCTCGGGGATAACGCCGCTGATGCTCTGCGCGAGTTGCTGAATCGGCTCTAAATATCCCCTCCCCCTATAAATATGGGAAGCCCATTCATCCTGAGCTTGTCGAAGGATGAATGAGCTTCCTTTACGATGGTTGGGGAACGCCCCCACCCTAACCCTCCCCCTTGAGGGGGAGGGGATTTTTTTGAGGTTTTGAGTGGGGGGGGATTTTGGGGGTTAGGGGCAGCCGGCCCTAGCCCTCCCCCTTAGGGGGAGGGTTTGGGTGGGGGTGGGGTTACGGGTCGTCGCTGCGGCAATCCGCATACCCCAGCACCAAATTCGTCGCCAAACCATGCCGCCGCCCATCCAACCGGAACCGCGTCTGCGCCGGATCTGTCTCCACCCGCACCGTCGCCCGCTGCCCATCGCGCTCCAGACCCGGCGACGCCAAGCCCTGGGTTTCGTAAGCCATATAGCGCCCGTTGCGCCAGATCGACAGGTGCAGCAGTACCGGGCCGGTGTAGCTGCCCAGGTCGAAGGTTATGGTTGCCGCCCGCGGGTTGCCGGTTTCGGGATCGACGTTGTGGGTTTCGCAGGTGGCCGCCATTTCGTACTCGGCGTTGTTGTAGATTTCGGGGTGGTCGGCCGCCGGGTCGTACGGCTTTTCGGGTTCGGGGGGGATGGTGCGGGGCAACGGCGGGGGCAGGGTGTCGCCCGGGGCGGCGGGTTGGCGGTCGGCGGGGTGGTATAGGATGGGGTAGTCGGTGGCTTCGCCGAAGTTCCAGACGTTGTAGCGGGTGGTGTCGCCGGGGGTTAGGGATATGGCCCAGGCTTCGTAGATGCCGGTGTAGCCGGTGGGGGTTTGGAGTTCGCTGGTGGGGTAGCCGGCGGCGGCGGCCCCGCCGGTGGCGCGGCCGATGCAGTTGGTCCGCGTGGTGGCGGTGGTGTCGCAGTAGCTGGCATCGATGGCGGCGCTGGCGGCGCCGATCAGGCCGCCCAGCACGGCGGCGGAGCTGCCGGTTACGGAGCCGGCGGTGTAGCTGGCGCTCAGGCGGCCGCTGTGGTTGCCGATCAGGCCGCCCCCGTTGCCGGCGCCGGTAGTACTGGCGTTTACGGCGGCGTCGGACCAGACGGCGCGGATGTCGCCGGTGTTTTGGCCGGCCAAGCCGCCTACGTTGGGGGTGGCGCCGGTTACGGTTACGGATCCGCCATCGATGTAGCTGGCGGTGATCAGGCCGCCGTTGTTGCCGACGAGGGCGCCGGCGTTGGCGGATGCGCCGCTGCTGGTGACCGCGGGGGCAATGATGCCCAAGTCGCGGATTACGGCATCGCCGGTCAGCGCGGCGAACAGCCCGGCGTTGGCATCGGCGCCGGCGATGGTCAAGCGGGCGATGGTGTAGCCTTTGCCGTCCAGGGTGGATTCGTAGGATGAGATGGGTGTCCAGTTGGGGTAGGCGTCGGCGGCGGTTACGGTTGCGCCGTCGGCGGCGAAGTCCAGGTTCCCCATCAGTTCGTAGCCGGCGCAGGTGGATTCGCAGCCCATATACGGGGTGCCGGTGTCGGCGATGTTCCCGTTGGGGAAACCGCCGCTGTAGGCGGAATAGTTGGCGGCGTCGTCGGGGAGGCCGTCGCCGTCGGGGTCGTAACGCAGGGCGTTCAGTTGGTGGGGGTTGCGGATGTCGATCAGGTTGTCGTCGTCGGAGTCGTAGTCTACGACCACCGCGGCGGCGGTTTGGCGCTCGCTGGGGGTGTATAGGGTGGGATAGGTGGTGGTTGTGCCGAAGTTCCAGGGGTAGTCGGGAAAGGTGTCGCCGTTTAGGTCGATGTTCCAGTTGGCGTAGATGCCGGTGTAGGCGGTGGGGGTCTGGAGTTCGGCGGTGGTTTTGCTTTCGGCGGGGGTGTTGCCCGTGGCCGTACTGACGCACCGGCCCCAAGCGGCGACCGTGGTGTCGCAGTAGCTGCCGGTGATGCTGACATCGCTGCCTTGCACCCTCCCGACCAGCCCGCCGTTGTTGGGCGTGCTGGTGCTGCTGCCGGTCCTGGGGGCGGCGGCATAGCTGTTGCTGATTGCGCCATGCTTGTTCCCGTCCTGGGCCAACAAGCCCACCAACCCGCCCAAGAGGATGCTCCCGGCCCTGGTGGTTCCTTCCCGGTGCATTGCGGCGGTGGAGTAGCTGGCGGTGATCGTGCCTTGATTGCCGCCGACCAGCCCGCCGACTTCAAGCCCGGTCGCGCCGTAGTAGACGCTGCCGCCCTGGACGGAGACCGCGGTGATGGCGCCGCCGCCGTTTTCGCCCGCCAGCATACCCACCCCGGAAGCCACAAGGCCGGACCTGACGCTGCCGTCGATCAATCCCAAATCGCGGATGACGGCGCCGGTGTCCAGTTGCCCGAACAGCCCGGTATAGGTGGAGCCGCTGGTGATGGTGAGGTTGCTGATGGTGTGGCCCTTGCCGTCAAACACGGTGTCATAGGATCCGCCGATGGGGGTCCAGTTGGGGTAGGGGTCGGTGCTGGTGGTTGTTCCGCCTACTTGGCCGTCGCCGTCGGTGTCGAAGTTGAGGTTTTGGGATAGTTCGTAGCCGGCGCAGGTGGATTCGCAGCCCATATACGGGGTGCTGGTGTCGGATATGTTGCCGTTGGGGAAACCGCCGCTGTAGGCGGAATAGTCGGCGGCGGCGGGGAGGCCGTTGCCGTTGAGGTCGTAGCGGATGGCGTTTAGCTGGTGCAGGTTGCGGATGTCGATCAGGTTGTCGTCGTCCCGGTCGTAGTCGACGACCACCGCGGCCGCCGCTTGACGCTGGGTTGGAGTGTACAAGGTAGGGTAAGTGCTGGTGGCGCCGAAGTTCCAGGGGTAGTCGGGGAAAGTGTCGCCGTCGAAGTCGCTGTTCCAGTTGGCGTAAATGCCGGTGTAGCCCGTGGGCGTCTGGAGTTCGGCGGTGGTTTTGCTTTGGGCGGGGGTGTTGGCCGTGGCCGTGTTGACGCACCCGCCCCAAGCGGCCACCGTGGTGTCGCAGTAGCTGCCGGTTACTCGGACATTGCCGCCTTGCGCCGTCCCCAGCAGCCCGCCGTTGGTAGGCGTGCTGCTGCCGGACCAAGGGGCGGCGGCATAGCTGTTGATGATCGCGCCGTGCTTGTTCCCGGACTGGCTCAACAAGCCCACCAGCCCGCCGATGAGTATGCTCCCGGCCCTAGTGGTTCCTTGCCGGGTCATTGCGGCGGTGGAATAGCTGGCGGTGATCGTGCCTTGATTGCCGCCAACCAGCCCGCCGACATTTATCCCGGTCGCGCCGAAGTAGACATTGCCGCCCTGGGCGTAGACCGCGGTGATCGTGCCGCCGAAGTTTTCGCCCGCCAGCATCCCCACCCCGGAAACCGGGATGCCGGACCGGACGCTGCCGTCGATCAAGCCCAAATCGCGGATGACCGCGCCGGTGTCCAGTTGCCCGAACAGCCCGGTATAAGTGGAGCCGCTGGTGATGCTCAGCCCGGTCAAGGTATGGCCGTTGCCGTCAAAGGTGGTGTCAAAGGGGCTGCCGATGGGCGTCCAGGGGGTATACGGGCTGCTGGTGCTGCTGGAAAAGGTCAAATCCTGAGCGAGTTCGTAGCCCTCGCAGCCGTCGGGACAGCCCATCCGGGCGGCGGCGGGAGTCGTGGTGACGAAGTCGCCGTTGGGGAAGGCGCCGGCGTAGGCCGGCAGGTTGGCAGGCAGGCCATCGCCGTTCAAGTCGTGACGGATGGCGTTTAGCTGGTGCAGGTTATTGATGTCAATCAGATTGTTGTCGTTGTCGTCGTAGTCGACCACGGGATCCGCCTGCCGCTGGGCGGGGGTTTTCAGCGCCGGGTAGGTGGTGGTGGTGCCGAAATTCCAGGGGTTGTCGGGGAAGGTGTCGCCGTCAACGTCGACGTTGAAGTTGGCGAAGGGGCCGGTGTAGCCGGCGGGGGTTTGGAGTTGGGCGGTGGTGGCATCCTGGGCGGTTACGCTGGTGGGCGCGCCGCCGGTGTGGGTTCCGATGCAGGAGGCGGTGGAGGTGGGCAGCGTGGTGTCGCAGTAGCCGTCGTTGATGGCGACGGCGGCGGTGGTCAGCGTACCCACAAATCCGCCGATGATGGTCCCGCTTCCGGTGCCGGACACCGGGCCGGCGGCGTAGCTGGCGGTGATTACGCCACTGCTGGCGCCCACCAGTCCGCCCAGGCTTTGGCCGGCAAGGTTCCCTCCGTCTACTGATGCCGTGGAATAGCTGGCCTGGATCGTTCCGGTATTTCCGCCCGACAAACCTCCCCCATTCTTGTTGGCGGCGGTGACGGTGACGGATCCGCCCTGGACGTAGCTGGCGGTGATCGTGCCGCCATTACTGGCCGTCAGAACGCCCACGAAAACCGCCTGCGCGCCCGTCGGCCCGGCGCTCACGCTGGGAGCGATCATTCCTACATCCCGGATAACGCCGCCGGCGGCCAGGGTGTCGAACAGTCCGGCGCGGACGGTGGCGACGGTGCCGGTGATGGTGAGGCGGCTGATGGTGTGGCCGTTGCCGTTGAATTCGGCGGAGTAGCCGGGGCTGGGGCCAATGGGGGCCCAGTTGGGGTAGAAGTCGGTGGAGGTTACGGCCACGCCGTCGGCGGCGAAGTCCAGATTAGCGGTTAGTTCGTACCCCTCGCAGGTTGACTCGCAGCCCATATACGGGGTGCTGGTGTCGGCGATGTGGCCGCCGGGGAAAGCCGCGGCATAAGCGGCGTAGGTGGTGGTGGCGGCGGGCAAGCCGTCGCCGTTCAGGTCGTGACGGATGGCGTTCAGTTTTTGCAGGGTGTCTACGTTGATCAGGTTGTCGTCATCCGGGTCGTGGTCGACGGTGCGCTGGTCGGGTTTGTTGAGAACGGGTAGGGTGGTGGTGGTGCCGAAATTCCAGGGATTGTCGGGGAAAGTATCCCCGTCCAGATCGATGTTCCAGTTGGCGTAGATGCCGGTGTAGCCGGTGGGGGCTTGGAGTTCGGCGGTGGTTTTGCTTTGGGCGTCAGGGGTATTAAACGAGCTTGCGTGGACGCACCCGCCCCAAGCGGCGACCGTGGTGTCGCAGTAGCTGCCGGTGATGCGGACATTGTTGCCGGTGGCGGTCCCGACCAGCCCGCCGTTGTTGGGGCTGCCGGCGCCGGTCCAGGGGGCGGCGGCATAGCTGTCGATGATCGTGCCGTGCTTGCCCCCATTCTGGCTCACGAGGCCCACCAGCCCGCCGTGGACTATGCTTCTGCCGATGGCTTCCCGGTTCATTACGGCGGTGGAGTAACTGGCGGTGATCGTGCCTTGATTGCCGCCGGCCAGCCCGCCGACATTAAGCCCGGTGGGGCCGAAGTAGACGCTGCCGCCATCTACGTAGACCGCGGTGATCGTGCCGCCGAAGTTTTCGCCCGTCAGCATCCCCACCCCGGACAATGGGATGCCGGACCTGACGCTGCCGTTGATCAATCCCAAATCGCGGATGACCGCGCCGGTGTCCAGTTGCCCGAACAGCCCGGTATAGGTATGGCCGTTGGCAACGTTCAGCCCGGTCAGGGTATGGCCGTTGCCGTCAAAAGTGGTGATAAAGGGGCTGCTGCTGGTGGGCGCCGCCGGGGTGTAGCCGATGGGCAGCCAAGGGTTGTGGGGGCTGCTGGTGCTGGTAGGGAAAGTCAAACTCTGAGTGAGTTCGTAGCCCTCGCAGGCCGCGGCGCAGCCCATATACGGGGTGCTGGTGTCGGCGATGTTCCCGCCGGGAAAGGCGGCGGCGTAGGTGGTGGTGTTGGAGGGAACGCCGTCGCCGTTGAGGTCATAGCGGACGGCGCTTAGCTGCGCGAGGTTGCTGATTTCGATCAGGTTGTCGCCATCGGTGTCGTAGTCGGTAGTGGATTGCGCCGCGGCCGGCATGGCGGCGGAGTAGACGTATAGGATGAGGGCCGCAATGGCGGCGAGCAGGGTTAGCGCGGACAGGGTTTTGGGGGCGGCGGCAAGGGCGCGGGTTACGGGGTTTCTACCCCCCCCCCCCCCCCCCCCCCCGAGTTTCAGGCTGTGGCTGGGGGTATTCATTTTTTCGGGCGCTCCTGTTCGGGATAAGATCGGGATTTAGCTGCGGCGGAGTCTAACACAAGCCGGCGGGCGGGGCAAGGGGTAGGGCCGGGGATCGGCGGCATTCATCCTGCGCCACCCCCCTATTCATCCTGCGCCACCCCCCTATTCATCCTGAGCTGGTCGAAGGATGAATGACGGGGAACGCCCCCACCCTAACCCTCCCCCGGAGGGGGAGGGGATTTATTGGGTGTTGGGGTGGGGATTGGCGGCATTCATCCTGAGCTGGTCGATTATCATCCTGAGCTTGTCGAAGGATGAAAACTTGGGGACGCCCCCACCCTAACCCTCCCCCGGAGGGGGAGGGGATTTATTGGGTGTTGGGGTGGGGATTGGCGGCATTCATCCTGAGCTGGTCGATTATCATCCTGAGCTTGTCGAAGGATGAAAACTTGGGGACGCCCCCACCCTAACCCTCCCCCGGAGGGGGAGGGGATTTATTGGGTGTTGGGGTGGGGATTGGCGGCATTCATCCTGAGCTGGTCGATTATCATCCTGAGCTTGTCGAAGGATGAAAACTTGGGGACGCCCCCACCCTAACCCTCCCCCGGAGGGGGAGGGGATTTATTGGGTGTTGGGGCGGGGATTATGGGCGGGGATGATGTGGGGATTTGAGGTATTGGAGTGATTTGGGGTAGCGGGTTGGGGTTGGGCGGGGTTAGAGGATGGCGATGGGGTTTACGGGGGAGCCGGTGGTGTTGTGGAGGCGTAGGGGGCCGATGGTGATTAGAAATTCCCAGCGGTTGCGTTCTTGGCAGGCTTGGGCGATTTCCTCCAAATTGGCGTTGTCCAGGATCCAGAGGCCCATGGCGGTTATGCCTACTTGGTGGATCGGGCTGGGGACGTTTTCGTATTGGGGCGGGTTTACGTCGTTGCCAGTGTCGGTGCCTAGCATGGCGATGCCGCGCTCATGGAATAGGGGCAGGCAGGATGCCTGGCAGGCGGCGGAGCCGGCTTCGCGGGGCCAGGGGCCCTGGAGGTTGCGGCGGCGGAGCTGGCCGGTGCGTACCAGTAAGACGTCGCCCTCCTCGATGGTGAAGTTGCATTGCCGCTCGGCAGCCAGGATGTCGTCCCGCATTACGCCCTCGCCGCGTTCGATCCAGTCGATGCCTTTGGTGAGAGGGATGTCCGCCAGCACGGCGCGGGTGATAATGCCGTCTTTGGCTTGTTCCACGGAGCCGAAGGTGGCGCCCAAGCTGGTGGATACCAGATGGGCGGGTTTGCCGTTGTAGGTCTTGCCGTTCCAAAAGAAGTGCGCCAGGCTGTCGACGTGGGTTACGGTGTAGCCGTGAAAGATCATACCGAAGTAGTCGGTGGCGGCGGGAAAGGCGCGGTTGCTTACTTTTTGGCCGGAAGCCCAGCCCTCGCCGCTTTCCACCATAAAGTGGACCGGGGGTATGGGGGCATCGGCGCTGGCTTCAAAGGTTACGGTGCGGGCGAGGGAGATGCGGACGCCTTCCTGGACGGTGGCCAGGGCCTGCTTCACTTTTTCGGGGGTGATCAGGTTGGGGGCGCCTAGTTCGTCGTTTTCGCCCCAGCGGCCCCAGTTGCTGAATTGATCGAAGTAGGATAGGACTTCGGCTTCGGCGGGAATGTTGGGTTGCGGCATTTTGGGGCTCCTTTTTGTGGGATGGGATGGGCTAGATTGGCGGGGATAGGTTCAGGTTCAGGGTTTGTTCGCACCATTGGGCGGCGGCCAATAGACGCTGCTCGCGGTAGGGGGCGGCGATTAGCTGGAGCCCGAGGGGCAGGCCGGATTGGGCGATGCCGGAGGGGATGCTGATGGCCGGGAGTCCGCAGGAAGTCCAGGGGCCTTGAAAGGAGGTGTTGCCGGTGTTGGTCAGGTCGGGCAAGGCCGGGGTGGGGGTGGCGGGGGTTAGCAGGATGTCGGCGTTTTCGGCCAGGATTTGCATATCGGCGATGAATTGCCGGCGGCGTTGCAAGGCGTCGGAGTAATCGGCGGCGGGGGTGTCCAGTCCGCGCTGGAGCAGGCGGCGGAGGAGGGGGCGGTATTCCTCGGCGCGGGTTTGGTACATTGGGCGGTGAAAGGCGGCGGCTTCGCAAGCCATTATGAGTAGCTGGTCGGGGATGGCGGTACTGAAACTTGGGGGCAGGGTGACTTCATCGATTTCGGCGCCGGCGGCGGCGAGTTTGTTCAGCGTTTGGCGGGTGTGGGTTTGGGTTTCGGGATCCGATTCCTGCATGAAGTAGGATGTGATGAGGCTTATGCGGGGGGGCGGGGCATCGTGCAGGGCGGACAGATAGTCGTCGGCGGGGGCGCGGGCGCATACCGGGTCGTTGGGGTCGGGGCCGGCGGTGACCTGGAGCATCAGGGCGGCATCCTCTACCGAGCGCGACAGCCAGCCCATCGTGTCCAGCGACCAGCTTACGGGGATAACGCCATGACGGGATACCCGTCCGTAGGTAGGTTTGAGGCCGACGACGCCGTTGTAGGCGGCGGGGCGCAGCACGGAGCCGACGGTTTGGGATCCCAGGGCCACGGGGCAGATGCGGGCGGCGACGGATACGGCGGAGCCGCTGCTGGAGCCGCCGGGGGTGTGGGCCGGGTTCCACGGGTTGAGCGTGGGGGATGGATCGAGGCAAGCAAATTCGGTGGTGACGGTTTTGCCCATCATAATGGCGCCGGCGTGTTTCAAGCGGGTCAGGATGGCGGCGTCGTAGTCGGGGATAAAGTCGGCGTAGACTTGGGAACAGGCGGTGGTGGGAATTCCGGCGGTATAGAAAATGTCTTTGACGCCGATGGGTACGCCGTGGAGGGGGCCGGGATGGGGTAGCGCGTCGAGTTCGCGCTGGCGCTGCCGGGCGTCGGCGAGGACGGTTTCGCGGTCCAGGTATACCCAGGCTTGGAGGGATTGCAGGGCTTCGGCGCGGGCGAGCAGGGCTTCGGCGGCGTCTACGATGGCGGTTTGGCGGTTGCGGATTTGGCGGGCTAGTTGGGCGGCGGTTAGCTCGTGCAGTTCGGGCATTGTTTTTCCTCACGGATCCGGTTCGGGATGGGAAATCCCGCGGCGGGTTAATGCCGGTTGGAATGGTTTATAGCGGGGGGCGGCGGGTGTGCCATTGGGTTGCTTGTTCGTAGGCGTGAGCGGCCTGGAATACGGTTGGCTCATCGAAGGGGCGGCCAACTAACTGGAGCCCGATGGGCAGGTTGTCGGTGGTAAAGCCGCAGTTGATGGACAGAGCGGGTACGCCGGCGAGGTTAAAGGGGGTAGTGTAGCTGCGGCGTCCGGTTAGCATCGCCAGAAATTCGGCTTTGCCGTTGCGCGACAAGCCGGGGGATTGGGGGATGGGGGTTGCTTGTACCGAGGATGCGGGGAGGGCGAGGAGGTCTACGCGCCGGAGGGCATCGAGGATTTGCCGGCGGAGGAGGTGTCGCAGGCGGGCGGCTTTCTGGTGCGCTTGGGCGGGGATGATGGCGCCGGTCAGCAGCCGGACGCGGTTGTTGTGATCGTAGTCTTGGGGGTATTGCCGGATGCCGCTTTGGTGTACCGCAGTCGCGTCTACATAAATCAGGGTAGTGGATATGGGGGCGGCGTGGGCGATCAGGGGGATGGATATTTCTTGGGTTTGGGCGCCTAGCTCGCCTAGCTGGGTGGCGGCGCGGGTTACGGCGTCGCGGATGTCCGGCTCTACGCCGTCGGCGTTGATGCGGTCGGCCAGTATGCCGATGCGCAGATTGCGGATGTCGGGGTTGAGGGCGTTCCGGTAGTCGGGTACGGGGGCGTTGCGGGTGTAGGGGTCGTTGGGGTCATGCCCGGCGATGGCGTGGAGGGTAGCGGCGCAGTCGGCGACGGTGCGGGATATAGGGCCGGCGGCGTCCATGGACCAAGTGGAGGGGAGCATTCCGTAGCGGCTTACCAGTCCCCAAGTGGGGCGGATTCCGACCAGTCCGCAGAAGGCGGCGGGGCCGCGGATGGAGCCGGCGGTATCCTCGCCGAGGGATGTAGCGCAGAGGAAGGCGGCAGTGGCGGCGCCGGAGCCGCTGCTGGAGGTGCCGGGGTTGCGGGATCGATCCCACGGGTTGCGGGGGCGCCCGTAGGGGTGATGAAAGGCGTCGCCCATCGCGAACTCGCTCATATTGAGTTTGCCCAGCAGGATGGCGCCGGCGTCTCTGAGTTTGGTTATTACGGTAGCTTCGTGGTCCGGGGTGAAATGGCGCAGGATTTCGGAGCCGCCGGTGGTAGGCACGCCGACGGTGTAGAACTGGTCTTTGACGGCTACCGGGATGCCGTGGAGGAGGCCGCGGTATTGTCCGGCGGCGATTTCGGCTTCGGCCTGGCGGGCTTCGGCGCGGGCGGTTTCGGCGGTGACGGCGATGTAGGAATTCAGCGCGGGGTCAACCTGCTCGATCCGGTCGAGGTAGGATTCGGCGGCTTCGAGGGGGGATATTTGGCGGGTTTTTAGCAGTTGGGCCAGCTCGGTGGCGCTCAGGAAGGGAATTTCGTTGCGTTGCATTTCGATTATCCCAAGTTGTCGGATACGGGGTTGGCGGGCGGGGTTGCGGGGGCAATTGTAATGCAGGGTTGGGTTGCGCGCCATATATGGGGGCGAATCGGGAAACGGGGGCGCGTTGGGGGTATGGACGAGTTATAATCGGGGGCGGCGGTCTAAGGTTATATGGGCCGCGGGGGTATGGTTATGGGTTTGGTCGGCGTGGTGATGGCGGCAGGGGAAGGGCGGCGGATGCGTTCCCGGATTCCGAAGCCGCTGCACCGGGTCTGCGGGCGGGAAATGGTGCGCTATCCGGTGGAGCTACTGAAAGCGGCGGGGGCCAGCCGGGTGGTGGTAGTGGTGTCGCCGGGGAACAAGGATGCGGTTATGGCTGCGCTAGGGGATTCGGTGCAGTATGCGGTGCAACGGCGGCCGGACGGTACGGCGGGGGCGGTAGCCTGCTGCGCGCGGCTGCTGAAGGGGGCAGCGGACCGGGCGTTGGTGCTCGGGAGCGATTCGCCGCTGGTGTCGGCGGAGTCGGCGGCGCGGCTGCTGGAGGTTCACCGGGCGCGGTCGGCGCAGATGACGGTATTGACGGCGCCGGATGTTGGGGCGGAGGGGCTGGGCCGGGTGCTGGCGGGGGACGACGGGCGGATTCGCGGCATTGTAGAGGCGGCGGATGCCGGAGGGATTGGGGGCGACGGGGCGGCTACGGTGAATGCGGGGGTTTATTGCTTTGACGGGGGTTGGCTCTGGGGGGCGCTGGAGCGGGCGCCGGTTAGCGCGTCGGGGGAGTTGTATTTGACGGCGCTGGCGGCTATCGGGGCGGGCGAGGGGGCGGGGGTGTTCGCGGCGGCGGCGGCGGATCCGGCGGAGGCTTTCGGGGTGAACGACCGCCGGCAGTTGGCAGTGGTGGAGGAGGTGATGCGGCACCGGATACGGGAACGGTGGCTGCTGGAGGGGGTTACGATGATGGATCCGGCATCGGTGTATATTGAGGCGGATTCGGTGGTCGGGATGGATACGGTGATTTTGCCCAATACGATGCTTCTGGGGCGGACATCGGTGGGGGAAAGCTGCGAAATCGGGCCGAATACGGTTATCCGGGATAGCGCGGTGGGGAATTATTGCCGGGTTACGGCGTCGGCGCTGGAGGGGGCGGTGATGGAGTCGCATACGGACATCGGGCCGTTCAGCCATCTGCGGCCGGGGGCGTATCTGGAGTCGGGGGTGCATCTCGGAAATTATGTCGAAGTAAAGGAAAGCCGGTTCAAGGCGGGGGCGGTGATGGGGCATTTCGGGTATGCCGGGGATGCTACCATCGGGGAAAGGGTAAACGTGGGGGCGGGGATGGTCACTTGCAATTATGACGGGAAAGATAAGCATCCCACGGTGGTAGGGGATGATGCGTTTATCGGCTGCGATACAATGCTGGTGGCGCCGGTGACGGTAGGGGCGGGTTCGGTGACGGGGGCGGGGGCGGTGGTGACCAAAGATGTGCCGCCCGCTAGACTAGCCGTAGGGGTTCCTGCTAGTATTAAACGCGAGTTGGCTTAGGGCGTTTCCGGTTCCGGGTTTGGGGAGATTTAGAGGTTTGGATACGGACAGCGCACCGTTAGGTTTGGGCGTTCCGGTTTGGGGGGCGGCGGGCCGCGGGCGGATTCTGCGTCGGGGCAGGCCGCGGTTATGACGCCTGGCAGATGGCTGCGGCGACTGCGGCGGGATCGGGGCCGGAAGGGGCGGCGCCCGGCTGGAGGGACGGCGTCGCCGGCCGGGGGCGACAGCGGCGGCGCGGGGGAAAACGGCGGCGGGCTGCCGGCGCCGGCGGAAGAGCCGGCGATCACCGAAGAAGAGTTGATTGGCCTGCCCCCGCGCGATTTGGCAATGATGCGTTCCATCATCGACCTGGACTATACCACGGTCCGGGAAGTGATGGTGCCGCGGCTGGATATGGTGGCGCTGGAGGCGGGGGTATCGCTGGCGGATGCGGCGGCGGTGATCGTAGAGTATGGGCATAGCCGGCTGCCGGTGTATAACGGGACGATTGATGATGTATTGGGGATTGTCTATGTGCGGGATCTGTTGGGGGCGGTGGTTAATCCGCAGGATGGGCGGGATTTGCGGTCTTTGACGCGCCCGGCGTTTATCGTTCCCGAAACTAAGCGGGTGGATGAGCTGCTGGAGGAGTTCCGGCAGCGGCGGACGCAGATCGCTATCGTGGTGGATGAGTACGGCGGCACCGAGGGGCTGGTGACGATGGAGGACGTGCTGGAGGAAATCGTCGGGGAAATCGAGGATGAGTTTTCGCGGGCGCGGGAGGCGGAGGTTTCGCGGGATGATGATGGGGCTTCTTATGTCAACGCCGGGCTTAGCACGGCGGTGGTGGGGGAGCAGTGGGGGGTGGATATCGAAAGCGACGATTTCGATACGGTGGGGGGGTTTGTCTATCACCACTTGGGGCGGATACCGCACGTCGGGGATGTGGTGGAGTGGGGCGGGCTGCGGGTAGAAGTGGCGGCAATGGCGGGGCGGCGGCTGCGGACGCTGAAAATCAGCGATGTAGACCGCGGCGCAGGGCCGGCGGATTCATCACAGTAACGGGCGCGGTTAATCCCATTGCCGCCGTTGGCTTATAGCGCAAGGGGCGCAACTCCGGCTGAATCATTCCCGTAAGGGGCCGGGGTTGCGCCGCCGTTTTTGGTTGGGGCTAACTGCCGGATTTTTGGGCGATTAGCTGGGCGTCAACTATCAAGCGGTGGTCGTATACCAGACGGGGGATGCAGGAAACCAGGTGGATTTGGTGACCGTCGCCGCTGTCGAGGATCAGGTCGTCCTCGTGAACCACGCGGGTTGCGGTGATGCGGTAGAGGAATTGTTGGGTGCCGTTGTCGGTGATGATTTCGATGTTTTGCCCTTTGCGGAGCAGATCGGGGATTTGCTGTAGGTTAAAAAATACGGATCCTTGGTCCAGCACGGGGCTTTCGGTGTGGCCGAAATACCAGCCCTGTCCGGTTTCGCCGGCGTTGGCGGTTTCGGGGATATGCCCGATGGTGTTGTCGGGGGTTTGGTAGGCGCGGCGGTCGCCCAGGTCAACTATGGGGAGTTCGACTACCGGGGAGTCGATGCCAAGCCGGGGTATGCGCATCGAAGTGGCCGGCGCCGCCGGGGGCCGGGTTGCCTCTTGGGATAGTTCGATGGCTTCAAAGCCCGGGGGCAGGGACGGCCCGCTGGGGATGCGGCCGGCGTCGCCGGAATAGAGGGATATTTCGGGCAAGGGGCGGACGGCGGCGGGTTGGGCCGGGGTAGCCTGGGGTTGGCGGGTGGGGGCGGTCGCCACCGGGGCGATTTCGACGGTTTGCACCTGGTAATGCGCCAAGCCGGCGCGGGCGTTGCCGGCATAGCCGTAATAGGCGGCGCCGATGCCGACGACGAGGCCGCCGGTAATCAGAAGCGCGGCGCCGGCGACTCTGGCGCGGGTCCAGAACCGCCGCATTCTCCATCGCACGGTTAGGTAATCGTAGCCCGCAATCATAGCTTTCCCTCCTCCTGTCTGCCCCGGCAGGCGCCGCGATGCGGCGTTGCCGGGGAGCAGGAACCTCACTTCACCACCCGGCTATTCCCCGGAGCGTTCGGGGATGCGGGAAGGCGCGGAAAATGCCTGGAGTTTGTTAATGCTGCCGTGGTTTCCGGGTTAGCGGCTACGGGGCGCGTTCAGAGTGCCTGGGGTGATGGGTTCGTTGAGATAGATGTCGCCGTTGCGAATTTTGATGTTGAACCCGCACGGGGGGTTGACGCAAACCCACGCCTTGAAGTGAACCGCTGCGCCCTGGCCGCCGTAGTCCGATAGGGGGACCAAGTAGCCCTCGTCGCAGCTCATGCATCTGGGGATAGTCATTCCGTCCACAAGAACCTCCTCCCTACTTACGACTGGGGCGAGTATAGCGATTAGTTTAGGGTAGTACAACAAAATCGTCAATGTTTATCCTAGATTTTGACGGATTCTGATTACATAATGGCGTATTCGGTAGCGTTATGTCTAATCGGGCTTTGGCGGATGGGGCGGGGGGTTATCCCGCCCCATCGCGCCGGGGTTTGCGGGGGCGGCTATTCCAGGAAATCGCGGAGTTTGCGGGAGCGGGAGGGGTGGCGGAGTTTACGCAGGGCTTTGGCTTCGATTTGGCGGATTCGCTCCCGGGTTACGCCGAACTCGCGGCCCACTTCCTCGAGGGTGCGGCCGCGGCCGTCCTCGAGGCCGAAACGCAGCACCAGGACGCGGGCTTCGCGCTCGGTCAGGGTGTGGAGGACATCGTCCACCTGTTCCTTGAGGAGCTGGAAGGATGCGGCGTCGGCGGGGGCGGGGGCGTTGCGGTCTTCGATGAAATCGCCCAAGTGGGAGTCTTCTTCCTCGCCGATGGGGGTTTCCAGGGATACGGGTTCTTGGGATATTTTCATGATTTCTTCGACCTTTTCGGGGCCGATTTCCATAGCCAGGCCGATTTCTTCGGCGGTGGGTTCGCGCCCGTATTCCTGAAGCAGGCGGCGGTGCTGGCGCATCAGCTTGTTGATGGTTTCCACCATGTGCACCGGGATGCGGATGGTGCGGGCCTGGTCGGCGATGGAGCGGGTGATGGCCTGGCGGATCCACCAGGTGGCGTAGGTGCTGAACTTGTAGCCTTTGCGGTAATCAAACTTTTCGACGGCGCGGATCAGGCCGATGTTGCCCTCCTGGATCATATCCAGCAGCGCCATGCCGCGACCGATGTATTTTTTGGCGACGCTGACCACCAGGCGGAGGTTGGCTTCGGTGAGGTGGGATTGGGACCTTTGGCTGTCGGTGCGGACACGGTTGTAGTGCTGGCGCAGGATGGGGTCAAGCCGCTGGAGACGGGACTGATGCCCGGGGTCGCCCAAGCGGCCGCCCAATTCGGTCAAGGGGCTGTCGCGGAGGGCATCGGCGGTTTTATCCGGCTCCATTACCCAAGAGCTTAGGGACAGATCGATTACGCTGCGGTAGATTTCTTCGGGGGGGCGCTCGAGTTTTTCGGAGAGGCGGCCAAGCATTTCTTGGGAAACTTCGGCGTCAATGGCGCCGCGGAGTCGGGGGTGTTTGATGATTTCGGACAAGGCCGGGTTGAGGGGCAGCAGGTGGGGGTTCTTATCGGCGCGTTCATCGGGGGTTTTATCGATGATTTCGGCGAGAGGCGGGTTATGGGGCAGCACGGTGTTCTTAATGGCCTGTTGCAGATCCGGGGTGACGGCTTCTTTGAGGTCGGGCATTTCCAGGATTTCGGATAGGGATAGATCAGCGAATTTGGGATCCAGGTTGAGTTGCGTGACCTCCGGCGGGGGCGGGGGCTCGGGGCGGTAGATGGCCCGCAAATCTTTTTTGACGGGTTCGGGGATTTCCGGGTGATCCAGGATTTCGGACAGGTCGGGGTTGTAGGGTTCCGGCTCCGGGACGGGTGCATCGGCGTCCGGCGGCGCGGGGGATTCCTGCCCCTGCTCCGGGGCGGAAATGGTGTCGGCAGGGGTTTCGGGGCGGTAGATGGCCCGCAAATCGGTTTTGACGGCTTCGGGGATTTCCGGGTGTTCCAAGATGATGGACAGGGTGGGATCAGCGGGCAGGATTTCTTCCTCGCTTTCCCGCAGGGCGTTCAGATGGTCTTTAACTTGCTGGCTTACTTGATCGTTTGCCAGGATTTCGTCCAGGGACGGGTTGGGCAGCGGGATTTCGCCGGCGTCGGCGGCGTCTGCTTCAGATATGTCGGTGGCGGAATCCTGGAATTGCTCCAAATCGGACTCGACGTCTTCGCCGGCTTTCACATCGGTGGCAGCCAAGATATCGTCCGGGGATGGGTTGGGCGGCGGGATTTCGCTGTCGCTGACGGCATCTTCTTGTAATTCGGGGCCGGTATCCGCACTATCGGCGGATTCGGCGGCACGCGCCGCCGGGATTTCGTCCTCCGGTGCCTCGTCGCTGTCGGCGGTATCGCCGTCTTCTTCGTCTGGATTGACGGCAACGGTTTCGCCCCGGAACACTTTCCGCAAGTCGTTTTTGACGTCTTCGTTGGCGTCCAGATCGGGATGATTCAGGATTTCGTCCAGCGTGGAGTTGTTCTGAAATTTCCCTTGCTCTTTGGCGTCTCGCAACCAATCTTTGGTAGCGTCATTCAATGCCGGGGATTCGAGGATTTCGTCCAGCGTGGGGTTGGGCGGCGGGGGTGGGGCGTTATCGGATTCGGCGCTTTTCTTTAGGGATGTGAGGGCGTCTTTGGTTTCCTGGCTTACTTCGTCGTTTTCCAGAATTTCGGATAGCAACGGATCGGGGGGCGGAGCATCGCTGTCGTCGGGGGCGTTTTCCTGCAACTCGAGGTTGGGATCCGCCTCGTCCGCGTCGTCGGGGGCGATTTTTACTTGGAGTTGGGGGAGTTGCAGGAATTGGGCTATGGCGTCGTTGTAGCGGCCGCGGAAGTCTTGGGCCAAGGCGTAGATCAGGGGTTCGGCGTGGGACAGGCGGCGGAGGAGGCGGGCGGAGATTTCCCAAGGCTGGGGTTCTTGGGATAGCTCTTCGGTTAGTTCGGATTTGACGGCGTTCAGGTGTTTGCCGCCCTCTAGCTGGCGGGCCAGTTTGCGCTCGTCAGCCGAGGTTAGTAGTCGGACGCGGCCGATTTCGCGCAGGTACATACGCACCGGGTCGTCCAGGACTTCCGTGGTTTCGGCGGCTTCGGGTTCGCGTTCCTGGTCTTCGGCTTCGGGGCGGGCGCCGTCGGTGGTTTCGGCGGCGGGTTCGCCGTCGGCGCTTTCCCATTGATCCTGGTCGTCTTCGGCGGTTATGGTCAGGGGCGCCGGGGAACGGGCGGCCAGTTCGTCGGCGTCTTCGGGGCCGTCGCTGCCGCCGGTGTAGATTTTGGGAATTATGTCCAAGATGGAGTTACGGCCTTCGGGATTTTCTTCGGCGGGCTGTTCGGTATAGTCTTCGGGGTTCAGCTCTTTGGCGGAATTTCTGGTTGCCATAAATCTCCTTAGCGCGGGTTGGGCGATGGGGCGGCCGGGCAGCCGGATTAGTTGCGGCTGCGGCTGCGGCTCAGGGTTTCGGTGCGCTTTATGCGGCGGTTCACTTCCACGATTTCCTGTAGATCTTCGGCGTCCAGATCGGGCGGGGATTCGGCGAAGCGGATTTGCTCCTCCTCTTTAAGGCGGCGTAGGCTGCGCTTTTCCAGTTGGGCTACTACGTCGGTCATTGCCTGACGGCGTTTGGTCAAGTCCATTGCCAGGGGGCGGCTTTGGCGCAGGGTTTCCAGTTGCTCGCGGATTCCGGGGGGGGCGTGGCTTAGGGCGTCGGGTTCCGGTTGGTCGGGGATGTTGAGGTAGTTGGCGAAAATTTCGCGGTTTTCGTGCCGCCAGAAGTGGTCGGAGTTCAGGGGATCGGAGTATTCCGACATATCGGGATATTGCATGAGTAAGCAGAGGCAAAACTCCTCGAGGGGGTCTTGCTGGCGGCGGGCGAAGGGGGACGGCGCCGACGGGTCCGGCGTATTGGCGGGTTGGCGGCGGTTTTGTTCAGGGCCGGGGCGGCGCGCCGGGGCGGGGCGTCCGTAGTTGACCCGCAGGAAATCGGGGGTTACGTTCAGCTTGGCGGCCAGCATCTGGAAGTAGTGATCCTGGCGGGGGCCGTCCTGCTCAGCGGCGATCAGGGGGAATACGGCTTTGATTACCGCGTCTTTCCCGTCGGGCTTGGCGGGATCCAGTCCGGCGGTCATGGCGGAAATCACGAATTCCAGCAAGGGGCGGGCGTCGTCCACCAGTTGGCCCCATTGGGCGGGGGAGCGGCGGATTACTTCGTCGGGATCCTGGCCCTGGGGCATTTCGGCGATGCGGATTTCGGGGATTTCAGGCCGGGTGAGCAGGGTGGCGCCCCGGTATTGTCCGGCGACGCGGCTTTGCAAGATGCGCCAAGAGGATTCCAGACTGCGCAGGGTGGCCTGTTGCCCGGCGTTGTCCTGGTCCAGCGCCATAGTGACCCGGCCGGTGAGGCGGCGGATGGTTTCTACCTGAGGCTCGGTCAGGGCGGTGCCCATAGATGCGACTACATTATGGAAGCCGGCTTGGTGGGCGGCGATGGCGTCCATATAGCCCTCTACGATTACGGCGCCGCTTTTGCGGATGTCGTCGCGGGCGCGGTCCAGGGCGTAGAGGATCCGGCTTTTGTCGAACACGTCGCTTTGGGGGGAATTGAGGTATTTGGGCTGGGAATCGTCCAGGGAGCGGCCGCCGAAACCGGCGAGGCGGCCTTCGGCGTCGCGGATGGGGAACATCAAGCGGCCGCGGAACAAGTCGCGCTGGCGTCCGTCCGCGTTTTCGCGGGCGATGCCGGCGGCCAGCAGTTGGGCGGGGGAATAGCCGGAGCGGGTCAGGTGGTTGCTCAGGGATTCGCCGTCCGGCGGGGCCAAGCCTAGCTGAAAGGCGGCGGCGGCGGCATTGTCCAGTCCGCGCCGCTCCATATAAGCGCGGGCGTCGGCGCCTTGGGTGGAGGCCAAAGTGCGCCGGAAGTAGGCGAGGGCGGCTTCGTTTATTTCGTAGGATGTAGGGTCGACGCGGGGTTTGGACGAGGCGCGTTCTTGGAGCGGTACGCCGGTGCGCCGCGCCAGTTCGCGGACGGTTTCGCCGAAGTCCATATTTTCGGAGCGCATAACGAAAGACAGGGCATCGCCGCCGGTAGCGCAGGCGCCGAAGCAGCGCCACGACTGGCGGTCGGGGAACACATGGAAGGACGGGGTGCGCTCCTGGTGAAAGGGGCAGTTGCCTTTGTAGCTGCGCCCGGAGCGTTGGAGCTGCACTCGCTGCCCGACGACTTCCAGGATGTCGAGGCGGGCTTTGATGTCGTCGACCACGGTCACGGCGGCGTCTCCGAATATACGGGCGAAAATTAAGGCGGAAAACTTGCGGCCTTTGCGTTTAGGGCGCAATAGGCCAAACCTATCTTAGCAAGTTTCCCGGGGCGGGGCAAGGGGTTCGGAGGGGGTTATTGCCGGATTTCCAGTTGGCGGCGCTGCCAGAGCAGGGGTTCCAGCCGGTCGGTTACGGTAGCGTCAAGGCGGGCGGCGGCCATCAGGGATAAATCGCGGTTGAAGTCCAGATCCCAAGCCAGGGTGCGGACGCCGCGGGCGCGGACACGGCGCATCAGGCGGGGGTTGTAGCTGCCGTTGGCGGGGTCGTACCAGTGGGCCTGCACCAAAGGGCTGAAGCAGCGGGAGCGGATGGGCGGGGGATGGCGGCGCGACCAGATGTAGCCGCGCAGGATGCGGGGGTCTATTTTCCGCAGTTCCCATAGGGATATGGGGTTGAAGCTGGCGACCAGCGTGCTGCCGACGCGCCCGTGGCGGCGGATAGCGTCGGCGACGCGGTGGGCGATGAGGCGCATATTGTGGATGACGGCTTTCATTTCTACGTTGATGAGGTAGCCGGGGGGCAGGAGTTCAAACACTTCGTCCAGGGTAGGGGCTTTTTCGCCGCGGAATTGGGGGGCGAACCACGCGCCGGCGTCAAGTTCGCGGATTTCGGCGAGGGTGGCGTTGCTTACCAGCTGGCGCCGGCCGGTGATGCGGCGGAGGGCCCGGTCGTGAAAGACCACCAGTTGCCGGTCTTGGGTGATACGGACGTCCAGTTCAATGCCGTCGGCGCCGCAACGATGGGCAGCGGCAAAGGCGGGAAGGGTGTTTTCGGGGGCGCTAGACACATCGCCGCGGTGGGCGATAATCAAGGGAAAGGGCCGGGCGCCAGTGGGGAAGCTCCACGATGGGGCGAGGGGTTGGTGGTGGGTTGATTGCATGGCAAATTACCGCGGCTGGTTTGTACATCGGATAGTTAGGTAGGGTTGACGGTAGCGATGCCGGGGGCGGGTGTCAAGGCGCGAGCGGGTTTTATGCTTGAGGGGGTGTTGGCAGGGCGTCTCTTTCATCCTCTATTTCCAAGTCGGTCAAGTCCTCTACCCCGGCTATCTCTGCCAGCATCCGATTGTAGTTGCGTAGCGATTCTTGTAATGCCGCGAGTTCCCGGCGAAATTCTTGGCGCTTGGCCTGGTCGCTGAACGCGCCGGCTTGGCTTTGCTTGTGCCATTTCGCCGTAAAGGGGCGAATTATCTGATTCAGCACCGGGATGGCTATTTTGCTGAACGCTATGGCGTCCCGCCCGCGGCGGCGCAGGATTTCGCGGGTGATCGGGAATAGGGAATATATGCTGTCCAACGCTGCTTGTTCGTCACCGGATTCGGCGGGCAGGGGTTGCGTGACGATTCTGGTCAGCAACTCTACGTATAATTCCCAAGCGGCGTCTTGGTCGGTTTCCTGAAAGGATATTTCGACGTTGGCTATGGGGGATTTCAGCTTGATGTTTTCCAAGCGGAATTTTCTGAACCACCCGGTTAAATCCATTTTTCGCTCCCGGCGACGGGCGGCAAGCCCGCGTCTGCATCATTGGCGGCCTTTGTTGGCATTATAACAACTTGGAAATACGGATTTTCCCGGCGGGGGCGGGGCAAGGGCGGCAGATTGCCGCTTTCGCGGGAATTACGGGGGCGTTGGGGTTAGAATAGGGGCGATTCCGTTGTCGGGGGCGGTAAGGATGAATATGGCGGCGGAGGGTTGATGCAGGATCGTAGCGCGCGGCGGGGCATTCGGGGCGTGGGGGCGGGGTTGATGGGGGAGCGGGATTTCCGGGTGGTTTGGGGCGTGGGCATCTTGGCGGAGTTCGGGCGCCGGTACGAGTTGGTGGCTTTCAGTTTGCTGATCCTGGAGGTTACTGATTCGTCGGCATCGCAGTTGATGCTGCTTTGGGTTTTTAACAACCTGCCGCGGCCTTTCGTTTCGCCATTGGCGGGGTATATCGCCGACCGCTTTCCGCGCCAGCGGGTGATGCTGTTGGCGCAGGCGGTGAACCTGGCTACCGCCGGGGGCCTGCTGGCGCTGATGCTGTATAGCTTGGGGGGGTGGCAGTCCTGGGATGGTTTCGGGGCGGCGTTTTTCGGCATTGACGCGGCGGACGGCCTGCTGGATTTGCAGCCGTGGCATATTTTCTTGGCGGCGTTTGTGCAGGGAGTCACCAAAGCAGTGGAGGATCCCTCGCGGCGGACGGGGATTTTCGACATCGCAGGGCGGGAGCGGGTGGTCAATGCGATGTCGCTGGATGTCATCGCGCAGAACGTGGGCAAGATGGCCGGGCCGGTAGCGGGGGGACTGCTGATCCAGTTCGCGGGGTATCCGGCGGCTTACGCTTTTCTGCTGTTTGTTCACGCGGATAATCTGCTGCTGATTTCGCGGCTGCGGATCCCGGCTACCGGGCTGATGGCCGCCGCCCCGCCGATGTGGAGCGGGCTGGGCAGCGCGATGGGGTTCGCTTGGCGCAATTCGACGCTGGTGGGGATGCTTTCGATTACTCTGGTGATGAATGCGATGGCTTTCCCGTTGCAACAGTTTATTCCGGCGGTGGGAACGGGACTGCTGGGGGTGGGGCCGGCGCTGGTGGGGGTGCTGGTGGCGGCGGACGGTTTCGGGCATCTGGCCGGCGCGGCGATGATGGCGGCGACGCGGGGCGTGCGGTATCACGGGCGATATTTCACTTACGGGTCAGTGGTGGTGCTGGTGGCGTCGGCGGCCTACGTATGGTCGCCGTGGTATGGGTTGGCCTTTGCGCTGCTGCTATTGAGCGGTTTGGGGCAGGCGGGGTTTTCTACCATGCAAAGCAGTATTATGATGCTGTCTTCGCCGCCGGAAATGCGGGGGCAGATGATGGGGCTGCTCAGCTTTTGCATCGGCATCGCCAATTTGCTGGGGGCGCTGGAAATCAGCGCCGCGGTTTCCTGGCTGGCGTTGCAGCATACGATTTCGTTGCACGCCCTGGCCGGGCTGGGATTGCTGATTCCGGCGATTTTGTTTACGCCGCTGGTGCGGCGTCCGTTGGCGCAGACCGGGGCGGGGGCGGGCGGTTCGTGACCGCCGGTTGCCCACGGTCGGCGTTGCGGGTATATTCACCGGGCGGCGCAGGATTAAGGGCCGGATACGGCGCGGGGGTTTCCGATGGCGCAGATTACGGACTGGCCGGGGCGGATGCAGGAACTGGCCGATTTCGTGGGGTTGGATCAAGAGGGGCTGGAGCTGATCCGGGCGACACGGGAGGTGGTCCTGGCGCACGGGGAGGAGCTTACGGCGGCGGTTTATGACAATTTTCTGAATTTCCCCGAATCGCGCCGGTTTTTTACCGATGCGGGCGGGGCGGTGAACCAGGAGCGGCTAACCCGGCGCAAGCATAGCCTGATGCGGTGGCTGCGGGGTTCGGTGGATTTCCAGTTGGACCAAGATTATCCCATCCGGGTGCTGGCTATGGGGATCGTGCATAGCCACCCGCCGCTGCACCGGGCGCACCTGGGTTCAGTGCCGGCGCGGTTTATGGTGGGCACCATCGGGTATATCCAGGCGGCGGTCACCGATCTGTTGCGGCGCGAGCTGCCGGACGGGGATGTCGCGCTACGGGCGGCCGCGGCCTGGAACCGGATGCTGATGTTGCAGTTGGATCTGATGCTGGCCGGGTATGTCACCGATGTGCCTAATCCGCCGGCCGGCGACGGGCCGGAGTGGGGCGGGGATGATGGGGAATGATGGGGAAAACGCGGGTTGACGGCGCAGCTACATCCTTATCCTAACCCTGTCCGTTAGGGCGTGTTCACGCTAGGCGGATTGTGTTATCATAGGCTTATGGAAATTACAGAAGCGCAATACGAAAAAATCGCCCATTGCCTGCCCAAGCAGCGGGGCCATATCAGCATCTCCGGCCGGCAGTTTCTCAACGCGATGCTCTATGTCGCCGAAAGCGGCTGCACTTGGCGGCGTCTGCCCCCGGAATACGGCGACTGGCATACCGTTTATGTCCGTATGAACCGCTGGGCCAGAACCGGCGTGCTGGAGCAGGTATTAGCTTGTATGCAGCAGGAGGGCATCGTATCCAGCGAACTGGTTTCCCTCCTGATCAGCCGGGCGAGAAGGGTTGATCCCGACGGCTCCGGGGGTTGAAACCCGGCCGCCGGGCGATAGGCAGATCCCGGGCGGGCGGCGGCCCTCGCCCGGCCGCCGGGGTTGTGGGGCGATGGGGCGGCAAGCCACCGGCGTCCGTCATTCTTGGGGATGGTCAAAAAATACGCATATCCCGTAGCCGCGGCTACCGGAATCCGCCGCCGGATATGGCTGAATGATGTGGACAAAGCGCCTAAAGCTGGCATTAACGATACTGGCCTTAATCGCCCTTGCCTTGAGCATGGCTGCGCCGCGATGCAAAGTCGATACCGATCGGTTGGTGTCCCCCAAAGTGGAGGAATACCCCCCGCGGATGGAATTACCCACAATGGAAATCCCCCGGATCTACCCCACGTCGGAAATCCCCCGGCTATACCCCACCGCGGAAATCCCCCGCGTATACCCCACGGCGGAAATCCCCCGGAGTGTCTTTGAGCGGCGCAAAATCAACGTCTCGCCGGAGTGCTGGCAATCCACCCGGCAACCCGACGATGATTGCCCCGCCCCTACCCGGCTCCCGTAGCCGTCGCCATAGCGTAAGACCGTCGTGGAAAGCAATCCGGCGTTGGCGACGGATCGGGCGACGCTACGCGGGGGTTGGGGTAATCAAGGATAGCAGGGAGTAAGAGGAGAGTAGGATGAGCAAGGTTCTGGTGATTCAAGGGGCGGGAATGAATATGCGGGGTAAGGCGCAAGTGGAAATTTTCGGCCCGGCCACGCTGGACGAAATTGATGAGCAAATCCGGGGGTACGCGGAGGCGCTGGGGGTGGACGTGGAGCTGTTTCATTCCAACATTGAGGGGGAGGTGGTGAACGCGCTTTATGATGCGCACGAAAGGGGGTTTGACGCAGCGCTGATTAACCCGGCGGGGTATACCACAGTGTCGGGGCCGCTGCGGGGGGCGATTTCACAAGTCAAGTTTCCGGTGTACGAAGTGCATATGTCGAACCCTACAGCGCGGGGGACGGTTTCGGCGGTGCTGCCGGTGTGCCAGGGCGCGGTCTACGGGTGCGGGGTCTACGGCTACCGGCTGGCGCTGGAGGCGGTGCAGCAACTGCCGGGGTAGGGCTAGATCAAGTCATCCTGAGCTTGTCGAAGGACGACGGCGGCAACGGGGGCGCCTGCCAGAGGCGCCCCCTTATTTTGGGGTAAGGCTATGTCAAATCGTCCATTGACAAGCGCAGGATGACGCGCCCGGCAGGGCGCTATTCGCAGCGCAGGCAGCGGGGTTCAGAGAATACCGACGGGTGAATGTCGGGGCTGGTGATCAGGTAGTCCAGAACCACCCGCAGGGCTTTGTCGTCGCTGGACAGGTTGTATTTTTCTTTGGCTTGGCGGATGAATGCCATTTGGTCGGGGTTTAGCTCGATGGTGTAGGCTTCTTTGGGGCCGGCCATTATGATACTCCCTCATTAGAATTTCGGGGTGTTGGGGGTTATTCGCAGGCATCGGTTACGGCTTGGGATATGGCCGCCAGGCGCGGGGTGTTGGTGGCTTCGGCGCGGAATCCGTTGGTGATGTAGGCTACGGCGAGGCCATTGTCAGGGTTGGCCCAGCCTACCGAGGTGCCGGAGCCGGCGTGTCCGAAAGTGCGGGGGTTGAGTTTGCCGGGGGCGCCGCTGCGGGGGTCCGCCAACGATAGGCCCATCCCCCGGATCACCCGGCGGTTGAGGGAATGGTCCAGCCCCTCGGAATGCGCGGAGGTTACTTCGGCCACGGTTTCGGGCGTCATTACGGTTACGCCATCCAGGGCGCCGCCCAGTTGCATCATCGCGAAAAAGCGGGCCAAACCCCGGGCGGTAGCGATGCCGCCGCCCGATGGTTGCACGGTGCGGTGGACTTCGGGGCGATTGTACAGGGTCACTTGGCTGCGGCGGTCACAGTCATCCATCGCGTGGAGCTTGGATACCCGGTTCATCAGCCATTCGGGCAGGCCGATGTACAGGTCGTTGATCGCCAGAGGGCGGGTGATTTCCTCGCGGACGAAGCGGTTGATCGGGCGCCCGTCAATGCGGCGCACCAACTCGCCGCAGACCCAGCCGAAGTTGCGGGGATGGTAGGCGATTACCCGCCCGGGCGGGTAGTCCGGGCGGAGTTCCTCCATCGCTTTCACCGCTTCATCCCAATTGCTCCAGCGATCCCAAGTCATGTGACTAGGGCTGTCGGGGAAACCGCCGCGGTGGGTCAGCACTTGGGCGATGGTTACATCCTCTTTGCCGGATTGGGCGAATTCAGGCCAATGCTGGGCGACGCGGTCGTTCCACTGAAGTTTGCCGCGTTCCCAGAGGATGAACAGGCAACAGGCGGTGACCGGCTTGGTGGAGGAGTAGAGGACGAACATTGTACTTTCGTCCACCGGGCGGCCGGTCTTGTCGTCCGCCTGACCGCCGTACAGGTCTACTACCAAGTGGCCGTAGCGGTATACGGCCAGCGCGGCCCCGGGATGCAGGCCGGATTCGATCTGCTGGAAAAACAGTTCCCGGAGGCGATCCAAGCCTTGGGCGGACATACGCGCTTGCGCCGGAATTTCTGCGATGCTCGTCATAACGCTGTATGGAACCTCACCTTGCGCGAGTGTGTTTCCGGGTAGACGAATTTAGCAAAGGGGTACGGATTTCGTCAAGTTTTTGAGGGCGGCGGTTATTGTACCGTTAGGGCGGCTTCGCCGAGGCCGTCGATGCCGATTACGGCGGAGTCGCCGGGGTTGAGCCATTTGGGGGGTACAATGCTCCCGGTGATTATTATCATCCCGGCTTTCAATTCCTGTCCGCGGGCGGCTAGGGCGTTGGCGAGCCAAGCCATGGGTTCCAGAGGATGGCCCATAACATCGGATCCCATTCCCTCGCCGGCCAGTTGGCCGTTGATGGTCATATACCCGTGGCAGCCGGCCAAGTGTATGCCCCGCCAGTCGGCCACCGGCTCCCCCAAAACCACGCCAGCGTTCAGAATGTTGGACGATATGGTGGTCAGCAACTGGGTTTGGGTGTCCTGCCCCTGGGTGCGGCGGTTGTCCACCACCTCAAAAGCGGGCATAACGGCGTCTACCGCCTCGGATACGCCGTCGCGATCATAGGGAACGGCGCTGGCGGGAAGGTCGGCGCCGAGACGGGCGGCAACTTCGCATTCGATCCCGGGTGGCAGGAAATTGGCGGAATCGAGAACAGCGGGCGATTGGCGGACGTTGTTGGCGAGAATGACGCCGGATACGGGTTCGCTGATCCCCGACGCCTGTTGCAGGGCGGCGGTGGTGTAGGCGATTTTGTATCCGGCGGGCGCGCCGTATTCCCCGGACAGGGCGTCTTGAAACGCCGCCTGCACCGCGTAGGCTTCGGCTACGCTGTCGGGCAGCAGGGCGGCCTCCAGCAGGTATTTTTCTTTGCCGCGAAATTGCCCCAGCAGGGCTTGGACGGCTTGCGCTGATTTGCTCATCTTTCCCCGGCGTTTTCGTTTTCGTTGGATTTTCAAGGGGGCGCGGAATTTCCAGGGGGATTATACCAGTTTGGCGGCGGGTTGGGGCGGGCGGTTATTCGTAGGGCGCCAGCCGGATTTGGTGCAGCGCCGGCACTACTTCCTGCCCCAAGAGTTCTATGGAGCGCATGACAGCCTTGTGGGGAATGTTGCCGTCGCTGCCGATGAGGATCATATAGCCGGGGTTGAGTTCGTTGATGGTTTCGGATAGCTTTTCAATGACGGTCGCCGGGCTACCCACGATGATGGCTTTTACCTGCTGGAGGTCATCGTAGCTCATAGCTGGTCCGCCCCCGCCGCCGATGCGCCGCGCGGCCAGACGGCTGGCCGTGGGCGACTGGTAGCCGGGGGGATCTATATGCTCTACCGGGCCCCGCATCCGGTGCTGCCCGGCCCAGAGGAAGCCCCGGCCCAATTCCTGCGCTTCCCGGTCAGTGTCGGCCACCAAAGCCCGGACTTGATACCCGAAATGTTCGGGGCCGGGGGTGAAGCCCGTTTCGCGGGCGGTGTCGATGTACACCTGCTTGAGTTCTTTCGTAAGGCTGATCAGGGCGCCCAAGTTCATATAGGCGTATTGGCGCCGGGCGGCCCAGATCACGCTCTCGGGGCTGCTGCCGCCGGGAAACCATACCGGAGGATGGGGTTTCTGGAGCGGCAGCACCCAGGGATTCACGACGCGGTGATGGTAGAATCGGCCCTCAAAGCGGAAAGGCCCGGGCTGGGTCCAGCACTTGATAATCAGGTCATGCGCTTCCTCAAAGCGGTCGCGGTTTTCGGTGGGATCGATGCCCGCCTGGAGGGTTTCCACCGCGCCCCCGCGGACGAAGCCGGAAATCAGCCGCCCGTTGGAGTAGCAATCCAGCATCGCCAGTTCCTCGGCCATGCGGACCGGGTCGCTGATGGGAATGATGTTGCCCAAAATGGCGATTTTGGCGCGGCGGGTGATGCGGCTGATTACCGCCGCGTCCAAGTTGGCGGACGGTTTCATGTTCCAATAGGACGAATGATGTTCATTGGTCATAATGCCGTCCAGACCGGCTTCGTCCGCCATTATGTACTGCTCATGGTACTGGTTATAAAGCTGATGCGCCTTTTCGGGGTCAAAGTAGGTGTTGGGAAAATCCAGCCGGCCGGAGTTGTATTGGGCAATGTCGCTTTCGTCCAAATGGGTGTAGGGCTGCTGGGAATGGAAAAAGACTTCCACCGCGTCTTTCATAACGGCATCCTGCATTGCAGATTTCCCCGGCGCGTTTCGGGCGGGAACGGCGCGCCGACGGTCAGGCGATTTCGATTCCTACGGGGCAGTGATCGGAGCCCATAACCTCGGGCAAGATGAATGCATCGGTCAAGCGGGGCGCGAAATCGGCGTCGACAAAGAAGTAGTCGATCCGCCAGCCCACATTGCGCTCGCGGGCTTTGGTCATCTGGTCCCAGTAGCTGTAGTTGCCGGGTTCCCGGTTGAATCGGCGGAAAGTGTCGATGTAGCCGTGTTCCAGAAAGGCATCGATCCAGGCGCGTTCCTGCGGCAGGAAACCGGAAATTTTTTCGTTTTCCTTAGGACGGGCGAGATCGATTTCCTTGTGGGCGGTGTTGACATCGCCGCAGACCACTACATTGCGCCCCTGGCCGCGGAGGTTGTCGACGTAGTCCAAAAAGGCGTCGTAAAACTCCATTTTGTAGCGCAGGCGGTCGGCGGAACGCTTGCCGTTGGGAAAGTAAATCCCCAAGAACACGAAATCGTCGAAATCGGCGACAATGGTGCGCCCCTCGGCATCGAAACGCTCAATGCCCAAGCCGAAAGTCACGTCGGCGGGTTGGCGGCGGGAGTACAGCGCCACGCCGCTATACCCCTTGCGCTCCGGCGCGGTGAACCAGGCGGAATACCCCTCCACCTGCCTCAGCGCGGCGGGGAGTTGCGCCTCATGCGCCTTAGTTTCCTGGAGGCACAAGATTTCCGGCTGCTCGGCCGTAAACCAGTCAAGAAAGCCCTTTTTGTGAGCCGCCCGGATGCCGTTTACGTTCCATGAAATCAGCCGCATACGCTCCCCTCCCCCGGATCCCCGCCAATGCGGGAATGACCGTTAGCCGATAGACAAAACTTCCGCCCGATTATAGCATTGCACGGCGGGCGGCGCAGGGATGCGCGGGGCGGGATAGGTTGGAATTACGGCGCAAGGGGGCAATTATGAGCCGCGGGATACGCACGGGGCAAGAGCATCTGGCAAGTCTGCGGGATGGACGGCAGGTCTTTCTGGACGGGGCGCCGGTGACGGACGTTACCGAACATCCGGCCTACCGCAACGCAGCGCAGACCGCGGCGGGGTTGTACGATTTTCAGGCGGCGCCGGAAAACGCGGAGCTGATGACCTTCGAGTCGCCCAGCAGCGGACGGCGGGTCAACCGCTGCTGGCAGTTGCCGACGTCTTACGCCGAACTGGTAGCGCGCCGCCGGGCGATGGAGGCGTGGGCGGAATGCGTTTGCGGGTATATGGGGCGGTCGCCGGATCACGTGGCATCATCCCTCGCCGGGATGATGATGCGGCCGGATTTGTTCCGGGCGCACGGGGCGGAACGGGCGCAGGCTTTGGCCGATTATTATCAATATGTGCGCGACAATGATCTGTTTGTAACCTATGTAATTACCAACCCCCACGGCTGGGCCGGCGGCCCGGAGGCGGAGCCGGACCAGTTCGTCGTGGCGGGCATCTGCGACGAGGATTCAACGGGGGTGACCATCAAGGGCGCGAAAATGCTAGGCACCAGCAGCATTATCGCCAACGAAGTGCTGGTCACCACCATCCAGCCGCTGAAGCCCGGCGATGAAAAGCACGCCTTTTCCGCCGCCCTGCCCATGGGAACGCCGGGGCTTAAGGTTCTATCCCGCAAGTCCTATGAAGCCTCAGCGGGCAGCGAGTTCGACCACCCCCTGTCTTACCGCTGGGACGAAAACGATGCCGTGCTGTATTTCGATGAAGTCAAAGTTCCGTGGGAGCGGGTATTCGTTCACCGCGACATCGGATTGTGCCGCGACCAGTTTCACGAATCGCCGGCGCACATATTCCAAAATTACCAGTCGCAGGTGCGGCTGATGGTCAAGCTGCGCTTTCTGGCCGGGCTGGCGCGCAAAATCGCCGAAGCCAACGACGTCATCGGAGTGCCGCAGGTGGTCGAAACCCTGGGGCGGCTGGCGGCGCAGGCCGGCGCCATTGAGGGTCTGGTGCATGGTATGGAAGCGGCGGGCCGGTATGTAGGCCCCTATTACGTCCCCGACCGGCATCCGCTATACACCGCGCAGGTAATGGCGCAGGAAATCTACCCGCAAATGATGAACACGCTGCGGGACTTGGCCGGCGGGGCGCCGATTATGCTGCCGTCATCAGTCCGAGATTTCGGCAACGCCGAGGTAGCGGATTACCTCGGCCGGATCCACGGCGATCGGGCGCAGGAACGGATCAAGCTGTTCAAGCTCGCCTGGGACGCCATCGGCTCCGAGTTCGCCTCCCGCCACTTACAGTTCGAGCTATTCTACGCCGGCGCCGGCTACGTAGTCCGCAACAATTCCTACCGCACCTACGACTGGAGCCGGACAACGGGAATGGTAGACGGCGCGCTGGGCCGGTACGGCCCGCCGTAAGCCCCAAAAACGCCGATATCTCGGGATTCTACCCCTTGACAATTCAGAACGTTAGTCCCTATAATGCTTGGCAACCGAAAATTTGGGGTTGGCGAAATAAAGGATATGATCGCAGAAAATCGCTTTCAGGAAGTCTTGTTCCATCCCCGCCTATCCGGTCTGGATGGCCGGACGGACGAATCCGGCTGGAATAACCGGATTCACGTCGGCGATTGCCTTGACATTATGCGGATGATGCCCGGCGAATCCGTGGACCTGATTGTGACCTCCCCCCCTTACGCCGACGCCCGGAAGCATACCTATGGCGGCATCGCCCCCGATGCTTACGTGGCATGGTTTACCGAGCGGGCGGATGAAATGCTGCGGCTGTTAAAGCCGTCCGGCTCCTTTGTGCTAAACATCAAGGAAAAAGCGGTCGACGGTCAACGCCATACCTACGTATTGGATCTGATATTGGCGCTGGTCCGGGAAACGGGGTTTCGATGGGTGGAAGAATACATCTGGCACAAGACAACGGCCGCGCCGGGCAAGTGGAAACATCGTTTTCGCGATTCTTGGGAAAGAATTTTGCACTTCAGCAAAACCCCGGACCTGAAAATGCGGCAGGATGCGGTAAAGGTTCCGGTGGGACAGGGTACAAAAGCCAGGCTACGGAATATGAGCAAAAACGACCTGTCCCGGCAAGAGTCAAGCACCAACCCAAAGATCGGCCGGCGGATAGCGGCTTGGGAAGGAAAAGAAACCGTTTACCCCAGCAACGTGTTGCACCGCTCGCCCGTAGCCCATAATACCGGCCACAGCGCCGCTTTCCCGGAATGGCTGCCAGATTTCTTTATACGGCTTTTCACGGATGAAGGCGATGTTGTCTTGGACCCTTTTTCCGGTAGCGGCACAACCTTTCGCGTCGCCGCGCGTCTCGGACGCATACCCATCGGGATCGAGCTTAACCCTGACTATGTGTCAAATGGAGGAGCCAGCGCCTATATTTGGACTGGATTTCAGACGCGGCGCTGAACCAGGCGATAGCTACATTCCGCCGTTCTGCTGCGGATGCTTTGGAACAGGCAGTCATCAGGCAACAGCGTAATGTGGTTGACCCGTTTCTCTCATTGCTGATTGCATCTACCTTTGACGCAAACAGCAGGGAAGAATTGTTGCGATTGCAAAACAGCAATTCCGCCTTGAACGGGATGTCGAATGCGTTGGGATACTTTCACCAAGAAATCCTGGCCGGCGTGAAAGGTTGGGCTAATCATGACGCCGGGTACGATTTGGAATGCCCGGCAAGGCGGATACTGGCCGAGGTAAAGAACAAGCACAACACAATGAACGCCAGCAACCGGGAAAAAGTCATCGGCGACCTCGATACCGCAGTAAGGCAAAAAGGGCGGGGCTGGACCGGGTATCTGGTCATTGTTGTGCCTAGAGTCCGCAGGCGATACGAAACCCCGCTTGGCACCAACCGCCCGGTTTCGGAAATTGACGGAGCATCGTTCTATCACAAAGTGACCGGCGATCCCAACGCTCTGCACGATTTGTTCGATGTCCTTTGTGACGAACTAACGGCGTCCCAAGAAATCGCGGATTATTGCCGCCAAGTAATGACCGACAGCATTCCGGCCAGAATCAATAACGGGGATACGCCATGAACGCCACTGCCAACGATGGGCTGCCGCCATTGCCGCCGGAGGAGGGTTGGTTGCCCTGGTGGTGGGGACGGGGCGCACGCAAGGGGCTCGCCCTGCATCCTACCCCTGAAACCCAAGACCTCGCCCAACCCAACCCCCCTTCAGCCCCAACATACCCCCCCAACCCTAGTATCATACCCCCAAGCACCCCAACCCCGCCCGCGGCCGCCCCCAGCCTCACGATGATGCCTGCCAGCGCCTTCAACTCAGGGATTACCAAGACCGGATCATCGATGAAATACGGGAGAAAACCCGCGGCCGCAAATCCCTGCTGGTATGCGCCCCCACCGGCGCCGGCAAGACCATCGTCCTGGCCGAAATCGTCGCCAAAGCGGTCAGGAAAGGTTACCGCGCCGCCGTCCTGGTCCACCGCCAAGAACTGGTGAAACAAACCTACGCCGCCGTCCAGCGCCAGTGCGACGTCCCCCCAGGCGTCATCTGGAAAGGCACGTTCAAATGGGACGCGCCCGCCCTCATCCTGGCGCAAAACACCGTCCTCAGCCAACCCATCCCCCCCGCCCTCCAAGGCATTCCGCTACTAATAGTGGACGAAGCCCACCATACCATAGCCCCCAGCTGGCTACAAACCATCGAACGCCTCGCCCCGAAGAAACTCTTGGGTTTCAGCGCCACGCCCTTCCGCCAGGACAAAGAACCCCTCTGCCCTGAGCCCTTTGAGCAGGTCATCCAGCCCATCACCCCGAAAGAGTTGATTGAACGGGACATCCTATGCCCTGCCCGCATCGAATCCCTGCCGATACACGGGGCAAACGGGGCCATCCGCCCCATCGCACAAGCCAGGAACCGGCCCCAGCTCTACCTGCAAGCCGTCCAATACGCCTTCAGTCAAGGCCGGGACAAAACCCTAGTCTACGTCAGCCAGACTCCCAAACACACCCCGCTAGCGGTAATGAAGGCCACCGCCAGAGCCCTGCACCAAGCAGGGATCACCGCCTGCACGGTGTCTCAGAACCTGTCAGCCCGGCAACGGGAAGAGGCAATACAGAGGTTCGTATCGGCCCCCGGAGCTTCCGTACTACTGAATTACATCGCCCTCACGGAGGGAACCGACCTGCCTCTGGTGGATTGCGTCATTGTAGGACGGCACACCGCACTCAGAAAGCACCATCATCCAGATGATTGGCCGCGGGCTGCGCAAACATCCGCAAAAAACCGATTGCCTGGTCATCGACTTCACCGGACGCCACGACATGGAAGGGATCATCCATTACTGGCGTTTGGACCAGCCCCGCGATAAAGGCGCCGGCAACGCCGCGGTGCGCGATGCCAAACTGGACCAAGCAGAATTGGAATGACTGTCGGTCAAATTCGCCCGGACCATCACGCCGGCAGGAACCGCCCATATAGAATACGTCTGGTTTCGCCCCTTTCCCGGCCAGCCGCTCCAAGCCTTGCCGATAACGTTGGAACCGGGGCGCCCCGAAACGTATCTGACCGTCGAACCCCAGAAAAAACGGAAAATGGCGGGTGTCGCGCCTGTCGCTCCAAACCAGCGGCCCGGCGCCGGTATCCAAACGGCAGGCAGGGGAACTCACCGAAGAGGAAACCCTGATCGAGATCCGCAAGATATTAGGCAACAAAGCGCCTATGCTTGCCCGCAACGCCCCCTGGCGGCTGAAACAAGCCAGCGAATCCCAAATAAACACCATCAAGCGGCTGTTCCGCAACCGCCCGGACGAGCAGCCCATAGTCAAGCTGGCCGGCGAGGCTTCCGACGCCATAGCCCACGAACGATTCCGACGCCGGGTCAACCCCCGACTGCTCTGAATGAAAATCAGAACCCTCAAAAGACGCGCCCGGCCCGCCGCCGCGGTTCTAATAATTCTCTTCATCGCCGGGGCCATAGCAACCCTGGCTATCCCCGCGCCCGGAAATAACAGGCCTACGGAGCAGCCCACACTCACACCAGGGGAACTGGAAGCGCTGGACGAAAACCTAGTCCGCGGCTACTCTGAAGAGACGGTATCCCCTGATGAGGCGATGAACGTAGCTGTCGATTTCCTGGCGATGACCGCCATCCAGAAGGTTCTGCAAGAACGAACCCGGGAGCCGTGGACCGAGGCCATTTCATCGAGGCGCCCCTCGCCCCCCCGCCCAGAGAATGCGCCCGGCGGTCCTTAACCCCGGATTCCACCGCCAGGACCGTCAGCGAAAGAATGCTCAACTGCGTCAGGCAGGATCTCAATCACCGGAACCAAGCCGCCAACTGGCCCGGTTTTACCAGTATCCAGAAAGAGGCCGAGGCCCGCCGCGCCCTATGGAACCTGTGGGAAAGCGTCAATCCGGCGACCCGCTTCCGCGCCGCGATCATCATAGTGCAGGGCGCCGACCCCGCCAGCGACCCGGCTTTTCTCGAATTCTCCGACGCACTGGAACAGGAAGCCTGCCTGGAAAACCGGCAACTATGCCCCGGAATTGGCCGGTTTGCGCCGGCCATCCCGGCCCCCCCAGACAGTTTGGCTGGAAGCCATCGAGGAAACCGCCGGCTGCCTGGAAAAGGCCAACAAAGAAAGATTTCCCCCCAATCCGCAGGTCGGGGTAGAGGAGGACACGCGACAGCCATGACCTGCTTATCCGAAAGACAACCGGGTTACTACCAGACCCACAGTTACACCTTGACCAATAAATCCTACGACCGTTTCACCCGAAGGGAAAAAGTGTCCTACCACATCGTCATGTGGCGCTCCACGCCGGAAGCCCGCCGGGTTCCAGAGGAGCGGATCGCCCGGGCCGTCCATGCTTTCCTCAAGAAAAAAAGACAGCGGGAACAGGAAGGCCGCCAGCCCATCGACCATACCTATTGGGGCGTCATCACCCAGATGCCTACCTCCGACGGAACGGGGCTCATCGACATCAAGCTCATTTGCCACCCCTGGCGCAAGCACCCCACGGTGCAACAGGAACAAAACCAGACCGGCGAGCCCGGCACCGAAAAAGCATCCCTTTCCGCCTGACTCGACCGCCGAGCCGAAGGCGACGCCAAAACGCTTGAATAAAACGGAGGGAAATCTTATGAAAGAATCAGCGCAATCCGCCCGGAGCCGCAACACCATACCCGCCAGATCCAAAGATGAAGGAGAGTTCCCCTGATGAACACCACCAAGCAGCCCAGCAGGACGAGGAGCACTTGCCCCTTCGCCCACACCACCCGCAAACACAACGGCCTCCGCGACCGCAAACTGATTTACCACAGCAGGGAGGAAGCGATGCAGGCCATCAACCAAATAAATCACGGCTCCGTTATCACACGGGAAGGACTGGAACCATACCAGTGCAAACACGCCGGCCACTGGCACATCGGACGGGCATCAAAGGTGAACCGGCTCCAAGACGAATGGGACCTGCTGCAACAGACCCTCAGGCAAATTCCAAAGGCCGCAGGCTAGTCAACCGGGCGCGGGTCTACGTAGAACGACTTGGCGCGGCCGGGATTTCCGGGCACCCGGCCGCCACCGGAGGACAGCAGCCGCGCCTCCACCCACCACCAGCCAGAATACGCCGCGTCCTCCTTATCCCCCGAACCGGGCAACACATACCCTTCCGGCCTTTGATCCGCAGGCAAAAGGCTATCCGACGGCGCCGCCGTGAAAGTCCGGCCTGACATCGAAGCGTTTACCCAAGGAATTGCATCCGACGGCGGATTCCCCGTGTTCTGCCACACCCGGAACTGCACCGTTCCAGAGTAATTTGACGACAGCGTAACCTTCAGCCGCCAAGTATCCCCCGTGCCGGTCAATTCCACGCGGGAAATAGCCGGAGCCGCTGGACGGGTCGCCCCTTCGTCCAAATCAGGCAACGGGTAGCCGTAGGAAAATGCGCCGGCATCGGCGTAGGCCGCACCGGTGGCGGCGGATCCAGGTAAAAGGACTTCGCTGCCGTCGGTTCCCCGGCCAACCCGTCAGCGCCCGCCGCCGCCCGCGCCTGCGCCCACCACCAGCCCCGCTCCCCGCTCACCCCCGAGACGATAAACGAGTCTCCGCTAACCGAGAGCGGCTTCCAGCCCCCCGAACCGCAGGATACCGGCCGGTATGCGCCAAAACGCGATATTCCAAGTTGCCTGACCAAGCAGACGACAACGAAACCTTCAAGTCGTCCCCGTTAGCCAGAACCTCGACCCGACTGACAGCCGGACTAACCGGGCGTGCGGCACCATCCTTAGGGTCAGGCTGGGGCGTCACTGTAGGCAACGGGGCCGGAGACGGCAATTCCGTCCCGACTGTATCAAACCCCAACCGCTTGTTCACCACATTGGAACGCCGCGCTAGTTCGCCCTCGGAATTTTCGTTAGCCAGCTGTATCGAAACAATGCCCGCCTCCCCGACGTAAAAGCGGCGGCTGCCGGGTAGAGTCTGCCAAGGGACCTGTTCCTCAGAAGGGTAAACCCCGTTGTGCAGCCACCAGCGGTACTGCATCACTCCCGCCGAACCGTTGTAATGACCACCCAAGTCGCACATCCCCTGGTCGCAAGTAAAACCTTTCCTGAGCCTTATACCAGGCGAATCACCCGCGAACACTGCTGCGGGGAGAGGATCTTCCCAGCCGGTATCATCGGACAACCCATTGTCGGGGATAGCCACGACATTGCCGACTGGCTGATGGGGATCCGTCCACGGCACTTTGCCCCCCGCTCCGCCGCTCCACGAGCAAGAAGTACCAGAGAAAATCTGGGTGACGATCCAGACGGCATCTCTGAAAGACCCGGTGTCGAGGTGTCTTCCCGCTTGCCGCTCCGGTCAGAGCCCGAACCCGCGGTTGCCAAGTACCAGTACCAATTGCCATTGCACCGCCAAGCACCGCACTCATACTCCTTTACCTCACACTCATCACTACAAGAATTTACGACAGTCCTATCCCCGGTAACAGGATCAACATGGACCCAAGACCTGCATACATATTCACAACTTTCCGTCCGGCAAGTCTCTGACTCATAATCGCAACTCGCGCAAGCTCGAAAGAAGCAGAACGAGCCGCAACGGTCTACGTGAGACCCACAAGCCGCAGCACGGCGGTCCGCCGGCTCATCCTGCGGATCCCGTCAATTACTTGACTGATGATCCGCCAGCACCACGTTCGGAGCGCGCCCAGCCACGCCCAAAGCCGGGTTGCCTAAAGATGATACCAGGGCAAATAGCCCCGCTCCGCCCCCCGAAAAGGCCAGCACAACAAAAACCAAGGCCGCTAACGCACCTCGAACTCCCAAAAGGCCACCTCCCCGAATTCGTTATCCAAGAAATCAAACCGGTAACGCCCCGGCCTACAGAAGCCCGGCGTCTGCCGTCCTATCCCCACCATAAAAGACGACCCTTCCTTCGTAATGGTTACCGGCTGCTCCTTCATTATCAAAGGCGGAAAATCGTCCGTCCCCAAGTCCGTCAACCGCCAGAAGCCCCGCATAAACCAATCGTCCGGCAAACCCCCGGCTTCGTCGTAATACAGCACCCAATAAATATACCGCGTCTCCCGGCTGATGAAATCCGCCGCCTGCGGCAAATCATCCATCACGCCCCGCAACAGGAACTCAGGCGGGTCCGGGTACTGGTACGGGAAAAGCGACTGTTGCACCAACAGCAAGTCATCGTCCGGGTCAGTCCGGGTCGCCGCCCTCCAGCCGTCCGAAGGGCGTAGGCACCGGCCGCACCTCAGCTGTGGGGGCCGGAGTTCCCCGCTCCCCTGATTCTGCCGTAGGCACAACCGTAGCTGTCGGCACTGGAACCGGCGTCGCCGTCGGCTTTAACGTAGGCACCGGGGTATACGTAGGCGTAGGAACCGCCGTAGGCGTCGCCGTTGGCGCGGGAGTAGCTGTCGGCGCCGGGGTGAAAGTAGGGAAAGCCGTGGCCGTCGGCCCGGGCGTAAACCCCGGCGCAGGAACTACAACCGTGACCCTAACCAACGGATCAACGGCAGGCAGTTCGCCTCCTCCGCTACACCCGGCCAACAAAACGAACGCCAGCAGAACCGCGCCCAAAGCCCACCGCATTACAGGCAACAGCATCATCGCCCGCCCACCGGAACGGGGCCAACCGGCGTCTCCTCCGCTACCCGCTCCGATTCAAGACGCTCCAGAGACAAGCCTCGCGACGCCACCGCGCCGACGGCGGGGCCGGCAATCACCGGAACCTCGTAATCGAGTTCCACGTCCGGCATCGGTTCTTCTGCTACCGAACCGTCGGACAGCCATCCCATGTCCGTAACCAGCGCGTCTTCTTCCCTAGTCGCCACAACGGCTATCGGATAAGATTCGCCATTCGGCCCCACCAGGATGCCTTGCCCCCGGATGGACTGCGCCAAGAAAGCCGCCGCATCCTCGTTCAGCGCCAAGGCATCCACTACCAAAGGCAAAGCCGCCGCATCCTGAGAAAACGCCAGTTTCAATGCCGAGTTCTGCAACAACGACCGGCCTGCATGACCGGAAATGGCCCCCCCTGAACGATCCTCGGCCAAGAAGTCCTGCACATCCTGCGTTATCGCAACCAACCCCAGCTGATACTTCCTAGCCCGCTTGACGATGGTAATCAGGCTTTCAGCGCCGCTGGGCGTAGCCAAAACGGTCCAGCACTCGTCCACCACCAAGAGCCGCGGACGCGGCCGGCTAACCGCCATGCCCCAAACCACCTCGGAACAAACCACGGTAGCAACGGGCTTCAGGCTATTAGGCAAATTCTTCAAGTTAAAGCTGGTGACCGGGGCCTCGTCCGACATCAGATCCCGGCCCTCACCCTGCAACAAAAACCGGGCCGACCCGGTGGCGAAGGTAGAAAGCAGGTGATGCAGCTTGTCCCCTCCCCACCCCTGAGCTTCCTCGGTCGTCAAGTATTCGTGGAAGTCAGCTATGCCGCCGCCGCCCAGCAACTTTTGGTCATGATCCGATTTCGCCGCCAGCTCCCGGTTATAAAAACCCACCAGACAGCGGTCGATGGTCGCCCCCAAATCCTCGCTCACATTATCTCCCAGCATCATCACGATCAGCGCCGCCAAGCTGGAAATCCGCTTATACAGGTCCGTCTCATCGGTAAACCCGATCAGAAAGGGATTCAACCCGAAGCCCTTGGCGCCTGGAACATAAATCTGCCCGCCCAGTTCCCGCGTGATGACGCCGAACTCTCCCTCCGGGTCAATCAGATATACCGGAACATCCCTGCTCGCTTCCCGCAACACCCGCAACTTAACTCCATAAGACTTGCCGGCGCCGCTGCGGGCCATTACCACCATATGCCCATTGATCGCATCCGGAGAAAAGGCGTCAACGAACACCGGCGTCCGGCTTCTCAGGTCCATTCCCAGCAACACGCCTTCTCTAGCGTCCATATCCGCCGGGCCGAAAGGAAAGAGATAACGCATAGTGCCGCCGTCCGTCAGATCAGGTTCCCCGGTTCCCGGACGCACCACTGGCATAACATTGGCGAAACCCCGGCCTTGGCGGTAGCGCAACAGCCGGAGGCCGGCCAGATGGCCTCGGAAGTAACCGGTCACGGCCTCGTGCGCCCGCCGCAACTTGGCCCGGTCATCGCTGTATACCGCCACCGTCATCGTCCGCCGGAACAACCGGTTGACGCCCCGCTATACCCCGTCGGAAATCCGGTTAATGTCCGAAATAGTCAAATCGACGGTTCTGTTGCATTTGCTGGATAGCTGTAGGCGATGATGGCTAAATGGCATGAGGAAACCCCACCGGACGGTCGAAGAATTTGGAGATGAGATCTAGGGTGGCGGGAGGGAGTCATGGTTGCGGCTGTAGCGAAAAACAGCCAGGGTGAATGGGTCTGGAGCGTACGCTATTCAGTGTTCTATTGCCGTTGCTGGGTAGTATAGCCTACAATGGCGGCGATGGGGCATTTATGCGGGTCAACCTGCAAACGCAAAACCGGGCAACCTTGCCCAACCTGCCGGACTTCGGGCGGGGCGCGGATGGTACAGATTGACGCCCGCGGCAAGCCCGTCAAGCCCCCGCCGGCGGGAAAGTATCGCCAAGCCACGCCCCACGAAAAGGGCGCCGCGGCGGATCTATATTTTGACGGCGTATCCTACCGCAAGACGGCGGGGAATATGGAGCAGTATTTCGGACGGGAAACCGGACAGATGAGCGTTTACCGCTGGGTTAGGAATTTATCGAAAAGGGCGGATGAGGTATTGCGCCCGATGAAGGTTGACACCGGCCGCGTCTGGGTTGCCGATGAGGTGGTGGTCAGGGTTGGCGGTAAAAACTATTGGCTTTTCAACGTGATGGATTCGCAAACCCGATTCCTGCTGGCGGCGTATCTATCGCCAACCCGCACAACCCGGGCGGCGGCGACCGCGTTGGCAATGGCGCGGCGGCGGTCGAACAACCCGCCCGTCGCGGTCAAGACGGATGGATTGGCATCCTACCGGGATGCGATGCCGCGGGCTTTTCCAACCCATCGGGTGCGACACGTCGTCAGCAAGGGCGTCAAGGCGGATATTAACAACAACCTATCCGAGAGGCTTCAGGGGACGATACGGGATCGGGATAAAACCCTGCGCGGGCTGAAAGCGCGGGATACCGGGCAAGCCTATGTTGACGGGCTGGTTACGCCTTACAACCCGGTCTATTTTCGCCCCTACGAAAGCCTGAAGGGAAAGAAGCCGGCGGAAGCTGCCGGCGCGGAAATCCCTTTGATCGCTGGGAGGATGTGGCGGCGATGCAATCCGGCTAAAGGGGCGGGATATGTGGGAAAATCTGTTGCCGGGTATCGAACTGGTGAACGGCGATTGCGCCGCGGTGTTGCCGGGGTTGCCGCCCGCGGACTTAATCCTCACCTCGCCGCCCTATGACAATCTGCGGGAATACGGCGGATACAACGGCGCTTTTGACTTTGACGCTATCGCCGCGGCTTGCGTTGCCAACCTTGCGCCGGGTGGGGTGCTGGTCTGGGTGGTTGCCGACCAGATCGTTGACAGCGGCGAAAGCGGAACCAGTTTCCGGCAGGCGTTGGCGTTTAAGGAGTTGGGGTTGACGCTCCACCAGACGCTGTTTTTTGAGGCGTCCCATTACCGCCCCATAGACAAAAGCCGGGCGTTACGGGGGGGGGGCAATATATGTTCGTGTTTGCGAAAGGCACCCCTATGGTGGCAAATATCCCCATTGACCGCCCCAATGTAAAAGCAGGAATGCGCGTGACTAGATCTTATGCGCCCGGCAAGAGTCTGGATGGTTCCAGGAATCCTGCCAGTGACAGAGTCAAGCGAATTGCCGACTTTGGCCGGCGCGGCCCGATATGGCGATATGCTACGGAATGTGGTTTCGACATCGGGCATCCGGCGGCGGGCAATCGGGATAGAAATCAACCCGGAATACTGCGATTTAATCTGGCGGCGGCTGGCGCAATCCGTGCTACCGCTGGAGGGCTAGGCTTGAACTACCCAGCAACGGCAACAGAACACTATTCAGGGAAGTCGACTTCGCTCACTAAAGGCAAGGCCGCGGCGGAAGACATGGCGCGGCGACTAGCGGAATTGCCGCCATCCTGAGCGCGTTAGTCTACCCAGCAAAATGCAACAGAACGGAAAATGGGCATCAGCACCGACGCCCCGGCGACCGCATCGGGTTCGCCGGCAGCATCAACGAAAGCAAGCTGGCCTGGCTGTACAACGACGAGCAGTTTGCGGTGTACAAATCTTGGGACGCCAGCAATGCCTACCTGCAACCGCACATCGACGAGTTTGAATCCTTGTGGCACAACCGGGGCGAGGCCAGCATCGTAATTCCCCTCCCGGAGGCGCTGCGCCGCCAGTTGATTGACTTTGCGCCGGAGCGCAACCCGGCGCTGGAGCCGCCGCGAGTAATCAACGACGGCGATCCGCATCCCTACCATACACCGCTGCCCCGCGCCGAGTTGTGGGCCGCCGTCAGCCATGCCGTAGCCCACGACCCGCCAACCACACTGGAGACGGTCGCCGCCGATCTGTGGCCGCATCAATTGTCTTTCTGGCGCCGCTACGCCCGGGACGCCGCCGCGCCGCCCCGGGTGCTGATCGCCGACGAAGTCGGTCTAGGCAAAACCATCCAGGCCGGCATCCTGTTGAAAACCTTCATCAACCGGGGGCAGGCGGAACGGGTTCTGATCCTCACGCCGGCCGCCTCCCGCTGGCAGTGGCAGGCGGAACTGCGCCACAAATTCAACCTCCGGGCGCCGGTGCTGGACCGGCAAGGGGCGCAATTGCGTCTGATGAACGCCCCCGATGGCGACGGGCGTCCGGCCGGCGCCGCCCCCTGGCGGGAAGCCCCGCGCCTGATAATGTCCTACCACTGGCTGAGCCGCCACCGCGAGGCTTTCCTAGCCGACGCCGAAGCCCGCTACGACATCATCATCTTTGACGAAGCGCATCACGCCCGCTATCTCAATGTAAGCCACCCGCGCCAGCGCCGCCCCAACAACTGCCTGCAACTGCTGACCCGGCTGTCGCAGCGCACCGGGGGCTTGTTGCTGCTCACCGCCACGCCGATGCAGATTGACCCCGCCGAATTGTGGGCGCTGCTCAACCTGCTCAACCCGGAGGGCGGCTGGAACGAAGCCGAGTTCCGGTTGTTCTACGACGCCAACCGCCCGGCCACGCTGGACCAGTGGCACGCCGCCCGCCAAACCTGGCTGCGCGACGGCCTGCCCGGTAACGCTGACCAGATCGCCGCCGCGGCGCGAATGCCCCGGCCCCAAGTCAGAGAGCATCTCGAATACATCCAAAGCGACAACTGGCCGGTGTTGCGGCGGGATATGACGAGGAACGCATCCGGGAATCGATGACCCTGATGCGCCGCACCGCCGCCATCAAGCGCCGCGTATCGCGCCACACCCGCGTCCTGCTGCGGCAGTATGCCAGCGAGGGCCGCCTCCGGCAGTCGGTGCCGCAACGGGAGGCCGTCGACGTGGCCGTGTCGTTAAGCCCGCAGGAACGGGAGCTTTACGACGGCATCCGGGACTTCGTGCGGGAATGGTATCAAGGGCAGCAGGGCGTCAACCGCCAGGCGCTGGGCTTCGTAATGACCCACTTCCGCCTGCGCCTGGGGTCCTCCCGCCACGCCTTCCGCCGGTCGCTGCTCGACCTCAAGGAACGGCGTTTATCGGGCCGGCAAAGCGCCCTGCAATGGGATGATGTACTGGACGGCGCCGAGGATGACGATTTCGAGTACGAACCGGACGCCGAACTCCCCGAACTCCATCTGACCGCCAACGCGGAGCGAATACTGGGCGATCTGCTGGCGCGTTGCCAGGCGGATGACGGGGACGACAGCAAATTCGCCGAGTTTATGCGCCAACTGGCCCGGCTGCGCGCCGCCGGCCACCGCCGGATAATGGTGTTTTCCCAATTCCGTGATACCCAGGTCTGGCTGCGAGAACGGCTGGCCGCCGACAGTACGCGCGTGGGCAACCTAGCCGGCCTTTCCGGCGCTGAGGACTGGATTTGCGGCGCCGACGGCGTCATACGGCCAGTTCGCCGTAGCAAAGCAGTGCAGCGAATCAATGCGCACGAACCCGGTATCCTGCTATGCACCGAAACCGCCGCCGAATCCCTCAACTTCCAATTCTGCTCCGCCGTAATCAACTACGACATCCCCTGGAACCCGATGAAATTGGAACAGCGCATCGACCGCATCGACCGCATCGGGCAAGAAAAGCCGATCATCGGCATCGTCAATCTATTCTACGCCGGCACCGCCGAGCATGACGCCTACATGGCCGCCCAAGAACGCATCGGCTCATTCACCGAACACGTAGGCAGCCTCCAACCCATCCTGCAAGCCAACCTGGAACGCATCATCCGCGACAGCACGTTGGACGAAGGCAACAATGTCCGAGAGCGCGTGAACCAACTGGAGCCGACCATCGGATTCGACCTGGACGATCTGGCCGCCGCCGCCTCCGACGAAACCGACCTGCCGCCGCAACTGAGCCGGGGCGACTTGACCCGGATCTTGAACCGCCCGGAATGGCTGCCCGACGGCTATGCCGCAACAACGCGCGGCGTCGGCTACTGGGCAGTAAGCGCCCCTGATGCAGCAGCGCAGATCGTAACCACCGACCGCGCCAAGCATGACTACGCCGCCGGCGCAGTAGAATTTTTTGGCCCAGGCAACCCCGCATTCCCAGCCGCCGCCGCCACAAAAGCCGATGATGCCAGCATCACGAAACAACCTTCCCGCGCCATCCATGACATCCTGAACACGACGGCGGAATGACCGCCATCGCGTCCGCTATCTTGGGACCACACCAAGCTCAACCCGACAACGGCCGCCAGAACTACGGCCAAGCCAAATGCCAAGACCACTGCTTTCATCATCGCCATTCCCCACTGGCAAGATTGCCGCCATAGCGCGCAACCGCCGACCCTACAATGTACGGGCGCAATTTCCATCATTTTCGGCACGATGAAGCCGAAATACACATTGGGCCTGAGCAACGGAAATCACTTACGAAATGACGAAATTCGCAACGACCTCCGGGCGGTTCCGAGTTTTGAATAACCCTAACAAACAAAGGGGATCTGGACGCCCAGCGGGAAGTCCACACATATCGGCGCTGGGCGGACTCGACCGCCTGCCAGACTAACCGAGGCCAAGGACGCAACACGCTGCAAAGCCTCTGGGAACAAATCAATTTCTAGGAAAACTACTTTCCCAAATCAGCCCCAACCGGACCGGCCATGCACCGACCAAAGTAGTGTACAACTCATCCGGCCAAACGTTGTGCGCGGCAAGAATGACGCCCAGTCATATAGTCGGCCATCAAACTTACTGGCTAATCGGCAAATCCGCCGACGAGGCAGCCTACCTCGCCGCGCTGCTCAACGCCGAATGTCTCCAGCAAGCATATCAGGATAGCCGCAAATCCGACCGTCATTTCCTGCATCACATCTGGCGCGCTGTCCCCATCCCGCGCTACGATGCGAAAAACGTCCATCATCGGCAACCGGCGTCCCTCTGCGCCGATGCGGAAAAGGCCGCCGCCGCCCGCGACCGCCTCCCCGCCGCCGGCCAAATCCGGCTATGCGACGCCATCCGCCAAGAACTCCGCGCCGCCGGCCTCGCCGCCGCCATCGACGCCGCGGCGCGGGCGATACTGCCGCGGCATAGCGCCTAACGAGCTTGTTTTCTACGCCGCTGGGCGCGTCGGCGCTGGATTCGGGCGCCGCTTACATTCAGCCGCCACTCCAGCATCCGGTCGCTAACCCCGTAACGCAACTGCGCCGCAGAGGCATCAATCCTAGACCGCACGATATGCCGGGCTGCTTCGTTGGGAATTAGAATGCAACCGGCCAAGAAGTTGGCTTCATTTTCCACTCCACCCTCAAACTCCCGACAGCCGGCGCAGTTGTTGACCTCCTCCGGTGAATGCAACAGCAAATGATGCGCCAGTTCATGCGCCAAACTGCTGTTCTGTCGACCTGGACTATGCGCATCGTTGACGATGGCTATGCTGCGGCCATCGCCGATGGGAAAAATCATCGCCGAAAACCCTGCCGAATCCCGGCAAGTTAGCTGCGCCACCTGATCCGGGCAGCTCTCCGCAAAATCCGAGAGATAGACCACCGAAACCCGCAACCACCCAGCCAAAGCGTCGAGGTCAATAGGATCATAAGCCGCCAACCCCATTTGGGCGCGGAGGCCGACGGCAATCCGGTTAGCCTGAGCTTTGAACCCGTGCGGGAGGGACACCGCATCACCTTCCGCGAAACTGCTCGTAGGCGACTTTGATGATTTCCTCAAGGGCCTTTGCGCTATCGGGAGACAGATTCCGGTCCGCTCGCAGGTTGGCCGTAATCTGCGCCAACGGCTCGGGTTCGTTGGCCTGCGGCAGAAACTGGGCGGCATCCAGCCCCGACCACGCCAGGAGCAGCGCAAGGCCGTCGACATCGGGGCGCTTCCCCTGCGCCATCCTGGTGAAAGTGGATGCGCTGACCCCCGCCTGTTCCGCCACATCCTTCCAGGTCAGTCCCTTAGCGGCGCGCTGGCTGTCGAGCGCCGCATAGAAAGCGGCTAGGTCGAAAACGCCCTTGGCCATGGCTACTCCCTTGAAAATTGCCGCAAAATCGGCTAATTTCAGTATTGAAATCCTGTACCGAGTGTGAAATAATAACCGCAGTTGCATTGTAGCAACCGAAAATCAATGCCGCAAGGAGGCAGCTCATGGCTGTTGGGCCCGTCGCCAACATATCCGACACTCCCCCAGAGGCGGAAATGGTACAAGTATCCATCAACGAGAACCCGATTACCCTTGCCAAAAGGCAACACAACGCAGAATCGATCCTGGCTGCCGCAACCGCCCATGGCGTGGCGGTCGAAGCCGACTTTATCGTCCGCATCGAGCGCGAAGACCGGAAAACCCACCTGGTGACGGATTCGGTCGAAATCGTAGAGGGCACCCGCATAATCGCCATCGCGCCCGACGACAATTCGTGAGGCGGAAAATGACACCGGACGTCGCACAAGCCATCGCCGAAATCCGGTCAGCATTCCCGGATTGCCCGGTAACCGCCACCCCCGACAACGGCGGCGGTGCCTGCGTGGTTATTGAAAACGTCCCTCTCCCTGAAATCTATGGACAAGAGTCCACATGGGTAGGTTTCCGCATCACGGACGCCTACCCCCATGCGGACGTCTACCCGCATTTCGTCCGCAATGACCTCAGCCGCTCGGACGGCCAAAGTTTGGGGCCGGCCGCCCAAGCCGACCATTCGTTCCAAGGGCACCCGGCAATCCAATTATCCAGGCGTTCCAACCGTCTGAATCCGGCCACGGATACCGCATTGCTCAAACTACAGAAGGTGCTCCAATGGCTAGACAATCCAACCTGAACAAACCTTGGCGCCTCATAATTCCCGAGGATCTGTACGCCAAGCTCAAAGCCCACCTTTTCCCCGGCGACGGCGACGAGCATGGCGCGGTAATCCTGGCTGGCGTAGCCGAAACCGGCACTGATATGCGCCTTCTCGCCCGCAACCTGCACTTGGCGAAGGACGGGCTAGATTACGTGCCAGGAGAACGCGGCTACCGTATGCTGGACACGGAGTTCATCCAAGGCCGGGCTCTGGAAGCCCGCGATGAGCAATTAGCCTACTTGGCAATTCATAATCATAGCGGCGCCGACCAAGTATCGTTCTCCGACGTCGACCTGCGTTCCCATAAGCGCGGTTATCCGGCATTGCTAGACATCACCCGCGGCGGCCCCGTAGGGGCATTGGTCTTCGCAGAAAATGCGGTCGCAGGCGATATCTGGACGGCCGGGCAAAACCGCCATCCCCTATCAGATGCCATCATAGTAGGGCGGAAAAGGAAAGTACTTCATCCAAAACCTGTTAAGCAATGCAGTCACATGGACCCGGCATACGACCGGCAGACAAGATTGTTCGGCGACAAGGGGCAACGCATCTTGTCGCAATCAAAAATCGCCATTGTAGGACTCGGCGGAGCCGGATCCCTAATCGCGGAATTTTTAGGCAGACTAGGTGTTGGAAATTTTATTCTTGTCGACCCGGACAAGGTTGAAGTCTCTAACCTGCCTCGGCTAATCGGAACATCCGGCTGGGACACCATGAAACTGCTCGCCGCCGACCGGCGTCCAAAGCGGCTCCAAGCAATAGCGCACCAGCTTTCCAAACACAAAGTGAATGTGGCTAAACGCAACATCCGTCGCGCCAACCCCAATACCGCCGTGTCGGTGTTCAAGACTAAATTGAACGATCCTGAAGTTGTCAAGCGTATAAAAAACTGCGATTACATTTTCCTAGCAGCCGACACGATGCGGGCGCGGCTACTGTTCAACGCCATCGTGCACCAATACCTGATTCCCGGTTGCCAAGTCGGAGCGAAAGTATCTAGCGCACCGGATGGCAAAATCCACGATGTGTTTGCCGTTGCCCGTCCCGTCACGCCCGAATCCGGCTGCCTATCGTGTAACCGGTTAATCGACCCGGCGCTGCTACAGCAGGAAAGCATCACGGCCGAAGAACGCCGCGCCCAAGCATACGTCGCAGATGTCAACGTCATAGCGCCAAGCGTAATCACGCTTAACGCGCTGGCGACAGCACAAGCGGTCAACGACTTCCTGTTCTATATGACGGGTTTAACCGAAGATGATGCGAACATGGACGACATACGCTTCCAACCCACCAAACGAAAAGTAACATACGACACCGCCAGCTCAAGCCAAGACTGTATCGTATGTAGCCAAACCTCAAAAAGCAGTTTCGCGAGGGGAGACCGCAGGACGCTACCTACAGTTAATTGCGAAGACAAATTTCAAGCCGACAGCTTTGAAATGGGCACCACTAACATACCCACCAAGCATTAGCAACAGTGACTGGGCGCAAAAAGAGAAAACCTTATGCAAGCACCGGAAACAACCTACACATTAACTATTGGGAGCAACAATGAGCAAGAACAAAAATAAGCGCGCCCAAGTATCAAATCGGTCCAACAAAAACCCAAACAGCACCGATATGTTCATCACCCAAGCAAACGATAGACTGAACCATCCTTTTAGCAGCACAATCGGAATGATCGTTTGCAACGCCATCGTATGCCTCTTAATAGGCATGGCGATAGCTGCGGCCCTCGAATTGCTAATTGATAGCAAAGACGAAATAACCTGGTCAATCGCCATCCTTATCGCCATCGGAACAGCAACGATTCAGGTCATATCGGCATTCATCAATAGCATAATAATAGTGCCGATATCCACAAAAATAGCACGAAGAGTGACCCAACGCCGTATAGGTATGATCATTGGAGACGAAATTGTCGAAAAAACGATAGACGAAAATGAGCAACAAAGCAGGATAGGCCCCGCAGCAATCGCCGCTACGGCGTCATTCTTCATACTCTTGCAGTATGACGCCCCGGACTGGGCATTATTGTACTTACCAGCCTCATCCGCAACAATCAGTTCAATCGTAGCACACCTTACCGACCACAAGACAATCAGAACTTTATGGAAAGGCATCAAAGAGTCCTACTACAAGAAAACGATTGGATCTCCCAAGCAGCTAAAACCAAAAATCTCAAAGGAACGAAAGTACAAGAATTCCAAGGAGCCGAAAAGAAAACGCTGACCCGAAAACTCCGCCAATCAAACCGCTTCCAGCAGAAACAGAAACCATCGAGGCAAAAGCTGCCAGGAATGACCGCCGACACGCCTAACCACACGCGGAAAGAACCTTAATGATTATCCCGATACGCGACCGGTCTGCCCCGTCCGCTACTTCAGATGCCAGCTTACGTAACTACCCCCGGGCCAAGAAACAGAACTCCCCAAAACCCTATGAACGGTGGCACACGGCGATTTTCGCCAAGGATCACGACGGCCGAGTTCAGGAAATAATCAGACAACCTCTTGGCTATCGAATGGAAACCGCCGCCCGTCCCGCCGCCCGCGTCGGCTCCAATGCAACGAAGCTTATATCGCCTGCCAGACACAGCGCAACCGGCCTGTCGGGTTTCCAAAGACCCCGGCAGTCCGAAAACGCGCCAACGGCACACCCCATGTCCAGCCGTTCCGGTTGCGAAACGGCTTTACCCCGACTAGGACATTGACCGCCACCATGTCCATGCCCTGCCCCCCATTGACGGGCAGGGCAGAAAGCCGCAAAATACCAAGAGGATCCAGTGAAACCTCAAAAGGAGCAACCCACGCAGTCCATCTGGGGCACCAATCCCAGAGGTCTCAACTGCGGGAACCATCTACGCGACGATGGCCGTAACCGACATCATCCAGCAAAGGCAACCAGCGGACACCACACCGGCGACTGCCGGAGGCTGTCCAACTAGATATGCCGAACACGCCGAGAACCAACCGGGGGCAGGCTCCCCCCATCCGAATGAATAGTCAAAAGAAAAGGAGGCAATATGCCATCAGTTACTGAACAAATTTCGGTAATTAGGATGGGTTTCTTTTCCGAGGAGTACCCAGCAGATGCCACAAAACAGATCCTTGATGACAGCTATCAGCAAATCGTCAACTGGAGCCGGGTACGGCCCGCTTTACTTGAGCTCAAAACCATGTCGTGGTGCAATTGAGATAACAATTGGGAGTTCTTCCTAGACGAGTCCAGATTCCTATTAGGTGCTCGTTTGGAATTGCCTGCTCAACAATCTCAGATATTCTAGCGAATCGCTGGCCAAATGAGGTCACATATAGAAGGCCCCTTGAAGGTACTTTCGTCCGCACATCCTCAACTGCCAGATCGGTACGCCTCTGCGCGAATTTCATCCGCCGAAATCAGCGAGGTCACTCAGTATTTTGATGTCGTTGAGAAAATCGCCAAAGTAGCAGCTGTTGATAAAGCATTCGAGGTTCGTTACCCCCATTCAGGTTCTTTCGGTTTCATTCTGGCGGCAATTGATGCCTCAATGACTGCTCTCGAACTTGCTGTTGCTTTATGCAAGTTCTTGAACCATAGCAAGCTCGCTGATAAAGCGCGGTGCTACTGACAAAAGGTCAATCGGGATATTCCCGACGCAAATTTCACTATCGAGGATGCAACCGATAGCGTAGAACAAGAAGTCAAAGATGACTACTGGGCTGAGGTTCGGAAATCCTCCACGTTTATACCCGACAATCCCGGATACCAGAACAACATTGAGCAAGCTGCGAAACTCATGAGTGAAAACTCAGAGAAGATTGAGTTTGGGTTGCCGCCTGCTATAGTTTACAGCCTTCCGGGTGGCCCGATGACGTACTTGAACATGGAAGACCCGGAAAAATTAGGTATCACACTCAGAGCGTTAATGTTGCCTGAGAAAGAACGCTCCACTGATTGACCTGAATCGGGGGCGGGCAGCCGCCCCCACCAGCACGATACCGAATGGAGATTGTCATGGAACTAGGAACCATTATAACTGCCAGAGCCGGACTTGCTAATCCATTCCTTTGGAGTTTGGTGAACCGTAAATTGACACTAATAGACAAATCTGTAAAACTCTGCAAGATTTGCGACCATACTGAGTTGGTCAACACCGCTGAGGAATACTTACTTAAAGATGAACCGGATCCGCAGACTCCGCATACGCAAACGGCAACAGCGCTCACCACCGCCGCCAAGACTAGGTACCTTCCATTAAATCTTGAGTGCCGAGCAACGTGAAAACTCCAAGGGACCTGATGGGCGACACGCAACCACGATATCCGGTTTCTACCTGACCACAGGGTTCGTATCATGGGCCATACTGAACGCAAAGGACACCATCATGAGCTTCGCCGACAGCATCCGGGAGAAAACCGCCAGGAAAATCGAGTCCCATAGGGACGATAGCCGCGTCGAAGGCCGCCAAGAGGTGCTAAACCGGCTCGCCGCTAAAGCCCAGGACAAACCCGAAATAATGGAGCTGCTCAAGCAGATCGCCAACGAAAAGGAAAACTAACCCCATGCCTCCGCCGGACAAATACCCCCGCACCCCCTATTCCCCCTAGAGCCCCGCCAACCCGCACAACCGGCCCGCCGCCGACATGACCCGCTTCGCAGGCCAGGAAATAGTCATCACCGAAAAACTCGACGGCTCCAACACCCTGCTCCGCCAAGGTCAAGCCTGCCCCCGCTCAGCCGACAGCGCCTCCCCCTCCCCCTGGCTCGCCATGGCCTGCAAGCATCACGCGTGGAAGACCCTCCCTCTGCCCAACCTGCAACTGTACGGCGATGACATCTATGGCGTCCACGCTATCGAATACGACCCCGTGCCGGAGAACGCCACCTTCTACCTGTTCGCCGCCCGCGAGGACGATACTTGGCTCTCCTGGGACGCGGTCTCCGCCCTCGCCCGGAACCTGGATATGCCGACCGTACCCGTACTGCACCGTGAAACCCCGGAGACGCTCCGGGAGCTGCGCAGTGAAGCCGAAGCCCTGATGCTCCGCCCCTCCGCGATCGGTCCCGAAAAGGAAGGAATAGTAATCCGGATTAGCCGGTTCCTTCCCTCACTATCATTTCCAGCACTCAGTCTGTAAAATGGTGCGGCCCGGCCATGTGCAGCCAGACGCCGGACGCTGGAGCAACCGCTGGCGTCCATGCCCGTTGTTGCCGGCAGCAGAACCTCAAATATCCAAAACCTAAGCGGCAGATTGCCCCGAGAACATATTCCGCGCCATTGACAATACCTGGCAATGTTCTGTATAGGTTGCTGGGTAGTTCAAGTCTAACCATCCATCGGCAGCACGGATTGCGCCAGCCGCCGCCGGATTAAACCGCAGTATTCCGGGTTGATTTCTATCCCGATTGCCCGCCGCCCCAAATCCGCCGCCGCCCTTAGCGTTGTGCCGCTGCCTACCATCGGATCGATTACCAGATCGCCGGGGTTTGTCCAGCTTAGGATGTGGTCACGGGCAAGTTGCAACGGAAACCGGGCGGGGTGGAATGTGAGTTCCGTGCAAGGGAGATCGTTAGGGTCCTCATCTTGCTTCAATGCCCTGTATCGCCATACGCTCCCGCGCTTTGGTGCCATCCCCAACACACCGCCCCCGCTGGGGATGAATTTTATGGGGCTGTTGCCGGTGCGCCCCACAGCCTTCCGCTCTTTCTTGGCGCCCGGCCTGACATTGGGTTTATCGCGTAGCATATTAGCGGTCTTGGGCTTACCATTGGCGAACACAAACATATATTCGTGGGTCTGGAAATATGCCTTTGGACTCATGCCGGCCAAACTCCATTTTTCGAGAATCAATACTTGATGCATCGTCAACTCCAACCCCATAAAGCCCAATGCCTGCCGGAAACTCGTTCCGCTTTCGCCGCCGTCAACGACTTGGTCGGCAACCACCCAGACCAGCACCCCACCCGGCGCAATGTTGGCAACACAAGCCGTGGCAACCGCGTCAAAGTCAAAAGCATCGTTGTATCCGCCATATTTTCGCATACCCTCATAAGACGGCGAGGTGAGGATTAAGTCCGCGGGCGGCAACCCCGACAACACCGCGGCGCAATCCCCGTTCACCAGTTCGATACCCGGCAACAGATTTTCGGCCATCCTTACTCTCTAACTACCCATCAACCTATACAGAACAGTTTTGTTGGGGCGATCTGTAAGCGGATGTGCTGTTTTTGGGGAGCCGTTAGAAAATATGAACATAAACCCCAAGGATTTGTTGTACCGCGTGGGCGCTTCGTGGCGCGGCATAATTCGTTCGTAAATCATCGTCTGATGCAGCGTCAACCCCAGCGCCTTAAAGCCCAACGCCTGCCGGAAACTTGTCCCGCTGTCGCCGCCGTCAACCACGCCATCCCGCACCACCCAGACCAGCACCCCACCCGGCGCAAGGTTGGCGACACAAGCCGCGGCGATAGCGTCAAAGTCAAAGGCATCGTTATATCCGCCATATTCCCGCAGATTGTTATAGGGCGGCGAGGTGAGGATTAAGTCCGCGGGCGGCAACCCCGGCAACACCGCAACGCAATCGCCGTTCACCAGTTCAATCCCCGGCAACAGATTTTCCCGCATAACCGCCCCTTTAGCCTTTCATAGCCGCCACATCCTCCCAGATATCAAAGGATTTCCGCTCCGGCGGCTTCCGCCGGCTTCTTTCCCTTCAAGCTTTCGTGGGGGCGAAAGTAGTTGTAATGTGTAACCAGCCCGTCAATATAGGCTTGCCCGGTATCCCGCGCTTTCAAGCCCCTTAGCGTCTTATCTCTATCCCGTATCGTTCCCTGAAGCCTTTCGGATAGGTTGTTGTTAATATCCGCCTTGACGCCTTTACTGATGTTGTTCGGGTTGGTGATAGATACGCCGCCAGCAGGAACCGGGTCTGCGAATCCATCACATTGAAAAGCCAATAATTCTTTCCGCCAACCCTGACCACCACCTCATCGGCAACCCAGACGCGGCCGGTGTCAACCTTCATCGGGCGTAGCACCTCATCCGCCTTTTTCGATAAATCCCTAACCCACTTGTAAACCGCCGTCGGGTCTGTATCCCGCCCGAAAAACTGATCCATATTTCCCGCAGTCCGCCGGTAGGATAGCCCGTCAAAATACATCTCCACCGCGGCGCCCTTTTCGTGGTGTTCTGTTGAAAATGCTGGGTAGTCCCCCGGGGCCTACCCTCCCCCTCAGGGGGAGGGAAATGGTCCAAATGGTCCAGTTCATTCTGAGCTAACCCAGCAAATTCAACAGAACATTTCGTGGGGCGTGGCGTGGGCGTGGGGGCCGGGCGGCTTGACGGGTTTGCCGCGGGCGTCAAGCTGGACAAGCCGCGGCCCGCCGGATGTCCGGCAAGTTTGGCAAGGTTGCCCGGTTTTCCGCTTGCAGGATGCTCCGCATAAATGCCCCATCCCCGCCATTATACGCTAAACTACCCAGCAAACTGAACAGTACCCTTGGCAAGGCATCCCGCACTAAGTAGGTTTCAGGTGGCCAGCATAGCACTGCATTTGGGATCAGCCGGACTGACAATCGTACTATTCGTAGGAGCAATGCTCCTATCAATAGAGGAGAACGAAGCTTGGCGAAAGTTTTTTGTCATAGGGGGTCTATCTGACAACTTGGAACATTGTTCACGCATTTATACGCCGCGCTACATCATTGCTCGAACAGTATTGCCAAAGTGTGAACGACGCATTGGCAATCATATTGGTATATGATGTAGGATTCGCAGTATTATCAGGCATTACTATCCTTATTGCCTCACGGCTTATCAATTTCGTGGGAGTGCTGACCTAGCCCCCGATCGGCCATCGTGGCCGGTCTGAAAGAACCCGCCAGACCAAAACAGATCAAACCATCAATAATCCTCGCCATCATCTGAAGAATCAATCATCTCCACCAGCCGCGCGTTGCGCAAACGCCAACGCGGACCCACCCGTTCCAAATCCCCTTCCATAGTCACAGCGGAATTCACTCTATGCGCCTCAATGGCGAGGTCATAATCACCCGCGCTCAACACCGCCGAAACCGAGCGGACTCTTCCTTCAACCGATGCCCTCACACCCACCGCACCAAGGACCTCCGATTCCTCCCGAGCTAAACGGTGAACAAACCCAAACAGCCTAGCATCATAGACTGGAGCGGCCGTACGAAAATTACGGGCGGCGTCTCTCAGAATCTCAGCATGAGAACTGTCGAAGTCCACTTTCGTATGATTCAAAAGGGCAGGACGAGTTATGGCGAAGCTGAAACCAACTTGAAAATGAGCTGTGCTGTCCAGTAAACCCGCCAAAGCCTCACAGAGATTAGCGCTGACGCCAGCCTCAACCGTATTTTCGAACGCTCCGGCATTGCCGATGGCAACCTGTTCAGCAGCGTCATAGGCCGCAGTCAAGGATTCGCGCAGACGCTCAGTGACCCGGCGCCCCATTGGAGAATACACTTCAACAAAAGGAAAAGCAGATTGCTGCACAGGCGGCACCACTGGAGAAAGCAAAACCAGAACAGAGCTACCTGGCTCCATATAAGACAATCTCAGTTGCTTGAGATAGCCGCCCGCCTCAGCACTTGAACTGATCCGGTACAGCTTCTCAGAGCTATCCAGCGAGTAAGCCGCAGCAAGCACCATATCTCTGGATCGGTTTAACAACGCGACACCGCTTTCTACGGGCAAACTCGCCGAACCATTCCCGTTGACACTCACCCGGATCACGTCCCGGTCGGCAACGGTGAGATCATAATACACCGACGCCTCTCCACGGTCGGCATCAATCGCGAAAGTCCTGATCAAATCCGAAACCGACATGGCGTAATCAGCTATCTTGAAGGTCCGGGGCACCACAATCTCAGGCTTTCCTTCCGCGACGTAAATATCCGAATACCGCCGGTACTCGCGGAGCTTCGTCCATCCCTCGGCCCGGGCGTACGCCGACAGCGCAGCAGGCGAAATCGCCCTCAGAGAATCCGCGCTCATATCATTAAGCGCAACCATCATAACTCCTGCCTAGAACGCTCAATCAGATTGACCAAAGCGTCGGAATCAAATATGTTGCCGCCTGGAATACTGACCGTTACGCTAGAGCTATTCCGAGTCTCAGGAAGACCCTCCAGAGAAACCCAATAACAACACTCCCGCAATACCAAGGATTCTGCGGATACAGCCAGCCACTCAGCCCGGTGTTCCGGCAACCTGAGAACCACCAAGTACCTGGGAACCTGAGAAGGAGCAATCAGCCAGTCGTAATTCCCCCGCGGCAGAGGAAAGCGGTAATTCCCGTCGGAATTCGGATTCCCCAAACCATTGGTGGCTTTGAGCTGCAACCCGATGGAAGGCATTAGATAGCCGCCGGCTTGAATCCGCAGGTCAATCCCCTCCCGGTCATAGTCCTGCCATGAAACGGAGTAGCCGACGTACGCCGCCACGGCTCGAACATAAGCACAAGACAAAGCCTCCTTAGTGTCTGAATCGCTCAGTAAAGCATCGTCGGCCATATCCGTTGCTCTTAAGGTATCATCAGTCATAATTGCGGCCCGTAAAATAACACGGCAGGAACCCCCTTGACAACCTGTCAAGCCGGACCCAAGCGCGTATCGGGACCTATGGCAACCCATGACATCGTCTGGAGCAGGGGAGCGAAGCCAACCCGCTCTACTCCCCCTCCAGAGACGGCACCCGGGCATCAGGGGAGTCCGGCCGGAAAGGAGAACCCCGACACAACTCCCCAGCAGGGAAACAATGTTGACGGACTCGCGCATACCCATTCCGAACCGAGCCCATATACCTTGCCCCCAATAAAATACGCTTTGAGCATCAGACGACGAAAAAGCCCAGCAGGCGGGCACCTGCCAGGCTTTGATTCAAACAGCCGACGGCACTTGGACAGAAGCGGCGCCAACCTAACCATCGACAGGAACCAATCCGTCATCTGCCGAACGTCATGCATTATATCAATCCAAGACGTCTCAGGCAACGCCGCCGGGAGGCGTCTTTTATGTCAGCCGAAAATCCGAACCCGACACCTCCCCAATGGCCTGGCGACCCAGAGACCGCGCTTCTCTCCATCCAGGCCGCCCTCAACGGCCAGCGGCAGGGACAATGGGTCAAAGCGCCCTGCCCCATACATCAAGGCCGCAAGCTCAACCTGGGACTGCGGGTCAAAGAAGGCCGCATCTATGGAAACTGCTGGTCCAAAGGCTGCCAAGACAGCTTGGTCCTAGCCGCATTCTACGCGCAGCTGGAGCAGATTACCGGCATCCGCTTCTCGCCGGGGCGGCACGAAGCGCCGAACCCCCCGCGCCGAAGCCGACGACAACCCTTGGGCGAAACGAACCCCGGAATAGTCGCCCCACCGAGAAAAACAGAGCAGGTTAGCTTGCTTATTACCAAAACCACGCAACAACAGACCAGCACGTTGATACGCAAGCAACACCCCCAACAAACCTGTTCTGTTAAAGTTGCTGGGTAGTTTAGCCTACAATGGCGGCAATGGGGCATTTATGCGGGGCAACCTGCAAGCGCAAAACCGGTCAACCTTGCCGAACTTGCCGAACGGCGGGCGGGGCGCGGGTTGTCCAGATTGACGCCCGCGGCAAGCCGGTCAAGCCGTCGCCCGCGAGGAAATACCGCCAAGCCACGCCCCACGAAAAGGGCGCCGCGGCGGAGATGTATTTTGACGGGCTATCCTACCGCCGGACTGCGGGGAATATGGATCAGTTTTTCGGGCGGGATACAGACCCGACGGCGGTTTACCGCTGGGTTAGGGATTTATCGAAAAAGGCGGATGATGTGCTACGGCCATTAAAGGTTGACACCGGCCGGGTCTGGGTTGCCGATGAGGTTGCCGTCAAGGTTGGCGGAAAGAATTATTGGTTATTCAACGTCATGGACTCTCAGACTCGATTCCTGCTGGCGGCGTATCTAACGCCAACCCGCACAACCCGCGACGCGGCAACCGCGCTGGCAATGGCGCGGCGGCGGTCAAACAACCCGCCCGTTGCGGTCAAGACTGATGGGCTGGCGTCATACCGAGACGCTATGCCGCGGGCATTTCCAACCCATCGGGTGCGACACGTCGTCACTAAGGGCGTCAAGGCGGATATAAACAACAACCTAAGTGAAAGGCTTCAGGGAACGATACGGGATAGGGATAAGACGCTACGCGGCTTAAAGGCGCGGGATACAGGGCAAGCCTATGTTGACGGGCTGGTTACGCATTACAATTATTTTCGCCCCCACGAGAGCCTGAAGGGAAAGAAGCCGGCGGAAGCCGCGGGCGCGGAAATCCCTTTTGATAGCTGGGAGGATGTGGCGGCGATGAAATCCGGCTAAAGGGGCGGGTATGCGGGAAAATCTGTTGCCGGGTATCGAACTGGTGAACGGCGATTGCGCCGCGGTGTTGCCGAAGTTGCCGCCCGCGGACTTAATCCTCACCTCGCCGCCCTATGACAATCTGCGGGATTATGGCGGATACAACGATGCCTTTGACTTTGATGCCATTGCCGCGGCTTGCGCTGGCAACCTTGCGCCGGGTGGGGTGCTGGTCTGGGTGGTGCGGGATGCCGTAATCGACGGATCTGAAACTTGTGCCAGCTTTCGCCAAGCTATCCACTTTAGGGAACTGGGGTTGAATTTACACCAGACGGGGGTTTACCAGCATTGGACTGTGGCCGGTATGCGGCGCAATGCCTACTACCGGGACTTTGACTATATGTTCGTGTTCACTAAAGGGGCGCCCAAGACTGCGAATCTACTCAGCGATAGAAAGCATAACCGGCCAATTCGGAAAGACGCGAAAAAGAACGCCGGGAGGGTTGGGGACAATTACGACAGGGAATTTCATATACATCATCGTTCACAAGCGGTTGGGCGGAGGGGGGCTATATGGAAATACAACACCGGGCAAGCATCCGGTTATCAAAACGGCGATTTGCCTGTTGCGGAATTGGCGGGACACCCGGCGATATTTCCGCAGGAACTTGCCCGTGACCATATCCTAAGCTGGACCAACCCCGGCGATCTGGTAATCGATCCGATAGTAGGCAGCGGCACAACGCTAAGGGCGGCGGCGGATTTGGGGCGGCGGGCAATCGGGATAGAAATCAACCCGGGGTACTGCGATTTAATCCGGCGGCGGCTGGCGCAATCCGTGCTGCCGCTGGAGGGCTAGGCTTGAACTACCTAGCAAGTGGAACAGAACATCGCAAAGCGGCAAAGAGCGCGACGAGGTATCCAAGCGCAACGACTACGCCCGAATGGGCGTCCCCGAATACTGGCGTTTCGACGAAACGGGCGGCCAATACCACAGCGTACCCCTAGCCGGCGACCGATTAGTAAACGGCCAATACCAACCCATCCCGATCAACGAAACGCCCGACGGCCGCTACTGGGGCCACAGCGAATCCCTGAACCTGGACCTATGCTGGGAAAACGGCCAACTGCGCTGGTACGACCCGGCAGCCCAACGCTACCTCCCTGATTTTGATGACCAGACAACGGCCTTGCACGTCGAAACCGCCCTGCGCGAAGCCGCAGAGATCCAGCGTGATACGGAAACCGCCCGCGCCGACAATGAGTCGTCCCGCGCTAATAGCGAAACCATCCGCGCCGATAGCGAGTCCACACGCGCCAATGCCGAGCGTGATGCCCGTATCGCCGCAGAGGCTCGCGTCCGCGAACTGGAGGCGCAACTCAGCCAACAAAACCCCGGCCCGCCGGATACGCCGTAAATTTACCGGCAACGACGGCGCAATATCCGCAAAAACCGGGGCGGGTTTGACGGCAGGGGAGTGGGTGTTATTGGACAGATGCGAATCGTTTAACGCGGGCTACCCGCCGCCCCCCGGCGTGGCGATGCGCATTACTACCCTGGGCAGCCAGTGGCGGGGGCGGTCGTCCAGCGGCGGGCGGATTACTTGGAACCCGGCGCGGCGGAATAGCGGCTCGGTGCCGAAATAGGCGTTGTCGTCGCCGGTGCGCTCGCCGCCGGCCCGGGGGTAGGCTTCCACCGCCGGGGCGCCCTGGGTTCCGGCGTAGGTTACGGCGGCTTGGATCAGGGCTACGGCTATGCCTTGCCCGCGATATCCCTTGCGGACGGTGATGCAGGGAATCACCCAGACCGGCGTATCGTCCGCCGGGGGCGTGGCGCGGGAGCGGGTTAGGCGCGTCAGCTCGTCTCTGGGCGCGACGGCGATCCAGCCTATAGGTTCGTTGCCGGCGTAGGCCAACAGGCCGGGGGATCTGTCGCGGGCGGCCAGACGGGTCATCGCCTCGCGCTTGCGGGGGCTTAAAGTTCCCTCGCCGGGCAGTTGGCGCGTTTGGGCATCGGTCAAGCGCGGGAACATACACCAGCAGCCCGCCCCGAAATTGCCGCGCAAGACCGTTCCCAAGTCGTCCATCCGTTCCGGCGTCAACGGCTGGAATACGGGCTTAAATTCCGTTGCCGGGCGGCTGATAGCGGTCAATGGAATTCCCTTTTCCGAAAGCATAGGGGCGCCGGGATAGCGCCCCTGCCTTGCGGTTATCGGTGGGCGGCGGGGTTAGCGGGCTTTCGATTCCGCTTGAAAGCCGCCGTCGCGGTGGGCGCCGTCGCAGAAGGGCTTTTCCGCCGACAGCCCGCAGCGGCACAGGCTTACCCAGCGCCCCTCGGGGATGGTGTAGTTTTCGCCGGTCACGTCCACGATGTCGATGGGGCCGGTGACGCGGTTGGGGCCGTTTTCCCGGATTTCGATTTTAACGTCTGCCACGGTATCTCCTCCGCCTGTTGGCTGTTTGCCTGTGACCGCCATAGTGTAGCAACCCGCCCCGCCGTTGTCCAATGGCGCGATGCGCCGGGATAATGGCAAACCGGGGCGGGGGCTAATCCGCGGGCGTCCGGGCCGGTTCGGGGGATGCGGCGGCCGATGGTTCCGGGCGTTGGCGCTCGCCCCGTATCACCGCCAGGGCCACGCCGGTCAGCAGCATCCCGGCCATCAGCAGAAAGGCCCACTTCAGCCCGGCGACAAAGGCGCCGGCCACCGCGGGCGATACCGCGTCCAGGCTAGGCTCCACGCCGCGGGCGCCCATAGTGACCACTACCACCGTAGTCGCCACGGCGATGCTGGTGACATTGGCCGAGTTGCGGATTAGCTGCGTCAAGGCCGATACCACCCCGTACTGGCTGCGCTCCACCGCGCTCAACAGGGAGCTGTTGTTGGGCGAGTTGAACAGGGCCATTCCGCTGCTTTGCAACATCAGCATCAGCACGATAAACACCACCGGGGTGGCTTCGGCCAGGTTTATGGCGATGCTCAGGCTGGCCGCCATCGACAGCGCCAGCCCCGAAACCGTCAGCAGCCGCCAGCCGAAACGATCCGACAGCCGCCCGCTCACCGGCCCCAGCAGCACCATGCACAGCGCGGGCGGTATCAGCAGCAGTCCCACATCCCGGGGGCTGATTTCCAGCACCCGTTGCAAGTAAAAGGGCATCATAAACCGGGACGACGACATACCCATAAAGGAAAGCCAGCTTGCCGCCGCGCCGATGGCGACCAGCTTGCGCCGGAACAGCCGCAAGTCCAGCATCGGCCCGCCGCTTTTCAGCAGCGAAGCCCGCAGCTCCCACCAGACAAAGGCGGCCAGCAGGGCCAAGGTGGCCGCCGCGCCCAGCAAGATCAAGGGCGAACTCCAGCCCAAGCGATGACCGTTGCCCACCACCAGCAGAAACGCCAGCAAGGCCAGGGCCGACAACGCCGCGCCCGGCCAGTCGAAGCGGCTGGCCGCCCGTCCGTCCGCCGGGGTTTCCCTAGACGATTGCAACACATACCACGAAATCAGGATGGTCAACAAGCCGATGGGAACGTTGACGAAAAACACCGCCCGCCAGTCGAAAGCCGCCACCAGCAGCCCGCCGACGGCCGGCCCGGCGATGGCGCCGCTGCCTACCACGCTCATGTGGGTGCCTAACGCCTTGCCCCGCTCCGCCCCGCTGAAAGCGGATATGACGGTAGCCATGCCGTTGCCCTGGATCATCGCCGACCCCACCCCCTGGAACGCCTTGGCGACGATCAGCCAGGGCAGGTTGGCCGCCAGCCCGGCCAGAGCCGACCCGGCCACGAAAACGGCCAGTCCGCCGATGTACACTCGCTTGCGCCCGGCGATGTCGCCCAGTCGCCCCATCGGCAGGATCAGGGCGCTGATAACCAGGGCGTTGCCCACCACCACCCACTGCACCGTGGGCAGGTCGGTGCCGAAGTGTTCCTCGATTTCCGGCAGCGCAATCAGCGCCGACCCGTTGTCCACCACCGACACAAAGGTGCCGATGGCGATGGCGGCAAAGACCCACCACTTGAACCGGGGGCCGGTCTTTATGCGGGAAAGCAAATCTCAAACATCCTGAAACCCTGCGCCGGAAACCGGCCCCGGGCAAGAGGCAAGCCGCCCTTGCGCTGTCAACCCGGAATCCTTATAATCCCAACCAACAAGTATAGTCGATTTTAGCCGTCCAAACGCAGGAGTAACCCGCTATGGTTTGGGACAAAGACGCCATCGAAAGGCTGCTGCTGGAGCGCCCCAACGGCAAGCCGAAAGAGGAGCGCGACGAATACGACGATCTATACCACGAAACGCGCCGCCGCCTAGCCATCGAGCGGGCGATCCGTGACGACCGCAAAGCCGCAAACCGCAACGGCCGGGCGCCTAAGAAGTACGGCCCGATACCCCCCCACCTCCCCGGCGAGTTCATCACGGGTGAGTAAAGCGGTAGTGTCTGCCATTGCCCTTAATGACGGGCAGGGGTTGCGCTTATGGGGCCAAGCGTTTAGAATCTAGGAAGTCAATGGATGAATTGGATATAAACTATTCACGGATAGGATGATGCCGGTTATGGTCGACGATTCAGAACTCCCCATTTCACGCCCCACAAAGCACGACCCCGACTGGCGGGAAAAAATCGCCATCGCCAAACGGGAGCGTGAAGCGGCGCGAAAAGCCCGGAAAGGCAAGCCGGTCACATTCCCGCGCCCGTCCATACGCCCTCGAGGAGACAGGAACGATGGGCAGTTTCGATACCGTGTCTAACCCCCCGCAAAGCCCGGTTTTTCATGCCGGTAACGCAGACCGCTATGAGCGGCAGTTTATGATCGGCGCTTATGAGCAAAGCCAAACGTGCCCGTGCCGGTTGGCCGTATTGGTAGGCCCTATCATTGATGATAGTATCACTCTGTTTGAGGATATTATCTATGACCTTGACCCCGAGGAGGATCTGCATCTGATGCTCTCCTCGCCTGGCGGTGACGGGGAGGCGGCGGTTCGGTTGGCGCGTTCGATCCAGGCGCGTTGCCAAAAGTTTACTGTGATTGTTCCAAGTCAAGCGAAGAGTGTCGCCACCTTGCTGGCATTGGGTGCTCACCACATAATGATGGCGCCTCACAGCGATTTGGGGCCGGTGGACGCCCAGTTTATCATAGGAAACCGCTATGTTTCCGCCAAATACATCATTGCAGCCGTTGATAACGCCACCGAGCAGGATGAAACAACCCAGATACATACCCTTATTACGTATCTATGCTGGGTGATATAACTACTATGAATACGAGGTTGCCAATCACATCATGCAACAAACTGTATGTCCAGCAAGCACAGCCGACGATCGCAAAGGAAACCGACCAAACATAAGGCTACTGACGCACCACCAGCGTCGACTACGCTACTCAAGTACTTGCGGTACTCGGCCTACCACTTGGCGCTACCCCGTTGGACACACTCACCAAACACCCTAATGTCATGCTCCGGGGCATCCCACGCCGCATCGCCGCGGGCCGCGTAGCTTTCGTTGCTGTAACTTTGAGGAGGGAAAACGACAGTGAATAACCTCACGCAGGGAGTCATCGAGGGACTATCCAAAGAGCTTGGCGATCATATAACCGGATACGACATAACTGAAATGTTGCAGCATCTGAAAATCCGGGACGAATCCGATCTAAGCACCAAATGGCGGCGCCTTGCTTGGGTTTTCAATGATAGCCTGCAACGAACCGGCTCATGGGAGGAAGTATTCAATTTCATTGAGTACTTCGTTTCGCCGGTCAAATTCGCCAAGGAACCTGTTAAATTTGAATACCTACGCAAGGCCATTAATATGAACTTGCTTTTCGTCGGCTACGAATATCTTGACACTGGCAAATTCCGCCGAGTGGAACCTGTCAAAACGCTAGGCGAAGCGGAAAAGCGCCTTGATGTTTCACACACTAAACCGGCCGGCCGGAACACTCACGAACAGGTGACGAAATCCGTCCAAGAAGATCCGACGATGTTGTCGCTCCGCTACTCACCGACTGGCGGTAGCAAAAGAGTTTTCATAACGCACGGAAAGAACTGTTCTTACATCCAACTGGCAGAGGAGGCTTGCCGCGTGGCAGGGTTTGAACCTGAGGTAGCGATTTACGCGCTGAACGCAGGCCAGACCGTGCAACAGAAAGTCTCATCAGGTATCGATCGGGCAGACGTTGTCGTGGTTTTCCTCACCGATGACGATGGGCACGGAAACCCATCTCTCAACGCCGCCGGCGAACTCCATGTAGCAAGCGCTCAGAACAAACACGTGATTTTGTTCCTCGAAAAGAACGTCACAATCCCGTCCAATCTCGCAGGCTTAGCGTACTATCTACTTGAAGGTCAGTGGACTTTGCATATCACTAAGGAGCTCAACAAATATCATAACCGATAAAAAGAGGGCAACAAAGCCCTGACTTATGCCGAGCATCGGTTGCCCAGCACCCCCGCCGCTGGTAGAGGCACACGCCAGCAGAGGCAGATAGCCGTGCCTACGACATTGGGCCAATTGCGAAAATCGTTCATGCAGATGACAAAATTCGTACCACTGCCTGACACGTTCCGCGTTTTGAATCACCCTATGCCCAACCCCGCCCTTGACCGCCGCGCCCGGTTCGGTTACATTCCCCCGACGACACTACCGATATGGAGCCGTGCTATGCCTTTGTACGAATACCACTGCCCCACTTGCAGCCACCGTTTTGAGAAGCTACAGCCCATGAGCGCCGCCGGCGCCGACTGCCCCAACTGCGAACAGCCGGCCAAGCGGGCCATATCGGTGTTCGCCCGCGTCGGCAACGCCGGCGAGGAGCCGTCTTTCGGCGCCGGCCCCCTGCCCCCCCTCGGCGGCGGCGGGTGCTGCGCCGGCGGCTGCGGCTGCGGGCATTAGGCCGCCTTTCCGCAACGGAAAGCGCACGGGGCGCGGCAAGCCCGGCCGGCCGCGCCCCTCTTTGTCGCCTTGCCCCCGCTGCCCGGTAATCAACCGCGCCGCCGCCGCCGCCATAGCAGATACCCCCCGCCGGCCGCGGCCAGCAGCGCCCCCCCGGCCAGGGCGCGGAGGGCGAACCATAACGTCGCGTCAAACCAGAAACCCTGCGGAAACAGCAGCACTAAATAATCGGTGCGCGGGTCCAGCCGCCAGAAATCGTTGGCGAAACTGATCCGGTGGAACAGCAGAAACAGCGCGTCGAACCCCACCGCGGCAATCAGCCCGAACAGCAGCAGCAGCCCCGCGGTCAACGCGCCGCCCCACAGCGTCCGGCGGGCCAGCGACGGCAGCCAGCGGCGTCCGGCGCGGGCGAACCCCGCCGCGATCAGCGCCGCAAGGCACGCCGCCGAGGCCGCCAACGCCCCGTACACCCCCCACAACAGCCGCTTGACATCGGCCATGTGGATGATTTCCCTTTCGTTGAAAAGCGCCCGCTCCGTCCCGAATATGCGGGTTCGCACCGCCAGCGGCTCCTCCCCCGAATTGAAATAGGCGCGGATATCCAGCGCCACCTGCCGCAAATCGGCGGGCGCAATGCCGCTGACGTAGGCGATGCGGTAGCGCTCAAACCCGCTTTCATACAAGCCGATGTTGTTGAACGCCCAGGCGATGCTGCCGGTCACCAAAAACACCGGAACGGCGGCGACAAACAACGCCGCGGGCAGCCAGCGCAGGCGGCGGCCCAGCCGGGCAAGGCGATTGGCGGGATCGGACGGCGGCGAAAGCATTGGCGTCATAAGCATCGCCGATTATAATTCAAGCTATGAATGATTACGAATTAAACGGGCGGATTAACGAATTTCAGACATTGGCCCAAATCGTGGCGCGGCTGCGGGCCCCCGGCGGCTGCCCTTGGGGCCGGGAGCAAACCCACCAGTCGCTGAAGCGCAACCTGCTGGAGGAAGCCTGCGAAGTATTGGAGGCCATCGACGCCAACGACCCGGCGGCGCTTTCGGAAGAGTTGGGCGACCTGCTGGTCCAAATCGCCTTTCACGCCGACATCGCCAACGAAGCCGGGCATTTCGCCATCGGCGACGTGATCGCCCGCATCAACCGCAAGCTGATCCGGCGCCATCCCCACGTATTCGCCGGCGAAGCGGTGTCGGACGCCCGCGAAGTGGAGCGCAACTGGGAGCGCATCAAAGCCGAGGAACGGGCCGCCGCCGGAACGCGGCAATCCCCGGTGGACGGCATCCCCGCCGCCCTGCCCGCCCTGGCCGCATCCCAACTGATGCAAGACCGCGTGGCCCGCGCCGGTTTCGAGTGGGACGACATTTCCGGCGTGCTGGACAAGGTGGCGGAGGAAATCGAGGAGTTCCGCCAAGCCGCAACCCCCGACGAACAAGTCCACGAGCTGGGCGACATTTTCTTTGCCCTAGTCAACCTGTCCCGCTGGGCCGACGCCCAAGCCGAGGACGTCCTGCGCCAGGCCAACGCCCGTTTCGCCCGCCGCTACCGGGCGATGGAAACGCTGGCCGCCCAACGCGGCCTGGATTTCGAGGCGCTGCCCCTGAACGAAAAGGAACAACTCTGGCAGGAGGTGAAAAGGCAACTCAATGGATAACGCTGAACGATGGGCCTACGCCCGGCGGGTAATGTCCAACGCCTCCGAGCATTACAGACTCATACCTCATCCTGAGATCAAGCCGGAGTGGATCGAAAAAATCATGGCCGAACCATACCACCAGGAAACGGATCCTAGAGACGGGAGAGAGTTATACTTCGGATGGATTAACGAAGTGAACCACTGGGTTCGGGTAGTAGTAGAAAACGACGAGCTTGTCACCGCGTACATCGATGGGCGTTTGGATAAGCGATTTGGGAGGTTACAATGACCGAGCAGGGCTTGGAAATCAGCTATTTCAGCGACAACGATATCCTGGTTTTTCAGACTGCCGAATCGTCCGGGGAGGGAGAAACCCTCGCGCCGGACCTTTGGGTGATTTATGGCCGCGCCGGTGAGGTGAGTTCGGTGTCGCTTTACGGCGCCGCCAAGCTACTGCGGCCGTATCTGTTCCCCGCAGACGGGCAAAAGTGCCGGCGCAGCGGCATTACCCGCGGGGAATTGAAAATTTTTTATGCCCCCGAAACCGACACCCTGGAGCTACAAACCGGCGAACCGCCCTATACGCCAAAGACCGCAGGGCCGGGACTTTATGTGAATTTCGACGCCGAGGGCTGGGCGATGGACGTCGTAATTGAACGCGCCGCCGAGCGCCTGCGGCCCTACATCGGCCCCGCCGCCGCCGGAATGCCGGAACCGGCAACCGCCGGGGCCGACGCCGCGGCCGGCGCCGCCTAGCCCTCCCCCGTCCACCCGGCCAGATACGCCGGGGGCAGATAATACACCCCGCCGTTGAGCATCCGTTGCAGCCCGCCGGCCAGCGCGGACACCGTCGCCGCCTCCGATGACGTCCGCCCCATCAGCCGTTGCGACAGCGTGCGGCGCGGTTGCAGGAACCGGGTCCGGGGGCGCCGTATCCCCGCCGCCCTGGCCGCCGCGTCCAGCGCATCGTTGAAATCCCCCAAGCGATCCACCAGCCCGCACTCCACGCCGCTTTGCCCGGTCATAACCTCGCCGGTCGCCAATTCGCGCACCTGCTCCTCCGGCAGCGAGCGGCCCTTGACCACCACTTGGACAAAATTGTTATATATTTCGTCGATCAACCCTTGCAGTCTTTCCGATTCCTCGGTCGTGGGGCTGCGCCAGAACCCGGTCATATCCTTGAACTTGCCGCCCTTGAAAATGGTGAACTCGATGCCGGCCCGCCCCAAAAGCTGCTCCAGCACCGGGCGCAGGTAGATGACGCCGATGGATCCCACCAGCGCGGTGGGCAGGGCGTAGACCTGGCTGGCGGCGCAACAGAGATAGTAGCCGCCCGATGCCCCCATGCCGCGCACATAGGCCAGCACCGGCTTGATTTCCGCCACCCGTTCAATGCTGCGGTGCAGGGCCTCCGACGCCGCCGCCGACCCGCCCGGCGAATCAATGTCCAGCAGCAGCGCCCGGTAAGCCTTGCTCCGCGCCACGTGATCCAAAATGCGCCCGTAAGCCGATGCCCGGATTTGCGTTCCGATAACGCCGTGCATTTCCACCACCGCCACGCCCGAACCGCGCCCCATACCTAGCGGCATAGTTACCTACCTCTGAAATCACGAATAACCGCCCCCTATTGTAACCTACCCGCCAAACCTGTATCGCCCCCCGCATCCCCCTAAGCTACCAATCTGCTATAATCCCCCCCCATGACGCCGCCCCCACCCCCCACCGCCCCGCCGCCCGCTATGGCAACCCCCGCCCCGCTATGCTAGTATCTACGTTCCATAAACCCCCCACCCCAATCCCAACTCCGGGAGAGACCAATGGGAACCCTCAACCTGCCCAACCGCACCCTGGCGATCATGGACAACTACCCATTCCTCCGTTCCATCAACAACGAATGCATCGACCTAATCGCCATAGACCCGCCCTTCGCCGCCAACGAAACCTTTGTCAAACTGCCCAAGCCCCCCATCAGCCAGGCCGAGTTCAACGAGGAAGTCGCCCTGGCGCAAGCCCACGGCGCCGCTCACAACGAGGGCATCGGCCATACCCGGGTAGTGGACTACTGGAACTGGGACGACGACGTCCACCCCCAATGGAAAATGCGGATCCAGGACGACTACCCCAAAGTCCACGCCGTCATCGAGGCGGTCGACGCCGTCGCCACGGAAAACGAAGCCGCTTACATCAGCTTTATGGCCGTCTGCCTAATCGAATGCCACCGGGTGCTGAAACCCACCGGCAGCATCTACGTCCACTGCGACGACCACGCCAACAGCTACCTGCGAATGCTGCTGGACTCCATCTTTGGTTTCGACAGCTTTCAGAACGAAATCGTATGGAACCGGAGCGGCGGAAAATCCGATTCCAAAAAATGGGGCCGGGTATCCGATCATTTGCTTTATTACGCCAAAAGCAAAAATTTCACTTGGAATCAACAATATCAACCGCATAACCCGGAGTATATCCGCAAAACCTACCGCTTTGACGACAATGACGGGAGGGGTAAATACAGGAAACTGCCGCTGCACGCCGCCGGCGTCTCCGGGGGCGAATCCGGGAAACCGTGGCGCGGCTATGCCCCATCCCAACACAACCGGCATTGGGCCACCCCGGCCAAAGGCATTATGCACCAATACATCGTGGACAACAAAATAATCCCGGACTGGCCTAAAGGTTTCCCTACAATACAAAACAAACTGGACGCCCTTGAACGGTACGGATTACTGGTGCATTCCAAAAACTATTTGCCGGAAATAAAGACCTACCTTGCCGCTACAAAAGGAAACGCCATATCCGATTTCGTCAGCGACATCCCAATGGTTTCAGGGAAAGAGGATACCGGCTACTCAACCCAAAAGCCGCTGTCCCTTTATGAACGCATCATTAAAGCGTCCAGCAACCCCGGCGATGTAGTGCTGGACGTATTCGCCGGTTGCGCCACCACCGCCATCGCCGCCGAAAAGCTGGAGCGTCAATGGATTGCCTGCGATATGGCCTACCGCAGTTGGACCATGCTAAAGCGCCGCTTTTACCAGAACGGAATCCAGCTTGAGGGAATGAGCGATTCCACCTCCAACGTTCTGGGCGAACTGCCCCTCAAATACAAAATCGCGGCCCAAATCATCGGCCCCCACGAACTGCCCCAACGCGCCGACGCCGACCCCACCCCGGCCCACGAACTAGCCGCCCGGCAACCGGGCCGCCGCTCCCCCACCCAAACCGCCAACTGGTCCGGCCGCATCAGCAAGGATGACGCCAAAGAATTGCTGATCCACCGCTTCGGCCCGGTATGCTGGGGCTGCGGCTACCAACCCCAACGCCCCAACGGCTCCCTGGACCTAACCCTGCTGGAAGTGGACCACATCCGCGCCCGCCGCGCCGCCGAGGGCGTCGCCGGCGACGATGAACTCTACAACCTAGCCCTGCTCCACCGCACCTGCAACGGCATCAAGCGCAACCGGATGACCCTCGAACAACTGCGCCAATACAACGCCGACCACGGCCTGCTCTACGTAAACACCACCAGCGAACTGGTCGACCTATTCGAGGCCATCCAATACGCCGCCCAAGAAATCGCCCGCCACGCCGCCACCCACGGCATACCGCAACTCCCGCCCGAACCCCCGCCCCTTATGCTATAATCCCCCCATGACACCGCCCCCACCCCCCATCGCCCCGCCCGCCGCCCGCCGGCGCCCCGATGGCCTCACCCTGCTAATCGCCGCCGCCGCCATACTGGGCGCCGCGCTGGTAATCGCCCGGCAAACATCCTACGGCGCCGCCTTGAGCTGGGATTCCCTAGTCTACATCTCCGAAGCCCGCAACCTACTGGCCGGGCAGGGCTTTGCCATCTACGAAGCCATCCCCGAAGGCCGCATCAACATCACCGAATGGCCCCCCGTATACCCCCTAATCCTCGCCGCCGCCGGCTTGGGGATCTTCGACCCCCTAGACGCCGCCGGCCCCCTCAACGCCATAATTTTCGGCATAACCGTATTCCTAGCCGGGCAATACCTCCGCAATCGCCTAAAATCCCCCTTTCTAGCCCTATGGGCCGCCCTAGCCATCGCCCTAGCCATCCCCCTCGCCGGCCTCGCCGCGTGGGCGATGGCCGGCCCCGCCTTCATCCTGCTGACCATCCTCGCCCTGATCCAGACCGACCAATTCCTCGCCGCCGGCCGGACGTCATCGCTGATCTGGGCCGCGGTGTTCTGCGCCCTGGCTTGGCAGACCCGCTACATCGGCGTCGCCGCCCCCATCGCCGTGGCGCTGCTGCTGCTATCCCAGCGCGGCGCAACCATCCCCCAACGCGCCCGCCGCGCCGCCGTCTTGGCCCTCATCGCCGCCGCGCCGACCGCCCTATGGCTGCTGAACATTTATGTATTCCTCGACGCCAGCCCCGGCAATCCCTTGCCCGTAGACTATTCCCTGCCCGCCCTGCTATGGGAAATAATTAAAAACCTGTGGGAATGGACCCAACTGCAATCCCCCGAACAATGGCAAACCTTTGACTACCTATCAATGGCCGCCGCCGCCCTGTCTCTGCTACTGTTTATAACCGCCGTACTATTGCCGTCCGCCTGCCTATTCATCAAAAACCTACCGGAAAAGCGCAACCCGTCCGGCTGGCGCCCGTGCTACCTATTCGGCGGCTTCACGTTGGTATACCTGGCGCTATTACTGGCCGCAATGATGCTGGGCTACACCTACGACGGACTGCAACCCAGATTCTTGACCCCTCTATACATCCCCTTGCTGATCACCGCGGTGTACACTCTGGATCAACTTGTAACCCGCCCCAACGAGACAATATCCGCGGAAAACCCCAACGCCCCGCCGTCAATCAAAGCCTTTATAACCACCCGCATCCAAAAAGCAATACCCGCCCCCATCCCCCTAGCCGCCGCCCTGATCGCCGCCCTGTCGCTATGGGTCGCCGCCCAAGCCGTAGTCAACGCCCGCGCCATAACATTGGCCGACGCCCCCGGCCGCTACCCCAATTTCGCCGCCCCCCCCTGGCGCGATTCCGAAACCCTGCAATACATCCGCGATAACGCCCTTTACGGCTACATCTACAGCAACGAACCCCTCCTCGTGTATTTCCACAACGACGTCGCCGCCAGCTACGACCTCGCCCCCCGCAGCCGCCCCGCCGGCGCCGCCGTAGCCGCCGGCCCCCCCGGATCCGCCGACAGCCAAGCCCAGCTAACCCAATGGCTCGCCGCCGCCCCCAGCGGCTCCTCCGTAATCTGGTTCAAGGATTGGCGCGATACCCTCTACGACTACACCCCCGCCCAAATGCGGGCCACCCCCGGCCTGGAACTGATCACCGAGCTGGACGACGGCCTGATCTTCCGCCTGTTCAACACCGCCGCCTTTGACGTCTATCGCGACGGCGACTCCCTGATCTACCTAAAGCGCCCCTGCGCCCCAGCCGACGCCGCCGCGAAATTCTATCTGCACCTATTCCCCGCCGACGCCGCCGACCTGCCCCCCGACCGCCGGCAATACGGTTTCGACAACCGCGACTTCACCTTAGCGCAACACGGCGCCGTCACCGGCGGCCAGTGCCAGGCGGTAGCCCCGCTGCCCGATTACGACATCGCCCGCATCCGCACCGGACAATACATTTCCGGCGAAAACGTTATCGTATGGACTACCGAGCTAACCGGCGGCGATTTCGCCAGCCTGAAAACCGACATCACCCACACCCCCGACCCCTTCCGCGCCGCCTACAACGCCATCACCGCCGGCGAATACGGCAAACCCGCCGCCCGCGCCCTATATGACATCTACATCAGCCCCGACAGCCTCCACTACCTCAAAGAGGATTGCGCCCCTCAAGACACCCAAGCCCGCTTTTTCCTGCACCTGATCCCCGCCAACCCCGACGACCTCCCCCCCGACCGCCAAGCCCCCGGCTTCGACAACCTCGATTTCGATTTCCCCGACTACGGCGAAGCCCGCAACGAAAGATGCCTCGCCACCATCCCCCTACCCCCCTACCAAATAGCCCGCATCCGCACCGGCCAGCACACCCCAACCCAAGGCCAAATCTGGATGTCCGACTTCCGCGCCCCCTAACGGCGGAAAAACCCAAAATCCCTTTCCCCACCAACAAAAAATCCCTTTCCCCTACCAACAAAAAATCCCCTCCCCCTCCGGGGGAGGGTTAGGGTGGGGGCGTACCCCATCCCTCAAAGGAATCCCATTCACCCCTGCAAAGGAATCCCATTCCCTCTACCCCCCCAGCCCCAGCCGTTCCCGGTAATCCGCATCCCAAGCCGCGATCACCCCCCGCTCCAGCGCCTCCCCCGGCGGCGTCACCGGCGACGGCTCCCCCGTCGTCGGCACCGTGGCGATCACCCCATCCTCCGCCAACCGCCGGTACTCCCCCTCCGGCACCCCCAGCAGCCCTTGCAGCGCCGCCGCATTATGTTGCCCGAAAGCCGGCGACGGCCCCTGGATCCGCAACGGACTCTTGGAAAACTTGTACGGCCGCCCGATGAACGGCCGCTCCCCCAAATGGCGCTCCGGCGGATACTTAACCCGCTCCAGAAAATTGCGGCTCCGAAAATGCGGGTCATAATGAACATCCCGCCCCGTAAGCACCGGCCCCGCCGGAATCCCCGCCCCTTGCAGCGCGTGCATCGCATCGTAGCGGTCGATGCCCGCCGTCCACCCCGCGATGATCTCATCCAGCGCATCGTGATTTTCGCGGCGGGCGGAAATGGTGGCGAACCGCCCATCCGCCGCCAGTTCCGGCCGCCCCATCACTTGGCACATCGCCGCCCACTGTGCATCATCCCCCACCGACAGCGTAACCCACCGATCCGGCCCCGCCGCCGGATAGCACCCCTGCGGCGCCCGCCACGGATGCCGGTTGCCGATCCGCCCCCCGTCCCGCCCGTTCACCGCCGCATCCAGCACATACTCCGACAGAAACATCACCCCCGCCTGATACATCCCGAGATCCACCCACTGCCCCAACCCGGTGCGCCCCCGGTAGCGCAACGCCGCCCCGATAGCGAACAGCGCCGTCCAGGTAGACAAAAAATCCACGAATGACGCCCCCGCCTTGGCCGGGCTGTTATCCCAATCCGAACCCGCGCCCGATCCGCCGCCGGGCGCATACCCCGTAACCCAGCAATGCCCATGCGTCGCTTCCTGCGTCGTCGCCTGCGCCGGATACCCCGAATAAGGCCCGTCGCCGTGGCCGTACCCCGTATTGGAAACCAAAATCACATCCGGCCGCAGCCGCCGCAAGTTGGGATAATCCAGCCCCCAATTCCGCATCACCCGCGGCGTGAAATTCTCCATCACCACATCGCTGATTTTCACCAACTCCCGGAACAGATCCCGCCCCCGCGCATCGGTCAGATCCAGCGTAAGCGACTGCTTCCCCCGGTGAATCAGATTATAAGTCGACGGCCGGTTCCACCAATCCTCCCCCAAATCATTCTCCGCGAAAACCCCCGAATACCCCCCGGTGCGGGTAACATCCGGCCGCCCCGGCCCCTCCACCTTAATCACCTCCGCCCCCATATCCGCCAGCAGCCCCCCGGCGTAAGGCAGCGCGAATACATAAGTCGAATCCAGCACCCGGATCCCCTCCAGGGGCAGCCTAGCGTCCGTCATCCGCGAATCCGTCATCAAATAGCGTCCGTCTGCCGCAACACGGCTAAATCCTGAAGCGTATAACCCAAGCCGTCGGCGTAAATTTCCCGGTTATGCTGACCCAGCATCGGCGCCGGGCCGGTATATTGATACGGCGTAAGCGACAGGTTGAACAGCGCCGCCGGAACCTTGACCCGTCCGATTACCGGATGCTCCACTTCCCGGTAAAACCCCCGCGATTCCAGTTGCGGGCATTCCGCCAATTCCGACGGCGTCTGCACCAGCCCGAAAAGCATCCGCGCCCGCGCCGCCTCGGTAAACAACTCCCACTTCCCCCGCCCGCTGATGGCCTCCAGCACGATCCGATCCAGCTCCTCCCCGTTGCGGTTGCGCTCCGCGGTATCCGTAAAGCGCGGTTCATGCAACTCCGGCGCCCCGAAAAAGTCGGCGATGGTTTCCCACGTAGCCCCGCCCCCGGTCTGCACAATAATCCACCCGTCCTGACACGGCATCGGATGCCCGAAATTGCTGCCCGCCGGACGCCGCCGCGCCTGCGTCGCCCCGATGAACGGATACATCGTTTGCGTCGCCATCATCGTCGACGCCACGCACTCGGTCACCGACACATCCAAATGCTGCCCCTGCCCGGTGTTGCCCTGCATGAACAGCGCCATCGCCGTCGCCGCCGCCCCGTTCAACCCCCCCTCGTACTGCGCCTGAAACCCGCCATGCTTCAGCGGCTCCCGATCCTGCCGCCCGCTGATGCTCATAATCAGCCCCATCGCATAGCTGACGATTTCCTCCCCGGCATACCCGCTATAAGGCCCCGTCTGCCCGAAAGGGGTAATGGAAGTCACCACCAAGCCGGGGTTGATCGCCTCCAGCGCATCATAACCCAGCCCCAGCCCCGCCAAGTATCCGGGGCGGTAGCTTTCCACCACCACATCCACATGAGGAATCAGCTCCCGGAAAAGCTGCCGCCCCGCCTCGGTGGCCAAATTCAGCGTCGCCCCTTTCTTATTCAGATTAAGCGCCAAGAAAAACAGGCTCTTTTCCGGGTGCGGATCATCCCCGGCAAAGGGCGGCATCCGCCGCAGCGCCGCCCCCGACGGCGGCTCCAGCTTCAGCGCCTCCGCCCCGTAATCCGCCAGCAGACGGGCGCAGAACGACCCGGCGATATCCTCGCTCAAATCCAAAACTTTCACCCCCTCCAGCGGCCCATGCCCCAGCGGCGGCGGAAACCCGGCGGCAGCATCGGTCAACAGAAATCACCCCCAACTAACCAACTATCCCGCAAACGGCGGCATCCCCGCACCGCCCCGCCGATTTTACCGAAACCCGGCAATCCCGGCAATCCTACCCGCAACCCCAACATCCTGTTCCGTTGCCTTTGCCAGGTTGTCTAGCGGATCGGGAGGGATAGCGAAATAGGGAATTATCGAACCTTGCCCCACTATGGCGGCAAGCGGGGCTACGGGATAGCGGAATGGATCGCCTCTCATCTGCCGCGGGATAGCGATTCCTGCCATATCGAGCCCTTCGCCGGATCGGAGGGCTGGTTGAAATAACGCCCAAATCCCGCGTCGAGTGCCAATGGACGCTAACGGCTATGGATGATCAAAGCCTGCCGCCTATGCGCCGGGCATTGGCGTTCCATATAGCGGTCGACCAAAGCGTTATCCAATCCGATAACGCCGCTATGGGCAACTGGCAAAGGCGGTTCAATCCGACCATAAGCTCCATCGCCTATCACACCGGTGACGAAATTCACCGCCGATCCAGCCGGTCGCGAACTGTCCGGCTTGAATGCGTTGACGCCTGCATCCTGCTGAATCGGATAAAAGATCTGGATTCCTGCATAATCTACGCTGACCCGCCATATCCTACCGGCTACGCCGTCCGGGATTTTGACCGGGTGGGGTTGGCGAATGTGCGAATGGCGCAACAGGGCGCGGGGGCGTGTCGGGCTATGGCGACGAGTGGGATCTGCGGGGCTGGCGCTGGGTTACACGCCCGGCTTGGCGCCGGCAAATCAAGGGCGAGGGTAAGGAAAGGCTGGAGGTTTTATGGTTGAACGACAAGGCGGCGGCAACGCGGCCGGGGTTGTTCGATGCATAACCCGGCAAATGCAACAGAACCCAACATCCCCCAACCCAAAATTAGCGCCCAAGCCCCCCAACGGTTAGAATAGAGACGGCCAACTCCCATCCGCCCCGGAGCAAGACCGATTATGACGCTAAGAGACCGCCTAGAGTACGACATCAAAGACTCAATGCGCCGCCGCGACCAGCCGCGGGTCGACGCCCTCCGTTTCCTCAAATTCGCGGTGCAGGCCGCCGAAAAAGAGCGCCGCCAAACCCTCGACGACCCGGCGATGCTCGAAGTGGTATCCAAGCAGGCCAACGACCGCCGCGAAAGCGTCCGCGCTTTCCGCGAAGGCCAACGCCACGAACTGGCCGACAAAGAAGCCGCCGAGCTGACCATCCTCGAGGAATACCTACCCCCCCAGCTAACCCGCGACGAAATCATCGCCATCATCCAGGAAACCGCCGCCCACGTAGGCGCCTCCGGCCCCCGCGACCGCGGCCGGCTGATGGGCCGCCTGATGCCCCAAGTCCGCGGCCAAGCCGACGGCGCCGAAGTCAACCGCCTCGCCGGCGAATTCCTCGATTCTCTGGATTAGCCGGGAGCATATATGCAATTCGGAATTGTCCGTTTCCCCGGAACCTGGAGCGACGTCGACTGCCACTATGCCCTAACCGCCGTACTGGGGCAGGAAGCCCGATATGTCTGGCACCAAGACGGCCGCCTCGATGGGTTCGACTGCATCATCCTGCCCGGCGGCTTTTCCTACGGCGATTATCTGCGCCCCGGCGCCATGGCCCGATTTTCGCCGGTTATGGACGCCCTGCGCCAATTCGCCGCCGCCGGCGGAACCATCATCGGAATCTGCAACGGGTTTCAGATCCTCTGCGAATCCGGCCTCCTCCCCGGCGCCCTGCGCCCCAACCGCCGGATGGAATATCTCTGCCAGTGGACCAACCTCCGCGTGGAACGCGCCGATACCCGTTTCACCGCCGCCTGCCCCCCCGCCGGGCAGCCCATCCGCATCCCCATATCCCACGGCGAGGGCAACTACTACGCCCCCCCCGAAACCCTCGACCACCTAGAGCGCAACGGCCAAGTGCTATTCCGCTACTGCGACAAAAATGGACAACCCACCCCCGAAGCCAACCCCAACGGCTCCGCCCGCAACATCGCCGGCATCATCAACGAAAAGGGCAACATCCTCGGAATGATGCCCCACCCGGAACGCTGCTGCGAGCAACTGCTGGGCGGCGCCGACGGCGCAATGATTTTCCAGTCAATCATCAACACATCCATCAATCCCCCCGTCAACGTCAACGCCAACGCCGACACCCGCCCCCGCGCCGGACGGGAATAGCCCGGCGATGGCGGCGATCGCGCTGTCGCTATTGGCGGCCATCAGCCTCGGCGGCGGCGCCGTATCGGCCCGGGGCGGAATGCCCGGCGTCCACCCCATCGCCATCATCGGCGTAGCCCTAGTCGTAGGCTTCATCGGCGTAACGGCAGCATCCCTGGCCCTGACCCCGTCCGGCCTTTTCCAGATGCCCGCCGCCGCGCTCCCCTGGATCCTGGCCCTAGGCATCGCCCAATTCACCGTCGGGCGTTCCACCGCCTACACCGGCGTCAGCCTGATCGGGGCATCGCGCACCGCCCTGTTCATATCATCCCAAGTTCCCTTCGCCGCCTTTTTCGCCATCGCCTTCACCGGCGAAACCCTGCGCCCCCTGGTTGCCGTCGGCACCCTCGGCGTAATCGCCGGCCTGCTCCTAGCCAGCGGCGACTCCCTAACCGAGGGCTGGCGGGCCGACCGCCGCTACCTGCTAGGCTGCCTGATGGCCTTGACCGCCGGCGCCGCCACCGGCGTAAGCACCGTTTTGGCGAAACAAGCGGTAGCCGTATACGACTCGCCCCTCGCCATCACCGCCCTGAGTATGCTGGCCGCCATGGCCATCGTAATCCCCGCCGTAAGCATCATCGCCGCCCGCAACCGCGCCGTCCGAACCTTCGACTGGAAATCTATGGGCTTCGTCGGCCTATCCGGCCTAAGCACCACCGTCTCCATCGTAGCCCTGCTATTCGCCGTCCAACTGGCCGACGTAGTAGTAGTCGCCCCCATAATGGCAACCTTCCCCCTATGGACGCTGCTGCTATCCCACATCTTTATATCCCGCCTGGAGCAGATCACCCTGCGCCTAACCATCGGCGCCATCGTAGCGGTAGCCGGGGTCACCGCCGTAGCCCTCGGCGGCCAGCTATAAATATGCGACCAACTATAAATATACGGCCGGCTACGAATATACCGCGCAATAAACCAGCCGCCGCCCAATGACCGCCATCGGACTGGCCATCCTGGCCTTAATGGGCTTCGGCAGCGCCGCCATATTCGCCCGGGTAGGAATGCAGCGGGTCGGCCCCTTGCCGGTCACCTTCATATCCCTATGCTTCAGCTTCCTGGCATCGGCGATGCTGGCGGTCATATTCGCGCTGCCCGACTTCTGGGCCTTGCCCCTAATCGTGCTGCTATGGTGCCTGATGCTGGGGGCGTTCAACTTCCTCGGCGGACGCAACCTCAGCTTCCTCGCCATCGGGCGCATCGGAGCGGCCCGCGCCGGCGCCATCGTCGGCACCTCCGCGGTATTCGCCTCCATCCTCGCCATCGCCCTCACCGGCGAGCGCCCCCACTGGATCGTAATCGCCGGCACGCTGGTAGTAGTCGCCGGACTAATCACCGCCCTGGGCAAAAACCTGCTGGAAAGCGGCCGCCAACGCCACTCCGCCAACCCCGAAACCGCCGCCGCCGGGCAACCAGGCCGCGCCGCCCTGTTAGGCTACCTGATGGCCTTCGGCGCCGCCTGCTGCTACGGCACCACCAACGTAGTAGTCAAGGGCCTAACCCAAGACTACACCTCGCCGCTGGTAGTAGCCACCATAAGCCTATTTTTCGGAGTGCTGATGATGGCCCCGGTAGCCGGACGGCAAGCGGCATCCCGACTGCGCGAAGTCCGCCAATCCCCCGGATTCCTGCTATTCGCCGCCCTATCGGGCCTCGCCGCCGCCACCGGCGTAAACTGCACCTACCTAGCCCTCCAGCGCGCCGACGTGGTAATCGTAGCCCCCATAGTATCCGCCAACCCGCTATTCACCCTAATCCTAGCCGCCCTATTCCTGTCCCGCCAAGAAAACATAACCCGCTGGCTCGCCCTAGGCGCCACCATAGCCGTCGCCGGCGTCGCCATGGTAGCCCTCGGCAGCACCCTCTAGCCGCGGCCATTCCCTAAAACAACCGGGCAAAAATTATCAACAAGACCGCTGCTACGGCAGTCCCGGCTTGCCCATAAACCAGAACGACGGCTTTCAAGACTTCGCCCTTTTGTGACGCCTGCGACCTACGAAAAGCGGCAATCAGCCCGAAAAACAAAGCCCCCCAATAAGATATCAGACTAGCCACCGGCAAGAGCGCCGTCACCGTCCTGAACCCCTCCGGGTAGCTATCCTGCCCCTGCCCCGGTCCATCGGCAAACCACTGCTGCGGCGCCGCAAAAATCCCCGCCGCCGTCGCCGCGGCCATAATAGTAGCCACGGTCACGACGCCAATGCCAACGGAGGTCCAGTTCCGGCTATCCCGCCGCCGATTATCCATCCATCGAACGCGACACCCAACGCGCCAGCAGCAACCCCAGATAACCCGTCCCGATACAAACCGCGTAAGGCGTCATAGCCAAAGCGACTTTATCCCACTCCCCGCCGGAGCGCATTAGCCAAACAACGGCCAGCGGCGACCCCACCGCCAGCGTACCCGTGAGCATAACCCCGTGGTCAAACCAGGGAAACCCCAGCGGCCCCATCCCCCGCATCCCCCGCCTAGTCCGCCTCATTCTAGCGCGCTTCCGCATAATACCCGCCCCCCCGCCGCGGCATTGAACCACCGCGATATTCCCGGCTCGCCCCTTGCCCATATTCTATAACACGCCCCCGCCTTTGGAAATCACCCGATTCCCAACCCTGCCGCCGCCCCAACCCGGTAGCCCCCCCGCCCCAACTATGGCATAATCAACCAACCCATCCCGCCCCGAAAGGAGGCCCCCAATACCCGCGGCTGGCAAATGTTATGCCCATCATCCTTGTGTTTCTCTGAACAAATGGTAAATCAGAATCAGAAAAACAGCAGACACGGCGGCATAGGCTTGTATCAAAACAAAGGCGACCGTAACTATGGATCCGGCCCTTTGCGTCTCTTGATTATAGTAACGATGCCAAGGCATAAAGATGCCCAATTCCGGGAATCCCCCGAACGGTCATTCATCGAACAACCGCACCAGCCGGTTGCTTAGCCAAAGACCCAGATACCCCCCCACGATCGCCACCAGAAAAGGGCTAACCGCGATCGCCATTTTCCCCCACTCGTAATTAGAGTTAAGGAACAGCGCCACAGTAAGGGGCAACACCGTCGTGCTGGCAATGAATACCACGGCGCGGCTATACCAGGGGGATCCCATCGGGCTTTTCCTTTGCCTATCCATATCCGGCCCCCACGCTGCCAGGCAAGCGCGGCAATTTGAGCCTGCATCTCGCCAGCACTATACACCACAACCCCGCAAACCGCCAACCGCCCGGACGGAAAACCGAACCCCGCGCCCCAACCCGGTAGCCCCCCCGCCCCAACTATGGCATAATCAACCAACCCATCCCGCCCGAAAGGAGGCCCCCAATGCCCGGACTGATTTCCACCACCAGAATCAACCACGTAACCACAATGGTCAAAGACACCGCCCGCGCCATGGACTTCTACAACAACCTCCTCGGCATCCAACAAATCGAAAGCCAGGTCGACAACCCTGAAATCACCTGGCTGCAACTGGAAAGCGGCATAATGGTCCACCTCATCGAAACCCAAGAAGCCCCCGCCAAGCCCGACCGCATCCACCACGCCTTCGAGGTAGAGGACTTCGAAGGCACCCGCGCCACCCTCGAAGCCAACGGCTTCGAAATCGAGCGCCAGGGCGTCCGCTACGACGGCCAAGCCTTCCTATTCATCCACGACCCCGACGGCAACCGCGTCGAATTCTGCACCGCCTCCGGCTACGCCCCCGCCCCCCCGCGCCCCGCAACCTGCTAACCGCCCAAAACATCCCCATCTACCCGGCGGCGGACCCGCCCGGCCGTCAACGACGCCCCCGGCAAGCCCGCCGCCGCGCCCTTTTCCGCCCCATTGGAGCGTCAAAATCCGCTGACCGCCGCCGCTTGACACTTTCGCACGTTTATACTAGAACTGTAAACGTCAAATTGACACCGCAACCCAATCAAAAACCCCCGCAAAGCGGATGGAGGAATAACGCCAATGACCGCCAACCTGCCAAACCTGCCGGAACTGCCAAATTTGCCCGAACTGCCAAACCGGCCAAACCGGAAACGCAATAAAGGCAGCCGCGAAGCCCAAAAAGAGGGCCGGATACAAGACGGACTGGCCCGCGCCCGGGCCTACCTCCGGCAAGCCCCCCAAGATTGGGACGGCGACGCCCCCGAACCTTGGATCCGGGCGAAAAGAGAAATGGCGAAAGTGGAAAACGCCGCCAATGAAGCCCGGCACTGGGGCGACATTACCAAATGCTGGGCCCTGGATTTCCGGCTGGCGGACGACACCAAACGCTGCATGGGCAAGACGATCGATTTAGCCTACCAAGATCCCCGAGTCGCTACCGTAGACTACCGGATCAAGGAAGTGGACGACGCCGGCAATGTCATTCGTCACGTAATCGGCCACCGGATGGTGCCGACGCCGCTTTACATCGAAACCCTGTTCGCCATAGTTTTTTACGCGGCCGGCGAAGTGGCAGCCCTGAAAGAAAGTATGGGGCGATCCTACAACATCGCCGCAAACTGCTCAAGTTTTATGCGGGCGTATCCGCAATTTGACGAAGCCACCCTCCAATACTTTGACCAGTCCGAATCCATGCTCTCTTGGCTGTACATCGCCCAAATTTGGGCCATCGAATTAAAACAGCGGGAACTCGGATTGCGTTGCGCCGCCAAGGCGGAAACCATCGCCGCCGATTTGTCCAGCATCCCCCAATGGATCGAAGTCGCGAAATTCTGGATGCGCGCTATGGGCCAACCGGAGCAGGCCCGCCGCTGCGTCGCCGAAGCCGAAAAAACCCTCAGCGACCCCACCCCCCAATGCTACATCTCCCTAGCCGAAGGCGTAGCCATCCTCGGCGACCCCGCCCTCCCCGTCCAATACCTCGACAAAGCCGAATCCCTAATCGAGGAACTGTCCGACTGGAGCCTCATAAAATACACTTGGGAGGAGCTAGGCTACTTCGACCGCGCCGAAAGAGCCGACAACATCTGGGAATACCTCGCCGCCAAAATAACCGAGGAACAATACATAGCCAACGGCGGCGGCTACGGCAAATACGCCCCTGGGGACGGCCCTTACTGACCAACCAACCCCCGCCGCCGCCGCCAAAGCCCGCGGCGCAATGTCAAGTTTCGCCGCGGGCAATTCACCTGCTACCGAAAATCCCCCCGCAGGAACTCAAATATGTTGAATGATCCCAACATCATCACCCGCGCCCCCAACATCGCCGCCCTGATTGATGCCGCCAATGCCGCCAATGCCCCCGTCGACCCGTCCGCCCGCGCCCGCGGCGCAATGCTCGGCCTAGCCGCAGGCAACCTCCTGGGCCTCCCGGTGGAAAGTCAATGGCATCACGAAATAGCCCGCTGGTATCCCGACGGAATCACCGGCATCGACCCCCGCGAAGCCCACCGCCCAATGGACGACGACCTGGCCCAAACCGTAGAACTGGCCGAAGCCCTAGCCAACGGCGGCGATTATATCAACGATTTCGCCCAACGCCTGATAACCTGGGCCGACGAAAACGGGCGCGGCATGGGCGATCTAACCAACCGCGTCATCAACCAACTACGGCGCAACGCCCCGCCCGAAGCCGCCCGCATCGTCTACGAAAAACAGCCCATATCGCCCAACGGCGGCGTGATGCGCTGCGCCCCCGTCGCCCTAGCCCGCTTCCGCCAGCCGGAACTGCTGGTCAGCGACAGCGCCGCCGCCTGCGCCGTTACCCACTACGCCGCCGCCTGCCAATGGTCGTGCATCATCATCAACGCCGTCATCGCCCTGCTGCTGCGCGGCGCCCCGCCCGACTTGCCCGCCCTGATGTCCGCCGCCGCTGCCGACGGCGCCCCCGATCTGCTGGAAAAATCATCCCGCGACGGCATCCCCGCCGACATCCTAACCGCCATCGCCCACGGAAACCCCGTAACCCCCGACTGCGCCTGGCTGCGGCAAGACCAGAAACTCATCGGCCACACCCTCCTGGCGATGCAGGCCGGGCTATGGGCCGCCGCAACCCCCCTCGGCTTTGACGCCGCGCTGCGGGAAGTAGTAGAAGCCGGCGGCGACACCGACACCAACGGCGCCGTCGCCGGCGCCATCCTCGGCACCCGCTACGGCGCATCCGCCATCCCCCAGCCCTGGCTCGACTGCATCCCCCAGCGCCATCGCATCGAAAACCTGGCCGACACCCTGCTGTCCCTGCCCAGCCAACCCTAGACCCGCCAACGCATTCCAACCGGAACCGAAATAACCGAGCCCCAACCCCATCCGCCGGCAAGTGCTATAATTCGACACCGCAACCACCCTAAACTCGCGGATGCGCCCAACCACCCAAGTCCCCCAAACCCCGGCGGCCCGAAAATGACCACTCCCCCCCGCAACATCATCCTGGTAGGCTTCATGGCCTCCGGCAAAACCAGCGTCGGCCGCGCCCTCGCCGCCGCCGTCGGCTGGCCCCTCGCCGACGCCGACGCCGAAATCGTCGCCCGCGCCCAAAAACCCATCCACCAAATTTTCGCCGACCACGGCGAACCCGCCTTCCGCCGCCTGGAGCGCCAAGTAATCGCCCGCCTATGCGCCGCCAAAGGCCAAATCATCGCCTCCGGCGGCGGCGCCTTCGCCGACCCCCAAAACCGCCGCGCCATGCTATCCGGCGGCCTAGTATTCCACCTGTCAACCCAACCCCAAACCATCCTCCGCCGCATCCGCCAGCAAGACGCCGGCAACCCCATCCGCCCCCTATTAGCCGTACCCGACCCGGCCCAGCGCATAACCGAACTCCTAACCCAACGCGCCCCCATCTACGCCCAAGCCCACCACACCATCGAAACAGACGGGTTGACACCGGATGAAGCGGCAACGCATATAATTAAAATATGCGGAATAAACCTGCCCTAAACGGAGCGACAATATGCCCCAACCCGACAACAACGCCGACCCCAACCTAGCCGCCACCGTCCACCACTCCGCCGGCGCCTACCCCGTCGTCGCCGGCTGGAACATCCTCGACACCCTCGGCCCCCGCCTGACCGACGCCGGCGTCCGCGGCGCCGCCTACATCATCACCGACGACAACGTAATGAACCCCTACGGACGCCAAGTGCAACGCGCCTTGCAAGCCGTAGACCTCCCCGCCCACTGCTTCATCATCCCCGCCGGCGAATCCAGCAAGAGCTTCGAGCTGGCCCAAGCCATCTACCACTGGCTGGCCGAGCGGCGGGCGGAGCGCGGCCACGCCATCATCAGCGTCGGCGGCGGCGTCCCCGGCGACCTCGGCGGCTTCGTCGCCGCCACCTTCCTGCGCGGTATGCCCTTCATCCAAATCCCCACCAGCATGGCCGCCATGGTCGACGCCTCCATTGGCGGCAAAGTCGCCATCAACCTGCCCCAGGCCAAAAACTTGGTCGGCGCCTTCTACCAGCCCCGCGCCGTATTCGCCGACGCCGCCGCGCTCACCACCCTCGGCAAGCGCGAACTGGCCGAAGGCTGGGCCGAAGCCATCAAGCACGGCTTCATCCTCGACGCCGCCCTAGTCGACACTTTCGAGGAACACGCCGAAGCGCTGATGAATGTAGAACCCGAAATATCCACCGAAGTAATCCGCCGCAGCATGGCGATCAAAGCCGAAGTAGTCAGCCAGGATGAGCGCGAAACCCTCGGCATCCGTATCCTGCTCAACTACGGCCACACCATCGGCCACGCCCTCGAAGCCTCCACCGAATACGGACGCTTCCTCCACGGCGAAGCCGTGGCCGTAGGAATGACCGGCGCCGCCCGCATGGCCGGCGAAATGGGCCTCCTCCCCCCCGCGGTAGCCGACCGCCAGCAGCGCCTCCTCCGGCGTTTCAACCTCCCCGTAACCGCCCCCGGCGTCCCCCCCGAAAACGTACTGCAAGCAATGTCCCTCGACAAAAAAGTGCAATCGGGAACCAACCGCTGGGTAATGCTGGAGGCCGCCGGCCGCAGCGTAGTCCGCCAGGACGTACCCTGGCAACTGGTAGAGCGCACCGTCCGCGAACTGACCGACTAACCCGCAAAAAAGCGCGATCTGTATGAACGAAACCCCGCCTCTGAAAGCGGGGCAATGATGTCGTGGGCGTAGCGGATGGCCTGGCAGTTTCGCTTGCTTGTCTAGGATGGAGCGGCTTGCCAAAAGTCATTAACCATCATCCGGCACAAGCAAACGGAACCGTAAAGCAGGGCGTTGAGAAATTGCCGATTGGGTATAGTGTGGGGGCGTCCACAAGGGGCGCCCCTAGGGGGTTGGGCACTACGGATCGTCGGTGTCGCAGTTGGCGTAGCCTAGCAGCAGGTTGGACGCTAGGCCGTGACGGCGGCCGTCGAGGCGGAAACGGGTTTGGGCCGGGTCGGTTTCTATCCGCACGGTGGCGCGTTGGCCTTCGCGCTCCAGCGCCGGCGATGCTAGGCCCTGGGTTTCGTAGGCCATATAGCGGCCGTTGCGCCAGATGGACAGGTGCAGCAGTACCGGGCCGGTGTAGGTGCCTAGATCGAAGGTCACGGTTGCGGCTTGGGGGTTGCCGGTTTCGGGATCGGGGTTGTGGGTTTGGCAGGTGGCGGTCATTTCGTACTCGGTGTTGGCGTAGATTTCGGGGTGATCCGCCGCCGGGTCGTATTCCCGCTCCGGTTCGGGGGGGATGGTGCGGGGTAGGGGCGGGGGGAGGGTGTCCTCGCCGGCTTCGATGCGGGCCTGCCGCTCGGTCGGGGTGTTCAGCGCCGGGTACTGGGTGGCCTCTCCGAAGTTCCAGGGGTAGTCGTTGTTGCCGTCGCCGTCCAGATCGATGTTCCAGCTTTCGTAGATGCCGGTATAGCCGGTGGGGGTTTTCAGGGCGGCGGTGGGGTGGCCGGCGGCGGTGATGGTGGCGGGGTCGGCCCTGCCGATGCAGTTGTCCTGCGTGGTGGCTTGGGTGTCGCAGTAGCTGGCGGTGACGGCGGCGCTGGCGTCGCCGATCAGGCCGCCGGCGGTGCTGGTGGCGCTGCCGGTTACGCGGCCGGCGGCGTAGCTGACGCTTAGGCTGCCGGAGTGACGGCCGATCAGCCCACCGCCGAAGCCGGCGCCGGTGGTGCTGGCGTTTACCGCGGCGGTGGACCAGACGGCGCGGAGGTCGCCGGTGTTGCGGCCGGCCAGCCCGCCGGCGTTGGGCGTGGCGCCGGTTACGGTTACGGATCCGCCCTCAACGTAGCTGGCGGTGATCCGCCCCGCGTTGTCGCCCACTAGGGCGCCGGCGTTGGCGGTTGCCCCGCTGCTGCTGACGCTTGGGGTTTTGAGGCCCAAGTCGCGGATTACCGCATCCCCGGTTAAGACGGCGAACAGCCCGGCGTTGGCGTGGTCGCCGCTGACCGCCAGGCCGGCGATGTAAAACCCCTTGCCGTCCAGCGTCGCCTGGTAGGACGCGATGGGCGTCCAGCCGGGGTAGACCGCGGCGGCGGAGTCCAGGTTTCCGGTTAGCTCGTAGCCGATGCAGGTTGCGGCGCAGCCCATATACGGCGTGCTGCTGTCGGCGATGTTGCCGTTGGGGTAGCCGCCGGTGTAGGCGGAATAGTTGGCAGCATCGTCGGGGAGGCCGTTGCCGTCGGGGTCGTAGCGCAGCGCGTTTAGCTGGTGCAGGTTGGTGATGTCAATCAGGTTGTCGTCGTCCTGGTCGTAGTCGACGACTCGGGCAGCGGCGGTTTGGCGCTCGCTGGGAGTGTACAGGGTGGGGTAGGTGGTGGTTGTGCCGAAATCCCAGAGGTAGTCGGGGAAGGTGTCGCCGTCTAGGTCCAGGTTCCAGTTGCGGTACATATTGGTGTAGCCGGTGGGGGTTTGCAGTTGGGCGGTGGTGTGGGGGTTGCCGGTGATGCCGGTGTTGGCCCCGGCGTTGTAGCCGCCGACGCAGTTCCGGGGGGAGCTGTGAACGGAGGTGTCGCAGTTGCTGTCGGTGATGGTGGCGGCCCCGGCCCATAACAACCCGACCAGTCCGCCGCCTTGGGATGCGCCTGATATGGGGCCGGCGGCGTAGCTGGCGATGATCGCTCCGCCGCTAACGCCCGACAACCCGCCGATTTGGACGCTAGGGAGTCCTGAGACCGCTGCCGTGGAATAGCTGGACTGGATCGTGCCGGTATTGCCGCCCGACAACCCGCCGGCATAAGTGTTGGCGTTAGTGGCGGTGACGGATCCGCCCCGGACGTAGCTGGCGGTGATCGTGCCGCCATTACTGGCGGTTATCACGCCCATGTGTTGCCCGGCCGGCGGCCCGGCGCTCACGCTGGGGGCGATCATTCCCAGATCCCGGATGACGCCGCCGGCGGCCAGGGTGTCGAACAGCCCGGCGCGGCGGCCGCCGGTGATGGTGAGACGGCTGATGGTGCGCCCGTTGCCGTTGAATTCGGCGGCATATCCGGGGCTGGGGCCGATGGGGGTCCAGTTGGGGTAGGCGTCGGTGGAGGTTACGGCTATGCCGTCGGCGGCGAAGTCTAGGTTCGCCGTGAGTTCGTAGCCGGTGCAGGTTTGGGGGCAGCCCATCCGGGGGTTGTTGGGGGTGGTGGTTGCCAGATCCCCGCCGGGGAACGCCCCGGCATAAGCGGGATAGTTGCCTACCGCGCCGGGCAGGCCATCGCCGTTCAGGTCATGGCGGATGGCGTTTAGCTGGTGCAGGTTATCGATGTCGATCAGGTTGTTGTCGTTGTCGTCGTAGTCCTCCACCGCCTGCCGCTGGGCGGGGGTTTTCAGCGTGGGGTAGGTGGTGGTGGCGCCGAAATTCCAGGGGTTGTCGGGGAAGTTGTCGCTGTCTACCGAGGTGTTCCAGAGGCGGTAGATGCGGGTGTAGGTATCGGGGGTTTGCAGGGTGGCGGTGTCGACGCCGGTGACGGTGACGCCGGGGTTGTTTTGTTCGTGACCGATGCAGGCGGATTGCCCGCTGGTTTGAGTGTCGCAGTAGTTGTTGGCAAACGTGCTGGCGGCATTGATGGCAATCCCGACAAACCCGCCCACTCGGGCGTCGGTGAGACCGCCGGATACGGATACGGAGCCGGCGGAGTAGCTGTTGGTGATAGCGCCGCTGACGTTGCTGCCCACTAGTCCGCCAACTTTAGTGTAATCCATAGTTCCTCTGACGGAAATGGTGGAATAGGAGGCTTCGATAGCGCCCCGGTTCTTGCCGACCAGTCCGCCGGCAATGCCATCCTCGCCGGTGGCGGTGATGCTGCCGCTGCCGGTGGAGTAGCTGGCGATTACCTTGCCGGTATTGAGTTCGCCCAACAAGGCGCCGACGCCGCCGTTTTGGGCGCCGGCGCTTACGGTGGGGTCGATGAGCCCGACATCCCGGATCACGGCGTCGCTGGCCCGCAGGATGCCGAACAGCCCGGCGTGGTTGTCGTCGATGCTGGCGGAGATGGTCAGGCGGGTGATGGTGTGGCCGTTGCCGTCAAAGGTGGCGGTGTAGTCGCCGCCGATGGGGCGGAAGTTGGTATAGGGGTCGGTGCTGGTGGTCGTGCCGCCGACTTGGCCGTCGCCGTCGCGGTCGAAGTCGAGGGGTTGGGCTAGTTCGTAGCCGGTGCAGGTTTGGGGGCAACCCATCCGGGGGGCGGCGGGGGTGGTGGTGACGAAAGCGCCGTTGGGGAAGGCGCCGGCGTAGGCGGGATAATTGGCGGCGGCGGCGGGGAGGCCGTCGCCGTTGAGGTCGTGACGGATGGCGTTTAGCTGCTCTAGGGTATTGATGTCGATCAGGTTGTTGTCGTTTTGGTCGTAGTCCTCGACGGAATCCGCTTGGCGCTGGGCGGGGGTTTTCAGCGCGGGGTAGGTGGTGGTTGTGCCGAAGTTCCAGGGGTTGTCGGGGAAAGTGTCGCCGTCTACGTCCCGGTTCCAGTTGCGGTACATATTGGTGTAGCCGGTGGGGGCTTGGAGTTCGGCGGTGGTGTGGGGGTTGCCGGTGATGCTGGTGCTGGCGCCGGCGTTGTAGCCCCCGACGCAGGTACGAGGGGAGCTGTGAACGGAGGTGTCGCAGTTGCTGTCGGTGATGGTGGCGGCCCCGGCCCATAACAACCCGACCAGTCCGCCGCCTTGGCTGGCGCCGGATATGGGGCCGGCGGCGTAGCTGGCGATGATCGCGCCGCCGCTAACGCCCGACAGCCCGCCGATTTGGACGCTAGGGAGTCCTGAGACCGCCGCCGTGGAATAGCTGGACTGGATCGTGCCGGTATTGCCGCCCGACAACCCTCCGGCATAAGTGTTGGCGACAGTGGCGGTGACGGTTCCGCCCTGGACGTAGCTGGCGGTGATCGTGCCGCCATTGCTGGCGGTGATAACGCCCATGTGTTGCCCGGCCGGCGGCCCGGCGGTGATGCTGGGGGCGATCATTCCCAGATCCCGGATGACGCCGCCGGCGGCTAGGGTGTCGAACAGCCCGGCGCGGCCGCCGCCGGTGATGGTCAGGCGGCTGATGGTGCGCCCGTTGCCGTTGAATTCGGCGGCGTAGCCGGTGCCGGAGCTGGGGCCGATGGGCGTCCAGTTGGGGTAGGCGTCGGTGGAGGTTACGGCCACGCGGTCGGCGGCGAAGTACAGGTTGGCGTCCAGCTCGTAGCCGATGCAGGCGGCGGCGCAACCCATATAGGGCGTGCTGGTGTCGGCGATGTTGCCGCCGGGGAAAGCCGCGGCGTAGGTGGTGGTGTTGGCGGCGGCGTCGGGGACGCCGTTGCCGTTGAGATCCCAGCGGACGGCGTTTAGCTGGTCCAGGGTGGTGATTTCGATCAGGTTGTCGCCGTCGTCGTCATAGTCGGTGGCGGTTTGGGCCGCGGCGGGGACGGCGGCGGCGTAGACGGATAGGATGAGGGCCGCGAGGGCGGCGATCAGGGTTAGGGCGGTTAGGGCGCGGGTTGCGGATTTCCTATCTCCCCCCCCCCCCCCCCCCCCCCCCCCCCCCGAGTTTCAGGGCTTGAATGGGAGTTGTCATTTTTTCGGGTGCTCCTGTTCGGTATAAGATCGGGAGTTTGTTGCGGGGGAGTTTAGCAGATTGGGGCTGGCGGCGCAAGGTTTGGCGGCGGGGGATCGGCGGCATTCATCCTGAGCTTAAGGGGGGGCATTCATCCTGAGCTTAAGGGGGGGCATTCATCCTGAGCTTGTCGAAGGATGAATGGGGGATGGGGGACGCCCCCACCCTAACTCTCCCCCGGAGGGGGAGGGGATTTATGGGCATTGGAGAGGGGACTTATGGGCATTGGGGAGGGGGATTTGGGGGGGTTGGGGATGGGATTGGGGGGTGGTGGGATTGAGTGGGGGGGATTAGGGCGGGGCGCAAGGGGGCGGGGAAGTTGTATACTAGGGGGGTTGGGCGGCGATTTTGGGGTATGGAGGGGGCTTTGCGGGAGCGGTTGTTGTTGAGCGTGGTGGATCAGTCGCCGGTGCGGGCCGGGGCTACGGCGGGGGACGCTTTGCGGGAAACCATCGAGCTGGCGGCGGCGGTGGAGTCGCTGGGCTATCACCGTTACTGGCTGGCGGAGCATCATAGCCTGCCCAATTTCGCCGGCACCAGCCCGGAAGTGCTGATCGGCCATGTGGCGGCCCGGACTCGGCGGATCCGGGTGGGCAGCGGGGGGGTGATGCTTTCGCATTACAGCGCGCTGAAGGTGGCGGAGAATTTTCGGATGCTGGAATCGCTGCATCCGGGGCGGATCGATTTGGGCATCGGGCGGGCGCCGGGGAGCGACCAGATGACGGCGGCGGCGCTGGCGTTTCCGGGGCATCCGCGGGAAATACGGCATTTCCCGCGGCAGGTGGTGGACTTGCTGGGGTATCTGCGGGGGGAAATGCAGGATGGGCATATCTTTTCGCAGGTGCAGGCGGGGCCGGAGCGGGAACCGGCGACGGCGCCGGAGGTGTGGCTGCTGGGTTCGCGCTACGAAAGCGCGTATATGGCGGCGCAGTTGGGGCTGCCTTTCGCCTACGCCCACTTTTTCGGCATCGCGGTGGAGGAGGGGACGGCCATCGCCGCCAATTACCGGGAGCATTTCCAGCCGTCGGAGTATCTGGCGGCGCCCAAGGTGAATGTCGGGGTTCACGTGGTCTGCGCCGAAACGGAGGCGGAAGCGCGGCGTTTGGCGGCGCCGCGGAATCTGGCGCGTTTGCAGAACATCACCGGCCGGGCCAAGGGGATTCCCAGCGTTGCCGAGGCATTGGCGTATCAGTACAGCCCGGATGAATACCGCTTCGTGCAACAGTACGCTCAAGTATGCATTGACGGGGATCCGGCGCAAGTCAAGGCGGGGCTGGATGATATTGCAGAAATGTATCAGACTAATGACTTGAGCATCGTGACCATCTGCCACGATTACGCCGACCGCCGCCGCAGTTACGAGTTGGTGGCGGAAGTTTGCGGGATTAGGGGATGATGATTTCGATTTTTTGGCCCAGCCAGAACTTGATGCGGTTCAGCGTTTCCTGCGGCGTCAGGGATGCGCTGATCACTGCGCCTTTGGTAATGCCGCGGGTGTCCGGGTTTCGGGGCGACAGGAAAGTGTAGCCGGAATAGTCGATCGCGTCCGGGTCGTTGGGCAGTTCGTCCACTTGCACCGTAATCTGTACCGGGTCGGGGTCGCCGATGATCTTCGCCAGTTCGCTGAACCCTATGGAGTTGCGTTCCAATCCGTGCCGCCGTTCCAAATTGGGGCGTGATATTTCCCGGACAATGCCGATGATTTCGGCGTTGGTTGAACCTATCGGCTCAATGGACATCGTGTTACGCGCCTTGTTTTGGCTTTCGTTGACGCGCTTAACTATGTCGGGGGCTATGAAATCGGCGGCGTTCTGCAAGCCCGGTAAAAGGCCGGCGCTGTTGTTGCTTTTGTGATATACATTGACGCCGCTGGGGGCGCCTATGCTGGATGGTTGATACGGGGCGGGGTTAGGGCTCGGCGTTCCGCAATGGTGCATCGGCCAGGGCGGGCCCAGATCATCGAACAAAACCCGCGAGCCGCAATCGCAGGAAAAGAAAAAGATTTGTTGCTGGCAGTGTTTGCATTTAAGCGGAAAGGTTGTCGTTTTGCAATAAATGCCGTGCATTATCAAGTCAACTCCGGTCAATGGATACGGGATATTATACCGGAAAACGCAGAGGTTGGATCAAACCGATAACGCTCTGCGTTTTCCGGGATCTTGGGGGCGGATTTAATTCTGGGGGGCCATCGCGGTGATGGCTTGACGGTGGGATTCTTTGTTGTCGCCGATGGCGAAGGGGGCGACTACCGGGAGCTGGAGTCCGGCGGCGCGGCGGCGCTCCAGGGCGGCGCGGCAGGCTTGGGGGCTGCCGATTACGGCTACCTGGTCTTGCATTTCGGGCGTGATGGCGTCGGCGGCGCGGGGGAGGTTGCCGGCGGCCAGGGCGTTGGCGGCCTCGGACATTTCGGCGCCGAACCCGGTTTGCTCAAAGAAATTGCGGTAGAACGTGTTGCTGGCGTAGCGGGCGATCTGGCCGCGGAGGGAATCGCGCACCGCGGTTTCATCGCCGCCGGCGGCGACGCGGACGTAGCCGGCGATGTCGATCTCCGCCGGGTCGCGGCCGGCTTTTTCGGCGCCGCGGCGGACGTGGGCGGCGGCTTCGGTGATGAAACTTTCGGCGGTCCAGTTCATCAGCACGCCGTCGACCATTTCGCCGGCCAGCTCCAGCATCTGCGGGCCGAGGGCGGCGATGTAGATCGGAACGTGGTCCGGGGGGGCGGCGCCGCCGAGGGTTGCGGCGGCGACGTTGAAGTGGCGGCCGCGGCGGGATACGGTTTCGCCGTTCAGCAGCCCGCGGACGATGGCGATGGTTTCGCGCAGGCGGGCGATGGGCTGGCGGAACGGCACGCCGTCGCGCCCTTCCACGGTAGGGCGGTGGCCGACGCCGAGGCCGAGGATGAAGCGTCCGCCAGACACCGCGGCCATTCCGGCGGCGCCCATCGCGGTGTTGACGGCGGTGCGGGCGTAGACGGGCAGGATGCCGGTGCCCAGGCGCACGCGCTGGGTGCGGAGGGCGATGGCGGTCAGGGCGGTAAGGGAATCGCGGCCACCGCCCTCGGGCGCCCAGACGGTTTCGTAGCCCAAGTTTTCGGCGAGGGCGCCGAGTTCCTGCAAGTCCTGGGGGGTGAGGGATGGGTCGTTTTCGAGGCGGACTCCGTATCGCGGCATAGCTGATTTGTCCTTATCGGGCGAAATTGGGGTTGGGCTGTCGGGCGGTTATTATGTTACCATATCCGGGATGGCTTGCGAATTTGACACGGTTGATTACCGGGGCGTGCCGGTGCGTTGCGCGCATCAGCGCTGGGATGGGCATATCTTGGGGCGGCATCCCTATATGGCAGGGCAGCAAGGGGCGGTGGTTACTGCCTTGAGCGACCCGTATCTGGTTTATCAGAGCGGTAGAGACCGGCGGCTGAAGTTGTATTACCGCCCGCTTGTGCTTTCGCCCCCGTACACGCAGGATTTCCTGATCGTGGTGGTAAAATTTCCGGCGGGCGACCGCAGGCCCGGCCGGGTGATCACCGCCTACAAGAACCAAACAATACTAAAAGGGGATACTTTGATATGGGAAATATCGGACGCGCGGACATAAAATACCCGGTGGAGATTTATTATCCGATGGAGATTGTGCCTTTCCAGTGGCCGGAAATCAAAAGGGTGATGTATTGGTACGCCGGCATACTGGAGGATGACGATTATGATGACCTATTCACCGACAGCCTGTTGCTGCTGTTTGTCGATAACCGGTATTCGTCCAGCATCCCGGCGGACGAGGATTGCGATATGATGCTCCGCTATGATGACCAAACCGGCGAGGTGGCGGGGATCGAAATCGAGCTTTTCGAGTATCATTTCCTGAAAAAGCACCCGGAATTGGCGGCGGGGTGGGCGGCGCTGAAGCCCGAGGGCAAGGATGGGTTTCATAATACGCCCTGGCTGGCGGATGAGTTGGCGCTGGGGTACGCCCGGCGGCTCAGGGATATGGCTTATCAGGGGACGGTTACGCCGGGCTGGCCTTTTGAGGATTTGGAGTCGATCGCCGATCGGGATGGCAGTTTCCGGCGGCGGCGGGCTTCGTAGCGGGGGCGGCAGTTCAGGGTGGTAATCACGGCCTACTTCAGGCAAAGAATCAGAATGGGGGACACCTTGATATGGACAAAACCAGGCATCAGGATATAGATTGCCCGGTTGAGGTTTATGGTTCATCTATTCCCTCGCTGAAGTGGCCTGAAATCAAAAGGGCCAGGTATTGGTATACCGGGTTGCTGGACGACGGGGTGGATACCGACAGTCTGATGATGCTGTTCGTGGACGACAGATCCGGCGCGTCAATCGAAACGGATGGGGATGGCGATATACGCATCCGGTACGATGTAGAGACCGGGGTTGTCGCCGGGATGGAAATTGACGATTTCGAGTATCATTTCCTGAAAAAGCACCCGGAGCTGGCTGATGGATGGGCCGCGCTTAAGCCCGAGGGCAAGGATGGGTTTCATAATACGCCGTGGCTTTCGGATGAGTTGGCGCTGGGGTATGCGCGGCGGCTTCGGGATATGGCTTATCAAGGGACGGTTACGCCGGGCTGGCCTTTTGAGGATTTGGAGTCGATCGCCGATCGGGATGGGAGTTTCCGGCGGCGGCGGGCTTCGCCGCGACGGGGTTAAGTTTCCGGCGTTGTGGTATTATAGACGGGATGGCTTGCGAATTTGACACGGTTGATTATCGGGGCGTGCCGTTGCGTTGCTCGCATCAGTGGTGGGTGGGGCATATCCTTGCGGGGCACGGTTATATGGCGGGGCAGCAAGGGGCGGTGATTACCGCGCTGCGCGATCCTTATTATGTCGCTCAATCCGGCAGACGCCCCAACCGCAGGATTTATTACCGCCCGTTGGTGCTCCGGGCGCCTTACACGAATGAGTTTCTGTTGGTGGTGGCGGATTACCCGGCCCAGGGGCAAAGGTTTGGCCGGATCGTCACGGCCTACTACCGGCGAAATATCAAAAGGGGGGAAACGGTGATATGGACAAGGCCCGGCATAACCAGATAGCCTACCCGGTTGAAATTTACCGCCCTTATGTTCCATCGTTGATCTGGCCGGAAATCCACAAGGTTGCGTATTGGTATACCGGGGTTCTGGATGACGACTTGGAGATCGACACGTTGCTGCTCTTGTTTGTAAACAACACTTGCGGGACGTCAATCGACGCGGATGCGGATTGCGATCTGCTCATCCGCTTTGACGGCGAAACCGGCGAGGTGCATGGACTTGAAATCGAGGATTTCGAGTATCATTTCCTGAAAAAGCACCCGGAACTAGCTGATGTGTGGGCCGCGCTGAAGCCCGAGGGCAAGAAAGGCTTGCACAATACGCCGTGGCTGGCGGATGAGTTGGCGCTGGGGTACGCCCGGCGGCTTCGGGATATGGCTTATCAAGGAACGGTTACGCCGGGTTGGCCTTTTGAGGACTTGGAGTCGATCGCCGATCGGGATGGGAGTTTCCGGCGGCGGTTGCCGCAGTTTTCGGGGCGGGATGACGGGGATGGCGGGGCGGGTTAGACCCCCATTTGGGTTGCCAGGTCGCGGAAGTCGGCGGCTACTAGGTCGAAGGACGGGTCGGGCGTGGGGTCGGGTTGGCGGACGGGTCCGAATTCCATCGGGCGGGGGACGAAAGCGGTTTTCAGACCCTGGGCGGCGGCGGCCAAGAGGTCGTTTTGATGGGCGGCTACCATCATCACTTGCTGCGGCGGCAGGCCCAGCAGTCGGGCGCCGGTGAGGTAGGTTTTCGGGTCGGGCTTGTAGGCTTGGGCCAGTTCAGCGCCGAGGATTACATCCCAGGGCAGGGCGGCGTATTTCGCCATGTTGGTCATCAGGGCTACATTGCCGTTGGACATTGTGCCGATGATGTATTTGGCCTTTAGGCGGGCGAGGCCGGCGGGGGCGTCGGGCCAGGGGTCGAGGCGATGCCAGGCGAGGTTGAGTTCGTCAATCGCGGCGTCGCTGATGCCGGTGATGCCGAATTCGCCCAGCAGTTCCACCAAGCCCATACGGTGCAGGGTGTCCAGCTTGGTCCAGGGGAGTTCGCCGGAGCGGACTTTGCCCATATAGGGCTGATATTTGCCGCGCCAGCCGTCGGCGAAAGCGGTCCAGTCGGCGATTATGCCGTGGGCGGCGCCGAAGGCGGCGGCGTGTTGGGCTACGGACGTGCGCCAGTCGACCACGGTGCCGAAAACGTCGAATACTAGGGCTTTGACTCCGTCCATTGTTGCGGCTCCTTTATTGGGGTGAGTTTTAGAAGGATGCGGCTATGCCCAGCAGGATTTCGGCCAGCGGGCGGGGATGGCTGATCATCGGGTCGTGGCCGGAGTCGAGGTTGTAGATGGGCCAGCCGGCTTGCCGGGCGCGGTCGGCTACCGGCTGGAAACCGGCTTCATCGCCGGCGACGAAGCTGCGGGGGATGGCGCGGGCGGCGGGGTTGCCGATACGCACCGGGGCGGCCATCGCGGCGGCCGGCTGCGGGGTTACGCGGGCAAACATCCACTCGCGGTCAGCGGGGTCGGGGATGCCCCAGCGTTGGCCCAGTTCGTCGGGGGTGGCGGGGGGCGGCAGGTAGCCCTCGCCGCGGTCGATGTGGCCGCGCACCCAGGCGGCGAAATCGGGGCCGCGCACCGGGGTTAGCTGGTCGGCCATCGATTCGCCGTCGGCGGGTATCACGCCGTTGATATATACCAGATGGGCAAGGCGGTCGGGAGCGGCTTCGGCGACGCCGGTGATTACCATTCCGGCGTAGGCGTGGCCTACCAGAACGGCGTCCTGGATGTTCTCAAATTCCAGCAGGCGGGTGATGTCCTGGATGTGCAAGTCGAGGTTCACTTGGGCGGGCGGCAGCAAGGCGGTCAGGTGCGCCCGCTCGCCCAAGCCGGTCAGGGTAGGAACGTATACCGCGGCGCCGGTCTTTCGCAGCAACGGGGCTACCTTGCTCCAGCACCAGCCGCCATGCCAGGCGCCGTGAACCAGCACGAATGTCGCCACGCCAAGCCTCCGGGGGGATAGCCGATATTTTGGCGATTACCGGAGGTTAGTATAGCGCAATCCGGCAGGGAATGGGTTTCCCGAAAGGGCTGCGCGTTTATTTGCCGGGGATTTCCCGGTCTTGCGGATTTGGGCGGGTTATGGTAATTTCAGGGCGCAAAACCGCCAGGAAAAGGGGGATGTTATGGGATACACACCCAGCTATCTGGGACACGTGAACATTTATGTGCGCAACGCCAAAGAGGCGCGGGATTGGTACGAGGCGGTGCTGGGGCTGCACACTTACGATTTCAAGGAGGGCCGGGCGGCGTTTATGTCCGCCAACCGCAACGAGTCGCACGAAATCGCGCTGATGGAAGTAGGGGAAAGGGCTGAGGGCCCCCGCGCCGGGCAGGTGGGGCTGAATCACATGGCTTGGCGGATGGGCAGTCTGGACGACTTGGCGGATTTCTACAACAATCTGAAGGCGAAGGATGTCCCGGTAAAGCGGGTTTCGGATCACGGGCTGTCGCTGGGGATTTATCTGGAGGATCCCGACGGCAACGGCATTGAGGTGTATTACGAAACGCCGCGGGCCGAGTGGCACCGGCAGGATAACCTGTTTATGAGCGGCGACCGTCCGCAGGGGAATTTCCCGGGGCCGTGGGATGCGGATTTGGTTCCCGACGCTATCGCGGCCGCGGCTAACCGGGGATAGGCGCCCGGGGATGTAACGGATCGGCGGCCGGGGCGCAACACAATACGCCCCGGCCCTTGGCATCTACGGCGTCACCGCGATGGCCTCGATTTCGATCAGCATTTCGGGGTCTACCAGTCGGCTTACTTCCACCAAGGTGCTGGCGGGGTAGTCGGAGGTGAAAAACTCGGCGCGGATTTCGTGGATCGCGGCGAAGTGTTCGGAAAGGTTGGTTACGAACACGGTTACTTTCACCACATCGTCCATCGTCGCGCCGGCTTCGGCCAGCACGGCTTGCAGGTTTTCCAGCGTCTTGCGGGTTTGGGCGCGGATGTCGCCGCGGCCGGCCAGTTGGCCGTCAACATCGCGGGCCACCTGGCCGGAGGCGAAGATCATCCGGCCCGCCGGGACGGCTACGCCCTGGGACATTATGCCGCGCGGCACGGCTACCGCGTCGCTTTGCAGGATGGTTTTCGGCATTGTATTGGCCTCGCTTGTGCTAGGGGATTGGGGGATGAATCCGTTACTGCCATTCGGCATCCGGGGGCCAGATGTTGACGCTGCCGCGGGCGGCGCCCTGAAGCCCGCCGTCGGCGCGGTTGGGGCCGATGGTTGCGATGGCTTTTTGGTAATGGGCGGTTTGGGTGTGATGCTGAAAAGCGGCTTCGTCTACATAAATTTCGTAGACCCATAGCCGGTTGGGGTCGCCGGCATCCTGAATTACGTCGAAGCGCAGGCAGCCGGGTTCGGTTGCGACCGCGGCTTGAGCGTTAGGAATCAAGGCTTCAACCACCTGCTCTTTGGCGCCCTCGCGGATTTGTATCGGGGCGATTATTACGTACATCGGGCGTCTCCTTTTACCCTGCCCCCCACCTTGTGGGCTAGGGGGCGTTGGGGGTTATTTCCATTCGGCATCGGGGGGCCAGATGTTGACGCTGCCGCGGGCGGCGCCCTGGATGCCCTCCACCCGTATGTCGGCGGTGGCGTCGCGGAATTTTATGAAATGGGGGGCTTGGGTGTGGGCTTGAAAGGCCGCTTCGTCCTGGTAGACTTCATAGAGCCAGATCCGGTTTTCGTCGCCGGCGTCCTGGATTACGTCAAAACGCAGGCAGCCCGGCTCATCGTTCACCGAGCCTTTGGCGTCCTCGATGATGGCCTGCATAAATTGTTCCTTGTGGCCTTCCCTGATTTGGATCGGGGCGATGATTATGTACATCGGGCAAGCTCCTGCCGGGGTTGGATGGATGTATGATACATTATGTTGGCCTAATTATCAATTGGGGGTTGCGGGCGTGACGGGATGGGCCGGGCGTGTTACTATTCATATCATATCATGGCAGCCTGCGAATTTAGGGGGGCGTTATGCCAGCCAGGAACGGGGCGGAGTACATTGCCAATCTGCGGGAAAACGGGCCGGAGGTTTACCTGCACGGGGAGCGGGTCAAGGATGTTACCGCGCACCCGGCGTTGCGGGGCGGGGTGGAGTCGCTGGCGCGGCTGTATGATCTGCAACACCAGCCGGACATCCGCGATGAGATGACTTATGTGTCGCCCACCACCGGCGACCGGGTGGGGACATCCTTCATACTGCCGCGCACGATGGCCGATTTGGCGGCGCGGCGGGCGCAGATGCGGCATTGGGCGCGGGCCACTTTCGGGATGATGGGGCGCAGCCCGGATTTTATGAATGTCAACATAATGGCCATGGCGGCGGCCGGCGATTATTTCGCGCAAAACCGGGCGGAGTTCAAGGATAACATCAAGAATTATTACGAATACGTGCGGGAAAATGACCTCGTGCTGACCCATACCTTGCTGAATTTGCAACGCAGCCGGGCGCCGGGGGCCACGCCGCTGGAAGATCGCACGGATGTGGCCCTGGCGGTGGAAAAGGAAACGGACGCCGGTATTGTGGTGCATGGGGCGCGGGTGCTGGCTACGCTGGCGCCGTTGTCGGAGGAAATCGCGCTGTATCCTACTACCTCGCACCAGTTGCCGGGCAAGGCGCCGGAACGTTATTCTTTCGCCTTTGCCCTGCCCAACAATACGCCGGGTTTGCGGTTTCAGTGCCGCGAAAGTTTCGATTACGGACGCTCCCGTTTCGACCATCCCTTGGGGGCGCGGTTTGAGGAAATGGACGCCGTGGCGTTTTTCGACCATGTATTAGTGCCATGGGAGCGGGTGTTTCTGCTGGGCGATGTGGAGTTGTGCAACAACTTGCAGCTCGCCACCAACCGGCATCTACATTCGGGGCATCAGGTGGTGACCAAGAATGTAGTCAAGTGCGAGTTCGTGCTGGGGCTGGCGACTTTAATGACGGAAACGCTGGGGTCGTCGCAACAACAGCAGGCGCAACAGATGATTGCGGAAATCGTGGAAAACTTGGAAGTGACTAAAGCCTGCCTGCGGGCCGCCGAGGCCGATGCAACGTTAGACCGCTGGGGGGTGATGGCGCCGGCGGAATTGCCGTTGCAGGCCGCCCGCAATCTGTTTATCCGAATGTATCCCCGAATGGGGGAAATCATCCATTTGCTGGGCTCCAGCAGTTTGATGGCGCTGCCTACAGAGGCGGATTTGGAGGGGCCGCTGGCGGAGGAAATCAACCGTTATCTGGAAACCGATGCGGCATCGGCCCGGGACCGGGTGCGGCTGTTCCGCTTGGCGTGGGATCTGTCGTGCAGTTCTTTCGGGGCGCGGCAGATATTGTACGAGCGGTTTTTCCAAGCGGATTCGGTGCGGAACGCCATCATTCTGTACAATATGAAAGACCGCCAGCCCCACGCCGATTGGGTGCGGGAATTTTTGGAACAGGAGTGAATGCGGACTTAAATCGCGGGAACAACCAGAAAGGGAGGGATGTTATTATGCCGGAGCCGAAAGTGATCCGGGGCAGTGAAGTGCAGCATCTGGAGCGGGCGCCGGGGGTGACAGTGTCCAGCTTTGTAACTAAAGCAGCGGGTGCCACGGAAATATCCAGCGGCATCACCAGTTTTGACGCCGGCTGCTCCAATGCGGCGCACTATCATAATGCCGAGGAATCGGTTATCGTGATCGAAGGCGAGGGAATTTTGATGATTAACGGGGTGGAACATCCCGTAAGCATAGGCGACGGCGCGTTCATCACGCCGGGATCCCACCACCGCCTAATAAACACCGGCAAGGGCGCGTTCCGGATCGCGTGGGCGTACGCAACGGTGGATGTGACGCGGACTCTGGTGGGGGAGTAGGGCGCGGGTTTGTGAGCAGAAATGATCTAATGAAACCCGCCGCTACGGAGGTGCAGTATGGTGGTTCGGATTATCGGCAAGGCGCTTTACAGGCTTTTCGCAGAGGCCAGGTGGGTCGCTAACCAGTTTTTGGAGGCTTTTCTACATCCGCTGTCGGTGTCGTATATCAGCACCAAGACGGGTAAAGTGACCGGCAGGCGCCCGGCCTTCGGCAAAAAGGCAAAGGAGTGGATGGCGGCAAACGTCCAGGATGAGTTGGGGAACTCACCGACAGCGAGTCGGGTTAAGCAGTAGCCGAATCCTATGGGTAATGGCGGGAGAGACAGCGGAAATTGGCCGGAAAGAAAATTCGCGCTGATCGTGTTCACTTTATTGGTCTGCGCGGGATTTGGAACGTTTGTATGGCTGGCAGTGGACGACCCATCGCGGCGGGATTCGCTGGCGGATGCCGCCGACTGGCTGATGAAGGGCGGGGTGGGCGCTCTCGTCGGTCTTTTGATAGAGCGGCGGAATAGGGGCTAAAGGGCGATGTATGGTTTCAGCAGCCTGGCGGCGTTTTCCAGCCTTATGCCGTTGACAAATTTGCCGTGGACATCCTCGCCGTCATAGAACACCGCCAAGTTTTCGGCGATGGTCTGTTGTAGGGGCATTGGCCGGCCGCTTTCCATAGACAGGATGTCCGCTTTCCGGTCGTAGCGAATTATTAGCCTCAGGGCCGCCCGGTCCAAGTCAACATCATCCGGTCCAGCGTGAAACCCTTCGCAGATTTCCGGCGGCCGGTTGCCGTATAACACCGGGCGCAGCAGAGAAGCGGCGCCGGAAATTTCAATAGCCACCGGGTTTCGCCGGTCGTCGGCAAAGGCGACTACGTTTTCCGCGACATTGGCGCCGTCAATCCAGGGGCGGCCGTTCTGCATTAGCAGTATGTCGGGGGATGGGTAGTAAGAAATTTGCAGTTTCATGGTTGGCCGTGTTCCCTTAGCCGTTTTCTGGTAAAGCTACCGTAGCTTGGGCGCGGGACCTTTGGCGGAGCTGAAGGCTACCAGTTTGGGCCAGTTTATGGAGCCGTCGGGGTGGCAGAAGTGGGCAGAAAATTCTTGGGACAAGCGGTTTACTACTGCGCCGTAGTTTTCGGCGAATGTTTGGTTGCGCTGCTTGGCGTTGTGGGCCAAGGGTTCTATGATTCGGGCGTAAAACTCGGCGTCGCCGGAAATTAGCTCCCAAAATTCTTGCCCGCAGTATTTGAAATAGCCGCCCTTGTCCGGTTTTGTGTTGCGGCCGTAACAACAACCGTTGACCGCTATGACGTTGGCGGCGCGGTTTCCTTGCCGGATTACCCTGGCGGCAGTGGTGAAATTGCCTTTCAGCCGGGTTACCTGCGAGCTGTTGCCCCAGTTGGGGCCGGATTTGATGGAAACTATGTAGCGGACGTTGTCTTTGGAAAATTCCAGATCTATTCCTGTGGCGGACGATTTCCATCCGTTATGCACGGTTTCCGCGATATAAACCGCCAGCCCCTCCAGGAAATCGCCAAACATAGTTTCTTCCTGCGAACTCAAGTGGGAGTCTAGCAGCGACCGGATTAAGTCGGCGGCTACTGTCAAATTCTTGCTCTTGAATAAGTACGGATTTTTGCGGCGCAAGAGTTTCTGCAACTTTAGATTGTTAAGCGACTCCAGCCGCTTGTCGTGGAACGTGCCGATGTTGGCCTCGACGTAGGTTGTTATCTGCTCATCGTTTATCGGGTTCATATTGCCAGACGTTCCTTTTGCCGTAGCCGCTCTTGCATCATCCGGTAGTACGGCGCATAGATTTCGATGCCGATGGCGTTTCGGCCCATATTCAGCGCCGCGAATATGGCGGTGCCGGAGCCGGCGAAGGGGTCCAGCACTGTATCGCCGGGGTCGGTGAATAGTTCGATGAACCACTCCGGCAGCCAGTGGGGGAATACGGCGCTGTGGCAGCGGTTGCCGCATTCGGTAGCGCCGTGCAATACGTTGGTGGGGTAGACCCTATCGCGGCCCAGCCAGTTTTCTACTTTCTTGCCGAAGCCGCTGCCTACTTTGGATTCATCGCGCACCCGGTCGGTTTCGCTTAGGTTGCGCATCCGGTTTTCGTACCAGTCGCCCACCGGCACCATCACGGATTCCTGGTTCATCTTGAATTTGCGTTGCTTATTGAACTGGAGCAGGCGTTCCCAAGCATCGCGGAATCGATTGGGCCACTTGCCGGGATAGCAGTTTTTCTTGTGCCAGACAAATTCCTCGGTCCAGAGCCAGCCTTGCCGCCGCATTTCTAGGATTATTTCCAGGACGCAGGTATGGCGCTCGCCGTTGATGGCCGGTTCTTTGATATTGAGTATAAATGTGCCGGCAGGTTTTAGTACGCGCCGGAGTTGGTGGGCGATGGGCAGGAACCAGTCAACATAATCATCGGGTTTGATGCCGCCATAGCTTGCTGCTCGCTGATTGGCGTAGGGCGGCGAGGTTACTATCAGGTCAACGGATTCGGATTGCACCGATTCCAGTTGTTCCAAGCAATCGCCTAGCAGCAATGTTGTTTGCGGCATCAAATCCCCCGGAGTGTTGCCTGGAATGCCGACGCATCTTTTCCGCTTTCGCGGGAATTACGGCGGGGCGGCTAGTCGTTCAGCTCCACAATCATCTCCACCTCCACCGGGGCGCGCAGGGGCAGGCCGGCCATGCCCACGGCGGAGCGGGCGTGGCGGCCCTGGTCGCCGTATAGACTTACCAGCAGGTCGGAGGCGCCGTTGCCTACCGCGAAATGGCGGTCATATTCCGGGTCGGAGTTTACCATTACCAGCAGCTTCACGATGCGCTTTACGCTGTCGAGGCTGCCGGTGGCGGCTTTGACCGCAGCCAGGCAGTTGAGCATACATTGGCGGGCGGATTCGTATCCTTGTTCCTCGGTTACATCGCGGCCTACTTTCCCGGGATTCAGGATACTGCCGTCGGGCAGACGGGGGATGTGGCCGGCGATGTACAACAAGTTTCCGGTGCGGACGGCCGGGATGAAGTTGGCTACCGGGGCGTTGGGTTCGCTTAACGACAAACCCATTTCTTGCAGTTTCGCTTCGGCGGACATTGGGGGGTTCTCCTTGTTAATCAATTTTAATGCAACGCGGAACGCACAGAGATTTTGTCGTGATTTCTCTGTGCGTTCCGGGGTTAGGGAATGTTAATCGGGCAGGCGGACGATGGCTTCGACTTCTACCACCAGCTCGGGGCGGACGAGGCAGGATACGCCTACGGTGGAGCTGGCCGGGGGGTTGGCGGGCCAAGTTTCTTGGCGCACTTTGCTGTAGGCGGGATAATCATCCATGTTGGTGAGGAAGCAGGTTATTTTGGCGACATCCTCCATTTTGCCGCCGGCGGCTTCGATGACCGCGCGGATGTTGGCCATTACTTGGCGGGATTGGGCTTCGCAACCCTCGGCTACATTGCCGTTGGCATCCGTGCCTACATGGCCCGATACATATAGCAGGTTGCCGACGCGGACTCCGGGTGACAAGTTGGGGTTAGGGGCGGCTCCGGGGGGAATTATCGGCTGGCGTTCCGGCATTTTACGGCTCCTTATGATGTTGTGGGGTTTGGCGGTTATTGGGTGGTTGCCGGTTGGCGGGGGGAGGCGGCGTGTTCGCGGTGTACCGATATGCAGCTGCGGACTCCCTCCAGTTTGGAAAATAGCTTGCTTAGTTGCTCCAGTCCAGTAGTGTGAACGTTGAATGACAGGTTTACGGTGCCATCGGTTAACTGGTTGGTTACTACGGCGGATATGTTTACGCCCTCTTCGGATACATTCTGAGTCAAATCGCGAAGCAACCCGACGCGGTCGTAGGCGCGCATCCTTACTCGCACCGGATATAGTTGCTTGGCTTGGCCCCATTCCACCGGCACGAAACGCTCCTTTTCGTCTTCGTGTTCTACGCTGGAACAGTGACGTTTGTGTACGGTTACGCCGCGGGAACGGGTTACGAAGCCGGTTATTTCGTCGCCGGGGATGGGGTTGCAACAACGCCCCATACGGGTCAACAGATCGCCTACGCCCAAGACGGTTATGCCGGAGGTGGGACTGGACAATGGCAGATCGGTGCGTTTCCGCGCCAGGGGATGCTCCGGTTCCTGACGCGCCTGGGCCAGACGCTGGGCCAGTTGGCTTTCGGTCACGCCGCCGGAGCCCAAGTTGGCTAACAGATCTTCAATGGTGTCATACTTGAACAGGGCCAACACTTCGCCGTCCTCAAACTTTTGATTGAGACGACGCAATTCGCGGCGCAAGACTTCCCGTCCGCGCTGGATGTTGACGCCGCGCTCTTGCCTGCGGAACCACTGCCGGATACTCTGGCGGGCGTTGGCGGAACGGACATAGCCGCGGTTGGGGTTGAGCCAATCCAGACTGGGGCCGCGGTCGGATTTGCTGCTCATTATTTCCACCGTGTCGCCGCTTTGCAGGGTAGTATCCAGCGACACCAGCTTGCCGTTGACTTTGGCGCCGACGCAACGATGGCCCAATTCGGTGTGTATCTTGTAGGCGAAATCTACCGGAGTCGAGCCGGCGGTGAGTTCTACGATGCGCCCTTTGGGGGTGTAGACGAATACCTGGTCGTGGAAAATATCCTGCTTGACCGATTCAATAAACTCGGTAGTGCCGGTGACATCCCGCTGCCATTCCAGTAATTGGCGCAGCCATGCCATTTTTTCCTCAAAGCGGACGTCGCTGGTATTGCCTTCTTTATAGCGCCAATGGGCGGCCACGCCATACTCGGATACATGGTGCATAGCGTGGGTTTTTATCTGCACTTCCAAAGGGGTGCCGCCCGCGCAGATTACGGTGGTATGCAGCGCCTGATACAAGTTTTCTTTGGGGTTGGCGATGTAATCATCGAATTGGCCGGGGATGGGACGCCATAACTGGTGCACCGCGCCCAAAGCGCGGTAACAATCGGCGTCCTGATCCACCAATACGCGCAGGGCGAACAGATCATATATGTCGCGCAATTCCTTGCCCTGAGCTTCGTATTTCTTGATTTTGCGATAAGTGCTGTATATGTTTTTGGGGCGGCCGGATACCTCGGCTTTCACGCCCACGGTTTCCAATTGGCGGCGCAGCGTTTCGGAAACTTGGTCAACATAAGTTTCGCGCTCCACCCGCTTGGCGGCCAGCATACGGGATATTTCGCGGTATTTGTCTACATCCAAGTGGCGGAATGCCATATCCTCCAACTGCCACTTGATTTCCCAAATGCCCAACCGATGCGCCAGCGGGGAATAGATATCTAGGGTTTCTTGGGCGATGCGGCGGCGCTTTTCCGGCGGCAGGGCGTCCAGAGTTCGCATATTGTGCATCCGGTCGGCCAGCTTGATCAGTACCACGCGGATGTCTTCAGCCATCGAAACCAGCATCTTGCGCAGGCTTTCGGCATAGAGGCTGTCGGGGTCATCGGCGCCGTTGGCGATGGCGTTCAGTGGGTCGTGGATGCGGCTGTCGAGGCGGGTGAGCTTGGTAACGCCGTCCACCAGCTTGGCGATTTCGGGGCCGAAACGCCGGGAAAGCTCGTCCAACGGCACATCGCAGTCCTCGACCACGTCATGCAGCAATGATGCGGCGATGGTCTGTTCGTCAAGGCGCAGTTCGGTCAGGTATAGCGCGATTTCCAGGGGATGGGCGATGTAGGGGTCGCCGGACATCCGCATCTGCCCGTCATGGCTGCGGACGGCGAAATGGTAGGCGTCGGAGATCAGCCCCATAGAGTTTTCGGGCAAATAGGACGCCACCCGCGCCAAGAGCTTGTCGGCCGTTTCAGCCACGGCAACCCCAAGTCCACCACCCCCGCCAAGCGTATCCGGCATAAAAGCACCCCCCGGTAAAGGGATTGGGCAAAGCGGGCGCCCCCGGCTCTGGAAATCGGGATGATTGTACCCGCTTTCGGGAAAAAATGCTATCGCCGGGCGGGGATTCCGGCGAGTGTTTCCCAACCCGGCGAGGGCGCCCTTTGCTACCCAGAGGCTAATTTGCGGTCTGGAGCGGAGCCATTGCCCCGGTGATGCTGGCCGGCGCCGGGGATATAGTAACCTGGCAATGGGCGTTGCCGCTTACGTTCCGGTGCTGGCTCATGGGAACCATTACCCTATTGTCGTCAGCCATAAGCATCGGGCGATTCACCTGGTAGGCGGCGACGGCGTCGCGGACGACCTGGGCAACGGTCTTGCCGCTTTCCCGCCCAATGCCCTCCAGCTTGGCGATTTCGCTGGCTGACATTCTGACCGAAATGATGCAGGTGTCCTTTTTCCTGCCGGATGTCGCCAGGTGGGTTACGTCCCTCCCAAGCTCATATTCCTCGTAGTCGTTTTTTTGCATCCTCAAGCCTCCTCCTGATATCGTCTCACATGGTGGGCATTAGCCGTAAATGCGGTCACCGGCCGCCATATACCCCATTTCCCGGTCGGCTCGATCGGCACGCAGAGAAAACGGCCCGCCTGAGTAGGCCCCACCATAACTATCGGCGCCCTTCGGTTCGGAACGGACGAGTTCTCCTTAAATCGGGGGGATCCAGCGAAAACTTCCAGAATTTCGTCAAAACTGACTATGTGCTTATCATAATGTCCCTGCTCTCGGAGATGCAGTTCCAGTTCTTCGTCGAGATCTAGCTCTTCGACATTGCCGTTTTGCCTGAACAAAAGGGCTATTTCAGTTTCGGACAACCCTTGACCTCTCAGCGCGCATAATATACATTGTATTACAAATATACAGGAGGTTTACGGGATGTCAACCTTGCCGGAACAAGTCGAGGTGGATTTCCTTCAGCTGGCAGACCGGGCTGAGGTGCTGGATGGGAAGCTGTATATGATGGGCGGCGCGTGGGACAGGCTCCATATCAGCGACATCGAAGCCCCGGTAGCCTTTTCCATCGCCATCGGAATCCTGGTTCCCTGGGGCTTGACCAATGAGCCGCACCACTTGCGAGTCAGGCTAGAGGACGAGGACGGCAACCCGATACACCCCGATGCCGAATCGACCCTCACTATGGGCCGTCCCCCCACAGCCACTAAGGGGCAATGCTTCCGGGCTATGGCTGTCCTGAACCTGCAATTAGTACTGCCCCGGTTCGGCGCTTACCGCATAGTGGCGTCAGTGGCCGGGCAAAGTGAAGGACAAGCCACGTTTTATGCCCTGGATGCATCGCAGATTCCAGCCTAGGGTACTGAAGCCGCTACCCCCCCGCCGCCCGCGCCGCCGGCTGCGGCCGCCCCTGCCAGAACGACACCGCCATCGACGCGATCACCATACAGACCAGCGCATAATAAGCGTAGCGCATCCCCACCGTGAACGCCCCCCGCACCCCCTCCACCGCGTTATTCCGCACCGCCTCCAGGCTGGGTTCGTACCCCAGCGACCCCATCGTAACCGTCACAATCGTAGTGGCGATCGCCAGGCTGATCACATTAGCCGAATTGCGTACCAAATTCAGCAGCCCCGACACCACCCCGTAGCTGTCGCGCCCCACCGCGCTAAGCACCGAACTGGAATTGGGCGAATAAAACATCCCCATCCCGCAATTCACCAGCACAATCCCCGGGATCACCTGCCACAAAGGCGAGGTATCGGTCACCCGGGTAAGAATCCCCAGTCCCAGCGCCGAAAACAGCATCCCCCCCACCGTGAACCACCGCCAGCCGAACCGATCCGACAACGTGCCGCTCACCGACCCCAAAATCGCCATCCCCAGCGCCCCCGGCATCACCACCAGCCCCGCCGATTTCGGGCTCATCCCCAGCACATTCTGCAAATAAAACGGCATCAGAAACAGCACCGACGACTGCCCCAAAAAGGTCAGAAACGCCGCCGACACCCCGCAGGAAAACACCCGCCCCCGGAAAAAGCGCAGGTTGAACATCGGCGCCGCCGCCCGCAGCTCCCACCAGATAAACCCGGCGAACATCGCCGCCGCCAGCGCGAAAGTCGCCAGGATCCGCGGCTCCCCCCACCCGGCATCCACCGCCAGCGTCAGCCCCAGCAGCAGCGTCACCAGCACGCCGGTGGACAGCGCCGCCCCCGGCCAGTCGAACCCGCTCCCCCGCGGCGCCCGCTCCGACTCCCACCCCCGCAACGCCCAAAGCGTGGCAACCATCCCCAAAAGCGCCAGCGGTATGGTAATGAAAAACACCGCCCGCCAATGCGCCAAGTCAACGACGAACCCCCCCACCGACGGCCCGGCCACCGCCCCCACGCCCACCGTGGTCATCAGCAGCCCGATGGCCCGCCCCCGCTCGTGAGACGGAAACACCGAGGTCATAATCGCCATCCCGGTGCCTTGCGTCATCGCCGACCCGACGCCCTGCACCACCCGCGCCAGCAGCATCAAAGTCAAGTTCGGCGAAAGCCCCGCCCCCACCGCCCCCAGCACCATCACCACGGTGCCCAAGATATAAACCCGCTTCTGCCCAATCAGATCCGCCAGCCGCCCCATAGGCAGCAGCAACGCGCTGATGGTCAAGGCATAAGCGATCACCACCCACTGCACGCTGGTCAAATCAATCCGCAAATCCCGCGCCACCGACGGCAGCGCCACAATCACGCTGCCGTGGTCAAACACCGACGCAAAAAGCCCGATGGCCAACGCGCCAAACACCGCATACTTGCCCCGCCCGCCCTCGCTCACGGCTTACGGATCGCCGAACCCAAAATGCTCAAACCAGCCAAATCCCCCAAATCCCGAAAAACGCCCCGCCCCCAACCCCACAACCCCACCCCAACATTATACCCCAACCCGCCCCTCGCCAAAAATCCCCTCCCGCCCCCGCCAAAAATCCCCATCCCCCAACCCCAAAAATCCCCTCCCCCCGCGGGGGAGGGTTAGGGTGGGGGCCGCCCCCCGACCCTGCCGCCATTCATCCCGCCCCCCGGCATTCACCCCAACCCCGCCCCCATTCATCCTGAGCTTGTCGAAGGATGAATGCCGCCAATCCCCGCCCCCACCCCTTGCGCCGCCCGCCCCAATCTGCTAAACTCCCCCGCAGCAGATCCCCAAACCCATACTGCATAGGAGCGCCCGAAAAAAATGATAACTCCCAGCCACGGCCTGAAACTCGGGGGGGGGGGGGGGGGGTAGAAACCCCGCAGCCCGCGCCCTAACCGCCCTAACCCTAATCGCCGCCCTCGCCGCCCTGATCCTGTACGCTGCCCTGCCCGCGCGGGCGCAGACCATCGTCGACTACGACACCAATGACAACGGCCTGATCTAAATCGACACCATCGCCGAACTCCAGGGCCTCCGCTACGACCACGACGGCGACGGCATCATCGCCCCCGCCTTTACTTCCACCGACCTCGCCCCCTACAACGCCGCTTTCCCCGACCGCGACACCGCCACCGCCACCCGCATGGGTTGCCCTATGGGCGTCTGCACCGGCTACGAGCTGACGGCCAACCTCGACTTCGCCACCGCCACCACCAGCCTCCGCACCTGGGATCCCAACTACAATTACCATGGTGTGTTAGAGGGCAACGGCTACACTATCAGCAACCTCAGCATCGACGAAAACGGCACCGCCGGGCTGTTCCCCAACCTCCACGCCAGCGGCACCATCAGGAACCTCGGCCTAGTCAACCCCACGGTCAGAGGCCGCATCCAAGTCGGCGCCTTTGCCGCCACCAACCAGGGCAACATCGTCGCCAGCTGGGTCAGCGGCGGCGCCATCTCCGGCACCGGCACACCCGCCGACACCGACTTCGGCGGCATCGCCGGCCGAAACCAGGGATCCATCATCGCCAGCTACTCCACCGCATCGGTCAGCGCCAGCAACTGGAACGGCGACGTCGGCGGCTTGGTCGGCCAAAACGAAGCCGTCATCACCGCCAGCTACGCCGCCGGCGCCACTACCGGCACCGGCTCCTTTGTCGTCATCGGCGGCTTGGCCGGCCTGGCCACCTCCACCAGCGCCATCACCAATAGCTATTGCAGCGCGGCCACCGGGCAAGCCAACTGCGTAGGCAGCCCCGCTTCCAACACCGGCCGCTACACCGCCGCCGAACTCCAAACCCCCACCGCCTACACCGGCATCTACGCCAACTGGAACGCAGACCTCAACAGCGACACTTTCCCCGACAACCCCTGGTATTTCGGCGCAACCAGCACCTACCCCGCCATAACCGACCCCAAGACCAGCGACCCGCCGGCCGCCAACCAGCGAACCATTGACCACGACCCCGATAACGACAACCTGATCAACGTAGACACCCTGCAAAAACTGAACGCCATCCGCTACGACCTGGGCGGCAACGGCAACCCCGCCGCCGGCAACGTAGCCGCCTACGCCGCGGCATTCCCCGGCGGCCACCTGGCGGACACCAGCACCCCGTATATGGGCTGCGAGTCAACCTGCGAGGGCTACGAACTCACTGACGATTTGACCTTTTCCACCAGCACCAGCAGCCCGTATACCCCTTGGACCCCCATCGGCAGCCCCTTTGACACCACCTTTGACGGCAACGGCCATACCTTGACCGGGCTGAGCATCACCAGCGGCTCCACTTATACCGGGCTGTTCGGGCAACTGGACACCGGCGCGGTCATCCGCGATTTGGGCTTGATCAACGGCAGCGTCAGGGCCGGCATCCCGGTTTCCGGGGTGGGTATGCTGGCCGGCGAAAACAACGGCGGCACGATCACCGCGGTCTCCGTCCAGGGCGGCAGCGTCTACTACGGCGCGACCGGGCTTAACGTCGGCGGGCTGGTCGGCGGCAATCAAGGCACGATCACCACCAGCTACTCCACCGCCGCAATGCACCGGGAAGGAACCACCAGGGCCGGGACAATACTCATAGGCGGGTTGGTGGGCTTTTTGAGCCAGGACGGGAACAAGCATGGCGCGATCATCAACAGCTATGCCGCCGCCCCCAGGACCGGCAGCAGCACTAGCATGCCCGCCAACGGCGGGTTGGTCAGAACGGCCCAAGGCGCCAATGTCAGAATAATCGGCAGCTACTGCGACACCACGGTCGCCGCTTGGGGCGGGTGCGTCAACACCAACTCGGGAGGCGCCGCGGTGGCCGCCGCCGGCCACAGCTCCACCACCTTGCAGACCCCCACCGCCTACACCGGCATCTACGCCAACTGGAACGTAGATGTGGACGGCGACACCTTCCCCGACAACCCCTGGAACTTCGGCTCAACCACCACTTACCCCGCGCTGAAAACCCCCGCCCAGCGGCAAGCGGCGGAGGTCATAGACTACGACTCCAACAACAACAACCTGATTGACATCGATTCCCCACACAAGCTGAACGCCATCCGCCACGACCTCAACGGCGACGGCCTGCCGGATGCCGTAGGCAACTATCCCGCCTACGCCGGCGCGTTCCCCGACGGGGATCTGGCAACCACCACCCCCAACGCCGCCCGGATGGGCTGCCCCGCAACCTGCACCGGCTACGAGCTAACCGGCAACATCAACTTCGCCGCCGACGGCATAGCCGTAACCAGCACCGACCCCTACCCCAACTGGCCCCCCATCGGCGGCAGCTACGCCGCAACCTTTGACGGCAAAGGCAACACCATCAACCACCTGACCATCGCCGGCGCCACCGGCAACTCCGGCCTGTTCGATACCTTGGGCAGCGGCGCCGTAATCCGGGATGTGGGGATGGTCGCCGCCAGCATCGGCAACAACGGGGCCGACGCCTACGTAGGCGTACTGGCGGGCGATAACGACGGGGGGATGATCACCACCAGCTACGCCGCGGGCGGCGCGGTGACCGTCACCGGAACCTCCACCTACGCCGGCGGGCTGATCGGCCGCAACTCCGGCGACGTCCGAGCGGTCTACTCCACGGCGTCCGTAACCGCCAGCAGCACCGCAACCACCACCGCCGCCAGCCCCACCGTAGGAGGGTTGATCGGCCTCCACGCCGGCACCGTACAGGCATCCTACGCCGCCGGCACCACCACCGGCAGCGCCGCGGCCACCGTAGGCGGGTTCGCCGGCGCCGCCAGCAGCACCGCCGCGGCCATCACCAACGGCTACTGCGACACCGATGCCACCACGCAATCCAACTGCATCGGCGCCCATACCGCCGGCGCCACGGCCACCTCCACCGGCTACACCACCACCCAACTCCAGACCCCCACCGGCTACACCGGCATCTACCAGAGCTGGAACATCCCGTTAGGAACGGACAATATGCTGGACGACCCCTGGGATTTCCGCACCAGCAGCCAATACCCAACCATCAAAGCCCTCGCCCAGCGCGTGTCGACCACCCCGCCGCCGCCGCCAATCCCACCGCCGCCGCCGCCGGATCAGACTCCCACCCCGACCTCGACTCCCGCCACATCTACGGATCCGGCCCCGGGAGACGGCGGCAACGGCGGCAACGGCACCTCCACCCCCCCATCGACGCCGGAGCCGACGCCGGCTCCGACAGATCCCAGTGACGGGCGAACCGGCACCTCCACCGACACCCTGCCGCCGCCATTGCCCCGCACCATCCCGCCCGAGCCGGAAAGGGATTACAACCCGGCCGCCGACCACCCCGAAATCTACGCCAACGCCGAGTATGGGATGGCGGCGACTTGCCGGACGCACGACGTGGATCCCGAAACCGGCAACCCCCAAGCGGCAACCGTGACCTTCGATCTAGGCACCTACACCGGCCCGATCCTGCTGCACCTGTCGCTATGGCGCAACGGCCGCTATATGGCCTACGAAACCCAGGGCATAGCCTTGCCAACGCTGGAGCGCAACGGGCAGCGCGCCACGCTACGGGTAGACACCGACCCGGCGCAGACGCGCTTCCGCCTAGACGGCCGCCGTCACGGTCTAGCCGCCAACCTACTGCTAGGCTACGCCAACTGCCAAACCAACGACCCGTAGCGCCCCACCCCCACCCAAACCCTCCCCCACCGGGGGAGGGCTAGGGCCGGGGCGCCCCCCTTGCGCCCCACCCAAGCCGGGGTTATAATCACCCCGCCATGAAAACCGCCCAGCACTACGCGATGCCCCTCGCCGGGCCTTTGGCTCCGGGGGGCGTTTTCCCGGCCTCGCCGTCATCCCCCAAGATGGCGGCGTTGCCTTGTTTACGCCGGATGGCGCCGCCCGGTTTACGCCCCCTCCGAAACCGCCCCGCCCCGCGGAACGCCTGAGACGATGGCAACCCCCCGGCCCATAAACCGCTTCAGCCGCGGCCCGCAACCCGCCGGCCGCTTCCGGCGCGCCGGCTGGCGCAAAATCCTGCCCGAGCGGCTAATCGCCCTATTCCTGATCGCCTGCACCTGGATGTCGGTAATGACCACGGCCGGCATTATTTTTGTGCTGCTGTTTCAAGCCCTGCAATTCTTTGGCGAAGTTTCCTTGATCGAATTCATCACCGGCACCCGCTGGACCCCCCTGTTCCAATCCAAGCACTTCGGCGTCCTGGCCCTAGTCAGCGCCACCTTTCTAACCGCCCTATTGTCTATGGTAGTCGCCCTGCCCCTGGGCCTGTTAAGCGCCATATTCCTCAGCGAATACGCCCCCGAAAGAGCCCGGCGGATCGTCAAACCCGTACTGGAAATCCTCGCCGGCATCCCCACCGTAGTCTACGGCTACTTCGCCCTGCTATTCGTAACCCCCATCCTACAGTCCATCTCCGACGCCATATTCGTATTCAACGCCATGAGCGCCTCCATCGTGATGGGGATAATGATCCTGCCGATGGTCGCCAGCCTTTCCGAGGACGCCATGCGGGCGGTGCCCCGTTCCCTCCGCGAAGGCGCCTACGCCCTCGGCGCCACCCGGCTGGAGGTGTCCACCCGCGTCGTGCTGCCCGCCGCCTTGTCCGGCATCGCCTCCGCCTTTATCCTCGCCGTATCCCGCGCCATCGGCGAAACGATGATCGTCACCATCGCCGCCGGCCAAACCCCCAACTTCACCTTCAACCCCTTCGTTCCCATCGAAACCATGACCGCCTACATCGTCCAGGTAAGCCTCGGCGACACCCCCACCGGCACCCTGGAATACAAAACCATATTCGCCGTCGCCCTGCTGCTTTTCGCCCTGACGCTGGTAATGAACCTCCTCAGCCAATACATCGTGCGCCGCTTCCGGGAGGAATACGAATAATGGCGTTAATCTCCCCCAGCGAGTTCCGCCGCGCCAAAACCCGCCGCGTCTGGATGGGCCGCGGCTTCTACGCCCTCTGCCTGCTGGCCGTCTGCCTTTCCCTGGCAATGTTGGGCGTATTATTGGCCTACCTGGGTTCCCAAGGCTACAGCCGCGTAAGCTGGGATTTCCTGACCGCCTTTCCCTCCCGCTTCCCCGAAAGGGCCGGCATCCAGGCCGCCCTCTTGGGCAGCATCTACGTAGTAGGCATCGCCGGCATCGTATCCTTCGTCTTGGGCGTAGCCGCCGCGGTATACTTGGAGGAATATGCCGGCCGCAGCCGCTTCGCCCGCATCGCCCGCGTCAACATCGCCAACCTCGCCGGCGTCCCGTCCATCGTCTACGGCCTTTTGGGACTGGAGATCTTCGTCCGTATGATGGAACTGGGCCGCAGCGTATTGGCCGGCGGCTTCACCCTGGCCCTGCTGGTGCTGCCCATCATCATCGTCGCCTCCGGCGAAGCCATCCGCGCTGTGCCGTCATCCCTGCGCGAGGGCGGCTTCGGCCTCGGCGCCACCCGCTGGCAGGTAGTCCGGCACCTGGTATTGCCCCAAGCCATGCCCGGCATCCTCACCGGCGTCATCCTCGCCGTAAGCCGCGCCATCGGCGAAACCGCCCCCCTCATCGCTATGGGCGCCTTGACCTTCGTCCCGTTCGCCCCCGACGGCCCCCTAAGCCGTTTCACCGTCCTGCCCATCCAGATCTTCAACTGGGTATCCCGCCCCCAACAGGGCTTTCACGAAGCCGCCGCCGCCGGCATCATCGTCCTACTGGTAGTTCTATTGCTAATGAATGCCCTGGCCGTTTTCCTACGCAACAAATTCCAAAACCGCCTCGAAGGGTAGCCCTGATTGGAATGATAAGCCCGCCCGAACCGGATAACCCGGCTAAAATGATCGCCCGCCCGGACGAGTAGCCCCGCCGGAATGACCAACCCGGCTAAAATGACATCCCGACCGGAACGACCACCCCCCGCATCGCAGAGAGGCCCCAATGGAAGCGCCGCCGGAAAGCATCATCCGCGCCGAAAACCTCAGCGTCGCCTACAGAGGCAAACCCGCCGTCAGCAACGTCACCCTGGACGTCCCCAGCCGGAAAATAACCGCCATCATCGGCCCCTCCGGTTGCGGCAAAAGCACCCTGCTCCGCAGCTTCAACCGGATGAACGACCTGATCCCCACCGCATCGGTCACCGGACGGGTCATATTCCGCGGCCAAAACATCTACGAAAGCGGCGTCGACCCCACCGAAATACGCTACCGCATCGGCATGGTGTTCCAGCGCCCCAACCCCTTCCCCAAATCCATATACGACAACGTAGCCTTCGGCCCCCGCATCAACGGCTTCCGCGGCAACCTCCCCGAACTGGTCGAGCGGTCGCTGCAAGGCGCCGCCCTCTGGGACGAAGTCAAAGACCGCCTCAACGCCAGCGCCCTCGCCCTATCCGGCGGCCAGCAGCAACGACTATGCATCGCCCGCGCCCTCGCCGTAGAACCCAGCGTAATCCTAATGGACGAACCCTGCTCCGCCCTCGACCCCATCGCCACCCTAGCCATCGAACAGCTAATGCAGGAGCTAAGCCAGGAATACTCCATCATCATCGTAACCCACAATATGCAGCAAGCCGCCCGCGTATCCCACAACACCGCCTTTATGCTCAGCGATGAGCGCAACATCGGCGGCTTTCTGGTAGAATACGACGAAAGCAGCCGCATATTCACCAACCCCCAAGATGAACGCACCGAAGCCTACATCACCGGCCGTTTCGGCTAACCCCTTGCGCCCCGTGCCGGATGATGTAAAATAAACCCGCAATCCGCCCGCAGGAAAAGGAAACGATGACCAAGCGCTACCAAGACGAAATCGAGGAAATCCTGAAAAAGGCGGGCGACCTCCCCGCCCCGCAATCCCCCGACGCCCCCAACGAAAAGCCCCCCCAGCGCGGCCGCCGCCTGCGTCGCCTCCGCCAAACCGGCGCCCGCCGCGCTTGGTCCCTAAACTACAAACACGCCCTACTCGCCGGAATCGCCACCCTGATCGCCAGCATATTCACCGGCGGCTGGCCCGTATTCGCCGCCGGCGCCGCCCTCCTGATCGCCGGCTATATCCTCTACTACCGCGCCCCCCGCCCCCGCCCCGCCCCCAACGGCAACACCACCCGCCCCACCAAAATGTGGCGCGGCCGCCCCATAACCACCGACGACGACCCCCACTTCACCAAAGACCCCTGGGGTGACAGCCGCCGCTAACCCCCCCGCGGGATATCCGGCCTTGACCGCAGCATCGGGGCTAACGGCCCTGAAATATGCCGTCGTAGCCGCTATCCGCGGGCCGGTGCAACCGCTCCACCATCAAGGTACAAATTGTCACTCCGTCCGATAATTCCATCGTCCATGGGCTGAGGTTATACATCTCGAGGGTTATCCGATTACGAAACCCCGGATCCACCTTTGGCGCGGTTATATGCACCCCCACGCCTAGCCGCGCCAAACGGCTCCGCCCCTCCACCCGCCCGGCCAGTTCCAGCGGCATCTCCACCCATTCCAAAGTTTGCCCAATGACGAACCGCCCCGGCTCAAACCGCCAAGTCTGCCCCCCCGATAGATCCACCAAGTCGGTGTAGCGGTTGATATGGTCCTGGATGTTCAGCGTTTCAGGGTCAAGAGACATACCTCGGACAGTTTCCCGGCCAGCCACGTTAAGTTGGTGATACAGTCGCAGGTCTATGGAAACCGGCTGGAGATTTTCTTGGAAAAACGGCTCAATCACCAGATGCCCGGATTTTACTGCCTCACTGATCTCCCCGCCGGATAACAACATATTTCCTCTTCACCGGCTGCCCCGCTCGTTGACTGCCCTACGCCCTGCTACTTAATTTGAACGCTGCCCAACTGATCCTCGGGGATACGCCAGTAGGTAGTGCCGTCGTTGCCCACCGGCAGAACCACCACCACTTTATCCCCCAACTTGCCAATCCGCTGCCCCGGAACATAGCTGTGATCCTCCGGCAGCGAATGCGTAGGAATCATAGCCTCGTAGGTTTTGCCCCCGATATCCACCGAAATGACCGTTTCATGCGGCCAAACCGGCGCCTGCACCTTCACCCGCGCCGGGTCCAGCCGTATCTTGCACCACGCCCGCGGTTCCTTCACAAAAGTCTCGTCATCCATTCCAACATCCCCCTTATCGTATCCCGATTGCGATCTCCCAATAAGGTACGCCAACAGCATAAACCCCGCCCACCCAGCCCCGCCACCGGCAACTGTCACTAATTTCCCTCATTTTCCGAAAGCCGTTCCGCCAACGCCAGCACCAAACTCCCCATATACGGATGCGCCGGCTCCACATCCACCTTCACCCCGCACTCCCGCAGCCGCCGGCTGCACACCGGCCCCACCGACCCCACCACCACCTCCCCCGAATTAAGGCACCCCAAAAGCGCCCCCTCCCGACCCGCCCCCGCCGCGATCGCCAGCAGATTAACCGCCTGCGGCTGACTGGTAAACGCCACCGCCGCGATTTCCCCTCGCTCCAAACGCCCGATCAACTCCAGCACCGGCGACACATCCGCCGGCACCCCCCAACGGTACAGCGATACCTCCCGCACCCTAGCCCCCCAACCCCGCAGCGTCCCCGACAGCAGATCATTCGGCCCCCCATACGCCTGCACCGCCACCTCCCGCCCCGCGAAATCCAGTCCCTTAACCGCCTCCAGCAAATCCTCCGTAGCGAACGGCTCCGGCGGCATCAAATCAACCCGAACCCCCTGCCGCCGCAACGCCGCCGCCGGCTTCGGACTCCGCGCGATCACCGTAACCCGCCCCAGCGCCGCCGCCAGATCCCCCCCGCGCCCCAGCGCCTCCGCCGCCCCGAACAACGCCCGCGTCCCGACCCCCGTCTGTAGCACCGCGAAATCCACCCGCCCCCCGCACAAATCGTCAATCAGCCCCGCCACCTCCGGCGCATCCGCCGCATAAACCTCCTCAAGCACCGGCGCGGCAAAGGGAACACCCCCATGCCGCGCCACCAGCGCCCCCAGCTCCGACCGCATCCGCGCCTCCACGAATGCGACCACCTTCCCGTTCAGAGACGCCGCCATACCCCTGCCCCCCCCAAGCAAACTAAACCGCGCATTCCCCCTCTCCCCGCTCCAGCTTGTACTGGTTAGTCCGTTCCCAATCCACATAGAAATCCGAACCCGGCGCCGCCTCCGCCGCCGACCGCTCCGCCGCGATCGCCACCTCCGTCAACTCCTCCAGCCCCACCCGATCCAGAAACTGGTTAAACCTTTCCCCCTCGTCCGCCCGGTTATCCCGGTAATAAGTCACAATCTGCTTCAGCACCCCCGGCGCCGCCTTCGCCGGCACCTTCACCCGCGGGATACGCGCCCCCACCCGCGAATCCTCCACCCGATTATCCCCGTAATTCCCCCCCAGAAACAACTCATACGCCGGCGCCTGTTGCCCTTCCGCCCCCTTCAGCGCCGCCCCGTGAAAGCCGATGTTGGCGATATGATGCAACCCGCACCCGTTAGGGCAGCCCGACATCTTGATCCGAATATCCCGCACCCCCCGATCATCCAGCAACTCCCCCCCCCAAGTATCCATCTCATCCCGCAGCGCCTTGGCCAGCCCCATCGACGACGTGATCCCCAGCTTGCAGCTATCCGTCCCCGGACAAGACACCACATTAGTGATCGCCCGCGCATCCGCCTCCGCCAGCCCGATGCGATCCAGCTCCGCCCAAACCTCCCGCAGATACCCCTCCGGCACAAACCGCAAAACCAGATTCTGCTCCTGCGTCGCCCGCGCCCGCCCCCCGGTATACCGGCGCATAATCTCCGCCAAAGCCCGGAACTGCCCCGCATCCAAATTCCCCCGTTCCGGCTTCACATGAACCGCGTAATACCCCCCCTGCCGCTGCCGCTCCGTATTCGTCTCCCGCCACCGCCGAAACTCCCCCGAATCCCCCGCCCCGTTAGACGGCAACGGCGCCATCGGCGGCATCTCCCGCATCAAATCAGCCACATTCATATACGGCGCCGGATCAATCGGCCCGATCTGCGCCAGCTCCGCATCCACCAGCCCCCGGAACTCCTCCAGCCCGATCCGGTCGATCAGCACCTTCAGCCGCGCCATCATCCGGTTCTTTCGCAACATATCCGCGTTGTTAAACACCGTCCAAATCGCCAGCGCCACCCGCAGATAATCCTCCACCCCCACGAACTCATACAACGGCTTCGCCAGCCGCGGCATAATCGAAGTCCCCCCCCCGCAATACACCTTGAACCCCCGCAATTCCGCCCCGTCCGCTACCCGCACCTGCGACACAAACGTCAAATCCTGAATCGCCGCCGACACATGATCCCGCGCATCCGTCCCGGTAAACGCCGACTTGAACTTCCGCGGGAAATTCTGCGTAATCGGATGCCGCACCCCAAACCGCACATAAGCCGCCAAATACGGCGTCGGATCAAACACCTCCTCCGGATCCACCCCCGCCAGCGGCGACCCCACCACATTCCGCACCGTATTCCCGCAAGCCTCCCGCGTCGTCAGCCCCGCCGCCCCCAACAGCCGCAAAACTTCCGGGCATTCCGCCAGCGGGATATGATGAAACTGCACATTTTCCCGCGTCGTGATATGCCCCTTCCCCAGCGGCGCGTACCGTTCCGCCACCTCCCCCAGCCCCTCCATGCTTTCCGGCGTCAAAATCCCCCCCGGCACCTTCACCCGGATCATCTGCACATCAGGCTGCCGCTGCCCATACACCCCCTGCCGCAGGCGGAAAGGCGTAAACACCGCATTATCCACCTCCCCCGCCGCAAAAGACGCCGCCCCCTCCTCCAGCCGCAACACCTCCTCGTCCATAAAAGGAATGACGCCCTCCGAAACCCGCGCCAGCTCCAGACTCTCCCCGTGAATATCCGCCAAAGAACGCTCGCTAAACACCTGACCGCTCAAACCATCCTCCAAAAATAAACCCCAAAATTTTTGACTCGAACCATCCCCCCCGCAACCCGCGCCCACCGCATCCCACCCGAAACCCGCCAACGCCATCGCCCCCTGCAACCCGCCAACCGCATCCCGCCCCGCAACCCGGCAACCACACCCCGCCCCAAAACCCGCCAACGTCATCGCCCCCTGCAACCCGGCACATCCCGCCCCAAAACCCGGCGACCACATCCCGCCCCGAAACCCGGACAAAAGAAAACCCCGCCGGTTTCAACCTTTCCGGCGGGCGGCAAATCCGAACTCACGCTGTCTGGCAGACGCAAAAACCCCGCACGCCTATGTAGGCGGACAAGAGCAACAGACACCCAAAACCAGCCAGCAATCCATCACAACCCCAACCATACCCCACCCAACCCCAAAAGTCAACCCCCCACGCCCCCAATCCATACCCCCAAAACCAAAAATCCCCCAACAACCCCAAATCCCCTCCCCTTCCCCAATACATCCCCCCCCATCCGCAACAAATCCCCTCCCCAACAACCCCAAATCCCCTCCCCCTCCGGGGGAGGGTTAGGGTGGGGGCGTCCCCCGGCTTCCGCAAAGAACCCCATTCATCCTGAACCCGCCCCCCATTCATCCTGAGCTTGTCGAAGGATGAATGCCCCCCAATGACATCCCCCCTTGCCAAACCTCAACGCTCACCCAACCCAATATCGCACCCCCGCCCACCCCAACCCATAACCCCCCACCACGGCCCCCAAACCCCGCCCCCGCGCCCGCGCCCAATCCCCTCCCCCTCCGGGGGAGGGTTAGGGTGGGGGCGTCCCCCAACCCCCTAGCACCCCAACCCCGCCCCCACAAAGAAACTCCATTCACCCCGAGCTTATGCCCCCCATTCACCCCGAGCTTGTCGCCCCCCATTCATCCTGAGCTTGTCGAAGGATGAATGCGCCCCCCAACGACCCCACCCCCTTGCCAAACCCCAAAACCCCCACTACAATAGAACCAATAACCTAATTCCAAGCAAGGAGCCCAAAATGTCCATCAGCCAACTCCGCGCCCGCCTAGACGCCCTAAAACGCCGATACGCCCTACCCCTACTAATCCTACGCCTACGCCGCCGCGCCGAAAACCTCTGCCAACTCTGGGACACCGCCGACATCGCCGAACGCCTCCACAACCAGCCCTTCCCCGACGTCGTCTTGATGATCCCCGATTTCGCCCGAGACGGCCCCCTACTCCCCCCCTTCCTGAACTCTATGCGCCTCATCCGCTACCTCCAAAGAAACCGCAGCATCAAAATCCACCCCACCCCCTACGGCATCGTCCAAGCCCTGCTCCCCTACAAAATCCACAAAACCGGCCGCCTCACCCTCATAATGAAACTATACCTCCCCGACCGCTAACCCAACGCCGCCCCGCCCCTTAACAACCCAATACGCCCCAAGCCCAACCCCCCCCCAACCAAAACGCAACTGAAACAAATAAATCCCCTCCCCCTCCGGGGGAGGGTTAGGGTGGGGGCGTCCCCCGCCAACAACGCCCAACGCCATCCCAACCCCAAGAAACCACCCCAAACCCGCCCCCCAAACCGGCGCAAAATGTCGCAAAATGGCACAAAAAGGCGTTTTGTTGCATTTTGCTGGGTAGCCTAAGGCGCTCAGGATGGCGGCAATTCCGCTAGTCGCCGCGCCATGTCTTCCGCCCCGGCCTTGCCTTTAGTGAGTGAAGTCGACTTCCCTGAATAGCGCACGCTCCAGACCCATTCACCCTGGCTGTTTTTCGCTACGGCCGCAACCAGGACTCCCTCCCGCCACCCTAGATCTCCTCTCCAAATTCTTCGACCGTCCGGTGTGGTTTCCTCATGCCATTTAGCCATCATCGCCTACAGCTACCCAGCAAATGCAACAGAACCCCTCTCCGGGGGAGGGTTAGGGTGGGGGCGTCCCCCCACCCCATCCCCATCACCCTAGATCGACAACTTCCGCCAAACCCCCGCCTCCATCTGATAATCCGCATACTCCCCCGTCCACCGCGAAACCCGCGCCAGCAGCCGCGCCACCGCCCCGCCCGGCAGCCGCCCCGCCCGCTCCGCCGGCGCACCCGCCGCCGCCGCCTCTGCCGCCGTCCCGCCCTCCGTGGAAACCTGATCAGCAATCATCGCCGCCATATCATCCTCCTGCCGCATCTGCTTACCTTTATGCTTGTCAAGCACTATAAGCAGTAACTAATAATAAGTTAGCAAATAATCTTTCCGCCGTCAAGCGGAAAATCAGCGAAATAGTGGCTAATTTTAGATTAGTATGCTAGTATCCCCGAAATCCCGCCCAACCCCGCAAACCCAACCCCAGGAGGACGCCATGACCCGCCTCGACCCCTGCCCCCGCTACGACCGGGCCATCAGCATCCTCGGCAAAAAATGGACTTGCACCATCATCCGCTGTATGCTGACCGAACCCCGCCGCTTCAGCGACATCGCCAACTACATCGACGGCATGAGCGACCGCCTCCTATCCCAGCGCCTCCACGAACTGGAGCAAGCCGGCATCGTCGAACGCCGCGTATACGCCCAAAAACCCGTCCTGGTCGAATACGCCCTAACCGAAAAGGGCGCCGCCTTCCGCCAAGTAGTCGAAGCCATCCAGCAATGGGCCGACCAATGGGAAGCCCATCCTCAACCCGCCAACCCCCCATAGGAGCCGCCCTATGCCGCAGCCCGCCAAAATCAAAGACCTCCTCAACCACCCCAACCCCATCGGCCCCGCCGCCGTCCAGGGCTGGGTCAAAACCCGCCGCAACTCCCGCGCCGTCACTTTCGTCCAAATCAACGACGGCTCAACCCTCCGCGACCTCCAAATCGTAATCGACCAATCCAGCCCCGCCTTCCCCACCGCCGCCGCCCTCACTACCGGATGCAGCGTATCCGTAACCGGCCAAATCGTAGAATCCCAGGGCAAAGGCCAAAAATACGAAATCCAGGCCCACGAAATCCAACTCATCGGCCCCGCCGACCCCGAAACCTACCCCCTCCAAAAAAAGCGCCACACCCCCGAATTCCTGCGCGAAATCGCCCACCTCCGCCCCCGCACCAACACCTTCGGCGCCATGGCCCGCATCCGCACCGCCGCCGCCTACGCCATCCACTCCTTCTTTCACCAACGCGGCTTCCAATACATCCAAACCCCCATCATCACCGCCAGCGACGCCGAAGGCGCCGGCTCTATGTTCCGCGTAACCACCCTAGACCCCCAATCCCCCAACCCCGCCGACGACTTCTTCGGCCGCCCCGCCTACCTAACCGTAAGCGGCCAACTCGAAGCCGAAATCTTCGCCCTGGCCCTATCTAACGTCTACACCTTCGGCCCCACCTTCCGCGCCGAAAACTCCAACACCTCCCGGCACCTCGCCGAATTCTGGATGGTAGAACCCGAAATAGCCTTCTGCGATCTCGACGGCCTAGCCGACCTAGCCGAGGAATTCCTGAAATACCTGTTCGCCCAAATCCTAACCCAATGCCCCGACGATATGGCCTTCTTCAACCAATGGCACAACCCCCAAACCATCGCCAACCTAGAAAGCATCATCAACTCCCCCTTCGAGCGCCTAACCTACACCGACGCCATCAATATGCTATCCCAATCCGACCAACCCTTCGACTACCCCGTAAAATGGGGCATCGACCTCCAATCCGAACACGAGCGTTACCTAACCGAAAAACGCATCGGCCGCCCCGTAATCGTCACCGACTACCCCAAAGCAATCAAAGCCTTCTATATGCGCCTCAACGACGACAACCAAACCGTCCGCGCCATGGACGTCCTAGCCCCCGGCATCGGCGAAATCATCGGCGGCAGCCAGCGCGAGGAACGCCGCGATATCCTGGAACAACGAATGACCCAATCCGGCCTCAACCCCGACGACTACTACTGGTACCTCGACCTCCGCCGCTACGGCACCGTCCCCCACGCCGGCTTCGGCTTAGGCTTCGAGCGCACCGTCCAATTCATAACCGGCGTATCCAACATCCGCGACGTAATCCCCTTCCCCCGCACCCCCAAAAACGCCGAATTCTAACCCCGTCCCAAGCCAACGCCAAAACCCCGCCGCCGCCCGTCATTCCCGCGAAAGCCGAAACCCACCCCCAACCCCCAATACAGGCCAACACCTATGCCTACCCCCACAGACAACTACGCCCAACTCCGCGCCGCCCTAGGCCCCCAAAGTCCCGCCATCCGTCAAACTGCCGAAATACTAGCCATCCTATACCGCCAAACCCAGCACATCCCCCCCGTAGCCAACAGCTACCAAGCCTGGGTCGCCTCCCGCCCCCCCCGCCACGACACCCAACCCCAAACCTTCATCCGGCACACCGCCCAATCCCTATTACTGCGCCTGATCGCCTACCGCTTCCTAACCCCCCGCAACCCCAACCCAACCAATAATAATGATGACCGCAACCTGCGCGACATAATCCTAGGCGACTGGTTCGCCGCCCAAAACTGGAACAACCTCCTACCCGAGGACCTATTCTCCTGGCCCTACTACCCCCTATCAATGAACCTGGGCAAAGCCCCCGAAGCCCTAGCCGCCGCCCAAACCCTCCTAAACGCCCTCCAGCCCTTCGACTTCACCACCCCCCCGCCCAACCTCCCCTCCGCCCTACTATCCCCCCCAAACGACGATAACCCTACAACCCCATTCCCCCCTAACGACGATAACCCTGCTATCCCAATCCCCCCCAACACCGGCAACCCTACAACCCCATTCCCCCCTAACGATGCGAATCCTTTTACCCCGTCCCCCCCTAAGGGCTGGAATACCAGGAGGGGAACGACGCCCCCAGACCCCCAAACCCCCACCCTAGCCCCCCACTGCGGCCCCGGCGCAACCCTCGCCCAAGTCGTCCGCGCCGCCGTCCAAGCCCGCCAAGCCCAAAACCAGGATCCCCTAACCGCCCTAATGGAAACATCCCACCAATTCCTCGCCATGACCCCCGACCCCCTAGACGCCAGCGCCGCCGCCGTAAACTTCCTATTCGCCCTAGGCCCCCTATCCCAACAACCCCACCCCCCCATCCTGATCCCCGTCTACCAAGCCGACGCCGCCCGCATCCCCACCCCCGCAACCCCCGATACCAACGACCCCCCCACCTACACCATAACCCTACCCGGCATAGCAGCCCCCCCAACCATAACCCTACCCGAAAAAGTAGCCGCCGACCCCCTATACCTAGACTGGCTACTATCCCGCCTCCCCAACTACCAGCGCGGCGCCGTACTCCGCCTCCACGCCCAGCCCCAAGACGCCGCCATCCAGGAAGTCCTGAACGCCTGGTACAACTACCTCACCTCCCCCAAAGCCCGCACCCCCATCCCCCAGCCCCTATCCCCCCCCGAAGCCGACACCATGGTAGAAACCGCCCGCGCCCTAATCACCGCCTACATCCAAGGCTCCGGCCCCGCCCCCCTGCACCAAGCCCGCAACGCCCCCGCCCCCCTATTCCCCACCCGCCGCCCCTACCCCCAAACCATCTAACCGCCCCCGCCATCCCGCCGCCCAGCGCATTTAACGACACCGCCCCCTTGCCAACCCCCAAACCCAACCCCTAAACTAACCACATCCAACCCGCGCCCCCAGCGCCCCCACCCCAACGCCGCCAACGCCCCAAAACGTTAGGAAATGTTAGGGAAATAAAAAAATCTCCCCGCCTGCAAAACCCCAAATCCCCCTAACGCCCACCTAACCCACCCCAAATTTGACGCTACATAAAACCCGCGAATATAATACCCCCGTCCCGCCCCGGCCGCCGCCAACCGCCGGATGGCCCAAGAGCAACCCCCTAAAAAAGGAGCGCCATGACCACCCACGAAGTCGTACTCCACCCCGCCTCCGTAATCGAGGAACTAAAAAAGAACCACATCACCCACGTAGTCTGGCTCCCCGACAGCGAAACCAACTTTATGTACCAGCTCCTAATCGCCGAGCCGTCCCTCGCCCTCATCCCCGTATGCCGCGAAGGCGAAACCATGGCCATCGCCGCCGGACTCTGGGTCGGCGGCAAACGCCCCATCGTCCTAATCCAAAACACCGGCATCTTTGAATCCGGCGACTCCATCCGCGGCCTCGGACTAGACATCAACCAGCCCCTGGTAATGCTGGTCGGCTACCGCGGCTGGACCCGCCGCGGCATCACCACCGACTCCGCCGCCCGCTACATCGAACACATCCTCCACACCTGGGGCATCAACTACTACCTAATCGAAACCGACGACGACGCCGACCGCATCAGCATCGCCATCGACGAAGCCCACCGCACCAGCAAACCCGTAGCCGTACTAGTAGGCACCGAATTCGGCGCCTAACCCCCATCCTGCAACCCAAAAGGGGCGCCAACCCAACCCCGCGCCCCCACCCAACCCAAACCCGCAACGAGGTAAAAACCCGATGATCGACAACCAGGAAGCCGTCAAACTAATCGACGCCCACCGCGGCGACGCCGTAATCGTCGCCACTATGAACGCCAACAACCCCCGTTTCGGCCTCCCCACCGTAACCACCAACGAAACCCTCGACCTCCCCCTATCCGGCGCCATGGGCAAAGCCTCCAACGTCGCCCTCGGCATCGCCCTCGCCCAACCCGACCGCAAAGTCCTAATCCTCGACGGCGACGGCAGCCTCCTCATGAACCTCGGCGCCATGGTCACCATATCCAACCAAACCCCCAACAACCTCTGCCACATCCTGTTCGACAACGGCGTCTACGCCGTAACCGGCGGCCAGCCCGTCCCCGGCGCCGGCCGCGCCGACTGGTACAGCCTGGCCCAATCCGCCGGCTACGCCACCACCTTCTCCTTCGACAACCTCGAAGATCTCACCAATGACATGGACGAAATACTGGAAGCCCGCGGCCCCGTATTCGTCCACCTAGCCATCAAACCCGAAATCGAAAACACCCCCGTCCAATTCCGCCAACGCGCCCCCCGCACCATGCAAGTAGCCATCCGCGAACTCCCCGCCGTCCTATCCCCCAAAACCTAACCCCCCAACGCCTCCCGCAACCCAAAACCCAAAACGCCCACCGACTGGTCGCCGGAGTCTAAAAACCCCAAATGCCTGCCGTACCAGCAAAAGGTCTGCTGTAATGCTCGCCGGACTAGCCAAAAGCCTCCTACTGCGAATAGCCGCCTACGCCCTATTCCTGGGCGGCTTCTGGCTACTATACCAAGCCTTCCAGACCAACAACATCCTGCTAGGCATCGGCGGAGCCGCCGCCATCCCAACCGCAATGTGGGCCATGACCGGCTTCCGCCGCCGCCCCCCACCCAAACCCCCAAGCCACCCCCAACCCGACATCCCCGACAACGCAACCCAATAAACCCAACCCGGCGCCAACTACCCAACAACACCCTTGACAAGGCAATCCAACGACAATGAACCAACCCAACAATAACCACCCCGCCATCCCCTACCGCCAGGCCCTCCAGTCCGTAAACTACCACCGCCGCCAGGCCCTGGTAGTATCCACCTCCTCCGCCCAACGCCAATGGAGCCAAATATCCCACCGCCGCGACCTGGACCTCGACCTAACCGACTGCCTGGACCGCGCCCCCGCCGTAGCCCTCGGCCTAGCCCTAGCCCAACCCCGCCGCAAAATCCTAACCCTAGACTGCGACGCCACCCTCCGCACCAACCTAAGCGGCCTAGCCACCATCGGCGAATCCCGCCCCCAAAACCTAATCCACCTAGTATTCGACGACATCGCCAACCCATCCACCAACGGCCAACCCATCAAAGAACAAGCCCGCCTAAACCTGCCCCAAATAGCCCTATCCTCCGGCTACCAACAAGCCTACCACTTCAACCAAATAGAGGAACTACTAATCGGCCTAGAGCAAGCCCTAACCCAAGACGGCCCCACCTTCATCCTAATAACCGTACACCCCGAACCCGACCCCGACGACGCCCCCAACCACCCAATCCCCCAAATGTCCGAAACCTGGCCCCAACTACGCCAACGCCTGCTAACCCACCCGCAATAACCCCGCAAACCCAAAATCCCCAACCAATCAAAAAATTCCCTCCCCCACCGGGGGAGGGTTAGGGTGGGGGCGTCCCCCCGGAGCGTTCCCATCAAGAGCAGCCAACGCCGCCCCATCCCCCCAACCCAAAACGCAACCGAAACCCCAAAACCCGGTTCTGTTGCATTTGCTGAGTAGCCGGGCGCGGTAACTGCTAAACCGGAGTGTGCCAGCTATGCCCCCTGAAAACCAAAACTACCGCAATTGGGAACATGACCGCATTGTCGGATACCACCCTCCGGCCTGCACTTGCGTACGATGTGTTGAAACCGCCCGCCGCGCCCGCCGCAATCAAAATCCGTTGTTGTCCGCCCGCCGGGCGCAACCGCCGCCGGAATCCGCTCACCAGACCGCCATCGCTATCCGCAAACACAAGAGGGGAGGCGGTGTTGCGGGGAAAATTGTCGGTGCGGCAGTACTCGCTGGAATGATTGCGGGTATTATCGCATTAGCCATTTTCGTATGATGGGCCTAACCAGCAAACGCGACTAAAACCCAAAAATCCCCTCCCCCACCGGGGGAGGGTTAGGGTGGGGGCGTCCCCACGAAGCGCATACCCATCAAGAGTAACCAACGCCGCCCAGTCTTACGCCCCCCCAAACCCAACACCCCTAACCCCCCATCAAGCCCGCCGGACCACAATCTGCCGCGCCACCGTAAACCCCATCGATACCTGCCCCTGCCCGGTCGCCACCTCCATCACCCCCAAGAACGGCGTCACCCCCGCCACCGTTACCATCCTTTCCGGCACAATCTCCGAATCCGACAAAAACTTCAGCAACTGCGAATCCTCCTCCGGCACCCGCTCCACCGCATACGAAACCCCCGGCTCCGCCGCATCCAAAGTAACCGAATTCGGCGGGATCTTCGGCTCCCCCGTCCCCGGTATCGGACGCCCATACGGCGACCGCCGCGGATTATCCAACCGCTCCACCAGCTTCTCGATCAGTTGCGCCGACATCCCATGCTCCAGACGATGCGCTTCATTATGCGCCTGATGCAGCTCCATCCCCAGCAGCCGCACCACCATCCACTCCGCCAAACGATGCCGCCGCGCAATATCCTCCCCCGCCGCCATCCCCAGCCGCGTCAGCCGGATCCGCTTATCCCCCCCCATATCCACCAACTGCTGCCGCGCCATCCGCCGCACCATCCCCGCCACCGACGGCACCGAAGTCCCCAGCCCCTCCGTAACCGGCAACCGCCGCAACTCATCCGTCAACTGCGTAATCGTCGGCGTCTCATCATCCTCCCATAGCCGGTACAGACACAGCAGATAATTCTCCGTCCCCGGCGAAAGCCGGTCATGCTGGCTTTCCCCGGCATCGGACGCATTGGACGCCTTGGATACCTCGGCTCGCGGCGCGGCGGCCTTCCTGGGTCGCGGCGGCATCGGATCCCCCCTGCCGGTAACAAACTACGCCCCCAATGGCGCAGCCAGCATTATAACAGACCCGCAGACCCCAAATCCCGCCGACAATCAAACCCGCCAACCGCCAAACCCGGCCGCTACCCGCCCCCCGCCAGCGACCCGTCCCGGAACAACCGCCCCTGATGCCCCTCCCGCAAACGCAGCGACACCGCCGCCCCCACCGGATACTCCGCGATATGCGAAAGCAAACACCGCACCTCCTGCCCCGACGGCAGCCGCACCCAATACAGATAAAACGCCCCCTGAAACTCCCGCCCCGAAATCACCCCCACCCCATCCCCGTCCGGGTAACACTCAATACAATCCGGCCGCACCATCAGCTCCAGCCCCCCATCCCCAACCCCGCCATTTGCCCCCGACGGCAAACCATCGCCCGCCCCAGCAGACACCCCCGCCGCCCCGCCGTCCCGGCCGCCACCGCCCCCATCCAGCGGCCCCAGCTCCGTAACCGGTCGCCCATCCGCCCAGCGAACCGGCAAGAAATCCGCCGCCCCGGTAAACCGCGCCACAAAACTGGACCGCGGCGCATGGAAAATAGCCGACGGCGACCCCGTCTGCTCCAGCCGCCCCTCCCGCATCACCGCCACCTCATCCCCCACGCTCAACGCCGCCCCCTGATCATGGGTTACGAACACCGCCGTAGCCCCGCTTGCCCGCAGAATCTCCGCCACATTCCGCTGGAGCTGCTCCCGTAACCCCGCATCCAGATTGGAAAAAGGCTCATCCAACAACAGAAGATCCGGCCGCGGCGCCAAAGCCCGGCCCAGCGCCACCCGTTGCTGCTGCCCCCCCGAAATCTCATGCGGCATCCGCCGGCGCAGCCCCGAAAGCCCCACCAGCTCCAGCGCCTCCCCGATGCGCCGGCCCCGCTCCCCATCCTTCCGCAGCCCATAGCCAACATTCTGCTCCACCGTAAGATGCGGAAACAGCGCCCCCTCCTGAAACACCATCCCGATGCGCCGCCTTTCCGGGGGCGTCCAACCCCCTGCCGAACTAACCACCCGCCCCCCGACCGCGATCTCCCCCGCATCCGGCCGCTCGAAACCCGCAATCAGCCGCAGCGCCGTAGTCTTGCCGCACCCGCTAGGCCCCAGCAGCGCCAGGATCTTCCCCGCCTCCAGCGTCAAATCCAACCCATCCACCGCCGCCACCGCCCCGAACCGCTTAACCACCCCCGCGCAACGCAAAGCAAGCCCATCCCCGCGCGCATCCGAAGCCAAGCCGCCCCGGCCCCTTTCCAACACCTTTACCATTCAATCAACGCCATACATCCCAATCTTTCGCGGAAAACGAACCGCGGACAACGTCAACAGATAACCCCAACATCAACCAACACGAAACCCCGAATAGTGTAGACCTTACCCCCAACCGTGTCAATCCGCGCCACCCCCCAACGCGCCCATCCCCCGCAATCCCGTCAGCCAGGCGAATATAGCAACTTGCCCGTCCATTCGTGTATACTTACCCAATGCATCAGTTTAAGCGAATCCAACCTCACGAATCCCCCATTCCCGCCCGGATATTTCCCGCCCGGATGCCTATATGCTAACCCCCCCAACCGCCGCCGCCCGCATCCGCGCCGCCGCCCCATCCGCCCCGCCGGTAATCCTGATCCCTGCCCTACTGGTAGGCGCCGCCCTGCTACTCCCCCCGGTATACCTGACCGTCCGCTCCCTAGCCGGCGGCGGCGAACTATGGGATCTGCTATTCCGCGAAAGAGTAGCCCAAATCCTGCTACGCACCATCCTATTAGTAATCGCAGTGACCGCCGCATCCATCGCCGTCGCCCTCCCCCTGGCCTGGCTGACCGCCCGCACCGACCTCCCCTTACGCCGCGTCTGGGCCGTCCTAACCTCCCTCCCCCTAGTAATCCCCAGCTACGTAGCCGGATTCGTCGTCGTAGTAGCCCTAGGCCCCCGCGGAATGCTGCAAGGCGCCCTGGAGGGTCCCCTAGGCATCGACCGCCTGCCCAGCATCTACGGCTTCACCGGTTCAATGCTAACCCTAACTTTCCTGTCCTACCCCTACATCCTGCTAACCGTCCGCGCCGCCCTGCTCCGAATGGACCCCGCCCTCGAGGAATCCGCCCGCGGCTTGGGCCTAAGCCCTCTGGCCGCCTTTTTCCGCATAGTAGCCCCCCTATTGCGCCCCGCCGTAGGCGCCGGCGCCCTCTTAGTAGGGCTGTATACCCTAAGCGACTTCGGCGCCGTATCCTTATTGCGCTATGAAACCTTTACTTGGGCCATATTCACCCAATACGAATCATCCCTCGACCGCACCCTCGGCGCCGGGCTGTCTCTGGCACTCGCGCTTCTGGCAATGGGATGGGTAGCTTTGGAGTTTCTAAGCCGCGGCCGTAGCCGCTACTACTCCACCGCCGGCGCCGCCCGCCCCGCCCCCCCCGTCCGTCTCGGCCCCTGGCGCTGGCCCGCCCTGACGCTATGCGCCGCGGTCACCGCCCTGGCCCTCGGCCTGCCCGTCGCCATCCTGATCTACTGGGTAGTCCGCGGCGTAATCGCCGGCGAATCCCTCGAAATCCTATGGACTGCCGCCCGCAACTCGGTCTACATATCCGCCCTCGCCGCCGCCGCCGCCACCGCCGCCGCCCTCCCCGTAGGGCTGCTATCAACCCGCCACCCCGGAATGTTAAGCGGATTATTAGAACGATTAGGCTACATCAGCTTCGCCCTACCCGGCATCACCATCGCCCTCGCCCTAGTATTTTTCGGCGCCAACTACGCCGGATTGCTATACCAGACCATCGGACTGCTGCTATTGGGCTACACCGCCCTATACCTGTCCCCCGCCCTCGGAGCCGTCCGGTCATCCCTGCTCCAAATCAACCCCCGCATCGAGGAAGCCGCCCGCGGCCTGGGCCGTTCCCCCCTAACCGTATTCGCCGCCATCACCCTGCCCGCCGCCCGTCCCGGCATCGTCGCCGGCGCATCCCTAGTATTCCTGCTGGTAATGAAAGAACTCCCCGCCACCCTGATTCTAAGCCCCCCCGGATTCACCACCCTGGCGACCTCGGTATGGTCCTACACCTCCGAAGCATTTTTCGCCCGCGCCGCAATGCCCGCCCTATTGCTGATCATCCTGTCCGGCGGCCCCCTCGCCCTGCTGATGCTCCGCGAACAACGCTAACCCGATACCCCCCGCCCTGCTATAATCAACCCCAACCCCGCGCCCTCGACAACCCCCGCAGGAGCCGCCGACTTGAACGACTACCGCATCCCGCTAACCGTAATTATCCCCGGCAAGCTGATCGACGGCGTCCAAAATGCCCCCCAAGAGGGCATGGCCGTCGCCTTCGGCCGCAACGGCATCACCTGGATCGGACGCCGCGGCGAACTGGACCACGCCCAAAGCGACGCCCCCCGCCAAATCCTAGAATTTCCCAATTCAACCCTACTCCCCGGCCTTTTCGACGCCCACACCCACACCAATATGCCCGGCGACGGACGCACCGGCGAGGAAGTCCACCGCGACGACTCCGACGACATCCGCCTACTACGCTCCGCCCGCAACCTGACCGACGCCCTGGCTACCGGCGTAACCACCCTCTGCGACTGCGGCTCCTGGAACCGAACCGCCTATTCCCTCAAAGACGGTCTCGCCCAAGGACTGATCGACGGCCCCCGAACCCTGGTCTCCGGCCCGCCCCTCACCATCACCGGCGGCCACCTATGGTTTATGGGCGGCCAAACCGACGGCCCCGACGCCTTACGCGCCGCCGTCCGCCAACGCATTATGGACGGCGCCGACTTCATCAAAGTAGCCGCCTCCGGCGGCAGCACCCTGACCAGCGACCCCTACCGCGCCGCCTTTTCCCTGCCCGAACTCCAGGCCATTGTCGACGAAGCCCACCACCGCAACCTACCCGTCCTGGCCCACTGCCGCTGCACCCAATCCGTCAACCAAGCCCTCGACGCCGGCGTTGACGCCATCCTGCACTGCTTTTTCGCCGACGCCGACGGCTCCCCCCGCTACGACGAACCCACCGCCGCACGCTTGGCCCAATCCGGCGTCTGGCTCAACCCCACCATGCACCTCGGCCGCGTATCCCGCGCCCACCTCCAGCGCACAATGGAGCAGCGCCCCCTAACCCCCGCCGAGCAGGAACGCTGGGAACGCTCCAACCGCATGGCCGGCGTCATAATGGAGCAATTCGCCCGGCTGATCAGCGCCGGCGTCAACCTCATCGGCGGCAGCGACTGTGGCTGGGGCAGCTACCCCTTCGGCGACTACCAGGGCGAAATCATCGCCATGCACGACGCCGGGCTATCCCCCATCGATGCCATCAAAGCCGGCACCCGCAACCCCGCCACCGCCCTCCGCTTACTACCCCAAACCGGCAGCATCGAACCCGGCAAAGCCGCCGACCTCCTGATCGTAGCCGGCGACCCCGCCGCCGACCTCCAAGCCCTCCGCCAAGTCCAGGCCGTATTCCGCCAGGGCCGCCGGATCGACTCCCCCCGCCCCGCCCAACCAATGGACTAACCCCGAAACCCAACCCAACAGCAGGAAAATCCGATATGCACCATTGGGAAATAGGCGGCACCATAAACATAGGCTGGCCCGACTACAACGTCCCGGAACGCCCCTACACCATCGTAGAATTTGACCTCTACGGCCCCGTATTCCGCGCCCGAGTATCCGACCCCCAAAACGGCGGACGTCAAGGCGGCTTCCTAGTAGTATTCGGCTGCCCCGACCTAGTACTGGATCTGCTCGCCCAGCAAGCCACCCAAAAACTAGGCTTCCCGGTAACCGTATCCGACCTCCGATGCAGCATCGACGGCCAAACCCTCCACAGCTTCGACTACGAATGGCGCCCCACCCCCGAATACGACCCCCAACGCCCCACCACCCTAGCCCAAACCATAGCCCAATCCCTAACCCAAATGCGCCACCGCGGCTAAAGGCCGGGCCGCGTATTAAGCCGCCCCCTCGCGACAGACCTGCCATACTTGACATTGAGATCAATCTATGCTAGTCTTACGGGCGAAATACGGCCTCAGAGAGGGATGCTATGACTACCCAGCAACGAAGGGCCGCCATTACCCCCGATCAGCGGGCAGAACTCGAGCCCCGCCTGATGGAGTTGCAGAATGGCAAATGCTATATCTGCGACGAATCGATCGACCTTGAAATCTCCGGGCCCCTGGACATCGACCACATCAAGCCATTTAGCGAAGGCGGAGCTGATTCGGCGAACAACTATGCCTTGACCCACCAATCTTGCAACCGCAGCAAGGGGGCCTCGGATATCCGGGTGGCCCGTCGGGTTTATGAAATGGAAAAGCTCCATCAGCAGGCTAGGGATGGCGGTAATCGCGGCGCTAACTTGGCTGATGTGCTTCACAAGTATGGCGGCGGAAAAGCGCGCCTTTCTATCAAACACGAGGCAGCACAAGTTAGCCTTAGCTTTCCAGAGGCATCCGACAATCGAATCCAGTCTTTCCCTTTGTATAATGACAAGTTGAGCAAGATTCAGTACTTTTTCGCTGTGGTGCCGTTGGAGTACATTCATCACGACGACAGGATCAATCCGCGCGACATCGGTATCAATGTTCGCAAATTAGTTGAGGAATTCTTGCGTGGTAATCCTCAACTGCACGTCGGCTTGGCATGGTGGCAACCAGAAAATGATGGGGCGGGTTTTCTAAAACTTTTTGATGGCCAGCACAAAGCCGCAGCGCAAATTATGCTGGGTGTGCGAGAACTGCCTCTCCGCGTATTCGTAGAACCGGACGTTAACATCCTGACCCAAGCCAACACTAATGCCGGCAGCAGTCTAAGGCAAGTTGCCTTTGATATGTCGACAATGCGGCGATTGGGCAGCACACTGTACAGTGACCGGGCTGCCCAATACCGGAAAATGCGAGAATTGCCCGATGAGGACTTCTCATTCAGCGAGCAAGACCTAGTGAAACATTTTCGGGGGGAGCGTCGTCAGATGGAGAAATATATCATTGACGCCCTCCGGGACAGCATTATACACAGCCCTGACAATCGTCTCACAGAATTCGTCGAAATGGGCGGCAGGGGAACCAGTCGCCCGTTGGCTTACCCCACCATAGAAAGCGCTTTCTTTCAGTTACTGCACAAGAAAGCATTGGATTCCCCTATTGGCGAGAATGTCGATTCCGGTTCTAACGTGCGTATTTTGGAGCGCACACAGATGACGGAACTGATGAACATATTTGCGGATGTGTTCTTTGTGGACAAATGGGATCCTGACATTGGAGGAAACAGGCTAGAGCACCGCGTCGTACAAGGCGATGAGATACCTGAAAACCACCTACGCGCTTGGCGAATTGCCCGCGACGAGGTAGCAGTGAACGTAATTCGCTGGGTTCGGCTGGTTATCGAACATTACTTTGCGTTCACTGGGCGCATGGTTTACACGGATCGGTTGCTCCATACAAATTTTTCTGACGATTTGTGGGAACACATCAAGACGTTTCTCACCAATATGTCAAAACTAGCGTGTTGGTGGGACAAGAACCTGAGCCAATCCGTGTTCGGCCCCAAGCAAAATCTGGATTATTGGCACAAAGTTTTTGAAACTGGCCTAGCCCCAGGCCCCAATGGCGGTCGTGTCCTGGCGGAAGGGCTGAACATCCAAACGATGATTTCAACCCCCGGACGTTAACTTGTATCGTTGGCATCGCACTGTTGCCGACAATACAACGCATCGCCATCGCCAAAAAAGACAGTAAAAGCAGGAGACGCCCAATGAAAAAAGTCACCATGAACGACATCCCCCGCACCCCCGCCGATATGGCCCCCCTGGGCAGCGGCGGCCTGATGACCGGCTCCCAAGTCTGGCGCCAGCCCATCCTCAACCCCGACGACTCCCAAAACTTCAACTTCGCCATCGTTGCCTTTGACGCCGGCTCCCGCAACAAGTTCCACAAGCACTCCGGCGACCAAATCCTGGTTATCACCGAAGGCGCCGGCAAGGTTGCCACCGACGACGAAGTCCTCGAAGTCAACGCCGGCGACGTAGTAGTCATCCCCGCCGGCGAAAACCACTGGCACGGCGCCCCCGACGACACCGCGATGGCCCACATCACCATCACCGTCAAAGGCAGCCAAACCGAACAAACCGAAGCCTAACCCCCCGGCGCCTCGTAGTCACCCGAATGCCCCGGCAAATCCGCCGGGGCTTTCCATACCCTCAATCACCCCCGTCCCCCCCCCGGCAAAACATCAATCCCCCTCGGTCTTGACCGGCTGCGCCGCCGCCGCCCGCCCGGGATCCTCCGCCGGACGCCCCAGCCGCCGCGCCCCCCAAATCCGCAGCCGCGACGGCCAATTGCTGACCCCCAAGGCCCCCGCGAATACCGCCGCCTCCACCAGCACAATCGTTGCCCCGGACGACACATCCACAAAATAGCTCAGATAAATCCCCAAAAACCCGCACCCCGCCCCGATCGCCGTAGACAGCAGCAGCATCCGCGGAAAACTGTCCGTAAGCATCCGCGCCGAAACCGGCGGGATCACCGTCGCCCCCGCGATCAGCAGCACCCCCAGCACTTGCAGCGACACCACGATCGTCCCGGCCAAAATCAGCGAAAACATCGCCTCCACCCACCCCGTTGGCACCCCGTAAAACTGCGCCACCTCGCCGTCAAAGGTGGTGAACAAAAAATGTTTCCAGGCCACAAACAACGCCCCCGCCGCCAGCCCGCACACCACCGCCACCGCCGCCAAATCCCCCGCCGTTACCCCCAAGATGTTCCCGAAAAGCGCCGCCTCAAAATCCCGCGTAAAACTCTTGTACCGGCTGATCAGCACAATCCCCACCGCGAAACTGGCCGTAGTGATTACCCCAATCGCCGCATCATACGCAATCTTGCGCTTCTTGGTGGTAAGCGTAATCAGCTGGGCGCAAACAAAACCCCAAACCGTGGCCCCCACTAGAAAGTTGAACGACATCACAAAACTCACCACCGCCCCGCCCAATACCGCGTGCGAAAGCCCATGCCCGATATAGGCCATCCGCTTCAGCACGATATAAACCCCGATGCCGCCGCACAAGGCACCCACCAGCACCGCCGCCGCCATCCCCCGCAGGATGAATTGATACCCGAAAGGCTCCAGCAGGATTTCAAGCATGACTGTGACTGTGCCCCCCGGCCCCGCCCTCCCCGCGCCCCCCCGGACGGGCGTAGCGGTGCGGGCTTTCGGCCACAATGGGCATACCCTCATAATGAATTACCGGCATATCGGCCCCATAAGTCTGGCTCAACAACTCGGCGGTGATCACCTCCGACGGCGGCCCCTCCGCCAGCACCCGCCCCGTCCCGTCCCCCGATTTCACAATCAGCGCCAGCCAGGGCAGATGAACCGCCACCGCATTGATTTCGTGCGTGGTTATGACAATGGTAACGCCCTCATGATTAAGATCATGCAACAAATGCATCACATCATCCCGCGTCTTAACATCCACCCCCGAAGTAGGTTCGTCCAGCAGCAACAACGACGGACTGCTAACCAGCGCCCGCGCCAGAAACGCCCGCTGTTGCTGTCCCCCCGAAAGCTCCCGGATATGCCGCCCGCCCAACTGCAAAATCCCCAGCCGCTCCATCATCCGGTCCGCCAGCCGCTTTTCCTCCCGCCGGTACCACGGGAAAAAGCGGTTTTCCATCGTCCGCCCCATCATCACCACTTCCCGCACTGTCACCGGAAAGTTCCAGTCAATGGTTTCCAACTGCGGCACATACCCGATCCGCGGCCGCTTGCGCGATACCCCCATCCCGTCCACCAGCACTTCCCCTTCGTACACATCCACCGCCCCCAGCATCGAGCGCAGCAGCGTCGTTTTGCCCGAACCGCTAGGCCCCAGCAGCCCCACGAAATCCCCCCGCAAAACCTGCAAGTCAACGCCCTGCAATACCCGCTGCTTTTCATACCCGCAGGAAAGCCCCGCAATTTCCACCAGCGGGGCCCCGGAACGATGTCCATGCGGCAAAGGATGCAACATCGGCGATCTTCAACCCCCAATCCTTTTGATAAGTCGAATCTTTAATGATGGTGATGATGCCGATGCTGATGCGTACCGCCCGGAACGCCGGCCCGCCCGGCATCCCGGCCGCCGCCAGAATCCTGCCCCCCGTCGCCGGAATGCCGCGTGTCGCCGCCGTTCCCGGCGCTAACCAGCTGGGTAGCCACCAGCCGGGCGTACAACCCGCCCCGCTCCAGCAATTCCTGATGGCTGCCCTGTTCCACCGCTCGCCCGTAATCCAAAACCACAATGCTGTCGGCGTCCCGTATGGTAGACAACCGATGCGCTATAACCATCGTAGTCCGGCCCCGCATCAGATGCTCCAGCGCCTGCCGCAACTGGCTTTCGCTCACCGCGTCCAGATGCGAAGTCGCTTCATCCAAAATCAGCATCGGCGCGTTCTTGAGCAGCGCCCGCGCAATGGCGATGCGCTGCCGCTGCCCCCCCGAAAGTTGCATCCCCCTTTCGCCCACCACCGTATCGTATCCATCGGGAAACGCCGTTATGAAATCGTGGCAATTGGCCTGCCGCGCCGCCGCCTCCAGTTCCGCATCCGACGCCCCGGCGCGGCCCAGCCGTATATTATCGCGCACACTGGCGTTGAACAAATAAGTATCCTGCGAAACCAGCGCGACTTGCCCCCGCAAATCATCCAGCTTGAAATCCCGTAGATCCCGCCCATCCAACCGCACCGCCCCGGCCGTCGGATCCCAAAACCGCATAACCAGGTTGGCGCAGGTAGTCTTGCCCGCCCCGGAACGCCCCACCAGCGCCACCGTATCCCCCGGCGCTACCGTGAAACTGACCTCCCGCAGCGCCTCCGCCTCCCCGGCGCCGTAAGCGAACCCCACGCCGTAGAACTCCAGCGACGGCGCCGCCGCCGGCCCGGACGCCGCCCCATCATCATCCCGCGCCCCGTCCGCCCCCGGCCCATCGGCCACGGTCACCGGCGCATCGTGGATCGCGAACAGCCGCCGCGCCGCCGCCAGCGTTTCCATCAACTGCTTCATAGTCCGCGCGATATCCGACACCGGCGCAAAGGCGGCCACCGACAACACCACCGCCAAAATCAGCTCCGCCCGCGATATATTCCCGTTGGTCAGCAGCCACACCCCCACCGTCAGCACCACCAGCCCGCCCAGCGCGGTCATCGACTCAATAAACCCAACCTGAAAAGCCCGTTCCTTAAGGAAACGCAATTGATAATCGGCGAACCGCCAGCTATTGTCCACCATCTCGGCGGTACGCGCCGCGCCGCGCCCGAAAGCGGAAATTTCCCGCATCCCCTGAATACTGTCAACCATGTGCGCGTGAACCTCGCCCAACTGCCGCCGCAATTCCTCCCCCAGCCGCTCGGAGCGCCGCTGCGCGAAAAAGGGGCTGAGCGCCACCGCCGCCAAAAACGGCGCCACCGCCACCGCCATAGGCCAGGCGATCACCGCCAAAACCGCCACCACCGCCCCCGGCACCACCACCGCGGTAAACGCCGGCGTAACCGTATGCGCGAAAAAGAACTCCACCGTTTCCACATCCCCGCCCACCACGCTCACCAAATCCCCGGAACGCCGCCGCGCTATATACGCCGGCGCCAGCGGATCCAGCTTGCGGTACAAATCAACCCGCATTTCCGCCAGCAGCCGGTAAGCCAAATCGTGCGCCGCCCAAGATTCCGTCCAGATAAAGAAAGCCGTCAAAGGCGTCAGCGCCCCCAGCAAAATCAGCAGCAGCGTAAGATCGCCCCCGGTGATCACCTGCCCCACCAGCAACGCGCTTACCACGCCCACCCCGATCACCGCGCTATGGTGCGCTACCCCCAGCAGAAAAGTCAAAACCAGTTCGCCCCGCCAGGGCATAACCAGCCCCAGCAACCGCCCCCAAACCGCAATAACCCCCAACCGCCCGCCATCCCCTACCCCATCCCTATGCGCCGCGGCATGATGGTGGCCGGCATGGTGATGATGATGCCCGCCCCCGATATGCGCCGGCCGCGGAATAAACGCATCGGCCTCAACCGGCCTACCCCCGCTTTCCCCCCCATCCCCCGACGCGGAACCCCGCCCGTGGCCGCTGTGATGCCCGCCATCCTGCCCGTGATGGTCACTATGCCCGTGACGATCACCATCGCCCCGATTACCCTGCGGCGCGGCGTGATGATGATGATGCCCCTCCCCGGAGTGAGCCGTCCGAGGCATAAACGCCCCAACATCAACCTGCGCCGCCGGATGCGCCCCCGCCCGAGGTTCGGCAACCGACCGGGATTCGGCAACGGAAAGAACGTCGAAATCCCCCCGTTCCTGCTGCTGCGCCATCAGCGTAGCGTACAACCCCCCGGCCGCCGCCAGTTCGCTATGGCTACCCGACTCCGCCAACCGCCCATCGTCCAAAGCCAAAATCCGGTCCGCATTAACCACGCTGGACAGCCGGTGGGCGATAATCAAGGTAGTGCGCCCGGCCATCAGCCGCTCCAGAGCCTCCTGGATCACCGCCTCGTTTTCCGCATCCACGCTGGACAGCGCCTCGTCCAGCACCAATATGGGGGCATCTTTCAGCAGCGCCCGGGCGATCGCGATGCGCTGCTTCTGCCCCCCCGAAAGCCGCACCGCCCGCTCCCCAACCACCGTTTCATACCCGTCCGGCAAATGCCCGATGAAATCATGCGCGTTAGCCGCCCGCGCCGCCGCCTCCAGTTCATCCTGCGATGCGCCCGGATTGCCGAAACGCAAATTCTCCGCCACCGTGCCATGAAACAGGTAAGTATCCTGCGTCACCACCGAAATTTGGCGGCGCAGTTCCTCCAGCGGAAGATCCCGCAAATCGCGCCCCCCCAGCCGGATCGCCCCCTCCTGCGGGTCAAAAAAGCGCAGCATCAGCCAAACCACCGTCGACTTACCCGCCCCGCTAGGCCCCACCAACCCCAAAGTTTCCCCATCCCGCAGCGTAAAGGACAACCCCCGAAGCGCCGGCCGCCGCCCCCGGTTATAAGCATACCCCACACCCTCAAAAACCACCTCCGCCCGCATCCCATCCCCGCCATCCCCCATACCCCGCCCGCTTGCCATTACATCCCGCCCGCTATCCGTCGCACCCCGCCCGCTTGCCGTCACATCCCGCCCGCTTACCACTACATCCCGATCGCCCTGCCCGCCATCCCGATCGCCCTGAGCTGGTCGAAGGGCGGGATCCGCAACCGCCACCGGGGAATCCATAATCGCGAATATCCCCTCCGCCGACGACATAGCAATCATCCCATCGTGATACAACTGCACCAGTTCCCGCAAAGGGCGGAAAATTTCAACCCCCAGCATCAGAACAATCAGCAGCGCCCGCAACTCCAACTCGCCGTCGGCCACCCGCGCCGCGCCCCAACCCAGAGCCACCGCCGCCCCGCCGGTAATCCCCAAGATGGTAAGCGCCCCGGTAGCCGCGTTAGCCGCCAGCACCCCCATAGTAGCCCGGAACAACCGCCGCGCCCGCTCCGCCAGCAACTCCCCCCGCGCGCCGCTCTGCCCAAAGGCTTTCAGCGTAGCCAGCCCCTGCACCGCATCCAAAAAATCCGCCCCCAAAGCGCCGTAGGCATCGCGCCGCGCCATACTGCGCTCCCGGGTCCAGCGATGAAACAGATTAGGGATAACCAGTGTAAACAACGCAAAAGCCAGGAAAATCAGCCCGGTACGCAAGTCGATCAAAGCCATAACCGCGAAGATCACCAGCGGCGCCGCCGCGGCGACAATCATCTGCGGCAGATACCGCCCGAAAAACGCCTCCAGCCGCTCCACCCCCTCGGCCAGCGACATCAAAGCGTCCCCGGTGCGCGAGGCATCAAAATGCCCCGGCCCCAACGCCAGCGAATGCCGGTACAGCCGTTCCCGCAGCTTAACCTTGACGATGCTGGCAGTATGATGACTCATCACCTCTTGCCAATACTGCAAAACCGCCCGCGCCGCAATCAGCCCCGCCATCCCCGCCAGCGGCCAACCCAGCGACTCGAAAGACGCCTCCCCGCGCACCACATCGGCGATAATCAAAGCCGCCACCGCCAGCCGGGCCACCCCGGCCGCCGCCGCCAGCATCCCCACCAACGCCGACAAAACAATCCGCCAGCGCACATCCAAAGCCAGCGACAGCAGCCGGGGGTGCAAATACATCAGCCTAAATCCTTTCCCAAACCGGGCGATTCGCCAAATTGTCCCTCCATCGCGCCAACCCTATTGCGGATACACCGCGCCGCTGACCCCGTCAAAAACCGGGCTGACATCCACCGAATCCAACGGCGAGGCGTCACCCCCCAACGCCGGAATCATAATCCGCATATTTTGGCGCATCAGCCCCAGATAAGAATGTTCCGCATCGCCGGGGCCGCCAGGCAAATCATCATCGGCCAATTCGTCAATAAAAACGGCATCGGTCTCGCCGGCGATGGTTTCCAGCACATCGCTGGAAAACTCCGCCGACCCGAACACTACCGGCAGCCCCAGATCCCTAACCTGGTCTATGATATCTGCCACTTCCCGCGCCGACGGCTCGGCGAAATCGGACGGCTGCACCGCCCCGATAACCTCCAGCCCGTAGGCAACGGCAAAGTAAGCCCAAGAATCGTGATAAGTAATCAGCCTGCGATTTTCCGGCGGAACCGAAGCCACCGCCTCCCGTATCGCCGCGTCCATAGCATTGATGCGCTGGCGGAACAACTCCAAATTTTCCCCATAATACCCGGCGTTATCCGGGTCCAGCGCCGCCAACTGTTCCTGCGTCAACTCCGCATACCGCAGCCCCAAAGCCGGGTCCGGCCACAAATGCGGGTTGGGATGCCCCCCCGATTCGGGAAAGCTGAAATCAAACTGCCACCGCTCCCGGCCGATAGCCCGATCCCCCAGCAGCAACACCGGCGTATCATCCCGCTTGTTAGCCGCCGCCAGCTCCAGCGTCGGTTCCTCCAGAAACAGCCCATTGGCGATAATCAAATCGGCATCCGCCAGCACCCGCGCCAGCGACGGCTGCGGCTCAAACACATGAGAATTAACCCCCTCCGGCACCACTCCCTCCAGCGCAATGCGGTCGCCGCCGATGTTTTCAACGATGCTGGTAATCGGCGACACCGTAGTAACCACCCGCAGCTTGCCCCCGGCATCATCGCCCCCGCAGCCGGCGACAACGCCCAAGAGAACCAGCAACGCAACGGCAAAGCCCATCCCGGCGAAAGGTCGCCTCATATACCCTCAACCCCTTGCTCGTACCGCAGAATACCACCCGCCCCAATTGCGAATGTTTGCGGCTAACCATCCTATCAGAACCCCCCGCCCCCTACAACCACCCGCCAAAACCCGCTAAAATCACCCTTGCCCCGATTCAAGAACAGCCCGCCCCATCCCAACCCAGACCGCGCGAGGCCCGCCATGACTACCCGACCCGCCCCCGCCCGGCCCCGCCTCACCTACCTGCCGGACCCGCCCAAGGATATCGACGCCATGAAACAATCCCCCCACATCGCCAGCGCCTTAGTGACCTTGCGCGATCATTTCCATTCCCGCCTCGGCCTATCCAACGCGCTGGTGAACGGCAACGGATATCTGTGCCGCAACCCCGGCGAAGCCCGCAGCTCGCCCCATCCCGACTGCCTGGTGGCCCTCAACCTGCCCATCCCCCCGGAAACCATCGAGGAGGAAGCCAACGGCTACACCATCAGCGAAATCGGGCAACCCCCCGACTTCGTGCTGGAAGTAGCCTCGGAAACCACCGGCGAGGCGGACTACACCACCAAACGGGATGCCTACGCCAACCTGGACGTCCAGGAATACTGGCGGTTTGACCACACCGGCGGCCGCTACCACGACGCCCCCATCGCCGGCGACATCCTGGTAAACGGCCGCTACCAGCCCATTCCCATAACCCGAGAGCCGGACGGGTTGCTATGGGGCTACAGCGCCGCCTTAGACCTGGAGCTATGCTGGGTGCAAAGAACCCTGCGCTTCCGCGACCCGGTCACCAAACAATTCCTCCCCACCATAGCGGAGGAACGCGCCCAACGGCAGACCGCCGAGGATCAACGCGAAGCTGCTGAAGCCCAACGCGAAGCCGCCGAGGCCCGCAACCGCGAGCTAGAAGCCGAAATCCGCCGCCTGCGCAACCAACAACCCTAACCCCATCCCAACCCAGACAGCGCGAGGCCCGCCATGACTACCCGCCCCGCCCCCGCCCGGCCCCGCCTCACCTACCTGCCGGACCCGCCCAAGGATATCGACGCCATGAAACAATCCCCCCACATCGCCAGCGCCTTAGTGACCTTGCGCGATCATTTCCATTCCCAGCTAGGGCTCGCCAACGCGCTGGTGAACGGCAACGGCTACCTGTGCCGCAACCCCGGCGAAGCCCGCAGCTCCCCTCATCCCGACTGCCTGGTGGCCCTCAACCTGCCCATCCCCCCGGAAACCATCGAGGAGGAAGCCAACGGGTACACCATCAGCGAAATCGGGCAGCCCCCCGACTTCGTGCTGGAAGTAGCCTCCGAAACCACCGGCGAGGCGGACTACACCACCAAACGGGAAGCCTACGCCAACCTGGACGTCCAGGAATACTGGCGTTTCGACCACACCGGCGGCCGCTACCACGACGCCCCCATCGCCGGCGACACCCTGGTAAACGGCCGCTACGAACCCATCCCCATAACCCAAGAGCCGGACGGACTGCTATGGGGCTACAGCGCCGCCCTGAACCTGGAGCTATGCTGGGTACAAAGAACCCTGCGCTTCCGCGACCCGGTCACCAAACAATTCCTCCCCACCATAGCCGAGGAACGCGCCCAACGGCAGACCGCCGAGGCCCAACGGCAGACCGCTGAGGATCAACGCGAAGCCGCCGAGGCCCAACGGCAGGCCGCCGAAGCCCAACGCGAAGCCGCCGAAGCCCAACGTGAAGCCGCTGAGGATCAACGCGAAGCCGCCGAGGCCCAACGCGAAGCCGCTGAAGCCCAACGCGAAGCCGCCGAGGCCCAACGGCAAACCGCCGAAATCCAACGGCAGACCGCTGAAGCCCAACGCGAAGCCGCCGAGGCCCGCAACCGCGAACTAGAGGCCGAAATCCGCCGACTCCGCGGCCAATAACCCAACCCCGCCAACCCCATCCCAACCCAGACAGCGCGAGGCCCGCCATGACTACCCGACCCGCCCCCGCCCGGCCCCGCCTTACATACCTGCCGGACCCGCCCAAGGATATCGACGCCATGAAACAATCCCCCCATATCGCCAGCGCCTTAGTGACCTTGCGCGATCATTTCCATTCCCGCCTCGAACTATCCAACGCGCTGGTGAACGGCAACGGCTACCTGTGCCGCAACCCCGGCGAAGCCCGCAGCTCCCCCCATCCCGACTGCCTGGTGGCCCTCAACCTCCCCATCCCCCCGGAAACCATCGAGGAGGAAGCCAACGGCTACACCATCAGCGAAATCGGGCAGCCCCCCGACTTCGTGCTGGAAGTAGCCTCCGAAACCACCGGCGAGGCGGACTACACCACCAAACGGGAAGCCTACGCCAACCTAGACGTCCAGGAATACTGGCGTTTCGACCACACCGGCGGCCGCTACCACGACGCCCCCATAGCCGGCGACACCCTGGTAAACGGCCGCTACCAACCCATCCCCATAACCCAAGAACCGGACGGGCTGCTATGGGGCTACAGCGCCGCCCTGAACCTGGAGCTATGCTGGGTACAAAGAACCCTGCGTTTCCGCGACCCGGTCACCAAACAATTCCTGCCTACCATGGCCGAGGAGCGTGAACGCCGCGAAACCGCTGAGGCCCAACGCGAAGCCGCCGAAGCCCGCAACCGCGAACTAGAGGCCGAAATCCGCCGACTGCGCGGCCAATGACCCCATCCCGCCAACCCGTCACTGCGCTATCCGCACAATCTCATACATATGCCGGTAAAGCCGCCCCGCCTCCCGCAGCATCGCCAGCGCCCCCGCCCCCCCGCTGGGGCGCACGTGATCAAAGGCCAGCACCTCCGTATACCGCACATCGCCCCGATCCTGCGCCGCCGCCCGTAGCCGGCGCGATTCCGCCGCCGGAACCAGACGGTCATGCCGGTCATGCATTACCAGCAGCCGGGCGCGAATGTCGTCAACATAGCTGGACGGCGATATGCCCGCCAATTCCCGCCGGAAACCCGCGGGCAGCGTGGCATACAACGCCGCGGCCTCCTCCGGCCTTACCCCATCCAGCAGCCGCGACACTGCCCGCCCTTGCGCCGACAGCGCATCGAACTCCGCCGCCGTCAGCGTTTGCCCTTCCAAATAGCGGCGGGTAAGCGTATCCGCATCCCGTGGATTATCCAAAGTTTCAATCAATTCATTAGCCAGCACCCGCATAGTCAACCGATCCGGTTCCCATGCCGTCCGTTGCCCGTCATACACCACCGACCGCGACGCCGCCTGTAGTAGCAGCGACTCCGCATCAAAATACGGCCCAAAAGCGTTGACGAAATACACATCATCCCGAATCCGCGGATCCGCCGCCGCTACCAGCGCGAAAGATGCCCCGACGCAGAACCCCCCCAGTCCCGCCCGTTCCGGGTCCACATATTCCCGTTCCGCCAAATACTGAAACGCCCAAACCAGATTGCCCGTTTCGGCGGGTTCGATGTTCGCCTGCAATGCCATCGTCGGCGACCAGTGAAACATCGCAACATAGCCCGCCCGCGCCAATGCATTGCCCAAGTTGACTACATCGGCATCATCCCGCCCCGCCGCGTTAGCCCCCAGAAACAATACCACCGCGGCGTGGGGTTTCCCATCCGCCGGACGGTACACATCCGCCACCGTAGTCCCGTCAGCCGATGGGTAATGCGCCTCATGCCGCAACGGTTCCTCCGTAAACCACGCCTGCGGCTTTACCGGAAAATCCAGCACCTGCAAGACAAACAGCCCGGTATGAAACCCGGCCCGGCCCTGCGGCGTCAACGCAATAAACAGCGTAACCAGCGCCCCCGCCAGCACCAGCGCCTGCAATAGCCACGACAACCCCTTGCGTACCCCGCGCATCAACAAACCCGCGCCCCCATCGAACTACACCCGCACCGACTTAATCATATACGCCGAAACCACCCGCGTCGCCGCCATCGCCAGAAACACCGCCGGCCACGGGCTGCCCGCTACATCCAGCGCCACCCCGAACACCAGCGCCTGCGCCCCGGCATACAAATAGCCGTGAGCATCCAGCACCCCCGACGCCGTACCCGCCATCCGCCGCCCGGCGATATCCACCGACACCGTAGACATCGGCGACATCCCCATCGCCACCCCTCCGGCCAGCAGCAACGCCGCCCCCAAGATTTCGTTAGACGGCGGCACCAGCGCGATAACCGCAATAATCCCCGCGCTCGCCAGGCAGGACGATATAACCAAAGGCCGCCGCTGGCTATTCAGAAAACGATCCGATATAAACCCCGATAGCGGCGGCGCAATCAAATACCCCACCGGCAGCAACACCGTAACCAGCACCGTCGACTCGATCGACAACCCCCCCGCTTCCGAATAATAAATCGCCACCCAAGTAGTCAACCCATAGCGGACCACATTCTCCAGCCCCTTGACATGACAAGCCAGCAAAAAACTGCGGTTGCCCAGCAGCACCCGGTACGGCCCCAACCCCCGCAGCCGCGCCGGGTCGATCGCCTCTGGCACCGCCGACACATCATCCTCCTCCACATACTCCGGCAGCCCGACATCCGCCGGACGGTCCCGCGCCGCGAAATAAAACGCTATCCCCAGCGCCGCGGTGAGCAGCGGCAGATACCGGAAAGCCGGACGCCATCCCCATTCCGCCCCTACCCAGCCGCTAAGGGTCCACATCACCAGCATCGCCCCGCCCGCTGCCGTGCCGACAATCCCCAATGCGATCCCCCGGCGGCTGCGCGGCCACCATTGCGAAATCATACTCATCGCCGGCGCCCAGCAAGCCGCGTTCACAAAACCCGCCAACCCCAAAGGTATCGCCATCGTCAGCGACGACACCGCAAGACTCGTAACCCAATTAAAAAGAGCCGTCAATATCGCCCCCAGCATCACCCACAACCGCAGCCCGAAAGCCTCCGCCAGCCGCCCGTGAACCACATCCCCCAGCCCGAAACCCCAAAACAGCATCGCCCAGATAACCGCTATCTGGACATTCCCCAACCCCAAATCGTCTTTCACCAGCGGCGCCAGCGGATACAAGCTGAACCGCCCCAAATAAGCGAACAGGTAAAAAACGGCAAATGCCAACAGCACCCGCCACTTGAAAAAGTGGTAGGCCCGGGGCAAATCATCAAACCGAACCGCGCTAATGCCGTTCATCCCCCTCCGCCAGGCAACTCCAATTTACCGTGCGGGAAACCAAACGCGCCCAAAACAACCGGACCCGGGCAACCGCCCAGCGGAAAGCGGCCCCGGGTCCACCAGCAAACTCAAAATGACCGGATAGAGCGCCCACCGGCCGGCCGCGAACCGGCCGGCAAGGTTGACGCCCCAACCATCCCCCTAACCGGCCGGGATAGCCGCTTTCGCAATCCCGATCAGCTCCTCGTTGGAAGCCGCCAAGTCGATCGGATCCCCATGCGGCTGCGGCACCGGAAACCCGGTCTTGCAATACAACTCGATCCGGTTGCCCTCCGGGTCAAAGAAATACATCCCGAAAGCGTTGCCGTGGCTCACGATGCGGTCAATCCGCACTCCCTCCGCCTTAATCCGCCCGTGGTACTCCTTCAGGTCGTCCAACCCGGGGACGATAAAGGAAATCTGCTGAATCACCCGGTCGCCCTCCGATGACACCCGCCCTTTCATCAGCACAAATTCGTGATGCTCCCGCTCCGGGTCCGAGCTAAGGAAAGTCATCCCCCGCCCGTCCAAATCCTCGTCGGCCACCTCAAGCCCCAGCACACGGGTATAAAAATCCCGCTGCTTCATAATGTCCTCGGCATAAATGCCCACGTGCCCCAACCCTTCGATCTTAGCCATAACCCCCCTCCTTAACCGCCGGCGCCCCGCGCCAATTCAAGATACGCAATTATACACCACACCACAACGCACGCACCCGCCCCCAACCACCCCGCCCATCAGATCATCCTGAGCTTGTCGAAGGATGATCCGCCGCCCACCCGCATCCGCCCCGCCCAACAGATCATCCTGAGCTTGTCGAAGGATAGGCCGCCCCCCAACAACCACCCCCGGCAAAGAACGCATTACCCCCGCGATATACCTCTACGGATAAAACCCGCCCCTTTCCGCAAAACGCTCAGGATAAATGTCAACATCCTCAAGCGCCCCCGCAACCCCAACCTCGAGAATCGGCCTGCTATAAGTATGCCTCCCCTTAGTATTGTCAAAAAACCGCCCCAACGGGTCAACCATCAAGTAACTCCCCGTCATAAGTTCATTACCTTCCGCAACCACCCTTACCCCGTAATCCTCCACATCCCGGTTCCGCCCCACATACCCATCAAACTCCTCCTGCGTAACCGCGAAATCATCCATACGCCCATCATTCTGCCCTTTCACCCGCAGCGCCTGGAAAATTTTCCACCGTTCCGGCCGCATTTCCCGGATGAACGGACGAAAATCCTCCCCCAAGTTATAACGGTTAACTACCGTATTAACCTTCAGCCGGATACCCCGCCCCTTCAGCCTTTCGCCAACCTCCAAATAGTAATCCCGGCCAAAGGGCCGCTTTCCCTTTACCGTCCGCCCAATCCGCCCCAGCGTTTCCGCATCCACGCTGTCAACGCTAAGCGCCGCAATATCCAAACTGCCGTCCAGATCATCCAGCCATTCATCCGTAACCCTCGATCCGTTGGTAACTATGGACGTTGTAAAACCCACGGACTTCGCATAACGGATCAGGATATGAAGCCACGGACAAAGGATCGGTTCCCCTCCGGCAAAGTTAATCTTGCCAAACCCGGCCCGCCGCAGGTCGCCGATTAACCCCAGCGCATCCGATTCCGGCAGACAATTGGCGCCCGGCGACACAGGAAGATCCTCAAAAGTTGCGAAACAGAAGCCGCAACTCATATTGCAAGGCTGCCAAAGATGGTAATTCACCGTTGGAACCACAGCCGAAACATCGCAAACCCGATCCCCCATTTGTCGCCCCCCTGACCCGAATAGGCCCAAACGATCAGCGCCCCCCGGCCAAATTCACCGCCAACTGCGCCAGAGTACGCGCCGGCGCCCCCGTAGCCCCTTTCACCAAATAACCCGACGCCTTTTCCGCCGTAGCCGTCCCCGCAATATCCAAATGCGCCCAAGCCGCCCCGTCCACAAATTCCTTCAGCAGAAACGCCGCGCTGATCGAACCTGCCTGCCGCCCCCCGCTGTTTTTCATATCCGCCACATCGCTGCGAATCAGCTCCTTATACTCATCGAACATCGGCAATTCCCAAAACTTTTCCCCCGTCTGCTTGCCCGCATCAATAACCCCGGCAATCAAATCTGCATCATTGCCCATCACGCCGGTGCAGGCTTTGCCCAGCGTAGTCACCATCGCCCCGGTAAGCGTTGCCACATCCACCAGCCGCGTAATCCCCCGCTCCCGCGCCAGACACAGCGCATCCGCCAAAACCAGCCGCCCCTCCGCATCGGTGTTAATAATTTCAATCGTCTTGCCGTTCATCGCCCGCACCACATCCCCCGGACGCTGCGCCGAACCGCCCGGCATATTTTCGGTAGCCGCCACCATCCCGGTAACATTGATCCGCGGCCCCAGCCGCCCAATCACCCGCATCGCCGCGATCACCGACGCCCCCCCGGCCATATCCCCTTTCATCGCCTCCATCCCCGCCGCCGGTTTTATCGATATGCCCCCGGTGTCGAAAGTGATCCCCTTGCCGATTAGCCCCAGATTATTCCCGGGATGATCCGGGTCGCCCTGATAAGTAAGGATAATCAGCTTGGCCGGCTCCACCGAACCCTGCGCCACCCCCAAAAAAGCGCCCATCCCCATCGCTTTCATATCGGCGTTATCCAGCGCCTCAAACCCCAAGCCGCACTCCTCCGCCACCTGCCGGGCGGCCTCGGCCATCGCCGTAGGCGTCATAGCGTTAGCCGGCTCATTCACCAGATCCCGGGCGATCATCGCGGATTCCGCCATCGCCCGCCCCTCCGCCGCGCCGTCCCGGATCGCCTGGGCGCGGGATTCATCTCGTTCAACGATGGTCAACTCCGCAAACTCGCCCCCATTCCCGCCATCGCCATCGCCATTGCCATTGGAATGATAGCGGTCAAAGCGATACAAACCCAGCAAAGACCCCTCGGCGACCGCCCGCCCGGCGGCCTTGGGCGACAACCCCCCGATCCCCGCCCCATGCGTCACTGTCGCCGCGCGGCCAATCCCGCGCCCGCGCAGAAACCGCAAAACCTCCCCCGAAACCCGCCGCGCCGCATCGAGGTCAAAATCCGCCCGCTGGCCCAACCCGACCACTGCCACCCGTTCCGGCGCAATCCGCCCCATAGTATGCAGCAGCGTAACATCCCCCAGCTTCCCCTTGATTTCCCCCTCTGCGATCAGCCGCGAAATAACCCCGTCCAAAGCGGCATCCACCGCCCCGGTAGCCCCGCCCGGCGCCGTAACCCCGCTGAAAAGATTAACCACCAGCGCCGGCGTAGCCACCGCCGCAACATCCTGCGTTTCAACATTGATTTTCATTTCGCCACCCGTTCCAGCAAATAGATTACGCCCCGGCCCATTCTAACACCCGCCGCAGCGCCGGCCCCACATCCCGGCCGGTATCCGCCAAAATATAAGGCCCCCGCACCGGCTCCCAACCCGGCGCCATCCGGCAATAAACCGCCCAGCCCGCATCCGACCACCCCTCCGCCCCTTGCCCCGCCTCGCGCCGCCGCAAACGCTGGCGCACCACCGCCCGGGGCGCGGTCACCACCACCACCGCCAGCGGCGCATCATACCGCCGCGCAATAGCATAAACCGGCGCCCGGTCCCGTTCCCGGATATTCGTGGCGTCAAACAACACCGGGTAGCCCTGCCCCAAAAACTCCCCCATAACCCGGTGGCAAGCATCGAAAAGCCGGCGGTTTTCCGCCCCCGTATACTCCGGCCGCGGAAACAACGCCTTCCGCAGGCGATCCGACTCCAGCGTCAAAAACCGGCGACGCGCATTCACCCGGCGGGCGAACTCCGACTTCCCCGCCCCCGGCAGCCCGGCCAGCATCAGCACCCGCGGATTGCCCGGCCGCAAACCCGACGCCCGCAAATCCGCCAGCAGCGCCCCCCGCAGGCAAGCGGCATCGGCGTCCGCATCGGCTTCCGGCATACCCGCGGCTATCCCGTATCCGAATACCAGCCGCCCTTGCCCCGCCCGGCCGCCCCCAGCCGCCCCCGCCGGTTGGCCTGCGCATCCAGCACCGCCGGCGACAACAAGAACGCCACCGATGCCAGGATCATCAGCCCCACCGCCACAAACCCCAAATCCACCGGCAACGACAATGCGGTGATCACGATCAGCAACGATGTAGCCACCGTCAGCAGCCCAATCCGCAGCAGCCGCGGCCCCACCCGCAGGAACACCGCCGTAGTCAACGCCAGCGCCAAGAAAATAAACGCCCGGGCGGTATCCGACTGTTGCATCCGTTCCGCATGGTCGCTCCACAACCCCCCCGACCAGTTCAGGAAAAGCACCCACGAAGTCAAAAACGGGAATGGCAGCGCGGTCAAGGAAACCAGCAGCCAGTCGCGCTTGGCGATCTTGGACACCACATTGAAAACGATCCACATCGAAAACGGCACATACCCCAGCAGCAACAGGAAAAATACCGTGTTGAATGGCAACTGCCCGGTAGTCAACAAAGTCCAAGCGCCATGCCCCAACGCGATCAGCGACAGCAGCCACGACAACGCCGGCGCCGCCAACGTATACCCCAGCCAGGTATACGACCACTTGCTAGGCGCCCCCGCCCGCCAGTTGCGCCAAGTCACGAAAGCGATGCCCAAAAGCACTATCGAAACCGGAAAGTAATGGCTCCAGAGATGCAACGCAAACAACGCCGCCAGCAAGAAATGGGGCAAGATCGCCAGCAGTATATCCCGCCAAACCCCCGGACTGTGAACCGCATACATCCGGTTGGCTACCGCCCCCGCCGCCCCCATTTCCTCGACCGCACAGGTCAACGCCGCCTCGCGGTCCATCCCTTGGGACTCCAGCTCCGCGGCCTTGTCCTCGATATGCGCCTCCAGCTCCTCCAGAATTTCCCGCTCGTGATGCGGGTCCAGATGGAGCCGTCGGGCCAGCGCGTTAAGATAATTGTTGAGTGCGCCCCGCATCGGCAACGCCCTGATGCCCGGCGGCTATGCGCCGGCCGGCATTATGGAATCCATCGCCCGGCTGAACCGCCGCCATTCCAGCAGCCGCACATCCAGCGCCTGCCGCCCCTTCGCCGTGATGAAGTAATACCGGCGGCGCGGGCTGTTGGCCCGGCTTTCCCAGCGCCCTTCGATCAGATTCGCCCGCTCCAGCCGGTGCAGCGCCGGGTAGAGCGTGCCTTCCTTGAACGCGAAATATCCGCTGCTGCGCCGGTTGACTTCCTTGACGATCTGATAGCCGTACATCGGCTCATTCCGCAGCAAGGCCAGTAGCAGCGTATCCGTATTTCCCTTGAGCAACTCTTGCTGTTGCATTCAACCAACCGTAACCGCCATCTGCGCCCAGTTTATGCCCCCCAACCCGCCCCGTCAACCACCAACCCGGTTGACCGCCGCCCGCACAATCAGCAGGATGATCAAAACCACCATCGGGCTGAAATCCAGCCCGCCCATATTGGGCAGCATCCGCCGGATCGGCCCCAATATCGGCTCCGTGATCGAAATCACAAAGTTATCCAAGTTGATCAGCCACTGCGGATGCGGCGGCCGGATGATCAGACTGGCGAAAGACAAAATCACCCTGGCGAAAATCGCCAATGTTAGCAAATTGATCACCCATTGAATTACGGTAATCACTACATCGGCCAAGACAACCCGCCTATCCTTGTCCCAGCCGGACGGATTTCTGGTAAGCCGCATCCACCGCGGCCACAATCGCCGCCGGAACCCCCCGCTCCTCCAGCGCCCGCAGCGCCTCCGCCGTAGTGCCGCCGGGGGATACCACCATATCTTTCAACTCCGCCGGATGCCCCCCGGTTTCCAGCGCCAGCTTCGCGCTCCCCAATACCGTCTGCAACGCCAGCGTCCGCGCCATATCCCGCGGCATCCCGACGTACACCCCGGCGTCAATCATCGCCTCGATCAACAAAAACACATACGCCGGCCCGCTGGCGCTCAGCGCGGTCGCCATATCCATATACTTTTCATCGGCAACGCAGATCTCCTCCCCCACCGCCGCCAGCAACGCCCGCGTCAGATCCCGCTGCCCCTCCGTAACCGACGGCGAGCAGACCCACAGCGTCATCCCGCACCCGACCTGCGCCGGCGTATTGGGCATAACCCGCACTATCGCAAGCCAATGATCCAATCCATCAAGCAGCGTAGCCATTCGCGCCCCCGCTACGATCGACAACACCGCCTGACGGTCCAAACGCCCCTTCAATTCATGCATAACCGCCCGCAAATCCTGCGGCTTCACCGCCAGCGTCACCAGATCCGCCCCCGCCGCCGCCGCCAGATTATCCGCCGTCGCCGACACCCCCAACTCCCCGGCCAAAAAATCCCGCCGCGATGCCACCGGCTCCCCAACCGCGATATCCCCCGGCGCCGCCAGCCCGCCGGCCAGCGCCCCGCGGATGAGCGCCTCCGCCATTTTCCCGCCGCCGATAAACGCCAGTTTCATCATCGCCCCCCAGACTAGGCCGCAACCCCCGGATTATACCACCGCGCGACGCGATCCAGACCCTAAAAATCCGCCAGCCCGTCCCCTGCCGCCAGCGCCGCCGCCAGCCGGATGGCCTCCAGCATACTGGCATAAGACGCCACGCCCTGCCCTGCAATGTCGAAAGCCGTGCCATGATCCACCGAAGTCCGCACAAAGGGCAGCCCCAAATTCGCCGTTATGCTTTCCTCAAACCCGTAAACCTTGACCGGAATATGCCCCTGATCGTGATACATCGCCAGCACTGCATCATAGCGGTTTTCCGCCGCATGATGAAACACGATATCCGCCGGCACCGGCCCGAAGACGTTGACCCCCTCCGCCCGCGCCGCCGCCACCGCCGGCCCGATTTCCTCCGCTTCCTCGTGGCCCAAAAGCCCCCCGTCGCTGCCATGCGGATTCAACGCCGCCGCCGCGATCCGCGGCTCCCGGAACCCGAACTGGACAAAAGAATCATGCGTAAGCCGCAGATAATCCAAAATCCGGTCTTTCTTAACATAATCGCAAGCCGCCCGCAACGACCGGTGCGTAGTCAAATGAACCACCCGCAAATTCCGCGCCATCAGCATCGTCGCCACCGTCGGAGCCCCCGATAGCTCCTGCAACAATTCCATGTGGCCGATCGACTTATACCCCGCCAGACTCGCCGCTTCCTTATTCAGCGGCGCGGTAGCCAGCCCGTCCACCGCCCCCGACAACGCCAATTCCCCCGCCCGGGTCACCCACTCCATCGCCGCCTTGCCGCACACCGGATTGATCCGCCCGACCGTAATATCCTCCGGGTTAAGGTTGCCGATGTCCAGCACATCCACCACCCCGCTATCTCGCCCGGCGGCGTCCAAATCCCCGTTCAACTCCACCCGCAGCGCAACCCCCGCCAACTCCACCGCCCGCTCCATGGCATAACCGCTGCCCACCACCACCGGCCGGCAGGATGCGAAAACCCGCGAATCCGCCAGCGCCTTAGCCACCACCTCCGGCCCAATCCCGCAAGGATCCCCCATCGTGATCGCAATCGCCGGTTTCCGGCCAACGCTCATAATCCCCGCCTATACCTACCAAGTTGCCGAATTATAACACGCCCCACCCCAACAAAAATTCCCGCCCCCCATCGGAGAGCGGGATTGATCCCATAACCCGGCCCTATGCCGCCCCTATTCGCACTTGGTCCAGGCGCAGGCATAGCAGGTCATACACCCCTCCTGATAAGCCACCGGCCCATTGCAATCCGGGCAGCGCCGCCCCGAAAGCGGCCCGTACCCGTTACCGTTTTCATAACCCCCCCCCCGGTCATTCCCGTAGGTATGCCCGTGGCTATGCCCCCGGCTATGCCCATACCCGTTGCCGTTGGGCAGCGCCTCCGGCGCGAAAGCCATCTGCACCGGACGCGCCAGCGGCGCCGACGCCCCCCCGGTATGACGCTCCAGCGCCAAAGCCACCGCATCCGGCCCCGACCGCACCAGCGTCCCCTCATCCCACGCCGGACAGCAGGTAATCCCCCGCAACTGCTCCAGCACCGCCGCGCTGTCGATCCCGGAACGCAACGCCAGCGACACCAGCCGCGAGATCGCCTCCAACTGCGCCGAATCGCAACCCCCGGCCTTGCCCAAATTCCCGAAAACCTCAAAAGGACGATGATTTTCGTCAAAATTGATGGTCACATACATCGTCCCATGCCCGGTCCGCACCCGTTCCGTCACCCCGTGAATCGACTGCGGACGACTGCGCGGCGTAGCCAGCACCGCCCCCGGCGGCGCGTCATCCCCCGCCGGAATCGGCCCGTCCCCCGCCGCCGCCCCGGTTTCCCCGGTGCTGAGTACCTGCCCATCCTTGCTCCCGTCCCGGTAAACCGTAATCCCCTTGCAGCCCAGTTCGTAGGCCAGCATATAAGCGTTGGCGATGTCGTTCACCGTCGCCGACGCCGGAAAGTTGATCGTCTTGGAAACCGCGTTATCCGTATATTCCTGCGCCGCCCCCTGCATCCGCACGTGCCATTCCGGCGAAATATCGTGCGAAGTGCGGAATACATCCTGCACCCACGGCGGCACATCCAGCCCCTCCAATGTCCCGCTGCGGGCGATGCTTTCGATCAGTTCCTCCGAATAAAAACCCTCCCACCGCGCCACCGCCTCAAAATACGGATTCCCCTCCACCAGCCGGGTATTGTCCATCACATTCCGCACATACCCCAGCGCAAACAACGGCTCAATCCCGCTGGACACCCCGGCGATGATGCTGATCGTCCCGGTAGGCGCAATGGTGGTAGGCGCCGAATTACGCATCAAGCGCGGCCCCCCTTGCCCCGGATCGTTATACACGCTGCCCTCCCACGCCGGAAACGCCCCCCGCCGCAACGCCAGCTCCATCGATGCCCGGTGCGTCCGTTGCTGGATAAACCCCATCACTTGCCCGGCGATTTCCAATGCGGCCTCCGAATCGTAAGCCACCGCCAGCTGCACCAGCAAATCGGCGAACCCCATCACCCCCAACCCGATGCGCCGCGTTTTCCGGCTCATTTCCTCGATTTCCGGGATCGGATAACGGTTCATATCAATCACATTGTCCAGCAGATGCACCGCCGCATCCACCGTTTCCCCCAGCCGCTCCCAATCCACGGCCACATCCCCGCCCTCGAACCGCGCCATCCGCGCCAGGTTGATCGACGCCAAGTTGCAGGATTCATGCGGCAGCAAGGGCTGCTCCCCGCAGGGATTGGTGCTTTCAATCCGCCCCAACTGCGGATTCGGGTTATCCCGGTTGATCACATCCAAAAACACCAGCCCCGGATCCCCCGTTTTCCAAGCCATTTCCGCCAGCAGATCAAACACCTCCCGGGCGTTCAATTCGTCGGTGATTTGCCCGGTGCGCGGGTTCACCAGGCTATAAGCCTCGCCCCGCTTGACCCTTTCCATAAAGTCGGCGTCAACCCCCACCGATATGTTGAAATTCACCAGCGTTTGCCCATCCTCTTTGGCCCGGATGAACCGCAGAATGTCGGGATGGGTAACATCCAGGATCCCCATATTAGCCCCCCGCCGCGTACCCCCCTGTTTCACCACATCGGTAGCCGTGTCGAAAGCCCGGATGAAACTCACCGGCCCGCTGGCCACCCCCCCGGTAGACCCCACCACATCCCCCTCCGGCCGCAGGCGGCTGAACGCGAACCCCGTTCCCCCCCCGCTCTTATGGATCAGCGCCGTTTCCTTGACCTTGTTGAAGATCCCGTCCAGCGAATCCTCCACCGGCAGCACAAAGCACGCCGAAAGCTGCTGCAACTCCCGCCCTGCGTTCATCAAGGTCGGCGAATTGGGCAGCAGCTCCAGCCGCCGCATCGCCAAGTAAAACCGTTCCTCCGTAGCCGCCCGTTCCGCCTCGCCCGCCCCGTACAGCGTATCCGCCTCCGACAGATTGCGGGACACCCGCCGGAACAGACCGTCGGCGTCCTCCGTGACATTCCCGTAGCGGTCTTTGGACAGATACCGCCGCCGCAGCACCACTTCCGCGTTAGCCGTAATTTCCCCGTCGCGCCCGTTAATCCGCCCCGCGATCCCCGCCTCCTCCAGCGCCGCGGCGATCCGGCGGCGGCTTTCCGGGTTGGGGTTGCCCACCCCAATCTCAAGCGCGGCGTCTCTAATCGCAGTCATATCGCATCCTCCGATGGCGTAGAATGCCGGGCAGCAACCCCGCCCCGCCCCCACGCCTGTCGCCGCCCCTAGGCGTCAATGGCATTGTTCATAATGGCGACCGGCTATAGTCAACCACACCCAAGAACAAATGCGCTACGGCCAACTGTCATCAAAAATCACCCGCCCAAAATACACCAACCCGCCCCCAATCACAACCCCCAAACCCCAATATCTAGTATCCCCAAATTCGCTTTATACTATGTAAAGTAGCCAACCCAACCCCCAACCCCACGCCCGTTGTCAACGCCCCCGGCAACGAATTTCCCCCAATTTCGGACCTCCAGAGACACTGCACCCTTGCCGGGGGTGCTGGAGCCATCTCCCATCCCGGCCCCATCCAGCACACCCGGAACTACCCGCCCCGCGCACCCATTCCTATATATAGGAAACCGCACCCGCAAAAATCCGGCTACCCCGCCCCGGCCAACCCATCCCCATCATCCTCATCGTCCCCATCATCCCCCCCATCGGCGTCCTCAATAGCATTCCCCCGCGACAGCCAGTACGCCGCGAGGCTGGCCCGCCGGCAGCGGTCGATCCCCTCCTGCAACTCCGCGATCCCCGCCGCCCCCGCCGGTAGCCGCATCAACTGCCAGCGCAATTCCTGCATCTCGGTATTCAACGCCAGTAGCCGGGTCAAGGGTGTAAGCTGCAAATTGCCTTCCATCGGGGAACTACTCCTTATCGCTGCCCGCCGTCCCCACAGCCTCCCCCAGCGTTTCCGATTCGGTTGAATTGTTTCCCGCATCGCCCGCGCCCCCAACATCGCCCCCGCCCGCCCCGTCGTTCCCGGACGCCGCCCTTGCCCGCCGCCGCCCCCGGCCCCTCGCCCGCGGCGCCATATCGTCCAGCAGCGGCAACTGTTGCGTGCCATCGCGCAAATCCCGCACCGCTTTCTCAAAACTCTCGATTTCCTGAAAATCCCGGTGCACGCTGGCAAACCGGATATACGCCACCCGGTCCAAGTCCCGCAGGCGGTCCATAATCACCCGGCCCAGCGTTTCCGATGCCACCTCGTTGCCGCCCCGCTGTTGCAAATCCGCCTCGATCCCGTCCACCATCGACTCAATCATCTGCGAAGCCACCGGACGCTTGGCGCAGGCCAACCGCAGCCCGGCGATCATCTTGTCCCGGCTGAACTCCTCCCGCCGCCCGTCCCGCTTCGACACCAGCAGCGGCGCCGACTGCACCCGCTCCAGCGTGGTAAACCGCCGCCCGCAATCCAGACACTCCCGCCGCCGCCGGATGCCGGCGTCGTTCATCCTGGAATCCGTCACCTTCGACTCTTTCCCGGAACAGAAAGGGCAACGCATATACGCCGCTCTGGCCCAGGGCCGCCCGGCAGCCCGTCAACATTATGTACACTATTTTGTGCCGCCCCCAACCCGCAATACCATTCCTTGTAGCCCAATTCTAACGCCCCCTGTCAACCCCGTCAATCCCCATTCCCCCAACCCAAAGAAAAAGGCCGCCCCTACCAGAGAGGCGGCCCAAGACGATTCCCGGAGCCTATGGTTTGCCGTGATTATGGTCGATAAGTGCGTCGGCTTCCGGGAACATTACTCCTAATGGATCAACCTGCGAGCAACAAACCCGCCGGGTTGCGCCGGCCGGGGCGGGCCGCCGCCGTCCAACCGGCCGCGCCGCCCGCCCCTTGACCGTTCCTAGCGGAAATTCCCCCGCGGCCGGGGCCCCGAATTGCGCCGCAGGAAGCTGGGCACATCCAGCTCATCCTCCGACAACGGCGCCACATCCGACAGCAGCCGCTCCAGCTCCTGCTCCCGCATCTGCCGCGTTTCCGCCAGCACCGGGAACGCCGCCGCCACCATCGTGATCTTCACCTCATCCTCCAGCCGCGGGTCGCGGCAGGTGCCAAAGATGATGTTCGCATCCGGATCCGACATATCCTGGATCACCTGCGCCGCATCCTGCACTTCCTGCAAAGTCAGGCTGGTGCCGCCGGTAATCACGAACAAAATCCGCCGCGCCCCGTCCATCGTGATGTCTAGGAGCGGGCTCTTGGTCGCCATCCGGGCCGCATCCACCGCCCGGTTTTCGCCCTTGCCCTTGCCGATCGCCAGCCACGCCGGCCCGGCATTGCTCAATATGGTGCGGACGTCCGCGAAGTCCACATTGATCTCGCCCGGCACCGTGATCACCTCGGCAATCGCCTGGATGCCCTGTTGCAGCACCGAGTCCGCCGTCTTAAGCGCATCCTCCCAAGTGTAGGTCTGCTCCCCGTTGTCGATCAGGTGCAGCAGCCGGTCGTTGGGGATCACGATCAGGGTATCTACGTGGTCTTTCAGCCGGGCGATGCCCTCCTCGGCATTCTTTTTCCGCGTATTCGCCTCAAAGGAGAACGGGCGGCTGACCACCCCGACGGTCAGCGCCCCGGCCTCCTTGGCCAGTTGCGCCACCACCGGCGACGCCCCGGTGCCGGTGCCGCCGCCCATGCCCACGGCCACGAACACCAGATCCGCCCCTTGCAGCGCCTGCGCGATTTCCTGCCGGCTTTCCTCCGCCGCCTGCCGCCCCAGCTCGGGATTAGCCCCCGAACCCAGCCCGCGGGTCAGCGAATTGCCGATCGCCAGCCGATGCGGCACATCCAGCCGGAACAGGTGCTGCGCATCGGTGTTGATGCTGTAGTACTCCACCACCGGGAGCTTTTCCTTATACATCCGGCTTACCGCGTTGGAGCCGCCGCCGCCCACCCCGATCACCTTGATCGTCGGGGCCCCGGCGTTGATTTCGTGGACCATCTCAAAAGTGTTTTCCGGTTCGTCTAGGGATTCCCAAGCCGCCGATGTCATTACGCTTCCTCCGCGCCTTCCGATTTTTGTCGATCCTTGCCTATGCCAGTCCCTGGGTATTTGGATCCCGCCGGGATAATCCGGGATAATATGGATCAGTCCTCCGGGGCTTACCCCCCGCCGCCCGCCGGGACAACCCGATGCGGCCCCCGGACGGCGATGGGCGGTTACGCCCCCACCTTGGAACGCCGGTTGCTGGCCCGCCGGAACCGCCACCGCTTCGGCTTGACCTCGTTGGCGGTGTCCGCCCCCAGCCGGCGCGAGTTGTCCTGATGCTTGATGCCCCAAAGCAGCAGCCCGACCGCCGCCGAAAACGTGGGCTTGCGTAGCTGCGCCGGCAGCCCGAAGATCCCGTAGGGATAGCCGATACGCACCGGCTCGCCCACCAGCCGCGCCGCCAGCTCCGGCAGCCCCGTCATCTGGGCCCCGCCGCCGGTCAGCACCATCCCGCCGATCGGCCAGTCGTTCATCCCCGCTTGGCGCATCCGGCCGATCGCCATCTTGAAGATCTCCGACATCCGGGCATTCAGCGGCTCCGACAACGCCCGCCGCGGCACCGCATTGCGCCGCTGCCCCTGAAACCCCGGCAATTCCACCTGCTCATCGGGCACCGCCTCCGGCTCCACGCTGCCCCACTTGATCTTCACCTCCTCCGCCACGTGCAACGGCGCCCGCAGCGCCGCCGCCAAATCCCGCGTCAGCGCATACCCCCCCACCGGCAACACCGTCGAATACCACGGCGCCCCTTGCCGGTAAATCACCATATCCGTAGTGCCGGCCCCGATGTCCAGCAACACCACCCCCATCTCCCGCTCATCCCCGGTCAAAGTCGCCTCCGCCGAAGCCATTCCTTGCAGCACCATACTGCTGACCGAAAGATCCTTCGACTCCACCGCCTTGACCGTATTCTGTAGCACCACCGCCTCGCCCACCACTACATGGGCCTCCACTTCCACCAACCGCCCCGCCAGTCCCATCGGGTTGCGAACCCCGGAAAGCCCGTCCACGGTGTAGCCCATCGGTATGACGTGCAAAACCTGCTGCCCCTGGTCGATCTTGGGGAAAGACCCTTTCAGCAGTCCGTCCAGCATCTTTGCCGATATATCATCCGGCGTCGCCTGGTTATCCAGGATTTCGCTCCGGTTGATGCTGGATATATGCGAGCCGCTGACCGTCACATAAGCGCTGCTGGACACCGGCTCCCCGATATACCGCTGCGCCTCCGCCAAGGCCGACTCCACCGTCGCCCTGGCTTCCTCGATGTTTTCCACCCGGCCTTTCTGAATCCCCTCGGACGGCACAACCCCGGTGCCAAAGATTTTCAAGTCGCCCTCGGTGCCCACCCGCGAAAGCAGGACGGTCACTTTAGACGTGCCTACATCTACTGCCGTATAAAACGTGTCGCGCATTGCATCACCACCTTATCGGTGCCTAATTTCGTTCCGCGGCTAAATCCGCCGGGCCAGCCGCAGCCGGGCGCTCCGGCTGCGCGGGTTGGCCGCCGTTTCTTCCCCCGACGGCCGGATTACCCGCCGGTTCACGATTTCCATCGTCGGCCGATGCCCGCAAACGCACGCCGGCAATCCCGGAGGGCAAACGCACGCCGCCGCGCCGCGGGCCAAAAAATTCTTGACGATCCGGTCTTCCAGGCTGTGATAACTGATAACCGCCAGCCGCCCCTGCGGACGCAGCAACCCCACCGCCGCCGCCAGCCCCGCTCGCAGATTATCCAATTCCCCGTTCACCGCGATCCGCAAAGCCTGGAAAATCCGGGTCGCGGGATGAATCCGGCGGCCCCGCCGCCCTTTCCCCGCCAACCCCACGGCCCGCTCCGTCAACGCCGCCAGCGCCCCCGTAGTCCTAACCGGACGCGCCGCCCGTTCCCGCACAATCGCCCGGGCCACGGCCCCCGCCCGGGGTTCCTCCCCGTACCGGCGAAACAAATCCGCCAGTTCCCTCTCGGAAAAAGTGTTCACTACTTCCGCCGCATCCAACCGCTGCCCGGCGTCATAGCGCATATCCAACGGCTCATCGGCTTGAAACGACATCCCGTAGCCGGGGCGATCCACCTGCCGCGACGAAAACCCCAAATCCAGCAATACGCCATCCGCTTCCGTCACGCCCTGCCCCGCCGCCAGAGCAACCATATCGGCGTAATTGCCATGCAGAGGCAGAAAGCGGGAGCCAAAAGACGCCAGCCGCCCCGCCGCCGCCGCCACCGACCGGGAATCCAAATCGATGCCGATAACCAGCCGCGCCGCAGGCAATGCCCGCAGAATCGCTTCGGAATGACCGCCCTCGCCCAGCGTCCCGTCCACATACACCGCGTCATCCCCGGCAACCAGGCCCTGCGCCGCCTCCGCCGCCATCACCGGAATATGGTACTCTGCGAAATAGCCCGGCGATGAACGGCCCACACCGCGACACTCCCCACCGCTCCTAGAGCCGCTCATCGCCACTACCGCAGTATTATGCGTTGCCAAAACCACTTCCCCGCCACTCCCCCGCCTTTTGGCGGCGCATCCCTGCGTCTTGGGGGTCGGGAATCCCCGGCGGATTTTCCCGCCCGGCATTCCCGGATAAATGCTTGATTGAAATTACCAACCACCCCTATCGAATGTCAATCAAAATCTAAGAATTTTTTAAGAAAATTCCCGTATTTTAACCAACACCGCCCCGCCCCAACCCTCAACCTCAGCGCCCCTCATCCCGCGCCGGCCCCCCATCCCGCGCCGGCCGATCATCCCGCGCCGGCCGATCATCCCGCCCCTGTCAATCATCCCGCGCCGTCCCCCCATCCCGCGCCGTCCCCCCATCCTGCGCCGGCCGATCATCCTGAGCTTGTCGAAGGATGACCCCGCCAACCCCACCGAATCCGCCCCAACCCGGTTTTACCCCCAACCCCGCCTGTGCTATACTAACCCGGCAACAATCCCGCCGCCCCCGCCAGCGCGGGCCGCGGCTAAATGAAATGTAGAGGGCAGCCGGTGAACGTCACTAGGGAATCGGACAATCCCACGGAAGTCACCCTAAACGTATATATGGAATCGGCGGACGAGGAGCCGTTCCTCAACCGCTCCTACCGCCGCTTGGCCGGCCGCGTCCGCATCCCCGGCTTCCGCCCCGGCAAGGCCCCCCGCTCCGTAGTGGAGCGGCACCTCGGCCGCGCCGCCCTGGTGCAGGAAGCCCTCGAATTTATGCTCCCCGAATCCCTGGACCAAGTCCTGCGCGAACAAGAAATCCGCGCCTTTCTGGACCCGCAGCTCGAAGTCCTTAACTTGGAGCCGGTATCCTTCAAAGCCACCATCGCCCTGGAGCCGCAAATCGAGCTGGGCGAATTCCGCTCCATCCGCCTCCAGTCCCCCGCCGTGGAAATCGGCCCCGGCGATATCAACCGCGTCCTGGAAAGGCTCCAATACGAAAGCGCCCCGTGGGAACCGGCCGACCGCCCCGCCGCGTTCGGCGACCTGCTTACCCTCAGCATCCACGGCGCCATAGATGGGCAGGATGTGATCAACCACGAAAGCGTCGACTACATCCCCAATATGGACAACCCCCACCCCCTGCCCGGCTTCTCCGTCTACCTCGAGGGAATGACCGAGGGCCAGGACAAAGAATTCACCCTCCCCGTACCCCCGGAATCCGCCCCCGGCGGCGCCCCCGACAAAGAATGCCGTTTCCGCGTCGCCATCATCGCTATCAAAGAAAAGCGCCTCCCCGAACTCGACGACGAATTCGCCAAAGGCGTCCAGGACGGCTTCGAGAACATAGACGCCCTGACCGAACACATCCGCCACCGCCTGACCCAAGAAGCCGAAACCGCCGCCCTCCGCGAGCTGGAGCGCAACAGCCTGGAGGAAGTCAAAAAACTAGCCACCGTCCACGCCTCCGAACTAATCTACCAGCGCGAAATGGAAGCCATCCGCGAAGAGCACGAGCGCACCCTCCGCTCCCAGCGCCTCGATATGGAAACCTACCTCCAGCTAACCGGCCAAACCGAACAGGAATGGCAAACCCAGCTCCGCCCCCAAGCCCAAGACCGCCTGACCACCTACCTGATAATCCGCAAACTGGCCGAACAGGAAAACATCCAGGTAGAACCCCAAGAAATCGAAGCCGAAATCCAGCGCCTAATGCAAAACTCCGACCAAGACTCCGCCGCCAATATGCGCCTAATCCTGAACTCCCCCGACTCCCGAGAATCCATCCGCAGCAACCTGCTAGGCACCAAAGTAATGGCCCGCCTAGTCGAAATCGTAAAAGGCGACAGCGACCCCGCCCCCGAATCCGAAACCGCCCCGGAAACCGACGACGAACCCCCGGCCGCCATTACCGAAACCCCCGCAGCCGAAACCGCCCCGGAAACCTCCGACGACGAACCCCCGGCCGCCATTACCGAATCCCCCGCAGCCGAAACCGCCCCGGAAACCTCCGACGACCAACCCCCCCACGAAAGCCCCCAAGCCCCCCCAACCGGAGAGTCCCCCAATGCCTAACCCAGCGCCCCATAACGGGCTATTCACCCCCCAAGCCATCATCCCCACGGTCATCGAAACCGGCCCGCGGGGAGAACGCGCCTTTGACATCTACTCCCTCCTCCTCCGCGAACGGATCGTATTTCTCAACACCCCGATCAACGACCGCGTAGCCAACACCATCATCGCCCAGCTACTATTTCTGGAGCGCGAGGATTCCGACCGCGACATCAACCTATACATCAGTAGCCCCGGCGGCGTAATCCGCTCCGGGCTGGCAATCTACGACACCATGCAGCTGATCACCCCCGACGTCTCTACCATCTGCCTGGGCATGGCCGCCAGCATGGCCTCTTTCCTGCTGGCCGGCGGCGCCAAAGGCAAACGCTACGCCCTGCCCAACTCCACGATCCACACCCACCAGGCCATGGGCGGCGCCCAGGGCCAAGCCTCCGACATCGAAATCGCCGCCCGCGAAATCATCCGCCTGGAGCAGCAGCTAACCACCATCCTAGCCGCCAACACCGGCCAACCCTACGAAAAAGTAGCCCAAGACTCCAACCGCGATTTCTACCTAACCGCCGAACAAGCCCTCGAATACGGCTGGATCGACGAAATCCTGTCCAAACCCGGCGCCCAAAACCCAACGCCCTAACCCACCCAAAACAAATCCCCTCCCCCTTAGGGGGAGGGTTAGGGTGGGGGTGAGACCCCCCATCCCCCAAATCCCACCACAAAAAGGAGACCCCCCAAAATGCCACACACGCCCCCCGAAAACGCACTATTCATCCCCCAAAGCATCATCCCCATGGTCATCGAAACCGGCCCCCGGGGTGAACGCGCCTTCGACATCTACTCCCTCCTCCTCCGCGAACGGATCGTCTTTCTCAACACCCCGATCAACGACCAGGTAGCCAACGTCATCATCGCCCAGCTACTATTTCTGGAGCGCGAGGACTCCGACCGCGACATCAACCTCTACATCAGCAGCCCCGGCGGCGTCGTCAGCGCCGGCCTCGCCATCTACGACACCATGCAGCTAATCAACCCCGACGTCTCTACCATCTGCCTCGGCATGGCCGCCAGCATGGCCACCATCCTCCTCTCCGGCGGCGCCAAAGGCAAACGCTACGCCCTGCCCAACTCCACCATCCATATGCACCAACCCCTCGGCGGCGCCCAGGGCCAAGCCTCCGACATCGAAATCGCCGCCCGCGAAATCATCCGCCTCCAAGAAAAACTCCGCACCATGCTCGCCGACAACACCGGCCAATCCTACGACAAAATCGCGATGGACACCGACCGCGACTACTACCTGACCGCCGACCAGGCCGCCGAATACGGCCTGATCGACGAAATCCTCGGCAAAAAAGCCGACGAACCCGCCCCCCAATCCGCCGAAACCCCGCCCGCCGCTGAAACCGAACCCCCCCAAGAGTAAAAGGCCCAGGCAAGGCCGCACACCACCGAGTTGCGCGTGAGGGGATGAGAACTTGACAAACGGCCACAACAACCGCCGCCTTTCCCTGTGTTCCTTTTGCGACAAACCCGCATCTAGGGCCGACATCCTATTTTCCAGCCAGGGCCACGCCGCCGTATGCTACGACTGCGTCCGCCTCCTGGCGCAAGTAGTCGCCGAGGAAGCCGGCGAATCCCCCGCGCCCCCTCCCCTCCGCCCCATGGCCCCCCGCGACATCTACGCCAACCTCGACGACTACGTAGTAGGCCAGGAACGCGCCAAAAAAATCCTGAGCGTCGCGGTATACAACCACTTCAAGCGCATCCGCACCGGCAACAACGACTCCCCCATCGAAATCCAAAAAGCCAACATCCTGCTCATCGGCCCCACCGGTTGCGGCAAAACCCTCCTCGCCGAAACCCTCGCCCGCACCCTCGACGTCCCCTTCGCCGTCTGCGACGCCACCTCCCTAACCGAATCCGGCTACGTAGGCGAGGACGTAGAAAACATCCTCCTCCGCCTGATCCAGGCCGCCGACTGGGACATCCCCCGCGCCGAACAAGGCATCATTTACATCGACGAAATGGACAAAATCGCCCGCAAAGAGGGCCCCAACCCCTCCATCACCCGCGACGTATCCGGCGAGGGCGTCCAGCAGGAACTGCTGAAAATCATCGAAGGTTGCACCGCCAACGTACCCCCCCAAGGCGGCCGCAAACACCCCCACCAAGAATTTCTGCAAATCGACACCCGCAACATCCTATTCATCTGCGGCGGCGCCTTTGACGGCCTCGACAAAATGGTGGAAACCCGCGCCGGCGCCGGCTCCGCCCGCTTGGGTTTCCTCGCCGGCAGCCGCAGCCCCTCCGCCGTCCCCGGCGGCGCCACCACCAACGTAACCCCCGACGACCTCCTCGAATTCGGCTTCATCCCCGAAATGGTCGGCCGCCTCCCCGTAACCGTAGTCCTGGAATCCCTCGACCGCGACGACTTGGTCCAAGTCCTAACCCAACCCAAAAACGCCATCATCAAGCAATACCAGCACCTATTCCGAATGGACGGCGTAGAACTGGAATTCACCCAAGAAGCCCTCGAAGCCGCCGCCGACCGCGCCCTGGAACACTCCACCGGCGCCCGCTGCCTACGCTACGTAATCGAAAACACCCTGCTAGACGTAATGTACGACCTCCCATCCCTGCCCAACGCCGCCCGCTGCCTAGTACACCCCCCCAGCATTCAAGGCGACGAACCCCCAACCCTATACACCGCCGCCGGCCACCAACTACCCCTACCCACCGAACCCCTACGAAAATCCGCCTAACCCGGATCAAATGCGCCGGATTCCAAAACCCACCGAACCCCTACGAAAATCCGCCTAACCCGAATCAGAATACACCGGATTCCAAAACCCACCGAACCCCTCCGAAAATCCGCCTAACCCGGATTAAATGCGCCGGATTCCAAAACCAACCGGGCTAATCCCGCCGCGCCCCAAAACCCGCCGGACACCGCCCCCGCCCATCCGCCCAACCCCTTCACTCCGACAACCCCGATTCCGCCATCGCCCGATCAACCCGCCCATCCATACACACCCCCCCATACCCCAACATATCGCCGCCGCCGCCCCCAACCACCGTCACCCGCCCGCCATCCAGCGAAAGCTCCCCGGCGCTAACCGCCCGCAAAGTCTCCAGCAGCAAATAAGGCTCCCGCCGGTACTGCGCCGCCCGTATCCCCCGGAACAACCCATAATCCTCCCCCTCCCGCGCCCGGATTTCGCCCACATCCCGCCCCCCCAAATCCCGCCAATGCCCCTCCAGCTCCGGCGTATCCAACGGCAAAGTAACATAAGAAACCACCGGCCCCCGATCCACATCCTCAGTAACCAGATGCGTCATAACCCCCGTAACCCCCGCCCGCTCCACGATAAGCCGCCAAACCACCTCCTGCCAAGTACCCACCGGCCCATCCGGCAACGCCGGATGCAAATTCAACATCGGCCAAGCCCGGCACAATCCCGAACCCACCACCAGCATATACCCCGCCAAAACGCAAACATCCACCCCATACCCCCCCAGCAACTCCAAAACCTCCCGATCATACCTATCCCGCCAGCCACCCCGACCTTGCCGCTCTCGCCAGTCATCCTGAGATCGTCGAATGACATCCCGCTCCCGCCGAAACCGCGCCGACGAATGCGTCACCAACGGCAGCCCCAACTCCCCCGCCAGCCGGAAAAACGCATCGCTGCCCTCCGCCTCCCCCGGCGCCCGGTTACTGAACACAAACTCAATCCGCGCATCAATATCCCCCAACCGCTCCCCCACAAACCGCAGCAGCCCCCGCGAACCCGCCCCCCGGCCCGTAGAAAACCATCCGATACGCAACATAACCCCGGCTAACCCCCATCCAATCCGGCCAGCTTCCTGAACTTCGCATAAACCGGCGCCAGCAGCAACCACGCCGGCGGACGCCGCCCCACTCCGCGCCCCCCCCGAATCGCCCGCAGCAACCCTTCCGGCGTCCCGTCCAACTCCGCCCCCGCAACCTCCGTATAACACCGCCCCAGCTCCAGCGCCGAATGCGAATCACTGCAAGACACCACCGGCAACCCATAAGCCGCCGCGAACTCCGCCCCCCGCCGGTTATCCCCCGACAGCAATGTATGCCCGTTATAACCCTCCAGAAAATCTACCCAATCCAAAACCTCCAGCAGCGCCCGCCGCCCCATCGCCGTAGGCCGCACCCGGTCGAAAGGATGCGGAATCCCTACCAGGCCCCCCTGCGCCTTAACCCGCTTAACCGTTTCCAGCGCCGGCAACCCCGGCGGCACCGCCTCCTCCAGAAACAACCCGATAACATCCCCCTGCGCCGACTTGATTTCCTCCCCTACCACCACCGGCAGCCCCCCCCGCTCCCGCGCCTCCAGCCCGCCCCGGATATTATTATGATCCGTAACCGCCACCAAACCCAACCCCGCATCCACGCACCGCCGCAGTACTGACCCCACCGGCGCCGCCGAATCATGCGAATGCCGGGTATGCACGTGCAAATCGATCCGAACCGTTCCCTCAACCATCAATACCCCGCAACTAACCGCAAGGGCGCACCGCCGTGCGCCCCATCCCGATCCCCGCCATCACTTAAAACCGGCAACCTGCCGCCGCTAAAAAGGCAGATCTTCCTCTTCCCCATCATCGCCGTCATACCCTTGCGGATACTCCAAACCCGCCGCCCCGGCCCCATCCCGATGCCCCCCCGACGCCCCCGGCCGCTGGTAACTTTCCCGCAACTGAGTAATTTCCAACTCCGCCGTATCCAGCAGAAAATTACAATGCTGCACCAGCCGCATCCCCTGCTCAAACCGCGCCGTAGCCTCCGCCAGCGTCAGCCCCCCCTTTTCCATCCCCTCCGCAATCGCCGCCAACTGCCGGAAAGCATCCTCAAAACTCAACCCGGCAACATCCCCCGAATCCATAACCCCCTCTCAACTCATGCAGACTGCCGCGCTACAGCAAAGCCGCCGACGCCGGGGGCGGTTTGACGCCCCCCTTCCCTTTCCCCTTGCGCTGGGGCATAGCCCCCCCCTTTCCCGCATTCCGGGGCGGGATGGCGTCCCCCAACGCCCCAACCACCGCCGGCACCACCCCATCGGAAACCACGATATCCAACCCGTCCCCCGCCCGCGCCTGCCCCGCCGAGGTCAGCGCCCGCCCCGACCCCTTATGCTCCACCACCGCGAAACCCCGCGCCAATGTCGCCCGCGGATCCAGCCCCCGCAGCCGCTGCAACAACCCATCCACCTCCAGCCGCCGCTGCCGCGACAACCCCCCCGCCGCCGACAACGCAATCCGCGACTGATCATCAATCCGCCGCCGCCAAGTCGCGATATCCGGCAGCCCTGACTCCAACTGCCGCCGCGCCCGATCTACCCCCGCCCGTTCCTGCGACAACCTAACCGACAGACTCCGCCCCATCCGTTGCGCCATCTGCCCCGCCCCGGCCCTCAAATCCCGCCCATCCGGCGCCACCAATTCCGCCGCCGCCGATGGCGTAGGCGCCCGCACATCCGCTACATAATCGGCGATGGTTTCATCCGTTTCATGCCCCACCCCGCTAACCACCGGCGCCCGGCAGGCGAAGATCGCCCGCGCCACCGCTTCCTCATTAAACGCCCACAAATCCTCCGGCGAACCCCCGCCCCGCGCCACGATAATCACATCGCACCCGCCCTCATCATCCAACCGCTCCAAAGCCTCCGCCACGCTATCCCCCGCCCCCTTACCCTGCACCGCCGCTGGCGACAGCACCAGCCGCGCCAGCGGGTAACGCCGCGCCAGCACATTGCATATATCGTGAAACACCGCCCCGGTAGGCGAGGTCACCACCCCGATAACCCCCGGAAAACCCGGCAATGGCCGCTTCCGGGCGAACAGCCCTTCCGCGGCCAATTTCTGCTTCAGCCGCTCCAGCTCCAGCGCCAATTCCCCCAATCCCTGCGGAGCGACCACATCCACCGATATGTTAAGCGTTCCCCGCGGCTCATAAAACGACACCCGCCCATGCGCCGCCACCGCCACCCCGTTGCCCAGCAAATTGACGCCCCGCCGGTTGCGGAACATCACCGCCTGCAACACCGCCTGCGAATCCTTCAGGTTAAAATAAGCATGACCCGACGATGCCACGCTAAGGTTGGAAACCTCCCCCTCAATCCACAAATCCGCCAAAAAGGGGCTGCTTTCCAGCAACTCCCTAATCGCCGCCGTCACCTGACTGACCGTATAGGTCGGCACGCCGTCAGCTCACGCGCTCGGTATAAGCCCCGGTGCGCGTATCCACCCGCACCACTGTCCCCGGCGTAATAAACATCGGCACATTCACCCGCAGCCCGGTCTCCAGCGTCGCCGGCTTATTACCCCCCTGCGCCGTATCCCCCCGGAAAGACGGCGCCGTCTCCGCCACCGCCAGCTCCACATGAGTCGGCAGATTCACGCTGATCGCCTGCCCCTTATAAAACACCACCTCCACCCCCGCATTTTCCTTCAGATACCCCAGCGAATCCCCCAAAATCTCCGTGGTCAATTCGTACTGGTCAAACGTTTCCTGATCCAGGAAGTAATAAAACTCCCCGTCGGTATACAGATACTGCGTCGGCCGGTTGTCAATGTCCGCTACCGTGAAATCGGTATCGTACCGCTGAAAAGTCCGCTCCACCACCGCCCCGCTCAACAAATTTTTCATCTTGATCCGCGTCACCGGCGCCCGCTGCTGCATCTTGTGCCGCTCATAATCCATCACCATCCACGGCTGCCCATCCAGCTCAATCACCAGCCCCCGGTTCAAATCACTGAAGTTAATGCTCATCCCGAACCCCTTGCCAAAAAATCTGCCGTCCCATCCCCCGTAGCCAAAACCGCCAAACCCGCAAATCAACCCTCCCCATTAAGGGGAGGGCCAACGCGGCAATGACGGCTACTTGGCAGCCTTGCTAAGCGGAACCGCCCCATCCTCCCGCAAAATCACAATATCCTCGATCCGGATCCCGCCCCACCCCGACAAGTAAATCCCCGGCTCCACCGTGAAAACCGTATTCAACTCCAGAGACTCCTCCGACCGCGGCCCCACCCGCGGGTTTTCATGCACCGCCAGCCCGACTCCATGCCCCAGGCTATGCCCGAAATTATCCCCATACCCGGCCTCGGCGATAATATCCCGCGCCAGCCCGTCCGCCGCCTCCCCGGTCATCCCCGCCCGCACCGTATTGATCGCCGTAAGCTGGGCGCTCAATACAATGTCATACACCTTGTAAAACATTTCGTCCGGCTCGCCCACAACGACCGTCCGGGTAATGTCCGAACAATACCCCCCGACCCGCGCCCCCATATCGATCACGATCGGCTCCCCCCGCCGGATCGCCCGATCCGTGGGCATATGATGCGCCATCGCCCCGTTAGGCCCCGACGCCACAATCGTATCAAAACTGATCCCGTCCGCCCCCGCCTCCCGCATCGCCATTTCCATCCGCCAGGCCACCTCCCGCTCCGTCATCCCCTCCGCGATCGTCGGGCATACCTGCTCCATCGCCAAATCCGATGCGTCAATCGCCCGTTGCAACAACGCCAGCTCCCCCGCATCTTTCACCACCCGCTGTCCCGCTGCAATGTCCGTCACCGGCACCAGCGACACCCCCGAAAGCTCCGACTCCTCCTTGATCGCCTCCAGCAGCCCGTTATAACCCCCCACCGTCATCGCCTGGCTCTCAAACCCCACCCGCCGGGCGCCCGACTCCTTGAGCTGCGTCATCAGCCATTCCCACCCGCTCCCGGTACGCACCTGCTCCACGTTGAAATGCGCCGCCTGCGCCTCCGCCTGCTCCGTATACCGGAAATCGGTCGCCAAATGCGCCCGTTCCCCTGAGATAAACAAATACCCCGCCGACCCGGTAAACCCCGACAGATACCGCCGGTTTTCCGGCGCCGAAATCAGCGCCGCATCCAATTCCCGCCCCGGCAACCCCGCCACAAAATCAGCCAGTCGCGATTGCATCATCAGGATCCTTCCTCCACCAATTCAGCCAATAGCTCTAGCGCCGCAGTATAACTTCTCCAGCCGAACCCCGCAATTTGCCCCCGCGCAATATCCGACAGCACCGAATGCCGCCGCCAAGCATCCCGCCCCAGCGGATTACTCAAGTGCACCTCAATAAAAGGCAATCCGCAATCAATCAAAGCATCCTTCAGCGAAAGCCCGTAATGCGTCAACGCCCCCCCGTTCACAATCAACCCATCCACCCGCCCCCGCGCTTCCTGGATCCGATCCACCAAATCCCCCTCATGGTTAGACTGGTAAAACTCCACCTCAACCCCAATCCGCGCCGCCGCCCCCCGGATTTCCCCGTTAATTTCCTCCAGCGTCCTAACCCCATAAAAACCCGCATCCCGCAACCCCAGCAGATTAAGGTTAGGCCCATTAAGCACCAAAAACCGCCTAACCATCGCCCGCCCCCGCCTCAATCGACTCCGCCCCGGCCAACGCCCCGGAATCCGTAGGCGTATCCCCATCCAACGACTCCGCCCCAGACAACGCCGAATCCGTAGGCGCATCCGCCCGCGGATGATGCCGCAGATAAGCCGTCAACGCCTCCGCCTTCGTTATATGCGTATAAATCTGCGTAGTCTGCGGACTGGAATGCCCCAACAGTTCCTGAATCACCCGCAAATCCGCCCCGCCCTCCAGCAAATGCGTCGCGAAAGTATGCCGCAAGGTATGCGGATGCACATCATCCCGCGTCCCCGCCGCCGCCGAATGGCGCTTCACCAGCGCCTCGATACTCCGCCGCGAAAGCCGTTGCCCATAACGATTCAGAAACACCGCATCCGACTTCCGCCCCGGCCCCGCCTCCTCCGCCAGCAATGGCCGCCCCTCGTTCATATACCGCGACAAAGCCTCCGCCGCCGGCTCCCCGAACAGCGCATGACGCTCCTTATTCCCCTTCCCCCGCACCAAAACCGACCGCTGCCCAAAGTTAATATCCCCCACATCCATACCCTGAATTTCCGCCAGCCGGATCCCGCACCCGTACAGCGCCTCCAGCAGCGCCTTATCCCGCATCCCCAAAGGCGTCGAATCATCCGGCGCCTCCAAAAGCCGCACCGTTTCCCGATGCCCCAAAAACCCCGGCAAAGGCTTCGACACCTTCAGCCGGAAACTTCGCCCCGATGGAACCGGCGTCGACTTAAACACCCCCTCCTGCACCAAAAACAAATAAAACGCCCGCAGCACCGTCAGCTTGCGCGACACGCTAACCCGTTCATACCCCTTACCCCCGTCCCGCGGCGGCGTCGCCAGCCAGGCCAAATACCCCCGCAGCGTAAGCCGGTCCATATCCCCCAAAGTAAGATTTTCCCGCTCCAGATACTCCCGGAAAGCCAGCAGGTCGCTCATATACACCCGCTCGGTATTTTCCGAAAGCCCCCGCTGCCCCCGCACATATTGCGGAAACCGCTCCCGGTAATAATCAAACTCCGCCAGATTCCCCGCAACCCCAACCCCAGACCCGTCCCCCGGACCCGGCCCGCTATCCCTTTCCGTCACCGCGCTAGTCGCCAACTGCCGCCAACTCCTCTTTCCTGCCCCCCGGCGCCGGCGCCCCGGACGCCAATTCCTGCCAGTCGCAGGAATTGCAGGCGATCGTATCCCGATTCTTTTGATACATCAGCTTGCCGCACTCCGGGCAAGGCCGTTCCACCGGACGCCGGTTGATAATAAACTCGCAAGCCGGATACCGCGAACAACCCCAAAAGGGCCGCCCGCCGCGCCCCCGCGCCCGCCGCTCCACCAAATCCCCCCCGCAATCCGGGCAAGCCACCCCGATCTTATTCAACAGATTCCGCCGGTTAGCGCAAGGATTTTCCTCCGCGTTATACCCCGTGCAAGCCAAAAACCGCCCATACCGCCCCGTCCGGATCACCATCGGACGCTCGCACTTCTCACACACCTCCTCCGTGCTTTCCTCAAACGGCGCCCCCGGATTATCCCCCATATCCTTTGTGCTGCGGCATTTCGGATACCCCGTACACGCCAAAAACCGCCCGAAACGCCCCGTCTTGATCGCCATCGGCAAACCGCACTTATCGCATACCTCGTCCGTCTCCTCCGCCCGCGAAAAAGTCTCGTTGGCCTTATTCACCGCCTCGTGAAACGGCGCATAAAAATCCCGCAGCATCGGCACCCACTCCCGCTCCCCCTGCGCCACCCCATCCAGTTCCTCCTCCATTTTCGCCGTGAAATCCAAATCCATCACGTCGGTAAAATGTTCCGTCAGCAAATCCGTAACCGTCATCCCCAGCGCCGTCGGCGTAAGCCGGTTGCGCTCCCGCTCCACATACCCCCGATCCACCAACGTCCCAATGGTAGGCGCATAAGTGCTGGGACGCCCGATCCCCCGCTCCTCCATCGCCCGGATCAGCGTCGCCTCAGTGTAGCGCGGCGGCGGCTCCGTAAAATGCTGATTCGCCTCCAGTTTCGGGCAATCAAGCGCATCATCCGCCGTCAGCGGCGGCAAGACCCGCCCATTCGCGCCATCCTCACCCCCATCATCCCGCCCCTCCAGATATACGCTCCGAAACCCCGCAAACCGCAGCACCGACCCCGTAGCCCGGAAGTTATACACATTCCCGCCGGATCCCCCGTCCCCCCGGCAAGCCGCATCAATATCCACCGTAGTAGCCTCCGACACCGCATCCGCCATCTGACTCGCCAGCATCCGCTCCCAAACCAGCGTATACAGATTCAGCTGATCCGCCGACAGATAACCCCGCAAAGACTCCGGATCCCGCCGGATCGACGTAGGCCGGATCGCCTCATGCGCCTCCTGCGCCGCCTTCGACCGCCGCGAATGCTGCCGCGCCTGCCCCGGCATATACTCCCGCCCATACCGCTCCCCGATGTACTCCCGCACCTCCGACACCGCCGACGCCGCAACCTGCGTCGAATCCGTCCGCATATAAGTAATCAGCCCCACCACCCCGCCCGGCCCCACATCCAGCCCCTCATACAACTGTTGCGCCACCGCCATTGTCCGTTGCGCCGTATAACGCAGCTTCCGCCCCGCATCCTGCTGCAATGTGCTGGTCGTGAACGGCGGCGCCGGACGCTGCCGCACATCCCGCTTCCGCACCTCCCCCACCCGGTAAACCGCGCCCTCCAGCTCCCCCTGCAACCCCCGCGCCGTCCCCTCATCGGGAATCTTAATCCGCCCCCGCTCCCCCTTCACCGAATGCAACTGCGCCGTAAAAGTCGCCCCATCCCCCACTGCCAAAGCCGCCCCATCCCCCACCCCGGCATCCGAACCCGCCGCGTCCGCATCCGCCTTCCGCAGCGTAGCATCCAGCGTCCACGACTCCACCGGCACAAACGCCGCAATCTCCCGTTCCCGGTCAACCACCATCCGCAGCGACACCGACTGCACCCGCCCCGCCGACAACCCCCGCTGCACCCGCCGCCAAAGCAGCGGGCTGATCTCATACCCCACCAGCCGATCCAAAATCCGCCGCGCCTGTTGCGCGTTCACCAACTGCATATCGATTTCCCGCGGATTCCGAAACGCCTCCTCCACCGCCTCCCGCGTGATCTCGTGAAACACCACCCGCATCGGCGGCGCCGCCCGTTCCCCCCATTTCGCCGCCTCCTGCAAATGCCACGAAATAGCCTCCCCCTCCCGATCCGGGTCGGTAGCCAAATAAATCCCCCGCGCCGAATCCCCCGCCGCCCTCAATTCCTTCAGCAGCGACCGCTTATCCTGCACCACCACATAAGACGGCTCGAAATCCTCCTCCACCTTCACCCCGATCCTGCTCTTCGGCAAATCCCGCAAATGCCCCTGCGACGCCGTAACCACATACCGCCCCCCCAAAATCTGCCCCACCGTCCGCGCCTTAGCCGGCGACTCCACAATCACCAAATCCCTGCCCCCCACACCCCCGGCACCACGCGCCGCCGAGCCACGCCCCGCAACTTTCCCATTCTTGCCCCCGCCCTTGCCAGATTTAGCGGCGGCGGCCCCCGTCTTGCCCGATTTGGCAACGGCGGCTCCGGTCTTACCCGATTTAGCGGCGGCCCCCGTCTTGCCCGATTTGGCAACGGCGGCCCCCATCTTGCCCGATTTGGCAACGGCGGCCCCGCCCGCGGCTTTACCCCTTTTAGCAGTAGCAGAAACCCCGCCCGCGGCTTTACCACCTTTCGCGGTGGCGGCCCCACCAGCGGCCTTGCCCGATTTAGCGGTAGTCCCGCCCACAGTCTTGCCCCCTTTCGCGCCCACGACATCCTCCGCCCTTTTCCCGCCGGTTTTCGTCGCCCCCTTGCCGGCAGCGGCGGCATTAGCTTTAGCAGCCATCCGTCACCCCCACGGCAGAGCTTTTGACATAATGCATACTGCCAACCTGCTCCACAATCCCTTTAATCTCCAGCAACGTCAAAATACCCGTAACCGTCGCAATCGGCAACCCCGACAACCGGCACAAATCATCCACGTGCAAAGGCGCCCCCCCCAAATACGACACCAGAGCCAACTCCCCATCCTCCAACTCCCCCACCCCATCACTACCCGGATTCACCCCATCCCCTCCACTATCCGTCACATCCCCAGCAACATCATCACCCCCCAACGCAACCCATCACCCCGACTCACGCCATCCCCCCCATCATCCGCCGCCGCCCCGGCAACATCATCACCGCCAGACACAACCCCGCCAACCCGACTCGCCCCCGCCGCCCCCGCAACCGCAACCGGCAAATTCAATTCTTCCAGAATATCGCTATAATCCGCAACCAGTTTCGCCCCCTCTTTTATCATCCGGTTCGTAAACCGGCTCGCCGGCGAAAAAATACTCCCCGGCACGCAAAACACCTCCCGGTTCTGCTCCAAAGCCTGATACACCGTCCAACGCGCCCCGCTCCCCTCATCCGCCTCCACCACCACCGTACCCAACGTCATCCCGCTGATCAGCCGGTTACGCCGCGGAAAATTCCGTGGATCCGGCCGCACCCCCGGCGGATGCTCGCTAACCACCGCCCCCCGCTCCCGGATCTGCCGAAACAAACCCGCGTGTTCCCTCGGATAAACCCGATCCAGCCCCCCCGCCACCACCGCCACCGTCCGCCCGCCGTCAACCCCCAACGCCGCCCGATGCGCCGCCCCGTCAATCCCCAGCGCCAGCCCGCTGACCACCGTAACCCCGGCCGCCGCCAAATCCCGCCCCAGCGCCAGCGCCGCCTCCCGCCCATAAGCCGTCGGCCGCCGCGTCCCCACAATCGCCACCGAACACTCATCCCCCGGCAGCAGTTCCCCCAAGTAATACAACACCGGCGGCGCATCCGCAATCTGCTTCAGCCGCGCCGGATAATCCCCCCCGCCCCACCAAGTAACCCCCACCCCCGCCCGCGCCAGCCCCGCCATCACCGCATCCGGATCCCGCCCCTCCCGTCCCGCCGCCACCGCCTGCGCCGTCCGCCCATCCAAACCCGCCGCCCGCAAATCCGAAACCCCGGCCCCCCAAGCCGCCCGCATACTACCGAAATAACCCTCCAGCCGTCGAAACCGCGCCGGCCCCAACTGCGGAATCCCGCCAAACGCCGCCCAATACTTAACCTCATCATCCATCATAAGCCCGATTCTAGCACACCCCCAAACCCCCAACAACGCCCCCCCGCCATCAAACCAAGCGCCGCCCCCTTGCCACTCCCACCCCCCAACCCTACAATAATCCCATAACCCGGTCCAACAGCCCCCGGGCCAACCCCCAAAATGATCGGAAATGATGGGGCAGTAAAAAAATCCCCCCCAACAACCCAAAATCCCCTCCCCCTCCGGGGGAGGGTTAGGGTGGGGGCGTCCCCCCAACAACACCCCCCATTTGGAGCAAATATGCCCGCCCGAAACGGAAGCCAATACATCCAACGGCTAAAAGAAAGGCCCCCCGCCCTATACCTCCGCGGCCAGCAAGTAAAAGACCCCACCACCCACCCCGGACTCAGCGGCGGCGTAAAAACCATCGCCCGACTCTACGACCTCCAGCACCAACCCGGCGCCGGAATGACCTACCCCTCCCCCGACACCGGCCAACCCGTCGGCCTATCCTTCATCACCCCCAAAACCCCCGACGACCTCAACGCCCGCCGCGAAATGATGCGCCGCTGGGCCCAAGTAAGCTGCGGCATGATGGGCCGCACCCCCGATTTCCTCAACGTAAGTCTGATGGCAATGGCCGCCGCCGGCGACTACTTCGCCCAAGACCGCCCCCAATTCAAGCAAAACATCCAAAACTACTACCAAATGATACGCGAGCAAGACCTCGTCCTAACCCACACCCTAGTCAACCTCCAGCGCAACCGCAGCCCCGAACCCCCAACCCCCGGCGCCCGCCCCGACGCCGCCCTCGCCGACCATACCGACATCGCCCTATCCGTAACCCAAGAAACCGACGCCGGCATCATCGTCCACGGCGCCCGGCTGCTGGCCACCCTCCCCATCGCCGACGAAATCGCCGTCTACCCCGCCCGTTCCCACCGCCTCCCCGTCGGCGCCCCCGCCCGAACCTCCTTCGCCTTCGCCCTACCCTGCGACGCCCCCGGACTAAAATTCCTCTGCCGCGAAAGTTTCGACCTCGGCCGCTCCCAATTCGACCACCCCCTAGGCTCCCGCTTCGAGGAAATGGACGCCATCGCCTTTTTCGATAACGTATTCGTCCCTTGGGAAAGGGTATTCCTGCTCGGCGACCCCGACCGTTGCAACAATATGTCCCGCCGCACCCACCAATACCTCCACTCCGGCCACCAGGTAGTGACCAAAAACGTAGTCAAACTCGAATTCGTCCTCGGCCTCGCCAACCTAATGCAACAAACCCTCGGCTCCGACCAGCAGCCCCAAATGCTCCAAATGACCGCCGAAATCATCGAAGCCCTCGAAACCGCCAAAGCCCTCCTCCGCGCCGCCGAAGCCGACGCCGCCCCCGACCAATGGGGCGTCCTATGCCCCGCCGAAATGCCCCTCACCGTAGCCCGACACCTATTCATCCGCGTCTACCCCCGTATGGGCGAAATCCTCCAGCTAATGGGCTCCAGCAGCCTAATGGCCCTCCCCACCGAAGCCGACCTCTCCGGCCCCTTAGCCAACGAACTAGCCCAATACCTCGACACCGAAACCGCCACCGCCCAAGACCGCATCCGCCTGTTCCGCCTCGCCTGGGACACCTGTTGCAGCGCCTTCGCCTCCCGCCAAATCCTATACGAGCGCTTCTTTCAAGGCGACGCCTACCGCAACATAGTCCTCCTAAACACCCTATACAACAAACAACCCGCCACCACCTTCGTCCAAAACTTCCTGGAGGACGCGTAAAAGCCTACGCCGGAAAGAGCTTTATGGCGCCGGTGTGCCGACTACCCGTGACTCAATTTCCCGGCAATTATGAACTATCCGGCCCAGCCAAAACCCCTCATCGTCGGTCACCGGAGGGCGGGCCGCGCAATTTTTTTCGCTGCGGGAATAAGGCGTAGGAAGCGGCGTCCGCGCAGAATCAGGGCTAGGCGGAAACATACCAGGCGGCGGACCCGACGGGAGCGGCGCGGGATCATTCCGCAATCCCGTTAGGCGCCCTTCATTTCCGTCCAGCGGGTACGCCGCCAGCGTGAGCAGAAACCGGCAATCTCTAACACTGGCGCCCAGAGTGATACGCTCCCAATCATCCGTAGCGTCCCGTTCCACGCACTCAGTAGCATATTCGGCTTGCGGCACTAACGGGATGCCGTCGCCAAACTGTGTTGCGGATGTCGGAACAAACTCAAAATCCTCGTTGAAATCACTGCTTCTAAAAAAGCAGAGTTCATACTCATCGTCGCAGACGTAAGACAGTTGGACAATGGGCAGGCCGCTAAAACCAACGGCTTGCCCCTTAGATTCCGGCGATTCTGAAGCGGTTACTGCATCCCCATCATCCCGCGGCCAAAACCCGTTATTTGTCAGGATAGCCAACGACGACAGCGCAACCGCAAGGGCAATCGCCGCCAAAATAATACCGGCTAGCGCGACCTTACGCCACATAAGCACCCCCTGTCGCCGGCATGGACAGCCTTACCGATAGAGCTATCCGTTACCCCAAACCCCTGCCGCGCTAGTTCCGCTGGCCGAGGAGTCAAGTGAATTCCGAAGGGCTATCCATCGCCTCCGTCTTGGATGAGGGCGGCGGGCGGCGGCGTTGGGGCGGACCGGCACCGCGCCTCCTCCGGCAACTGGGTTTCCCAATCCGGGATCAGCACCTGCGAATTGTTGTCCAACAGCGCGATCACCACCACCCCGCCGAGGCTGTAGGCCATCGACAACGCCAAAATCGCCATATAAGACCCGGTGACGTACATTATCAGCCCCGCCAGCGCCGTAGCCACGAAGTGGCCCATCAACGCCCCGGTAGTCTGCCACCCGTAAACCGTACCCATCGGCCCGTCGCCGAAATACTGCCGGTTGATAATCAGATACCCCGTCCATTCGCCCCCGAACCCCAGCCCGAAACTGGCCGCGAACAGGTAAAACACCCAAGGCTCTGCCGGCCCGAACATAATGATCGGAACCGTCAACCCCTGAATCGCCAGCGACATCGCCATCATCCGCCGCGTCCCGTAAATCTCCGCCAGCACCGGCGTCCCGAAACGGCTGATAATGCTCACCAGCGAGATGATCGACAAGACAATCCCCGCCGTCGCCAGCCGGCTCGGCCCGGTGAACACCCCCGAATCAATGGCGTACTTGGCGACATATATCAGAATGATGCCATGCCCGGCGCAGCCCAACCCGTGAATCAAAGGCAGGTTCCAAAAAGGCCGGGTGCGCCGGATGTTCTTGTTAAACACCTTCATCCGCAGCCGCTCCAGCCCCTGCTCCAGCCGGGCTGGCGCCACATCCCCCGGACGCGCCCCGTAGGGTTCAATCCCCACATCCGCCGGCCGGTTGCGCATCAGCGGCACCAGGCACAGCATCGCCAGCCCGCCCACCAGTCCGATGTAGAAAAAGTTTCCCTGCCAGCCGAAGTTTTCGATCAGAAATCCGGCGATCGGCGCGAAAGCCGCCGTGCCAATCCCCCCGGCGGCCCACAAAATGCCGATGCCCAGCCCCAACCGCCGCCGGAACCACCCGCTGACCGACGCCATCAACGGCACCATCCCCAGCGACTGCGTCAGGGAAAGCAGCACCCCAAAGAACAGGAAAAAGTGCCAGACCTCGCTGATCCGGCTAAGCAGCAGCATACTGATCAGGTAAAGCGTGCCGGCCGCGGTCAACATCAGCCGCGAACCGAAACGATCCCCCAGCCACCCGGTAATCGGCGCATAAATCGCCCCGAACCCGTAATAAGCCGCAATCCCCAGAGTAACCAGGCTTTCGTTCCAACCAAAAGCCCCGCCCTCATCGGTCAATGGCGGCAGCATAATCCCCGCCGCCATACTGATCGAGCTGGCGAAAATCTGCACCGTCGCCAAGATGCCGATCACGATCCAGCTATAATGAAAAGGAAGCCGCACCGCCAACCCCGCCGGCCGCGATCCCGCCGCCAATTTCGCCTCGAACAAAGTCTCCGAGCGTCTGCGAAACATATCAACTCAACTACGGACGATTACCAACCGGATTTGCCGCCCCCGATAATACCACTAAATCGCCCCAAGTTAAACGCCCGCCCCGCCGGATACCCGTTTCCGGCAGCCCGCCGCCGCATCCGGCAGGCAAAGGAAATTCCCGCCTTGACGCCAAAGCGGGAATCATGACGGGAATCGCGCGCGGCTTGCCAAACTAGGGCATTATGTTCATCTGCCGCACAATGGACTCCCCCAGGGCAACATCGCCCTCGATGGCAACCTTGCCCGCCCGCAGCGCCTCATCGGGATCCCACCGCCCGCAGCCCAGACAGCCAAAGGTTTCGGCGTCCAGCGTAATGCGGACCGTCGGGTTATCCGGCGCCTGCGGCAGCTCGCGCCCCCGCCCGCCATCCACCCCTACCGGCATCACCCGCCCCGCCGGGCCGGTAATATCGAACACCGCCGTCGCCCCATCGGGAGCCTGCGCCCGCCGCGCCGCCACATAAGGCATCGCCCGGATGATGCGCCCCAAAGCGTGGGCCGCCGCCGGACTATCCATCCCCCCCGGCCGGTTCAGGGCGCGGCGGATATCCTGCTCATGCACCCAAGCGTCCATAATCCGAATGCTGATAAACTCCGACACCGGCCCCGGCCCCACCGGGGTCTGCATTTCCACGGCAAAGTCCTCATCCGACATCCCCCGCAGGATCGCCACCCGCCGGGCGGTCTTGGCCCGGAAATCCGACAATACCTGCGCCCCCGCCCAAGAGCGCCGCCAGTCCACCACCACCTCGTTGCGCCGCCCCTGCTCGCTGCGGGTATGCGCCAAAGCCGCCTCGCCCGGCGTATGATCCGGATCCGGATCCCCCAGAATGCCCGTCTCCGAACCCGCCAAGTGCGACACCTGATCCTGCACCGACCACCCCGGGCAATCGGTAGGCGTGTTCCATTCCGCCTCGCCAAGCCCATCGCACAAAGCCGATATGGATCCCCACACGTGTTCCATCAGATCAACCAGTTGCCGATTGCCCTCGTTCATAACCCCCCTTATCCATCCAAAACCGGATGCTGGAGCCAACCGGATTGGCAACCCCGCCAAGCCTTACCCCGATGCGCCCTCCTCCTGCCGCCGCCGGTTTTCGCGGGAGGTGATGGCGTGGATCACCTCATCGGCGCTCATCCGCCCCACCGGCCCCGAGGCGTACATCGCCCCCAGCACCACGCCGCCGCGCCCCAGCAGGAACTCCGCCGGCTGGATATACCCCCCGCGGTCCTCCGACCACCAGGCGCCGATGCGGTCGGCATCGTCCCTGGTCGCCCCGTAAGCCACCGGGAAAGCAAGCCCCCGCCCCTTGACCTCCCGCGCCTGCTCCTCGGTATCCGTGCTGACGGCAATCACCGTAACGCCCAGCGCATCCAGCTCCGGCCGGGCGGCCTCATACGCGGCCAACTGCCGCTGGCAATAAGGTCACCAATGCCCCCGGTAAAACAGCAGCGCCGTATACCGGCTGGGCGCATCCCCCGGCAAAACCAACCCCCCGCCGTCCGCCAAACGAAGCTCCAGCCGCGGAAACCGCCCGCCCTGTTGCAACATATCGCCCATAACAACCTCTCCTAAACCCCAAGACGCTACCCCAACCCCGCCCCACAGCATAGCCACGCCGCCCAACCCCGTCAACCGGCCCGGTATTCTCAACTCCCGCCGCATGACATATAATAAGAACCGTGCCTGACGCTGAAACCGAGGCGCAACCCGTCATAGTTCGTTCCCGCCCTATGATTGAGTCTAGATGAGTTTAAGCGAAGCCGACACCAGAGCCAAACTGATCGACCCCGCCCTCCGCGAAGCCGGCTGGGGCGAGCATCTCATCCGCCGCGAGGAAACCGCCGGCGCCGTCGCCCTAATCGGCGGCCAGACCCGGCGTCAAAACCGCCGCGCCGATTACACCTTGCGATTGCCGGCCCCGCCGGGCGAACAGCCCATCGCTGTCGCCCTGATCGAAGCCAAAGCCGAGCATCTGCCGCCCGATCATGGCTTGCCGCAGGCCAAAACCTACGCCCGCGCATTGAACGTCCCCTTTGTTTTCGCCTCCAACGGGCATTTGTTCGTAGAATTTGACGCCTCCGCCGGCCTAACCGCCCCGGCCCGCCCCCTAAACCAATTCCCGACGCCCGGCGAACTGCGGCGGCGCTATGAAGCATACAAAGGGTTTTCGCTGGACTCCGACACCGCCAAACCGCTGTTGCAGCCTTATCCCAAAGGGGAAACCCAGCGGCGTTACTACCAGGACGCCGCCATCCGCGCCACTCTGGAAAAAATCGCCGCCGGCGACCACCGGGCGCTGTTAAGCATGGCTACCGGCAGCGGCAAAACCCGTGTCGCCGTCTATCTGCTAAAGAAAATCGCCGACGCCGGACAACTCCGCCGCGCCCTGTTCGTCTGCGACCGCGACGAACTGCGCCAGCAAGGGTTGGCCGCCTTTCAGCACGAATTCGGCGCCGACGCCGCCATCGCCGCCGCCGGCAGCCCCCAACTTAACGCCCGGATCATCGTCGCCACCTACCAAACCTTGGGCCTGGAGCGCGACGATTCCGACGCCTCCTTTCTCAAAACCCACTACCCGGAAAACTATTTCAGCCACATCATCATCGACGAAGCCCACCGCTCCGCTTGGGGCAAGTGGTCGGAAGTGCTTACCCGCAATCCCGACGCCATCCAAATCGGCCTCACCGCCACCCCCCGGGAATTTGAGTACACCGAAGCGAGCGACGACGCCGATACCGATCAGCAGGTCACGGCCGACAACCTGCGCTATTTCGGCGAGCCGGTCTATGAATACGCCATTAACCAGGGCATCGAGGATGGCTACCTGGCCTTGATGGAAATTCGGAAAAGAGACATTTTCCTCAACGAATACCAAGAAAACGAGGCCATTACCGGCGTTCCGCAGTCCGACCTGGCCGACCGGCAGATCTACAACCCCAACACCCGTGAAACCGTCAACGTGGAGGAAACCCGCTCCCATTATTCCGCCGCATCCTTTGAGCGGCGGCTGATGCTGCCGGAGCGCGTCGCGGCGATGTGCCGCGATCTGTTCGACTCAATGCTGGCTACCGGCGGGCCGGAGCAGAAAACCATCATTTTCTGCACCAGCGACAACCACGCCGACGCCGTGACCGAGGCAATGGGCAATCTGTACGCCCACCACTGCCGCCGCGAAGGCATAACGCCCGCCGCCGATTACGCCTTTAAATGCACCGCCGCCGCCGGCGACAGCAAGGGCCTTGACGAGTTTAAGGGCAGCAACGCCCACCATTTCATCGCCGCCACCGTCGACCTGCTCACCACCGGCGTTGACGTTCCCGCGGTCAGGAACATCGCCTTTTTCCGCTACATCCGCTCCCCCATCGCCTTTTACCAGATGATCGGGCGCGGCACCCGCATTGACCCGCCAACCGGCAAGCTGATGTTCCGGGTCTATGATTACACCAACGCCACCCGCTTATTCAGCGAGGATTTCAAGACCCGCTTCATCCCGGAAAAGCCCGAGAGCGACGCCGACGGCCCCGGCAAGGATGGCCCACGGCCGCCGGAAACTCCCATAATGGTCGAAGGGTTCGAGGTTCGCATCAACGACGCCGGAACCTATATTATGGCCTCCAACGCCGCCGGCCAACCGATGCCCCTGACCGTAGAGCAATACAAGCAGCGGCTGGCCGCCGGACTGGTGGCCGACATCCCCGCCCTGGACGACTTCCGCGAAACCTGGATCGACCCGCCCCGCCGCCAAGAAATGCTCAACCGCCTGCCCGACCAAGAACGCGCCCCGCAGTTGGTGCGATACTTGGCATATACGCCGGATTATGATATATATGACGTGCTGGCCGACCTGGCCTATGGGCAATCCCCCCAAACCCGGGAAGCCCGCGCCGATGCCTTCGCCCATAAAAACCGCCACTGGCTGGCGCAAATGCCGGAAACCGCCGCCAACGCTATCCGGGCCATCGCGACCCAATTCGCCCTCGGCGGCACCGAAAACCTCGAAAACCGCGGCATATTTCGCACCCCCGCCATCCAAAACGCCGGCGGCCTGCCCGCCCTCCGGACCTACGGCGAACCAAGAGACGCCCTAACCGAAACCAAACGCAGGATGTTCAGCGCATGACCACGCCCGAAAAGAAGTTGCCCAACGGCTGGCAATGGGTGAAGCTGGGGGATGTGTGCCAAGTGATTCTTGGACAATCCCCGCCAAGCTCAACTTACAGGTATATAGCTGAGGGGCTTCCCTTTTTTCAAGGCAAAGCTGACTTTGGCCCAATGAACCCAATTCCAACAACTTGGTGCGTGGAACCTAAAAAAATTGCGGAATCCGGGGATATACTAATATCAGTGAGAGCCCCGGTAGGCCCTACAAACATAGCAACTGAACGTTGTTGCATCGGCCGTGGACTGGCGGCTCTAAGGTGCGACAAAGACATTGAGAGAGATTTTTTGTTGGCGGCATTACGGTTGTACGAGTCTGAAATATCAGGCTTAGGTTCTGGCAGCACATTTGATGCCATAACAGGAAAACAACTTAGAGACATACGGATTCCTTTGCCGCCGTTGGCCGAGCAGCAACGTATCGTGGTCGCGCTGGAGGTGGTGGAGCGTGCCAGGAACGCTGCGGAGGAGATGCTGGAGGCCGTTAAGGCTCTGACCGAAAATTTGCCGCGGAAGTTTTTGCCCTTAGGGCAAAAACTTCCGCATTCTTGGCAATGGGTGAAGCTGGGGGATGTGTGCCGCGTGTTCGCCGGTAGTGCCGCGCCCCAAGGAAAAGACTATTTTAGTAATGACGGCCCATTCTTTTTCCGCGTCAGTGACCTCAGCCGAATAGCGCAAAATATCTATTTGAGTCAAGCCAACGATAGATTGTCGGAAGAAGCGTTGCGAAAGCTATCTTTGACTCCTGCCAAGAAAGGCACAGTAGTGTTTCCGAAAAGCGGAGCTGCCATAGCCCTCAACAACCGGGGTATACTAGATGTTGATGGTTATATCGTAAGTCATTTAATGGCTCTCGAACCTACGGATGCCACCATATCACGATGGATCTATTACGCGACACTCAAGATAGATATGATGGAGTTCGCAAATAATTCTGGTTATCCATCGTTGCGGCAATCCACAGTCGAATCAATATCAATTCCCCTGCCGCCCCTTGCCGAGCAGCAACGCATAGTTGCCGAATTGGAAGTAGTGGAAAGGGCTAGGGAAAAGACAGAAGACTTATTGAATAGTCTGCAAGGATTGTCGGACGCACTGTTGCGCCGCACTTTCAGCGGAGGGGTACAATGACCACGTTGACAACTCAATCATCGGTGGACAGCAAAATCTACGACGTATGCGATATAATGCGGCGTTCCAACTGTGCCTCGGCCCTGCAATACATCCCGGAGCTGACCTGGATTCTGTTTCTGCGAATCCTAGACGAGCGGGAGCGGCAGGAAGAGGAAGACGCCGCTGTCATTGGCATATCCTTTACTCCGTCGCTGGAGGCCCCTTACCGCTGGCGGGATTGGGCCGCACCGGACGGGGATATGCGGCGCGAGCTGCAAGAGGGCGTTTCCGGCGACGTGTTCGCCTTTGTGTACGAAGAACTGCTGCCCAATCTACAAGACTTGCAGGGCAAACGATACGCAACGCCCCGGCAGAAGATAATTTCCAAGATTATGGGAACCGTGCCGGAACGACGCATGGACAGTGAAAGGAACTTTCTGGACGTCCTGGACGCGGTTCATGACATCAGCAATGAGTCTACTAACAGCCCGCACGTTTTCTTGCTATCGCAAGCCTACGAGGGGTTGCTATTGCGGATGGGGGAGAAAAACAACGACGGCGGCCAGTTTTTCACGCCCCGCGAAGTCATCCGGGCAATGGTGCAAGTAGTGGCGCCCCAATACGGCGAAACGGTGTACGACCCCGCCTGCGGCACCGGCGGCTTTCTGGCTCAAACCCGCGAATATATGAATGCAAAATTAGGAATGGTTGCCACGGCAGAGCAACAAGAGCGGCTGTCAAGCCAAACTTTCTACGGTCGGGAAAAAGAGAACTTGATATATCCTATTGTCCTGGCTAACTTGATACTCCACGGCATAGATCACCCCAACATCTGGCACGGCAACACACTGACCCGCAACGAATCCTACGGCGGCCTGTTCGACGGCGCCCCGGACTTGTTTGACGTCATATTGACCAATCCGCCTTTCGGCGGCAAAGAGGGAACCGACGCTCAAACCAGGTATGCCTACCAAACCTCAGCTACTCAAGTGCTGTTCATGCAGGAAGTCATAAACAGCCTGAAACCCGGCGGCCGGGCAGGAATAGTGGTAGACGAGGGATCGCTGTTTCGCAGTAATACCGCCTACGTGCAGACTAGGCGCAAGTTGCTGGATGAGTGTGACCTATGGTGCATCGTAAGTCTGCCTAACGGTGCTTTCGCACAGGCCGGTTCCGGCGTCAAGACCAACCTGCTGTTTTTCAACAAAGGGCGGGCAACCGAAAACGTCTGGTACTACGACTTGTCGAGGTTGAAAATAACCAAGCCTCGGCCGCTGACCCTGTCCCATTTCGATGAGTTCTTTCAACTGTTGCCGGCGCGGGCCGACAGCGAGCGCAGTTGGAGCGTTCCCATCGCCGAAATCCGCGCCCGCAACTACGACCTCAAGGCGGTCAATCCCCACCGGGCCGCGCCCGCCGACACCCGCACCCCCGAAGATCTGATTGCCGTTATCGAACAAAAGGGGCAGGAACTGAACGCGGCCCTGGCCGATCTGAAATCATTGCTGGGGCCAGAATAGCTATCGGCGCTACTCCCCCCGCTGCGCCTCGTACTCCCGGATCGCCGGAATCACTTCCTGCGTCATCAGGTCGATGCTGCGCATCGCCACCTGGTGCGACATCGGCCCCTCGCGGCCCCAGAATATGATGTAGCCGGGATCTATAACGTCGATCAGCCGCTTGACTTTCTTGATTACCGTGTCGGGGTTGCCGGTGACGATCTGATAGGTGGCTTGGGCGTCGTCGTAGGGCAGGGTGGGGCCGCCGGGGACTACCGTCTGCACCGCGCGGCGGGCCTGCTCCCGGGCGCCGGCGGCGGCGGCGCGGGTCAGGTAGCCCGGCGGCGCCAGCCAGTGGTTGGGCGTCACCCCGAAGGACGTGCCTAGCTGCCAGTAAAAGTTTTTGCCCTCCTCATACGCCTTTTCATCGGAATCGGCCACATTCACCCGCACGGCATAACCCCGGTGCTGCGGCGTCGGCGTCCAGCCGTCGGCCTCGGCGGTGTTCTGATACAGACGGTAAATGTCCGACAGCAAATCCAGCGGCGGCGCCAGAGCCACGTAGGGATACTGGTGTTTGGCCGCCCAAATCACCGATTCGGGCGAGGCCACGCCGGGGATCCAGATCGGCGGATGGGGTTTTTGCAACGGCATTACCCACGGGTTGACCACCCGGTAATGATAATGCTTGCCTTCGTAGCGGAAAGGGCCGGGGGTGGTCCACGCCTGCACTATAACGTTGTGGGCTTCGTCGAACCGCTCGCGGTTGTAGACCGGGTTGGTGTTGGTCGCCATGCTTTCCTGCCCGATGCCGCGGACGAACCCGCAAACCACGCGCCCGCCCGACAGTATGTCGATCATCGCCACTTCCTCGGCCACGCGCAGGGGGTTGTCGTGAATGGGCAGCACGTTGCCCAAGAACACGATCTTGCCCCGTTTGGTGCGGGACGCCAGCACCGACCCGATGACGTTCACCGACGGCATCATGCACAAGGGGTTGTTGTGATGTTCGTTAATCATCACGCCGTCGAAACCCGCTTCAGTGCAGTATTGCAACTCATCGAAGTACATCCCATAGAGTTCCTGCGCCTTTTCCGGGCGGAAATGCTGGTTGGGGAACATCAGATTGTTGTAGCCCCGCTCCCGCGCCTCGTCCTGCGGATAGGCGGTATAACCCATTTCGGTAAAGAAAAACACTTCCCGTTTCATCATGCGCCCCCTTTGCGGCTGCGATGGGCGGATTGGCTTGGCGTCAACCGTTGCCAGTGTTGCCAGTATGGAATCCGCCGGGCGGCGTGTCAATCGCCGGCGGTAACGCGCCTTAGCCCTCCCCCTCGAATGGATCGACATTTGCCTCTTGCGGCCGGCGGGCGGCCCAGTTTTGCAGCCAGCGGCGGAATTGGGCCAGGGCGGGCGGCGATACATAAAAGACTTCGATGTCGCCGGGAAACTGCGTCTGATGCCCCTCGCCGATCAGCAGCAGCCCGACGCCGTCGGCGTCCAGGGTTTCGTCGATGCGGCCGGCGATGTGGCGGTAGCGGCGGCGGTTGGCGTCGGCGAACCATTCTTGCAGGCGGGCGGCGACGGCGGGGCTGGTCATCGGCAGCATCAGGCACCGTTGCCAGTCCAGGGTTTCCAGCAGGAGGTCCAGGCTTTCGGCGGCCTCCAGCGTCGCGCCGGCCGCCAGTTTGGCGGATACGAAATTGTAGCTGCGGCGGTCGCCGCCGGCCAGTTGCGCCATACCCTCATCGCCGCCTATGGCGATGCTTTCGTGGTAGATGCGCCGGATGCTGCCGAGGGCGTTTTCCAGCGCCGCCACTTGGGTTTGCGCCTGCTCCCAGTAGGTCTGCAAGGCGGCGGCGCCCTCGGCGGCATCGGCGTCCTCCGGCGCATCGCCCGGCGGGGCGGGGCCGTAGACCAGCGGCACCAGGATCAGCTTGCGGCGCCCCCGGTACTGCTCCGCCGACGGGCGTTCAATGCGGCTCAACTCCTGCGTCATAACCCGAACCTCCGGCGTTGGTCGGCTCTGGAATGATAACAACGATGGTAATGTTATATTAAATTCCGGGGGGCTACCCTTGAAAAGCGGGGGACTCAGCCTTTTAGATCGCCTTAAACGCGCCCGCAAGCCGCCCGCCCTTGCCGCGCGCGGGCGGGGTTGATACACTGCCGCCATTCAACCGCCGTTGAGGAGGGCGCATGATTTACGAAGTCCGCACTTATGACCTGAAGCCGGGGGCGGTGGCGCAGGCGGAGGATGCCTTCGCCGAGGCGCTGCCCCACCGGGAAAAGTATTCGCCCCTGGCCGCTTTCTGGCACACCGAAATCGGGCCGTTGAACCAGATCATTCACGTCTGGGGCTACGAAAATCTGGAGGAGCGGGCCAAAATCCGCGAGGCGGCCGGCCAAGACCCCCACTGGCCCCCGAAAATCACGCCGGGCAACATCCTGAATATGAACGCCGAAGTTTGGACGCCGGCGCCCTTTATGCGGCCGCTGGGCGGCGACCAGGCGTTGGGCAACATCTACGAAATGCGGATCTACACCTACCAGCCCGGCTCCATCCCCGAACTGCTGCGCCGCTGGGCCGAGGCGCTGCCCTACCGCGAGGAGTTTTCCCCGCTGGCCGCCGGGATGCATACCGAGTTCGGGGGGCTGAACCGCTGGATGCACATCTGGCCGTACCAGGACTTGAACCACCGCGCCGAAGTCCGCGCCGCCGCCAGCAAGATCCCGCAATGGCCCAGCGGCGCCCCAGGGCGGGTGTATCAAGAAAACAAGATTCTAGCCCCGGCCAAGTTTTCGCCGATGCATTAGGCCGCCGCCGGGCAGCGCAACGGGCGCAGAGGGTGTTAGAATATCAATACCCTCTGCAACACCATCAAAGAAAGGATACGGAAATGACCGAAATTAAGGCCAGCCAGCAAAATCTGAACCACGTTTTCAGCAATGCCTATTTTTTTGAGATACCAACATATCAACGCCCGTATTCTTGGGAAACGGAACAAGTCGGCGAACTGCTGGACGACTTGCTCAATGCGATGGAGCGAAACGACCAAGAACCTTATTTCTTGGGAAGCATTGTCTTAATCAAAGACGAAATGGACTCGAAAAGCGAAGTTATTGATGGGCAGCAACGCCTGACGACTCTGTCAATGCTGTTTTGCGTACTGAGGGATCTGGCAAGCGGGAATATTCAAGGGGGGCTGGACGCCCGCATCCGGGAAGCCGGGGACAGTCTGCTGGGTACGCCGGACCGATTCCGCGTAAACCTCAGAATGCTTGACCGAAAATTTTTCCAAGATAACGTGCAAAACCCTGACTCTCTGGACCAATTCTTGAGCAAAGATAAAGCGGGTTTTGACACCGACAGCCAGAAACAAATGCAAGACAACATAAAGTATCTCAGCGACAAACTCAGAGACCTGGACGAAAAAACCCGCGACGACTTAGCCCGGTACATCGTCCGCTATTGCTACTTGGTGGTTGTAGCAACAGAAGACAAGAGTTCCGCTTTTCGCATCTTTTCCGTGATGAACGATCGGGGAATGGCATTGTCGCCTACCGACATTCTGAAAGCGGATGTGGTTGGCGCGATGCGTACTCCCGAAGAAGAGCGCGAATACGGCGATAAGTGGGAAGAAATCGAAAAAGAGCTTGGCCGGGACGATTTCGAGAGTCTCTTTGTCAACATACGGATGATCTACTTGAAAACCAGGCCGCGCAAGGCTTGGCGGGAGGAATTTCAAGAAGCAGTGCTGTCGAAAATTCCGGCCAAGAACTTCGTTGACGAAGTGCTGGAATCTTACGCCGACATCTACGAAGAAGTGTCCAAATCACTGTATGAAAGTTCGGTGGATGCAGAGGCGGTCAATACTCATCTGCGCCACCTGCGCCGTCTTGACAACTCCGACTGGGTTCCGCCGGCAATGGCGTATTTCAATCACAACGCCATCAACAAGGACAGCCATGCCCGTTTCATCAAAGACCTGGAGCGCTTGGCCTATAGTCTGTTCATACGGCGCGCCGACATCAATGAGCGCATCCGGCGCTACGCCGATGTGCTTCACGCTATTGAGCGAAAGGATGACCTCTGGCAGGAGCGTAGCCCCATTCAGCTCACGGCCAGAGAAAAAGCTGAAACCCTGAGCGCATTGAGCGGAGAGATCTATCTCCAAACGCGAGTGCACCTGCCAGTACTTCTTAGATTGGACAGTGCGCTGGCCGGCGTCGGGGCGCAATATCAGCGCCCGGTGATTTCCGTGGAACACGTACTGCCCCAGCATCCGGCGCCGGATTCTCAGTGGACGAAGTGGTTTCCCGAAGTCAATGAACGCTGGTTTTGGACACACCGGTTGGCTAATCTGGTGCTTTTGTCTCGCCGCAAGAATTACCGGGCATCGAATTACGAATTTGACCGGAAAAAGGGCGAGTATTTCCAGCAAAGGGATGTTTCTCCTTTCCCCATAACCACGCAAGTGCTAAGGGAAACGGAATGGACGCCGGAAGTGCTGAAGCGGCGTCAGCAGGAACTGATTAACGTTCTCAAGAAAGAATGGCGACTCGACTAAAACCGGCGGCCTGGCTATGCAACTGCTAACCTGCCAGCCCGGCGCCATCCCCATTAAGGATTGAGGTTATGCCTGAGCCGAATTTCGCCAACCGGACGTTGTATCACGGCGACAATCTGAATTTCCTGCGGGGTATGAACAGCGGCACGGTGCATCTCATCGCCACCGACCCGCCGTTTAACAAGAGCCGCGACTTTCACGCCACGCCCGACTCGCTGGCGTCGGGCGCGTCGTTTCAAGACCGCTGGTCGTGGCGGAATGATTTGCACGATGATTGGCTTATCGAAATCCAGCGTGATTACCCGGAAGTATGGAGCGTCATAACCGCCGCCAAACAGGTTTACGGCGATGATATGGCGGCTTTCCTGTGCTTTATGGGCGTCCGCCTGGTGGAAATGCGCCGCGTGCTGCGGGATGACGGGTCGATCTACCTACACATAGATCATACTGCCCACGCCTATATGAAAGCCTTAATGGACGCTGTCTTTGGGCAACAAAATTTCCGTAATGAGATAGTTTGGCGACGCAATGAATCCGGGGCGAAAGGCAGTCAACACGACGCAAGCACTTGGGGTAATAATGCTGACTTCCTCTTGTTTTACACAAAAGGCGATGATTTTACTTTTGAGCCGCGCATAATCAAGGATATGACCGAAGATGACATCAAGCAAAAGTTTCCGAAAGTGGACGAAAACGGCGAGCGGTACAACATCAAAATGACTGCTTGGCGGTCGCCATCTATGGGGCCGCGCCCGAATCTCTGCTATCCATTTCACGGCATCACTCCGCCCTATCCGTCCGGTTGGCGGTTGGGGCGGAAACGGATGGAAGAAGAATACCGTAAGGGGAATATCGTCATTCAGGACGGGAAACTAGAGCGGCGTTCATACGCAAAGGATTATATGGGCGTGTCGCCAGGCAACCTCTGGACTGAAGCAAATCTTTTGCTTGGCGCACAATCAAAGGAGCGAACTGGCTACCCGACGCAAAAGCCTCTGACTTTGTACGAGCGCGTCATATCTGCCAGTAGCAACCGCGGAGACATTGTGCTGGACCCGTTCTGCGGTTGTGCTACTACTCCCATAGCCGCAGAAAGGTTAAAGCGCCAGTGGGTGGGGATGGACATTTGGGACGAAGCGTATCAGGTTGTTCTGAAACGCTTGGCCGATGAACAATTAGCGGTTCCTGAAAGTAGTGCCGTTACCAGTTCGCGGCTGATGACTTTTGGGAATGTCCATTACTCCACCCAACCGCCGGTAAGGACGGACAACGGCGAGTCTGTTATCCCGCATTTGCCGACGCCTACCAGGCGCAACAAGGAACGCCATCCCCCTCCCCGCACGCAGCACGGCAGGCTGATTGCGGATATTGGCCCGTTCTGCCAGGGCTGCGGGCGGGATTATGGCTTTGATCCGCGGGTGCTGGAAGTTGACCACATCCGCCCCAAATCCGATGGCGGCAGCGATGTTTATGATAACCTGACGCTGCTATGTCCCCCATGCAATAAGGAAAAGCGCGACTGGTATACTCTAACGCGCTTGCAACAACTAAACCGGGAAAACGGCCACTTATTGCCCGAAAATGAACGCAACACCCGTCACGGGCGGGCCGGCCGCCCAACCCGCCGGCCAAGACGCCGGTAATTCAATCTTGGGAGAGAAATTATGAAACTGCTAACTTACGACACCGGCAACGGCCCTCGTTGCGGCGTTTTGCGGGGCGACAGCGTGGTGGATGTTACCGCGCTGCTGGGGGAGCCGCGCACGGTTCGGGATGTGGGCGCGTTGCTGGCTTTGGACGAGTCCGCGGTTGACCGGGTGGGCGATGCGCTGGCCGGCGGCGCGGCGGCTCCGGCGGTGGCACTGGCCGCCGTGCGCCTGCGCTCGCCGGTGCTGCGTCCGCCGACGGTGCGCGATTTCATCGTCTACGAGGAACACGCCAGTTCGCAAGGCACCCGCCAGCCCAACGAAGTTTGGTACCGGATGCCGGTGTTCTACTTTTCCAACACCTTGTGCATCTACGGGCCGGACGATGCCGTGCCTTTCCCGTCTACGTCGGAGCAGTTCGACTACGAAATGGAAATCGGGGCGGTCATCGGGCGCGACGGCGCCGATGTGGCCCCCGGCGATGCGCTGTCGCATATCGCCGGGTTTTGCATATTCAACGACTGGAGCGCCCGGGATGTGCAGTTTGACGAAATGGCTTTCGGGCTGGGGCCGGCCAAAGGGAAAGACACCGCCACCACCCTGGGGCCGTGGCTGGTCACCACCGACGAAATGGCGCCCTATCTGCGCGACGGGCGGCTGGCGGTGAAGTGCCAAGTGCGGGTCAACGGCGAGCCGTGGCTGGTCGACGGCGATGCATCGGCGGCTTACTATACTTGGGGCGAAATCGTGCAACGGGCGTCGAAGGACAGCCGCATCGCCGCCGGCGACGTTATCGGCAGCGGCACGGTGGGCGGGGGTTCGGTGCGCGAGGCGATCCGCAAGGGCTACGAAGCCGCCCGTTTCCTGGAGCCGGGCGATGCGGTGGAGCTGGAGGTGGAGGGCATCGGCGCTCTACGCAACACCTTGGGCGTCAAGACGCCGGATCCGTCCTACCCGTTCCCGCCGAAAAGCCCCACCGAAGTGCCGGCCCGCGGCACGCATCAGGGCTACCGCTACGAACTGCGGCGGTAGGACGATGGGGCGGCGCCAGCGGATGACGCCGCCCCGCTATTCCGAAATCTCCAAATCGTCTATTTGGAAAAATTTGGGGTCGGGGCCGGTAATTTCCTGCGTCCCCCGGATGTACCGGTGCGCCCGGCAAAGCCGGTGGTCGTTGACCGTCAGCAGAATGTCCACCGTTTGACTGCGGGTATTTTCGGGGAAATCCCTCCGGGGCTGGTTCTTGCCGATGCGCCGGGGGCGGATATAGGCTTGACCGCGGCGCAGTTTGTTTCTAATATCGAGTATGGCGTATAGCTCCCATCGTTCTTGGGACGTGGATCGAATCCTTACTTTTGGAGAATCGGCATCCATGCTTGACGAGTTTTGCTCCCTGCTACGAAATTACCTTGACGGGAAAGCGCCGCTGGATTCGGTAAGAGACTGGATTGGCGCCCACTTGGGAAACCCGCCCAGCGATGTGGAAGACCTGATGCTGGACGTGGCAATGGCGATGTGGGAAATAGAAGGCGGTTATGGCACCGAAGCGGATTTCCGGGCTGATGTTTCGGGGCTGTTGACCGAGGCCCTCGCTCCGGTGCCCGCCGGCAACCCCTAACTCGCCGCCGCCGGGCAATCGGGGGGGCTAGTCTTAAGGGCCGTGCGATACGCAATCGCGGGGAATAGAATGGCGGAGAGAGTGGGATTCGAACCCACGGTACGGATAACCGTACTCCGGTTTTCGAGACCGGCGCTTTCGTCCGCTCAGCCATCTCTCCGTGGCGGGTAGTATATGGCATTTTCGCCGCTTTGACAATAGCGCGGGGGGCGCGATTGGGGCGGGGGCGGCGATTTCGCCCCGGCGCGGGGCGCGGGTGGTTGCCAGGGGATGGGATTTGCGATATATTAGCGGTGACTTTTGAGATTGGCCGGCGGGCGCCCTTTGCCCGCCCCGGTGGCGTTAGCGCCGCCCCGGAGCAGATATGTTGACACAGCAGGAGTTAGTCGACCGGATGCGCCAGTGGGCCGTCCGGGTCACTCCGCAGCGCCTCGCCATCGCCGAGGTAGTGCTGAACTCGCAAGACCACCCCACGGTGCAACAGATTTACGAGCGGGTGCGGGGCCATTTCCCGTCCATGACCCTGGCTACCATCTACTCCACCCTGGGCGTGCTGCAAAAGAGCGGCCTGATCCAGGAGCTGCCCTTTCAGCGGATGTCGCGCTACGAACCCAATATGGAACCCCACGTCAACCTGGTGTGCATCAAGTGCGAAAACGTCCTTGACGCCGACACCGCCAGCGAGGTCCACGATCTGGTGGTAAGCCTGCGCGACAGCATCGCCGGCAGCACCGACTTTGAGGTGGCATGGCAGCGAGTGGATTTCTACGGCCTATGCCCCCGCTGCGCCGTAGCCAAGCGCCGCGGCGAACTGCCGGAGGTCTAACCGCGCCCGCAACCTTTCGCCGCTCATCCAGAAATCGCCCATTCGCATAACCCGGCCCATTCATATAACCAGGCCCATTCATCGCCCATTCGCATAACCAGGCCCATTCATCGCCCATTCATCCTGAGCTTGTCGAAGGATGGCCCGACAGCCGGCCGGTGAACCCCACCGGCCGGCTGTCGCTTTCAACGGCTTGGCAAAGCCGCAGCAATTCCCCGGAGGCGCAGCCATGATTACGGGAGTCGTAGGCGTAACCTTCTGGACCGATGACCTGGAGCGGATGTTCCGCTTTTACCACGATGTGCTGCAACTGCCCCTGCATTCGCGCCATCCCGACTTTATCGCGTTCCGGTTGGGCGAAGTGCGGTTCAACATCGGGCTGCATGACCGGGTTTCGGGGGCGTCCCGAGACCCCTACCGCTTTATGCCGCACTTGGGGGTAGCCGATATCCACGCCGTCGCGTCGCGGCTGTCCGGCGAGGGGGTGGAGTTCATCCGCCGGCCGGAGCGGGAAAGCTGGGGCGGATGGGTCGCCACCTTCCGCGATCCCGACGGCAACGTGCTTCAGTTGTTGCAGCTTGTATAATCCGCCCAAAGGGGGAATTGCCCCGGATCCCAAGTATAGATCCCATACGCCCCAGCCATAATTGCGGAGGTTCCCGTATGGCCCAGATCAGCAAAGCGGAAAGCGCGGCGCGGCATCTATTTGAGGCCCACCGCTTGCGCCAACCCTACCAACCCTTGCCCGCCGACCTTTCCCCGGCCACTATTGAGGAAGCCTACGATATGCAGGAATGGTTCCAAGCCCTGCTGATGCCGCATCGGGGGCCAATCGTGGGCTACAAAATCGCGCTGACCACGCCGGTGATGCAACGGATGGTGGGTTTCAACGCCCCTTGCGCCGGGGCGGTGTTGGAGACCGGGGTGTATCATTCCCCGGCGGCAGTGCTGGCCGCCGATTATGTCCGGCTGGGCGCCGAGTGCGAGGTGGCGGTGCGCCTACGGTCGGACTTGCCCGCGGCGGGCGCCCCCTACGACCGCGACGGCGTCGCCGCCGCCGTGGGCGCGCTAATGCCGGCCTTTGAGCTGGTGGACGACCGCGGCGCCGACTATGCCAACCTGTATTTCTTGGGGGTGGCCGCCGACAATGCCTGGAACGCTGGCGTGGTCTTGGGGCCGGAACGCGCCGATTGGCAGTCGCTGGACTTGGCAAACGCCCGCGGCGCGATGACCATCAACGGCCAGCCCGCCGGGGAGGGCTACGGGCGCGATGTGCTGGGGCATCCGCTGGACGCCCTGGCCTGGCTGGCCAACACCCTGGCCGGGCGCGGCCGGGAGTTGCACGACGGAATGCTGGTGATGACCGGCAGCATCGTAAGCACCAAGTTCCTCAACCCCGGCGATGAAGCGGCGTTCACTTTCGAGGGGCTGGGCGACATCCGCCTTAGCGTAGGTTGAGGTTTGACCGGCGTTGCGCTACGCTTTAACGCGCTTTGCCCTTAGCCGCGCCGGCGGAATACCGGGCGGCTTGTCGAGGCGGAAACAACTGGAAAGGAGTATGCGGGTATGCGTATATCCATACTGATAACTGGGGAGCCTGCGTTGCAGCAGGGCATTCCGGGCATCACATCGGCGCAGCCTGTAACGCCCCACAGATTCAACGGCCAAGCGTCTATTGACGGGCAGGCGGTGCGCGCAGGCGTTGAAGTCGCCGCCCTTGTAGACGGGCAACGGGTAGCCAGCGCCACGGTCACAGACGACTCCGGCGCCTATACCCTGCTGGTTGATCAGCCGTCCGGGAACCGGACAATCACTTTCCAAGTGAATGGACTCAACGCCCGCGAAACGGCAACCTGGACGCAAGGCGCAATTTCCTATCCTTTTAACCTGAACGTTGGCGGCGTCTACTCACCGGATCAAGTGTTTGCCCCGCTGATCAGCGACAGCAGTCTGGTGGTAGTATGGCATTATGACAATGCTAACCAGACTTGGAGTTCCTTTTCCCCATGCGTGCCAGCGGAGATAAACGATCTTACATTGGTAAACACGGGCGATATCGTGTGGATTCAATTAGCGGCGGATCGGGAATTTCAAGGGCAGCGATTGAGGGAAGGCTGGAGCCTTATCGTCGTGCGCTAACCGCCCGCGCTCTGCGCCGCCGCCAGATCCGCCGGGTCGTAGCGGCGCAGGCCGGGGATGCGGTCGAAGTCGCGGTCGGCGCTTACGATGCCGTCCAATCCGTGTTCCATAACCACCGCGGAATGGATGGCGTCGCGTACAGATAGTCCGGGCGTTGCCAGCAATAGGCGCATCGCCGCAGTGATTTCGATAGTGGTTATGGGGATTATGTCCGGCAGGAAACGCAAGAGGTTTTCCACTATACGAATCCCGCGGCTAGTTTCGCCTCTGCGCGAATAGACGTGCAGGATTTCTTGGAGCGTTTCTGCGTCAACCGCGTAATCCGCGGCCTCTGTTTCCAGCCAATCCATTATGTACCGGCACGATTCCCGGTATGGATGGGGGACGCCGTGGGCGTATATCGCTATGTTGGCGTCAATCAGTTTCACTTTCGGCCTTTACGCTATTGGGGTTCACTATTTCTTGGTAGCGCTCCAGGGCCATTTGCTCCTTGATTTCCGGCCAGTCCGCGCCCCAGTCTATTTCGGTGTTCCGCATTTCCAAGACGAATTGATGATGTTTTTTCGCTTTTTCGGTTAGATAAATCCGGCGCACCGCCCGGCCCAAGAGATAATCCAATGAAACTTCCCTGAAACCTGCCAACCATTCCAGGTAAGCGTATTCATCGGCGTCAAAGGACACTGATATTTGCTTTTGGATCGTCATTTTCCCCACCACAGATATGCGATTGTTCGATTACCCGCGCCATTCTACCAGAATAGGGCTACACCATCAACATAGCATCGCCGAAGCTATAGAAGCGGTAGCGGAGGCGGACGGCTTCGGCGTAGGTTGCCAGCATCAGCTTGCGGCCGGCGTCCGGGGGGGCGGCGAAGGCGGATACCAGCATTAGCAGCGTGGAGCGGGGCAGGTGGAAGTTGGTCAGCATGGCGTCTACGGCGCGGAATTGGTGGCCGGGCAGGATGTAGATGTTGGCATCGCTTTCCGCCGGGCGAAAGTCGTTGCGGCCCGACGCCGCGGCGTCGGCGGCGGCCTGCTCCAGCACGCGGACGGTGGTGGTGCCTACGGCTATGATGCGGCGGCCGGCAGCGCGGGCTTGGTTCAGGGCCGATACGGCGGGGGCGTCCAATGTATACCGCTCGGTGTGGATCGGGTGCGCCGCCGGATCTTCGCCCGGCACCGGGCGGAAAGTGTCCAGCCCTACGTGCAGCGTGACGAATGCGGTTTCGATGCCGGCGGCGGCGATGCGCGATAGCAGTTCCGGCGTGAAATGCAGCCCGGCGGTGGGCGCGGCGGCGCTGCCGGGGCGGCGGGCGTAGACCGTCTGGTAGCGTTCCGGGTCATCCAAAGCGCGGCGGATGTAGGGCGGCAGCGGCGTATGCCCCATTGCGTCAATGGCGTTTTCCGATGACAGGCGGACGGCTTTCACGCCGTTGGGCCGGGTTTCCAGGATTTCGACGATCAACGGCGCCGGGGGCGTCATACCGCCGGGCGGCACGACTGTGACGGTGACGCCGGGGCGCAGGCGGCGGGCGGGGCGGGCCAGCGCTTTCCATACGCCGGCGGCTTCGCGGCGCAGCAACAGCAACTCCACCCGTCCGCCATTGTCGTCGCGCACCCCGTACAAGCGGGCGGGAATTACCCGGCTCTGGTTAAACACCATTAAATCGCCGGGGCGCAGATAATCGAGAATGCCGGTAAAACGGCGATGCTCTCTTTGACCGTCGGCGCGGTTTAGCACCAGCAGGCGCGATGCATCGCGCGGCTCAACCGGCGTCTGGGCGATTAGCTCCGGGGGCAGCGGATAGTCGAAATCGCTGGTGCGCACGGGCCTAATCCGGGGCGGCTAACGCCCGTGGATGCTGATTCGGGCGGCGGCGAGGGTGTTGTGTAGCAGCATGGCGACGGTCATGGGGCCGACGCCGCCGGGCACGGGAGTGATGGCGGCGGCTTGTTGGGATACGCCGTCAAATTCTACATCGCCGGTTAGCCGGTAGCCCGTCCGGGCGGCGGGGTCGGGAATCCGGCTGATGCCGGCGTCTATCACCACCGCGCCATCCTTGACCATATCGGCGGTTATTAGGTTGGGGCGGCCGGCGGCGACGATCAGAATGTCGGCGGAACGGGTTATTTCGGGCAGGTTGCGGGTGCGGGTATGGCAGACGGTTACCGTGGCGTTGCCTCCGCGGGCTCGTTGTAATAGCAGCGCCGCCAGCGGCTTGCCGACGATGTCGCTGCGCCCGCAGATCACCGCGTGGGCGCCGTCGGGGTCGTAGCCGTGATGCAACAGCAATCGGATAATGCCGGCCGGGGTGCAGGGCGCGAAATCGGGGCTGCCTTGCAACAGTTTGCCCAAGTTGTAGGGGTGAATGCCGTCGACGTCTTTGTCCGGGGCTATGGCGTCTATGACCCGGAGCCGGTCTATGCCGTCGGGCAAGGGGAATTGGGTCAGGATGCCGTGAAAGCGCGGGTCGGCGTTGAGGACGGCTACAGTCGACAAGATTTCGTCTTGGGAAGTAGCGGCGGGGAGCTGGATCGTGTCGCTGAACATTCCGGCTTCCTGGCAGGCGCGGCGTTTGTTGGCGACATAGACCGATGAGGCCGGGTCGGCGCCGACCAGCACGGCGGCCAGGCCGGGGGTTACGCCGTGCTTCTGTTGCATTTCGGCGACCCCGGCGGCGACCTCGCGGCGTATCTCCGCCGACAGTTCCCGCCCGGACATTATCTTGGCTGGCACCGGCAAATCCCCCGGCTGTTTCAGTTGCGGATTATTTCAATTGCGGGATTGTACCACGGAATAGGGGATTGAAAAGGCGGCGGCGCCGGTCTTGCCGGCCCCGGTTCTTGTCGATCGCCGGGGGCGGAATTATACTGGCTTGGATTTCAGCCGTTAGGAGACGCCCTATGCGTATCGTCTCGCTGTTGCCCAGCGCCACCGAAATGGTTTTCGCCCTGGGCTTGGGCGACCGTCTGGCGGGGGTTTCCTATGCCTGCGACTACCCCGATGCGGCGGCATCGCTGCCGGTGGTAAGCCATAGCCTGCGCGACATCAAGCATTTGGACAGCGGCGAAATTGACGCTCTGGTGCAACAGGCCCGCGCCAACAACAACCCGATGTACTGGATTGACGGGGAACTGCTGGCCCGTCTGCGCCCCGATCTGATAATCACGCAAGAACTCTGCGAGGTATGCGCCATCGGCAGCGGCTCGGTATTTGAGACGGCGGCAAAGGTATTGGATTACCAACCGCAGATCCTAACCATACGCCCCAATCGGCTGGGCGATATTATGCAAAACATCGGCAACATCGCCAACGCCGCCGGCGTTCCGCAACGAGGCCGGGAACTGCGCCAATCGCTAGAGGCGCGGGCGCAGCAGGTGACGGACGGCGTGGCATCCGGCATTGCATCTAACGAAAAGCGCCCGCGGGTGTTATGCCTAGATTGGCTGGATCCGCTGCGCAATACCGGGCAGTGGCTGCCGGAAATATCGGAAATGGCGGGCGGCGAGGAGGGGCTGGCAACCCCCGGCGGCCATTCCCGCGTGTTGCAATGGGATGAAGTGCGGGAATACGCCCCGGAATATCTGATGATTATGCCCTGCGCTTTCGGGCCGGAACGGTCGCGGCAGGAGGCGCAGGGCAAGCTGACCGGCCTGCCGGGGTGGGCCGATATTCCGGCGGTGCGCGACGGACGGGCGATCGTGTTTGACGGGCGCATTCCCAGCCGCCACGGCCCGCGGATCGTGGACGTGCTGGAGGGGCTGGCGGAAGTACTGCACCCGGAACGGTTCGCCGGGTTGGCCCCGCGCGGCGTCTTTGACCCGGAACCTTTCCGCTAAACCCCGGTAGATCCATAGCGGCCGGCGGGGGCGTATTTGAGGTTATGATTGCCGCATTGAAAGCTGGAATGGGACGCGCCTGGTTGTTGCCTATGCTGGTGGCCGCCGGGGCGTTGGCGTTGGCGATTGTCGGGGCGGCGATCATCGGCCGGGGCGAGGGGATTGACAGCGTAAACCTGTTCGTGGAGCGGCTGTCGGGCAATTCGGGGAATTTCTTGGGCGGGTTGGTCGGGGCATCGGCGTTGTTCGCGCTGGCGGCGGGGATGGCGTCGGCGGTCAATCCTTGCGGGTTCGCTATGCTGCCGGCGTATCTGGGGATGTATTTGGGCGACCAGACGCCGGCGGCGGCGGGCGCATCCGGAGGCAAGGCGGCGCTGCTATCGCTGCGGCATATCGGCCGGGCTTTGCTGATCGGCGCCAGCGTGAGCGCCGGGTTTGTGTTGCTGTTCGGCGTAGTGGGCGGGCTGATTGGCGTAGGCGCATCGTTTATCGGCGATCTGCTGCCCTGGCTGGGGCTGGTTATCGGGATTGGGTTGGTGGCGGCGGGGGCGTATCTGGTCGGCGGCGGCAACATTTACCGCTATACCGGATTCGCCGCCCGCGCCGCCGGCAACATCGGGGGCGTCAACCGGATCAGCTTTCGCGGCTATTTTATGTTCGGCCTCAGCTATGGCACGGCATCGCTGGCCTGCACCTTGCCCATTTTCTTGGCGGTGGTAGGCATCAGCGTCGCCGGACAGAGCATATCCTCGGTAGTGGGCAATTTCTTTCTGTTCGCTTTGGGGATGGGGTTGGTGATTTTGGCCTTGACGCTGGGGATGGCCTTTTTCAAGGGGGCGATGGTGGGACTGGTGCGAAAAGCCTTGCCCTACATCCAGCCCATCGGGGCGTGGCTGATGGTGATTGCGGGAACTTACCTAGTGTTTTACTGGCTCACCGTCGGCGGCCTGTTTTGACCGCGCCCGGCAAACGCCTAGTATGGCCCTTGCTGGCGGGGATGGCGGTGGTTCTAGCCTTGTTGACGCCGGCTTGCGGGGGCGCCGCCACCCCCCCGGCGGCGACAATGGCGACGCCGCCCGCCCCATCCGCGCCGCCGGGGACGCCGGAAAGCGCGGACTCCAGCCCGGCGCCAATGGTACACCCCGACCCGGACTTTCAAGACGCCCTGGACGCCGCCCGGTTCCGAACCGGCGGATGGCAAACCGACTTCAGCCGCCATACCGTTCCCTACGGCGAATTTCGGTCGGGCGGCGTTCCGCGGGATGGGATCCCGCCCTTGGACCACCCGATCCCCGAAAGCATCGCCGACGCTGGCCGCTGGTTGGAGGATGTTCAGCCGGTGGTCGCACTGGCAATCAACGGCGCGGCGCGGGCCTACCCGCTGGCAATCTTGACTCGGCACGAAATCGCCAACGATAACTTGGGCGGCGTGCCGGTAGCGGTCACATTCTGCCCGCTGTGCAACTCGGCGGTGGCCTTCGACCGGCGGGTGGCCGAGGCGGTATTGGATTTCGGGGTGTCGGGCAACCTGCGCCACAGCGATCTGGTGATGTGGGATCGGCAAACCGAAAGCTGGTGGCAACAGTTGACCGGCGAGGGCATTGTCGGTGCCTACGCCGGTTATCAGTTGGAACTGCTACCGGCGCAGATCGTTTCGTGGCGCGATTTCAAGGCCGCCTTTCCGAAGGGCGATGCGCTGTCCCGCGATACGGGCTACGTCAAGGATTACGGGCGCAATCCCTACATCGGATATGACCGCGCCGACCAATCGCCATTTCTGTTTGACGGCCAGCCCGATGAACGTTTGCTGCCGATGGAACGGGTAGCCGCCCTGTTGATTGACGGGCGGCCGCTGGCCTTTCCTTTCGCCGCGCTGGAGCGGGAGCGGGTAGTGCATTACGCAGCTAATGGGCGGAATATAATTGTGTTGTTCCAGCCCGGCACCGCCTCGGCCCTGGACCAGTCGCGCATCGCCGACTCGCGGGATGTAGGATCTACCGGCGTATTCGATGCGGAGCTGAACGGGCAAAGGCTGGTTTTCCGCGCCGGGAACAACGGCTTTGTTGATGAGCAGACTAATTCGGTATGGAACATCTTGGGGCAAGCCGTAGCTGGGCCGTTGGCGGGGCAGTCGTTGACGCCCATAGTACACGGCAACCACTTCTGGTTTGCCTGGGCCGCTTTCGCCCCGGAAACGCGGGTTTATGGCGGGAAGTGACGCTATACCTTTGGCATCCTCCGGCAACCCGTTATTCATATTGCCCGCCGTTACCATCATCCGTTAATGACGCCGCCGCCTTGCCACGATTCCGCGCTCTGTATAGAATGCCCCCATCCGCCCGCCGCAGGAGGCAGATATGGCTAACCCCCGCGCCGAGTTTTCGCCCATCTTTCACCGCCCGCCGCTGAAGCTGCCCGGCAACGCCCGCATCGCCATCTGGCCGGTGATCAACGTGGAGGAATGGGATCTTAACGAACCGATGGCCCGCACCGTGCTGCCCACGCCGCAGGGGGTTAGCGTGATCCCCGACATCCCCAACTTCGGATGGTTCGACTACGGGCTGCGCGTGGGGTTTTGGCGGCTGAAGCAGGTTTTGGACCAATACGGCGTCCGGGCAACGGTCAGCCTCAACGCCTCGGTGTGCCATAGCTACCCAATGCTGGTGGAGGAAAGCCTAAAGTCGGGTTGGGAAATGCTGGCGCACGGCTACATCCAGCGGGTCATCAACCGCGAGCCGGACGAGCGGGCGGTCATCCGCCGCACGATCGACACCATCGCCGAATCCGCCGGCGCGGCGCCGCGCGGGTGGATGGGGCCGGGCCTGGCCGAAACTTTCGACACCCCGGACGTGCTGGCCGAGGAGGGCATCGAGTACATCGCCGACTGGTGCAACGATGACCAGCCCTACGAAATGAATGTGAAATCGGGGCGACTGGTGGCCTTGCCTTACACCGTTGAACTGAACGACATTCCCATCTACCTGATCCAGCACCACCGCTCGCCGGAGTTGTTCGAGCGGGCCAAAGATCATTTCGACACGCTCTACCGCGAAGGGGCGGACAGCGCCCGCGTGATGTGTATTTCCACCCATCCCTACATCACCGGCGCGGCGCACCGCATCCGCTACTACGACGCCATCTTTGAGTACATGAGCCGCTTCGAGGGCGTGGTTTTTATGACCGGCAGCGAGCTACTGGACTGGTACAACGAAGCGGCAGGAAAGGGAAAGTAAGCCGTTCCGCCCCGAAAAGACTCGAAAATATGACTCAGGACAACCCAACGCTACCGGCCCGCAACCCCGGCCTTTCGCGCCCGAAACCCGCGACCAGCGCAACCGCCAGCGCCGTTTGACGCGGGGCGGCTGAACCCGGGCGGCGGCGAGGCATTTTCGCGGTTGACTTTTTGGGCAGCGGGCGGTAAGCTAACGCAATGCTATACGTCCGCCAAATATCGCGAATGTCGGGGGATACCGCCCGCCAGGCCGCCCTTATATCCCTGCCTGTAGGGATCGGGATACCGGTCATTTGCATCGCCATTTTCGCCGTCTTTGGGTTGGCGGCCGCGCCCTTTATCGGCCCCTCGGCTTGGGAACCGGCTGACAGTTTTATCGGCGACTTATCCCTTTCGGCAACGGCTATGCCGGCGCCCCTTGGCCTGGCGGTGTTGTTGCTGGCGGCGGTGACGCTCCCGGCGGTCGCCGGCTTCGGGCGCTGGTGCCTTTCGCAGGCGGCGATGCGGCCGGCCGCATCGCGGTTGCCGCCGTTGTTGCGCCGCGCGGTTGCGCTGGCTAGTTCCCTGCGGGTCCCCGCAGGACTCGCCCCCCATCCCAGCATTGTCCGGTATGCCAATTCCACCAACCTCCATTCCCCTCAACGGACGCTTGCGTCTACCTCTACCGGGTTATCCGGCGCCTCTCCCCTGCTGGAATAGCGCCCCCCTCCAAGCGTTTTCTCCGTTCATCGGCGCATTGATGCGCGCTGATCGATAATTTCGCTTTGGAGGGGAATTTATGTTCCCTGGATCTCCCATCCGCACGGGTATCTGCGCGATTGGCGCTATGATCGCGAACGAAATTTCGGATTTCGTGGGGGAGTAAATGGAAACTGCTCGGAAAATTCTTGCTCCGGTGATCACCGGATTGCACATCATCTGGATTGCCTTGTTCATCGAAAAGATTGGGTTGGCGATTGGGCTATGGGACGGCGCGTTGCTCCATCCGTTCTGGGGGCGGTTGCTGTTGGCTTTCGGTATGCCGGACGACAGTTTTTTGGGCTATCTGCTGGTCCGCTATGCCAGCTTCGTTGCCCTCGGCTCTGGGATGGTTCTGTCGGGCATCCACTGGTTTCTCGGAGTTTTGATCAACATCAAGAAAGAGGGCGCCGCCCGGCGGGATGCGGCGGGGGGCTAATGCCGCTCCTTCGGGTGGGAACAAAACCCCGGTTTATCATCGAGAGCGTTGGGCGCGGAGTGCGTTGACCGGGAATGAATGCGGTAGAATAACCCGCAATTCCCATACCCGACTTGAGCGAGGCAAACACTATGGCCTACCAGCAAGGCATCATAACCACCATCGCCGGCGCCGGAGCGCGGGGCTACGCCGGCGACGGCGGGCCGGCCGCCGAGGCGCTATTGAACGAACCCTTTATGTGCGCTTTCGACGCCGCCGGCAATCTATACATCGCCGAGGCGATGAACCACTGCGTGCGCCGCATAGATGCGATCACGGGCGTCATAACCACCATCGCCGGCAACGGGGCGGCGGGGTATTCCGGCGACGGCGGGCCGGCGGTCAATGCCGCTTTCAACCAGCCCTATTCGCTACAAGTGGACGTCAATAACGACGTTTATGTGGTTGACCGGCTCAACTACGTCGTCCGCAGGATTGACGCCGCCACCGGGGTGATCCGCGCCGTGGCGGGAACCGGCGAACCCGGCGATCCTGATGCTCAAGACCGGGGCGACGGGGGGCCGGGAACGCGGGCGGCGTTGCGCGAACCCAACGACTGTTTCCTGGACCGGCGCGGCGGGCTGCTGATTGCCGATGTGCAAGACCAGCGCATCCGCCGGCTGGATTTGGCGTCGGGCATCATTGCCACCTTCGCGGGCAACGGCGTCAAGGAGCGGGGCGGCGACGGCCGGCCGGCGGCGGCGGCGTCCATCTTGGGGGCGCGGGCGGTGTGTATGGACGCCGCCGGCAACACCTACATCGCCGAGCGCGAGGGCAACGGCATCCGCAAGGTAGACGCCAACGGCATAATGTCTACCCTGGCGGGAACGGGCGAGTTCGGCTATGCCGGCGACGGCGGCCCGGCGATCGCCGCGGCTTGGGGCGGCCCCAAGGCCATCCGCTGCGACCGCGACGGCAACCTGCTGGTGGTGGACACCGAAAACCACGCCATCCGCCGGATCGACGCTGCTACCGGCATAGTAACCACCATCGCCGGCGGGCGTTTGGGCGGCGACGGCGATGGCGGCCCGGCCACCGCCGCGGCGATGGACCGGCCTCACGGCGTAGACGTAGACGCCCGCGGCAACATCTACATCGCCGACAGTAATAACCATCGGGTGCGGGTGGTAGGCAACGGGTTTTGATTCAACGCGGATACCGTAGCGGACCCAGAGAAATAATTGACAAATTAAATCTCCGGGTTCGCTTTGCGCTCCGGGTTGAATTTACATTTTCGGCGGCAAGTGCTGCCGATACCACTCCAACGTAGGGCGCATCACTTGGGAAAAGGCCGGCTCCTCGTAGACTTCATAATGGCCGACGCCTTGCAGCATTACCAGTTTTTTGGGTTCGCCGGCGTGGGCGTATAGCTGCTCCGATTCCTCCGGCGGCACCAGACGATCCTGGTCGCTGGTGATGAATAGAACCGGGCGGGGGGATATTTGGCCGACTACCCACTCCGGGTTGAAGCCCAGGGTGTCGTCAATGTATTCGACCGGGATGGTCATTACGGCGTTGGGGTTATTGGCCCGCTGGGCGGCGGCCAGGGCGGCCGACTGGCGGTCGGGCAACAGGATTTCGCCCCGCTCCACCATTTCGGATTTGCCGGTCATTACCCGCTGGATCCGGTCGGCTTTGGCGCGATCCAGCAGATCAAACCACTCATCCATCCGGCGCACACGGCTCATCCAGCGGGCGCCGTGGCCGATGCCCACCACGCTCACCACGCACTTGGCCCGCGGGTCAATCGCGGCAGTCCAGCAGACGGTAGCGCCGCCGTAGCTGGTGCCGTAGAGGCCGATGCGATCTTCGTCCACTTCGGGCTGCTCCCCCAAGAAAGTCATGGCGGCCTGCACATCGGCGACCCGGCTGTGGGGGGCCAGGCGCAGGGGCGAAACGCCCTCGCTTTGCCCCCAGCCCTTGTAGTCGAAAGCCATCGCCACATAACCCGCATCGTTCAGAACGCGGGCGTTGTCGGGCAGATACAAATCCTTGACGCCGGTATACCCGTGGCAGAGCAGCACCGCCGCCCGCCGCTCCCCGGCCGCCAACCCGTCGGGGGTGTAGACATCGCCCTGGAGCTTGAAACCCTCGCTGTAGAACTCAACGGCTCTTTTCATAAACGCGCCCCCGCATAAATCTGTGGACTTCCGATATTCTATTTTACGATATTCGCGGCGGATTATAGGCCGGTCAGATCTGCGCTTAACCGCCATAGCTCGGCGGCCAGCTTGGGATCGCGGCCGGCTTCGGACGATGGGACGGGGCGGCAGTTGACGAAGTATTGGCCGGTGACGCCGTCCGCTTCGGGGGATGTCGCCAGGTATAGCAGGGTTTTGGCGCCGCGGGCGGCGCTGACGCCGCGGGCGCCGATGAATGCGTTGGCGGCGCGGCCCAAGATGCCGTTGTTCCGGGCGATGCCGGTTCGCACTAGGCCGGGGTGCGCCGCATTGACGGTTACGCCGGCGCCCTCCAGCCGCCGCGCCAGTTCGCCGGTGAATAGGATGTTGCATAGCTTGGAACGGCCATAAGCCCGGTAGCCGCTGCTCTTGGCGGCATCGGGCAAGTCCGCCAATCGGAAATCCCCCGCCCCGCGGTGGGAACTGGACGATACGTTGATGATCCGCGCCGGGGCCGATGCTTTCAGCCGCTCCAGCAGCAGCATAGTCAGCAGGAAATAGCCGATATGGTTCAGGGCGAAAGTCATTTCCAGTCCGTCAACGCTTAGGCGTTTCGACAGGAATATGGCCCCGGCGTTGTTCAGCAGAACTTCCAGCCGGGGCAGCCGCTCCAGGGCCTCGGCGGCGGCGCGGCGCACCTCCCGCTGCGATGACAAGTCGGCCAGCAGATACTCCACGGCGGGGTTGCCGGTTTCCGCCGCGATGCGCCGGACGGCGGCGCCGGTCTTGGCGGCGTTGCGCCCTACGATGACCACCCGCGCCCCCATCCGCGCCAGTTCGCGGGCGGCGGCGTAGCCGATGCCATCGCTGCCGCCGGTTATCAGACAGGCTTTCCCTTGCATCTTATGCATTCCCGGCATCATAACACCCGGTATTATAGCCCCATCATAACCCGTCCTTGGGGGGAATGACCGGAAAAGGGGGCAAGAAGGGCGGAGGGCTGTTAGAATTGGGGCGTTATCGGCCCTTAAGGGCGATGGGCAGGAGTTATGGCGATGAACGGCGGCGGCATTACTTTCGGGTGCAGCTTGAGCGTGGAGGATTACTGGGATGTTCCCGAGTTCGCCCGCCGGGCCGAGGAAATGGGTTTCCGGCGGGTTACGATGGGCGAACACGTGATGGACGGCAACCCGCCGCGCCCCACCGTGCTGAATCTGCCTGCGATGGCCGCCGCGGCGGGGGCCACGGACGACCTCCGGGTGATGACCGGCATTGTCATCGCCCCGCTGTATCATCCGGTAATGCTGGCGAAACTGGTCGCTACCGTGGACCAGGTTTCCGGCGGGCGGCTGGATTTCGGCATCGGCATTAGCGGGCAGCGCGGCACCCATGTGGAATTCGACGCCTTGGGCATTTCCCCGCGCACCCGCGGCCGGCGCACCGATGAGATGCTGGAGGTGATGAAGCGGCTGTGGCAAGAGGAGGGGGTATCGCACCGGGGCCGCTTTTTCGAGTTTGACGATGTCACGCTACTGCCCCGTCCGGCGCAACGCCCCTACCCGCCGATCTGGGTGTCGGGGCGCAGCGAGGCGGCCATGCGCCGCGCCGCGCTCCACGGCGACGGCTGGTATCCCTATCTATTCACCAACCGGCGCATCAAGCACAGCAACGATCTGGTGCGGCAGTTCGCCGCCGAAGCGGGGCGCGAGCTGCCAGGTTTCCATTGGGGATTGAACCAGCCTACCGCCATATCCGACGACGCCGACGAAGCCATGGGGCTAGCGGTGCGTAACGTGGGCGAGCGGTATGTCACCCCGCAGCACAGCGCCGAGGATATCGCCCGCGCCTTGTGCATCGCCGGCACGCCCGACGACTGCGCCCGGGCGATGGAGGCGAAAATCGAGGCCGGGGTAGAACACATCAACCTCGGCTTCCTGTCCCCGGATCCCGACGGCCTCTACCGCCAGATGGATTTGTTCGCGGAAAGGGTTATGCCCCAGTTTGATTAAGCGCCGGGGGCGGCCGGCAAGCGCGGCTTTCGGCGTTGAACTTTCGATGTTGAATAAGAATGCAAGGGGGTAGAGTTATGCCTGATTCGGTTTCGGTCAAGGTAGAGACCAACCTGGCAGCGGCGATGCGCGATGGCGTTACGTTATACGCCGATGTGTACCGGCCGGACGGCCCCGGCCCGTTCCCGACCATCTTGCAACGGACGCCCTACGACAAATCGTCGCCTTTGGCGGCGCAGATGATGGATCCGATCAAGGCGGCCAAAGCGGGGTTCGCGCTGGTGATCCAGGACACCCGCGGGCGCTATACCTCCGGGGGCGAGTTTTACTGCTTCGCCGACGACATCAACGACGGGTACGATACGGTGGAATGGGCGGCGGCGCAACCGTGGAGCAGCGGGCGCGTGGGGATGATCGGCGCGTCCTACGTGGGGGCAACGCAGTGGCTGGCCGCCGTTTCCCGGCCGCCGCATCTGGCCGCCATTGCGCCCAACGTCACCGCTTCCAACTACCATGACGGCTGGACTTACCAGGGCGGGGCCTTTGAGTTGGGGTTCAACGTTTCCTGGACGCTCAACCAGCTTACGTTGGCGAACTTTCAGAACGTTTCCGGCGTCAAAAACATCCCCCAAGCCCGCCGCGCCGATCTGCTGCGGGCGGTGGATGGCATGACCGATGCTTTCCGCCACCTGCCGCTGCGGGATTTCCCCTACCTGAAAGGGGGGTTGGCGGATTACTTCTACGACTGGCTGGAGCATCCCGGCTTTGACGCTTACTGGCAAAAGTTGTGCATTGAAGATCAGCATTCCAACATCGCCGCGCCGGCGCTGAACATCGGCGGATGGTACGACATTTTCTTGGGCGGCACCATCCGCAACTTCCTGGGGATGCGCCAGAACGGGGCTACCGAGGATGCGCGGCGCGGGCAGCGGCTGATCATCGGCCCCTGGCAGCACTCGTCCCGGGGCGGCAGCATGGCCGGCAGCCACTACTTCGGGGTAGCCGCCGATGCGATGGCGCTGGGGTTGGACGAAATCCATCTGCGCTGGTTTGAGCATTGGCTTAAGGGCGCGGATACCGGCCTTTTGGACGAGCCGCCGGTCAAGATCTTCGTGATGGGCGACAATGTCTGGCGCGATGAACCCGACTGGCCGCTGGCCCGCGCCCGGACCACCGGCTATTACCTGCACAGCGGCGGCAACGCCAACACGCTCCACGGCGACGGGCAACTCAGCCCGGAGCCGCCGGGCGACGAACCGCCCGATGTGTATCTCTACAATCCGGCCAACCCGGTGCCGACGCGGGGCGGGCAGCTTTGTTGCAATCCCTATTTCGCCGCCAACGGGGCTTTCGACCAGCAGGAAATCGAGGCCCGCCCGGATGTGCTGGTCTATTCCACGCCGCCGCTGCCGCAGGATACCGAAGTCACCGGCCCGGTCAAGGTGACGCTATGGGCCGCCACGTCCGCCGCCGATACCGATTTCACCGCCAAGCTGGTAGACGTTTGCGAGGATGGCTGCGCCCGCAACTTGACCGACGGGATCCTCCGCGCCCGCTACCGGGATTCGATGTCGCAGCCGTCGCTGGTAGAGCCGGGACAGGCGTATCGCTACACCATCGACTTGTGGTCCACCAGCAACGTGTTCCAGGCGGGGCACCGGATCCGGCTGGAGGTGTCCAGCAGCAACTTCCCCCGTTTCGACCGCAACACCAACACCGGCGGGGTAATCGCCGCCGACACCGAGCTGAAGCCCGCCGTTCAGACCATCCTGCACGATGCGGCGCACCCGTCCTGCCTATTCCTGCCCATCGTGCCGCGGTAGGCGCTGCCAACCCCCCACCCTAACCCTCCCCCTAAGGGGGAGGGGATTCTCGGCGGCTACCCCTACATTGCCCATCCCCCTTGGAGGGAGGGGATTCTCGGCGGCTACCCCCCACACCGCCCCTCCATTTGGGGGGGTTATGGCAGGAGCGATATGCCTCACGAATCGGTTCCCGGCCCCGGCGCGGCGGATGACCCTATGCGGGAGTGGTATGTCAATACCGTCTGGGGGCAACGGGCGGGCAGCGATGATGCCCTGTTTGAGGTCATGAGTTTGCAGGTTTTCCAAGCGGGGCTGACCTGGAAAATGGTGCTGGATAAGCGGGACGCTTTCCGCCGGGCTTTCGCCGGATGGAGTATCGACGCGGTGGCGGCTTTAGGGCCGGACGATGTAGCGCGCCTGCGGCAGGATGGCGGGATTATCCGCAACCGGCAGAAGATCGAAGCCGTTATCGAAAACGCCCGGCGGATCCAAACCATCCGCGAGGAATACGGCGGGTTTTGCCGCTGGTTTTACGATGCGCTGGCCGGCGACGAATACCTGCCGCTGGCCCAAGAATTGCGCCGGGAGTTCAAGTTTATGGGCCCCGAAATCGCCCGAATGTGGCTAATGGCATCAGGCCGCATCACGCGGGAGGAGGGGGATCTGTACCGACCAGGCGCCGCGGGGCGGCCATAGGGCGGGTTCGCGCCCCCGGGCGCGGCGTTGCGGGATGCGCGGTACTGTTCCGTTTGCCGGGTAGCTTATCATAGAGGGATGGGGCATTTATGCGGGTCAACCGGCCTGCGCAAAACCGGGCAACCTTGCCAAACCTGCCAGACATCCGGCGGGGCGCGGCCTACCCCGCTTGACGCCTGCGGCAAGCCGGTCAAGCCAGATGGCAAGCCCCCTCCACGCCACGCCCCACGAAAAGGGCGCCGCGGCGGATCTGTATTTTGACCGGCTATCCTACCGGCGGATTGCGGGAAATATGGATCAGTATTTCGGGCGGGAAACCGGGTCAACCGGCGTTTACCGCAGGGTTAGGGAATTGACGGAAAAGGAGGATGTGGCGGCGATGAAATCCAACTAAATGGGCAGGATGATGGCAGAGAAGGAACTAAAGCTGTTTCACCGGGGTTTTACCTATTTCCGCGAGGAACGCCGCTGGGTGAATGGGGACTTCGCCATCTTTATCAACGGATAGAGATGGGTACGACTATCCGACTGAAGCGAAATAGGCGGGGAAACCGTGAGTAGCCATGTGGGATGGCGTGGCACTATCCGTCTGCGGGTCAGTGGATGAGTCCATCAGTCACCTCGAGATGGCAATCAGTTTCAGATTAAATGCGTATGTATTGGGGGTTGCGGGAGGCCACTCCATGACACTATACAGACACCCTATGTGACCCTAATCCCAGACCCTGTAAAGGTCGCGGCAATCAAGCTCGCCGGAAAGGCATAGGGCGGATGATGGGCTACCCAGCAAACGGAACCGTACCAGATGCGCGGTATGAGGTGTTAGGGACGCAGAGTTGGGCGCTTATGGTTGGGGGATGGGGACGCCCCTACCCTAGCCCTCCCCTGCGGGGGAGGGGATTTTTTATTTCCCTCTGGGTTGAGTTGGGTAGATTTTAGGTTGTTGGTTTATTGTAGGGGCGAGTTTTGGGGGTTGGCAAGGGGGGATGTCATTGGGGGGCGTTCATTCATCCTTCGACAAGCTCAGGATGAATGAACGCCTGCTGGGGGGGTGAATGGGGTTTCGTTGGGGGGACGCCCCCACCCTAACCCTCCCCCGGAGGGGGAGGGGATTATTGGGTTGATTGGGAGGGGATTATTGGGTTGATGGGATGAGGGATTGGGGTTATTGGCGGGGGTTGGCGGTTATGTAGCGGTGGGCGGCGATGGCGGCGGTGGCGCCGTCGCCGGCGGCGGAGATCAGCTGCGAGGAGGAATGCTGGCGGATGTCGCCGATGGCGTAGATGCCGGGGATGGCGGTTTCCATCGATAGGTTGACGGGGATGTGGCCGGCGGGGTCGGTTTCCAGCAGCCCTTGGGCGATGTTGCCGGCGTTGGGGGTTAGGCCGATGTAGACGAATAGGCCGGATAGTTGGTATTCGGTCTGCTGGCCGGCGGCAGCGTTGGCGGTATGATTTGCGGGGGGTAGGGTGGTGGCGCGGACGGCGGTGACGGCGGTTTCGCCGATGATTTCGTCGATGATGGTGTTCCAGATGATTTCGATTTTGGGGTGGTTGAGTACTTGGTCGGCTAGAGCTTTTTGGGCGCGTAGGGTGTCGCGGCGGTGAAAGAGGAGGACTTTTTGGGCGTATTGGGTTAGGACCAGGGCCTCGTCGGCGGCGGAGTCGCCGCCGCCGGCTACGCCTACGGTTTCGCCGGCGTAGAGGGGGCCGTCGCAGGTGGCGCATTGGGATACGCCGCGGCCGGCGAATTCATCCTCGCCGGGGATGCCCAAGGTGCGGAGGGTGGAGCCGGCGGCGATGATCAGGGCTTGGGCGCGGTATTCACCGGCGTCGGTTTGCGCTATGCGGTGGCCGTCTTGGGCGGCGATGGCGGAGGTTTCGGCCATTATGAATTGGGCGCCGGCGTTCATGGCTTGTTCTTGGGCGGCGGCGGCGAGGTCGGCGCCCATTATGCCGTCGGGTAGTCCGGGGTAGTTTTCGATTTTTTCTACGTTGATGATGGAGGCGCCGCCCATCATACGCTCGATGACGCCTACGGACAGGCCGTAGCGGGCGGCGTACATTGCGGCGGTGAGGCCGGCCAGGCCGCCGCCTATTACCAGTACGTCGTAATCGGTTGCCATATCGTCAATTTCCTTTGCCGTGGGGTTGGGGTGACTATAGGGGGGCGGGTTTAGGGGTGTCAATAATCGGGGGGTTGGCGGGGGCGGTTTGACACGGTTGGGGGGCAACCGTAGACTTGATTGGGGATGGTTTCCGTGGGGTTTGGCATCCTTGATTTTTGATTCGGATGTATCAGGAGTTTGTTATGGCGTCGTTGGCGGAATTGGACCCGCAGGTGGCCCGGGCGCTGGCGGATGAGGATCGGCGGCAGCGCGAGTCGATTGTGCTGATCGCATCGGAGAATTATGCCAGCCGGGCGGTTTTGGAGGCCGGGGCGAGCGTGATCAGCAACAAGTATGCCGAGGGGTATCCGGGGCGGCGGTATTATGGGGGTTGCGAACAGGCGGATGCGGTGGAGTCGCTGGCGATTGAGCGGGCGAAGGAGTTGTTCGGGGCGGAACACGCCAATGTGCAGCCGCATAGCGGGGCGCAGGCGAATATGGCGGCGTATTTCGCGCTGCTGGAGCCGGGGGATACGGTGATGGGGATGCGGCTGGATCACGGGGGACATTTGACGCATGGGGCGAAGGTGAATTTTTCGGGCAAGCTGTATAACTTCGCGGCTTATGGGGTGGATCGGGAAACGGAGGTTATTGATTACGATGCGGTGGCGCGGCTGGCGCAGGAATGCCGTCCGAAAATCATCGTGGCGGGGTACAGCGCTTATCCGCGGGTGATTGACTTTCCGCGGTTCCGGGCGATCGCCGACGGGGTGGGGGCGTATTTGATGGTGGATATGGCGCATATCTCGGGGCTGATTGCCGGGGGGGCGCATCCATCGCCGCTGCCTTACGCGCAGATCGTGACTTCGACGACGCAAAAGAGTCTGCGGGGGCCGCGGGGCGGGTTTATTATGTGCGACGGGGATTTGGCGGGGGCGGTGGATTTCGCGGTGTTTCCGGTGATGCAGGGGGGGCCGATGATGCATACGATCGCGGCGAAGGCGGTCTGTTTCGGGCAGGCGATGCGGCCGAATTTCGGGCAATATGCGCGGCAGGTGGTAGCAAATTGCCGGGCATTGGCGGCGGAGTTGTCGGCAGCGGGGATGCGGCTGGTGTCGGGGGGTACGGATAATCATTTGGTATTGGTGGATGTGACGCCGCTGGGGATCACCGGGCAGGAGGCGGAGCAGGCGCTGAATGCGGCGGGGATAATCGCGAACAAGAATGCGATACCGTATGATCCGCGTCCGCCGCGGGTGACCAGCGGGCTGCGGCTGGGAACGCCGGCGATCACCAGCCGGGGGATGGGTACGGCGGAGGCGCGGCTGGTGGGTTCGCTGGTGGCGCGGGTGGTGACGAATATGGGGGATGCGGGGGAGCATCGGGCAGCGGCGGCGGCGGCGCGGGAGCTGGCGCTGGGGTTTCCGGCGCCGGGGATTGACGGCTGATGGGGTTGCCGGGGTTTAGCTTTAGGGGCGCGGCGGTTGCGGCGGGATGGCTGCCGTTTTTCCTGCCCTGGCTGGCGCTGCTGGGGTTGATGGCGGCGCATTCGTGGTTCATTTGCGATGATGCCTTTATCAGCTTTCGCTATGTCCGCAATCTGCTGGAGGGGCATGGACTGGTTTATAACCCCGGGGAGTATGTGGAGGGGTATTCCAATTTTTTGTGGGTGCTGGAGCTGGCGGCGATTTGGGGGCTTTTGGGGGTGGCCCCGGAATATGCGGCGCAGTGGCTGTCGGTGGGGTTTACGGTCGGCACGCTGGGGGCGATGCTGTGGTGGGCGGCGCGGCTGCCGGGGGTGGAGCGGCGCCGGCTTACGGCATGGATGGCTCTGGGGCTGGTGGGGAGCAGCGCCACTTTCGCGGTGTGGACCTCGGGGGGCGGGCTGGAAACGCGGCAGTTCACCTTTTTCGTTGTGCTGGCGGTGGTCTGCCTCAGTTTGTACCGGGATCGGAAAGCCGGGCTGATTGCGGCGGCGTTGAGTCTGGCGGGGGCGGCATATACCCGGCCGGAAGGGCCGCTGATCGCCGCTATAGCCATTGGGTGGTTCGTGTTTCAGCGGCTGGCGGATGGCGGGCGGCTCACCACTGATTGGCGGGAATTGCGGGGGGTGGACTGGCGGGGGCTGGCGTATTTGGCGTTGCCGTGCGTGGGATTGATTGCGGCGCATTTTTTGTTTCGTTATTTCTATTATGGGGAGTGGCTGCCGAATACTTATTACGCCAAGTTTGTGCGGCCGTGGTATGAATCCGGGTTTATGTATCTGCTTACTGCGGCGATGGAAACGGGGTTGTATCTGTTGCTGCCGTTGGCTTGGGTGGGGTTGCGCCGGCAATGGAGGCAGCGGCGGGATGGAACTTATGCGCTGGTATTGCTGCTGATTGGGGCGCACATGATTTATGTGATGCGGGTTGGGGGCGATAGTTTTGAGTACCGGCCGCTGGATTTCTACTGGCCGTTGCTGGCCTTGCCGGCGGGGCAGGGCATTGTTTGTCTGGGATCCAGGCTGGCGGGATGGCTGGGTTCTTTTCGCAATCCTCCCGGAATCCGCCATATATTTTCCGTGCAGGGATTTATCGGGCGACAAGGGGGCTGCCTTGCGGTGATCCTGTTTGTTCCGGTCGTTTTTTATTCCAATGCGATGCAGGGGGCATTGCTTTGGACAGGGAATGAAACACATCGCGCCACGCTTACCGCGGAAAACGCGGGGTGGTTGCTGGCGGCGCCGGGTATGCCGGCATTGAATGCCATCGCCAAGGAACTGGACCGGAATATGAATAAATATCCTTTGACGCGTCATTCTTATTTCAGGAATTATCCTAATTACGCCCAACAGATCTGGCAAAGATATTCGGTTATGGAACGGGGGTTGATTCCCGGGGATGCGGTGGCGGTTATATATATGGCGGGGATTCCGCCCTATTACCTGCCGGACCTGAGGGTGGTAGACCGGTATGGTCTCACCGACAAGACCATCGCCCGCAATCCGGTGGAGGCGCCCAATAGCGAACGGCGCATGGGGCATGACCGTAAGCTGCCGCCCGGTTATCTGGAGCAGCGCGGCTACAATTTCGAGGTTTTTCCGCCGGTTGAAAGCATCCCGGAGGCGTTGTCCGTAGCGCAATATACGGTGCGGGTGGCGGAGGAATTGTATATGCCTTTTAACGCGGCTTCGCATCAGTGGGTTGCGGATCGTTTCGATGGGCGGGAATGGACGACGGGGAAATTTTACACTGAGGAGCTGGTGGCGGAAATTCAGGGAGAGACTCCGGTTTTGGAGGCTGATTTCGCGGTGTATGTAATCGAAGGAAAGAATCTGTTACTATATGTCAAAGAGGAGTGCGACGGCGCGGATGCGGATGCCAGGTTTTCCGTGCATATATACCCGGTTGCCCTGTCGGATTTGCCGGCTGATCGCCAGCAGTATGGTTTTGATAACCGGGATTTTCCGACCAAGTTGAATTTGCCGAGGTTCACAACTGATATCTGGGATTTTACGGGCGACCGCATGGTATTTTTGGAATCGGGCGGCTGCGCAATATACGGCGGGTTGCCGGATTACCCGATAGCGGCTATCCGCACCGGGCAGTATATAAGCGGCGGGGGCGAATTATGGGCGGGGCGTTTTGACTTCCCGGGGCGGGCAGGCGGTGCGCCATATAACGTCGCTGCTCATCAAGAGGCCGCAGACTTTTTAGATGGGCGGGAATGGACTACGTCGGCGCTTTACATTGAAGATCTGCTGACGGAAGTTCGGGAAGAGGCTCCGGCTCTGGAGACTGATTTCGCGGTATATGTAATCGAAGAAAAGAATCTGTTGCTGTATGTCAATGAGGAGTGTGAGGGCGTAGATGTCGATGCCAAGTTTTTCCTGCATATATACCCGGCTGCCTTGTCGGATTTGCCGGAACGTCGCCAGCATTATGGTTTTGATAACCGGGATTTTATAAGCGATCGCCTAGTATTTTTGGAACCGGGCTACTGCGCGATATACAGCGGATTGCCGGATTACCCGATAGCCGCGATCCGCACCGGGCAGTACATCAGCGGCGAGGGCGAGCTGTGGGCAGGACGTTTTGATTTCCCGGCCGGGGCGGGCGGCGGGGAAAGCGCCCGGTGAGCTGCGGCTGATGCCGTTTGCGGGTTGCGGCGGCGCTGGGGGGAATCGTCCGGCGGCGGGCGCGGGTAGCGGGTATACGCCCCGCGGCGGGTAGACAGCGGCGGGGATGTTTGATATACCACGGCTTGATTTCGGCGGAAACCGGAAACGGTTGCCGGGGGCGGCGGCCGGCAATGCGCGGTTACGGACAACGCCGCAGGAGGTTATCCGGGATGACGACGGCCCAATACCCGAACCGGGGTTTGCTTTGGGAGGGACTGGCGGTTTACCGCGATGAGATGAGCGAATTCGTAGCCCGCATCTTGCGCCAAAAGCCGGGTTCGCGGCTGGAGCAGACAGTGGCCGGCTCGCTCACGGATCAGCAGAGGCAAGGCTTTGACGACAAGATGCGGCAAAACAACGGCGATGTTGCCCAATCCATCGAAATCGGGTTTATCCCGAACTTGGTGGAACGCAACTGGGCCGAGTTGTTCCAGCGCGGCCGGTTCGCCAATCCGACTACCATCAGGAACCGGCTGCGGATTATCCGGGACATCCGCAACGAATTGTCGCACAATATCAGCGGGCCGGACCTGGCAGCGGAAAAGGCGCGGGCCAACCTGTACTTCATCAGCGAAACCCTGGAGAGCATCAACCGCCCGGAGCAGGCCAGGCAAGTGATGGCGCTGCTGTCGCGGATCGGCGACCCGGGGACGGCGCAAACGCCGCCGGCGCCGGCGCCCGCCCCGGAGCCGCCGCCCCCGGCGCGGGGCGGCCAGCAGCTCAAGCCCTGGCGGGATGCGATGTATCCCAAGGGGGATGTCGCCGATGGCGCCTTCCTGGAAGCCGATTTCGTGGCCGACCTTTATTCGGTTTTCGACGGCACCGCCCCGGCGATGTACGGCGATCCGCTGGAGTTTTTCCGTTGCACTTACCTCACCAGCGGCATCCGCAACCTGCTGGTATCCGCCCTGCGGCGGGTCAACGGCAAGGGCGGCAACCCGATCATCCAGACCAAGACCGGGTTCGGCGGCGGCAAAACCCATAGCTTGATTGCGTTGTATCACTTGATAAACAGCGCCGACGAACTCCTCGATACGCAAGCCGCGGCGCAAAACGCCGGCATCCGGGACGAAATCGCCCGGATCCGGGGCGAAATCGCCGGCATTATGGCGGACGCCGGGGTTGATCCCGGCGAGCGGGCGCCGGCGCAAGTTTGCGTGCTGCACGGCGCCTGGCTCTCGCCCACCGGCGCCAGCGTTACCGACGCCGGCGACCCGCGCAACACCCTTTGGGGCGAAATGGCCTGGCAGCTCGGCGGCCAGCCCGGTTACGAAACCGTGGGCGCGGCGGCGCGGCAAGGCACCGCCCCCGGCGGCGAGGAACTGGACCGGCTGTTCCGGCTGACCGGCCCATGCATCATCCTGATGGACGAAATCGTCAGCTACGCCCGCAATGCCGACATTGACACCATCGCCACTTTTTTCCAGAACTTGACCGAGGCGGTCAACCGGCGCGACAACGTGGCGCTCATCGTTACCTTGCCGGTCACCGCCACCGAAGCCGGCGGCGAGCGCGGCGTGTATGCTATGTCGGTGCTGGAAAATATCCTCAGCCGGATGCAGGCGGTGACCCAAGTGGCGCAGGCCAGCAACGATGAAGCCTTTGCCGTAGTGCGCCGGCGGCTGTTCCAGGAGGATTGCGACGAGGCGGCCCGGGAGGCGGTCTGCCATGCCTTTTACCGGATCTACCAGCGGGGCGGCGGCGATTACCCGCCCGAAGCCCGCGAAACCCGCTACCTGGACCGCCTGCGCCAGTGCTACCCGATCCACCCCGAGATCTTTGACCGGCTTTATGACGACTGGTCGTTATATCACCAGTTCCAGCGCACCCGGGGCGTGCTGCGGATGATGGCGCAGACCATCCGGTGGCTTTGCGCCAACGGCGACCAATCGCCGCTGATTATGCCGGGGAATCTGCCGTTCAGCGAGGGGTCGATCAGCGAGGAGTTCCTGCGGCTGCTGGGGCCGCAGTGGAGCGCGGTGATGGGCGAGGTGGACGGCGACAATTCGCGGACTCACGTGATAGACCGGCAGAAACCGGAGCGGTTCGGCTCGGTGGGCGGCGCCGCCCGCCGGGTGGCCCGCGCCGCGTTCTTGGGCAGCTCCACCCAGAAAGCGGTTCGCGGCCTCACCGCCCGGCAAATCAACCTCGCGGTGGCCGCCCCGGGGCACGGCGTCGCGGCCTATGCCGAGGCGCTCCAAATTATGGACGGGGAGTTGTATCATTTCTATCGGGGCAACGATCACCGCTATTATTTCGATTCCGACGAAAATCTCAACAAGGTTGCCAACGACCGGGCCGCCGAACTGGGCAGCGAGGAACTGGACGCCGAAATCGTGCGCCGCCTCAACGAGTACACCCGGCGGGATCCCAACCGGGCGGTCATCGCCTGCCCGCCGTCGCCGGCCGAGGTGCGCGATGACGATTTCGCCCGCCTGATCATCCTACCCCCGGCCCAATCCAAGAACAGCCGCGCCGCCGAGCGCGATTACGCCTCCGAAGCCGCCAAAGCAATGCTGGCGGTCTGCGGCCCCGACGTCCGCCGCACCCGGCCCAACACCCTGCTGTTCTTGGCGGCCTCCAGCGACGGCGTGCGCGAGATGCGGGCCGCGGCGCGGCGGTTCCTGGCTTGGGATTCGATGATCAACGGCAGCCGCCGGGTGGCCGGACTGTCCGGCGACCGGCTGACCCAATGCCGCGGCCAGTCGCAAGAGGCCGCCGACGCGCTCCACAACGCCCTGTCCAACGCCTACCGCTGGGCGATGGCCCCCGCCCAGCCCGACCCGCAAAAGGCCGAGTATGACACCACCGGCTGGCGGCAGATCGCCGGCGCCCAACCCGACATCGCCGACAATGCGCTGCAACGGTTCCTCGCCGATGAGTTGCTGGTGGACGCCCTGTCGCCGGCCGCCCTGGCCCGGCGGCTGCAAGAAAGCATCTGGAACGGCGCCAACCCCCGCTACCACCTCACCGTGGACGAACTCTGGGATCTGCTGACCCGCAACATCCATCTGGGGCTGCGGCTGCGCCACCGGGAAGTGCTGGAGCAATGCCTGGCCGCGGCGCTCCAATCCGGCGCCCTCGCCCGCGCCGACGGCTACGACGCCGGCACCGGCGAATACCGCAACCTCTCCCGCAGCATCGGCGAAAGCCCCCGCCCCTACCTGACCGGCGCCACCCTGCTGGTGGAGCCGGATCTGGCGCAACTGCTGCTGGACGAATCCCGCGCCGCCGCCGCCGACGACGAAAGCGCCGCCCCCGCCGCCGATACTGACCGCGGCGCAAGGGGCGCCCCCGCCCCCCCGCCGCCGCCCGAACCCCATCCCCCCCGCCCCCGCCGCATCATCGCCCGCAAGACGGTGGCGCGCCAAGAAGCGGTTTCCTACGATTTCAACACCACCATCCGCGACGAAATCGCCCGGGTGATGGCTAACGCCGGTTGCGCGGTCACCGTGGAAGTGATTGTCACCGGCAACCATGACGCCGGAATCTCCGAAAACGCGGTTCGCAGCCTGCGCCTCAACAGTGATATGCTGGGCATTGCCCTGGACGATTCCACCGCCGACGGCCCCGCCGCCGGGTAGCAAGGCCCAATGCCGATGAACGCCGCCAACGCCGCCCCCCGCCGCAAGCTGATCGAGGTCGACTTGCCCCTGGACGTGATCAACGCCGAGTCCGCCCGGGAAAAGTCGATCCGCCACGGCCACCCCTCTACCTTGCACTTGTGGTGGGCGCGGCGCCCCCTGGCCGCCTGCCGCGCCGTGATTTTCGCCAGCCTGGTAGACGACCCGGCCGATTGCCCGGAGGAGTTTGCCGATCTGGACGCCCAGCGCGCCGAGCGGCAGCGGCTGCACGATTTAATCCAGCGGCTGGTCAAGTGGGAAAACGGCAACGACGCCCCCCTGCTGGCCGCGGCCCGCTACGAAATCGCCCGCTCCATCGCCCGCGGCCGCGGCGATACCGCCCCCGCCGATCCCGCCGCAGTGCTGGAGTATCTTAACCGCGAAGCCCAGCCGATTTACGACCCCTTTTGCGGCGGCGGCTCCATTCCGCTGGAGGCGCAGCGCCTCGGCCTCCGCGCCATCGGCTCCGACCTTAACCCGGTGGCGGTGCTGATTACCAAGGCGCTGATCGAGCTGCCCCCCAAGTTCGCCCACCGCCCCCCGGTCAACCCCGACGCCGACCCGATGGGCTTGACCGTGGGCCGGGGGCGCAACGCCCAACAAATCCCGTGGCGCGGCGCCGCCGGCTTGGCCGACGATGTCCGCTACTACGGGCGCAAGATGCGGGAATGGGCGTATCAGCGCATCGGCCACCTCTACCCCCAAGCCCCCCTGCCCGGCGGCGGCGGCGCCACGGTCATCGCCTGGCTCTGGGCCCGCACCGTGCCTTGCCCCAACCCCGCCTGCGGCGTGGCTATGCCCTTGATGCGGAACTGGCAACTCTCTACCAAGAAAAACAATCTGCACTGGATGAAACCCATCATTGACCGGGACAGTCAAAGCGTCTCATTCGTTGTGCAGAACCACAACCGGGACATCCCTAAAAGCGAAACAGTGAACCGGAATAGCGCCACCTGCATCGCCTGCAATGGCGCCGTTACCCTGGAATACGTCCGCCAGCAGGCCCGCGGCGGCAATATGAGCGAAATTATGACCTGCGTCGTCGCCAAAGGCGACCGAAATCGAATTTTTATGTCAATAACCCCGGAAACAAAAAAAATCTTCTCAAGGGCGGCGGCCCCGTGGCGGCCCCAGCAACCTATGCCCACGACCGCTTACAAGGTAAGCGGTCGTGGGTATGGAATTACCCATTGGCATCAGCTATTCAATGAACGACAGTTGACCGCCTTAACCACTTTCAGCGATACGTTGGCGGAAGTGAAACAACTGGTAATACACGATGGCGCGGCCGAGGAATATGCCAACGCGGTCGTTACCTACCTTGCTCTGGCTGTAAGCAAAATGGCGGATTCCAACAGCAGCTTTTCAACCTACCACTTGCCGCGTGAAAACGTGCGAAGCGTTTTCGCCCGGCAAGCGATCCCAATGGTTTGGGACTATGCTGAGGGCAATCCTTTCGCCGACGCGGCGGGGACTTGGAATCTGGTATTGGACAAAATCGTTAAAGTTTTGGAATACCTGCCGGATACCAACAACCACGGCCAAGTCTATCAAGCCGACGCCGCCACAACAATCCACGCCAACAATGGCCCGGTTATCGTTACCGATCCGCCCTATTACGACAATATCAGCTACGCCGAACTTTCCGACTTTTTCTATATATGGTTGCGCCCGCTACTACGGGAAATCTACCCCGATCTGTTTTCCGGTATAATGGTTCCCATCCAAGAGGAAATGATCGCCGCGCCGCGCTTTGAGAACGCCGAGGAACGTTTCGAGTCGCTGTTGGGGCAGTCGTTGCGTCTGATACGGGAACGGTGCAGCCCGGAGTTTCCGTCGTCCATTTTCTACGCCTACAAGCAGCAGGAACAGGAACGGGATGGCGTAACTTCAACCGGCTGGGAAACGATGCTCACCGCGCTGATCAATGCCGGATTTCAGATTGTCGGCACTTGGCCGATGCGTACCGAAATGTCTAATAGGGCCAATGCCGTGGCCGCCAACACGTTGGCATCATCGGTCGTCCTGGTTTGCCGCCCGCGGCCAGAAAACGCGCCGGTTGCCAACCGGGGGGAATTCATCGCGGCGCTGGAACGGGAAATGCCGCCGAAGCTGGATCAGTTGACCCGGGAGGCGCACATCGCCCCGGTGGATTTGCGCCAAGCCGCCATCGGGATGGGGATGGCGGTCTATTCCCGCTACGGGAGCGTGGCTACGCTATCCGGCGAACCCGTGACGGTGCGCCAGGCGCTGATGGCGATTAACGATGCGGTAGACGCCTATCTGCGCCAGCAGGCCGGGGAATTGGATTCCGAAAGCCGTTTCTGTCTGGACTGGCTGCAAACCCACCCCAAGGGGCAAGGCGATTACGGCACCGCCCTAAACTTGGCCCTCGCCTACAATTTGTCCATCGACGACCGGCTGGCGCAAACCCACCGGCTGCTCCAGGCCCGACAAGGAACTGTATCGTTATACGGGCTGGACGACTATCACACCGACCGCGCCTATCCGCCGGCGGGCGAGGAAATCACGGCATGGGAATGCTGCCTGCGGATGGCATGGCAGATGCAGATCGGGGATGACCGGGGCGGGGTAGCGGGCTGCGTGCCGGCGGCCCGCCGCGCCGCCGGCCGGTTGGATAGCGTCGAGCGCCTAGCCCGCATCCTCTACGACCACCACAACTCCCGCCACGAATCCCAACTAGCGGTAGCGTTCAACAACGTAGTAACGGCGTGGCCGGAAATCACCCGCGAAACCGCCCGCCCAGAATCCGGCCGGCTGCTAGAGTAACCACCCCGCCGGGGAACGGAGCGGATATGTACGGCGAACCCACCTACCCCACCGCCCGCCACCGTCTGGAACACGGGCGGGAAAGCTACCGCCGCGCCACGGTGCGGGCAATGGCAACCGACGGCTGGGGCGTATACGCCCTATGGGTCGGCGACTACGAATGCCTCTACATCGGCAAATCGGCGGAGGGCGAAAGCGTCAAAACCCGCCTGATATCGCATTTGTCCTACCAAGAGCGCCGCCGCAACCGCAAGCTATACGATGCGCTATACCTGAACCGCGACCACGTAGAGTTCGCCATCTGCCTAACCAACAGCCCAGAGTGGGCCACCGAGCTGGAGCAGCGCCTAATCAAGCACTACCAGCCGGAGTGCAACAACCTGCTGAAGTGACGTCGCGGGGGCGGCGGGGGGGCGTTGCCAACCCCGCCCGATCTTATCCCCCGCCCGATCTTATCCCCCGCCCGATCTTATCCCCCGCCCGATCTTATCCCCCGCCCGATCTTATCCCCCGCCCGATCTTATCCCCCGCCCGATCTTATCCCCCGCCCGATCTTATCCCCCGCCCGATCTTATCCCCCGCCCGATCTTATCCCCCGCCCGATCTTATCCCCCGCCCGATCTTATCCCCCGCCCGATCTTATCCCCCGCCCGATCTTATCCCCCGCCCGATCTTATCCCCCGCCCGATCTTATCCCCGCCCCCCGATCATATCCCCCCCGGATCTTATCCCCTCCCCCTCCGGGGGAGGGTTAGGGTGGGGGCGTCCCCCCAACTACCCCGCAGAGGACACGCATTCATCCTTCGACAAGCTCAGGATGAATGCGGGGGCGCCGGCTTTAGCGGGGGCGCCGGGGGCGGCCGGTGTTAGCGGGGGCGCCGGTGTTAGCGGGGGCGCCGGGGGCGGCCGGTGTTAGCGGGGGCGCCGGCTTTAGCGGGGGCGCCGGGGGCAATGCCAACCCCGCCCCCCGGATCTTATCCCCGCCCCAACTACCCCAACCCCGAAATGCCACCGAAAACCAAAAAATCCCCTCCCCCTCCGGGGGAGGGTTAGGGTGGGGGCGTCCCCCCCCAAGCCCCGCAGATGACGCGCATTCATCCTGAGCTTGAGGACATTCATTCATCCTGAGCTTGTCGAAGGATGAATGCGGGGGCGCCGGGGGGCGGGCGGTTTTAGCGGAGGCGCCGGGGGGCAATGCCAACCCCGCGCCCCGACTTATCCCCGCCCCAACTACCCCAACCCCGAAATGCCACCGAAAACCAAAAATCCCCTCCCCCTCCGGGGGAGGGTTAGGGTGGGGGCGTCCCCCCTTTCAGCCGGGCTGCCGCGCTTCCGCTTCGATTTCGGCGGCGCGGTGTTCGGCGAAAGCGGCGATGTCGAGCCAGTGTTGCTGCCCGGCGTCGGATACCGCGCCCAAGTAGACGTAGATGTTGTCGTCCAAGTCGGCCAGCCCGGTGTCGCGCTCCAGGATGCGGGTGGGGTCCGGTATCCGGTCCAGGGGGATGAACACCAAGTCGGGGGAGCTGAATTGCTGGAGCGCCGGGTCGGCGTTTTCCTAGCCCTGTTCCAGTTCCCGCATCGCGAAAGGATTGCACTCCGGCCAGAGGCCCAGGGAGTCGAGGGTTTCCATATCGGAGGAGGTTTCGCTGCCGTTGCCTTTGGGGGAGTAGATGGCTATGTGGTCGCCTTCGCTGTCGGTTTGCTCCCAGATATCCGCGTGGGGAGTGCCTTCGGGGTAGGCGGCGATTTCCATCAGTCCGGCGGCGCAGTACCGCTCCTGCGGGGGCTGTCCGGGTCGGGTTTCGATGGTGTGGAGCAGGGATTTCTGGTAGGCGTTGGGGTCGTCGACTTTTTCCCTGAGCAGCCGCGCCCAACGGCGCAGGCGGTTGGCTCTTTCCAAGTGGTATTCGTTCATTGTCTTGCTCCCTTACCCGGCGGCTCCGCATACTAGGATGGTTTGATGGTTCGGCGTCTTGTTTCGCCGGTTTCAACTATGGCGCAGGTGGTTGCGCCGGCGCTTTCGTCTTGGGACTCGGCGATGCGGGCGGCGGGCAAATAGCCGGTGATGGCGACGGTGATGGGGGTGGTTTGACCGGGCTGGATCATTGTTGACTGGCCCCTGCGGACAAGGGGCGCTGCCGGGAATCGCCCGGCCCTTTCGGGCAGGGCGTCAGGAATCGAACCTGCAAATACCGATAACCCGGCTGCTTCGGCCCGCAGGGGCCTTGGGGCATCGTCGATCCCCGCGTGGGCGGGGGAATGCTTGGCTGGCGATTTGTTATCGCAACCTAAAGCGGTCTAGCCCCGGATGGCGGGGCCGGGGGATTGGGCTACTCCGCGTCTGCTCCGTCATCCTCCGGGGTAGGTTGCTGCTCCGCGCCGGCGAAATCGGCGATGAGGGCGGGCGCCGCCGAATCGAATCCTACCACATCCAGCATACCGCCGTCATCCGGATCGGCGATGGAAAATCCGTTGCTCACCATACCGGCCACCACCAGCTTGGCGGGAATGCCCATCTCTTGCCGGTAGCGGCGGAGCGCTTCGGCTGGGTGGATCGGGCCGGCCCAAGTTTCGCTGTCGGTCAAGATGATGAAGCAGTCCACCGGGATTTTGTGGTGCAGGGCGTCCAGCATGGGCAGGGCGCAGTCGGTGCCGCCGAAGGGCAGATCCTGGGTCTTGCGCATGGCGTCGGTCAGGCTGTCGCCGGCGGTTAGGTCCAGGTCGGCCATCTTGACGTCGGACCGGCTTATAGGGAATCTCGCTCCGCTGTTGCTGCTGAATCCCCGGATGACGTGGTTGGGCTCCCGGCGGGCGATGGCCATCGCCATAGCGCAGGCGGCCATCCGGGGCGTGAGGCCCGGCGTCCCGGCCACTTCGCCGGCGGACATTGACCCGGAGACGTCCAGCCCCAAGTAGATGCGTTGGCCGGTTTGGGGCGCGGCGTCAAAGGAACGCTCAAAGGCGGCGTCCAGGGCATCGCAGATTGGGGCTACGGGCGTCCATTCGCCGCGGCCGCGCCGCCCCTTGCCGTGGCGGTAGGTGAGCAGGGCTTTCAGCACGTTCAGCGGATGGATGCGGGGGCCGCCGTTGCCGATGCGCTCGATGCGTTTCACGGCCCAGTCGGCGTTCATGGGTTCGATGACGCCGACGCGGGTGAGAGTAGCCAAGTTCCGCACTAGGGCGTTGATGGGCATATTTACGCTGAGGGCCGCCCACACTTCGCGGGCTTTCAGGGCTTCGGCGGGAACCATTTCCCAGCTCATGCGATGTTGGCGCACCAGTTCGGCGGTTTCCGGGATGCCGGCGGTTTTGGCCTGCTCGAAAGCGCGGGCCAGTTCCAGCTCCGGGTATTCGTCGCCGGCGTCGCCTTGGGTGATCCAGTTGAACAGCCGCTGCCGCGGCCCTTCGGCCTTGGGGTGGGTTAGGCGCAGCAGATCCCGGTGGCTGTAGCCGCTGCGTTCCCGGTACTTGACGGTCTGGTAGACCAGATCTGCCAGCGGCCGGTTTTCGTACCAGGCGGCGACGGCCTTGCGCAGGGCGCGCCCCCAGCCGCGCATGGCGGCGGCGTAGGAGGCGAACTCCAATAGGTGGCTGCCGGTGCGGGCGACTTCGGGCAGTCTTTCCCGCGCCTGCCGCCTTGCGGATTTTTCGCCGTAGGTCACCGCCAGGGCCAGGGCGAACAGGGCGGGGGTGTTGCGCGGGGCGCGGCCGGACTTGCTGATTTCGCCGATGAGGTCCAGCCCCTTTTCCGTGTCGCTTTGGAGCAGCCGGAGGACCGCTTGGGCGTTTTCTTGGGTGAGCTGGCGCTCGCCGGCGTAGTAGCTGCCGCCCTCGGAACCCAAGATGAGGAACCGGGCCAGCCGGGTCTCGTCGGATACCGGGTAGACGTAGCCGCCGGCGCTGTTCGGCGTCTGTCCGGGCAAGGGTTCGGTCTGGGGCGTGGGCGTTTCGATGTAGCGGTTCAGGTAGGTGGTCATGGCGGCGGTTCCTCTTGCCGGAGCGGGCGGGAGGCTGAAAGCCCCCGGCGGACGGGTTGCGCTTCCTGGAAGCATCATTAGCAGTGATAACCAGGGAGCATCGGCCCGCCGGGGCTTTAGGCTTTACATATCATTTTACGGATTAGTTCCGTTCCAATCAAGGATGCATGAACGGCGCAGCGGCAAAGGATCCTCGCGGAAATAATAATCGCAACCGGCAACCCCCGATCATCCCCCCGCCGCGACCGGCAGCCGCAGGATAAAGCGGCTGCCCTGTCCGGCGGCGCTTTCCGCCTCGATCGTCCCCCCGTGCGCCTCGGTCAAGCGGCGGGCGATGGTCAGCCCCAGCCCGGCGCCGCCCGTGGCCCGCGCCCGGGACGGATCGGCGCGGTAAAAACGATCGAAAATCCGCGGCAAATCCTCCAGCGCGATCCCCCGCCCGGTATCCGCTACCACCACCTCGACCCCGCCGCCGGCCGCCCGCGCCGACACCGTTACCCGCCCCCCCTCCGGCGTATGCGTAATCGCGTTCTCCAGCAGATTGCCCACCACCTGCGCGATGCGGGTGGCGTCCAACTCCGCCATCGGCAGCGGCGGATCGACCTCCAGACTCAAGGCCACCCCCTTGCCCTCCGCCCGGGGGCGCACCGCCTCGACCCCCGACTGCAACAACTCGCCCATCGCCGTCGGCGCCCGCCGCAGCTCCAGCGCCCCGGCGTCCACCTGCGCCAATAGCCGCAAATCCTCCACCAGCCGCGACAGATGCCGCGCCTGCCCGTGGATCGTGTCGATGGTTTCCGGCGTAGGCTGGATCAGCCCATCCTTGATCGCCTCAAGATAGCCCTGAATGTTGGACAGCGGGGTACGCAGTTCGTGGGCCACATCGGCGGTCAAATTGCGGCGATGGCGTTCCGCCTCCTCCAGCCCGGCGGCCATCTGATTGAAACTATGCGCCAACTGGCGGATTTCGCCGGGGCCGGCGGCCTCCGCCCGTTGCGACAAATCCCCCTGCCCCAGCCGCCGCGCCGCCGCGCCCAAGTTTTGCAGCGGCGCCAGCATCCGCCCCGACAGCAGCCACACCAGCATAATCCCCAGCGCCGCCGCCCCCACGCCCCCCCACAGCAGCGACCGATCCACCACGTCGGCAATGCGCGACGCCGCCGGATCCAGCGACGCCGCCGGAAAGCCCGGCGCCGCGGCGAACACCGGCGCAACCGTGAACGCCGCCACCTGCTCCCCATCCCGAAACACCGGGAATTTCTTTATTTCCCGCGGCAACCCCGGCCAACCCTTGAAATCCTTGTCCCCGGACGCCGACGCCATCCCCGAATGGGAATCCGCCACCAGAACGCCCTTATAATCGTAAACTTGGATATGAAACCCCGAAACCGGCCCGGCCCGCTCCAAAATCGCTTGCAGACTGGCATCGCCGTCCCGCCGCCAATCTTTGGCGTAATGTTCATAGTGTTCGGCAACGAACTCCCGGATCCGCGATACTTGCGCCGAATCCCGGTCGCGCTCAAACCGCTGCGTCTGCGTTTCCGCCACAAATCCGGCGGCCAGCCCCACCAGCGCCAACGCCAGCGCCAAAGCGATGGCGAACCCCAGCGCCAGCCGGAACTGCAAACCGGAAAACAGCCCGGAGCGAAAATCAAACATCGCCCTCACCCCGGCCCTTTCCCGGCGGGAGCGGGGGCGTCATAAGCGTAATTCAGCCGGTAGCCGCTGCCGTATACCGTCTGCACCAGTTTGGCGCTGCCGCCGGGCAACGCCGCCAGCTTGCGCCGCAGCCCGGAAACGTGGGCGTCTACCGTCCGGTCAAACCCGTCAAAATCATCGCCCAATGCCCGGTCTATGATTTCCTCGCGGGTGAAAGTGCGGCCCGGACGCCGCATCAGCAGCGCCAGCAGCCGGAACTCGGTAGGCGTAAGCCGCGCCTCCGCCCCGCCCACCGTCGCCCGCCGGGCTCCAGTATCCAACTCCACCGGCCCGGCCGACAGCTTGCCCGAGGCATCATCCCCGCCCCCGTCGCGGGCCGCCCGCCGCAACACCGCCCGCACCCGCGCCGCCAATTCGCGCGGGCTGAACGGCTTGGTAACATAATCATCCGCCCCCAAATCCAGCCCCGCCAGCCGGTCCTCCTCCTCCACCCGCGCCGTAAGCATAATCACCGGCATCGCCTGCGTATCCGGCTCCCGCCGCAGCGACCGGCAAACATCCAACCCGTTCAAGCGGGGCAGCATCAGATCCAGCACCACCAGATGCGGACGCTCCTCCCGCGCCAACGCCAGCCCGCTGGCCCCGTCCCCGGCCGACAGCACCCGGTAGCCGTCCCGCTCCAGATACATCCGGCTCAAGGCAACCACATTAGGGTCATCATCCACAATCAAAACCGTCTGCGCCGCCGCCGGCATACTCATATCATTATCCCATCCAAATCGGCGCGATGAAATGAAACCAAAGCCGCCAACCCAATATCAAGGGCTAAGCCGGGCCCTCCCCGATTAGGGGAAAGCCCGGCGGGAATTACCTTGCGAGGGGATCACCGGCTTGCGCCCTAGCGGCCGCGCCGTCCGTCCCGGTGGCCCTTGCCGAAACCGTCCCAGTCGCCCGATTCGATTTTGGCGAGGATGGCATCGGCCTTTTCCTGCGTGATTTTACCGCTTTCCACCGCGGCTTGCAGCTCGCTGACCAGCTCATCGCGGAACGCCTGCTCCACGGCGGCCGACACGCTGTCGCCGTCAACCCCCAAGATGGCGCCCACCCGGTCGGCGAACTCCTGATAACCATCGCCGCCCCGATGCCCCTTGCCGCCGGGATGCAGCCCGAAACCCATCCCGATCCATCCGCCGGCCTCGGCCTCATCGCGGATTTCCTGCGCTTCCTCCTCGGTAATGCGCCCCTGGTCAACGGCCCATTGCAGCTTGCGATCCAAGGCTTCCCTCCCCATTTCCCCGCTGACCTGCGTGATGGCATCGGCGGTAGCCTCGGCGTCGGTGCCTAGCGTAACCGCGATGCGCCCGGCGAACTCCTGCAACTCGGCGGCGGCGGTTTCCTGGATGACTTCCTTTTCCGCCCGGACGATCGCATCGGCGGTTTCCTGCGCGTCGGTGCCGAGGATTTCCGCCACCCGGTTAGCCACCGCCGTCCGGTGTTCGCCCCGCCCCCGGTCATCGAACCACCCGCCGAAGCCGCCCCACCCGCCGCCGCCCCAAGCCAGGGCCGCGCCGCCGGTAATCCCCACCGCCAGCAGCCCCACCGACAAGGCGATCAGTATCCACTTTTTCCGCATTTCCAATCTCCCGCCAATTCCATACTCGCCGGGCGCCATCACCCGACGGCAATAATCAATTTAGCGGGCAACTTTTAAGGAATTATAAAGGAAACCCCGATTTCCCAGGGTTTCCCGAAAATCCCCCAAAAACAAAAATCCCCTCCCCACCGACGAGGGTTAAGGCGGGGGCGTCCCCCATCCCCCGCAGAGGCCGGTTATTCATCCTGAGCTTGTCGAAGGATGAATGACCGCCCCCCCACGGAGGAAATAGCGGAAAACAAAAAATCCCCTCCCATAAGGGGGAGGGTTAGGGTGGGGGCGTTCCCTATCCCCCGCAGAGGCCGGTTATTCATCCTGAGCTTGTCGAAGGATGAATGACCGCCCCCCCACGGAGGAAATAGCGGAAAACAAAAAATCCCCTCCCCCTTAGGGGGAGGGTTAGGGTGGGGGTGGGCGCTACGGATCATCGCTGCGGCAATCCGCGTAGCCTATAAGCAGGTTGGCCGCCAGCCCATAACGCCGCGCATCCAAGCGGAAGCGGGTTTGCGCCGGATCCGTAGCTACCTGCACGGTGGCCCTTTGGCCGTTGCGCTCCAGCGTGGGCAAGGCTAGGCCCTGCGTTTCGTAGGCCACATAGCGGCCGTTGCGCCATAGCGACAGGTGCAGCAGGATGGGGCCGTCGTAGCGGCCCAAGTCGAAGGTCAGCGTGGCCCCCCGGTTGGCGGCGTGGGTTTGGCAGGCGGCCGTCATCCCGTACTCGGCGTTTTGGTAGATTTCGGGATGATCCGCCGCCGGGTCGTAAGCCCGCTCTCTTTCCGGCGGAATGCTGCGGGGCAGGGCGGGCGGCGCAGTGTCCGTGGTGGTGGCGGTTTCGCCGTTGCCGCCGTTGCCGCCGTTGCCCCCAGCTCCCGGCTCCGGCGTCGGCTCCGGGGTTGGCGGCGGCTCCGGCGTCGGCTCCGGGGTTGGCGGCGGCTCCGGGGTTGGCGGCGGGGGCGGGGCCGTCGGCACGCGCTGGGCCGGGGGCTTGATGGTTGGGTAGTCGTTGGCGGCGCCGAAGTGCCATGGGTCGTCCCTGGTATCGCCCGCCCCCAAGGGGATGTTCCAGTTTTCGTAGATGCCGGCGTAGCCGGTGGGGGCCTGGAGTTGGGCGGTGGTTTGCGCCACGGCGTCAAGGCCGCTGTTGACCGCCGCGCCGACGCACGATAGCGACCCGTTGACCGTGGTGTCGCAGTAGCTGACGGCAATGACGTCGGCGCTGCGGACGGATTGCCCCACCAGCCCGCCGATCCGGGAGTTGCCGCCGCCGCCGCCGGACACCGCGCCGGCGGCGTAGCTGGCGCGGATGGTGCCGGTTCCGAAAGCCAGGGAGCCGATGCTGCCGGCCAGCCCGCCGACGTTGACGCCCGCATGACCGCCGCCGTCCACCGCCGCGGTGGAGTAGGCGGCCAAAATCGCGCCGGAACTGCCCCGGCCCACCAGCCCCCCGGCCTGCGCGTTGCCGCCGGTGAGGGCCACCGTGCCGCCCGAGGCGTAGCTGGCGGCGATCATACCATCGTTCACCCCCGCCAGAGTCCCGTAGCCCCGGCCGCCCCCGCCGCCGCGGATGTTGGCATCGACCATCCCCACATTGCGGATGACGCCGCGCGGCGCCACCCGGCCGAACAGCCCGGCATCGGTGCTGGTCCGGTTGATGGTCAAGCGGGCGATGGCGCGGCCGTTGCCGTCGAACACCCCGGAATACCCGGCGACGCCGCCGATGGGCATCCAGTTGGGATAGGCATCGGTGGATGTTACGGCCACCCCGTCGGCGGCGAAATCCAGCCCGGCGGCTAGTTCGTAGCCGATGCAGAAGGTGGCGCAGCCCATCCGGGGGCCGCCGCTAATGTCGAAATTGCCGCCGGGGAATGCGCCGGCGTAGGCGACATAATCGCCGGGCGATTCGGGCAGCCCGTCGCCGTTCAGGTCATGCCGGATGGCGTTCAGCTTATGCAAGCTGTCTACGTCAATCAGGTCGTTCTGTTGCATTTTGCTGGGTAGCCTAAGGCGCTCAGGATGGCGGCAATTCCGCTAGTCGCCGCGCCATGTCTTCCGCCCCGGCCTTGCCTTTAGTGAGTGAAGTCGACTTCCCTGAATAGCGCACGCTCCAGACCCATTCACCCTGGCTGTTTTTCGCTACAGCCGCAACCAGGACTCCCTCCCGCCACCCTAGATCTCCTCTCCAAATTCTTCGACCGTCCGGTATGGTTTCCTCATGCCATTTAGCCATCATCGCCTACAGCTACCCAGCAAATGCAACAGAACCCTTGCCGGTCTGCTAGTTTGTCCGGGTCAATCCCCAACGCATCGCCCAATGCCGCCGCCGCCAAATCCCGGTCGTCGGTTATGGCCGGCGGAATCTTGGTCTGAAAGTATAGGTCCAGATCATCCCGCGCCGTTGGAAACGGCGTCGCTGTCTGGCGTGGTGTCGCTGTCGGCAGCGGAGTCGCCGTTGGTAAAATTCCTATAATCGACCCCGCCTGCGGAATGAGCGTCGCGGCCGCGGTGGGCAGGATTGTCGTCGCGGCCGCGGTGGCCGTGGGATACGGCGTTGACGCCGAGGGCGTGGCCGTCGGGGTTGCCGTGGCAACCGGCGCGGGCGTAGGGGTGGGCGCGGCACAAGCGACGACCGCCAGCAAACACCACAGCCAAGAATCCGAACAAACCGACTTTTATTATGCGCCTTCCCAGACTTGGTTATGGGAAACCCAGCAAGGGCAACAGAACCGGGGAAAGGGATGGCGGGGGCGGCGCGGTTTGTGGGTTGGGGGTAGTAGGGGCGGGCGCTGGGGGTGCCATTGGGTAGTTTGCTGGCAGGCGTGGCTTATATAGGGTGGGTTCGGATAGGCGGGGGACTATTAGTTGCATTTCGATTGGTTGGCCTATTGCTGGATGGCTTCGACTGCTGGCGGAAGTCGGCGCCTTTTGGGTTAGGGCGTATTTGACGGGGGTGGGTTTTTTGGCGTATGCGCGGCGTTTTTGCAATTCTTGATTTCTCCAATTCCGGGAGGGGCTAGGATAGGAATGGGTGGGGCATTTCTGTCGGGTATTTGGGTTGCGGCTTTTGTTGGGGCTAGTTGGAGCGTTGGGCGGCGTCCTCCCAAAAGTCGGCGACCCGCTGGTGGCTTTTCTGCTCCTCGCGTTCCGCTTGTTCGTAGATGTTCTCCCGGGAGGTTTCGGGATCCTTGGCCTCGGTCTGCTCGGTTATCTTGATTGTTATTCGGCGTTCCATAGTTGTCCCTCTTTATAGCGTCGGGCTTGGTGCAGTCTGTCTAGATCCGGCCTTTTCTCGCGCGTTTCTTGGGGCTGATTTTATCAGGTTTGGGGTTCTGGGGGTAGTAGGGGCGGGCTTTGGGTGTGCCATTGGGTGGTTTGCTGGTAGGCGTGGGCTATTTGTAGTAGGGTTGGTTCGGATAGGTGGGGGCCTATTAGTTGCATTCCGATGGGTAGGGGTGGGGCGGTGGGGGTTGGGGGGGTGAAGCCGCAGGGTAGGGATAGGGCGGGGAGGCCGGCTACGTTTACGGGGAGGGTGGTGACGTCTAGCAGGTACATTTGGAGGGGGTCGGCGGTTTTTTCGCCGAGGGGGAAGGCGGGTATGGGGGAGGTGGGGGTGATCAGGGCGTCTACGGTTTGGAATACTTGGGCGAAGTCTTGGCGGATCAGGGTGCGGGCTTGCTGGGCTTTGCGGTAGTAGGCGTCGTAGTAGCCGGCGGATAGGGCGAAGGCGCCGAGCATTATGCGGCGGGTTACTTCGGGGCCGAAGCCGCGGCGGCGGGTTTGTTCCATGGCGGTCCAGATGTCGGGGGCGTCTTGGTGGGAGTAGCCGTATTTTACGCCGTCGTAGCGGGCGAGGTTGGCGGAGCATTCAGAGGGGGCGATGATGTAGTAGCAGGCAAGGGCGTATTTGGTGGAGGGTAGGGATACTTGGCGGGGGGATGCGCCGAGGTCTTGGAGGGTTTTGATGGCTTGTTCTACGGCCTGGCGAACTTGGGGGTCGGTGCCTGGGGCGAAGTATTCGGCGGGGATGCCGAGTCGGATGCCGCTTAGGTCGGGGGGGGCGTCGGGGGTTAGGGGCTGGGCGTAGTCGGGGGGCTGGTGGGGTAGGGAGGTGGCGTCTTGGGGGTCGTGGCCGGCGATGGCGGATAGGATTAGGGCGCAGTCGGCGGCGGTTTGGGCGATGGGGCCGATTTGGTCGAGGGATGAGGCGTAGGCGATTAGTCCGTAGCGGCTGACGAGGCCGTAGGAGGGTTTGAGGCCGGTTACGCCGCAGAGGGCGGCGGGCTGTCGGACGCTGCCGCCGGTGTCGGAGCCGAGGGCGTAGATGGCTTGTCCGGCGGCTACGGATGCGGCGGCGCCGCCGCTGCTGCCGCCGGGGACGCGGGCGGTGTCCCAGGGGTTGCGGGTGGGGTGGAAGGCGGAGTTTTCGCAGGAGGAGCCCATGGCGAATTCGTCCATGTTGCCTTTGCCGAGCATTACGGCGCCTTGCCGGAGGAGGCGTTGGGCGGCGGTGGCGTTGTATGGGGGGATGTAGTCGGCGAGCATCCGGGAGGCGCAGGTGGTTCGGACGCCCTGGGTGCTGATTACGTCTTTGATTTGCAGGGGGATGCCGGTGAGGGGATGGGCGGGGCCTTGGGCGAGCATTTGGTCGGCGGCATTGGCTTGGGTTAGGGCTAGTTCGGGGGTTAGGGTGATGAAGGATTGGATGGAGTTTTCGGTGGCTGCTATGCGGTCGAGGCAGGTTTGGGTTAGCTCTTGGGAGCTGATTTGGCGGGTGGTTAGGAGGTTTTGGGCTTGTTGGATGGTTAGGCGGTTTTGTTGTTGGGGGGGCATGGTTTGCTCGCTTTTGGGGGGTGTCTGGGGTGGATTGTGCTTCGTTGGTTTTGGGGGTTGGGGTGCGCCCCCACCCTAACCCTCCCCCGGAGGGGGAGGGGATTTTTGGGAGTCGGGGGTTATTCGTCTAGGACGGCTTTTACTCGGAAGTGGGGGCCTTGGCGGTTGGGGGCGTTGCTTAGGGCGGCTTCGGGGGGTAGGGAGGGGGTGGGGGTGTCGGGGCGCATTACGGCGCGGAGTTCGCCGGCGTGGGCGGTGGGTTCTATGCCGGTGGTGTCGAGTTCGTTCAGGACTTGGAATTGGTCGATGATGCCGGATAGCTGCTGGGCGTAGGCGTCTATTTCGGCGTCGGGGATGGCTATGCGGGCTAGGGCGGCGATGTGTTTTATTTGGTCGCGGTCTAGGGACATTGCGGTTCCTCCGTAAGGGTTGGCAAATACGGCGGCGGCGGAGTTGAAAGGGCATCCGGCCGGTCTGGGGATATTGCGGTTGCTCCGCGGGGGTTGGCGTGGGGATGTTGGGGGGTAATTTATCATATTGGGCGGGATTGGGGGGCGGGGGTTGGGGGGGATGTTGTATTATTCGGGGGGAATTTTTGGGGGCGGCGGGGCGGCCGGGTGATCGGGGGTGCCGGGTTTAGTGTTTGAGCGATTGTTGGGGTGGCGTCTGCGGACTCCTTTTTATTATGGGTGGCTGGTGCTGGGGATTACTTCGTTGGCGACTTTTGCGGCTACCGGGGTTTCGCAGGTGGTTTTGGGGGGGATCCAGGTTTATGTGATGGAGGATACGGGTTGGGGGGCGGGGACTTTGTCGTATGCGGCGACGGCGGGGACTTGGTGTTCGGGGCTGATTGCGCCGTTGATCGGGCGGCTGGCGGATCGTTATGGGCCGCGGTGGTTGATGCCGGCGGGGTTGGTGATTGCGGGGGTATGCTTTTTGCTGCTGTCGGGGGTGGGGTCGGTTTGGCAGTTTTATGGGGCTTATGTGGTGGCGCGGGCGGTGTCGAATCCGGTGCTGATCGGGTTGGTGCCGCGGACGGCGGCGGTGAATTTTTTCCGGCGGCGGCGGAATATCGCTTTGGCGATGGTGTCTACTTTCCGTCCGATTGCGGGGGCGATCAATATACAGTTGTTTGCGCTGATTGCGATTGGCGGGAGCTGGCGGGACGGTTTCCGGTATTTGGGGTGGTTCAGTTTGGCGCTGGTTATTCCGGTGGTGTTGCTGATGCGGCGGCGGCCGGAGGATATTGGGCTGCTGCCGGACGGGGCGGATGGGGGCGAGGGGGCGTCGGCGTCGGGGGGGCGGGCGGCGTCGGTTGCGGCGGCGGAGGTTAGCTGGACGGTGGGGGAGGCGGTGCGGACGCGGGCGTTTTGGCTGATTGTGGCTACGGCGTCGGTGGGGACGTTGGCGTCGAGCAGCGTGGGGTTCAGTTTGGTGCCTTATTTGGTGGAGGAGGCGGGGTTGAGCGTTACGGCGGCGGCGGGGGCGCTTAGTTTCGGGACGGCGCTGTCGATCGCGAATGTGGGGTGGGGGTATTTGTCGGATCGGTTTACGCCGCGGCGTTGTTTGATGGTGACGATGGCGGGTTCGGGGGCGCTGTTGGGGTATTTGATATGGGTGGATTCGCTGGCGGGGGCGTTGGGGTTTGCGCTGGTGTGGGGGGTGTTTTCGGGGGCGGTGGGGAGTATGGAGAATATGATGCTGGCGCAGTATTACGGGCGGGATTCTTATGGGTCGCTGCTGGGGATGTTTGCGCCGTTTCAGACGGCGGCGCTGGGGCTGGGGCCGTCATTGGCGTCGTTGTTGCGGGAGTATTCGGGGGGGTATACGACGTTGTATTTGGCGATGGTGGGGGCGTATTTGGTTTCGGGGGGGCTGTTGTATTTGGCGCGGGCGCCGGGGCGGCGGGGGGCGCGGCTGGAGCGGGATTAGCGGGGGGGTTCGGTTTCGTACAGGAATACTTGGCCGGATTGAACTTGGGGGTTAATTACGCGGTCGTAGCGGACGCCGAAGACGGCGGGGCGGGATTAGCGGGGGGCTTCGATTTCGTACCAGAATACTTGGCCGGATTCGATTAGGGGTTTTATTTCATCATCGGCGCGGATGCCGAGAATGGCGGGTTTGGCGGGCTTGCCGGTGAATTGGGTGAGGAGAGCGGCGCTGTGGATGGCGCGGTCGGTGTCGCGGTGGTCGAGGGTGCAGGATGCTTCGATGAGTATGTAGCAGATTTGGTCGCCGTCGGCGGCTTCGATGATGAAGTCGGCGCTGCGGAAAATTTTGAGTTCAGGGGTGAGGGGGTTGCCTTGGGCGGCGTTGACGGCCATTTGGCGGATTTCGTCGCGGTCCAGGTTTCGGATGTAGGATAGTCCCAGATCCATTGCGATGTTGGGGGCTTCTCTGGTTAGCTTTTGGTACAAAAATGAACTGGTAATTTTGTTACCCGTGCTTCTGTAACCCATGCTTTGGTTATCCATGCTTTGGAATCCAACCTCCAGGGTGATTCGCCACTCAAGGTCAGTATAGCGCGTTTGGGGTTGGGGTGTAAAGGGGGGACGGGGACTGATTGACCGGGGGGCGGGTTGACCTAGGGGTGGGGTTGGCTTAGTATCGGGTGGGGGTTGGGGTTTTGGGATGGGGTTGGGATTTTGGTTTGGTTTTGGGGGGGTTATGGTTTTGGGGATTGGGTTGGATGGGGCTAATTTGGTGGCGGTGGAGTATTTGGGGAAGTTGCTGGAGCGGCATAGTGATGGCGGGTCGGAGAATGATATTCGGACGGCTTGGCGGGATTTTGTGGTGCGGACGGGGATTGTGGGGGATGAGCGGGAGATCAGCACTGAGGTGCCGCCGGGGGACGGGTCGGTGCGGCGGGTGGATTTGCGGGTGCGGAATACTTATGTGGAGTTCAAGAAGCAGATTTTTGTTAATGGGGCGGTGGATGGGAAGTATGTTGAGCAGTTGGACGGGTATTTGCTTAAGGCTTTGCAGTCGGGTTGGGGGATACGGAACGGGATTCTTACGGATGGGAAGAATTATCTGAAGCGGGATATAGGGGAGCATATTCTGCCGTTGGTGAAGAATGCGCCGCGGGTTTGGCAGTATGCGGCGCAGGGGCCGAATCTGCGGGAGTATCTGCATGATATTATTGCGGCGGAGGGGGAGGGGATTGCGCCGTCGGCGGAGACTTTGACTAAGCATTTGGGGATTGGTAGCGATTTGTTTCGGCAGGCGGCGGCGCTGTTGACGGATGCGCATAACCGGCATCGGGATAATTCGACGGTGGCGGTGAAGCGGAAGTTGTGGCGGGAATTGCTGGAGGTGGCGCTGGGGCAGGATTCGGCGGGGGATGCGGAAAGCGCGGATTATTTGTTTATCCGGCATACTTATTTGACGACGGTGGTTTCGTTGATCTTGCAGGCGCATTTCGGGATTGATGTGGCGGAGGAGGCGTACAAGAATCCGGGGGGGCTGCTGAACGGGGATGCTTTGTATGTGAAGACGGGGCTGAAGGGGGTTATTGAGTCGGATTTGTTTCAGTGGCCGGGGGAGGTTGGGGAATGGGAGTATGTTCGGGTGATTGCGGGGATGGCGATGCGGTTTGATTGGTCGGGGCGGGCGGAGGAGTTGGCGGCGACGTTGTATCAGAATACGATCTTGCCGGAGGAGCGGCGGAAGATGGGGGAGTATTATACGCCGAAGTGGCTGGCGCGGGCGATTGTAGATGAGGTTGTGGGGGATCCGTTGGGTACGGTGGTGATGGATCCGGCTTGCGGGTCGGGGACTTTTATTGAGTGTATGGCGCAGCGGCTGATTGGGGCGGCGGAGGTTGCGGGGCTGGGAGCGGGGGAGACGCTGGAGCGGCTTTTGGGGAAGATTGTGGGGATAGATTTGCATCCGGTGGCGGTGCAGTTGGCGAAGGCGACTTGGGTTTTGAGTTGCCGGGAGGTGATTACGGCGGCGCGGGCGGCGGGGCATCGGGATGATATTACGCCGCCGGTGCGTTTGGGGGATTCGTTGCAATTGCGGTATGATCGGCGGACGATTTTCAGCGGGGAGTATATTGTTTTGGCGACTAATGAGTTTTTGGATGGGGAGCGGTTGGTGTTTCAGGTGCCGATGTCGCTGGCGCGGCGGGCGGATGTGTTCGGGCGGTTGTTGATGGAGTTGGCGCAGGCGGTGCAGCGGGGGCAGGATGGGGGGCGGGTGTTGGATATTTATGGGGCGGCGGAGGGGGCGGAGCGGGATGGTATGTCGCGGATTGCGGAGCAGATGGGGCGGCTGCATCGGGAGAATCGGGATCATGTTTGGGCTTATTATTTGCGTAATATGGTGCGGCCGGCGGTGATTGCGGAGGATAAGGCGGGGGCGATTGTGGGGAATCCGCCGTGGCAGACTTATAGCCGGAGCGCGGATATTGTGCGGGAGGAGTTGGAGAATCTATGTAAGGATACTTATGGGATTTGGGCGGGGGGACGGCAGGCGCCGCATCAGGATGTGTCGGCGATGTTTTTTGCGCGGGTTGCGGATTTGTATCTGGAGGATGGGGGGGTTATCGGGATGGTGTTGCCGCATAGCGCGTTGCGGACGGGGCAGCACTGGAAATGGCGGGGCGGGTATTGGCAGAGTCAACAAAAGAATAATAGGACGGCGATTAGCGTCAATTTCCGGGTTAAGACGCCGTGGGATTTGGATCAGCTGGAGCCTAATACGTTTTTTCCGATGCCTTGTTCGGTGGTTTTTGCGGAACGGGCGGGGAAGTATTCGGATTTGGCGCAGGGGCGGAAGGATGCTCGGGGGCTGGCGCCGGGTTTGGTGGAGGTTTGGCGGGGGCCGACGGGTACGGATCTGGTAGCTAGGGATGTTGAGCCGTTGCATCATGATGATGGGGAGTTTCATTCGCCTTATGCGGGGTTGTCGATGCAGGGGCCGTCCATTGTTGACCGGCGTCTGTTTTTCGTTACTGCAAAGCCTAATGAAGGGTTGCTGGCGGTGCCGGATACTTATGTAACCAGTCCGCGAATCGGTGGTCAAGATAAGAAGCAGTACGATGTATCGGCGCTGGATGGGAATATCGTTCACGATGACAACCTTTTTGATGTGTATTTGGGGGAGTGCATTGCGCCTTATGTTGCGCTTACACCGGCAAAGGCGGTGTTGCCGGTTAGCAAGGCTACTATGGTTATGCCGCTGGATCATTCCGATTGCCCGGAGGATGCAAAGACGGGGAAGGTCAAGCATATCGCTTGCCGAGTCGATACGCTGGAGTTGGATGCGCGGATGCAGTATCGCTGGCCTGTGATGGAATCGCTTTGGGATGCAAACAAAGGGAAAAATGACGATAAATCACTGATTCAAAGACTCAACTTTAACCGCAGTCTTACCACTCAATTGCGCTGGATGCGTCGTATGATGTCTAACCTGGATGAGACTCAGGACATCTTACCTGTTCGTATTGCGTATGCAGCAGCAGGGCGTCCGACGGCGGCACTTATCGAAAACAACCAAGCCATCATAGATTACAAGTGTTTCCAAGTATCATGCAAAAACCTGTCGGAGGCGTACTACTTGTTGGCAATAATCAACAGTATTACTTTAGAAACAAGCGCAATACCATTCAGGCCGAAAGGATTGTTCGGGGAACGCGATCTCCAAAAGCATCTTTGGAAGTTGCCGATTCCGGGTTTTGACGGGGCGAATGGGTTGCACGTTAGGTTGTCGGAGTTGGGGATGGCGGCGGCGGGGGAGGCGCGGGAGTGGTTGGGGGAGTTGGGGGCGGGTCGGGAGCGGGCGGCGCTGCGGGGCGGGTGGCAGCGGGAAAGCCCCACGGCTCGGGGGATTGAGGTGGGGGTGGGGGAGTTGCTGGGAGGGTGACGCCGGGTGCATCCTTCGACAAGCTCAGGATGAATGGGGGGGGACAGGCTCAGGATGAAATGGGGGTTTACCCCCACCCTAACCCTCCCCCTTAGGGGGAGGGGATTTTGGGTTCTTGGGGGTGGGGGATTTTGGAGTTGGGAGCGGGATTTGGGGGGCGCCCAATTCATCCTGAGCTTGTCGAAGGATGAATTGGGGTTGGGTTGGGCTGGGCTGGGGGGTTAGTTCATTTCGGAGCCGCCGGATACGCTGATGGATAGGCCGGTTAGGTAGTCGGATTCGGGGGAGGCTAGGTAGGCGGCGGTTTTGGCGATGTCGGTTGGGTCGGCGATGCGGCCTAGGGGGATGCGTAGGGCGCGGTCGGCGACCATGCCGGCGCGGTATTCCTCGGGGGATTCGCCTTGGGGGGCGAGGGCGGCGGCGATGAAGTCGACGCGTTCGGTGTCGACCAGGCCGGGGCAGATGGCGTTTACGTTGATGCGGTGGGGGGCGAGTTCTTGGGCGAGGGCTTGGGTGAAGCCGATGACGGCGAATTTGGAGGCGCAGTAGGCGGCGTAGCGGGCGATGCCGCGTTTGCCGGCGCCGGAGGAGATGTTGATGATTTTGCCGCCGCCGCCGCGGGTGGTCATGTGTCGGGCGACGGCGCGGGATGCGAGGTAGGTGCCGCGGACGTTGACGCGGATGACTTCGTCGAAGGCGGTTTCGTCGAGTTCGATTACGGGGACGCGGTCTTTGCCGGGGCGGGAGCCGGCGTTGTTGACTAGGATGTCGATGCGTCCGAATTGGTCTAGGGTTTGGGTGATCATTTGGTCGACTTGGGCGGAGTCGGAGACGTCGGAGAAGATGGGGAGGGATTGTTGGCCGAGTTGCTGGATTTCTTGGGCGACGGAGGTTAGGCCCTGCCAGCCGGTTTGTTGGTCTTGGGGGCGGATGGCGTTGAGGCTTTGGGGGATGTCGGTGATGGCGAGGTGGGCGCCTTCGGCGGCGAGGCGGAGGGCGATGGCGCGGCCGATGCCGTGGCGTCCGCCGGCGCCGGTGACGAGGGCGATTTTGTCTTGTAGGTGGTACATAGTTTGGTCCTTTTGGGTGGTTTTGGGGGTTGGGGTTAGGCGGTTTGGCGGCGTTGGGTGATGGTGGTTGTGGTTTGTTTCCAGGCTAGGGTTAGGATGAATAGGGTGAAGGCGACGAGGGCCATAACGGGGCCGGAGGGTAGGTTGAAGTAGTAGGAAAGATACAGTCCGGCGATGCCGGATGCAACCCCTAGTAGGGCGGCGGCGATCATAGCGGTGGGGACGCTGCGGGTGATTTGGAGGGCGGCGGCGGCGGGGGTGATGAGGAGGGAGATGACGAGGATGACGCCGATGGCCTGGAGGGCGATGACGATGACGAGGGCGAGGATGGTGAGGAGGAGGTATTCGAGTTTGTCGGTGGGGAGTCCGGCGACGGAGGCGCCGGTGGGGTCGAAGTTGGCGAAGATGAGTTCTTTGTGGAGGGCGGCGAGGGTGAGGAGGACGGCGGCGGCGACGGCGAGGGCGGCGTACATTTCGTTTTGGGAGACGCCGAGGATGTTGCCGAGGAGGATGTCTTCGATATTGACTTGGATGTTGACGCCCTGGTCGGCGGCGATGCTGATCATGATGATGCCGGCGGCGAAGAGGGCGGCGAAGAGGATGCCGATGGAGGTGTCTTCGGGGAGGTTGGCGCGTTTGATGAGCCAGCCGCCGGTGAGGGCCATGAAGATGGCCATGGGGATGGCGCCGAGGTAGAGGACGACGCCGATGATGGCGGCGGCGACGATGCCGGGGAGTACGGAGTGGGCGAGGCCGTCGCTCATGAAGCCTAGTCCGCGGGTTACTACGTAGATGCCGGCGATGGGGCACATTATGCCGACGGTGATGGCGATGATTAGGGCGCGGATCATGAAGGCGTATTGGAAGGGGGTGGTTAGGGCTTCGGTTAGGGTTTCCATTTTTTGGGCGGCCTCCGGGTGGGGGTTTTGGGTTTTGGGTTGGGGGTCTGGGTTTTGGGGGGTTCACCCCCACCCTAACCCTCCCCCTTAGGGGGAGGGAATAAGATCGTAGCGGGAATAATACGATGGCGGGGGTTAGGATGGGTTGGAGTTGGGGTTGGGGTGGTGGCCGTGTTGGTCGCCGGCTGGGTGGTGGCCGTGTTGGTCGCCGGCTAGGTTGTGGCCGTGGGTGGGGATGGCGCCGAAGGGGCCGTATAGTTGGGTGATTAGGGCTTCGGTTAGGACTTCGTGGGGGGGGCCGCAGGCGCAGACGTTGCAGTTGAGGCAGAGGCATTCGTCGCAGTAGTGGGCCATGTGGTTGAGGTCGTGGGAGGACATCATGATGGTGCGGCCGTCGTCACGGAGTTCCATTAGGATGGACATTAGGGCGGATTGGGAGGCTAGGTCGACGCCGCTGAAGGCTTCGTCGAGGAGGATGATGTCGGCTTCTTGGGTTAAGGCGCGGGCGACGAAGATGCGTTGGCGTTGTCCGCCGGATAGTTCGTAGATTAGGGATTTGCGGCGTTCCCACATACCGACGCGGCGGAGGGCTAGTTCGGCGGCGGCGCGGTCTTGGCGGTTGGGGAGTCGGAGCCAGCCGGTGCGGCGGATGCGGCCTTGCATGACGACGTCTTGGGCGCTCATGGGGAAGCGGCGGTTGAGTCTTTCGTATTGTGGGACGTAGGCGACGGCGCCGCGGGTTTGGTTGAGGGGTTTGCCGTGGATGAGGATGCGGCCGGAGGTGGGTTGGGTTAGGGCGGTGATTACGTTGAAGAGGGTGCTTTTGCCGGCGCCGTTGGGGCCGACGACGCCCATTAGGCAGCCGGGGCCGGCGCTGAAGGTTACTTGGTCGAGGATTCGGACGCCGCCGAATTCGACGGTTAGGGCTTCGGCGGCTAGGGGTGGGGCGGTGGGGGCGGCAGGCATAGTTATGGCAACCCCTTGGTGGTGGTTGGGGGTATTTGTGCGCTGGCGGCCGCCGGCAGGGGCGGCGGGGCGGGTGGGTTATGGCGATGTCGGGGTGATGTGGGCGCCGGCCGGGGCTTGCCGGCCGGCGCCGCCGATGGGTTAGCGCAGGGCGCCGACGATGGTATTGGTGTTGCTGCGCATCATATCGATGTAGGTGCCGGCGTCGCTGCCGGGGGAGCCTAGGGAGCCGGTGTAGAGTCCGCCGACTAGGTTGGCGTTGGTGGCATCGGCGATGAGCTGGGCGAAGCGGGTGCTGTGGGACCTTTCGGTGAATACGGCGGGGGCGTTTTCGTGTTCGATGGTTTCGATGAGGGATTCGAGGTCTTGGGCGGTGGGTTCGACGTCGGTGGAGATGGAGGGGATGACGGCGCCGACGACTTCGTAGCCGTAGCGGTTGGCGAAGTATTGGAAGGCGTCGTGGGAGGTTACGAGGAGGCGGCGCTCTTGGGGCAGGGAGTCGGTTTGTTCCTGGATCCAGGTGTGGAGGTTGTCGAGTTCCTGGTTGTAGGCGTAGGCGTTGTCGCGGTAGAAGTTTTGGTTGGCGGGGTCGAGTTCGGATAGCAGGGTTTCGATGTCGTTGACGGCTTGTTTGACGCGGAGGGGGTCGAACCAGAAGTGGGGGTCGAGTTCGCCTTCGTGGGCGTGGGCGTCCTCGGCTTCGGCGGCGTGTTCGTCGTCCTCGGCTTCGGCGGCGGCGCCGGTGATGCCGACGAAGGCGATGCGGACGGGGGTGCCGGCGATGTCCCATTGGTCGACGACTTCGAGGTCGTGGAAGTCGAGCTGGAGTACTTGGCCGCCTACGGAGTCGGTGATGAAGATGGCGTCTGGGGCGGTGGCGATGTTGGGGCGGGCCCAGAAGCCGGGTTCGATGGGTTCGGTTAGGAAGCCGGATGCGGTGGCTAGGAGGTCGAGGTCGTGGGCGTCGTACATTCGGAGTTCGCCGTCGCTCATTAGGACGAGGAGGTGTTCGCCGTCGTGGCTGAGGGCGGTGCTGATGGGGTTGAGGGTTTCGGTGGCGGGGATGATTTGTTCCATAACGCCGTCCTCGGGTTCGATGATGTAGAGGCCGACGGATCCGCCGAAGCCGAAGAAGTGGTGGAGGGCGGGGTGGCCCCAGATGGTGCCGAGGCGGAAGTCGTCGGGGGAGCCGGCGGGGGGTTCGATGAAGCCGCCGGAGTATTGTCCGTCGTGGGCTTCGAGGTACATTGCGCCGCCGATGCAGCCGAAGACGGCGGTTTCGCCGTTGCCGGCGTCGCCGTGGAGTCCGGGGCAGCGCTCGAGGCTATAGAGGGATGTGCCGATGATGTCGACGATTTCGGCGCCGATGGGGAGGATGTAGTCGCGGTTTTCGGTGTCTGGGGTGTAGTCGGGGTGCTGGATGCTGACGGCGAAGAGGTCGTCGTCCATTGGGACGGCGGCGCCGTGGTGGGGGCCGGCGTTGATGCGGGGTGGGGAGTAGTCGCTGCCTAGTTCCTCGAGTTGGTGTTCGTTGAGCATCACGATGTCGCCGGAGCCGTCGTAGAAGATGGCGGACCATTCTTTGCCGACGACGAGGTGGACGGGGCGGTCGCCGGAGAGGTCGATGTCCAGTTGGGATATGGGATCTTCGACGAGGTCGGGGTGTCCTTCGTGATCTTCGAGGTAGATGCCGCCGTCGAAGAGGTGGACGGTGTTGGCGTCGGTGGCTACAGCGATGGCGTAGCGGCCGGATTTGGTGGGGTAGATGCGACCGGCGCGGGCGCCGAGGTCGAAGGCGTCTTGTTGGACTTCGTGATCTTCGAGGTTGATGACGGACATTGCGCCGGTTTCGCCGTCGCCGATTAGGAGGCGGCCGTGGAGGGGTGCGGCGGGTTCCTCGAAGATTTCGGCGAATTCGAGGGGGTCGACGGCTTCGCCGAGGTGGGTTAGGGCGTTGGGGTTTTGGGCGGCGTTGCGGAGGAGGTCGTCGAGCCAGGCGGCTTCGAGGGAGAGGCCGATGCTTAGGACGAGGTCGGCGTCGGCGACGCGGGCGATGTCTTGGGCGCCGGGCTGGTAGGTATGGGGGTCGGCGTTGGGGGGCAGGAGGGGCAGGACGTCGACCCGGTCTTGGCCGACGGCGCGGGCCCAGTCGGCGATGATGTTGGTGGTGGTTACGATGCTGAGTTTTTGCTGGGGTTCGGGTTCGGGGGTGGCGGTGGCGGGCGCGGTGGTGGGTTGGGCGACGGGGGCGGTGGGGGCGACGGCGGCAGCGGTAGCGGGGGCGGCGGCAGTGGCGGCGGGGGAGGTTTGGGCGGTGGGGGTGGGCGAGTCGCTGCCGCAAGCGACGGCGAGCATTAGGGTTGCGAGGGTTAGGAGGGCGGCGATGGGGATTAGCAGTTTTCGGGTCATGGCAGGTTCTCTTTTCTCCTTGATTTGGGTTTTGGGGGCTGGGTATCTTAATCAGGCTGGCAGATTTTGATTTGAGCGCCAGGGGTTTAATTAAGATTAGGTATCAATATGGGTTAGATAACGATATTTAGTATCGATATGGGTTGGATAACGATATTTAGTCTCAATTTGGGTCAAAAAAGATACTAGGCGGCGGCGGGGGTGGGTTGGGCGCATTGGCGGCAGCGTCCGTAGACTTCGAGCCAGTGTCCGCTTAGTTCGAAGCCGTGGCGGGCGGAGGTGGTGGTTAGGACGTCTTCGATGTCGCAGCCGGTGAGGTCTTGGGAGGCGCCGCAGTGGACGCATAGTAGGTGGTGGTGGTGTCCGGGGTGGCTTAGTTGGTAGTGGAGGTCGCCGTCCTCGAGCATTACGCGGCAGAGGACGCCGGATTCGACGAGGATTTTGAGGGTGCGGTAGACGGTGGCGCGGCCGATGGCGGGGGGTAGCTGGCGGCGGAGGGTTTCGGCGGTGAAGTGTCGTTGCTGGCTGCCGATGATGGCGGCGAGGGTGCGGCGGGGGGCGGTGGAGCGGTAGCCGCGTTCCTCGAGGGTTTCGAGGATTTGGTCGGCGGCGGATGGGGTTCGTTTTTTCAGGGGCATTGTGGTTTCTCTGGGCGGGATAGTTTTGATACTTTGTATCTAATGGGTATTATAGGGGGGCGGGATGGGGTTGTCAATGGGGTTTTTTGGGGGATCTTGATTTGGCGGGGGGGTGTTTGGGGGGCTAGTGTGCGCCGGCGGGGGGCCAGGGATTGTGGGGGGACAGGACTTGGGAGAGCTGGGTGAAGGCGCCCATAAATCCGGCGGGGTGGAGCCAGATGCTGTTGAAGTCGGGGTTGGCGTAGTTGGGGGTTTGGCGGGAGGTGGTGAATCGGGCGCCTTGGGCGGATAGGTGGGCGTCCATGGCGAGGGAGTCGGCGATTTGGTAGATGGTCAGGTAGAGGCCCTCGCCGTAGCGGTGGAGGAATTTTTGGGACGGGGCGTCGGGGGCGGTGGGCTGGGCGAGTTCGATGAAGGTGTCGCGGGCGGTCAGGGGGATTACGGCGATTTCCAAGCCGGTGAAGCTAGTGTGAAAGCGTTGGGTGGGTTGCAGGTTGAACATATCGTCCCATTGTTGGATGGCTTGGTCCAGGCTGCGGACTAGGATGGCGATTTGGCGCAGGCGGGGGGTTGCAGGGGGTTGGGTTTGGGGGCGGGGGGTGTTGTTGTCGGGGGCGCCGTCGGGGGCGGTTTCGATGATGCGGAGTTGCGCTCCGTGGGTTTGGGCGGGGTTGGGGGTGATGGCGCGGGGGGCGGCGGTGGGGGCTGGGGCGGTGAATTGGATGCCGGTTTGGGTTAGGCGGGACATTACGGGGGTTAGATCGGGGGTTTCGAGGGTTAGCTGGTAGGGGCCTTGGCCGCGGGTTTGGCGGTAGGGGGCGGATTGGGGGTCGTCGGGGGCGGGCTGCCAGAGTTGTATGGTGGCGCGGTCGCCGGCGGGGAGGATGGCGCGGGGGCCGTTGGGGGTGTTTTGGATGTGCTGGGTGGGTAGTTTTAGGTGGGTTTGGTAGAGTTGGGTTGCTTGGTTTAGGTTGTTTACTATGAAGGTGATTTGTTGGATTTGGTTTAGCATATTTGCTCCGGGGCCCCCACCCTAACCCTCCCCCTCGGGGGGAGGGGATTTTGTTGGTTTTGGGGTTCATCCTTCGACAAGCTCAGGATGAATGCCGGGGGGAGTTCGGGATGAGTGCCGGGGGCAAGTTCGGGATGATTGGGGGGTGGGGATGCGGGATTGGGGTAATGGGTTGGCGAGGGGGTATGGGCGGGTTGTTGGCGCCTATCCCTTGATGGCAAGGGGGCGGTTTCTACAGTGGCGGGCGGCGTTGCGTTATGGGCGGGGGGGTAGGGAGATGGTGGCTTTGCCGGCGGCGTGGCGCTCGTTTTGGGGGCCTAGCATTAGGATGTCGCATTCGGCTAGGTTTTGGCCGTTTTCTTGGCGTAGGTCGGTGATGGTGGCTTCGATGGTTAGGGGGCGGTTGTGGGGGATGGGTTGGCGGAATACTACGTCGAGGTCTTGGACGGCGTTGGGGCCGGCCCAGTCGGTTAGGAGTTGGGCCATCATGGCCAGGGCCATTATGCCGGGGACTATGGGGCCGTCCATGCCGGAGTCGCGGGCGGTTTGGGGGTCGGTGAAGCGGTTGGGGGTCGGGGGGGACCAGACTTGGCAGAAGCGGGCTACGTTTTCGGTGGTGGCGGTGGTTTGGAGGGGGCCTATTTGGTCGCCTAGTTCGATGTCGTCGAAGTATGGCATTGTTCCTCGCGGGTTGGGGTGGGGTGGGGGGTATGGGCGGCTCGGGTAATTTGGGGGATGGCGATTTTTTCTTGCGGGTTGGGTTGGGTTTTTGCGGGTTGATGGGCTACTAGAATAATCCCGCGGATGGCATTGTTCCTCGCGGGGCGGGGCGGGTTGGGGTTATTGGCGGCGGGCGAAGGATTCTTGGACTTCGGCGACGGTTTGGCCGTTTTGGTTTTGGAAGGTGGTTTCCCAGACGATGAATATCATGGTGCCGGAGCGGCCGGTTTTGGCGTAGACGTCTTTTAGGCGGGAGGAGGCGGTTAGGGTGTCGCCGGGGTGGATGGGGGCGATGGGCTGGATGCGCTGGCCGGCGTGCATTTGGGCGCGTCCGAAGTCGAGGCCGATGTCGGGGAGTTGGACTTCGCGGACGAATAGGGAGCATAGGGTCGGGGGGGCGATTTGACGGGGGAAGCCTTGTTCTTGGGCGGCGGCGTCGGAGTGGAAGGCGGGGTGGCGCTCGTTGAGGCTGGCGTTGAGGGCGGCGAGGAGGTCGGGGGTGATGGGGAAGGGGCCGGCGCGGTGTTCTTTTTGGTGGAGGGTGCGGTCGTAGTTCAGTTGCATGGCCATCGGGCTGCTCCGGTTTTGGCGCTGATTTTTGGGTTTGTGGGGGTTAGGCGGTGGGGACTTGGGCGGTTTCCGCTAGGCGGACGGGGCGGAATTGTTGGTTGAGGAGGGCGTCTACTAGCTGGGTTTCGTTGGTTATGGGGGCGGGGAATTGGGTTAGGCAGGCGGCGATGTGGCTGGTTAGGTGGGCGTCGCTGCCGCCGATGCCCAGGTAGCCGAATTGTTGGCAGAGTTCCTCGGCTCTTTCGTTTTCGCCGGGGCGTCCGCCGCCGTTGAGGATTTCTACGATGCGGATGCCGGGGAAGGTTTCGCCTTGCTGGATGTATTCGGTGAGGCCGATGCCGAAGCGGCCGGGGTGGGCGGGGATGGCGATGGCGTGGTGCTGGCGGGCGGCCTGGATTAGGTCGCGGGCGTCCATGGTTACGTCGGCGAAGTTTATTTCGCGGGTTAGGGGCGGGGTTACGCCGTAGACTAGGAAGTGGCCGTGGCGGGTGTCGAGTTCGGAGGCTTTTAGGATTAGGACGTTGTTTTGCTGGGCTAGGGCGGAGTAGTCGTGGTCGATGTCGAATTTGCGGTGTTCGGTGAGGACGAAGCCGTCGACGGTGTGGCCGCGTTTGCGGAGGACTTGGATCCATTTGACGTATTGGTCTACGGTGGCGCGGGAGTCGTCGGAGGAAACGGAGTGGGAGTGGAGGTCTAGAAACACTTGGGCGAACTCCTGTATTCGGCGGGGGGATGGGGTTGGGGTTTGGGGGGTATGATATACGGGGATGGTGGATTGGGCAAGCGTTGGGGGGGAATTGGGCGGCCGGGGGCGGTTATTGGGGGGCGTGTTTGGATAGCAGGTCTCTTACGGCGGGGAGTAGGGAGTTGGGGATGGACATTGTGGTTTGGGATTGGTCTTGCCAAGCGGCGTGGTCGTCTGCGGCGGCTTCGGCTTCGGATTGGTTTTCGTGGTGGTGCAGTAATCGCTTTACGCGGGCTTGGTTCCATCCGGGAGGGTAGTTGTTGGGGTCTTTCATCGCTGCCTCCGTCGCATACGCCGCCGGTAGGCGGCTAGGGGGGCACCCCTTAATTCATAGGCGGTTATGATGAAAATGGCGCCGGGATCCGAATCCAGGGCGTAGATAATGCGGAGGTATCGCCCGGCAAGGGTTTGCCCGATTGCCATACGGGAAAATTCCCGTTCCGCCCGGTCCTCGCCGGGGGAGCTCATAACCTCTGCTACTTCGTGTTCCTCTACCCCATGATTATGTATGTGGGGGCGGCCGGTTTCAAGGTCTATGTAAAATCTTATGCCGGTCACGCTAATAGGGGCTTGTTATGCGGTTAGGCCGATGCTTTCGGCGAGCCAGCGGTGGAAGCGGTGGTTTAGGGTTACGGGGTCGTCTAGTAGTAGGGGGGATGGGGTGTTGTGGGGGGTTATTTTCATGTGGATTAGGGTTGGGCCGGGGGTTTGGGCGGCTTCGGTTAGGGCGGATTGGAGGGATTCTAGTTCGCTGGCGCGGTAGGTTCGGAGGCCGCAGCTTTCGGCGATGTCGGCTAGGTTTAGGCGGGTGGTGAAGGTGTATTGGCCGCCGGTGGAGGCGTAGCTTTCGTTGTCGAGGATTATGAGGATTAGGTTTTCGGGTTTTAGGTAGCCTACGGTGGTTAGGGCGTTTAGGTTGGTCAGCATTCCGCCGTCGCCTTCGACGGCGATTACTTTGCGGTGGGGTTGGGGGGGCATTCCGAGGGCGAGGCCGAGGGCTATGGGGGTTACTATGCCCATGGTGTCGACGATGTAGTAGTGGTTTTCGCGGCGGTCGGCGGCGGCCATTTCGCGGCAGGTGGCGCCGCAGGTCAAGACTATGGGGTCGTGGGGGAAGGCGCGGGAAATTAGGGCGAGGGAGTCGTAGCGGGTGGCGGGCATTGGCGGCTCACTCTTTGAGGTTGAGGAATAGGATGATGGGGCGGTGGGTCATAAAGGCGTAGTCGAAGGCTTGGGCGATGGCGCGGGGCCAAGCGTCGAGGGGGACGCGGTAGTCGAGGACGAAGGCTTTGATGCGCATGGTTTCGACCATTTGGACGGCCATTTCGGAGAATTGGAAGTTGGCGGCGTTGAATTCGCCGAACCCGCCGCGGCGGACGGCTAGTAGTAGCATGGGGGCGTGGTAGGCCATGGCGTAGGTGGTGAGGGCGCCGATGCTGTTGCCTAGGCCGGTGTCCTGGTAGAACATTACGCTGCGTTTGCCGGTGAGGGCGAGGCCGGAGGCGATGCCGATGCCTTCCTCCTCGCGGGCGACGGGGAAGGCGCGGACGTTGGGGGCCTGGTCGAAGTGGGCGATGACCGGGGCGCCGAAGCTGTCGGGGATATGGATGAAGTATTCGATTTTGGCGGTTTCCAGGCCCTGGATTACGGCGTTGCAGGCGTCTTGGGGGTAGGCCATTAGGGGTGTTCCTGTTGGGGGGTTGGGTTGGGGGTTTTGGGGCGGGAGGCCGGGCGGGCCTGTAAGCCGGGTTCTGTTCCCGCCATCCTTCGACAAGCTCAGGATGAGTGCGTTCTCGGTCGAGGGCGTGCTCAGGATGAGTACGTTCCTCAATGATGGGTATGTTTTCAGTATTGAGGGCGTGCTCGGATGAGTTTGTCGGGGGATGGCGGGCGGTGACCATCTATCTAGCCCCCCGGCGTGGCCGGGGCCCGCGGTTGCGGGACGGCGTTGCCGCCGTGGTCGAGCGGCCAACCCGGGGACGAGCCGGGCGCTCATAGTCCCTCTATTCGGCCTTGCTCCGGGTGGGGTTTGGCCGCCGGTGCGTCGCCGCAACGGCCGGGCGCTCTTACCGCCCGATTTCACCCTTGCCCCGATTTCCGTGATGGAACTGGGGCGGTGTGTTTCTGCGCCACTTTCCGTCTCCTGCGCCGGACTGATCCATTGCGGGAGCCTGGGAGTTACCCAGCACCTTGCCCGGCGGAGCCCGGACTTTCCTCCCCGACGGGGTCGGGGCGGCCACCCGGCCCGCTTGGCCTCCGCTTTTACTGTAGCACAGGGGGTTGGGGCGGTCAAGCTGGGGGCGGGTTTACCAGATGGTTTGCAGGTTCAGGGTGAAGCCGGGGAGTTCGGGGTCGGCGGATATGGTGGTGGGGGCGTTTAGTATGGTTATGGGGCGGTGGGGGCGGTAGATGTGTATTTGGCGGTTTTGGGGGTCGATCAGCCAGCCGAGGCGGGCGCCGTTGGTTAGGTATTCGGCCATTTTTGCCTGGATTATGGGTAGGTCGTCGGAGGGGGAGCGGAGTTCGATTACGAAGTCGGGGCAGATGGGGGCGAATTTGGCTTGCTGGTCGGGGGTTAGGGTTTGCCAGCGGGATAGCAGTACCCAGGATGCGTCGGGGGCGCGGACGGCTCCGTTGGGGAGGGTGAATCCGGTGCTGGAATCGAAGGATATGCCGGTTCCGTCGCGGTAGGACCAGTGGGTTAGTTGGTAGTTCAGATCGCTGTTGCGGCGGCCGGTTGTTGAACCTGTTGGGGGCATAATGATCAACTCTCTGTCGGCGGTTAGCTCCAGGCGGAGGGCGTGGTTGTCGGCGCATAGCTGGAGGAATTGGGCGGGGGTTATTTTGACGGCGCGGAGGTTTAGCGCCAGGCGGTCGGGCGGTGTTGCTGGCGCTGTTTCTGGTGGGGCTATGGTTAGTGGTTGGGCGGTGGTCATTGTTGCGTTTCCTGGGGGTGGGTTGGGGTTGGTTTACCAGATGGTTTGCAGGTTCAGGGTGAAGCCGGGGAGTTCGGGGTCGGCGGATATGGTGGTGGGGGCGTTCAGTATGGTTATAGGTTGGTGAGGGCGGTAGATGTATACTTGGCGGTTTTGGGGGTCGATCAGCCAGCCGAGGCGGGCGCCGTTGTCGATGTATTCGGCCATTTTTGTTTGGATTATGGGTAGGTCGTCGGAGGGGGAGCGGAGTTCGATTACGAAGTCGGGGCAGATGGGGGCGAATTTGGCTTGCTGGTCGGGGGTTAGGGTTTGCCAGCGGGATAGCAGTAGCCAGGAGGCGTCGGGGGCGCGGACGGCGCCGTTGGGGAGGGTGAAGGCGCCGTTGGAATCGAAGGCTATGCCGGTTCCGTCGAGGTCGGACCAGTTGGCTAGTTGCTGATTCAGTTTGCTGTTGCGGTTGCTGGTTGTTAATCCTGTTGGGGGCATGATGATCAACTCGCTGTCGGCGGTTAGCTCCAGGCGTAGGATGTCGTTGTCGGCGCATAGTTGGAGGAATTGGTCGGGGGTTATTTTGACGGCGCGGAGGTTTAGCGCCAGGCGGTCGGGCGGCGTTGCTGTTGGCGTGGGTTTTGTGGGGGTTTTGACGGGTAGGTTGGCGGTGGTCATTGTTGCGTTTCCTGGGGGCGGGTTGGGGTTAGTTTACCAGATGGTTTGCAGGTTCAGGGTGAAGCCGGGCGGCGGGGCGGGTTTGGCGGTGGAAGCGCTGGATGGCAGGCGGTGGATTTTCCGGGTTGGGGGCTTCCGGGATAACGGTTAATGGTTGGCCCTGAGGTAGCGGATGATTTCCATCATTACCTTGCAGTCAACTTCGTTGTATCGGGCTATTTCAGCCATTAGGGGCAACTGGGTCATTGGCAGGCCCTTTTGCCGGGCCTCTTGGTCGCAACGCCATGCGCCTACCATTGCGCCCAAGCCGTCAAGGGGGCTGTCGGCCCAGTTGGTTTTGATGATGCCGTGGCGATGCATGGCATTGGCTACCGCCTTTAAGCCGAAGCCTAGAGCGCCTCTAACTGCTACAGGCTCCTCACGCATTACTTTCGACAGGAAATCGTACCAGCCCAGTTCCGGCCAATCGGAGTGGGGTTGGTGCCTTATTCTCGCCGAATTGTAGGCTTTCTCCAGAACGGTTGGCTCGGCGTGAGACCAGTGGAAAATGCGGGGCTGGGCGTTGGACGGGTCGAGACGATCCCGGACTTGGGACATATAGTCCACCCATTCTTGGATGATGCGAAGCTCCTCCTTTTCATCCAGTCGGGGGACGGTGAATGATTGGAACTTCCATTCTCCTTGTTCCAGGTGGCCGCAGCCAATCATAAAGATGAGGGGTTGGCCTCCTTTTTCCGGGAGTTTGGTAAAGTCGTCGTTGAGGTCGCTGCAAAACTCGAAGTCTACATAGAACTCGGCGGCGGCGGCGTTGCGCCATTCGTTTCCGATTTTTTCGATTTTCCGGGGCAACACCGGCGGGCCGTTGTTGGCGGTATTGACCGCTAATATGCTGTCTAGGGTGGGGCCGGTTTTCCCGCCCTTCACTCTTACCGCGGCCGCGATAAGTCCGGGGGTGTCCCATCTGTATATGCCGGACTCGTGGGCTTGTTGGCGTTTGGCAAAGCCTACCTGCCATAGCTGGGTAAGCTCTTTTAGCTCGTCGGCCAGCCATTTTTTGACGCTCATCCAATGATCGTTCGGCGCTGCTTCATCGGAGTCCGGTTCGAGTTCGGCGGCTCTGATTTGCAACATCAGATCGCTGTCGTCAGCGTTACTCATGTTCGGATAAAGCTCAGGCACCGATGGTTCAGGCAGTAGCTGCCAGTGGTGGCCGTGGGTGCGAACCCGGGTGATCCAGTCTAGGGCTTTGGTAACGGCGTCGGCGATGGGGATGTTGCGGGCGATGGTTCCGGTTTGGGGAATCGGCGCCAGTCGTTCCAGGGCACTGGAGCCGCGGTAGGTTACTCTATTTTGCTCTCGTTGCCAGCCGCGCCCCAGCAGGTATGAATTGGGGGGCAGGAAACCTTGTAGGCGGCCCAGCATACGGTTGTAGATGTATAGTTGCGCTTTGTAGGCCGGGTTGCTGTTGTCGTTGTTAAGGATGGCGCTGGCGTTCAGATGCAGGGTGGTGAATTTGGTATCTACTACCAGGTAGTGCCAGGCATGGTTTCCCAAGTCGGGGGCGGAGATTGCCGCTTCCTGTTCCGAAATTTCATTCGGGAACAGTTGACGTAGGATATCGCTTCGTATTAGGAAATCGGGGGAGCCGTAGTTCAGGTTGTGGGCGTCCCATAGTACGGCTTGGTAGATTACAGGCACGCCATGGCGCATCGTCTCGAAGGTTTGTTCGGCTTTGGCTTGGCTGGTTATTTCGCGATAGTCTTGGGCAATGGTGGTTACTTGATAACATTCTTGAAACAACCGGAGGATGCCTGCTTCGAATTCTTTGCCTTTCTCGAAAATGAAAGCCAGGAAATCGAGTTCTTTGACGTAATCGGCTGATTCCTGCTTTGGCAGGTAATCATGGTTTTTGCCGTAGAGGTTTAGCCAGTCCAGAAGGGGGTCGCCCATCATCCAGTTGCGGGTTTTGCCGGCGCTGATCCATTGTTGCCAATCTTGGCCGGTTATTGGAATTGCGACTTTAGATCCATCGTCCCGGTGGGTTATCGCAGCTATGCTCATAGGATACTCCATATTAGTCGGGATTGGGGGGTTATTCGGCGAATAGCATTCGGCCGCAGCTGGTGCAGGTTACGGTTTGGCGGGCGCTTCTTACTCGCTGGCGTAGTTGGGTGGGTAGGGACATTCGGCAGCCTTGGCATAGGTCGCGCTCTACTTTGGCTACGGCGCGGCCATTTTTGGCGCGGCGGAGGGTTTCGTAGCGCTGGAGGGTGGGTTGGTCTATTTGGGCGGCCAGGGTTTGGCGGCGGGTTTGGCAGTCTTGTTGCTGGGCGCGTAGTTGGTTGACGGTTTGGGTTAGTTCTTGGCGGCGGGTTTCCCATTGGGCTTTGGCATCGGATAGCTGTTGGGAGAGGGCGGCGTAGCGGGTTTGGGATTCCTCGATTTCGATGGATAGGTCGAGGGACAGGGCTTCGTTTTGTTCGAGCAGGCGGCGGACGCTGGCGGCTTCCTGTTGGAGGGGTTCGAGGTCGCGGGCGTTTACCATGGAGCCGTCGTATAGCCGGGCTTCGAGGGATTCCGAGCGTTCGCGGCGGACGGCGGTTTCCATGCGGTTGTCGTATTGACGGGTTTCGGCGTCTTTGAGGCGGGCTTCCTCGGCTTGGAGGGCGGCTTCGAGGTTGTCGATGGGGATTTCGGTTTTCAGTTTTTCCTCGGCTTCGGTTAGCTCCCGGTTGACGCGGGCCAGGGTTAGGTCGACTTCCTGGAGGGCGTATAGCTGTTTGACGGTGGTCATATAGTATCGTCCCGCCGGATTGCTTTGTTTGGTGCGCTTTGGGGGATTCTAGGAATGCTTGCCGCCGTTGTCAACTTTGCCGGGGGCGGGGTGACAGATGGGGGCGGCGTTGTTAGAATGGGGGGATATTTCGCCTTGCGCGTTGGGGCGGGGGTTGGGTTGGGTAAAGGGCGATTTTGGGAGGAGATGGCGATGGTTTTGTCGCGGATGGATAACGAGAGGCTTACGCTGGTGGGGGCGGGGACGGCGATGGGGGAGACGATGCGGCGTTATTGGCTGCCGGCGCTGCTGTCGGATGAATTGCCGGAGCCGGATTGCCCGCCGGTGCGGGTGCGGCTTTTGGGGGAGGATTTGGTGGCTTTCCGGGATAGCGGCGGGCGGCTGGGGCTGCTGGAGGAGTTTTGTCCGCATCGGCGGACTTCGCTGTTTTTGGGGCGGAATGAGGAGGGCGGGCTGCGCTGCGTTTATCACGGGTGGAAGTTCGATGCGGCGGGGAATTGTCTGGATATGATGAACGAGCCGGAGGGGAGCGATTATCATACGAAGGTGAAGGCGGTTTCGTATCCGGCGGCGGAGATGGGCGGGGTGGTTTGGGCTTATATGGGGCCGGCGGGGCGGCGTCCGCCGTTGCCGCGCTTTGAGTGGACGCAGGTTCCCGATAGTCACCGGCTGGTGAGCAAGAACCGGCAGGAGTGTAATTGGTTGCAAGCGCTGGAGGGCGGGATCGATACGGCTCATGCGCCGATTTTGCACCGGCGGATCACCAAGAACACCAGCCGGCCGGGGTTTGGGGTGGATACGGATTTTGTTACGGGGAAGGCGCCGAAGGTGGAGGTGGACCGGACGGATTACGGGTATCGGTATGCGGGGATTCGGGCTTTGGAGGGGCAGGGCAAGAATTTTGTCCGGGCTTATCATTTCGTGCTGCCGTTTCACCAGATGCGGCCTTCGCAGTTCGGGCTGACCGGGGAGGCGCCGCGCACTTTGATTGCGGGGCATTGCTGGGTGCCTACGGATGATGCGAATTGCATGGTTTTCAATTGGATTTACAGTTACGGGGAGGAGGCGCTGTCGGAGGCGGATCGGGATTTGGAGCGGCAATTGGGGCGGGGGCCGGAGGATTTGGATGCTAATTACCGGGCGGTGCGGAACCGGGATAATGACTGGATGATTGACCGCCGGGTGCAGAAGTATGAGACTTTTACCGGGATTGAGGGGATCAATACGCAGGATCAGGCGGTGCAGGAAAGCATGGGGGCGATTGTGGATCGTAGCAGGGAGCGTTTGGCGGCCAGCGATATGGCGATTGTGGCGGCCCGGCGGATGCTGCTGGGGGCGGCGGATATTGTGTCGGACGGGGGGGATCCGCCGGGTTTGTCGGAGAGTTATTACCGGCTGCGGGCGATTGACAGTATTTTGCCGGCGGAGGCGGTTTGGCAGGAGGCGCTGGCGGGGGAGATGTATCCGGGGGGGTAGTGGGGTTGGGGGGATTGGCGGGCGGCGCTTTATACCAGCGCCGCCCTGGTTCTGTAAAATTTGCTGGGTCATTTAGCTCAGGAAAGCCCCCCAAGTGTTCGGGTTTCGCGATAAACCTTCACTGCTGGCGGGTTAGATAAATAAGCCTATAGCTTTTCTCGATATGCGGGGGCATCTAATCTCCGTAAGTTAGAATTGAAAGAGTTGGAAAGCACCTCGCGAATTTCCCTTGTTAGGTGGTCATGGTCTAGGCACTAGTCATCAGATGTCCGGCTTTTACTGGGGCTGTGCCGCAGATAGCACACCCGCCCTTAGCATTTCAGTAAAAACTGGCGTTTCCTACGGTTTTCAATAGTTATAATGCGTAACCAGCCCGTCGACATAGGCTTGTCCGGTTTCCCTAGCATTCAGACCCTTAGTGTCTTATCTCTATCCCTACCCTTGATTGTGCCTTGCAGACGCTCGCTTAGGTTGTTGCTGATTTCCGCCCGTATGCCTTGACTGGCGACGGGTTTCACCGGGCGGGTTGGAAAGGCCCGCGGCATGGTATTCCTATATGAACGCAGTCCATCGGTTTTAATCTGCCGGGGCGGATTTTCCGCCTTTTCCCTTGCCAATTCCAACGCCGTTGCCGCCGCCCTAGCAGTTTGCACCGGGGATAGATACGCCGCCAATAGGAATTTGCTATCCGACCTTGTATGATATACTACCCGGCAAATTTTACAGAACCGCCGCCCTTTTTGTTATTGCATTAGTTCGGGGCAAAGGAAGGTTATGGTTATGCCGTGCTGTTGGAGGGCGGCGCGGTGTTGCCACCAGTCGGTGTCGGCGGCGTTGAGGATTTGGGGGGCGGTTTGGGCGGCTAGGGCGACGGCTACGAATTTGCGGTCGCTGCGGTCGAAGGTTGCTAGGGTAGGGTCGTTGGGGAATTCGTTGAATTCGCGGTCGGGGTTGGGGGTTATGGGGATTATGCGGCAGTGCTGCTCATCCCCCTGGTTTAATAATAGCCAATTGAAGAATCTGTCGCCGGGGCCCGGTTTGCCGGATGGGTTGAGGTAGGTATCATATTCTTGAAAAATCAGATATTTGTCGTCCAGCAGCAAAATGCCTGCATCTTGTATTTGCTCCAGATGGTCTACGCAGGCCAGCACACACTCCAGGCCGGCTTGGGGTGTTTGGTTAGCGTTGGCTATGATGGGGACGTTGGTGTCTACTATGTATTCCGGCTTGTCGTGGTTCATTCAGTGCCTAATCGCCTTTTTATTGCGGCCCGGGTCATTGCCGCTACTTCCCCGAATTGGTTGCCGAAGAAGTTTTTGGGCCAGTTTTTTATGTTTCCGTATTCGTCGAGATTCAGGGGTTCGAGATGGCAGTGAGCGTCTTTGGGTTGGCAGTAGATTAGGCTGATGTCGTCGGCGGTTATTTTTTGTTCGGCTATGCGGCGTTGGAGGCGGTTCAGTAGGTGTTCGCTGTGGGTTTCGATCAGGATTTGGATTTGGCGGGTTTGGTGGGCGTCTATGATGATGTCGGCTAGGGCGGATTGGGCGTTGGGGTGCAGGTGGGTTTCGGGCTGGTTTAGTATTACGGCGGAGCCGGGCGGGGCGTGGTGGCATAGGGTTAGGGTTGGGAGTATTTGGGCGATGCCGGAGCCGGCGTCGGTTAGGGGTATTTGGGTTCCGTTTTGGTGTTGGATTACCCGGACTTCAAATAGGTCTGGGTCTTGGGGGGTGGGGGTTATTTGGAAGTTTTGGGCTAGGCCGGTTTGCTTTAGCCAGTGGGCGATGCGGTGTTCCAAGTCGGGGTTTTGGGCTGCTTCGTTGGGGAGGGTGCGGGAGGACAGGATGGCGTCAATGGCTGATTCGCCGGAGGGGCCTATGGAGGTTGGGGGGGCTTTGGGGCGGGGGTAGGTTCGTTGAGGGTTGGCTCTTTGGGGGCTTAGGTAGTGGATGCTGGTTAGGCGCTTTTCCAGGGCTAGGTCAAAATTGGCGGCTATACCTTCTAATTGGGATGGGCCGGTTAGTTGGGATGGGCCGGCGCGGTAGTTCCTTTGGGCTACAGGCGGTTGGGGGGGCGAGTGGTGGTCTTGGCGTAGGGATAGGTCGAAGCCGATGTGATCGGTTTCGATGGTGGTTTTGTTCCTTTGGGTTATGGTGAACGGTTGCGGGGTTTTCCAGTCTAGGGATATTTTGAGCGGGTTGCGGGGGTTGCGGTGGTGGGCGATGCTGTTGAAGTCGCCTATGTCGGTTGGGGTGTCGGGGGCGCCGAAGTCCAGTACCGGGCCGGGGTTTGGGGATGCGGCGGTTTGCTTTAGTAGCAGGATGGCCTGGAGCAGGGCGGTTTTGCCGGAGCCGTTGGGGCCGAAAAGGGCGGTGATGGGTTTTAGGGGGATGGGGCCGGTGTCTGGCCAGCCTTTGAAGTTTTGCAGGCGCAGTTGGGTCAGCATTGGGGTCCTCGCCTATGCCGGGGGGAGGATTATGGGGAGCGGTTCTACGGATTCCAGGCCCGGGGGGTTGATGGCGTCGAGGGATTCGAGGAGGGCGTTCAGGCTGTGCATTACTTCGGTTAGTTCGGGTTCCTGGATGTCGAGGCCGACGGCGCGGCCCAAGGATTGGATGTCGTCTTTGGACAGGTCGGGCATTTTGGGCTCCTTATACGGGATGGGTGGTTGTATAGTGCTGGATATTGGGTTGGGCGTCAAGGGGTTTCGTTGCGGGGGGCGGTTTGGGGTATACTTGGGGGGCTTCGGCTGAATTGTTGCCGGCCGGGGTTTTGGGGTTAGGCAGGATGGCAGGGTATGGCGGATTATAAGGAAGTTCGGGTTGATCTTGGGGCGGAGTCGGATTTTGGGAAGCTGCCGGCGGCGGTGGATGTTCGGGGGTGGTCTTACTTTTTGGCGCGGAGCCGGAAGGGGGTTTATCAGTTGCTTTCTACGGTTTGTCCGCATCAGATGGGGGAGGTGGTGGATTGGGGCGGGGTGTTTATGTGTCCGGATCATGGTTGGCGGTTTGAGTATTCCGAGGGGGTGTGCGTCAATGGGCCTAATTCGCGGATGACGGCGTTTCCGGTGACGGTGGAGGGGGGGCGGCTGATTGCGGCGGTGCCGGAGGATTAGGGCGGGACGGGGGGATGGCTGATTGCGGCGGTGCCGGAGGATTAGGGGGTTGGTTGGGGGGATGGCTGATTTGTAGCGCGATTGCGGGGGTTGGTTATGGACCAGAGGGATCTTCCTTTTTTGAGCGCGGCGGAGTTGGGGCGGTTGATTGAGTTGCGGGAGGTGTCGCCGGTGGCGGCGGCGGAGGCGTATCTGGAGCGGATTGCGGCGGTGGATGGGCGGCTTTGTTCGTATATCACGGTTACGGGGGATTATGCGCTGGCGGAGGCGCGGGAGGCGGAGGCGGAAATCGCGGGCGGGGTTTACCGGGGGCCGTTGCATGGGGTGCCGGTGGCGGTGAAGGATCAGTTTTATACCGCGGGGATTCGCACTACCGGGGGTTCGGCGATTCTGCGGGATTTCGTGCCGGGGGAGGATGCTACGGTGATGGCGCGGCTGAAAGCGGCGGGGGCGGTTTTGCTGGGCAAGCTGAATATGAGCGAGTTCGCGATGGCGGACATTTATGATCATGCTTACGGGACGCCGCGCAATCCGTGGGATTTGGCGCGGAATCCGGGGACTTCCAGCAGCGGTTGCGGGGCGGCGACGGCGGCGTTTTTGTGCGCGACTTCGCTGGGGGAGGATACGGGGGGGTCGATTCGGGGGCCGGCTAATTTCAGCGGGCTGGTGGGGCTGCGGCCTACTTATGGGCGGGTCAGCCGGTATGGGGTGATGGGGGGTTCGTGGTCGATGGATACGGTGGGGCCGATTGCGCGGACGGTGGAGGATGCGGCGATCACTTTGCAGGCGATCGCGGGTTACGATGCCAAGGATCCGTATACGCGGGATGTGCCGGTTCCCGATTACCGGGCGGCACTGGGGGGCGATTTGGCCGGGCTGCGGGTGGGGGTGGTGCGGGAGCGGATGGATGCGCCGAATCTGGATCCGGAGATGCGGGATGCAGTGGGGGCGGCGGCGGGGCTGCTGGGGGAGTTGGGGGCGGAGGTGCGGGAGGTGTCGATTCCGCTGGCGCCGGCGGCGGGGGCGGTTACGATGGCGATTATCGGGGTGGAGTGGGCCGGGCTGCATCGGGAGGTGTTTGAGGCTAATTGGGGGTTGATGGATCATAATAACCGGATCCGGTTTCTTACCGGGGGGGTGATTCCGGCGCAGGCGTATGCCAAGGCGCAGAAGCTGCGGGCGTTGTTGCGGGGGCAGGTTTTGAGGGCGCTGGAGGAGGTGGATGCGCTGGTGTTGCCCAGCGGGGTGGGGCCGGCGCCGTTGGTGGAAAGCGCTCCGGGGGTGGCGAGTAAGGAGGCGGCTTTGGCGGGGTTGAATGCCCGGATCAGTTTTACGGGGGCGTTTAATTTGGCGGGGGTGCCGGCGGTGTCGGTGCCTTGCGGGTTTACGGGGTCGGGGCTGCCGTTGGGGTTGCAGGTGGCGGGGCGGCCGTTCGGGGAGGAGACTTTGCTGCGGGTGGGGCACGCTTACGAGCGGGCGGCGGGGTGGTATGCTAGGCGGCCTGATGTATAATGGCGGCGCGGGAGTTCTGAATGGATATTTTGCTGGCGCATTTCACACTGGCAATGGTCTCGGATGACTACGGGCATTCGTTGACTGACTGGCAAGAACAGGCATTGGAGACGGTTATCGTTGCGAAGGAGGAAGGATAGTATGACACCCGGCAAGTATTTTCGTGCCTGGGAAATTTGGCCCATCCTTGTTGACAGGGCGTTAAGGCGGGAGACCATTACATACGGGGAATTGGCGGGATCAATTGGCATTCCCGGGGCGGCTCATGGTATGGGAGAGTATCTTAATCCCATCATGTGGTATTGCGCCAACCATGGATTGCCTCCCCTTACGGCGGTCGTGGTCAACCAAGATACTGGCCGGCCCGGCGAGGGATTGATCACAGTCAATCAAGAAAACATTGATGCAGAGTGGGAATCTGTTTTTCGATATGACTGGCGCGGTGTATATCAACCTACACCGGAAGAGTTAAAGCGAGAGGAAGATCGTTTTAGCTGAAAATCCCCAGCGGATTATCCCAGATCGCCTGTTTGGTGTTGGTTGGTGGGGGTTCACCCCCACCCTAACCTTCCCCCTTAGGGGGAGGGGATTATGGAGCGAAATGGACGAAGCCCCCGGTGTTATCCGCCGGGGGCTTGCCGTTGGGTTCCGTTGCGGGGGTTAGGCGTTGGTGGTTATGGGCATTTGTTTTATGGAGCGGAAGGTTATGCTGGGTTCGTAGTCCATTTCGGTTTGGGTTAGTTCCATGTCGGGGTAGCGTTGGGCTAGTTCGCGGAAGACTTCTTGGCCTTCGACGCGGGCGATGGTGGCGCCGAGGCAGTGGTGGATGCCGGCGCCGAAGGCTACGTGGGGGTTGGGCCAGCGGGTGATGTCCATTTCGTCGGGGCGGTCGAATTTTTGGGGGTCGCGGTTGGCGGAGGGGATGAACCAGCGGATGCGGTCTTTTTCGCGGATTAGTTTGCCGCGCATTTCGATGTCTTGGGAGGCGAGGCGCTGGATCGATTTTACCGGGGGGTCGTAGCGGAGGGCTTCCTCGGTGGCGCGGACCATCATACCTTGGGGGTCGGCTTTGAGGATTTCCCATTGGTCGGGGTTGCGCATAAAGGACAGGGTGCCGTTGCAGATTAGGTTGATGGTGGTTTCGTGGCCGGCGAGGAGGAGGAGGGAGGTGTTGACTAGGACTTGCTCGCGGGTGAATACGCCGGCTTTTTCGCCGCCGGCGAGGACGGAGATGAAGTCGTCGCCGGGGTTGACGATGCGCTCGTCGACCATGGGGTTGACGTACTCGAGCATTCCTTCCATGCCTTCGACCAGTTTGGGGAGGCGGTCGGCTTCGCCGCGGGCGATGTTGAGGAGTTTTTCGGCGAGCATCCGGATGTGGGGGCGGTCGGCTTTGGGGACGCCCATCATTTCGGCGATGACGAGGACGGGGAGGGGGGTGGCGAGGTCGCGCATCAGGTCGAAGTCGGGTTTTTGTTCGGCGGCGTCGAGGAGTTCGTTGATGGCGTTTTGGACTAGGGGGCGCCATTCCTCCATAGATTTGGGGGTGAAGTAGGCGTGGACGACTTTGCGCATTTGGAGGTGGTCGGGGCGGTCGTATTGGATGAATTGTTTGCCTTGGTAGTTGCGGACGAATTCGTAGAGTTCGTTATCGGATTCGTTGACGGCGGGGTAAGGGCCGCGGGGGTCGTTGAGCCAGACGGCGCTGGAGAAGAGTTCGTGGTTGCGGGTGAGCCAGACGAGGTCGTCGTGGCGAGTGATGACCCAGAGTTCGTAGAGTTCGTTCCAGTGGACGGGGTCTTGGTCGCGGAGGTTGCCGTAGTAGGTGTAGGGGTCGTGCATGATTTCGGGGGCGAACATATTGTCGTTGAAGGTGGTCGTTACCATAGTTTCACCTGCGCGGTGGGATTTTGAGGGAATTTAGGGGAATGGGGCGGGGTTGTCAAGGGGTTGGGGGCGGGTTGTTGTTGCCGTGGCCGTAGCCGTTGCGCTCGAGTTCCTCGATGCGGCGGCGGAGTTCCTGGTTTTCGCGGCGGTAGTCGTCGGCTTCGCGGCGGGACTCATTGGCTTCGCGGCGGGACTCGTCGGCTTCGCGGCGGTAGCCGTCGGCTTCGCGGCGGGACTCATAGGCTTCGCGCTCTTTTTCCTGGAGTTTGCGTTCCATTCCTTTTTTGTCGAACAGTTCGAGGATCATTTTGGAACCTCCGAAGGTGGGTATGGCCAGGGCGGCGAGGCGGGACAGGAAGGGGTCGGGGATCATGGTGTCGGCCGCGGCGGTGGCGGTTATCGTGGCGGCGGCGAATAGGGCGTATTTCCACCATTGGGTGATCCATTGTAGCATTTTCTTTCGCTTGCGTTGTTATTTTAGCATTTTTTGCGGGGGTGGGGGGTTGTATCCGGCGGCTACGGGGTGGGGGCGGCGGGTTTTGCTTAGGAACCGGACGCCAACGTCCGCCACATTTCATAGTCGGCTTGGGCTTTTTCGCGATTGCCGATGGCGGCGTGGGATATGCTGCGAGATTGGTAGGCCCTGGCGTAGTTTGGGTTGAGGGTTAGGGCCTGGTCGAGGTCGGCGATGGCGTTGCGGTGCTGGCCGCGGTGCTGGTGGATGCGGCCGCGGTCGCACCACGCGAGGTGGTCGCTGGGGTTGATGTTGATGGTTCGGGTGTAGTCGGCGTCGGCGGCTAGGTAGTCGCCGAGGGCGAAGTGGGCGCGGGCGCGGTCGTAGGGGATTTCTGGGTTGTCGGGGGTTAGGGCGAGGGCTTGGGTTAGGTCGGCTAAAGCGCGGTCGTAGTCTTGGCGGTCGTCCAGGTAGTGGAGGCCGCGAGTGTGCCAGACGTCCGGGTCTTGGGGGTTTTCCTCGATGGCTTGGTCGTATTCGGTGGTGGTGTCGCGGAGGCGGGTGGCGGTTTCGAGCTTTTCGCGGGCATCCGTGTCGTCCGGGTTTAGTTCTAGAGCTTTAGAATAATCGGCGATGGCATGGTCATATTCCTCTTTGTTGGCGTAGACGTTGCCGCGGTTGTTGTAGGCAATCGCAAAGTTCTGGTCGAGTTCCAGGGTTTTGGTGTAATCGGCGATGGCCTGGTCATACTCCCCTTTGTCGTCGTAGGCGACGCCACGGTTGTTGTAGGCAGCCGCATAGTCCGGGTCGAGTTCCAGGGCTTTGGAGTAATCGGCGATGGCCTGGTCATACTCCCCTTTTCCGGCGTAGGCATTGCCACGGTTGTTGTAGGCCGCTGCATCGTCCGGGTTTAGCTCCAAGGCTTTGGAGTAATCGGCGATGGCCTGGTCATACTCCCCTTTTCCGGCGTATGCGTTGCCACGGTTGTTGTAGGCAGCCGCATCGTCCGGGTTTAGTTCCAGGGCTTTGGAGTAATCGGCGATGGCTTGGTCATACTCCCCTTTTTCGGCGTAGGCGTAGCCCCGCAATGCGTAGGCCACCGCATCGTCCGGGTTTAGTTTCAGGGCTTTGGCGTAATCGGCGATGGCTTGGTCATACTCCCCTTTTCTGGCGTAGGCGAGGCCACGGTTGAAGTAGGCCACCGCATCGTCCGGGTTTAGTTCCAAGGCTTTGGTGTAATCAGCGATGGCTTGGGCATACTCCCCTTTTCTGGCGTAGGCGAGGCCACGGTTGTGGTAGGCATCCACATAGTCTGGGTTTAGTTCCAGGGCTTTGGAGTAATCGGCGATGGCCTGGTCATACTCCCCTTTTCTGGCGTAGGCGAGGCCACGGTTGAAGTAGGCCGCCGCATCGTCCGGGTCGAGTTTCAGGGCTTTGGTGTAATCGTCGATGGCCTGGTCATACTCCCCTTTGTTATGGTAGGCGATGCCCCGGCCTGCGTAGGCAGCCGCATAGTCCGGGTTTAGTTCCAAGGCTTTGGCGAAATCGGCGATGGCTTGGTCATACCCCCCTTTGTTATGGTAGGCGATGCCCCGGCTTGCGTAGGCAGACGCATTGTCTGGGTTTAGTTCCAAGGCTTTGGCGAAATCGGCGATGGCTTGGTCATACTCCTCTTTGTTACGGTAGGCGATGCCACGGCTGACGTAGGCTTCTGGCGCAATGTCCTGGTCTAGTTCCAGGGGCTTTGGTGTAATCGGCGATGGCTTGGCCATACTCTCCTTTGTCGGCGTAGACGTTGCCCCGCAATGCGTAGGCTACCGCATTGTCTGGGTTTAGTTCCAAGGCTTTGGCGAAATCGGCGATGGCCTGGTCATACTCTCCTTTGTCGGCGTAGACGTTGCCCCGCAATGCGTAGGCTGCCGCATTGTCCGGGTTTAGTTCCAAGGCTTTGGAGCAGTCGGACATGGCCTGGTCATACTCCCTTTTTGCGGCGTAGGCAGCACCACGGTTGTTGTAGAAGACCGTAGCATCGTCCGGGTTTAGTTCCAAGACTTTGGAGAAATCAGCGATGGCTTGGTCATACTCCCTTTTTCCGGCATAGGAGATGCCACGGCTATTGTAGGCATCCACATCGTCCGGGTTTAGTTCCAGGGCTTTGGAGAAATCAGCGATGGCTTGGTCATACTCCCTTTTGTTTCCATAGACATTGCCCCGGTTGTAGTAGGCATCTGCATATTCAGGGTTTAGTTCCAAGGTTTTGGAGAAATCGGCGATGGCCTGGTCATACTCCCCTTTTCTGGCATAGGCTTTGCCCCGGTTATTGTAGGCAACTACCAAGGAAGGATTCATTTCCGCAGAAATGTTGGGGCTAAGTTCCAAAGCCTGGCTGTAATAATATATAGACTGGTCAAAGTCGCTTTCGTCAAAAGCGGCATTGCCCAAGTTCACGAAATATTCCGGTTGCCTGATGTTCAGGTCGAAGGGTGTGGTGGTGTCTGTATTGGCGGGAGCGGCGGATGCAGGGGTGGTGATATTGGGTTGGGGGGCAGGCGACGGGGGTGTAGCGGGGGCGAGCGGGGGGATTTCCGGCTGGGCACTGGGGTGTGGGATTAGGAGTTCAGACAACTGGCGACGCTCTGTTTCAAGTTTCTGGAACTGCTGTAGTAGTTCGGCGTATACGTTGGTGGGTTGTTGGCGTACCGGTGTACCAAGAGCGCCAATCAGCGGGAGGAGTTTGTCATACATTTGTTGGACTGAATCCGCTTGTGCAGGAGCAGAAATGGCTCTGAGCAATTCCACGATTCTGTACAAGTTTTGGAGGACGTCGTTGTCGTTGTATCCCTCAAGGCTCTGGTGCGCCCATGCGTTGCGGAACTTGCGGAGTTGATTTACCAATCCCCGACCGTCGTGGTCTAGCTCGGCTTGAAAATAACTATCCCAAATTCCGCGTTTCCGAAGGCCGCCTTCCAGAGGGCCACGTTCCAGCATTTTTGACAGGATGGTAGAGACGTCGCGGGTTTCCTTTAGCGAATCGTCGTTGATTTTACCGGCTACATAAGGGCCCAACTCCTCGCCCAAGCGGCGCCAGGCACGGTTTATGTAGAATTCGGATTCCAGCAGTTGGGGTTCCTTTCGTTCAGGGGTGGGCATATTGGCTCTCCTCTGTTGCGGTCTTGGGGTAGCGGGCGGAGATTGAGGCTATTGTAGCATGGGGGGGTGGGGAGGCGCAAGAGGTTGGGCGCACGGCTGTGCGCCCCTACGGGGTGGGGGGTGAGGCAGCGTTGGGGTTTGCGGTTTGGGGTGGGGTGGGGCATAATGGGGGCGTTGGGGGGTTGGGGGTTGGGATTTTTTGTTGGGGGTTTGGTTATGCGGGTTTTGTTGGTGGCTACTAACCGGCAGGGGCGGATGAATGAGCGGATGAATGCGCAGCCTTTGCCGCTGGGGTTGGCGTATATTGCGGGGTATTTGGATCGGGAGCGGCATTCGGTGCGGGTGGTTGATTTGATGTTTGCGGAGGATTATCTGGGGGAGATCGAGGGGGTGGTGCGGGATTTCCGGCCGGAGGTGGTGGGGATTTCGTTGCGGAATTTGAGTAATCACAGTTTGCTTAATACGGAGTGGGCGCTGCCGGTTACGCGGGAGGTGATTGGGCGGATCCGGGAACATAGCGGGGCGACGATCATTGTGGGGGGGCCGGCTTTCAGTCTGTTGCCGAAGCAGTGTTTTGAGTTTTTGGGGCCGGATTTGGGGGTGGCCGGGGATGCAGGGGAGACTTTCGCGGAGATTTGCGACCGGCTGGAGGACGGGGAGCGGGGGGTGTCGGATTTGCCGGGGGTGGTGCATCGGGGGCGGGACGGGGCGGTGGCGCTGAATGAGGGGCTTTGTTTGTCGGCTTTCGCCAGCCGTCCGCGGCTGGAGGATTTGGAGATGGATAAGTACCGGAATGCGGGGTTCGGGGTGGGGGTGCTGACGAAGCTGGGGAGTTTTTCGTATCCGACGCCGGCGTCGGCGGCGGGGATGACGGAGGGGGATTACCGGGTGATTCGTCCGGTGGATGAGGTGGTGTCGGAGGTGCGGGAGGTTTGGGAGCGGTATGGGCTGCGGAAGGTGTTTTTTGTGGATAACGGGTTTAATTTGCCGCTGGATCAGGCGAAGTCGCTGTGCCGCGCTTTGATTGAGGCGGATTTGGGGGTGCGGTGGAATACCTGCTTGGCGTCTTTCGGGTGCGATGCGGAGTTGGTGCGGTTGATGCGGGAGGCGGGTTGCGCGTTGGTGTTGCTGGGGAATCGGGGCGGGGATCCGCATGACGGGCTGGGGGGGTTGGGGGATGGGCTGGAGGCGCAGTTGGAGGTGCCGCGGCTGTGCGAGGAGGGGGGGCTGCATTATACGGTGGCGCGGACTTTCGGGGAGCCGGGGGAGACGCGGGAGTCGGTGGAGGGGAAGCTGGAGTTTTTGCGGCGGATTCGGCCGGCGCTGGCGAATTTGCGGGTGGGGGTTAGCGTGATGCCGGGGACGAGGGAGGCGGGGCTGGCGCTGGAGGAGGGGCTGATTGCGGATGAGAGCGAGCTGATTTCGCCTACTTTTTATGTGGCGGAGGGGGTGCGGGATTGGATTGTTCCTTATCTGCGGGAGCAGGCGGCGGGGAATCCGCGCTGGAATTTGTGGTAGGCGGGGCGGGGCGGCGGGGTTTCGTTGGGGGCGCTTGAGTTTCACCGGGGGCGCGGTTTTTGCGCCCCTTTTTAGTTGGGGGGTTCGGCGTTGGCATCGGCGGCTAGGGCGGTTTGCATGGCTTGGATGGCTACTTCGATTTGGGCGTCGTCGGGCTGGCGGGTGGTTAGGCGCTGGAGCCATAGTCCGGGGGCGGCGAGGGTTTTGCCGATGATGGCGGTTTGATGACGGCCGCTGAAGCGGATGATTTCGTAGCTTAGGGCGGCTATGGCGGGGAGGAGTAGGATGCGGGAGGCGATGCGCCACCACCAGGATAGGTCGAGGAGGGAAAAGGCGATGAATACGGCGATGGATACTACGATTACGGTTAGGAGGAAGGCGGTGCCGCAACGGGGGTGGGGGGTGCCGAAGCGGCGGACGTTGGGGATGTTAAGGGGGAGGCCGGCTTCGTGGGCGTGGACGGTCATGTGTTCGGCGCCGTGGTAGGCGTAGACGCGGCGGATGTCGGGCATTAGGCCGATGGCGGTGATGTAGGCGATGAGGATGGTTAGGCGTAGGAGGCCCTCGATGGTTTCGCTGAGGAGGCCGGCGCCGATGATCGGCTCTAGCAGGCGGACTATGCCTATGGGGAGGAGGAAGAATAGGCCGATGCCGAATATCAGGGAAAAGGCTAGGGTGGAGGCGAGGATCCAGCCGGGGATGTTTTGGCCGTCGGGTTTGTTTTGCTGGGGGTCGGCGGCGGCGAGGTCGGCGGATATTTGGAGGGTTTTTATGCCGAGGATGAGGGTTTCGAGGAGGGTTAGGACGCCGCGGGTTAGGGGGATGCGGCGCAGGGGGCCGTTGTAGAGGGGGTTGAGGGGTTCTTGGCGGCGTTCTATGGTGCCGTCCTGGCGGCGGACGGCGAGGCTGAAGTGGCTCCGGCCGCGGATCATTACTCCTTCGATTACGGCTTGTCCGCCGTATAGGTGGGGGGGCGGCTGGTTTGGCAAGGGCGCCTCGGGGGTGGAGGATTGAGGGGATGGGCGGGTTGGGGTTGCGCCTTTACCCGGCCCTATCCCGTGGGAGAGAGGGTTTTTTTTAGCGGCGGTTGAAGCGGCGGTTGAACCTTTCGATGCGGCCTTGGGTGTCTACGATGCGCTGTTCGCCGGTGTAGAAGGGGTGGCATTGGCTGCATATTTCGACGCGGAGGGCGGGTTTGGTGGCGCCGGTTTGGAAGGTGTGGCCGCAGGAGCAGGTTACGGTGGCGTTGTAGAAGCGGGGGTGGATGTCGGTTTTCATGGCGAGGGCGGCTTCCTTATTGGAGTTGGGGCGGTATTTGAGTCGGGCAATATTTTGAGTTGGGGCAACGGGGTTTGCTTTAGGCTGGGGTGATGGGGTATACGCTGACGCGGCGGCGGCCTTTGGCGGCCCATTCGTATTTGACTTCGCCGTCGGTTAGGGCGAACAGGGTGTAGTCGCGGCCGAGGCCGACGTTATTGCCGGGGCGGATGCGGGTGCCGCGTTGGCGGACTAGGATGGAGCCGCCGGTTACGCGCTGTCCGCCGTAGCGTTTTACGCCGAGGCGTTTGGGGTTGCTGTCGCGTCCGTTGTTGGTGCTGCCGCCGGCTTTTTTGTGCGCCATTTTTTACCTGCCTTGGGGCCGTCCCCGGTTGGGGGGCGGCGGGTTAGGGGGTTAGGATGTCCTGGATGGTGATGCGGGTGTAGGATTGGCGGTGTCCGCGCTTGCGGCGGTAGCGGGTTTTGGCTTTGTATTTGTAGACCATTAGTTTGCGGTCTTGGTAGTGGGAGTTTATTTGGGCGCGGACGGCGGCGCCGGGGACGGTGGGGTTGCCCAGGGTTAGCTGGCCGTCTTGGGATACGGCGAGGACTTCGCCGAATACGGCTAGGGAGTCGGCGGGGTTGGGGAGGAGTTCGACGTCGAGGGTGTCGCCGGGCTGGACCCGGTATTGTTTGCCGCCGGTTTTGATGATTGCGTAGTTCATTGCTCAAACCTCGGTTGGGTATTTTAGGGTAGGTTTGGGGGGTTGTCAAGGGGGTTGGGGGGGCAGTTGCGTTGGTGGCGCGGCGGCTTGGGTTGCGGGGGGGGGGGGGCGGCGCGACGTTCAGATCCAGGGTGCGGATTTGTTGCCGAAAGTTTATTATCGGCTCGTCAGGCATAGGGGTTGGGCTGGGATAGGGGTGACGGAGGGGGCGCGGGTGGGCGTCTGAATTCTCTCAGGGCATCTTGGGTTGCAGTTGCGGCCTATTTATTTCTTGTAGGCATACCTTTTGCTACTAGGAAACCTCCGGCTAGTATGCTCAGTCCGCCAAAGGTGAGTAGGTATTCGGGGATCTCCGACCCGGTCGCGGCGATGATCAGCATAGGAGCCGATGGGACTGCGATCAAGGTTATCCCCAGTTCCATTGCCCGGTTGCTCTTTTTTGGTCTTGCGTGTTGCCGTTCTTTTCTCATGGGTTGCTGTTGCCTCTGGCTTTCTCTCCGGGGATTGGTCGGTTGTGGTCTCGTTTGCTGGGGCTTGTTTGTGGTTTGTTGCTTGGGTCGTTCCGGTTTTGTTTGCTGGGGTTTGTTCGGGTTTGCCCGGTTTATTTTAGTGAACGCTTCTTTCAGCTCGTAGATGATGGAGGCATCCCGGTGGCTTTTTGAGTCTATTGCTACTTCGGGGTCCCAGTGCGACGAGTCGTTTCTGACCCTCCTGGCTGACTTCAGCTTCCTAAGGGTGATCCCATGAGGCTCCAGATCGCTTCTTACTTGTCCCCAGTTTTTTATGCAGTATTTGATTACCATGGCAGGGTCTGTTTGTATCCGGTATCTGTTCCCGGTTATTTTCTTGAGCGCGGGGTTGGCAGCGTCGATCATTTCCCCTAATGCTTTGTCTATGTGTACTTTGTTTTTGGTCGTTTTTTTCGCTGACAATTGAACCGCTCCGTGCGCTCGTATTGGGGTTGATATGCATCTTATGGAAGATGCATATCTTTTTCCGGGGAGGCGTCTCTTAGTGGCGGTGATGGTGCGAATGGCTGTGGTGGTGGGAGTGGCCTTGGCCTTTGTTCCGGTTCCCGTTTCCTGAGCGGTTGCCTTGGCGCTTTCGGTTCCGGTTGTTCTTTGGCTTGGGCTTCGCGGGGCCGAATATGTCCATTTCGCCGTATTTCCTTGGCCCGAATATCTCGTTCCTTAGCCAGTTCATTTTGCCTCCTTTACTCCATTTCCTGTAGTCTTGGCATTTTAAGCGTATGATAGATAATTTGTCTAGCCTTTTCGCAGGAATTTCGGAAATTCGATCTACCCGGGAAGTGATGCAGATCCCCGGCCGGTGAATAGAGGCTGGCGGGTTTTTGACTGTTCCGGCCTCTGATGGGGCTTGGTTCTACCGTTTTCCATCCGTAATGGGGTCACACGTTCTATCCGGTCGTCCCGTCTCTGCTTGTGGCGGACCGCAGGGCTGGAGTGCGGCTCGTGGTCCACGTGAGCATCGTGAACGCTGATGTTGCTTCCCCATTGTCTTACTACCGCCTGCTGAACAACATTGCCTGGACGGTAAGGCGGTTCTCGGTCGTTTTGCTGCCGGGCAGGGGGGATTACCGGGTCCAGACGGTTTTCGTGGGGGCTTTTGCCCGGATGGTGGTTGCCGTGGCTGACGGGGACGTGGTGACGGAGTTGGACGTGGTTGGGCCGGAGGTGTTCGGTTACCGGGATTTGGTCTGCCGGGTGAGGGCGGCGACGGGGGCGAAGTGCGCGATGTGGCCGGCGCCGCGGCGGGTTGCCTGGCTTGCGGCGGCGGCTTTGGGGCTGGTTTGGCGGGAAAATCTGTTGCCGGGGATTGAACTGGTGAATGGCGATTGCGTTGCGGTGTTGCCGGGGTTGCCGCCCGCGGACTTAATCCTCATCTCGCCGCCCTATGACAATCTGCGGGAATTTGGCGGATACAACGATGCCTTTGACTTTGACGCTATCGCCGCGGCTTGTGTTGGCAACCTTGCGCCGGGTGGGGTGCTGGTCTGGATTGTGGGTGACCAGATTATTGACGGCGGCGAAACCGGGACATATTTCCGGCAGGCGTTGGGCTTTATGGGGTTGGGGTTGACGCTGCTCCGGACGATGATTTTCGAGCTTAATAAGTCCCGGCATGAAGTCCATTCAGGGTATAACAAATCGTTCACATATATGTTCGTGCTATCCAATGGCAAGCCTAAAACGACGTATCCGCTGGCTGACCGCCCCAACAAATCAGCCGGAATGTATCGCCCGAATGATCACAATTTGGGTAGAACCTTAGACCAGGAAGTGGGGCGGCGAACCGGGCGCAGTTTCGTGGTATCGGATTATGATATGCAAACAGACATTTGGCGGTATCGCGGCGGCGGACATACAGACCCGGATTTTAAGGGCGCACATACGCATCCTGCGATATTTCCCTTGTGTCTTGCCCGTGACCACACCCTAAGCCGGACAGCCCCCAGCGGTTTAGTGATTGACCGGTTCGGTTAAATTTGCTGGGTCGCTGGGGCAAACCGATTTGAGGATGCGCGACTATGGATTGGATCTGCATCGCCAGCATTGTAGCGGCAGCGTACGTAGTGGACTTGACCATTGCCGGAGCGATGGTTTTCCTGTATTCCTTCCGTAGCCGGCAAAGGTTAGGCGATGGGCTACCCAGTAAGTTTAACGGAACCCGCTCATCCTAGCGGGTTTACGCTAGATAAGCTCAGGGATGAATGGGTTTGCTATGGCGTTCTTTGCGTATTCTATGCCGGGCGAGGGGCGCGTGGGTGGGCGCCCCTGCGGTTGGGTGAGTGGGTTGCGGTTGCTTATAGGCCGGTTAGCTCCAGGGTTGCTACTTGGCCGGTTTCTGGGTTGGTGGTGCGGATGGCGTGGTTGTTGGTGTCGGCGATGTAGATTTGGTTGTGGGCTATGCTTAGGCCGCTGGGTTCGGAGAATTGGGCTTGGGTTGGGGGGCCGTCGGCGTGGCCGGGGGCGCCGTTGCCGGCCAGGGTGAAGGCGGAGCGGGTGCGGGGTAGGATGCGCTTGATTTTGTGGTTGTAGGTGTCGGCGATGTAGAGGATGCCGTCGTGGTGGGTTATGCCTATGGGGTGCTGTAGCCGGACGCGGAAATCGTCGCCGTCTACGTCGCCGAACTCGAACAGGCCGAGGCCGATTAGGGTGCGGACGGAGCCGTCGTTGCCGCCGCCTTGATGGGGGGGCAGGTCGGCGCTGCGGACGGCGCTGGTTTCGCTGTCGGCGAAGTAGAGGCGGGGGCCGTTGCCGCTGTCGCCTACGATGATGCCGCTGGGTTGGGCCAGGGCGGCGGTGGCTAGGGGGCCGTCGGTGATGGCTTCGCGGCCGCTGCCGGCGTAGGGGGCTACTTGGCCGGTTTTGAGTTCCAGGGCCCAAAGCTGGTGGATGCCGGCCATGGCGATGTATAGGGATCCTTGGTGCAGGGCTAGATCCCAGGGGGAGCTTAGGGCGGTGGCGCGTCCGGGGCCGCCGCGGCGCTCGTAGCCTTGCTGTCCGGTGCCGGCGAGGGTTGCCACTTGGCCGGATGGCAGGTCTACGCGGCGGATGGCGTGGTTTTCGGTGTCGGCTATGTAGAGGATATCGCCGTCGACCGCCATTCCTTGGGGGTGGTTGAAGGCGGCTTGCGACAGTGGGCCGTCGGCTAGGGCTTCCTCGCCGCTGCCGATTATTTGCCGGACGTCGCCGTCAAGGGATGCGACGATGATGCGGTTGTGGTTGGTGTCGGCGATGAACAGCCGTCCGCGCGGTGCGTCGGCCAGGACTTTGCCGGGGAAGCTGAGGGCGCTTTCGGGGGCCGGGGGCGGGGCGGTGGGCAGGGGGGAGCGGCGCAGGATGCCGGCGGCGTCGAATTCGGCTACCATTCCCGACAGCAGGTTGTCGAATTGGTCAAAGGTGAGTTCGCCCTCGTGTTTGCCGATGACCTTGCCCAAGGGGTCGATGAACATCAGGGTGGGCCAGGCGCGGCAGGAGTACTGTTGCCAGACGCGGAAATCGGCGTCGTTGATTACCGGGTGCTCCAGTTCGTAGCGGCGCACGGCGGCGGTGAGGCCGGCGGTTTCTTTTTCGGCGGGGAATTTGGCGGAGTGAACGCCGATGACTACCAGCTCGCTGGCGTATTGGCGCTCCAGTTTCCGCAACTGCGGAAATAGATGCATACAGTTGACTCAACAGTAGGTCCAGAAGTCGAGGATGACGATTTTGCCTTTCAGCTCGTCCATGGTTAGGGGGCGGTCGGTGTTGACCCATTCGAGGCCGGCGGGGAATTCGGGGGCGGCGGTTTGGCCGGCGTAGGAGCGGCTGGTGGTCATTGGAACCTCCGGGTGGCCCTCGCCCTGGCCCTCTACTAGAGGGCCAGGGGATTTTATGGGGGCGGTTGGGGTTTTAGGGGGCGGGGGGTTGCAGGGTTTCGGCGAGGAAATCGCGGGTTCGGGCCCAGGCCATTTCGGCGGAGGGGCGGTGGTAGCGCTGGGGCATATAGCGGTTCATAAAGGCGTGGTCGGCACCGGGGTAGGCGTAGAATTGGTGGGGTTTGCCTAGACGGGTCAGCTCGTCGTCCAGGCGGCGCATATCGTCGGGGGAGGGGTTGGCGTCGATTTCGCCGAAGTGGAAAAGGATGGGGCAGTTGATGTTGGCGGTCAACTGGAAGGGGGATGTTTCGGCGTGGCCCCACGGGACGAATATATTGCCGCCGTAGTGGGGTACGGCGGCCTTGAAATGGGGGTTGGTGGCGGCGGCGAGCCAGACTACCCGCCCGCCCATGCAGAAGCCGGTGATGCCCAGCCGCCCGCGGTCTACCCGCTCGTGGGAGCGCAGGTAGTCGGTGGCGGCGTTTACGTCGGCGATGATGTCCGGGTCGCTGAGCTGGTCGCGCTTGCTGCGGCCGGTCTGCTCCACCATTTGGTCGGTGATGCGGTGAAAGAGGTCGGGGGCGGCGGCGGCGTAGCCCTCGGCGGCGAGGCGGTCGGCGTATTCCTGGACGAATTGGTCAACGCCGGGGGCGTGGTGAATGACGATCACCGCGGGGAAGGGGCCGTTTCCGTCGGGGAGGCTCAGGTAGAGGGGCATTTCCGAAGCGCCTACGGGTAGCTTGGGCCGGGATGCGGGCATTGGTTTTCTCCGTCGGGGCGGTTATTTTTCGTACCAGCCGGAGCCGATGATGAGGTTGTCGCGGCGGACTACCCAGGAATGTTTTTGTTCCTCGTTTCCGGTGGCGGGGTTGCGGTACATATAGCTGACCCATTGGCCGTAGGGGTCGGCGGCGTCGAAGTCGGCGCCGTAGTGGTAGCCGTTGATGTCGATCAGCTCGGCGTAGGTTAGGCCGATGCGCTCGGGGCGGGTGGCGTGGGATACGATGCCTTCATCGTCGTCGATGATGAATATGTACCATTCGCCGTAGACGCTGTCTTGGGTGTTGTAGTATTCGACCACGGCGTCGCGGCCGATGGCGTCGTAGCGGCGGGCGGCTTCGGCGACGAATGCCTGGGTGTAGGCGGGGGATGCGTCGGGGCCTTCGTACCAGCCGGAGCCGAAAACCAGCCCGTCGTGGCGCATTACCCAGGAATGCTTGCGTTCCTCTTGGCCGGTGTCGGGGTTGCGGTAGGTGTAGACGACCCAGTCGCCGGCTTCGGGGGCGTTGGCGATGTCGGCGCCGTAGTTGTGTCCGTCCTCGCCGGTCAGGCCGGGGAGTTGGGCGACGGGTTGGCCCAGGTTTTCGGGGCGGGGGGCGCTGGCGATGACGATGCCGTTTTCGTCGATGATGAACACGTACCAGGGGCCGTCGGTGGATTCTTGGCTGTTGTAGCGGGCGATGGCGGCGTCGCGGCCTTGCTGCTGGTAGAGGAAAATGGCGTCGGCGACGCGGGATTGGGCTTCGACGGCGGGGCTTTGCGGGGTTTCCCACATTAGTTCGGGGCCGGCCATTCCCATCATTCCCGGCCCGGCAAAGGCCGACAGGAGTAGCCCGATCAGGGATAGAAACAGTCCGATGATCATTCTGATGCATCCTTTTCGGAAATTCGCGGGGGTTTGCGGATCCTGAGTTTTTGGCCCATCCCCCGAATCGGATGGTGCGCGGTTCGGGGGATGGGATCTATGGATTTCCCGGTTTCTTGTTAGGCGGCTACCGGGGCGGCCTTGAGGTGGCGGTCAAAGAATTCGATGGTGCGGGGCCAAGCGGCGGCGGCGGCTTCGGGGTGGTAGCGGTCGGGGTTGTTGAAGTCCATAAAGGCGTGGTTGGCGCCTTCGTAGGTATGGAATTCGTGGGGTTTGCCCAAGCGGGTTAGCTCGGCGGCCAGCTTGTCGCGGTCGGCGAGGGAGGGGTTGGCGTCGATGGAGCCGAAATGGAACAGCATAGGGCAGTTGATGTTGGCGGTCAGGTCAAAGGGGGTCTGCTGGCCGCTACCCCAGATGCCCATAATGTTGCCGCCGTAGAAGGGGGCGGTGGCCTTGAATATGGGGTTGACGGCGGCCATCAGCCAGGCGATGCGCCCGCCCATACAGAAGCCGGTTACGCCGATGCGGTCGCGGTCGACGTGGGGGTTGGCGACTAGGAAATCGACGGCGGCGTTCATATCGGCGATGATGTCGGGGTCGTTGAGGTGGTTGAGACGGTCCAGGCGGGGGCCGTCCAGCACTTCCTGCGGGAAACGGTGGAACAGGTCGGGAACTACGGCGACGTAGCCGGCTTCGGCGAGGCGGTCGGCCATAGTCTTATCGAATTCGTCCAGCCCGCCGACGTGAAAGGCGATTACTATGGCGGGGTGGGGGGCGGAGCCGCCGCTGGGGACTGCGGCGTACAGATCCATTTCCGAACCGTTGACGGTTAGCTTGTCGGTGAAGGATGGCATATCAAACGCTCCGTGGGGTTGTTTCGCGCTGCGGGGTCGTTCTTGGTACGAGGGCAGGCGATGGGTGTATTTTAACAGATATGGGGCGGGCGCGGGGCGCGGCGTTGGCGGTTGGGGGGATCCGGCCATCCTTCGACAAGCTCAGGATGAGTATGGGGCGAGATCGGGATGAGTATGGGGCAAGATCGGGATGAGTATGGGGCAAGATCGGGATGAATATGGGGCGGGCGGGGGAATCCCGGCCATCCTTCGACAAGCTCAGGATGAATATAGGGCAAGATCGGGATGAATATGGGGCAAGCTCAGGGTGAATATAGGGCGGCCGGGGGGATCCCCCCCGGCGGCGTGGGTGCGGGTTTATGGCGGCGCGGGTGGGGGGTTAGATTAGGCCCTCGGCGCGGACGGCGGACATTGTGTTGCCGAAGGTTTCGATGGTTTGGTCGATGTCGGCTTCGGTGTGGGTAGCGGATACTAGGAAAGCGTCGCGGCCCATAATGTCGACGCCGCGGTTTTGGAGGCCGCGTTTCATGGCGGTTACGGCGGGGGATGCGGTGATGTCGGCGATTTCGGAGTGGGCCATAGTGCAGATTTCGCGGTCGCAGTCGCAGTCGGCGAGGACGATGTGGATCATAGAGGCGATGCCGTGGGCGTGGCCGGGGATTTCGAGGCGGCCCAAGATTTCGTTGATGCCGGACTTGAGGCGGGCGGCCATGGCGTCGGCCTGCTGGTTGATGGGCTGGGCGGCGATCAGTTCCAGGGCGGCGGCGCCGGCGGCGGCGGATAGGGGGTTGGCGTTGAAGGTGCCGGGGTGGTAGACGCGATGGGAGTTGTCCCATTCGGGGTCGCCGCGGTGGGCGATCAGATCGATGATGTCGGCTTTGCCGCCGACGGCGCCGCCGGGGAGTCCGCCGGCGACGATTTTCGCCATCGTGGTGAGGTCGGGGTCGATGCCGTAGCGCACTTGCGCCCCGCCGGGGGAGGCGCGGAATCCGGTTACTACTTCATCGAAAATGAGGATGACTTCGTAGTGGGCGGTTATCTGGCGCAGTCCGCTCAGGTAGGCGGGGATGTCGTAGGTTAGCTGGCCGTAGTGGGCGCCGGTGGGTTCGAGGATCAAGGCGGCGATGTTGTGGTTTTTGGATAGCACGTCCTCTACGGCGGCTAGGTCGCCGGGGGGGACTACCACCATCGTGCCCATGGCGGCTTCGGGGATGCCGGGGGCGGAGCGGTCGGAGCCGGCCATGGCGTAGTCGTGCCAGCCGTGGAAGTGGTCCTGGAGTTTGATTACCTGGTCTTTGCCGGTGTAGGCGCGGGCGAGGCGCATCGCCATTAGGGTGGCTTCGGTGCCGGAGCTGTGGAAGCGGAGTTTTTCGATGGAGGGCATCAGGGCTTTGATGGCTTTGGCCCAGCGGAGTTCCTCGTCGGTGGAGGCGCCCAGGTGGGTGCCGCGTTGGATTTGGCGGGCGACGGCGTCGGCGATGGCGGGGTGGGAATGGCCCAGCAATAGGGCGCCGTGGCCGGAGACGTAGTCGACATATTCGTTGCCGTCGACATCCCATTTGCGGGGGCCTTGGCCGTGGGTCATATATAGGGGGAAGGGGGTGGCGTAGCGGGTGTCGTGGGTGACGCCGCCGGGGAATATGGCGATGCTTTCGCGGTAGCGTTGGGCGGAGCCGGGATGTTTGGCGGCGTATTCCTCAATAATGGTGGGCATAATGCCTCCTGGCGGTTTGCGCGTCTTGTTCAGGTTGGGGGTACGGGTTGCCATTGTAGCGGGCGGCGGCGGGTTGCGCTACGGCCGCGGCGGGGTTGGCGGGGTTTCCGCGGGGGATGGATCGCGGAAAGGGGCGCTATCCGGTGATTGGGCGTTGGTGACCGGGGCGGGTGGGCGGGCTACAATGGGGGTATCCGATTCCCGCGGGGCGGTTAGGGGCGGGGATAGCGTTGCGCCATATTATTCACGCCGATTTGGATGCGTTTTACGCCGCGGTCGAGCAGTTGGATCGCCCGGAACTGCGGGGCAAGCCGGTGCTGGTGGGCGGGCGGCCGGAAAACCGGGGGGTGGTGGCTACGGCGTCTTATGAGGCGCGGCCTTTCGGGGTGCGGTCGGCGATGCCGATGCGGACGGCGGCGCGGTTGTGTCCGCAGGGGATTATCGTGGCGCCGCGGTTCACGCGCTACCGGGAGATGTCGCGGCGGGTGATGGACATTTTCCGCAGCTATACCGAGATCGTGGAGCCGCTGTCTTTGGATGAGGCGTATTTGGACATTAGCGCGGCGGTGAATGAGGGGGAGGGGCGGTGGCCGCTGGGGGTGGCGCTGGGGCTGAAGCGGCGGGTGAAAGAGGAGACCGGGTTGACGGTATCGGTGGGGGTTAGCGTCAGCAAGTCGGTTGCCAAGATCGCGTCGGATTGGGACAAGCCGGACGGGCTGGTGGTGGTGCCGCCGGGGGAGGAGGCGGGGTTTTTGGCGCCGCTGGCGGTGGGCAAGCTGTGGGGGATTGGCCCCAAGACGGCGGAGCGGCTGCTGGCGGAGGGGGTGGATACCATCGGGGCGCTGGCGGCGCAACCGGCGGAGTGGTTTGTCCGCAATTTCGGGCAGCGGGGGGAAAGCGTGCGGCGGCGGGCGATGGGGGAGGATGATGAGCCGGTGCATACGGAGCGGGCGACTAAGTCGGTGTCGTCGGAGACTACGTTTCCCAACGACATCAGCGACCGGGGGGAGTTGCGGCGGACGCTGGAGGAGCTGGCCGGGGGGGTGGCGGGGAGTCTGGAGCGCAAGGGGCTGCGGGGGCGGACGGTGACGGTGAAGATGCGGCTGGCGGATTTCGTCACGTTCAGCCGGCAGACGACGCTGGCGGCGCCGTCTAATGATGCGGGGCCGATCCGGGACACGGCCTGGCGGTTGCTGTCGGCGGAGTTGACGCGCGGGCGGTCGTTCCGGCTGCTGGGGGTGGGGGTGAGCAATTTCGCGGAGGCGGATGCGGTGCGGCAGCTTTCGCTTTGGGAGTGGGGGTTGGGGCGTGGGCTGGAGGGTGTTGGGGGGAACTTTGGGGAGTAGCGCGAAAGCCCGTTGCGGGGCGTCTTGCTGGCCGCAACGGGCTTGGCGCATCTCTTTTCCACCGCTTGACGCGCGGGGCGTTAGCGATTGGCGGTTTGGGATGCTGGTATTGCCCGGTTGCCTGGGCTGGGCCAGGCTACGGGGCGATTTTGGTATCCGGTGGTTTCCATACGTTTAGGGCGGCATTATATGCTCCTTGGGGTTAATCGGGTTTGGCCCCGGTTGGGGTTTCCCGTTGGATGGGTTTTCGGGGTTTCCTTATCGGGGTTTCTGGTTTGGGTTGCCATTGGTTTCCTCTTTGGTTGAATTTTTAAGCAAGCCGCCGCCGGCTGCGGCTTACCCCCGTTCGTCGCCACACCACACCACACCCCCCACGCACACCCCCCACATCCGCCCCGCCTGTCATCCCTTATGTGACCGCGCTGGGGATGGAGCCCCGGGAGCCTCCCCCCCGCGGGACATCCTTTGACACGGTCAGGATTCGGGCGGTTCCGCAGGTCATCCTTCGACACGCCCGGGATGGATCCCCGGAGGCCACCCCCCCGCGGGACATCCTTTGAGCAGGCTCGGGACTAATGCGGGGCGGCCACACCACACCACCACAAGTCCGGACACACACACACCACACGACTGCCTGTCTTTATCCCGGCCGGGACTTTACCCCGTGGCTCCCCCCATTCAGCGCTGTTTGGGGGAATGAGGTTTTGGCATTGGGGTTATTATAGAACGTTGGTTTGGGAGTTGTCAAGGGGGTGGGTGGGGGGATTTTGGGGATTGGGGGGGATGGTTGGTTTTTTTTGGGGGGGGGGCGCCCAATTCATCCTTCGACAAGCTCAGGATGAATTGGGTGGGGGGCGGGGAATTGGGGGTGGGAGGGTGGTTTTTCTGGGGGGTTCTCACCCCCACCCTAACCCTCCCCCTTAGGGGGAGGGGATTTGGAGGCCCGCTTGGGGGGAGGGGGTTTTTGGAGGGTGTTGGTGGGGCGGGGGTGGTACACTGGGGCGGATTGGGGGGGCGGGGGACGGTATGGATTTTGGGGCGGGGGACGGTATGGATAGCGGGGGCGGGTTCCGGGGGCGATTGGCGGGGCGGCTGCCGTTTTATTACGGGTGGGTGGTGTTCGCTTTGGCTAATTTGCCGAGCTTTGGGGCGCGTCCGGTGGCGTCGGTGGCGGTGCTGTCGGTTTTCGTGATTCCGATGACGGAGGAGTTCGGGTGGTCGCGGGGGCTGTTTTCGGGGGCGGTTAGTCTGGGGGCGGTTTTTGGGCTGGTGATGTCGCCTTTCGCGGGGCGGCTGATTGATCGGTATGGGTCGGGGTTGATTTTGGCGGGATGTTCGGCGGTGGTGGGGGCGTGCGCTTTGGGGCTGGCGGCGGTGTCGCCGGCTTGGTCGTTTTATGCGATTTATGTGCCGGGGCGGGCGGTGTTTTCTAGTCCGCTGGAGTTGGGGACTACTACGGCGATCAGCAATTGGTTTATCCGGCGGCGGCCGATGGCGCTGGCGTGGTTCGGGGCGGTGCAGGGGGTGGGGCTGGGGTTGCTGCCGTTGGCGGCGGCGGTGCTGATTGACGATTTGGGCTGGCGGCTGGCGTGGGCGGCGTTGGGGGCGTTTACGATGGCGACGGGGATTTTGCCGCCGTTGCTGCTGATGGCGCGGCGGCCGGAGGATATGGGGCTGGCGGCCGACCCCCCCTTTAATTCCCCCCCTGAGGGGGGGAGGGGAGGGGGGGATTTGCCGGCGGGCGTGGGGGTGGGTGGTGATGCCGGCGTAAGGAGGGGTGATTTGCCGGGGGGCGTGGTGGGTGGTGGTGATTCTGGCGCAAGGGGTGGTGGTTCCGGCGCAAGGGGTGGTGGTGATGCCGGGGCAAGGGGTGGGGCTCCCCGGGCCGGCGTGGCGGCGTGGCGGCGTTCCGCGTTGGGCGGCGGGGCGGGTTGGCGGGATGCGGATTATACGGTGGGGGAGGCGCTGCGGACGCCGGCTTTTTGGATTTTGGCGTTTTTTTCGATGGTGGGGTTTACGGTGCAGGCGGGGGTTAGTCTGCATCAGACGGCGCATTATATTGATGCGGGGGTGGCGGCGGGGCTGGCGGCGCTGGTGGCGACTTCGTTTGCGCTGGGGCAGATTCCGGGGGGGATGGTGTGGTCGGCGGTGGGGCGGCGGCTGCCGGTGCGGGTGATGATGGCGGCGTCGGCGTTGTGGGTGGCCGGGGGGGTGTTCGGGATTGGGCTTAGCGATACTTTGGTGTGGGGGATTTTGGCGGGGTTTTTGTTCGGGGCGGGGGTGGGGGGGCTGCATACGCTGTTGCGGCTGGCGTGGGCGGATTATTACGGGCGGTTGCATTTGGGGGCGATTCGGGGGCTTACGCTGCCGGCGCAGATTGGGGGGCAGGCGATCGGGCCGGTGGTGTCGGGGTTTATGTTTGACGCCAGCGGGGGATACCGGACGCCGTTTTTGATTATGGGGGCGGCGGTTAGTTTGTCGGCGCTGCTGGCGCTGGCGGCGGTGCCGCCGCGGCGGCGGTAGGGGAGGGTTGGGGGTGGGGGGACGCCCCCACCCTAGCCCTCCCCCGTGGGGGGAGGGGATTTTTGGGGTTTTGGGGTTAGGGGTCGTTGGTTTGGCAGTTGGCGTAGCCCAGCAGTAGGTTGGCGGGTAGGCCGTGGCGCCGCCCGTCCAGCCGGAACCGCGTCTGCGCCGGATCCGTCTCTACCCGCAGCGTCGCCCGCTGCCCATCGCGCTCCAGCGTGGGCAAGGCAATGCCCTGCGTCTCGTAGGCCATATAGCGGCCGTTGGCCCAGATGGATAGGTGTAGCAGGATCGGGCCGGTGTAGGTGCCTAGATCGAAGGTCACGGTTGCGGCTTGGGGGTTGCCGGTTTCGGGGTCTATGTTGTGGGTTTGGCAGGTGGCCGCCATTTCGTATTCGGCGTTGTTGTAGATTTCGGGGTGATCCGCCGCCGGGTCATATTCCTTTTCCGGCTCCGGCGGGATGGTGCGGGGTAGGGGCGGGGGGAGGGTGTCCTCGCCGGCTTCGATGCGGGCCTGCCGCTCGGTCGGGGTGTTCAGCGTGGGGTACTGGGTGGCTTCGCCGAAAAACCACGGATAGTCGTTGTTGCCGTCGCCGTCCAGGTCGATGTTCCAGCTTTCGTAGATGCCGGTGTAGCCGGTGGGGGTTTTCAGTTCCGCGGTGGGGTAGGCGACGGCTTCGGCGACGACGGCGGCAGGGGTGCTGGTGACCCGGTGGCCGATGCAGTTGGATTGGGTGGTTGCGGTGGTGTCGCAGTAGCTGTTGACGATGGTGACGCCGGCGGTGTCGATCTGGCCGATTAGCCCGCCGGCGGTGCTGGTGGCGCTGCCGGTTACCGGGCCGGCGGCGTAGCTGGCGCTTAGGCTGCCGAAGTGACGGCCGATCAGCCCGCCGCCGAAGCCGGCGCCGGTGGTGCTGGCGTTTACCGCGGCGGTGGACCAAACAGCCAGGATTTCGCCGGTGTTTTCGCCAATCAGCCCGCCGGCCACGGGGGTGGCTCCGGTGATGGTTACGCGGCCGCTTTGGGCGTAGCTGGCGCTGATTTGGCCGGCGTTTGCGGCGGCCAGGACGCCGGCTTTGGCACTGGCGCCGCTAGTGGTGATGTCGGCGTCAATGATGCCCAAGTCGCGGATTACGGCGTCGGCGCCGAGGGCGGCGAACAGGCCGGCGTTGCCGCTGGCGGCGACGGTGGGGTGGGATATGGTGTACCCGTTGCCCTCCAGGGTGGATTGGTAGGAGGCGATGGGCGTCCAGTCGGGGTAGGCGTCGGCCGAGTCGACGTCGTTGTCGCCGTCGGTATCGAAGTCCAGGTCCGCCACCATCAGCTCGTAGCCGATGCAGGTTGACTGGCAGCCGAGGTAGGGGGTGCTGGTGTCGGCGATGTTGCCGTTGGGGTAGCCGCCGGTGTAGGCGGAATAGTTGGCGGCATTGTTGGGTAGGCCGTTGCCGTCGGGGTCGTAGCGTAGGGCGTTTAGCTGGTGGAGGTTGGTGATGTCGATCAGGTTGTCGTTATCGGAGTCGTAGTCTACGACCACCGCGGCCGCCGCTTGGCGCTGGGTTGGCGTATACAGGGTGGGGTAGGTGGTGGTTGTGCCGAAATCCCAGAGGTAGTCGGGGAAGGTGTCGCCGTCCAGGTCCAGGTTCCAGTTGCGGTACATATTGGTGTAGCCGGTGGGGGCTTGCAGCTCGGCGGTGGTGTAGCCGGCGGCGGTGACGCCGGAGTTGGCCCCGCTGATGTGAACGGCGACGCAGGGCCGGGGGGTTGTGTGAACGGAGGTGTCACAGTTGCTGTCGGTTATGGCGGCGGCGGACGAGCTTAACGTCCCCACAAATGCGCCGACTCTGGTGGCCGGGCCTGGGCCGGCCACGGGGCCGGCGGCGTAGCTGGCGATGATCTCGCCGCTGCTAAAGCCCGCCAGCCCGCCGACGTTGGAGTTGACGTCGGTTTTAGTCACCGATGCCGTGGCGTAGCTGGCCCGAATGGTGCCCGAATTTCCGCCGGCCAACCCGCCGGCATAAGTGTAGGCGTTGGTGACGGTGACGGATCCGCCCTGGACGTAGCTGGCGGTGATCGTGCCGCCATTGCTGGCCGTCAGAACGCCGATGTATTGCCCGATCGGCGGCGCGGCGTTCACGCTAGGGGCGATTATGCCGACATCCCGGATCACGCCGGCGGCGGCCAGGGTGTCGAACAGCCCGGCGCGGACGTTGCCGGTGATGGTGAGACGGCTGATGGTGTGGCCGTTGCCGTCGAAGGTGGCGGCGTATCCGGGGCTGGGGCCGATGGGGGTCCAGTTGGGGTAGGGGTCGGTGCTGGTGGCGGCGCCGCCGACCCGCCCGTCGCCGTCCAGATCGAAGTTTAGGCTTTCGGTTAGTTCGTAGCCGATGCAGGTTGCGGCGCAACCCATATAGGGGGTGCTGGTGTCGGCGATGTTGCCGTCGGGGAACGCCCCGGCATACGCCGCATAGCTGCCGACGGCGTCGGGCCGGCCGTCGCCGTTGAGGTCGTGACGGATGGCGTTCAGTTGATCCAGGGAATCGATGTCGATCAGGTTGTCGCCGTCGGCGTCGTAGTCGGCGGCGCCGGCGGCGGCTTGGCGCTGGGTGGGGGTTTTCAGCGCGGGGTAGGTGGTGGTTGTGCCGAAGCTCCAGGGGTTATCGGGGAAAGTGTCGGCGTCAATGTCGATGTTCCAGTTGGCGTAGATGCCGGTGTAGGCGGTGGGGGTTTGCAACTGCGCCCGCGTTTGGGGCGTGGCGTTGCCGGTAGCGGAGCCGGTGCCGGCGCACGCGGTTGCGCCGCTGGCGGAGTCGCAATAGCTGTCGGTGATGCTGCCGCCGCTCAGGAACGCCACAAATCCGCCTCGGTTTAGGCCGCTGGACACGGCGCTGGCGGCGTAGCTGGCGGTGAATGCGCCGTTGGCGGCGCCGGCCAGTCCGCCGGAAGCGGAGCTGGAGGTGGCGCTGATCGTCACCTCGGTGGCGTAGCTGGCCCGGACCGCGCCGCTGTTGAGGCCGAGCAGCCCCCCGCCAAAGGAGTTAGCCGCCCCGACGTTGACCGTGCCTCCCTGGGCGTAGCTGGCGCTTACCTCGCCGCCGGCGGCAATCACGCCGGCCAAAGGGCCGAGGTAGACCGCGTTGCCGGTGTTGCTCACTTGGGGGGTGATCATTCCCACATTCCGAATAACGCCGCCGCTGCCCAGGGTATGGAACAGCCCGGCGCTCCCGGCGGCGTTGAAGGTCAGGTGGCTGATGGTGCGGCCGTTGCCGTCAAAAGTGGCGGTATAGGAGCCGCCGATGGGGGCGAAGTTGGGGTAGGGGTCGGTGCTGGTAGTGGTGACGCCGACCTGGCCGTCGCCATCCATGTCGAAGTTGAGGTTTCGGGATAGTTCGTAGCCGGCGCAGGTTTGGGGGCAGCCCATCCGGGCGGCGGCGGGGGTGGTGGTTGCCAGATCGCCGTTGGGGAAGGCGCCGGCGTAGGCGGGATAGTTGGCGGCGGCGTCGGGCAGGCCGTCGCCGTTGAGGTCGTGACGGATGGCGTTCAGTTGATATAGGGAATCGATGTCGATCAGGTTGTCGTTGTCGGAGTCGTAGTCCTCTACCGCCTGCCGCTGGGTGGGGGTTTTCAGCGTGGGGTAGGTGGTGGTGGTGCCGAAGTTCCAGGGGTTGTCGGGGAAGTTGTCGGCGTCGATGTTGCCCAGGTCTACGTTCCAGTTGGCGTAGATGCCGGTGTAGGCGGTGGGGGCTTGCATCGCGGCGGCGGTGAGGCAGCCGGATTGCCCGGTGGCGGCGCCGCAGTGACTGTCGGTGACACTGCCGGATTGTGCCCCGACGAGGCCGCCGATATTGGAGCCGGTATAGGTGGACACGGGGCCGGCGGCGTAGCTGGCGATGATCCTTCCGCTGGCGGAATTGCTGCCGGCCAATCCGCCGCCGTGGTAGCTGATGATACTGCCGGAGTGGGTTACGGCTGCGGTGGAGTAGCCGGCGATGATGGCGCCAATGTTGTTGCCGACCAGGCCGCCCGAAACGGATGTGGTTCGGTCGGTGTTGACGGAGCCGCCGCTGACATAGCTGGCGATGATGGTGCCCCGGTTGATGCCGGCCAGGGCGCCGCCATTGCTGCCGGCATTTACGGTGGGGTCGATCAGCCCCAGATTTCTGATTTCGCCGCCGGTGTGCAGAATACTGAACAGCCCGCCGTATCCCCCGCCTGGTGCATTGACGATCATATTGGAGATCGTGTATCCGTTGCCCTCGAATTCGCCTACGTATTGGTAGGCGGCGGCCGGGGGAGTCCAGTTGCGTTGGCTGGTAGTGGCGTTGACGAAGTCGAGGTCGTTCATCAGTTCGTAGCCGCGGCAGGCGGCCGGGCAGCCCATCCGGGTAGAGGTGTCGCCGGCGGTGTGGGCGATGACATTGCCATTGGGAAAAGCCGCCCGGTAATTCGCGCCGTCACTGCCGCCGAGGAGGTCGGACCGGAGGGCGCCGTTGCCGTCGTGGTCCCAGCGAATGGCTTGGAGGTGGGCGATGGTTTTAATGTCGATCAGGCCATCGTCATCGGAGTCGTAGTCAACCCAGTGAGTGGTAGCGCCAACGGGGAGGGCGGCATACAGAATTAGGGCCGCGAGGGCGGCGATTAGGGTTAGGGCGATTAGGGCGGGGATGGGGCCGATGGCGGGCGTTTTCATATCCCCCCCCCCCCCCCCCCCCCCCCGAGTTTCAGGGCTTGAATGGGAGTTGTCATTTTTTCGGGCGCTCCTGTTCGGTATAAGATCGGGTGTTTGTTGCGGTGGAGTCTATCATAGCGGGGCGGGCGGGGGCAAGGGGTTGGGGGTTGGCGTATTCATCCTTCGACCGGCTCAGGATGAATGGGGATCGGGGGGAGGGGATTTATGGGGGATTGGGGTTAGATGGGGCAAGGGGCGGGGTTGTGGTATCATCGCCGCGCGGCGGATTTCGTATTCCGCAATTCCGGCGGCGCCCTTGGGGGCGGCTTGTAGAGGCGGCGTTTCCCTTTGCGATTTTTTGATTTATTCGGACGGCGGGGCGGTTCGGGCGTATTTTATGGCTGGTGGCTGGTCATCCTGACCGGCGTCATCATGGTCATCGCCACCGTGCCGCTGTTTCATGCGATGGCGGTTTGGGCGGTGGCCCTGGAGCGGCATTTCGGCTGGACCCGGGCGCAATTGGGGCTGGCGCTAACCCTCACCCGCGTGGAAAGCGGGCTGATCGGCCCCCTGGAGGGCTACCTCGTCGACCGGGTCGGCACGCGGCGGATGGTGCTGATCGGCTTGGTGGTGCTGGGCGGGGCCTACATTTTCTTTTCCCGCATCGACAGCCTCTGGACGTTTTATGCGGCGTACCTCCTGATGGCGGTGGGGCAGGGATTGGGCAGTTGGATCCCGCTGATGACGATGTTGAACAAGTGGTTTTCCCGCCGCCGCTCCTCGGCGTTGGGGTGGGCCAATGTGGTAAGCCGCTTCGGGGCGCTGCTGCTGGTGCCGGCCATCGCCTGGGCGGTGGCCGATGCCCCCGGGCGCATCGGCTGGCAGACCACCGCCTTGATCATCGGCATCGGGATCCTGGTACTGGCGGGGCCGCTGGCGTCGTTGTTGCGCAACAATCCGCAAGACTACGGCCTCCTGCCCGACGGCGAAAGGCCGCGCCCCGTCGGCGGCGGCGTAACCCCGGGCGCCGCTGCCCGGCCGCCCCGGCCGCCGGATCTGACCGCGGCGCAGGCGCTGCGAACCCCGGCATTCTGGCTCATCGCCTTCGGCCACGGCTTCACCTCGATGGTGATCCTGGCGATTATGACCCACTTGGGCCTGCTGATGGTGGACCAAGGCTACAGCGAGCAAGATGCCGGCTGGGTGGTTTCGGCCTACACCGGCGTGGCGATGGTGTTCCAACTGGTGGGGGGGTACGCCGGCGACCGGATGTCGAAACGGATCGCGCTGGCCTTTTTCACGGCGGTGCAGGCCGCCGGGGTGGTGGTGCTGGTGATGGCGCAGACGCTGCCGATGTTTTTCGCTTTCGGGGCGCTGTTCGGCGCCGGGTTCGGGGGGCGCAACCCGCTGACGGTATCGATCCGCGCCGATTATTTCGGCACGGGATCTTTCGGCAAAATCCTCGGCTTTTCCACCGTGCCGATGAACCTGCTGCTACTGATCGCCTCGCCCTTCGCCGGCTGGATGCGCGACCGCAACGGCGATTACGAAGCGGCGTTCCTGGTGCTGGCAGGGCTGAACCTGCTGGGCGCAATATGCTTCCTCGCCGCCGCCCGCCCTCGGCCGGCGGGGGCAATGTCTTAATGGTGTCTTTGTGGCGGCGGGCGATAGCCGTAGTATGGCGTGGTAGCATTCCTATATACTGCATATCGCGCCTGCCGCTCGGGCAACGCCGTGGAGGAACTGTGGAGTCTTTTATCCACATCACAGGCAGCGTACCATCAACCGACGGTCCATCCGTAGCCGATCTGGTAGAGCGTACAGTGTACGAAACGGCCAGAGAATTGTTGCGAAACGAAATCGGCTTGGTGGCGTTGGTCGGGGCGTCGACTAATAACGCTACTGCATCCTTTGACCGCGTCATCATCAAAGCCGCCGCCGATCATTTGGTAGTTACGGGGGAGCAGGGGATTATCCTGTGGACTGTCCGCCACCGTACTAAGTGGGCAGAACGTATTGACGCCGAGACACAGGAGCGCCTGACGCAACTGCGCCGGCACATAAACGACGAATCCCTGCCCGATGACGATTATACGGGCGGCAACATCCGGGCGGCCCAAGCGGGGTTATCGGACGGCGCCATCATCATAGGCGGCGGCCGGGGCGTCAAGCATACGGCAGACCTTATGGCCTGGCCCGAATCCGGGCCGGCCGGCGAACCATCGCCGCCCAAACCCCTAGACGAAATTTTCGTCGCCGGGCTATCAGGCGGTTTGCCGGAGGACATCAGATACAGGATTGACGAGGGCCGCGGCTGGAACGCCAACGCCGATAACCGGACTGTAGTCAATGCGGATGATTGCGCCCGGGTAGCCCACTGGGTAGCCGGACAGATGCGGGAACGCTTGAAAGCGTCCGCCGCCGGCGGGGGAAATTCCCTGGAGCCACAAGCTAGCGGGAATCCAGTTGCGCCTAAGCGCAAAATATGGTATCTTGTGGGGAGCAGCACCTTAGCAATCTGGTGCGGCAATGCGATAAATGCCATATTTCGGGCTCTCGGACTTGGCAATGAAGGATGATATGAAAAACAACGACGAATTCGCCCAGATGCAGCGCGACCATATCAAGCTGAACAAAACTCGCCGGAAGCAGCTCGGCAAGCACATGACGGCTCTCGACAGTTACCTACACCATAACCTCCCCGGATTCTTGGGGACGGAGCGGCAAGGTTCCCACGCCCTGCGCACTATCATCCGCCCGACTGCCGACGACTCCAAAGCCGACGCCGACATTTTGGTGATGATGGAATGGGACTGCGACAATTGTCGTACTTATGTTCCCAAACTTGCCAAAATTCTCAAGGACAGCGAACAATATAAAGGAAAGATTGAAGTCAAAAACCGCTGCGTCACCGTTGAGTACAGCGAACCGTCCAAGTGCGAGGTGGATCTGGTGCCCTGCGTGGAGCGCGACGGCAAGTTTTACATCTGCCCGCGCAACGGCGATGATTTCATAGAAACCGACGGCACCGGCTACCGCGAGTGGTTCAACGAACAGAACCGCATCACCAGCGGCAACCTTAAGCGAGCCGTCCGTCTGCTCAAGTATTTCCGCGATCACGATGACCAGTTCGATTGCCCGTCCATAGTACTTACCACCCTGGCGGGTTTGACCATAAAGGAAACGGACGAAAAAACCGAGGCCGTATCCACGCAGGCAGACACGCTGGTCACCGTGCTAACCCGTATGTCGGAAAGGCTGGAAAAGATGCCTTATCCGCCGTCCATCAGGAACCCGGCCTTGCCGTCCGAAACTTTCAGCCCGCGCTGGAGCGAGACTAAATACAAGCATTTCAAGGATACTATCCGCCGGATGGCCCGCGACGCGCAAGCCGCCTTAAATGAAACCAGCAAGGATGAGTCTCTTGCTAGGTGGCAAAAGGTCTGCGGGGATAAATTCACAGTGAACAAGGGCAACGGCGGCGGATCCGGGAATGTTGTCAAACAGTCCGTGCGCTTAGCTCCGGACGTCGGCATCCCTGTGGCCCTGCGAATAAACCAAGAGCCTTTGTTCCGCATCACCAAGCGACCCTACCAGCCATTGGGCGAATGGCTGCACAAGCAGGCTCTGCCTAACGCCACCACAACCCAAGCACCGGGAATGCCAACCCCAACTACCGCCGCACTATCGAACTACTCTCTTTTCGCCCAAGGGACTGACCAAGCGCAAGAGATACGAAAAACCTCTATACTGAACATTGGCACACGAAACTTCCGCGCGGCGGAAATAAAACCATTCCGCGCTAAGCTCCCATCCAACAAAACCAACAAAGCAGCTAGTCAATCTCGCAAAACTCCCAAACCCATCACCAAGGGATAATATGACCGACATAATTTGGCATCCTCCTCGGCATCTGCGTATCAACCCTATGGCACCTTGCAAAGGACAAAAAGAAAAAGCAAAGTCCAGATCACCGTAGTCAGCCTAAATCAAGAAATCAATAATCTCAAATCATCTACAATTGCAATGAAACTCATTGGCTCATCGAATTACCATTTTGCGAGGAATAACCAATAGCGAACAAAAAAACCAAAGAACGTTCGAACCAGACGAGCCTGTTGCTATCGTAATGTTGTAAGATATGCTGGAGCAATCTGAAATTTGGGTGCCCGCGGTTGCCGCTTTTCTTGTAGCGATTTTGGGGACTTTTATAACATGGTTGCTGGGCCATATCAGCCTTTTGGGAATCTGGAGGCTTGTCCGCAGCGTTAGTCCCCTTGTTTGGATAAAATCAAAATGGCACCGCCGACGGGCGGCCCGAATTCCGCTGTGGGCATATCCGGTAATTGGGAAAGATAGCGGTATGAGGCAGTTTGAGGTAAAGGAAATTAACGCGGTTGACGGCAAAGGCAAGACCATCGCCGGCACGATCGAGCCGGTGCATTCCGGCTATTGGCTGGATTCCGATGATGGGCCGGGAAAGGCGTATCTTTTCGGACTTACCCGGCAGGGCCGGGCTTTGGCGCGGGCCGACCGCTTGCATCTGGTGGTGACGCCATCGGGTGGCGTCTCATTTCAGCGGGATGTGCAGGTTCAGGTTAAAGTGCTGTTTATCGACGTTTTTGACGTGGACCGGGTGTCCCGCGGGGATTACTGGGATGATATGCCGGAAAGATACAGGTTTCGCGCTCAAAATAAACTGGCCGATAAGCTGATGGATCGGGCGGGACCCGGAGGCACAATTCCTCTGATTCAGTGGGAACGTTTTCCATACTTGGGCGTGACTTTTGCGGTGACTGAACTGGACGGGCTGGATGCGTTGTTTCCGCCGGAGTAGCGGGCCGGAGGCATTATCGCCGGGTTGAGCGGCGCCGGGGGCGGGGGCGGGGGCGGGCGGCGCGTTTTGGGCGGCTGGCCGTTGGTGGCGCTGTTGGGGGCGGTGCTGCTGGTGGGCAGTGCGCCGCTGTATGACGCCCTGCCGCATTGGTGGGCGGCGCTGGAGCGGGAGTTCGGCTGGCCGCGCCGCCACTTGGCGTTGCCCTGGAGTATCACCGGCTATATCGCGCCGGGTTTGGCGGCCTATTTGGCGGCGGGATGGCTCAGCGACCGGGTCGGCCCTCGTCCGGTGGTGGTTGCCGGGCTTATTATCCTCGCGGGGGCGTGGGCGTTTTTCGGGCTGGCGCAGAACCTGGCGATGTACTACGGGGCGTTTGCCTTTCTGATGGTTGGGGCCGCTTTTGGCGGATGGATTCCGGTTACGGCGATCCTCGGCCGCCGGTTTGCGCGGCGGCGAGCTACCGCCATCGCCGCGGCGTCTATGGTTGCGCCGGTCGGGGCGGTGGGGGTTGCGCCCTTAATCGCTTGGGGCGTGAGCCCGGATGATGGGGGGGATGGGTGGCGGCTTACCGCCCTTGCCGTGGGCGGGTGTGCGCTAATCGTAGGGGCGGCCGTTTTCGCCCGGCTGCGCGGCCGGCCCGGGGATGCGGGATTGCCGGCCGACGGCGATCCCCCGGCGGGGCAAGGTGGCCGGTCAACGGCTCAAGCCTTGCGTACCCGCGCCTTTTGGTTCATCGTTGCCGGCAGCGCCCTCGCCGCCTACAGCGCCATAGGGTTTTCTACGATCATACGCTGGTTAGGGCCGGAAAATGACTTTGCGCCGTCGGAACTCGGAACTATCCTTTCAATAGAGTCGCCCGTATCCATAGCTTTCTACCTAGTTGGCGGACTGATGGGCGACCGCTTTGCCAAGCATAAGGCAATGGCGGTTTTCGCGTTGTTGCCGGCGGCGGGGTTGGCGGCGGCAGTATTCATCGGCGGCCTGCCGGGGTTGTATCTGTGCAGTATCCTGATGGGTATGGGAACGGGCGGATTATATCCTCTGAATGCGGCGATTATTGCCGATTATTTCGGGATGGCCTCTTTCGGCAAAATTCTGGGGTTGTCCATCGTGCTATCGGGGCTGCCGGTATCCTTTGCCGGCGCTTGGGTGATAGCGATCTACCATACATTGGGCAGCTACCCCGCAACATTTCTGCTATTATCCGCGTCGGCCTTGCTGGGGGCCTTCCTTTTCCTGAAAGCGCATCCGCCGCGGCCGGCGCCGAACTTGCCCTTATGATTCGTTACCGCCGCGATAAAATCGTGTTACTATGCGGCATTCAACATCCCGGGTTGGCAAGGGGGCGTTATTTTCGGATTAAGCGGCGAATTGTTTATTTTATCATCTGCGCTGATGGCAATGGAAACAGGGTTTATATTTATTATGCTATATTGCCGGTTATATGGAACTCCATTGCAGCCACCCGATTGGGCGCATTATCCTACTGGTTCGCGAAACCGCCGCCGAACCCGGCGGCCGCGGCGGCGTAGCGGGATGGGAGAATGCGTAGACGCGGGGAACGGCGAAATTCCCCGCGTCATCCTTTTCCGCGCCCGGCCGGCGCCCCTTACGATTCGCTGATGGTGATGTTGTTAATCGCCAGCCGCTCCGTCGGGGTTGATGTTTCGCCGCTGCGGTTGCGGCGGACGGCGGCGTTGGCCAGGGCGTCCAGCACCTCCTCGCCGCCGGTCAGCTTTCCGAAAATGGTGTAGTTGGGGGGCAGGCCGACATCGGCGCCGTGGACGATGAAAAACTGGCAGCCGTTGGTGTTGGGGCCGGCGTTGGCCATGGCCAAAGTGCCTTTGACATAGCGGCGGGCGACCGGCTCGTCCTGGAACTGGTAGCCGGGGCCGCCGGTGCCGTCGCCCTGGGGACAGCCCCCCTGGATCATAAAATCCTTGATTACCCGGTGAAACTGCCCGTCCTGGTAAAAGCCATCGCGGGCCAGGAAAACGAAATTGTTGACCGTAAGCGGCGCCTCGGCGGGAAACAGCTCCAGGGTCATCGCGCCGGCGCTGGTGTCCAGGGTGGCGGTGTAGGTTTTGGCCGGGTCTACCGTGGTGGGGGGCGGGCTGGAGTATTGTTTGGGCATTCCGATACCTCCGGCGATTTTGCGCCCGGCCATTGTAGCACTTCCGGCGGCCTGCCGGGGGCGCCGATTTCGCCGGATGATTTCGCCGGATGATTTCGCCGGATGATTCCGCCGGATGATTCCGCCGGCGGGTTGTATCTAACCGCCGCCCCTTTGCCGTATAATGCAAGGGCCGGAAACGCAAGGGGGGTGACGGATATGAACATTCTGGAGCAGATCGGCGCCGACGGCCACGAGCAGGTCGTGATGTTCTCCGACCCCGGTTCGGGCCTCAAGGCCATCGTCGCGATCCACGACACCACCTTGGGCCCCGCCTGCGGCGGCACGCGGATGTGGCCCTATAACACCGAAGCCGAGGCAATCAGCGATGTGCTGCGCCTTTCCCGCGCTATGACCTACAAATCGTCGGCCGCCGGGCTGCACTTGGGCGGCGGCAAGGGCGTCATCATCGGCGATTCCCGGGCCGTCAAGTCGGAGGCGCTGTTGCGGGCCTACGGGCGGTTTATCGACACCCTGGGCGGGCGCTACCTCACCACCACCGACGTCGGCACCACCAGCCGCGATTTGGAATACATCAAAGAGGAAACCCCCCATGTGGTGGGCCTGCCCCGGTCGCTGGGCGGCAGCGGCGACACCGCCATTATGACCGGCTTGGGCATTTATATGGGGATGAAAGCCTGCGCCCAAGAGCTTTGGGGCGCCGACGGCCTGGGCGGGCGCACCATCGCCATGCAGGGGTTCGGCAAAGTGGCGGGGTATCTGGCGCAGCACCTGCTGGACGACGGCGCGGCGGTGATCGCCACTGATGTCTACGACGACGCCCTGGACCGCGCCCGGGATCTGGGGCTGCCGGTAGTGGCGCCCGATGCGATTTACGGGACGGAATGCGACATTTTCGCCCCCTGCGCCCTCGGCGGCGTGATCAACCCGCAAACCATCCCGCAGCTCCGCTGCCGGGTAGTCGCCGGGGCGGCCAACAATCAACTGCTGGGCGACGCCGACGGCGAGGAACTGCACCGCCGCGGCATACTGTACGCCCCGGACTACATCGTGAACTCCGGCGGCGTGATCAACGTCGAGGCGGAAATGGGCCCCAATGGCTACAGCCCCGACCGCGCCCGGGAAAAGACCGAGCGCATCTACGAAATTATGCGCGGCGTAATCCAGACCTCCCAAGCGCAGGAAATCCCCACCGCCGCCGCCGCCAACCGCCTGGCGGAGGAGCGCATCGCATCGGTGCGGGGCATCAAGCCGATGCACCGGCCTTGCCGGTAGCCGCGGAATAGCATAAACGGAGGAATCCAATGACCATCCGGGAACCCGCCCCCGATTGGGCTGCGGTAAACGACTATCAAGAGCAGGCCCGCGATTTCTTGGCGAAAAGCCGGGGCTACCTCGCCGCCAACGACCTGCATCAGGCGTCGGAAAAGGGCTGGGGCGCGGCGTCGCACATGACGAAAGCCGTAGCCGTGGTTTACGGCTGGGAATACCAGCAGCACCGCGATTTCAGCACGGTGCTGAACAACGCCAGCCGCCTGACCGGCAACGCCCGGCTGATGGACTTGCGGGCCAGGGCCAACGACTTGCACAACAACTATTACGCGCGCAAGAGGCATCTGGACGCCGAAGTCATCGGCAAAGACCTGGAAAGCGTAGCCGAGTTGCTGGAACTGCTGGTGCCGCTGATCGCCGCGGACGGCAACTCCAACGCCGCCGGGGGATAGCCCCCCGCCACGATTCAATGCGACAACCGACGGCAACCGCGCCGCCAACCCGCGCCCCCGCGCCGCGAGGCCCAATAATGACCACCAAACCCCTAAGCCACCCCGACCAAAATCTAGAGGAAATGGACGCCGGGAAAATCATCCAATTCCCCGACGCGCCGCCGCCAGAATTGACCGCCTACTACGCCATCAACAGCCCCGGCTACCCCCCATCCCTGGCCGACCACTTCGGCCACCGGGAAACCACCATCATCACCAGCGAAGTCGCCGCCGCCCTGATCCCCTTCGCCGGCACCTACGAAGGCGTCCGCTACCCCGATCTGCTGATCGCCTTCAACGTCAACCCCGCCGCCAACAAAGCCCGCAAAGGCTACCTGATCCCGGAGCAGGGCAAGCCCCCCGATTTCGTCCTGGAAGTAGCATCGGAAAGCGGCAAAGAGCGCGACGAGGTGTCCAAGCGCAACGACTACGCCCGGATGGGCGTCCCCGAATACTGGCGTTTCGATGAAACGGGCGGCCAATACCACAGCGTCCCATTGGCCGGCGATCGCCTGATCAACGGCCAATACCAGCCCATCCCGATCCACGAAACGCCGGACGGCCGCCACTGGGGCCACAGCGAATCCCTGAACCTGGACCTATGCTGGGAAAACGGCGAACTCCGCTGGTACGACCCCGCAGCGCAACGCTACCTACCCGATTTTGATGACCAGACAACGGCCCTATACGTCGAATCCGCCCGCGCCGACATCGCCGAATTCCAGCGCAACGCCGCCGAAGCCCAGCGCGATGCCGAGTCCGCCCGCGCCAATAGTGAAACCGTCCGCGCCGATACCGCCGAAGCCCGCGTCCGCGAGCTAGAGGCGCAACTCCGCCAACAAAACCCCGCCCCGCCCGATACGCCGTAAACGCACCGCCAGCAACGGCCCAATACCATCAAACCCGGAGCAGACTTGAAACCCGCCCCACCCATTCCGTAATATGACAACCGCGCCGCCAACCCGCGCCCCCGCGCCGCGAGGCCCGAATATGACCACCAAATCCCTAAGCCATCTCGAACCAATCCTAGAGGAAACGGACGCCGGGGAAATCATCCCATTCCCCGACGCCCCGCCGCCAGAATTGACCGCTTACTACGCCATCAACAGCCCCGGCTACCCCCCATCCCTGGCCGACCACTTCGGCAGCAGGGAAACCACCATCATCACCAGCGAAGTCGCCGCCGCCCTGATCCCTTACGCCGGCACCTACGAAGGCGTCCGCTACCCCGACCTGCTGATCGCTTTCAACGTCAACCCCGCCGCCAACAAAGCCCGCAAAGGCTACCTGATCCCGGAACAGGGCAAGCCCCCCGACTTCGTCCTGGAAGTAGCCTCGGAAAGCGGCAAAGAGCGCGACGAGGTAGCCAAGCGCAACGACTACGCCCAAATGGGCGTCCCCGAATACTGGCGTTTCGACGAAACCGGCGGCCAATACCACAGCGTCCCCCTGGCCGGCGACCGCCTGATCAACGGCCAATACCACCCCATCCCGATCCACGAAACGCCGGACGGCCGCTACTGGGGCCACAGCGAGTCCCTGAACCTGGACCTATGCTGGGAAAACGGCGAACTACGCTGGTACGACCCCACAGACCAACGCTACCTCCCCAATTTTGATGACCAGACAACGGCCCTATACGTCGAGTCCGCCCGCGCCGACGTCGCCGAATTCCAGCGCGATGCCGAGTCTGCCCGCGCCGACGCCGCCGAAGCCCGCGTCCGCGAGCTGGAGGCGCAGCTCCGCCAGCACCCCCCCGAAGCGCCGCCCCTATAGCTGGAAATCCACCGCCGGAACCCCCGCGCTGGCCGGCTGATCCTGCCGCAGCGCCTCCGCCAGCTTGCCCAGCTCCGCATCATAAACCGACAGCTCCCCCGGGCGCAGATCGAAGATCACGTTTTCCGCCGCCATCGTGCGGGCGGCGCGGCTGGACGGGCGCATCAGCCCATCATCGGGCGCCACCAGGTACAGCAGCCAGCGGTCGGCCGACTGTTGCTTGTCCCGGGCCGCCGTGATGTCGTTCAAGATGGTCTCCGTATCCAAAGCCCGCGATGACGCCACCACCACCAGCTTGTCGTAATTCCGCAGCCACCGCTCCACCTCCTCCTGGTCCGAGGAACTCAAGCGCGACACCAGAGCGCTGCCCCGCACCCGCTCCGAAAAGACCCAGTTGCTCACCCCCAGCGCATTCAGCCCATCGCTGAGCCGCCGCGCGAACTCCTCATCGTCATCGCGGCAGGATATGTAGCACTCGGCAAGGTTTGGCGGCGCCGCGGCGATGCTTTCCTGCCACCCCGCCACCGATGGCGGCACTCCGGCGGCCGACAGAAAAGCCGCCGGAATCCGCCCCCCGGAGCGGTACAATGTATTCACCCCGATAGTGCTGGGCGCATCGTGGCGCATTTCCGCCAGTCCTGCCGCCGGACTCAAGTCGCAATCCTGAAACACGGTATACCCCAACGCCGCCCCGGTAAAATCCGCCCCCGACAGATTGCAGCCCCAGATTTGGGTTTGGAACAAATCCGCCCCGGCCAGCCCCGCGCCGGAAAGATTGGAGCGCACCAGCGACGCCCCGGCGAAGCTGGCCCCGGCAAAGTTGGCCCCCGACAGATTGGCGCCGATCAGACTGGTGCGTTGCAGGTTGGCGTTGGTAAAGTTAGCCCCCGAAAGGTTGGCGTCCGACAGTATGGCGCGGTCCAAATCCGCGCCCGTAAGATCCGCCCCCCGCAAATCCGCCCCCCGCATATTGGCCCCGTTGAACCGGGCAGCGCTGAGGTTCGCTTCCCGCATATCGGCGTGATACAAATGGCAAGGATTCAAATAGCAGCCCGACAAATTCGCCCGCCGCATCACCGCCCCCATCAGGTCGGCGTGCCGCAAATCGCAGCCGCTGATGTTCACCTGCGGGATGCGGGCGTAGCTCATATAGGCCGCGTTCAAATCCAGCGTCTCGCCGGGGTTCGCCTCCCGCCAGCGGGCCACCACATCCCGCCCCCGCCGCACCAGTTGCACGTGTTCCATATTCGCCATAATCCCCGCTCCCGGATAACTTCCAAAAGATGATATGCCGGATTTTAGCACACCGCCGCGCGGCAATAATCACGCCGGCGCCCGCCCCGGCGCTTACCCCGGCATCTGAATAACGGCGCGGCGATGCGTCCCCTCCCCAATCTTGCGCTCTCCCCCCAACTCCTCCGCATGATACGCCTCCACCCGGAAAGTAAGCCGGTTGCGGTCGACTTCCGTCAATTCCGCATAGGCGCGAATAGTATCGCCGATGTCCGCCGGCGCCAAATGCCGCACATTCACCTCAAACCCCACCGTCGTTTCGCCCGCGGCAAGATGCGCCGCAACGCTTGCCATCGACGCCTGCTCCATCAACTGGATCATCGCCGGCGTGCTGAACTTCGGAACGTGCGGCGCCACATTGGCCGCGCTGACCGCCGTTTCCGTCCGCCCTTTCAATCCGGCCTGCAAATCTGGCCCTGGCATCGTCGCCTCCTCCCTTGCCGCTGTCTTATATGCCAACCCGCATGGTGATCGCAGAAAAACATCGCCGCGGAAAAATCAGGCAATCCCCCCGCGCCCCTGATGGCAGCTACGCCCCGCCGCCAGCCGGGGCAGCGCCCGCTCAATCGCCGCCCACACCGGCGCCAGATACGGCCTAGCCCCGGACGGTATATCCGCCAGCCCGCCGATATCCACCCACCGGCACAGGTCTATATCCTCCGACAACTCCGGCGCCAGCGGATCCGTAAGTTTCCCCCCGTAATCCAGCAGAAACCAGTCCACCGTCTTGTTCACCGGCCCAAAAGAATAATAAGAAATATAACTGGAGCGGCAAAGCGGCGCCCGGATGGCAAACCGCCCCGGATCCAGCCCCGTTTCCTCCGCGATTTCCCGGATGGCGCACCTTTCCGGCGCTTCCTGTCCCCGCCGCTTGCCCTTGGGCAAATCCCACAACCCATGCTTGCGAATCAGCAGCCCATGCCCCTCCGCCAGCGCCAGCCCCCCGGCCGCCGCCATCTGCGGCAGCCGCTGCGCCAGCGCATCCGGCCCCCCCTTATTCATGTATCCGAATCCGGTCCAATATCGCCACCTGCTCCCGATTCAGCCCCGTAAACAGCACCCCGTCCACCACCAAATCCATCGCCTCCATCGACTCCACCGCATCCTGTTGCAACGACGGGTGGATCAGCCCGCTTTCCTCATACCCGAACCGCCGCAGAGTGCAGTGAATCGCGTTCAACAGCGCCTGCTGCTTATTGTCCGAATCGATCACCGTCCACGGCGCATAATCCGTCGAGGTCACCGCGAACATCCTTTCCTTGAAATAGGTCAGCAACTGCCACCGTTCCGCCGCCTTCCGGTCATTGGGCGAATACTTCCAATACTGCAAGTCGCTGGTGCTGCGCAGCTTGAAACGCAAATCCTGCGCTTCCTTCGACACCGACAGGTAAATCTTGATCAGCGAAATCCCCTCGTCCGTCAGCGACTGCTCCCACTCGTTCACCCGGTTCATAAAATAGTGATACTGCCGCATCGTGCAGTACCCCATCACCGGCTGGATCATCGCCCGCGAGTACCAGGAGCGGTCGAAAACCACGATTTCCCCATGCCCCGGCATCGTCTTGTAATACCGCCCCAGCCAGTTCCGCATCGCCTGCGGCGTCGGCGTCCCCTGCGTCACGATCCGCGAATACTTCGGATTCAGATAGTGCGTGATCCCGGTCGACAGCTTCCCCTTCCCCGCCGCATCCCGCCCCTCCAGCACGATCGCCACCCGCTGCTCCCCCGACAGCACCCATTCCTGGAGCGACAGCAGATGCACCCGCAGCGCCCGAAGCTCCGCCCGATATGCCGGGTACGATAAGTCCCGAAACTCCGGCACATCATGTTTTACCGCCGCCGTTACCGGCAATATGCTCTCTACCGCAACCATCATCCCGCCTCTTAAAGCAATTATCGTATCAACCCCAAATCATAAAGGCGCACTATCCCCAATGGTAATAACCCTAACGCCCCCCGTCAACCACCCCAACCCATCCCCGCCCCCAAAACCCGCCCCCGCCGCGAAAACCCGCCCGATCCGCGAAAAGCCATCCGCCCCCTAGCCACGAAAACCCTCGCCCGCCCCGCCGCGAAAACCCATCGCCCCCGCCATTCACCCTGAGCTTGCCCCGACATTCATACTGAGCTTGTCGAAGGATGTACCCCCGCCTTGCCCCCCCGCCCCGATTAAGGTAACATAACCCCAACCCTTGCGCCAAATATAAAGGCCCAATATGCCCGAAAAACGCGATTTCCTATCCGTAACCGACCTGTCCCCGGCGGAAACCCGCCGGATAATCCAACGCGCCGCCGACCTCAAATCCGCCCCGCCCCCGGCCCAAGCCCCCCCCGCCCCCCTAGCCGGCAAATCCATCGCCCTATTATTCGAGAAACCATCCCTCCGCACCAAAGTCAGTTTCCAGGTCGGCATCGCCCAGCTAGGCGGCTATTCCCTATACCTCGGCGGCGAGGAAGTCGGCCTCGGCGGACGCGAACCCATCCCCGACGTCGCCCGCGTGCTGTCCGGCTATGTCGACGCCATAATCGCCCGCGTTTTCCGCCACGACCACCTCCAGGAACTGGCCCAATACGCCGCCGTCCCGGTAATCAACGCCCTATCCGACCGCGAACACCCCTGCCAAATCCTCGCCGACCTCCAAACCATCTACGAACACAAAAACCGGCTCGACGGCCTGACCTTAGCCTACATCGGCGACGGCAACAACGTAGCCCGCAGCCTCTGCCTCGCCCTCCCCGCCGCCGGAATGCATTTCCGTTGCGCCTCCCCCTACGGCTACCAACTGGACGCCCCCACCATCGCCGCGGCCCAACAGCGCGGCCCCGGCCAAATCCAAACCACGCAATCCCCCACCCAAGCCGTATCCGGCGCCGATATAGTATACACCGACGTATGGGCCAGTATGGGCCAAGAAACCGAAGCCGCCCAGCGCCGCGGGCAATTCGCCGGCTACACCGTAGACCCGCCCCTAATGGCGAAAGCCAACCCCGGCGCCCTGTTCATGCACGATATGCCCGCCCACTACGGCGAGGAAGTTCCCCCCGGAATGCTGGAACACCCCCAATCCGTAGCCTACCCCCAAGCCCATAACCGCCTCCACGCCCAAAAAGCCCTCCTAGAATTTCTGCTATCCCCCGCCGCCCAAGAATAACTAACCCCCTTGCAACCCCTACGATTTCCCATAAATTGCCCCGCATAAAATCAAAACCCCGCCCAAAACCCCAACCGAGGCCGCCCAATGCCCTTGCCCATCATAGCCATCGTCGGACGCCCCAACGTAGGCAAATCATCCCTGTTCAACCGCATCGTCGGCTGGCGCCAAGCCATCGTCTCCGACATCGCCGGCACCACCCGCGACCGCCTGATGGCGCAAACCGATTGGGAAGGCCGCCCCTTCATCCTGCTCGACACCGGCGGCCTGGATCCCGACCCCGCCGGCTCCATCCAATCCGGCGTCCAGGAACAGGCCCAAATGGCGATGAACGACGCCGACGCCATCATCTTGCTAACCGACGTAGCCGACGGCCTAACCCCCGCCGACCTCGCCGCCGCCCAACGCCTCCGCCGCTCCCCCAAACCCGCCATCCTCGCCGTCAACAAAGTCGACAACGACAACCGCGAACTAAACGCCCCCGAATTCTGGCAGCTAGGCATCGGCCAACCCATCCCCATCAGCGCCTATCACAACTACGGCATCCACGAACTAATGGAGCAAACCCTAGCCCACCTACCCCCCTACCCAGCCGAGGATACCCCAATCCCTAAGGAGGAGGGACTCCAAATACCCCCTACCCCTAAGGGGGAGGGTTGGGGTGGGGGTGAACCCCCCACTGGAGATATCCCCCCCATCCCCCCAACCATCGATGCGGACGCCCCCCCAACCCCCGAACTGAACCTAGCCATCATAGGCCGCACCAACGTAGGCAAATCCGCCCTGCTGAACGCCATCCTGGGCCAGCAGCGCACCATCGTAAGCCCCACCGCCGGCACCACCCGCGACGCCATCGACACCCAATTCACCTACCGCGGCCGCCCGATAAACCTAATCGACACCGCCGGCATCCGCCGCCGCGGGCAAGTACTCCCCGGCATCGAAAAATACAGCGTAATCCGCGCCGTCGGCGCCGTCGACCGCTGCGACATCGCCCTGATGGTAGTCGACGCCTCCGAACTAGCCACCGCCCAAGACGCCCACATCGCCGGCCTGTCCTGGGAAATGGGCCGCGGCATAATCGTAGTAATCAACAAATGGGATCTACGCGAAGACCAAAGCCGCTACGCCCGCGCCGCCGCCGACGCCGAAATGCGCCAACGCCTCCACTTTATGTCATACATCCCCATCTGTTTCACCTCCGCCCTCCACCGGCAAGGCATCGGCGCCTTAATGGACACCGTAATGGAACTCTGGAACGAGCGCCGCCGCCTAGTAGGCAGCCGCGACCTGCAACTCCTACTAGCCGACGCCCTGTCCGAACACAGCCCCCCGCTGGTAAAGCGCAACCGCGGCCGCCGCGCCCGCATCAACCGCATCCGCCAAGTCGGCATAAACCCGCCCACATTCCTGTTTACCGTCAACGACCCCAAGCTGATACACTACACCTATAAACGCTACCTAGAAAACCGCATCCGCGAAGCCTTCGCCTTTGACCGCACCCACCTAAGACTGGTATTCCGACCGGAATGAAACCACCGCCCAACCCCCTGGCCCGCATCCCAAATCATCCAAATTTCCGGGAAAAGCATTCCGACCGAAATGAAATCGCTACCCAACCCGATACTGATCCAGGCCGCCGCCATCCCCTTGCTGGCCGCGGCCGTAATCCTTGCCGCCCTATACCTACCCGACCAGCCCGCCCCCTGGCGCTACGCCGCCGTCATAACCCTATCCTACCTGCTGGGCTCCCTATCTTGGGGCTATATGCTACTGCGCTGGCGGATGGGCGTAGACGTCCGCGGCTACGGCAGCGGTCGCACCGGAATGTCCAACGTCCTCCGCACCGGCGGCGGCAAAGCCGCGGCCATCGTGCTGACCCTCGACATCGGCAAAGGCGTCGCCGCCGTAATCCTGGCCCGCGAAACCCTAGGCACCAGCGCCGCCGAAGTAACCGCCGCCCTCGCCGCCCTCGCCGGCCACAACTGGCCTATATTCCTCGGCTTCCGCGGCGGCCGCGGCATCCTCACCGCCCTAGGCGGCCTCTCAATGATGACCCCCGTACCGGCCATAGTAGCCACCGCCACCTTCCTAGCCGCCGCCTTCTGGAGCCGCTACATATCCCTAGGCTCCCTGATCGGCGTACTCGCCGGCGCCGCATCCCTAAGCGCCCTAGCCCTGACCGGCGTGTACTCCGACACCTACATATTGTTCGCCGGCCCCGCCACGGTTATGATTATATGGCAGCACCGCGACAACATCCAAAGAATCATCCACGGCAATGAGCGAAAAATGGGCGCCCCCGCCGCCCCCATAGACCGCCAACATAACAACCCATAACCCCGCTCGGCAAAACCTTACAGATACCCCCGAAGCAAGAATGCATCAAAATGTTAGGGAACGTTAGTAAATGGGCGTATACTCGACACCTACATATTGTTCGCCGGCCCCGCCACGGTTATGATTATATGGCAGCACCGCGACAACATCCAAAGAATCATCCACGGCAACGAGCAAAAAATGGGCGCCCCCGCCGCCCCCATAGACCGCCAACCTAACAACCCATAACCCCGCCCGGCAAAACCCTGCATATACCCCCGAAGCAAGAATGCATCAAAATGTTAGGGAATGTTAGTAAATGTTAGTGAATTACCAAAAACGTCAACAATAATCCCCCCGGCAATTAAAGGAACAACCGGATTCCCGGCCAAAATCCAAAAGGGCGGAAAAGTGTGGCAGACCAAACCGCAATAATCGGCGCAACCACTTGGGGCACCACCCTCGCCCTGATCCTGGCTGGCGAGGGCCGCCCGGTAACGCTGCTAACCCGCGCTCCCGACGAATCCGCCCGCCTGCAATCCGCCCGCGAAAACGCCCGCTTCCTCCCCGGCGTCAAGTTCCCGACATCCCTGCGCGTAACCCACGACCCTGCCGATGCCCTGCACCGCGCCGGCTTGACCGTCATCGCCGTGCCATCCCACTCGATGCGCCAAAACGCCCGCCGCATCCGCGATCACCTGCCCCCCGACGCCGTAACGGTAAGCGCCGCCAAAGGCTTGGAACTCCCCGCCGCCCTCCGAATGACCCAAGTCTTGGCCCAAGAACTCCCCCCCCGCCTGCACTCCGGCCTCTGCGCCCTATCCGGCCCCAACCTCGCCAAAGAAATCGTACAAGGCAAACCGGCGTCCACCGTAGTAGCCGGCGCCGCCCCCGAAGCCGCCGAAAAAGCCCAAGCCGCCCTGCTATCCGCCCGTTTCCGGGTCTACACCAGCAGCGACCTGACCGGCGTAGAGCTGGGCGGCGCCCTCAAAAACATAGTAGCCCTCGGCGCCGGCATCTGCGACGGCCTAGACTTCGGGGAAAACGCCAAAGCCGCCTTCATCACCCGCGGCCTGGCCGAAGTAACCCGTCTCGGCCTCGCCGCCGGCGCCCAACCCCTAACCTTCGCCGGACTGGCCGGCTTGGGCGACGTCATCGCCACCTGCGCCAGCCGCCTGAGCCGCAACCGCTACGTAGGCGAACAACTGGCCCGCGGCCGCGCCTGGCCCGAAATCCGCGCCGCCATGAACCACGTAGCCGAAGGCGTAAACGCCACCCAAGCCGCCCTGATAATGGCCGCCCGCCTGCGAGTAGAAATGCCCATAGCCCAAACCACCAACCAAGTACTCCACGAGAACCTACCCCCCCAACAAGCCGCAACCCAGCTAATGGAGCGCCCAGTAGGCAGCGAATGGTAAAACCCGAGGCAGCGAATGGTAATCCCGCCCCAAGCATCCCAAAGCCCCGGTCACTCCCCCGCGCCGTTACCGCCGGTTTGTCCATTGCCCCCGTTCTGCCGTCGCAGCCGGGCGTTTTCCGACTCAAGCGCATCAATAGTTTCCTGCATCGCCCGGATTGTTTCGCTAGCGGTCGGTTCGTCCCCCCGTCTAGATCCGATCATATTGACCATCAAAGCAATCAGTTCCTGATGTCGCCGTTCCGAATCTTGACGCTGGAGCTCAAACTCCTGTCGCCGCCGCTCATCCTCCTGCCGCCGCCGTTCATCTTCCTGGCGACGATGCTCCTCTTCCCGGCGCCGATGCTCCTCTTCTTGACGGTGCCGTTCATCCTCTTGTCGCCGCCGATCGTCTTCTTGGTGCCGCCGTTCCTCTTCCCGGCGGCGATACTCCTCTTCCCGCCGGTGTTGCTCCTCTTCCCGGCGGCGATCTTCCCGCCGCTCTTCCCGCCGTTCTTCCAGCATCTCCCGATGCCGCCGTTCCGCGCTGGATTCCGATTCCAGATGATCCCGCCGCCGCGATCGGTTGTCAAAATAGCCCGACAGCACTTGAGGCACCCCCAGCACAGCAAACATTATGGCGGCATACGCCCCCGCCTGCATATACATCAACCACAAAGGAATAGTCATAGCATCCATAACCCACTCCCTATTATAACCCACAAGCAGCCGCCATAAATACGGAAAGCCGCGCCCGCGCCAGCCCGGCAACGCCCCCGGTCACTCCCCCGCGCCATTGCCCCCATTCTGCCCCCGTAGCCGGGCGTTTTCCGACTCAAGGGAATCAATAGTTTCCTGCATCGCCCGGATCGTCTCGCTATCGGGCGGCTCACCCCTCCGGCTAGACCCGTTACCCATATTGATAATCAAAGCCATCATTTCCTGATGCCGCCGTTCCGAATCTTGACGCTGGAGCTCAAACTCCAGCCGCCGCCGTTCATCCTCTTGGCGCCGCCAATCGTCTTCTTGGAGCCGCCGTTCCTCTTCCCGCCGCCGCCGCTCCTCTTCTTGCCGCCGTTGCTCCTCTTCCCGCCGGCGATCTTCCCGCCGCTCCTCCCGCCGTTCCTCCAGCATCTCCCGATGCCGCCGTTCCGCGCTGGATTCCGATTCCAGATGATCCCGCCGCCGCGATCGGTTGTCAAAATAGCCCGACAGCACTTGAGCCGCCCCCCGCACAACAAACTTTATAGCGACACATATGCCCGCTGGCACATATATTAGCCACATAGGCTCAGAGCCAAGCATAATATACTCCAAATCATAGTCTACGGGTAGCCGGGTAGATACAGGAAAGCGGCAACCAGACCCCTGTCGCGCCCCCGCGGCTCACCACATAATATTATATCGACTCGAACAGATCGAACATCCAAACCCCCGCCCCGTCACCGCAGACGCCCCAACGCCACCCCCGGCGCCCGCTCCAGCAGCCAGCCGGCGGCGCACCTGCGGTGACAAGGATCCCCCGCCGGCTCAAAACAAAGCAGCGTAAAATCCCCCGCCCCCGGCAGCCCCTCCAGAAAAGCGCGAAAGGCGGCATCCCGTTCCCGCGTCGCGTCCAATTCATCCCGGTAGCGGGCATCCAGTTCCGCGAACCCGATTTCCCCCCGCTGGTAAGCCGACAGCAACGCCCGGGACGGATACAACGCCGGCAGCAACTCCCAATCCGCCCTCCGCCCCCGCGGATGCCCCCGCGATACCCGGTATCGCGCCCCTACCCAATGCGCCGGTTCATAGAAACTGGCGGTATACAACATCGGCGGTTCACGCCCCGCCCCGCCGCCGCCGAAACACCGGACGGGCGGCGAACACAATCGCCCCCACAATAATCGTGCTGATATAAGTAATGAAACGATCCGCCAGCACCAGCGCCGTCGCCGATTCCTTGCCCAAAGCCGACAACCGGACCGCCAGCCCCGCCACCCCCGACTCCACCGCCCCCAACCCGCCGGGCGTAGGCACCAGCGTCAGCAGCGAGCTGGCCAGCGTCAGGAATATAATCAGCGCCGGGCTAAGGTCAAAGCCCAACGCCAGCGCCACCAGATACTTCCGCCCCGCCTCCGCCGTCCATCCCATCAGCCCCAGCAGCGTGGTTTGGAGCAGCTTGTGGCGTCCGCTCATCGCCCCATCGTGAAACCGCTGGTAAAAGGGCGCCAGCCGGCCCGGCAGCAGCCGCGACACCAGCCCCCGCGCCCACAGCATCGTCGCCAGCGCCGCCAGCAGCCCCCCCGCCAGCGCCGCCGCGATGCCCAGCACCGCCCAGGCCACATTGTCATCGCCCACCCCCAGCAGGAACGGCGACACCGCCAGCAGCAAGATCACCACCAGCGCCGCATCCAGCACCCGCTCCGACAACACCGTGCCAATCGCCCCCGAAAACGCCGCCCCGTAATCCTCCTGATACAGATACGCCCGGAACGCATCCCCCAACCGCAGCCAGCCGATGGAGTTCACGAACCACCCCAGCAGCACCAGATGGCTGAAATACAACACCCCCGGAACCGGCGCGGCATCCCCTCCGTCGTGTTCCGACGCCTGTTGCAACAATATCCGCCACCGGGCGCCCCGGAACAGAAACGTGGTGTAATGCACCGCGAAAGCCGCCGCCAGCAGCCAGGGATTGGCCCCCCGCACCTGCGCCCAAGTTTCCGCCAAATCCACATCGAACCGCGTAACCAAAAACACCAAAAACCCGCCGGCCACCAGCAACGAAACCAGCGCCGGCAGGGATATGATCCGCCGCCGCAACGACTCCAGCCGGAACGGCCCCCCCGCATCCGTCCCGGACCCGGCGGCGGGAGCGGCCGGGCGGTCGCCCCCCCCATCGCCCGCCGACGCCATCAGCGGCCCGCCCGGTTCACCCTACAGGGGCAAGACCGCATACTCAGCGCAATTCCCGGGGCATCGTAAAAGAAACGTCTTCCTCCACCCCGTCCAAGATGGTCACCCGCTCCGGGTTAAGCGCCTCAATCACGCTTTCCACCAGCACCTCCGGCGTCGACGCCCCCGAGGTGATCCCCACCCTTTCCTTGCCATGCAGCCATTGCGGGATGATTTCTTCCGGGCCGTTAATCAGATGCGCCGGCACCCCCTGCGCCGCCGCCACCTCCCGCAGCCGGTTGCAGTTGGAGCTATTCTGCGCCCCGATCACCAGCACCAAATCCACGCTGTCCGCCATCTTGGTCACCGCATCCTGCCGGTTGGTCGTGGCGTAACAAATGTCGTTGCGTACCAGCGCCTGGGGAAAGCGCGACTGGATCGATTCGATCGACCGCGCAGTGTCGCGCACCGACAGCGTGGTCTGCGTCAACACCGCGATCTCCTCATCGCCGCCCCAATCCGGCAATTCCGTAGGGGCGTTATCGTCCACCAGCGTCATCTCCACCTGCCCCATCGTCCCCCGCACTTCCTGATGCCCCCGATGCCCCACCAGCAGCACCCGCCGCCCCTCGCGGCTGTACTTCTTGGCTTCGTTATGCACCCGGGTGACCAGCGGGCAAACGGCGTCGATCACCCGCAGCTTGCGGGCTTCGGCTTTCTCAAAATCCTCCGGCGGCGACCCATGCGCCGAAAACACCACCAGCGAACCCTCCGGCACATCGTCCAGTTCCTCCACCGTAATCGCCCCCCGGCTTTCCAAACCCTTGACCACATAAGGGTTATGCACAATCTGATGCTTGACATACACCGGCGGCCCATACCGCCGCAGGCAAACATCCACCACATCAATCGCCCGCACCACCCCGGCGCAAAACCCCCGCGGCGAACTCAGCAATACCTCCAAACCATCCCTCCTCGCATCAAAACCGGCAACTATGATAGCACAACCGCGGCTAATCATTAACCAGCCGGTAACTGGCGCTGCGCCCCCCTTCCGGGTTGCGGGCCAAAATGCCCCGCTCCACCAACCCGGTTATGTCCCGCAAAGCGGTGTCATGGGAACACTTCGCCAGCTTGGCCCACTTGGCGGTAGTGAGCTTGCCCTCAAACCCGTCCATCAGCCGGGCGATTACCTTGCCCTGCCGCTCATTCATAGGAACCCCGGCAATGCGCTCCCGAAACCGCGCCTTATGCATCGTAGCGTCCAATGTCGCCTCCGCGCTTTCTATCGAGCGCCCTAAACAGCCCACGAACCACGCCATCCACGCGGTAACGTCCACCGTTTCCCTTTGCGTCCGCTCCAAAACATCATAGTAAGCCCTACGCTCCCGGCGAATCTGCGACGACATACTATAAAACCGTTGCGGGCTGTCATCGGAACGCGCCAAAGCCATATCCGAAACCGCCCGGCCGATGCGCCCGTTGCCATCGTCAAAAGGGTGAATGATGACGAACCACAGATGCGCCAACCCGGCCTTCAGCACCGCATCAATACCCGACGGCGCATTGAACCAGTCCAAAAAAGCCCGCATCTCCCCGGCCACCCTGGACGCATCCGGCGCCTCGTAATGCACCCGCTCTTTCCCGATAGGCCCCGAAACCACCTGCATCTTGCCGTAGGCATCATCCCGCCATCCCCCCACGGTGATCGGTTTCCCCGCGCTCCGCCCGGTAGGAAACAACGCCGCGTGCCACCCGAACAGCCGCTCATCGGTCAAAGGATCGGCGTAATTCTGCGTCGCATCCAGCATCAGATCTACAATGCCTTCCACATTGCGGTCGGCGGAGGGCAGTCCGCCGATGTCCATCCCCAGCCGCCAGGCTACCGAGGAGCGGACTTCCCCCGCATCCAGTATCTCGCCTTCGATTTCGCTGCTTTTCACCACATCCACGGTAAGCGTATCCAGCATCGCCTCTTGCCGCAGGACAAAACCGAGCGACTCCATCCGCCCCAGCAGCAACCCCTGCCGGTAGCGCACTTCCGCCAAACTATCCGCCAATTCTTCGCCCCGCCATTCCAGCCTGGGCCATTCATATTGCTGATAAATATACATTTGACGCACCTCTTGCGTAGATTATACCCCCAATCCCCCGCTAGAGAAATATCCTGGTTCCCCAGGATTGCCGTAAATTACGCAAAAAATGCGTAAATTACGGCCTTATTCACCGCAAAAGCCCCAGAACGCCATAGGCCGGGGCAACCTTGATTTGCCCCGCACGGCATATTCTACGCATTTTTTGCGTAAATTGCGCCCCCTATTCACCGCAAAAGCCAAATCCCGCCCCCCACCCGCCCCCCTATGCTATAATCCCCCAACGCCGAAACCCCACCCCGCCGCCGCCCCACACCCTGCGGCCAATGCGCCCCCGTAGCCGAACCCCGTCAAGCGTTGAGCGCATTGGCCGAATGCCGCAGGAGGCCGGAGATGGTCAGTATTCACGACGAGCTGGTAGTGTTCACCGGGAACGCCCACCCGGAGCTGGCCCAGTCGGTTTGCGATTACTTGGGCATCCCCATGGGCGCCGCCGACGTCTTCAAATTCGCCAACGACAACACCTTCGTCCGCATCCTCGAAAACATCCGCCAGCGCGACGTCTTCATCATCCAGCCCACCTGCGCCCCGGTCAACGACCACCTAATGGAACTCTTGATAATGATCGACGCCTGCAAACGCGCCTCCGCCGGCCGCATCACCGCCGTCATCCCCTATTACGGCTACGGACGCACCGACAAAAAAGACCAACCCCGCGTCCCCATCACCGCCCGCCTCGTCGCCGACCTCCTCACCGCCGCCGGCGCCGACCGGATGCTCACCGTCGACCTCCACGCTGCCCAAGTGCAGGGCTTCTTCAATATGCCCGTGGACGAACTAACCGCCGTCCCCATCCTGACCCAATACTTCGCCGACAAAGGCATCCAGGATCTGGTAGTCGTAGCCGTGGACATCGGCATCAGCAAAAAAGCCCGCGACGTCGCCGCCCGGCTGTCCGCATCCCTGGCCATCATCGAAAAACGCCGCACCGACAACAGCGGCCAAAGCGAACTGATGAACATCATCGGCGACGTCCGGGGAAAAACCGCCCTAACTTTCGACGACGAAATCGACACCGGCGGCACCGTCGCCAACGCCGCCCAAGCCCTCCTCGAACACGGCGTCCAGCAGGTATACTGCTGCACCTCCCACCCCGTCCTGTCCCGCAGCGCCCCGCAAATAATGGCCCAAAGCGCCTTCAGCGAAATCGTAGTCACCGACACCATCCCCATCGGCCCCGAAAAACGCAACGGCAAATTCACCGTCCTATCCGTCGCCCCCCTGCTCGGCGAAGCCATCTTCCGCATCCACAAGGGCTTATCCGTCGGCGAAATGTTCAACAACTAACAATCCCTTGCGGCCAGTGCGCCCCCGTAGGGGGCAACGCACTGGCCGAATGCCAACAGGAGGCGATAACGATGTATGACCTGCTGATTAAAGGCGGAACCGTAGTCGACCCCTCCCAAAACCTCCACCACATCAACGACATCGCCGTCGAGGACGGCAAAATCGCCCGCATTGCCCCGTCCATCGACCCCGCCGAGGCATCGCAGGTGGTCGAAGTGCGCGGCAAGATCGTCACCCCCGGCCTGATCGACCTCCACACCCACGTTTTCGCCGGGGTCAACGCCAACGGCGTCGACCCCGACATCGGCGGCGTCCGCGCCGGCGTCACCACGATGGTCGACGCCGGCAGCTCCGGCTGCGACACCTTCGGCGGCTTCCCCCGCCACATCCTGCCCAACACCGACACCGAAATCATCTGCTTCCTCCACATCTGCCGCACCGGACTCGCCACCACCCCCGACATCTTCAGCCCCGCCAGCATCAACCTCGACCACACCATCCAAACCATCACCGAAAACCCAGGCATCATCTCCGGCGTCAAAGCCCGGATGGTCTCCCCCGCCCTAGAAATTATGGGCATGGAAATGCCCCGCCTCGCCAAACGCGCCGCCCAAGCAGCCGGCGTCCCCCTGATGGTGCATATCGGCGACACCGAAAAGCGTTACGACGCCAACGTAATCCGCGAACTGCTGCCCCTCTTGGAGCCGGGCGACATCGTAACCCACTATTTCACCGCCAACCCCGGCGGCGTGCTGGACGCCGACGGCAAGCTGGTCCCCGAAGCCCGCGAAGCCCACGAGCGCGGCGTCTGGCTCGACACCGCCCACGGACGGATGAACTTCAGTTTCGCCGTCGGCGAGCGCGTCATCGACCAGGGCGTCCTCCCCCACTGCATCAGCACCGACCTAACCGTCCCCGGCCGCGCCCGCACCGTCCACAGCATGACCGAAATGATGACCCGCTTCCTAACCCTCGGCTTCACCTTCGACCAAGTAGTAACGATGTGTACCCAAAACCCGGCCCAAGCCGTCGGCATATCCGACCGCTTGGGAACCCTACACCCCGGCAAACAAGCCGACATCTCAATCCTAGACATCCAGGAAGGCGACTGGATCGTCTACGACGTAATCGGCGACTCCCGCCCCTCCAACCAGGCAGTAACCCCGGTAATGTCCATCAAGCGCGGCCAAATATTCGAAGCCGCCTGGGGCCCCCGCCCCTGGGGCTGGACCCCCGACACCGCCTAACCGCCAAAGGAGAACGCCACAATGTCAACGTTCTACATCACAATCCAGGTAGCCGACCGCTTCCGCGAGCGATACGCGCCCATCGACGCCCTAGTAGACACCGGCTCCAGCTACACCTCCCTGCCCGAGAGTATGCTGGACGAACTGCGGATCGAACGGGAAACAACCCGCAATTTCGAGCTGCCCGACAACCGGATTGTAGAATACCCGCTAGGCGAGACCCGCGTGCGAATTAACGACCGCGAAAAAACCGTCCCGGTAGTATTCGCCCCCGACGACACAACCCCGCTGATCGGCGCCACCACCCTGGAAATCCTGGGGTTAGGCATAAACCCGGTCGCGGAAACTCTGGTTCCAGTCAACGCCTTGCGTATATAACGCCAAAACCCAACCCCCCGGAGGTATCCGCTTAGTGGCCGAATACTACCCCATCATTCAAGTGATACCAGAGTGGGCGCCGCAAATAGAGGAAATGGGCACCAAGCCCAAATTCTGGTACGCCCGCCCGGAACAGCCGGAAACATACTGGCTATTCAAATACCCGAGAGCAGACCGCGGCGAACATTGGGCGGAAAAAATAACCGCCGAAGCCGCCGCGCATCTGGGGATTGCCTGCGCCAAAGTAGACCTGGCCGAATTTCAAGGAAACCGCGGCTCCGCAACAAAATCATTCACCGGCGACCATCGCATTTTGACTCACGGCAACGAAGTTCTTTCCAGAGCATTGTCAGATTACGATTCGGCCGAGCGAAATTTTCACTCAACCGACCATACATTAAGCAATATATGGATTGCCCTGGACCGCACATTTAAGATTGCCGCCGAAGCCGCCAACGCCACATGTCAATTAGCCGGATATTTGGTGCTGGATGCTATAGTCGGAAACACCGACAGACATTCCGAAAATTGGGGAACATTGCAGCTAATCAACGCTGATCATCATACGGAATATCTAGCCCCATCCTACGATCACGGTTCATCTTTGGGCCGCGAGCTTATGGACAAGCGCCGAGATCTATTATTAGCCAATAACCGCGTAAGCGAATACGCGGAAAAAGCTCGCGGACAAGTATACTGGAACAACGTCAGCAAGCGCGGCCCAAGCCCCCTGTAGTTAATAAGACTGGCAACCCCCGAATACCCGGATTTATTCCGTCCAGCCCTCGCCAAGCTGAACGACTTGAATGAATCATCGTTGCGCGATATTATCGATTCCATACCGGGCGGTTGGATAACGCCCACGGCAAAGCTATTCGCCTTTGAGCTAATGCGCTACACTTGCGCCCAGTTGCGGGAGGTTGCCTGATATGGCAGAAAAAACCCTGTTTATGGCATGGCAAGACCGGGGCCCTAGCCGGCAGTGGTACCCCATAGGCCGCTTGGACGCCGACGTTGAAAACGAAAAATACCGATTCCGCTACACCGGCGGCGCCAAGCGGGCCAAAGAAGCCGCCGGATTCCCGTTGATCGTATCTTTCCCCCGCTTGGATGGCGATTATAAGTCAACCAAACTGTTCCCCACATTCCGCAACCGCGTTATGTGGCCCAGCCGCCCGGACTTCAAGACCTACCTAAAGTCCCTAGCCTTGACCGAGGACAACGACCCCATAGATATGATGGCGGTAAGCGGCGGCCGCCGCGTCACCGATTTCTACGAAGTTTTCCCCCCAATCGTCAAACAGCCCAACGGCGATTTCGCCTGCCGCTTTTTCCTCCACGGCGGACGCCACACCAGCAAACCCGCCCAAGAACGCCTGGAGCATCTGCAATCCAACGAAACCCTATACCTAGCCCTGGAGGTCACCAACCCGCTAAACGAGTTAGCCGTCCAAATCCAAACCACCGACTACCAAATGATCGGCTGGTCGCCCCGCTACCTAGCCCACGACCTGGCCCTAGCCCTAGCCCTAGCCCAATCCCCCGGTTCCTGCCAGGCAAAAGTGATACAAGTAAACCCCCTCCCCGCCCCCTCCGAGCATCGCGTACTGATCGAGCTATCCGGCCGCCTCGGCGCCCACGAACCAATGTCAGGCCCCGACTTCGCGCCGCTGACCGATTAGGTGCGTTTAGCTTTCCGTCAATCGTGCCGCCCCCCGGCGGAGGCGGTTATCTGCCATCCGGGCATCGCATCCTAATCGAGCTATCCGGCCTTCAATCGTGCCGCCCCCCGGTGGAGACGGTTATCTGACATCCGGGCATCGCATCCTAATCGAGCCTATCCGGCCTTCAATTGGACCGCCCTTCGGTCGAGGCGGTTATCTGCCATCCTTTGATGCCGCACCCCGATTATAACTCGCCCATACGCTCAGTCAACCCCAATCCCTTGCCCCTTGCCGCTTGCGGCCTGCGGCCAATGCGCCCCCGTAGGGGGCAACGCATTGGCCGAATGAATTGCCCTTATCGCCGCGATTTTCCCCGCTTTTTTGACAGTGCTTTAGCCAAAGGCCGTAGCCTGGCTTTCAAGCTGAACCGCCGCCGCACATTGTTGGCGATTAGCGGCGCCAAGTGCCGGTTTCCCGCCACCAGAGGCGCCGTCCAAGCGCGAAGTTCCTTCATAGTAGGCGTCCTTTCGTCCCAAGACGGCACCAGGCTATCCAGCGGATGCCAGCGCTTTTCGCCCCGAAAGCGGGTCATCACCGCGCCGCCCGCTTCCTGCACCGCCAGCGCCCCGCCCGCCATATCCCACATCCGCGGGGCGCCAAAAATGGCATACTGCATCACCCCCCGGGCAATCATCGCCAGTTCGTAAGCGATGCTGCCCGTAGTCCGCGGCTCCCCCGCCTTGCCCTCCAGCCCCCCGGCGAACCGGTTGGCAACCCCGAAATACCCCGGCAGCCCAACCAGCCGGTTAGGGATCGGCCGCTCCGTCTCCAGCACCCGCGCCGCCACACCGTCGCCCCCGCCGCCGCCCGCCAGGGATGACACGATTCTAGCCCCGCCCCCCTTGCGGCAATGCAACACGAAACCCCCGCCCGCCGAGGGCCAGGGCAAATACAGGGCCGCCGCCACCGCCCGCCCCCGGTGCAGCACCCCAATGGACGATGCGAAAACCGGCAACCCGTTAAGAAAATTAGTAGTGCCGTCCAACGGATCCAGCACCCACAAAGTATCCCGCGCCGGCTCCTCCGACTGCTGCTCCGCCTCCGTAGCCTCCTCCCCCAAGACCCCGTGTCCCGGAAAGCGGCGCCCGATTTCGGCCGCCAAAAACGCCTGCGCCGCCTTATCCGCCGCGGTCACCGGATCCCGCTGCTGCTGATCCTTAAACTCCACCGCGATGCGCCGCCCGAACTGAGCCGCCAAAATCTCCCCCGCCCCGCAAGCCAGCTCCACCGCCCCCCGCTCAATCCCCCGCACCTCAGCATCATCAAGAAATTGCGCCATAACCTCACCCGCCGGAACCCAGACCGTCGCAATCGATCAAGCCTGAAACTGCCCCCGGTAAAGCCCCTCCCCCTCAACCCGCTCCAGGATAAGCTGGCAGATGGTATCCCCGGTCCGCACCCGGATCGGCAGAGGGCCGACATTATAGAACTCCAGCGCGATTCGACCATTCCAGCCGGGGTGAATGGTAGGCGCGGATATATGCACGAACAGCCCAATTCTGGCGATGCTGCTCTTGCCGTCAATCCGCCCGCCCAAATGCCGGGGCAGACTAACCGATTCGCGAGTATATCCGATTACCAGCTCGCCGACGGGAATCTCGAAAAATTCGTCAGAGCTGACCCTTTTCTGTTCGCCGGATATACGGACAAACTCGGGCCAATCGTATTGAACAAGCTCAATAACGCTGGCTATACCGGCCTCCCGTTGCTCCCGGAACCTGGACCCAATAACGTGGAAAGTGTCGGATAGAGTCAAGTCTACCGAGCTGGGACCGACTTTACCCTCGCCCAACTCCGGGGCGAACACCAGATTTCCATCCTCGATTTCGCGCAGAATTGCGCTGTTCGCCAGCCTCACTCCGCCCTCACTCGTTCCAGCCATTCCCGCGAAGCCCACAACCTCCGCCCCGTGGCGTTGACATCCTCGCCGGGCAGCTCGAAAAGTATCTGTTCCCCGCCCGAATCCCACACCCACACCGGCACAACCTTCCGCTCGGTGTCGATCACGTGGTCCGCCACCAGGCAGCCGATATTGCGCCCTTCCCAATCAATCCGAATTTCGTACTCCCACGGCACTATCTCGAAATCGCTCAAGTACCGGATGTTGACCTGCGTAGCAGGCTTTGCATAGATGCTGGTTCGCTGATTTTGCATCCTTTCCCCTCAACCATCCTTTGGACTTGCCTCGCCGAGCGGGATACAAGGGTAGGATAATCGCTGCCTTTGGTCAACTCCCTGCTGTCATCAGTTTGCCCACCTTTGACGGCAGACATTGGACGCGGCAACGCATACTGATATAATCACCAACATCCGGTAGAATAGCCGCCCCCGGCACCGGGGCGGGATGAGGGCGTTGGCATGGACTTGGGGCTGAAAGACAAAGTGGCAATCATCGGCGGCGCCAGCAAAGGCTTGGGCCGGGCCTGCGCCCAAACCCTGGCCGAGGAAGGCGCGAAAGTCGTTATATGCAGCCGCACCGCCGCCGATTTGGAGCAGGCGGCCTCCGAAATCCGCGAATCCACCGGCGGCGAAGTGCTGACCTACCCCGCCGACCTGGACCACTTGGCAAGCATAACCGGCCTGATTTCGGCAACCCTGGAGCGGTTCGGCGGCATTGACGTGCTGGTCAACAACTCCGGCGGCCCGCCCCTCGCCCGCTCCGCCGCCGCCACCGAGGAGCAATGGGAAACCGCGGTGCAACGGTCGCTGATCTTTTTCGGGCGGATGTGCCGCGAGAGCATCCCCCACCTGCGGCAGCGCGGCGGCGGACGCATCATCAACATCCTCGCCAGCACCGTCTACAACCCCATCCCCAACCTCGCCCTCTCCGGCGCCACCCGCATGGGCGTGGTCGCCTACGCCAAGAGCCTCGCCGACGAAGTCGGGCGCGACGGCATCCTAGTCAACAACGTCTGCCCCGGCTCCATCCTCAGCGAGCGGATGCTATCCAACGTAACCGCCCGCGCCAACGAACTCGGCATCAGCGTCGATGACGCCCTGGCCCAACGCGCCGCCGACACCGCCCTGGGCCGCATCGGCCAACCCGCCGAGCTGGCCAGCCTAGTAGCTTTCCTGGCATCGGAACGCTCCACCTACATCACCGGCACAACCATACTGGTAGACGGCGGCCTCGTCCGCTCCGTGATGTAAGGAAAATCGGGGTTGACGGGGGGTTGACAAGGTACGACCGGATTGCTATAATCCTGTCAATCCAGTTGTTCTGGAGGTGGTCAGTCGCTAGGACTGGCGCAGAAGGGAGGCCGCAGGGCCTCCCTTTTGTTTGTCAAGCCGGTTACGACAAAAACGCCTTTCCGTTCTGGACGTACTTGGGCTGAATCGCTTCGATGAACCGGAGGGTAGCGTTGCTGGGCGGATTGCCCAAGTCGCGGCCATTCTCCTGCAATATACCTCTCACCGACGGATACCCCAGCAGGTCAGCGAATTGAAGGCCGGTTATGTTGGCGCTTTTGGATTTCACTTTAATCTGGTGGCTGCTAACCGTCGAAAGACTGGGATTGCCCTCCATAAACCTCTGGAAATCCCCTTTCAGTTGCATATCGGCCCTCCCGGCCCGGGATTCAACCATCACATCCCCAATTCCGCCAATGTCCCCCAACCATTGACCATATTTTTCCGTCAAGACATTCACGCAATAGCTATAAGGCCGCCTATCCCCCGACAAGGCAACCTGCCGGAATGCGTCCTTATCTAAAACCGCCGTAATGATCCCGCTGACATAGCTGTCGAAAAGCCGGAGGATTTTATGTTCCCATGAGGCCGCCATTCCCGGATCCTTCAGCGGCCAAAACCCCTTTTGCCTGCGGACGATTTGATTTCTAACCAAGATCACCGGCTCATCCGGGTCGTGCGGAAAAAACTCCTGCTTGAGGGCTTCAAACTCCGGGTGCGTGCGCGTCCGGTAAATTTCTTTGTCCATCACCACGCCGGTCAGCCCCAGATAGCGCGACTCCGGGTTGACCCACTTGCCCGGCTCCATCACATCGTCGCCGGATTCGTCTACATACATCCGATAGCGGGTTGCTTGCATCATTCCGCCATAATACCCTATAGGCATAACCGGAAATACGATTTTATTTGCGGATTTATTGGCAATTTGGGGGGCATCGTGACCTTTCAACGCCGACACGCCGAGGAACCCGCAGACGCCGCCGGCTACCTCGCCCGCGGCAACCGCTACGGGCGCAACGGCGTATACCACCGCGCCATCCAGGACTACTCCACCGCCATCGAACTCGCCCCCGACTACGCCGAAGCGTGGTACAACCGCGGCTGCGCCTGGTACGAAGTCGCCGATTACGACCAAGCCATCGCCGACCTTACCCAAGCCATCCAACTCGCCCCCGACAACGGCATCTACTACGGACAGCGCTCCCTAGTCTACCTGTTCAACGACCAGCCGGAACTCGCCGAAGCCGACCAGCAACAATGCGATGCCCTGCGCTTCGGCGACCCCGCCGAGAGCCAATAGTCCACTACCGCCACCCCTCGCTACTGCGCCGCCGGCCGAAAGTAAGGAACGCTAATCTGATCCGTGGCCCGCTGAAAAGTAACTTCCACCGCCATCCCGATCTGAACCTGCCCCGGATCGCAATCAACAATGTTCGTAAACATCCGCACCCCCTCCTCCAGCTCCACCAGCGCCAAAACATAAGGCCCCTGGTCAAAACCCGTAGTGCGGTTCTGATAAGTCACGGTGTAAGTCCACACCGTCCCCTTGCCGCTGGCAACCACCCAAGCCGGACTTTCCGTCCAGCAATGGGCGCAGATGCCCCGCGGATAAAACTGGTATTCCCCGCACTTTTCGCAGCGCTGAATTAACAATTGCCCCCGGCGGCAAGCGTCCCAATAAGCGCGAGTTTCGCCCACCACCGTCGGCAACGGCTTGTTCCAATCGGGCATTACAAATCTCCTTCGACCAACTCAGACTGAAAGTTAATGTCTCCCCGGAAAATGTTTCCCCGGAAAAAGTAATGATTTTCCCCGCAACGGGCAAACGTTAATCCCGTCCCAAAATCACCGTGCCGCCGCTATGCCGGGAACCAAGCGCCCCCCCGGTGCCGTGGCACAAAGCGATTTTACAATCCGGCACTTGCCGCGGCGTCCCGGCGAACTGGTGGCGCAACTGCCGCGTCGCCTCCATCAGCAGAAATATCCCCCGCATACCCGGATGATTGGACGACAACCCCCCGCCATCAGTATTGATCGGCAATTCCCCGCCGATTTTCAGCCGCCCGCCGCTGACGAAATGCCCCCCCTCGCCCTTTTCGCAAAACCCCAAATCCTCCAACGTTTCCAGCACCGTGATGGTAAACGAATCATAAATCATCGCCATATCAATGTCGGCGTGGGCAACGCCCGCCCCGGCGAAAGCCGGTTCGTGGCTTTGTTTCGCCGCAATGTACACCAAATCCCGCTTGCCCGCCCCCTGATGCGCCACCGCCTCGCCCGTCCCCAGCACCCAAACCGGCCTGTGCCGGCAGCCCCGCGCCACCTCCGGCGACGCCACCACCACCGCCCCGCCGCCATCGGTAATCACGCAACAATCCATCAAATGCAACGGCGACGAAATCACCCGCGAGCGCAAAACATCGTCAACCGTTATCTCATCCCGAAACAAAGCATCGGGATTCATCGAAGCGTGATGCCGCACCGCAACCGCGATTTCCGCCAATTGTTCCGGCGTAGTGCCGAACTGGTAAAAGTGCCGCTGCGCGATCATCGCATACAGCCCCACCGTGGTAAGCCCATACAATTCCTCAAAACTGTCGGGCGACGGATCCAGCCGCGGATGCCCGAACCGCCCCACCCCGCCGGTGCCCACCGACACGCCGCCCGACCGGGCCAGAGTGCTATAAGTAATCACCGCGCAGTTAATCCGCCCCGCGTGAATCGCATTCAGCGCGTGCGCCAAATGAAACTCAAAAGACCCGCCCCCCACCGTGGTATTATCCACGTGCTTGGGGTACATATTCAGATAATCTGCCAAATTCAGCCCGCTGTTGCGCACCGACATCGACGCGGTAAACAACCCGTCCACATCGGATTTAGCCAGCCCGGCATCCTCCAGCGCCTTGATAATGCTCTCCCCCTGAATCTGCAACTCGCTCTTGTCCGGCGCATACCGGGTAACGTGTTCATGCACCCCAACAATGGCCGCCGCCCGTCGAAGATCAACCATCAGCCGGATACCTCCCCATCAGAAAATCTGAACCGCGCCGTAGCTGCCCGGCAAATGAAACAGAACCATCCTAACAGAATGACCTGAGCCGAAAATATAGCACACAATGCCCAGCGGCGGCAATTCACCCCCTTTCATCTCGAACTTCCCTTTCATCCTGAGCTACCCCCTAATCATCCTGAGCTTGTCGAAGGATGATTGGGGCAAGGGGCAATTCTTGGCGCATTTCGCCGGTATCGTGAATGCCCGCAGACCGCCCGCACCCGCCCCCATAAATCCGCCGCCGCCCGCCCCGGCGTATCAATTAGCGCATACTAATCTAGGGAGTGGTGCCTGCGATGACGCCCCAAATTTCCCTGATTGCCCTAAAGCAAGCCGCGCTCTTGCCCCTGCTGCTACTGGCCCTGGCCGCCGCCCTCGCCGCCTGCTCCGGCGGCAACGGCGCCGCATCGGCAACCCCCGATTCCGCGCCCCCCACCGCCGCCCAGAATCCCGCCGCCACGACGCGCCCCCCCGCCGCCGCCGGACTGGTCGCCGTGTCCAACGAGGCCGCCGCCCCCGCCCCCACTTCCGCCACCGCCCAGCCCGCCTCGGCGCAACCGAGCGCCCCGACGCCCCCCGCCGCCCAGCCGACCGCCGCGGCCCAGCCCAACCCCCCGCCGGCCACCTTGTCCCCCGGCGAAATCGTCGCCGCTTGGGAGCAAACCCTGACCGGCGTCTACGACGATGTTCTGCCCTCGGTAGTCTACATCCGCGTCCGCAGCGGCCGCAGCATCCCCGACGGTTTACAGGAGCGGCTCCCCGACGAATTTGACGAATTTCTCTGGGGCCAAGGCTCCGGCTTCGTCTGGGACGCCCAAGGCCACATCGTAACCAACCACCACGTAATCGACGGCGCCGATACGGTCACCGTCTACTTTTCCGACTCCACCCGCATCCAGGCCGAAGTAATCGGCGCCGACCCCTACTCCGACCTGGCGGTCATCAAAGTGGATCCGTCCGACGCGGATCCGGCGGATGCCGATACCAATGAACGAAGCCTCCGCCCGGCGATGCTGGGCGACAGCGACGATGTGCGCCCCGGCCAGATCGCGGTAGCCATCGGGGCGCCTTTCGGCCAAGAATTCAGCATGACCTCCGGCATCGTCAGCGCCGTCGGCCGCATGGTATCCGCCAACAGCCAATTCAGCATCCCCGAAGTAATCCAGACCGACGCCGCGGTCAACCCCGGCAATTCCGGCGGCCCCCTGCTGGACCGCCAGGGCCGGGTCATCGGCATCAACACCAGCATCATGAGCAACACCGGCGTCTCCTCCGGCGTCGGCATGGCCGTCCCGGTCAACATCGCCCGCCGCGTAATCCCCTCCCTCATCGCCGACGGCGAATTCAAGTATTCCTGGCTGGGCGTCCGTATCAGCACGGTGGACGCCGCCTACGCCCGGCTGGCCGGCCTGCCCCCCGCCGCCCGCGGCGTGCTGATCAGCGAAGTCGTCCCCGGCAGCCCCGCCGCCCAAGCCGGCCTCCGCCCCTCCGATTCCACCATCGCCGCCCCCGACGGCCAGGACTACCCCGCCGGCGGCGACATCATAACCGCCGTCAACAACCACGAAATCGCCGGCACCAAAGAGCTGATCGCCTACTTGACCTATTCCACCAGCCCCGGCGACACTGTAACCTTCACCATCCTCCGCAACGGCCAACCGGAGCAAATCCAGGCCACCCTAGCCCAACGCCCCGCCCCCACGGAATAGCCGCCCCAAAGGGAAAAGCCGAGTAACCCGCCATAACCCTCCCAACGGGAAAGAAAATTGCCCACCATCAGCGCCATCTACACCGCGGCGGTCAAATCCCTAGCCCTCCAGCCGCGAACCTCGGTATTCGCCGGCCCCGCCGGGATCGCCGACGACCGCCGCTTCCATCTGATCGACGGCGCCGGCCGGCTGCTAACCCAGCGCCAGCGCCCCCAACTGGCCCAAGTATCCGCCCAATACCACCCCGAAACCGACCACCTAACCCTAACTTTCCCCGACGGCAACCAGCTATCGGCCCCGGTAGAATTGGGCGATCCGGTCAGAACCCCAATCTGGGGCCGCCCCGTACCCGGCAATGTAGTCGCCGGCCAATGGAACGAAGCCCTATCCCACCTATGCCGCGGCCCCGTCCGCCTAGTAAAAACCGCAACCCCCAACCAATCCTACGACGAATACCCCCTATCCATCCTATCCCAAGCCTCCATAGACCTACTGGAGCAAGCCGCCAAACCCACCCGCCCAGAGCAAACCGCCCAACCCAATCATCCTGAGCTTGTCGAAGGATGGCGCTTCGACCCCCGCCGTTTCCGCCCCAACTTCCTCCTAGACGGCTGCGCCCCCCACGACGAGGATTACTGGCTGGGCGGCATCATCGCCATCGGCCCCCAACTCCGCCTCCGCCTAACCGCCCCCGACCCCCGCTGCAACATCACCGCCGTCAACCCCGACACCGGAAACCGCGACTACGACACCCCCCGCCTGCTGCGAGTCTACCGCCCAACCAACCGCGGCGCCCCCTACTTCGGCATCTACGCCATCGTAGAAACCCCCGGCCCCGCATCCATCGGCGACGATGTTAAGATAATCGCAGCCCCCCCGCCCCGATAACCCTGAGCTTGCCGCTTATTCATCCTGAGCTTGCCGCTTATTCATCCTGAGCTTGCCGCTTATTCATCCTGAGCTTGCCGCTTATTCATCCTGAGCTTGCCGCTTATTCATCCTGAGCTTGCCGCTTATTCATCCTGAGCTTGCCGCTTATTCATCCTGAGCTTGCCGCTTATTCATCCTGAGCTTGTCGAAGGATGACCGCCTCATTTGACAGACCCGCCCCCCATATTTACACTTTCCCCGCACGGGCAGCCCAACCCCCCGGAACCTGCCGCCAGCAAATCATCCTGAGCTTGTCGAAGGAAACGCTATGAAAGAGAACCGCGTCAAGCGCATAATGCGCGATGGCGGCCTCGCCATCGTAAGCCACGTAGGTTTCGCCGACCCCGCCGTAGTCGAAATCATCGCCGCCGCCGGTTTCGACGGCGCCTTTATCGATCTGGAGCATTCCGTATTCAATATGCAGACCGTCGGCGAAATGATCCGCACCGCCGACCTCTGCGGCATTACCCCCATCGTCCGCGTCCCCGAAAACAACCCCAAGACCATCCTGCGGCTACTGGACGCCGGCGCCCAGGGCATTCAAGTACCCCACATCGAGGGCGTCGAGGGCGCCCGCCGCGCTGTCGCCGCCGTCCGCTACCCCCCCTTGGGCGAGCGCGGCGGCGCCGGCAGCACCCGCGCCGCCGGCTACGGCGCCACCCCCTGGAACGACCACATCCAAACCTCCAACCAAGAAATCCTCCTAATCATAATGACCGAGGACCAGCGCGGCCTAGACGAAATCGAACAAATCGCCGCCCTCGACGGCGTCGACGTCATATCCCTCGGCCCCACCGACATATCCACCGCCCTCGGCATGACCGACCCCGACGACCCCCGCCTCCGCCAAACCTTCGTCGACCTCGCCGCCCGCATCAACGCCGTCGGCAAGGCCAAAGTCTACATCCCGGTCAACCACTCCGCCCTCCGCCTCTCCCCCCAAGAATTGCTGGATCTGGGCGTCAACTACACCTCCGTCGCCCCCGCCCCGCCCACCATCGTGCTGAACTCCCTCCGCCAATCCGCCGCCCGCATCCGCGAGCAAACCGCCCAACCCTCAACCCCCTAGCCCCGCGCAATCATCCCGATCGTGCCAAAGCCCCCAACCCCAACCCCCGCCCGACAGGAGACCCGCCCATAGCTACGCCGAAAACCGCCCCCCAATCCCCCAATATCGCCGCCAACCGCCAGCGGCTGGACGATGCGATCCTAACTTCCGCCCGCAACCCCGGCGGCCAAGAATACCTGCAACTGCGCCGCATCATCGCCGCCAAAGGGCTGCTGGACCGGCAATATCGCTACTACGCCGTCAAAATCGCCGGCGCCCTGGCGATGCTCGCCACCGGCATCGCCATCATCGCCCTGTTCGACCAGCTATGGGTGCAAATGCTCAACGCCGTATTCCTGGCGATCGTATTCGCCCAGTTCGGATTCATCGGCCACGACTCCGGCCACCGCCAAATTTTCCGTTCCCCCCGCAACAACGACCTCGTAATGCTCCTAGCCGGACTGGTCACCGGAATGGCCCCCAGTTGGTGGCAAGACAAGCACAACACTCACCACCGCAACCCCAACCAGCTGGGCCACGACGGCGACATCGAAGTCTCCGTATTCGCCTTCACCGAGGAGCAGGCCCTAGAAACCCGCGGCCCCCTACGCTTTCTGGTGAAATACCAAGCCTTCTTGTTCTACCCGATGTTGCTGCTAACATCGCTAAGCCTATTAGGGGGCAGCGCCGCCTACCTCGCCCGTCGCGAGCGCGTCCGCTACCCCATCCCCGAAATCGCCGCCGTAGTCGGCGGAATCGGCATCTACCTAGCCATCCTGTTCCTATTCCTACCCCCCTGGCAAGCCGCCCTGTTCATACTAATCCACCGCGCCCTAACCGGCCTCTATATGGGCTCCGTATTCGCCCCCAACCACAAAGGAATGCCCGTACTAGACCCCCAAACCAAACTAGACTACCTCCGCCAGCAAGTCCTGACCGCCCGCGACGTCCTCCCCAACCCCGTAATCGATTTCGCCTACGGCGGCCTGAACTACCAAATCGAACACCACCTATTCCCCAATATGCCCCGCAACCAACTAAAACAAGCCCGCCCAATAGTAAAAACCTTCTGCCAAAACCAAAACATCCCCTACCACGAAACCGGCTTCTGGCAATCCCAAAAAGAAATCCTAACCTATATGCACCAAGTAACCGCCCCCCTCCGCCGCCAACGCCCCGCCGCCCGATAAAGACCATTCACCCCGATCTTGCCCCCATCCCGCGCTTGCCGCCATTCATCCCAATCTTGCCCTCATCCCGCGCTTGCGGCAATTCATCCTGAGCTTGTCGAAGGATGCCCCACCCTAGAACTGTTGCGGCGAAAATCCGAACTAGTGAGGGTTGGCGATGGACCGTCGGAACGACAGGTTCGAGCGGAAAATGCGGCCCTTGATGTTGGGCAAGTTGGCGGAGCTGTTCGCCGGGGGATACTAAGGCAGTTGAGGGAGATAGGGACGCTGATTACGGACTGGCAAGCGATGCGCTGGTTAATGTTCCGGGGGTTGGACGCTACCGCGTGGGGTTGCGCTGCCAAACCAGCGGAAAGCTGAGGTTTTGGCTCACCCCCCACCATAAGGAAAGGGTTTAAGGGGCAAAAATCGGAATACTACAAGCTTCACCAGGCTAACTAAATTGCGCCGGCATTCAATTTCTTTGCCACCGCCCACAAACCCGAAAATATGCTATTGGCCGACGTGTTGTGCCGGATTGACCAATGGCGGCGGATACGCCAATGGCATATTCAACCTTCGCGCCAACGGCCGAGCGCCGCGGTTTGCGGCGGGGGGATGGTAAACCATTCTTTTCCTACGGGTTTATGCTAGCGGACTATCCCGGGCTGATTGCAGCCTACTGGAATTATCATCCCCACTACCAGCCGCCGCCCGTGAAAGACGCTTTGACGCGGCTAATTGACCAAGCAGGAACCACCGCCCTCCAGATCCCGGGAGCCAGCCGCGCCTATGGTAACGAACTACCCGGCAACGGCAACAGACCCCCCATCCTACTGTTGCTGCACAAACCGCCGGTAAACCTCCTCCTCCGACAGCGGCGTTGAATGAAACCACGCCTCCTCGATCGCCCCATGCAACTGCTCCAGCGCCGGCAGCACATCGTCCATCAACTCCGCCACCTCCGCCGGCGTAGTAATCGCCCCCCCGTCAACATTCACCAACTCAATCGCCGCCCCGATCGCCCGTATCACCTCCACCGGCGCCACCTGCGTCGCATTAAACCGCGCCGCCGCCAGACACCCCCGCAGCGACGCCCCACTGTCCCGCGTCAGCAGCATCGCCAACGCCGTATCCTCCGGCCCGAGGTTCACCCCCCGGATACTCGCCGCCATCCGCAGCACCGTCTCCAAATCCTGCGACCCTTCCCCCAACTCCTGCCGCGCCGCCCACCGCACCACCCGCGCAATCGTCTGCGCCCGTTCAATCCAACGCCCCAGCCAAACCAGGTTATACACCCGCGAATCCGTAATCCATCGGTTGCCACCCCACCCGATCCCCCGCGAATCCCCCCCGTCCCGCGCAATATCACCCATCAGATCCCTCCGGCCTCGCCAAAGATGCGTTTGCCCCGCCCGCCCCATTCGGCACCACATACGCCTGATCCAGCAACTCCAGCGCCGCCTCCAGCGTCGCCCCCTCCCCCCCCGCCCCGGGATCCGACGACGGCGCCATACCGGCATCAACCGGCAAGCTAACCGCGGCGATGGCCGCAATATCCCGCGCCTCCCCCTTAGAAAGAAACGAACCCGTAACCGGCGATACATCGGTATAATCCCGCCCCACCCCCAGCTTCACATAATCGCTGGCCTGCGGCAGGATCACCCCCTTAGTCGGATCCGCCCCCAGCCACCCATGCCTCGGATGATAAAACTCCGCCCAAGAATGCGTCTCCCCCGTCTGCCCGGTAAGCAGCCCGCTGACGTAACGGCAAGGGATCTTCAGCGCCCGCAGCAACCCCAGCGCCAAATGCGTCTTGTCCTGGCACACCCCCGCGCCCTCCGCCAGCACATCCTCCGCCGTACTGTTGATCGACGTCCCCCCCCGCCGGTAAGCGATGTTGTCGTATACCCACCCGATGACGCCCCTCACCGCCTCCAGCAGCGCCCCATCGCCGTCCGCGATACTCCCCGCCAGCCCCGCAAACGCCGCCGGATCCACCAGCGGCGATATCGCGGTATACTCGAAACTTTCCGGCAGCCCCTCCAGCGCCCCGATGCGAACATCATCCCCCATCGCCCCCGCCCCCGCCGGAAACCCGGTAGCCAAGCGCACCCGCCCCGCCGCCGCCACCACGAAAACCGTATGCGGCTCCACCACCCGCAGCCGCCGCACCCGGTTGCCGAACCGATCCTTATACTCCACCCCCCGCCCCGCCGGCACCGACCACAATTCCGACTCGCAAGCAAACTGCCCCTCGCCCTCCCGAGGGAAAACGCGGAGCTGATTATCGTTGTGGATGACGGTATCGGAATAGCCGTACCGCGCCGCGTACAAAAAAGACGCCGTCACGGTGTCCGGCGCACCACCCACGTCGGTTTGCATAAACCACCGGACGAATTATTTGTGATTCGGCTGCCGGGCAACGCCACCCGCGTAAGCCCCCCCGGAAACACCGACACGCCGCCGTCGCCGCTCTGCACCGCAAACACCCGCAAATCGATATGCCGCGGCTCCATCCGGCCCGCCGTTTCATTAAAAACGATATGCTGGGAAAAATCCAACGTCTCCTGAGCGATAAAAGCCATCGGATTCTGCAAAATGTTGTTGGCTACCCGCGCCTTGTACGCCGCCCCCAAATCCGGCATCACGAACACCCCCAACCCGCCGTACCCCTGCCGCGTCTTAATCACCAGACGCTCCAAGTTTTCCAGCACAAAGCGGCGATTGTCCATATCCGCCAGATTATAGCTTTGCGCCTGCCCCAAAACCGGCCTTTCCCCCAAGTAACGCTCAATCATCTGCGGCACCCACAAAAACACCAGCTTATCGTCCGCCGCCCCGGTGCCGATGCCGTTCACCAGCGCCGTCTTGCCGTTCAGATACGCCTCCCGCAGCCCCGGAACGAACAAATCCAAATCCTCCACCCGCCGGTAAATCACATCCACCCGGACATCCCGATCCAGCGTCCGCGCATACACCCCCCCGTCCGTCCCCACATACAAATCCGGCCCCTCCACCAGCGGAATCCCCAGCAATTCCGACAAGTACCGATGCTCAAAAAACGCCGCCCCATACTTGCCGTCCGTAAGCAACACGCACACCGGATCGGGATTGTCGGTCAGGGAGCGAAACATATCCCAATACGCCCCGCGAATGTCATAAGACAGAATATCGTACCCTGCCACGAACTCCGGCAGCAGCTCCTCCACCAGCCCCCGCGCCTTGATCTGATACGAAATGCCTGACGGAATCCGCAGGTTATCCTCCAAAACCACATACCGCCCCTCGCCCAAATGCACCAAATCAACCCCGTAGACCTGGACAAAAACATCCCCCGGCGGCCGGAACCCCTGCACCTCGGGATAGAAATACTGCGAGGTATACATCACCTCATCCGGCACCACATCCTGCCCGCCCCCATACAAATCCCCCAGAAAGCGGTTAATCGCCCGGATCCGCTGCGACACCCCGGCGGCGATGGTTTCCCAATGCGCCAGCGGGATCACCCGGGGCAAAAAATCCACCGGCATCACCCGGTAATTCCCCGGATCCAGGTAAAAAGTCACCGCCTCCCGGTCAACCCGCCGCCGCCCCAGCCCCCACCGTTCCGCCAGCCCCGCCGCCCCCAACCCCGACATCGCCCCCCCAACCCCGGCATAATGCCCCCGAACCCGCCCCCCCAAATCCTCCCACTCGCTATAAAACCCCACCCCCAACCCCCCGCCATTCACCGCCATCAAACCCGAAACCAAAACCATCCCCCTACTAAGCCCGCGGCACCAAAAATCCCACCCGCCAACATTCTAAGGCAAAAATGTTACGCCCAAATTAAGCCCACCGCAACCGCCAACAACCAACCCCACCCCGCCCCCCAATCCCAAACCGCGAAAAATGGCCGGAAACAAGGAAAACAAAAATCCCCTCCCCCTCCGGGGGAGGGTTAGGGTGGGGGCGTCCCCCATCGCCAACCCCAAAACCCCACCCCCTAACTAACCCCAACCCCAAACCGCGAAATAAGACACCATCGGAAACCCCCCGTGAGCAAATAACGATGCTGAAAACAAAAAATCCCCTCCCCCGGATGGGGAGGGTTAGGGTGGGGGCGTCCCCCCGGTCGTGTTCACATAATAAGACTTTTCCCTTGACAATATGACACCCCTCTAGCCAACCCCAAAACCCCACCCCCAAACTAACCCCAAACCCACATCCAACCCCCACCTCCATCCCCCAACCCAAAACCGCGAAAATGGCGGAAACCCCAACCCCCTCCAGGGGAGGGCCAGGGCGGGGGCGTACCACAACCCCAACGGCCGACCAACCTCCCCACCTGCGAAACGCGAAACCCCATACCCACAACCCAGCACAGTAAACCCGCCCTACTCCCCCGCCCGCAGCCCCACCTGCACGATGCGCGGGCCGTCAACCCCCGCCACCGCGACATACCGGAACACCGCCCCATCCAGATCCCGGGGCTGCGCATCCTGCACCACCGCCGTTTCCTGCCCGGTAAGCAGCGCGGCGAAAGGCGCCGCCTGCCGGTCGGCGTCCGGATCCGTGCCAAAGGAAAACTCCGTCCCCGGAACGCTGCTGAACACCACATCCCCCTTTTCGTCGCTGATCCAAAACTCGCTGATCACCGTCCCGTCGGCGATTTCTTGCAGCGCGGCGCTGATTTCCGCCGGCGTCATCCCCGCCTCCAGCGCCGCCGCGATATAGTGCGCCGCCAGCGTAGCCTCCGCTACCATGTGCTCCCCGATAACCGTATCCGACGCCCCCGACTCCCCATCCCCGCCGCAAGCCACCGCCAGCAGCAACATCAAAGCCAACCCCGCCGATACCAAACCCAACGCTTTGCGCATCAGATCTCCTCCCGCTAAAGCGGCTGCCCGAATGAGACGGGCAGCCCGTAATTCCGGCGCCCCAAGCCCGCGCGCCTAATCCGGCGTCAGCTCCGCGAAACGCGGCATCACCTCGTTGGCGAACAGCTTCATCGACTTTTCCCACCCCTGCTGGTTTTCGACATTGTCGTAAATCAGACTGAGCAGAGTGCCGAACCCGCCGCACATCTCATAGAGACTGAGCAGCCGCTTTTCCACCGTGTCGGGCGACCCGACCAGCCACACGTGATTCGCCATATACTCCGGCGTCACCGCCGAATCCGGCACGCTGGAGTCATGCTTGATTACGTGAAGCAGCCCGAAAGCATCGAACAGCGGCAGCAGATAATCGCCCCAAACCCGCCCCAGCATCCCGTTGACCGCCCCGTCGTAGGCTTCGTCATCGGATTCCGCCACCCACACATCGCGGGTAATCCGCCAGTCGGAACGCCGCGGCGTGCGCCCGCTGCGAGCCGCGCCCTCGGCGATCGCATCCCAATGGCTGATCACATAATCGTGGTTCATCGCCAGACTCATGGGGATGAAACCCCGCTCCCCGGCGATTTTCAAGGTTTCGGATCCAATGCTCACCGACGCCACCCCGATGGGCGGATGCGGCTTCTGATACGGCTTGATGAAATACCGCAGCGTCCCCAGCATCGGCTCCGGGTAATTCACATCCCAAAAATCGCCCTTGTACTCAAAAGGCTCCTCGCTGGCCCACAGCTTCAGGATGATGTCGATCGACTCGCGGGTCATCCGCCGGTGCTGTCCATTCATCCCGTCCACATCAAACAAGCGGTAGTCGGTGGGCAGCCCGCTGGAGCCGATCCCGAACATAAACCGCCCCTGCGCCATGTGGTCCAGATACGCCACCCGGCAAGCCAGCTCCGCCGGATGATGATACGGCAGCAGATGCACCCCGGTGCAGAGCTTGATCTGCTTGGTGCGCATCAGAGCCTGCGCGATCATCAAATCCGGCGCCGGAATCGGCTCCCACGGCGATGTGAAATGCTCGCCGATCCAAGCCTCGGAAAACCCCAACTCATCGGCCAGTTGCAGGCAGTCCAAATCCCACTGATGAGCGGCATACATCTCCCGCTCCGGCGGATGCGAGGGCATCATAAACATTCCGTACTGCATCAGTCCTCCCTATATCGCCCGGTTCGGCTGCGGACAGGCCGGCATCATCGCCATCCCCCAAGCCCAAAGCCCCATACCAACGATCAACGCCGCGCCCGGCGGCCACCGCCGCCCCCCCAATTTACCATAACCGGGCGCAGCTTGGGAAATCCCCGCCCGCCCCCGGAATTTTCCCGCCAACCGCAATGGATCTGGTATTATTGACTGGTATTATTGATTGGCATAGACCCGGCGCAATATTATCCCCCATATCCCTAGATCGCAGATCCGCATAAATCGAACAAACGCCATTGCCCGCGCCGCCGCGCCCCGGACGGCGCCCCCGGAGGCGATTTCCTGAAATTCGCAACGACAACCCCCCCGCCCCCAACCCGGAGGCCGGCATGAAGCCGCGCCGCGTTTTCTACGGCTGGTGGCTTACCTGCATCGCCGGCCTAGTGATGGCGCTGACCTCGGTGCCAGTGTTCCACGCCAACACGGTGTGGGTCGTGGCGATCGAATCCGCTTTCCCCCACTGGTCCCGCTTCCAACTGGGCCTGGCCTTGACCATGACCCGCGTCGAGGGCGGGCTTTTCGGCGTCCTAGAGGGCTACCTCGCCGACCGCTTCGGAGCGCGGCGGATGGTGATGGTCGGACTGCTGGCGCTGTCGGGCGCATTCGTCTTTTTCGCCTTTACCCAAAACTTCTGGTGGTTCCTGCTCGCCTTCGTGCTGCTTTCTATGGGGCAGGGATTAGGCGGCTGGGTGCCTCTGATGACGCTGATGAACCACTGGTTCGTGCGCCACCGCGGGCTGGCGATGGGCTTGGTGATGGTGGGGATGGGCATCGGCGCCATGACCATCGTCCCGGCCATCGCCTGGACCACCGACCCGGAAATCGGGCGGCTGTCGTGGCTCCCGCCCGCCCCGTGGGATTTGGCCGAACCCGTAGGGCGGTTGGGATGGCGCAACACCGCCCTGCTGGTCGCCGCCATCGTGTTCGTCTGCGCCCTGATCCTGCCCCGGTTCATATTCAGCCGCCCCGAAGATCGCGGACTCCGCCCCGACGGCGACGCCCCGACCGAAGCCCGCGCCGCTACCGGCGGCCAGCCCGCAACCACCGCCGCCGATGTGGACTCCGGCATCACCGTCGGCCAGGCCCTCAAGACCCAGGCATTCTGGTGCATCTCTTTCGGCCACGGCTTGGGATCTATGATCATCCTCGCCATAATGTCCCAGTTCGGACTTTTGATGAAAGATTTGGGCTACGGCGTCCAAACCACCGCCTGGATCGTCACCCTCTACACCGCGGTCTCCATCGTGTTCCAATTGGCCGGCGGCTACATCGGCGACCGGGTGCCCAAAAACATCGCCCTGTTCGTCTTTACCGGCTTGCAGGCCGCCGCCGTAGTGGTGCTGGTGCTGTCGCCGGATCTCGCGATGATCGCCCTTTTCGCCGTGCTGTTCGGCATCGGATTCGGCGGCCGCACCCCCCTCACCACCGCCATCCGCGGCGAATACTTCGGCCGCGCCTCCTTCGGCAAGATTCTAGGAATTTCCACCCTGCCGATGAACGCCATGCTACTGGCCGCCGGCCCCCTGGCCGGGTATATGCGCGACCGCTTCGGCGACTACGATGCCGCCTTTCTGACCCTCGCCGCCCTGAACGGCCTCGGCGCAGTGCTGTTCCTGATTTCCCGCAAACCCCGGATTCCCGCCCCCCGGCCCGCCTCCTCGGCCCTGGTCACCCCATGACCGCCGCCCGCCGGTTCCTCCCCCGCCGCTTGTTCCCCCGCCGCATTTTCTACGGCTGGCCCCTAGTAGGCGTCGCCGCCTTCGTGATGGTCATCGGCACCGTTCCCTTGTTTCAAGGCATGACCGTCTGGTTCGTCGTACTAGAAAACCACTTCGGCTGGACCACCACCCAGCTATCCATCGCCTTTTCCCTCAGCCGCGTCGAAGGCTCCATAATGGGCCCCATCAGCGGCTACCTGATCGACAAACTCGGCTCCCGCCGGATGGTATTCATCGGCTTGGCAATCGCCGGCGGCGGGTTCATCATCATGAGCCGCATGACCAATATCTGGCACTTCTACGCCGCCTTTATCGTCATGAGTATGGGCGTCGGCCTCGGCACTTGGATGCCCATGATGACCGTCCTCAATAACTGGTTCGTCCGACACCGTTCCACCGCTATGGCCCTCGCCATGGAAGGATTCCTCGTCGGCGGGATGGTCCTAGTGCCGCTGCTGGCTTTCGCCATCGACCCCGACGCCCCCGGACGCCCCGGCTGGCGCAACACCTCCCTGGCGATCGGCATCTTCCTCGCCGCCGCCGCCCTGCCCATATCCCGCCTAATCCGCAACTCCCCCGAACCTCACGGACAATATCCCGACGGCGACGCCGCCGCCGCCCGCGCCCGCCAATCCCCCGCCCCCGGCGCCGCCAGCGACGAACCCGACTACACTTGGCAAGAAGCGATCCGCACCAAAAACTTCTGGCTCATCACGATGGGCCACGCCTGCTCCTCCATCGTAATCGTAACCATCACCGTCCACTTGGGCCCAATGCTGGACGACCGCGGCTTTTCCCTGCAAACCGTAGGATGGGTCGTCGGCGCCTACACCGGCGTAGCCGCCGTTTTCACCCTAGTCGGCGGATACGCCGGCGACCGCCTCCCCATCCGCCTCGCCCTGTTCGGCTTTTCCGCAGTCCAATCCGCCGCCGTCCTAGCCCTGATCCTGGCCGACACCCCGCCCATCGCCTACCTGTTCGCCGCGCTGATGGGCATCGGATTCGGCGGACGCAACCCTCTAACCACCGCCATCCGCGGCGTCTACTTCGGACGCAAAGCCTTCGCCAGCATCACCGGAATGTCAATGATCCCCATGAACATACTGCTATTAGCCGCCCCCTTGTTCGCCGGCATAATGTTCCAAGCCACCCAAAGCTACACCATCCCCATGGCCGTAATCGGCATAGTAAGCCTAGCCGGCTCCGCCCTATTCCTATTCCTAGGCAGCCCCCAAACCACCCCAACCCCCCGCCCCCAACCCGCCCCCCAGCGCACCTAGCCCCCACCCACCCCACAACCCCAAACCGCAACCAAACCCAAAACCCCATCCCCCAAACAAAAACCCCTTCCCCCCAAACAAAAACCCCCTTCCCACTAACAAAAACCCCCTTCCCACTAACAAAAACCCCCTTCCCACTAACAAAAACCCCCTTCCCACTAACAAAAACCCCCTTCCCACTAACAAAAACCCCCTCCCCCGGAGGGGGAGGGGTAGGGTGGGGGCGTCCCCCGACTTCCGCAAAGAACCCCAATCATCCTGAACCCGCCCCCCCATTCATCCTGAACCCGCCCCCCCATGCATCCTGAGCTTGTCGCCCCCCATGCATCCTGAGCTTGTCGCCCCCCATGCATCCTGAACCCGCCCCCCATTCATCCTGAGCTTGTCGAAGGATGAATGAACGCCCCCAAATGCCCCCACCCCCCTTGCCAAACCCCACCCCTACCACTACAATAGAACCAATAACCTAAACTCACCCCCAACAATGAGCCGAAAATGTCCATCCGCCAACTCCGCGCCCGCCTAGACGCCCTAAAACGCAAATACGCGCCCCAATCATCCTTGCGGCCAGTGCGCCCCCGTAGGGGGCAACGCACTGGCCGAATAATGAAACTCTACCTCCCCGACCGCTAACCCCAACCCCAACCCCCCGCCCCTTAACAACCGAATACGCCCCCAACCCAACCCCCCCATCCCCCCCCCCAACAAAAACCCCCAAACCCGCCCAAAAAGGCAAAAAAATGGGCGGAAATGGCGGAAAAATGGGCGGAAATGGCGGAAAACCCTACCATTTCAACCCCCATCCCCAAAGCTAAACCCCAACCAAATGGTAGGAAATGGTAGGAAATGGCGGGGTTATAAAAAAATTCCCCCACTTTTCACCCCGAAAATGCACCCCGTAATCCCGAAAATCCCCCTATCACCCCGAACCCGCCGAATTCATCCTGAGCTTGTCGAATTCATCCTGAGCTTGTCGAAGGACGCAACCCCAACGACCGGCAACCTGCCCCCCAACCGTGAGCGGTGAAACGTGAAAGCCCATACCCATAAACCCATCCCGCGCATCCCGCCCCCCAGCCGGGATGATGCTACGCCGGAACGCCGGCGGGTTTTACCCGCGCCGGTTGCCGAATTTCACAAAATCCGCCGCCCGTTCCGCGATCATCATCGTTGTCACATTAGTGTTGGCCCGGACTGCGTTGGGCATTATGGACGCATCGGCTACCCGCAGGTTGGCAATCCCGTGAACTTGAAGCCGCGGGTTTACCACCGCTTGAACATCAGCCGCCGGCCCCATTTTGCAAGTGCCGGATATATGGTAGGAAGTGGTCACATTCCGTTGCAGCCAGACATCCAGCGCCGCATCGGTTTCCAAATCCGTCGCGGTTGGCGCCAAAATTTCCTCGATATGGGGAGCATAAGCCCGGCTTTGCAGCAAGCTAACGCACAAGCGCACAGCTTCCCGGAGCCGCCGGAGGTCCCAAGGGTTTTCCAAATAGCGGTAATCCATTCGCGGAGCCGTGCCGGGATCCGCGGAAACCAGGCGCAGTTCGCCCTGCCCTTCGGCCAAGTACAAGCCGCAGTTGATCGTAGGCGCCGGATTGTTGTCCCGGGTTACCGTATTCAGCGATGCCGGCGACAAAATCATATCGTGCGGGGTAGACGATCCGGCCGCCGTGTAGCGAAGCCGCAGCGCCCGCATCGCATCGGGGTCATCGTCAATCGCGCCTTTCGTGCGAAACCGCACGGTCACATTAGGATGATCCCGCATATTCTGCCCCACGCCGGGCAAGGGAACGGTTAAGGGAATGTTCAAGGCATTAAGCTGGTCCGCCGGCCCAATGCCCGAAAGCATCAGTAGCTGCGGCGAGGCCACCGCCCCAGCGCAAAGGATGATTTCGCCGCCGGTTACGGCAAAGGTTTCGCCGCCGCTTTGGGCTAGTATGCCCGTGGCGCGGGGCGGGTTGGCTACATCGTCCAAGATGATGCGGGTTGCCGGCACATTGGGGCGGATGGTCAGGTTCAAGCGGTGGCGGGCGGGCGCCAGATAAGCCAGCGCCATACTGATGCGGACGCCGTTGATATTGTTTTCCGCCCGCTGGCTCAGCCCGGTGGCTTCGGGGTGGTTCACATCGGGATGGTAAGGGTATCCGGCATCAGTAACCGCTTGGTAAAAGGCTCTTTGCAGGGCCGGCCAAGTTTCCGGCGGGTGCCGGCGGACCGGAACCGGTCCGTCGCCGCCATGGAAATCATCGCGAAAGTCGCCGTCGCTTTCCAGTTTGCGGAAATAAGGGAGGCAGTCAAGGTATGACCAGCCCTGGTTGCCGTCGGCGGCCCAAGCGTCGAAGTCCTCGGGGGCGCCGCGGATAAAGGTTTGGCCGTTAATCGCGCTGGAGCCGCCGGTTACTTTGCCGCGAGGCACGGGCATAGGTTCGGGCTGCCGGGCGTTGGCCTGCCCGGTGTAGGCCCAGTTATAAGGGGAATCAGGGGAGCGGGCCTCCAAATTCGCGCTACCCCACCCTTGTTTCAGAATGTCGGGAAGTTGCGCCAAGTCAGGGTAGTCCGGCCCGGCTTCCAATAGGAGGACGGATTTGGCCGGATCTTCCGACAGTCGCGCGGCAAGGATACAGCCGGCCGTGCCGGCGCCGATCACTATGTAGTCGTAAGACATCGGGCTTGGCCTCTCACGAGAACGGATTTCGGGAGCATTGTACACCTTGCCAACGGCGGTTAAGGGTAAACCAACAGCTTGGGAGCAGCAATGAACCGCCCCACCAGCCCCCCGCCTACTCCCCCACGGAAAACTCCGCCCGCCAAATATGCCCATCCCCCCGAACCCACTGGCCGGTGCGAATCCGGTCGATTTCGTACCCGGGCAGCGCCGCCAATGCCAGACACTTGCCGTCCGCCAATACGCCCTGCTCCGAAAAATCAAAGGACAAAGCGTCAAACACATACCCCCTGCGCCACCGTGGCAGGTCGTCCGTATCCGCCGGAAATATATGCAAAAAGAAAGGCGCCTCCGTATCCGCCGCATCGCAAGATTCCTTTAGATAAGCCACCGTCGTGCCGCGGCGATAGACCTCAAAAGCGTCCCGGGCTGCCGGCGCTCCCAAACCGCCGGCAACCACCGACTCATAATCGACCGGCCGCGCCCTACGATACACCGCGCTATAAAAGTCAAACCTGACCACGGAAAAGCGGGATAAAGGAAAACGATCCAGTTCGTCATTGTCCGCCAGAAATGCGTTGCCCTCGCGCATAGCCCTTTCATCAAATCCGAAAACATATCGTCCAAAGGAACTGACCTTTTGAGTCATGACTTCCCTTTTCACAAGATCCACAGTATCCAAGTACGCTTGGGGGGTTGGCTTGGCATAGAACAACGCATAAGTATAACGTTCTTCCGGTGTCAAGTAAACAGTTTCGTTTTCATCCGTATGCCGCAAGATATGCCGGAGCGCTTCAGGGTATGACGAAGCGAATAAATATAGACGCCGCTCGCTCCAATCGCCGAAATAAGCGCCGGTGAAGGCGATAAACGACACTGCCAGATAAACCACCAGGGCAGCGCAAACGATCCCCGGAAGCGCACGGCGGCTTACCACGCTAAGGATGTTCCCGCCCCCGCCGGATACGGACAGCCCCCATAAACGATACAGCCCATAAGCGGCGCAGATAACCAAAGGCAGCCAAACTATGTTAGCCCGGTTGATATTCGGCGGCACCATTATTGACGCCAGAACGGCTATCGCCAGCCAGAGAATCACCAACGCCAGCGCATTCCCGGACGAGGAACGGCCTTTAACAATATCATACACTATAATCCCTAGGCCCAACAGGGATAGGAAAAACCCCCAGCGGTAATAAAACCCGAACTCAGGAATGGCGTTATACCGCAGTCCGCCATTGCCGGATATAAATATGTTGATCATACCATTTATGTTCATTCGCAATTCCCCGAACAAGTCCGTGTTAAAGAAAGCGGGCAATTCGACAAACCGGCCGGTTACAGGATACTTCGGCAAGGAAAACAGCGGCGTTTCGATGGGCGGCCAATCCAGCAGGTTAATCAACACGAACAGCCCTATGGGAATGGCCGTAACAACCATCACAACCAGACCAATCCCCCAATGTTTCAAGTCAACCAGGCGGCGCATCATTCCATAAGCCAAAACCCCCAGCGCAAACAGCGGCACAAACAGGTAGGCCGTGCCATAAGCGTACAAAGAAAGGGCCAGCAGGAAAAAGGCGGGAATAACCCAGCGGGGCGACTTCATTCCCCGAAGCAGGAACGCGAAAGCCAGCAATACGATCCCCGGAAGCAGGTTTGACTCCAACGCCCAGCGGCTCATCATAATGTGCCACGGCGATATGACTAGGGCGAACAGCGCGAACAGCGCGAATACCCGGCCCGCCAGCATACGCCCGACGGCGTACATCACCAACAGCGACGCCACCCCCAAAAGTGCCTGCGCCAGCCGAATGGACAGTTCGGTAAGCCCCAGCAGCTTGATGAACGGCATCGACAGATAGCTATAGAGCGCATTCTGCCCGCTGCCCCACGAAACCAGATGCACCGGGTTGCGATACCCATTACGGTCAATGCCATGCTCCAGCATCGCCCAAGCCTCGTAGCCTGACGAGGCTTCATCCAGGTTCAGCCCCGCCGGTATGTCGCCCAAGTAAATCAGGCGAACCGTCGCCCCCGCCGCAATCAGCAGGATGAATAGGGCAATCTCGGCGAATATCGCGCCGTGGCGGAGCAGGCGGGTGTGGGGTTTTCCGGCGGCGGGGAGGTTCATGGGCATTGGCGGGGGGAAAAAGATGTTTTTTTAGGGGGTTGCCTTGCCGCTTTTGGCGGGGTATAATAGGGCAACTCGCCGCTCCCGGCTTTCGGCTGGTTGCCGATGGGACGGAGTTGGCGCCCCCGCGATGCGGGCCTGTAGCTCAGGCGGCTAGAGCGCGGTCCTGATAAGACCGAGGTCGTTGGTTCGAGTCCATCCAGGCCCACCACTTTCCCCACGGCTTTGCCCCCCCTTGCCCGTCGGCTTTGCGGAAATAGACCCCACGGATTTATCCCCGGCCCGTCGGCCTTGCGGATACCGGCCCCCTTGTCTTTCGCCACTGCTTTACTCCCCCCGCCCGTCGGCCTTGCGGAAGTAGGTTCCCTCGTCCAAAGGGCGGGAATGGGCTTTTACGGTTTTTAGGCAGGCGGTGTGGGTTTTTTCCAGGATTTGGATGTTTTCCGGCGTCAGGGGGACTTGGCGCTCGTCCTCGGGCATTGCCACAAAGAATAGGCGGTCGATGTGGCGGGAGTCCTTTAGGCGTTGTAGCAGGCGGCGGAAGCCTATGGCTCGCAGCAGGCCGGCGCCGGCGTGGGCGGCGGCGGATAGGGGCAGGCTGCGGCCGTTCACCGATGGGTTGGTTATGCCGGTGTGCATCTGCCCGAATCCTTGTACGCCGCATAGCCCGCCGATCTGCCGGAACGCGGCTTCGGGGCGCCGCATCAGGGCGGGGAATTCGAGGCATAGTACGTCGACCCCGGCGCGGTAGATTTCCTCCAGGTGTTCGGGGGTCAGGCGGTCGCGGACTACGGTGCGCTCCAGCCGTTGGGGGCCGAGCCAGGCGGACAGGTGGCCGCGGCTTTTGCGGTAGCGGAACATTGACCTTGCCCGCTCGCTGTGTTCCCGGACTACGACCACCACCAGCACCCGGACGCCCAGGTTTTTCAGCCGGGAAACGCGGGCGCATAAGGAACGGTCTTTGTAGGCCAGGTTGGATATGTCGGCGAGGATGCGGGCGTCGCCGCGCGGGGCGTCGGGATGGGCGCCTTTGCGGAGGCTGCGGTAATCCTTGCGGAAGCGGCGGGGCGAGCGATAGTAGCCCGCTTCCTTGATTTGCGGGAAAGCGAACTGCGGGTGCTGCCTTAAATTTTGGTACAGGAAATCGGTTCCGGAGCGGCCGGGGCCGACAACCAGCAAATAATCATAATTGGGGGGCGGCTCTTTCATAGCGTCACGTTAACAGTTACAGTATAATGCCGATTATGGTAAGCGTAAACCGCCAGACGCCAGCAGTCGCCGGCTTTCGCGGGCGGAGGGTAGGTTGCGCTGACTTGGGGTATCCAACCGCCGATGCAGGGCGTGGGGAGCGCCGCCGCGATGGAGCCGCCGGCTTTTGCGAGAGAAATCGGTAATCACCGCCGCCGCCGCATCGGAACCGGCGGCCACCGGGATGCAGGAGATGGCCGTCCTGCTGGTGACGCGGGGCATGGTTTTGGCCTTGAGCGTAGTAGCGCAAAGCCTGCTGGCTTACGCCCTGTTGCCGGAGGGGCGCGGCGCCTATGCCGTCTGTGTGCTGTTCGGGGATTTGGCGGGGGTGATCTTCACTTTGGGGACGGCCCGGGGGGCGCAGTACTTTGTGATCGCCAAACGGATCAGCGTTTCGCAGGGGATCGCGGCGGCCTTCGCTTTCGCGCTCATCGGGAGCGCGGCGGCGGTGGCGGTGGCGATTCCCTTGATTCACAGCGGGTTGAGCTTTTTCCGCAACGCCGATACGGGCTCCTTTTATATGGCGCTGCTGCTGATACCGGCCAGCGCATTCGCCTATGCGACTATGCTGCAACTGGAGGGGCTGCGGCGGTTCGGGTGGCTGGCGGTGTGTTCGTTGTTGCGGGCGGCGGTGCTGGTGACGGCGATCGTGGCACTGGTGTGGGTCGCGGATTGGGGGGTGAACGGGGCGGTGCTGGCGCTGGCGTTGGGGCATTTGGCGATGATCTGGGGCGGGGTGACCGAACTGCGGCGGCATTGCGGGCTGGCGCCGGAAATCCCGTCCGGCGACGGGCTGCGCCAAACCCTGCGCTACGGGCTGAAGGAGTATCCGGCGAAAGTGGGGCAGTCTTTGGAGCAGCGCATCGGGGGGTTATTGCTGGGGATCGTGGCCGGGCGGGCCGAGATTGGACTGTTCACGGTGAGCAATACTTTGATGACCCGGTTTCATATAATATCGGCGGCGGTGTCGACTTATCTGCTGCCGCGGGTCGCGGGGAACGATACGGGCAAGCCGGAACTGGCGGCCTTTTGCGCCCGGGTGACTTGGTGGACGGTGGGGGGATTGATGCTGATCTGGGTTGCGGTGAGCGGCCCGCTGGTGCCGTTGCTGCTGTCGGAGCCGTTCACGCCGGTGACGCGGCTTAGCTGGATTATGTCCATCGGGATTGCGGCTTATGCCGGGGCGGAGATCTTTGCGGCTTACTTCCGGGGGACTAACAGTCCGCAGGTGTTTTCCTATGCGATGTGGCTTAGCTTGGGCGTCAATGTGGCGCTGTTCTTTGGGTTTTATTACCAGTGGGGGCTGTCGGGGGCGGCGTGGGCGTTGACCGGGGGGCTGCTGTGCCGCAGCTTGATGCTGTGGGTGATGTTCCAACGGGCGACGGGGCTGCCAGTTGCGGCGACGCTGTTGTTGCGGCGTTCCGATGTGACGTATCTGTGGAGCGCCAGCCTGATGGTGGCGCGGCGGGCGGCGGCGCGATGATTGCGGATCAGCCGGTCAAGCAGCCGGTCAAGATACTTTGTCTGCTGCCCAGTATGGTGGACACCCGCATCGCCCGGCGGATTGATATGTTGCAGCGGGGCGGGTTTGCGGTGGAGGCGGCGGCCTTTGAGCGGCATCAGCGGACGGGGCGGCGTCCGCAATGCCCGGTGGATCGGCTGGGGCGGATTCCGCCGCGGCGGTACTGGTCGCGGATCCCGCGGTTGTTGCGGGCGGCGCCCAAGGTGCGGGCGGCGATCCGGCGCAACGATGTGGTGTTCGCCTTCAGCCCGGATTTGGCCTGCCTTAGCCTGATCGCGGGGGCGGGGCTTAAGCGTCCGCTGGCTTTGGAGGTAGCGGACATCTATGACTTGCAGGTGTCGGAGGGATGGGGGGGCGCGGCGGTGCGGGCGTTGGAGCGGTATGCGGTGCGGCGGTGCGGGCTGCTATCGCTTACGTCGGAGGGCTACCGGGCTTATTACCGGGACTGGCTGGGGGCGGATGCGCCGATCATCATTATGGAGAACAAGCTGGATCCGGAGTTTGTGCAGTCGTTGAACGGGTCGGTGCGGCCGGCGCCGGAGGGGGAGCCGCTGGCGGAGCGTCCGTTGCGGATCGGGTGGTTCGGGCGGCTGCGGGATGAGTGGACGTTGCAAGTGCTGGACCGGCTTACGCGGGCGGCGCCGGGGCGGTTCGCGGCGGTGCTGTCGGGGGCGCCGTCGCCGTATATCAAGGACTTTTCGCAACGGATCGCGGACAATCCGGGGCTGGAGTACCGGGGGGCGTTCCGGGATTACCCGGATGACTTGCCGGAGTTGTACGGCGGGGTGGATATGGTGATGGGGTGCTACCCGCCGGAGATCCCGTCGGGGTGGGCGCAGCATAACCGCTACTATGAGGCGTGCCTATTCCGGCGGCCGCTAATTGCGCGGGCGGGGTGCTACGATGCCGATGAGGTGCGGCGGCGGGGGGTGGGGCTGGTGATTGACGCGGCTTGCCCGGCGGCGGCGGCGGCGGCGATCGCCTCGGTATCGCCGGGGGACATTGCGCGATGGCGGGGCAACGCGGAGGCGCTGCCGGCTCAAGTGTATGCCTCGATCGAGGAGCCGGATGTGCTGGTGAATGCGCTTTCAGAGATAGCGGGATGACCGCGCCGCCGATCGTGCGGGCAATGGCGGGTTGGGGGCCGCCGCCGAGTTTGCAGGGGTGGTTCCTCAGCTTTTACCTGGCTTTGGCGCCGGTGTACCTGATCCCGGGGATTGAGCTGCGGGAGCTTTGGTGGGTTAAGGCGGGGCTGCTGATGGCGGCCTTTGCGCTGGTGTTCATCCCCGCCTTGTTGCGGCGGGAGCTGCGGCTGCCGGGGGGGATCCTGGGGATTTGGGGTTTCGCGGCGTTGGCGGCGGTGTCGATCCCGGGGATGGCGCAGGCGGCGGATTTGCGGGATGCGCTGTTCTATCTGATTGACATTGGGCTGGGGGCGCTGTTCCTGTGGTGTTTCTGCCATTTGGCGCGGCGGGGCGATGATTTGGCGCCGGTGTTTCTGCGGGCGTTGGGGGTGATGGGGCTGCTGGCGGGGATGGCGATCGTTCGGACTTGGGTCAATGCGCCGGATTGGGGGTCGCCGTTCTACCGGCTATGGAATACGGAGATCAATGCGGGGTTCGGGCATTCCAAGTCGACGTGGTCGATCTCATTGGCGTTGTGTCTGCCGGCGGCGGCGCTGGCGGCGGATCGTTTCCGGCGCTGGCGGTGGCCGTGGCTGCCGTGGGCGGTGTTCGGCGGGCTGATCGTGCTGGGGGGGATGATCTTCGGGGCGCAGTTGTTTGCCGGGGGGCGCAACGGGATATTGATGTCGGGGGTGGCGGTGGCGTTGCTGCTGGCGGTGCCGGGGCTTAGGTTGTTGGGGGCGGGGCTGCTGGTTACGGGGATGGCGATGGGGGGGTGGTGCGTATCGGACGGGCCTTGCGCGGAACACATGAACTTGCGGCAGGCGGAGTCGGCGGCGGCGAGCGTACGGGCTTGGGTATCGGGGGAGCCGCTGGCGACGCCGGTCCCAACCCCGCCCGCGCCTACGGCTACCCCCCCGCCCGCGCCGACGGCCACCGCACCGCCCACGCCGTCGGCTACCGCACCACCCGCGCCAACGGCTACCTCACTGCCCGCGCCGACGGCTACCGCACCACCCGCGCCGACGGCTACCGCACCACCCGCGCCGACGGCTGCCTCACCGCCCGCGCCGACGGCTGCCTCACCGCCCGCGCCGACGGCTACATCACCGCCCGCGCCGACGGCTGCCTCACCGCCCGCGCCGACGGCTACATCACCGCCCACGCCGACGGCTACCCCACTGCCGTCGCCTACGGCTACCTCACCGCCGTCGCCTACGGCTACCCCACCGCCGTCGCCTACGGCTACCCCACCGCCGTCGCCTACGGCTACCTCACCGCCGTCGCCTACGGCACAGGCGGGGGATGGCCTGCCGGTTACGGCGATTCCGGGCGGCGCCGGGGCGGCGCCGGTCGTGCTGATACCGACGGCGACGCCGATCCCGACGCCGACGCCGCGGTATGCGGCGGCGGGACGGCGGGCGGTGACCGGGCGGGCGATGGTTACGCCGACGCCGGGGCCGCCGCCGACTCCTACGCCGGTGTATGTGCCGTCGGTTAGCGTCAACCGGCTTTTTACGGAACGGTTTAGCGGGTACTCGGCGGGGGTGGATCGCATTTTGGAGCGGCCTCTGCGGGGTCATGGGCTGCGGCAGGTTTGGGTGGAGGGCAGCCTGGACCGGACGGTGGAGATTCACAATCTTTGGATTAAGCTGGCGGTGTATTCCGGGGTTCTGCCACCGTTGGTGTTTTTGGGTATCGTGATGGCGTTGCTGTTGGCCTCCTGGCGGGCGATTGGCGGGGAACGGGCGGGTAGCGCGAACCGGCGTTTGGCGATGGCGATGGGGATTATCCTGGTTTTGGGGGGTATTGCGACTTTGTTTGAGCCTAATGCTTTGCTGGGGGCGTTTCACTATACCGCGCTGTGGTGGGCGGCGGCGGGGGTGGCTTTGGGGCTGTATTTGCGGCGGCGGGACGGGGGGGATGCGGGCGATGCTGGCGATAGGTCGGGCGGTTCGGGGGATGATGGTTTGGGGTGCGGGTAGTTGCTTTGGCGGGTTGGGTGGTGTCCTTCGACAGGCTCAGGATGACGATAGGCTCAGGATGACGACAGGCTCAGGATGACGACAGGCTCAGGATGACGATAGGCTCAGGATGACGATAGGCTCAGGATGAACGGCGGGGATTTTTTACTTTGGTTGCATTTGGTTGCGTTTGGTTGCATTTTTCCGGGTTTTAGCTTTGGGGGTGGGGGTTGGGGTGTTGCTTTTTTGGGGTGAAATGGGCGGGATTTTGCCATTTTTGTTGCATTTGGTTGCATTTTTGTGCCATTTTGCGACATTTTGCGCCGGTTTGGGGTGCATTTTCGGGGTGAAAAGTGGGGGAATTTTTTTATACCCCTACCATTTCGTACCATTTCGTACCATTTGGTTGGGGTTCAGCTTTGGGGACGGGGGTTGAAATGGTAGGGTTTGGTGCCGTTTCCGCCCGTTTTTGTGCCATTTCATCCCATTTTTTCGCCGTTTTGGTACGGTTTGGGAGTTTTTGTTGGGGGGGGGATGGGGGGGTGTTGGGTTTGGGCCGTATTCGGTTGTTAAGGGGCGGGGCGGCGTCGGGTTAGCGGTCGGGTAGGTATAGTTTCATTAGGAGGGTTAGGCGGCCGGTTTTGTGGATTCTGTAGGGGAGCAGGGCCTGGACGATGCCGTAGGGGGTGGGGTGGATTTTGATGCTGCGGTTTCTTTGGAGGTAGCGGATGAGGCGCATAGAGTTCAGGAAGGGGGGGAGTAGGGGGCCGTCTCGGGCGAAATCGGGGACCATCAAGACGACGTCGGGGAAGGGCTGGTTGTGGGTGCGCTCGGCGATGTCGGCGGTGTCCCAGAGTTGGCAGAGGTTTTCGGCGCGGCGGCGTAGGCGGAGGATTAGGAGGGGTAGGGCGTATCGGCGCTTTAGGGCGTCTAGGCGGGCGCGGAGTTGTTGGATGGACATTTTCGGCTCCTTATGAGTGTTTAGGTTGTTAGTTCTATTGTAGTGGGGGTTTTGGGGTTTGGCAAGGGGTGGGGGTGTCCTTCGACAAGCTCAGGATGATTGAGGGCGTTGGGGTTCACCCCCACCCTAACCCTCCCCCTTAGGGGGAGGGGATTTTTGGGGTTGTTGGGGAGGGGTTTGTTGGTTGTTGGGGGATGGGGATTTGGGGGTTGAGTGGTGGGGTTCTGTATCATTTTGCTGGGCAGCATACATCGGGGTTTGGGTATTCAGCGGTGGTTAGCCGCGGTACGACCCAGATTTTCCGACACCGCTGCATTACCGCCGGTCCACAGGCAGATATTCAGGGTTGGGTGTGTGGCGGCGTCAGGGGAGACTCGAGCCGATGCGGTAAACATCCCGTCCGCAAAGGGGTAAGTGTCGGCAATCCACCGATTGGGGCGGGGCGGCCACTCCCCCCCGGTTGTCAATTTGGGCAACGTAAGGAAAACCGGCCATTCCCGGAAACTTGCGGTTTCTGAACCCAGTCAATCAGGTTGAGACCAGGAAAATCAATGGCGCAACCCTCGCCGCATCCTATTTCATCAAGACTTTTGGGCGTGGGCGTGGGCGGCGGGGTTGGGGTTTGGCAAGGGGGGGATGTCATTGGGGGGCATTCATCCTTCGACAAGCTCAGGATGAATGGGGGGGCGGGTTCAGGATGAATGGGGTTCTCTGCGGGGATTGGGGTGCGCTCTCTGCGGGGATTGGGGACGCCCCCACCCTAACCCTCCCCCGGAGGGGGAAGGGATTTTGGGGTTGTTGGGGTAGGGAATTAAGGGTTGTTGGGGTGGGGAATTTTGGGTTGTTGGGGTAGGGAATTAGAGGTTGTTGAGGTGGGGGATTTTGGGTTGTTGGGGTAGGGGATTTGGGGGTTGTTGGGGGGGCTTGGGTTGGGGTTTGAGGGGGCGGGGTTATGGGGTGGGGGTGGGGGTTTGGATGGCTTGTTTTAGGACTTCTAGGTAGGTTTGGGCCATTTGTTGGCGGGAGAAGTTTTGGGTTATGTAGCGGCTGCCGTTTTGGCCGGCTTGGTGGCGTTGGGCGGGGTTTTGGCGTAGGTGTAGGATGGCGTTGGCTAGGGCTTCGGGGTTGCCTTGGGGGATTACTAGGCCGGCGTTGGCGTCTTTTAGGATGCGGGCGGATTCGCCGGAGGCGGATAGTAGTACGGGGCGGGCGCAGGCCATGAATTCTAGCATTCGGAAGGGGATGATTACGTCGTTTACCGGGGCTTGGCGTAGGGTTACTAGGCAGATGTCGCTGGCCTGGATGAAGGCGGGGATGCGCTCGCGGGGCTGGGCGGGCATAAAGGTGAAGTTTTGCAGGCCGCGCTCCCGGACGGCTTCGACTACGCGCTGGCGGGTGGGGCCTTCGCCTACGAATAGGAAGTGGATATCGCCGGGGGGGCAATCCTCCGTTGGCGGGGCGGGGGGATTGCGGAAGGGAAGGTAGAGGGCGGCGGGTTCCGCGGTTGGCGGGGGGGATGGATCGCTTAAGGGAATGTCGGGGGGGGCGTATTTTCCCGTTGGCGGGGAGACGGTATCGCGGAAGGGAAGATCGAGGGGGACGTGTTCGGCGGTTGGCGGGGGGGGCGAATCGCGGAAGGGTAGGTTGGGGGCGGGTTTGGGCGTTGGGGGTTGGGACGGGTCGGGGTAGGGGGTGTTGGGGGCGCGTTCGGCCGTTGGCGGTTGGGCGGGGAGATCGTAGGGGGTGTTAGGGGCGCGTTCGGTTGTTGGCGGGGGGGGCGGGTCGGGGTAGGGTAGGTTGGGGGCGGGTTTGGTGGTTGGGGGTTGGGCGGGGGGATTGTAGGGGTTGGCGGGTTCCGCTGTTCGTGGGGGGCGGGCGTTGGGGGGGGCGGCGGATAGGTGTTCGGCGGCGCGGATGATTAGGTCGAGGTCTTGGGCGAGGCCGATGGTGCCGATGAAGGATACGATGAATTTGCCGCCTAGTCCCAGGGATTGCTTGAATTTTTCGCGGTTGGGGGAGGTTAGGGGCTGGGGGGCGAACATTCCGGTTTCGACGCCGTTGGGGATGGTGAAGGTGATTTCGGGGGCGGTTTTGCCGCGATCGAGTAACGCTTGGCGGGTGGCTTCGGAGGTTACTACGATCCGGTCGGCGCTGCGGTAGAGGAAGCCGGCCATGGCGTCTAGGGTGCGGTCGGCGACGGCGCCGGGTTTGGTTCCGGCGAGGTCGCGGACGGATTCGGGCCATAGGTCGCGGACGTCGAATACGAAGGGCTTTCGCTTTAGGCGGCTTAGCCACCAGCCGGTCATGCCTACGGTCAGGGGGGGGGAGGATGCTAGGACGACGTCGGGTTTGGGGATGGCGATGCCGCGTAGGGATGATGAGAGGGAAAAGGAGGACCAGGCCATCAGGCGCTCGCGGGGGGTGCGGGAGCCGACGCCCATGGCCCAGGAGCGGACGACGCGCAGGCGGTCGCCGTATTCGCTCAGGGCGGTTAGGTCCGGGGGGGGGTGGGCGCCGTTGCCGTTGCCGTTCCAGCCGGTGGGGTAGCTGGGGAATCCGGTTAGGGCGGTGACCCGGTGGCCGGCGCGGACCCAATGCTTCGCCAGCTCGAAGGCTCGGGCCGAACCGGCGCCGACTTCGGGCGGGAAGTATTGGGATACGTAGAGGATGTGCATGGGTTGGGCGTTAGTCATTAAGGCTCGGCGTTAAGGGTGGTCTGCGGAGCGCGGCCCGTCGGGTTGGGCGTGGGGAGTCTAGCAGATGCGGGGTTGTGGGACAAAGGGGGTTTAGGGGTCATCGCAGTCGATCTCTTTGGCCCATTGGCGGTTTTGGCGATACCAGTCCATCAGGCGGTCGATGCCGTCGCGGAAGGGGGTGGACGGGGTCCAGTTTAGCAGTTGGCGGGCTTTGGATACATCGGCCCAGGTGGCGGCGACGTCGGAGGGGTGGGGGGGGCGGTAGTGGATGGCGGCTTTGCGTCCGGCGGCGGCTTCGATGGCGGAGATGGCGTCGCGTAAGGGGATGGGGGCGGCGGCGCCGATGTTGATTATTTGGTAGCCGAGGGGTTGCAGGGCTTGGATGGTGGCTTGGGCTACGTCGTCGACGTAGGTGAAATCGCGGCGCTGGGAGCCGTCGCCGTAGACGGTGATGGGGCGGGCTTCGGCGATTTTTTGGGTGAAGCGGAAAAGGCTCATATCGGGGCGTCCGGCGGGGCCGTAGACGGTGAAATAACGCAATACGGATACGTCTATGCCGTGGAGGTGGTGGTAGGCGTGGGTTAGGGCTTCGGCGGCTTTTTTGGATGCGGCGTAGGGGGATAGGGGGCGGGAGGATTCCGTGTTTTCGGGGATGGGGGCGTCTGGGGGGGTACTGCCGTAGACGCTGGAGGAGGATGCGAGGACGAATTTGGGGACGCCGGTACGGGCGGCGGCTTGGAGGAGGTTGAGGGCGCCGGTGAGGTTGGCGCGGAAGTAGGCGTCGGGCTGGGCGGCGGATTGGCGGACGCCGGCGCGGGCGGCGAGGTTGATTACGGCGGAGAAGGGGGGGGCGGTTTTGGGGGTGTTGGCGTATTGGGCGAATAGGGCGTTGATGCAGTCGGGGTCGGCGATGTCGGCTTGGTGGAAGTGGAAGCGGGGGCAGTGGGATAGCTGGGTCAGGCGCCATTGTTTGAGGGGGGCGTCGGGGCCGGGGTTGAGGGCGTCGATGCCGACGACTTGGGGGGCGCCCTGTTGTAGGAGCAGGGTGGCGACTTGGGCGCCGATCATACCGGCGCATCCGGTGACCAGCGCGGGCGGTACGGGCCCGGTTGCCGTTGCTGTTGTCACCTGGCATCGCTCCTTGGGGCTGTTCGCTTGGGGGGTAATGGGCGTTGGCGATCTGTGGGGTAATGGTATCATATTCGGCGGGGATGGCAAGCGGGATGTTGGGGCGGATATGGGGGATTTTTGGGGTTTATTATGGGGCTGGTTTCTTGGGGGGGTTCACCCCCACCCTAACCATCCCCCTTAGGGGGCGGGAATAATGGGTTTAGGGGTAGGGAATGATTGGCTGGGGGATGGGGTAATGAGCGTTGGGGGAGTGTAGGATATGATGGGCTTGGGGGGGCGGGGATGATCGGCTTGGCGGGATGTAGGATATGAGAGCGAAACAGGTTGCTTATGGGTTGACTACTTCTTTGCCTTTGCTGGGGGGTGTGGCGGTGCGGCTGCGGCGGAATGTTAAGGGGGGCGAGGGTGGGGGGGCTAATTCGGCGCGGTATTGCTATTCGGTTTGGCTGCGGCATTTGGTCAAGGCTTGGCGGAATGGGCTTGATTGCCGTCCGCAGGTGGCGCTGGAGTTTGGGCCGGGGGATTCTTTGGGGGTGGGGTTGGCGGCGCTGTTGTCGGGGGCGGCGCGGTTTTATGCGGTGGATGTGGTGCAGTTTGCGGGGGTGGACCAGAATTTGCGGATTTTTGATGAATTGGTTGGGATGTTTGAGAGTCGAGAGGCGATTCCGGGCAACGATGAATTTCCCGAGGTTCGGCCGCTGATTGACGATTATGATTTTCCGCACGGGATTTTGGATGCGGCGCGGCTGGGGGCGGCGCTGTCGCCGGGGCGGATTGAGTTGATCCGGGATTCGATCTTGAAACTGCCGGGGGATGGCGGCGGGGTAATCTCTTATAAGACGCCGTGGTCGGATTTGGGGGTTGTGGGGGAGTCGTCGGTGGATCTGATTTATTCGCAGGCGGTGATGGAGCATATTGACGATTTGCCCAGGGCTTACCGGGCGATGAATTATTGGCTGAAGCCGGGGGGATATGTTTCGCACGCGATTGATTTCCGGTCGCACCGGGTGGCTAATGGGTGGAACGGGCATTGGGCGTATTCGGATTTTACTTGGGGGCTGATTCGGGGCAAGCGGCCGTATTTGATCAACCGGCAGCCGATGTCGGCGCATTTGGGGCTGCTGCGGGGGGAGGGGTTCGTGGTGCGGGAGGAGGCGCGGGATCGGGCGGAGCCGGAGGTTCCGCGGGGCCGGCTGGCGCGGGGGTTCCGGGATATGTCGGAGGATGATTTGACTACGGCGACGGCGTTTATCCAGGCGCAAAAGGGGTAGGGTTGCGTCGGCCGGCGGCGGGGTTAGCGGAAGCGGACCAGGAAGCTGGCTTCGCCCAAGGGGATGCCGTCGAACAGGATGGCGGCGGAGTGGTGGCCGGGGGCTTGGACCGGGATGCGGAAGGTTTTGATCCAGCGCTGAAACAGGATGCCGTCATCCCACTGGATCCGCTGGGCGGGGGGCGTTTCGAGGGGGACGCCGGGGGTTTTGAGGGTTACGAATAGGTGGTGGTTGCCGGGCAAGGCGCCGCCGATGCAGAAGGCTAGGTTTACGTCGACTTCGGCCAGGACGGGGCCGGCTTCGCCGCCTGGGGGTGGTGGGGGCAGGTCGACGAGGTCGACGATGCCTTTCAGGGTAAGCTCGCCGTCGGCGTCCTCCTCGGTGCTGCGGCAAAATAGGGCGTATTTCAGATAGGGGTCGTCAATGCTGGTCGTCAAGCGGGGCCTCCGCCGGAGTTTGGGGTTCGCCCCCGATTTTATCACGGGGCGGGGGTGTGTGTATTATAATGCCGCCGGTAATGCCGGGGAAATCGGATGTCGGGGGTATGGCAATGGCGTTCAGCAAGGGGCAGTTTGCGGCGGGAATGACTACCGAGGAATATATCGCGCAGATCAAGGTAAATCGGGATCCTTTTGTGGCAATCTACAATGGGGTGGCGATTCCGGCGGATACGTTGGCGTGGGCCGGGGGGCTGGGGGAGCCGATCAATTTGGCGGTGTTCACCGCGGACTGGTGCGGCGATGCGCTCAGCACTACGCCGGTGATTCTGCGGCTGGCGGACAGCAGCCCTAATTTCAACCTGCAAGTGTTCAACCGGGATGATGATGTGCCGCTGGCGGATACTTTTTTGCCGGAACACCGGGCGGGGACGGTGCCGATTTTCGTGGTGTTTGACGGGGCGATGAATGAGGTGGCGCGGTTTATCGAAACCGCCAACGGGCTGGTGCCGCAGATTGATGCGATGGATGCGGCGATTAACGGCGAACCGGTAGACGGGGATGAGGCGGCGGCGCGGCAGACGCGGCGGGGGCGGCGGACGGCGCACCGGGTAGCGTGCGCTCAGGAGTGGGGGGAGGTGATTTTGCGGGAGTTCCGGGAGGTGGTGGATGCGGGGCTGCGGGCGCCCGCGGGGGAGCGGCCGGCGGTGGGGGGGACGAAGTGGCCGCCGGAGGGTTAGCTCTCCGTGTTATCTCTCCGTGGCGGTTTCCGGGCGGCGGAAATGGGATTGCGGGTATAGGTAATCCTCGCCGGAATCGTCAATGATGCGGAGGAATCCGTGTTCCGCGGCATCGGCGTCGGGCAGAACTTGGTAGGTCGTGTTGACGGTTAGGGATACGGGGTAGCCGTCGTTTTGGGCGCAAATCACGCGCCCGGCGGTTTCGTGACTCATATCTATACTGCCATTGCCGGTTTGCCGGGGTCTTTTCCGCGGCTACGGGCAGGCGGTCGGCAGGATTGGTGAACTCCTGTATCGTACGATAGGACGATGTATAGGGCAAGGGGGCGGCGTGGATTCCCCCTTGCCGCGGTTGGGGTGGGTTACGGGTCGTCGTCGCGCCATTCGAAGCTGAGGTTGGTGTAGCGGACGAATACGCCGCCGCCGGGGGCGGCCATGGGGCCGTTGGCGGCGAGGATGGCGATGGTGTGCTGGTGGCCGGGTTCGGGGTTGTTGGCGATTTCGATGCGCTGGGGGCGGTTGAAGCCCTCGAAGGTGCCCCGCTCGCGGTTGCATTCGCCGTTGATCCAGATTTCGCCGTAGTCGTCGACGCAGGTCTCGAACATCAGGCGGGTGCGGCGGACGTCGCGGCCGCCGGCGGTTTCGGGGATGGTGATGCGGATGCGGTACCAGACGAAGGATAGGCCGGTGACGTATTCGCCGCCGAATTTGGCCCAGAGGCTGGTGTCGGGGCAGGTTTCCCAGTTGGAGTCGTCGTATTCGGGCAGGCGGGCGGGGCTGCCGGGGTTGCGCTGCATCAGGCCGTGGTTGGCGATGCCGGGGGTGTAGCCCTCGGCGTATTTCCATTGGCCCTGGACGGCGGCTTGGCCGTCGGGGGTGTTTAGGTCTAGGGGGAATCGGGGCATATTGGCCTCCTTGTTGGGGGTTTGGGGTTGGTTTTGGGTTTGTGGGTCTCTTGGTTGGGTTTCACCCCCACCCTAACCCTCCCCCTAAGGGGGAGGGGATTTTGGGGTGTTGGGATCATTGTTTGCGATTGCCAAGATGGGCTAGATGCCGGTTATTTTGATGCCGGAGTGGGTGCGGTAGATGCGGTTGATGTTGACCAGTAGGGGGGTGATTTGTTCTACGTATTTGGCGTTGGCTAGGGCGCCGCCGTCGATGCCGCGGAGGTGGGGGATTTTGTTGGCTAGGGCGATGATTTGGCGCTTGGCGTCGGGGTGGTCGGAGCATACCACTACATCGCCTTGCATGGGGATTTGGGGGTCTTGGAGTTCCTCGGCGCTGACGTTTTGGAAGGCGGCGACTATTTGGGCGCCGGGGAGCAGCTCCTGGGCTTCTTGGGCGGCGGAGCCGGCGGGGACGGCGACGGCCTGCGCCCCGCGGCCGCGCTCGAAGTGCATGGGGGCGATGACGGTGACTACGATTTTGCCGTCCAGTTCGGCGGCCAACTGCTCCAGCACCGGGCGCTGTCCGTCGTAGGGGAAGGCCAGGAATACGGTATCGGCGGCGTTGGCGGCGTGGGCGTTGTCGTGGCCGGCGATGGCGGCGTTGGGGGCGATGGCGGTTAGTTCGGCGGCGGCGGCGGCGCCCCGGTCGGCGCTGCGGGAGCCGATGATGATGGATTCGCCGGCGAGGGCCAGGCGCAGGGCCAGTCCTTTGCCTTCGGGGCCGGTTCCGCCCAAGATTGCGAGCATTGTGCCTCCTGCGGGGTTGCGGGGATGGGTTGGGGGGTACTATACAGCATAATTGGCGCTTGGGGGTATGCCGCCCGCGGATTTTGCCGCGGCCTGATGACCGATGCCTATTGAACGCCGCTGCTGGTTTGTGATATTTTTCACGGCTAAGGGGGCATTGGGATGACAGGGGCTTACTGCGTTGAATTATGCGCGGGCGGGGGCGGGCAGGCGCTGGGGCTGGAACAAGCCGGGTTCCGGCATACGGCGCTGCTGGAGCTTGACGCCAACGCTTGCGCCACCCTGCGGCGGAACCGCGGCCATTGGGATGTAAGGCAGTGCGACATCCGCGAAATCGACGGCTCCGATTTCCGGGGCGTTGACCTGCTGGCGGGGGGGTTGCCTTGCCCGCCGTTTTCCGTGGCGGGCAAGCAGTTGGGATACGCCGACGAAAGGGATCTTTTCCCGGCGGCGGTGCGGCTGGTTGACGAGGCCAGACCGCGTTGCGTAATGATTGAAAACGTGCGGGGATTGTTGGACGCCCGGTTTGAGGAATATCGGGAGTCGATTTTGTTACGCATGAAACGATTGGGATACCGGGCCGAGTGGCGGCTGTTGGATGCTTGCGACTTCGGGGTATCGCAATACCGGAAAAGGGCGATTTTGGTGGCCGTCAAAAAGGGGTTATATCATAAGTTCGACTGGCCGGAGGCTCTGGATTTTCAGCCGCCTACGGTGGGGGAGAAGTTGTATGACGAAATGGCTTCCCGGGGATGGCGCCGCGCTGAATCGTGGCGTCTTGGGGCAAATAATCTGGCGCCTACAATCGTAGGCGGGTCGCTGAAACACGGCGGGCCGGATCTTGGGCCGGTCCGCGCCCGCAATGCGTGGGCCGCTTTGGGGGTGGACGGCAAAGGGTTGGCTAACGAACCGCCGGAGCCGGATTTCGGGCAAATGCCGCGGTTGACGGTTTCGATGGTTGCCAAACTCCAGAGCTTTCCGGTAGATTGGGAATTCGTCGGCAGCAAAACAACGGCGTATAAGCAGGTTGGCAACGCTTTTCCGCCGCCGGTGGCGCGGGCGGTGGGGCAGGGCATAAGCTCCGTGCTGGCCTCTCAAAAATTCTACCAGGTGAAATAATGAACGATACGTCGGTAATTGCATCAGCCCGCGCCGCCTTTCACCAAGCCCTTGTTGACGGTGTGCTGAAAGTTGATGATAAAGGAGTGCCAAGCAACGCGGATAAAACCAGCAAACTCAGCGTCGCCATTGCACAGGGCATAGTGAATCAACTAAGTCCAAACACGGCTGAACAGCGGCTTGCCGGGCAACGGGCCGGATCTAGATTTGAGCAAGTTTGCGAAAATTTTATTTCGGACACATTTCTTAATTTTCAGCATTTGCGTCCAGGCAAGTGGAAAATTGGGCGTATTGGGATGAACATTGTGCAATTCGAGCAGTATCAGCATCTCAAGGAACTTGGGCAATTGGCCAAGGAAAATCCCGGACTTGCCTCGGCATTAGGCAGCGACTATCTCATCAAGCCAGATATTGTCATTGGCCGAGATCCTGAGCCGGATGATTTCATCAATGAACCCGGTGACATTGTAGACCGCGCCATTGCCTTGAATGCGAGTATCCGGGCAGTCAACAACAGTTTGCCGATTCTCCACGCCAGCATTTCCTGCAAATGGACAATCCGCAGTGACCGCGCCCAAAATGCCCGGTCGGAAGCCTTGAATTTGATCCGCAACCGCAAGGGGCGACTGCCGCATATCGTGGTTGTAACCGGCGAACCGTTGCCCAGCCGTATCGCTTCGATAGCGCTAGGCACGGGCGACATTGACTGCGTTTATCATTTTGCCTTGCCGGAGTTGGTGGAAGCCTTGCGTAATCTGCCGCATCCCGATGCTGAAGAAATGGTTAAGATTATGGTAGACGGCAGGCGTCTGCGGGATATTGCAGACTTGCCGTTAGACTTGGCGGTATAGTATGGCCGACAGGATTTCAGAAGAGCGGCGCAGTTATAATATGAGCCGCATCAAAAGCTCGAACACGGCGGTGGAGCTGGCTGTCCGCCGGATGATTCATGGTATGGGCTACCGCTACCGGCTGCATGACCGTGGGTTGCCCGGTACGCCGGATATAGTTTTTCGCAAGCGGCGCAAAGTGATATTCGTTCACGGGTGCTTTTGGCATCAACATCCGGCGGCGGATTGTTCGGATAGCAGAACGCCGAAATCCAATACGGGTTATTGGGGCCCGAAGCTGGAAAGAACTAAGCAACGGGACGCCGCCAACCAGCAAATCCTTATCGAAAGGGGTTGGGAATTTATGATTGTATGGGAGTGCGAACTGCGGAACGCTATGGGGCTTGCGGACAGGATCAAGGTATTCCTTGACTCAGCTCATTTTTAGAACATTCATCGCAGAACATTCACCGTTGCGCTCCCCGCTTGTGTTGCCGTAAATTATCGGTATAATGGGGGCGTTGCGGGGGTTATACGCCCCTAGCTACCCTTGAATACTTAGGCGGGGTTCACCCCCACCCTGGCCCTCCCCCTTAGGGGGAGGGGATTTTTGATGATGGGGGGGAGGGGGTTATGGGCTGGGGGTGGGGCGTCCTTCGACAAGCTCAGGATGATGGGTAAGGGCGGGATGATGGGGGTTAGGCGCGTTGTTGGAGCCAGCGTTGTTTTTGTTGTTGGCGGGCGGTTTCGTTGGTGGGTTGGTAGCGGGTTAGGAATTGTTGCTGGAAGTCTTGGAAGCGGTTTTCGGTGATGGCTTGGCGGATTTGTTGCATTAGGCGTAGGATGAAGCGTAGGTTATGGGTGGAGGCTAGGCGGAGTCCGAGGATTTCGCGGGCGCGGAACAGGTGTCGTAGGTAGGCGGCGGAGTAGTTGGCGCAGGCGTAGCAGTCGCATTGGGGGTCTAGGGGGTCTTGCTGCTGGGCGTAGCGTTGTTTGGTGATGTCGATGCGTCCGTCGGGGGTGAACATTGCGCCGTTGCGGGCGACGCGGGTGGGTAGGGCGCAGTCGAACAGATCGATGCCGCGGGCGACGCCGTGGACTAGGTCCTCGGGGGAGCCGACGCCCATTAGGTAGCGGGGTTTGTCTGGGGGTAGGTGGGCGGCTACTTGTTGGGTGAATTGGTATAGCTGTTGCTTGGTTTCGCCGACGGCGAGGCCGCCGATGGCGTAGCCGTCGAAGGGGATGTTGGTGATGGCTTGGGCGGATTCTTGGCGCAGGTGGGGGAAGGCGCCGCCCTGGACGATGCCGAAGAGGGCTTGGGCGGGCCAGGCGCCGGAGTCTTGGTGGGCGCGGTGGCATTGGGCGGCCCAGCGGTGGGTGCGGTCCATAGCTTGGCGGACTTCGGTTTCGGCGGCGCCGTAGGCGATGCATTGGTCGAAGCACATTATGATGTCGGCGCCGAGTTTGATTTGGTTGATGGTGGCGAGTTCGGGGGTGAAGTGGTGGAGGCTGCCGTCGAGGTGGGAGCGGAAGCGGATGCCGTGGTCGGATATTTTTCGCATTTGGCCCATGCTGAAGGCTTGGAAGCCGCCGCTGTCGGTGAGGATGGGGCCGGGCCAGCGCATAAAGGGGTGGAGTCCGCCGAGGGAGTGGATGTTGGGGATTCCAGGGCGGAGGTAGAGGTGGTAGGCGTTGCTGAGGATGATGCGGGCGCCGGCGTCGGCGACTTCGTGGGGGGTTAGGGATTTGACGGTGGCTTGGGTGGCTACGGGCATAAAGAGGGGGGTGGGGGCGGCGCCGTGGGGGGTGCGGATTTGGCCGGCGCGGGCGGGGCCGTCGGTGTGGGTTAGCTGGAAGGAAAAGGGGGTAGTTGTGGTCATATCGGGCGTCCGTGGGGGCGGTTTTGGGTTTATTATCTTGGGGGTTATTCATTATAGCGTAATGGGGGGGCTGTGAACGAGTTTTTGGTTGGGCTTAGTTCGGGGGAGGGGTGGTTGTGGGGGTTGTTTGTGCTGGGGGTGATGGTGGGGGCGGCGGCGTTGTTGAGCGGGTTTTGGGGGGCGGTGTTTTGGGTTGCGGGGGTTTGGCGGCGGGGGCGGGGATAGATGTATTTTCCGAATGCGGATGTGGTTATACATCCGGCGCTGCCGGTGTTGCTGGGGCTGATCGCGGGGACGCTGGGGGGCTTTTTCGGCGTGGGCGGGGGGTTTCTGATTACGGGGGGGCTGCTGGTGTTCGGGGTGCCGCCGGTGTATGCGGTGGGGACGGGGCTGACTTTGGTGATGGGGACGGCGATTATTAACACTTTTAAGCATCGTAGGTTGGGGAATGTGGATTTCCGGCTGGGGGGGCTGATGGCGGCGGGGACGATTCCGGCGATTTTTTTGGCGGAGGGGGTTAATTCGTCGCTGGAGGCGGCGGGGTTGGCGGGGCCGGTGATCCGGTATATTTATGTGGGGTTTTTGTCGTCGCTGGGGTTGTTTATTTTGTATGACTGCCGGCGGGGGCGGGGGCGGGGGGAGGCGACGACTACGGATGGGCTGGCGCGGCGGGTGCGAGGGTTGCGGATTCCGCCGCATCGGGTGGGGGTGCCGGGGGTTGGGGGTGTTTCGACGTATGTGTCGTTGCCGGTTTCGGGGATTGAGCGGATATCGGTGTTTGTGCCGGTGGGGATCGGGTTCGGGATTGGGTTTGTGGCGGGGCTTTTGGGGGCGGGCGGGGGTTTTATTTTGATGCCAGCGCTGATTTATGTGCTGGGCGTGCCTACGGTGGTGGCGATTGGGACGGATTTGTTTCAGATAATTATTACGGGGTCGGTGGGGACGTTTGCTTATGCGTTGTCGGATCGGGTGGATCCGCTGCTGGCGGTGTTGATGCTGGGGGCGGCGTCGGCGGGTTCGCAGTTGGGGGCGGCGGCGACGCGGCGGGTGGCGGCGGCGCGGATCCGGTTTTTGTACGGGGCGCTGATTTTGTCGGGGGGGCTGGCGGTGGCGCTCGAGGAGGTGTCGCAGGCGGCGGGGGCGGGGTGGTTGTCGGCAGTGGCGGCGGCGGCGCTGCTGGGTAGCGGGGGGGGGATGTGTTTGCTGCTGGCGGTGCTGGTTTGGCGGGGGCGGGGGGGCGGGGGGTGATGCTGGGGGTTGCGGCGGTGCAGGGGGTGCGGATGGGGGGTATAATTCTATGATGAGTCTTTATCGCTTGGAGGTTTGCTATGACTACCGTCAACCTTGCCCGCATCCGGTTCCCGGATCCTCCTGAGCGCAGGCCGGAGGATATGACTACTTTCAACCACTTGACCGCTACGGGCAACGCCCGCTACCTGGCTATCCACTTGGGCAACCCCGACACCACTATCGTGGCCGGCGAGCATTACGTCGCCCTCGCCCCGGCTACGGATCTGAAAGGGCTGCGCTACCCCGACCTGCTGATCGCTTTCAATGTAGATCCGGCCGCCTACCGGGAAAGTAATGCTTACGTGATTTCCGAGCAGGGCAAACCGCCCGATTATGTCCTGGAAATCGTATCCCCCAGCAGTCGGCGCAGGGATCGCGTAACCAAGCGTCGGGTCTACGCCGGCTTGGGGATTCCCGAATACTGGCGTTTTGACGAAACCGACGGCCCCCGCCGCGTCAAGCTGGCCGGCGACCGGCTTTCACTGGAGGGGCAGTACCGGCCTATCGCCATAGAACGGCTGGCGGATGGGGTGCTGCAAGGGTATAGTGCGGTGTTGAACTTGTATCTGCGCTGGGAGGGAGGGCAACTGCGCTGGCACGACCCGGCTACCGGACAGCACATCGTGACCCTGGAGGATGAACGCGCCCGGGCTGACCGGGCTGAGGCCCGCGCCCGCGAGCTGGAGGCTGAACTGCGGCGGTTGCGGGGCCGGTGACTTTGGGGATTCTTGTGAAAGCGCAATGGTATAATCCCCCCTACGCCGCCCATATCGCCCGGAATTTGGGCGGCGGCGGGTGCTTGGAGGTTCGCTATGACTACTGTCGATCTTGCCGTCAAAGCCCAACGACATCCCGTCCGTATCCGGTTCCCGGATCCTCCTGAGCGCAGGCCCGAGGATATGACTACTTTCAATCACCTGGCCATCACCGGCAGCGCCTATCTGCTGATCCACCACCTCGGCAATCCCGACACCACCATCGTCGCCGGCGAGCATTACGTCGCCCTCGCCCCAACAAAGGATATGAAAGGGCTGCGCTACCCCGACCTGCTGATCGCTTTCGACGCCAACCCGGCCGTCTACCGCGAAAACAACGCCTACGTAATCTCCGAGCAGGGCAAGCCGCCCGACTTCGTCCTGGAAATCGCCTCCCCCAGCAGCCGGCGCCGCGACCGCGTAACCAAGCGTCCAGCCTACGCCAACTTGGGCATCCCCGAATACTGGCGCTTTGACGAAACCGACGACCCCCGCCGCGTCAAGCTGGCCGGCGACCGCTTGTCCGCGGACGGCCAATACCGCCCCATCCCCATAGAATGCCTGCCGGACGGGACGCTGCAAGGGTACAGCGCGGTATTGAACCTGTACTTGCGCTGGGAAGCGGGGCAACTGCGCTGGCACGACCCAACCACCGGCCAACACATCGTAACCCTCGAGGACGAACGCGCCCGCGCCGACCACGCCGAAACTCGCGCCGGGCACGCCGAAACCCGCGCCGACTACGCCGAAACTCGCGCCGGGCACGCCGAAACTCGCGCCGACCATGCCGAAGCCCGCGCCCGCGAGCTGGAGGCCGAGTTGCGGCGGCTGCGGGGCCAGTAACCCCTATCGCAATATGGCGTTATGGAGCGCGGCTCCGGGGCGTTGCCGCCGGGGTTAGTATTTCCGCAGAAAGGGCGGCGGGGCGTCTAGCAGTTCTTGCCGGGCGGCGGCCCAGGCGCGGGATAGGGTTGATTGTACCGCCTCGGTGTCGGGGCCGATGGCTTTGACGCCGGCGCCCGCGCCGTCGGGCAGCAGGGATGCGGCGGCGTAGGTGGCGGTGCAGGTTGATAGGGATTCGGGTAGACGCTCCAGGATGTTGCGGGCGGCGGCGGGTTCGCATAGTATCAGCATAGATCCCAGTACCCGCCCGGCAAGGGATGGGCCGGATGGGGGTTGCCTTTCCGCGCCGGGTGGAGGCGCGCCGGATGAATGGGGATGGGGAATATCCGCCGGGCCCAGCAATCCCGGCTCCATAAGGCCGCCATCCGCAGGGGTAAGGTCGAAGGCTTCGCGGTAGGTCGGATGATTCTTGCCGCGGCGGGTCACCGTCAAGCGGCTGCTGATGCGGCGGTAGCGGAACACTTCGCCCATTGCCGTCCGTCCGGGGGTTATCACTTCCCAAGTTAGCAGCGCCGCCCCCGGCTCCAGGTTAATGCTGATGGTCTGGTTCAGGGCGGCATCGCGGTAGGGTATCAGCGGGTCGGGCAGGTATTCCAGATAGCCGCCAGTGGCTACATCAAGGGTAATGCGCTGTTCGGCTTGGCCGCCGCGCGGCATTGCGTATAGCTTGGCGGCGCTTTGGGTGGTGATGTGGGCTTTGGCGCCGGAATGGACGGCAACGGAGATTTCCTGCCGGTCGCTGTCCAGCAGCCCGCCGGTGGGGTTTGCCAGAAACACGAAGGCCATATCGGGCAGGGCGCCGTCCGGGTATAGGGCCTGTTGCACCTGCAATGGGGGGCGGGTGCGGGAGCGCGTCAACCGGGTGCGTCCGGCGCGGCGCTCCAGCTCCAGTTCCGCCCGCCCGCGCTGCGTCCGGCGCGAGGGGGGCGTTTCAGCGGCTGTTGCCATATCCCTGCAACCGCGCATCCCCGATGGCGGCCAGGATCCGCTCCAGCACGGCGGGCAGCCCTTCGCCGGTGCGGCAGTTGGTGAATGTGTAGGGCCGTTCGCCCCGGACGGAGTTCAGGTCGCGGCGCATTATATCCAGGTCGGCGCCGACATAGGGGGCGAGGTCGGTTTTGTTCACCACCAGCAGGTCGGTTTGGGTGATGCCCTGGCCGCGCTTGCGGGGGATTTTGTCGCCGGCGGCTACATCTATGACGTAGATCTGATAATCGGCCAGGGCCGGGCTGAAGGTGAGGGTTAGATTGTCGCCGCCGCTTTCGATGAGGGCGATATCGGAGTCGGGGTAGGCGGCGGCCAGTTCCTCCACGGCCAGCAGGTTGAGGCTGGGATCTTCCCGAACCGCGGCGTGGGGGCAGGCGCCGGTGGCTACGCCGCGGATGCGCCCAGTGTCGAACACATCGCGCAGGGCGTTCTTGGCGTGTTCCGCATCCTCCCGCGTGAATATGTCGTTGGTTATCACCACCGGATGCCGCCCCCGTGCCAGCAGCATCGGCACCAGCCTTTCCACCAGAGTGGTTTTGCCGGAGCCTACGGGGCCGCCTATACCTATACGGGGGAGTTGGTTCATCGTTTTACTCTCATCCTTTCCATATATGGATACGAAATGATTTATACAGGAATGGGGGCGCGTCAACTGGCGAACATACGCACTTCGTCGCTCTGGTGCAGCATCGCGGCGATGTCGGCCTGCGGGGTAAAGGACGTCATTTCCTGCCAGTGCCGGGATTGTAGCGCGGCGGCGGCGTTGGCTACCGGGCCGTTCAGCGAGTACAGGATGCTTTGGGCTTGGGAGTGAGTCAAGGGCAGCAGCCGTTGCGCCGCGCCCAGTACGCCCACGGCGAAACTGTGGCATAACATCAGCAGGGCGGTTTCGGCGGCGATGTCTTGCGACTGCGCCACTATGCCCAGGGCGACGGCGCCGCAGCCGGGCGTTTCCCGGGCGGTCACGCGGCGGCGGAATCCGGCGCATATTAGCGCGGCGGCGGCCTTTTCTTTCCCATCGCCGGGCGGGGAATTACACGAGAGGAACGCGGCCGCTTCGTCCAATATGCGGCGGCCGGCGTGGCAAGACGCCTGCCGCAGTTCCTCGGGGAGTTTCATCGCGTACAGATGCCGGTCTATTTCGGCTATGGCGTCTAGGTTGGCATCGCGGGCGGCGGCGTGGGCGTTCAGCAGCGCCACGCCGTCGGCGGGCATAATCGACCATCGCAACAAGTTGCGTAGGTACGTTGCCACACCGCCGGCGTCGCTTACCCAGCGGCGCGCAACCATGCTTTCCAACCCGTGCGAATGGGCGTACATCCCGGAGGGGAAAAAGGAATCGGCCAACTGTAGGGCCGTCAAAAAACGGCGGCCGGATTCGTCTGTTCCCGGGGCGTCCGGCATTATCATCCTCTTTATCGGGGGAACGCCCCCACCCTAGCCCTCCCCCGGAGGGGGAGGGGATTTTGTTTGTCATCCTCTTTATTGGGAGGAACGCCCCCACCCTAACCCTCCGCCGGAGGGGGAGGGAATTTTGTTTGATCGCGGTCATACCAGAAAGTGCAGTTGGGCCAGGCTCAGGCGCTCGGCGGGGGGGACGGTGGCGATTTCGCCGTTTACCCGGACGGTGTAGGTGTCGGGGTCAACCTCTATTACCGGCATGGCGTCGTTGCGGATCATCTGCCGCTTGGTGATGGTGCGGCAGCGGCGTACCGGCTCCACCCGCCGCGATAGCCCCAGCTCTGCGGCGACCCCGGCGTCGTGGGCCGCGGCGGATACGAAAGTCAGCGATGTATGCGCCACCGCGCCGCCCATCGCGCCGAACATCGGGCGGTAGAACGACGGCTCGGCGGTGGGGATGGAGCCGTTGGGGTCGCCCATCACCGCCCAGCAAATCATCCCGCCTTTGATGACCATTTTCGGTTTGGCGCCGAAACTGCCGATGGGCCATAGCACAATATCGGCCAGCTTGCCCGGCTCCAGCGACCCCACTAGGTGGGATATACCGTGGGTGACGGCGGGGTTGATGGTCAGCTTGGCGAGGTAACGCAACACGCGAAAGTTGTCGTTTTCGGGGGAATCCTCGGGCAGCTTGCCCTTAAACTGCCGCATCTTGTCGGCGGTTTGGAACAGGCGGGTATAGTTTTCTCCCACCCGGCCCATCGCCTGCGAATCCGAGGCGTACATACTGATTACGCCCAAGTCGTGCAGCACATCCTCGGCGGCCATCGTTTCGGGGCGGATGCGGCTTTCGGCAAAGGCCACATCCTCCGGCACCCGGGGGCTAAGGTGGTGGCAGACCATCAGCATATCCAGATGCTCCGCCAGGGTGTTGACGGTGTAGGGCCGGGTGGGGTTGGTGGACGAGGGCAGGACGTTCAGTTCCGAGGCGATGCGGATGATGTCCGGGGCGTGGCCGCCGCCGGCCCCCTCGGTGTGGTAGGTATGGATCGCCCGCCCGGCGATGGCGGCGATGGTATCCTCGACGAACCCGGCCTCGTTCAGCGTATCGGTATGAATGGCTACCGGGATGTCGAAACGGTCGGCTACATTCAGGCAACAGTCGATCGCGGCGGGCGTGGTTCCCCAATCCTCGTGTAGCTTGAGGCCGCTGGCCCCGGCGCGGAGCTGCTCCTCCAGCGGCGCGGGATGGCTGGCGTTGCCCTTGCCCAGCAGCCCCCAGTTGACCGGCAACGGCTCGGCGGCCTGCAACATACGGGCGATGTGCCACGGGCCGGGGGTGCAGGTGGTGGCGTTAGTGCCGTCGGCCGGGCCGGTGCCGCCGCCGAGCATCGTGGTAATGCCGTTGGACAAGGCGTGCCAAACCTGCTGCGGGGAAATCATGTGAATATGGGAGTCAATGCCCCCAGCTGTGGCGATGAGATGCTCGCCGGCGATGATTTCCGTGCCGGGGCCGACAATCAAATCGGGATGGACGCCGTCCATCACGCCGGGGTTGCCCGCCTTGCCCACGGCGGCGATGTTGCCCCGGCGCACCCCGATGTCGGCCTTGATTACGCCCAGGACGGGGTCCAGGATGATTGCGTTGGTGATTACCAGATCCAGGGCGCCGCGGGCGTTGGTGACCTCCGGCGCCTGCCCCATACCGTCGCGGGCCGACTTGCCGCCGCCGAAAACCAGTTCATCGCCGGGGGCAAGCAGATCCTGCTCAATCTCGCAGACCAGGGATGTGTCGGCCAGACGGAAACGGTCTCCGGCGGAGGGGCCGTAGAGTTCCGCGTATTGACGGCGGCTGATGCGGGCCATATTACGCCTCTGCGCTAGGGGATGGCGGGGCGGGCGGTGGGGTTGGCGACGAGCCGGAAAAGCCCCGGCGGGCGGCGGACTCCAGTGCCTGCCCGCGGGCGGCAGGGGAGTCCAGACTGCCATCGGTCAAGCCGTTCAATCCGCCGACGCGCCGGACGCCGCCGATGGCGACCAGCGTGACCTCCTTGCGGCTGCCCGGCTCAAAGCGCACCGCGGTGCCGGCGGGAATGTCCAGCCGCATCCCGAAAGCGGCGGCGCGGTCAAAGGCAAGGGCCCGGTTGACCTCAAAGAAATGAAAATGGGAGCCGACCTGAACGGCGCGGTCGCCGGTGTTCCACACCGGAAGGGCGCGGACGGGCCGTCCGGCGTTAATTTCGATAAATTCGCCGGCTATGATGTAACGCTCGCCGGGATTGCTCATACAACCATCCCTGCCCGCGATTCCAGCATCGGAAACCGGGCTTTGCGGCTAGACGATGGGGTCGTGGACGGACACCAGCTTGGTGCCGTCAGGGAAAGTGGCTTCCACCTGCACCAGGTCCACCAGTTCGGGAACGCCGTCCATAACATCCTCGCGGGTGAGGGTTTGACGGCCCAGCTCCATCGTTTCCGCCACAGTCTTGCCGTCGCGGGCGGCCTCAAGGATGCATTCGGTAATCAGGGCCACCGATTCCGGCACATTAAGCCGCAACCCCCGCCCCCGCCGCTTGCGGGCCAAGTCGGCGGCGACGTAGATCAGCAGTTTTTCGGATTCGCGGGGTGTCAGCATCATATCATCTTGCCCCTATCATAGGCGCGGGATTACTGGCCGCGCAGCCGGCGGAGTTCAGCCTCCAGATCGCGGGCGCGAGCTTCGGCCTCGATGCGGGCGGCCTGCTCGCGATCGGCGCGGGCGCGGGCTTCGGCCTCGATGCGGGCGGCCTGCTCGCGATCGGCGCGGGCGCGTGCTTCGGCGTGGATGCGGGCAGCTTGTTCCCGGTCGGCGCGGGCGCGCTCATCCTCCAGGGTTACGATGTGCCGCCCGGTGGCCGGGTCGTGCCAGCGCAACTGCCCTCCCTCCCAGCGCAGGTGCAGGTTCAGTACCGGGCTGTAGCCTTGCAGGGTTCCGTCCGGCAGCCGTTCTATGGGGATGGGGCGGTATTGGCCATCCGGTGAGAGGCGGTCGCCGGCCAGCTTGACGCGGCGGGGGTCGTCGGTTTCGTCGAAACGCCAGTATTCGGGGATGCCCAAGTTGGCGTAGGCCGGACGCTTGGTTACGCGATCCCTGCGCCGGCTGCTGGGGGAGGCGATTTCCAGGACGAAGTCGGGCGGCTTGCCCTGCTCGGAGATTACGTAGGCGTTGTTTTCGCGGTAGACGGCCGGGTTGGCGTTGAAAGCGATCAGCAGGTCGGGGTAGCGCAGCCCTTTCATATCCTTTGTCGGGGCCAGGGCGACGTAATGCTCGCCGGCGACGATGGTGGTTTCGGGGTTGCCCAAGTGGATCGCCAGGTAGCGGGCGTTGCCGGTGACGGCCAGGTGGTTGAAAGTAGTCATATCCTCGGGCCTGCGCTCGGGAGGATCCGGGAAGCGGATGCGGGCGGGCTGGCATTGGGTTTTGACGGCAGTGTTGATGGTGGTCATGGCGAACCTCCGGGTATCCGGCGGATGGGGCCGGGTTCCGGGTGATGTGGGCGGCTTGGGGGGATTATACCATTGCGCTTTCGCGGGAATCCGTGGGATTACTGGCCGCGGAGGCGGCGGAGTTCGGCCTCCAGTTCGCGGGCGCGGGCTTCGGCGTAGATGCGGGCGGCCCGCTCCCGGTCGGCGCGGGCGCGTTCATCCTCCAGGGTCACGATGTGGCGGCCGGTGGCCGGGTCATGCCAGCGCAACTGCCCCTCATCCCAGCGCAGATACAGGTTCAACACCGCGCTGTAGCCTTGCAGGGTTCCGTCCGGCAGTCGTTCTATCGGGAGGGGGCGGTATTGGCCGTCCCCGGCCAGACGGTCGCCGGCCAGCTTGGTGCGGCGGGGGGCGTCGGTTTCGTCAAAGCGCCAGTATTCGGGGATGCCCAAGTTGGCGTAGGCCGGACGCTTGGTTACTCGGTCGCGGCGCCGGCTGCTGGGGGAGGCGATTTCCAGTACGAAGTCGGGCGGTTTGCCCTGTTCGGAAATTACGTAGGCATTGTTTTCGCGGTAGACGGCCGGGTTGGCGTTGAAAGCGATCAGCAGGTCAGGGTAGCGCAGCCCTTTCATATCCTTTGTCGGGGCGAGGGCGACGTAATGTTCGCCGGCGACAATGGTGGTGTCGGGGTTGCCCAAGTGGTGGATCAGCAGGTAGGCGCTGCCGGTGACGGCCAGGTGGTTGAAAGTAGTCATATCCTCGGGCCTGCGCTCGGGAGGATCCGGGAACCGGATGCGGGCGGGTTGGCATTGGGGTTTGACGGCGGGGTTGATGGTGGTCATGGCGTACCTCCGGGTGTCCGGCGGATGGGGCCGGGTTCCGGGCGATGTGGTGGGATTATACTTGATTGGCGGGGTTTTAGGGTTGGGGTAGCCAGTGGGTTAGGGGGACTTGGCGGTGGCGGCAGGCGGCTAGGATGATTTCGGCGGCGGCGCGGGCGTCCTCGGCGGCGTTGTGGTGCCGGAAGGTTATGCCGAGGTCGGCGGCGATCAGTTTTAGGTTCCAGCGGCGGCGGTATTTGTTGGGCCAGGCTTTGCGGGCTATTTGGGCGCTGTCGAGCCAGGGTTGGCGCATTGGCGGGAGGCCGTATTGGGCGGCGGCGGCGCTTAGGGCGGCGCGGTCAAAGCCGGTGTGGCTGGCGATGATTTGGTTGTTTAGCCGGCGCATCAGTTGGGGGTAGACGGCGGGCAGGGGCGGGGCGTTTCGCGCGGCGGCTTCGGTGATGCCGTGCAGGTTGGTGTTGAACTCGCGGAAGGGGGTTTGCGGGTTGATCAGCAGGGATGTTGGGGCTTGTAGGCGTCCGTTGGTTACTTGGGCTATTCCGATTTGGCAGATGCTGGCGGGGTTTTCGTTGGCGGTTTCTACGTCTATGGCGATGAATGACGGCCCGGGGGCGGGGTTGGGGTTTTGTCGCCGGATGTTGGGCGGCGGGGCGCCGTTTCCGCTATGGTTCATGGTTATTTCCGGCTGGAGGTCGGGGGGGCGAGGGCGGCGACAATCAGTGTTTTGGTCGCGGCTAAATCGTTTACCGGCATGGCTTGATATTGGGGCGCAAGCGGGACTGCTCCGGTTTTGATGTCGTTGACGCATCGCTGGTCAATGGTGGTTTCCAGTTTCAGAACGTTAAACCCGGCCTTTTCAAATATGGGCGGGTATTCCGAGGAGCGCAGTCGGTTCTGATATAGCAGAGGGGGTGAGGGGCGGCGGATCCATTCCTGCTCGGGATGGCGCAAGAAGTTCACCGGCGATATAGCCGGGTTGCCGTGGCTGGAATGGTCGGCGTTGTCAATCCAATGGGCGGCTATGCCGCCCGGTTTCAGCATCCGGCTGGCGTTTCGCAATAGCTGGGGCAAGGTTTCCGGCGGGATATGCTCCAGGGTTCGGCTGGATACGTGAAGGTCAATGCTGGCGTCGGGCCATTGCAGGCGGGCGGCGTCGGCGGGGGCGATGTAGGTTATGTTGCAGAGTTCCATTACGCGCCGGGTTAGCCGCAAGGGGGATCCGGACCGCAGCGCCAGCAGTTGGCGCAGACGGTCCTCCCGCTCCGGTCTCAGATGCTCAAACAGGGTTTGCCGGTGAGCGCGGCAGTAGTTTATCTGCCAGGAGATGAGGGAAGGATTGAGCCGGCGGGATAGATCTACGGACACGATCCGGTCTACGCCTTGCAGCCATAACGAGATAGTGGCTATAAGCCCATCTCCGGTTCCTACTTCGAGGAGTGTTGCGTTATCCGGCAACAGTTTGTGCGCCCTTATCGCATCGATCAAGCGAATAGAGGTTTCAATACGGCCCTTGACCCGGCGCTCCATGCGTTTCAGGTCCTTCGGTTTGAGCAGCCGGTGCGTCTGATGATAGCAGAAGTCTGCTAAGGGGTTGGGGAATGTTTGGCTGACGCGTCGCAGCCGCGGGCTCGAGTATGTCGCAACTTGATGGCGTATCTTACTCAATCGGGCGGTTCTTTCGGGGCGCATCGGATGGTCCAATCCTGAAAATTTTTTGATCTTGGGCGGCCGGCCCTCGTTTGCCGCGCATACCGCGCATATTACAGGTTGGGGGGGTGGTAAAGTATCATTATAGCACATCTTTGGCGGCGCGGGGGCAGTGTTGGGCTACAATCGGAGGGGATGGGCGGGGGATGGGGATTTTTGAGTTGGGGCGTTTTGGGCGATGCGGATTGTTGATGTTCATGCGCATATCAGCCCGGAGGGGCTGGTTCGGGCGATGGCGGAGGGGCGGGATTGGCACGGGGTTGCGGCGGCGGAGTTGCGGGCGGCTCACGAGCATACGCCGCGGACTTGGTGGCCGCCGGCGCGGCGGCTGCGGGAGATGGATGCGCTGGGGGTGGATGTTCAGGTTTTGTCGGCCAATTCTTTTTTGTATTTTTACGATCGGGATGCGGCGGCTGTGGGGGCGATGGCGCGGGAGTGTAATGATTATACGGCGGGGCTGACGCGGGAGTATCCCGGCCGGTTCGCGGGGTTTGCGGCGCTGCCGATGCAGGATGTGAGGGCGGCGATAGCGGAGCTGGGGCGCAGTGTGACGCAGTTGGGGCTTAAGGGGGCGATGATCGGGGATCAGGTGAACGGGTTGACTTATGATGATCCGTCGTTTTTGCCTTTGTGGCAGGCGGCGGAGGCTTTGGGGGCGGTGATTTTTGTGCATCAGGGCGGGGATACGGTGGTTAGCGGGCGCAATGACCGCTACCATTTGCCGGATAGTATCGGGAATTTGGCGGATCGGGCGGTTACTTTCGCTTGTTTCGTGTTCGGGGGGGTGATGGATGCTTGTCCGGGGCTGAAGGTGTGTCTGGCGCATGGCGGGGGGTATGCCTGCTTTGGGGCGGGACGGATGGATCGGGGGTGGCAGGTGCGGCCGGAGGCGCGGGCGCGGATTCAGCAGCCGCCCAGCCGGTATTTGGGGCGGTTCTGGTACGACTGCCTTACCCATAGCGAGGATGCGCTGCGGATGTTGATTGATCTGGCGGGGGCGGAGCGGGTGGTGTTGGGGACGGATTGGCCTTTTGCTATGGGGGCGGAGGACGGGGCGGCATGGGTGCGGGGGCTGGGACGGCTTACGGAGAGGGAAAAGGAGGCGGTTTTGGGGGGGAATGCGGCGGGGCTGCTGGGGTTGTAGGGCGGGTGCGCCCCGGCCCTAGCCCTCCCCCTAAGGGGGAGGGTTTGGGTGGGGGTGAGGCGTTACGGGTCGTCGGTGTCGCAGTTGGCGTAGCCTAGCAGCAGGTTGGCGGCTAGGCCGTGACGGCGGCCGTCTAGTCGGAAGCGGGTTTGCGCCGGATCCGTGTCTACCCGCAGCGTGGCCCGTTGCCCATCGCGCTCCAGCGTCGGCGACGCCAGGCCCTGGGTTTCGTAGGCCATATAGCGTCCGTTGGCCCAAATGGATAGGTGCAGGAGGATTGGGCCGGTGTAGGTGCCTAGATCGAAAGTCACCGTTGCGGCTTGGGGGTTGCCGTCCTCGTCCTCGTTGTGGGTTTGGCAGGTGGCCGCCATTTCGTACTCGGCGTTGTTGTAGATTTCGGGGTGGTCGGCGGCCGGGTTGTAGGGCGTATCCGGTTCGGGCGGGATGGTGCGGGGCAATGGCGGCGGCAGGGTGTCGGTGGATGTGCCGGTTTCCCCGTTACCGGAATCTGTTGGATCCGGGGTTGGAGCCGGGGTTGGGGGCGGCGTCGGAGCCGGCGGTAAGGTGTCCGTGGATGTGGCGCTTCCGCCATTGCCGTTGCCGCCGTTTCCCGGGACCGGATCCGTAGATGTGGCGGGAGTCGAGGTCGGGGTGGGAGTCGGCTCCGGCGTCGTGGTGGGCGGGGGTGTTGGTAGCGGCGGGGCGGGCGGGGCCGTCCGCGTGCGAGAGGCTACGGGCTTGATGGTCGGGTATTGGCTGCTGGTGCCGAAGTTCCAGGGGTCGTCCAGCATATTGTCCGTTCCTAACGGGATGTTCCAGCTTTCGTAAATACCGGTGTAGCCGGTGGGGGTCTGGAGTTGGGTGGTGGTGTAGCCGGTGGAGGTTGCCGTTGCGCCGGCGGTATGGGCGGCGACGCAGGGGGTTGATGTGCCGTTGACGGTGGTGTCGCAATAGCCGTTGGTGATGGCGGCCGCGGTGCTGCTGGCGGCGCCGGCGAACCCGCCCACGATGGCAGCGCCGCTGCCGGTGGTGGTGCCGGCGGCGTAGGATGCGCTTATGCTGCCGGCGTGCAGCCCGATCAGCCCGCCGATGGTGGTGGTTGCGGTGCTGCTGGCGGTTACGGATGCCGTGGAGTAGACGGCGCGGACGTCGCCGGCGTTGCGGCCGATCAGCCCGCCGGCGTAGGTGGACGTCCCGGTGACGGTCACCGCGCCCCCCGATGCATAGCTGGTAATGATCATCCCCCCATCGTTATCGCCCGCCAAAACGCCGACGTAGGCGTCGGCCCCATCGTTGCCGATGCTGGCGGCGAGCATCCCCAGATCCCGGATAACCCCGCCGCTGCCCAGAGTATCGAACAGGCCGGAGTTGCCGGTGGTGCCGGCGATGGTCAGGTTGCGGATGGTCAGCCCCTTGCCGTCAAACACCGCGGCGTAAGATCCGCCGATGGGCGTCCAGTTGGGGTAGGGGCCGGCGGCGAAGTCGAGGCTTTGGGTTAGCTCGTAGCCGATGCAGGTTGACTGGCAGCCGAGGTAGGGGGTGCTGGTGTCGGATATGTTGCCGTTGGGGAAGCCGCCGGTGTAGGCGGAATAGTGGGCGGCGTTGTCGGGGAGGCCGTTGCCGTCGGGGTCGTAGCGCAGGGCGTTCAGTTGTTGCGGGTTCGTGATGTCGATCAGGTTGTCGTTGTCCTGGTCGTAGTCGACCACTAGGGCGGCGGCAGTTTGGCGCTCAGTGGGTTTGTAGAGCGTGGGGTAGGTAGTGGTGGCGCCGAAGTTCCAGAGGTAGTCGGGGAAGGTGTCGCCGTCGAGGTCCAGGTTCCAGTTGGCGTAGATGCCGGTGTAGCCGACGGGGGTCTGCAAGGTGGTGGAGCTGTGGCCGGCGGCCGCCACCGCGGCGCCGCCGGTTTGGCTGCCGATGCAGTTGGCCTGCCCGGCGGCTCCGGTGTCGCAGTAGCTGTCGGTTATGGCGCTGCCGGCGCCGGTCACCCTACCCACAAATCCGCCGATGGCGACGGCGCCGGTGCCGGTCACCGCGCCGATGGCGTAGCTGGCGATGATTGTGCCGTTAGTCATATTGCCTACCAACCCGCCGATGCTGGAGCCGGCACCACCGGCGTCTACCGATGCCGAGGAATAGCTGGCCAGAATCGCGCCATTGTTGCTGCCGGTCAACCCTCCCATGAAGCCGGGGGCAGTGTTGACCACGGAGCCGCCCTGGACATAGCTGGCTCTTATTTCGGAGCCGCTGTTCATAACGGCCGCCAGAGTGCCGGTATAGACCCCGCTGGTGCGCACGCTGGGGGCGATCATTCCGACATCGCGGATCACGCCTCCGGATGCCAGGGTGGTGAACAGCCCGGCGCGGCCGCCGCCGGTGATGGTGAGGCGGCTGATGGTGTGGCCGTTGCCGTCAAAGATGGCGGCGTAGCTGCCGCCGATCGGCGTCCAGTTGGGGTAGGGATCCGTCGAGGTTACGGCCACGCCGTCGGCGGAGAAATCCAGATCCTCGGTTAGTTCGTAGCCGGCGCAGCCCGAAACGCAGCCCATCCGCGTGGCAGTGGCCGCGGTGAGGTCGCCGCCGATAAAGGCGCTGACGTAGGCGGCGTAGGTGGTGGTGGCGTCGGGCAACCCGTCGCCGCCCAGGTCATGGCGGATGGCGTTCAGTTTTTGCAGGGTATCGATTTCGATCAGGCCGTCGTTGTCGGAATCGTGGTCTACGATTCGTTGGGCGGGGGTGTTGAGGATGGGACGGGTGGTGGTTGTGCCGAAATTCCAGGGATTGTCAGGGATGGCGTCGCCGTCCACATCGACGTTCCAGTTGGCGAAAATGCCGGTGTAGCCGATGGGGGTTCGCAATTCGGCGGTGGTGTAGCCGGCGACGGTGACGGTGGAGCTGGCGTGACGGAGTCCGATGCAGTCGGATTGCCCGGTGGACTCGGTGTCGCAGTAGCTGTCGGTGAAGACGTCATTTACGTCCACCGCCCACCCCAGGAGTCCGCCGGCATTGCCGCCAGAGCCGACGGCAGTGGCGCCGGCGGCGTAGCTGGCGATGATGGTGCTATCGCGGCTGTAGCCGACCAGTCCGCCGACGTTGGAGCTGGTGCCGCCGCTTACGGATGCGGTGGCGAAGCTGGCGCGAATGGTGCCGAAGTTGCTGCCGATCAACCCGCCGCCGCTGTTGCCGAGCAAGGCGACGACGGCGCCGCCCTGGACGTAGCTGGCGGTGATTTCGCCGCCGTCCCGAATGAAGCCCGCCAGAACGCCGATGTGGGTTCCGCCGCCGCTCACATTGGGGGCGATCATTCCTACATTACGGATCACGCCGTTGGCGGCCAGGGCGCTGAACAGCCCGAGGTTGCCGCTGCTGCGGTTGATGGTCAAGCGGGTGATGGTATGGCCGTTGCCGTCAAACACGGCGGCGTAATCGCCCCCGATCGGCGCCCAGTTGGGGTAGGCGTCGGTGGAGGTTACGGCCATATTGTCGGCGGCGAAGTCGAGGTTCGCCATCAGTTCGTAGCCTTCGCAGGCGGCGGCGCAGCCCATATAGGGGGTGCTGGTGTCGGCGATGTTGCCGCCGGGGAAAGCCGCGGCGTAGGTGGTGGTGTTGGCGGCGGCGTCGGGGACGCCGTTGCCGTTGAGATCCCAGCGGACGGCGTTTAGCTGGTCCAGGGTGGTGATTTCGATCAGGTTGTCGCCGTCGTCGTCATAGTCGGTGGTGGTCTGGGCCGCGGCGGGGAGGGCGGCGGAGTAGACGTATAGGATGAGGGCCGCGATTGCGGCGATTAGGGTTAGGGCGGTTAGGGCGCGGGTTGCGGATTTCCTACCCCCCCCCCCCCCCCCCCCCCCGAGTTTCAGGCCGTGGCTGGGAGTTTTCATTTTTTCGGGCGCTCCTATGCAGTATGGGTTCGGGAGTTTGTTGCGGGTAGTTTAGCAGATTGGGGCGGGCGGCGCAAGGTTTGGGGGGCGGGGGTTGGCGCATTCATCCTTCGACAAGCTCAGGATGAATATGGGGGGCAGGCTCTGGATGAATGGGCAAGGTCTGGTTGAATGGGCAAGGTCAAGGTGAATGGGCAAGGTCAAGGTGAATGGGCAAGGTCAAGGTGAATGGGCAAGGTCAAGGTGAATGGGCAAGGTCAAGGTGAATGGCGAGGTTTGGATGGTTGGGGTTAGGTTTGGCGGTAGCGGTTTACTATGGGTAGGCGGCGGTCGCGGCCGAAGGCTCGGGGGGTGATTTTTACGCCGGGGGGGGATTGGCGGCGTTTGTATTCGTTGCGGTCTACGGCGGTTATTACTTGGCGGACTACCGCCGGGGGGTGGCCTTGGGCTACCATTTCGGCGTAGCTGTGGTCGTTTTCTACGTAGGCTTGGATTACGGGGTCCAGGATTTCGTAGGGGGGTAGGGTGTCGGCGTCGAGCTGGTTTTCGCGCAGTTCGGCGCTGGGGGGTTTGGTCAGGATGTTTTGGGGGATGGGATGGGGGGGACGCCCCCACCCTAACCCTCCCCCGGAGGGGGAGGGAATAGCTGTATATGGGGGGTTGTGGTTGCGCCAGTGGGCGAGGGCGTAGACGGCGGTTTTGGGGACGTCTTTGAGGACGGCGAAGCCGCCGGCCATATCGCCGTAGAGGGTGGCGTAGCCCATTGCCATTTCGGATTTGTTGCCGGTGGTTAGGACGATCCAGCCGAATTTGTTGGCGATGGTCATCAGGAGGTTGCCGCGGATGCGGGCCTGGACGTTTTCCTCGGCTACGTTGGGGGTTGTGCCGGCGAAGGGGGGGGCGAGCATTTGGGTAAAGGCGTCGTGGGCGGGTTCGATGGGGATTTCCCAAAATTCTAGGCCGAGGTTGCGGGCCAGTTGGGCGGAGTCTTGGATGCTGCCGGGGGATGAATGGCGGGAGGGCATGGTTACGCCGGTGACGTTTTGGGGGCCGATGGCGTCGGCGGCGATTACGGCGGTGAGGGCGGAGTCGATGCCGCCGGATAGCCCGATTATGGCTTTGGCGAAGCCGGTTTTATATAGGTAGTCGCGGGTGCCTAGTACCAGGGCGCGGTAGATTTCCTCGGTTTCGCTGATTTCGGGGGGTTCTTCGACAAGCTCAGAATGAGTTGCGGGGGCGGCGGGATGAGTTGGGTGGGCGGCAGGATGGGTTGGAGGGGCGGCAGAGGGAGTTGGGTGGGCGGCAGGATGGGTTGGAGGGGCGGCAGGATGGGTTTGGGAGATGGCAAAATGAGTTTGGGGGATGGCAAAATGCGTTTGGGGGATGGCGGTATTTGCTTGGGGGGCGACGGTTGGCGTTGGAGATGATGCGGCGGGGGGTTGGGGGGGGCGATGGGGCGTTGGGATTTTTATGGTTTTGGGGGTGCCGATGGCGTTTAGGGCGGCTTGTTGGGCGGGGGGGATGGGGGTTTGGGTTAGGGGGGGGACGGCGTCGAGGTTGAGGTCGGCGATTATTAGGGCTTCTTGGAAGGCGGGGCCGCGGGCGATGGTTTGGCCTTGGGGGTCGCAGATCAGGCTGTTGCCGTCGAATACCAGCTCGTCCTGGCCGCCTACGGTGTTGAGGTAGGCGACGAAGGTTTGGTGGGCGGCGGCGCGTTGGCGGATCATTTGGCGGCGCTGGGCGCTTTTGCCGGCGTGAAAGGGGGATGCGTTGATGTTGACGATCAGTTGGGCGCCGCCATGCCAGCGCTGGGAGGATGCGGGGCCGGTTTCGTACCAGATATCCTCGCAGACGTTGACGCCGATGCGGGCGTTGCCGATTTCGTATACCGGGCAGACGCCGCCTTTGATGAAGTAGCGGGCTTCGTCAAATACTCCGTAGTTGGGGAGAAAGATTTTGTCGTAGAGGTCGATCAGTTGGCCGTCGCAGCCGATGGCGGCGCTGTTGGCGATGGCGGGGGTTGGGGGTTCGCCGGGGGGCGGGGGCGGTTGGGGGACGGGGCGGACGCAGCCGATGACTACGGCGATGCCGCGGGATTGGGCGATTAGGTGGCGCATGGCGGCGGTGTTGGCGTCGATGAAGGATTGCTTGAATAGCAGATCTTCGGGGGGGTAGCCGGTGGTGGCTAGTTCGGGGAAGGCGATCAGGTCGGCGGCGGCGTCTTGGGCTTGGCGCAGGCAGTCGAGCATCCGGGCGGCGTTGCCGGGGATGTCGCCGACGGTGAGGTTTAGCTGGGCTAGGGCGAGGCGGAAGGGGCGGGGCATTTTTGTTTACCTGGTTGGGGCGGTTGGGGGTAAGTATAGCATTTTTGGGGTGGGGGGGTGGGCGGGGGTGGGGATATAGGCGGACAGCGCGAAAACCCGGCGCAGGGCGTTGGGCTTGCTGCGCTGGGCTTGGCATCCGTTTTCCGCCGCTTGACGCTGGGCGTTTAGCGATTGGCGGTTGGGGATGCGTAGGTTGCCCGGTTGCCTGGGTTGGGCCAGGCAATGGGCGGTTTTTGGGTATCCGTTGGTTTCCGTAGGTTTTAGGGCGGCATTATACGCTCCTTGGGGTTAATAGGGGTTGGCCCCGGTTGGAGTTTCCCGTTGGATCGGTTTTCGGGGTTTTCCTGCTGGGGTTTTCCTGATTGGGTTGCCTTTGCTGGGGTTTCTGGTTTGGGTTGCCATTTGGTTGCCTCTTGGGTTGAATTTTTAAGCTAGCCGCCGCCGGCTGCGGCTACCTTCCGTTCGTCGCCACACCACACCACACCCCCCACACGCACCCCCCACATCCGCCCCGCCTGTCATCCCTTATATGACCGCGCTGGGGATGGAGCCCCGGGAGCCTCCCCCCCGCGGGACATCCTTTGACACGGTCAGGATTCGGGCGGTTCCGCAGGTCATCCTTCGCTAAGCCCGGGATGGAGCCCCGGGGGCCTCCCCCCCGCGGGACATCCTTGGAGCAGGCTCGGGACTAATGCGGGGCGGCCACACCACACCACCACAAGTCCGGACACACACACACCACACAACTGCCTGTCTTTATCCCGGCCGGGACTTTACCCCGTAGCTCCCCCCATTCAGCGCTGTCCGGGGGAATGAGGTTTTGGCATTGGGGTTATTGTAGAACGTTGGTTTGGGGTTTGTCAAGGGGTTGGGGTGGGGGATTTTGGGATTGGGTGGGGGTTGGGGGGCAATTCATCCTTCGACAAGCTCAGGATGAATTGGGGGGGTTGGTTTTTGGGGGGGTTCTCACCCCCACCCTAACCCTCCCCCTAAGGGGGAGGGGATTTTTGGGATGGGCGGGCGACATAATCGTTTTTTGTGATGTTATGGCGCTTTCATTATTATTCTAAAATGAGTATTGACAACGGGGTTTGGAGGGGCTTAAATGGGTAGGAAAGCGATGGGGCAAGCCTTTGCCTTTGGGGTGTCCGGGGGCGGCTTGCTTGGCTGATTTCCCGATTGCGCCGGCGGATTGCCCCGGAGGGGGGCGGGCCGGCACCGGATAGACTGAGAATCAAGCCTGACAGCCGACATAAAGGAGGAATGGATGTCGCATCATGCAGTAGCCCAGGAAGACGTGGCCTTGATGGCCCATCTGTTGCGCCGGGCGGGTTTCGGCGCCAGCCGGGATGAGATCGAAGCCAGGGCGCATCAGGGATATGACGCCGTGGTGGAGGAGTTGCTGAATCCGGCGGACGATGCGGGGATTGAAGAAGATCTGATGTACCGGGCCTATCCGTCGTATTTCGACAAGGCGGCGATCGAGACCGGGCAGACGGAAATCGTCTACCGGATGATTAACACCAAGCATCAGCTCAAGGAAAAGATGGCGCTTTTCTGGCATACCATTCTCTGTTCCGGGGACAACAAGGTGGATAACGCCCGCACCACCGCGATGCAGTATGACGCTTTTCGCGAGAAGGGGATGGGCAATTTCAAGGAATTGCTGCTGTGGCTGTCGCAGGATCCGGCGATGCTGTATTACCTGGACAACATCGAGAGCCACAAGACGGCGGTGAACGAGAACTACGGGCGGGAATTGCTGGAGCTGTTTTCGCTGGGGGTGGGGAAGGACGGGGATTTCAACTATACCGAGGACGATGTGAAGGCTTGCGCCCGGGCGTTCACGGGTTGGAATTTGGCGCCGACGATTCCGGTGTTTCCCTACGGGCGGACGCCCTTTGAGTTCCGGTTCGACCCGGCGGATCATGATTACGGGGAAAAGACTTTCTTGGGGGAAACGGGCAACTGGGACGGCGGGGATGTGGTGGAGATCATCTGCAAGCAGCCCGCCGCCGCCCGGTTCGTGGCCCGCAAGCTGTATGACTTCTTTGTGGCGGATGAGCCGCCGGTGCCGGCGTGGCGGCTGGCGGAGCCGCGGGATATGGAGGCCATCCAGCAGCTGGAGCAAGCGTACTTCGATTCGGGGTACGAGATCAAGGCGATGCTGCGGGCGTTGTTCACTGCGGACTTTTTCAAGGACGAGGCGGTGCGCTACGCGAAGGTGAAGAGCCCGGCGGATGTGGTGATCGGGACGATGCGGATGGCGCAGGATCATACGGAGCCCAAGCCGGGGCTGTTTTTTGTGGCGATGGAGCCCAAGTATATGGGCATGGACTTGCTGAACCCGCCGACGGTGGAGGGCTGGCACATGGGGCGGGAGTGGATTAACAGCGGGAGTTTGATTGACCGGATCAATTTCGCTTCGCGGGTGCTGGGCGACACCGGGCTGCCGGGGGTGCGGTCGATGATTGGCCGGCTGATGGCGCGGGGTGAGAGCTTGAGCGCGGCGCAGATGGTGGACGGCTGCCTGGATTTGGTGGGGCCGATGACCATTTCGGAGGAAACGCACGCCGAGTTGGTGGGTCATGTGTCGCGGGGCGGGGCTTTGCGGCATAGCACGGAGGAGGAGCGGGCCGATTTCGCGCGGCGGGCCGGTGAGACTTTCCAGATGATCGCCACGACTTCGGAGTTCCAGTTCGGTTAATTTCAGATCCGGCCCAACCCCTCCCCCTTAGGGGGGAGGGGGTTGCCCGGCGATTTTCTTGGGGCATACAAGAGCAACAACCATCAAACTACCGGAGGTTTGACTTATGGTATCCACCAGCAAAGACCCGGTGCTGGCAGTGGTTTCGTTGTCGGGGGGGAACGATGGGATGAACACGGTCATTCCGTATGCCAACCCGCGGTATCGGGACTACCGGCCGACTTTGGGGATTCCCGAAGAGATGATTATCCCGTTGAACGACACCTTGGGGTTGCATCCGGCGATGGCGCCGATGAAGAAGTATTGGGACGAGGGCAAGCTGGCGGTGATTCAGGGCATTGGCTATCCTAACGGCAGCCTGTCGCATTTCCGCTCGATGGACATTTGGGCTACTTGCGAGCCGGAGACGTTGGGCGTGGAGGGCTGGCTGGGCCGGGTGGTCAAGGAGCTTGACCCGAACAAGGAGAACGTGCTTACCGGCGTGAACTTCGGGCGGGGGTTGCCCCGGGCGCTGGCGATGGAGGGCGTTCCGATAGCGTCGGTGGGCGACTTGAACAGCTACGGGCTGCTGACCGAGATGGAGCGGGAGGAGCAGCGGGCGGAGGCGCTGGATTTGTTCGGGCGGATGTATGGCCCGGCCATCGGGCGCGGCGCGGTGGAGGATTTCATCCGCAGCACCGGGGTTGAGGCGATGCTGGGGGCCGACATTTTGGCGACCGCGCCGGGGCAGTACCGGGGCGAGGAGGAGTATCTGCTGGGGAACATCGGCGGGTACCTGCGGGATATGGTGCAGGTGCATAACGCCAACTTGGGGACGCGGGTGTTCTTTACCACGGCGCCCTACAACATTTTCGACACTCACGCCAACCAGGCGGTGGGGCAGTCGAACTTGCTGAACGATGTGGCGCGCAATGTGGATTCCTTTATGGCGGATATGCGGCACCACGGGATCAGCGACAATGTGGTGATGCTGCTTTATTCCGAGTTCGGGCGGCGGGCGATGGACAACGGCTCGGGCACCGATCACGGCACGGGCGGCGTGGCCTTCGTCATCGGCGAGCAGGTCAAGGGCGGGCTTTACGGCGAGTATCCGTCGCTGGAGCCGGGGGAGTTGGAGGACGGCGGCAATTTGCTGCATAACAACGACTTCCGCTCGACCTACGCCACCCTGCTGGAGAATTGGATGGGGCTGGATTCCAAGCCCATCGTGGGCGGGAATTGGGAGAAGCATAGCTTCATCTAGGCCGGCTCAAGCCGGATTCCGGTCCGGCTCATGGGAAACATCCCCGGAACGCGGGCGAAACGCCGCCGGCGTTCCGGGCAGTAAAATGGAGAGAGTTTCCGAATATGGCAGAAGAAAACGAAGTCATCCAGGAAGGAGGGCGCGGCATCGTGCAGTTCCTATTGGGGGTTGTGCGGGCTGTGATCACCGCGGTCAGGTCGATTGTGTCCGGGGTTACGGATACGATCAAGGATGTAATCAGTTCGCTGGTGGATTGGCTGGTGAGCGCCATCAGTTCCATTGCGCAGCAGGTTATCGGGCGCTTGGCGACCGATATCTAGGGTGCGCCGGTGCGCCGTCCGTTGGGGCGGCGGTTTTTCCTAAGGACAACACGCCCTAATAGCAACACCGAGGAGGCGAGCCGTGGCAAGCGTATTTCTCGGCATTAACGACCGGACGTTCACTTACCAGTTTGTGGCCGGGCGTTCCGAGTTTCAAGGAACCGGGTTCCGCAACCCGATGGACATCGCGCTGGGGCCGGACAACACGATTTACGTGGTGAACCGTTCCTACGAATCCCGCTCCGACGGCACCCGCATCAACCTGTTCATACTGGGGGATGAGGGGGAGGAGTATGTGACCGAGTTCGGCGGCTATGGCGAGGGGCCGGGGCAGTTTATCTGGCCGATGTCCATTGCGCTGGACAGCGACACCAATGTTTACGTTTCCGATGAGTATCTGCACCGGATCACCATTTTTGACCGGGACGGCAACTATGTCGGTCACTGGGGCGTTCACGGCTCCGGCGACGGCGAGTTGGATCGGCCGGCGGGGCTGGTGATCCGCGATGACGTTCTGTATGTGGTGGACAGCCGCAACCATCGGGTGCAGAAGTTCACGCTGGACGGGCGGTATATTTCGCAGTTCGGCGGGTTCGGGAGCGGCCCGGGGGAGTTCAATACTCCGTGGGGCATCTGTTTGGACCATGAGGGCAACATTTTTGTGGCCGACTGGCGCAACGACCGGATTCAGACTTTCAGCAACGATGGGCGGTGGCAGGCCAGCTTCGGGCAGCCCGGGACCGGGGGCGATACGTCGATCGCGCGGGAGCATGGCGGGATCCGGTTGGTTCAGCGCCCGGTGGGGGTGTTCAACCGGCCGACGGGCGTGGCGGTGGACAAGGACGGCGATATTTATGTGGCGGACTGGCTCAACAACCGGGTGCAGGTGCTGACCCCGGAGGGGCGGTTCATTACCGAGTTCACCGGGGACGCCGGGCTTTCCAAGTGGGGGGTGGGCAAGATTGAGTCCAACCCCGATATGATCCGCCAGCGCAACGGCGTCCGCGATTTCACGCCGGAAAAGGTGCTGTGGGCGCCGGTGGCGGTGAAGGTGGACGACAACGGGCGGGTTATCGTGGTGGATACCACCCGTCACCGTTTCCAGGTCTACCAAAAGAATACCGAGCCGGTGCTGGTCTAGTTGGCTTTCCCCCGTTTTTTCCGGCGCGGATGCCGGGGGATTGGGGGCAAGGTCGTAGCATACGGCGGTCAACGGTAGGGGGCAGGTTGGAAAGCCTGCCCCTTGCTTTGGGGTTGACTTTCGGGCGGTCAAGGGGTGATTTGTTGCTTTCGGTTTACCTTAACACTTCAGCCTAGATACTTTAGGATGATGGTCAATGCCGCAAGTCCGGCGCCGATGCTGATTATTAGCCGGCGCAGGGAGCGCGTTTCCCCGATCAACTTGCGTATATCCCCCCGCAATTGGGCTACATCATCTTTATCCGCTGCTGGCATAATCAATCCTCATGCGTCGGGTTGCCGTTAGTATGGGATATTATACTGGCCATTGCTCCAGTTTCCAGGCCATATCCCAGAACTGGTATTCTAGGCGCAGGCTGGTTTGGTAGGCTAGTTCCATTGCTGCTTGTTCGTCGGGGCTTGCTTGGTTGCCGATGTGGTTGGTTATTTCCCGCAGATGTAGCGCCAAATCGCGGAACTCGTTTGAGGAATACATTGCGATCCATTGGGCGTATCGGGGGGCGTGGGTTGGGGGGGCTTGTTGGGCTAGGTGTTGGCCGATTTCCCAATAGCCCCATTGGCAGGGTAGTAGCGCGGCGGTTAGTTCGCCGAAGCTGCCTTGCGATGCTGTCCGTAGCAGGTAGGCGGTGTAGGCTATGGTGGTTGGGGCGGGTTGGGCGGATTCCAGTGCTTGGCGAGGGATGCCGAATTGGGCGCAGTAGCTGCGGTGCAGCTCCATTTCGGTGTTCAGGGTTTCGTCCAGCAGTTTGGCAAACCATGCCATTGTCTCTAGTTGAGGGGCCCGGGCGGCGGCCAGGGCCAAGACGCGGGCGTAGTCAATCAGGTAGGCGTAATCTTGGGTGATGTAGAACTTGAACCGCTCGGGGGCCAGGTCGCCGCGGCTGATGCCTTGCACGAAGGGGTGGTTTAGGATGGCTTGGCGGATGGGTTGGGCGCGTTGTTCTATGGCGGCGATGAATGCCATGGGCGGACTCCTTTGGGCCGGGGGGTGATTTTCTTAATCATCCCGTTTGGTTGGGGCGGTGTGGGTGGGGTGCTAGTCGGGGCGGATGGCTTGGGGGCCTAGTTGGGGCCAGGCGGCGGGGGCGCCGGCGCGTTCCAGGCGCTCGGTGATGGGTAGGGATTCGTCCCAGTAGTGGCCGATGAAGCGTTGGCCGGTTATGCCGTCGGAGGCGTTGGAGGCGAGCCATACTATTGGGGCTTGCATTACTTGGGGCTGGATCATTGCTTCGCGGCGGTGGGCGGCGTCGTCGGGGATGAGGTTGGTGTTGGACATTCCGCCGGGGACTAGTACGTTGACGGTTATGCCGGTGCCGTCCAGTTCGCGGGCGGCCATGGCGATTAGGGCTTCGTGGGCGGCTTTGGAGGGGCCGTAGGGGGCGCCGCCGGGGTTGTACATTGTGTTCATGCTGGTGGTTACGCCGATGATGCGGCCCCATTTTTGGGCCAGGAAATGGGGGACTGCGGCGCGGGCCATATAGAACGGGCCGGCGGCGTTGACCGCCATAACGCGCTCCCATTCGGCGGGGGATACTTCCCAGAAGTTGTTGCGGGTATCGCCGCCCAGCAGCATGGCGCGGGGGGCGATGCCGGCGTTGTTGACCAGTATGTGCAGGCCGCCCATTTCGGCGATGGCGCGGGCGACGGTCTGCTCGGCGTCGGCGGGGGAGGTGACGTCGGCGACTTGGGTGGTTACGCAGTCGTCGCCGCCGATTTCCCGCAGGTCGTTGGAGGATTGGCCCAGCCAGTCGGGGTTTAGGTCGATCATCGACACTCGCGCCCCGGCTCTTACCAGGGCTTCGGTCATGGCGCGGCCCAGGCCCATGGGGCTGGCGGCGCCGGTGACGATCGCGATCTTGCCTTGCAATGGGCGGTCTTGCATCATAACGACTCCTACGACTGTAATTATTGCCGCGATAAAGATCAATCCCGCCGCCTTTATTCCCGCTTTCGCCCGTTGTTGGCGCAAAAGCGGGAATCCGGCGGATTTGCGGTTACTGCGCGGTGGCGCCGCCGTCGATTACCAGCTCGGCGCCGGTGACGAAGGACGATTCGTCGGATGCCAGGTATAGCACGCCGTAGGCGACTTCGATGGGGTGGGCGGTGCGGCCCAGGGGGGAGCGTTCCTCGGCTTCGCGCTGGAGTTGGGGGTCGTCGAGCCGGGCGCCGGCCATGGGGGTGTCGATCGGGCCGGGGTGGACTGAGTTGACGCGGATGTTTTCGCGGGCGTATTGCACGGCAGCGGATTTGGTGAATATGCGCACGGCGCCTTTGGAGGCGTTGTAAACCGGCTGGATGTAGCTTTGGCCGACCATTCCCGACATCGAGGAGATGTTGATGATGGAGCCGCCGCCGGCCTGGCGCATTTCGGGGATGGCGGCTTTGGTGCCGAGGAATACGCCTTTGGCGTTTACGTCCATCACGCGGTCCCATTCCTCGGCGCTGGTGTCCTCCAGGATGCCGCGGGCTACCACGCCGGCGTTGTTGACTACGATGTCCAGTTTGCCGAACCGGGATACGGCGGCGGCGATGGCGGCGGTCCAGGATTCCTCGCTGGTGACGTCCAGGTGAACGAACAGGCATTGGCCGCCGGATTCGTTGATTTCGGCTTCTACTTGGCGGCCGATGTCGTCAAGGACGTCGCCGATGACTACTTGGGCGCCTTCGCGGGCGAAGAGGCGGGCTTCCTCGGCGCCCATGCCGCGGGCGCCGCCGCTGATGATGGCGACTTTGTTTTGTAGCCTCATGATCAAGCCTCCCTGTCAAGCCCTTTCCCGAACTTGGGCTTGCGCCCGTTATTATAGACTAAATTTCCGGGCGCGGGGGATGGCCGCCGTTTTAGGTCAAGAAATGCCGGGGGAACCGTGGCGGCGGCCCGCCTTTGCCGCCTGATAGGAAGCGCAGATTGATGACACTTCCCGGTTGACAATGAATATAATATATTGATAGGGTTATTCTAATCATCTGACGAAAGGTTGATTTTGTGATGGACAGCGGGATTTCCACGCTAGTAAACGGATGGCTGAATCAAATTCATCGCGGGGATTGCATTAGCGTGATGGATCAGATGCCTGCGGAATGCGTTGACTTGATTGTTACAAGTCCGCCGTATAATATCAAGAATAGCACCGGAAATGGGTTGAAGGACGGGCGCGGCGGGAAATGGCCTCAAGCGGCGTTGCTTAGCGGTTACGATATTCATAATGACGCTATGCCCCACGCTGAATATGTCCAATGGCAACGGGAATGTTTGCGGGCTATGATGCGGGTGATCAAGCCTGCGGGGGCTATTTTTTACAACCACAAGTGGCGCATCCAGGCGGGGTTGCTTCAAGACCGGGCGGATATAGTGGGCGGGTTTCCGTTGCGCCAAATTATTATCTGGCAGCGCAAAGGGGGGATTAACTTCAACAAGGGTTATTTTCTGCCTACTTATGAGGTGATTTACCTGATAGCCAAGCGGGATTTCCGACTGGCGCCTAGGGCAAACGCGATGGGTGATGTCTGGAGCATCACGCAGGAAAGCAATAATAAGCATCCGGCGGCTTTCCCGGTGGCATTGGCTCAAAGGTGCATTGAATCAACATTGGCCCAAGTGGTGTTGGATCCGATGATGGGTTCAGGGACAACGGCCATAGCCGCAGAGATGGCTGGCCGGGATTGGATTGGGATAGAAGTTTCGGATGAATACTGTAAACTTGCCAAAGAGCGTTTGGCAAGTTACAGGAGGAATGCAGAAACGCGCGACAAGGCAGTGGGATGAACGCGCGTTTCCGCAAAGCGAAGGGTTATTCCGCGCCGTTTTCTTGCTGTTGCAGGCGGCGGCGGAGTTCGGCGTTTTCGCGCTCTGCTGCTTGCGCCCGGCGTTCTGCTTCGGCGGCTTGGCGTTCCGCCTCGGCGGCGCGGCGGGTGGCTTCGGCGGCTTGGCGTTCCGCCTCGGCGGCGCGGCGGGTGGCTTCGGCGACATGGCGTTCCGCCTCGGCGGCTAGGCGGGTGGCTTCGGCAACATGGCGTTCCGTTTCGGCGGCTAGGCGGGCGGCTTGGGTGGCGTGGCGTTCCGCGCGAGTGGCGTGGCGTTCCGCGCGGGTGCGGCGACGCCTTTCGCGGTCGGCTGCGTCTTGGGCGGCTGCTATGCGGCGTTTGTCGGCTTCGCCGCCTAGAATGTCCCTTAGCAATTCGATTCCTCCTCGCATTACCACGGGGCCAAGTTCAGGATCCGGCACAACAGCGTACCGGGACTTTACCGCGTCCGGGATGATGGGCTTGGGTGGGTTGGGCGGATTTTAACTGCCAAAGGGTAGGCGAAGGGTTATTCCGCGCCGTTTTCTTGCTGTTGCAGGCGGCGGCGGAGTTCGGCGTTTTCGCGCTCCGATTGTTGTGCCCAGCGTTCTGCTTCGGCGGCTTGGCGGGTGGCCTCGGCGGCTTGGCGTTCCGCTTCGGCGATATGGCGTTCTGCTTCGGCGGCGCGGCGCTCGGCTCGGGTGCGGCGGCGCCTTTCGCGGTCGGCTTCGTCGTGGGCGGCTGCTATGCGGCGCTTGTCGGCTTCGCGGCCTAGGATGTCCCTTAGCAATTCGATTCCTCCTCCGGCGGTTAGGGCGGTGATTACGCCGGTTTTGTAGGGGGCGGCTACGTTGGCTTCGGCGGCGATTACTAGGGCGGACATTACGATTACCAGCGCCGCCTGGTAGATGTACCAGTGCTCCAAAAGCCAGTCTCTGGCGTATTGGAGTTGCGGGGTGATCCAAAGCATTGGCTTACCTTTTTATGTGCATGGTTGTAGGCTACATATCGCCGGGGGGGTATGGTCGGGGCGGGCAGATTTGAACTGCCGACCTCCTGGTCCCAAACCAGGCGCCCTGCCGCTGGGCCACGCCCCGCAGGGTGTGCGGGATTTCGCCGTTGGGATACGGGGTTTGCCGGGGGATGGTTTTGGCGGTGGTACCCCCGGAGAGGATCGAACTCTCGTCTCCGGCTCCGGAGGCCGGCACTCTATCCACTGAGCTACAGGGGCATTGCTGGTTAAGGATAGCACGGGTTGGGGGTGGGGGCAACCGTTTATGGCGGTCATTTCGGGATGGGCGGAAATTGGCCGTTGGCCGCGCTGTTCTGGACAATGGCGGGGCGCGGGGATAGACTTAGGGCGGTTGTTGCGCCGGGGGCTGCGCCCGGGGTTTGGAATTATCGTTGGGTAAGGGGTTTGTTATGCCCGTATTTTCGCCGGATTATCTGCACCAGGCGGCCTATCATATTTACCGCGCCAAAGGCACGCCGGAGGCGGAGGCCGAGGTGGTGGCGGCGCATCTGGTCAAGGCTAATTTGTGCGGCCACGATTCCCACGGCGTGATCCAGATTCCCACTTACGCCGACCGCATTGACGCGGGGCATATCGTGCCGGGGGCGGATTTTGTGGTGGAGCGGGAGGCGCCCTGCACCGCGGTGGTCAACGGCAATTGGGGTTTTGGGTTTGTGGTCACGGAAAGGGCGATGCGGATGGCGATTGACAAGGCTCGCAGTCATGGGGTGGCGGCGGTTACGGTGCGTCAGCAGAGCCATATCGGGCGGCTGGGGGATTACCCGACGATGGCTGCGGCGGAGGGGATGATTGGGCTGATTACCGCCGATTCCGGGGCGGCGCCCAAGCACGTGGCGCCCTTTGGGGGGCGGGCGCGCAAGCTGGGAACCAATCCGATCTGCATCGGTATGCCCAGCGACTTGGAGGGGCCGGTGTTGATGGATATGGCGTCCAGCACCGTGGCGTTGGGCAAGATCGCGCTGGCGCGGAACCGGCGGGAGGCGATCCCGGTGGGGTGGATTGTGGACCGGGAGGGCAATGCTACCACCGATCCCAATGATTATTTTTCCGGCGGGGCGATTTTGCCGGTGGGGGTTGACCAGGGGCATAAGGGGTATGCGTTGTCGTTTATGGTGGAGGTGTTTTCAGGGCTGCTTACCGGGCTGGGGTTCGGGATTGACCCGGAGGGGCGGCATAACGACGGGTGTTTCATCGCCGCGTTCAATGTGGAGCATTTCCGTCCGCTGGGCGAGTTCAAGCAGGATCTGGGCGAATTTGTGGGGTTCATCAAGGATTCGCCGCCGGCGGCCGGTTTCAGCGAAGTGCTGTATCCCGGGGAAATCGAACATCGCACCGAGCAGGCGCGGCGGCGCGACGGGATTTTTGTCGAGGACGAAACTTGGGCGCAGATCAGCGGCTTGATGCAGTCGCTGGGGGTGGAGGGTTTGGTGGGGGCGCCGTAGCTTGGCCTGGCGCGGTTTGGGTTTTTGATGCGGTTGGCGCAGCGAATTTTGATTCCGGGCGGGGGCAGATATGACGCAAGCGATACGGGAAGCGTATTTGGAATCCGCCGAGTTTTTCGCCGGGCTGGTGGACGGGGTGGACATTGACGCTTGGGAGGAGCCGGCGCTGGGGCAATGGACGGTTCGGGATTTGGCGGGGCATACTTACCGCTCCATCAGCACGGTAGTGGGGTATTCGGAAAAGCCGGCGGCGCGGGTGGATGTGACGTCGCCGACGGCGTGGATTCTGAATGTGCTGGAACACGCCAACCCGGGCCGGATCGCGGAAATGGGCCGCTCGGCGGGGTTGGAGATTATGGACAATCCGTCAATGATGGTGCGGGGTTTTCTGAATATGGCGCGGGAAAGGGTGCAGTCTTTGGACGACGGGTTTATTTTGGCTACGCCGCAGGGGGGGATGCGGTTGATTGACTATCTGCCGCTGCGGACGATGGAATTGGTGATCCACGGGGCGGATTTGGCGCAGGCGCTGAAGGTGGAGGTTGCGCCGCCGGCGGCCGGGATGCAGGCGGCGTTGCAGGTGCTTTCGGGCGTGGCGGTGGCGCAGGGGCAGGGGACGATGGTGGCCCGGGCGCTTACCGGCCGGGCGGGGCTGCCCGATAATTTCAATCTGCTGATATGATGCGGCGGATATGACGACGGCTGTCCGGTTTCCGATGTTGGCGATGTTGCCCGATTATCGCTCCGCGGGGGCGCTGCTGTTGCTTACCGCTTTGGCGACCGCCGTGTCGGTCATGGCGCGGCTGTCGGCTAACGCCGATGCTACGCCGCTCACGGATGCGCTGGCGCAATCGCGGAACTTGGATGCGGGGGCGATTGCGGCGCTTTCGGTGTCGGAAAAGCTGAATGCGATCGGGTCGGCTAAGGTAGCTTATGCCGCGGGTGGGGTGGCGCGGCTGGTCGGGGGGTTGACGCTGCTGGCGGCGGCCTGGCCTTTGTGGCGGGTGACGGGGGCGTATCACCGGCGGGCGATGGGGGCGGCGGCGATGCTGCTGGCGGCGTCGGGCGTGGCATCGGCGGTGTCGGGCGGATGCGCTATTGCGCTGGCGGCGCTGGCCCCGGATGCGCAGTCCGCCGTGGGGTTGGGTTCCGCGGTGGGATTGGAGGTTGGGGTGGAGGATACGTTGTTTACGCTGCGGTGGTTCGCCGGGGCGTTGGGGTTCGCGCTGGCGGGGCTGGGGCTGGCGGCTTTGGGGCCGGTACAGTGGCGGGTGGGCGGCATTCTGCGTTTTTCGGCGGTCGCGGGCGCCATATTGGGGCTGGCGATGCTGTTTATCTGGGTGGATGCGGCTACGGCGGTTCATCGCATAACCGGCGTGGGGTTTTTGTTGTGGCTGATAATAACCGGGGTTTGGCTGCTGGCGGGGAGGACCAAAGCCCCGGAAAATTTGCCGCCGCGCCCGGGGGCGATGGGATGATCGCCGTTATCCCCCTGTGATATTGGGGGGGGTTAAGCCGTTTCCCGCAGTTTCTTTAGCAGCGGGATTTGGCGGATTTTCGCCGGGGAAAGGTCGTCCCAGTAGATGCCCGACGGGCGGGGCATACCGCCGGGGCATTGGATCATTTCGTCGGGGGTTGCCACGTAGTCGAGGAATACGTCGTGCCGGGTATAGGGGAGTTCCTCGTCCAGCACTTGCATGGGGTGCACGGTGGACGCTACCGGGGTATTGGGCGATATGATGCCGGCGGCGATGGCTAGGCCGTATTCCAGATCGGCGAAGCCGCCGCCCTTGCCGATGCGGGCGCCGCGGCGGTTGACGGCGACGGAGCCGGAGATGACCAGGTCTACCGGGCGCATTTCCGCTACGTAGACCGGGCGGCCGTAGCGGAAGGCGCCGGCGATGGTGGACGCCTCGGCGGGGGTGGCGCCGATAACCGCGGGGTCCAGCTCGACGAAACACTGTTCCTGTTTGAGGCGCGGCACGGCCATATACAGCGTCTTGCCCTGCTCCAGGGCTAACTGCCGCAGGGGGCGCTGGGGTTTGTCGGGGTTGCCTTTGATGACGCGGGCGGTTTGCCATGCGGGGAGTTCGCCGACTTGGGCGGCGGCGGCTTCGCAGCCGCGGAAGTGGGGGATCCGGTCGCGCAACTTGCGGGTGTGGGCGGCGTTGGCCTGCTCCATCGCCGCCCATACGCCTGCTCGGACTTCGTCTTTGTTTCGCATTATGCTCCGGCGCTCCTCGGTTTGGGTTGGGGATCCATTAAAGGAAAAGGGGCTTTAGCTTTAATGGGGGCGGTTTGGATTAAAGATAACTTTAATGGCCGGCTGGTCTATTAAAGGAAAAGGGCATTATGCTTTAATGGAAGGGCGGCGGATTAAAGCCGCCGTTAATCAACCGGAGGGGCAAAGGCGATGACCAGCCAGCTCAATGCCGAAAGAACCGGGCGGTATGTCCGGCAGCCCGGCGGCTTCAGGGCCTTCTACCCGGCCTTGCTGCCCTTCGATCCCCCGGTTCGCTACGATGATGAACTGCTTTATATCCTGTCGATGGCGGACCAGGCAATCGGGCGGCTTGACTCGTCGACGGATATGATACCAAACCCCGATATGTTCGTCAGGATGTATGTCCAGAAGGAAGCCATCCAAACGTCGCAGTTGGAGGGCGTCACCCAGGCATCTCTTGGCGAATTCCTGGAGCAGGAAGCGATACCGGAAAATAAGACAGTCGCCGCCGAACAAGCCGAAGTTCGCAACTACGTGATTGCCACCAACTACGCCCTGGAGCGGCTGGATTCGTTGCAGTTAGGGCTGGAGCTGGTCAAAGAGACTCACCGGATACTGCTTCAGGGGGTTCGCGGCGGCGAGTTTAACCCAGGGGAGTTCAGGAAAAAACAGAACTGGATCGGCCGTCCGGGCAGCGACGTCCATTCCGCCATTTTTGTCCCTCCCCCTCCCGATGTGATGGAAGACTCTCTTGATGACCTGGAGCGGTATATTCAGGAAGAAGATCTTACGCCGAATTTGGTCAAGACAGGTCTGATGCACTATCAGTTCGAGACGATTCACCCGTTCCAAGACGGAAACGGACGGATGGGCCGCTTGATGATAACCCTCTACTTGTGCCAGAAAGGGATACTGAAGCGGCCTCTGCTGTATCTCAGCGAATTTCTTAACGAACATAAGAGTGAATACTACGCCCGGCTACAAGCGGCGCATGACAGCGGCGATATTGAGGGGTGGCTGAAATACATCCTGACGGCTATCTGGCGGGTGGCGGAAGCCGCCGGGCGGACGGCGCGGCGGATTTTGGCGCTTCGGGAAGAACATCGCCGGCTGGTGGAACAGGTTCAGCCCCGGTCGGGAAATGGGTTGCGGTTGCTGGACTATTTGTTCCAATATCCCATCGTATCGGCGAATGTCGTTGCCGGTGTTTTGGGGGTATCCTTTCCGACAGCCAACAATTTGCTCAGGCTGTTCGTGGATCAGGGTATCTTGGAGGAAACGTCTACCGTAAGGAATATCCGGCTGTTTCGCTATCAGAGGTATATTGCCTTGATGGAGCAGGGGCTTGGCGTGGGCGAGGATGATGCGCCTAATGATGAGTTTGCATCGGAATTATATTGACGTCCGGGGCGGTGATTGCTTTTCAGGGCGGGTGCTTTCCCGCGCTGGCCGCGGGGTGTGCTAGACTGGGTTGCGAAGTTGAGTTGATAGGGGGCGATTATGGCGCAGGTTGGGGCGTATCGGGTGGTTCGCGAGCGCAATGTTATGGTGCCGATGCGGGATGGGGTGCGGCTGGCGACTGATGTTTACCGGCCGGATGCGGCGGGGCGGTTTCCGGCGCTGGTTACGCGGGGGCCGTATGGGAAGGATGGGTATGCCGATAATCAGGAGCATTCCATCTGGTTTTTCCCGCAGCGCGGCTATGTGGTGGTCAGCCAGGATTGCCGCGCCCGGTTCGATTCCGAGGGCGATTATTATAATCCGCTGTTTCAGGAGGGGCGGGACGGCTACGATACGGTGGAGTGGGCCGCCCGGCAGCCGTGGTGCAACGGGCGGGTGGCGACTACCGGGCAGTCGTATTTGGGCGCGACGCAGTACACGCTGGCGGCCGGGCCTCGTCCGCCGCATCTGCGCTGCATGGCGCCGGTGTCGGCGTCGGCGGACTTTCACCAGAGCTGGGTTTATCATACCGGCGGGGCGATGGAATGGGGGTGGATGGTAGCATACGCCATTCATAAGGGGCGGGATACGCTGCGGCGGGCGGGGCGGGAGGATTTGCTGGCGCAGATGGACGAGTATGTGCGGCCGCCGGACAATTTCGCCCAGCCGCTGACCGATGCCTGGTTCGCCCATTTGCCTTTGCGGGACTGGATTGGGCGGTTGCGGGAGGCGGCGCCTTATTTCGCGGAGTATTTCGATCAGGAACGGGATGGGCCGTACTGGTGGGGCATCAATCTGCTGCGGCAGGCGCATCGCATTGACTTGCCGATGTTCCATGTGAGTTCGTGGTACGACATATTTTTGGAGGGGGCGCTGAACGGCTATCAGGCGTTGCGGGATAGGGCGGCCAGCGCGCGGGCGCGGCGCGGCCAGCGGCTGCTGGTGGGGCCGTGGGCGCACATCCGCCCGTATACCGCGCCCACCTCCGGCGATACCGGCGATATTGATTTCGGCGCCGAATCGCGCATCGAGTTGCACGAACACTTGTTGCGCTGGTTCGATTACTGGCTGAAAGACATCGAAACCGGGTTGATGGGCGAGCCGCCGGTACTGGTTTTCGTGATGGGCGAAAACCGCTGGCGGGCGGAATCGGACTGGCCTTTGCCCCGGACGCATTACACCCGATATTACCTGCACGCCGATGCGCCGGCCAACACGGCGCACGGCGCGGGCGAGCTGTCCACCGCGCCGCCGGGCGATGAACCGCCGGATGTTTACATCTATGATCCGTCGGATCCGGCGCCTACGCGGGGCGGCAGCACGTTGATTATCCCGCAGGGGGTGGCCGACCAGCGGGAGGTGGAGGCGCGGCCGGATGTGCTGGTGTATACCTCGGCGCCGCTGGAGCGGGATTTGGAAATCACCGGCCCGATCAGCGCGACACTGTACGCGGCCAGTTCGGCGGTGGATACCGATTTCACCGCCAAGCTGGTGGATGTGCGGCCTGACGGCTACGCCCATAACTTGCAAGATGGCATTGTGCGGGCCCGCTATCGGACGTCGGCGGCGGAGCCGTCGCTGATTCAGCCGGGGCGGGTCTACCGCTACGAAATAGACTTGTGGGCTACCAGTCATGTGCTGTTCGCCGGGCACCGGTTGCGGTTGGAGATTTCCAGTAGCAACTTTCCCCGTTTCGACCGCAATCCCAACACCGGCGCCCCTATCGGGGCTGATGCCCGGTTGGAAATCGCGCATCAGACGGTGCATCATTCGGCGCAATACCCGTCGCACGTGACGCTGCCGGTCATCCCGCGATAGCCCGGCGGGGCGGGGGAGGGGGTATAATCGGAGGGCAAAGACGCCCGGATGGGAAAGGAAAGGAAATTATGAGCGCATCCCGAAAGGTTTTCTCGCCGGCGCAGCGGCGATTGTTGGACGCGGCGCTGGACCGCATCATCCCGCCCCAGGGGGAGCGGCCGGGCGCGGGGGCTTTGGGCGTGGGCGATTTCGTGGAGTCGGTAGCGGCGGGCGAGCCGGGGTTGATACGGCTGTTCGTGCAGGGGCTGTCGGCGGTGGAAATCGCCGCCGCGGAGCGGGGCCCCGACGGTTTCGCGGCGCTGCCCGGCGAGGCTCAAGATGCCGCGCTGCGGGCGGTGGAGGCGTCCAATGCCGAGTTTTTTGACCAGTTGGTGTTGCAAGCGTACAATGGATATTACACCAATTCGACGGTGTTCGAGGCGATCGGATACGATTTGCCGCCGGCGCCGGTGGCCGGGGCGAAAGTCGAATTGTTGGACGAAACGCTGCTAGAGGCGCAGCGGCGGCGGGCCCCTTTCTGGACGCGGGTATAACCCTTGCCAGCGGGCGGGCCGGCGGCGGCAAGCGCCGGGGAGGCGAGCTATGCCCACCCGCCGGGAGGAGTATGACCTGAAGCTGGCCGGTTTGGAAAGGGAGGCGGCATCCCTGGCCGACTATGTGAGCGATATGATTAACCGCTCCGTAGAAGCGCTGAAAAGCCGGGATTTGCCTGCCTCGCAGCAGGTGATTGACGACGACGATATCGTTGACCTCAAGCATTCCGCAATCGAGGATCAGTGCGTGCATCTCATCGCCACGCAGCAGCCGGTGGCGGGCGATTTGCGGGCGATCATATCCCTGTTGCACATCGGGGTGGAACTGGAGCGCATTGGCGATTACGCCGAGGGCATCGGCAAAATCAGCTTGGCGATGGGCGATGAAAAGCCGCTGAAGCCGCTGATCGACATTCCCCGAATGGCGGATAAGGCTAGGGAAATGTTGCATGGCAGCATCGAATCGTTGTTGCACCGCGACACGGTCAGGGCCGAAGCGGTCTGCCGGGCGGATGATGAGGTGGACGCCCTGTACGACCAGGTTTACCGGGAGTTGCTGCTATATATGATTGAGGATCCGCGCACCATCCGGCAGGCTACCTATCTGCTGTGGGTGGCGCACGATTTGGAGCGCATCGCCGACCGCGCCACCAACATCGCCGAGCAGGTGGTTTTTTTGGTCACCGGCCGGCCGTGGGGCAGTCCTGCCGTGCCGTCCGAGGAGGCGACGAACCCGCCGGCGCTGGCGGCTTTGGGCTAAGGAACGCCGCCAAAACTTTCCGCACCCATCCCGGGGCGGAACCCGTCCGTTCCGATTCGGGCAAAGGATGGGCGGGGATTATTGGAAATCCGGCGAATTTTGGCGAATTTTGGATTTCTGACGTTTACCTATTGACGGCTTGGCGTTGAGCCTTTAATATCCGAACAAATGTTTACGAACAGTTGTTTCGGGATGGAGGCGGCATGGCAAGCGCACAGGTAACGGAGATTCACTGCAAGACCCTGCTGAACCGGATGGATGTTCCGATGTTTCCTTTCCGGTGGACGCTGAACCCCTATCGGGGGTGCCGCCACGCTTGCCGCTACTGCTACGCGCGGCCGACGCATGAGTATTGGGGGATGGACGCCGGGCGGGATTTTGAGCAGCGGGTGTTCGCCAAAGTCAATGCGCCACAGGTGTTGCGGCAGGAATTGAAGCGCCCTAGTTGGCGGGGCGAGACCATCGCCATCGGCACCGCGTCCGACCCCTACGAACCGGCCGATGCGGAGTACCAGATTACCCGCGGGGTGCTGCAAGTGTTGGTGGATTTCGCCAACCCCGCCACGATCACCACCAAGGGGGTGCTGGCGCGGCGCGATGTTGATTTGTTGCAGCAGCTTGGCGAAGTCGCGGATGTCAGCGTCAACTTTAGTGTCGGCACGGTGGACGAGGAGGTCTGGAAACTCACCGAGCCGGGCGCCCCCCGTCCGCAGGCGCGGCTGGAGGCGATGCAGTTTCTGGTGGAGCATGGCGTCAACGCCGGGGTGATGATGGCCCCTCTGTTGCCCGGGATCAGCGACCATGAGGATAACATCGCCGCCGTGGCGGCGGCGGCTTACGCCCACGGGGCCCAGTATCTCGGCTCCAACGTGCTGTTCCTGAAGCCGGGATCGCGGGAATGGTTTATGCCTTTGCTGCGAGAGGCGTACCCGCACTTGGAGCGGGGATACGCCAAGCTCTACCGCAAAACCTACGCGCCGGAGGAATACACCAAAAGCGTGCTGTCCATCGTCGACCGGGAGCGCCGCCGCTGGGGGCTGCACCGGCGCGAGCGCGACCCGGCGCCCAAGCCGTCGCGGGGGCAACTGGAGTTCAGCATGAGCCAGGCTGCGCCGCCCCGCCGCCGTTTCGCCAACGACGCCCGCCCGGCCCAACTGGAGCTGGCCCTGACCGCGTAGGGGGGCGCGATGGGAATGCTGGGAACCGTTGGCAGCATAGCGAGTCTGGCCGGGTTGGTAGTATCCCTGCTGGGGCTGGGATTTGCTATACTGCAACTGCGGAAGCTGCGCGGCGAGACGCGGGCGGCCAAGTCCGCGGCGCAGCGGGCGGAGCAGGCGGTGCGGCGGGATTTGACCGTTAGCGAATTGGCTTCGCTGCACGAGAAAGTTCGGGAGCTGAAAGATGCCCATCGGCGGGGGGACAAAAATCGGGCCTATGGCTATTATCGGGATATCACAACCAGCCTTTTCGACATTGAAATTCGCCACCCGAATTTGAGCGACGACTTGGTGGAGTGGATTCGGAGCGCCTTATCGTCCATTGCGGATATGGAGCGTTTCGCTGATAATGATGAAGATGGTTTTCCGAGGCAGAAAATCAGCGAATTCAACTTCATTTTATCAGGGATAGAAATGGAGTTAATCCCTGAACTGTGGCGAAGGTTGCCAAGATCGAATCAAGGGGGGATGCTATGAGTCTGCTGGGCCCAGAGAAAGTATTGGAGGAGTTCCGGGAACGGACGAAATCCGGGCCGGTTAATTGGGAGTATGTAGGCTACCTATGGATTTCAGCCTACCGCTTGTCGCTCCCGGATATGTGCTTCGTAATTCGTGGAGGGATCTCCGGCAAAGAAATGGTGATTGTTCTGAAAATGATGGACTCGAATGGCGAGACGTTGGGGCTTGTTGCCGGTGATTCCGCCGAACCGGAACCTTCGTACTATTTAATGTTGGGCGAAATTTTGCGGTCGGTCCGCCATCAGGCCGGTGATCCCTTGATGGAAAAATTTCTTGAACCCAGGGGGCGGTCGTAGCCGCCCCTAGCGGGAATAGCGGTAGCCGTCGCCGGAGCGGTCGCGGTTGAGGCGGCGGCTTAGGTGCAGGCCCTCGAGGATGAATTCTAGGGCGGCGGCGATGACTTCGGGGCGTTGGTCGCCATCGGTGAGGGTTGCCACCGCCTCGGCCATGCCGTCGATGGACTCGGACAGCGCCGGGTATTCGGCGGCGGGCCGGTCGCTGCCGGTTTCGGCGCTTTGGCCGAGGTCGAAAGCCATGATCACGTCTTCCAAGTCTTCCAGGCGGAAGTGGTTTCCGAAAACGCGCAACAGGGCGCGGCGGGTTAGTTCGTCGGTGACCCGCGATTCGCGCCCTTCCTCAAACGTTTCCAGCTCGATCTTGCCGGCAAAGGAGGCTACGATGTAGGCCAGGTCGCTGACGCGGGGGCAAGCCCACGCTTCGCCGTGAATGATGCTGCGGCGGACGGCGTTGGACAGGGCGGTTTCGTAGTTGGCGATGGAAACGCGGACGCTTACCCCGGAACGCTGGTTGATTTCGCTGCTGGCCCGCGCCTGGGCGGTTATTTCCGCCAGGATGCGTTTCATATATTCGGGAACCACCAGCCGCTCTTCGCCGGGGAAGCGGTTGCGTTCCTGCTCCATTATGGCGATTTCGTCTTGGGGGTCGCGGGGATAATGGGTGTGAATTTGGGCGCCATAGCGGTCTTTCAGCGGGGTTACGATGCGCCCGCGGTTGGTGTAGTCTTCCGGGTTGGCGGTGGACACTACATAGACGTCCAGCGGCAGGCGGATGCGGTAGCCCTTGATCTGCACATCCCGTTCTTCCATCAGGTTGAACAGCCCCACTTGAATGCGCTCGGCCAGGTCGGGCAGTTCGTTGATGCAGAATATGCCCCGGTTGGTGCGGGGAACCAGCCCGTAGTGAATGACCAGTTCATCGGAAAGGTAATGCCCCTCGGCCACCTTGATGGGGTCGATTTCGCCGATCAGGTCGGCGATGGAGATGTCCGGCGTCGCCAGCTTTTCCGAATAGCGCTCTTCCCGGGGCAGCCACTCGATGGGGACGGCGTCGCCGTCGGCGTCCACCCGGTTGCGGCAGGCTTGGCAGATGGGGTGATAGGGGTTACAGTTGATTTCACAGCCCGCTATTTTGGGGATAAAATCATCCAGCAGGGCGACCAGGCCGCGAATCAGGCGCGACTTGGCTTGCCCCCGCTCCCCCAGCAGGATAACGTCCTGGCCGGCCAGGATGGCGTTTTCCAGTTGCGGGATGACGGATTCCTCAAACCCGATGATGCCGGGAAAGACCATTTCCTCGGCGCGGATCCGGGCGATCAGGTTATCCCGTATCTCATGGCGGACGGGGCGGACCTGGTATCCGCGGTTTCGCAGGTCGCCGATGGTTCGGAGGGAACTGTAGTCAATCATCAGCAAAGGCTCCATCCGGCGCGGGGGCCGGTTGCGGTGGGGCTTGAACGATGGGCCGGTGCAAACTTACCATAACTTGGCCTATAATTGAACGCAGCGGCGGAACTGGGAGGGTAAGCAATGTTTATGAAACTGGCGGTGCCAATCCTGCTGTTTTTCGCGCCCCGCTTTCTGCCTCACATCGTGCGGTTCGGGCGGCTGGTGTGGCGGCTTAGCTTCGACAAGCGGGTGCCGCTGGTTTTGCGCCTGTTGCTGCCGCTGGCCTTGTTGTACGCCGTATCGCCCATCGACATCGTGAAAGACACGGTTCCCGTCTTAGGGCGGTTCGATGACCTGATTTTCATCGCCCTGGCCCTGTTGCTGCTGGTCAAGCTGTCGCCCCAAGCCGTTTTGGACGAGCATAATGGCGCGGCGCCGCCGTCCGATCGATCCGAAAGCAAAGACAAAGTCGTTGACGGCAGCGGGCGCGTCATTGATGACGAATAGCTCCGCTCTCGAATCCGGGGGAGCTATCATTCCGCCGCCCGGGCTGGGGCTGTACATCCATACGCCTTTTTGCCAGACGAAATGCCCCTATTGCGATTTCAACACTTACCAGGGAATAGAGTCGCAGATGGGCGATTACCGGGAGGCGGCAGCCGGCGAGTTGCGGCTGTGGGGGCGGGCGCTGGGCCGGCCGGCGGCGCGAACCGTGTTTTTCGGCGGCGGCACTCCGTCTTACCTGCCGGAGGGCGACATCGCCGCCATGCTTGAGGCGGCGGCCGATGCTTTCGCGATTGACGCGGGCGCCGAGGTCACCATCGAGGCCAACCCCGGCGACTTGAACGCCGCCGCTTGCCGCGGGCTGTTGCGGCAGGGCGTCAACCGCCTGAGCATCGGCGTTCAGAGTTTGGACAACGGGCTGCTGCGGATGTTGGGCCGCCGCCACAGCGCCGCCGAGGCCGTCGATGCTTTCCGCGCCGCCCGGAATGCCGGGTTCGGCAACGTCAATTTGGATTTGATGTACGGGCTGCCGCATCAGACTTTGGCGCAATGGGAGGATACGATTACCGGGCTGGCGGCTCTTGCGCCGGAACATATATCGCTTTATGCGCTCACTTTGGAGGATGGCACGCCGATGCGCCGGTGGGCAGAGCAGGGGAAAATCCCGGAACCCGACCCCGATCTGGCGGCGGATATGTATGATCTGGCGCGGCGGGTTTTGTCGGGCGCGGGCTATCGGCACTACGAAATTTCCAATTGGGCGCGGCCGGGGTATGAATCGCGGCACAATCTGATCTATTGGCGCAACGAGCCTTACTTGGGCGCCGGGCCGGGGGCGCATTCCCGCTTGGGGCAATACCGATTTTGGACGGCGTTGTCGCCGCGCGATTACGCCCGCCGCGCGGCGCAATGGCGGCAGGCGGATGCCGGGCAATGGCGCGGTTTCGGCGATGCGGAATTGCGGCAAGCCCGCACGGTGGACGGCTGGGAGTACATCAACGCCGATACCGCCGCCGCCGAAACTATGTTCCTCGGCTTGCGCTTGTTGGACGGGTTGCATCTGCCCGGCGCATCATCCGCCGTCGGCCAGGATCTGGCGGCCCGCTACCGGGCCGAAATCGAGGAACTGCTGGCTTTGGGTTTACTGCGACGGGATGGCGACACCATACGCTTGCCCGAATCCGCCTGCTTGATTGCCAATCAGGTGTTCACCCGGTTTTTAGGCTAGGGTGTAGTATGCTGCCTAATCGTCTGGCGAATGCAGATTCGGCGTGGGTGCCAGTCAGCAAAATGACAGAGTATCTACTTAACCCGCTCAACCCGAAGGCCGGCGGCAAGCCGGATGATTTCGCCAAAATGGGGTATGATAGTAATAATATTGACGTCCTGGAGCGCGACTTAATCAGCATTGTGCAAAATTACCCGCCGATTGATCAAAGATTAACGCCCAATTCGGTCACTTACCGGGTGGAAGGATACATTGCAACCCCCAAAGATGGAATCAGATACCTTAGAACGGTTTGGGAAATCCGGCCTGATGCGCCCAGCCCGCGGCTGGTGACCGCCTATCCGGTGAGGCCGCCCTTAGGAGGATGAATTTGTTTTCCGAGTTCCAGTCGGTTGTCTTGCTTCGGGATATTAGCGGGGCAGAGCAAGCCGGGTTTGAAAATCTGGATTTCAAGCGCGGCGATATAGGCGTACTGGTGGATTTGATGGGAGGCCGGGGCGAAGTCGCGGTGGAGTTCATTATGGGCAAAGCGCATACTGCCGATGTGCTGTTTATCCTGGAATCAGACATTCGTTCCACCCAAGCCGGTGATGTATGGCACGTCCGCCCGCTGGATCCGCTCCGGCGGGATACTACACCGGCGGAATGGGAAAGCGGTCTTTTTGACCTGTTGCGGGAGGGTTCGGACGTGGTATTGATGCGCGATTTTCAGGATTCCGGTCTCAAGAAAGGAGATTTGGGCATAGTAACCGCCTGTGATGCCAAAACGGGGATCTGCCAAGTTCAAACGTCAGTCGGGGAGCGCCGGAAGGGGCCGATGTTGACATTGCGGCTTGAGGACATCCGGTTGAGGGAACGGGATGAAATAGCGACGGCTAGAAAGTTCGCGCCGATGTCTCCTGCGATTGAATCCAACCCGGGGCGGAAAGTATGTATGTGATTGGCACGGCCGGGCACGTGGACCATGGCAAGTCGACGCTGGTTAAGGCGCTTACCGATATTGATCCCGACCGGCTCCCGGAGGAGAAGGAGCGGGAGATGACCGTTGATCTGGGGTTTGCGTGGATGACGCTGCCTAGCGGACGGGAAGTTAGTATTGTGGATGTGCCGGGGCATGAGCGGTTTATCAAGAATATGCTGGCAGGGGTGGGGGGGATTGATTTGGCGCTGCTTATCGTGGCCGCCGATGAGAGCGTTATGCCGCAAACCCGGGAGCATCTGGCAATCCTGGATATTTTGCGGGTGACCCGCGGGCTGGTGGTGGTGACCAAGACGGACCTGGCCGATGACGAATTGGTGGAGCTGGTCAAGGCGGAGGTGGAGGATGCGCTGGCGGGGACGTCTTTCGAGGGCTGCCCTATGGTGGGGGTGTCGGCTTATTCCGGCGCCGGGATGGATGAGTTGCGCCGGCGGATTGACGCCATTTTGGACAACACCGAAGCGCGGCGGGATTTGGGGCGTCCGCGGCTGCCGATTGACCGCTGCTTTACCATATCGGGTTTCGGCACGGTGGTGACCGGGACGCTGATTGACGGTTCGCTGGCAGTGGGGCAGGAGGTCGAAATGGCCGGCTCCCGGCAGCGGGCGAGGATTCGCGGGCTGCAAAGCCACAAGACGCGGGTTAGCAGCGCCCAGCCGGGGGTGCGGCTGGCGGTGAACCTGTCGGGGGTATCCCGCGATGACATCCGGCGGGGGGAAATCTTGGCGTCGCCGGGCTGGCTGCGTCCGGCGCAGCGGGTTGACGCCCGCCTGCGAATGGTGGGCGATGCGCCCCATCCGTTGAAGCACAACGAAGGGGTCACCTTTCACTTGTTCACCAGCGAGGCGCCGGCTAGGGCGCGGCTGCTGGACGCCGAGCGGCTGGAGGCGGGCGCCGAGGGCTGGGTGCAGTTGTTGCTGTCGGAGCCGCTGCCGGTGGTCAAGGGCGACTATTTCGTGGTGCGTTCCGCCGAAAGCACTTTGGGCGGCGGGCAGGTGGTAGACCCGAACCCGCGCCGTCGCCACCGCCGCTTTGACCCGGAGGTGTCGGAAAGGCTGATGCTTTTGGACGAGGGGGCCAGCGAGGATGTGATGGTCAGCGTGGCGGAGCAGTGGGGGCCGTGCGGGGCGGCCGAGCTTTCCCGCCGCGCCAACCTGCCGCGCGAGGAAGTGCTGGAGCGGGCGGCGGCATTGGCGGCGGAGGGCGACTTGGTGGCTCTGGGCGATTTGGTATCGGACGGCGACGCGGTGGTCTATTCGGCGCTGGGCTGGGGGACGCTTAAGGGGCGGCTGGCGACGGCGCTGCGGGCCTATCATGATCAGTATCCGTTGCGGCGGGGCGCCCCGGCGCAAGAGATGCGTAGCCGGTTGGGGTTGTCGCAGCCGGTTTATATCCGCGCCCTGGCCCGGCTGGCCGCCGAGGGTTTCGTGGCCGAGGACGGCCCGGCGGTGCGGCTGCCCGGTCACGAAGTGCGGTTCACGCCGCAGATGGAGCAGCAGGCGGCCCGGTTCCTGCAATCTTTGGAGCGCGAACCTTACTCGCCGCCTACCGGGCAACCGTTGGACGCCGAACTGCTGTCGGCTTTGGCGGAGCAGGGCAAGGTGGTGCGGGTCGGCGATTCGGTGGTGTTCGCCGCCACCGCCTACCGCGAAATGACTGGCCGCATCGTGGCGCACATCAGGGAACACGGCAGCATCACTGTGGCCGAGGCGCGGACGATGTTCAATACCAGCCGCAAATATATCCTCCCCCTGCTGGAGCGTATGGACCAAGAGCAGATTACCCGCCGCGCCGGGGATGAGCGGGTGCTGCGATAGGCGGCGCGGGCGTTCCGGCGATGGCGCGGCCGGGGCGGCTATCCGTTAGGTTCTAGGCCGGTTAGCGGATATAGGATTGCCAGCAATTCCGCCATATCCTCAATGTCCTGTCTGATTTCATTGGCGTCCAGTTCAGATTTGAGATCGTAGAAGTTGATGTGCAGGATTTCGGCCCTGCCGTGCAGGTATGACAAGCGGTGGTTGCCGGTTGCCTGCTCTGCCTGGTTAATTATGCGGTGAAATTGGCTGTGGCGGGTGTATTGCCAGCCTTGGGCCAGGGCTACGGCTTTCGTCATGTGGGCCGCGGCGCCCCAGCCTTTTTCCGATGCCTGGTGCAAGTCGCCGGCGGTCAGAAACACGCGGCTTTTGGCTAGAAATTCGCGGGCTTGGGATTCGTAGGCGGCGATTTCGCTGGGGTTGTTGGGTGTCATACGGTTTGCTCCGGTTTCGGCGGGGGGCGGTTATTCAAGGTTGGCGGATTCCAGTCCGGTTAGCGGGTAAAGGATTTCCAGCATCGTCGCCATATCCTCAATGTCGCGGCTGACTTCCCAAGCTTCCAGCTCGGCTCTGAGATCGTAGAAGTTGATGCGCAGGATTTCGGCCCGGCCGTGCAGGAATGACAAGCGGTCGTTGACGGTCGCCTCCCCGGCTTGGTTCATTATGCGGTGAAAGTGACCGTAGGGGGTGTACCGCCAGCCTTGGGCCAGGGCTACGGCTTTCGCCATTTGCTCCGCGGCGTCCCAGCCTTTTTCTGCTGCCTGGCGCAAGTCGCCGACGGCTAGGAATTTGCGGCTTTTGGCTAGAAATTCGCGGGCTTGGGATTCGTAGGCGGCGACTTCGTTGTGGTTGTTGGATGTCATGTTGTACTCCAGGATTTGTTGCTGTTATAGGGGTATTCATCGCATTCTAAGATAGTTAGATTATAAAGGATTTTCAACAAATTATGCAAGTTGCCGACGGCTAGAAATTCGCGGGCTTGGGATTCGTAGGCGGCGATTTCGTTGTGGTTGTTGGATGTCATGTTGTACTCCAGGGTTTGCCTGCGTTTCGGGGGCATTCATTGCACTCTGGGTTAGTTGGATTATAAAGGGTTTGTTGTAATTCCGCAATATCCTTAATGGTTCTCGGTTTGTAGGTAGTTTAGAAATTCGTTGTAGGTGGCGAATTGGGATATGGTGCGTAGGAATTGGGCCAGGGTTTGGCTTTGGTGGCGTAGGTTGCGGAGTTGGGTTTCTAGGGGGCTGTTGGAGGCGGGGTTGGTGGCGTAGGAGCCGTAGAAGGCGAAGTAGGCTTGATTGATTTTGCGGATGCGGTAGCCGCGTTGGAGCAGTTCTTGGCGGCGGGATTCCATGTAGGCTTCGGCTTGGGGGATTTGGTTGTTGGTTAATAGTTGCTCGGCGTGCTGGCGGGTTTGGCGCATATAGTTGTTGAAATCGAAAGTTTGGGGGCTTGGGGTGGCGGGCGGGGCGGGCGGCTGGCGGTTGACGGGGATGCCGGTTAGGGCGGTGTAGGCGCGGTCGCCGATTTCCCAGCCGCCGAGGGTAGCGGCGGTTTCGTTGAGGGCGGTCATTTCGGGGCTGCTCCAGAAGTTGCGGCCCAGGGGGCGGAAAAAGAACCAGTTGTGCAGCCATTCGTGGGCGGCGGTGGTGATGGCGTAGTGCATTCCGGCGTCGGGGGAGGTTACGCTGGGGTAGCTGCCGATGCCGCCGGTGTTGACTACGATGGCCGAGAGGTTGCGCTGCTGTTGGGTTTGGCGCTCGATAAACTCGCGGGCGTCCAGGGTTAGGTCGTGGCGCAGCAGGGTGTTGTCCAGACGGAATATGCGGTTGCGGGGGGATGTTACCAGCAGGGCGGGCGACGGGGTGAATACGGTGTCCACGGGGGGGAGGATGATGCCGATGGGGGATTGCAGTCCCTCGCTTTTCAGGATGGCGCTGATTTCGGATTCGACGGTTTGCTCGGCGATGGGGCGGAGGTCGTTTTGGCGTTGTTGGATTTCGGCGATGCGGCGGCGCAATCCGGCGGCGGGTTGGGATGTTGGGCCGGCGGCGATGAGTTCGCTTTCCAATCGCCGCCGTTCCTCGCTGAGGCGGAAAAACTCTTGGGTTAGCGCGATGCGCTCCGCGCGGGGGGGCGGGGCGTTCCAGGGCAATAGGGCGGATAGCTGGCGATAGCCTTTGTCGAATATATTGGCGATTTCCCAGCTTACCAGGTCGAAGCGGTAGGGGGCTAGGGTTAGCTCGGCGGGCGTGGGGCGGTAATCGCGCCCGCCCCATAGCAGGAGGGCGGTGAGGGCGGCGATTAGCAGCGCCCGCGACATTAGGCCGGCGGCGCGGGAAAGGGCGGCGGCGGGCCTCGATTTCAGGCCAGCACCCGGTAGCGGTAGCTGGATTCTAGGTAATCGCCGTCGTCGAATCGGGACAGGCGCAGGGGGGATAGATCTATGGAGGAGGAGGCGCCTTGGGCGATCAGCTCGGCCATGGCCACGCCGACCATCGGGGATAGCTTGAAGCCGTGGCCGCTGAAGCCGATGGCGCAGTACAGCCCTTCGATGCCGGGGATTTGGTCGAGGATGGGGTGCCAGTCGGGGGTGGTGGTGAACAGGCCGGCCCAGCCGCCGCGGAAGTAGGCGTTGGACATTGCGGGGATGCGGCGGGCGAGCTTGGCTTTGGCGGCGTTGAGGTCGTCCATTCCGGCCAGTTGGTTGTAGGTTGCTACGTCGGCTTCCTCGTCGTCGCCGAAACCCATGAGGGTCATGCGGGGGCCGTCGGGGCGGAAGGAAAAGGATTGAGCGATGTCGCCTACCGCGGGGTGGAGGGGGAGCTGGTCTACCGGGCGGGCCAGAGATGCTACTTGGTGGCGGACGGTGGTTAGGGGGGCGTCGACGCCGGCTTGGGCGAGGGCGGATTGGGCCCAGGGGCCGGCGGCGACGACGGCGGCGGGGGTGGCGATGCGGCCGTGGGGGGTGTGGACGGCGCGGACTCGTCCGTGGGCGATTTCGATGCCGGCGGCGGGGGTGCCGAGGTGGATTTCGGCGCCCAGGTCGCGGGCGCGGTTGGCGTAGGTTGAGGTTACGAGGTAGGGGTCGGCGTAGCCGGATTGGGGTTCCCAGCCCATAGCTTCGTCGGCGGCGACGGCTATCATTGGGGCGATGTCGTGGAGGTCGGCGGGGGTTACGGGCATAGTGTCGATGCCGAGTTCGCGCTGCATGGCTAGGTTGCGCTCTAGGCCGGGACGGTCTTGGTTTTGGACTACGACCAGGTAGCCGGTTTCGGTGAAACCGGAGGGGCCGCCTACGATTTCGTCAAAATGGGCGAATATGCGGAGGCTTTGCCAGGCCATTAGGGCGGTTATGGGGTTGGAGTAGTGCATCCGGCAAATGGACTGGCTGCGGCCGGTGGAGCCGGCGTTGAGGATGTCTTTTTCGAGCAGGGCGGTGTGGGTGATGCCGAGTTGGGCTAGGTTGTAGAGGATGCTGCATCCCATCACGCCGCCGCCGATGATTACTGCGTCTGCTGTGGTGCGCATTATTTTCGCTCCCGGTTGTTGGTGGGGTAAAGTTACCTGCCGGGTTGGGGGGATGGCAAGCCGGTTGGGGATGTTGGGGGCGGGAATTTTTTTACTTTGGTTGCATTTGGTTGCGTTTGGTTGCTTTTTTGTGGGTTTTAGCTTTGGGGGTGGGGGTTGGGGTGTTGCTTTTTGGGGGTGAAATGGGTGGGGGTTGTCGCATTTTTGTTGCATTTGGTTGCTTTTTTGCGTTCTGTTGCATTTTGCTGGGTAGCCTAAGGCGCTCAGGATGGCGGCAATTCCGCTAGTCGCCGCGCCATGTTTTCCGCCGCGGCCTTGCCTTTAGTGAGTGAAGTCGACTTCCCTGAATAGCGCACGCTCCAGACCCATTCACCCTGGCTGTTTTTCGCTACGGCCGCAACCAGGACTCCCTCCCGCCACCCTAGATCTCCTCTCCAAATTCTTCGACCGTCCGGTGGGATTTCCTCATGCCATTTAGCCATCATCGCCTACCGCTACCCAGCAAATGCAACAGAACCCCTCCAGGGGTTGTCGGGAAAGGTGTCGCCGTCAATGTCTACGTTCCAGTTTTCGTAGATGCCGGTGTACCCGGTGGGGGTTTGGAGTTGGGCGGCGTTGTATAGGGTGGTGGTGGCAGAGTTGCCGACGCAGACGGTTTGCCCGGTGGATGCGCTACAGTAGCTGTCGGTGATGATGCTGGAGGTGGCGTAGACGGGGTCAGTTCCCGATTCGCCGACCAGTCCGCCGAGGACGAGGGCGGTTGTTGTGCCGCCGGTACTGGTGCCGGTGACCTGGCCGGCGGCGTAGCTGGCGATGATGCTGCCAAGATTTTCGCTGACCAGTCCGCCGCCGTTGCCTTCGGGACGGGATCCGGCGTTGACCGATGCGGTAGAGTAACTAGCAATGATGTGGCCCTTGTTATCGCCTGCCAGTCCGCCGATGCTGGGAGAGAAGTCCGTGCCGGTGGCGGTGACAGTGCCGCCGCTGACCCAGCTGGCGGCGATGGTGCCATCGTTTTCGCCTGCGATAACGCCAATATCTCGGGCGGAGGCGGTTATGGAAGGGTTTATCAGCCCGAGATTCCGCACAACGCCGTCCAGTTCACGGAATAATCCGACTCTGTTGCCCAAAGGCAAGGGCAAACTCAGGTTGGAGATGGTATAACCGTTGCCCTCAAATACGCTGCGGAAGGTAAGGCCCATAGTCCAATTGCGGAGGCTGGTGGTGGCGGTTGCGAAGTCCAAGTCGGCCATCAGCTCGTAGCCGATGCAACGGGCGGGGCAGCCCATGCGGGGGGCGGTGGAGGTGTGACTGGTGGTGGTTTGGCGATTGGGGAAAGCCGCATTGTAGGGGGCGAGGTCGGTGGAGTGCCGGAGGGGATGAATGAAGCCGTCGCCGTTGCCGTCGAGGCGGATGCCCTGGAGTTCGGCGATGGTGTCGATTTCGATGAGGCCGTCGTCATTCGGTGTCGTAGTCGGTGAAGTGGGAGGAGGCGCCGGCGGGCAGGGCGGCGTACAAGATGAGGGCCGCCAGGGCGGCGATGAGGGTCAGGGCGGCTAGGGCTTTAAGGGCGGCGGCGGGTTGCGGGGTTTCTACCCCCCCTCCCCCGAGTTTCAGGATATGGCTGGGGATTTTCATTTTTCGGGGATGCTCCTAAACAGTATGGGTTGGGGCTTCGTTGCGGGGGAGTCTAGCAGATTGGGGCGGGCGGGGCAAGGGGGGCGGGGGATTCGCCCCGTTCATCCTGAGCTTGTCGACGGATGAACGGGGCAACAGGCGTTGCTGGTTAGTCGGCCACGCCGTCAAAAGGTTCGTCAATCATCGCTGCACCATCCCTGGCTGCCAACGGCGCCAGCAACTCCACCATTTCCCCCATATATTCCAGATCCCGGCTAATTCGCCCTGCGTTCAAATCCCGTTTCAGCGCATAAAAGTTGACGTGCAAAATTTCCGCCCGGCCATGCAAGAAAGCCAAATAATCGCCATTGCCGTCAACCAACCCGCCGGCCCGGTCCATCACCCGGTGAAAATGGCTATGCTGCGAATACTGCCATCCCTGCGCCAGCGCGACGGCCTTAGCCATGTGCGCCGCCGCCCCCCAACCCTTTTCCGACGCTTGATGCAAATCCCCGGCCGCCAGATACTCCCGGCCCTTGACCAAAAATTCACGGGCTTGCGCCGCGTAACCGGATACATTGTCAAAGGGTTCGTCAATCATCTCCGCCTCATCCCAAACGCAAAGGGCAACCGGATTTACCGCCGCCGCCGGACGCCGGGCTATTCCTCCCCTGCCGGCCCTGCCAGCGGAGCCAGCAGTTCCACCAAATCCGCCATCCGATCCAAGCCCTCGGCGATTGCCTCGGCGTCCAAGTACCGTTTGCGGGCATAATAGTTGACGTGCAAAAGCTCCGCCCGCCCGTGCAAGTCGGAAATTCGGGGGTTGCCGGTCATCTGCCTGATCCGATTCATCACAGCGTGAAACTGGCTGTGATTCCTGTAACCCCAACCCTGATTTAAGGCAACGGCCTTAGCCATGTGCGCTGCCGCCCCCCATCCCTTTTCCGACGCCTGATGCAAATCCCCGGCAGTCAGATAGCCCCGGCCCTTAACCAGAAATTCGCGGGCTTGCGCCGCGTAATCGGCAACTTCCTCAAAATGTTCGTCAACCATCATCACCTCGCGCTCGACGACGGCATTGAGCGCAACCGCAAATTCCAGCCACGGGACAATAAGGGGATAAAAATGGTGCCGAGGGACAGAATCGAACTGTCGACACCGGCATTTTCAGTGCCGTGCTCTACCAACTGAGCTACCTCGGCTTAACGCCCCTTATTATCGCCCCCCCAGCGCCCGATGTCAAGCCGCTGCCGCCGCCCGGTTAGACAACCGCCCGGCAACCCTTTATAGTGACCGGAACTCACCGCCCCTCAAGGGCCCCGCAGGCAGGCGACACCGTGCCGCGACAAACCATCCCGCCGCCCCCCGCCAACCACGAAATCGCCCAGCTATTCGACAATCTGGCCGCCCTCCTCGAAATGCAAGGCGACTCCGCCTTCAAGACCCGCGCCTACCGCCGCGCCGCCGAAACCATCCGTCAGCTCCCCTTTCCCCTGGGCCAGGCCGTCCTGGACGGACAGAAACTCACCGGCATCCCCGGCATCGGCAAAGCCATCAGCGACAAAATCCGCGAATTGGTCACCACCGGCCAGGTGCAGACCTACGAGCGCGCCCGCGGCCAACTCCCCGACGGCGTACTGGATCTGCTATCCATCCCCGGCATCGGCCCCAAAACCGCCAGGCTAATCGCCTCCGATCTGGGCGTCACCACTATCGAGGGCGTAGAGCAGGCCGCCGCCGACGGACGCCTGGCCGCCCTCCCCCGTATGGGCCAGCGGGCCGCCGACAGCATCCTGCGCCACCTCCGCGCCGCCCGCGCGATGACCGGGCGCACCCCCATCGGCGAGGCCCTCCCGGCCGCCGAAGCGGTCATCGCCGCCCTGCGCGACCGTTGCCCCGACACCACGCTGCTAATTCCCGCCGGCAGCCTCCGCCGCTGGGAGGAAACCATCGGCGACATCGATCTGGTAGCCGTTACCCCCCAACCTGACGAACTGGCCCGCGCCCTGATTTCCCTCCCCGAAACCCGCGAAACCCTCGCCGGCGGCCCCCGCAAAACCAGCGTCATCATCCAACTCCCCAACGCCCCCACCGACTCCGGCCCCAGGATCCAAATCGACCTCCGCGCCGGCGAAGCCCCCGCCATCGGCGCGATGTTGCAATACTTCACCGGCAGCCGGCAGCACAACATCCGGCTGCGCGATTTCGCCAACCGAATGGGGCTGTCGCTGAACGAATACGGCATCACCGACGCCCAATCCGGCCACGCCGAAACCTTCCCCGACGAAAGCGCCTTCTACGCCCGCCTCGGTCTGCCCTGGATCCCCCCCGAACTGCGCTCCGGTATGTGGGAACTGGACGCCGCCCGGCGAGGCGCCCTACCCCAACTGGTGGAACCCCGCCACCTGCGCGGCGACCTCCATACCCATAGCGACTGGAGCGATGGCAGCCATCCCATCGAAACTATGGTTGCCGCCGCCGCCGCACTGGGCTACGAATACATCGCCCTAACCGACCATTCCCAGGGCTTGGGCGTAGCCAACGGCCTAACCCCGGAACGACTGACCGCCCAACGGCAAATCTTGACCCAACTCCAGCAGCGTTTCCCTATCCGCATCTTGGCCGGCTCCGAAGTGGACATCCGCGCCGACGGCCGGATGGACTTCCCCGACGATGTGTTGGCCCAATTGGACATCGTAGTCGCATCGATCCACAACGCAATGTCGCAAGATAGCGCAACGATGACCCGCCGCATCATCCGCGCGATGGAACATCCCTCCGTAACCATCATCGGTCACCTATCCGCCCGGCTGTTGGGTCAGCGCCCCCCCGTAGACTTTGACCTGGACGCGGTATTGCAAGCGGCGCGCGACACCGGCACCGCTCTGGAAATCAACGCATCCCCCGCCCGCCTGGACCTGCGCGACACCCACGCCTTCCGCGCCCGCGAAATGGGCATCCCCCTAGTAATCAACACCGATGCCCATCACCCCTCCGAGCTATCCGCCGGCCGGTACGGCATCGCCGTAGCCCGCCGCGCCTGGTGCGAACCCCGCCACATCCTGAACGCCCAACCTCTAGCGGCATTCCTGCAATTCCTGAGCGCCCCCAAGCCCGACCGCCTCCGGGCATTCGCCGCCATCGCCGACGCCGCCCCCGCAGAGACCGCCTGATGCCGCCCGCCGATTTCCGCCAATCATCCCCCGCCGCCGCCGGCGCAACCGTCATCCTGCCCGGCGCCGACGAACCCGGCACGGACGAACCCGGCCCCCAAGACTCCGCGCCCGAAGCCGCCGGATACTTCCGCCGCAGGCTGGAATCCGGCGTTCCCTGGCACCGCGCCCTGCTAGAGGCCATCGGCATCTGGACGCTGCCCGAGGAAACTTGGCAAGGCCGCCGCTACCGCTACATCATCGGGCGCGAGGCTTTCGACTGGCTGCTATTGGCCGAGCGCCTATGCCACCCCCGAAACACTCAAGACGCCGCCGAAGCCATCCCGCCCCGCCAACTGGAGCGGCTGCTATTCCACGGCATCTTGCCCCAACCCATCGAACCCGACGAATTTCGCGCCCTGCTGGGCCCCACCAAGCACCAAGCCTATCTGAACTACCACTACGGCATAACCCTGGAGGAAGCCCTGCAACTGGCCGCCGAGGAATCCGTCCGCAAACGCCACACCGCCCGCGGCTACCCCGACACCGAGGAACTGATCGAACAAGCCTTCCGCCACCTATACAACAACACCCGCACATCCCTATTCCAAGAATTCACCCAACACCCCGATTCAACTCCAATCTATCCTGAGCTTGTCGAAGGACGCCCCGGCCTATCCCTAACCGGCCTAAAAGAATTCACCTACTGGCTCCACAAACGCCGCGTCAACTACTGGGATCCCGCCCGCGTAGCCTCCGACACCCGCCTTGCCATCCGCCGTCTCGCCGCCCTCCAGGAAACCGCCGCCCCCCAATCAACGCAGAATATCCGCGCTGATTAACCCTTTGGCAATCCCTTGCAACAAAACATAAGGCCGCAGCAACGGCACGGCGAACCGATAGCGATACCGGCGAGTCTGCCCTTCCTTAACCAGCGCCGCTCCTCGTTCCTCCCGGCAAAAGGCATCAAGATGCCGCGCGAAAGCGGGTATGTCACGGTTGCTTCCCAAGATACGGGAAAGCGGCTCCCGCACTGCTTGGGCGCTGAAAAAATTGAGGTCGTCCGTATCAGCCAAAGCGCAAGCCAGCAACACCGGTTCATACAACGCTGCCCGGTTTGCGCTATAAACCGCTTTCAGATAGCCGTCCTGAATGCTATGCTCCGTCCGGGTTATGGCCTCGCCGATAGTCAACTCAATGTCATCCCGGCTGACCACTTCCCGCCCATTCCTTACCGCGTGCCGGGCGGCATCCAGCGCCAGCAGGTGCGCATAATGCGGATACCCTTGCGCAACCGCAGGAATGTACCACTTGATCGAATCGTCCACCACCATATTGACCCGCTGTAGCCCCTTGTCAATGATCCCTTGCAGCTCCGCCGCATCCATCCGTGGCATCCGCACCTGTGTAAGGCACCTTTCAATGGATTGATGTTCCCTCAAGAGACCGTCCACATTATCCGCAACCCCTACCAGAACGATAGTCGCCGGCACCGCCCGATCCGACAGTGTCTTTATCGTATCCGACATCAGCCTCACGCAATCGCGGTCGGAGATTCGGTCAAACTCGTCAAGAATCAGCAACGGATTGGCGTCAATGGACTGCAACAGCAGACGCACATCATTAGGGCGGGGGCTATCCGGCAGGCTTTGCGACAGAGGATTTTGGTCCAGGGTGAAATCCTTACCGAACCCCGCGCTCCGTATCCATTGCACCGTGATTATTTCCTGCATCAGCTTGCGAATCAGGTTGCCGTAATCGTCGGTTGTGTCGCAGTTAATGCTGGCCGTAACCAATTCCGCCCCGGTAGCCGCCAGAAATGCAGGCAGGATATTAGCCAGCGACGTCTTTCCAACCCCGCGCTCCCCAAACAGTATGCAGTGCATCCCCTGCTGGCTTACCGCGTCGGCAATCCGCAGCAGCAAGTCGTTCCGCCCGGAAAACAGGTCGGCGTCATGAATCGGAGCGGCCGGGGTAAACGCTTCGCCTAGCTGAACCAGTCGGGGGTCTACCGGCAGAGTCCGTCCCCTAGTTTCTGTCATTTCGCTGCTCCAGGCTGTCAATATAAGGCTAACAACTGATATTAACACCTTTATAACTGATGATAAAGCCTTATAAAGTGATATTTATGACGATTACGCTGTATTGACGCTGCGTTTACCCCCTGCTTGCCCAACGGACCCCAGAGCTATCCCCCAATAGACGCCCGCCCCATCCCAATGGTAAACTGCACCCCCAACACCCACCCGGCAGGTTTCCCGCCCCGCCCCCAACCCCAACGCCGCCATCGTAGGCCCCGGAGCTAGTGTTTACTGATGACGACTTCCGGCCAAATGTCGCCAGCTTATGACCCCGCCGCCGTAGAACGCCGCATCTACCGCGACTGGCAGGATAACGGCTACTTCCATGCCATCCCCCAGTCCGGCCGCGCCCCCTACACCATCATTATGCCCCCGCCCAACGTAACCGGCGAACTCCACCTCGGCCACGCCCTCGAAAAGGCCCTCGAGGACGCCCTCATCCGCTACCGCCGCATGACCGGCGTTCCTACCCTCTGGCTCCCCGGCACCGACCACGCCGGCATCGCCACCCAATGGGTGGTAGAACGCCAGCTCCAGGACGAAGGCTCCAGCCGCCACGAAATCGGCCGCGACGCCTTCGTCGCCCGCGTCTGGGAACACGTAGCAAAATCCGGCGGCATCATTCACGAACAATCCCGCCGCTTAGGCATATCCGCCGACTGGCAACGACACAAATTCACCCTCGACCCCGGCCCCAGCGACGCCGTCCGCACCACCTTTGTCCGCCTTTACCACAAAGGGCTGATCTACCGCCATGAGCGCATTATCAACCGTTGCGTCCGTTGCGCCACCGCCCTGTCCGACCTTGAAGTCGACTATCAGGATATCGACGGCCACCTGTACCATATCCGCTATCCCCTGCAAGACGACCCCGCCCAAGCCGTCACCGTTGCCACCACCCGCCCCGAAACTATGCTTGGCGACACCGGCGTCGCCGTCCACCCCCAAGATCCCCGCTACGACGGCATCCGCGGCCGTAGCGTCGTCCTCCCCATAATGAACCGCTCCATCCCGGTAGTCGGCGACGAAGCCATCGACCCCGATTTCGGCACCGGCGCCCTCAAAGTCACCCCCGCCCATGACCCGGTAGACTTCGAGGTAGGCCAGCGCCACCGCCTCGACTCCCCCAACGTCATCGGCGAGGATGGCTTGATGACTGACGTCGCCGGCAAATACGCCGGCGTAGAGCGCTTCGCAGCCCGCCGCCAAGTCGTCGCCGAACTCCAATCCCTCGGCGCCCTGGAAAAAACGGAACCCCACCGCCATTCCGTAGGCCACTGCCAGCGCTGCGCCACCATCGTTGAGCCGCTGATTAGTATGCAATGGTTCGTCAACGTAGGCAGCCACACCGACCCCCAAAGCATCGCCGGCAAAGCTTGGCAAGCCGTCGCCGGCAGCGACGACTCCGAACCCCAAATCCGCATCGTCCCCGAGCGTTTCACCCGCGTTTACCTCAACTGGCTGGAAAACATCCGCGATTGGTGCATCAGCCGCCAGCTATGGTGGGGACACCGCATCCCCGTCTGGCACTGCGCCCGCTGCCCCCACATGACCGTTGCTATGCAAGACCCCGACGCTTGCGAAGCCTGCCAATCCCCCGACATCCGCCAGGATCCCGACGTCCTGGATACCTGGTTCAGCTCCGGCCTATGGCCCCACTCCACCTTGGGCTGGCCGCAAGAAACCCCCGATTTCGATTACTTCTACCCCACCACTGTACTGGAAACCGGCTACGACATTCTCTTTTTCTGGGTCGCCCGCATGATTATGCTGGGCATCGAAAACACCGGCGCGCCCCCTTTCAGCGCCGTCTACCTCCACGGACTGATCCGAGACGGCGCCGGCGCCAAAATGAGCAAAACCCGCGGCAATACTATGGACCCCCTGGACCTCCTAGAAAAATACGGCACCGACGCCCTCCGCTTCGCCCTAACCACCGGCACCGCCCCCGGCAACGACCTCCGTTTCACCGAAAACCGCCTCGAAGCCGGCCGCAACTACGCCAACAAGATCTGGAACGCCGCCCGCTTCGTCATCAACGCCATCGACGCCCACCCCGAATCAGCCGCCGAACTGCGCCGCCCCTTGGACCCCCAACACCGTCAAGACCGCTGGATCATCAGCCGCCTCGACCGCATTACCGCCGAGGTCAACCGCGCCATCGAAAACTTTGAGCTGGGCGACGCCCAACAACGCCTCCACGAATTCATCTGGAACGACTACTGCGACTGGTACATCGAAATGGCGAAAATCCGCCTCCGCCGCCCCGACAATCCCTCCCCCCTCCCTACCCTCGGCCACGCCCTGGAGCGCATCTTGCGCCTGCTTCACCCCTTTATGCCCTTTATCACCGAGGAAATCTGGCAAACCTTGAAATCCCGCATCCCTGCCGCCGACCCCTCCCCCCCCTCCATAATGATCGCCCCCTACCCCCAATCCGCCGGCCGCATCGACCCCGCCGCCGAAGCCGAAATCGCCATCATCCGCCAAACCGTCCGCGCCGTCCGCAACACCCGCGCCCAACTCCGCATCCCACCATCCCAGCGCCTCGAAGCCCTGATCGAAGCCAACAACCACCGGCCCGCCATCGAAGCTGAAGCCGAAATCATCCGCGCAATGTCCCGCATCGAACCCCTCCGCATCGTATCCCCCAACACGCCCCCCGACCCCCGCGCCGGCGTAACCCTCCTCGTCCCCCCCCTCGTAATCCGCCTGCCCCTCGAGGGCATCGTAGACTTGGACGCCGAAGCCCAGCGCTTACAATCCGAACTGGCCGACTGCCGCCGCAACCTGGACCGCGTCGAAAAACTGGTCGCCAACCCCAACTTCCGCCAAAAAGCCCGCCCCGACGTCGTCGAAACCGAGCAAGCCCGCCTATCCCAACTCCAAGACCGCCAGCAGCGACTGAACGAAATCCTCCAGCAGCTAAACCGCCCCAGCCAATCCTGAAAGCGAGAGCCGCCCCATGACCGATCCCCAAATCTACCCAATGTCCAGCGGCGAAGGCCACGCCGCCGTCATCAACGGCAATTTCGTCTCCATAAAGTACTGGCCCGACGTCCTCGGCCGCGATAACAACCGCTACACCGTCGAGGTCGCCGCCTTTCTCGAGGACGCCAACGACCAGGACCAAACTTTTGACCACCTAACCGACGCCATAGCTTGGGCGATCGCCGCCGCCCAAGCCCATCAAGGCCAGGCCCACCCCCAGAAGCAAATCGTCCATTGGGAAATCCGCCACTGCTACGCCATCACCGTAACCCAAACCGACGACGGCCAATACCAAAGCGAAACCTTTCCTATGTGGTGGGACGTCGACCCCACCCCGCCCCGCGATTTCAAGAAATTCCCCACCCAGGACGAAGCCCTGCAACACGCCCGCAATTCCGCCGACGAATACCAGCGGAGCAACGACCGCCACCGCCAAATAATCCAGGAAATCGCCGACGCCCTCGCCGCCCAAACCGCCCAACTAGCCAACCCGGAAACGAGCGCATAATGCCCCAACGACTAGGCATCATCGGCCACCCCATCGGTCACTCCATTTCCCCCGCCTTCCAGCAGGCGGCGCTGGACGCCATCGGATTCAACGCCGTCTACCGCCCCTTTGACGTACCCCCCAACGAAGTCGCCGATTTCGTCAACGCCCTGCGAACCCCGGAAACCCTGGGCGTCAACGTAACCGTTCCCTACAAAGAAGCCGTAATCCCCCACTTGGACGAAGTAGACGACTGGGCCGCCGCCGCCGGCGCCGTAAATACCATCGTCAACCGCCGCGGACGTCTGACCGGGCACAACACCGACGGCGCCGGTTTCCTCCGCGCCCTGCAAGACGGCGCCGGATTCGATCCCCAAGACAAAACCGCCCTGATCCTGGGCGCCGGCGGCTCCGCCCGCGCCGTGGTCTACGCCCTGACCCGCGCCGGCGCCGCCCGGCTAATCATCGCCAACCGCACCCCCCAACGCGCCCAAAACCTGGCCCAAATCGCCGCCGAAAACGGCATCCCCGCCCAAGCGATCCCCCTATCCGACGCCCCTCAAGCTGCCGCAGACGCCGCCCTGATCGTCAACTGCACCAGCTTGGGAATGCTCCACGGCCCCGACGAAACCGCCGCCCCGCTAACCGCCGCCGAAATCCCCGCCGCCGCTCTAGTCAACGACCTAGTGTATAATCCGCCCGAAACCCCCTTGCTGCGCCAGGCCGCCCGCGCCGGCGCCGCCGTGCTGGGCGGCATCCAAATGCTGGTATACCAGGGCGCGGCATCTTTTGAGATGTGGACCGGCCAGCCCGCCCCCGTCCCGGTAATGCTCCAGGCCGCCGCCGACGCCATGCGAAACCGGCAATAATCCCGCATCGAATCAAACTCGAATTGGAAAAAAGATGTTTCGATTCACCACCGCCGGCGAATCCCACGGACAAGGTCTGCTAATCATCATCGAGGGCGTACCCGCCGGCCTGCCTTTAGATGAACGCTACATCGGCTTTCACCTGGCCCGCCGCCAAAAGGGATACGGCCGCGGCGGGCGGATGCTCATCGAACAAGATTGGGCCCGCATCATATCCGGCGTCCGCCACGGCGCCACCCTCGGCAGCCCTATCGGCATGAGCATCGAAAACCGCGACTGGGCCAACTGGCAAGAAGCGATGTCCGTAACCCCCATCGAGGGCGAACCCCAAAGCCCCCGCTCCCGCCGCGTAACCCGCCTCCGCCCCGGCCACGCCGACCTCCCCGGCGCCATCAAATACGGCTTCGACGACGTCCGCAACGTACTGGAACGCGCCAGCGCCCGCGAAACCGCCGCCCGCGTCGCCGCCGGCGCCGTCGCCCTCCGGCTGCTCGCCGAATTCGGCATCGCCGTCCACAGCCACGTAATCGCCATCGGCGGCATCCGCGCCCACCCCCCAACCCCGATCGACTGGCAAGCCGTCGAGGAATCCCCTGTCCGTTGCGCCGACCCCGACGCCGCCGAGCTAATGACCGCCGAAATCGACGCCGCCCGCGAAGCCGGCGACACCATCGGCGGCATCGTCGAAGTCATCGCCGAAAACGTCCCCATCGGCTTGGGATCCCACACATCTTGGGACCAGAAAATAGACGCCCGCCTGGCCCAAGCCCTGATGTCCATCAACGCCGTCAAAGCCGTATCCATCGGCCCCGGCTGGGAAATAGTTCACCAGCGCGGCTCCCAAGTCCAAGACATAATCGACCCGGTCACCGACCTCGCCAACCCCTGGCAGCGCCAAACCAACAACCTCGGCGGCACCGAAGGCGGCATGACCAACGGAATGCCCCTAACCGCCCAATTCGCCATAAAACCCATCGCCACCCTGCAAAACCCCCTGCCCTCCGTAGACCTGGACACCGGCCAGCAAGTTCAGGCGCACTACGAGCGTTCCGACATCTGCCAGGCCCCCCCCGCCTGCATCGTGGGCGAAGCCATGCTCGCCCTCGTATTAGCCGAAGCCTTCCTGCAAAAATTCGGCGGCGACTCCATCCCCGAAACCCGACGCAACCACCAATCCTACCAAAAAACCACCGCCCCCCGCCGCCCCATAACCCCACAAAAGGACAAACCATGAAATTCGGCGTAACCCTATTCCCCAACAGCCTGGACCAACTGGCCCAACTAGCCCGCCTAGCCGAAAATTCCGGCTTCGACTACATCGGCATCGCCGACTCCCAATCCCTCGCCCGCGAACTGTACGTATCCCTAGCCGTAGCCGCAACCTCCACCCAGCGCGTGATGCTGGGCCCCACCGTCACCAACCCCCTAACCCGCCACCCGGCGGTCACCGCCGCCGCCATCGCCTCCGTCAACGAAATTTCCGGCGGCCGCGCTTTCTTGGGCATCGGCACCGGCGACAGCGCCGTCCTGAACCTCGGACTGCATCCCGCCCGCCTCGCCGACCTGCGCCACTACATCCAAACCCTCCGCGACCTCCTGGCCGGGCAACCCGCCCAATACCGCGGCGACCAAGCCCAAGTCCGCTGGGCCAGCGCCGGCCTGCCCATCGCCATCTCCGCCGAGGGCCCCCGCACCCTGGCCCTGGCCGGCGCCCACGCCGACGCCGCCATCATCCATACCGGCCTAACCCCCGAAGTTATGCACGACACCCTAACCCGCATCCGTGAGGGCGAGCGCAGCGCCGGCCGCCCGCCCGGCGCCACCGGCGTATGGGCTTTCGCCAAATGCAACATCGCCGACCGCCCCGACCAAGCCATCACCGAAATCAAAATGGCCCTTGCCGCCTCCGGTCATCACGCCTTCCGCTTCACCCTTGACGGCAAAAACGTCCCCCCCGAACTGCGCGAACCCATATCCATCCTGCACCGCGAATACCGCCCCGCCGAACACGAACAAACCGGCCAAACCCGCAACGCCGCCCTAACCGACGAACTCGGCCTAACCCAATACTTCGCCGACCGTTTCGCGGTAGCCGGCGCCCCCGAACAATGCCGCCAAAAAACCCGCGCCATATTCGCCGCCGGCGCCGACGCCCTCCTGATAACCGCCATCGGCCCATCCCCCCAAACCATCATCCAACGCTTCGGCCAAGAAGTAATCGCCCCCCTCCGCACCCCTAACCCCCAACAATCCCCTCCCCCTCCGCGCGGCTAACTCCCAGCAGATCCCCTCCCCCTCCGGGGGAGGGTTAGGGTGGGGGCGCCCCCAAACCATCCAAATCAGCCTCCAAAACCGCCGGCACATCGCGTTATGTAATGTTATCATAAACCTGAACCCCAACATCATCGAACACCACGCGGGCGGCTTGGCGGAGGCGGTTGTGGCGAATGGAATGTTCATCGTAATCGAAGGCGGCGAAGGCGCCGGCAAAAGCACCCAGGCCGAGCGCCTCTACCGGCGGCTCCAAGACCACCGCCGCCCCGCGACGCTAGTCCGCGAACCCGGCACCACACCCCTCGGCCTCCACCTCCGCGAATACCTCAAAAGCAAGCGCCCCCTGACCCCCCAAGCCGAACTGCTGCTATTCGCCGCCGCCCGCGCCCAGCTAATCCATGAACACATCCAACCTAGCCTAGAGCGCGGCCTAATCGTAATCGCCGACCGCTTCGCCGCCTCCACCATCGCCTATCAAGGCTACGGACGCCGCATCCCGATCGACATCATCAACTACCTCAACGACTACGCCACCAGCGGCCTCAACCCCGACTTAACCTTCCTGCTTGACATCGACCCCGAACAGGGACTCCACCGCATCGGACGCCCCCAACTCCAAATGTCCCTATCCCCCAACGCCATCGCCGACCCCGCCCGCGCCGACGTCGAGGGTCAACGCCGCTTCGAGGATCAAGCCCTATCCTTCCACCGCCAAGTCCGCCGCGGCTATATCCAATTGGCGAAAAGCGACCCCGAAGGCTGGCGCATACTGGACGCCCAACACACCGAGGACGAACTCGCTTGCCAAATCTGGAGCGAAATCGCCCCCCGCCTACCCGCCCCCAATCCCCACCCCAACGGCGCAGACATCGAAGCCGCCGCCCTGCTATAAGCAAAGCAATCGGCCCACCCGCCAAAGCGGATGGGCCGATACAATGTATCCCGGCACCAGCGGGGCAATCCGCCCCGCCGGACCGTCAAGCCGGCCCGCTAGTCGTCGGCGGCGACCAAATCCGCCTCGGCGATCTTTTCGCGGATCTGCCCCAGCATCTGCCGCACCCGGGCCAAGTCGGGGAACTGGTTGCCCTCCCCCTTCTTGTCATAGATCCGCTCGCCGTCAACGAACACTTCCATGATGCTCTGCCCCCGCGGCGAAATCGCCACTGCCGCATCGGGGCCGAAATGCCGGAAAAACTCGTTTGCCATCCACGTGGCAGTCCCGAGATGCTGTCAACTGACGCAGTAGGTAATCTCGATCTGGACTTTCCCTTCCATGCCTTCCTCCGGGCAACTCAGAATGCCCCATAGTGTAGCGTCAATCCCGCCCCCGCGCAACCCATATCATTACCCGAAACCGCCCATCCCGCCATTGGGAAAAGCAACCGTCATACCCGGTAAAACAGTACCGCCCGCTCCGGCTCCCGCCCCTGGCTGGTGGACGCCACATTGTACCGCTGCCCTACCATGTGTTGCATCCGCCGGATGTGCGACCGCTGCGGCGCCAGCTTCACCGTAGGCTCCCCGCTCAAAACCCGGTTGACCGCCTCCTCCGCCTCCTGCATCGCCTGCTCTATGTTCGGCTCCGGCGGCGCCTCCGACCCCGGCGGACGCCCCCCCTGCCGCCCCCACTGCCCTACCACGCTCCGCAGAAAATCCTGCAACTGCGGCAGCGAATTTTTCCGCAGCACATACACCGGCTTGCCGTTGGCTTCGGCGATGCGCACCAGTTGCGAACCCCGCCGGTAATGCGTCTTGGTGGTAAGCACCAAATCCGCCCGCCGCAGTTCGTTGACGATCTGCGCCGATGTCCCCGCCTCCGCCATCGCCGCCTCCAGCTTGTCCCGCCCCACTCCGAACAGGAACACCCGCACCTCCGACACCATCGCCGCCTCTTCCCCCGACATCCCCCCCATCGGCCGCGGCGCTGCCGCCGGCCGTTCTCGATCGTCGAAATCCCGCCCCCGCTCCCGGATATGCTGCCGCCAGTCATACTCCCGGGAGCGCCGCCGCCCCTCCCCTTGCCCCCTGGACGACGACCCCATCGCAAAGGGCGCCGGGGCGCTGTTATTCACCCGGTACTCCTCCACCTCCCGCCGCACCGTGCCATCCGCATCCAGCCAGCGGATTTCGGGAACGATCGGATACCCCCGCAGCCACTGATCCACTATATGAGCTACATCATCCAGAACCGCCAGCCGCTCCCAGCTCTGGATTTCCACCACCACATCGAAAGTCGGCGGCGCCTTCCGCTCCAGCACCGTCTTTTGCGTCCCCCGATACCGCGCCTCCTGATCCCCCAGCGTAACCGCCTGGATCCCCCCCACCAAATCCGACAGCGTCGGATTCATTATCAGATTGTCCAAAGTATTGCCGTGGGCGGTGGCGATGAGCTGCACCCCCCGCTCCGCGATCGTCCGGGCCGCCGCCGCTTCTTGCTCCGCCCCCATTTCGTCGATTACGATCGTCTCCGGCATATGGTTTTCCACCGCCTCGATCATCACCCCATGCTGCTGCAACGGCGTAGCGACCTGCATCCGCCGCGCCCGCCCGATCGCCGGATGCGGCACATCCCCGTCCCCCGCGATTTCGTTGGAGGTGTCAACAATGATTACCCGCTTCTGCGCCTCCACCGACAGCACCCGCGCCGTTTCCCGCAGCATAGTGGTCTTGCCCACCCCCGGCCGGCCCAGCAGCAGGATATTCTTGCCGGAAAACGCCAAATCCTCAATCATCTTGATGGTGCCGAACACGGCCCGCCCCACGCGGCAGGTAAGCCCGATCACCCGCCCCCGGCGGTTGCGAATGGCCGATATCCGGTGCAGCGTGCGCTCAATCCCTGCCCGGTTATCATCCCCGAACCCGGACTCGCCCAGCCGCTCCATCACCGCATCCAAATCCGCCGCCCCCACTTCCTGGTCGCTGAGGGGGGCATCGCCGGATATAAACCGCGCCTCCGGCAGCCGCCCCAAATCCAGCACCACCTCCAGCAATTCCTCCAGATCTTCCCGCTGCCGCAGCGCCGCCGACACCCGTTCCGGCGTCACCTCCAGCATCAACTCCAGCTCTTCCCGCACTGCGCTATGCACCGTCGCCAATATCCTTCCTCCGCCAGGGACGATTGGGGCTTGATGATGATGGGGGCATAATTTCGGAGCCGCATCCTATTGTATATTACGACGCTGGCGAATTGCTTTCGGCGATGCCAACAAAATACTCATGAACCCGGGGATCACGGGTAAGTTCGGGATGAAACGCCGTAGCCAGCAGATTCCCTTCCCGCACCGCCACCGGCCGCCCGTCATCCAAGCTGGCCAGCACCTCCACCCCCGCCCCGACGCGAATGACCACCGGGGCGCGGATAAAAATGCAGTTATACGGCGCCGGATCCAAAGGCGCGATCCGCAGCGGCTGCTCGAAGCTGTCCACCTGCCGCCCGAAAGCGTTGCGCCGGACGCCGATATCCATCAGCCCCAGCGGCGCCGGATCCTGCTCCGTGATTTCGTTAGCCAGCATAATCATACCGGCGCAAGTCCCCCAAACCGCCCGCCCCTCCGCCGCCATCCGCGCCACCGGCGCCCGCAAATCATAAATCGACATCAACCGGCTAAGGGTAGTGCTTTCCCCGCCGGGAATAATCAGCCCATCCAGGCCGTCCAACTGCCCCGGCAGCCGAACCTCCCGGCCCTCAACGCCAATCCCCCGCAACACGGCAATATGCTCCGCAAAATCGCCCTGCACTGCCAAAACGCCAATATTCACGCTTTCCCCGGCCCCCATTATGCATTTACCCGCCCGGCGGCGGACGCCAGGCGATAACTCGGTGCATAGCTATAATTACCGCGATCAATACCCCGGCATACCATCGGACTGCCGTTCCCAAAAACCCGAAAACGATTTCGGTAAAAGTACAATCCTCCTTTGCCAAGTAAATATCTGTTATATATGCTCCCAAGATCAGCCCGACTGCCATCAATGGCATAGCGATCAGCAAGTATTTCGCAACCCCGAAATAGAAACGCAATATGCGCGGCACCCGGCGGTCATTCCTCAACAGGATACAACTCCCCGGTATCGTAATTGACCCAAGCGTCTTTCGATCCCCCGTAGCGCAGTGCAAACACCACAACTTTGGCGGAAATAAGCAACCAGGCCAAAACCGGATTCATTTTCCGCCGGTTTTTTGACGGCGAAAGAAAATCCTTAACCCACCGCGGTTCAAGGCTTTTCGCCGACTTCCCCTTCAGCGCCATCCCACCATCGCGGCCATTAACCGGAGTAAGGCGCAACGGCTTCGCAATCAAATTTTCCTTTGGCGGGTCAAATTGCAGATTGAAAATCTGCAAACTGGTAACGCCCAGCATATACTGACCCTCCGGCCCAAAGACCACCGGGCAAGGATACTCCCGCCCATCCACCACAAACCGCGCTACCCCGTACCCGCACTCCACCTTGCCGCCGGCGGCATCGGTAAAAGTATGGTACTCCGCCGGCGACACCCCCAACCCCAGCAGCAACGACTCCGGCATCACGGAATGGGGCGCCCCGGTGTCAACCGTAGCCGACACCGGGATCAGTTCGCCGTCGCCAACCCGGCCTACGCCGACTTCAACCTCAAACGACTCCAACTTTCCCCCCGGCAACCGAATTGCCTAAAGGCTCCGCGGGGCCAGCAGTTCCCCTTCGGGGATTTCCCGCACGTTGCGCCCCACCATCGGCTCCCCCAAATCCTTGGAAACATCCGCCAGAATTTTCGGGTCATTGTAATGCGTAACCGCCTGCACAATGGCGTAAGCCCGCAGCGCCGGGTCGCCCGACTTGAAGATCCCCGAACCCACAAACACCCCGTCGGCCCCCAGCTGCATCATCAGCGCCGCATCCGCCGGAGTAGCCACCCCCCCGGCGGCGAAATTCACCACCGGCAAGCGCCCCTCCTCCCGCGTCTGTTGCAACAAATCCAACGACACCCGCAAATCCCGGGCCTCCACCACCAGCTCATCGTCCGGCATCGTCCGCAGCTTGCGGATGGCATCCTGCACCGCCCTCATGTGCCGCACCGCCTCCACCACGTCGCCCGTGCCGGCCTCCCCTTTAGTCCGGATCATCGCCGCGCCCTCGGATATCCGCCGCAGCGCCTCCCCCAAATCGCGGCAGCCGCAGACGAAAGGCACCCTGAAATCGTGCTTCCACACATGATGCGTTTCATCCGCCGGCGTCAGCACTTCCGACTCGTCGATATAGTCAACCCCCAGCGCCTCCAGAATCTGCGCCTCGACGAAGTGGCCGATGCGCACCTTCGCCATCACCGGAATAGTAACGGCGTCCATAATCCGGGTAATGACCGCCGGGTCGGTCATCCGGGCCACGCCCCCGTCGGCGCGAATATCGGCCGGCACCCGCTCCAGGGCCATCACGGCCACCGCCCCGGCTTCGGCGGCAATCAGGGCCTGCTCCGGGGTCACCACATCCATAATCACCCCGCCCTTAAGCATCTGGGCGTGCCCGCTCTTGACGGTGAAAGTGCCGGTCAAAACATCTGCTATCGCCATCCCTCAAATCCTCTAACCGGGCGGCGTCAACCCTCCCGCCCGCATCAAATTTTGTCGCCGAAACGCGCCGCAGGCAAAAACCCGCAACGGTCCCCCCGCATTATAGGCGGCGCAACCGCGGTTATCAATCACGCCCCCCCGCAAGGCGGCGCCCGCCGGGTATTGAAACCCGCCGCCATATCGGATAACATCCCGGCCTAATGGAAACTGCCATTAGGCGAATCAGGCGCCGGATGTAGCGGGACGGCCGGTATCTGTCCCGCCGCGGAGCCGCCCACGACATCTATCGCCATACTAACATCCGCGGCATCATAACCCTCCCGCGGCACAGAACCGTATCCACCGAAGTCGCCCGATCCATAGCGAAAAAAGCAGGCTGGCCGGACTAGGAGGATTAGCTATGCCCACATACCCAGCGCTGATTGACGGCGCCAAAGGCGCCTACGGCGTAACCTTTCCCGACCTGCCCGGCATAGTAGCAATGGGCAAAACAATAGACGAGGCAATCCTGAACGCCAAAGCAGCCCTCAACGACTACGCCATCGAAACCCAAACCGACGGCGACTCCCTCGCCCCCCCAACCCCGCCGGACCAGGTGCCAACCACCAACGGCCAAACGCTAGTATCCATCCCGCTGAATTTTCAACCCCAGCACGAAGCCCAAGCGAACTAGCCGGCCCCAACTCTGTCCACGCAACCGGCAATAGTGAATCAATTACCCGGCGTTGGCAATGCATTAACTCTACCATCATTACAAAAGGCGGTTTGCGTCAACATCAAACCCGGCGCTTTTCAACTCTCTCGCAAGATGAATTTTCCAACCATCGGAATCGTCTAAAAGAATGTTGGTCACCCCGGAATAATCGGAGGCTATCTCTAAGTTTCCCTTCACCAAAGCCCGGACCCGTTCCCGTCCATATTTTCCAATGAAATACCCGAACTCGAAAACCACATTCTGCCTGGCGCGGGGTTGCGGATCATCTCCCTCCAGCCCGCCAAAGTCATCCGGCGTGAAAAGGGCGATGGCGAAATTGACCTGAGCGTATTCCTCAAATTTTTCGATAATGGTACGGCCACGGTCAGGTTGTTCTTGTAAAATCACTGGTTCAAGTTCCAAGCGCCTAAGGATTCCGGCAATTAACTCGCGGGTGCCAATATCTCTGCCGTGAATAATAAAAACTTGGCTTGTGTTGGCTTGCGTCTGAATTTGTGGCGTTGGCGCAGGATTTTGCGTCTGATCATCATCATGCCAATACTCCTCAATTTCGTCAATCATTGACTGGAGTATCGTTTCGGCTTTTTTCAAGCCATTTATATATGCATTTCTGTATTGAGAAATTCCTTCTTCCGATAGGAATACAGCCCCAGGTGTGTATTTGATGTTATTGAAATCCTTGTCATTATTCGAGTTTTGCCCAAAAATATTTTCAATCGCCACCCTTGTGTCTCGGTGCCACTTAATAAACGCCTGCGAAAGAGCAGATAATTCCTGCAACACAGGCATCGAATCCAATGCACGCTGGAGCAGGTTCTTTGCGCGAGCTTTATCTTGTACGACCATCGTGTCCACCCTCAGACGGAGTATCCAAGATTTGATGCGTTACGCCAAAGATTATAGCCAGCCCCATTGAAAAGCGCAACCCGTCAACTATGGTTTCCCCCCCGCCTACCCGCAACCCCAAAAAACGCAACCTACCCCCCAACCCCGCCCTACCCCCGCCCCCGCTCCCGACGAACTTCCTCCAGCTTCCCCCGGCACCACCCCCGCGCCCGCCGGACATCGATCGGATGCCGCTTAACCTTCAAATACCCCGCTGCCCGGTTAGCCCGCCGCAGCGCCTCCAGCGTCAGCCGGTCGCCCTTAGTACGGTTACAAGGCCCGCACAACAGCGCCCGGTTAGGCAAATGATTTTCCCCGCCCTGCGACCGCGGATCTATATGATCCAGCTCCAGATAACGCTCATCCGGCGCAGTATAATCGCAGCCCCAGCACTGCAACAAAAACTGCTCCACCAAAATTTGTTTCATCTCCCGATGCGTAAGAATCGACCGGTCACTATAAACATACACCGCCGGCAAATGGGGCGCAGTTTCGCCCCCATCAGTACGCGCCGGTGCCTCAGTACGATAATGAGAATCGAACTTCGCCAACTGCTCCGTAAGCCACAACGACCAGTCCGATTGCCCCTCCGCCAGCTTATTAACCTCCGACGCCTTCAACCCCATCAAACGGCAAACCGCGTGAAACCGGGCGTCCGGCCGCCGGTCAATCCCCACCCACCGCCGCCCATGCTTGCGCGCCGCAATGATCGTAGTCATACACCCCGCGAAAGGATCCAGCACCAAATCCCCCGGATTACTGGACGCCAAAACAATCCGCTCGTACAACGCCAAAGGCTTCTGATCCGGCGACCCCGTTATATCCCGGTCGCCCACCCGCACCCCCACATCCGTCCAAAAGCCCTCCATTATCTTGCCCGGCGAATCCTGAATATAACGTTTAAGCGCCGGCTTGCCCCCCGGCTTTTGCGGCCAATGAATCATTGACCAACCGTCAAGCACATCCAACTTCTGATGTATCGTAAGTTTCCGCCATTCTCCTTCGCTCGGCAGCCCCAGCCAGGCCGGCAACAACCCATACCTCGGCAAAGCCCAAGCCCGGTTATTCGGCGGTGCTATCCCTCGCCATGGCTGATAAGATTCGTCCCCGCCCGGACGCGCCCCGGTTATCGGATACGCCTGATAATACCCCCTTTCGTCATAATGCCGGAAAGACCGGCTGATATATTCCTTAGTATAAGGCTCATACTGCGGATTAAACGTCCACTCTTTGCCCTTGGCATACATTAGCAAAGTATCGTGAACCGCCGGCCATTGCTTGGCCCCCAAGCTATGGGAATGGGCATGACGCCGCCAGATTATTTCGCTCCTGAATTGCTTGCCCCCAAAGATGGCGTTCAGAACCTGCCGGATGTAATAGTTGACTTCATGGTCACAGTGCAAATACAAAGTCCCCGTAGGCTTCAAAATACGATGCATTTCCAACAGCCGCACCGACAGAAAACACAGAAAAGCCGCCGTATCCTCATCATTGCACTGCCGGGCAACGTCTATAACGTCGTACAAAACCCGGTTGTTATCCTTGATCTGCTCCAGCCAGACCGGATGAACTTCGTTCCATTTCCATTGATCCGGCAGAACTCCGGTATCCCCCCACTTCCACCGATCCACATAAAAACCCGCCGTCCCGGCCCGGTTGCGGCTGGTATTGAAAGGCGGATCCGTAGCAATGAGGTCTACGGTTTCGCTATTCATACCCCGCAGGACATCCAAATTATCCCTTTCGTACAAAGTATTATCAGGAAAATTCTGCATCCCTTGCCCCCAACCAATCCTGCGCCGTTAATCGCCCTTAATCCGCCCCGTCCCCGCCCTCCAGCGTCCCCGCCATCCGCCCCATCGCCGCCGCCAAATGCCGCGTCCCCGCAATCGCGGTCGCATACCCCATCCGCGTCGGCCCCACCACGCAAATAGCGCCGCCCACCCCGTACGGCCGCCCGTACCGGCACACGATCACCCCGAAACCCCGCAGCGACTCCTCCCGATTTTCCGAACCGACGGCGTAAGCAAAATCCAATATCCCTGCGGCGCCGGTTGCCGCGCCGCCGACACCGCCCGCTCCGGCAGCGCCCCATCCTCCACCGACTGCACCAGTTGGCGGGCGCGTTCCCCCGCCGCGAACTCCGGCTGATTCAGCAGCCGCCCCAACCCCTCCACCCGCGGCTCCGGCTGCTCCGCCTCCCGCATCAGCTCCAGCGAATCCTGCCGCACCCGCCGCTCCAGCGCCTCCGTTTCCGGCGTCCGCGCCAAAATCTGTTGCCGATTCAGCCCCGCCAGCGATCCGTTTAGCCGTTCCGCCGCCAAATCCAAACGCTGCTGGTTCACCGGATCCGCCAGCGGCAACAACCGTTTCAACAAACGGGTTTCCCCCAGCACGATAACCAGCAACGCCACGCACTCTTGCAAAAACACCAATTGCAGCCGCTTCAGCCGCGGCGACGGGGAACGCGGCTGCGTAACAATCGCCAAATTCGCCGTCAACCGCGACAAAGCCGCGGCGCACCGGCGTGTCCACGCCTCCACATCCGGCTCTGCCTGCCCCAGCCAGCGGTCGACCCGCAACCGCAAATGCGCCGGCAACGCCGACGGCGGCCCCAGCGACTCCACCTTCGGCCAATGCGTTGCGATCTACGATAGCGCATTGGCCGCAGCCCCCTGCGCTAGCTCCGCGCGGCCGCCCCTTGCGGCCAATGCGCCCCCGTAGGGGGCAACGCATTGGCCGAATGCTGATCCTCCGCCTGCCGCAAAGCCGGACTCCGCGCAATCCCGTCCGACGCCACCGGCATAGCGGTCTGCACATACTCATCCACCAGCAGCCTAAGAATCGTCGAAGTCCGGTAAGACAACATCGGCATCGCCCCCGCCCCGGGCAAATACCCTTTCCCCGAAATTAGCACACCCCCAACCCCACTGTCAAACACCCCCACCCCCAACCGTTGACCCGCCAAGCCGCAGGTCTTATACTCAATGCCGCCGTGACCAACAATCCGGATCCGGCATCCCAAGACGGGCCGCCGCGCCCCGGCATTTTCAACGAGCGAGTATATAACCTTGTATTCCCAAGCCCCCACCAAATCATTGGCCGACATCGCCATCCCCACCGCCCAAGGATGGCCCGGCATCGCCAAAGATGCCGCCCTAATCATCGGCTTTACCCTGTTTATCGCCCTATTCGCCCGCTTTTCCCTGCACCTCCCCTTCACCCCGGTGCCGGTCACCGGGCAAACTTTCGCCGTGCTGCTAACCGGCGCAGCGTTAGGCAGCAAGCGCGGCGCGGCGGCGACGGCCCTCTACCTGCTGGCCGGAATGTTCCTGCCCGCCTACGCCGGTTCCGCCGACTCCTACCTATGGGATGCCGCCCTCGGCCCCTACCAGTTCGGCCTAACCTCCGGCAGCTCCGGGTTATTCTGGGATTTAGCCTCCGGCGGATACATCATAGGCTTCATCCCCGCCGCCTATCTGGTAGGCTTCCTGTCCGAGCGCGGCCTAAGCGCCAGCATCTGGATCCTCCCCACCCTACTAGCCGGCAACATCCTGATCTACATCCCGGGGCTGATCCAGCTATCAATGTTCGCCCCCGAAGGCAAAACCCTGGAATGGGGCCTATACCCCTTCATCCCCGGCGACCTCTTAAAACTGCTGCTGGCCGCCATGCTAGTCCCCGCCGCTTGGAGCCTAACCAACCACTGGCGCAACCACGACCACGGCAACAACCGACGCCGGCCATAACCGCGAAACAACCACGCAACGGGATACAACGGGACAGGGGAACGCAACATGGATCTAACCTTCTTGGGCCACGCATCCTTCCGCCTGCACTCAGCAGGGATGGTAGTAATCACCGACCCGTTCCCCGAATCCCTCGGCCTGCGGATCGACCCCCGCCCTGCCGCCGTGGTCACCGTCAGCAACCCCCACCCCAACCACGCCGCCGCCAACGCCATCAGCGGCGCCCCCAAAGTATTCCGCGCCCCCGGCGAATACGAATACAACGGCATCATCGTGCGCGGCGTAATGACCCCCCTGCCCCCCGGCGCCCCCCACGAGCATCGCAACATAGCCTACGCCATCGAAATGGACAACATCAACATCTGCCACCTAGGCGACCTGTCGCAACCCCTAACCCCCCGCCAGGCCGACGAACTAAAGCCCGTAGACGTAGCCCTCGTCCCCGCCGGCGGCCACTGCGTCCTAACCCAGGACCAGGCGTACCAGACCATCCAGGACCTCGACCCCCGCATCGTAATCCCCATGCACTACGCCCACGGACAGACCGGCATCACCCTCGACGGCCCCGAAGCCTTCCTCCGCCGCATCGGGCAAGACCAACTCCAGCCTCAGCCCCGCCTAACCGTAACCCCCGGCAACCTACCTGCCGACCTCCGCGTAAACCTCCTATCCCCCCCCCGCCGCTAAACATCGCATACTACCCCAACCCGCGCCACACCAGCCGCGCCTGCATATACCCACAAACGCATATCCGCCGCCCGCGCACTGTTGCGGGGCGGCGGACACCAAACCACCAATGGCCTATATGCAACGCCGGACGCTACCGCCCCGGCCGGGCGCGCCGGGCCAGCAGCAACCCGCCGCCCGCCGCCGCCATCAGCACCCCCACCGCGATAACCACCGGCGGGATACGGGTAACGCTCTTATCCCCCGTAACCGGCAGAATAGCCGTAGGCGTCGGCAACGGCGTAGCGGTAGGCAAAGGCGTAGCCGTCGGCAGTGGCGTAACCGTAGGAGTAGCCGTCGGCAGCGGCGTAGCCGTAGGCGGAACCGGCGTAGCCGTAGGAGTAGCCGTCGGCAACGGAGTAGGCGTCGGCGGAACCGGCGTAGCCGTCGGCAGCGGCGTGGGCGTAGGCGGAATCGGCGTAGGCAACGGGTCAGCGAAAGTAAGCGCAACCTGATAAAACTTCCGCGCCCCGGCGTACTCCCGCGTCTCCGCCGCCCGGATGCGGCCATACTCATTTACGATATGGAAAGTAACCAAGTCGCCCACCAGCCGCCGCTCCGGAGCCGCCACCACCAGATGACGGAAAGCGCCGCCAGCATCCAGCGCCGTCGGCTCGCTCTCATAGTTATCACAGCCGTCCACGCAGACCACCAACACCGTCCCCGCCGCCGCCAATGTCCCCTGCACCGTCGCCGTCCCCGAATAATAATCCGGCTCCAGCGGCGACGGCGGACGCCCATCCTGCCCCGGCGACGCCCCCACCACTGCCAGCATCAGCAACCCCGCCGCCAACGGCAACCACCACCACGCACGCACAGCCCACCTCCCACTTTGCCCCCTATTCTAACCCTGCCCCCCGCCCCCAACCCAGCATTTTCCCAACAAGAATAAGCCATTTCCGCGCCAACGCCGCAGCCGACGAACCAAACCAGCCCAACCCCGCCATCAGCCCTGCCGGCGCCGCCCGAACCTCACATACAGGCGCGGCCGCTCCTGCACTGGCGCATCCACATCCTCGCCATCCAAAAACCGCCGCACCTCCGGCGTGAACGGCAACACGCGCTCCCCATTCACCATATACCCGAACCGTTGCGCGGCTTCAAACAGGCGCTTGTTCATTTGCTCCCGGATCTCTTGGCGGGCGTCTTCCGTCCCCTCCTTATACCATTCCCGCCACCCTTCATACTTAATCTGCCGGATCCTGGCCGGTATCAGCAACATCGAATACCCTCCTGTCGCATCAAAATCGTCAGCCCCGGTGCCGCCGCCTGGCCCGTGCGTGCCGGCGCAACAGATCCTCCGACGGCGCATCCACCTCCTCGCCATCCAGGAACCGCTGCACTTCAGGCGTGAACTCCAACACGCGCACCCCATTCCTCACATACCCGAACCGATCCTTGGCTTCGTTCAGACGTTTGTCCGCTTCCTTCCGCCCTTCATTCTTCAGCTTCTTGATCCTAGCCGGTATCAACAGCACCAGATAACCTCCTGCCTCCACTATTACCGTGAACACCGCCGACCCGCCCGCCGCCGACCCGAAAATCGCCGCCAGCAGATACACCCGCATCAGCCGATCCCCGCCCGTCAAGTCGCCCCAATAAAGCCACAGCAGCAACGCAACGGCCGCCAGATACGCCTGGAAATAGATCACCCAGTAAACTTCCAAAAACCGCTGCATTCATCCTGCCCCAGCATAGATTGGGGCGCAACCCCCCGTCAACGTCCCTCCCCGCCGCCCGTCATCCCCAAACCATCACCGCTGGCGCCGCCGCCGTGACCGCGCGTACCGCCGCAACCGATCCTCCGCCGGCGCCGCCACTTCCTCGCCAGCCAGGAACCGCTCCACCTTGGGCGTGAACGGCAGCACGCGCTCCCCATTCACCATATACCCGAACCGTTCCATAGCTTCGGAATAGCGTTTGTCCCTAGCCTTTTGCCCCACCTCGCGCCCCTCGGTCAGTCCCGCCTCGCGCCCCTTGACCAGACCCTCCTCGCGCCCCACTTCGATCCCCTCCTCGCGCCCCTCATTCTTCAGCTTCTTGATCCTCGCCGGTATCAGCAGCACCATATAACCTCCTGCCTCTACTACTATCGTGAACACCGCCGACCCGCCCGCCGCCGACCCGAAGATCGCCGCCAGCAGGTACACCCGCACCAACTCGTCCCCGCCCATCAGATGGCCCCAGTAATGCTACAGTAGCAGCCCCACCGCCGCCAAATACGCCTGGAAATAGATGACCCAGCAAACGGTTCTGTTGCATTTGCTGGGTAGCTGTAGGCGATGATGGCTAAATGGCATGAGGAAACCATACCGGACGGTCGAAGAATTTGGAGATGAGATCTAGGGTGGCGGGAGGGAGTCCTGGTTGCGGCTGTAGCGAAAAACAGCCAGGGTGAATGGGTCTGGAGCGTACGCTATTCAGGGAAGTCGACTTCGCTCACTAAAGGCAAGGCCGGGGCGGAAGACATGGCGCGGCGACTAGCGGAATTGCCGCCATCCTGAGCGCCTTAGGCTACCCAGCAAAATGCAACAGAACGAATCCGGGCGGCATGAGGATGATCAATCATCCAATCGAAGACGCTGTCCATACCATTGCCTCCCTAAGCCGTTCCAAAAAATTATACCATTTCACCCATGGAGAACGGGGCGAAACGATCACGAAAACGCCGAGGGCCGGGCAAAGCCTTGCTTCCCGCCGCGGCCCGCAAACGGACTGACCCGGCCGAAATCAGGGGAAACGGACCGCTCCAGTGGTAAAATCAGACCAGCAATAACAGAGGAAACCGGAAGATATGACGCCCGAAGAGCTTATAGCCATCATCGAGCAAAGCCCGGAGCTTCAGAAAGCCATCCGGAAATACGTGCTCACCGAAGAGTTCCTGGCCGTTCCCGCCCGACTCGGCAGGATAGAATCCGACGTGGCAGACCTGCAAGCAGGCCAAACCTGCCTGGAGCAGGGTCAAGCCCGCATCGAAGACCGGATGAACAAACTCGACGGGAGGATGGACCGGCTGGACGGATACCGCTACGAGCAAAAAGCGATCAAGAACTGCCGCTCATCATCACCCAGCAGACGGGGATGGAACGGGTGAAAATCCGCTTCAGCCAGGCGAATCACCCCGAAGACCCGGATATGACGGAGCAGATGAACCAAACTGCCGACATAAGAAACATTAACCTTCACAGAAAATTGACTACCAGCGTGATCCAATGCCAAGCCTAGTTCACCCGATTCTATCCAGTAACCCGGCATCGAACACATACTTGATCACAAAACCCAAGTACCAAGCATTGCGTACCACCCTTATTTACGGCAATGGCGTCTGGTTACCCAATGTTCAATGACAGATTTCGCGGGTTACGCAACTCGTACCCGTTGCCCACCCGGTAGACGTCTCCGTCCACACTGATGGGCTCACGTTGTTCAAAAGCCCGGATAACAGTCGCGTAGGTTTCTTCGGGAAACTCTACCCGTACTCTCACCGTCTGGTCATCCCTGACATAAAGAATAGTCGCTCTTCCGTCGAACTCTTTCACTTCCCTCTCCAGTTTGACGACATGAGCAATCAATGACTCATCAAGGAATGGTTCGTCGCGACGAATAGTCCGCGCGGCTTCAGCCAAAATATCAGCAGAGTGCCGGGAAAAACGGAATGTAGTGTGTTCAATTGTTTCCTCTACAAAACGCGGGCGAACTTCCGCCCACGACAAACTGATTTCCACTCCCGATCCTTTGCGCGCCAGCTCCGCCACCGCGTCGCAAAAGTTAGAGCTTACGCCGTGGCTCACGGCTTGGCTAAAAGATGCCGCGGGAGCATCGTCGACTGCCATAGCAATTGCCTTGCTGGAGTATTCCAAACCTTCCGCCAATTTGAGGGTGGCGCGACGTGAGAAAGGGGGCTGGACATCATCTCCCATGTCAAACTGCGTCCCCAACCCAATCGGCACCGGAGAGTGCAAGGTAAGTTCGTAACCCTCATAGTAACCCGGCAACGGTAACACCCGGTCCAAAAATTCAGCTACGCCTGCACTTATTGGGCCGCGGTAAGTAGCCCGCGCTCGTTCCGCAGACCGGGCAGATGCAACTAACAGACTATAGGTGTCATTCAGAAAATAGGTGCTCCGCCGCAACGAGAGTGGTTCCTTAGAAGCTCCATTCATCGAACGCACCCGGATAACGTCCGCGCCGGCACCAGCCAAATCGTGGAACACATCCAACTGCGAGCGTTCCTCAACCGCAGCCAGCACGGCCACCGATTCTGCCATACCTTCAGCATAACCAGCTATGGTATCGGAATCAGGCACAATGATTTCCCAAGTCCGGCCATCATGTTCTTTGGACATAATCGTAGCCGGCCGTTCTCCCCAACGCCCTTGGTTGTGCCACCCCCTGCCGCCAAGGTAAGCACGGAGGGTAACAATAGAAATGGAAGACAAAGCAACCCGATCACGGATCTGAACAATCATAGCGGACTCCCAGCCTCGGCCCGGTTCATCAGGTCAGAGAGTTTCGCCCGGTCGAAAACGTTAACAGTCGGTATATAGACCGTAACGCTGGTATCATTTGATCGATCAGGCATACCTGCCAAGGACAACCAATACATCCTGCTATGCACACACAACTCCTCGTCGCTTTGCAACAGCCATGTTTCAGATATAACAGGCATAAGGGCGACAATCAGAATACGCGGCACCAAACTTGAGATGCTCAATTCACGATAGTTCTTGATCGGAAGCGAAAATCGCAACCGATCACCCGAAACCACATCCTGCTGTGTTGCCTTGGCCTGAAACTCTATCCGGGGACGTCGACCAAACTCCGCAATAAGCATACCATCTACGCTGTCAGAGTCAACCTCTGGCCTAACTACCTGGAAACCAGCGTCAGCAGCTAGCACCCTGACAACTGCCAAGGAGCGCTGCTCCATTTGCACATTTGGAGTCATGGCAACAACACCATGACGGTTGCGTAGATTACTACCACTTGCAGATCCTCCGACAGCACCCTTAGCACAGGAGCAGTGTAGCATCTGATGATACTCTGTCAAGGGCCACACCGAGGCAAACGGCAATCCCGCCCTTCGCATCAAGGCGACCAAGGCCGCCAAAGCGGCAGCCCCGGCCGGCAAGCGCCGCACCCTCACGGTGCATCACGTGCTGAGCGACCCCGAAGGGCACGAAGGCAAGGCCCCGCTCCTCATCCTGTTCCCTGACATGGAGCCCCGCTAACCGGCACCCCCACCGGGCAACTACAAACCCAAACACCCACGCGGGATTCAAAACCCGCGCAGGAGCTTCGCCATGAGATTCGCAAGCATCAGCTTCAGAGCCGAAATGAACCGACAAATGCGGCGGCTGGAGCAAACCACGGACCGAGTCCTAGAACACGCGCTGAACGCGTCCGAAAACCCGCACGAAACCCTGTGCGCAACGTTCTTCGACGCCATGCGCCAAAGCGCTATGGAAGCTACCCGCGGCGGCGAAGACACCATCCACGACTGCGACAACGTCTTGGCACGCCTCCGACGACGCGCCTACATCCCCCGCTTCGGCTTCCCCGTGATCTCCGCGGACGACATCAAGTAGATAGCCGCAGAAACCGGCGGATCCCCAATGTTCGAAGTGGGCGCCGCCCCCGGATACCTCGCCTGGGAGTGCCTCCGGTTCGGACTCGAAGTCCGGCCCAGCGACCCGGACCCGCAGGGAACGAACGGCTGGGACTGGACCTCCCCGAAGAAAATCCTGCGCTGCTCCGACCAGCAGGCCGTCAGGGTGCACCGCGGCAAGAATATGCTGTGGTCCTGGCCGGACTACCGGGAAACGTACACCGCGGAGGTCATCCGCCGCTTCGCCGCCGAGTCGGACGGCGAGTTCATCGTCTACATCGGCGAAGGCCCCGGAGGCTGCACCGGCAGCGACGAATTTCACGAAATCCTGGAACGGGACTTCACCCTCGCCGGGGAGCGGGACATAAGGCAGTTCCCGTTCATCAACGACCGCATCTACGTCCACCAGCGAAATTTCCGGGGATAAAATGGGGGACCAGCATCAGCCTGAAACGGCCAGCAAAGCAGAGCGCGGTAAAACGCGAAGCCGTGACTGGAAGCCAGATAGAGCCTTAATTTCCACCACCGCCCGCAAATTTCCGAATCCGCAAAATTCCTAGTGAAACGCTTGCACCAATGCCAATGCCAGTGGTATAATCAGCATAGAGGTTTTGACCTACCTCAGAGACAACGACATTGATAACGCAAAAGGCAAAACCTCGAAACTGGCAAAAGCTACCAAGGAGCGGACCCTAGACCGACAACATCAACGGAGAACAGCACCATGGAAAAACCCAACACCGGCCCAAAAAAAGGCAACTACGACTGCCAGCGAAGGATACAGAATCTCCCAACTGGAAAGGATAAGCGGGCAAGCCGTCAACGAAGGCAAAATGAGTCTGACAAGTATACTATCAAAAGGAACTAACGAGCAACCCAAACTCTGTTTAAATTGCTGGGTAGACATATCATCTGTCCCAGAACACTGATTACCCTGTACTGTTCCACTTGCTGGGTAGTTCGCGGCGGGCGTTACCCGAATAACCCCGGCCGCGTTGCCGATGCCTTGTCGTTTAGCCATAGCACCTCCAGCCGGTTTTCGCCGTTGCCCTTTATCTGCCGCCGCAACGCGGGCCGTTCAACCCGCCGCCAGCCCAGCATATCCCATTCGTTCCCGTAGCCGGAAATCCCCACCGCGCCCCGTTGCGCCGCCAGTAATCCGGCGCAACGGTCTATGTCCAAATCGCTTATCGGATATGCGCTAACATCCGCCGTCCGATATGGCGGATCCGCATAGATCACCGCATAATCGCAACTTTTCACCCGTTCCAGTAAGTCGCAGGCGTCTTGGAATTCAAGCGGCACATCGCGCAACCTCTCGGCTATCGCCGCTATATTCGCCGCCCGAATCCTTGCCACAGACCCGACAGCGGGAGTAATTTTCCGCCCCCACCCCCCCGATGCCATATCGCTATGCACTACCCCTTGCTCCACTGCCACATGGAACGCCAACGCCCGGCGTAGGGGCGTCAAATCCGGGTTGTCCATATTCGCCTTTGCTCATCGGAACTCAGCGCGGGAAAAGGGCGAAAAGTCAATCAACCGCCCAAATTCCTCCGGCTCGTCGCGTACTATCCTCCACCAGTTGACTATCCGCCCATTAGCATCATTAAGAATTTCTATATCGACCGGCGGCCGCGCCAGTAACACCGCCGCCATACCCGCGAACGGTTCGATATAGCAGCTATCCGGCGTATGCGGCAGGAACGATGCTATCCATTCCGCCTTGCCATAGCCGCGCTTGCCGCCATAGTAAGGCAAGGTTCGATAATCCCGCATACCCAGCCCTTTAGCCGGATTGCATCGCCGCCACATCCTCCCAAGTGTCAAACGGCAGTTCCGCGCCCGCGGCTTCCGCCGGCTTCTTACCCTTCAGGCTTTCGTGTGGCCGGAAATAATTGTAATGCGTAACCAGCCCGTCAACATAGGCTTGCCCGGTTTCCCGCGCCTTCAGCCCGCGCAGGGTTTTATCCCGATCCCGTATCGTCCCTTGAGCCTCTCGGATAGGTTGTTGTTAATATCCGCCTTGACGCCTTTACTGATGACGTGTCGCACCCGATGGGTTGGAAAAGCCCGCGGCATCGCGTCTCGGTAAGATGCCAGCCCATCCGTCTTGACCGCGACGGGCGGGTTGTTCGACCGCCGCCGCGCCATTGCCAACGCGGTCGCCGCGGCCCGGGTTGTCCTCGTTGGCGATAGATATGCTGATAGCAGGAACCTGGTCTGGGAATCCATCACGTTGAAAAGCCAATAGGTTTTACCCCCAACCTTGACGGCAACCTCATCGGCAGCCCAGACGCGGCCGGTGTCAACTTTCATCGGGCGCAATACCTCATCCGCCTTTTTCGATAAATCCCTAACCCACCGGTAAACGCTGGTTGACCCGGTATCCCGCCCGAAAAACTGATCCATATTTCCCGCCGTCCGGCGGTAGGATAGCCCGTCAAAATACATCTCCACCGCGGCGCCCTTTTCGTGGGGCGTGGCTTGGCGGTATTGCCCGGTGGGCGGGTTGACCGGCTTGCCGCGGGCGTCAAGCTGTACCATCCGCGCCCCGCCGGATGACCGGCAAGTTCGGCAAGGTTGACCGGTTTTGCGCTTGCAGGTTGACCCGCATAAATGCCCCATCGCCGCCCATTATACGCTATACTACCCAGCAACGGCAACAGAACACCCGTAATCAGCCTGCCCCAGCATACCTTCCGCAATTTCGAAACCGGCGTCAAGACCAGCATCATTCTCCTGCGCCGTCTCGCCGAAGGCGAAGCCGTGAAAGATGACGACATGATATTCATGGCCATCGTTGAGAACATCGGTTACGACCATAACGCCAGAGACACATACAAGCACAAAATAGAAAAGGAAGTAGTCGGCAAAGAAAGAGTGGAGCTTTTAAGCTCCGATCTATTCGACTACCGGGTCTGGCACCAGTGGAGCCGCAACGGTACCAAAAAGCCCGGCTGGACCGAATACCGCCGCGAAATCGTCCCCGACACGGGATTGGCCGGCACCTGGAACAACCAGTTCAGAAACGATCCCCAGAGCTTACGGGTCTAATCAGCCCGGGCCGGACGCCCGGCCAACCGCCGGCGCAACTTTTCGCACAATAAGCCCTTTTCAGCGACTTTCGCGCCATAAAGGTATTCCCGACCGGACCTAACGGCAACCCTCCGATTTCGCGCTCCTGGACGCCCTAACGCAGATATAATTCAACCTATCAGAACCACCGCAAACGCCCAACTCCCAGATCCCAGGAGCGGCCGCAATGCGACAAGAAAACGCCGCAAGCCCGCATACCGGCTGGAGGGCCGCACAAGCAGCCCGCAGGCCACACGCCAAAAGGCGGCTCAAAAAAGCGGACGCCCCCGCTCAAACCTTCCAAGAAACGCCGGACGCAGTCGAAGAACAGGCGGGCCGCCATGAGAGCGCAAGGCATCCTGTAACGCCAAGAAAAGCGCCGCCCCCAAACTTGAACCGCAACGGCACAAACGCGCCGGATTAGCCCGGAAAACGCCAAATCCAGTAGATTCGCCCCAAACACGAAAAAGCCCGCGAAACCCCCGCTATGGGGCGCACAGCGCCAACCAAGCCCTATGCGAAAGCTAATGAGGCTGGCCATCGCGCAACGGCGGATTTTCGTTAAAGCGAGCAGCAACCACAAGCAACGCCCGCCCGCCAACTCTCCCCTCGACAACTCCCCCCCAACAAAGGATCCCCACGCAGACCGACGAGGCAGGGCAGACGCCAGCCGAGGGCGTGCTACAATGCCTCAAAATTGGCCGACGGCTCCGCGTCCTCCTCCCCCGACAAAACGGCACAACTATCAGCCCGACTTTCAACCCCGCACGCCACGGACAAGGAAGCCTGACAAGAGCCGCGATGTGCCAAGCCTACACCCTTAACCGGGCAACAGGACCAAGAAGGCAAAGGAGCCAAGCAATGGCGTCCAACAGCGAAAAGCAGGGCGGTTGCGGCGGGTGCATCGGCGCCATACTCCTCATAGCCGTATTACTCACGGCATGGCTCGCAATCCAAGGAGTCGACTTCCCCGGCTCAAACCAAATCAGGCAGATATCTGAGACCGCCATAAACAGAATCGGCAACCTCTTCGAAGGCAAAACCTACACATCGGATGAAAGAGAAAACTTCCCGAACCCGGTTCTCCGGCATACCGACTTGAAGCAGCTGATGCTCACCTTGACCAACCAGCGCCGGGCCGAAGCCGGATCGCCGCCGGTCAAGCTGGGGACCAACCCGGCCGCCCAGCTGCACGCCGAAGCTACCCTGGCAGGGTGCTACGGATCCCACTGGGACCAATGGGGACTAAAACCCAACCAACGATACACGCTAACCGGAGTAACCGGCGCAGACGGGGAAAATTTCTCAGGTTCCGACTACTGCATAAAACCAGGCGATAACTACGCCAGCATAGGCTCAATGGAAGAAAAGGTCGCGGAAACCGTAACCGGCTGGATGGAAAGTCCAGGACATCGCCGAACGCTACTGGACCCGGTCTACACCACCCTGAACATCGGAATAGCCTACGACCGGTACAACGCATCCCATGTCCAACAGTTCAGCACCGACTACGTCCGCTACATAAAAACCCCGGCCATAAGCGCCGACGGGATACTGGAACTGGAAGCCGCCGTATCAAACGCGACACTGGATATCGGGAACACAGCAATCGTAACCATCGGATACGATCCTCCCCCGAAAGCCATGACCAACGGACAATTAGCATCCACCTATTCCCTGTGCAACCCCATGCGGGTAGCCTATATCCTGAAACCGCTGGCAGATGGCAGGTACTACACGGGGCCGGAAGTCCAAACCAGAACTACCGCCGTCAAATGCGTTGACCCGTACCAAACGGACCCCGACAAGCCCGCCCCGCAAAGTCGGCCGGAAGCCCGTCAGACATGGTTGGAAGCCAAAGACGCCAGCGCAGTCCCGTTCGAGATGAGCCACAAAGTACGGCGGATAATCGCCCTAGAAATGGAATCGACAAAAAGCAGGCTCAAAGTTAAAGCCGACATCGACAAGACACTGGAAGAACACGGGCCCGGGATCTACGAAATAACCATCTGGGGAAGCCCGCTCCACATACAAGACACGAAACCAATTTCCCAACGCTCGATTTTCTACTTGGCTAGTCCTCCAGCAGGAAATCCCTACTCTGCCTACGAAAGGTAAAATAGACGGTACCGCTCAGCCATATCAAGAACCTCGCACGCTCCTAGCCCATAAAGCCCAACAATTATGCCGCCGCCCGAAAAGGTAAGCAGAGCCATGAGCCAGCAAGCCGACACCGAAAGCAACAAAGTAAGCCCCATATTTTTATGCTCCCTGGGCCAACCCGGATGCGCCTGTTGCTACCGCGGCTTCCCCGACAGCCAACTCAACGACAATGACATTTGCCCGGATTGCGCCGGACACCAGCCAACTGACAGCTCATGCCCTCTATGGGATATATCGGAAACCAGCCCAACCGCATAAACCGCATACTAAGAATGCATACCCGCGGTATCCCCCGACCACCGCCAAAGAGGATAATAAACATGAACGTCGATTTCACACCTACAGAAACCGCGCACTATGCCGGTTACGACATCATAGTAGTAACCACACCTCAAGGGAAAAACCCCAATGCGACATACGCTTGGGGCGTATACAAACCCGAAAGCGAAAGCGCCAACCCCGAAATCGCCGGCGGAGCGGAATCCATCGACGCCGCCATGTTCTGCGCCACGCTGATGGCCCACGTTATGCGGCACGCCGAAGACACGAAAAACGTCGACGACAAAGGCCGCCCGCGCCAGCACTCCTGCCACCTCCCTCGCCGCCGGAAGGATTATCCGGATACGAGGCCACCGCCATCGCCATCGAACTCAGAGAGATTATCACCCGACAGTCGGTTAGCCGGAACTAACGCCGCTGGAGCCGAATACCGCGCGAAGCCCCCAACCAGCCTACGCCCCTAAGCGCTACGGAATAACTGTTCTGTTGAATCTGCTGGGTAGTTGGGTCACGTGCACACCCCGCGAGGGGTGCCAGGGACGGGTTTGCAAGACCGCCACCTTGCCTGCTACCCAGCAGATTCAACAGAACAACTACGGCCAGTAGCTGGAACTTGCCGGTAAGCCACCTTCGTACGCCGTCCGTTGACGCGTTGGTGAGAAGGCCGTCGGGGACTACCACCGCGGCGCGGCCGGTGCCGGGTTTCAGGAAAGCGTGAATCCGTTCCAGGAAAATTACCTCGGTTTTGAGGTTGTTGCGCTTTTTTTGACGGCGCCGGGTCCGGGGCTGCTATTGTTGCCTAGATAATGCATTATTTCATACTGGTCCAGATATCCGTCGCCTTTGTCGGCCCGGCGTATAGTTCCGCCGAAGGGCGGGTTGGCGAATACGAGATCGAATTGCTCCTTCCAGGTATGGTTATCCTCCGGGCTCATGACCGCTAGGGCGTCGCGGCAGACGATGTTGGACGGGTTGGCGCCTTGGACGAGCATATTCATCTTGGCGACGCGGGCTAAATCGTGATTGATTTCGATGCCGTGGCAGTTGTCCGCTGGGGTCGGCGCGGCTTGGCGGCGCATATATTCCAGGGCGTGGGCTAGGAAGCCTCCGGAGCCGCAGGCCGGGTCTAGGATGCGATGTTCGGGCTGGGGTTGCATCATCTCTATCGCCAGGGCTACTACTTCGCGGGAGGTAAAGTACTGTCCTAAGTCGCCTTTGGCGAACTTGGTGGTGAATTCTTGGAAGGCGGCGCCGGCGATGTCCGCTTGGGTGCGGGTCAGGGAAATCCCGTCTAGATGTCGGGCGCATCTGGCGAGTACGTCCGGGGTTGAATCTATGCTTCCGGTATGTGCCTGTGGTTCTAGTTCTGTTTGGCTCTCGTAGAAGCGGCGGATGCGCTGGGCTCTCTGCTGGTCGTTTTCGCCGTAGCGTTGCTGAAAGACTGGGGGTTCGCCGGTTGGCTGAAGCTCGTCGCGGTATTTGAGGAAGATGATCCTGACGAATTCATGGAAAGCGGCGTGTGAGCTGATTCGTCCGCCGTCCCGGAGAGTCTCATGGCATTGGCTGAGCAGGGCACTGAGTTGCTCACTGGATAATGCTTTGCTTTCGGGGGTTTTGGTGTAAGCATTGGTTTTGGCGTCTGTGGCGGCGGGTGCCTTGGTTTTCGGGATTGGGTAGGGGCCTTGGTCCTTTGGGTCTGGCCTGGTCGCTTCGCTGAAGTCGAAGGTTAGTTGCATGGGTTCGTCTCCGGGGGTGCTGGTCTAAAGGCGTTGGGCGGGCTTTTCGTCATGTGTACGGCGGCAATTGGTCGGAATTAAGGCCGCTGGGGGCTTGATTGCGGAGGTTGTCGGCTGAGATCTGTACCCAAACCTACTGAGCGGAAAAACGGCGGAAAATGGCGTTTTGCGGCGTGGCCGTGCCTGCTCTGCGGCGGCAATGGACTTCTGCTGGGGAACCGGGGGCGGTGGTATCAGGCTTTCCAAATTTGGCTGGGTTTTGCCGTTCTGCCCCTTCGGTTTCTTGAAGCTGATAGATGCTTGGTTCTCTGTGCAACTTTAACAGAGCCGCTCCTTCGATAAGCCCAGGATGATCTCCCGGCCGGTAAGCTCAGGATGATTTCCCGGCTTTCTTGCGGATGGGGAAATTCGCGGCGCGGCGCGATGGCGCGGGGCTAGTGTACATTTTGGGGCGGTATGCTGGCAATGCCTGCGGGTATTGGGGCGCGGGGTTTGCTACAATGACGGACGGATGACGGACGGGCGGATGGCGATGTATCCGGTATCCGCATTTTGGCGATTTCAGGATTTTGAGTTTTGCTGTTGTTGAAATTTCCGCGGGTTGCTTTTCAATGGGCGGCGGCGATGGCGATTGCGCTGGCGATGTTGGCGGCGGCGGGCTGCGTGCCGGTCAGCGAATCCGGCGATGACGGCGACGATTTGGCGCTGGCGTGGGAGGCGTGGGATGCGATTCACGCCAATTATGCGGCGGCGGATTCGGACAGCGTAGCCGGGGGGGCGATCGGGCGGATTATGGATTTGGGCGAACTGGAGCCGTATCCCTTTCTGGCCGACCTAGGGCGGATGCGGGGGCAGATTCCGGCGTCGGTGCCCGCGGGGCTGGGGGATGTATGGCGGGCGGCGGCGGCGTACCGGGCGGATAACCCCGGCGTTGAACCGGACGAAATGGCGCGGATTCTGATTCAAGGTATGGTGGACGGACTGCCCGGTTCGGCGAAAGCGTATTTGACCGCGGAACAGTTCCCGGAGGCGCAGGAGCGGCTGGCGGAAAGCCTGCAAGGTTCGTATCTGGGCATCGGGGCCAGGGTGGTGGCGCAGGAGGGGCGAATTCTGCTGCATCCCTTCGCGGATTCGCCCTCGGAAAAGGCGGGCATCGAACCGGGCGATGTGCTGCTGGCCGTGAACGGGGCGCCGCTGGACGGGGCGACGCCGGCGGAAGTAGGGGAGCGGGTGAAAGGGCCGGAAGGCACGAAGGTGCGCCTGCGCCTGGAGCGGGCGGGGGAGCCGGAGCCGCTGGAGCTGGAGGTGTTCCGGGGGGATGTGGAGCTGGATACGGTCGCCAGCCAGCTAGTGCCGGGGGGCATCGGGTACATCCGGGTTTTCCGGTTCCGGGAAAATACCGGGCGGCAGGTTTTGGCGGCTTTGGAGCGTCTGAATCGTTTTGATCTGCTGGCGTTGATTCTGGACCTGCGGCTCAATTCCGGCGGGTCGGCGGAGGCCGCGGCGGAAACCGCGGCGCAACTATTGGCGCCGGGCGGGATCTTCCGGTATGTGGACGACCGCGCCGGGGCGCGGCAGGAGCATTTGATCCCGGAAAACGAAAACCGCTTGTCGCTGGATGATTTGCCGGTGGCGGCGCTGGTGAACGAGCGGACGGTGGGCGAGGCGGAGGCGCTGGCGGCGGCGTTGCAACAGTCGGGCCGGGCGACGCTGGTGGGGGTTGCCACCTACGGCGACGGCTACGAATACGGGTTCGTGGAACTCAGCGACGGGTCGGCGATGTATATTCCGGTATCCCGCTGGTACACCCCCAACGGCGATTGGCTGGGCGATGCGCCGGTGCAGCCCGATATTGTGGTGGAGTACGAGGAAATGGCGGGGCCCCCGGGCGGCGAAAAACAGTTTAACGCGGCGTATGAGTTTCTAGACCGGCAATTGCCGCTGTTCCGGTAGCCGGGGCGCGGCGCAGTTGCAGATTCCCGCTTTCGGGTGATCGGGGTTGAGAGGTTGCGCCCCGGCCGGCGGCCGGGGCGCGGTTTGGCGTTAGCCGCCCGGTCAGGCGGCGGGCGTTTCTTGCTGGCAGCGCAGGCAAATGTAGGCGCTACGGTCTGCGGGCAGGTTTACGATGTTGACGTTGCGCCGCCGTTGGCATACCGAGCAGGTTACGGCCTCGGTTACGGGGGCGGGCGGCGGCGGCGAGGCGGTCACGGTGTCCGCCCCCCGAAAGCCCTGGTAGCCGGGGTTGCTTTCTTTCAGCCGCAGGAATCGTTCCCGGTCTTTCCGGCCCATAGGTCGCCTCCCGGCGGGATGGGTGGGGCTATCGCACTTCGACCACGGCGCCGGCGTCCTCCAGCTTGGCCTTGACCGAGTCCGCTTCGTCCCGCGGCACCGATTCCTTGACCGCGGCCGGGGCGGATTCCACCAATTCTTTGGCTTCGCGCAGGCCGAGGGAAGTGACTTCGCGGACGGCCTTGATGACGTTGATTTTGTTGGGGCCGATTTCGCGGATGTGGACCTCGAACTCGGTTTTTTCCTCCTCCTCGATGACCGCGGCTTCGGCGGCGGGGGCGGCGGCCATCGCCATAGGCGCGGCGGCGGTTACGCCGAACTCATCCTCCAGCGACTTGACCAAGTCAGCCAAATCAACCACGTTCATTTCCTTGATGGCGCCGATGATTTCGTCTTTAGTTAGCGGCATTGTTCTTTACCTCGGCCGGTATTTGGGATGGGGTTCGGGTTATTCGCTTTCCAGTTGGCGCATACGGGCGCGGAGTACGTTGTCCAGGTTCTGCACCGGGGCGTTGAGGGCGCCCACCAGTCGGGACAGGGGGGCCTGCATCTGGGCCAGCAGCATGGAAAGCATCTGCGGGCGGGGCGGCAAGGTGGCCAGGCGGGCGACTTCCTCGGGGCCCATCGGGGCGCCGTCGCCCATCACCGCGCCGCGTATGGCGAAAGTGTTGGCGTTGAGACGGGCGTAGTCGGCCAGCGTCTTGGCGGCCGCCGCCGGGTCATCGTAGCCGAAAGCCACGGCAGTGGGGCCTTGCACGATTTCCTTGACTTGGGGGCGCCCGGCCTGTTCGGCGGCCAGATACATCAAGGTGTTTTTTACCACGGTGAACTCCAGACCGCTTTCGCGCATCGCGCGGCGCAACTGCGTCATCTGGTTTACCGTGGTGCGGGTATAGTCCGCGCCGAAGGTGATCGAGCTGCGCTCCAGCCGCTCCTTGAGATCTTCGACCCGGTTGATTTTTTCCTGTGTCGGCAAATTTCACCTCGCATATATAGATATGGGTATGGGCCGCGAAAGTTGGGGCAAAGAAAAGCCCTGCGCCGGGCGCATAGCGACGCGGCGCAGGGCGGAAAGCCCCGGGTTAAGCATCATTGCGCCTCGGCGGGCGGCGGCGCCATTAACCCTGGATCAGGGGCCCGCGGTCTTGGGCGTTGCCTATTCGGTTGTGGCCGCCGCCGGATTCCGTTGGCGGCGATGGGTTTAGTTTACCCGGTTAGTCCTCGGGGCGCAAGGCTTGCAGCGCAGCCAGCTCCAGGGGGATGCTGGGGCCCATACTGGACGACAAGTGGGCGGCGCGGAAATACTGGCCTTTGAGCGCCGCCGGGCGGTCGCGGGAAATGGCGTCGGTGAGGGTGGACAGGTTGCCCAGCAGCATTGAGGTGTCGAAGCTGATTTTGCCGATGGCGCAGTGAATAATGGCGGTGCGGTCGGTGCGGTATTCGGTGCGCCCGCCTTTGGCTTCCTGGATCGCGCGGGGCAAATCCTGCGCTTGCACCATAGTGCCGGAGCGAGGGTTGGGCATCAGCCCGCGGCGGCCCAGGATGCGGCCCAGCTTGCCGATTTTGGGCATCACTTGGGGGGTAGCCAAGCCGACGTCGAAATCGACCCAGCCGCCTTCGATGCGCTCGATGAGGTCATCCTCGCCCACATAGTCGGCGCCGGCCTGCCGGGCGATTTCGCCGCCCTCGGCGCCGGCGAACACCAGCACGCGGACGGGTTTGCCCAAGCCGTGGGGCAGCCCGACGACGCCGCGCACCATCTGGTCGGCGTGGCGGGGGTCTACGTTGGTTCGCAGGTGAAACTCCACGGTTTCATCGAACTTGGCGGTGGAAATGTCTTTCAGCAGATCGATCGCCTCGGCAGGCTGGTAGAACCGGTCGGGGGTTACGCGCTCGGCGACGTTGTTGTAGCGTCGGCTGCGACTGGGCATCGGGATTATCTCCAATGTCGGATCTTGGGGGCTAGGCGCCGGATCTGGGGTTACTCGGCGGATATGCGGATGCCCATACTGCGGGCGGTGCCTTCGATGATCGACATCGCTTCGTTGACGCTGCCGGCGTTAAGGTCGGCGAGCTTGGTCTGGGCGATTTCCCGCAGGGTATCGCGGCTGATGGTTGCCACGCTACCCTGACGGGCGTCGGCGGAGCCCCGCGGGACGCCGGCCGCCTGCCGCAGCAGTTCCGACGCCGGCGGGGTGCGGGTGACAAAGGTAAAGGAGCGATCTTCGTAGACCGTGAGATGCACCGGCACGATGGTGCCGGCGTCGTTGGCGGTGCGGGCGTTGTATTCCTTGACGAAACTCATGATGTTGACGCCGTGCTGGCCCAAGGCGGGGCCCACCGGCGGCGCCGGGGTGGCCTTGCCCGCCTGGAGTTGCAGTTTGATGATTGCGCGAACCTTTTTCGCCACGGGGGACTCCTTGAAAAAGCGCCCGCCGCCTTCCGCATCGGGCGCGGCGGGTTGCGGGCTAGATTCTTTCGACTTGCAGGAAATCCAGTTCTACCGGGGTTTCCCGCCCGAAAAAGGATACCAGAACGCGGACTTTGCCCTTGCTTTCGTCCACGTCGTTGATCGCGCCGATGAAATCGACGAAAGGCCCCTCGGTGATGCGGACGGTTTCGCCGCGCTCCAGGGCGATTTTGATGCGGCTGGAATCGTTGGCGACCTGCCGCAGGATGTCTTCGATTTGCTTGTCTTCCAGCGGCACGGGTTTGGGGCGGCTGTCGCGGTCGTCCTCGGTCGACACGAACCCGGTTACGCCGGGGGTGTTGCGGACGGCGTACCAGCTTTCGTCGTCCATGCTCATGTGGACCAGGATGTAGCCGGGGAACAGCTTTTTGCGCTCGGAACGGCGTTTGCCGTCCTTGAAAATCACTTCCTCCTCGGTAGGAACCAGCACCTGCTTGATGCGGTCTTCCATATCGAGGCTGGTGATGCGGAGGTTGAGGTTTTTCTCTACCAGGTCCTCTTGGCCGGAGTAGGTATGCACGATATACCAGCGCATATCCAGGGATTGCGCGGTTTCCAGGGCGTCGTTTATGTCATTGGCGTTGGTCATTTAAGCCATCCGCTGCTAACTGGCCGCGCCCCCAACCGTAGGGGCCGGGGGCGGGCGATGCTGTTTTGGGGCGGCGGTAGCGTCTGGGCCGCCGGGTTAAAGGCCGAAAATGACTCGGTTGAACAACTCGGCGAACACCCGGTCCAGGCCGCCGAGGAAAAACCCGGCGGCCACCGACAAGACGATTACCACCATAGTCAGCCGGGAGGTTTCCTCGCGGCTGGGCCAGACGCACTTTCGCAGTTCCTCATACGTTTCGCGTATGAACTGGGTCGGCGTGGTGCGTCCGCCCCCGGCGGGGGCGAGGATACGCTGGGCGCGGGATGCCCTGGCCATTGGGCTACCTCACTACTTCTTGGGCTGCCGCGTTTGGGGGGCTACCGCACTTCCCGGTGGCCGCGGTGGCCGCGGCAGCGGGAGCAGTACTTGCGCAACTCCAGACGTTGCGGGTCGTTGCGGCGGTTTTTCATCGACGTGTAGTTGCGCTCGCGGCAATCCCCGCACTGGAGGGTGATGATGTGCCGGATGTCGGCGGTCTTTCGGGCCATTAGTTCACCACCTCGGTGATCACGCCGGAGCCGACGGTGCGGCCGCCCTCGCGGATGGCGAAACGCATCCCGCTTTCCAGAGGCACCGGGGAAATCAGTTCAATGTCCATTTGGACGTTGTCGCCGGGCATCACCATTTCCACCCCCTCGGGCAGGCCGATGGAGCCGGTGATGTCGCTGGTGCGGATGTAGAACTGGGGCTTGTAGCCGGAAAAGAAGGGGGTATGGCGGCCGCCTTCCTCGCGGCTCAGAACGTAGACCTCGGCCTTGGCCTTGGTGTAGGGGCGCATAGAGCCGGGCTTGACCAGCACTTGGCCGCGCTCCACTTCATCGCGGTCAACGCCCCGCAACAACACGCCCACCGCGTCGCCGGCCTGCGTGGTGTCCAGCGACTTATGGAACATTTCCAGCCCGGTGGCGACGGTGGAGCGGGTGTCGCCGAAGCGGATGATTTCCACCGGTTCGCCCTGCTTGAGCAGCCCGCGCTCCACCCGGCCGGTGACCACCGTGCCGCGGCCCTTGATGCCGAACACATCCTCGATGGGCATCAGGAACGGCAGGTCGGTGGCGCGGGGCGGCACGGGAATCCAGTCGTCCATCGCGGTGACCAGGTTCATAATGCCCTGTTCGTATTCGGGGTCGCCCTCCAGCGCCCGCAGGCCGCTGACCCGGACGATGGGGGTGTCGTCGCCGGGGAAATCGTAGCGGTTCAGCAGGTCGCGGATTTCCAGCTCCACCAGCTCCAGCAGTTCCTCGTCGTCCATCATATCCACCTTGTTGAGGGCGACCAGGATGCGGGGGACTTCCACCTGGCGGGCCAGGAGGATGTGTTCGCGGGTTTGGGGCATCGGGCCGTCGGGGGCGCTGACCACCAGGACGGCGCCGTCCATTTGGGCTGCGCCGGTAATCATATTTTTGATGTAGTCGGCGTGGCCGGGGCAGTCCACGTGGGCGTAGTGGCGGGCTTCGGTTTCATATTCGACGTGGGCGATGGCGATGGTGACACCGCGGGCTTTTTCCTCCGGGGCATTGTCGATCGAGTCCATATCGAGGTATTTGGCCTGGCCCCTTTCCGATAGCACCTTGGTGATGGCGGAGGTCAAAGTGGTCTTGCCGTGGTCCACGTGCCCGATGGTGCCCACGTTGACGTGATCCTTCGACCGGTCGAACTGCTGTCTGGCCATGTTGCGGCGTGTCCTCCTCTGCTTGGGCCCGGCGCTGAGGGCCGGGCCGTTAGTCGGTTCGTTTCTGGAGCCCAGAGGCGGGATTGAACCGCCGACCCCGTTCTTACCAAGAACGTGCTCTACCGCTGAGCTATCTGGGCTTGGCGCGTTTACTGGTGGAGGGAGCAGGATTCGAACCTGCGAAGCCCTTCCGGACGCCAGATTTACAGTCTGGTGGCTTTAACCACTCACCCATCCCTCCAGCAAATCGGCCCTGAATGTATATATTCGCACATTCCCCGCCGCGTGGCAACCCATAAACAGGCGCCGCCGCGGAAAAGGGTTATTTGGAGCCCCAGAGGGGATTCGAACCCCTAACCTGTCGATTACAAATCGACTGCGCTTCCATTGCGCCACAGGGGCGTCAGCCAGTCCCCCGGGTTTGCCGGCGGCGAAAGGGCGTCAGGGAATCGCCCCACCCCTGCGGGGCTGCCGGGGAGCGCGAAAGATTAGAAACGATTATAGTAGGCATTAAGCGGCAAGTCAAATGGGTTGCAGGCGGAAAATAGCCAAGCCGGGCGGAATTGCCCCCCCGCCGGCATCTCTCCCCGCATCAAAGCCCTTGCCCCAAGCCTATGGCATCATACCGCTATCGCAAAGCCCCGCTATGCCGTATAATGGGGCCTAGCCCTAGCGTGACCTCGCGGACTCCTTAGATAGGCCCCGCGGACGTCACAGAGGGGCAGGCCGTTATCGGGGTAGCCAAGCCAACGGGAGGCCGCAGCCATAAGCGACACGAACTGGCGCTCGATGTTTGAGATTTACCCTTCTACGATCAGGATGGGGGGGCTATGCTTCAACTTGGTTTTACGCGCCATACTCGTAGGCTTGGTTTGGACCATAGCGCTGGTAATCGGCTTTGCCCTCAATTGGCTGATCGACCAGATGCTGGGGTTGATTGGCGCCGGCGCGTACCCGAAAGAAGTTTCCAGACAGATTGTGCTGACATTCGTCATTACCCTGTCGGCGATCGCTACCTTGACCAGTTTGTGGGATATGCTTAAATTCGCCTGGCTGCTTACGAAATCCCCTATGCCGGAATCCTCCGAAAAGGGCGAGAGGAAGCCCCGTGATTGACAAGCCGGAAATCAAGAGGCTTCTGCCAGCCGCGGAAGTGAAGCTGGCGTTTGTTATCGTGGCCGCCGCGCTGGCATCCCTCTGGGCCGCCGGCCATCCGGTGGAGGAGTGGTCCGCCGCCGCGGTCGTGCTTTACCTAGCCATCCGCATAGCCATAGCGGTGGTTGTCGGGCTAATCTCAATCGCGGCCAAGATTCTGGCCGCCTACGGAAAGCGAGTCTTGCGGCGGCACGGGGTTGAAATTCCCGGCGACACTCCGGCGGATGGGGTATCCATTAAGGTAAGGGCCTTGCTTGCGGTCTTAATCCTCTTGACGGTGGTTTTGACCTCGGCCGGCGGGGGAATTTTTGCCAGCATCCCGGCTATGACCTGGCTGGAAATCACCCCGCTGTCGCCCGCTTTCCATTGGGCCGCCTGGGGGCTGCTGGGATGCGGATCAGCCGGACTGATACTGCTGCTGGGCGCCCCAGCCGCGGTGTTCTTGGCGGCCGACGCCCGGATCCGCATCCGCGTCTCCGAAGCCCGGCTGGCCGCGGCCCTGTCCATCCTCCCCGAAATACAAGCCGGCATTCCGCCCGCGAGAAACAAATGGATCTGAAAGATTACATCCGCGACATCCCCGATTTTCCCCATCCGGGCATCCTGTTCCGCGACATTACCCCGCTGCTGGGCAATCCGGCGGCTTTCGACTGCGCCGTGGCGCGGCTGGCGGCGGCGGCTGGGCAGCCGGCCGACCTTGACGTCGTGGTGGCGGTGGAATCGCGGGGGTTCATTTTCGGCGCCCCGTTAGCGCGGGAGCTGGGCAAGCCGCTGGTTCCGGTCCGCAAGCCGGGCAAGCTGCCCGGGGATACTTACGCGGTGGAGTACGATTTGGAGTACGGCTCCAACACGCTGGAAATTCACGCCGACGCCATCGCCCCCGGCCAGCGGGTTCTGATTGTGGACGATTTGCTGGCGATCGGCGGCACGCTGGAGGCGGCCTGTCGCCTGGTGGAACGGTGCGGCGGGGTGGTTTCCCGCTTGGCGGTGGTAATCGAACTGACGTTCCTTGACGGGCGCCGCCGTTTGGCCGGGCGCGATCTGGTTTCGCTGATTCAGTATCCGTATTAAAGGAGTTTTGCTATGGCCGGCCAAATCAGGATCGGCAATGTGGATATCGTGGCGGCGCTGGATATGGTGCCGCCGCCCCGGGACCCCTGGCTGATGTTCCCCGCTACCGCGGCCCCCGATTGGGAAAGCCACCAGCACGCCCTAGAATGCGGCCAGTTGCAGTTGTATTACCTGCACTTTTTCCTGCGCTCCGAAGGCAAGACCATTATGGTCGACACCGGAATGGGCCCGGGGCCGCACCCGGAACGGGGCAACCGCACCGGCGATCTGGTCAACCAACTCCGGGCGAAAGGCGTCAACCCCGAGGATGTGGACGTGGTGGCCCATACCCACCTCCACGCCGACCACGTGGGTTGGAACGTCGATTATTCCGGCAATGCCCCCGCGCCCACTTTCCCCCAAGCCCGCTACCTGGTGCCGCGGCTGGACTGGGAGCATTTCACCCGGCCCGAAATCATCGGCGGCGCCCCGCAGGTGACCAACAGCGTCGTCCCCCTCGAGGGTATGGGCGTGATGGATCTGGTGGACACCGAACACGCAATCACTAGCGAGGTTCGGATGTTGACCGCCTCAGGCCATACGCCGGGCCACATGGTGATCGACATCACCTCGCAGGGGGAGCGGGCGATGGTGGTGGGCGATCTGTTGCACAGCAAGGCGCAGGTGGCGCGCCCCGACTGGACCGCCGGGGTTGACACCGACAAGGAAGCCAGCCAACGCAACCGGGAGCGCATCCTGGACCAGGCCGAGGCGGAAAACATCGTGATCGCCGCCGGCCATTTCCATCCCGACGACCATATCGGCCGCGTGGTGCGGATGGACGGCCGCCGCTACTGGCAGATCTTGTAACCCCGCGCCCGATATAAACTCCCGCCCGATTTTACCGCCCTGCCCATACCGCAGGGCCGCAAGGGGAACGCCCGTGACTACTCCGATTGACCACGATGCCGACGACCCGTATCTGCGCCCCTACCGCCCGGATCTGGCCGACGACGATGATGACGGCGATGACGATGATGATGACGAATACGATTTGGTGACGGATTTGGACGATGCCGCCGCCGAGTTCCGGATGCTCTACTACGGTCCGGACAACAACCCGCAGCCCCCGGCGGCGATGGCGGAGCTGGCCCCGGACGTAATGCGGCTGGTGGATGCGGTAGTCTACGGCGAAATCTACAACCGCCCCGCCGTCGACCTGAAAACCCGCAGCCTATGCACCATCGCCGCCCTGGTAGTGCTGGGCCACAGCCCGCAGATGATTAAACGCCACATCACCGGCGCCCTGCACATCGGCGTATCGCAAGAGGAAATTTCCGAAATCATCGCGCAAATGGTGTTCTACGGCGGAATGCCCGCCGCGGTGAACGCCTTTCGCGTCGCCAAAGAAACTTTCGACGAACAGGAAGGCCGGGGCCCCCACCCTAACCCTCCCCCTCAAGGGGAGGGAATGACCGGGGGGGCGCAAAACCGCCCGGCAGATCGGGGGGGAATCTCCGGGGGGCGGCAAAACCGCCCGGCAAGGGATGAAATGCCCGGAGGGCGGCAAGACCGCCCGGCAGATCGGGGGGGAATGCCCGGGGGGCGGCCGAACCGCCCGGCGGATCGGGGCGGGGATGGCCGGGGGCGGCAAGACCGCCCGGCGGATCGGGGGGGAATGCCCGGGGGGCGGCCGAACCGCCCGGCGGATCGGGACGGGGATGGCCGGGGGCGCCAGAACCGCCCAGCGGATCGGGGGGGAACGTCCGGGGGGCGGCAAAACCGCCCGCCCGATCGGGGGGGCGCCAGCGGTTATGCGCCGCCTTACCGCCGGGAGAACGTGGGCGACTACCGGCCGGGGGATTTGGGCGACGGCGGGCCGGGCGGCCGGCAAGGCCGGGGCGACAACCGAGATCAGGGCGACAGGAGAGGCAATGATGAAGCTGGGGTTCATCGGAACCGGCAATATGGGCAACCCCATGGCGGCCAATCTAATCAAGGCCGGCCACAGCCTAACCGTCCACGACCTGCGGCAGGAGGCCGCAATCAATCTGCTGGAGATGGGCGCCGCGTGGGCGGACAGCCCCAAGGAGGCCGTCCCGGGCAACGACGCGGTGCTAACAAGCCTGCCCGTCCCGCGGGACGTCGAGGCGGTAATCCTGGGCGAGGGCGGAATCCTGGAGGCCGCCGATAGCGGCGCAGTAATTTTCGACCTTTCCACCAATTCCCCCACCGTAGTCCGGCGGCTGCACGAAACCTGCGCCCAGCGGGGCGTCGCGCTACTGGATTCGCCGGTGAGCGGCGGGGTCTACGGCGCCGCCGCGGGAACCCTGGCGGTGATGGTCGGCGGCGACCGCGCCGTTTTCAACCGCTTCGAGTCCACATTGGGCGCCATCGGCAGCCACGTGGTTTATTGCGGCGACATCGGCGCCGGGTCGGTCTGCAAAATCTGCAACAACCTGCTCAGTATGGGCATCGGCGTGCTGCTTTCAGAAGCCCTTACCCTGGGCGTCAAGGCCGGGGTTGACCTGGCCACGCTGGCCGATGTAATCGCCCACAGTTCGGGCAGCTCCAAACGGTTGACGGAAAAGTTTTCCCGCTACCTGTTTCAAGGCAACTTCGAGCCAGGGTTCGCCACTGCCCTCGCCGCCAAAGACGTCCGTCTGGCCACCGACCTGGGCCGGGAATACGGCGTTCCGATGGACTTGTCCAACCTGGTAGACCAGCGCCACGTAGAAGCGATGTTCCGCGGCTACGGCCCCCAAGATTCCGACGCCGTCGCCCGGATCCAGGAAGAAAAGGCGGGCGTCCAACTACGCCTGAACGTCTAGACGCCCGCCGCCCATCCCCTTGCCTTAAGGGGATGGGTGCAAATTCTCGCGGGAATGGTTATTATGGATGGAGCCGAAATTTTGAGGGGGTTGATATGGCTAGGAAAGGGACGGGGTTGATGATTGTTTGGGCCGATGTTCCGGCGGAGTTGGAGGAGGATTTTAACCGCTGGTATAATGAGGAGCATTTGGCGGAATTGCTTTCGGTGCCGGGGGTGCTTAGCGCGGCGCGGTACGAGGCGGCGCGGAGCGGCCCCAAGCACATGGCGGTCTACGAACTGGAAAGCCCGGCGGTGGTGGAAACGGAGGCTTTCAAGAACCGGCCGCGGACGGAGTGGGGGCAGCGGGTCAGCCCGAGCATCATCGGCTCCAATTTTATGAACAATGTTTACCAGATGATTCATCCGGCGGGGCTTACCGGGGAGATCGCGGAAAGCGGTATGGCGCCGGCGCTTCAGATCGGGCGGATGGATGTTCCCGCCGAGGCGGACGCGGAATGGAACGAGTGGTATTCGGGGGTGTATGTCCCCAATTACGAAAAGGCGCCGGGGTGTATCCGGGGGCGGCGCTGGAAGGCGGTCCGGGGGGCGCCGACTTACGCTACGGTGTACGAATTCGAGGACGAACACGTGTCGGAAACCGCCGAGTGGCTGCGGCAGCGGGATATTCATCCCGATAACCAGCGGATGCGGGACGTTATGACCCACGCCGCGGGTTCGCCGGGAATTTGGCGGAAAACTTTTGAGTTGTAGGATTTCGCGGGGGTTGTCCGGGGGGCGGATGGCGAGGGCGCCTCATCCTTCGACCAGCTCAGGATGAATGATTACGGGAGGATGAATGACGCCATTGATGAATGACGTCAGGGTGACGAACGACGCCATTGATGAATGGCTACAGGAGGATGAATGACGACGTTGCCGGGGGCGCATGGCGGCGCTCCCCGGCGGGGCGGGGCGGCGGGGTTGGTAAAATTTCACAGGTGATTGAGCGTCTAGAGAACGAATATGGCAACGCAATCGCCCGCTCGCGGGGCTAACAGCGATAACGGCGTCGGCGGGGCGGCCGGGGGCCGCAGTCTGATCGCCGCTCTGGTTCTGGTGGTCGGCATAATGATTGCCGAAATCATTGGGGGTTTCTTGGCGGGTAGTCTGGCGCTGCTGGCGGGGGCGGGGCATATGCTGGCGGTGGCGGCGGCTTTGGGCATTGGGTTGTTCACCGCTTGGGCGGAAAGCCGGCCGGCGTCCATTGAGCGGACTTTCGGGTATCACCGGGCCGAGGTTATCGGGGCGATGCTCAGCGCTTTGGCGTTGTGGCTGGTAGCGGCGTGGGTGCTTTTCGAGTCGATTAACCGGGTGCGCGACCGGGCCGGTCTGGAAGTGGACAGCGGGTTGATGCTGGTGATCGCGGCGGTCGGGCTGGGGGTGAATCTGCTGGTCATCGGGATGTTGTGGTGGGGCGGGCGGCGCAGCCAGGGCGCGGATGACGCATTCCGGCATCTGCTGGCGGATTTGGTCGCGGCGGTGGCGGTGGTCGTGGCCGCGGTTTTGATCCTGGCTAACGATTCGGTGGTCGCCGATCCGGTGGTGTCGATCGGCATCGGGGCGCTGACCGCGGCGAGTTCCTGGCGGCTGTTGCTGCGGGTGTTTCATTCTTTGATGGAGGGTACGCCGGAGCATATCGACTTGTATCAGTTGTGCGCGGATATTGAGGATGTGCCGGGGGTTACGCTGATTCACGATGTCCACGCCTGGAGTATTTCGGACAGTTATGATGCGCTGACGGCGCACGTGCTGGTGGAGCCGGGGTATACCGGGAAGTCCGAGGAGCTGCTGGCGCAGATGCGGCAGTTGCTGTATGAAAAGCACGGGGTGCATCATTTGACGATTCAGTTTTGCGAGTCGGCGGCGGAGTGCCAGGAAAATCATCATCTTAGCCATTTGGAGGCGCGGTCGCGATCTTAGCCATTGGAAGGCGCGGTCGCGGGTGGGGTGATGGGTTGGCGTTGGCGGGCGGCGCCGGGCGGATGGTCGGGCGCGTTATGCCGGTTTCGGGGTTTTAGGGGGGCCGAGTGGAGCCGAAAATGATTTTTGCGCCGGCGCCGGGGGCTTTCCTGCGTTGGGTTGCGCTGACGGGGGCGGTTTTCACGCTGGCTTTGGCGGCGGGGTTGCTGCCGCCGGCGGGGACGGCCGGGGCGCAGGGTTCGGATCGGGATGAGGTGCGGCATCGGGGGGCGCATGACGTCCGGGTGGTGCCGGTGAATTATAATTTGGGGGCGGGTTCGGCGCAGTTTTCGGTTTTTGTGACGGATCCGGCGACAGGGGCGGCGGTGCCGGATGCGCGGGTGATTATGGTTACTAACAGCGAGGAGGAAAGTAATCAGGGATGGGCTTTCGCCACTAATTCGCCGGCGGCGCCGGGGCGCTATGATGCGCATCTGAAGCTGGATTCCACCGGGCGGTGGGATATCAGAGCGGATGTGTCGTCGGGTTTGGGGGCGGATATGGTGACTGTGGCTACGGTGGAGGTGCCGGCGCTGAACCGGCTGACGCAGGGGTCGTGGGTGTTTTTCGGGATGTTCGGGATTATTTTGCTGGGCATCGGTTACGTCTGGTGGTCGGCCCGCCGGGATTATCTAAAAAAGCGGGCGGCGCAGGTTGATTCGCGGTGAGGCGGGGGTTGGGGGCACCGGCGCCAAAGCCGGCTATGGGGGGCGGACGGCGGCTTCTGCTTTGGGGCCTGGCCGGGGCGGCGGTTTTGGCGCTGGCCGGGATGATTGCGCCGGCGGCGCTGGCCCATGGGGGGATTGACGCCGGGCAGGAACCATGGACCGCCTGGAACACTAATCCGCTGCCTACGGTGCTGGTGTTGCTGGCGGCGTATGTGTATATTAACGGGCTTAACAATTGGGAACGGGCTAGTCATCCGGTGAATAACTGGCAGAAAGCGTCTTTCCTGTTTGGCCTGTTTTTGATTTTCTTTGCCTTGCAGTCGCCGTTGGATCCACTGTCGGATCATCTGCTATCGTTTCACCAGGCGCAGCATTTCATTCTGCGGATGGTGGCGCCGATGTTTGTATTGCTGGGGGCGCCGCTAACTCCGATGCTGCGGGGGCTGCCGGGGTGGGCGCGGCAAGGGGTAGTGCGTCCGCTGGCAGGGAACCGTTATGTGCGGCGAATTTATGGCGTTATGACCAACCCGATCTTCACTATCGGGTTCTTTTTGGGGAGTCTATACTTGTGGCAGTTTCCGGGGGCGTTTAATCTGGCGTTGCGAAATGATGAGGTGCATGGGCTGATGCATCTCACTATGACGTCGTCGGGGTTTTTGTTCTGGTGGGTGATTATCGACCCGGCGCCGCATCGCTCGCGTCTGCATTATGGGCTGCGGGTGTTGTATCTGGGGCTGATCGTGCTGCCGAATACATTGCTGGGGGCGGCGATTACATTTTCGAGCAGTCTGATTTATGATGCTTACGCCGAGGTTACGCAGCCTTATGGGATTTCGCTGATGACGGATCAGCAGTTGGGGGGACTGATGTTGTGGGTGCCGGGGGATATGATGAGTATCGTCGCGGCGGGGATTGTGATGGTGATGTGGTATCAGCGGGAGGAGGCGCAACACCAAGCGGAATCGGCGGCGAGTTGAGATCCATTATCAGGATGGGGAATTATGGTAGATGGCGCGGAGGGCGTCCGCTTTAGCTGGTTTGTGCCGATTGACGGGGACGGCCGCCGGGCGGGAACGGCGCGGGCGGAGCGTCCGCCGGATTTCGGGTATCTGCGGCAGGTGGCGGAAACGGCGGAGGAATGCGGGTATTATTCGCTGCTGGTGCCGACCCGGTTCGCCAATGGGCTGTTCGCCGAGGATGCGCCGCTGGCGGAAACTTGGACGACGGCGACAGCATTGGCGGCGGTGACCGGGCGGATCCGGTTTTTGATTGCGGTACGGCCGGGGTTTATCGCGCTGGGGTTGTTCGCGCAGATGGCGGCGGCGCTGCATCAGATTTCGGGGGGGCGGGTGGATCTTAACGTGGTGCCGGGCGGGATTCAGAACGATTTTGAGCGGGTAGGGGAGCAAAGCAGCCACGAAACCCGTTACGAAAGGGCGGAGGAGTTTATCGCGGCTTGCCGTATGCTATGGACGCAGCCGGGGCCGGTGGATTTCGATGGGGATTATTACCGGCTGCGGGATGCTTATTGCGCCCCGCGGCCGGGCGCGGAGGGGCCGCGTTTTTACTTGGGCGGGGCGTCGGCGCGGGCGCTGGGGCTGTCGGGCCGGCAGGCGGATGTGCATCTGTCGTGGATCGAGCCGCTGGAGGATACGGCGCGGCGGGCGGCAGAGGCGGCGGCGCAATTCCGGCAGGCGGGCCGGGCGCCAGAGCTAGGACTGCGGAGCCATTTGGTGGTGCGGGATACGGAAGCCGAGGCTTGGGCGGCGGCGGATGAGCTGATCGCCGACGCGGATCCGGCGGTCAAGGCGCAGCGGCGGGCGGCGATTGCCGGCACGCCGATGGTGGGGCAACAAGGGCAAGCGCGGGCGGCGGCGGAGCACCGGGTTGGGCCGCAGCTATGGAACGGGCTTTCGGAGGTGCGGGTGAATTGCGGAACGGCGATCGTGGGAACGCCGGAGCAGGCGGCGGATACGTTGTATGATTATGCGCGGCTGGGGTTCCGGGAGTTCATATTGTCGGGATTTCCGCACGTAGAGGAATGCCGGCGGGTGGCGCGGGAGGTGCTGCCGCGGCTGCGGGAACGGCTGGCGGGGGGGTAGGGCGGCGCGTTTCGACGGCTTGGCTTTTCAGATCAAGCGCTATGCCGGGCATTGCCGCGGTTTGCCGCGGGATTGGCGGGATGGCGTTTTTTGTTGCGCGACGCCATCCCTTGCCGGGTTATGATTGACGGATTGGGGGTTGACCGGTTGCGCGTTTAGTCGAATCCGGGGGGGCGTTTATCGGCCCAAGGGCGGGCGCGTTCATAGGCGGCGGCGGCCTGTAGCACGCGGGCCTCGGCGCCGCGGGGGCCGATGATGTGGAGGCCGATGGGCAGGCCGTCGGCAGTGAAGCCGCAGGGGACGCTGGCGGCGGTTTGGCCGGTCATATTGATGGGGTAGGTAAAGGGGAGGAAACCCCAATGGGGGTCGACCGGGCGCCCGTTGATGGTGTCGGGGCGGTTGCCGATCTCGAAAGCGGGGGTGGCCAGAGTGGGGGTTAGCAGCAGGTCGCAGGTTTGGAAAAAGTCCTCCATTTGGCGGCCCAGCACGGTTACGCGGTGCAGGGCGCGGGATAGATCGGCGCCGGTCACTTGCTCGCCGTGTTCGATGGAGCGGCGGCCGGGCGGGGATAGTTCCTCCCGGTGTTCGTCCAATAAGTGGCCGTAGGAAGTATAGGCGGCGGTGGCGAATACATCGAAAAAGGCGTCGAAAGGGTCGTCCAGTTGCAGGGGGATGTCGTCGATGCGGGCGCCTAGTTCCTGAAACACGCGGGCGGCTTGGGCGGCGGCGGCGGCCACTTCGGGGTCGACCGCGGCGTAGCCGAGGTCGGGGCTGTAGACGATGCGCATTCCGAATACGCCGCGGTCGAGGCCGGCGCTGAAATCGGGGGGCGTTTGGGGCATTGAGTAGGGGTCGCGGCTGTCGGGGCCGGCGAGGACTTGAAGCAGCAGGGCGGTGTCGGCCACGGTGCGCGACATCGGGCCGGATTGGGAAAAGTGGTTGGCGGCGGGGCGTCCGTGGCCGCCGTAGCGGGGAACGCGGCCCTGGGTGGGTTTGATGCCGAATACGCCGCTGAAGCTGGCGGGGATGCGGATGGAGCCGCCGCCGTCGCTGCCGGTGGCGAGGGGGCAGAGTCCGGCGGCCAGCGCGGCCCCGGCGCCGCCGCTGGAGCCGCCGGGCGTGCGGGCGGTGTCCCAGGGGTTGCGGCAGGCCGGGCCAAGCTGGTTTTCGGTGGTGCCCGATTGCCCGAATTCGGGGGTGTTGGTTTTGCCGAGGATGATGGCGCCGGCGGCTTTGACCCGCTCGACGACGATGGAGTCGGCAAGGGCGGGGCGGTCGCGGAATACCGCGGAGCCGAGGGTAGTGGGCAGGTCGGCGGTAGCCTCCAGGTCTTTGACGGATATGGGGATGCCATGGAGGGGGCCAAGAGCCCAGCCGCGGGCCACGGCGTCATCAGCGGCGCGGGCGTCGGCGAGAGCCTGCTCAGGCCGGAGGGCGAGGTAGGAGTTGAGCCGTGGGTCAAGGGTTTCAATGCGGCGGAGGTATTGCTGCGTGATTTCAACGGAGGATGTTCGCCGGGCGCGGATGGCGCGGCCTAGTTCGATGGCGGGGGTGTAGGCTAGGTCAGCGGTCATGGGGGTTCGCTCCTGTTGGGGATGTTTTCGCGGGGGATGGTTTGGGGATGATAATGGCATAGGTTGGGGGGATCGCGCAAGCGGTGCGGGGTTAGGGGGATGGCGCGTTGTGGTTCTGTTTCTCGGTTCGAGATTTACCACTGATAGCCTTGTTCCCGGCCCCATTGTAGCCAGGATTGGTGTATTGCCTTTATGTCCAGGGCGACGAAGCCGGCGGGCAGCGGTTCGGGCGGCGGGGCCGGGTCTGCTCCGGTGATGGCTTTGAGGACGCAAGGCCAGTGAATTGCGGTTTGCCCCTTTTCCAGTTCCTTGAATACTAGGGGCAGGGCCGCATCGCCCATTTCGATGATTTGGCGGTAGGCCGGGTGGTTGGTTATGAAATAGCTGTTGGAATGGAAGGCGGTTTCTTTTTCCCATTGGGCGGCTAGTTGGTTGAAAGCGGCTTGCAGTTGGGTTGTTTGGGATTGCATATTGTTGGCTCCGGGTTTTGGATAGGTATAGCCGGGGTTATGGGATTGGGCGGCGCATTATGCAGTGTACGTTGCCGTAGATGCCGCCGGCGAGGGTTGCCGGGGTTGGGTGGGTTATGTCCTCGCGGGAGCCTAGCTTGCTGGTCCAGAGGCCATCCTGGAGTTGTTTTGCCACGTGAAAAAATGTATCGGCAAAGGCATAGATAGCGATTTTTTCATACCCCGGTTCTTTTGCGTCGTCATCGCAAACCGTGTAGCCCTGACCGGCGAATAACCGAATCAGCGTCTCTACTTCCTGATTGCGGGGCAAGGATGGCGGCCAGTAACTGCGCGGGCTATCGTAATCCCATCGCTGGCCGGTAACGCCGACGGCCCATGCAATGCAGTTGTAGTCGTCTGATGATTGGCTGGTTATTTCATACCCGGAACCGGCCAGGTTCGGAAAGGCGTTTTCTATTTCTCGGTTCGTCATTTACCAGATATATCCTTGTTCCCGGCCCCATTGCAGCCAGGCGGCGTTGACTTCTTTGACGTCAATGGCTACCCATGGGGCGGTTTCCAGTAGTTGTATTCCGGCGGGGGAAGGGAGTCCGGTGATGGTTTCCAGGGTCCAGTACCAGAGTCCGCCCTTTTGTTCTATCCGGCGCAGGATGAATGGGATTGCCGCTTCTCCCATAGCCAGGATTTGTTGGTGCGCCGGGTGGTTGGCCTTTTTTTCCATAAAGGAGTCGAAGGCGGTTTCTTTTTCCCATTGGGCGGCTAGTTGGTTGAAGGCTGCCCGTTGCAGGTTCAGGGTTAGGAGGCGGTTTAGGATGGCGTTGTTGTCTAGGTTGGGGGGCCAGTTGTAGGCGGCGGCTACGGCGTGGTCCAGGGTTTGGTGGGCGTTGTTCAGCCAGGTGGGGCGGGCGTTGTATAGGTTGGTTAGGGTGCGGCGGCGGAGTTCGGCAGGCTTTAGGTTTTCGGCGTCGGCGGGGTTCAGCCAGCCGTGGCGCAGTTGGTTGAGACGGGCGGCCGCGGCGGCTACGGCAGCGCGTTGGGCGTCATCGGGCTGGGGGAAGGGGAAGGTGTCAAAGCAGGCGGATATTATGTAGCGGATGCCGCTTTCGGCATCGCGGCGTTGAGTTCCCATTGCCCGCGCCCAAATTTCGTGGATGCGGCTTTGCAGGATGCCGAAAAAGTAATCGTCATCGCGGGCGAATACCACGAGGGTAGCGTCCGGCAATATGCCGCCGTCAACGTAGGAAAACAGGCGATGCTTTGATACCTGGCTGGTTGCGATGTAGCGGGACAAGCCCGATATGGCTTGCCGCATTTGCAGGGCGGTGGAACCGTGCAGCCACCAGCGTTCCGCCCGGCGGCGCATTCTGTTATGGATTCGCTCCGGCTTTACATTCGCCACGACATACTCAAAGGGCGCTTCGTACAGAGCAGCCTCGGCTTCGGGCATATCAACGCCGAAGTCAATAATCCACATATCTCGCGACACTTGGTTTATATCGTGACCAATCAGCCAGGGTTTGATGACGTCACTGTTGGGTTTTCCGTCGGGGTTGGGTTGCCGGAGCATATTCTCGGCGACTGACCGGGTAATCTCAAAGGGACCGTTTTTCCCTGCACCCGTAAAACAGATATTTGCGTTTTCCGCCAACGGGCGGGCTTGGGTGATGTCGCCGTTGGAGGTCAAATTGCTGTGTATGTCGTCTACCGGCTCGTGGTTCAGGGTGCGGGCGGTTTCAGATCCGTTGTCGAAGCAGATTATGGAGATATGTACACTGGCGCCGTCCAGAATCCAGTCGCGGTCGGATATGGCGGCGAAAATGTCGCCGGTTTCTTTGATCCGGGCCAGCACCCGGCGGTTGTTTTGGAATCGGATGGCTTGAGTAGCCAGCAATCCGGCGCGGCGGGCTTGGCCGTTTTCGATTTGGGCGCGGGCTTTCTCAAACCAGTAGCAGCAATAGTCGCTGGAGTTGGGGATGCGGCTGCCGTAGAGCGCATAGACGGCGCTGGCGTATTGGTCGCCCAGTTCCCGGCGAAAGGGCAGGCTGCCCAGAAAGGGCGGGTTGCCGATGATGAACTCGGCTTCAGGCCATTGGGTTTCGGATGGATTTTCACTGTCGCCGTGGGCCAGGATGGCGTCGGTCAGGCGGATGGAGTTGTTGGTGGGGGTGAGAATGGGGGATTGGCGGTAGGGGATGCCGTTGGTCTGGTGCCATTGGATATAGCCGATCCATAGGGCGGTGCGGGCCAGTTCGGCGGCGTAGGGGTTGATTTCCAGTCCCAGCATTTGGCCGGGGTTGACTGCCGGGCGCATTTCGGGCCAGGCTTGGGCGTCGTTGTAGTCGATGACCTGCTTTTCGAGGTCGAGGAGGGAACGCATGGCGATGTAGAGGAAGTTGCCGCTGCCGCAGGCCGGGTCGAGGACGGTTACGGAGGCGAGGCGGCGCTGAAAGGCTTGGGTTGTTTCGCGGGCTTCGGCGGGGGCGTCTTGGGCGATGAGGGCGTCGGCTTTCTGTTGGACGGCGGCCCATTCCTGGCGGAGGGGGGCCATTACCACCGGCTCGACTACCAGTTGGATGTCGTCGGCGCGGGTGTAGTGGGCGCCTAGCTGGGAGCGTTTGGAGGCGTCCAGAGCCCGCTCAAAGAGGGTGCCGAAAATGGACGGTTCGATGTTGCGCCAGTTTTTGCCGGCGGCTTCGGCCAGCAGCTCCATAGCGGATTGGGTGAATTCCACGGTGTCGATGGCGCTGAAAAGGTCGCCGTTGAAGTAGGGGACTATGTGGTAGCCGAACAGTCCGCCGGTGGACATTTGTTCAAAGAGGTTGCTTATGGCGCGGTCGAACAGGGCGGTATGGCGGTTGAGGTATTGGACGGATTTGGTGAACAGGTCATCGCCTATCAGCCCGGCGTCCTGGGCATAAAGGCAGAATATGATTTGATTCAGGTAGCGGGCCAGTTTTTCGCGGTCTTGGGTGTGCTGCTCCATATCGGCGACTATTTTTTGGAACACGTCGGCGGTTTCGCGGGTGACTTTTTCTACGGTGCGGTGGGGGCGGAAATCGGCGGGGGAGTGAAAGATGCGGCGCAGGAGGGCGAGGTTTTCGGGTTGGGGCAGGTCGGCGATGGGGATTTCGTGGAGCAGGGATTCCATGCCGGGGAAGTTGGTCCGGATCCGGATGTGACGGAAGGAGGATACGACCAGCAGGGGCGGCGTCTTGAGGTGTACCTGGTAGCGGAGGAGCTGGTTCATGGCGTCGTCTAGCTGGGAGGTGAGGGCTTTGAATTCCCAAGCGAAACGGCCCTCGAAGTAGGCGTCGGCGAAACCGCCGGGCACCCATTTCTCAAAGGCGAAAATGTCGGGGTCGCCGTATTCGGCGGGGGTGGGGTGTTGGGCCAGGGCGCAGAGGTCGTTAAAGAAAGACTGGGAGCCTTGTCTTTCGTTAAGGCGGGAATTGCTCCATTTGGCGATAAATTCGTCGGGCTGCATCTACTATATCCGCCGCCGGGGTGGTTGCGCTGGGCCGCATTGCCAGTATAGCTTGACCTCGGGGCATTGAAAAAGGCGGCGGGGTCATTAAAATGGGCATTCGGGGTAACTGGGGTTGGCGGGGGATGGGGATTTGGGCGTTGGCGGCGACAGGAGGGGGTTTTGGCGTTAGTGGGGATTATTGCGAATCCGGCGGCGAGTAAGGATATCCGGCGTCTGGTGGCGCAGGGGCGGGTGGTGCCGGATTGGGAAAAGGTGAACATCATCCGGCGGGCGCTGCTGGGGTTGCAGTCGGTGGGGGTGGCGCGGGCGCTGGCGATGCCGGATAGTTCGCATCTGGCGCGGCGGGCGGCGGAGGATCCGCATTTGTCGCTCAAGCCGGAGCTTTTGCCGATGCCGGCGTTGTATGACGAGGGGGATACGGAACGGGCGGCGGCGGCGATGGCGGCGGCCGGCGCCGGGTGCGTGATTACCTTGGGGGGCGATGGCACGAACCGGGCGGCGGCCAAGGGAGCGCGGGATTTGCCGGTGGTGGCGATTTCGACCGGGACTAATAATGTGTTTCCGGTGATGGTGGAGGGGACTACCGCCGGGATGGCCGCCGGGCTGGTGGCCTCGGGGGCGGTGCCGCTGGAGGCCGCGGCGGTGCGGAGCAAGACGGCGGCGGTTTTGGTGGACGGGGCGGAGCGGGATCTGGCCCTGGTAGATGTGGCGTTGTCGAAGGAGCGGTTTGTGGCCACCCGGGCGATCTGGGATATGAATACGATCTATGAGGTGTTTTTGACGCGGGCGGAACCGGCGTCGATCGGGTTGTCGTCCATCGGGGCGCGGCTGGCGGCGGTGTCGCTGGCGGATGACGGGGGGCTGCATTACCGCATCGCCGATTTGGGGGCGGCGGACGGGGCCGGCGGGGAAAGGTCGGGTGATGGGCGGGTGTATGTGCGGGCGCCGATTGCGCCGGGTTCGGTGCCGGTGGTGGGGATCGAGTCGTGGCGGCGGATTGGCGCGGGGGAGCGGATCGCAGTGGAGCGGCGTCATTGCACGGTGGCATTGGACGGGGAACGGGCGTTTTCGGTGGGGCCGGATAATCTGCTGGAGGTGGAGGTGCGGCGCGACGGGCCGCCGGTGGTCAGCGTGGATGCGACATTGCGATACGCCGCGGCGTCGGGCGGGTTTTATGTGCCGGGCTAGGGGCGGGCGGCGCGGCGGTCGGGGCGGCTGATGCTTTGGGGTTCGGAGTTGTCGCTGCCGGAGTGGGGGCTGTCGCTGGTGGCGGTGGCGGCGGCGGGGGTGGTATTGGGGACGGTTAGTTTCGGGTTCGGGGTGGTTTCGTCCCCGCCGTTGCTGCTGTTTCTGGGGGCCAAGACCACGATCGTGGCGGTCAATTCGCTTACTACCATCCTGCTGTCGCTGGTGTTGCTGCGGACTTGGCGGCATATTGACTTGCGGCGGAGCCGGGGGCTGATTGCGGGGGGGCTGGCAGCGGCGCCGGTGGGGGTATTGGCGCTGAATGCGGCGGAGCCGGGGGCGCTGCGGGTGGTGATCGGGGCGGTGATTGTGGTTTTAGGGTTGCTGAATTTGCGGGAGGCGCCGCTGCCGGTGGCGACTTTTCCGGGGTCGGGGGTGTTTTTCGGGTTTATCACTTGCCTGGCGGTGACGGCGATCAGCATCGGGGGGCCGCTGGGCGCGGTGTACGCCATCGCGCAACGGTGGCCGACGCAGACGGTGCGGGCATCGCTGGCGGCGATGTTTGTCTTGTCGGGGCTGGTGTCGGTGGGATTGTATGCGGCGGCGGGACTGTATACGCGAGAGGCACTGGCGGTTACGGGAATGCTGGCGCCGGGGGCGCTGGCGGGGTTCGGGGCAGCCGGGCTGCTGGTAGCGCGGCTGAACGAGCGGGCGTTCCGGTATGTGATCATCGCGCTGGTAGTGCTGGGGGGCGGGATGCTGCTGGGCCGGGAGGTTTTGGGGTAGGGGATGTTTAGGTTGGGGGGATGACTTGAAAATCATTGTGCTAGACCAGAAATCTCTCAGTCGTTATCTTTGGGTAATTAACGACGACGGGATACTTTTCACCCTGGAAATTCCAATCGATGATCTAAACGGGGAAAAGCCTAAGCATACTAATCTCACCAGCGGGCGTCCGGCTTATATCGGGGGCGAGTTGTGGTTTGAGATGGATGCGCAGCTTTTCGTTTCCGGCGGTTCGGGAACTTGGCTACCAGTTGGCGCCTGAATGAGTCCATTGCGGGCGTAACCATCTATACGCATGGGAGTAAGGGGGAGAAAGTTCGCGGATTCATCTTGAACACCGTTGGCGAAAATACTAATGTTTGGGTGCGCCGCGCTACCTTAGCCCACGAGTTAGGCCATCTTTTGTACGACCCGAGCCAAGAACTGAATCGGGTTCGTGTCGATTCTTACGATGCAATACAGACCGCCCCTGAGATTGGCAGGGATGGCGATTTTGTAGAGCAAAGGGCTAATGCTTTTGCTATCGCTTTTTTGGCTCCCCTTGATTCAGTGCGCGAAATGACTCCACCGCCCATTGAAGCCGCGGCCATTGGGAAAGTAATGGAAACTTTTGGCATCAGCCACACCGCAGCTCGGTACCATGTGTCAAACGCTCATCATCGACAGTACACGATGCCAGGGCAGATCCAAAGTGTGAACCCTTCGGATGACTGGCTGGTTCGCGAAGACTTTACTCTGGATTACTTTCCCATAGCGTCGACTCCGCCACAGCGCCGGGGGCGGTTTGCCGGGCTGGTGGCTGAGGGCTACCGGGAGGGGTTGCTGTCGTCGCAAACGGCCGCTTTGTATTTGGGTTGCGGTGAGGGGGAATTTTTGGATCGCGCGGATGATATCAGAAGTTTTTGGGCGGGGGCAGGTTCACCCCTACCTTAACCCCCACCCTAACCCTCCCCCTTAGGGGGAGGGGATTTGTTCTTTATTTGGGGGATGGGAATTGTTTTTGTTGGGGGATGGCGGGTTTGTAAGGTGGGGGTTGTGGATTTGGCGTAGGGGCGGGTTAGGATTGGAGGTCGTGGTAGGCGGATAGGGCGGCGGTTATGCCGTCGCCTACCGCGGCGCCTAGCTGGCGGGTGGAGTCGGCGCGGGCGTCGCCGCAGGCGTAGATGCCGGGGATGGCGGTTCTCATGTGGATGTCGGTGTAGATGTGGCCCAAGGGGTCCATTTCCAGGAGGTCTTTCAGGTATTCGGTGTTGGGGTGAAAGCCGATGTAGATGAAGGCGGCGGCGGTGGGGTAGTCGTAGGTTTCCTCGGTTTTCAGGTTTTTGACGCGGGCGGTTTCCAGGGCTTCGTTGCCGGTGAATTCCTCTACTACGTGGCTCCAGAGGAATTTGACTTTTTCGTTGTTGAAAGCGCGTTCCTGCAATACTTTGGTGGCGCGGAGTTCGTCGCGGCGGTGGATGTAGGTTACGGAGTTGACTATGCCGCTGAGGTAGTGGCCCTCGTCCATTGCGGCGTCGCCGCCGCCGATTACTACGACATCTTGACCGCGGAAAAAGTTGCCGTCGCAGACGGCGCAGTAGGATACGCCGCGGCCGGATAGTTCGTCCTCGCCGGGGACGCCCAGTTTGTTGTGGGAGCCGCCGGTAGCGATGATCAGGCTTTTGGCGGTGTAGGGGCGGTCGTCGGTGTGAATGGTTTTTATGGGTTGGCCGGCGTTTTCGATGCTTTGGACTTCGGTGTATTCGATTTCGGCGCCGAAGCGGGTGGTTTGCTGTTCCATGGACATTGCCAGTTCCTGGCCTTTTACTCCTTGGGGGAAGCCGGGGTAGTTTTCGATTTCGTCGGTGATCAATAGTTGGCCGCCGGGGCCCAGTTGTTCGACGATGAGGGTTTTGAGCATGGCGCGGGTGGTGTAGAGTCCGGCGGAAAGGCCGGCGGCGCCGGCGCCGAGGATGATTACGTCGTAGTCGGTGGCGGGTGTGGGCATAGTGGTTCGCCTTCCTTAGTTTTTTAGTTTGGCGCTTGCCGGATTGGGTTGCGCTAACGGGCTTCGGCCAGGGCGTTGCTGGCGCGCAGGGATTCGACGGTGCGGGCCAGGCCGTCGGCGAGGGTTATGCGGGGGGTCCAGCCGAGTTCGGCGGAGGCCAGGGAGCAGTCGAGGCTGATGCGGTATACGTCGCCGGTGCGGGCGGGGGCGTGGGCGGCGCTCCAGCGGAAGCCGGTTATTTCTTTCAGCAGTTGAAAGATGCGGTTGACGCTGGTTAGCTGTCCGGTGGCGATGTTCATCGCTTTGCCGTCGCCGCGGGTGATGGCGGCGATGTTGGCTTCGATGACGTCGTACACCGATACGAAATCGCGTTCTTGGTTGCCGTCGCCGAAAATTCGGGGGGGGCGGCCGCGGAGCATGGCGTCAATGAATATGGCGATGACCCCGGCTTCGCCGGCGGCGTCCTGGCGGGGGCCGTAGACGTTGCCGTAGCGGAGGGAGGTGAAGTTGACCATATATTGGCGGCGGTAAAATTCGAGGTATTGCTCGGCGATGTATTTGGACATCCCGTAGGGGGAAATGGGGATGACTGGGGCGTTGTCGGGGCAAGGCAGGGCGTCGGGGTCGCCGTAGAGGGCGCCGCCGGTGCAGGAGTAGATGATTTTGTGGACGCCGGCGCGGCGGGCGGCTTCCAGTAGGCGCAGGGTGCCGAGGACGTTGACCTCGCTGTCCAGGATAGGTTCGCGGACGGAATGGGCGACGCTGGATTGGGCGGCCATGTGAAAGACGAGGTCGGGTTTTTCGCGGTGGAACAAGTCGGGCAGGGAGGGCTGGGTGATGCTCATGTGGTGGAAAACGGCCCGCTGGTTGACGTTTTTGAGTTTGCCGGAGGTTAGGTCGTCAACGATGATTACCCGGAAGCCTTCGTCCAGCAGGCGGTCTACCATGTGGGAGCCGATGAAACCGGCGCCGCCGGTGACTAGGGCGGTTTGGCCTTGGGACATTTCCGGCGCTCCTGTTGCGGGGGAAGTTCGGCGGTCGGCGATTTTCGTCTAGGGGCGGGGGTTGCCGATTACATAATAACATAACCGGCAATGCGGTTCAGCACAACGGCGGGGCGGGATGGGCGGGTTGGGTTCCTGCGGGGACGGGAAAGGACGGGGGCGGATCGGGGGCCTGGGTTGGCGCGGATTGGGGCCAGGCGGTTGCAATTTCCGGCGGGGTATGGTATAAGTTGCCGTAGCCGAACATTAGTTTGACCTAAAGAGGAGCGTCAGGGGCTAACCGCCGAAATTGGAGGAGGCTGTCATGCTGCCCAAAGTCCCGTTTCAGTATCCTCGGTACGAAGGGCCGGGGTACTACAAAATCAAGCTGGAGCCGTCGGAAGTCAAAAAGATCTCCAATTATTCTGAAGTGGTGCTGATCAAGGAAATCAACGGATTCACCTTTTCGGCGATCGTGCCTGGTCATACCCTCGGCGAAAACGACAGCTGGGTTCCCGCGGAGTACGCCGGGATGATCGGCGACAAAGCGGTATTTTACCTGCCGACGGGCAACGACGGCCGGCCGACCTGGCGGGTGCCGAAAGAACTCTTGAGTGAAATGCTGGTATCCTGAATTTTCCGGGAATGCTGACGCTGTCGTCGGGGGGTGAAATTCGATGCTCTTGTCTGATGGGGAACTACAGCTTGCCATCGTCAGGGGGGAACTGGCCATCACTCCTCCACTCCTTGATGACAGCGAACAATTAAAGTCCGCTTCCATAGACTTGCGGCTGGGGGAGTATATACTGACCCAGAAAGAACCTGAATCGGATAGCGGCGCGGTCAGCGACATCAGCGATGCCGGCTTTCACCAGTATATGGAGAATTACACCGAAAGAATCAACATAGCCGCTACCGGCGGATTCCTCATCAAACCCGGTGACTTCATCATCACTGAGACGTTGGAAAGAATCAGTTTGAGCGGGCTGCTTTCGGGCAGAGTCGAGGGGAGAAGCAGACTGGCCCGAATGGGTGTCGGGGTCCACCTTACCGCCCCCAAGATAGATCCAGGGTTCGACGGCCATATCACCCTTGAACTCTTTCATGTGGGACGGCGGCCGGTATTTCTCAAATATCAGGAGCCAATCTGCACCTTGCTGGTGGAGCGGCTGGGGATTCCCTCCGGCAATCCTTACCGGGGGATATTTAGGCTCTGCTAAAGTTGCTGGGTAGTATAGCGTATAATGGGCGGCGATGGGGCATTTGTGCGGGTCAACCTGCAAGCGCAAAACCGGGCAGCCTTGCCGAACCTGCCGGACTCCGGGCGGGGCGCGGGTTGTCCAGCTTGACGCCCGCAGCAAACCCGTCAACCCGCCCAACGGGCAATACCGGCAAGCCACGCCCCACGAAAAGGGCGCCGTGGCGGATCTGTATTTTGACGGCGTATCCTACCGCCGGACAGCGAAAAATATGGGGGAGTACTTTGGGCGGGATATGGATCCTACTGTCGTTTACAAACGGGTTAGGGATCTATCGAAAAGGCGGATGATGTGCTACGCCCGATGAAGGTTGACACCGACGGCGTCTGGGTTGCCGTCAAAGTTGGCGGCAAGAATCATTGGCTTTTCAATGTGATGGATTCCCAGACCCGATTCCTGCTGGCGGCATATTTATCGCCAACGCGGACAACCCGGGCGGTGGCTACGGCGTTGGCGTTGGCGCGGCAACGGTCGAACAACCCGCCGCGGCAAGTCAAAACCGATGGGCTGGCGTCGTACCGCGATGCCGTGCGCGGGCTTTTCCAACCCATCCGGTGAAACCCGTCGGCTCCAAGGGCATCCGGACGCAAATCAACAACAACCTGAGCGAACGGTTGCAGGGAACTATCAGGGATCGGGATAAAACCCTGCGCGGGCCGAAGGCGCCGGAAACCGAGCAAGCCTATGTTGACGGGCTGGTTACGCATTACAACTATTTTCGCCCCCACGAAAGCCTGACGGGTAAACGGCCGGCGGAAGCCGCGGGCGCGGAATTGCCGTTTAGCAGTTGGGAGGATGTGGCGGCGATGCAATCCGGCTAAAGGGGCGGAAATGGGGAAATATCGAACCTTTCCCTACTATGGCGGAAAACGCGGCTATGGCAAGGCGGAATGGATCGCATTTCATCGGCCTTGGGATACCGATTCCTGCTATGTCGAGCCCTTTGCCGGGATGGCCAGCGTTTTATTTGCCCGGTCCCCGTCAAACGAGAGGTGTTGAATGACCTTAATCATCGGGTAGTCAACTGGCTGCGGGTGGTGCGGGATTACCCAGAGGATTTCGGCAAGCTGGTTGAAAAGACGCCAATATCCCGCGTTGAGTATCAATGGGCGCTGACGGCGATGGATGACGAAAGCCTGCCGCCCTTGCGCCGGGCATTGGCTTTTCATGTGGTAGTAGACCAGAGCCTCCTCCGTTCCGATACGGTCTGCATCGCCAGCTGGCGATGCATAACCAGATTCGATGGTGGGGTTAAGCGCAACCACACGCAGGATGAAATCAAAAGCATTGGCAATAGGTTGCGCTCAGTCCAGCTTGAATGCGTTGACGCCTGCGTTCTGCTAGACCGGATAAAAGATTTGGATTACGGCACAGTCTATTGTGACCCGCCATATCCCACATCCGATAACGGTAAAGGTAGGGGGTATTCCGTCTGGGACGTCGACCGGGATGGTTTGGCGGATGTGCTGAGGGCGCAACGGGGGGCGGCGGGCATTTCCGGGCTATGGCGATGAATGGGATCTGCTGGGCTGGCGCCGGGTCACCCGCCCGGATTTACGCAATCAGATTTCAGGCTTGAAAAGCACACGGATGGAGGTTTTATGGTTGAGCGACAAGGCGGCGGCAACGCGGCCGGGGTTATTCGGGTGACGCCCGCCGCCCCAACTACCCAGCAACTTTAACAGAGCCATCGTGACCACCGCCACACCTCGATATGGAAAATTTCATGAGCAGGATAACAAACAGGGAAGACGTAAGCAACATTTGCGTGATTTTTTAACAGAAAATATAACAGTATTTTTAACATAAAACGTAACACCATCCCATGGTCACCTGAACAGCCAGATAAATCGCCGTCCAAGAGCCGCCGCCTCTGCCTGCCCCCCTCTGCCTCACGCCGGGAAATCCCCTCCGACTGGCGCGGGAGCGAACCCCGCAGGCTGAAAACGGCGGCGCATAAAATCCCCCCCGCAGGCCCCAAGCGGCTCGATGCCGGAATTAGAGGGAGAAAAAGGAGAATGAACGGCCCAGCAAGCAAAAATAAAGAGGAAACCGAAGAAATAGACATTATGCCGGCCCTGAAAAAGTACGGCCCCTGGGCCGTCATAGCCCTGCTGTCAATCACAATGATGGGCTGCGGAGCCACCGGGTTCTACAGCGTCCGTCCCGGCGAGGAAGCCGCGGTGCGCACCTTCGGCAAGGCCAGAGAGCAGACCGTATCCCAAGAGGGACTCCACTGGCATTGGCCCTTCCCGATCGGAAAAGTGGACGTTTGGCAGACCGGCAAGAACCGCACCGCCGAAATCGGATACTTCACCCTGCCCGAAGGCCGCTCCAGCATCATGACCGGCGAGAACTGGGAAAGAGACCTGCAAGCCGCCACCATGATCACCGGCGACCTCAACCTGGTCGAAGTCCAGGCCGTGGCCCAGTACCGCATATCCGACCTCAACAAATACCTGTTCCGGGCCGACGACCCCGGAATGGAGTTCGAATACTCCGACCAGGAGGACCAGGAAATCCGGAGCCACAGATCCCACGAACCGGGCCGGCCCGACGGGCGCAGCATCCGGGACGCCATGGAAATCGCCGTCAGGAAGGCCATGGGACTGCGCAACATCGACCAGGCGCTGGTCTCCCAAAGAGAATCGGTGGAAGCCGAAACCATGGCCGAAGCGCAGCAAATCCTCGACCGGTGGCAGACCGGCATCGCCATAACCGCCGTCCAGCTACAGGAAATCAAGCCGCCGGACCCGGTGCAGGAAGCCTTCGACGACGTGCTGCGGGCCAGGGAAGAAAGAGACACCCGGATAAACTCGGCATTGTCCTACGAAAGCAAAGTATTGCCGGAAGCCTGCGGGCAGGCGGAGCAGATCCGGCAACAGGCCCAAGCCTACGCCGCCCAGCAGATCAACCGGGCCCAGGGAGGGGCGGAGCGGTTCATCGCCCTGCTGGAGGAGTACCGGGCGGCGCCGGAAACCATCGCCTGGCGGATGTACCTGGAGACCATCGAAAATGTGGCGCCCAACATCGAGTTCCTGATAATCGATGAATGGCGCCCGGTGATCATCAGCCGGGACGGCGCCCGGATAGTCCCGATAACCCAGCGGCAGGAGGAGACGCCATGAGCGCGGGAACCGCCGTCAAAGCGGCGGCCGGCGCCGCCGCGATGCTGATAATGCTGATCGCAGCCTGCTCCTCGGTCTACGCCGTGGACGAAAAGGAGTACGCCCTGGCCCTCCGGTTCGGCGAGGTTAACGCCGTGAGAACGGAGCCGGGCCTTTACCTGAAAGCCCCCAGCCCCCATGGTCGATCAGGTGCAGCGCATCGACCGCCGCACCCTGAGAGCCGACATAGCTCCCAGGGAAGTGCCGGACCGGGACAAGGAAAGACTGATCATCGACATGGTCATCCGCTACCGGGTCACCGACCCGGTGCAGTTCCGCAAGACGCTGCGCAACGAGGCCACCGCGCTGGAGCGGCTGAAAACCATCACCTACTCGGCCTGCGGGACACCATCGGGCAGCACGACCGCACCGAGGTCATCGGAGCGCGGCTGATCCTGGACGAAGAAGGGCAGATGACGTTCGACGAAGAGGGCCTGCCCCGGTACGAATCGCTGGAGGAGTCCCGCCGGGAAATATCGGACAGCATCCAGTCGCGGATCGCCCGGGAGGCAAAGGATCAGAAGTACGGGCTGGAAATCATATCGGCCGACATAAAACGGGCCGGCTTCCCCGGCACGGTGGAAAGCGCCATCATCGGCCGGCTGACCGAGGAGCGAAAACGGGTAGCCGCGGACCACCGGGCCCGGGGGGAGGAGGAGTACCGGCGGCGCACCGCGGCCGTGGACCGGGCGGCGGCGGTGCTCATCGCCGAGGCGGAAAAGGATGCCAGAACCATCCGGGGAGCCGGGGAAGCGGAGGCCATCCGGCTGGTGCGGGACGCCCTGCTCTAGGACGAGGATTTCTACCGGTTCCAGAGGACGCTGGAGAGTTATGCCGTCGCCCTGGAGCCGGGAACCGTAGTGGTCGCCGAGGCCAAGGAAGGGGAATTCCTGGAGTACCTGCTGGGTCATCCCTATCCGCCGCCGGAATAAAAGGGCCGTCGGGAATAATGGGCGTGGAGCCGGTGTCGCGCGCCGCCGACCCCGGACCAAGCCAGGGAACCCCCTCAGTCATAAGGCTGCGGGGGTCGCTTTTTTCGAGGACGCCGCCAAGCAAAGGGGCGAGACGAACAATGAAAGCGTCAACCGCGGGACCCCGAGCGCAGCCGACAAGCGCGAAGGAGAACGCATCAGGACGATCCTTGGCCCAGGGAAAGCGGCGCAAAAATCCTGAAAAGCAGCCCCGAACCGGCACAACAGAACGAGGCGGGAAGCAGGAGAGCCCGCCGGCACGCGAACCGCCGGCACCTTAAAACATAAAAGAGAGATGGAGCGCCATGTCCCCGATATTGATTCTATTGGGGGCAGCGGCTGCCGCCCTCATGCTCAGCCTTCTAATCAGCCTGGCATGCGCCGGGATGAAGCCAAGCCGCATGGCGCCCGCCAAGGGAACCATGACGCTGATCGCCGTCATGACCGCGATTGAAGCGGGAACGGGGCTCACGGGAACCGGGACGGAAGCCCGCCGGATTTTCGGACTGGGCGGAACCAGCCCGTTTTCCCCGGTCACCTACCCGTACCTGCACTTCGGCATGGAACACCTCATCTGGAACCTGGCCGGACTCGCCGTCGCGGGAACGGTTTGCGAGTGCCGGTGGGGAACCGGGAAGATGGGCGTATTCATAGCAGCCGCCACCGTAATCCTGGACCTAGCGGCGCTGTGGTCCGGCATAGTCGACTGCCATTGGGACCTAGAACGGTTCGGCCCGGTGGCGGGAAACAGCGTAGCGGTATGCGCGATGCTCCCGGCTTTCGCCGCCATTACGGTCTGGGCCTTGCCCCGGCCGGTTTTCCGGGGAGCGGAGGGAGCAGCCGGAAACGTCCTGCTGCCCGCCACCGCCGCCGCCCTGATTATCGCGCTCTTCTGCGCGAACCCCGGGCGGCTGGAAATTGACGGAACTAGCTTCGAGATAGCGGGTATCGCGCATTCTGCGGCCGCCGTTCTCGGAGCCGCGCCGGTCCTGATAACCCTGGGCCGGCGAAACCGCCCCGAAAAAGCGTAAAACGCGTAAGCGGCTTTCCTTCCTGCGGGAAAGCCACCCCCCTGAACCGCGCCCGGCATATCAGCCATATTCTATGAAATAACACTCATAAAGATGGGCAGGAACAAGCTCCCTGCCGGAAGCGCGAATAATGGAACAGGAACGCCGTCCGCCGATAAGGATCGTCCCGGACGATAACCTGTGGATCGAGGTGACCGACGGGGATCCCAGAGCGACGGCCCTGTACTCCCGGCACTGTTCTGTTGCCGTTGCTGGGTAGTATAGCGTATAATGGGCGGCGATGGGGCATTTATGCGGGTCAACCTGCAAGCGCAAAACCGGTCAACCTTGCCGAACTTGCCGGTCATCCGGCGGGGCGCGGATGGTACAGCTTGACGCCCGCGGCAAGCCGGTCAACCCGCCCACCGGGCAATACCGCCAAGCCACGCCCCACGAAAAGGGCGCCGCGGTGGAGATGTATTTTGACGGGCTATCCTACCGCCGGACGGCGGGAAATATGGATCAGTTTTTCGGGCGGGATACCGGGTCAACCAGCGTTTACCGGTGGGTTAGGGATTTATCGAAAAAGGCGGATGAGGTATTGCGCCCGATGAAAGTTGACACCGGCCGCGTCTGGGCTGCCGATGAGGTTGCCGTCAAGGTTGGGGGTAAAACCTATTGGCTTTTCAACGTGATGGATTCCCAGACCAGGTTCCTGCTATCAGCATATCTATCGCCAACGAGGACAACCCGGGCCGCGGCGACCGCGTTGGCAATGGCGCGGCGGCGGTCGAACAACCCGCCCGTCGCGGTCAAGACGGATGGGCTGGCATCTTACCGAGACGCGATGCCGCGGGCTTTTCCAACCCATCGGGTGCGACACGTCATCAGTAAAGGCGTCAAGGCGGATATTAACAACAACCTATCCGAGAGGCTCAAGGGACGATACGGGATCGGGATAAAACCCTGCGCGGGCTGAAGGCGCGGGAAACCGGGCAAGCCTATGTTGACGGGCTGGTTACGCATTACAATTATTTCCGGCCACACGAAAGCCTGAAGGGTAAGAAGCCGGCGGAAGCCGCGGGCGCGGAACTGCCGTTTGACACTTGGGAGGATGTGGCGGCGATGCAATCCGGCTAAAGGGCTGGGTATGCGGGATTATCGAACCTTGCCTTACTATGGCGGCAAGCGCGGCTATGGCAAGGCGGAATGGATAGCATCGTTCCTGCCGCATACGCCGGATAGCTGCTATATCGAACCGTTCGCGGGTATGGCGGCGGTGTTACTGGCGCGGCCGCCGGTCGATATAGAAATTCTTAATGATGCTAATGGGCGGATAGTCAACTGGTGGAGGATAGTACGCGACGAGCCGGAGGAATTTGGGCGGTTGATTGACTTTTCGCCCTTTTCCCGCGCTGAGTTCCGATGAGCAAAGGCGAATATGGACAACCCGGATTTGACGCCCCTACGCCGGGCGTTGGCGTTCCATGTGGTGGTTGACCAATGCATAGTCCACGGGGATTCCAGCGGCAAGGCCAGTTGGGGGCGAACCTTTTCGCCCAATGTCGGCAGCTTTTTCATGCATGGAATCGACACCATTGCCGCCCTATGGCAGAGGTTGCGCTATGTGCAGCTGGAATGCCGGGACGCCTGCGATTTGCTTGACCGCGTGAAAGATTACGATTACACGGTGATTTATGTTGACCCGCCATACCCTACCGCGACCACCACCGCCTACTCTGTCCGGGGGGTTGATTGGGAAATGTTGGCGGATTTGCTGATGGCGCAACGGGGGGTTGTGGGCGTATCCGGCTATGGCGATGAGTGGGATAGGTTGGGTTGGCGCCGGGTTACTCGCCCCGCGTTGCGCCGCCAAATTAACGGGGGGGTGAGGCAAGGCTGGAGGTTTTATGGTTAAACGACAAGGCATCGGCAACGCGGCCGGGGTTATTCGGGTGACGCCCGCCGCCAACTACCCCGCAACCTATACAGAACACTCATCACGGCTCATCCTGCACGTGGAGGAACTGGCCCGGGCGCGGTGGCCCGATGAAACGCGGCTGTACACTTACGTCAATCCCCGGAGGGTAAAGGGGCCTCACCCGGGATACTGTTTCAAGAAAGCAGGATGGCGGTTTTGCGGCCCACGGGCAAAGAACTGTTGATACAAATCGTCCCGGCGCCGGAACCGGGACGAAAATGAACGACCGGCATTTATGGCGGTTCGCTCCTACCTGCGCTATCCAAACCGTCGGCTGCCCAATCCGCCTGCATCGGGTCCCCTGCCATTCCGACGCGACATGGGCTAGAATGAAGGAGGAGACCCGGTATCCCGGAAAGACGCGGCGGGAGTTGATCGGGTGATACGGAACATACCCCAAACCACCGGCAGCATTGAGGGAACAGTCTGCCTGCGCAAATCCCGCAAGCCCCCGGACGAAGTGGAATTCTCAATCGCGGAGCCCGACTGTCGGGCGGACCAGCAGGAAGAGTGCGAAGGGATATGCAGGATATGACAACCGGCAAAGAGGAGGGACCGGTATCAATGACGGAAACGTCCCAAACGGCTGAAGAGATAGAGAAGCTGCTCAGCGACCCATCTTTCGTGTCAGGAATGCTGAACCGGTCAAAGGCCGCCCACCAGTGGCTGGACGCCCACCACGAGGAGCTGGTGAAGCAATATCCGGACCAGTGGGCCGGAGCCGACGAGAACGGACTGGCGGCGACGGCGCCCAGCCTCACAGAATTGATCGAAGCCCTTAAAAACAAAGGAACCGACTTGAAGACCGTTGCAACCTGCCTGCTCGAAACTCAGCCGGCGGTGTTGATACTATGATCCGGGGAGAGTTCACAAGAGACGGAAGCCCCACCGTAGAAGCGATAGTAAGCATACCGGGGACCAACGCCTATGGATCCGTCAAATTTCTGGTGGACACCGGGTCAACAAGGACAGTAATTCACCCGAAGGAAGCAAGAGCGCTGGAAATAGACTTCGGAAGGCTAAAGAACGAAACCTACAGCTCAGGAGTAGGCGGCAGAGCAAAAGCATTCATGAGAAGGCGGAACTGGTCTTCCGGGAAGATGACAGGCAGACACTGAAAAAGCACTTATTAACCATAGCGATTGCGGAACCGTCAGAACAAAACCTCAACTTCCCGTCACTTCTAGGGCGCGATATACTAAACCGAATGACCATGGTATACGACCCGCGCAACAACACCTTCAATTTCACCGGCTGACCTAATGTCGGTTCCGGGGCGAGTGCCGGAACCCACTTGCGTCCAGAGGCCAAGCCCGCGGGTCCGCCGCCGATAAAATATTGTCCCACGATGGAAAGCGTAGTGAAGCCGGAAACGCAAAGTAAAGTTGCCGCATAACCTGGCCCCCACTCAAACTGGGATACAAGCTGAGGGAACGCTCCCATCACTGTTGCGCCGGAACCTACTCGGGGTCCCTCTAGAAGAGCAGAAATAGACCGGCCGCACCCGACACCAGCGGACCAACCGCTCCAGTTCCCCCACACAGGAAAAAACATGAATATCAATGACACACCCGTCTATAGCCGACAACCTTGGGCCAAGTCCCGCCCCCGCCGGCAGCGCGGGCCGGAAAGCATCCACCTGCTGGAACACCACTTGGCCGACGTAGGCGCGTGCTTTGAAGCATTGCTGGAGCAGCCCACCATCCGGCGGCGGCTGGCCCGTTCCGGCGGTCTCGACAGACTGGACGACGCGACCGCATCACGCTTATCCTTATTTGCCGCCCTCCACGACATCGGCAAAGTGAACATCGGCTTTCAGACCCAAGTTTGGCGGGATACGGACTACCCCTCCGGTCAGCGCAAACCGTCCCGCGCCGGGCATACATTGGATTTGGCGCCGGTGCTAAGCGGGGATGATAACGACACAGCGCAATGGTTTTTCGATGCCCTAGTCTGGTGGGATGAAGCCATAGCTTGGGACTCCGACAACGGCGAAACCGTCTGCGCCCTGTTCATCGCCGCCCTCTCTCACCACGGCCGCCCTCTGCAACTGGCCGGGTCGCATTCCCCGAACTCGCAAATATGGCAACTTTACGGCGGACTGAACCCGGCCGGCAGCGTCCGGCGCATCGGATACCTCGCCCGCCGGTGGTTTCCGTCCGCCTTTAACCTCGACGCCCCGCCGCTGCCGTCCGCGCCCGCTTTCCAGCACCACTTTCTGGGGCTTTGCAACTTGGCTGACTGGATTGGTTCTGACGAACAATGGTTTCCTTACTATTCCCAGCCAGATGATGATTACATATCCGCCGCGCGGCAGAAAGCCTATCTAGCCATAGCGGAAATTGGCCTTAACATCTCGAACCGGCGTCCGCTGCCTGATGCGCTCCCGTCTTTCCGATCGTTGTTTGATTTCAGCCCCAACGCCATCCAGCGGACGGCGCAGGAAACGCTTCTAGACACTCCCCTAGTCATCATAGAATCCGAGACCGGATCCGGCAAGACCGAGGCCGCCTTGTATCGTTTCGCCCGGATGTATCAGGCCGGACTGGTGGATGGGCTGTATTTCGCCCTGCCCACCCGCGCCGCCGCCAGCCAGATTCACGGCAGGGTGAAACGTTTCATTGCCCGGATGTCCCCCGAGGGGAATTTCCCCGAGCCGGTTCTGGCGATCCCCGGCTACCTGCGGGCCGGCGACTCCGCCGGACGGCATCTGCCGGATTACGAAGTCTGGTGGGATGACCACGCCGCCGACGGACGCCCCTGGGCCGCCGAAAGTCCCAAGCGTTTCCTGGCCGCTCAAATCGCTGTCGGCACCATAGACCAGGCGATGCTGGGCGCGTTGAAAGTGAAAAACGCTCACTTGCGTTCATCCATATTGGCCCGCAATCTGCTGGTAGTGGACGAAGTGCACGCCTCCGACATCTATATGAGCGAAGTGCTGAAGCGCCTGCTGGAAGCCCACGCCAACGCCGGGGGCTACGCCCTGCTGATGTCGGCCACGCTAGGCTCAACGGCGCGGCAACGCTGGCTGCGCCGGGGCGGGCGATACGACGGCGGCCCCTCGCTGAACGAGGCCATTGCCGCGCCTTACCCCTCGGTAAGTGTCCAGTCGCCCGATGGTGAAAGCATCGCAGACGCAGGCGAAAACGGCCAGGACAAGGAGGTCCGCATCGCCGCAATCCCGGAGATGTCCGATTTCGCCGCCGTCGCGGGGCGGGCGCTGACCGCGGCCCGCGACGGCGCAAAGGCGCTGGTGATTCGCAACACCGTCAGCCACGCCGTCAGCACGCAACAAGCGTTGCAGGAGCTGGTCGGCCCCGGCGATGCCGGATTGCTGTTCGCGGTTAATGGAACGCCGACGCTGCATCACGGGCGGTTCGCCGCCGCCGACCGCGAGTTGCTGGACCGGCGGGTAGAGAAGCTACTGGGCCAAGGCCGTGCGCCCGGCGGCTGCGTTGTAATCGGCACCCAGACCCTGGAGCAGTCGCTGGACATAGACGCCGACCTGCTGATTACCGACCTATGCCCGGCGGACGTGCTGTTGCAGCGCATAGGCCGCTTGCACCGGCATCGGGGCAACGCCCGGCCAGCGGAATATGACAAGCCGTCGTGCATCGTGCTGACCCCGCCCGATAACGACTTGGCCCCCCTGCTGAAAAGGGGACAAAATCCCAACGGCCTGGGGCCTCATGGCTATGTATACCGCAGTCTGCAAGTCTTGGAAGCCACCCGGCGGTTGATTGCCGCCCATAGCCAATGGCGCATCCCGGAAATGAACCGCGAACTGGTCGAGCGGGCTACCCATCATGAAGCATTGGAAGCCATCACCCAAGAAATGGGCGACGAGTGGCGGAAACACGCCAACGACAACGAAGGCGGCTACATCGCCGAAGCCCAAACCGCCCGCAACGACACCATCAATTTCGGCAAGTCGTTTTTCGCCGACAACCGGGAAACGCTTTTCCCCAACGACGAGGAGCGCATACGCACCCGCACGGGCGACGACCGCATAGACCTGCATTTTGCCCCCCATCCGGCCAGCCCGCTGGACCAATCCCAACCCATTTACCGGATAGCGGCGCCATCGCGCTGGCTGGGCGGCCAAGAAATTCCCGACACAGTACAACCAACGCCGGTTGACGGCGGCTTCGAGTTCAGCGCCTGCGACCGCAAGTTCCGCTACGACCGCCTGGGGCTGCGCCGGGCCTAGCCGGCGCGGCCCCAGGCAATTGTTCCCGGAATGACAAAACCGGCTTGACAAGCATAAAAGGAGCCTCTAATCTTTATCGAAACTCCTGTTCCAATCCTTGGCGAGGTAAGCCTGTGCTGAACATCTTGACCGAACCGCTGATTCGCATCGCCCAAACCGGCGGCCCCGCCGAATGTATGTCCCTGCCGCAGGTATACGCCGCGCTGATGGCCGATAAGGTGGACGCCTTCCCCGCGCTGCGCCCCCACCAGCGTCACGCTTGGCACGCCTTTCTCGTCCAGTTGGGGGCGATGGCGATGCACCGCGCCGGCCTGAGCGAACTGCCGGTCGATGCAGATGAATGGCAAGGCTTGATGCGCGGTTTGACACCGGACTGGCCCGGCGACGAGCCCTGGCAGTTGGTGGTTGACGACATTACCAAACCGGCTTTTATGCAGCCCCCTGCAAGTTCCAGAGAACGGGAAAAGGAATACAAAAGCGAGGAATCAACTCCCGACGAACTGGATATGCTGGTCACCTCCAAGAATCATGACTTAAAATCGTCCGTAGCAACACAAGCTGGTGTTGATGATTGGGTTTTCGCCTTAGTCTCATTGCAGACGATGGAGGGATTTGGCGGCGCTGGAAATTACGGCATCTCCCGAATGAACGGCGGCTTGGGAAACCGGCCGGCTTTCTCCCTTGCCCCAGCCACTCAAAGCCCCGGAACCCACGTCCGCCGCGACATCATCGCCTTGCTGGAGTGCCGCACTACGCTCTTGGACGAGTTTCCTATGATCGATGGCGGCGCGAGCTTGCTGTGGACTCTGACTTGGGACGGCACGGCGGCGGAAACGTTGCTGCCGAACCGCCTGGATCCTTTGTACATAGAAATATGCCGCCGCATCCGGCTGCGTTACGCCCCGGGTGTCGGTCTATTCGGCATACGCGCAACATCAAAAGCGTCACGCATCGAAGGGAAATCTCTAAAAGGCAAAACCGGCGATCCTTGGACTCCCATCAACACCGGCCGGGGCGGGCTGCCGCTGACTTTGAGCGCTGGCGGGTTTAACTACAAGCGGGTCACAGAATACTTGACGTCATCTGACTGGACCGCTCCGGCACTGTTGAAAGCGACTCAATCCGAGAGGCGCTCGACCAGCGATATGCAGTTAGTAGCCCGCGCAATGGTGCGCGGGCAAGGCAAAACCGAAGGTTATTATGAACGTATCATTCCCATCCGGCACAAAGTTAAAATGGCTATCCAACGCCGCAATGAAACCCAAGAACTGGGCGACATCGCCCAGTCCCGTATCCAGAACGTAGGTACAATCCAACGCATCCTTAGCCACGCCATCCAAACGTTCCTGGCCCGGGGCGAGAGCGACAATGCCAGCCCTGAGCATCGCGCCCTCGCCCGTGCCTGGCTGGACCGGCTGGACGAAATCGTAGACGCCTGCTTTTTCGATGACCTGCAAACTGAGTTTGAGGCCGATGTAAGCGAACGGGCCGAAATCCGCAAAAATTGGTTGAACAATGGCAATGACGGGGTAATTGATCATGCCAGGGCCTTGCTCAATGAGGCCATGGAATCTCTGCCTTGCCCGGCAGCCTATCGCTACAAGGCGCAGGTCAACGCCGAAGGATTGTTCGAGGGACGGTTGAGAATGAATACCGGGGTGCCTGAAGCGTTCACCGAAGCCAATCAGGAGGGTTAAGTAGTGACCACCGCATCAATAGCCGAAACACCGGAACCACCGGGGCCGTCCGATGGAAGCCAAGGTTGGGGCAACATTGCCGTCGGTTATGCCAGAAAGATGGCCCGCGCCGATTTTAGCCGCGGAGACTTGGCCGGCCTGCGCCGAATGGATCCCGACAGCGCCAGACCGGGCATTTTCTGGAAACTGTTGGCGGAAGATAACCTGTTGGAACACGGCCAAATTGTAGAAAACAAGTGGGCGCTGATTCTCCACGGCATAGCCCTAATGACGCCGACGAACACCGGGGAAGGCGCTACCCGCACCGCTCACGACGGCGCTATCCCGGTAGGCCGGGCTCTGTATGCTGGCGGCTACAGCGAGATGCGCTTTAACCGTCTGCTTACGTCCCGAGAAGATATGTTGCGGACGCTACTAGCCCGGATGTTTCGGATGATGGCCGCGAAAGATATATTTTTTAACTGGCGGGAAATGGCGCAGTTTATCCTAAATGACGGCTACGACGAAGAAGCCGCTGAACAATCCCGCCGCCGCATCGCCCGCGATTATTACCGCGCTCAGCGGCAGACTGCGGCATCCGATTAGGAAATTCCCTTGCATACGCAGGGGCAGACTCATTCAGGAGTTGCCATAATGACCACCCCCAGGTTCCTGCAAATCCACACCCTGCATTCCTACCCGGCGGCGTTGCTGAACCGGGATGATAGCGGCCTCGCCAAAAGAATGCCTTTCGGCGGCGCGGTGCGCACCCGCATTTCCTCCCAGTGCCTTAAACGCCACTGGAGAGTCGCCGAAGATGAATTCTCGTTGCGCAACATCGCCAACGCCCCATCAGCCCTTCGCTCCCGCAATGTAGTCGAGCGCATGGTAATAGACCCCTTGCGAGAATCCGGCGGCATATCCGATGAGGTAATCACGGCCGTTGAAAACGCATTCAACATCGGCGTATACGGCAGCGGCGGCACATCTGAAACCGGACGCCAGCCTTTGTTGCTGGGGCTGCCGGAAGTGGAATACCTGAAAACGAAAGCCGCCGCTATCTGCGCCGAACATACCAATGACGCCAAAGCCGCCGCTGATGCCGCCACGGAGCTTTTCAATGCCCGGCGCGGCGAGGGCAACAACTTCCGCGCCTTTCGGGAATCGGCCACTCTACCCGGCGGGGTCGAGGGCGCGTTGTTCGGGCGCATGGTCACCTCCGATCCCGGCGCCAACATTGAAGCCGCCGTCCACGTAGCCCACGCTTTCACCGTGCACCGGGAGGAAAGCGAAAGCGACTACTTCTCCGTCGTAGACGATTTGCAGCGCGAAGATGAAGACGCCGGGGCGGCCCATATCGGCGATATGGAGCTGACCGCCGGCCTGTTCTACGGCTACGTAGTCGTGGACGTTCCGGGTCTGGTGTCCAACCTGGAGGGGTGCCATGCAGACCAATGGAACAACGCCGACAAAGAAATGGCCGCCCAAGTAATTCACAACCTCATCCATCTCATCGCCACCGTATCGCCTGGCGCCAAGCTGGGATCCACCGCGCCTTACGAGTATGCCTGCTTTATGCTGGTGGAAGCAGGCTCCCGTCAGCCGCGCAGTCTGGCCAACGCCTACCGCAAGCCATCGGATCCCCAGACCGGCAAGGCAGTGGATTCGCTGTCCCATTACTTAACAAAGCTGGACGGCTGCTACGGAGCGAAAGAAACGCGGCGGGTGATGGCGATGGACGATTGCAGCGTTCCCAACGCCGAACCTCTATGCCTTGACGATTTGGCAAGCTGGGCGGCGGGCGCAATCCGCCGCGGCGAGGCGTCATAATGCCCCGCCACCTGATTATGCGCCTCGAATCCCCGCTGATGTCCTTCGGCGGTGAAACCATTGACAACTACGGCGTCATCAGACCTTTCCCGGCTACTTCGATGCTGACCGGTCTGTTCGCCAACGCTTTGGGCTGGCGGCGCATAGAATGGGAACGCCACCAAAGCCTGCAAGACCGGCTGGTGTTCGCCGCCCGCATCGACCGCGAACCGGCCGGCGGAGTGCGCTTGACCGACTTTCAATCTGCCGCCATAAACAACTCTGAGCAGGGTTGGACCACCCGCGGCCGCCCGGAGGGACGCGCCGGAGGAACATATCAGAACCATCTGCGCTACCGCGATTATTTCGCCGATATGCGCGTAACCATAGCCCTGCGCCTGCATCCCGAATCCGACGCGCCGACGTTGGACGAACTGGCAACAGCCCTGCAAGAACCGGCGCGGCCCCTGTTCATCGGGCGCAAGCCTTGCCTGCCATCGGCCCCGCTGTTCGCCGGTTTCCGCGACGGCGCTACCGCTCTGGACGCGTTGCGGGCCTGGCCCTTGGCCGACGTAGGTTCGACTACATCCAACATAAGAACCATCTGGCCCCAAAACGAGGGGGTTGACGATATTGGCTTCACCCACAGCTATATGCTCACCGACCAGCGCAACTGGCTCTCCGGCCTGCACGGGGGCGGGCGCCTGGTCCACGAGGGCAGGATTCCCCGCGAAAATTTCTCCGCCAACCAAGACAACCCGGCCCAACCCGAGGAGGGGCGGCAAGAATGATCACCGCAACGGTTCCCCTGCAAATGATACGCGCCGAAATCAGCGTTAATGATTTTCACCGCTGGATGGGCGGCAAACGCTTGGCGGACCCCGACCATGCCATGCACTGCCTGCTCACCGAGTCTTTCGGCGAACTGGCCCCCAAACCCTTCCGTCTGATAATCCCCAGAGACCAGTCAACCGGCTTTCTGTACGGCTACGGAACCGCCGACGCCGAAGCAATGAAAGAAACCGCGGATATACACGCCGACCCCCTGCAATGCAAAGCGATGCCCCTCAGCAGGCTGGAGAGCAAGCCGGTAGCATCAAGCTGGAAGACCGGCAAACGCTTGGGCTTCGAGGTTCGAATTCACCCCACCCGCAGAGTCAGAAGGCCCGTCGGCAACAACGGCAAAACCCACATAGCCGAGTACGACGCCTTCATGATGCAAGCGCTGGACAGCCGAAAGGAAACCCGCAGCCGGGAGGATGTCTACCGGGACTGGCTGTCGGAACGCCTGCAAAGAAACGGCGGCGCCCGTTTGGAGTCCGCCTGGTTAAAGTCCTTTCAGCGGGTCCGCGCCTTCCGAAAGCATCATGCCCGCCACATCGAAGGTCCTGACGCCTTGATGCAGGGAACCCTCGTCATCGGCGACCCAGCCGCATTCATGGAACTGCTGAAGCATGGCGTGGGCCGGCACCGAGCCTATGGATACGGAATGCTGCTGCTGAAACAGCCAGGCAGAGTCCCATCGGGCGACTAGGAACAGACCAGCCGGGAGACGAAAATGCTCAAGGGCAGACTAGGACTCGAAACCGCCAGAATACCCCACGCCGACCGCCACGGGCTGCTATGGCTGTCCCGCGGAAACTTGACGGTGCGCGACGGAACGCTCCGGTTCGACCGGCAAGGAGGGCCGGACACCGACAGCCCGCTGGAAAGCGGCGAATACGGGATTCCCTTCCAATCGTTATCCATGATTTTACTCGGACCGGGATCGACGGTAAGCCACGACGCCCTGCGGCTGATGGCGCGCCATGGCGCCGCGCTGGTGGCGGTAGGCGAGGACGGCGTACGCTGCTACACTGCCCCGCCGATTATGCCCGACACCTCGGACGTAGCGCGGCGCCAGATGCGCGCTTGGGCCGACCAGCTCGGCAGCCGCATCACCATTGCCAAAAAGATGTACGCACTGAGACTGGGCGAAGTGCTGCCCCAGCAGGACCTAAACGCTCTGCGGGGCGTAGAAGGAGCGCGCATGAAGCGCACCTATCAACTGCTGGCGCAGCGATACGGCATCGACTGGCGGCGCCGGCGCTACGACCGATCCGACCCTTTATGGGCCGACCTGCCCAATCAGGCAATCAACCATGCCTCGGTGGCGGTGACATCTGCGGCCGTAGTGGCCGTGACCGCCGTGGGCGCCATCCCTCAACTAGGGTTCATCCACGAACACAGCGGCGAAGCCTTCGCCCTGGACATCGCGGATCTGTTCAGAGACACCATCCTGTTGCCGGCCGCTTTCCAATCGGCCAAAGAAGTCATGGATGATCCGAAACTGGGCATCGAACGCCACACCCGCAAGCTGACCGGAGAGCTGATGAGAAAGGAGCGGGTGATTTCCAAAATGATCGAACGCATCAAAACCCTTTTCCAGGATGTCGCCCCGATGGAGATGAACTTGGAAAATTCGGACATCGGCCCAAACGTTCTCTCATACATCGACGGAGAGAACATCGAAGAAGGCTCGGACCAAAAAGGAAAAATGATATGACAGTAGTCGTAACGGTAAACGTGGAACCGCGTTACCGCGGGTTCCTGGCCTCGGCCATGCTGGAGATCGCGCCGGGAGTATACACCGGCCCCAACATGACCAGCGGCATCCGGGACCGGATCTGGGAAGTATTGACTGATTGGCACCTCGAGCTGGGCAACGGAGCGATAGTGATGACCTGGCGGGACCCGGCGGCAACCGGCGAACAGCAAATCAGGACGCTGGGAGAAGCGCCCAAGAGGATAGTAGACGCTGACGGAGTACATTTGGTAAAATACCGCTGACCGAAACCTTGATAACTCATAATCCAAAGTATCACAGTACAAGGGGTTCCCCCGCACAGGCGGGGATAGACAAGCCGGGGTTCCCCCGCACAGGCGGGGATAGACCCGAGAAAATATCCGGCAGAAAATATCCGGCAGCGGCCCCCCCAGCTCGGTTCCCCCGCACAGGCGGGGATAGACCTCGCCAATTCCGGCAATCCGCGGCGGAATCGATGGTTCCCCCGCACAGGCGGGGATAGACCTTCGGGGGGCGGCGGTTGTCAAGGTTGACTACCGGTTCCCCCGCACAGGCGGGGATAGACCCCCGCGCCGCGGATGATGCTGCTAGGCCAGTGGGGTTCCCCCGCACAGGCGGGGATAGACCGTGGGGGCGGATTATTAAGCCGGGGGATGTTTGGGTTCCCCCGCACAGGCGGGGATAGACCCACAATGCTCGGTGTAAATCATCGTGTTGCGAAGGTTCCCCCGCACAGGCGGGGATAGACCGGATATGCGGCTACGGGCGGCGAAAAAGAATATGGTTCCCCCGCACAGGCGGGGATAGACCCTATTGATATCGGGGATGTGCGAAATGGCTAGAGGTTCCCCCGCACAGGCGGGGATAGACCCCCAGGGGCGGTGGCGGATGGTCACTTATGCACGGTTCCCCCGCACAGGCGGGGATAGACCGTAGACTTTGATTCCGTTGCCAGCGTCTAAGTTGGTTCCCCCGCACAGGCGGGGATAGACCTCCGAACATCGGCGGGGGGCGTCAACCACGCGCGGTTCCCCCGCACAGGCGGGGATAGACCCCACGCGCCGAGTCCGGCGCTACTCGATCCAGGGGTTCCCCCGCACAGGCGGGGATAGACCTAAATTAGGGGGGCTGATATGGGGCCGATACACGGTTCCCCCGCACAGGCGGGGATAGACCCTGCTGACTGTCGAACAGGTGCGGGATGTCCTGGGTTCCCCCGCACAGGCGGGGATAGACCGCAGTACGGCTACCAGACCCTAGCGTCCGCCGCGGTTCCCCCGCACAGGCGGGGATAGACCCTGCAAGGCTTCGGCGGACTGTCCGGCTGTGAAGGTTCCCCCGCACAGGCGGGGATAGACCCGAGTTCGTAATTTTCCGGCATCATCCCGCCCCGGTTCCCCCGCACAGGCGGGGATAGACCCGCCCGCTTGAGAGCTTGGCCTGAGCTGGAGGAGGTTCCCCCGCACAGGCGGGGATAGACCCGGGTCATAGCCTTGCGCCAGCAACAGCACCCGGGTTCCCCCGCACAGGCGGGGATAGACCCCTCAACCGCGTCTTCGTTGCGCCAGCAGACATGGTTCCCCCGCACAGGCGGGGATAGACCCAGTTTGTCGGGATTGCTCTGAGCAATCCCGACGGTTCCCCCGCACAGGCGGGGATAGACCTCGGACTCATCGCGGCGCAGGTGGTTAAGCCGGGGTTCCCCCGCACAGGCGGGGATAGACCGCAGAGGCTACCAGCGAAGGCGAGGCCGCCGCGGGTTCCCCCGCACAGGCGGGGATAGACCCCCCCGAAACCCCCGGCGCTACATCGGCGGCCGGGTTCCCCCGCACAGGCGGGGATAGACCTCGCATTGCGTCTGGTACAACTATTCTAACCTAGGTTCCCCCGCACAGGCGGGGATAGACCGCTGGTGCGGGTTTCGCCGCGGCCGCGCGGGCGGGTTCCCCCGCACAGGCGGGGATAGACCCCGGGAACGATGGGCGGCATTTCATCCCGACTAGGTTCCCCCGCACAGGCGGGGATAGACCGCCGCCCTTGTCTATGTCGCTGATGCCTATGCCGGTTCCCCCGCACAGGCGGGGATAGACCGGGGCGGAATCCCTAGAAAAGGGCGGATTACCAGGTTCCCCCGCACAGGCGGGGATAGACCTTATGCCGACAACATCATCGCCAGCGCCAAGACGGTTCCCCCGCACAGGCGGGGATAGACCTCGCCTGCCGCAAATCATCCGCCCGACTGATCGGGTTCCCCCGCACAGGCGGGGATAGACCGCCGCCAACTGGAAAGCGATCAAAACCGAAATCGGTTCCCCCGCACAGGCGGGGATAGACCGAGGCCAACCATAGCGGCGATGCGTGGCGGTTGGGTTCCCCCGCACAGGCGGGGATAGACCGTGCGCAGTATCGCAATCCGCGACGCTTGCAAAGGTTCCCCCGCACAGGCGGGGATAGACCCCGATGCCGGCAAGCCGGTGACGTACTCCTCCAGGTTCCCCCGCACAGGCGGGGATAGACCGCGCCGGGCGGCGGTGTCGAGCTGGGAGGCGGAGGTTCCCCCGCACAGGCGGGGATAGACCGCTGGAAAAGCAGCGCCGGCGCAAGCGCAACCTGGTTCCCCCGCACAGGCGGGGATAGACCCTTTACCTATGGCGAAGTACCTATCCGGCCGCAGGTTCCCCCGCACAGGCGGGGATAGACCCTGCCGGATATGCCGCCCCGGCCGCCGGAAACCGGTTCCCCCGCACAGGCGGGGATAGACCTCATCCGGCGACAAGTCGATCCGGGCGATGGCTGGTTCCCCCGCACAGGCGGGGATAGACCTTTCGCAAATTGGCGCAATAATGCGTTGACTTGGGTTCCCCCGCACAGGCGGGGATAGACCGTTGTCGTATTCGTTTACGGTCTGGGCTCCGGTGGTTCCCCCGCACAGGCGGGGATAGACCTCCGGCAATGCCCGCCCGACCTCGCCGCCGCAGGGTTCCCCCGCACAGGCGGGGATAGACCTTCCTCTTCTCGACCAACGCCAACACTTCGGAAGGTTCCCCCGCACAGGCGGGGATAGACCGCATCATATCAACCGCCTAGTAGCGCATGGGCTGGTTCCCCCGCACAGGCGGGGATAGACCCCGAGCAGGCCGCGATCACCCTGCGGATGGCCGGGTTCCCCCGCACAGGCGGGGATAGACCGTCGCCTTGGCGGGCGGCGTTGACCGAGGTCAAGGTTCCCCCGCACAGGCGGGGATAGACCCGGCGGGGCGGGGTTTTGGTGGCGAAACTTCGCGGTTCCCCCGCACAGGCGGGGATAGACCGCGGATGGGGGTTGCAAGCGGATCCGCAACCCTGGTTCCCCCGCACAGGCGGGGATAGACCCCGGCACGGCGGGGCGGAAAGGGCTTTCGCCTAGGTTCCCCCGCACAGGCGGGGATAGACCCAGCGCCCGTTCGATCGCGGCGGGCTTGACGGTGGTTCCCCCGCACAGGCGGGGATAGACCATATACGCATCATCCTGCGACAGTCCCTGCTGGGGTTCCCCCGCACAGGCGGGGATAGACCCCCTAGTCCCCTGCGGGTGCACCACCGGCGTAGGGTTCCCCCGCACAGGCGGGGATAGACCCCCCTCCGACTATCGCGAACATGGTCGGTTCGGGGTTCCCCCGCACAGGCGGGGATAGACCCCCGACCATCAAGTGGGTGGTCAGTGACGAATCGGTTCCCCCGCACAGGCGGGGATAGACCCTCGCCGGATATCGCGTAGTCGATGCCGGCGTCGGTTCCCCCGCACAGGCGGGGATAGACCCCATCCGCCGGGGAGTGCCAGCGCGGGGATCCAGGTTCCCCCGCACAGGCGGGGATAGACCCCATCCGGCGGGGAGTGCCAGCGCGGGGATCCAGGTTCCCCCGCACAGGCGGGGATAGACCGCAGAGGCAAAAACCGCCGCCCCCCCCGCCCCCGGTTCCCCCGCACAGGCGGGGATAGACCCATCCCGCGGTATTTCCTTATGCGCTTGCCCGTGGTTCCCCCGCACAGGCGGGGATAGACCGGATCCGCAACCCCTCCATTCGCCGGGGGCGTGGGTTCCCCCGCACAGGCGGGGATAGACCTCCGGCAGAATCTGGAGCGGGCGATCTCCTATGGGTTCCCCCGCACAGGCGGGGATAGACCTCCAGCGCGATGAAAGTCATCTACCCCTCCGGCGGTTCCCCCGCACAGGCGGGGATAGACCGTCGTGGCGGGATGCGCATGATGACGTGCTGGGGGTTCCCCCGCACAGGCGGGGATAGACCCCTCCGCCCCGCCGGATGCATCGGCCCGCCGGAGGTTCCCCCGCACAGGCGGGGATAGACCCCAGCGTGTACGATCCTTTTGCCGGATCAGGAAGGTTCCCCCGCACAGGCGGGGATAGACCCTTTCGAGGAAAAGGCCACCGGATGGCGCTGTTGGTTCCCCCGCACAGGCGGGGATAGACCCGCTGGCCTGCGCCTTGCTTGCCCGGTGGGTTAGGTTCCCCCGCACAGGCGGGGATAGACCGGCTTGGCTCGGCTCGGTGCTGTACGTGGCGCAGGTTCCCCCGCACAGGCGGGGATAGACCTATTTCATGGTGCCGAGCAGCAGCACGCATTACGGTTCCCCCGCACAGGCGGGGATAGACCCCCCGGTTGTCCGTTCACGATCATAGGCACCGCGGTTCCCCCGCACAGGCGGGGATAGACCCCGCCGTCCCCGTTGCCGCCGTTGCCCGCGGCCGGTTCCCCCGCACAGGCGGGGATAGACCGTCTGGGCGAAATGGCACTGCGGGGCCTACTTCGGTTCCCCCGCACAGGCGGGGATAGACCTCGTGATCGCCGTAGACCGTGAATAGGCCGTTTGGTTCCCCCGCACAGGCGGGGATAGACCCCAGTCGCACTGGCTGTCAGCCACAGGTGAAACGGTTCCCCCGCACAGGCGGGGATAGACCCGCCCCGGCGTCCGGATCGTAGGCCACCAACCAGGTTCCCCCGCACAGGCGGGGATAGACCCGTACCGCTGATAGACCAGCTCGGACAAAAGCCGGTTCCCCCGCACAGGCGGGGATAGACCCCCCATCGCCCCAACCCCAAATTCCCCCGCACAGGCGGGGATAGACCAGCGTGAGGCACGTGTTCTACCGGCTTACCGACGGTTCCCCCGCACAGGCGGGGATAGACCCGGCCACGGCGCCCCTTTGCCGGGCGAGGATTCGGTTCCCCCGCACAGGCGGGGATAGACCCCAGTCCGTTGACCCGGAAAACGCCGCCGCGCTGGTTCCCCCGCACAGGCGGGGATAGACCCTGGCCGCCCTTGCCTTAGCAGCGCCCCCACTTGGTTCCCCCGCACAGGCGGGGATAGACCATACCCCAACCAGTGTATCGAGTACTACATCGCGGTTCCCCCGCACAGGCGGGGATAGACCCTGGCCGCCCTTGCCTTAGCAGCGCCCCACTTCGGTTCCCCCGCACAGGCGGGGATAGACCCGCATCGGCTATTGCATTGTCCCGCGGTATATTGGTTCCCCCGCACAGGCGGGGATAGACCTTGACAATTTGTGCGTTAGCGTTGTTACTATCCGGTTCCCCCGCACAGGCGGGGATAGACCTTGGCGGATGCGTTGGCGGTGGTTATTACAGTGGGTTCCCCCGCACAGGCGGGGATAGACCCTATTACATTACCATCCTCGCCATCCTCGGTAAGGTTCCCCCGCACAGGCGGGGATAGACCGTTACCAGGGGTGCGGCATTGGCGGCAGGATCCGGTTCCCCCGCACAGGCGGGGATAGACCGTAATCCCATCCCCTTCCGTTGCGGTTGACATAGGTTCCCCCGCACAGGCGGGGATAGACCATTGGCGTGTCGGCATTGCTATTGATAGTTTCAGGTTCCCCCGCACAGGCGGGGATAGACCGTATAAGTGCCGGCGGCGGCAGTTGGCGTTCCAGGTTCCCCCGCACAGGCGGGGATAGACCCCCTGCCAGCCTGGAGGGGCTAAGTATCGAGGAGGTTCCCCCGCACAGGCGGGGATAGACCCTACAAGGGGGCGCTAAAATCCGTAAGCGTCGCGGTTCCCCCGCACAGGCGGGGATAGACCTGCCGACCGGACTTACACGGGCGGGATCGAGACGGTTCCCCCGCACAGGCGGGGATAGACCCGCAACACCCCATACGATTGCCGCCGGCCACTCGGTTCCCCCGCACAGGCGGGGATAGACCACATCCGCCGCTGGCGCCGCGACTTTGCCCCGGGGTTCCCCCGCACAGGCGGGGATAGACCCCACCGCCCCGCCCGTTTATGTCCGGGTGCCAATGGTTCCCCCGCACAGGCGGGGATAGACCTTTGCTCTAGGTTGCGGCCTTCTGCGCCCTTGGGGTTCCCCCGCACAGGCGGGGATAGACCCTTGGCGGCGCGGACAAAAGGCGACCGTTGATCGGTTCCCCCGCACAGGCGGGGATAGACCTTTGATTTTCAGCCCCGCGTCGCTCCAGATGCAGGTTCCCCCGCACAGGCGGGGATAGACCGCCGGGCGATTGATTCGCCCGGCTTTTGTGCTAGGTTCCCCCGCACAGGCGGGGATAGACCTCGGATTTTCGCCAATTTCCGAAATTGGCGCGGGGTTCCCCCGCACAGGCGGGGATAGACCGATATATCGTTTTGCGGATAAGCTGCTGGCCTAGGTTCCCCCGCACAGGCGGGGATAGACCTTAGCCGGCGCAAAACGGTCGAAAGTTGACCGGGGTTCCCCCGCACAGGCGGGGATAGACCGCGACCACATACCCCGGCCATTCAGACGTAGCCGGTTCCCCCGCACAGGCGGGGATAGACCCTCGCCGCTGGGCTTGGCGGGGCTGCCGTTCACGGTTCCCCCGCACAGGCGGGGATAGACCGCGGTCGTCGTCCGCCGCCAGCGTTGGCACCTGGGTTCCCCCGCACAGGCGGGGATAGACCTTTTCCGGTTTCGCCCCGCGGCCGTGGTATAATGGTTCCCCCGCACAGGCGGGGATAGACCCGGGGGGGATTCCGGGCGGCGGGGGAGTGCCACGGTTCCCCCGCACAGGCGGGGATAGACCCGAGTGGGGGGATGATGAGATTGACGCAATCAAGGTTCCCCCGCACAGGCGGGGATAGACCCCGGATGATAGGCACCGGCCGGGCGGCGGGGGGGGTTCCCCCGCACAGGCGGGGATAGACCGTTGCCGATGTTTCACGCCGCCCCCGCCCGTGAGGTTCCCCCGCACAGGCGGGGATAGACCGCAGTTTCACGCCGCCCCCGCCCTCCATAGGCTGGTTCCCCCGCACAGGCGGGGATAGACCCCGCGCCCGATACGCCCGGCAACCGCGCGGCCGGGTTCCCCCGCACAGGCGGGGATAGACCCCTCGGAATCCCTTTCCTTGCGGCGGCGGCGGGGGTTCCCCCGCACAGGCGGGGATAGACCTGCGGGAGGTTGCGGAGCGGGCATCCGCCGCCGGGTTCCCCCGCACAGGCGGGGATAGACCGAGATGCTCCGACCATACCACACTGGCGCGTCCGGTTCCCCCGCACAGGCGGGGATAGACCCCGCAGCGCTCCAGCCTATTCGTACCCATAGCTGGTTCCCCCGCACAGGCGGGGATAGACCCGCCGTCCGCATCGCCGGCGCCCTGCTGGAGCGGGTTCCCCCGCACAGGCGGGGATAGACCCCGCCTGCTCCGGCCAGCCCAGCGCCTTGAGCGGGTTCCCCCGCACAGGCGGGGATAGACCGCGGACGGCGGCTATGCTGGGGATCCACCCCAAGGTTCCCCCGCACAGGCGGGGATAGACCTTTGATTTTCAGCCCCGCGTCGCTCCAGATGCAGGTTCCCCCGCACAGGCGGGGATAGACCCGATCCAGTATCCGGCGGGGGAGGTGTGCTTGGGGTTCCCCCGCACAGGCGGGGATAGACCTGCGGGAGGTGGAGGCGGAATTGGCGGCGGCGGGGTTCCCCCGCACAGGCGGGGATAGACCGCCGGATGCGGTGGTAATAGCGGCGGCGGAGCGGGTTCCCCCGCACAGGCGGGGATAGACCCTTGGGCTACGAGGATTTGCGCCGGGGGACAGGGGTTCCCCCGCACAGGCGGGGATAGACCGGAGGCGACCTCAAAGTCGCCCTGCCGGGCGGCGGTTCCCCCGCACAGGCGGGGATAGACCCTTGCCCCCTCCGCCGCCCGCCCCAGCACCACCGGTTCCCCCGCACAGACGGGGATAGACCGCCGCCGCCGGATAGGAACTCCCACCCGACGGCGGTTCCCCCGCACAGGCGGGGATAGACCCTCCCAATCAGCACCGGCCCGCCCCCGCACGGAGGTTCCCCCGCACAGGCGGGGATAGACCCGCTGTCTGCTTTGGCGGGTCCGGCGGCGGCCCGGTTCCCCCGCACAGGCGGGGATAGACCCGCCCCCACCCGGCCATACACCACCCGGGGCCCGGTTCCCCCGCACAGGCGGGGATAGACCTCAGGATGGCCCCCAGCACCGCCTCCTCGCAGGGGTTCCCCCGCACAGGCGGGGATAGACCCCGTCAGCCCCTCGGCCAAAAACCCCTCGGCCAGGTTCCCCCGCACAGGCGGGGATAGACCTCAGGATGGCCCCCAGCACCGCCTCCTCGCAGGGGTTCCCCCGCACAGGCGGGGATAGACCCCGTCAGCCCCTCGGCCAAAAACCCCTCGGCCAGGTTCCCCCGCACAGGCGGGGATAGACCTCAGGATGGCCCCCAGCACCGCCTCCTCGCAGGGGTTCCCCCGCACAGGCGGGGATAGACCCCGTCAGCCCCTCGGCCAAAAACCCCTCGGCCAGGTTCCCCCGCACAGGCGGGGATAGACCTTAAGGGGGTTGAAAATCGGGGGCGGCGTCACGGGTTCCCCCGCACAGGCGGGGATAGACCGGTCAGTTCGGCGGCTTTTTCCGTGGTGATAGTGGTTCCCCCGCACAGGCGGGGATAGACCCCGAATGCGGCGGTTGGCGGCGTTGTGGGGGGCGGTTCCCCCGCACAGGCGGGGATAGACCTCTGCTATGCCCGCGTGTCGAGCCACGACCAGAGGTTCCCCCGCACAGGCGGGGATAGACCCCCGCCCCTGCGAGGAGTCCGCTATGGCAACCAGGTTCCCCCGCACAGGCGGGGATAGACCGACGCCGTGGTTCGAACGGCCAATAACGTCTACGGTTCCCCCGCACAGGCGGGGATAGACCCCCAAAGAATATGGGGCCGACCCCCATCCAGAAGGTTCCCCCGCACAGGCGGGGATAGACCGTCGCCCCATTCCCCGCCGCCGCGGTCGCGTAAGGTTCCCCCGCACAGGCGGGGATAGACCCCGTCTTTTCCGCCCGGCTTTATGGCAGCCGCTGGTTCCCCCGCACAGGCGGGGATAGACCCCCGCCCCTGCGAGGAGTCCGCTATGGCAACCAGGTTCCCCCGCACAGGCGGGGATAGACCCATTCGGGCTAAAGCTGAGGCGAGGATGATCCCGGTTCCCCCGCACAGGCGGGGATAGACCGGTCAGTCCAGCGGCTGTTTCGGCGGTGATAGTGGTTCCCCCGCACAGGCGGGGATAGACCTCCCTATGCCGGATGTGCCAGCGCCCCTACCAGGGTTCCCCCGCACAGGCGGGGATAGACCGGTTGACGGGCGCCCCGCGGCAATCCAAAGCGGGGTTCCCCCGCACAGGCGGGGATAGACCTCCGCGCCCCCAGAGCGGATACATCCAGGAGTCGGTTCCCCCGCACAGGCGGGGATAGACCGTCGCCCCATTCCCCGCCGCCGCGGTCGCGTAAGGTTCCCCCGCACAGGCGGGGATAGACCTCACGGGGGGGCAGTCAAAAGGCCGGAAAGGGAGGTTCCCCCGCACAGGCGGGGATAGACCGCGGTAACGCCCCCCGCCGCCAGCAGCGGGTTGGGTTCCCCCGCACAGGCGGGGATAGACCCTTTGGCTGCTGGTCGGCGGGGTGGTCGTAGCGGGTTCCCCCGCACAGGCGGGGATAGACCCCTCGCGCTGGCGACGGTTGGCGGCTGGATCAAGGTTCCCCCGCACAGGCGGGGATAGACCGCTATCGGCGGAATCGCTGGGCTTTTCGCGATCGGTTCCCCCGCACAGGCGGGGATAGACCCGGGCCTTCCTGCCGTTCCTGATATTTGATGTTGGTTCCCCCGCACAGGCGGGGATAGACCTCGAGGATGCGCTACGGGTCGCCATAACCGGCAGGTTCCCCCGCACAGGCGGGGATAGACCGTGATGATAACGGCAATAATAACGGCAACGGCAGGTTCCCCCGCACAGGCGGGGATAGACCCTTCAGCCCCTGTTCTTTCGCCCAATGGACTAGGGTTCCCCCGCACAGGCGGGGATAGACCGGCAAAGGAGTCCGCCTTTGCTTTTGTCGCCATGGTTCCCCCGCACAGGCGGGGATAGACCTGCGGGGGCGCCGCCGGATGTGGGCGCAGATAGGGTTCCCCCGCACAGGCGGGGATAGACCGTGGGGGTTGGCGTGGGCGTGGGGGTTGGCGTGGGTTCCCCCGCACAGGCGGGGATAGACCATATCGCCCGCTACGGGCTTACCTATTAGGGGCGGTTCCCCCGCACAGGCGGGGATAGACCGGAAACCGCCGCCGCCGCCGCCCCAGACGCCAAGGTTCCCCCGCACAGGCGGGGATAGACCGTCAACATCGATCCGCAACCTGTCGCCGATGTGGGTTCCCCCGCACAGGCGGGGATAGACCGTCAACATCGATCCGCAACCTGTCGCCGATGTGGGTTCCCCCGCACAGGCGGGGATAGACCGTCAACATCGATCCGCAACCTGTCGCCGATGTGGGTTCCCCCGCACAGGCGGGGATAGACCCGCTTACGCCAACCCCTACGCGGTTCCCCCGCACAGGCGGGGATAGACCCCCCCCATCCGGTTGCCGATGTTTCACGCCGCCGGTTCCCCCGCACAGGCGGGGATAGACCGCAGTTTCACGCCGCCCCCCCGCCCGTGACGCCGGTTCCCCCGCACAGGCGGGGATAGACCCAAGTCGAGGAAGTCGAGATCAAGCATCCGCCAGGTTCCCCCGCACAGGCGGGGATAGACCGCCAGCGGCGCAGTTATCACCGCCCCAAGCCTCGGTTCCCCCGCACAGGCGGGGATAGACCCCCAGCACCCCCCATATCGGCCAGCCTCGTCCAGGTTCCCCCGCACAGGCGGGGATAGACCCCCAGCACCCCCCATATCGGCCAGCCTCGTCCAGGTTCCCCCGCACAGGCGGGGATAGACCCCCAGCACCCCCCATATCGGCCAGCCTCGTCCAGGTTCCCCCGCACAGGCGGGGATAGACCCGGATCGGCCAGGCCGCCACCGCCGCGGATGCGGGTTCCCCCGCACAGGCGGGGATAGACCTGATCAAAAAAAGAGGGCTTATGGTTTGCGGATGGTTCCCCCGCACAGGCGGGGATAGACCGCCCCCCCTCGCCCACCGGCCGCATTAGACAAGGGTTCCCCCGCACAGGCGGGGATAGACCCCCGATTATGGGAGCTTACGGATAGGCGCCGCTGGTTCCCCCGCACAGGCGGGGATAGACCCCGTGGTGGAGCAGTCCGCCGATGATGACGACGGGTTCCCCCGCACAGGCGGGGATAGACCCCTAAGCATACCGGCGGCGGGGAGCTTTACGGGGGTTCCCCCGCACAGGCGGGGATAGACCTGGCGAGCTATGCGCCGCCGGAGCAGTGCCGGTGGTTCCCCCGCACAGGCGGGGATAGACCCGTCTGGAGCGGGTTAGTCTGCGACGACAGCGTGGTTCCCCCGCACAGGCGGGGATAGACCCCGCGAGCTTATCGGCTTGCGCTATACTGTCCCGGTTCCCCCGCACAGGCGGGGATAGACCCTCCGCCTCCTCGCAGGGGCCACAATGGACGCCGGTTCCCCCGCACAGGCGGGGATAGACCCCCGGCTGTAGCACGCCGGCGGGGCCCTGATAAGGTTCCCCCGCACAGGCGGGGATAGACCGACTGCGACACGATCCTCCGCTGGGCCGTGATTGGTTCCCCCGCACAGGCGGGGATAGACCGCTGGCATATCCGGCGGCCACTGGCCCGCGGTTGGTTCCCCCGCACAGGCGGGGATAGACCTTTCCGCCCCTTGCGCTTGCGTATCGCCATCCGGGTTCCCCCGCACAGGCGGGGATAGACCTCCTGGCAACCCCCGCGCCGCGGACGTAGAGTGGGTTCCCCCGCACAGGCGGGGATAGACCGGCTTGGGGGGGCATTGCTTGTTTTTGACGCTTGGTTCCCCCGCACAGGCGGGGATAGACCGCTGAGCGGACGCCGGGAGCGGTAGCCGTGAGCGGTTCCCCCGCACAGGCGGGGATAGACCAAAATGCTGTATGCCCCGGCCAGAGAGCGGCGGGGTTCCCCCGCACAGGCGGGGATAGACCCCTAACGTTCGGGGGGGCGCTGGGGCGCTGGAGGGTTCCCCCGCACAGGCGGGGATAGACCTACTTGGGGAAAGGTGCGGATGATGAGTCCGGGGGTTCCCCCGCACAGGCGGGGATAGACCGCTGGAACTACCCCCGGCAACCTTCGGCCCTACGGTTCCCCCGCACAGGCGGGGATAGACCGTAACCTATTCCGCGGGCTGGCCGGAAAACGGCGGTTCCCCCGCACAGGCGGGGATAGACCTAGGAAATACCAGCCCGCCGGGTTCTGCGGTATGGTTCCCCCGCACAGGCGGGGATAGACCTCGACGCCCGAAGGAATATCTATTTCATAGCCAGGTTCCCCCGCACAGGCGGGGATAGACCCGGCGTCGATTCCGGCGGGATGGCTTGACAGGGGGTTCCCCCGCACAGGCGGGGATAGACCAAACCCTGGCAACCCCATCGCCAACCCCTGAAGGGTTCCCCCGCACAGGCGGGGATAGACCGCGCAACCTTCGCACTTCCGACAACGCATCGGCGGTTCCCCCGCACAGGCGGGGATAGACCTGACGGGCGGCGAGGTGGTGCATTCCTGGACGGGGTTCCCCCGCACAGGCGGGGATAGACCGTGGGGGCAGCCGGGGCCGTCGCAGTCGTGGTCGGTTCCCCTGCACAGGCGGGGATAGACCCGATGACGACCAAAATTACCGACCCGCGGCACCGGTTCCCCCGCACAGGCGGGGATAGACCTTAAGCCCGTAGCGGGCCAATCGGGACTAGGAGGGTTCCCCCGCACAGGCGGGGATAGACCTCGGAGTTAGTGGGCGCAACGGCAATCGTGGACGGTTCCCCCGCACAGGCGGGGATAGACCGGCGGCTCCGGCGTGGATTCCGTGGGCGTGGGGGGTTCCCCCGCACAGGCGGGGATAGACCCTTAGCCTTGACGCTAGAAAAAAGCGGCTTGTGGGTTCCCCCGCACAGGCGGGGATAGACCCTACCCCATCGGAGCGCAGCGTGTACTCCATAGGGTTCCCCCGCACAGGCGGGGATAGACCCACCGCCATTGATGGACCGTATTCCGTCACCGAGGTTCCCCCGTACAGGCGGGGATAGACCTTTTCCGTAGCTAAAATGCGAACAGAACCGGAGGGTTCCCCCGCACAGGCGGGGATAGACCGGGATGGGCGGTGGTCCCGCCCCCCACCATGGTGGTTCCCCCGCACAGGCGGGGATAGACCCCCCGCCGGGGCGTCAACCCTTGTGCCAGTGTTGGTTCCCCCGCACAGGCGGGGATAGACCCTGCTATGTCGCCGGGGAGGAATCGACGGCGGAGGTTCCCCCGCACAGGCGGGGATAGACCGTCGCCGGCGTGGTGTATTTCGGCCATGGTTCGGGTTCCCCCGCACAGGCGGGGATAGACCGCAAAGGAATCTACAATTTCCCCCGGTGGTTGCGGTTCCCCCGCACAGGCGGGGATAGACCAAAGGCAAGTACCGGTATACTGCAATGATGTTAGGTTCCCCCGCACAGGCGGGGATAGACCGCTGCTGGGTTATTTGATTGCGGGCTACCCCTTGGTTCCCCCGCACAGGCAGGGATAGACCCTTATCATCGCCGACAAAACGGCCCTTGGTGTTGGTTCCCCCGCACAGGCGGGGATAGACCCGGTCACCATAGTTATCGCCAGGTCCGTATCGCGGTTCCCCCGCACAGGCGGGGATAGACCGCTGGCGGGTAATGCGGCAAGCCGGTGGGTAGCGGTTCCCCCGCACAGGCGGGGATAGACCTTGCCTATGAGTTGCCTAAGCCAGCACAGTCTAGGTTCCCCCGCACAGGCGGGGATAGACCGGGTCTGGAAAGCCGGCGGCGAGAGTTGACGGAGGTTCCCCCGCACAGGCGGGGATAGACCCTACTATAATCGCTCCAGTTGCCGGCGGCATCAGGTTCCCCCGCACAGGCGGGGATAGACCCCGTTTACAGCGGCACTTGCGCCAATCGGGAGGGGTTCCCCCGCACAGGCGGGGATAGACCGGATTCCGGCGTGTCGGGGATGGTGAACGCCGGGGTTCCCCCGCACAGGCGGGGATAGACCCCGGACGTAGGCCAGCTACCGCGGTGACCGCGGGGTTCCCCCGCACAGGCGGGGATAGACCGCAACCTTGTAACTTGGGAATGGGCTATCTTGGGGTTCCCCCGCACAGGCGGGGATAGACCCGATCAGCCGCGCTGATGACCTGCGCGATGCGAGGTTCCCCCGCACAGGCGGGGATAGACCGCCGCCCGTGTCCTGGATCGGCAGCCATGCAGGGGTTCCCCCGCACAGGCGGGGATAGACCGGCGTTTCGGGCGGCCGCATCAACTGCGACCAGGGTTCCCCCGCACAGGCGGGGATAGACCGGCGTTTCGGGCGGCCGCATCAACTGCGACCAGGGTTCCCCCGCACAGGCGGGGATAGACCCCGCGCCTGCACCCGGTACTGGCGGGTTACGCCGGTTCCCCCGCACAGGCGGGGATAGACCCCGTTCCCCCCCCGGATGATGTACAGGATGAATGGTTCCCCCGCACAGGCGGGGATAGACCGACAAACGGGGCGGCGAAAAGGCGGTGCTGGATGGTTCCCCCGCACAGGCGGGGATAGACCGTATGTCCGCTCCAAAAAGGCGGTCGTGCCGGTGGTTCCCCCGCACAGGCGGGGATAGACCATCATCGGGCGACAAGTCGATCCGGGCGATGGCGGTTCCCCCGCACAGGCGGGGATAGACCCGTGATACCGGAGGGCGCGACTAACCTGGGCGTGGTTCCCCCGCACAGGCGGGGATAGACCCCCGGCGGTGGTCAACTCCTTTACCGATGACGGGGTTCCCCCGCACAGGCGGGGATAGACCGGCGAACGCGGGCAAAGCTCCGGCAAAGGAGGCGGTTCCCCGTACAGGCGAGGATAGCCCTTCGTTATCGTTTGCCCGGATACACCTACAGAGGTTCCCCCGCACAAGCGGGGATAGCCCCCCCTTCTTTCGGGTTTCGGGGCGCATAGCCGGGGTTCCCCCGCACAGACGGGGATAGACGAAAGGACCATGACCGCCATCCATGGCAACTTGAATATTGAACAGCGAGACCTCTTGACAAGAGCAGAAAATTCTTCTGTTGCATTTGCTGGGTTATTTACCCGAATAGCCCCGGCCGCGTTGCGGATGCCTTGTCGTTCAACCATAAAACCTCCATACGGTTTTCGCTGTTGCCCTTTATCTGCCGCCGCAACGCCGGGCGTTCAACCCGCCGCCAACCTAGCATATCCCACTCGTTCCCGTAGCCGGAAATCCCCACCGCGCCCCGTTGCGCCGCCAGTAATTCAACGCAACGGTCTATGTCCAAATCGTTTATCGGATATGCGCTAACATCCGCCGTCCGATACGGCGGATCCGCATAGATCACCGCATAATCGCAACCTTTCACCCGCTCCAGTAAGTCACAGGCGTCTTGGTATTCAAGCGGCACATCGCGTAACCTCTCGGCTATCGCCGCTATATGTGCCGCCCGAATCCTTGCCACAGACCCGACAGCGGGAGTAATTTTCCGCCCCCCACCCCCCGGAAATCATATAGCTATGCACTACCGCTTGTTCCACTACCACATGGAACGCCAACGCCCGGCGTAATGGCGTCAAATCCGGGTTGTCCATATTCGCCTTTGCCCATCGGAACTCGGCGCGGGAAAAAAGCATAAAATCAATCAGCCGTCCAAATTCCTCAGACTCGTCTATCACCGTCATCCACCAGTTGACTATCCGCCCATTATCGTCATTAAGAATTTCTATATCGACCGGCGGCCGCGCCAGTAGCACCCCCGTCATCCCGGCAAACGGTTCGATATAGCAGCTATCCGGCGTATGCGGCAGGAACGATGCAATCCATTCCGCTTTGCCGTAGCCGCGCTTTCCGCCATAGTAGGGAAAGGTTCGATAATTCCCCATTCCGAGCCCCTTTAGCCGGATTGCATCGCCGCCACATCCTCCAAGCTGTCAAACGACGGTTCCGCGCCCGCGGCTTCCGCCGGCCGCTTCCCGTCTAGGCTTTCGTGAGGGCGAAAATAGTTGTAATGCGTAACCAGCCCGTCAACATAGGCTTGCTCGGTTTCCGGCGCCTTCGGCCCACACAGGGTTTTGTCCCTATCCCTGATAGTTCCCTGCAACCGTTCGCTCAGGTTGTTGTTGATTTGCGTCCGGATGCCCTTGGAGCCGACGGGTTTCACCGGATGGGTTGTAAAAGCCCGCGGCACGGCATCGCGGTACGACGCCAGCCCATCGGTTTTGACTTGCCGCGGCGGGTTGTTCGACCGTTGCCGCGCCAACGCCAACGCCGTAGCCACCGCCCGGGTTGTCCGCGTTGGCGATAAATATGCCGCCAGCAGGAATCGGGTCTGGGAATCCATCACATTGAAAAGCCAATAATTCTTGCCGCCAACTTTGACGGCAACCCAGACGCCGTCGGTGTCAACCTTCATCGGGCGTAGCACATCATCCGCCTTTTCGATAGATCCCTAACCCGTTTGTAAACGACAGTAGGATCCATATCCCGCCCAAAGTACTCCCCCATATTTTTCGCTGTCCGGCGGTAGGATACGCTGTCAAGATACAGATCCGCCGCGGCGCCCTTTTCGTGGGGCGTGGGATTGCCGGTATTGCCCGTTGGGCGGGTTGACGGGTTTTGCCGGCGGGCGTCAAGCTGGACAACCCGCGCCCCGCCCGGAGTCCGGCAGGTTCGGCAAGGCTGCCAGGTTTTGCGCTGGCAGGTTGACCCGCACATATGCCCCATCGCCGCCCATTATACGCTATACTACCCAGCAACTTTAACATAGCCGAAGGAGCAGCCCCGATGATAAAAGTGACCGTGCTGTACCCCAATGAGGAAGCCAAAAACTTCGATTTCGACTACTGGGCCGGCCCTCACATGGCAACCGTCCACCGCTTGCTGGACCCGATGGGCCTCAGCCGCAGCGAACTGGAGCGCGGCATATCCGCCGCCGACCCCAGCGCCCCCGCCCCCTTCCGCGCTATGGCTACCCTGTACTTCAACACCGCCGACGAAGTCCATGAGGGCTTCAAAACCCACGGCCGCGAAATCATCGGCGACATCAAAAACTACACCGACATCTCCCCCCAATACCAAATCAGCGAAGTCATCTAAACCCCACCCGCGCGGCCCATCCCGCCATTCCAAGCCAGTAAATCACCCCGCAGCGGCTAGGAAATCACCCCGCCGCGGCCAAGAAATCATCTTGCTGCTACCAAAAGATCATCCTGAGCTTGTCGAAGGATGATCTTTTGGACCGCCCAATCCCCCCACCCAAAACGCAGGATTGCGCCGATGACCGCCAGCAACGGCAACGATTTCGGTTTCAACGTCTTGGCCGAGAAACTGATCAAGGAACACTGGAGCTTCTACCCCACCGCCGGCGCCCGCATCGGCCGCCACGAGTACGACGGCCGGCTGCCCGACCTTTCCCCGCCCGGCCTATCGCGCCGGATACGGGAAATCCGCCGCGGGATCGCCGAGTTGCAAGCCCTCCCCGCCCCGCCGTCAGACCCGGACGGGTGGCTTTCCCGCCAAATGCTGGCGCTTTTCTTGGAGCGCGAGCTGTTCACTTTTGAGGAATTGCGCCCGCTGGAAAACAACCCGATGCGGCAGGCCGGGTTTCTGAATATGGGCGGCTACATCCGCCGCGACTACGCCCCGCTGCCGGATCGACTGCAAGCCGCTACATCCGCCCTGCGTCAAGTACCCGATTTCCTGCAAACCCTCGACGCCGCGCTGCGCGATGACTTGGCCCGCCCCGTAGCCGAGATGAGTATCGAAAGCTATGCCGGAATGGCCCGCTTCTACCGCGCCGGCCTGGCCCCTTTCGCCGCGCAGGTCAACGACCCGCCCATCGCCGCCGGTTTCACCGCCGCCTTGAATACCGCCGCCGCCGCTCTGGACGAATTTGTCGAAAAGCTGCAATCCCGCGCCCAAAAGGACGGCCACGATTTCGCCATCGGGCCCCGGCTGTATTCCCGGATGCTGGCTACCGGCGAGGGACTGGACTTGCCCTTGGAGCGCATCGCCGCCGTAGGCCAGGCCAACCTTGAGGAAAACCTCGCCCGTATCCGCGAAGTGGCGGCATCCATCGCCCCCGGCCAAACCGTGCGGGAAATCGTAGACGACATCGGCCGCCGCCATCCCGCCGCCGACGCGCTGATCCCCGATACCCGCGATCTGCTGGACGAAATCCGCCAGGCGTTGCTGGATTACGACATCATTTCCCTGCCCCCCAACCCGGCCAATGGCGCCGACGACCGTTGTTATGTAGTGGAAACCCCCGAATATATGCGCTACGCCTTTGCCGCGATGGACAGCGCCGGCGCGCTGGAAACCCGCGCCACCGAATCGTTCTACTACATCACCCCGGTGGAACCTCATTGGACGCCGCAGCAGGCCGAGGAATGGCTATGCAATTTCAACTACGACACGCTGAAAATCGTTTCCATTCACGAAGTATATCCCGGCCATTTCGTCCACAGCCTGCACAACCGCTACGGCAACCCCTTGCCCTTGATTAACCGCGCCGCCACATCCTACGCTTTCAGCGAGGGCTGGGCCCACTACGCCGAGCAGATGATGCTGGAAACCGGCTACGGGCAGGGCCGCCCCCATCTGCGGCTGACCCAACTGCTGGAGGCCCTGGTTCGCAATTGCCGCTACGTTTGTTCCGTAGCCATGCATACCGGCGATATGACCGTAGACCAGACGGCGCAATTTTTCGTGGATCACGCCTATATGGGCGAACATCCCGCGCGGCGCGAAGCCCTGCGCGGAACTTTCGACCCCGGCTATCTCAACTACACCCTCGGCAAGCTGATGATCCTCAAGCTGCGCGACGACTACCGCCGCCAGCGCCCGGCGGATTACACCTTGCGCGGATTCCACGACCGACTGCTGTCCTACGGCGCCCCGCCGATCCCCCTGCTCCGCGGCGCGATGCTGGACGATGCCGGTTCGCCCCTCTAATCCCGCGCCCAAAGCCGCGCCCAAAATCAGGTGCGGAAAGTGATTTTGCGGAACGCCTCGCCGTATTCCCCGCCCGAATCGCCGGCCGATTCCCGCGCTTGCCGCCGGATGAAGGCGTCTATTTCCCCCTCATCCCGGCCGGCCAGCCGGGTCTGGCCCGCCTTGACCGCCCGCCCTTTGGTCTCCAGCCACGCCCCGATGTCAATGAATGTGTCGGGCGTTTCCGTTCCCCAGAACAGAACCGTGCCGGTCTTATGCGGCTCCAGCCCCTCGTCGCGCCACAGTTCCTCAAAGTGCAGATGGTCGCGGGCGCAGGGAAACACCGCGTCCAACGTCACTTGCCCGGCGATGCGGCTGTCGCGGTGCCAGGCCAGGTTCTTGCGGTAGGGTTCCGGGCAAACCACCACCTCCGGCCGCATTTGGCGGATCTGGCGCACCAGCTCCCGGCGGAAATCGTCGGTATCCTCCAGCCCTCCGTCCGGGCGCCCCAGCGACACCACTTCCCGCACGCCCAGCCCCTGCGCCGCCGCCGCCTGCTCCCGTTCCCGCGCCGCCGCCAGGTCCGCGGACGAAAGCGACGGATCCGCCGTCCCTTTCCCGCCGTCGGTGCATACCACATACCGCACCGCCGCGCCGCCCTGGATCCATTGCGCCAAACTCCCGGCGCACCAGACCTCCGCATCGCCCGGATGGGGAATCACTACCAGAACCCGCTGCGGGGCATCATTCATCATCCAAAACCTCCATTAACCTTGCCGCCGGCGTCAAGCCCTATGGTTTCGGGCTGGCGTCATCCGTATCGTCAAACACCGAGCCGCCGCCGCCCCCGGCTCGCTCGAAAACCCGGTTCATCAGTATCCCCCCGGAAACCACCACCGACATAGCATCCTCCACCGATATATCGGTGGTTATCACTTGGCTGGACGGCACAATCACCAAAAACCCCGACGACGGTATCGGCGTGGTAGGGATGTACACCGACAGCAAATCCTCGCCCTCGGGGTCGTTGATGTGCGACGTGACCAGCCCGATGGAATGAATCCCCGGGCGCGGGAACTCCACCAGCACCACGCCGGTATACTTGTTGCCCGGCTCCTCCCCCAGACTGCCCCCCAGCAACTGCACCGCCGTGCGGGTAGTGCTGTAGATCCCCTTGACGAAAGGGATCAGTTCCATAACCCGGTGGGCTATGTTGATAATGCGCCGCCCCAGCACGAAGGCCGTAACCAGCCCGACTACATAGATCAGGATCAGCAGCGCGATCAGCCCGGTGCCGTAAATGTCCGGCCCCGGCAGCAAATCGGTAACGGGTTGCAGGATCGGGGTAAGCAGGTCGAAAACGAACTTCAGCACCAGCGCGGTAATGCCGATGGGCAGCATCACCAGCACCCCGGCGACCAGCGTCCGCTGGAAATGGCCGGCGATCCGGCGCAGCCATCGCCAGGGCCGCGGCCGCGCCGCCGCGCCGCGGTTTCCGCCGGGGGGCGCAGGCGAGGCCATCGCGTCACTCACCGGGCCGGGTTTCACCGCCGGTCAGCGCGTGGTATTCCCCGGAAATCAGCGAAGCCACATTGCTCCAGCCCATCAATTCCGCCCGCCGCCGCGCCGCCGCCCCCATACTTTCCTGCAACCCGGCGCTGGATATGATCATTTCCACCGAATTGGCAAACGCTTCCGGGCAGCGCCAAGCCTTCAGATACCCCGTATGCCCGTGATGCACAATCGTCGGCAGCCCCCCGACCCGCGTCGCCACCACGGGCGTACCGCAGGCCATGGACTCCAGGGCCACCAGCCCGAAACTTTCATAGTAGGACGGCACCACGCACACATCCGCGGCGTTGTAATACAGCGGCAAATCATCGTGATCCACCCGCCCCACGAAATCGATCAGCCCGGCGACCTGCCGTTCCTCCGCCAATTGCCGCACCCGGAGGGTTTCCGGCTCGCCGGGGCCGCCGCCCCCGACGACCATCATCCGCACATTAGCCTCGCCCGCCTCCATCTGCGCCGCGGTTTCCACCAGCAAATCCAGCCCTTTCAGCGGCTCCACCCGCCCCACATAGAGCAGCACTTTTTCCCCGTTAAGTCCCAGCCGTTTGCGGACTTCCCCCTGATTCAACGGGCGGAATTTGGCTAAATCCACCCCGCAGGGCGCGAGCGTCACCCGCCCCGGATCCGCCCCGTACCACCGCGCCATCGCGTCCCGCTCATGCCCGCTGAACGCGATTATCCGGTCGGCGGTATGCATCGCCTCGCGTTCCGCCGCTTCCCGTTCCGATGGCTCCCGCTCCCCCGCACGCGACTGCATCTTGATCAGCCCCAAGGTATGAAAAGTCACCACATGGGGGATCCCCATCCCCCGCGCCCAACGCTGCCCCAGCCACGCCGAAAGCCAGTAATGGGAATGCAGCACATCGTAATCCACGCCCTCCCGCCGCCGGAATCCCTGCATTTCCTCCAGAAACCGGGGCAGATGGGGGTAGAGTTGGCCGACTTCCGCCGCCGCTGGTCCGCCGGGCAAATGGATCACCCGGACGCCGGGGCCGATATCCGCAATCCCGTGGCCGTATTCGTGTTCGCGGGTGAAAATGTCCACCGGGGTTCCCGATTCGCCCAACGCCCGCGACAGTTCCCGGACGTATACATTCATTCCCCCCGACTTCCCTTGCCCGGGCGCCGCCAGGGGGCAGGCGTGGAACGCGATGAACGCGACGCGCGCAACGCTCAACTTCGTTTTACCACCATTCGGTATAGGCTCTTTTGCCGGCCGCCCAAATGCGCCTTATACGGTTCGGGGCCGCGCAGAAAATCGAAATACTCCAGTCCCGACTCGATCGCATCTTTCACGCACATAGCGTGCAGCAATAGCCCCACGCTGTAATACGAAAGCCCCGGATCGTAGCCGCTATTGTACAACAGCCGGGCGCCGCGGTAATCGAAACACAGGCTCGCCGCCGCCCGGCGCCCGTCGATTTCCATAAAAAACAGGCGCAGCCGGTCCAGCTCCGCCATCCGCCGCCCGATCGCCCGGAAAAACCCCTCCCGTTCCGCGGTCATATAATCATCCTTGTCCGCCCGGCTCATCCGCATCAGCGCTAGGAAATCATCGAAAGCCGCCATCGCCTCGCGCGGATCCCGCAGGCAATAGCCCCGCCATTGGGTTTGCGAATCCAGCCGGCGTTGCTTGCGGCGCAGTTCGTGGCGGTCTTTCTTGGTCAACAACCCCAGATAGCGATCCCAATCCGGCGGCAGCGTCACCCCGGAAGTGACGTCCTCATACTCCACGGCCACCGCATACCCCCGCCCCCGGGCCAGATCCGGCAAATGCGCCAACGTGGGCGAGTCCTCAATCAGCGAATCCAGCTTCAGGGTGTCCCATTCCCATCCTTCGATTACATCCAGCAGCGTCCGGTAAAAATCATCCTCCATCCCGGGCCGCGCCAGAAAATCGTTGTAATCGAAAGTGTCGGGCGAACCGACGAACCCGATGACGCCCCCCGTCCGGCACAGCGACGCCACGCCCCCCGGCGCACTGAACCCCGCCATTTCCCGCCCGGCCCCGAAACTCGCCCACCAAACCTGCTGCCACTGCGGCGACAGGAAAATGCTGGCGGCCGGGGAATCCCGCAGCGCCGAATCCCATTCCCCCCCCGCATCGTCAAACGAAGGGATGGGATCAACCGGCACGTCTAACTGTTGCGCCTCGCCTAACTGTTGTGCATCAGATTTAATAATTTTTCTCTGTTCTCCCTCAAGCGGTCGGCATAGCCTGACGGCTCCGGCCGGACCGCTGCGGTTCGCATCCTGGCTCCGGGCTTGCGGATCCCCCGCATGGACATACATAAATGTTCCGCATCCAGCTCCACGATTACGATTTCCGGCTGCAACGCCTGATAAATCGCATCGGCCACCTCCCCGGTCAGCCGTTCCTGCACCTGCGGGCGGGCGGCGGCGATTTCCAATACCCGCCCCAGCTTGCTCACCCCGGCGATGCTGGCCCGCGGCACATACCCGATCCGCGCTTCCCCGAAAAAGGGCAACAAATGATGTTCGCAGATGGAATGAAACACCAGCCCGCTAACCTCCACCGGATCCGCGGCATCCGCCTCAAACACCGCGTCAATCGCGTCCGCGGCGCAGACGCCGACCCCGGCGAATAGGGACTGGCACATCTGCGCTACCCGCAGCGGCGTTTCCGCCAGCCCTTCCCGGCCGGGGTTTTCCCCTACGGCCTCGAGTATATCGGCCACCGCCCGCCGTATCCGGCTCTGCTCGACCGTGATTCCCCCTCGTCCGCCCCTTTTTCGGGAAAGGGGCTGATCAATTTGGATTACTGCCCCGTCAAGATAACGCCGCGGCTTCTACCGCCTCCAGCGTCGGCTCCACCACCACCGTTTGCGGCAATACGCTGCTGACCGCCAGGTCCGGATCCTTGAGTCCGGTGCCGGTAAAGACGCATACCACCCGCCGCCCGGCCAGCTCCAGCCCCTGCTTTCGCAGCTTGATCAGCCCGGCGAAAGACGCCGCCGACGCCGGTTCGCAGAAGATCCCCTCCTGCGACGCCAGCAGCCGGTAGCCCTCCAGGATTTCATCGTCCGACACCATATCGATCGCGCCCCCGGAATCGTCCCGCGCCGCCAACGCCCCTTTCCAGCTTGCCGGATTGCCGATCCGGATGGCCGACGCAATGGTCTGCGGGTTCGCCACCGGCTCCCCCCGCACGATGGGCGCCGCCCCCTCCGCCTGGAACCCCATCATCCGCGGCAGCGTCCGGCTCCGCCCCAACCCGTGATACTCCCGGAATCCCCGCCAGTACGCCGTGATATTCCCCGCATTCCCCACCGGAATAAACAGATAATCCGGCGCATCGCCCAACGCATCTACGATCTCAAAGGCCGCCGTTTTCTGCCCCTCCAGCCGGTAGGGATTCACCGAATTGACCAGCGTAACCTCATGCTTGGTCGTGAACGAGCGCACCAGCGCCAAAGCCGTGTCGAAATTCCCGTTGACCATAATGATTTTCGCGCCGTAGGCCATGGCTTGGGCCAGCTTGCCCATCGCCACCTCGCCGCGCGGGATAATCACCAGCGCCGGCAGCCCGCTGTACGCCCCGAAGGCCGCCGCCGATGCGCTGGTGTTGCCGGTGGACGCGCACATTATCGCCCGGCTGCCTTCCTCCATCGCTTTGGCGATCGCCACCACCATCCCCCGATCCTTGAACGACCCGGTAGGATTGCAGCCCTCCAGCTTGAAATACAAATCCGGGCAGCCCAACTCGGCCCCTAGGCGGTTGGACTTGATCAGCGGCGTATCGCCCTCGCCCAGCGTAATCATGGGCGTGGCCTCGGTGACCGGCAACAGGTCTTGATAAGTTTTCAGCACGCCCAAGCCCATATCGCCCCAACGCATTCCCCGGATTGCGGCGAAAACCGCCCCCATACCGGGGAAACTTTACTCCTCAATTCTAATCATATTCCCCACCCGCCGCACCGGGGGCAACCCCCCGATTTCCCGCAACGCCTGCTGCACCGACGACTCCCGCGCCGGATGCGTCATGATCACGATTTCGGCGCTCTGCGTTTCGCTGTCGGCATCTTTCTGCAACACCGATGCGATGCTGATATCGCCGTCGCCCAACGTTTTGGCGATCTGCGCCAGCACCCCCGCCCGGTCGGCCACGATCAGGCGGATGTAATACCGGGTCCGCAGTTCGTCAATGGAACGCGCCGCGAAACCGCCCGACAGTTCCCGCAACCCGCCGGGGATGGCGTTATCGCGCACCAAGCGGGCGGTTTCGACCAAATCCCCCAACACTGCGCTGGTGGTCGGCCCCCGCCCGGCGCCCATCCCGTAGAACAGCGTCCGCCCGCAGAGGTCGCCGTCCACCTCCACCGCATTGTACACCCCGTTGACATTGGCGAGCATACCCCCCAAGGGCGCCAGGGCCGGATGCACCCGCAATTGTACCGCCCCGCCGTCCATATCGGCGATCGCCAGCGACTTGATCGCGTACCCGAATTCTTGGGCGTAGCGGAAATCCTGCGGCTCCAGCCCCGAAATCCCCTCCCGGAAAACATCCTCCGGCCGGAAACGGCAGCCGTAAGCCAGCGTGGCCAGCACCGTAAGTTTATACGCCGCGTCGATCCCCTCCACATCGTTAGTCGGATCCGCCTCGGCGTACCCCAAAGCCTGCGCCTCGGCCAGCGCCGCATCAAAGGCCCGCCCATCGCCCGCCATCCGGCTAAGGATATAGTTGGTAGTGCCGTTGATAATCGTGCGGATGGAATAAACCGCGTTGGCGGAAAGTTCGTTCATCAGGCAGCCCACGATGGGGATGCCCCCGCCCACGCTGGCCTCGAACAGCAGACTGACCCGACGTTCCCGGGCCAGCGCCATCAATTCCGCCCCGTCTTTCGCCATCACTTCCTTATTGGCCGTAACCACGTGCTTGCCCGAGGACAACGCCCGCCGGAAATAATCCGCCGCCGGATCCGCCCCGCCCATCACCTCCACCACGATATCGATTTCCGGGTCATCCAGAAGATCCTCGGCATTGGCGGTCACCACCCCCGCCGGCAGATCCACATCCCGCCGCCGGGCGACGTCGCGCACCAGCGCCCGGCGCAGATGCACCGGCCGCCCCACCCGGGCCGCCACCGGCGACGGATCCCGCAGCAACGCCGCGGCCACGCCGCCGCCCACCACGCCCAGCCCCATAAGCCCTACATTTATGGCCGAATCGCCCCTCGCCATCGGCATTACCTCACCACCGGTTGCCTGGAATCCGCCGGCACCCGCGGCGCGGTGATCTGCACCTGGTCGGCAACCCAGTCATAGAGCCTGCTGTTGAAATTCATTCGCACCGTTCCGTCCGCCGTTCCATCCTGAAGCGCCTGATCCTGCCAGCCGTTAGCCAGTTCCAAAGTCAGCTTGATCCCGATTCGATCCCCCAATTCCCGCTGCTCCGGCCCCGCCAGGGTTTGGACGATAAATATGCCGTCGCGGGCGTAATACGGGCTGCTGATTTCCCCCGGCGAAAGCGCCGCCGTTCCCAGCTCATCATCCCCGTACAGCAGCGGATCCAGATTCGGGAAAGCCCCCTTAGGCACCCACCCGACATAGCCCGACGGGTCGGCGTACCCCGCGGAACGGGAAACCTCCCGCGCCACGGTCGCGAAATCCTCCACCTCCAGCCGCTGCGCCACCTGATCCGGCTGCAAATCGCTGGCCCCGGTTTCCGATGGGCCGATCGGCAGCCGGATCCAGCGCACCTCCACCTGCTCCAGCGGGCTTTCGATTTCCTGCGCCAGCATCGCCGCCAATCCGGCGCGGGTCAAATCCTCCTCGAGTATAACCCGGTATTCCCCATCGGTCAGGCCGGTAGCGGTAAGGAAAGTCTGGTAATTATTCTGAAATTCCCGCTCCAGTTGCCCCGGATCCACCTCTTGCCCCTCGGTGTCCTCCGGCTGAAACTGCCGCCGCAAAGCCGCGTCAATGATCTCCGCCGACGGCTTGATGCCCAGCCCCGGCGCTTCTTGCCGCAGGATTTCGGCGTTCACCAAATTCTGCAAATACTCAAAAGGAACGGTGCTGAGATCCACCCGCCCCCCCTGGTAGCGGTTGACGCCCTGAAGCACGCGGATACGCTGCACCAGATCCCCCATCGTGAACTCGACATCGTTGACGCTGCCCGCCCAAATCCGCGGCGGGCGGTAAAACTCCCGGTAATACCCGAACAGCGTCACGCCGAAAATCACCGCCAGCAAAAACGCCCCGATGCCGATGGACAGATACCGCCGCCGCCGCTCCCGTCGTTCCGCCGGCGCGGGCGTATCGGAAGGCGGCGCATCCCCGGAGCGCAGACGCCGGCGCCGCCCGGCCCGGCCGGACGCATCCCGGAACCGGCCGCCTAATCGGGCAAAGGCCATAGCGCACTCCCGGCAAGGGGGTATCGGATGCGGCGCATCGGACGTCGATGCGAATCAGCGGCGGGCGCTGGGAAAAGAATGGTGCGCCACAAAGGGAATCAGCGCGATATGCCGCGCCCGCTGGATCGCCACCCGCAAAGCCCGCTGGTGCTTGGCGCAGACCCCGGTGCGGCGGCGCGGCTCGATTTTCGCCCGGTCGGAAACGAACCGCCGGATCTTGTCGATGTCCTTGTAGTCAATGATCTTGATATGTTCCACGCAAAAAGTGCAAACCCGGCGGCGCGGCACAAACCGCCCCCGCGGCCGCCCCCCCGGCCGGCCGCCGGGCCGGCCTCCCGGACGTCCCCCTCCCGGCCCCCCGGGAGGACGGTTAGCCGGCCCCGCCGGAGTATGCGCCGCTGCTTCGGTAGTCATATATTTCAATCCCTCGCAATCATTCCCTGCCCCCAACTTGCCAAGCAAACCGGGGCAGGGTAATGTCCATTGAATTTAGAACGGCAAATCATCGGATTCATCCCACGGCGGCTCCTCGCTGCCGCCCCGTCCGCCGCCGTAGCCGCCACCGCCGCGGTCGCCGCCATAACCGCCGCCGCCTTCGCTATCGCCGCGCCGGCCCACCATGTGCATTTCGGTAAGCATTACCTCCAGAGAATAGCGCGGCTGGCCGTCTCTGTCGGTATAGCTGCGCCCCCGCAGGCGGCCCTCAATATATACCTGCTGCCCTCGGGTCAGATACTGGTTGCAGATTTCCCCCAGCCGCCCGAACGCGCTACAGTTGAACCACTCGGTTTCCTCCCGCTGCTCGCCGTCGGAACCTCGGTAGCGGCGGTTAGACGCCACGCTAAAGCCAGTAACCGCCTGCCCGCTGGGGGTATAGCGCATTTCCGGTTCACGGCCAACGTTGCCGATGACAATAATTTTGTTCAAGGCTACCCCCCGTTACTCTGACGGCTGTTCCGGTTGCGGGCTATCGGGCGGCGCGGCATCGGCGGCCGGCGCGGGCGCAGTCGCCGCGGCGGGAGCAGCATCGGCGGCCGGCGATGCCGGCGACTGATCCGCTGGAGGAGCCGCCGCCGATGGAGCGGCGCCTGGCGCCTGGGTTGGCCCGCCGGCCGGCCGCGCATCCGCCGGAGCCGAGCCGGGCGCGGTAGCGAGGGCCGCCGATGGGGCAGCGCCTTGACCCGGGATCGGCCGGCCGCCCGGCCGGGCATCCCCCGCCGGCCCCATCCCGGGCGCCGGGCGCGGCGGCCGCGGGGCGCGGGTCTGCGCCGCATGAGCCGCCAGCTCATCCTCCGGCAGCGTAGCCGTGACCAGCGAGCGCAGCACCTGGTCGTCCAGCTTCAGGTAATTTTCCAGCTCCACATTGAACGCCCGCTCCGTAGCGAACCGGGCAAGGCAGTAATTTCCCTCAAGAAACTGGTACTGCCCCTTGCGTACCGGATAGGCCAGACGCCGCGTACCCCAGCGTTCCTCGTGGACGATTTCCGCTTCGCGATTGGTAAGAAAACCTTTGATGCGCTCCCAAGTCCGGCCAGCCTCATCGGGGCTGATCATCGGGCTCAGGACGACGACAAGTTCGTAATGACGCAAAAGTACCTCGTATCCCCAAAATAACCCGGCGATTATACCACCCCCACGCGCCCATCTCAACCACCCCGCCGCCGCCCTGCCTACGCCCGGTTTACCACCATAATCCGGTCTCGCCGCGTCAAATCCTGCTCTGCGCCGATTTCCGCATCGGGAAAATGCTCCCGCGCCGCGGTTTCGGCAGCGGGAAACTGCTCCGGGTCCAGCTCCAGCAGAATGACGCCCGGCGAGTTCAGCTTGGCCGGGGCTTGCGCCAGCAACCGGCGCACCAAAGCCAGCCCATCCACGCCGCCGTCCAGCGCCAGTTGCGGCTCTTGGCGCACCTCGGGCTGGAGTGTGGGGATGCTCTCGGTAGGAATGTAAGGCAAGTTGGCGACGATCACATCCACCGGCCCCGGCAGCGGCTCCAGCAAATCCCCGTGGCCCAACCGCACCCGGTCGGCGACGGCGTGGGCGCGGATGTTCCAGGCTGCTACATCCAACGCCGCCTCGGAAAGATCCACGGCGTAGATGCGGGCGGCGGGCAAGTGGATCGCCAAGTTCACCGCGATCGCCCCGCTGCCGGTGCCAACGTCCGCGATGGTCAACTCCCGCGTTTCCATCCCCATCAAGGCCATAAACAAGGTATGCTCGACTAGGCCCTCAGTTTCCGGGCGCGGGATTAGCACATCCGGCGTGACCGCTACATTGATGCCGTAAAACTCGCGGTAGCCCAGAATGTACGCCAGCGGAACCCGCTCCAGCCGTTGCGCCACAACCCCCGCCAGTTCGGCGGCTTGATGCGCCGCCACCTCCGACTCTTGTTCCGCGAAAATGTTTTGACGGGTCATCCGCATAACCGCCATTACCATCACCTCGGCCTCCAGCCGGGCGTCGGAGATGCCCGCGGCCTCAAGGGTTTGGCGCGTTGCGCGGATTGTTTCGCGGATGCTGGCCATCGCCGCGCGAACCTAGAGCCCCGCCGCCGCCAGCAGACGCTCTTCCTCCCAAACCACCATCCGGTCGATGACCTCATCCCAATACCCGTCCATCAAGCGGGGGATGCCGTGAATGCTGGCCCCGCTGCGATGGTCGGTGACCCGATCCTGCGGGTAGTTGTAGGTGCGGATTTTTTCCGCCCGTTCCGCGCCGCCTACCTGCGAGCGGCGGGCCTGGCTGATTTCGGCGTCGTGGCGTTCCTGTTCCGCTTGAAACAGCCGCGCCCGTAGCAGCGACATCGCCCGCTGCTTGTTCTTGTATTGCGACCGTTCATCTTGGCACACCACCGTAATCCCGCTCGGCCCGTGGACGATGCGGACGGCGGTGGCGACCTTGTTGACGTTCTGTCCGCCATGCCCGCCGGCGTGGAAAATGTCGATCCGCAGATCTTCGGGGTTGATGTTGACTTCCACCTCATCGGCTTTCGGCAGCACGGCGACGGTGGCGGTGGAGGTATGGATCCGCCCCTGCGCCTCGGTTTTAGGCACCCGCTGGACGCGATGAACCCCGCTTTCGTATTTCATCCGGCTGAAAACGCCCTGCCCCTGGACCTCGAACACGATCTTGTTAAACCCGCCCACTTCGGTGGGATTGGCGTCCATCACTTCGACTTTCCAGCCGCGGATTTGCGCGTAGCGGCTATAAGCCCGGTACAGATCTTCGGCGAACAGCCCGGCCTCATCGCCGCCGGTTCCGGCGCGAATTTCGATGATGACGTCGCGCTGGTCGTTGGGGTTCTTGGGCAGCAAGGCCGTGCGTAGCAGTTGGGTCGCCGTTTCCAGCCGGGCGTGGTTTTCCTCCAGTTCATCGCGCGCCATCTGGACTAGGCCCGGCTCCGGGTTTTCCTGGATCAGCGCCTCCAGGTCGGCGATTTCCTCCAGCAGTTCCCGGTAATTCTTGGCGATGCCTACCAGTTCCTCCAGCGACGCCCGTTCCCGCGCCAGTTCCTGCACCCGCGCGTAATCGGCGGCCACCTCCGGGTCGGCCATGGCCGACTCTAGATCTTCATATCGCTGGATTATGGGAAACAGTTTGTCAATCATCGTGGTCATCGCCAACCTTGCTTTAAGGATAAGTATCAATCGCCCGGGGCGCCGGAAAAACGCCAACGCCCTATAGTTTAACGCATACGGGCGGCGATCTACAGTCCAAAATCCGCCAATGCGGGCGCCGGCGCAACGCTTATCCCCCCGGCTTGTCGCCCCAGTGCAGGCAAACCGTGCCGAACCCCAAGCGGCGGTAGCCGACCCCGGCCAGCCCGGCATCGCGCAAGATGCCGGCCAACTCCCCGGCGTCGTAAAAGCGGTCTACCGATTGCGGAAGGTAGGTATAGGCGGCGCGGTCGCCGGCGATCAGCTTGCCGATCAGCGGCACCAGCCCGTGGAAATACACCCGGAACAGCCGCGCCTTGATCCCGGTTTCCATCGGCGAAAGCTCCAGCAATGCCACCCGGCCGCCGGGGCGCACCACCCGCGCCATTTCCCCGATGGCCTGCCGCGCATCGGGCATATTACGCAGGCTGAAACCGGCAGTGGCGCAGGCGAAAGTTCCCGCCGGAAAGGGCAGCGATAACGCATCGCCTACCATCAAGCTGATATTGCCCGCCCGGCGCCCGGGCGCTTTGCTTCGCGCCCGGGCGATCATTTCCGGCAGCAGGTCAAGCCCCACCGTAAGCCCGGCCCCGGGGCGGCGGGCCAGGCGAAAGGCCAAATCGCCGGTGCCGGTGGAAACGTCCAGCGCCGGGCCGGGTAGCGCCTCAGTTGCCAGCGCTGCCGTCCGCGCTTTCCATCCCCGGTGCATCCCCAGCGTCATAACATCGTTCATCAAGTCATAATGGCCGGCGATGCGGGAAAAGAGTTCGGCGACATAACGCTGCCGGGCCGCGCCGGTCAGCGTCGCCACGGCAGCCGCAGGGGATGCAGGGTGCGGCTGAACGGGTTTAGCAGCAGCCCCATAGTTTCCAGCGTAACCGCGCCTAGCAGCGGTTGGTCATCGCCCGGTTCGCCGAGGATTACCGGCGTGTAGCCATGCGCCTGCGGCAGGGCCAAATGGCAATAAGACACTTGGCGGTTTACCGACGTGCCATCCGCCAGCACGAACCGCTCCTCGCGGTATGGCTCCAGCCCTAGAGATCGCCAAGTTTCCGACGGCAGCAGGGAATACGCGACGCCGCTGTCCACCAGAAACTCAAGGGTTTCCTCTTGCCCCTCATCCCCCTTGACTTGGCCTTGAATATAAGTCAGACCCATCAGATGCTCCCTCCGGTATACTGCATATCCTCCGGCAGCTCCCGGTCAATGCCCAGGGCCACCAATACTTTGCCCACTATATACTTTACTACATCGTCCAACGTAGCGGGCTTCAGGTAAAAGGCCGGATCCGGGGGCAGGATCACGGCGCCCATACGGCTCAAGGTGAGCATATTTTCCAGATGGATGCTATGCAGCGGCGTTTCCCGCGGCACTAGCGCCAGCGGGCGGCGTTCTTTCAGACAGACGTCGGCGGCCCGCAGCAACAGGTTGCCGGAGATCCCCGCCGCCAGCGATGCGATGCTGTTCATGCTGGCCGGCACCAGCGCCATCCCCGCCGCCGGATAGGAGCCGCTGGCGATGGGCGCCCGCAAATCATTGACTGCGTAATGCGTAAACGCCGGGTGTTCCTGCCACTCCACTAGCGTTTCGTTGAACGAACCGCCCAATTCCTCCAGCCACACCATCCGGGCGGCGTTGGAGCAGATCACGGCGGTCGGCAAATCCCGCCGCAGCAGTTCGTCCACCATCGCCCGCGCCAGCATCGCCCCGCTGGCCCCGGTGATGCCCACGATTACCGGCCCCGCCATTACAGCGCCACCGCCAAGATGGTGAAACCCAACAGCGACACCGATATAACGCTGTTGTACTGGAATAGCGGCGAGCGCAGCTTGGACAAATCATCCGCCTTTACCAGACTATTCTCCAGTGCCAGCAACAGCGTGGCGATGCCCCATCCCGCCAGATAGAACGCCCCCAGATCCATCCATAGCCCCACTGCCAGCAGCGCGGCGGCGGCTAGCAAGTGCATCCCCCGCGCCGTCCATAACGCCGCCCCGATGCCGAACCGCTTGGCTAGAGAGTTCGTGCCATATTCCCGGTCAAAGTCATAATCGGCGCACCCGTAGATTACATCGAACCCGCCGGCCCACATCGCCACGGCGAAAGACAGTAGCATCGGCTCCGGGTCCAGCCGCCCGGTGACGGCGATCCAGGCGGCCGACGGCGATATCGCCAGGGCCCAACCCAAGAAAAAGTGGCAGCCCCAAGTGACGTACTTGGTGAAAGAGTAAAACACGACATAAAGCGCGGCAACCGGCGCCAGCATCAGCGCCAGCGGGTTCAACTGCGACGCCGCGTAGAAAAACACCCCCGCCCCAAACACGGCAAGGCCAACGACTTCCGCCGGGCGCAACAACCCCGCGGGCAGATGACGCCCCCGGGTGCGCGGGTTGGCGGCATCCTCCTTGCGATGGATCAAGCGGTTGGCGGACATCCCCAAAGTCCGCACGCCGGTCAGCGCTACAGTGATCCAGATGAACACCCCCCAGCCCGGCCAGCCGCTACCCCCCGATGCCGCCGACGCCAGGATCATCCCGATATAGCAGAAAGGCAGGGCGTACAGCGATTCCCAAATACGCACCGCCCCCAGATAGCGGGGCAGCTTTACCAGCGGGGCGCGAATGGCGTTTGCGGCCTGCATTGCGTTTCCGGCGCTATGGAATTATGGCAAGATTGCGGGATTTCAGGAAATGCCGTAGCCGGCCCATTTGCGATCAACCAGATCCTTGATTTCGGGGCTCATCACCACATCCGGCGGCCATTCCCGGGTGCGCCCCCCTTCCAGCGGCAGCTTGATCGTGGCGTCAATCCCCACCTTGCTGCCGAACTTGGGCGTCGGCGATGCATGATCCAAATCGTCGATCGGGCCGGTAGTAAACACGAAATCCTGCGCCGGATCCATATTATTCGTCACCCGCCAAGCCACTTCCGATAGGTTCTGCACATCAACGAAATGGTCAACCGCGATGATGCCCTTGACCAGACTCATCAGCCCCATACCCCAAAGCCCGTGCATCACCTTGCGGGCTTGCCCCGGATATTCCTTTTTCAGCGAAACGATAACCAGATTATGAAACACCCCCTCCGCCGGCATATTCATATCGGTCACTTCGGGCAGGATGGTCTTAATCATCGGCAGGAACATCCTTTCCGTGACCTTTCCCATCCAGTAATCCTCCATCGGGGGGCGCCCGACGATGGTCGCCGGGTAGATCGGCCGCCGGCGGTGCGTAATGCAGGTTATATGAAACACCGGGTAGTTATCCGGCATCGAATAATACCCGGTATGGTCGCCGAAAGGCCCCTCGGAGCGTTGTTCGTCCAGGCGGACATACCCCTCCAGCACGATTTCCGCCTCCGCCGGAACCATCAAATCGCTGGTGCGGGCTTTGGCTAGAGCCACCCCCTCCTCCCGCAGGAAACCGGCGACCACCATTTCGTCCATATCCGGCGGCAGCGGCGCGGAACCCGTCCAGATCGTAGCCGGGTCGCCCCCCAAAGCCACCGCTACATCCATACGGTCCAGCCCCAGCTCCCGCCCGATGCGCTCGTGATGGGCGCCGACCTTATGCGTTTGCCAGTGCATCCCGGTAGTGCGGCGGTCATAAACCTGCATCCGGTAAGTGCCATAGTTCTGCACCCCGGTTTCCGGGTCGCGGGTAATCACCAGCGGCAGGGTAATATACCGCCCGCCGTCCATCGGCCAGCATTGCAGGATAGGAAACCGGAACAAGTCAACATCATCCCCCTGCATTACAACATCTTGGCAGGGCGGATTAGTCACCGTCCGGGGGCGATAAGACGCCAAACTAACCAACTGCCCCAAAGTTCGCAGCTTGTTGGCGATACCCTCCGGCGGCCCCTGCGCCAAGTTCAGAACATCCTGCACCCGGCCGGCCACGGCGTCCAAATCCTCCAGCCCCAGGGCCCAAGCCATACGCCGCGCCGCGCCGAACATATTGATGAACACCGGAATGTCGTAGCCTTGCGGATTCTCAAACAGCAACGCCGGCCCGCCCGACTTGATCACCCGGTCGGCGATTTCCGTAATCTCCAGCCGCGGGTCGACCGGCGCCGAAATACGGCGCAGATCCCCTTGCCGCTCCAGGAAAGCGATATATTCCCGCAAGTCGCGAAACTTCATGGCAGGGGCAATCCGGCCTTGCGTCAAGAATGGCGGCCGAAACCGACCGCGGCGATTCTAGCCGGAAAAGGCGGGAAGTTCAATAATTAGACGCCCAATAGACGCCCCGGCCGCGCATCCGGGGCAAGGGGCGTCAAATCGCGCAACGAGTCCGCCCCTGCCGGACCGGGGGCTGAAAATAGCCTCTCGCGCCAATCCGGGGGCCGGAGCCGACGGCCCCCGGCAATCCGGCAACGCTTAGAAACCCTGAGCCGACGACTCAGCCCGCATACGGCTGAAGCAGTCGCTGCAATACACCGGCCGGTCGCCCCGGGGGCGGAAAGGCACCGTGGCCTCATTGCCGCACTCGGCGCAAACGATGGGATACATTTCCCGCGGGCCGTCCTGGTACATCCCGCCGCCGCCCCGCTGTTCCGTCCGGCGCACCGCCCGGCAGCTCCGGCAACGCTTGGGTTCGTTCCCGAACCCCCGAGCCTGGAAAAATTCCTGTTCCCCGACGGTGAATATGAACTCCGCCCCGCATTCCACGCAAACCAGGGTCCTGTCCGACAACGCCACTGGGGTACCTCCTTAGCGCCTCCACCAAGCGCATACGCCATCTGCGGCCTATTCCTGCGCTTAAATCATCATTATAACTACAAATATGGGATATGCAACCTAAATTCGGAAAATCCCTGCAATTTCGCACGATTCCGCAATTTCATCGCCCCAAACTGCCGAAACTGCCGAAATCCGCCCGCATCCGGCAACTTTCCGAAATCCGCCGCCCGCCCGGTCATGCCGGATTTTCCCCATCCCCCCGCACCAGAAAGCAGGATGACGCCTTGAACACCGCCCATAGCGGCTGCCCGGCGCGGATCCCCATTTCCTCCAGAGACGCCCCGGTCACTTGGCAGCGCAGCATTACCCCGCAATCCAAATCCACCATATACCCCGGCGGACGCGGCGCAACCCCCGCTACCGTCCCGGCGATCCGGTTGCGAGCTGACGACCCCGCCGGTTCCTCCAGCGCCAGGATAATATCCGATGCGCGAATCCCCACCGTAACCCATTCCTCCCGGGCGGAGCCGCTTTCCCCGCCGTCCAGAGGCGCCTCCAGCCGGAACCCGCGGTCCGCCCCCCCGCCCGACAGCCGCATCGTGCCGTCCCGGGGATGGCGCGAATCCACCCGCATCCGGAACAGGTTTTCCACCCCCACCAGCCGCGCCACCGCCGCCTGCCCCGGCTGCCCCAGCACATCCACCGGCGCCCCCCGGGCGATGGCGCGCCCCCCGTCGATCACCTGCGCCTCATCCCCCAGCGACAGCGCTTCCTCCCGGTCATGAGTGACCAGAATCACCGGCGCCGGGCTGTAGCCGGGGCCGGCCCGGGAAATATACTGCCGCAGTTCCTGCCGCACCGTGCGCCGCAGCCCAACGTCCAGCGCCGCGAAAGGCTCATCCAGCAGCAGCAGCCGCGGCCGGGTAGCCAGCGCCCGCGCCAATGCCACCCGTTGCTGCTGCCCCCCCGAAAGCTCCCACGGATACCGCCGCTCCAGCCCCGAAAGCTGGAAACTTTCCAGCAATTCCCCAATCCGCCGCCGCGGATCATCCCCGTCCGCTGCCGCCGGGCCGTAGCCCACGTTCTGCGCTACATTCAGATGCGGAAACAGATGATACTGCTGGGTAAGATACCCCACCCGCCGCCGGTGCGCCGGCAGCCAGACATTGGCCGCGCTGTCATACACCGCCCGCCCGTCGATTTCCACCCGCCCGGCCGCCGGACGCAGCAATCCCGCCATCGCCCGCAGCGCCGTAGTTTTCCCCGCCCCCGACGGCCCGAAAAGCACCAGCGCCCGCCCCGGCGCCACCGCCCAATCCAGCCGCAGCTCAAACCCGCCGATGCGGCAATGCAGCCATCCCCGGCAGCCGCCAAAATCATCGCCGCCGCCGTTCACAGCCGCCCGCTCCAGCGCCGCCGCGAGGCGATGGTAAGCGCGGCCAAAGCCAGCGCCGAAACCGCGAGCAGTAACGCCGACAACGCCAAGGCGCTGTCGATGCTGGTTTCCATCGCCGTCATAATCGCCAAAGGCATAGTCTGCGTTTCGCCCATCAAATTCCCGGCGAACATCATCGTCGCCCCGAACTCCGAAAGCGCCCGCGCCCAGGCCAGCCCCAGCCCGGTGATAATCGCCGGCGCCGCCAGCGGTAGCGTCACCCGCCGGAAAGTCGCCGCCGGCGACATCCCCAAAGTCTGCGAAACCTCCTCGTAATCCCGCCCCACCGATTGGAACCCCAGCTTGGCCGACCGCACATAAAAGGGCGCGGCGACAAATATCTGCGCGAACACCACCGCCGTAGTGGTAAAGGAAAGATCAATGCCGGCGTCGCGCAACAACCCCCCGACGACCCCGCCCCGCCCGAAAGCCATCAGCATCGCCACGCCCGCCACCACCGGCGGCAGCACAATCGGCAGCTCCACCAGCCCATCCACCACCCGCGCCAGCCAATGCCCGCTCCGCGCCAGAAAGTAGGCGATCGCCGTGCCGCCGGCCACCACCACCGCCATACTGATCCCGCTGGTAGCCAGCGACAACCGCAGCGCCGACAATGCCAAATCGCCGGTAACGGCCCCCCACAAGTCATCCTGCTGCGCCGCCCGCGCCAGCAGCGCAATGATGGGCAAGCCGATAAAAACCACATAAACCGCCCCCGCCGCCCCGCCCAACACGCCCCCCGGCCCGCCAAACCGGCGCCGCCCCGGCCCCCGGCCAGGACTACCATCCCCGTCCCCATTCCCTTGCCGGGAGCTACGGCGCATCGAACCCGTAACCGGCCAGGATCGCCTGCGCCGCCGGGGAAAGCGCGAAATCCACGAACCGCCCCGCCAATTCCGGGTTGGCCGCATCTTTCAACGCGGCAATCGGATAGACCGCCCGCACTTCATCCGCCATCGCCGGAAGCGGCAGCTCCCGCGCCGCGCCTCCGGCCTCAGCGGTCACCGCGCCGGGGCGGTAAACGATGCCCGCATCGGCCTGCCCCAAAACCACTTTCTGCTCCACGAACTTCACGCTGGTTTCCTCCGACACCGTATTTGCCAGCACCCGCGCCGCAAAATCCCCCCCAAAACCGGCATCCCCCTGCGAAAGCCGCTCCAGCAGCCGCCGCGCATACTGCCCCGCCGGCACGCTTTCGTGCGCCAGCACCAGCTTAACCCCCGGCGCCGCCAGCCCTCCGATGCCGTCAATCCCCGCATCGGCGTTGACGATTACCGCCATCGCCGCCGATGCCAAAGGCAACCCCTTTCCCGCAATCAGCCCCGCATCCTGCGCCAAACCCATCTGCACCGTATCCGCCGAGGCGAACACATCCGCCGCCGCGCCGAACTCCAACTGCGCCCGGAGCCGCTGGCTGCCCGCGAAATTCAGTTTCACCTCCACCCCCGGATTCCGCAACTCAAACGCCCGCGCCACCTCCCCAAAAGCATCCCCCAAAGACGCCGCCGCAAACACCGTAACCGCCGCGGCCCCCCCGCCGCCGCTACCCCCGCATCCCGCCGCGCCGCACAGGATGATTGCGGCCAAAATCGAAAATATGCCCCGCTTGATATTGCCCCGAAACCTTGATTCAGTCAGACCGTTCCCCTTATTTCCTTGATTTCCATACCGGCCTGACGACCGGCGCGTTGCAGAGTATACTAGCTTGCTTGACGGATATGCTATGCTTGACCAGAAAACTTGGGTTTTGGAGTATGCGGTATGCCAAATTTTGACCCATTTGAGCGGCTGGTAAGGTACGCGATGGTATCACGGAAAGATGAATTGGGCAAATTCAAGCCGCAATTTGCCGCTATCAATTCAGAGAATCGTCCTCAAAATTTCAAGAATATGAGTGACAGTCAATTTCTTAGCTGGCTGGATTTTGCGCACCAGTACCTGCGAAATCAGTATGGCAATAATGTCAATTTCGTCACTTCAGACGCGAACAAATTTGGCTCGGATATTGAAATACCTGCCACAGGTATCCAAATCGAACTGAAAACAGGGTTAGTTACTAACGCCAATCTTGGCGTTGGCACGATTGCTTGGGCTATGGGAGACGAAAAAAGTAACGAGTTGAAAGAAATTGTAAATGGGAAAGAAATGACGAAGCGACATCAGCTATATGTTGCTGGCAAATTCGACGATATAAAAGAATCTCAAGAGAGAGCTATGTCTGATCTATTAGCATATTTTCGCTCAAGAGTCACAGAAAAAGCTGACGCTCCACATAAATTGGAACATTTATCCAAATGCGTTGCCCGCGGAATTACAACGTTAAGTGAGTTCAAAAAACTGCTTAACATCAAAGAAAGCGATTGGAATTCCCCAGTCATTTTGCATACCAGTTTGGAAAGAGGTTGGGATATTGTATCTCGCGTTTTTCAGACGGATGAAAACCTGTTTATAGATAGGATTTTTCGTTCAGACCAATCCCAGGCAATCCCCCGCGCTCAAGTCCAGATCAAAGGTAAAAAGTCAAACATAACAGCAAGGATTTATCCTAATTACAAAAATTCACACTCACGCAACGGCATAAGAATTCCCGCAGAAAATTGGGTTAAGAACCCATGTTTCCACGTCTGGATTTACGATTAGGTTTTTATCGGAAGCGATAACACCCCGTAACGTCGGATATACTCCTCGACCAAATCCCCTTTGCGAAAACCGGGAGTGCTGGTAGTGTTTTGGATAGCGAGGGCCGCGTAATCAATTTCGTCGCGCAATCGTTTGAGAACAGTTTTGTTCCTGGCTTTAAGCAGCATCCACTGCTTATGCTTTTCGCAGTTATTCGCGTCGGTTTCCCTACGGGTATAGTTTTGCCATCCTTGACAAGGTACGGCGAAGTCAAACTCATTATCAAAAACTTTGAGCGCTTCTTTCGTGTTGTTGTACTGCCACAGATCGAAGTCATAATGCCTGATCGACGGCGGGGTAAACAGCCGATTATTGGCGTGTCCGCTGTCTTTTTTGGTCCAGACCTGGAACTCCGTATTTACTGAATACAGCTTTCCATTAGGGGTTTGGAACGAATCGCGAGGCAGGGGCAATGCGTATATTAACTTGAAATCCGCCGGCAGTTGTTTGTGAATAAAATACTTCCTGAAAATTATCGGCAATATGAAAGCGATAGTATCCGCAAATCCTGCGGCTTTGATAAAGAAATTCACTGCCATTTTCCCCCGCTTGCCAAAAGGGGGATTGCCTACTATTACAGTCGTCTCCGCCGGGTTGGGGCAGTCGTAATCGCCGCATAGAAAATCGAAATTCGCTACTTCGCAATGCCGCGGCTCTATATCGAAACCGGCTCGCCGGCCTTGGGGCAGCAAGTCATAAAAAGCCCCATCCCCGGCGGACGGTTCGATAAAGAATGTATCATCCCCCAGTCCCAAATCCCGCATCACGGGAACGAGGCTGTCCCAGCATTGAGCCGCTACCGGCCGCTGTGTATAGAACTCATCCATTGGAAATTGCCTTGACCTCGAGATGCCACGTATTATGCAGGATTGCCAAAAAACCTTCAAAGGCCAAGTGTCACCAAATTCGGCGGATTCGCAAGAATCTTGAACTGCCGCCCTTGACGCACCGCCCCGGCTGGGTTGTAATAGCCGGAGTCGCCCCGCCGGGGCGCATACCGCCAGCAGGAGGCTACGATATGGCGCTAGTGCGTTGCGTTACCGAAATGGGTATGGGCGTTGATGTCCACGGGCGGGATTACACCACCGCCGCTCAGCGGGCCGTTTTTGACGCCATCCACCACAGTAGCCTGGGTTTTCAACGGATGATCGGCAAAACCGCCGACGATATGCGCGTGGACGTCACCATCGGTATCCCCAATCCCGCCGCCGTAGATCAGGCCGCCGTGCTGTCCGTCCTGCCCCACGGCACCGGCTACTGCGAAGCTGTCCCCGGCGGCTTGGAAGTCCCCAACGAGCGCGGCGACGACGCCCTGGTAATTGCCAACGCCGTAGTGATAGTCAGCTTCGACGACGGTAGCTAACTCCAAAGTTTCCTTGACCGCGGCTAGCGCCCAATTTTCCCTCTCCCTCTGGGAGAGGGTTATGGTGAGGGCATATAAGGCCGCACCAACCTAACCATCCGCCAGCTTGCCCCGCGCCACCGCCACCAATTCCCGTAGCAGCCGGTGGCGGTCAGGGCCGGCGACGGTGAGCCGCCCCAAACCACGGTTTTCGATGAAAAACAGGCTGGCGGCATCCGCATCGCCCAGCCGGTGCTCAAACACGCCGCTGGCCCCCGGCTCCCCTGGCCCCGCCTCGCCGCGGCTGACCAAATCGGCGCGGATGCCATCCAACGCCGCCAACGCCTGCTCCCGGCTGCCGAACAGCACCACGCTTTGCAGCGCCCGGAACCCGGGGCCCTCCAGTTCCACCTGCGCCGACGGCCCATCCAGCGATTCCTGCTCCGACAACGATACAACGCTAACCGCGCCGCGCGGAAAATCCCCCGGCGACAGCAGCAATTCCCCCGGGTTCGCCGGCCGGTCCGCGCCGCAGGCGGACATCGCAATCGCCGCCAGCATAGCCGCCGCGAAAACCGCCGCGCCCCAGCCGCCGATGACGCCGCGGGCGTTCAATGCGAGTGACCGTGCAGGCGTTCCGGGGCGCCCCACCCCCCGGCGCCCGGCGTGCGGACGCTCAACACATCCCCCGCCTCTACATCGATCAATTCCTTGCCCGCCAACTGCACCTCCTCAAACCCGCCCCGCAGCAGCACATTTTCTCCCGGCGCCCCGTGATGCCCGCCGTGGTAGCCGGGGGGCGGGCGGCGGCGTCGTTCCGACATCAGCGTCACCCGCGCCGGGGCCAGAAACTCCACTTCCCGCACCACGCCGTCGCCCCCCCGATACTGCCCGTCGCCCCCGGAGCCGCGGCGCAGCGCATACCGGCGCAGGCGCAACGGAAACGCGAATTCCATCGCCTCAATGGGCGTGTTCATCGTATTGGTCATGTGCGTCTGAATCCCCGATATGCCATCCTTATCCGGCCGCGCCCCCATCCCGCCGGCGATGGTTTCGTAGTAAACATAAGGCTTGTCGCGCACCGGGTCGTGGCCCCCGATAATCATATTGTTCATCGTGCCTTGACTGGCCGCCGGAATCACTTGCGGCAAAGCCTGCGCCAGCGCCCCGAACAGCACATCGGTAATCCGCTGCGACGTTTCTACATTCCCCCCGGCCACCCCCCGTTGCGGGCGCGGATTAACCAGCGTTCCCTCCGGCGCATGGATCCGCAACGGACGCAGGCAACCCTGGTTCGCCGGCGCCTGCTCCCGCAACAGACAGCGCACCACGTAGAGACACGCCGACACCGTGACCGCTTCCGGCGCATTGATACAACCGGGCCGCTGCGCCGCAGTGCCGGTAAAGTCGATTTCCATTTCATCGCCCGACACCGTGATGGTCACCGCGATCGGCACCGGCTCTTGAGTAAGCCCGTCATCGTCCATATAATCCACGACGCGGTACACGCCATCGGGAATATCCTGGATCGTCCGGCGGGTCACCCGTTCCGAGTAATCCAGCAACGCCGCCATGTGTTCCGCGGTTTCGGCTACCCCGTAACGCTCAAACAACTCCCGCATTCGTTGCTCGCCCACGCGGATGGACGCCGTTTGCGCCGCCAAATCCCCCTTGCGCTCATCGGGCGTGCGGGAATTGCGGCAGATTAGTTGGATCACATCGTGGTTCAGCCGCCCGCCCCGGGCCAGCTTGATCGGTGGGATAATAGTCCCTTCCTGGTAAAGTTCCGTGGACAAAGGCAGCGACCCCGGGGTCATCCCCCCCACATCGGCGTGATGCCCGCGGGCCGACACAAATCCCGCCAGCCCCCGCGCCCCCTTTTCGCCGGCATACACCGGGGCCACCATCGTAATATCCGGCAAGTGAGTGCCGCCCAGATACGGGTCGTTCAGAATAACAATATCCCCCGCCCGCAGCGCGTTGGGAAACACCTCCAGCGCCGCCCGCACTGACGCCGGCATCGCCCCCAGATGCACCGGCACGTGCGCCGCCTGCGCCACCATATTCCCCTCGGTATCGAACACCGCGCAGGAAAAATCCCGCCGTTCCTTGATGTTCGGCGAGTAGGCCGTCCGTTGCAAGGCGACCCCCATTTCCTCGGCCACCGACTCGAACATATTCTTGAACACTTCCAGGCTAACCGGGTCAACGGGCATAGCGCCACCCCTGCCTGCCGGCGCGTTTAATCCGCCGGCAGTTCGGCCAAAAGATCGCGGGTTTCCCCGCCGGATCCCACCAGTTGGAAATACTCCGTGGACATTATTTCGTCCACAAATTCCGGCGACAATTGGGCGAACGGCCCGCCGGGGTCCATCTGCGTCCGGTGCCGCTCCAGGGACTCTTTCTTGACCGCCAGAAACCGCCCCACATTCCGCACGGTAGTCACCGCATCGTCCGCCGTGCCTAACGCCGAGGTATCGTCGGCGGAAAAGGGCGGGCGGATCCCCGCCGCCGTCATTTCCTGCCACATCCGTTGAAAGACGCTGCGGGGGAAGCAGAGATAATACAACAGCGGCCCGCCCCCGTCGCGACAGCTTTCCGCCGCCGCCGCGGTATGGCGGCAGATCGCCACATGGTCGGGATGCCCGTACCCCCCGGTAGGGTCGTGGGTAATGACCAAATCCGGGCGCAGTTCCCGGATCACCGCCGCCACCTGCCCCGACACCCGTTCCGGCGCCGCTTGAAACAGGCAAGCCGGATGGCCGTTATCCTCGGTTCCCGCCATCCCCGAATCGCGGTAATTCAGAAACCGCACATCCCGGATCCCGGTGACATCCATCGCCGCCCGCAGCTCGCCCTGCCGCACTGCCCCCAGCGTTGCCGGCGTCGCCAGCCCCGGATCGCTGATTTCCCCCACATCCCCGTTAGTGGCGCAAACCAGGGTCACCCGATGCCCCCCGGTCGCCAGCGCCGCCAGCGTACCCCCGCACCCAAACCCCTCATCATCGGGATGGGCGAACACCGCCAAAACGGTCAACCGGCGTTGCGGCCTAGTCATTGTCGCAATCCCGCCCCATAGAAAAGGTTTCCATAACCTCTATCCCCGTCCAGCATTTACTATATGATACCCCAATTATTCCCGATATTCCCCCGTTCCCCCGCCGTTCCCTACCCCATAGCCAGCAGCAGATTGCCGTAGGCGTCAACCTCCCCCTGCCAGCTGGGCGGAATGACCGTTGTGGTATCCAACTGCACCACCAGCGCCGGCCCCGCCAGCCGGTTGCCGGACGATAGCAGTTCGCGCCGGTACAGCGGCGTTGCCAATTCCCCCTCCCGGAACACCACGCCCACCGTGGCGATTTGCGCCCCCGACGGATCCGCCCCCTGCGCCGCTTGGGGCGGCAGATCCGGCTTTCCCACCGCCAAATCCAGCTTCAGCCGCAGATTCACGATTTCCACCGGCTCCGCCCGATCCGCATAACCGAAACGTTGCAGATGGGCGCGATAAAAGCTGTCCGATATCGCCCGCGCCAGCCCGCCCGAAACCCGCGAACCCCGCGATTCGGGGTAATCAATGGTCAACTCAAAGGACTGCCCGACATAACGCACATCCAAAAACCGGCGCGTAGTCATCCGGTCGGCAGGCAGCCCCTCCCGCTCCAGTTCGGCGCGGGCCAGCCCCTCCATCCCGTGAAACTCCTCCTCCAGCCGCGTCCGCGCCAAATCGCCGCCCCGCAGCATCACTGTCCGGGAATAATCCTTGACTACATCGGCGATCGCCACCCCCAGCGCTGACAAGATCCCCGGCCGCGCCGGGATCAGCGCCCGCGGAATCCCCAATTCCTGCGCCAGTTCGCACCCATGCACCGGCCCCGCCCCCCCGAAAGGCACCAGCGTAAAGTTGCGCGGATCATAACCCCGCTCCAGGGAGATCGCCCGGATCGCCCGTTCCATATTCGCGTTCACCACCCGGTTAATCCCCAGCGCCGCCTCATGCACGCCCAGCCCCAGTTGCGCCGCCAGCGACCGCATCAGCCCCTCCGCCCGCGGCAAATCCAGCGCCATCCGCCCGCCCAAAAAATGATCCGGCCGCAGCCGCCCCAGCAACAGATTAGCGTCCGAAACCGTCAGCTGATCCCCCGTCCCGTAGCAGGCCGGCCCCGGATTGGCCCCCGCCGACTGCGGCCCCACCGTCAACGCGCCCCCGGCATCCACCCGCGCGATCGACCCCCCGCCCGCCCCGACCGTATGGATCTCAATCATCGGCACGCTTACCGGATGCCCCCCCACGGTAGAGCTGCCGGTTTCCTTGATCCGTCCCGGGCAAAGCGACACATCGGTGGAAGTGCCGCCCATATCCAGCGTAATAATATCGGGATACCCCGCCTGCGCCGCCGTATGAAACGCCCCCACCACGCCCCCCGCCGGGCCGCTGAGGATTGTCCGCACCGGCTGCTCCGCCGCCAGCCGCGCCGTAATGCTCCCCCCCGACGACTGCATCACCCGCAGCCCCTCGCCCAACGACCGCTCCAGTTCCCCCAAGTAGCGGCTCATGACCTGCCCCACATAGGCGTTGACCACCACCGTGCTGGCCCGCTCATACTCCCGGAACTCCGGCAATACCCGCGACGAGAGGGATATAAACGGCGCCGGACGCAGTTTCCGCAGCGCCGCATAAACCATATTTTCGTGAACCGGATTTAGAAAGGAAAACAAAAAGGACACCGCCACCGCATCGGCGCCCGACTCCGCCACCAGCGCCGCCAGCGCCTCTACCGCATCCGGCGGCAAATCCTCCAGAATCGTCCCGGTATAATCCACCCGTTCCGGCAGACCGAAGCGTAATTCCCACGGCGCCAAAGCCGGCGCCCGATCCTGCTCCAGGTTATACAACTCGGCGCGGCTTTGGCGCCCGATTTCCAGCACATCCTCAAACCCCATAGTCGTCACCAGCGCCGTGCGGGAACCCTTGCCCTCCAGCAGCGCGTTAGTCGCCACCGTAGAGCCGTGAACAAAATCGGCGGCCCCCCGGTCAACCCCGGCCTCCGCCACCCCCTGCACAATCCCCGCCGACGGATCCTGCGGCGTCGACGGCAGCTTATGCACCATCAACTCCCCGTCCCGCAGCACGGCAATATCGGTAAAAGTGCCGCCCACATCGATTCCGACCACAACGCCCGGCATAAAACGCCCCCATCCGGCCGAATACCCCCGCCGCCCGCCGAACCGCCCAACCTATAGTATACCCCGAAAAATCCGGTCAACCGCCAAATCCAACCCCGGCAGCACTGCCGACTCCAGCACATCGCCGCTGCCGCGGATGTAGGCCCGCCGCCACTCCCCGCCCTCCAGCCGCAGCACTTCCACGGTGCGGGCGATCCAGCAGACCAGCCAGCACTCGCGGACGTCAATCCGGGCGTAATCGGCCAGCTTGCTCTGCAAATATCCGCCCCGGTTGCTGGGCGACAGAATTTCCACCGCCAAATCCGGCCCGCCATAAATATGGTCGCACAAAATCCCCGCCCTTTCTTTGCTGACAAACAATATATCCGGCTGTCGCACCCGCAACGGAGATCTTTGCGCCAATACGTCCAATGGCGCGAACAACACTTCGCCCAACCCCCGCCCGCAGACGAACTGATGAACCGGACGGTAGATATTGCCCATTGCGATCTGATGATGCCGGGTTGGCCGCGCGGACATAACCACCTCGCCGTCAATGATGTCAAACCGCTCCATAGTTTCCGGTTCGTTCAGATAATCCGCGTACGTCAACACCCCGACTTGCGTTGTCATAACCCGCCATCCTTTTCCCGTGTAGCAATCGGAATCGCGCTATATCGCCGGTCAGTCGATATCCTGGAAAATATCCGCAATGTCCAAATCCAGCCCCGGCAGCACGGCCGACTCCAGCACATCGCCGCTGCCGCGGATGTAGGCCCGCCGCCATTCCCCGCCCTCCAGCCGCAGCACTTCTACGGTGCGGGCGATCCAGCAGACCAGCCAGCATTCGCGGACGTCAATCCGGGCGTAATCGGCCAGTTTGCTCTCAAGATAACCGCCCCGGTTGCTGGGCGACAGAATTTCAACCACCAAATCCGGCCCGCCATAAATATGGTCACACAAAATCCCCGGCCTTTCGTTGCTCACAAACAACAGATCGGGTTGCCGCACCCGTAGCGGATCCCGTTGCACAATTATGTCCATTGGCGCGAACACCACTAGGCCCAGATTGCCATCCCTGACAAATTTCCGTATCGGCCTATATAGGTTTCCCGAGGTAGTCTGGTGGTGCAGGGTTGGTCTTGCGGCCATAATCACCTCGCCGTCAATAATGTCAAACCGCTCCATCGTTTCCGGTTCGTTCAGATAATCCGCGTGGGTTAGCAACTTGGGTTTGGCCTCGGTTATCATAATTCCGACTCCTTTCCGGCCCCGGGACAGGTTTATTATAGCCGCGAGCGTCATGCCGGCCGTAGACCGGCGTAGCGTCTCCCGGTCACCGACGGCTCCGCCGCCAAATTCCGGCGGATGGTATCCACCCGCTCCCCATCCAACCCCAGCGCCTCGCAAACCGCCGCATCCAGCCCCTGCCGCACCGCGCAATCATCCATCCGCGGCAATGGCAGCAGCGCCTGATCCGCCAGCGCATCGAAAGCCCCCGCCAACCTTTCCGCCGCATCGTTCCCGATAGCGGCGAAGTTGGGGACGATTAGCTTTCGCAAATCGTCCAACGAAAATTGCGGGTAGGACGGCGTTTTGTTAGAGCGGTTGCCCAGCAATGCCAAGATGCCGGGGGTTGAATTGAGATACACGCAAATAGCTTTCTCAAATACGGCGGCATCCATATCTGAGATGTTGCACTTGCAAGGCACCCACGCCGACCCGATCACCGGAGCAGGAACTCTTACGCTGAGAGTTCTGACGGTGTTAAGACGAATCCTTGTCGGCAACAGCAACCTTCCGCGCTGATTCCAGAGTCTTTCAGCTTGCCTTTCTTTGCCATCTTTGGCGACTATATTAGTATCCGGTTTGGCGGCCATAGACTGCGTTACGTTGGTTTTGTGATCCCATAACGCGGACATTCCGCCAATGCCGGGCAGCTTGGAACGGCTAAAAGTCACCCGAATGTTTATCGATCCAAACTCCGCAACTTCCTCCAGATTAACCGAGTTAAAGAACTCGCTATTCTGTAGCGCGGCAAATTCGGCGCAAAGATGAGGCGAAAGAAACTGAGTTGCGCCCCAATCGCCGGCGGCAATCTTGTGAGCCGGCCATTCCTGAAGTGTGCCATGCTCTTGCCTGTCCGCAGTGCCGTCATTGATCGCCCAAGCGACTTGTATCGCCTCGGCGGGCGTGGCCGGGTTTCGGGCGAGATTCACCACTGTTGTAGGCGGTTTCGGCCCTTTGTCGGGAGGCCAGCAACGGCAAACCAGCAACATCTCGCCAATGCTCGTATTTTCCGAAAAGTAAATGCGCTCAGGGTCGTGAGACGTTACAATGGTTTCAACGTGGTTGTTCCGTGATAAAAACCTCCGAATTTCCAGAGATGTTGCGTGGGTAGCAGTCGCCAAAGGCAACACGGCAGCGATCGCCCCGGTGTCGGCTTTCCTGATGTAGTCGGCAAGAACCATAAAAGCGTTTCCAATGCTTGCCAAATGTACCGGCTTGTTAGCGAAAATGCGTTTCTCTTGATCCCTGATTGCCCATTTTTCGTCGTTATCAAACTGCTGATAGCGCAAATCGTGTTGCGTAAATGGCGGGTTCATAATCACCAAGTCGGCCGGCCCGGCGTGGACGGTTTCCGTTCCGGTGTCTACTTGGCGGGCGACGGGTTCCGGGTTGGGAAAAGGAATCAGCATAGGCTGCCCGTCAAGGTAATCCAACGAACCCAAATGCGCTTTGCCGTCTTTGTCCAAGCCCAGCAATGCCCGGTTTATACCCATCTTGTTGAAATGTGTAGTCGGCGAAAGCAGTCCCAAGGTAGTAGCCGCCATGTGGGTGGCCGTAAGGTTGACGTCGTAACCGCTTAACACTTCCTCGATCAAGGCGCGGGCCAGAGTGCTGTCGGTTTCGATTTGGGGCGCCAGTTCGCGGATCCGCTCCGCCGCGGCCATCAGCAAAGTGCCGGTGCCGCAGGCCGGGTCGGTGATGCGCAACTTGGCAATAGCTTCCGAATCGCCCCAGTCGCACAGATTATCCCCGATAGCCAAAGCGGCCAGCAAGGTTGCCGCGGCGGTAGTGGTGTAGAAAGAGCCGTCGTATCGGGCGGTGTCCAGCACTTTGTGAAAGACACGCCCCATCAGGTCATGGCGCATTCCGGCAATGTCTTGAACCACGGTTAAGGCGGCGACGGCGGTTTGGCGAACCGCTTTGGCAAAGGCCGGGTCAAGCTGGCAAGCCAACAGCGCGGTGCGGCCGGTTACAAAGATGGGTTTGTAATCCAGTGCCAGAATCAAATCCCACGCCTTGATAAATTCTTGGACCGGATCTTGTGAATGAGCGCACCGGGAGGCGGATACCGGGGGCCATTCCCCGGTGTAAGGCGGCGATACCGAATCAACCGGGCCCCGGCTGTCGAACTCAGGCCGCATACCGCTGATATGCGACTCCAGCCGGGAATGAAACATAACCGCGGTGGCAACCACCAACAGGGCCCGTTTGGCCGGAGCGTCCCACGGGTTGCGGACGGGTTTTTTGTTTCGGGTTTGGCTCGGCAAATCAAGGGCTTGGGCCAGGGCCTGTTTTTGTTGCTTGCTGAGATCGCGCACTGCGGCGTCAAGGCTGGCGGATAGCGCCGCCGCGGCGAAATCCGGGTTGCCAAGCTGGGCCGGAGCTAACCGGATTACCGACGCCAGTTCGTCCAGATTGCCCCGGTTCCAGGACGCCGCGCCCTCGCCGCCGTCGCGGATGGCCCAGATCAATTCCGCCCTGGACAAGGTTTCGCCGGTAGTGCCTTCCGGGTAGCAGACCGCCACCGCTACGTCGGCCAGATTCTGGTTTCCCGGCAGCCGCCGGTCGGCATCGCCGACGGCTTCCCGCTGCTTGGCGGGGCTTTGCCCATACTCCGGTTCAACCGCGATGCGCGCCGGGCCGATATGCACTTCCACGTCAACCCGGCGGTTGCCGTGCATCACTTCCGGCTTGGCGTCCAGCCCCCGCGCCCGCAGTTCATCCGACAGCCGGACATTCAAGGTCTGTTCATGCTCCCTCGGCGTCATCCCCTAATCCTCCAGCGCGATCCGCAGCCGCTTGTTGATCCGCCCCTTGCTTTCATGCCCCACCACCCGGATCCGCCCCACCTCGGTCGTGTTCCCCACGTGCGTGCCGCCGTCCGCCTGCACATCCAGCCCTTGAATATCAATCGTCCGCACCTCCGTGATATTCTTGGGCAACAAATTGATCTTCGTCCGGATCAAATCCGGGATTTGTTCCGCCGCCTCCCGCGGCAGGTTTGCCGTCAGCACCGCCCGCGCCGCCGCCACTTCCGCATTGATCTTCGCCTCTACTTCCTCGGCGAAATCCGCCGACATCCGTTCCAGCTCGAAATCCATCCGCGCCTCGCCCGGCTGCATATTCCCGCCGGTCACCAACGCCCCGTAATCCCGCCACACCACGCCGCAAAGGATATGGAGCGCGGTATGGGTCCGCATCAGCCGGTAGCGCCGCGCCCAGTCAATCCGCCCCGACACCCGGCTCCCCACCGCCGGCCCGGCGCCATCGCCGCCGCCCTCGAGCAGATGCCACAACTCGCCCCCGTCGCGCTTGATCCCCGACACCGCGAACTCCCGCCCCCCGGCCAACAGGGCCCCGACGTCCGGCGGCTGCCCCCCGCCCCCGATGTAGAACGCCGTCCGGTCCAGGGCCACCCCCGCAGCCCCCGCCGCGGTAACCGTAGCGTCAAACTCCCGCATATAGCTATGATTATGGAACAATAGTTCAGTCATTTTCAACCCCCTGCCGCGCCGTTTCCGGGCATTATAATCGAAATTGCCGGAAAACCGTAAGCCGGACGCGATCATAAATCCGTTGACTATTGAACGAATTACAAAATTTTCTTAAAATCTTGTAAAAATGTGCAAGGCAGACCGCCCGCTCCGGCGTCTTATAATGGCAAGCTAATTGGCGGCCCGCGGCCAGTGCCGGGGCCTGACGTTCAGGGGCTTTGACATTATGAAAATTTCATGCCTGCAAGAAAACCTAAGCCGCGGTCTGGGCACCGTAGGCCGCGCCGTTGCCAGCCGCGCCACCCTGCCCGTTACCCAAAACGTCCTCTTGACCGCCGACCAGGGGATGCTGCGCCTTTCCGGCACCAACCTGGAAATCGCCATGACCACTTGGATCGGCGCCATGGTGGAGGAGGAGGGCGCGGTAACCGTCCCCGCCCGGCTGCTGACCGAATTCGTCAATTCCCTCGGCAGCGACCGCATCGATATGGACATCGAGGAGGGATCCTACCAGTTGCAGATCAAATCGGGGCGTTCCCAAGCCAACATCAACGGCACCGACGCCTCCGAATTTCCCCCCATCCCCACGGTGGACGACGCCGTAGTCGCCCGCGCCGAGGCCGCCGCCCTGCGCGCCGCCATCGGCCGCGTCGCCTTCGCCGCCGCCACCGAGGAATCCCGCCCGGTCCTGACCGGCGTAGAAATCAAGCTCAGCGAGGGCAAATTCACGATGGCCGCCGCCGACGGTTTCCGGCTCGCCGTCCACCACGGCCACCTGACCCAATCCACCCCCGAGGAAATGAGCGTCATCATCCCCGCCCGCACCATGAACGAACTCAACCGGCTCTTGGGCGACCACAACGAAACGGTGCAAATTATGCTTACCCCCCAAAAGGGGCAGGTAATGTTCCGGCTCCAGGGCGGCGACACCGTCGAGCTGGTTTCCCAACTGTTGCAAGGCACTTTCCCCAACTACGACCAGCTAATCCCCCAAAGCTACACCACCCGCGCCCTGCTGGACTCCCAAGCCACCCTCCGCGCCACTCGCACCGCCTCCATTTTCGCCCGCGACGGCTCCAACATCATCCGAATGCACGTAATGCCGCACACCAACCCAGAGGAAAACCCCACCAGCGGCGGGCGCCTCCTGATTTCCGCCCGCTCCGAGGAAGTGGGCGACAACCAGGACGAGGTAGACGTAGCCGAGCTGGAGGGCGAGGAGGGCAAAATAGCCTTCAACAGCCGCTACCTGCTAGACGTCCTCCAGGCCCTGGACCGCGGCCAGGTAGCCATCGAAACCACCACCTCCTCCAGCCCCGGCGTATTCAAGCCCACCGACACCGACGACTACGTCCACGTAGTGATGCCAATGTTCGTCCAATGGTAGCCCCAAAACCAACGGCAGCCCCAAAGCTAATTCATCCTGATCTTGTCGGATCATCCTGAGCTTGTCGAAGGATGATCCCCGCCCCCGCCAACGCCCCTGATGCCAATCAGGGGCGTAACCACGCTTAAAATACCCCCCAATGGCCTGCCCATCCCTATCTAATGACACTTCCCCCTTGCCAACCCCCGAAACCCATTCCTACAATAGATGCATTATCCCCTCCCCGCGCCAAAATCCCCTCCCCCTAAGGGGGAGGGTTAGGGTGGGGGTGAACCCCCGCGCCAGCCCGATGAAAACCCCCCAAAACCCCCCAAAAACCCCCAAATCGGCGCCAAATGGGGGGAAAATTTAACAAAATCCCCCCCATTCCCCCCCCATATTTCGGCAGCCCCCAAAGCTGAAGCCCGGAAAAATGGTAGGAAATGGGGGGTTTTGGGGGGAAATAAAAAAATTCCCGCCCCGGCAACCCTAACAGATGCGACCCAACACCCCCAACCCCCGCCAACGGAGCGTGAAATGGCCCAGATGCAACTCCCCTCCGGCAACCCGGTAGAAATTGACGACCTGCTATTCGACTTCGTCCAAAACGAAGTAACCCCCGGCACCCCCTGGAGCGCCGAAACCGTGTTCCGGCACTTGGGCGAACTGGTAGAGGAATTTGACCCGCCCAACCGCGCCCTGCTACAACGGCGCGAAAGCGTACAGCGCCAAATTGACGCTTGGTATCAAGGCAAGCGCGAAGCCGGCTGGCGCCCCGCCCCCCAATCCCGCGAACAAGACGCCGCCGACCTCGAGGCCTTTCTGATTAACATCGGCTACCTGCAACCCGATGCCCCGCCGGACTTCGAGATGACCACCCCCCCGCTGGACCCCGAAATGGCCCAGAACGGCCCCGAACTGGTCACCCCCGTATCCAACGCCAGCATGGCCGTCGGCGGCGCCAACGCCCGTTGGGGCAGTCTCTACGACGCCTGGTTCCTCAGCGACATCCGCCCCGAAATCGACCGCCAAGCCCAGCGCCCCGCCCGCCTGCGTATGGTGGTCGAGCAAACCAACGCCTTCCTCGACCAAAATGTCGCCCAATGGCACAACGCCGCCGGCATCGGCGAAATCCAATCCTTTGCCGTCCAGCAAACCCCCGCCGGCCAATACGAACTCATCGGCCGCGCCCCCAACGGCGAAGCCCGCCTGCAATCCCCCGAAAAATTCTACGGCTTCAACCTCAACCCGCAAGGCGACCTGGACGAGTTTTACCTCGAAAACAACGGGCTCCGCATACTGTTTCAACTCTACGACGGCGGCAAAGTCGACCCCGGCAACGGCCAATTCCGCGACTTGATCGTCGAATCCGCCATTACCAACATCGTTGACTTTGAGGACGCCGTCGCCGTAGTCGACGCCCCGGATCTGGTGGCATCCCTCCGCAACTACCTCGGCCTGATCCGCGGCGACTTGGCCGGCTACGGCTCCCGCGGCAACCGCAAAACCCTCAACTCCGACCGCGCCTGCACCGGCCCCGACGGGCAGCCCCGCGCCCTGAAAGGCACCAGCCTGATGTCCGTCCGCAACGTATCCCTTCATATATATACCGGCATCGTCCGCGTCGGCGGCCAAGAAATCCCCGAGCGCATTCTCGGTCTGCTGCTAACCACCCTCATCGCCGCCGCCCACGACCGGGGATCCCACGGCGAACCCCGTCCCGACGGCTCCGGCGATCTGCCCGCCCGCGCCCCCAACAGCCGCCGCGGTTTCATCTACCAAGTCACCCCCAAGCTCCAGACCGCCGACGAAGTAGCCGAACAAGTCCGGCTGTTTGAAGCCATCGAATCCCGTCTCGCCCTATCCCCCGGCGTCATCCTCATCGGCATTATGAACGAGGAACTCGGCATGACCCTGCAACTCCCGCAGGCCCTCCGCGCCGCCCAAAGCCGCGTTTTCTTTACCAACACTGGATTCCTTGACCGCACCGGCTCCCAAATCCGCGCCCAAATGCACGCCGGCCCGGTAGACCCCCGCGACGATCTGACCCAAGAAACCTTTAACCTGAGCTACGAGCGCCACAACGTAGACATCAGCCTCCGCGCCGGCGTTCACCGCCACGGCAAAATCGGCAAGGGTATGCAAGTCCGCAACCGCGCGATGGCCGAAATGCTGGAGCGCAAAATCGACCACCCCCGCACCGGCGGCAACACCGCCTGGGTACCCGCCCCCTACCCCAGCGACCTCCACGCTACCCACTACCACGCGATCGACGTCGACCAGGTCCAGCGGGTAATGCTGGACTCCCCCGCGCTCAACATCCGCCGCGCCGCCCTGTTGTCCTTCCCCTTGCTCAACCCCGAAAAAGTCGCCGACCCCGATACCAAAGCCGCCCTCGCCCTCCGCTACGCCCACAGCATGGTCGCCTACGTCGAACCCTGGGTGCAACGCGGCATTGGCTGCACCGGCGTCCCCAACTTCGACCAGATCGAGGAAATGAAAGACCGCGCCACTGAAAGAATCGACGGCGCTATCCTCGCCAACTGGCGGCTCCACGGCATCATATCCCAAGCCGACATCGAACAAGCCATCACCCGGGCCGCCGAAGTCGTCGACCGCCAAAGCGCCCAATCCCCCGGCTACCAGCCCCTGGCCGACACCCCCGAAAAGCGGGCTGCCCTGCTGCAAAACCCCGCCATCGTCGCCGTCCTCGAAATCATCGACGACGCCCTATCCTCCCCCAGCGCCTACGTAGAACCCGCCCTGTTCCGCAACCGCCAGGCGGTAAAAGCCGCCGCCCCATAACAAAAAACGCCCCACCGGAGGGGCCGTCTGCGGGAGGAGTGCGCGACGCCCGCCCCGGTGGAGCGCGGTAAGCCCCGGCAAGCCGCCGGCCATCCCGTACCTGGAGGGAGGCCGGAATGGTATAGCCCGGCGGCCCTAGCGCCGGGGCGCCCCCGGGCGCCGGTTCCGGGCGGGATGGGCCAGGCGTGCCGCCCGTGGCAGGCGGCCCCCACCCCGTCCGGGGCGCCCCGAATTGGGGCCGGAATTGTCAAATGCTAATCGCCCGCCCCGAACCAGCGAGTGAAACCCGACGCCGGCGACCGGCGCGATGCAGGATGTTCCCCCGGATGCCCGATCAGCAGCATAGTCGCCATTTCCCAAGAATCCTCCGCCCCCAACAGCGCCTTCAGCCCCGGATGCCGCGTCGCCCCGCCGGTTTCCCAAGTCACCGCCAGCCCCTCCGCCGCCCCGGCCAGCGCGATGTTATGCGCCGCGATGCACACCGACGCATAATTTTCTTTGGTCGTGGCCTCATCCGGCCCTGGCACGGCGTAGACGTAAATCACCACCGGCGGCGCCAGCACCTTCTGCCGCGCCGTCTCCGCCCGCCGCTGGTCGCCCGTGCGCTCCATCTGGAACTGCCCGGCCAATTCCGCCGCCGCCGCCCGCGCCGCGCTGCCCTGATCCAGAACGAAAAACCGCCACGGCTCCGTCAGCCGGTGATTCGGCGCCCACACCGCCGCGTCCAACATCCGCTCAATCGCCATCCGGTCCACCGGCTGCCCGCTGAACTTCCAGGCGCTCCGCCGCCCGTAAATCGCATGGTACACACTCAAGGGTTGCCGGCTTTTCGCAGTCATTCCCCCACATCCTTTATCAGCTATCCGCCAATCGGCTTGGCCGACGCCTTATCCGCCGGCCAACGGCTACAATTCGGCATCATCCGCCGCCGGATGGTCCGGCAGATCCGTGCCTTCCGGCAATTTCAGCCCCTCGATAACCTCCTGAAACGCCTGCGGTATCGGGGTAGGCTCCCGCCGCGATTCGATATACTCCGGCACGGCCCGGTCCTCCGCCCCATCCTCGCGCCCCCGCGCCTCCGTATCCGGTTCCGCCGGCGAAAACTCCCCGTCCATAAACACCGGCAGCCCCAGGTGAATCGCTATCGCCAAAGCCGCCGCCGCATCTACTTGGGCGCTATGCATCCCCGTGGCCGACACCATCCGCATCACCCCCGCCACCTCATCCGACGCCCCAACGCGCTGGATCACGATATGGCTGATCCTGGCCTTCAGCGACTCCGCCACCCGCACCGTCATGTGATGCAACGGGCAATGATCCGAAGCCAGCCCCCGCAGCTCCACCGCCAGGATCCGCGCCTGCTCCAGCGACAGATGAACCACATAAGCCGACTTGCCGTTGCGCAGCCGCAGCAGCAACTCCCCCCGCCAACCATCCCGGCTGCGCCGTATCAAATATGGAAACACCGGAGTCATACGTTCCCTCCCCAATCTGATTTCCCCGCCGTCCATCCCCGGCCGCCGGAAATGAACGGCGGGCGTTGGCGTTACCGGATGCTAGGGCAGCACCCCGGTTTCCTGTAGCAGCTTCTGTGTCCCGGCCAAATCCGCCAAATCCTTCAAGGGTATGTTCGGATGATTGATTTCCGCCAAAGGCGTCAGCTCATGCTGAACCTTGACCCCGGCCACCAGCGGGTACTCAAAGGTCTGCCCGGCGAAATACTGCTGCCCCACCACCGACAGCATAAACTCCAGGAACTTCTCGGCCGCCTCTTGATTATCCGACGACTCCAAGATCCCGGCCCCCGCCACCATCACCGTAGCCCCGGGGCCGCCCGCCCGCGGATGATAATTCCGCGCCGGAAAATCCTCCCCTTCCTCCGCCAAGAAACGGAACAGGTAATAATGATTGACCAGCCCCACGTCTATTTCCCCGGCGGCCACGGCGGCCACCTGCGGCGTGTTTTTCGGATAGATCACCGGATTGTTAGCCTGCACGCCTTCCAGCCATTCGGTAGCCCTTTCCTCGCCCCAAAGGGCGCGCATCGCCGTCACCATCGTCTGGAACGATGCATTGGTCGGAGCCCAGCCGATGCGCCCGTCCCACTCCGGGTTGACGAAATCCCAAACATCGTCCGGCAGCTGATCCTCGCTGATCCTTTCCGGGTTATACACCACCGTGCGCGCCCGGCCCGACAGCCCCACCCACTTGCCTTCCGGGGAACGCGCCCAATCCGGCACCCGCTCCAGCACCTCCGCCGGCAACGGCATCAGCATACCCTCCACCGCCCCCAGTCCGCCGGGATCCTGGGCAAAGAATATATCCGCCGGCGTATTCCCCCCTTCCTCCAGCAGCGTAGCGGCAAGCTGCGAAGTCCCGGCATACTTGACCTCAATCTCAATTCCGGTAGCCTGGCTGAACTGCTGGATAATGGCATCCACCAGCGACTCGCTCCGCCCGGAATAAATCACCAGCGGCTCCGTCGTACCTGTTTCGGCGGACATCCCGGCGGCGATAGTGGCGGCGGCTTCGCCCATCGCCTCCGATACCGCCGCGGCCACGGCCGCCTCAACCTCCGCCTGGCTAACCCCCGGCGTCACCGCCGATGCCACCGCCGCTTGCACCAGCCCCTCCACATCCTCCGCGGTCAACCCCTCCGGGATAGCCGGCATCGAATCGGCCACCGCCCGCTCCACCAGAGCCTGCAACTGCGCCTCGGTCAAAGCCGGTTCCCCCGACGACGCCGGCATAGAACCGGCCACTGCCTCTTGCACCAGAGAGCGCAGCTCCTCCATATTCAGCGGCGTAGGCGTGGGCTGCGGCGTGGCCGTCGCCCCCCCGCCGCAAGCCGCCAGCACCACCGGCAGCGCCGCCAAAAGCGCGGCAAACAAAGAAATGCGCCAGTATTTCACCATCGAACCATCCCTCCTAAAATCCGCCGATTTCCCCGTGCCGCGCCCCGCCTAACCCCCAACGCCCGTCCAGACGCCAACCCGCGCATCACAGGCACAACCACGATAAAGTAGTATACACGAATTTTTAACAGTGTCAATAGATAAATGAAAATTGCCATAAACGAATCAAAAGTTTCGTTGGCACGATAAAACCGGACGCCCCCAACCGCAAAAGACGCCCCTTGCCCGGCGTCTTTGAGTTGCGGGAAAAGCGGCGGAGCCTACTCGGCCGGCGGGGCTATTGGGCGGCGGGCGAGAGGGGAAAAGATGATCAGCGGAATCAGCAAGGTCAGACCCAAGCCGGTGCTAAGGGCCACCGCGGCGCGGGCGGTCAACTGGTCGGCGATTAAGCCCACGATCACCCCCCCGACCGCCGCCACGCCGATGCATTGCCCCAGCACGCCCAAAGCCGCGCCGCGGATTTCGGGGGGCGACGACAGCATTATGATCGTGCTTTGCATCGTGCTGAACCCGGCCGCGCCCAACCCCGACAGCAGCAGCAACGCAAAGGATAGCGCATACCACGGCGACAGCGCGAAAGCGATCAGGCTCGCCAGTTGTATCGCCATCCCGAAACAGAAAACCCGCCCGTGGTAACGCAGGTTGGGCAACATCCCAATCGCCAGCGCCGCCCCCAAAGTGCCAAAGGATTGGGCGGAGATCAGTATCCCGGTGCGCTCCGGCCCGACTTTCAAGTGTTCCTGCGCCACCACCGGAAACAGGGATTCGACGCTGAAAGCCAGCGCGTTGAATATGATCGTCCCCGCCAGCACCGCCCGCACGATGGGGTTGCGGAAAGCGTAGCCGAACCCGGTGCTGACCGTTCCCCAGAAATGAAACGGCCCCGCCGCCCGCGCCGGCAGCCGGGTCCGAACCAAGATGGTGAACGCGAAGGCCATAGAATAGAGCGCCAGCAGAGTGGCGAAAGCCACCGTGAACCCGGCTTGCCCCACCAGAAACCCCGCCGCCAAAGGGCCAACCAGCCGCCCGATGGTGGTCGTGATGGTTTCCAACGACATCGCCCCCACCACTTGACCGCCGCCCACCAGTTCGTAAATGAAAGAGCGGCGGGAGGGAAACTCCAGAACATATAGCCAGCCCAGCAACAGGGAGCCGATAAACAAGTGTTCGGGGCGGGTCTGGCCGCCGGCCACCAGCGTCAGCAGGATGGCGGTCACGGCTACCGCTACCCCGCGGGCGGTGATCATCACCAGCCGGCGGTTAGTCCGGTCGGCCACCATCCCCGAGATCAGGGCGAACAGCAGCATCGGCGTCCAGCGGAAAGCGAAAAGCAGGGCGACCTGTAGGGCGCTGCCGCCGATGTCCAGCATCAGCAGGGCCATCACCACCGACTCCATCCAGCGGCCGGAGTTGTCCATTCCGCCGGCGAACCATAAAAGGCGGAAGTCGCGGTGGCGAAGCACGGCGCGGATGGAGCCGGAGCGCGTCGGGGGAAGTGCGGCGGGCGTTGTCATATCCGCCTATATTAACCTACCCGGCCTGGCGGCGGCGGGGCGGCGGAGGCCAATGTGACCCGGTTTGCCGCCGGGGATTGTAGCGGCGCAGGCGTGATTGCCGCATAAAACAGGCCCCGCGGGCGGCGGGGCCTGTCCGGTAGGCCGGGGGATTGGCGGGATTTACCCGGTTTGGGATTCCAGAGCTTCCAAGATATGGGCCGGGGTAATGGGCAGCGTGTTGATGCGGGTGCCGATGGCGTTGGACACCGCGTTGGCAATGGCCGGCAACGGGGGGATGATGGGCGCCTCGCCCACGCCGCGGAGCCCAAAGGGATGGCGCGGGTTGGGAACTTCCACCATCACGGTCTCGATCATCGGCACATCCAGGCTGGTGGGCATCCGGTAGTCGAGGAAGCTGGAGTTCAGCATCGCCCCGTCGCCGTTGTAGCAGTATTCCTCGTTCAGCGCCCAGCCGATGCCCTGCACCGTGCCGCCCTGAATCTGGCCTTCGACATAGCTGGGATGCACCGCGGTGCCGACATCCATAAAGGCGGTGCAACGGACAATGTCCACCTTGCCGGTTTCGGTGTCCACTTCGACGTCGACGATGTTGCCCGCGATGATCGGCCCTACGCCCGTGGATACGGCGGACACCGAGGTAGTGATCGGGCCGCCGGTGCGCATCATCCGGCCGGCCAGTTCCTTGAAAGTGAACTTGTCTTCGGGATTGCGGGCGCAGGCGAAAACCCCGTCGGCGAAAGACACATCCTCCTCCTGCACTTCCCAGATAGCGGCGGCGCGGGCGGCCATTTGGCGCTTGACATCCTCGGCGGCCTGGATCGCGGCGAGGCCGGTGTCAAAGGCGGTGCGGCTGCCCCCGGTGACCGCCGTGTAGCCGATGGTGTCGGTGTCTACCACCGTAGGAACTACATCCTCGGCGGCGATGCCCAAAACCTCGGCGGCCTGCATCGCCACCGCGGTGCGAGTGCCGCCAATGTCCACCGAGCCGGTGACCAGCCCGATGGTGCCGTTGCTGTTGACGATGATGGTAGCCGCGGACATCTGGCCCGCCTGCCAGCGGTAGCCCACCGCCACGCCGCGGCCCCGCTTGGCCGCCGGATTGCTCGGCTTCCCCAGCGGCTCGCCATAATGGGGATGGGCCTGCATCGCCTGTTCCATTTCGCGGACGCCGAAGCGGGGATGCGCCACGCCGTTGGGCATCCGGTCGCCCTCTTTGGCAACATTCTTAAGGCGCAGCTCCAGGGGATCAATGCCCAGGATCTCCGCCAATTCGTCAATGACCGGTTCGACCGCGAAAGCCCCTTGCGGCTGGCCGGGGGCGCGGTAGGCTTGGACTTTCTGCTTGTTGACCACTACATCGTAGCCGTCCACCAGCAGGTTCTCGATGTTGTAAGGGCCGGTGGCGCAAAGGGTGCCGCCGCCCACCGGGGAGCCGGGGAAAGCGCCGGACTCGAAAGCCATCCAAACTTCGGCGGCGGTGATCTTGCCGTCTTTGGTGGCGCCGATCTTGGTCCGCAGGGTAGTGGCGGAGGTGGGGCCGGTGCCTTCAAACACATCTTTGCGGCTCATCACCAGCTTGACTGGGCGGCCGGTTTTGCGGGATAGAATGGCGGCCAAAGGCTCCAGGTAGGTAGTGATTTTGGCGCCGAAGCCGCCGCCGATTTCGGTCGGAATCACGCGCACAAGATCCTCGGGCACGCCGCAAATGGCGGCGGTGGAGCTGCGGATGGCGAAAGACCCTTGGGTGCAAGTCCAGACGGTAAGCCGCCCATCGCCGCTCCAGGTAGCGGTGGAGGCGTGCGGTTCGATGTACCCCTGATGCACGGTGCCGGTATGAAACTCGCGCTCCAGCACCACATCGGCGGCGCGGAAGCCCTTTTCGGTATCGCCCAGCTTGTGCTGGATATGGCTGGCGATGTTGCCCCGGGCGCCGGTATCCTCGCCGCGGGCGAACCGTTCCCGCTTGAAATGCGTACTCAGGGTTTCGTGGATTACCGGGGCGTCGGGCCGCATGGCGTGATCCAAAGACAGCACCGGCTCCAAGACTTCGTAATCCACATCAATCAGCGCCAGAGCCTGCTCCGCGATGTGGGGGCTGGTAGCGGCGACCGCGGCCACGGCGTGGCCCTGATAAAGGGCTTTCTGATGCGCCATAACGTGTTCGGCCATCAGCCGGACATTGCCCTGGGTTTCGGCCAAGTCAATGACCTGATCCTGGATGATCGGAAAATCCTTAGCGGTCAGCACGGCCAAGACGCCGGGCAAGGCTTCGGCGCGGCCGGTGTCGATCGACCGGATGCGGGCATGAGCATAGGGGCTGCGCAGCACCTTGCCATGAAGCATACCCGCCAACTGGATATCGGCGCCGTATTTGGCCGCGCCCGTAACCTTGTCAATCCCGTCGTGCCGGATCGGCCTGGTGCCGACAACCTTGTAGTCGGCGGCGCGTAGTTCGGTAGTGGTCATCGTCGCTCCTCCTGGGGGTATCAAGGAAACCGCAATTCACTGCGGCAGGTTTCACTATAGCGGCTGAGGCGGGATTGTCAAACGGGGGGCGGGATTTGGCTCGGTTAAATTGGCTCTGTTGCATTCTGCTGGGTAATATAACATAGGGGGATGGGGCATTTATGCGGGTCAACCGGCAAGCGGAAAACCGGAATCGCCCGCCAAACCTGCCGGACATCCGGCGGGGCGCGGGTTGTCCAGCTTGACGCCCACGGCAAGCCCGTCAAGCCGCCCGGCCCTCACGCCCATGCCACGCCCCACGAAAAAGGCGCCGCGGTGGATATGTATTTTGACGGGCTATCCCACCGGAGCACCGTGGAAAATATCGGGCAATACTTTGACCGGGAAACGAACACCGCCACCGTCTACCGCTAGGTTAGGGATCTATCGAAAAGGGCGGATTCGGTGTTGCGCCCGATGAAGGTTGCCACCGGCGGCGTTCTGTTAAAGTTGCTTGGTAGCACATAACGCCAATGGAGGGCGATTATGCGGGGAAAGGTAGTTTTCGGCGTCATTTTGGCGTACCAGCAGTAGGTTTTTTTATGGCGCGGTGGCTTATTTCCTGTTTTGGGTCATGCGCTTCCCTGTTTAGCTACCCAGCAACATTAACAGAACACCCCCCACAACCACACCCTCCACATACACACAACACCCCCCACATACACGTGTCCACACAACCACACAACTGCCTGTCTTTGTCCCGGGACTTTACCCCGTAGCTTCCCCCATTCAGCGCTGTTTGGGGGGATGAGGTTTTGGCATTGGGGTTATTGTAGAACATAAGTTTGATAGTTGTCAAGGGGTTGGGGTGGGGGATTTTGGGGTTGGGGGCCAATTCATCCTTCGACAAGCTCAGGATGAATTGGGGGGTGGGGCGGGGATTTGGGGGTGGGGGGGTTGGTTTTTGGGGGGGGGCTCACCCCCACCCTAACCCTCCCCCTTAGGGGGAGGGGATTTATGGAACCCTCCCGCATAAGGGGGGATTTATGACCCTCCCGCATAGGGGGAGGGGATTATTGTTGATGGGTTGGGGATTTGGGGGTTATTGGGGTTGTTGGGGGATTGGGGGGGCTTATTCGTCTAGTAGGAGTTGGAGGGTTTGGGATAGTTCTTGGGGGGATTCTAGTTGGTGTAGGGCTTGGGTGTTTTGGCGGGGGGGGCCGATGAATACGGCTATGCCGTTGATGGCTTGGGCGGCGCGGAAGGCGTCCTCGTCGGTTTGGTCGTCGCCGAAGTAGATGGTTAGGGGTTGATCGGGGCAGGAGTGGCGGATTTTTTCTAGGGCTTTGCCTTTGTGCCAGGGGATTTGGGGGCGGATTTCGATTACCATTTTGCCGCGAGTGAGGCGGAGTTGGCCGGTTTGGAGGTAGGGGGCGGCGGCGGCGGTTGTAATGGCGTCGACTTGGGGGGTTAGGTGGGGGGGGACGGCGCGGTAGTGTACGGTTAGGGTTAGGGTTTTGTCCTCGATGATTATGCCGGGGATTGGGGCTAGGTTGGCGGTTAGGGTGGCGCGGATTTGGGTTAGGGCAGGGCGGGCGGCTAGGGCTTCGGGGTGGGTGAATTGGAGGTTGGGGCCGCTGATTTCCATGCCGTGGTTGCCGGCGCGGATCAGGGCGGGGATTTGGGGGGTTAGGGCGGTGATGTCGGGGAGGCTGCGGCCGGTGATTATGCCGACGGTGTATTGGGGATGGGCGGTTAGGGCGGTTAGTTGCTGGCGGGTTGGTTCGGGGAGGATGGCGTCTTGGGGGCGGGGGGCGATGGGGGTCAGGGTGCCGTCGTAGTCGAAGAGGGCGAGGATTCGCCCGGAGCGGCGGAGGCGGGCGGTGATGGAGGGCCATACGTTTAATAGGTGGGGCATTTTGGGGTACGCTCGCGATGGTTTTTTTGGGGGGATTGTGGGGTTGGCGGGGGCGGGACTGCGTTGGGGCATAGTTGGGATGGGCGGGTCATTTCGGCGTTGTCGGGATTGGCGGGGGTGGGACTGCGCCGGGTCGTGATTGGGCAGGGCGGGTTTTTTGGGCGGGGTTGGGATTGGCGGGGGCGGGGCCTCGCCGGGTCATGATTGGATAGGGCGGGTTTTTTTGGCGGGGGCGGGATTGCGCCGGGCGTGATTGGGTAGGGCGGGAGTGCGTTGGGTCGTGTTGGGATGGGCGGGTTATTTGGGGGGGTTGGGGGTTGGGGGGGGGTAGGGGCTGCGGATGGGGCGGCGGGCGCGGCGGCCTACTTGCATCATATCGACTAGGGAGCGGGCGGCCCATTTGTAGATGTTGTTTTCTTGGACGACGCTGCGCATATTGGCCATGCGGACTTGGCGCTCGTTGCGGGGCATTTCGACGGCTTGGCGGATGGCGGAGGCGAAGCGTTCGATGTCGTAGGGGTTGACGATTAGGGCGTCGGTTAGTTCCATGGCGGCGCCGGTGAAGGGGCTGAGGATTAGGACGCCGTCGTGGTCGTAGCGGCTGGCGACGTATTCTTTGGCGACTAGGTTCATGCCGTCGTGGAGGGAGCTTACGACGCAGAACCTTGCGAGGCGGCGGAGGGCCATTAGGGTTAGGTTGGGGAGGTCGGTGGGCATATATCGGATGGGCTGCCAGTTATCGGTGGCGAAGCGGCTGTTTACGTCGTCGAGGAGGCGGTCGATTTGGTCGGAGAGTTCTTGGTAGGCGATGATGTTGGTGCGGCTCATGACGCCGGCTTGGATGAATGTGATGTTGCCGATGTATTGGGGGTTGAGTTCGAGGAAGCGGTTGATGGCGCGGATGCGGTGGGGGATGCCTTTGGTGTAGTCGATGCGGTCGATGCCGAGGCCGATGATTTGGTCGTGGAGGCGCCATTGGTCGGCGATGCGTTCCATTTCGGCGGCGACTTGGGGGGATTGGGCGTCTTGCTGGAGTTGGTCGAAGTCGACGCTGATGGGTACGGGGCGGACGAGGGTGGCGTCGTCGCGGTGGTAGACGAGGCTGAATTCGGAGTTGACGCGGGCGCCGAGGGTGCGGGAGGCGGCTTCCATGAAATTGTCGCAGTGGTCGCCGATGTGGAAGCCGAGCATATCGTTGCCGAGGAGGCCGTCGAGGAGGGCGTCTTGCCAGGGGCAGATGCGGAAGATTTCGTAGTTGGGCCAGGGGATGTGCCAGAATTGGCCGGTGATGATGTCGGGGTCGGCTTCGCGTAGGAAGCGGGGTAGGAGGGCGAGGTGGTAGTCTTGGATGAATACGGCGGCGGGGCCGCCGTTGATTTCGTCGAGGACTTGCTGGGCGAAGGCTTGGTTTACGGCGGTGTAGGTGAGCCAGTCGGATTGCTGGAAGACGGGTTCGATGAAGGCGTTGTGGCAGAGGGGCCAGAGGCCCTCGTTGGATAGGCCGTAGTAGTAGCCTTGTTGTTGTTCGGGGGTGAGCCAGAGGAGGCGGAGGGTGTAGGAGGGGTCGTCGGGGGGGACCATAATGCGGTTTTTGTCGTCGACGGCGAGGTAGTCGCCGGGGGCGGCGCCGTGGGCGATCCAGGTGCCGGCGCATTCTTGCATTAGGGGGTCAATGGCGGTGGTGACGCCGCCGGCGGGGGTGGTGACGCGGAGTTGTCCGTCGAGGAGTTCGTAGGCGTAGGGCTGGCGGTTGGAGACGACGATGATGCGGTAGTCGCCGATTTCGCGGTGGACTAGGCGGCGGAGGCGGTCTCTGCTCCATACGGGTTCTCTCACTGTTGGCCCTCTGCGGCGGGTTGAGTTTTGGCGGGTGCGGGGTTGGCGTTGGTGGGATTATGGCGTATGGGGCGGGCGGCGTCAAATTTGGGGGGGGGCGGGCAGGTTTTGGCGGGGATTTTTTGTTTTGCCTGCTATGAAAATCGTGTTCGCCGGCGGCGGTTTGGTCAATTTTGCAGGGTAGCGGATATTTTCCATTGACAGGCCGTCCAAAAGGGACAAGAATGCTGATAGGGATGGCGCGAAAACCTTAGGCAAGGTTTCCGGGGCGACGAAATTGAAGCGTGGGCAACCTACGGGTGGGCCAGTTTTACGATTCCATAACCGCCCCGGGATGGGGCGGCGCGATTGAAGCCCGACGAAGAGGTCAATCTTGGTATCCCCCACGGCAGATAACCGCCCCGGGATAGGGGCGGCACGATTGAAGCATGAAGCTCCACGAAAGCCCTGAGTCCGCCCGCTATATGTAACCGCCCCGGGATAGGGGCGGCACGATTGAAGTGCCCAGCCGTCAATCGCGGTAACAACCGCCTCTAGCATAACCGCCCCGGGATAGGGGCGGCACGATTGAAGCCATCCTAAGGTCAATCCGGTTGACGGGATGATAATCCGATAACCGCCCCGGAATAGGGGCGGCGCGATTGAAGCCCGGCGCCCATATCGCCGGAAAGCAGATACAGGCCAGATAACCGCCCCGGGATAGGGGCGGCACGAGCGGAAAGCCTCGGCGTTGCGGCGCCGGGGCTTTGTTATGGTGAATTGCCCGGCAGGATTGAGTAGATTCCTTATTGCTGTTCTCACTGCCTTTGTTCCTGTCGGCGTTGTTGCTTTTCGGCGCGTTCCCATTTCGCCGGCGCCGGGTCTGCCGCTCCTGGGGTGACGTTGGCCGGTTGCCGGGGCAGTTGGCGGCGGGCTGCGTTTGCTGGATGTTATGGGATGTCTTGGGGGGTTGGGGGTGCGGCGGGGGTGGCGGCGTGTTATTATGGGGGGGATGGGGCTTATTCGCGATGCTGCGGCGTTGCTTGTTTGGGGGAGTTATGGCTTTGTTTGTTCGGCGGGATCTTACGGATCGGGTGCCTACTTCGGAGGGGGAGATGCATTTTGTGCGGGCTGGGGCGGGGTATCCGGTGGTGCTTTTGCATCCGCTGGGGACTTCGGTTTGGACTTGGGAGTATGTGATGGAGGGGCTGAGCCGGGATTTCACGGTGTATGCGTTCGATATGCTGGGGCATGGGGGTTCGGATCAGCCGGGGCGGCATTTTAATTTGCCGGATTATGCGCGGGCGTTGGATGAGGCTTGCCAGGTGCTGAATATTCACCGGGCGCATCTTGTGGGGAATTCAGTGGGGGCGGTGCTGGCGGCGGAGACGGCGGCGAGTTTTCCGGATCGGGTGGATAAGCTGGCGCTGGTGGGGGCGCCGGTTTGGAGTGCGTTTACGGCGCGGGAGCGGCTGGCGGAGGCGATGGGGCAGTATGATGCCGATGGGTTGCCGAAGCCGCGGAGTTTGCAGGAGTTGCGGGATGCGACTACGTTTGTGAATCCGACGCAGGAGTGGCTGGAGCGGAATAATGAGAGTCGGGCGAGGGCGGGGGTTTGGGTGCGGAATTTGATGGAGTCGCTGGTTTGGTACGATTTGATGTCGCGGTTGCCGCGGATTCGGGCGTCGGCGACGTTGGTGTTGTATGGGGAGGCGGATCGGCTGCGGGAGGGGGAGGAGTTGTTGCATAACAATATTGTGAATGCGCGGAAGGTGGTTTTGCCAGGGATTGGGCATATTCCGCAGGTGGAGGGGCCGGAGGCGTTTTTGGGCGCGTTGTTGCCGTTTTTGGGGGAGTAGGGGGTGGGGTGGTGGGGTGTTGGGGCGCGCGTGGTGGTGCGCCCCGGCCGCCCCGATGATATGCAATTTCCAATCCCCGGCAATGCATCAGCCCGGTTGCCTATCGGCTATGGTATGATGCCTGCAACCGCCTACGGGCAGGATTAGGATTAAGAGAATCGTATGATAACCATAGCCCGGTTGCCCGCCGCCATAGCCATCGCCATAATCATCACTGCCGCCCTAGCCATCGGCCTGTCACTGTCATTGGGCAAAGCCCAGTCCAGTCCCGGCGCCGCCCCGCCCACCCAGGATTCCACCCCCCAGCCGCCGCCCCCGGCGACGTTCCCGCCCAGAGCCGCAGGCAACGCCGCCCAGACCGGCCAGGCAGGCGAACTGCTCTGGAGCTACAAAACCGAGGACTATCAGCCCATTTCAGTGACCAACGGCGTGCTGTATGGGTATGGATATGTAGACCTCAAGCATTATCTGTACGCCGTAAACCCGGCCACCGGCGAACTGATTTGGCGCTTTCAGACCGGCGGCAGAGTATCCGCGCCCGCAGTGGCTAACGGATTAGTGTATGTCCGGTCTGAGGACAGCTTCGTATATGCCTTGTACGAGCAAAACGGCGAACAGCTCTGGCGCTACCGGGCGGTGGGGGGAAATATTTCCTTGTCTCCCTTAGTATACGGCGGCACCGTGTTCGTAGCGGCAGGCAGTTTTATTTATGCACTGTCTGCTGATACTGGAGATGAAATCTGGCGTTATAACGCCGATGAAACCGGCTCGCAGTCAGATTTCCAATTCACGGCACAAGCGGCATCCGATGGTTTTCTGTATGCCGCCGTTAATCGCTATCTGATCGCATTGGATGCGGTTACTGGCTCGCTGCACTGGCAGTACTCAGGATATGCTGGTGGATCCCTCTTGGTGTATGATGGCGTAGTGTACGCGAGTCCGTATGCCGTTGACGGATCTACCGGCAAACATCTATGGGATATGGGTTACGTAAATTATTACGGCCCTGTGTCGAATGGGGTAGTTTATGGCATTAGTGGGGCTGTATATGCGATAGACGCAGTTACCGGAAGCTTATTATGGACATACCCATCGGCGGATGGGTATTTCTTTCTGCCTGTGGTATCAAAGGGCATAATCTACACTGCTTCATCGAATTCAGTGTATGCGCTGGACGCAGACACCAGTGCCCTGCAATGGCGTTGGGTAGCCGATGAGAATGAGTACCTACATGGGTTTGGGATGGCAGACGGTGTGGTATATGTTTGGTCAGAATACGTCGTGTCTGGGACAGTGGGATACCATGTATATGCCATATCCACCGTCGAAACGCCCCCGCCCTCGCCAACACCTACCTCGACTCCCCGCCCCGCGCCGACGAACGTTCCCGCCCGGCCGCCAACGCCAACCATCGCGCCCACCCGCACCCCAGATGTCACTCCTACCCCCCGCCCAACGCCTATGCCCGACGAACCGATAATAAATTTCCATGCATCCCAAACGGAAGTAATAACCGGCGAACCGGTAACGCTCACCCTGTCGGTAGCGAACTCGATCCGAAAACCGGATATGACCCTGCAACTGGTATTGCAACTGCCCGCCAACTGGTCCGCCAGCGGCGAGGGCATTGGCGAATCTTGCTTTTCCCAATGCAATGCCACCTATAAAGTGCCTACCGGCGAAAGCCGGGATTTCCAGTTGACCGCGATTTCCAGGCAGCCCGGAACGGCCCGCATCGACAGCCGGATGGAATGGTACTTCGGCGCCGACCTAGATAACTACGGCGCTAAATCGGAATCGCTGACGCTGAATGTAGTCGACCGGGATCCGCCTAATGTGAACCTGCACGCCACCCAAACCGAGGTAACTTTGGGCGAGCCAATCGTGCTGAACCTGACCGCCGCCAACCCCATCACCAACCCGGAAGCAACCTTGCAACTGGTGTTGAAAGCCCCTTCCGGGTGGTCGGTTAGCGGCGCAGGTTTCGTTCAGTCATGCACCGGGCAGTGCATCGCAACCTATCCAATAGCCCCCGGCGAGCAACAATCGATCAACATAAATATGCTGCCCAACCAGCCCGGATTATTTTTTGTCACCGGCGATCTAACCTGGTATTTCGGGAACGACCGGGAAATCGCCGGCAACAAATCCGTATCCTTGGATCTGAACGTCGCTCCGCCCGCCCCCACTGCGACACCCATACCCCCGCCCTCGCCGACTCCCACGCCCACACCCACGCCCGTAACCCAAGCCGCCGCGCCCGACAGCGGCGGGAGCAATGGCGGTTGCGGCGCCCCTGCCAACGGTGGTGGCGGCGATTTGGGGATGTTGGGCTTGATGGTTTTGCCTCTGCTGGGGCTGGTTGGGTTGGGGGCGCGGCGGCGGCGCTGGATGCGTCTTGGCTCTGCTGGTGGTTCATCGATCTGAGAATCCTGCCCCGTTTCCCTTTACTCCCCCGACAATTTGTGCTATTATGCCCGGGACGAGGGTTCCGGTTGCGCCCGATACGCCTCCGCTAGTACGCCCTTGCGCCAAAAAGGCAAGCCCAAGCCACACCGCCACACCACCCAGGCGATGTAAATCTACGGTCAAGCATACGCCTGAAAAAAAACCAACGGGAGTGTAAATATGAAATGCGGTAACTGCCAACAAGGCATTGCTGTGATGTGGAACTCCGTTAAGGAACCTTTGCGCTTCACTTCTGAAGGAAATGAAAGGCAAGGATGGCAGATGTACACAGTAGTTTGCCCTGAATGCGATTATCCACATTGCAAGTTTGTTCAAGGATCCTACGATTTTTATGAGAGGGTATTGATTTTGAGCCGCGAAGGACGAACAATCTATTCTCACTTTGCAGATGCCTCGTCTCCTGAAGTTGAAAATGAATTGCCGAGCGAAATGGCAGACATCTCAAAAGATTCCAAAGAAGCTCGTGCTGTATTGCCGCATAGCGCCAATGCATCTGCGGTGTTATCTCGGCGAGCGTTGGAAACCATTTTGATAAAACAAGGGTATAAAGGTAAAAGTTTGGGCGATCTGATCAAAGAGGCACATAAAGAAGAAGATAAAGACAGGATTTTGCCCCTCAGTATCAGGAAAAGTTTGCATATAATCCGGGAGTGGGGGAATTTTGCGGCTCACGGGATCCGAAATACGGAGACGGAAGAAAGCGTGAATGTGGAAGAATGGCAAGCCGAGTGGTGTCTGAGGGTCGTTGAAAAACTGCTTGAGCATTACTATATTGGCCCAGCCAAAGATGCTGAACAGTTGGAAGCAATCAACGAGAAACTATCTGAAGCAGGGAAACCTCCAATAGAATGGTAGGTGAATTTTAATGGCGCAATTTACCGAAATACGGACAATCACCGTCAATTGCCCGCGTTGTGCGGATGGTAAGGCAGTCAAAAATCGAATAATGCGGGGCGGTCAACGCTGGCTGCCATAACTACCCCGCTCTGTGCTATCCTAATTTCCCAGGCAATTTACGGGGGGATAGTTATGCTTGGCGGCGCGTTGGCGCGGTCGGTTTTTAGGGGGTTGGTATGGCTATTTGGGGTTTGATTTTGGGGTTGTATGCTTTGGTGGTTGGGTTTTGTTCCGGGGGGGTTGCGGGGTTGTCCGGGGGTGGGGTGGTTGGGAGGGAGGTTTTGGAGTTTTCGGTGGGGCCGGAACGGGTGGCTTGCGTGGGGGCGGCGCCTATGGAGTGTCTGGTGGTGGATGGGGAGCTTTTTTATGAGGAGATCGAGGGGTTTGAGTTTGAGTCGGGGTATCGTTACCGGGTGGAGGTGGAGCGGTATGAGCGATGGCCGGGGCGGGAGCCGCCGCAGGATGCGGGGCGGTATGGCTACCGGCTGGTGCGGGTTTTGGAGAGGGTTCCAGTGCCTTAGTTTTCCGGGGAGCATTGGGGGACGCGGTTGGGGGGATGGAGTGGGTTGGGTTGAATGGATGGGCGTCGGGCGGGAATGATTGGGTTCCCGATTTCGGTAGAATGGGGATAGACGGGATGGGATGGGGTGGGGCGGAGGATTTTTGATGGTTGAGGTGTGGGTTATGAGTTCTGGGGGGCGGTATTTTTTGCGGGTGATGGAGACTTGGCGGTCGGTTTTTTATGCGCCGGTTTATGTTGCGGTGGCCGGGGGGTTTTGGGCGGGGGAGGGGCTGGATGTGGAGTTCGGGACTTGTCTGGCGGGGTTTTCGCATCCGTTGAGCGCTTTGCGTCAGGGGGCGGCGGATGTGGTGCAGAGCGGGATTATGCGGTCGATTATCGCGTTGGATTGGGGGGCGGAGACGGCGCCGTTGCATTTCGCCAAGATCAATGATCGGGACGGGTTTTTTATTGTGGGGCGGCGGCGGCAGGAGGTTTTTGATTGGGGGTCGCTGCGGGGCGGGCGGGTGATTCCGGTGGGGTTTTCGCCGATGCCTTGGGCGTCTTTGCAGTTTGCGCTGCGGCGGCATGGGGTGGATCCGGGGGAGCTGGATTTGGTTGCGGGGCTGGGGCCGGAGGAGGCGGTGGCGGCTTTCCGGGAGGGGCGGGGGGAGTATGTGCATTTGGCGGAGCCGGCGGTGGAGCAGTTGTTGGCGGAGGGGTCGGGGTATTTGCTGGCGGCTTTGGGGCCGGAGAATGGGCCTTTGGCGTATAGCTCTTTTGCGGCGACGCATCGGTTTTTGGAGGGGCGGGGGGATGCGGCGGGGCGGTTTACGCTGGGGTTCGGGCGGGCGCTGCGGTGGCTGGCGGCGGCGGATGATTGGGAGGTGGCGGCGGGGGTGGGGGAGTTTTTTCCGGGGGGTTCGGTGGAGGCGCTGGCGGGGTCTATCGGGCGGTATAGGGCGCAGGGGCAGTGGCCGGATAGTCCGGCGTTGGGTCGGGCGGAGTATGACAATCTGCACGATATTTTGCTGGCGGGGGGGTTGTGCCGGGAACGGCAGGGTTATGAGAGGGTGGTGCGGGCGGATGTTGCGGCGGGGGTGTTGGGGGGGTAGGGGTGATGGTTTTGGGGTGTTGCGGGTTGATGTTGCGGGGGCGGCGGCGGGGGTTAGGTTGGTGGGTGGGGGATTTTGATGGTTTTGGGGTGAGGCGGGGTTGTGCGCGGTGATATTGTGGGGTTGGCGGCGTTTGAGGGTAGGTTGGCGGTGGGGGGATGTTGATGGTTTTGGAGTGGGGCGGGTTGTGCGGGCGGATGTTGCGGTGTTGGTGGTGTTGGGGGGGTAGGCTGGCGGGTGGGGATTTTGGTGGGTTTGGGGTGGGGCGGGGTTGTGCGGGCGGATATTGCGACGGCGGCTGGGGGGTAGATTGGCGGGTGGGGGATTAGACTGGCAGGGCGGGGGATTTTGATGGGTTTGGGGTTTTGCGGGGTGATGTTGCGGGGTTGGCGGGTGGGGGGGGGTGGGTTTGGGGTACTGTTCTATTTGCTGGGTAGATCATCTCTACGAAAGGCGAAGTCCGCGGCTACTGATTCCGCCTAAATTAAGGTTATCCTGATTCCGTAAGCTGGTCAGCCGCTTTTAGAATTGCAGACAGTCCAGCAATATACTCGGACGGCGGATCCCCGAAAGGGCTGCTATCCTGGTACATCGGATCTGTTTTCATCGCTTCCGCATCCTAGCCGAGCGATTTCAGATAGCGCCATTGCTCCTTATCGGAAAAATAGAGGGCATCTGGCGGAACGACAAACTGAAGCGGGCTCTTGCCCGGAAGGGGCGGCCCGTTGCGCCGGTAAATCGGATAATAATCGCGCACAACTTTGCAGGTTTGGACTTGCCCTATCCGATTCGCCTGAGCTTCCTCCCGCGGATAGAATTGCTTGCAGTTGTATCCGCGTATAGGATATGTAGCTATGCCTTTCTTGATTGTGCTGCGGGATTGCTTTCCCGCCGAGACAACCTTAACCTGAACCACGTTGAAATCCAGGTTGGGGATTAGGGCAAGCCCCAACTTCGACGAATGGGATAAACTCCGGTTGGGTGACAATGGGATAAGCCAGGTACATCTGGGCAGAGAATCGTGCGGCTCCATAGGTATGTGTGCGCCATTCTTTGCAAAATCGGCTTTTCTGTGCTATTCGGCATCACCACATCGAATATCGGGTTGTCCGGGTTGAATGTCCATCCGCGTTGAGTAATCATCGTTAGCCTTATTGCGAAATCTTGACAATGCGCTTACGGAATCCCGCTATTTCTTATGTTGCCCATTCTGCCGGATTCCGCAACCGCATTTGTTGCCTTCCGTGAGGCTGAACTACCCAGCAAATGGAGCGCATAACGAAAGTTGGTTTGTTCGGATTTTTGGCTGTGGTATTTGCTGGCGGTCGTCGCTTGTGCCGCGCCCACTCCTACGCCCGCGCCGGTTGCCACGGCAACCCTGACGGCCACGCCCTCGGCGTCAACGCCGTATCTCACGGCGACTGAGGCGGCGACTGCGCTCCGCCCACGCCCGCGGCGGCAGCGACGACAATCTTGCCCGCCGCGACCGCGACGCTCATTCCGCAGGCGGGGTAGATTATAGGAATTTTGCCAACAATGACTCCGCTGCCGACAGCGACGCCACGCCCGACAGCGACGCCGTTTCCAATGGCGCGGGCTGAATCCACCGCGGCGGATAAAGATATATGCCGCCGGACGCCGGCGGTGCCGGAAGTCATCCTGAGGCAACTGGCAGTCAAACTTTGCGCGGCGGTGTCGCCGCGGGAATTGTTTAGGATTGACCAAATTTCCTTTTTGCCTGATCTGGTGGACTTGGAGGTAACAGCCGAGGGCGCCGCGGCTTGCCAGCTATTCGACCGGGCTACGCTGGGGCGGCTATTCGAGCCGCTGGGGGGGGCGGCTGGATGATATGGACATTTACTTTCGGATCAGGATTCCGCCGGCCATAACCGACGACCGGGATTGGGCGGCGGCGGCGTTGGGCGATGCGTTGGGGCTTGACCCGGACAAACTAGCAGACCGGCAAGGGGCTGAACCGGTGGGGCGTGAGCGGTGGGACGCCATAACTGTTGCGGAAAAGGCTAACACTTTGGGGCGGTTTGCCGATAACGCCAACATTTTCCCAACGGTGTTTTCAATCGAAATCAGCGAGTACTATGGATGCGGGACGAACTAGCGGCAGGCAACCCAGCAAGGGCAACAGAATCGGATTGATGGCTTTGGGGTAGGGCGGGGTGTTGCGGGATGTTGTAGAATGGTGGTTTAACGCTGTCGGCGGGGTTTGGCCGTTGGGGTCAGTTAGGAGGCCGGTTTGGCTAAGATAGGGATTGTTGGCACGGGGTTGATTGGGACTTCGCTGGCTTTGGCGCTGCGGGAGTCGGATTTGCGCGATTTGGAGCTGTCGGGGACGGATTATGACAGCCGCGCCCGGAATGGGGCGCAGAAGCGGGGGGCGTTTCATCGGGTAGAGGGGCGGTTGCAGCTGACGGTGGAGGGCGCGGATGTGGTGGTTTTGGCGACGCCGGTGATGGCGATGCGGGATTTGATGGCGACGATTGCGCCGCAGTTGAAGGGGGATGCGGTGGTGACCGATGTGGGGAGTTCCAAGCGGGTGGTGGCGCAGTGGGCGGCGGAGTTGCTGGGGGGGCGGGGGCAGTATGTGGGGGGGCATCCGATGGCGGGGCGGGAGACGGCGGGGCCGGAGTATGCGGATGCCAAGTTGTTTGCGGGGAAGGCGTATTGCGTGGTGCCGGGGGCGGATACGGCGCAGCAGGCGGTTTCGGCGGTGGCGACGATGGCGGAGGCGGTGGGGGCGAAGCCGTTTTTTATCAGCGCGGAGGAGCATGACAGTTTTGTGGCGGCGGCGAGTCATTTGCCGTTTATGATGTCGGTGGCGCTGATGCAGACGGTTTCCAAGAGCGCGAATTGGGAGGATATCGCGCAGTTGGCGTCATCGGGGTTTCGGGATTTGTCGCGGCTGGCGTCGGGGGATGTGGTGATGCATCGGGATATTTCGATTACGAACCGGGAGCATATCGTTAGCTGGATTGATACTTTCATCCGGGAGCTTTACGAGATTCGGAATGTGCTGAAGGATGAGTCGGGGCCGGATCCGGAGGCGGTGGGGGAGTTGTTTCTGCGGGCTTCGGAGGAGCGGGAGCGGTGGCTGTCGGGGGCGATTACGCCGGGGGGTAGGGCGCAGCGGGCGGGGCCGGAGATTCCGACTTTTTCGGAGTCGATGGGGGAGATGCTGCTGGGGCATAAGGGGCTGGAGGCGCAGCGGCGGTTTTTCGGTAGCAAGAAGGATGGGGAACGGCGGCGGCGGTAGGGTTGGGGTTGCGGCGGGGTTGAATGGGGGGGTGATGGGGGTTAAGATAAGGTTTCTGATTTGGGGGCGGGTAAGGAGTTGCGGTTATGGCGGGGACTGAGCCGGCGTCCGGGGCTGCGTCAAGCGGGGACAAGCATTTGGTTCGGCGGGTTGTTTTTGTGTGCTTATCAATGGCATTGATCATGGGGATTACGGGGGTGGTGTTTTTTTTGATTCCGGCGGTTAATGATGCGGTCAAAGAGGCGCTGGCGGAAGGGGGGGCGGTTTTTGTGGGGGTGGTGATTGTTCCTGCGGGGATTTTGGCGGCGGTAACTACCGTATGGGCGATAAGGGCTTTGTGGCGGGTTAGCGACCCGGACTATGACGGATAGGGGATCGAGTTGGATCGCAACGACTGGGTAGTATTTGCGTGGGTCTGGATGGTTGGGATGACCTGCCTTGGGATAGGGCTGTTGGTTGTTCCGGCAGTATCTCCGCTGGTAAGTAGCTGGACCAGAGAGGGTTTAGGGACGGCTTTGCTACTGGTGGCAGCCAGCATCTTGTTTGTGGCAGTCTTTGAGGGATTGCCTAGGGTTGGCAAAAATGCGATTGTTGTTGTTGCCAGCAGTTTGGCTGCCATATTCGGATATGCCGGAACTATAGCTGTATTGGAGGGGGAAACCCCTTTCTTGATGGTCGTATTTCTTGTTTTTAACATCTATCTTGCCATGGCAGGAGTAGCAGTCGTCTGGGTGGGCAGGTTATACCGCGCAATCTTTAACGGACGGCCTTGATTCTGGGGTTGGCTTGATATATAGGGAGGGTTATGGGGGTTGATTTGTTGGATGGGGATGGGGTTCGGGTTGTTTGCCGGCCGGGTCGGTTGGGGGGGGAGTTGCGGGTGCCGGGGGATAAGTCGGTGTCGCATCGGGCGCTGATTCTGAATGCTATGGCTTTGGGGGCGGCGCGGGTTTCGGGGCTTTCGGATGGGGCGGATGTGGGGTCTACGATGGCTTGTTTGCGGGGGATGGGGGCGGAAATCGCGGCGGGGGATGCGGCGGGGGAGTGGGTAGTCGTGGGGCGGGGGCCGGAGCTGGTTGAGCCGGGGGATGTGCTGGATGCGGGGAATAGCGGGACGTCGATGCGGCTTTTGGCGGGGCTTTTGGCGGGGCAGCGGTTTTTGGCGGTGATTACGGGGGACGGGTCGTTGCGCTCGCGGCCGATGGGGCGGATTGTGGAGCCTTTGCGGCGGATGGGGGCGGAGGTGACGGGACGGCGGGACGGGACGCTGGCGCCGCTGGTGATACGGGGGGGCGGGCTGCGGGGGATGGAGTATGATTTGCCGGTGGCGAGCGCTCAGGTTAAGTCGTGTATTTTGCTGGCGGGGTTGTCGGCGGAGGGGGATACGGTGATTCGCCAGCCGGCGTTGTCGCGGGATCATACGGAGCGGATGATGGCGGCGATGGGGGCGGGGGTGGAGGTGGACGGGCTGGATTTGCGGTTGCGGCCGGGGGCGCTGAGGGCGGTGGATGTGTCGGTGCCGGGGGATATTAGCTCGGCGGCGTTTTGGATGGTGGCGGGGTTGTGCCATCCCGATGCGCGGGTGCTGGCGCGGGGGGTGGGATTGAATCCGAGCCGGACGGGGATTATTGATGTTTTGCGGGCGATGGGGGCGGGGGATAGTTTGCGGTTGCTGGATGAGCGGGTCGAGGGGGGGGAGCCGGTGGCGGATGTGCTGGTGACTTCGGGGCGGTTGCGGGGGACGGAAATCGGGGGGGAGATGATACCGCGGATTTTGGATGAGGCGCCGGTTTTGGCGGCGGCGGCTTGCTTCGCGGAGGGGAAGACGGTGATCCGGGATGCGGCGGAGTTGCGGGTTAAGGAGTCGGATCGGATTGCGACTACGGTGGCGGAACTTTCACGGCTGGGGGCGGATATTGAGGCGCGGGAGGACGGGATGGTGATACGGGGAGGGCGGGGGCTGAGGGGGGCGGATTGCGAGTCGCATGGGGATCATCGGCTGGCGATGTCGCTGGCGGTGTGCGGGCTGTTGGCGGAGGGGGAGACGCGGGTGCATGGGGCGGGGGATGCGGCGGTGTCGTATCCGGGGTTTTGGGATGATTTGGCTGTTTTGGCGAATCAAGGGGGTTAGGGCGTGATTTCGCGATTGCCGGAATCGAGTTTGCCGCCGCCGTTGCTGGTGGTGATTTCGGGGCCGTCGGGGGTGGGGAAGGATGCGGCGCTGAGGGAGTTGCGGAAGCTGGGGCGTCCGTGGCATTTTGCGGTGACGGCGACGACGCGTCCGATGCGGGCGGGGGAGCGGGATGGGGCGGATTATATTTTTTTGGATGCCGAAACTTTCGGGCGGATGCGGGAGCGGGATGAGTTTCTGGAGTGCGCGGAGGTTTACGGGCGCTGGTATGGGGTGCCGCGGGGCCAGGTGCGGGATGCGCTGCGGGAGGGGCGGGATGTTATCTTGAAGATGGATGTGCAGGGGGCGGCGGCGATCCGGCGGCTGGCGCCGGAGGCGTTGCTGATCTTTTTGATTCCGCCGTCGATGGCGGATTTGCGGCAAAGGTTGCAGGGGCGGATGACGGAAACGGCGCCGGAGCTGACGCGGCGTCTGCGGACGGCGGAGGATGAGCTTTCGCGGATCCGGGAGTATGATTACCGGGTGGTGAATGAAAACGGGGGGCTGGAGCGGGCGGCGGCGGAGATCGATGCGATTATCACGGCGGAGAAGTGCCGGGTTACGCCGCGGCTGGCGCAGTTGCTTTGATGGGGGGTACGGTTCTGCTTGCTGGGTAGCCGGCCATTAAACCGCTAAAAGGGTCGCAGGATGCCGCTCTCAATTATGATGATTATTACAGGGGGCGCATTCGCGGTGACCACCCGCCGGCCGGCGCCGGCTAAGTCTGCGACTAGGGCGTCAACGATGTTCGGGGCGGCGATTTGTTGGATGGCACTTTAATGCTTAAACGCGATAGTCGGCCGCAACCGGCGCGACCAGATTCAGGGTGCAGCGTCAAAGAACAACTGATCGGGTGGAGTGTGTTACGGGGCATTCGGCGCAATAGCGTCGGGAGTGTATTTTGGGGGATAACCAAAGCCTTTAGGGGAATTGGTTGGGCTGTATTATTGCGTGGGCCCGAACAGGCTGGAGGAAATGTCTTGCTGGGGCTTTCCGCCGGGTTTGGCGGGTTTGGGGCGATGGCCGGTCGGGGCGGGAGGTTGACGGGGGCGGCGGCGGCGGGTAGGATGTTGCGGTAGTCATAGGATGTTCCGGTAGTCAGTGGTGTTGGCGGCTGGTTTTCGGTTTGCCGGTAAGGGGATGGGTGGGGCGGGCGCCGATAGGTCGGCGTTGCCTTTATTTTTGGGCGCTGAAGGCTTTGGGGGGATTGGATGGCTCAAGCTAATAATAGGGCGGAATTGCGGCCGCGGCTTCCTGATTGGCTTAAGGTGCAGATGCCGGGGAGTCCGCGGTATATGCAGCTGAAGGAGCTGATGCGGGGGCAGGAGCTGCATACGGTTTGCGAGGAGGCGCGTTGTCCGAATATCGGGGAGTGCTGGGGGCGGGGGACGGCTACTTTTATGATTTTGGGGGATGTTTGCACCCGGCGGTGTCATTATTGCGCGGTTACTACGGGGCGTCCATTGGGGTTGGATTGGCAGGAGCCGGCGCGGCTGGCGGAAACGGTGCGGGCGATGGGTTTGCGGTATTGCGTTATAACGTCGGTGAACCGGGATGATTTGCCGGATGGGGGGGCGGGGGTTTTTGCGGAATGTATCCGGCGCATTGGGGAAGTTATGCCGGAAACGCGGGTTGAGGTTCTGATCCCGGATTTCGGGGGGGATTGGGCGGCTTTGCGGCGGGTTATTGATGCGGGGCCGGCGGTGTTGAATCATAATATCGAGTCTACAGTGCGGGTTTTTCCCCGGGTGCGGCCCAAGGGGGATTATAATCTTTCGTTGGAATTGCTGGCTAGGGTCAAAGAAATGGAACCGGGTATGGTTACGAAGTCGGGGATAATTGTGGGGATGGGGGAAACGGCGGCGGAGGTGTTGTCGACGATGGGGGATTTGCGGGGGGTTGAGTGCGATTTGCTGACGATCGGGCAATATCTGCGGCCTTCGGCGAAGCATATTGCGATTGATCGTTTTTATACGCCGGGGGAGTTTGAGGAATTGCGGATGGCGGGGTTGGGGATGGGATTCAAGCACGTGGCGTCGGGGCCGTTGGTGCGGTCGTCGTATCATGCGGATGAGCAGCATGATGCGGCTTTTGTTACGGTGCCGTTGCGGGGTAAGGGATAAGGGGTAGGGGGTTGTTGGCGTTGGCGTGTTGTTGGGGTTTTCGGTATGCGGGTTAGTTTGGTTTTGTTGAACGCCAATGTTATTACGATGGATCCCGCTGGCCCGCGGGCCGAGGCGGTGGCGGTGGCCGGTGAGCGGGTGGCGGCGGTGGGGGATAACGGGGACATCCGGCGGATGGGGTCGCGGGGGGCGCGGGTGGTGGATTGCCAGGGGTTTACGTTGCTGCCGGGGTTTAATGACGCGCATTGCCATTTGCTGGGGCTGGGGCGGCGGTTGCAGGATTTGGATTGCAGCCCGGATGCTTTATTGCGTATGGGCGGGGCGTCGGTGAGGTCGCTGATGGCGCTGGTGCGGGGGCGGGCGCGGGGGTTGCGGGCCGGGGCTTGGGTGCGGGGTTACGGGTATGATGATGCGGGGATGGCGGAGGGGCGGCATCCGGTGCGGGGGGAGTTGGATTGGGCGGTGCCGGATAATCCGGTGTGGCTGGAGCATCGGAGCGGTCATGCGGCGGCGCTTAACAGTAGGGCTCTGGCGCTGGCGGGGGTGGGGCGGGAGACGGAGGAGCCACCTGGTGGGGTGATTGAGCGGGACGGGGAAAGCGGGGAGCCTACGGGCGTTTTGCTGGAGATGCGGGATTTTTTGCGGCGGCGGTTGGGGAATATTCGCAGTCGGGACGATTTCGATGCGGGGATGCGGGCGGCGGGGGAGTTGCTGGGGAGTTATGGGATAATATCGGCGCAGGATGCGGGGGCGGATAACGGGTTGGAGCGGTGGGATGTTTTCCGGCGGCTGCTGAGGGAGGGGGTTCTGGGATGTCGGGTTACGATGTTTGCCGGGGCGGGGCGGTTGGATGAGTTCGCGGCGGCGGGGATGGCTTTCGGGTCGGGGGACGGGCGGTTGCGGTTGGGACACGCCAAGGTGATGCTTACGATGACGGGGGGGGAGTTGTATCCGCCGGCGGGGGAGTTGGCGGGGTTGGTGGCGGGGGCGCATCGGCGGGGGTTTCCGGCAGCGGCGCATTGCGTTGAGGGGGAGGCGATTGGCGCGGCGGCGGGGGTTTTGGGAGATGGGGGGGTTGGGGTTGGGGTTGCGGATCGGATTGAGCATTGCGCGGAGGCGCCGCCGTTGCTGGTGGATGCGGTGCGGCGGTCGGGGGTGGTTGTGGTTACGCAGCCGGGGTTTCTGTATCACAATGGGGCGGCTTATCGGGGTAGGGTTGCGGGGTGGTTGCTGCCACATTTGTATCCGGTGGGGGGGTTGCATCGGGCCGGGGTTTTGGTGGCTTTCGGTTCGGATGCGCCGGTGATCGATCCTAATCCTTGGCCGGCGATTTATAGCGCGGTTACGGGTTGCGCGGGGGATGGGGAATGGTTGGGCGGGGGTGATGTTGGGGGCGGGCGGGCGGTGGGTTTGGGGGCGGCGCTGCGGATGTATACGGCGGCGGGGGCTTTGGCGGAGGGGATGGGGGGGGATAAGGGGGTTATTGCGCGGGGTATGCTGGCGGATATGGTTTTGGTGGATGGGGATCCGTTTGTTTTGGGGGCGGGGGGGTTGGCAGGGGTGCGGGCGGTGATGACGGTTGTTGGGGGGGCGGTGGTTTGGGGGGGCGGGTTGTAAGCGGGTTGTAAGGTGCTTGCAGTGTCTGGGTATTGGCTGGGATTGTGGGGGGGGTGTTGCGATGGGAGGGCGTATGGGTTTGCGTTCCGGCGGACGTGGTTGGATGTTAATGTCTGCGTGGGTTGGGAATGGGGGATTTCTGTATCATCAATGCCTGTATTGCTAATGCCTGCCGATTATTTCTGTTAATGCGGGATTTATACGGTAGGGAAAACTAGCTTTTGTTGTTGGTAATGTCTGCCTAAGATTCCCGCATTCTCGGTAATGATGGGTACTTTGATATGGCGATTGGAGTGACCAGGTATTCGCAAGAATGATTTGTGAGTGAGGGATGATAGGGTTGCCGATGTTTGGCAAGGGGCGGGTTTGGGGGCCTGCCCCTTGCGTTTTGCAATGTGGTTGGGGTGGGGGTTATGGGGTGGTTAGTTGTTGTAGGCGGTGGTATTCGGGGGTGTTGGTGTCGGCTTGGGGCCAGGTTTTTTGGGCTTGGGTTAGGTTGGTTTGGGCTTGGGGGTGGTGGCCCTGGCCTAGTTGGGCGCGGGCTAACCAGAAGCGCTCGCGGGGGGAGTCGCGGCGGGCTAGGCGCTCGTGGAGCATTTGGATGGCTTGGTCGAATTGTTCGGCGCGGAGGTAGGCTTCGAGGAGGGTGTCCTCGAATACGAGGCGCTGGGCGTGGCTGCCGCCGACGCGGGTTAGCTGGGGGTAGACGGGTTCTAGCAGGCGGACGGCTTCTTGGTATTCGCCGCGGCCGAAGGCGCCTATGCCTTGGATCAGGGGGAGGGTGGCTTCTTTGGCGCAGGGGTCGCCGGCGTCGGCCATTTGCTGGAGGCCGTCTACCAGTTGGTTGAAGGATTCGCTGTCGCCGGCGGCGGTGAAGGCGAGGGCGGCGTGGGCGTCGCGGAAGGAGGGGCCGGGGCGGGCGGCGGCGGGGGCGGCGAGTTCGACCAGTTCGGTCCAGGGGGATTGGGGGGCGGTGTCGCCGTAGATCCGCATTCGCCAGATTAGGGATGCGCTGTCGGCGAGGGCGGCGTATTGTTTGCCGCGGACGGCGGGGCGGATGTCGTTTTCGTACCAGTTGAGGGCTTGGTTGTAGCGTCCGAGGGCCAGCTCGAATAGGGCTTGGTGCCAGGAGAGGTGGACGCGGTAGCTGGCGCGGCGGTCGTAGTCGTCGAGCCAGCTGCCGAGGAAGGCGGCGCCGTCGTCGTTTTGGCTGAGTTCGTAGAATACGTGGGCTACGGAGTGGGCGGCGACGGCGTTGGCGGGGTTGAGGTCGAGGGAACGTTGGGCGAGGCTTAGGCCCTCGTCCATTTTGCCGATTTCGTGGTGGGCCCAGGCGTATTGGCCCATAAAGGCCCAGTCGTCGCCGTAGGCGGGGGCGGCGTCGGTCATCAGTTGGTAGAACTTGGGGGGGTAGTCGGGGATGCCGGCGCCGACGCAGCCCTGGATGTAGAGGCGCTGGGCGAGGCGCAGGAGGAGGGAGTCGAGGGGAAATTCTTTTAGGTGTTCTTGGACGGCGGCGGTGGCGGGGTGGTTGTGTCCGTTGACGAATTGGGAAATGGCGTTGATGTGGCCGCGTTCGCGGCGGGTTAGGGCGGGGGCGAGTTTTTGGGCGGTTTGGGCGCTGGCGCGGGCTTCGGGGACGGCGATGCGAATGAATTGCATGAAGGCGAGGCCGGCGTGGGCGAGGGCGAAGGCGTCGTCGGCTTCGACGGCGAGGGCGAAGGCTTCCTCGGCGCCGAAATTTTGGGATAGGGCGAGGTCGAGGCCCTGGGCGTAGTGGGCTAGGGCGGTTTGGGAGTTGGTGGTGAGGGGGAGTCCGTAGCGGTCGGAGTAGGGGGTTTGGGTGGTCATGGCGGCGCTCCTGTTGGCGGGTTAGTCGGCGGATGGGTGGAGTTTAATATAGGATGGGGGCTGGGCGCAACCGGGGGGGCGGCGATGTATCCGGTGGCGGGGCGTTTGGTGGCGGGGCGTTGGCGGTGTATGCCGTGGTTGACACTGTTTTAGCCGGGCAACATAATACGGGCATCTTGGGAAGGGCTTAATTTGGGGGATTTGGGTTTATGCGGGGTTATGAGCAGACCTAATTTGGCGTATGGGGACGGGCAACTGGGGTTGTTTACGGACCTGTATGAGTTGACGATGGCGCAGGCGTATTTCCGGCAGGGGATGGTGGCGCCGGCGACTTTCAGTTTGACGGTGCGGGGTTATCCGCCGGATCGGGGGTATTTGGTGTCGGCGGGGCTGGAGGATGCGCTGGATTATCTGTCGGGGCTGCGGTTTGACGGGGAGGCGGTGGGGTATTTGCGGTCGTTGGGGATCTTCGGGGCGGATTTTTTGGAGTTTTTGCGGGGGCTGCGGTTTACGGGGGGCGTGCGGGCGATACCGGAGGGGCGGCTGTTTTTTGCGGATGAGCCGGTGCTGGAGGTTACGGCGCCGATTGTTGAGGCGCAGTTGGCGGAGACTTATGTGATCAATCAGTTGAATTTGCAGACGACGCTGGCGACGAAGGCGGCGCGTTGCGTGTGGGCGGCGCGGGGGCGGGGGATCGCGGATTTTGCGTCGCGGCGGACGCAGGGTTCGGATGCGGCGATGAAGATGGCGCGGGCGAGTTATATTGCGGGGTTTGGGTCGACCAGTAATGTGCTGGCGGCGAGGCAGTACGGGATACCGCCGGCGGGGACGATGGCGCATTCGTTTATATCGAGTTTTCCGTCGGAGTTGGATGCTTTTCGGGCTTATGCCGATTGCTTTCCCGACCGGACGGTGCTGTTGTTGGATACTTATGACACTTTGGCGGGGGCTTGGAATGCGGTGGCGGTGGGGAAGGAGCTGGAGGCGGCGTATCCTGATGATGCGGGGCGGCGGCTGGTTGCGGTGCGGCTGGATTCGGGGGATTTCGGGGAGTTGAGCCGTAGGGTTAGGCGGGTGCTGGATGATGCGGGGCTGGGGTATGTGAAGGTGCTGGTTAGCGGGGGGTTGGATGAGTATGCGATGGAGGGGCTGGCGGAGGGGGGGGCGCCTATTGATTTGTTCGGGGTGGGGACTAAGGCGGGGGTGTCGGCGGATGCGCCGTGGTTGGATATGGTGTATAAGCTGGTGGGTTTTGACGGGCGGCCGGTGATGAAGTTGAGCGAGGGGAAGGTTTCGTTGCCGGGGGCGAAGCAGGTTTTCCGGCGGCGGGGGGGTATGCCGGAATTGGATTCGGATTCGGGGGAGGGGTTGTCGGGGGATGTTATCGGGCTGGAGGGGGAAGTTGGGCCGGCGGGGGCGGAGGCGCTGCTGCGGGAGGTGATGGTCGGCGGGGAGCGGACGGAGGGGCCGGCGACGGCGGGGGAGTTGCGGGAGCGGTTTAGGGAGGAGTTTGCGGCGTTGCCGGAACGGTTTAAGGTTTTGCGGCGGCCGCCGCGGTTTCCGGTGTCGGTCAGCTCGCGGTTGCAGCGTTTGACGGCGGAGACGCGGGCGGCGGCGGAGTTGGCTAATGTTTCGGGCGAGTCGGGTCGGGGTGGGAGGTAGGGGGATTATGGGGACGCCTAATTTTGCGAACCGGACTTTGTATTACGGGGATAATCTGCCGGCTTTGCGGCGGATGAATAGCGAGACGGTGCATTTGATTGCGACGGATCCGCCTTTCAAGAAGCAGCGGGGGTTTTTCAGCGATGCCGGGGGGTATGATGATCGTTGGACTTGGCAGAGGGATATTCTGGGGCTGGATCGTAAAGGAAATGCGGTAGCGGAAAATCATGATGATTGGGTTGACCAGATTCAGGATGATTGGCCGGGGGCTTGGATGGTTATTGCGGCGGCGCGTAGCACTTATGGCGATGATATGGGGGCTTTTCTGTGCTGGCTTGGGGTGCGGTTGATGGAGCTGCGGCGGATCTTGCGGAATGACGGCAGTATTTATATTCATATAGACGAAACGGCGGTTCACGATGATGCGGGGTTGGTGTATTGGCCGAAACGGGGTTCGGTGCCTCAACAAAAGCGGTATGTTGATGAAAATCCGGGTACGCCGGTAACGGATGTTATTGATGATCTAGGGCCGTTGGGGGCTCATGCGCGGGAACGGACGCGGTATCCGACGCAGAAGCCTTTGGCGTTGTATGAGCGGATTATACGGGCGTCGAGTAATCGGGGGGATGTGGTGCTGGATCCGTTTTGCGGGTGCGCTACTACGCCGGTGGCGGCGGAGCGTTTGGGGCGGCAGTGGGTGGGGATGGATCTTTGGGAACAGGCATACGATAAAGTTGCCAGCCGTTTGCGGGAGTATGGGATCTTGGTTGACAACCCGGAGTTGGATGGGGCGGTTAATGAAAACGGGATGATGCGGTTTAACGAGTACCGGCTTACTTTGATTGATAATAAGGATAAGGGGGAGGAGTTTCCGGCGCGGACGGATGATAATGAAGTGGCGGCGCCGGCGCTGAATTTGCGGCGTCCGCGGCCTACGGAGCCTTGGCAGCAGTTGAGTAATGCGTTGATCCGGCGTATTTTGGTGGCGGCGCAAGGGCGGAATGGGTTGGTGGGGTGCGCTGGTTGCGGGCGGGCGCTGGAGGCGGATTTCTTTCATTTGGATCAGATCAGTCCTAAGTCGCAGGGGGGCGAAAACTATATTACTAACCGGATATTGATTTGCGCTCCTTGCAATAGCCGGAAGTCGGATACCAAGACGCTGAAGGGGTTGCAGAATGATAACCGGCGGGAGAGGTGGATGAAGGATCGGAAGTTGGCGGAGGAGATGCAGTCGCTGGCGCGGATGCGGGCGGAGTGGGTGCGGGATCATTGGGATACGGAGCAGTGCCGGGAGTTTATTGCGCGGTTGCAGTAGCGGGGATTGCAGGGTTCTTGGTTTGGCTGGAATGGTGGCATAGGCGGGGCGGGTGGGTGCGGGGGATTGTGGGTTGGGTGGGAATGATGGCAGCGGGGGATTGCGGGGGGGGGATGGCGAGTTTGCTTGAAAGGGGTTGATTGTGAAGACGGTTGTTTGTATGAAGTATGTTCCGGTGATTGCGCGGATGCGGTTTGATTATGAGGCGCGGACGATTGTGCGGGAGGGTGTGCCTTCGGAGGTGAACGGGTTTGATTTGCTGGGGGTGGTTCGGGCGGTGGAGTTGAAGTCAGGGGATGATGATGAGGTGGTGGTGTTGACGATGGGGCCGCCAGGGGCGCGGGAGGGGTTGGTGCATTGTTTGGCGTTGGGGGCGGATCGGGGGGTGCTGGTTACGGATCGGGCGTTGGCAGGGAGCGATACTTTGGCGACAGCGCGGGCGCTGGCGTTGGCGTTGGGGCGGGAAGGGGCGGATTTGATTATCTGCGGGCGCAACAGCACGGACGGGGAGACGGGGCAGGTGGGGCCGGAGTTGGCGGAGTTGATGGGGCTGCCTCATGTGGGTCATGTGCGGCGTTTGGAGTTGCGGGAGGATCGGCGGGCGGCGGTGGTGGAGCGGATAACGGATGAGGGGTATCAGACGCTGGAGTGCGATTTGCCGGCGGTGATTTGCGTTACGGAGGGGGTGGCGCCGGAGTTGTTTCCGAACCGGCAGCAGATGGAGGAGGGGGCGGGCAAGCCGGTGGAGGAGGTGTCGTGCGCTGAGTTGTCGGGGGATCCGCTGTTGTTCGGGGCGGCGGGTTCGCCTACTTGGGTGAATGAGATCCGGCTGGTGGAGCCTAACCGGCTGGGGGTTATGTTGCAGGATACGGCGCCGGGGGAGGCGGCGCGGCAGATCGCGGAGTCGGTGCGGGGGCGGCTGGCGGAGCTGGCGGCGGCGGGGCCGTCGGCGGGGGGGGATGATCGGCGGGTGTTGCCGCGGTATCCGGGGGTTAGGGAGCGGAGCGTTTGGGTGGTGGCGGAAAATGCGCGGGACGGGCTGGCGCACGTTACTTTCGAGATGCTGGGGAAGGCGCGGGAGCTGGCGGGGGTTACGCGGAGCGAGGTTGCGGCGGTGGTGATCCGTCCGGGGGCGGGTTACGGGGGGGATAGGGACGGGGGGTTGGGCGGCGGTTTGGGTTGGGGGGAGTCTAGTCTGGCGGTGGGGAACGCTTATGCCGGGGCGTTGGCGGCGGCGGGGGCGGATCGGGTGCTGGCGTTGGATAGCGGGCCTTTGGGGCCGGTGTTCGGGCGGGGGGTGGGGGCGTGTTTGGCGGAGGCGGTGTTGCGGGAACGGCCTTACGCGCTGCTGTTTGCGTCTACGGCGGATGGGCGGGATTTGGCGGCGCGGCTGGCGGCGCGGCTGGGATTGGGGCTGACGGGGGATGCGATTGATTTGGAGATTGACGATGATGGGCGGCTGGTGCAGCTGAAGCCGGCGCTGGGGGGGAATGTGGTGGCGCCGATTTTGTCGCGGACTTTGCCTAATCTGGTTACTTTGCGGACGGGGCTGCTGTCGCCGGCGGCGCCGGATGGGGGGGCGACGGCGGCGGTGGAGGTATTGGCGGGGGGCGATGGGGTTGGGGGGGGGCGGGAGGTTCGTTTGGTTGGGGAAGTGTTGGCGGAGGATCGGGAGGGTTTGGCGTTGGCGCGGGCGCGGGTGGTGTTGGGGCTGGGGATGGGCGCGGGGGAGGGGAATGTGGGGATGTTGCGGGATATGGCGCGGTCGGTGGGGGCGTCGGTGGCTACAACGCGGGATGTGGTTCATGCGGGATGGCTGCCGCAACAGTTGCAGGTGGGGATCAGTGGGCGGACGATTGCGCCTACAGTGTATATTGCGGTGGGGATACGGGGGGCGTTTAATCATACGGTCGGGTTGCAGCGGGCGGGGGTTATTGTGGCGGTGAATCAGAATCGGCGGGCTACGATATTTCGGTCGGCGGATTTCGGGGTGGTGGGGAGTTGGGAGGAGTATTTGCCGCCGTTGCTGGAGGCTTTGGGTCCGGTGTTGGCGGGGTTGGGGTAGGGGTCGGGACGTTATTGTTGGGGGTTTTGGGCGGGGTTAGGGCGAGTTGGCGGGGGCGGGCGTTTTTATTACGGGGGCAATTTGGGGGTAATTCGGACGATGGCAGGGGGCAGGTTGCTATGGGCGGGCATTTCTATTATGGGGACTGCTTGGGGGTGATGCGGGATTATGTTGCTGATGGTTCGGTGGATCTGATTTATTTGGATCCGCCTTTTAAGTCGGATGCGGATTATAATATGTTGTTTGCCGGGCCGGATGGGGCGGTTGCGGCGGGGGCGGAAGTGCGGGCGTTTGGGGATACTTGGCGGTGGGGGGCGGAGGCGCGGGGGGAGTTTGATCAGGTTTGTCGGGATGTTCCCGATGTGGGGGTTAAGCTGGAGGCGATGCGTAGTATTGTGGGGGAGTGCGGGATGATGGCTTATCTTTCGCGGATGACGGTTCGGTTGGTTGAGATGCGGCGGGTGTTGAAGCCTGGCGGTAGTATTTATTTGCATTGCGATCCGACGGCTAGTCATTATCTTAAGGTGATGATGGATGCGGTGTTTCATCCGGTTGGGGGGCGTTTGCGGAGTGAAATTATTTGGCGGATTGGGTGGGTGTCGGGTTATAAGACGCGGCGGCGGGGGTGGATTCGGAATCATGATACTATTTTGTATTATGCTTTGGGGGACAAGTTCACTTTTAATAAGGAATATATTGCATATCCTGACGGCTACCGGCGGCGGGATGGTAGTTTGCCTACGGGTTTGGGGATACCGATTGAGGATACTTGGAATTGCAATCGGGCGGATGTGCTGGATTCGATAATGATCAAGAGTTTTTCGCGGGAAAAGTTGGGGTATCCGACGCAGAAGCCGTTGGATTTGTTGCGGCGGATTGTGCGGGCTTCGAGCAATGCGGGGGATGTGGTTTTGGATCCGTTTTGTGGGTGCGGGACGGCTTGTCATGCGGCGGCGGAGTTGGGGCGGGGTTGGATTGGGATTGATGTTACGGCGTTGGCGCTGCCGGTGTTGCGGGCGCGGTTTGATGCGTCGGGGATGGGGGCGGATTTCGGGGTTACGGGGATGCCGGCGTCGGCGGAGGATTGGCGGGTTTTGGCGGGGAGTAATCCGATGGAGTTTGAGCGGGCGGCGATGGGTTTGATTGACGGGTGCCGTCCGTATTCGCAGCGGCGGGGCGGGGGGGATGGGGGGATTGACGGGCTGATTCCGGTGGCGGTGGGGCGGGATCGGTGGGGGTATGTGGCGGTGTCGGTGAAGGGGGGCCGGCAACTTAATCCGGCGATGGCGCGGGATTTGCGGGGGACGGTGGAGCGGGAAAGCCGGAATGGGGTGGTGGCGGGGGCGCTGGTTACGGCGTATCCGGTGACGGCGGGGATGCGGCGGGAGTTGGACGGGGCGGGGGATGTCGATATTTTGGGGCGTTCTTGGCCTAAGTTGCAGGCGGTTACGGTGGAGGAGGTTTTGGAGCGGAAGGGGCGGGGGCTGCCGGAGTTGTCGCTGCCGTTGCAGGCGGCGGCGCCGTTGGCGCGGGTGGGGCTGGCGCGGGGGGAGGTTGGGGGGCAGTACCGGCTGGAGGGGGGTGTCCTTCGACAGGCTCAGGATGATCCTTCGACAGGCTCAGGATGAATGATAAGGCCGGGATGTTCGACAAGTTCAGGATGATCCTTTACAGGCTCAGGATGAGTGATAAGGCCGGGATGTTCGATAAGCTCAGGATGATCCTTCGACAAGCTCAGGATGAGTGATCTGGCGGGGTTGGGGTTTGTTAAGGTGCGTTGGGGCGCGGGTGTTGTCCGGTTTTGTGGGTTATAGGCCCATTGGGTTTTGGCGGGCGTAGGCTTGGCCGTAGATTTGCATGGCTTGGGCTTGCGCCCAGTCGAGATTGATTAGGTCGTTGATGGTGTCGACCATTAGTTCGCCGGCGTGGGCGATTTCTTGGCGGTATTCGGCCAGCGCAACGCGGCGGTTGTTTTTGCGGAGGTTGTGGTAGGGGCACATTGGGGCGCGGTTTTGGATGTCGTTGCTGGCGCCGGTGTTTTGTTTGCTTTTGGGGGCGATGTGGTCTAGGTGGAAGTTGCGGGTGGTTTGGATGATGCGGCCGTCGGGGCGGCGGTTGGCGAAGCCGCAGCACCAGGCTTGGTAGTTGGATAGTTTTAGCAGTTCCTCGAGCATTTGGGGTTCGGGGATGATGCTGGCGGGGACTTTGAAGGTGCGTTCCGGCAGGCGGAAAACGGGGGGCGGGGTTTCGGTTTCGGGGGATGTGCGTTTGGGTAGTTGGTTGGGGCCGTAGATGGTTACGGTGGGGTTGTCGGGGGTTACTTGCTGGCCGGGGGCGGCGTGGTCGGCGCAGGTTAGCAGGGCTAGATTGGGTTTGTTGAATTGGCGCTTGAATACGGTCCAGGCGCGGGGTTGGATGTCGCAGGCGATCCATTGGCGCTGGAGGCGCTCGGCGGCTACGGCGACATAAGCGCAACCGGCGAAACAGTCTAGTACGACGTCGCCGGGGTTGGTGGCGGCGGCGATTATGCGCTCGGCGAGGGCTACGGGTTTTTGGGTGGGGTAGCCGGTTTTTTCTTTGCCGCGGGCCGCGGGGATGTCGTTCCAGATGTCTTGTAACTTGACGCCTTTGGCGTTATCCAGATATTTTTTGTAGCGGAAGGGGGAGCCGGGTTTTGTTTGCACTAATAGGCCGGCTTGGTACATTTGCTCCATACGTTTCGGCTCGAATCGCCAGGCGCGGGTTAGGCCGCGAAATTCGTAGGGCTTGTTGCCGCCGGATTCGTTGGTGCAGGGGAAGGTTTGATAGCGGCCGCGGGCATCCTGTTGGTCGTAGCCTTTTTCGATATACTCCGGGTCATAGGGCTGATATTGGATGTTGTATTTCGCTTTTTCGGATTTGGCGTGCCAAAAGATGGTGTCGTGGATGTTGCCTAGTCGCTGCCGGGCCAAGTTGTGCTTTTCTTGACGGCGCAGGAAGGATATTTCGTTGCGGAAGTTTTTTTGGCCGAAAATGGCGTCCAGCAGTTGGCGGAGGTATCCGTTGGCGGTGTGGTCGCAGTGCAGGAAAAGGCTGCCGGTGGGTTTGAGTATGCGGCGGATTTCCAGTAATCGGATTGCCATATAGCAGAGGTAAGCCGCCGTGCTGTCGGAGTGGGTATGACGGGTTACTTCGATGAGGGCGGCGATTTGTGAGTAATTTTGTTGGAGTTCCAGTAGCCAGGACTCGTGGACGTCTTTGCCCCAGTTCCAGAAGTCTTTGTAGGCGGTTTCGGGCCAGTCGATGCCGGCTTTTTCGGCGTCGGTCTTATTTTGTATTCCCCAATGGGCGAGCAGGCGGAACTCGTTGGCGCGTTCCGCGTCGGTCAAGGGCGGCTTGAGGGGGTCTTTATCGCGCTGGTTTTTGCGGCCGAAGGTTTCGTTTTTGGCGAAGGGCGGGTCGATGCATACGAGGTCGATGCATTCGTTGTTGAGGGATTGGAGGAAGTCTAGGTTGTCGGCGATGTATACGCCGCGGTTGATGGCGTTGAAGTCGGGCATTTTTGCTCCAGTCGCGGGCGGGTTTGGCGTTTATTATAGCATAGGCGTTTGCCGGTTAAGGTGTTTTGGGGCGATTGGAATCCTTTCCGGGGATGGCGCTGGCGGGGACTTTGAATTGGCGTTTCGGCAGGCGGAAATTTCGGGGCGGGGGTTGGGGTTGGGGGGTTGTGCGGGTGGGTAGTTGGTTGGGGCCGTGGATGGTTACGGTGGGGTTGTCGGGGGTTGCTTGCTGGCCGGGGGCGGCGTCGTCGCAATGCAGGGGCGGGTTTAGTAATTCGGTTTTGGTGAATTGACGCTTGAATACGGTCCAGGCGCGGAGGTTTAGATCGCAAGCGGTCCATTGGCGGTTCAGGCGTTCTGCGGCGATGGCGGAGTAGGCGCAGCCGGCGAAGCAGTCTACTACAACGTCGCCGGGGTTAGTGGTAGCGGCGATTATGCGCTCGGCGAGGGCGATGGGTTTTTGGGTGGGGTAGCCGGTGCGCTCGGTTGGCAGGCGGCCGACCGGGGGGAAATCGGCCCACCATGATTCCGGGATTTTGCCGCGGTCGCGGGAATGGTCGATGTTATCCTCGTTCAGTTGTCCGCCTATTTTGGCGGAACTTTTGGCTTGCTGGGTATTCAATTGTTGGTAGGGGATGCGTACCGCATCTCGGTTGAAAGTCCATTGTTCGGATTTGGAGTACCAGAATATAGTGTCGTGTTTGCGGGGGAACCATCGGCGGGTGTTGCTGGGGCCGGTGTAACACCAGGCGATTTCGTTGCGGAAACCGGGGGAGCCGTTTTCGCCATTGCCGAAAATGGCGTCCAGCAGTTGGCGGAGGTATCCGCCGGCGGTGTGGTCGCAATGGAGGAAAAGGCTGGCGGCGGGTTTGAGGATGCGGCGGATTTCGATCAGGCGGATGGCCATATAGCATAGATAGGCCGCCGTGCTTTCGGAGTGGATGTAGCGGGTGGTTTCGATTAGTTGGTTGACGGCGGGGAAGTGGCGCGCGATGCTATTGAGCCAATCCTCGTGGATGTCGTTTTCCCAGGACCAGGCGTCATGGTAGCCTCCGCTGGTCCTGGTGCCGTAGGGCCAGGCGATTTCGTTGTTGGCGGCGTCTTTGGGGACGTGGATGCCCCATTCGTCGAGGAGGCGTTTTTCGTTGTTGATTTCTTGGTGGGATAGGGGGGGCTTTATTTTGTCGGCGGTGAAGGTTTCGTATTTGGCGAAGGGGGGGTTGATGGTTACGAGGTCGACGGTGGCGTTGTTGATGGCGCGGAGGAAGGCGAGGTTGTCGGCGATGTAGACGCCGCGGTTGATGGCGTTGAATTTGGGCATTATTTCGCTCCGGTCGTTTTTTATAGGCCCATTGGGTTTTGGCGGGCGTAGGCTTGGCCGTAGATTTGCATGGCCTGGGCTTGGGCCCAGTCGAGGTTGATTAGGTCGTTGATGGTGTCGACCATTAGTTCGCCGGCGTGGGCGATTTCTTGGCGGTATTCGGCTAGGGGGATGCGGCGGTTGTTTTTGCGGAGGTTGTGGTAGGGGCACATTGGGGCGCGGTTTTGGATGTCGTTGCTGGCGCCGGTGTTTTGTTTGCTTTTGGGGGCGATGTGGTCTAGATGGAAGTTGCGGGTGGTTGGGATTATCCGGCCGTCGGGGCGGCGGTTGGCGAAGCCGCAGCACCAGGCTTGGTAGTTGGATAGTTTTAGCAGTTCCTCGAGCATTTGGGGTTCGGGGATGATGCTGGCGGGGACTTTGAAAGTGCGTTCCGGCAGGCGGAAAACGGGGGGCGGGGTTTCGGTTTCGGGGGATGTGCGGGTGGGCAATTGGTTGGGGCCGTGGATGGTTACAATGGGGTTGTCGGGCGTGACTTGCTGACCGGGGGCGGCTCGGTCGGTGCAGGTTAGCAGGGCTAGATTGGGTTTGTTGAATTGGCGCTTGAATACGGTCCAGGCGCGGGGCTGGATGTCGCAGGCGATCCATTGGCGTTGGAGGCGCTCGGCGGCTACGGCGACATAAGCGCAACCGGCGAAACAGTCCAGGACAACATCGCCGGGGTTGGTGCTGGCTTTGATTATGCGCTCGGCGAGGGCTACGGGCTTTTGGGTGGGGTAGCCGGTGCGTTCATTGGACGATGGCGATAGTAGTTTGATGTCGGTCCAGATGTCATTGACTTTTACGCCTATGTCGGCTTCCGGGGGTCTGAGTATTGACGGGGTGTTTCCGGTAGACCAATGAATCAGTCCGGCTTCGGCGAGGGCGTCCAGCCGCTCCTTGATGCTTTCGATTTCTTTGAATCCGGGGATTGCGTTGTTATGGATCCAGTCGGCTAACTCGCCGGTTCTAGGGACGCCCCAATGGCGGCCTATTTCGGTGGGGTTGTAACCCCGCCAAGGTTGCCCGGATTCTCCGGTTCGTGTTATTCCTGCCGCAGTTAGGGGGACTCGGGTGGGTTTGGTGTTGGCGGCGGCGCTGTGTATCGGGCGCCAGGTGGGGGCGTCGGTTTTAGCGTATTGGAGGATTGAGTCGTGGGTGTTTCCCCATTTGTTCCCGGTGTTTCTGCCGGGGGAGCGGCCCCATATTATTTCGGCCTTGAAATTGTCGGGGGCGAAGACGGCGTCCAGCAGTTGGCGGAGGTATCCGTTGGCGGTGTGGTCGCAGTGCAAGTAAAGGCTACCCGTGGGCTTTAGTATCCGGCGGATTTCAATCAGCCGGATTGCCATATAGCACAGGTAAGCCGCGGTGCTGTCGGAATGGGTATGACGGGTTACTTCAATGAGGGCGGCGATGGGTTCGTAATTTTCCTGGAGTTCCAACAGCCAGGACTCGTGGACGTCTTTGCCCCAGTTCCAGAAGTCTTTGTAGGCGGTTTCGGGCCAATCGATGCCGGCTTTTTCGGCGTCGGCTTTATTTTGTATTCCCCAATGGGCGAGCAGGCGGAACTCGTTGGTTCGTTCCGCGTCGGTCAAGGGCGGCTTGAGGGGGTCTTTATCGCGCTGGTTTTTGCGGCCGAAGGTTTCGTTTTTGGCGAAGGGCGGGTCGATGCATACGAGGTCGATGCATTCGTTGTTGAGCGATTGGAGGAAGGCGAGGTTGTCGGCGATGTAGACGCCGCGGTTGATGGCGTTGAATTTGGGCATTTTTTCGCTCCGGTTGCGGGGGGGTTGGGGGTTATTTTAGCATAGGCGTGTTGGCGGGGCGATTGGGGATCTTGGCGGCGGGTGTTTTAGTACGGATTGTCTGATTGTGGTGGGGGTTGGGGGTTGCTTGACATTGGGGGGTTGGGGCGGGGAAAATAGCGGCGATTTTGGGGCGTATTAAGGAGCGGGTTATGGATTTTGGGTATACGGCGGAGCAGGAGGCTTTGCGGCGGGAGGTGCAGGGGTTTATTGCGGCGAATGTTACGGAGGCGGTGCTGGGGGAGCTGGAAACGGCGGAGGAAGGGGGACGAGGGGAGCATTACCGGGAGCTGATTCGCAAGGTGTCGGAGCGGGGTTGGATCGGGATTAGCTGGCCGCGGGAGTATGGGGGGCAGGGGGGCAGCCGGATTGAGCAGTATATCGTGGAGGAGGAGTTTGCGCGGGTGGGGGTTGCGGTGGGGGGCGCGGGGAGCGGGGCGCCGGCGATTTTGGCGGCGGGGACGGAGGAGCAGAAGCGGTATTTCATTCCGGGGCTGATCAGCGGGGAGATTGTGTTTGCGCTGGGGTTTACGGAGCCGCAGGCGGGGGCGGATTTGGCGGGTTTGCAGTGCCGGGCGGTGCGGGATGGGGATGAGTATGTGATCAATGGGCAAAAGATGTATACGTCGGCGGCGCATTACGCTACTCATGTGTATTTGATGGCGCGGACGGATCCGGATGCGCCGCGGCATCGGGGGATATCGATCTTTTTGGTGCCGATGGATACGCCGGGGATTACGGTGCGTCCGCTTTGGACGATTCAGAGCGATCCGCCGGCGCCGTTGGGGACGACGTACGGGATGGCGCGGACTAATGAGACGTTTTTCGAGGATGTGCGGGTGCCGGCGTCGATGCTGTTGGGGGAGGAAAACGGGGGGTGGTATGTGGGGGCGATGGGGCTGAATTTGGATCGGGTGGGGGCGAGCCGGTATTTGATTTCGGTGCGGCGGGATGAGGATATTGTGAATTGGGTTAAGGAAAACGATTTCGGGGGTTTTTCGCCGGGGGAGGATCCGGCGGTGCGGGACAAGCTGGCGGAGTTGTGGACGGAGGCGCAGGTGTGCCGGCTGATGACGATGCGGAGTATGTCGCTGGTGGAGCGGGGTGGCAGTTTTAGTTACGAGGGTTCGGCGGAAAAGGTTTGGGCGCCGGAGCATGGGGTGCATACTACGGAAAGCATCACGCAGATTTTGGGGCCTTACGCGCAGTTGTTGAGCAGTTCGGAGGGGGCGATTGAGGGGGGGGTGTTTGCGCATAATGTGATGGGGGCGTTTCAGTCGGGGATTAACCACGGGAGTGTGCAGGTGATGCGGGATCAGGTGGCGCGGCGGGGGCTGGGGATGCCGCGGGGGTAGTGGGGGCGATGGGCGCGTTGTATCGGGGGGTTGGCGGGCGCGTTGGTCGGGATCTTGATATTGCATAGGGGGATGGCAGGGCCGGTATGGATGTATTGCCTTCGGAAGAGGAACAGTTGCTGAAGAATGCGGCGCGGGGGTTTTTGGAGGCGGAGGTTAGCACGGCGTTGGTGCGGGAGATGGAGTTGGATGAGGTGGGGTATCCGCCGGGGTTGTGGCGGCAGATGGCGGAGTTGGGGTGGCTGGGTTTGGCGATGCCGGAGGAGTATGGGGGGCAGGGTTTGCCGCTGACTTATTTGGGGTTGGTGATGGAGGAGCTGGGGCGGGCGCTGGCGCCGGTGCCGATGCATAGCACGATGACGGCGGCGCTGACTATTGCGGAGGCGGGGACGGAGTCGCAGAAGCGGGAGTTGCTGCCGGGGGTTTGCCGCGGGGATTTGACGCTGACCTGGGCGGTTACGGAGCGGGATCCGCGGCTGGTTGCGGGGGCGGTGGCGGATCTGGCGGAGCCGGAGGGGGACGGGTGGGTGTTGAATGGGGTCAAGATGTTTGTGGACAACTTTCATGCGGCGGGGCGGTGTTTGACGGCGGTGCGGACGGCGGAGGCGTCGGAGGGTTGCGAGGGGGTGTCGTTGTTTCTGGTGGATCCGAATGGGGTCGGGGTGTCGCATACGCCGCTGGTGACGATTGCGAAGGATAAGCAGAGCCGGGTGGTGTTTGACGGGGTGCGGGTGGGGCGGGGGGATTTGGTGGGGGAGTTGCATCAGGGTTGGCCGGCGGCGGAGCGGATGCTGGATCGGGCGACGGCGCTGTTGTGTTGCCAGATGGTGGGGGCGACGCGCAAGGATGCGGAGATGGCGATTGAGTACGCCAAGAATCGGGTGGCGTTTGGGCGTCCGATTGGGTCATTTCAGTCGATTCAGCATTTGTGCGCGGATATGTTGGTGCATACGGATGGGGCGCAGTTGTTGGCCTACGAGGCGTTGTGGCGGATGGATCAGGGTTTGCCGGCGGGGGTGGAGGTGTCGCAGGCGAAATCGTTTGCCAATGAGAAGTGCGAGGCGGTGGTGCGGTCGTCGCAGGTTATACACGGGGGGATCGGGTTTATGATGGAGTTTGATTTGCATTTGTGGCTGCGGCGGGTGTCGGCGTGGAGTATGCGGTTGGGGACTACGTTTGATCACCGGGCGCGGATTGCGCGGGCGTTGTTGGATCGGCCGGGGCGGGTGCGGCTGGGGTTGCCTTTGCCGGAGTAGTTCGAGTTTTTAAGGGGCTGATGGAGGATTGTTATGGCGCGGGATCCGGTATGCGGGAAAGAGATTGACGAGGCGGCGGCGCGGGCGCAGACTTCGCAGACGCGATATGGGGCGGCGGAGGTGGATCCGCAACAGGGGACGCGGGTTTTTCACGAGGGGCGGTGGATTTATTTTTGCGGTTTGGAGTGCCGGACGCGGTTTTTGGCGGGGCCGGGGGGTTATGGGGGGTAGTATCCCAAGGGACGGCATTGGTCCTTTCCGGGGTTTTGGAAACGCAGTTTCAACGTTGTTGCGGCGGGTTGCCGGCAGCCGGACGTTGCAGTTGTTCCTGGTTGGCGGGCTGATTTTCCTTTTCTTTTTTTACTGGCGTTATTCCAATATCCCGGATGAACTGTATCAGACGCGGGATGATGGCGTGATTACTATGAGCCATGCCCGCAATCTGGTTGAGTACGGATTTATCGGGGTGAATCCGTCGGGCGAGCGGGTTGAGGGTTATTCGGCGCCGGCGCAGTTTTGGGCTTATGCCGCGGCTTATGCTTTGACTGGCGTAGACTACCACACCTTCGCCGCCGCCCAAACCGCCCTTTGCACTTTCTTATTGGGCGCGATCTTCATCCTATTCTTCCGCGAAAACCGCCGATGGGCCATAGCAATAACCGCCCTAGCCGCCTTATTGCTATCTTGGCATTACCCCTTTCTAGGATGGCATGGCTCCGGGATGGAAAACGCCATTACCCACGTCCTATTCCTGGCTGCCGCCCTGATCCTATTCAACTTCGCCCGCCGCCGCCGGATAGTCTACCCCTGGGCCATAGTAATTTTCCTAGCGTCCATATCCCGAATCGACAGCATCTATTACATCGCCCCGATATTGGTCATCTTCAGCCTATACTGGTGGCTGACCTCAAGCGGGGTACGGCAGAGTCGGGGAGTATACTTTTCGCTGGCAGTAATTGGCTTATGGCTGGTTTATAACCTTTGGCGATATACCTACTTCGGCGACTTAACCCCCAACACCGCCCACGCCCAGGGCATTGAGGCAGTCGGCTGGCTGGGGCGCTGGCGGGAATATGGTTGGGGGGCGGTGACTCAATATGCTGAATCTTATCTGGTTATCTTTGTTAAACACGGGGGGTATATTCTGACGGCGGTCCTGCCATTGTTGTATTTCGCGCCGCGGCGCCGGGCAACGTTGCTGATGCTTGCGGTAATATGCTGCATCGTCGTTGCCGGATGTTTCGCTCCTTTCTTTTTTGGCGAGGCCCGCCTTGATCGGTCGCGGACAACCACTCATCTGGCGGTTTTTGTGGTCTTGGGCCTGGGTTTGATTATTGATCGAATTAAAAGCCTCCGGATCAAAAATCGCAACCTTTTGCCGGGAATAGCGTCGGCACTGGCGCTGGGCGTGGCTGGGGTACTGGCGTTCAATAGCTACATAATCCCTCAATCTTATATGTGCTGCTCGGTTAATCCGTTCGATCTGGTCCGGCAACAATTTGACGATCTTGCGGATCGGGAGGAGCTGCTGCGCCCCACCGTGTCTAACGTAGACCTGGGGGTAGTTAGCTGGCATAAACGATTCAACGTGGTTGACTTGGGGCGGTTGGGGTCGCCGGTGATCTCAAATCTGTATCACTCTGAGGCATTTTATCTTTTTTCCGATTATTTTTTTGATTACGCCGCGCCGGATCTTATTGAAACCCATGGTCCGTTTTGGGCTTGCCAAAGGATTTTGACGCATCCTGAGTTTGACCGGCGCTACCAAGCAGTCAGCGCCGGCGCAATGGAATTTATACAGAACGGTTGCAATCCCAATGACGTAAATCTGCCTAGAATTTGGATACGGGCGGACATTTTGCGGACGTCCGAATCGCTGGAAAGGAAACTTATTGACCGGTTGTCCGGCAACCTGTCGACCGATGTTTTGCGGCGGGAATTGGGGGTTTGCCAGTCCGTTGCGGGCAATAATTGCGTTTATGTGGCGCGGACGGCGTATCGTTTTCTGCCGGAATTTCGGGATGCGGGGCTGGTTGACGAGCTTAACGAGGTTTTTTCGGCCAGCCGGACCAAGGATTATGATCTGTATTTGATCAACGGCTACCGGGATGGGCAAGCGCATCAGAGGGCGATCGAGTTTATCGTGAACACCGGATTGCCGGGATCCGGCGGGACGAACCCGTAATTCGCTCGGCTTGGTTGGGTGGGCCGGGGAGTTATGGGGTAGGGGTGCGTTTGGGGGCGGCGGTTTATTGCGGCGCGGGTTCGGGTTCATCGGATTCGATGGATGATAGCAGGGCTTGGGCCAGTTTGTTGCCGCTGTAGTGTTTGCCGGCGGTGGGCGGGGGTAGGGGGGTGTTGTCTTGTTGGTCGAGTTCGATTAGTTCGTCTACGATTTCGCAGAGTTCGCTGAATACGGCTTTTTCGTCCTGGCCGTGGCAGCAGCCACCGTAGGATAGGCCGGGGGCGTATCCGATATATAGTTGGTCTTCTTCGGACCAGGCGACTACTTTGGCGTAGCGGGCGCTGTCTTTCATTGTTGCGACTCCCGTATTGCGTTTTGTACGTCTTTGACTTGGTAAGGGGTAGCGTCAGATCCCAGGTTGCCGGAAAGGGTGACTCTTCTCCTGGCGTTGGGATGGGTGTAGTTGCGGTGGCTGCCGCGGCCGCCGCGGTTGCGGAATCCGGCGCGTTCCAGGTCGGAGATTAGTTCGCGGATTTTTGGCGGCACGGGCGGTTTCCTGTTTTGGTGGGGGTGGCCGCCCCTCTATATATAGAGGGGCGGTTTTTTTGTTGGGTTGTGGGTTAGGGGGCCAGGCCGGCGGCGCCGGTGCGGATGGTGTCGACGCGCTGGCGGGTGTCGTAGGGTTGGAGGGGGACTTCGTGGAGGGCGGGGATTACTTCTTTGCCGAGGAGTTCGATGCTGCGCATTACGTCTTGGTGTTGCATGGCGCCTTCGTTGCCGTAGATGTGGATGTAGCCGGGGCTTAGGCGCTCGATGACTTCGGTTAGTTTTTGGGTTACGGTGTCGGGGCTGCCGACGATGATGTTGTTGACGCCGCGGAGTTGGTCGTAGGAGAGTCCGACGCCGAGGCCGCCGGCGCCGGCGACGTTGCCGGTGGGGCGCTGGGCTTTGACGGATACGGCGGCGCGGGATTGGTAGCCGGGGGGGTCGTTGTGTTCCATGGGGCCGCGCTGGCGGTGTTCGATGGTCCACATGAATTCGCGGCCGAGTTCGATGGCTTTTTCGTCGGTGTCGGCGACGAGGCAGCGGAGGAGGTAGCCGAAATGTTCGGGGCCGGCTTGCCAGCCTTCTTCTTCGGCGGTGTCGATGTAGACTTGCTTGAGCCATTCGGTGGTGTCGACTAGGGCGCCGAGGTTCATGTAGGGGTGTTTGTGTTTGGCGGCCCAGATTACGCTTTCGGGGCTGCCGGTGCCGGGGAACCAGATGTCGGGGCGGGGTTTTTGCATGGGGACGACCCAGGGGTTGACGACGCGGTAGTGGTAATGCTGGCCTTCGTAGCGGAAGGGGCCGGGCTGGGTCCAGCATTTGATGATGAGGTCGTGGGCTTCTTCGAAGCGGGAGCGGTTTTCGGAGGGTTCGACGCCGCCTTGGAGGGTTTCGACGGCGGTGCCGCGGACGAAGCCGGAGATGATGCGTCCGCCGGAGTAGCAGTCGAGCATGGCGATTTCTTCGGCCATGCGGATGGGGTCGTTGATGGCGATTACGTTGCCGAGGATGGCGATTTTGACGCGCTTGGTGAGTTTGGCGATGACGGCGGCGTCGAGGTTGACGGCGGGTTTCATGCACCAGTAGGAGGCGTGGTGTTCGTTGGACATTATGCCATCGAAGCCTACTTCGTCGGCGAGGGCGTATTGTTCGTGGTATTGGTTGTAGAGGATGCTGGCTTTGTGAGGGTCGAAGTAGGTGTTGGGGAAGCCGAGGCGGCCGGAGTCGTATTGCTGGAGGTCTTGGTCAGTTACGTGGCCGTAGGGTTGTTCGGAGAACCAGTAGATTTCGGCTTTGTCTTTGGGGCGGGGGAGCTGGTCTACCATTTTTCGGCTCCTGTTGGGATGGCTGGGGTGATTATAAGGTTTTGCGGGAGGTTCGGCAAGCGGGTTTAGTGGTCGGGGACGGTTTGGGGTTGGGTGGTCAGGAGTTGCCGGATTTCCTGGAGTTCGTGGCGGAGGTTTTCGGTTTCGGGGATTTGGAGGCGAGGGATAGGGCGCAGCGGGCGGCGCGGCGGCGGGTGGTGATGTCGGGGGCGTTTAGGGCTTCGGCGATTACGGCGATGCTGCGGAGCATTAGGCCCTGGAGTTCTTGTCGGGCGAGGGCGGCGGTTTGCTGGCGCTGGCGGGTTAGTTCTTGGCGGAAGGCGTCGTCGGTTAGCCAGCGGCGGAGGGTGGCCTGGCTGATGCCGGCGCTGCGGGCTGCTTGGGCGAGGGTGGGGGCGGCGATGATGTGGGGGAGGGCGGTTTCTTGGCGGCGGGATAGGGGGGATTTTTTTATTTCCGTTTCATTCTGTTTCATTTCGTTCCGTTTTTGAGGGGGTTGGTGGTGGTTGGGCATTGCTGCTCCGGGGCCTCAGTGGCGGGTTGGGATTGGGCTGCTGGATTCATTGTAGGGGGGCGGTCTTGGGGGCACAATGGGGAGGTGTCATCAAATTTGGGGGGGCGTCCTTCGACACGCTCAGGATGGGTTTCGGCAGGCGCGGGATGAATGGCGGGGGCAGGTTGCGGCGGGGTGGTTTTTGGGGGTATGATGGGGACGCGATTTGTTGCGTTTTTGAGGAGGTTTGGTTATGGGCTTGTCGTTGGCGGATGCTAACCGGATTGTGGGGGCGTCGATTGCGGCGGCGGAGGAGCTGGGGGTGCGGTTGAGTGTGGCGGTGGTGGATGCGGGGGGGCAGTTGGTGGCGTTTCAACGGATGGAGGGGGCGATTGCGGTGAGTGCGACGGCGGCGCCGGGGAAGGCGGTGGGGTCGGTGTTTTTCGGGCGGGATAGCCGGTTGATTGATGCGGGGTCGCCGGTGATGCAGGCGATTTTGGGGAGTCAGGGTGGGCGGATTATTCCGGCGCAAGGGGCGGTGCCGATTTACCGGGATGGGGTGCTGGTGGGGGCGATTGGGGGGAGCGGTGGTACGGCGCAGCAGGATGAGGATTGTGTGCGGAAGGGGCTGGAGGCGCTTTAGGGGGTTGTGGGTATCTGGCCGGGGCGGGGCGTTGGTCTTGCCCCGGCATTTATTTTAGTGGTTCAAGAGGTGGTTGTTATGAGCGATGGGGAAAGGTTGCAACATTTGGCGTCTTTGGTTGGGCAACGCAATTCTTTGGATGCGAGGATAGCGGAGGCGCTTGGCCGGCCAGCACTGACCGGGCATTTTGGGGAGTATGTTGCGTCCGCAGTTTTTGGGATTAGGTTGCATGGTTCTGCGACGGAGAAAGGTAGTGATGGGGTGTTCACTTCTGGGGGGCTTGCGGGTAGGCGGGTGGAGGTAAAGTATTATCCGATCAATGAGGGCATACTGGATCTGAAGATTGACGGAACGCCGGATTTCTATCTGGTGATGACCGGCCCCAGAAAGGCTGCCGCATCATCCCGCGGCGAGGTGCGGCCGTGGTTGATCGAGGCGGTTTATCTTTTCGATGGTGTGGATCTGGTGGGGAAGCTACGGGAACGGGGGGTAAAAATCGGGACGGCTACTAGTGTCCGGCGGGAGCATTGGGATGAAGCTGAGGTTTATCCCGGGGGTAAAAATCCGATTCTGAGGGTGAGTGCGGATCAAGCGTATTTGCTTGGGTTGTTCGGTGGTTCGTCGGAAAGCGGTTAGAGTATTGGCGGGGCAACGGGTTTAACGGGTGAGTTAGCGGTTGTAGTCGGTGGGGTCGGCGGCGGTGTTGTAGTCGGGGCGGCGTAGCCAGTGGCACCAGATGTTGCGGCCGGGGGTGGATAGGCGGCGGTTGTTTTGAGGGCTACGCCAGGCGGCTATGGCGGTGGGGCGGGTGGCGGCGTAGCGGGTATGGGTGAATTCGAGGGCGGGGAGTAGGTCGGAGTCGGTGGACATTATTACGCCTAGGTCGTAGGCGGCGTCTACGGCCATGGTGACGAAGTCTATGGCTAGGGCGGTGTCGATGCCTTTTTCTTGGGCCGGTTGGGCGGGCCAGTCGGGGGGGTATCTTAGTTCGCGGTGAATTACGGTTACGCCGTTTTTTTCCCATTGGACGCATTGTTTCATGTGGGCGGTGTAGGATTTGTTATCTTTGCGCGGGTCGGGGCGGCCAGTGTAGGCGCGGATTTCTTTCAGGGCGCAGGTTGCTCCGGCTGGGCCGCCTCTGGATTCGATCAGCTGGCCTAGTTTTGCGGGGTCGAATTGCCCGTTGACCGATGGGCCGGCATTGTTGAAGAAATTTCTCCTGGCACTCCGGTAGGTGTTTTGGATGTCAATGAACAGCATCAGCCGCAAGGGGGGATTCGATGCCATAGCCGCTATCCTAACCGCCAAAAGTAAGCCCCGCCAGTCACCCAGCCTCGGGGGCTGGCAGAGGGCGGGGAAGATTGACATTAGGTTAACAGTTGGGCGGGAGGTTGTCAACCCCTTATTCGAGGTTTTTGCGAAATTGGGGCGGATTGGGGTATGGCTGCGGCGGGTGGGTTGGGGGCGGGGTTGGTATGTTGCCGTTCTGACTGGCTGCCAAAAGTAAACCCCGCCAATCAACCAACCTCCGGGGTTGGGGGACGACGGGGAGCATTGGGGATAGGTTAGCGGTTGGGTGGGGGTTGTCAACCCCCGATTAGGGGTTTGGGGGGATTGGGGCGGGTTGGGGTGGCCCGCCCCTGGAGTGCGGGGGGGTTAGTTGGGGGTTATGGCTAGGGCGCGGATTTCGCCGAATTCTTTTTGGAGTTTGGTCCAGGTTTGGCCGCCGTTTTCGCTGATGTAGATGTAGCCGAAGAGGCTGGCGGCGGCGATGGTGTCGGGGGTTTGGGGGTGGGTGGCGAGCCAGTAGATTACGGAGTTGGGTTCTTGGGGTAGGTTGGCTTTGTGCCAGGTTTGGCCGCCGTCTTTGGTGATTTGGACGGCGCCGGTTACGCCGGGGATGAAGTCGCCGTTGCCGACGAACATAGTTTGGGGGTCGTCGGCTTTGATGATTAGGCCGCGGCAGTAGGAGCGGGCGTCGTTTTCGCTGAATTTGGGGAAGTAGTGGTATTGCCAGCTTTCGCCTTCGTCGTTGCTGGCGGCGATGCCGAAGGGGCTGGTGCAGTAGAAGGCGGGGTTTTGGTCGTGGCGGAGGGCCATGCCGTGGATGTCGCCGTGGAAGGGGTCGGGGCCGAGGTCGGGGAGGTGGATCCAGTTATCGCCGCCGTCGAGGCTTTTGTAGACGCCGTCGACTTCGATGCCGGCCCAGATGGTGCGGGGGTCGCGGGGGTCGACGATGATGTTGGTGGTGCGGGGGGTGCCGATGGGGCATTCCATGTTGACGCCCATATTGAGTTGTTGCCAGGATTGGCCGTCGTCTCGGGAGCGGAATCCGTCGGGGCGGGTGCCGGCGAAGAGGGTTTGGGGGTCGGTGGGGTCGATGGCGATGGACCAGGTTTGGAGGTCGTTGAAGGGAGTTTGGATGGGTTCCCAGGAGAGGCCGTTGTCGTTGGTGCGGAAGAGGCCGAGGCCGTCGGAGCCGGCGATGATGCGGTGGGGGTCGTTGGGGTAGGTTTTGAGGGCGCGGATGTTGGATTCGGTGGGGATGGGGTTGCGGATTTTGGTCCAGGTTTCGCCGCGGTCGGAGCTGATGTTGAGGCCCTGGCCGATGGTGCCTACGAATATGGAGTAGTTGTTGGACATTTTTGTTCCTCCCGGGTCGTTTGGGGGTCTGGGGTTATGATAGCGGTTTTGGGGGCGGATTTCCAGAGGGGGCGGGGGTGGTTGACAGTTGGGGGTTGGGGTAGCAGAATGGGGGGTAGCAGTTTGGGGGCGCGATGGGGCGTTCCGGTTTGGAGGGATGTATGACTACGGAGATGCGGGCGTATACGGTGGATGAGTTTGTGGAGGATGTGCGGGGGATTTTTGATGCTACGGGGGATCCGCTGGCGCAGGCGCAGGGGGTGGCGGAGCGGATGGAGCGGCTTCTGACGACGCCGGGGTGGCTGGAGGAGCGGCTGGGGTTGCCGGAGGAGGGGGGTTATGGGCGGTATGATCTGCATTTGGATGAGGATTATGGGCATCCGGGGGGCGGGTTTTGGCTGATGGCGTCGGTGCAGAAGCCGGATCAGGATAATTTGCCGCATGATCACGGGGCGGCTTGGGTGGTTTATGGGGTGTATCAGGGGGCGATCAAGCAGACTAAGTGGCGGTGGTTTTATCCGGGGGAGGGGGTGGATTCGGTGCAGATCGGGGAGACGGGGGATTTTGTGCAGGGGGATGGGAAGGTGGCGTTTTTCTTGCCGGGGGAGATTCATAATACGCTGAATGTGACGGGGGATCGGGCGTTGGTGGTGCGGCTGGAGTCGCAGAAGCTGGATCGGGTGGTGCGGTATCAGTATAATCCGGCGGAGGGGACGGTGGCGGTGATGGATCGGTAGGGTTGCCGCTGCCGCGGGGTTTGTGGGCGCGGGGTCCGGCGCGGGTGCGTTGGGTTCCGCGCTTTTTTATTGTTGGGCGGGGGTTAGGTCGGCTACGGCTAGGGTGGTGGTTATGCCGTTGTCCAGGCGGACGTCGGCCCGGGATTTGCGGATGCGCCATATTTGTCCGGCGCCGATGGGGGTTTGGACGCGGTCGCCTATGGCGAAGGGGGCCTGGGTTGAGGTTTGGGGGGCGGGTTGGGTTGGGGTTTCGGTTTTGGGTGGCTTGGTTTCGGCGGGGATGGTTGGGGGTTGGAGGGACTGCGGGGCGGCGGTGGGGGCGGGCTGAGGGGCGGTAGGGGTTGGCGGGGTGGCGATGGGGGTGGTGGGGGCGGGTTTGGCGATGCAGATTAGGGAGGTGGTGTCCCAAGGCCAGTTCATGATGGCGGTTTCGGTTCGGGGGGAGATTTGGCGGTTGTTGATCAGGCGAAATAGTTTGTTGAGGTTGGTTACTTTTTCGGCGTAGTAGCGGCCGAGGCGGTTGGGGATGGCTAGTTGGCGGGGTTCTTGGGGGTTTCCGGTTAGCAGGGATGTGTTGTATTCGTGGGGGGGGAAGGGGGAAATTTTTTCGGGGGTGGGGTTGTGGGTTACTCCGTTGTGGTTGCCGTAGGAGGTCAGGAAGGCGGCATCGGGTTTTATTTTTGCCAGGAGTTGGTCCAGGTTTGGGGGCAATGGGGGTTGTTGGGTTTGGTGGGCGGCGTAGATCAGGTTTAGCCAAGTGTCGGCGTCGGGGGTTTTTTGGATTTGGGATAGGTCGTTTTGGGGGTTGGGGTTGATCAGGTTGCAGGCGCGATAGAGCCATTGGAATTGGCGGTTTTGTTTGGAGATTTCGGATTGTATGATGGCGGTAAATTCTTTCCAGATGGTTTCGCCCAGCAGTTGCTGGGGGGTGTCGGGGTTGGCGTGGTCGATGGTTACGGAGGTTATGTTTTGTCCGTTTTGCAGGGCGTCGGCGATGGTCAGGGTTATGGCGAATTGCATGGCGAGGGCTTGGGGGTTGAGGTCTATGATGTGCAGGCGGCCGGTTGGGGTTAGGGCGGGTTGGTGGTTCAGGAGGGTTTGGATTAGGGAGTAGGTTAGGTTGATGTGCTGGAGGTGGTAGGTTACGGCGTAGATTAGGGCGGCGGCTTCGTCGTTGGACGGTTCGCTGTCGGGGTGGGCGTCGTCGGGCGCGGGGGGTTGGGGGTTTTGGGGGGTGGGGAGGGCTTGGGTCATTCGTTGGGAAAAGACGGCGCGAATTTCGTCCTCGGTTTTTCCTTGGGCCAGATTTCTGAAGTTTTCGTTGAAGGCGGCGGAAATGGCTTGGTCGAGGGCGTCGATTATGTATTGTTTGTTTTCGGGCTGGCGCTGGGTGGTCATAATCCCCCCCTTTCCGTTTTCCGCTGGGCGCCGGGGCGGGGTTATTATACCTATGGCGGCCTTTGGGGTGTCAACCTTTGGGGGCGGCGCGGCTTAGAAGGGGGGCTCGAAGCCGGTTTTGCCTTCGCCGAGTTGGGGGAGGGTGTCGCGCAGGACGGCGAATACCAGGCGGTAATGCTCCAGGTATTCTTGCTTGAAGGATTCGGGGGAGCAGCCCAGCTTTTCCGCCATCAGGTTGAAGGCATTATCGCGGGTGCCGGCGAGGAATTTGCCGCGCTGGAAGTGGAAGGGGTGGGCGATGAATTTTTGGACGCGGGTGTTGAGCAGTTGGTCGGCGAAGGCATAGGGGCTGCTTACCAGCAGGAGGGGGGTCATGGTGATGCAGGCGGGGATGCCGGCGGTTTGGATTTGGGTTATTGCTTGTAACCGGGCGGGGTTGGAGGGGCAATACGGCTCAAAGACGCGGCGGATGTCCTCGTCGTCGGTGGTGATGGTCATGTTTACTTGTATTTGGCCGCCGTTGGTTTTTATCTGATGGAACAGGTCGGTGTCGCGGGTGATGTCGGGGCTGCGGGTTTGGATTACCAGTTTGGGTTTGTACTGTTAAAGTTGCTGGGTAGTTGCTCACCCGAACAGCCCCGGCCGCGTTGCCGATGCCTTGTCGTTTAGCCATAAAACCTCCATCCGGTCGGTCGCTACCCCCCCGTATGCGCCCGGCTCAAGCCCGGTCTTTCAACCCGCCGCCAACCCAACATATCCCACTCATCGCCATAGCCGGATACGCCCACCGCCCCCCGTTGCGCCATTAGCAAATCCGCCAGCCTTTCCCAGTCAACCCCCCGGACAGAGTAGGCGCTGGTATTGGCCGTTGGGTACGGCGGGTCGGCGTATATCACCGTGTAATCATAATCTTTCACGCGGTCAAGCAAATCGCAGGCGTCCCGGCATTCCAACTGCACCTAGCGCAATCGTTGCCATAGGGCGGCAATGGTATCGATACCATGCAGGAAAAAACTGCCGACATTGGGCGAAAAGGTTCGCCCCCAGCTGGCCTTGCCGCTGGAATCCCCGTGGTTTATGCATTGGTCAACCACCACATGGAACGCCAACGCCCGGCGTAAGGGCGGCAAGGATTCGTCGTCCATCGCCGACAACCCCCCATTCATACTCAGCGCGGCTAAACGGCGTAAACTCCAACAGCCGCCCAAATTCCTCCGGCTTATCGCGCACCGCCCGCCACCAGTTGACCACCCGCCCGTTCAAGTCGTTGAGGATTTCGGTTTTGACTGGCGCTCTGGCAAGCAGCACCCCCGCCATCCCCGCGAACGGCTCGATATAGCAGCTATCCGGCGTGTGCGGCAGGAACGATGCAATCCATTGCGCCTTGCCATAGCCGCGCTTTCCGCCATAGTAGGACAATGTTCGATAATCCCCCATTTCCCGCCCCTTTAGCCGGATTGCATCGCCGCCACATCCTCCCAGCTATCAAAGGGAATTTCCGCGCCCGCGGCTTCCGCCGGCTTCTTTCCCTTCAGGCTCTCGTGGGGGCGAAAATAGTTGTAATGCGTAACCAGCCCGTCAACATAGGCTTGCCCGGTTTCCCGCGCCTTCAACCCGCGCAAGGTTTTATCCCTATCCCTTATAGTTCCCTGAAGCCTTTCCGATAGGTTGTTGTTTATATCCGCCTTGACGCCCTTGGTAACGACGTGTCGCACTCGGTGGGTTGGAAATGCCCGCGGCATAGCGTCTCGGTATGACGCCAGCCCATCCGTCTTGACCGCAACCGGCGGGTTGTTTGACCGCCGCCGCGCCATCGCCAGCGCGGTTGCCGCGTCGCGGGTTGTGCGGGTTGGCGTTAGATATGCCGCCAGCAGGAATCGGGTCTGCGAATCCATCACATTGAAAAGCCAATAGTTTTTACCCCCAACCTTGACGGCAACCTCATCGGCAACCCAGACGCGGCCGGTGTCAACCTTTAATGGCCTTAGCACATCATCCGCCTTTTTCGATAAATCCCTAACCCATCGGTAAACCGCCGTCGGGTCTGTATCCCGCCCGAAAAACTGATCCATATTTCCCGCCGTCTTGCGGTAGGATCGCCCGTCAAAATACATCTCCACCACGGCGCCCTTTTCGTGGGGCGTGGCTTGGCGATACTTTCCCGCCGGTGCCGGCTTGACCTGCTTGCCGCGGGCGTCAATCTGTACCATCCGCGCCCCGCCCGCAGTCCGGCAGGTTCGGCAAGGTTGACCCGTTTTGCGCTTGCAGGTTGACCCGCATAAATGCCCCATCGCCGCCCATTATACGCTAAACTACCCAGCAACTTTAACAGTACATTTGGGTTGGTCGTGGCGGTCGGCCATTGTTTGGAGCAGGCCGCGGGTTAGCTGGAGTTGGCGTTCTATGGGCTGGTAAGGGTCGGTTACGCTGCTCATGTAGATTAGTTTGCCGTCGAGGGAGCCGGGTTTGCGTTTTTGGAGGAGTTGGATGGCGTTTTCTTTGACGGTGACCCAGTGGCCCCAGTTGTTGAGTTTTTCAATGTCGCGGCTGAAGAAGGCGGCGTAGCAGTAGGTGCAGCCGAAGGAGCAGCCGCTGTAGGGGTTTAAGGTGAAGTGGTAGTCGTTCATGAAGCCGGTGGCTTTGGTTAGGATTTCGCGGGCGGGGATGTAGGATATGGTGACGTCTCCAATCATTTTGGGGCGTTCTAGGGCGCATTGTTCGGTGTTGTACGATTCCAGGGGGCAGAAATCCGGCATGGGGAATTGCTGTTGCATTTCGGCCCCTCGATTTAGTTTGACCTGATGTATATCCATCCCAAGGCATTGGAAAATGCCCAAGTAACACTGCTGCTGAGGAAAGGATGTTGCTGTGGTATTTTAGTATTTATGTTGCGACGCCATTGTGTAATTGCTGGCAGGACATCATTATGTTTTGGTGACAAATTTCGCTCTCGGTGATTATATTGAGTATTCACAAACGGCGATACTTGCTGGAGCAAATAGGGTTGGTTGGGATTGTCATGCCCACTCAGAAAGCCAATGTTTGGATTAGTTATGTGGCTGAGGTTAGCGAGTTCTGCATTAACTTGCTCTGTATTGTTGTTATATACCGTGTGAATTGCGCTCAACCAAACCGTTGATGATTTATCAATTTTAATAATGGGATTATGAGTTAGCTTAGCGTATTGGCCTTTAATCATTTTTGAGGAAATTTGTTCCCCGTGCTCAAGGGCTTCCGATACTGCCCATGCGACAGCAAATTTCATCGCCAATGCCCCACAGCCATTTTCACTTAATCAGGGCGGCTAGGTGGTGGACTAGCCGGCGGGTTAGCCTTTGGGCCCTTGTCATAGTCCGGGCGTCCATATCGCCCTCGTACATATTGCGGTGGAGACGGCCGGCTTCTTTGAACCATCCGATCAGGCGAGGGTCGTTGTGGGCGCGGGCTAGGCGGGCGATGGCGCTGAATAGGTCGTTATGGCTTTGATTGGGCCAGTTTTGTTGTTTGGCTATGGCTTTTACGGCGTGGGCGGCGGCGCACCAGAATAGTTCGGAGCGCAGTAGGGTACGATGGTCGGCGGCGGGTTCGCCGGCCAGTTGTAGGAAATCCAGGGCGGCGGCGATGTGTTCTTGGGGGTTCATTGGGGCAGGGTCCGCAGGTTTTCCAGGGCGTCTACGAAATCGCGGATTCCGGTGCGGGCATACTCTATTTCGTAGAGTTTCAGAAAATCGTCTTTGGCGTTTTTTTCGAAGTCCCAGGCGTAGCCGAATTGGGAATATAGGTCGGGTTCCTCGCCGATTTCATCCGTTAGGAGTCCGACGGCTTCCCATAGGTCGTTGGGGGTTTGGTGGGGCCAGTCGTAGATTTGGGCTATGGGGGTGATTAGGAGGGAGGCGGCTTGCCATAGTTTTTGGGAGCCTTGTTTGGGGTTGTTGTGGTCGAAGGCGTGGTCGGCTTGGGCGATCAGGGCGCGGGCGGTTTGGAAGTGCTGGGGGGTTAGGGGGGTGGGCTGGGTCGGGGGGTTGCCGGCGGCGAGGTTGGCCCTTAGCTGGACGGTGGCGGTTAGGTTGGGGGCGCCGTCGTCGTGGGTGATTACGCCGTATTCGCGGCGGGCGTGGCGGGGGGTTAGTTTTTCTTGCTGGATGTCGTCGGCTACGGCGTGGGGGTCGCGTTCCAGGGGGTTGCCGTAGCCGCCGGCGCCGGCTTGGATTACTTGGTAGAGGTCGCCTTTTTTGAGGGTCATTAGGTATTTGCCGGGTAGCCGCCACTCTTGGGGGGTGCCGGGGTTGAGGGTGTTTTTGGTGGGGGCGCCGGGTTTGCCGCCCTCGATGCCCCAGGGTTGGAAGTCGGTGCGGTCGGAGCGGAGCTGGAAGGTGGCTTGGTCGGCAAGGAGGCGGAATTCGCGGGCGATGCTGAGGCCGCCGCGGTATTTGCCGGGGCCGCCGGTGTCAGGGACGAGGGCGTAGCGTTCTACGAGGAGGGGCTGGTCGGCTTCGATGGTTTCGATGGGGGTGTTGGCCATATTGAGGACAGGGGAGGCGAGGCCGTCGGCGCCATCGGCGTGGGGGCCGCCGCCGCGGGGGCCGTCGTTGTTGAATTCGAGGTAGACCCAAGCTTTGCGGTTGGGGTGGTAGCCGCCGAAGCTGAGGCCGATTTCGCCGCCGCCCCAAGCGGCGGGGACGCGGCCGGGGAGGGCTTGGGCCATGGCGCCGAACATGGCCTGGCAGATGCGGAATCCAGAGAGGCCGCGGGCGGCGACGGGGGCGGGGTGCTGGGGGTTGACGAAGCAGCCTTCCGGGGCGGTGATGTGGAAGGGGCGGAAGAAGCCGCTGTTGGATTGGATGGCGGGGTCGATGAGGCATTTCATTACGGCGTAGATGTTGGATTTGGTGTAGGCGAAGTTGGGGTTGATGCTGCCTTTGGCTTGGGGGGAGGTGCCGGTGAAGTCGACGTAGATTTGGTCGTTTTGGATGCGGACTTTGAGTTGGATGTTGATGGGTTGGGGGTCGATGCCGTCGTTGTCGATGTGGTCGGTGAAGCTCCATTCGCCTTGAGGGAGGGCGGCTATTTCGGCGCGGGTCAGCGTTTCGGTGGTGTCGAGGATGTCGGCCATGTAGTTTTTCATTTCCTCTAGGCCGTATTCGTGGGTCAGGCGGAGGAGGTCGCGCTCGCCGAAGCGGACGGCGGCGAGGAGGGATTGGACGTCGCCTAGCACTTTTTCGGGGACGCGGACGTTTTTTTCGAGGATGCGCCATACGGCTTGGTTGAGCTGGCCTTGTTGGTAGAGTTTCAGGGGGGGTAGGATTAGGCCCTCTTGGTAGATTTCGGTGTTGTCGCAGGCGTTGCCGCCGGCGACGCGGCCGCCGATGTCGGTTTGGTGGCCGATGCAGCAGCTCCAGCCGATTAGGATGTCGTTGGCGAAGATGGGTTTGAAGAGGAATATGTCGGGGAGGTGGCTGGCGCCTTCGTAGGGGTCGTTGTTGGCGAAGATGTCGCCGGGTTGGATGTCGCTGCCGAAGGCTTGGAGTACGCCGTGGAGGGCGGGGGCCATGCTGCCGAGGTGGGGGGGGAGGGTGAGGCCCTGGGCTACTTGCTGGCCTTCGGCGTTGAACAGGGCGGTGGAGAAGTCCATGCCGTGTTTGATTACGGCGGAGCGGGCGGTGCGGACGACGGTTAGGGCCATGGTGTCGGCGGCGGACATTAGGGCGTTTTTGATGATTTCGCGGGTTATGGGGTCGGTGGCGGTTTGCTGCGGCATTGGGGGGCTCCTGCTGGGGCGGGTGGGGGGTTGGGGGGATAGTGGCATAGTGCCATATACGCGGGGGTGGCGCAAGGGTTGGGGGGTGGGGTGAGTGTATATGCGGGAATGGCGCGGGTTATGTCTTTAACGGCTTGGTTGACCTGGCTCTTGACACGGCGGCGCGGGAGGGATACATTACCCCTTGCCAAAGTCAACCCCTGATTCCTGCTTTTGCCCTTGCCGCAAGAGGGCAACTGGCGTGGGTTAAGTCGCAGTATGCCCCCTTGTCGGTAAAGGCAGGATTAGGTTGGCTTTGGCGAGTGACCGAAATCCACGCCGCAAGGGGGTTCTTTGTTATGACTGGCTATTGGCTCTTGGAAGGGGCCGGCTACTGGTTGTCTATGGCTATCGCGTCCGGTGTGGCAGTGTGGGCCGTAATGGCGTCCAAACACCCAGCAATTGCGTTTGGGGCTTTCAGCGTGTTGATGGTTCTCGGCTTGTTGCTGAATCACTCGGTGATGAAAGCGCTGGGAATGCCGGACGGGGAAAAAAGCGAAGAAAGGCGGAACGTTAACGTTTTGGGGTTTCTTTTGGCGATGGTTGTGTCTGCGGTCGTCGTTGCGCCGGTGGTGTATTTCATCGTTGCTTAGGCGGTCTGGCAGGCTGCCGGGATTACTCGGCAACTTGCCTGACGTTTATGCGGGCGAAACCCGTTCATCCCTGCTGTGGGCCGGGGTGGGCGGGTTTTTCGTTTGGTTGCGGGTCAGGGGGATTGGCGGCGGAGTTGGCGGAGTTCGGCTTCGAGTTGGATGCGGGCGCGGCGTCCATCTAGACGGGCTTGGCGCTCGTCGGCGAAGGTGGAGATGGGTTGGCCGGTTTCGGGGTCCAGCCATTTTAGTTGGCCGTTTTCCCAGCGGAGGTGCAGGTTTAGGGTGGGGATATATCCGGTTAGGGTTCCGTTGGGGGTTGGCGGGTTGTTGGCGGAGCGGGTGAATGTTGGGCTGGGGCGTTTCTGCCCGCAGCCCGGTTTTTGATGCTTGAGGGGGGTTGCCGGGGAATGGGTTGTTGGGGTTAGGAGGATTCGTTGCGTAGTTGGCGGAGTTTGGCTCTTAGCTCTTGGGCTAGGGTTTCGGCGGCTTGGCGGGCGGCTTCGGCTTCGTTGGCTTGGGCTTCTGCGTTGTTGGCGCGGGATACGGCGGTTTGGGCCAGCGCTTCGGCATCGTTGGCGCGGGTTTCGGCTTGTTGGCGGGCGGATTGTTCCTCTTGGTGGTTTAGCAGCCATTGGTTAGTGGCGGGGTCGTGGAAGCGCAGGCGGCCGTTTTCCCAGCATAGGTTCAGGTTCAGGGTTAGGCTGTGGGACCAGATGGTTCCGTCGGGTTCGTGGTGCAGGGGGAAGGGATGGTATTGGCCGTTTTGCAGGTATTCGCCGGTTAGGGGGGCTCCGTAGAAGTCGCCGCCGGTGGCGTCATAACGCCAGTATTCGCCTATGCTCAGGCGGGCGTATAGTTGGCGCTTGTCGGTGAGGTCGGTTTGGGCGGTGCTGGGGGAGCCTATTTCTAGGGCGAAGTCGGGGGGCTTGCCTACTTCCCATAGGCGGTAGGTGTTGAAACGCTCGATGGATGCTTTGCTGATGTTGAAGGCGATGTAGCAGTCGGGGGAGATGAAGCGTTGGGGGTTGCCTTCCTGGTAGTAGATGAAGGTGTTGCCGCTGACGAGGACGTCTGGGCGGTGCTGGTAGCGGGTTTCGAGGGTGGTTACAATTTCGCGAAATAAGGGGTCTTGGAAGTGTCCGTCGGGCAAGGGCATACCGTCCGTATCAGGATAGATGATGTCGGCGATGGCGGTTTGGCTGGGGGTTTTGGTGGTCATAGGGGGCCTCCTATTGGTGGGGGGATTTTAGCATACGGTTGGGGGGATTTGGGGCGGCGGTGGGGTGTCTTGGTATGATGATTTTAGGAAATTTGGCCGGCGTTCACCGGGTTGTGGGGGATGGGTTGCGGCGGGGGGCGGGGGTGGTAGAATGAGCGCGGTTATTCTGGGTTTTTGGCGGAGGGTTTCTGATGAGTGTTGATGTGGCTACGGCGGTGGCGCGGATTTTGAAGCTGGAGGGGGTGGAGTGGGTTTCTACTTTTCCGGTGTGCCGGGTGAATAATGCGCTGGGGCGGGAGGGGGTGCCTATGATTATGATGCGCGATGATCGTTATGCCGTGGCTTTGGCGGACGCTTTTTCGCGGGTTACGGCGGGGGAGCGGATCGGGGTTTGTACGGTGCAGGGGGGGGTGAACGGGGCGGGGTTGCAGTATTCGTATCCGGGGCTGGCGCAGGCGTTTGAGGATAATTCGCCGATGCTTTGCATTACGGACGGGATTCCGGCGGGGAGCAGCGAAAATACGCAGTTTGATGTGGTGACCAGTCTGAAGACGGTTACGAAGTGGTTCGGGTATATCGACCGGCCGGAGCGGACGCCGGAGTTTATGCGGCGGGCGTTTACGATGCTGCGGAGCGGGCGTCCGGGGCCGGTGGTGTTGGCGGTGCCGAATGCCGGGGCGATTTTTGATGAGGCGGCGGATCCGTATTTTCCGGCGCGGGGTTATAAGGCAGGGCCGGATCCGGCGGATGTGGCTGCGGCGGCGGAGTTGCTTTTGGGGGCGTCGAATCCGCTGATTTATGCCGGGGAGGGGGTGATTTATGCCGGGGCGTCGGCGGAGTTGCGGGCGCTGGCGGAGCTGGCGAATGCGCCGGTGATTACTACGCTGAAGGCCAAGGGGGCCTTCCCGGAGGATCATCCGCTGTTTGTGGGGGTGCGGGGGGAGCATCCGGCGGAGTTTTTGGAGCGGAGCGATGTGATCTTGGCGGTGGGGTCGAGTCTTTCGCCGGGGCGGTTTACGCATGGGATTCCGGGGGCGGCGGGGAAGACGATTATCCAGTGCAGTTTGGATGAGTTTCATATCAACCGGATATATCCGATCCGGCACGCGGTTTTGGGGGATGCGCGGTTTACGCTGCGGGCGCTGGCGGATGCGGTGGCGGAGCGCACCGGGGGGGACGGACGGGGCGGCGATGGGGTAGCGGAGGCGGTGAAGGCAGCGCGGGATGCGGGGCTGGCGCCGTACCGGGAGGTTATGGTTTCGGAGGAGCAGCCGATCAATCCTTACCGGGTGTTCGGGGATATGATGCAGGCGCTGGATCCGTATAATTCGTTTGTGACGCACGATTCGGGGAATACGCGGGATCAGCTCAGCACGGTTTACGATACTTTGATCCCGCGGGGGTTTTTGGGGTGGGGGAATATATCAACGCTGGGGTTCGGGCTGGCGGGGGCGATGGCGGCGCGGCTGGCGTTCCCGGAGCGGCATTGCGTAGCGGTGACCGGGGATGCGGGGGTGGGGTATATGCTGGGGAATTTGGAGGTTCCGGTGCGGGAGGGGATCGGGGTTACGGTGGCGCATATCAGCAATGGGGGTTTTGCGGGGTATGGGCCGGGGTTTTGGGGGGATGGGCATGATCCGTTTACGCATCGGGTGATGGGGCCGGAGGATGTGGATATGTCGCGGGTGGCGGCGGAGTTGGGGATGCACGCGGAGCGGGTGGTAGATCCGGCGCATATTGTGGCGTCGTTGCAGCGGGCGAAGCTGGCGAATGATGCGGGGCAGCCGGCTTATGTGGAGTATGTGTGCTGCCAGTATCCGGTTTATGGGCGGTGGGTGGCGGGGACGATCGCGCATTAGGGGCTGGGGCGTTTCCGCCCGCAGCCCGGTTTTTCGGTGTTTGGGGTGTGCAGCTTTGGGGTTAGGGGGATTCGCCGCGTATTTGGCGCAGCTTGGCTCTTAGTTCTTGGGCCAAGACTTCGGCGGCTTGGCGGGCGGCTTCGGCTTCGTTGGCTTGGGATTGGGCGGTTTTGGCCAAGGATTCAGCTTGTTGGCGGGCGGCTTCGGCATCGTTGGCGCGGGATTCGGCTTGTTGGCGAGCAGCTTGGGCGGCTTGGCGGGCAGTTTGCTCCTCTTGGTGGTTTAGCAGCCATTGGTTGGTGGCGGGGTCGTGGAAGCGCAGGCGGCCGTTTTCCCAGCATAGGTTCAGGTTCAGAGTTGGGCTGTGGGACCAGATGGTTCCGTCGGGTTCTTGGTGTATCGGGAAGGGATGGTATTGGCCGTTTTGCAGGTATTCGCCGGTTAAGGGGGTGCCGTAGTAGTCGCCGCCGGTGGCGTCGTAGCGCCAGTATTCGCCTATGCCCAGGCGGGCGTATAGCTGGCGCTTGTCGGTGAGGTCGGTTTGGGCGGTGCTGGGGGAGCCTATTTCTAGGGCGAAGTCGGGGGGCTTGCCTACTTCCCATAAGCGGTAGGTGTTGAAACGCTCGATGGATGCTTTGCTGATGTTGAAGGCGATGTAGCAGTCGGGGGAGATGAAGCGCTGGGGGTTGCCTTCCTGGTAGTAGATGAAGGTGTTGCCGCTGACGAGGACGTCTGGGCGGTGCTGGTAGCGGGTTTCGAGGGTGGTTACGATTTCGCGGAATAGGGGGTCTTGGAAGTGTCCGTCGGGCAAGGGCATACCGTCCGTTTCAGGATAGATGATGTCGATGGTGGTTTGGCTGGGGGATTTGGTGGTCATTGGGGGCCTCCTTTGGGTGGGGGGATTTTAGCATACGGGTGGGAGGGAGTGGTGGCTGGGAATCCGGGGACGGGGATGGTTTGGGTTTATGCGGCTCTGTTGCGAGGGGGGAGGGGGTACTTTCCGGGTGGGTGCCTTGCGTCGTTTACCGGGCGGCGGATGTGGGTAAATGGGTGTTTCCGTACGCAGCCCGGTTTTTCGATGCTTGATGAGGTGAGGGCTTTCGGGTTAGGGGGATTCGCCGCGTATTTGGCGCAGCTTGGCTCTTAGCTCTTGGGCCAGGGCTTCGGCTTCGTTGGCGCGGGCTTCGGCTTGTTGGCGGGCGGTTTGTTCCTCTTGGTGGTTTAGCAGCCATTGGTTGGTGGCGGGGTCGTGGAAGCGCAGGCGGCCCTTTTCCCAGCATAGGTTCAGGTTCAGGGTTGGGCTGTGGGACCAGATGGTTCCATCGGGTTCTTGGCGCAGGGGGAACGGGCGGTATTGGCCGTTTTGCAGGTATTCGCCGGTTAGGGGGGCGCCGTAGAAGTCGCCGCCGGTGGCGTCGTAGCGCCAGTATTCGCCGATGCCTAAGCGGGCGTATAGTTGGCGTTTGTCGGTGAGGTCAGTTTGGGCGGTGCTGGGGGAGCCTATATCGAGGGCGAAGTCGGGGGGCTTGCCGATTTCCCATAGGCGGTAGGTGTTGAATCGTTCTATGGATGCTTTGCTGATGTGGAAGGCGATGTAGCAGTCGGGGGAGATGAAGCGCTGGGGGTTGCCTTCTTGGTAGTAGATGAAGGTGTTGCCGCTGACCAGGACGTCTGGGCGGTGCTGGTAGCGGGTTTCGAGGGTGGTTACGATTTCGCGGAATAGGGGGTCTTGGAAATGTCCGTCGGGCAAGGGCATACCGTCCGTATCAGGATAGATGATGTCGATGGTGGTTTGGTTGGGGGTTTTGGTGGTCATGGGGGCCTCCTTTGGTGGGGGGATTTTAGCATACGGTTGGGGGTGGGTGGTGGGTTGGGGGTAACGGGGCGGGGCGGGTGTTATGGTGCGATATTAAGGGGTGGTGGCGGGTGTTCGCTTGCTGTGATAAATTGGGGGCTAGAGTTGCGGGGGGTGTTCGTCCTTCGACAAGCTCAGGATGAATGGCGGAGGGTGGGGAATTTTGCGGGTTTGGAGGTTGTTATGGCGGAGTTTGATTGGGGGCGGTGGGGGCATTATACGGCGCGGGTGAATGGGATCAATGTGCATTATGTGCTGGAGGGGGATGGGGAGCCGGTGGTGTTTCTGCATGGGTGGCCGGAGTTTTGGTTTTCTTGGCGGCATCAGATTCCGGTGTTTGCGCGGGATTATCAGGTGATTGTGCCGGATTTGCGGGGGTTCGGGCATTCGGATAAGCCGTTTTACGGGTATGATACCCGCACGGCGGCGTCGGATGTTTATGAGCTGGCGCGGTCTTTGGGGCATGATCGGGTGCGGGTGGTTTCGCACGATATTGGAGCGCGGGTGGGTTTCCGTTTGGCGCTGGATCACGAGGATATGGTGCGGCGGATTGCGTTTTTGGATGCTACGCCGCCTTATGAGCAGTTGGGGCCGCAGGCGCCGGCGGTGGTGCGGGAGCGGTGGCATTCGTATTTTCACCAGCAGTTTGATTTGCCGGAGAAGCTGGTGGAGGGGCGGGAGGAGGTTTATTTGCGGCATATTCTGCGGGATTGGTGCGTGAATAAGTATCCGCTGACGCCGGAGGTGATTGCCGAGTATGTGCGGGTGTATGCGGCGCCGGGGGGGCTGCGCGGGGGGTTCGGGTATTACCGGGCGGCGGCGTATTTAGATCCGGCGGATTGGCGGGCGGATGAGGGGCGGACGTTGTCGATTCCGGCGCTGTTTTTGTATGGTTCTCGGCGGGAGCGGACGGCGGAGGCGATGGGGGCGGGGCCGCTGGAGGATGCTTGGCGGGGGATTTTCCCGTGGGTGGAGTCGCGGCATTTGGGGGATTATGGGCATTTTTTGCAGTGGGAGTGCCCGGAGTTGGTGAATCGGGAGTTGCTGGCGTTTTTGGGGGGGTGATGTTGGTGGGGGCTTGGGTGTGGGTGGGAGTTCACCCCCACCCTAACCCTCCCCCTAAGGGGGAGGGGATTTTGGTTTGGATTTTGGGAGGTTATTGATATGGCTGCTGTTGGAGATGTTTATGCGGGGCGGGTGGGGTTGTTGCGGTCGGAGTCGGGGCGGCTTTTGGAGTATTTTCGGGGGCTTTCGGCGGGGGATTGGGGGCGGCCCAGCGCTTGCGCGGCTTGGAGTAATGCGGATGTGGCGGCGCATTTGATTATGGCGGTGGATATGTTTGCGGGGAATATCGGGCGCGGGCTGCGGGGGGATTGTTCGCCGCCGGAAGGGATGGGGCCGCCGCAGGAGACGGATTTGGCGGGGCGGATGGCGGCGAATGCGGTGCGGGCGGTGTCGGTGCGGGAGGGTTTGGGGGATTCGCTGGTGGCGGTTTTCGGGGAGCAGTGCCGGCGGCTGGATGATGTTCTGTCGGGGGCGGGGCCGGAGGATTGGGATAAGCCTTGTTATCATCCGGCGGCGATGCTTACTGTGGGGCGGTATGTGGATTTGCGGCTTACGGAGCTGGCGGTGCATGAGTGGGATATCCGGTCGGGGCTGGAGGGGCCGGGGGTTGGTTTGCCGGATGCGGCGCTGCCGGCGGCGCTGGGGTTGCTGCCGGGGTTTGTGGTGGGACGGTTGTTTCAGCCGGGGGCGGGGATTGAACGGGCGGCGCGTTTCCGGTTCGGGCTGGTGGACGGCGGGGTTTATGATATTGTGGCCGGGGGCGGGGAGCTGCGGATGGAGGCGGGGGGCGAGGGGGCGGCGGATGTGGTTTTTAGTTGCGATGCGTCTACTTTTGTGCTGCTGGCTTATGGGCGGCTGGGGGTTGATGCGGCGGTGGCGGCGGGGCGGATGGGGGTTGCCGGGGATCGGGGGCTGGCTTCGCGATTTTAGGGATGGGGGATTGGCGGGTGGGGGTTGTTGGTTTCACTGGGGGTTTACCCCCACCCTAGCCCTCCCCCTTAGGGGGAGGGGATTTTTTGGTTTGGGGATTAGGGGTCGTTGGTTTGGCAGTTGGCGTAACCCAGCAGCAGGTTGGCGGCTAGGCCGTGACGGCGGCCGTCGAGGCGGAAACGGGTTTGCGCCGGGTCGGTGTCTACCCGTAGCGTGGCCCGCTGCCCCTCGCGCTCCAGTGCCGGCAAGGCCAGGCCCTGCGTTTCGTAGGCCATATAGCGGCCGTTGCGCCAGATCGACAGGTGCAGCAGGATGGGGCCGGTGTAGCTGCCCAAATCGAAAGTCACCGTCGCCGCCCGCGGGTTGCCGGTTTCGGGATCAACGTCATGGGTTTCGCAGGCCGCCGCCATTTCGTACTCGGCGTTGGCGTAGATTTCGGGATGATCCGCCGCCGGGTCATAACCCCACTCCGGCTCCGGCGGGATGGTGCGCGGCAACGGCGGCGGCAATGTGTCCGTAGAGGTGGCGGCATCGCCATCGCCGCCACCTCCCGGGACCGGATCCGGCGTCGGGGCGGGAGTCGGATCCGGGGTTGGATCAGGCGTCGGATCCGGGGTTGGATCGGGAGTCGGCTCCGGCGTCGGGTCAGGGGTCGGCTCCGGCGTCGGAGAGGGAGTCGGATCCGGCGGCGGCGGCGGCGGTGGCGGTGGCGGCGGGGTGGTCGACACGCGCTGGGCGATGACTTTTATGGTCGGGTACTCGCTGTTGGTGCGGAAATCCCACGGGTCGTCCAGCATATTGTCCGCGCCTAGGCGGATGTTCCAGTTTTCGTAGATGCCGGTGTAGCCCGTGGGGGTCTGGAGTTGGGTGGTGGTGTAGCCGGTGGAGGTTGCGGTTGCGCCGCCGGTATGGGCGGCGACGCACGGGGTTGATGTGCCGTTGACGGTGGTGTCGCAATAGCCGTTGGTGATGGCCGCGGCGGTGCTGCTGGCCTGGCCGGCGAACCCGCCGACGATGGCCGCGCCGCTGCCGGTGGTGGTGCCGGCGGCGTAGGATGCGGTTACGCTGCCGGCGTGCAGGCCGATCAGCCCGCCGATGGTGGTGGTTGCGGTGCTGCTCGCGGTTACGGACGCCGTGGCGTAGGCCGCCCGGACATCGCCGGCGTTGCGGCCCAGCAACCCCCCGCCGTAGGTGGACGTCCCGGTAACGGTCACCGCGCCGCCTGAGGCGTAGCTGGTGATGATCATCCCGCCGTCGTTGTCGCCCGCCAGTATGCCGGCATAAGCGTCGGCCCCGTTGTTGCCGATGCTGGCGGCGACCATTCCTACGTCGCGGATGATGGCGCCGGTGGCTAGGGTATTGAACAGGCCGGAGTTGCCGGTGGCGCCGGCGATGGTCAGGTTGCTGATGGTGTAGCCTTTGCCGTCAAACACCGCGGCATAACTCCCCCCGATGGGCGTCCAGTCAGGGTAGGCGTCGGTGGAGGTTACGGCTACGCCATCAGCAGCGAAATCCAGGTTGGCGGTTAGTTCATACCCCTCGCAGGTTGCGGGGCAGCCCATCCGCGTCGGGGAGGAGGTGGGGGCGGTGACGTCGGCGCCGGGGAAGGCGCCGGCGTAGGCGGCATACGTGCCGGTTGACGCCGGCAGGCCGTCGCCGTTCAAGTCATGCCGGATGGCGTTCAGCTTGTCCAGCGAATCCACGTCAATCAGCCCATCATCATCGGCATCGTGGTCCACGATTCGGTCGTCGGGGTCGAGGATCGTGGGGCGGGTGCTGGTTGTGCCGAAATTCCAGGGGTTGTCGGGGATGCCGTCGCCGGTGACGTCGATGTTCCAGTTGGCGAAAATGCCGGTGTAGCCCGTTGGGGTTTGTAGTTCGGCGGTGGTGTAGCCGGCGGCAGCGGCGGTGGAGCCGCCGGTATTGGCTCCGATGCAGGTGGATGTGCCGTGTACAGTGGTGTCGCAGTAGCTGTCGGTTATGACGTTACTGCCTATTGCACTCCCCACAAGTCCGCCGACATTGCTGCCTGAGCCGCCGGTTACGGCGCCGGCGGCGTAGCTGACGATGATTCTGCCATTGCTGCGGCCCGCCAGCCCGCCGACGCGGGTGCTGGTTGCTCCGCTTACGGATGCGGTGGAGTAGCTGGCCCGGATCGTGCCCAAGTTGCTACCGGCTAACCCTCCGCCACTGTTTAGGTACGCGGCTACGATGGAGCCGCCCTGGACGTAGCTGGCGGTTATCTCGCCGGAGTTAGATCCCGCCAGAATGCCTACGACAGCACCGATGCTGCTAACGCTGGCGTCGATCATTCCCAGATCCCGGATAACGCCGTTGGCGTCCAGTGTGCTGAACAACCCGGCGCTGCTACTGCTACTGTTGATGGTCAAACGGGTGATGGTATGGCCGTTGCCGTTAAATTCGGCGGCGTAAGTGCCGATCGGCGTCCAGTTGGGGTAGGCGTCGGTGGAGGTTACGGCCACGCCGTCGGCGGCGAAATCGAGGTTGGCAGTCAGTTCGTACCCCTCGCAGGTTTGGGGGCAGCCCATCCGCGTGGGGGAGGAGGTGGGGGCGGTGACGTCCGCGCCGGGGAAGGCGCCGGCGTAGGCGGCATACGTGCCGGTCGACGCCGGCAGCCCGTCGCCGTTCAAGTCATGGCGGATGGCGTTCAGCTTGTCCAGCGAATCCACGTCGATCAGCCCATCATCGTCGGCATCGTGGTCCACGATTCGGTCGTCGGGGTCGAGGATCGTGGGGTAGGTGGTGGTGGCGCCGAAGTGCCAGGGGTTGTCGGGGATGTTGTCGCCGTCCAGGTCTACGTTCCAGTTGGCGTAAATGCCGGTGTAGCCGGTGGGGGTTTGCAACTCCGCCGTCGTTTTGCCCTCCGCATCGGCGTTGCTGCGGCTGGCGCCGCCGGTGACGGTTCTGACGCACGGGGTGGTGGTGGAGTGGACGCCGGTGTCGCAGTAGCTGTCGGTTATGCGGCTGCCGGAACCAGATACCCTCCCCACAAGTCCGCCGGCCGAGGATGATGTACCTACGGGGCCGGCGGCGTAGCTGGCGATGATTTTTCCGGTGTTGGTATTCCAGCCGACCAATCCGCCGCGGTTGCCGCTTCCTCCGCTTATTGATGCCGTGGAGTAGCTGGCCCGAGTTATCCCCGCATTCCCGCCGATCAACCCTCCCAGATGGGGGGTTCCCGTGCCGGTGACGGAGCCGCCTTGGGCGTAGCTGGCATATACCCTGGCGCCGCCGCTAATAACGGCCGCCAGAGAGCCGACATAGTTCGCCGCGGTCCCGCCGCCGCGGACGTTAGGGTTTATCATTCCTACATTACGGATAACGCCGCTGCCGCCGGAGTCCAGGGTGTTGAACAGCCCGGCGTCGCCGTTGCTGCTGATGGTCAGGTTGCTGATAGTGTGACCGTTGCCGTCAAAAGTAGCGGTATAAGATCCCCCGATGGGCGTCCAGTTGGGGTAGGCGTCGGTAGAAGTTACGGCCACGCCGTCGGCGGCGAAGTCGAGGTTCGCCGTCAGTTCGTAGCCCTCGCAGGCTGACGGGCAGCCCATCGGGGTGCTGGTGGCGGTAATGCGGTTAGGAAAGGCGGCGGCGTAGGTGGTGGTGTTGGCGGGGGCGGGGATGCCGTTGCCGTCCAAATCCCAGCGGATGGCGTTTAGCTGGTCCAGGGTGCGGATTTCGATGAGTCCGTTGTCGTCGGAGTCGTAGTCGGTGGTGGACTGCGCTCCGGCGGGGATGGCGGCGTAGAGGGTTAGCGCCGCGAGGGCGGCGATTAGGGTTAGGGCGGCAAGGGCGCGGATGGTGGGGTTTCTACCCCCCCCCCCCCCCCCCGAGTTTCAGGGCTTGCGTGGGGATTGTCATTTGGGAGTTACTCCTGGCAGTATGAAATTGAGAGTACGCTACGGGGGAAGTGTAGCACAGGGGGGCGGGCGGGGCAAGGGTTGGCGGCGGGGTTTATGAGTTGGTTGTTGCGATGGGGGTTATTGGCAGTTCAGGATTATGTTGTTGGCGTTGTCGGTGTTGGCGGTCCAGTTGGGGGGTACTACGGTGGTGGAGTCGTATTCCTCGATTAGGAGGGGGCCGGGGGTGGGTTGATGGGGTAGGGATGCGCGGGTGGTTATGGGGGTGTGGGTCCAGCCGTGGTTGGGGCCGAAGTATACGGGGCGGGATGGGGGCCCTGCGACAAGCTCAGGGTGATCCGGGGCGGGGGTGGGGCTTTCGGCTTGCCGGGGTGGGATGGGGGTTAGGGTTGGGGGGGTGCGGGGGTGTTGGGGGATGCCGCGGGCGATTATGCGGAGGTTTACTAGCTGGTGGGGGGCGTCGGTGCGGTAGCCGAAGGATTGGTGGTGTTCGTGGTCGAAGTTTTGGGCGATGGCGGTTAGGGTTTGGGGGGTGATGGGGCCGGGGGGGACGGTTACGGTCAGGTCGGATACTTGGCCTTCGTATTTTACGTCGGCTTGGAGGGTTATTTGGTGCTGGGCGTCGGGGAAGCCCTCTAGCCGGAGCTGCTGGCGGCCTTGTTGGGTCATATTTTCGATTAGGTCGGTTAGGGTGGGGAGCTGGATTTCGTTGAAAGTCTGGAAGTGGGTTTGGACGAAGTGGTGTTCTACGTCGGCGACGAGCAGGCCGAGGCTGCTGAATACGCCGGGGAAGGGGGGGATGATTACTTGGGATATGCCGAGCATATCGGCGAGGCCGGCGGCGTGGACCGGGCCGCCGCCGCCGAAGCAGGTCAGGCTGAAGCGGCGGGGGTCGCGGCCTCTTTCGCTGGATACGGCGCGGAGGGCGCGGGCCATATTGGAGTTGACCAATAGGTGGATGCCGTGGGCGGCCTGGATGTCGGTCAGGTTCATGGGCTGGGCGATGTGCTGGCGGATGGCTTGTTGGGCCAGTTCGGCGTTGATGGGGAAGTCGCCGGATAGCAGGTGCTGGGGGTTGAGGTAGCCAAGGAGGACGTCGGCGTCGGTTACGGTGGGGAGTAGTCCGCCTTGCTGGTAGCAGGCGGGGCCGGGGCGGGCGCCGGCGCTTTGGGGGCCGACGCGGAGGGAGCCGCTGCGGTCGACGGAGGCGATGGAGCCGCCGCCGGCGCCGATTTCGGCGAGGTCGATGGCCGGGACGCGGAGGATGTGTCCGCTGCCGCGCAAGAGTCGGTGTCCGACGTTGATGCCGCCGCCGACTTCGTATTCGGGGGCTTGGAGCAGGTCGCCGTTTTCGATAATGGAGGCTTTGGCGGTGGTGCCGCCCATATCTAAGGTCATGAGGTTGGGCCGGTTTTGGCGGCGGCCTAGCTGGGCGGCGCCGACGACGCCGGCGGCGGGGCCGGATTCGATGCAGTAGACCGGGCGCTCGGCGGCGATGGCGGCGGTGGCCAGGCCGCCGTTGGATTGCATTACGGTCAGGGGGACGGCGATGCCCATTTCGGTTAGGCCGCGGGTGAGGCGGGTCAGGTAGCGTTCTACTACGGGGCGGACGTAGCTGTTGATTACGGTGGTGCTGGCGCGTTCATATTCTTTCATTTCGGGGAGCAGGTCGGAGGATAGGGTCAGGATGATATCGGGGGCGCGTTGGCGGAGGGCTTGGGCGATTTGTTGTTCGTGGGCGGGGTTGGCGTAGGAGTGGAGCAGGCAGACGGCGACGGATTCGATGTGGTGGTCGAGGATGGTTTGGATGGCGCGTTGTACGTCGTCGGGGTTGAGGGGGCGGAGGATTTCGCCGCGGTAGTTTAGTCTTTCGCTTACTTCGAGGCGGTATTGGCGTTTGACCAGGGCGGGGGATTTTTCGTAGTAGAGATCGTAGAGGCGGGGGGTGCGGTTGCGGCGGAATTCTAGAACGTCGCGGAATCCCGCGGTGGTGATCAGGGCGGTGGGGGCGCCTTTTTGTTCGATGATGGCGTTGGTGGCGACGGTGAAGCCGTGGCTTACTTCGGCGATGTCGGCGGGGGAGATGTTTAGTTGGGATAGGCCGTCCTGGATGCCGGATAGGACGGCGCGGCTGTAGTCGTCGGGGGTGCTGGCGATTTTGCGGGTATGGGTTTGGCCGTTATCGGACAGGAATACCAGGTCGGTAAAGGTGCCGCCGATGTCGACGCCGATGCGGAATTTTGGCATTGAGGGTTCCTCTCTGGCGGTTGGGGTTGGGGTTGCGTCCTTCGACAAGCTCAGGATGATGAAGGGGGGATTTGGAGGGTTAGCCGCCGAGGCATTTGCCTAGCCAGGCGCGGCCGTCGCGGGCCAGGAAGTCGTCGGCGGCGTAGGGGCCTTCGGTTTGGGGGTCGTAGATTTCGGGGGGGCGGGTTGATGGGTGGTTTAGGCCCTGGATTAGGGGGTCGATGATGCTCCAGGATTGTTCGATTTCGTCGCTGCGGATGAATAGGGAAGCGTCGCCGTTGAGGGCGTCCAGCAGCAGCCGCTCGTAGGCGTCGGGGATTTCTTGGCCGCCGAAGGAGTCCTCGTAGTGGAATTCCAGGTTTACGGGGCGGAGGTCCAGGGCGGAGTCGGGGGTTTTGGCTTGAAATTCCAGATGCACGCCCTCGTTGGGCTGGAGGCAGATGGATAGGGTGTTGGAGGTGAGGTCGCCGCTGCGGCCTTGGGGGAAGATCAGGTGCGGGGGGCGGCGGAATTGGATCAGGACTTCGGTGCGTTTGTTGGTCAAGGCTTTGCCGGAGCGGAGGTAGAAGGGTACGCCCTGCCAGCGCCAGTTGTCGATGTCGAGGCGGAGGGCGGCGTAGGTGGGGGTGCGGGAGTCGGGGGGGACGCCGGGTTCGTCGAGGTAGCCGTCATATTGGCCCTGGACGGCGTGGGCGGGGGCGTATTGGGGGGGTATGCGGCGGACGGATTCCAGGACTTTGAGTTTTTCGTTGCGGAGGGTGTCGGCTTCAAAGGTGGAGGGGGGTTCCATCGCGACGACGGCGAGGATTTGGAGCAGGTGGCTTTGGAACATATCGCGCAGCACGCCGGCCTGGTCGTAGTAGGCGGCGCGTTCCGCGATGGATACGGATTCGGCGACGGTGATCTGGATGTTGTCAATGTAGTTGCGGGACCAGAGGGGTTCAAAGATGGCGTTGGCGAAACGGAATACCAGCAGGTTCTGGACGGTTTCTTTGCCGAGGTAGTGGTCGATGCGGTAGACCTGATGCTCGGCGAATACGGAATGAACGATGTGGTTGAGCCGGCGGGCGGTTTCTAGGTCGGAGCCGAAGGGTTTTTCGATGATCAGGCGGCGCCAGCAGCCGTTTTCGTGGTGGTAGCCGGCTTGTCCCATAGCGGTGATGGCCGGGGTGAACAGGGATGGGGCGAGGGCTAGGTAGTAGAGGCGGTTGGCGGGCTGGTCGGGGGATTCGATTTCGGCGAGGGTTTGGTGGAGCTGGTTCATGCCATCGGGGGCGGTTACGTCGCCGTAGCAGCAATGGATACGGCCGGCGAAGTCGCTCCAAGTTTCGGGGGCGGGGGGGAAGTCGGCGGGGGGGCCGAAGTCCTGGTAGAAAGAGGCGCGGAATTCTTGGGCGGTCATTTCGCTGCGGGCCATGCCGACGATGCGGATTTCGGGGCCGATGCGGCCTTTGGTGTAAAGGTCGGCGAGGGCCGGGGCGAGTTTCTTGCGGGTCAAATCGCCCGAGGCGCCGAATATCACGATGGTGGTGGTTTGTTGGGTCATTGCGCGTCCGCCTTGTGGGGTGGTGGGGATTGCCGGACGGGATGTCCGCCGAATTTTTGGCGCAGGGCGGCGAGAAGTTTGGGGGCCAGAGGGGCGTCCTGGCGGGAACGGAAGCGCTGCTGGAGGGCGGCGGTGATCGCCGGGGCAGGGACGGCCAGGGCGACGGATTCGGCGACCGCCCAGCGGCCTTCGCCGGAGTCGTCGACGTAGGGCTGGAGTTGGCGGAGGTGGGGGTCGTCTCTTAGCGCGGCGGCGGTCAGGTCCAGCAGCCAGGAGCGGATGACGCTGGCGTGGCGCCAAGTTTCGGCGATGGCGGGGAGGTCGAGGTCAAATTCGGGTTTGGCGGCGAGCAGTTCGAAGCCCTCGGCGTAGGATTCCATCAAGGCGTATTCGATGGCGTTGTGGATCATTTTCACGTAGTGGCCGGCGCCGGCGGGGCCTACGTGGCAATGGCCGACGTCGGGGTTGGGGGTTAGGGCGCGGAAGGCGGGCCGGAGGCGGGCGACGGCGTCGGGGGGGCCGCCGATCATCAGACAGAAGCCGTGTTCCAGCCCCCAGATGCCGCCGCTGGTGCCTACGTCGATCAGGTCTAGGTTGTGTTGGGCCAGGGTTTGGGCGCGTTGGATGGTGTCCTGGTAGTTGGAGTTGCCGCCATCGAGGATGGCGTCGCCGGGGGCCAGCAGGGGGGTTAGGGCGTTGATGGCGCCGGCGGTGGGGGGGCCGTCGGGGAGCATCAGCCATACGGCGCGGGGCCGGGGCAGCCGGGCGGTTAGCTGCGGGAGGGATGGGGCGGTTTGGGCGCCGAAGGCTTGGGCCGCGGCGACCGCGGCGGGGTTGGTGTCGTAGGCGATTACGGCGTGTCCGGCCTGGATCAGGCGGCGGGCGATGTTGGCGCCCATGCGGCCGAGGCCGATTAGTCCGAGTTTCACGGGGGGGTGGCCTCCTTTGGGGGTTCGGGGGCGGCGGCGGGGTTGCTGGCGCGTATTAGGGTAATGGGGCGAGCGGTTTTTATATGCTTATGGTAACATAGATCATCCTGCGACCGGCGCAGGATGATAAGGGCGGGAGTTTGGGGTGGGTGGTTGTTATTTCGGGGCAGGGTGTGTTATACTTTCGCCCAAATCATTCCGCTTAGGAGTATACCCCAAATGACAGCCCCCGTTTTACGGTCTGAGAGTCGGGGGGGGGGGGGGGGGGGGGGGTAGAAACCCCGCCATCCGCGCCCTTGCCGCCCTGACGCTCATCGCCGCCCTCGCGGCCCTAATCCTCCACGCCGCCGCCATCCCCGCCGGAGCGCAGTCCACCACCGACTACGACTCCGATGACAACGGACTCATCGAAATCAGCACCCTGGACCAGCTAAACGCCGTCCGCTGGGATTTGGACGGCAACGGCATTCCCGCGGCCGCCAACACCACCACCTACGCCGCGGCCTTTCCTAACCGCATTACCGCCACCAGCACCCCGATGGGCTGCCCGTCGGCCTGCACGGGCTACGAACTAACCCAAAACCTCGACTTCGCCGCCGACGGCGTGGCCGTAACCTCCACCGACGCCTACCCCAACTGGACGCCCATCGGCCCCTCCTACGCCGCGGTGTTTGACGGCAAAGGCTTTACCATCAGCCGCCTCACCATCAGCAGCGCCAGCGGCAACGCCGGGCTGTTCAGCATCCTGGCAAACCGCGGCGTTATCCGGGATGTAGGAATGATAACCCCCAACGTGAGCGGCAGTGGGATCTACGTCGGCGCTCTGGCAGCCCTTATTAACAGCGGCGCCGAAATAACCGCCAGCTATGTCCAGGGCGGCTCCGTCGCCGCATTACAAACCAACCATGGCGGAGGGTTGGCCGGCGGCAACGTGGGCACGATCCGGGCCAGTTATTCCACCGCATCCGTAAGCGGAGGACACAGCACCATCGTCGGCGGGCTGGTGGGCATCAACAGCGGTGGCGTAGTCATTGCCAGCTACGCCGCCGGCGCCGTAACCAGCGGCGCAAACAGCTTTGTCGGCGGACTTGTGGGGAGGTCAGCAGGCAGCAGCTCCCTCACAACCGACAGCTACTGCGACACCACCGTTCACGGCACATCCACCTGCATCGGGCAGAATACCGGCGGTTCCGCCGTCACCGCCGCCGGCTACACCACCGCCGAACTCCAAACCCCCACGGGCTACACCGGCATCTACGCCAACTGGAACATCGACCTAGACGGCGACACTTTCCCCGACAACCCCTGGCACTTCGGCGCCACCAGCACCTACCCCGCCATTACGGACCCCAAGACCAGCGAACCGCCGGCCGCCAACCAGCGAACCATTGACCATGACACCGACAACAACGGCTTGATTGAAGTAGACACCCTGCAAAAACTGAACGCCATCCGCCACGACTTGAACGGCGACGGGCTGCCGGCGTCGACCGGCACGTATGCCGCCTACGCCGGCGCCTTTATCGGCGGCGACCTCGTCTCCGCCACCCCGACCACCCCCCGGATGGGCTGCCCCCAAACCTGCACCGGCTACGAACTGACGGCGAACCTGAACTTCGATGCCGATGGTATGGGCGGCGTGACCAGCACGGATCCCTACCCCGACTGGACGCCCATCGGCGGCAGCTACGCCGCGGTGTTTGACGGCAAAGGCTACACCATCAGCAACCTGACCATCACCGGCACCACCGGCAACTCCGGCCTGTTCAACACCCTAACCACCGGCGCAGTCATCCGCGATGTGGGGATGGTCGATGCCAGCATCGGCAACGACGGGGCCGACGCCTACGTCGGCGTTTTGGCGGGCGATAACGACGGGGGGATGATCATTACCAGCTACGCCTCGGGCGGCGCGGTGACCGTTACCGGGACGTCCACCTACGCCGGCGGGCTGATCGGCCGCAACGCCGGCGACCTCCGCGCCGTCTACTCCACCACCGCGGTGACCGCCAGCAGCACGGCCACCACCACCATCGGCGGGCTGATCGGGTTGCACGTTGGGAGCGTAACCGCATCCTACGCCGCCGGCACCACCACCGGCAGCGCCGCCGCCATCGTCGGCGGGTTCGCCGGCGCCGCCAGTAGCACCGCCGCCGCCATAACCGGCGGCTACTGCGACACCACCGTCAACGGTACGTCAACCCCCTGCGTCGCCGCCCACGCCGCCGGCGCAACGGCGACCTCCACCGGCTACACCACCACCCAACTCCAGACCCCCACCAGCTACACCGGCATCTACGAAAGCTGGAACATCCCCCTCGGCGCGGCCAATATGCTGGACGACCCTTGGAACTTCGGCACCAACAGCCAATACCCGACCATCAAGCCCGTGGCCTCCCGTATGCGGACGGCCCCACCGCCACCGCCGCCACCACCTCCGCCCCCGCCGGATCCGACTCCCGATCCAACCCCCGATCCAACCCCGGATCCGACTCCCGATCCAACCCCGGATCCGACGCCCGATCCAACCCCGGATCCGACTCCTGACCCGACGCCGGATCCGGTCCCGGGCAATGGCGGCGACGGGGATGGCGAAACCGCCACCTCTACGGATACTTTGCCGCCGCCGCTGCCCCGCACCATTCCGCCGGAGCCGGAGCGGGGTTACGACCCGGCGGCGGATCACCCCGAAATCTATCGCAATGCCGAGTATGGGATGGCGGCGGTTTGCGAAACGCACGACGTCGATCCCGAAACCGGCAACCCGCGGGCGGCGACGGTGACCTTCGATTTGGGGAGTTACACCGGCCCGGTACTGCTGCACCTATCCATCTGGACCAACGGGCGGTATATGGCCTACGAAACGCAGGGGATTGCGTTGCCGGCGCTGGAGCGGGATGGGCAGCGGGCCACGTTGCGGGTGGCGACGGATCCGGCGCAGACGCGGTTCCGGCTGGATGGGCGGCGGCATGGTTTGGCGGCGAATTTGGTGCTGGGGTATGCGGATTGTCGCAGCGATGATCCTTGACGGGGCGGGATCTGCGTTTTTGGGGGTTCACCCCCACCCTAACCCTCCCCCTAAGGGGGAGGGGATTTTTTTGTAATAGGGAAGGGATTTTTTGTAATGGGGGGTGTAAGGGTGAGGGGGTTTTGGGGTTTCCCTCTCTGGGCAAACCCTAAACCTAAATCTCGGGGCGCTCATCCAGGCCGGCGGCCCGCTCGCACCATAGGGCGGCGCCGAGGAGGCGGCCCTCCTCGGCCATTGCGCCGCCTAGTTGTACGGCCATGGGCATTCCGCCGTCGCTTAGGCCGGTGGGGACTACTATGGTGGGCAGGCCGGCGGCGGTCCAGGGGACTTGAAAGGCGGCGTCGCCGGTGGTGGTCAGATCCCGGGGGGCGGGGGATGGGGTGGCGGGGGTCATTATGGCGTCGACGCCGGCCGTTAGCTCGGACAGGGCGGCGCGGAACTGCCGGCGCAACTTTTGGGCTTTCAGGTAGACCGTTGCCGGGGTGATCAGGCCCATCTCGATGCCGGCGCGGATGCGGGGGCCGTAATCCGCCGCCCGCTGCCGGTGGTTGGCGGCGTGAAAGGCGGCGCATTCGACGTTCATCACGATGCGCTGCATACTATGCACCCAGGCGAACTCGGCGGGCAGCGGCAGCTCCACCACCTCCGCCCCCGCTTGGGCCAATCTATGGCCTACCGCCTCGGTGTGCGCCCATACTTCGGGGGTGGCATAATCCTCGTAGTACTCGCGCAACAGGCCGATGCGCGGCGGCGGGCCGTTGGCGAACTCATGCATTTGCTGGGTGAAATCGGGCGTTGGACGCCGCAGGGTTCCCGGGTCGTGGTCATCCTCGCCGCTGAGGGCGGTGAGCAGCAGGGCGGCGTCGGCCACGGTGCGGGTTAGAATCCCTACGTGATCCAGAGACCAGCTAACCGGGACTACCCCGTAGCGGCTGATGCGCCCGTAGCTGGGCTTGAGGCCGACAATCCCGTTGTAGGCCGCCGGACGGCAAGTCGAGCCGCCGGTCTGGGAGCCCAGCGCCGCGGGGACCATCCGCGCCGCCACCGCCGCCGCCGAGCCGCTGCTGGAGCCGCCCGGCGTATGCTCCAGGTGCCAGGGGTTGCGGGTGGGCGATGGGTCGGAGGTGGCGAACTCGGTGGTGACCGACTTGCCCAGCACGATGCCCCCGGCATCCTTGATTTTCGTCACCGATGTGGCGTCATACTCCGGCACAAAATCCCCGTACACCCGGGAGCCGCAGGCGGTGAGCATTCCGGCGGTATAGAAAATATCCTTTAGCCCTACCGGCACCCCGTGCAGCGGCCCCAGATCCCCGCCCCAGGCGGCGGCGATTTCCCGCTGCCGCGCCGTTTCCAGCACCTCGTCGCGGTCGATGGTCACCCAGGCCCGCAAATCGGCGTCCAGCGCATCGATCCGGTTCAGCAGCGACTCGGCCAGGGTCACCGGGGAAAGGCGCCCCCGCCGGATTTCCGCGGCGGCCTCGACCGCCGAAAGCTCAAAAGGTTCAGCCATAATTCAACACCCCGATGGGCCCGCCCTCAAACGGCGGGCTATAATCAGCGCCGATGATACCCCCCACCACAAGCCCCGGTAACGCCCGGTCAGCCTTGATGCAGCGGCTCGCCGTCGGGATCCGCCGCCGCCTGCTCTACGTCGGCGATTTGTTGCGCGGTAGTCCGCAGAAAATCCTCCAGCTCCGCCGCCCGCGCCTCGCCGAACTCCGCCGCCGCCCGCTGCCGGAGCGCGGTGTATGCCTGTTCCGCGTCAATGTCTTGCGCCATATCCGTCCATCCTGATTAAAGGCTGCATCGCCCGTCCGCCGCCGCAACTTGCTGTGGGCATTCTAAATCCGCCTTGCCGGGCGGTCAATCGCCCCGCCGCCGCGGCGCTGGTATAATACCGCCAAATCTAACCCTGCTGCGAGGTGAACCCGATGCCCGACACGCTATCCGATATACTGGAATCCCCGGAACATACCCTGATCGCCGACCGCATCGGCGGCAACACCGAAGGCCCCTTGTGGCATTCCGATGACGACAGCCTGACTTTCGTTGACTTGACCAACAGCCGCCTGCTGCGCTGGCAAGAGGGGTTCGGGATCAACATCCTGCGGCTGGACACCGGGGAGGGCAACGGGTGCGCTTTCGACCGGCAGGGGCGGCTGCTGATGTGCGAGGGCGCCGACCGCCGCCGCATAACCCGGATGGAGGCCGACGGCGGCATAACCGCCATCGCCGAGCGCTGGCAAGGCAAGCGGTTTCACAAGCCCAACGATTTGGTATGCCGCTCCGATGGGAGCATCTATTTTACGGATCCGTCGCTGCGCCTGGATCCGCAACTGCGGGAATACGATTTCGCCGGCGTATTCCGCATCGATCCCGACGGGGAAGTCCACTTGGCGACCGATGAATGCGAATACCCCAACGGGCTGGCCTTTTCCCCGGACGAATCGATTCTGTATGTAGCCATCAGCCGGCTCAGCCCGGAGTGCCTGGAGCTGGAACGGCGGGGCGAGTTCTGCCCGCACCGCAAAATCCGCGCTTTCGATGTGGCGCCCGACGGCTCGCTGACCAACAACCGCGTATTCGCCGACATGAGTTCGGCGGAGCCCGGCGTGCCGGACGGGATGAAGGTGGACACCGCCGGGCGGGTGTTCTGCACCGGCTCCGGGGGGATCTGGGTATTCCAGCCCGACGGCACCCCGATCGGCGTAATCCGCGGCCCCGAAATCCCGCGCAACCTAGCCTTCGGCGGCCCCGACAACCGCACGGTCTACACCACGCCAGGGCAGGCCGTATACAGCTTCCGGGTGACTACCCCCGGGATACGGGGCTACCGGCAACCCCGCCGCCGGATGCCCGGTATGATATAATGCCGGCGGAAACTGATAAGGGCGGCGGGGATTGCCGGGTCCGGATATACCGCCGCCGCCCGATTTTCCGGCACCGGAGAGCGCGGCGGCGTTAAGGATAGCTGGGCTTGTAGGGTCCGCGGATTTAAGTTAAAGGAGATTATTGTGACTTTGCCTAAACGTCATAACGTTTTCATCAGTTATCATCACGACCAGGACCAGGCGCACAAAGACCGATTTGTCCGTATGATGGGAGACCATATCGTTGATATGTCGGTGAACATCGAAAACAAGGTTAGCGATCATTCCCCTACGGAAGCGATACTTCAGAGGATCCGCGAGGATTTTATTGCTACCGTATCGGTAACGGTTGTTTTGATTGGCCGTTGCACTTGGCAGCGAATGTTTGTTGACTGGGAAATCGGAGCCAGTCTGCGGGATACGGATACCAACCCGCGATGCGGCTTGTTGGGCATTCTGTTGCCCGGCCATCCCAATTTCAGGGAAAATTCGTACAATCCCCAACTGATACCCCCTAGACTAGCGGATAACTGCTCAGGGGAGAATACTTTCGCGTCTATCTATGATTGGACGGACGACCCAATAGCCATTCGCGGCTGGATTCACGAGGCATTCCTGAGACGGAAAAAGACTCCTTGGCCCAACAGCGCAAGGCACCCATTTAAGCGAGACTGGACGGGCGATTGTTCAAGAGGGTGGTAGCCCTAACTTCAGATGGCGTCAAATAGAATCCCATCTGCCCGCGCGTGCATAACCCCGGCCCAACCTGTATGATTGCCAGATCAAACGCATCCCGGCGGTCGCATAGCCGCCCCAATCCAAACCGCAGACAGGAGTTGGACAATGGCCTCGACAATTGTAGGTTCCGGCGATTTCAGCTACGAAATGGACGAAAACTGGGCCAAATTGCCGCAGGGGTGGGAAATGCCCGCGGCGGCGGTTTATGGCGATTCCCAAGACCGCGTCTATGCTTTCAACCGCGATCCCGAACACCCGGTATGCATTTTCGATCAAGACGGCAACTTTCTGTCGGCTTGGGGCGCGGGGTTGATTACTTTCGCCCATTCCATCCTGCTGGACCGGCAAGACAATGTCTGGCTGGTTGACCGCAACACCCATGAAGTCCACAAGTATACCGCCGAGGGGCGGCACTTGATGACCATCGGGCAGAAGGGCGTCCGTTCCGACACCGGCGTTGCCCCGGACGATTACAGTTCTACCGCCTTTCAGTCCGTGACTCACGGCGGCGGGCCGTTCAATATGCCGGCGGGCATTGCGCTTAACGACCAGGGGCAGATCTTCATCGCCGACGGCTACGCCAACGCCCGCGTCCACAAATTCACCCCGCAGGGCGAGCTGATACAATCTTGGGGCGGCCCCGGCGACGGCCCCGGCCAATTCCGCCTGCCTCACGGCATTTGGATCGACCGCCACGGGCGGGTGCTGGTGGCCGACCGCGAAAACGACCGGGTGCAAGCCTTTACGCAGGATGGCGAATATATCACTACTTGGCCGTCGAAACTCATCGGCCCCGCGCTGTTCTACATCGACTCCGACGACATTGTATACATCCCGGAACACAACGGCGGGCTGTTCAGCGTGCTATCCCTGGACGGCGAAATCATAACCCAATGGGGTTCGGAACTGCACCGCTCTTGTCACGGCGTATGGGCCGACTCCGGCAAGAACCTGTACTTCGTAACCCCCGGCGAATGGGGGCGCACCCGGCGGGTGGTGAAATACCATCGGCGATAACCCGCAACCGCCGCTACCCCATCGCCCCAAAACCGCCCAACCCCCAACTGCCCGAAATCCCCTCCCCTCAAGGGGGAGGGATAGGGCGGGGCGAACCCCAAACCGGGGCTTGCCAATCCCCCGCCCCTATGCTAAACTACCGCTAATGGGGCTGTAGCTCACTTGGGAGAGCGCTTCAATGGCATTGAAGAGGTAGAGGGTTCGATCCCCTCCAGCTCCACCATCCCCCAAATCCCCATCATCCCCCCCAATCCCCAACGCGCCCCCGATCGGCCCGGGGCCGCCGCGAAATTGCCGGCACCCCAAGTCCGGCGTTTCAACCCCCAACCCCGAAATTCCGCCATCCAACACCGCGGAGCTTGATATGGTTGCTGAAATCGCCCTGGCCCGCCAAACCGGCCGTGTGCCATCGTCCATAGTTCCGTTGGACGCCGCCGAGGAAATCCGCTACCGCAACATCGCCGAAGCGGCGATAACTATTGACGTTCACCAGCATCCCTTTGTCTTGCCTGCGGCTATGGAGCAGCTAATTGACTTGCTCCGCATTGGCCGCCACGAATGGGGCTACGATGCCGCCCGCGCCGGGGGGTGGACTGCCGTGACTACCGCCAATGTGTTCGCTGGCTTGAAAAACACCCCTGATATGTCTTTTGTCGAATACGAAGATGTGGCCGCCGAAGTGGGCGGAATGATCGCCGACATTGCCGCCCAGAGCGGGATAACCCGCATATCATGCGCCGATGATATTGCCGCCGCCAAGCAGCAGGGCAATGTAGGGTTTATGCCTACATTGGAACATCTGCCCATCGGCAACCGCATCGACCGGCTGGACGCCCTTTATGCCATGGGCGTCCGGCTGGCGGGCATTACTTACAACCGCCGCAATTACATCGGCGACGGTCTTTACGAGCGCAATCCCGGCGGTCTTAGCGAATTCGGCATTGAAGTAATTCGGCGGATGAACGACTTGGGAATGATCATAGATCTGTCTCACGCATCGATGCCCACCGCGCTGGATGCGATCGAATTTTCCCGCGCCCCGGTGGTATTCAGTCACAATGCCGCCTACGCCCTCCGCCCCAACCGCCGCACTCGCCGCGACCAAGAACTAACCGCCTGCGCCGAAAACGGCGGTCTGATCTGCATAACCGCCGTTCCCAACTCGCTAAGCGACGACCCGGAGCAGGATATAGAATGCGTTCTCGACCATTATGATTATATGGTCAACCTGGTGGGGATTGACCATGTAGGCATAGGCACCGATACCACCATAGGCGACCATGTGGCGTTCCACAAGCTGATGATGGGGCGCGACGGGCTGGCCGAATATCCGGCGCCGTATCTGAACGGGCTGGAATCCCCGGCTGACGGGCAAAACATAATCCGCGGCCTAATCCGCCGCGGCTACCCGGACGATGCCATTCATAAAATCATAGGCGGCAACGCGCTAACCCTATTCCGCCGCACAATGGGATAGCCCCGATACCCGCTCAGGTGCGGCAAGCAGGATTACTGGGAGACAAGAACCGATGAAACTAAAATTTGTAGCAGTGTTTGAGCAAACCCCGAACAACTGGTGCGCCTACATACCCGACTTGCCCGGCTGCATCAGCACCGGCAAGACTTGGGAAAAAATGCAGGAAATGATAAAAGAAGCCGTAACCGGACACATCGAGGTAATGTTGGAACATGGCGAATCCTTGCCCGAAACCCGAATGTCCATCGAAGAAGCCATAGCCTACCACGCCGAACCCCTGTCCGAGGCGGAAATGGCCGCATACTTGCGCCACGGCGAACATCCCGCTTTACTTTCAACCACTTTCCAGCCCATAGAAGTCGAAGTCACCATCCCAACCACCGCATCAATGCGCCTCCAGCAGGTAATGGGCTAATCCTAATGCCTACCAAAGTCCGCGAAGCTATCCGACAAGTGCAACGCGACGGCTGGATATTGACACGCACCCGGGGAAGCCACAGACAATTTCACCATCCGGTAAAGCCCGGAACGGTCACCATCCCTGGGCATCCTGGGGAAGATATGCATCCAAAAACTTACAACGATGTTCTGCGCCAAGCAGGGCTTAAAGAGGGAAACCGATGAAGACAAATTTCGTCGTGATTTTCATAGAGATGCACAACAACTGGTGTGCCTATCTGCCTGATTTGCCGGGCTGCGTCAGCACCGGCAAGACTTGGGAAGAGATGCGGCAAATGATTCAAGAAGCGGTCGAATTTCACCTAGAGGGAATGATTGAAAACGGCGATCCTCTGCCCGAAACCCGGATGACCATCGAAGAGGCCATAGCCTACCACGCCGAACCTCTGACCGAGGCGGAAATCGCGGAATACGGCGAAATCCCCCCAACGCTGTCAACCACTTTCCAACCCATAGAAGTCGAAATTCCCGCCGCGGCAGCCGCACAAGCCGCCGGTCGCGCTCAGTCAATAACCGTAATGTAACAATCAACTCCCTAATCCTTGCCCAACCCATCCCCGCCCGCCGCCCCGCCGCGGCCGGCGGAAATACCGGAGCGTCAACGATGAACTGCCCCCATTGCAACATCCCCCTGGCCGGGCGCAAGTACCGCAGCATCGAAATCGATCATTGCCCTCAGTGCCGCGGGTTGTGGCTGGACTTTGACGAAATGGATCTCTTGGAGGACGGCGCCAACCGCAGCGATACCCTGAAAGGCACCCGCGAATATGCCCGCCGCCCGGGCGAAATGCCTTGCCCCCACTGCGGCATCCCGATGGACGTTTTCAACTACCGCGCCCACAACCTGCCGATTGAACACTGCCCCGACAACCACGGCTACTGGCTGGACAAAGGCGAGGAGGATCGCGTACTGGAGCTAATGCGTCAACGTGCCCGGGACTTGCGCCGTTCCGAATCCGCCGAACAAGAATGGGCCCGCTTTATGGAGCGCGGCGGCAACCGCGGCGGATTCCTGGATCGCATACGCGACCTGTTCCGCGGCTAACGAAACACCGGCGGCCGGCGGATATGGCGGCTCAGGAGTAGGGTTTGTTGAGTTCCCGCGAATACAGAATGCACATTACCACCGCGAAAATCACCCAGATGCCTACCCCGCCCAAAAGCCCCGGCCAGCCGAAAAACCGCGCCAGCAACAACATCGCCGCCATCATCGCGCATAGCAGCAAACACCCCAAAGCCCGTTCGATCAAATCTCGCATAATCCGCCTCCCCGACACATTTTGCCGCGAATCCGGTATCAACTTGGCAAATTCCTCAATCTAAACCTCCTCCATCAATACCCCCGACCCTCCCGTCATTCCCGCGAAATTCGGGAACGACGGGAACTGCTATATATGGATGACCGGCCGGGGCGCCGCGGCCTTACCCCGGATAGGCGTTGCCCCAACCGTCCACCCCGCAGACCTCCGGCAGGGGCTTGCGCTGCACCGGGCCGAACTCGCCCCGCGGGTAGCCCAGCGGCATACAGTAAACCACCTGCGCCTCATCGGGAATCCCGAACAGGTCATGCACCCGCTGATCCACCACCGGGTGCAGCGTGGCGATGGTGCCCCCTACTCCGAAAGCCCGCGCCGCGAGCAGCATATTCTGCGCCGACGGTATCACCGACCCGGCGGCCTGCGCCCCTTGGGACGTGGCGCACACTAGGGCCATTACCGGCGCGATGCCGATTTCGTCCGCCATCCGCATCGCCGACCGCATCGAGCTTTTGCCCGGCGGGATATCCTCCGGCCCCATAATCCCGGCATCGGCCCGCTTGGCCCACCAAGCCTCGCGGTACAGCGCCGCCAATTTCCCCCGCAGTTCCGCATCTTTCACCAGAATAAACCGCCATTGCTGGTTATTCCCCCCGTTGGGCGCCCGGATGGTGGCCTGCATGATGTCCTCCAGCACATCATCGGGGATCGGATCCGGCTTGAACCGGCGGATAGCCCGCTGGGTAAACATCGCCTCCCCCAAGGGGATGGCATTCAACCGTTCCTCGGTAGTCATATCCGGTCACATCTCCTTATCAATAATCCCGTTTCCCCTAGGATCCGCCAGCAGCCGCCCGTACCCCGGCACCGGATCCCCGATCCCGGCCAACGCCAGCGCCCGCCACAAGGTAGCCGAATGCGAGGTCACTACCGGCTTGCCGATGGTATCCTCCAGCGCCTGCGCCGCGGCCATGGCATCATAATTCATGCAGCTTACAAATAGCCCGTCCGCCCCGCCGCCATCCCCGGCTTGGCGCCACGCCTCCAGCGAAAAGCGGTAGATTTCCGCCGGCGGCACCGCGGCGAACTCCGCCGCGGTGGTCAGCCCCATTCCCGCCGACGCCGCGGTCTCAACCCCCGCCTCGGCCAAATAGTTGCTTTCCGCTTGATGATAGCTATGCGGGTACGGGCTGGTCAGTACCACGCGCCGCACGCCCAGATGCGCCAAAGCCTCGGCCGCCGCCAGCATAGTGGAGGTCACCGGCACGCCCCACCGCCGTTGCATATTGGCGCAAAACCGCCGATCCTTGGCCAATCCCCGTTGCGCCCCGCTGACCGTGCAACAATAGGCGATCGAATCCACCCCGGCCGAGGCCAGTTCCATCACCGCCCGCTCCGAATCCCGCTCCATCGCCAATAGCGCCTCCAGCCCCTGATCCCCGCGCAGCATCATCCGGCTGGACAGAAACCCCACGCCCGGCGCCACCCGCGGATAGCGCAGTTCCGACACGCAGGACGCGCTAACCACCACCAACCCGATTTTAGCCCGCACCGACAACCCGTCAAGCACCCCGGCAGTGTCCATAAATGCCCCCTTATGCCATACCCGAATCTTACCACACCGCCGCGCCCGGCGTTGATACCATTCATCCTTCGACCAGCTCAGTATGAATGGGGGGGCGAAATTTTACCGCGCCGCCGCGCCTGGCGTTTATGCTGGTATAATACCGCCCAACCGATCGCCCCGCCGCCCGCAGCCCTACGGCCGACAGGAGGATACCGTGGCCCAACACGCCAGCGCCCCGGATGCCGAAACCGCCTACCGGCGGCTTGGCATCTACCCGATCATCAACGCCGCCGGCTCCATCACCCGGCTGGGCGGCACCCGCACCCGGCCGGAAACCCTGGCCTTGATGTCGCAAGCCGCCCGCGTAATGGTGAACATTGACGAACTGAACCGCGCCGCCGGGCAAGAAATCGCCCGCATCACCGGCGCCGAAGCGGGGTTCGTATGCAGCGGCGCCGCGGGCGGGCTGCTGCTCCAGGCCGCCGCCTGCATCGCCGGCAACGACCCGATGAAAATGCGCCAACTTCCCGACACTCAAGAAATGAAAAACGAAATCGTCATTCACACCATGCACCGCTTTCCCTACGATCAAGCGTACCGCGCCGCCGGCGCCAAGATGGTGGAATTCGGCGATTACCTTTTCGCCCATCCTTGGCAACTGGAGGGGGCGATCAACGACCGCACCGCCGCGGTGGCCTACTTGTGCGCCCCCTTTTCCAGCAACAAAGTCTTGCCGCTGCCCCGCGTCTGCGAAATCGCTCACGCCCGCGGCGTTCCGGTCATCGTGGACGCCGCGTCAATGCTGCCGCCCCGCGATAACTTGTACCGCTACCTCCGCGACGGCGCCGATCTGGTGGTCTACAGCGGCGGCAAGGGCATCCGCGGCCCTCAAGGCTCCGGTATCCTCGTCGGCCGCGCCGACCTGATCGAAGCCGCCGCGGCCCAAGCCAACCCCGCCCAATTCCTCGGCCGCGGCATGAAAGTCGCCAAAGAGGAAATCATCGGCTTGGTGGCATCCTTGACCGCCTTTGTGCAAGAGGACGAAGCCGCCGAAATGGACGCCTACCGCGCCCTGGCGCAACAGGTAGTGGACGCCCTGATTGAAATCCCCAACCTGCAAGTAACCCTGGAACACGACGCCGACAACTACCTTATCCCCCACGCCGTAATCCGTTTCACCGGGCAATGGCGCGGCCCATCCCGCGATGCTATCGCCGCCGCCCTGGAACAAGGCAGCCCCTCGATCCACCTGCACCAGCTAGGCGGCCCCCGGGAGCTGGCGGTAGACCCCCTCAACCTCACCGAAGCGGAAACCCGAACCGTAATCCAACGCCTGCGGCAGGAACTCACCCGGTAGCCCCCATCCCGGCCAATCCGCCAACCCGATACAGGAGAACGCAATGTCCATCAAAATAGACCTGCGCGTACCCCCTTGCCGGCCCGCCCCCCAAGTAGCCGATTTCGTGCAACAGTGCGAAAGCGCCGGATTCGACGGCGTGGGCATTCTCGACTCGCAACTGCTGGAGCGCGACTGCTTCGTAAGCATGGCCGCCGCGGTGCAGGCCACGCAGCGCATCCAGGTGGCCTCCGCGGTCACCAACCCCGTAACCCGCCATCCCTCGGTAGTCGCATCCGCGGCCCAAACCGTGGCCGAACTGGCCCCCGGCCGGGTCCAGATCTGGATCGGCCGCGGCTACAGTTCCACCGCCACCATAGGGATACCCCCGGCCACCGTCCGCCAGATGCGCCACGCCGTAATCACGATGAAAGAGCTGATGGCCGGCGACACCATATCCTTCGGCCCCGGCGTCGCCAGCCGGATGCGTCACGGCGGCGAGGCCCCGCCGCCGCCGGTGCATATCGCCGCCACCGGCCCCCGGGTGATGCGCGTGGCCGGCGAAGTGGCCGACGGCGCAGTGCTGATGACCGGCATCCACCCCGGCGCGGTGGCCCAAGCGCAGGAAATCATCGCCGACGGCGCCCGCGCCGCCGGCCGCAACCCCGATGCGGTGGAAACCATTTTCACCGCCACCACCATCATCAAAGACGACCTCAAAGAAGCCCGCGAAATCGCCCGCCCCCTCGCCGTCCAGCGCCTGATGGAACCCACCTACCAGCCCTGGCTGAAAGCGGCGGGCATCGACTTGGGCGATCTGGAACTCCCCGCCGGGCTGTGGGAGCTGTACCCCGATGTTCCCCACGCCGAGGATTGGCAAAAAGCGCAGGAACTATGCGCTTTCCTGCCCGATGACGCCCTCGCCGCCCTCTGCGACACGATGGGGCTGATCGGCACCCCCGAATACTGCGCCGGCCGCATCCGCCAAGCCGAACAATCCGGCCTGACCCACCTGTACCTGATGACCGGCGCCACCTACGAATTCGCCGCCGGCGAACTAGCCGCCTTCCGCGACCACATATTCCCCGCCCTAAACCAACCGGCCTAACCCCCAACCCCCCGACAACCCACCCCTGCCCCTACCCCAAAAACCCCAAAACCCCAAAACCCATAATCCCAAAATCCCAAAATCCCCATAAATCCCCTCCCCCTCCGGGGGAGGGTTAGGGTGGGGGCGTCCCCTTGCTATTCATCCTGAGCTTGTCTTCATCCTGAGCTTGTCGAAGGATGAATGCCCCCCGCCCCAAACATTGCCGCCGCCGGGTATGGTGTGCTAAAATCCCCCCAACCTAAACCCTACAGGAGGAATCCCCCAAAATGAAAACCCTCACGCAAGCCCTGAAACTCGGGGGGGGGGGGGGGGGGGTATGAAAACGCCCGCCATCCGCCCCGCCGCCGCCCTGAAAACCCTAACCGCCCTAGCGCTAATCGCCGCCCTGGCGCTGCTGCTGTACGCCGCCATCCCTATCCCCGCCGGGGCGCAGACCTTTACCGACTACGACCTGGACGACGACGGCCTGATCGACATCGACACCATCGCCGAACTCCACGGCATCCGCCTTGACACCAACGCCAACGGCGTCCCGGAAAACCCATCCTATACCGCCGCTTTCAATGCCGCTTTCCCCAACCACGACACCAGCACCGGCAACCTTATGGGCTGCCCCGGCGGCGTCTGCATCGGCTACGAGCTGCTGCGGGACCTCGACTTCGCCACCGCCACCACCAGTCTCCGCAACTGGGTCAATACCCCCTACGTGTACACTGTCATATTCGAGGGCAACGGCCACACCATCAGCAACCTGAGCGCCACTACGGGCCAGAATGCCGGACTGTTCCGTACCGTGTTTTTTACCGCCGTGATCCGGAATGTGGGGCTGATCAACCCCTCCGTAAGCGGCAGCAGAGTGGCCGGCGCTCTGGCCGCCACCAACCGAGGAACCATCATCGCCAGCTACGCCCAGGGCGGCTCCGTCACCGTCACCAACAGCGGCGGTAACGGCGCCGGCGGACTGGTCGGCAATATGGATGCTACCAGCGCTTCGATCATTGCCAGTTGGTCCACCGCATCCGTCAGGGGAGCGGTTACCGGCCTCACTGTAGGCGGCCTGCTCGCCCGCCAAGGCACCGGAACCATCATCGCCAGCTACGCCGCCGGCGGCGTCAGCTCCACTCCCACCGCCGCATACATCGGCGGCCTGGTCGGCCGGGTCAATGCCGGCACCCGCGTCAACAGCTATTGCAGCGATGCCACCGGGCAATCCGGCTGCATCGCCGCCGCCGAAATGCAAGCCCCCACCGCCTACACCGGCATCTACGCCAACTGGAACGTAGACCTCAGCGCCTCCACCACCTACCCTGCCGCTTTCCCCGACAACCCGTGGGACTTCGGCACCACCAGCACCTACCCGAAGCTGAAAACCCCCGACCAGCGTCAAGCGGATCCCGTTGTCGACTACGATCTGAACGACAACAACCTGATCGACATCAACAACCTGCACCAACTGAACGCCATCCGTCACGACCTCAACGGCGACGGCCTCCCCGACGCCGCCGCCAACTATCCCGCCTACGCCGGCGCCTTCGTCAACGGCAACCTCGCAACCACCACCCCCAACGCCCCCCGAATGGGCTGCCCCCAAACCTGCACCGGCTACGAACTAGCCGCCAACCTGGACTTCGCCGCCGACGGCGTAGCCGTAACCTCCACCGACGCCTACCCCAACTGGACGCCGATCGGCGTCAGCTACGCCGCCGTCTTTGACGGCAAAGGCCACACCATCAGCAACCTGACCATCACCGACGCATCGGGCAACGCCGGGCTGTTCAACACCCTAACCAGCGGCGGCGTCATCCGGGATGTGGGGATGATTGACGCCAGCATTAGCAGCGGCGGGGCCTACATCGGCACTCTGGTGGGCCTTAACGCCGGCGAAATAACCGCCAGCTACGCCCGGGACGGCTCCGTAATGTCCATCGGGAGCAATAGCAATGCGGGAGGGTTGGCCGGTCTGAACGGCGGCACGATCCGCGCCGCCTACGCCAGAGTATCGGTAGACTCGGGAACAAATACCAACGTAGAAACCGGCGGACTGGCCGGCCTTAACAGCGGCACGATTATCGCCAGCTATGCCGCCGGGCGCGTGTCCGGCACGGGCCCCGGCAGCGACGTAGGCGGATTGGTGGGCCGCGCCCACAGCGCCGACGCCGCCATAACCGACAGCTACTGCGACCGCGAGGTTCACAGCACGACCACGCCCTGCTTCGGCGACCAAACCGACGGCGCCAGCGTCACTGTCGAGGGCAAAACCACCGCCGAACTCCAAACCCCCACCACCTACACCGGCATCTACGCCCGCTGGCGCGTAGACGCCGACGGCGATACTTTCCCCGACCAGCCCTGGAACTTTGGCACATCCAGCCAGTACCCCGAACTCAGAACCCCCACCGAGCGGCAGATGGACCAGGCAACCGCCTACGACACCGACAACGACAACCTGATCAACGTAGCGACCCAAGCCCAACTGGACGCCATCCGCTACGACCTGAACGGCGACGGCTTGCCCGAAGCGGTCGGCGATTACGTAGCCTATGCCGCCGCCTTCCCCGCCGGGGATCTGGCGTCCACCGGCACGCGGATGGGCTGCGCCTCGGGCTGCATCGGCTACGAACTGGACGCCGACCTGACCCTCACCGGCGACTGGACGCCGATCGACGGTGCCGCCGCCGGATACGCCGCCGAATTCAACGGCAACGGGCGCACCATCAGCGGCCTCACGGTGACCGAAGTCTCCAACGCCGGGCTGTTCGGGCGGCTGGGAGATCGGGCGGGCAGCGGCGGCACGATCCGGGATTTGGGGCTAATCGTCCCCAATGTGAACGGCACCATCTATGTCGGCGGTCTAGTAGGCTATGCCTTCGCCGGCACGGAAATAACCACCAGCTATGTGCTAGGCGGCACGGCGGGCGTCACTATGGCGGGCGGTTATGTCGGAGGGCTGGTTGGCTTCAACCTGGGCGAAATCAAGGCGGCCTACGCCATGGAGGTATTGGTAATCGGCCAGATATCCGGCGCTTGGGCCGGCGGGCTGACCGGCAATAACGGCGCCGGCGGTCACATAATCGCCAGCTACGCCGCCGCCCGGATGATCGGCGACGCTACCTTGGGCGGGCTATCCGGGCGGGTCTTTAGCACCAGCTCCCGGATCACCGATAGCTACTGCGACAGCACCGGCCGCCGCATCACCCCCTGCGTCGGCGCCCAGGATGGCGGCGCCACCGCCACGTCCACCGCCCACAGCAGCGAACATCTCAAAACGCCTACGGGCTACACCGGCATCTACGCCAACTGGAACATCGACCTGGACGGCGAAGCCCCGGCCAACGACTACCCCTGGAATTTCCGCGAAGCCACCGAATACCCGGCGCTGAACACCCCAACCCAGCGCCAAGCCGCCATCGCCGCGGCCATCGCCGCCGCCGCCGACACCCTGCCGCCCCCCCTGCCCCGCACCATCCCGCCGGAGCCGGAGCAGGAATACAACCCGGCGGCCGATCACCCCGAAATCTACAACAACGCCGAGTACGAAATGGCCGCCACCTGCCAAACCCACAACCCCGACCCCGAAACCGGCAACCCCCAAGCGGCAACCGTGACCTTCAACCTAGGCACCTACACCGGCCCGGTACTGCTGCACCTATCCATCTGGGCCAACGGCCGCTATATGGCCTACGAAACCCAGGGCCTGGCATCGCCGGCACTGGAGCGCAACGGCCAGCGGGCCACGCTGCGGGTAGACACCGACCCGGCGCAAACCCGCTTCCGCCTCGACGGCCGCCGCCACGGACTGGCGTCCAACCTGCTGCTAGGCTACGCCAACTGCGACACCGACGACCCGTAGCCCCCCACCCCCACCCAAACCCTCCCCCTTAGGGGGAGGGCTTAGGGGCGGGGGCGCTGTTCTGTAACATTTTGCTGGGTAGCCTTCACCCCAAGGGGGAACTTTTGTTGACAATCATAAACGATATGCGCCATTATGGCGCAACTTAATTTATGATTATCAACGGAGTCGGCTCATGATGAGCATTTTCCACATCTGGGTTGTCCAGGATGATGGGCGGTCGTTGCGGATGTTGCGGATCCGCCCGGCAGGCGGTAGCGGATACGAAGCCGCGGCGTGGCTAACCCGCCAAGCGGCGCAAGCCTACGCTAAGCGCCGTTGGCAACCCTTCAGGTTTATGGTGATGCAATGCCGGCGTGGGGATGGGTTGGATTGCGCGGTTTGCGATTGCCCGGATGATGTGCAGGCGGCGGCGGCGCGGGCGGATTGGCGCGGGAAATTCCGGTTTAACCTAGTTTTGGGCGCGGCGATGAAAGGCGGCGAGATAGATCACGATGCGATATGGGCGGCGGTAGAGGCAACCGAAAAGCAGCGTTATGGCGATGTAGATTACTGGTAAGCGCAATGCTACCCAGCAAAATGTTACAGAACAGGGGGCGCACCCCTCCAGGGATGGTTAGGATGGGGAGCGTACCCCCAACCCCCAAATCCCCCACCCATCAACCCCAAAATCCCCTCCCCCACCGGGGGAGGGCTAGGGTAGGGGCGTCCCCCCAACCTACGCAACGGAGCGGTCATTCATCCTGAGCTTGTCGAAGGATGAATGACCGCCCCCATCTAATGACACCTCCCCCTTGCCAATCCCGAAACCCCGCCCCTAAAGTAATCCAATAAATCCCAAAATCCCGCCCCCAGCCCTGCCGCTCCAGCCCAAAATGCGACTAAATGCAACCGAAATAAAAATCCCCATTGATCACCGGGGATCACTATCTCTGCCGCCCCATCGTGCCGAGCCTGGCGGGTTCTAGGTATCCCGACTTGCTGATCGCTTTTGACGCTGATATTGAAGCCGATCAACGGAGCAACGGCTACATCATCGCCGAACCGGGCAAGCCCCCCGATTTCGTGTTGGAAATCGCATCGCAACGCACCGGCAACGAGGATGCCGGTGACAAGCGCGATGATTACGCCGGTTTCGGCCTCCCCGAGTACTGGCGCTTCGACGAAACCGAGAACGGCCTCTAGCACGGCGCCCGCCTAGCCGGCGACCGGCTAATAAACCGCGCCTACCAGCCGATTCCCATCGCGCGAATGCCCGGCGGCAGATTACAAGGCTACAGCCCGATACTGAACCTCCTGCTACGCTGGGAAAACGGGCAACTACGCTGGCACAACCCCGAAACCGGGCAACGCCTAGCGACCTTCGCCGATGAGCGGGCGCGGGCGGATCGGGAGCGGAAAGCCCGCCGGCAAGCCGAAGCCCGGGCGCGGGAACTGCAAGCGCGCCTGGATCGTATGGGGGATCAATAATTTCCCCATCAAACCCCTAAATCCCCTCCCCCTGAGGGGGAGGGTTAGGGTGGGGGCATCCAGTCCCGGCGCGGGTTCGCGGCCTAGCGCAGCAGGTTTTCCGCCATGCGCTCCAGTTGCTCGCCCATTTCCGCTTCGGTGTCGGCGTGGTTGGGCCATACCGATACTCGGATCGCGCCGGCGTTCAGGAAGTCGTCTACCTGTTGGCGGGTGGTGGTTGGGGGTTGGCCGAATACCGATATGGTCAGGGATTCGGGGGCGCGGCCGCGCTCATCGGCCAGGGCGTCGAGGGCTTGGCGGCCGTTTTCTACCTGGTCGGGGGTGGCGCGGGTGGGGAGCCAGCCGTCGCCCCAGCGGGCGACGCGTTGCAAGACGTTGCGGGCGTTGCCGCCCAGCAGGATCGGCGGATGGGGCTGCTGCGCCGGCTTGGGATACATATAAACGGGCGGGAAATTGTAATAATGGCCGTGGTATTCCGCCTCGTCTTTGGTCCACAGTTCCTTGAGCGCCGCCACCGCCTCGCGGGTTTGGGTCCAGCGGTGGTCGAAATCGCCGCCCATCATTTCGGTTTCCTCGCGGTTCCAGCCGGCGCCGATGCCGAAAACGAAACGGCCGTTGCTGTGCCGGTCCAGCACCGCGATCTCTTTCGCCAGGATCAGCGGGTTGCGTTCCGGCACCAAGGTAATGCCGGTGCAGAGCTTGATCTTGCTGGTGACCGCCGCGGCCATCGCCAGCGCGATGTAAGGTTCGGAAAAGTGGCGGTAAGTCCAGGGGATTTCGCCGCCGGTGGCAGGGAAGGGGCTGGCGCTATGCACCGGCAGGATGGGGTGTTCGTGATACCAAAGGGACTCGAAACCCAGTTCCTCCGCCTTTTGCGCGATGAAAGCGGGGTTCAGGGTATAAGCGGGCAGCGGCACTACGACGCCGACGGACATATCGTTTCCTCCTTATTGTGTTGCCCCTAATTTTGACGATGTTATTTTAGGCGGCGGCGCCCAAAATTACCAGAATCACCCCGGCCACGCTCAACAGCGTTCCCACGGCCAGCGGCCAGTCGGGCGCCTCCAGCTCCCGCAGAAACAGGAATGCCAGCAGCAGGGCGATGAGGGGCTGGCTGGCGTAGATCGGGGTTACGATGGTCACCGGGGCGCGGCTGAGGGCGTGAAACAGCGACGCGACCGCCATTCCCTGCAACACCCCGGCCAGGCAACAGATGCCTACATAGCGCAAGGGCAGGTTGCGGATGCTGTCGATCACGCCGCGGTGGATGATGGCGAACAGGATCGCGCCGCCGATGACCAGCGCGAACCCGGACATCACGAAAGGGGGGGCCAGCTCCAGGGCGCTCTGCACATAACGGCTGATGGCGTCGCGGCTGACGAACGCCATCGCGCCGCCGACCGCCAGCAGATAGCCCAGCTTGCGGATTTCGGGGCGGCGGTCATCGGCGGTTTTGCGCCGGGGCATTACCACCAGCAGCAGCCCGCCGACAATGACCGGCGTTCCGATGGTGACCAGCAGGTTGGGGCGCTCGCCCAGGATCAGAAAGCCAATGCCGAAAGCCATCAAGGGCTGCAACGAAACCATCGGCATCGCCCGGGTGGCCCCCACCATCCGAATGGCGGAATGGTGCAGCACCCGCGCCACCGGGTAGGCCAGGATGCCCATAACCGCGATCCAGCCGTAAGCCTGGAGCGGCAGGGCCTTGATTTCGCCGAAATTGACCGCAAAGGCGAGGGCGCAGACCATCACCGCGCCCACCAGCACGGTGAAAAAGGTGGCAACGGGCGCCGGCACATACTGCGTTCCGATGCGGATCAGTATGTTGCCGCTGGCGAAACCGCAGGCCGCCAGCAAGGCGAGGGCGATCGCAATCAGCAAGCTACGACAGCCACTCGGCCACCCGCTCGCCGATGATTATGGCGGTGGCGTTGGTGTTGGCGCGGGGAACGATGGGCATTACCGAGGAATCGGCCACCCACACCCCGTCTATGCCTTTGACCTTGCACTGCTGGTCAACCACCGCCATCGGGTCGGTGTCGGGGCCGATCTTGCAAGTGCCGGACACATGGCGGGCGGAGCCGACGGTGCGCTTCAGCCACAAGTCGAGGCCAGCGTCATCGTTCAGCACCTCGTCGGCGGGGCTGATGCGCCCGGCGCAGACGCCGCGGTAGGCTTCGGTTTCCAGCATCGCGGCGGCCATCCGCACCCCGTCGCGCATCCGCCGGGTATCCTCGGGATGCTCAAAGTAGCGGTAGTTGAAAGCCGGCTGCTCCGCCGGGTCGGCCGAGGCCAGCCGCACCCAGCCGCACCCCTCGGGCAGCTCCAGCACGCAGGAAACCCGCGCCGTGCCATCGTCCATTACTTCGCCGGTGAGGGCGTTGAAAATGGAGCTGGTGGTCATCATCATATCGTTGATATGGGGCGAACCCTCGGCGGTGTAGCGCAGGGCGATGCGGGTGCCCAAGTTGTCGGCGGCCAGGGTTACGCCGTCCTTGACCCGGTAGGATACGGTGCTGATGGCGTGGTTCCACAGGTTTTGCCCCACCCCCGGGGCTTCGTGAACCACCGGGATGCCGAATTGTTCCAGTTGGTCGCGGGGGCCGACGCCGGAAAGCATCAGGATATGGGGGGATTTCAGCGCCCCGGCCGACAGCACGATACGCCCGGCTTGGACGGTAAAGATTTCGCCGCCGCTTTCCGCTTCGACGCCGACGGCGCGGGGCGCGGCCCCGTTGGCGCCGCCCCATTTTCGCCGCCGTCAAACAGTATCCGGCGCACAAACACATTGCCGCGGACGGTGAGGTTCAGGCGATGGCGGGCCGGGCTGAGGTACGTCAAGGCGGTGCTCATCCGCACGCCGTTCATATTGTTCATCGGCACTAGGCCGACGCCGGTATGCTCCGGGCCGTTCATATCATCGGTGACGCGATGGCCGGCTTCGAGACAAGCGGCGTGGAACACCGCCTGAATTTCCGGCCAGTCGCCGTTGTTGTGGCGGCGGGTGATGGGCAGCGGCCCGTCGGAGCCGTGAAAATCATCCTGGATCTCGCGGTCGGTTTCAATCCGGCGGTAATAGGGCAGCACATCGAGGTACGACCATTGCGGGGCGCCCCGCTGCACCCACAAATCGAAATCCTCCGGCAGCCCCCGCAGGAACACCTGCCCGTTGATCGAGCCGCCGCCGCCGATAACCTTGCCCTGCGCCACATGGGAAAAGCCCTGCTCCTCGGACAGAATGCCCCGCAAGGCCCAGTTATGCCGCGATTCCGGCGCTTCGGCGGCCCGGGTATGCCCCAAACGGATGTCGTCCGGCAAATTTTCCGGGTCGGGGTAGTCCGGCCCGGCCTCCAGCAGCAGCACCGAGACCTGCGGGTTTTCAGACAACCGCGCCGCCGCCACCGACCCGGCGGAACCGCCGCCGATTACGATATAGTCGTATTTCATAGACCCTCTCCCTTGCATTTTTGATTGCGATTATTATAAGGCGCGAAATTCGGCTACATTCCGGTATTTCCGCCCCATCCTAACCATCCCTATAATAACGGGAATATGATTAGGGGATCTATTGTTTCATCCGATTACCAGCCCCTCGCGCATCTCGTGGCGCAGATTTTCGGTTGCGCCCAAATGGTAGTAGTGCGGAAATGTAACTATCCGGTAATCGGGAAAGCAGTCAAACAGACTGTCGTTGCGCCGGTAGGGATTTTCTACCCAAGATGATAACAGAAAGGGGCAAGGGGCTTGTATCAGCGTTTGCGCCAATTGCAGCGCATCTTGATCCGTCCATTGATTATAATAATCGGCGTGGCGGCCGGCGTAGGGCGGGTCGGCGTATATGAAATCGGCTTGGGTTGCCGTTGCCAAACTTTGTTTCCAATCGGTGTTGGCGAAATGCCAATCCTTGCCGTGCATTGCGTTTTTCGCCCATTGCACTTGATTGCAAATTTTGGTGATGTAGGCGCGGCTGAACCTTTGGGGTTTGCGGCAGAAGGGGGTATTAAATTCCCCTTTGCGGTTAAAGCGAATTAGCCCGTTGAAACAAGCGCGGCTTAGAAACAGAAAATCCAGCGGATTCCCCGAATGGTTGAACCTACCGCGCACCGCATAATAACGTTCCTCGCCGCCGGATTGCAGCCGCGCCCCCTCGTCCAGCAAATACGTTTCTACCCTTGCGGCAGTGATTTCGCCGGACTGCAAAGCCCGGTAAAAGGCGATTACCGGAGCGCAGGAATCGGCGGCGTAGGCCCGGGGCGGCTGCAAGTTGAGCAGCACCGCCCCCGAACCCAAGAACGGCTCGATCCAGACGCCGCGGCGGTTCCAGTCTACGTGTTCGGCGATAAAAGCCGCCAGCCGGGTCTTGATGCCCTGCGTTTTAATCGGCGGCGCCTTGGGCCGCACCGGGGTATGCATCATTGGCGCTCCATTGGATTGCGGGGTAACGGGATTGCGGGGTGACGGGATGAATGATTGGGTTAGGCCCTGGCGCCGTTGGACAGCGATTCTACGTCGTCGAGGTATTCCCGCGCATCCTCAATCACATCGGGAACTAGCGGCAATCGGCAATCGCCGTCGTAGAAGCAATCCCTGTGCAGAGTGCTTTCCATCGCGGCGAACCGGGCCAACATCCACAGTTGCCGGAAACGGCGGTCGCGGCGTTCGATCGCGTTAAGTTCGTTTTTGCAGTCCCCGGTTCCCGACGGGGCGCGGCGGCCGTAGGATTCCAGCAGGTCGTTGGTTGCCAGGGTCACTGCGCCCCAAGTTTTTTCGGCGGCATCCCGCAATAGGATTTCGTCGGCGGAGTGCCGCCACTGTTCCAACTCGATGCGGGCGTAGTTGTACATCGCTTTGGCGTCGTCAAGATAACGCCCCATATTCAAGCCTCCATCTTGCCGGGCGGCGCGGCAGTTTGCCGGATTACATCGCCGGATTACAAGGCCGCCAAAAATTCGCCGGTGGTGATTACCGTTCCTTGCCGCGGGTAAACCTTTTCGGTCAAAACGCGATGCACTTCCGGGTCGGCGTCGGAGCAGGCGTCCGACAGCACGATGAAGCGATAGTTGATATCCACCGCCCAGCGCACGGTTGACAAGACGCAGCCGCTGGTGGCAACGCCCATAATAATCAAGGTTTCCTTGCCCATTTCGCGCAGATTGACGTCCAGCGCGGTGGTGGAAAAGGGGCCGGGTTTGGTTTTGGTGATGATCCGCTCGCCGTCGGCCGGGGCTACGCCCGGGTGCAGCTCCACATCGGGGGCGTATTCGGCGAAGGGGCCGCCGCGGTGGACTATGTAGATGACCGGGATATTGGCGGCGCGGGCGCCGTCCAGGGCGCGGGCGGCGTTATGCACTACCGCCTCCGGTTCCGATGCTACGTTGTTGATGATGCGCTGCTGGAAGTCCATTATCAGTACCGCGGATTTGGCCGGATCGATTGCTTGGGGCATAGCGGAATCCTCCAATAGGTGGTTGATTTGGGGGTTGGGGGGGACGCCCCCACCCTAACCCTCCCCCGGAGGGGGAGGGGATTTATGGGTTTATTGTTTACGCTCTAACCATCCTTGTCCGGGGGGGTTGTGATGTTACCCCGCTTCTCCGTTGGCCCAGGCGCGGATCAGGTGGTGGGCTATGGCGGTGGGGCCGGGGATTGCCAGTATTTCGCTCCTTTCCTCCAGGGCCAGCAGCACCTCTTGGCGGGGGAACCACTGGACGTCGGCCATTTCCTCGTCGTCTTTGCGGATTTCGGTGGTGGCGGCGTCGGCGTGGCAGCCGATCATCAGCGATGACGGGAAAGGCCAGGGCTGGGATGAGTGGTAGCGGACGGCGCCCACCTGGATCCCCGCCTCCTCCATAACTTCGCGGGAGACGGCTTCCTCGATGGACTCGCCCTGATCCATAAAGCCGGCCAGGGCGGAATAGCGGCGCATCGCCACCAACCGGCCCCGCGACTGCCCCAGCAGGCAGCGGTCGCCGTCGTGGACTACCGTGATCACCACCGGGTCGGTGCGGGGGTAATGCTCGGTGTTGCACTGGGGGCAGCGGCGCACTTGGCCGCCGCGGGCGATGGCGGTGGCGTGGCCGCAGACGGCGCAAAACCCGTGGCGGCTGTGCCAGCTAAGCTGCGCCCGCGCTTGCGCCACGATGCCCGATTCGGGGCCGCTGAGATACTCGGCGGTGGTTCGGGCGTCCTCAAAAGTCGCGCCGCCCTGCTCCACCGCGCCCCGGTCAACGGCGGATACGTCCACCACAAAGTGCGCCAATCCGTCCAGCAAACCCAGAAAGATGGGTTGGGCGTCCACCTCCAGCCGCCGCAGGTCGTCCGCATTCAGCCAGGCCAGGGTCTGCTGCGCGGATACCGGGACGTTCAGTTGCCACATAGGGAGCATCCGGCTGGCGGGGCTGATGGCTTGGGCGGCCAGCCATTGCTCATCGCGCCGCGCCACTTCGCCCCGATCCATCGGGTTGCCGGCGAAAACGTGGGTGATTGCCTCGCGTCTATCGTTCATAGCCCCATTCCGCTAAAAGTGTGCCGGGCTATTCTACAACAATATGGGCGGAAATTTGGCACGCCGGCGGCGCAATCGGGCGACTGCCGCCGGGGAAAGGCGCAGGCGGGGCCGGATATGCAGCGGCGACGCAAAACAGGCGCGGCGGCGCTGGTTTACGCCGCCGCGCCCCGGAAGTTGGCGCCCGGATGCGTCCGGCTACAGATTCAGCGGATGTTCCTCATAATCCTTGACCTTGTCGTACACCTGCATCCGGTGACGGGCGGCCTCTAGCACGTAGATGCGGTCGTTGGCGTCTACTTTCACCGCTACCGGGCGGCGGAAGCGCCATTCGGGCTCCAGGTTTACGCGGCGGCGGGCTTTGATTATGTCGGGGTTGGCGTCAATGTAGGTTTGCGTCCAGGGCGAAGGCTGCTGCGCATCGCCTACCAGCGAGGCGATAAAGCGGCCGTCGGGGGCGTAGATCTGCACTTGATGACCGCCCCAGTCGGCTACGTATACATCGCCCTCGGAGTCTACCGCCACGCCGGACGGGCCTTGCAGGGCGCCGATGCCGGACGGGGATGCCTCAAACTTCAGCAGCAGATTGCCGTCGGGATCGAATTTCTGGACGCGGCGGTTGCGCCAGTCGGCTACGTATATGTTGCCGTCATGGTCCAGACACAAGCCCCAGGGCAGATCCAGCTCGCCGTCATCGCCGCCGCGGCTCCCGAAGCCGCCCAGATACTCGCCGTCGGCGCTGAAACGCTGGATCCGGTGGTTCAGGCTGTCGGCGATTACCACGGCGCCGTCGGCGTCAAAGGCTAGGCCGGCGGGGCCGTTGAGCTGGCCGGGGGCATCGCCCGGCTGCCCCCAAGCGGACCGAAACGCGCCGTCGGCGTCAAAGATCGATACGCGGTTCAGGAAATCGTCGGTGGCGAACACCCGCAGGCCGTTGCCGGCGGCGCCGTCCAGGGCGATGGCGCGGGGCCAGATGAACTGCCCATCGCCGCGGCCGTAGGCGCCGAACTGCCCCAAGAACTGGTGCTCCAGGGTCACCCGGCTGATGCGCTGCCCCAGCTCCTCGGCGCCCCGGTTGATGACGTAGACCACGCCGTTGCCGCCCAAGGCCAGATCCTGCGGCGACCAAAACCCTTGCCCCGACATCCCGTACATCCCGAGGCAAAAGCTGTAATCGAACACCCGGCCCGCGGCCACTGTCGTCAGCATTGTCGCACCCCCAAATTCCGATAACCGCGGAATCCGCGCGGAACGCGGCGATGTTCAACCGATTCCCGGCGCCCCCGCGCGATCCGCGGTTAATTGCCGGTTCGGTTTACACGAAATCCAGTTGCTCGAACTGGCCGCCGACGATCGGCACCGCGTCCAGCCCCAGCCAGCGCTCAATGATGGTGGAGTAGAAACCGCGGAAGTCGTAGTTGGGCGCCAAGTCGCCCTGGGTCAGATCCGCCGGCTTGAGCGACGGATATTGGCTGTACATTCCGCCCTTGACCTGGTTGCCGATGACGAAAGCGACGCCGCCGGCGCCGTGGTCGGTGCCGGTGCCGTTGTCTTTCACCCGCCGCCCGAACTCGGTGAACAGCATCATTATCAGATTGTCGCCGGCGTCGTGTTCCTGGAGGTCGTCAAAGAAATCGCCGATGGCGCGGGAAACGTCAATCCATAGCTTGGTGTGCATGGGCGGCTGGTTGAAATGGGTATCGAAGCTGCCGTGCTGGGTGTAGAACACCTGCGTTCCCAAATCGGCCAGGTAGACTTGCGCGATATCGCGCAGGAATTTGGCGATGGGGGTTTCGGCGTATTCAATGGTGGACGAGTAGCGCTGCGGGGCGGCGCGGAGGATGTCGGCGCCTTGCAACGCATCGCGGCCGGTCTGGCCAAGGTAATCCATAACCGCGCCGGAGCCGATGGCCGGGGCGTACATCCGGGCGAACCGCTCCAGCATCTGTTCCCGCTCGGCGGCCGCCGCTCCCGGAACGCCCGACAGCACGCCGTAGGATTCCAGGCTGGAAACCGAGGTCACCGGCACGCCGCGCAAGGCCAGCGACCGGGGCAGCCCTTGCCCGAAGTTGACGCCCTTCAGCACATTTTCGGCGTTGGGATCCAAATCGCGGATGACCCGGCCGGCCCAGCCCTCAGTGCCTACGACGTCGGGTTCGCAGGTATGCCAGATATCCATCGAGCGGAAGTGGGAGCGGGGCGAGTTTTCGTACCCGATGCCGTGGATCACCGCCACCTTGCCCGCATCGTACAGTTTCTTGATCGGGGCCATATTGGGGTTGAAACCCAACCCCGGCTCGCCGTCAATGGGCAACGCCTGATCCGCAGGAATGCCGACTTTGGGGCGGGCGTCCCGGTAATGCGGGTCGGTGTAGGGGATGATGGTATTGAGGTAGTCGTTGGCGCCGGTAAGCTGCAACACCACCAGCACCGGGTCTTTCCTGGTCGTAGCCATTACAATCCTCCATCGTTGGCTGGCTTGACATCATTGGCGTACCTGACCATTTCCTATACGGCAGTTCATCCTGAGCTTTCCCGATTATTCAACCTGAGCTTTCCCGATAATTCATCCTGAGCTTGTCGAAGGATGAATTATCGGGCGCCGGGATCGGCCGGGCGATTCGCCCCCCGCTAGGCGAACTGGAAATCGCGGGAGGCGGCGATCAGCGCCAGCAGCACGCCGGCGCGGCGCGCGGCGTCGGCGCGGGCGGCTTCGGTGTCCCAGCGGACGTCGCCGCCCTGCCGGGCTTGCGCCAGCAGTTCGGCATAAGTGGCGTCGCTGACTTCCAGCGGGCCGGCCAGCTCCAGGCAGCTTGCCACCATTTGGGCTGGCGTCAGAGCGCCGCGCTGTCGCAGGTTGCCGATGATCGCCTGCACCCCGGGCAGCGTGGTATCGCCCAGCAGCCCGGCGGCGAAATTGACCCGGCGCACCAGGGCGCCGCCGTCGATCCACTCCGCCCCGGTGTGCCAGCTTTCCACGCTGGGCGGGTTCAGCAGTTCTTGGCCTTGATAGGCGCACTCAAAGGCCAACTGGTTGAAACCGGGGCGCGGCCCCTGGTAATTCCCCGCCAGCCGCGCCGCCCCGATGACCAACTCCGCCGGGCTTTTCACCCGCGAATACCGGGCCGCCTTGAAAAATTCGGCATTAAACAACGTCCGCAACATCGCCCGGATTTCGCCGCCCGACTCGTTGTAGGACGCCACCAGCGCGTCAATGGCCGCCGGGTCGTTGGCCGGGGTGATGTTCCAGCTTGGCACCGGCGGCTCATCGGCGACAAAGAAATTGTACAGATGGCGCGACAGGAATCGGGCGGTGGCCGGCTGCTTCGCCACAATGTCGATGATCTCCTCCCCGTTGAACGCGCCGGTTTCGCCCAGAAAGATTTTCTCGCCGTCATCGTGATCCTCGGGGCGGTACTCAAAACTCCAGTAGAACCGCCCCAGCGGATTGCGGGGGATCTTGGGGCCGATGGTCCAGCCGGTAAAGGCGCGGGACGCTTCCTTGATGTCGTCCTCGGAGTAGTTGCCCACGCCCATCGAAAACAGCTCCAGCAGTTCGCGGCCCCAGTTTTCGTTGATCGCGCCGCGGTGGTTGCCGTTGTTGTCCAGCCAGAAAATCATCGCCGGATTGCGGGCCAATTCCACCAGCAGGTCGCGGAAACGGCCCATCCCGCATTCGCGGAACATCGCGATCTGTTGCGTAAGTTCCGGCGGGTTATCCACTTTGGAGTTGCCGGTGGCGAAAAGCTGGTGCCAAAAAAGCGCCATCTTTTCCTCCAGCGGCCTTTGCGTGTTAATCATCCGGTAGACCCACTCCGCCTGGTTCAGAGGCGGCCCCAGCGCGCCCTCGTAGCCGGGGATGAAGCGGTAAAGCAGTTCGATGTCCACCGCTTCCTGCCTTTCGGGATGGAGCAGTTCCTCGACCGTGGCTTGGTAGCCGCGGGCGGCGCGGGCCTCCAGCTCGGCGTAGGGGGCGCCGAAACCGGCGCGGCGCATCAGGTGACCCAGCAATGCGATTTGGTCTTTATCGGGCATACAAAACCCTCCCGCCGGCGGATTGGGGTTGCCAAGGGGCGGCGCGCAACGCATCGCGCCGGGATGTTTCGCTAATACTATGATTTACGCCCATCGCTGTCAATAAATTGACGAAAATAAAGGGAATGACGCCAACCCCCCAACGCCAACGCCGCGCCGCCCGTTCTTGAAAAATGCCCGATAGTGCGATACATTCACGGGCGCTTGGCCCGGCAATGGCGGCCCGGCCAATATCGGCAAAGAAAATCCGGCGCAACCGTTAAGGAAACCGCGATATGACTTTCACCATCCCCTATATCAGACTGCTAAAGCGATGGCTCGGCCTTGCCGCGGCCCTGCTGCTCCTAACCGCCGCCGTAGCCTGCGCCGGCGACCCCACCGCTACCCCGCAACCCACCGCCACCCCGCCGCCGACAGCCACCATCGCGCCCACCGCTACCGCCGCGCCGACCGCCACCCCGGCGCCTACGCCCACGCCCACCGCCGCGCCTACCCCCACCGCCCGGCCTACCCCCACCCCGGCGCCCACCGCCACCGCCGCGCCCACGGCGCCGGCCGACCCCTACGGACTGGCGGCGGCGTCGGAAAAGGTATACCGACTGGCGGCGGAGCTGGTGGACGAGCTGGGCCACCGGGAGGCGGCCACGCCGGAGGAGTTCCGCGCCGCCCAAAATCTGAAAGCCCGGTTCGACGCGATGGGCTACGCCGCCGAAATCCGCCCCTTTACCTTCAGCCATTTCGATTGGGACAACCTGGCGGACAACGTTTTCGTCGCCCTGGAATCGCCCCCCTTGGGCCGGCTGCCCATCGCCGGCCTGCCCCTGACCATCGCCCCGCAGGGCGGCTCGGGAACCGGCCCGTTGCTGCTGACCGGCGCCGGCGACCCCGGCGACTTGCCGCCGGCGGACTTGGACGGCAAGGTCATCCTGATGCAGCCGGCAACCGTAGCATTAGACCGCCCCGAATCGCTGCGTTCCTTGAAAGCGATGGTAAACCGCGCCGCCGCCGGCGGCGCGGTAGGCGCCGGCATATTCCCCGACACCCTTACCGGGATCGAGAATTACCAGCCGCTATCCGAACCCGACGCCGCCATTCCGGCGCTGATTTTCCCCCCGGAACTGGCGCAGGGCGCCGTGGATCTGCTGCCGCCGGGGGAAATCATCGTCACCGTGACCATCATCGCCGAGGAACGGGAATCCTGGAACGTAGTCGCCGAACTGAAAGGCGAGGGCGATGCGGTGGCGCTGGTGGGCGCCCACTACGACGTAGTGCCGGCAACCCGCGCCGGGGCCAACGACAACACCTCCGGCGTGGCGGTAACGCTGGCCCTGGCCGAGGCGCTGGCCGGCGAATCCCTGCCGTTCACCGTCCGGTTCATCAACTTCGGCGCCGAGGAAATCGGGATCTACGGCAGCAGCGACTACGCCGCATCCTTGAGCGATCGGGAAATCAGCCGGATCCAGGCGATGCTGAACATCGACTCGGTAGCCGCCGGCGACGGACTGGGGATTTACGGCGCCCCACAACTGGCGGAGCAGGCGCTGTCGCTGGCCGAATCGCTGGGCCTCGCGGCCCAACCCGGCGCCGTGCCGCCGGGGGCCACCGGCGACCACGCCCCCTTTCACGCCGCCGGCATCCCGGCAATCACCATCTACGGCCTAGACTACTCCCGCATTCACACCCCGGACGATACCCTGGAGTTCGTGCAACCGGAGCTGCTAGGCGCCACCTACACCCTAGCCAAAACCCTGCTACAATCCCCGGAGTTCCCGCGGTAGCCAACACCCCCGGCCTGCGTTCCCGCCGCCGGATAACATCCCATCCCATAAATCCCAACCTCATAAATCCCCTCCCCCTCCGGGGGAGGGTTAGGGTGGGGGCGTCCCCTCGCTGCAACAACCAACCCATAACCCCCAGCCCCAACCCTTGCCCCGCCCGCCCCAATCTGCTAAACTAACCCAAACCCACACCGCCAGGAGTAACTCCCAAATGAATATCCCCACGCAAACCCTGAAACTCGGGGGGGGGGGGGGGGGGGGTAGAAACCCCGCAATCCGCGCCCTTGCCGCCCTGACGCTCATCGCCGCCATCGCGGCCATAATCATCTACGCCGCCATTCCCGCGCGGGCGCAGTCCACCACCGACTACGACTCCGATGACAACGGACTCATCGAAATCACCACCCTGGACCAGCTAAACGCCGTGCGCTGGGATTTGGACGGCGACGGCATCCCCGCCCCCGCCAACACCACCACCTACGCCGCCGCCTTTCCTAACCGCATTACCGCCACCAGCACCCCGATGGGCTGCCCGTCAGCCTGCACCGGCTACGAACTAACCCAAAACCTCGACTTCGCCGCCGATGGCGTAGCCGTAACCTCCACCGACGCCTACCCCGACTGGTCGCCCATCGGCTCCGCTGCCAACAGATACGCCGCCGAATTTAACGGCAACGGACACACCATCACCCGCTTGACCATCACCGGCACCGGAGGAGGCAACTACATCGGGTTGTTCGGAGTACTGGCCGCCAACGGCGTTATCCGGGATCTGGGACTGATCGACGCCAGCGTAAGCAGCGGCGGTTTTAACTTAGGCATTCTGGCAGGAGCTAACGCCGGCGAGATAACCGCCAGCTACGTCCAGGGCGGCTCCGTAACCGGCACCGAAAGCTTTGGCGGCAATCGTGTGGGAGGATTGACCGGCACAAATCAAGGCACGATTCGGGCCAGCTACTCCACGGCATCGGTAAACGAAACCAGTCCCAGCGATACTAGCGTAGGCGGGCTGGCGGGCCAATTGGACAATGGCACAATCATCGCCGGCTACGCCGCCGGCCCCGTGTCCGGCGCCGGCGCCAACACTTATGTCGGCGGAATTGTGGGGAGCGCAACAGGCACCAGCGCCGTCATAACCGACAGCTACTGCGGCGACGCTGCCGGGCAAGCCAACTGCGTCGGCAACCCCGCCTCCAGCGCCGGCCGCTACAACGCCGCCCAACTGCAAACTCCCACCGGCTACACCGGCATTTTCGCCAACTGGAACATATCCCTGGACGACGACAATTTCCCCGACAATCCCTGGCACTTCGGCACGACCACCACCTACCCCGCCATAACGGACCCCAAGACCAGCGATCCGCCGGCCGCCAACCAGCGAACCATTGACCACGACCCCGATGACGACAACCTGATCAATGTAGACACCCTGCAAAAGCTGAACGCCATCCGCCATGACTTGAACGGCGACGGCTTGCCCGCATCAACCGGCACCTATGCCGCCTACGCCGGGGCCTTTATCGGCGGCGACCTCGTCTCCGCCACCCCGACCACTCCCCGGATGGGCTGCCCCCAAACCTGCACCGGCTACGAACTAACCGCCAATCTGAATTTCGATGCCGATGGTATGGGCGGCGTGACTAGCACCGATCCTTACCCCAACTGGACGCCCATCGGCGGCAGCTACGCCGCGGTGTTTGACGGCCGGGGCTTTACCATCAGCAACCTGACCATCGCCGGCGCCACCGGCAACTCCGGCCTGTTCGATACTCTGGGCAGCGGCGCCGTCATCCGCGACGTGGGAATGGTCGCCGCCAGCATCGGCAACGATGGGGCCAACGCTTATGCCGGAGTGCTGGCGGGCGATAACGACGGCGGGATGATCATTACCAGCTATGCCTCGGGCGGCGCGGTGACCGTTACCGGGACGTCCACCTACGGCGGGGGGCTGATCGGGCGCAACGCCGGGGATGTCCGGGCGGTCTACTCCACCGCATCCGTAACCGCCAGCAGCACGGCTACGTCCACCATCGGCGGGCTGATCGGGTTGCACGTTGGGAGCGTAAGGGCATCCTACGCCGCCGGCACCACCACCGGCAGCGGCGCGGCCATCGTCGGCGGGTTCGCCGGCGCCGCCAGTAGCACCGCCGCTGCCATCACCAACGGCTATTGCGATACCACCGTAAACGGCACATCGACCCCTTGCGTCGGCGCCCATACCGCCGGCGCCACCGCAACCTCCACCGGCTACACCACCACCCAACTCCAGACCCCCACCAGCTACACCGGCATCTACGAAAACTGGAATATCCGCTTGGGCGCGGACAATATGCTGGATGACCCCTGGAACTTCGGCACCAGCAGCCAATACCCGACCATCAAGGCCGCGGCCTCTCGTATGCGGACGGCCCCCCCGCCCCCACCGCCGCCGCCACCACCGCCGGATCCGACTCCCACCCCAACGCCGACTCCCTCCCCGACGCCGGAGCCGACTCCCTCTCCGACGCCGGAGCCGACCCCTGACCCGACGCCAGATCCAACCCCCGACCCGACGCCGGATCCAACTCCAGACCCAACCCCGGATCCGAGCCCGGGCGATGGCGGCGATGGGGATGGCGAAACCGCTACATCTACGGATACTTTGCCGCCGCCGTTGCCCCGCACCATCCCGCCGGAGCCGGAGCGGGCTTACGACCCGGCGGCGGATCATCCCGAAATCTACGCCAACGCCGAGTATGGGATGGCGGCCACCTGCCAAACCCACGACGTGGATCCCGAAACCGGCAACCCGCGGGCGGCGACGGTGACTTTCGATTTGGGCAGCTACACCGGACCGGTATTGCTGCACCTGTCCATCTGGCGCAACGGCCGGTATATGGCCTACGAAACCCAGGGCCTGGCGTTGCCGGGGCTGGAGCGGGATGGGCAGCGGGCTTGGGTGCGGGTGGAGACGGATCCGGGGCAGACGCGGTTCCGGCTGGATGGGCGGCGGCATGGTTTGGCGGCTAATTTGGTTTTGGGGTATGCGGATTGCCGTAGGGATGATCCGTGACGGGGTGGGATCTGCGTTTTTGGGGGTTCACCCCCACCCTAACCCTCCCCCTAAGGGGGAGGGGATTTTTTTGTAAAGGGGAGGGGTTTTTTGTAGGGGGTGGGGATTTTTTGTAGGGCGTGGGGATTGGGGGGGCGGGATTCGCCTACAGCGGCGGGTTGACTGCCAACTGTATCAGGCCGATTATGGCGCCCAGGCCGGCGCCGAACCAGTTGATCCAGCGGAGGTGACGGCCGGATATTGCCAGCACTAACTGCTCTACATCTTTCACATCGAAAGAATTTATGCGGTTGGTCACTAGGGTTTCGATGTCCATTATCCGGCTGAGTTCCGGGATCTGCTCGCTGAGGAAATCAACGATCTGATCGGCTAGATACTGGTCCAGCCGTTCCGCGGTTTCGCCGGATAGCGGTATTAGCGACTCCAGGGTTACGGCGCCCGGGGCGTCGGGCTGGCCGTTGCCGTTGCCGTTGCCGTTGCCGTTGGCGGCCCAGCGTTGGGGTAGCTGGCTGATCTGCCTGGGGGTTTGCGGGGCGGTTAGGTAGTTCAGCAGCAGGGCGGCGGTCAGGCCGGACACCGCGCCGGGGCGGAGGCCCAAGGTGCGGCCGGCCATATCGCCCAGCGTGGCGTCGCCGTTTTTTTCGTAGAACCGGCCGGCGGCTTCCCGGACTTGCGATTCCGAGGTTTCCGCCAGCGCGGTGAACGCTTGCCGCGTCGCCCGGTCGGCCATCCAATAAATGGTCTGCTCGTTGCGCCCGATCAGCCCGCGGATGCGGCGGCCGGAGATTCGCTGCAAGGCGACCCCGCTGGCTTGGGAAATCAGGTTTCGCATTTCCTGCGTGTTCAAGGCGTGTTCGGCGTCGTCAATCACTTTGGCGATAATGTTGGGCATATCGCGGATGGCTTCGTCTTTCTTGCCGCTGATGCTCAAGATTACCCGGGTCATCAAACTCTGATGACTTACCGTATCCTCCACCAGTTCCTGCCCGATTTTCACCAGCTTTTGCGACATATCCGGCTGGCGCAGCCAGTTGAAAATCATCCAGGTTACAGTCGGGATGTTATTGCGGATCAATTCCTGCAACGCCTGCTGGTTGGCGGGAGTAAGGTATTCTTTCAGCCTTTTATTCTGCCGCAACTGGTCTTGCAGCCAGTCGTTGACCAATTCCGATGCGGTGTCGGCCAGTTCCGGGTTTTTCAGCGCCGGCAGAACGTTATGATGCACGAAATCGCCCAGTTGTTCCGAACTGGTGATGTCCGACAGCCGCTTGTTGCCGATCTCCTCGGTGATGCGGTCGGCGAGGGTATGCACCATCCGGGCGGTCTGGGGCGAGTTCAGCAGCGCCGCCAGAATTTCCTCCGCCAATTGTTGCGCCGCGCCCGCAGTTCCGGCATCGGCAGCAATATCGGATCCCGTCCGGCCGGCGGGGGCGGATAACGCGCCGATTGGCCGTTGCATCAACGCCCGGCGGCGCTCGCCGATCCATTCTTTTATGTTATCGTGAAACTGCCGGCTGTCCAGTTGCTCTTGCAGCGATTGGGGCGACAGCAGTTGTTCCGACACCATCCGCCCGATGGTGCGGGCCAGGTCGAAGCGGTTGCGGGGGATTACGCCGGGGGTGAGCGGCACCCGGACGCCGAAAATCCGCTTGGGCGTCAGCGGGCGGAACAGCATCTTGATGGCAATCCGGTTGGTAACGTAACCGATGATGGCACCCAACAGCGGCGGCAGGATCCAGGGCAGCACGGCAAGGGCGGTTTCCATTATTATATCCTTAACCGGCAAGCTATGGGCGGCGGGGCAACGAACCCGTTTCGGCATTGCCGCCCTATTATACCCGCCCTTTGGGGTTGGGCGGGCGGATGGTATGATTGACTGGTATCATTAACCGGGAAAAGGCCGCCGAATTTTCATAAAACGGGGCGCGGAGGCCAGCTATGGCAACCTACACCGGCCAATCCGTCAAGCGGTTCGAGGATCATCGTCTTTTGACCGGGCAATCATCTTATGTAGACGACCTGACGCTGCCGGGGATGCTCAACGCGGTGATTGTTCGCAGTCCCCACGGCCATGCCCGCATCCGGGGGATAGATGCAACGGCGGCGGCGGCCCTGCCGGGGACGGCGGCGATCATCACCGCCGCCGATTTGGCCGGGCTGGCGCATCTGCCCACCCGCGAATCGGCCGACGCCGACGAACTGCGCCCGCCCCGGCACCCGGCGCTGGCCGGGGACAAGGTTTGCTACGCCGGGCAGCCGGTGGCGATCGCCCTGGCCGAGGACATCTACGCCGCGCACGACGCCGCCGAACTGGTGGCGGTGGACTACGAAATCCTGCCCGCGGTCATTGACCCGCTACAAGCCGCCGCCGCGGGCGCCCCGGTGATCCACGACGACTTGGGCAGCAACATCGTGTTGCGCACCGTCAACGCCGGGGGCGATCTGGACGGCGCCTTTGCCGCCGCCGATTGCATCGTCCGCCATCGGTTCGAGGTGCAGCGGCTGGCCCCGGCGCCGATGGAGCCGCGCGGCCTGCTGGCCGCCTATGACGCCGCCGCCGATCTGCTGACGGTATGGGATTCCACGCAACACCCCCACGAAATCCGCGATCACTTGGCGCGGCTACTGGGGCGGCCGGCGGAGTCGGTGCGGGTGGCCTGCCCCGACGTTGGCGGCGGGTTCGGCGAAAAGGGCTGCTTTTTCCCCGAGGAAATCGCCATCCCCTACTTGGCGATGAAACTGGGGCGGCCGATCAAATGGGTGGAAAGCCGGCAGGAAAATATGCTCTGTTTCCACGGCCGCGGCCACACTATAGATCTGGAAGCGGCGGCCCGCGACGACGGCGTGCTATTGGGGATACGGGTGCGCATCACCGCCGACTTGGGGGCGTATTTCTTTATGTCCACCCCTACGGTGCCGATCCTGACCAGCCACCGGCTGACCGGCCCCTACCGCACGCCGGCGATGTCGGTGGAAGTGCTGGGCGTAGCCACCAACAAGCCGGTGACCGGCGCCTACCGGGGCGCCGGCGGGCCGGAAGCGGCGTTCTGCATGGAGCGGGCGGTGGACTTGGTGGCGCAGGATTTGGGGCTGGATCCGGCGGAGGTGCGCCGCCGGAACTTTATCCCCCCCGACGCCTTTCCCTACGAAACGCCCACCGGCATAACCTACGATTCCGGCGATTACGCCGCCGCCTTTGAGCGCTCGCTGGCGATGTCTGGCTACCGGGAATGGCGGGAACGCGCCCGGCAATCGGGCGCCGCCGCCGGGCCGCTCATCGGCGTAGGGCTGGCGACGGTGGTCAAAGGCTCCGGCGCGAAGCTAACTTTCCTGACCGACCACGCCCGCATCATCATCGGCCCCGACGGCGATGTAGAAGCGCACACCGGGGTTTCCCCCCACGGGCAAGGCACGGAAACCACTTTCGCGCAGATGGCCGCCGATGCGCTGGGCATCGCCCCCGGCGATGTGCGGGTGCGCCACAGCGACACCGCGATCTTGCCCGCCGGCGGCGGCACCTCGGCCAGCCGCGGGCTGATTGCCGGCGGCACGGCGCTGCATCTGGTGTTGCAACAGGCGCGGCAAAAGCTGGCCGCCGTCGCCGGGCATCTGCTGGACTGCCCGCCCGAGGATATCGCCTTGTCGGACGGACGCGCCGCCAGCCGCCGCAACCCCGCCCGCAGCGTACCCTTCGCGCAGGTAGCCGCGGCGGCCCATAACGAGGAACTGCTGCCGCCCGGCGCCGAGCCGGGGCTGGATTTCGCCGGCTCCAACACGCTGGATAAAAGCCCCTACGCTTTCGGCTCCCACGTAGCGGTGGTGGCAGTGTCGCGGGAAAACGGAGCGGTCAAGATCCTGCAATACTCGGCGGTTCACGATTCCGGCAAGGTAGTCAACCCGATGCTCTACGAAGGCCAGATCCACGGCGCCATCGCCCAAGGCATCGGGCAAGCATTGCTGGAGGGAATGGCCTACGACCCCGCCGGGCAGCCCCTGAGCGGCAGCCTGATGGACTACGCCCTGCCCAAGTCCACCGACCTGCCCGATTTCGATCTGGACAGCGACCTGGAAACCCCATCGCCCATCACCGCCCTGGGCGTAAAAGGCATAGGCGAACTGCCCACCCTAGCCGCCCCCGCCGCCATAGCCAACGCAGTAATGAACGCCCTAGCCTCCGCCGGCGTAAAGCACCTAGACACCCCGCTAACCCCGGAAAAGGTATGGCAAGCCCTCCGGGACGCCGCCGCTGCGTAGCCCCCAACCCCGTTCCTCAAGCAAAAATCCTTGCCTAAGCAAACCCCAGCGCACAACAAAATCCCCGCCCTGAACAAAAACCCTGGCCTAAGCAAACCCCATCGCACAACAAAATCCCTGCCCTGAACAAAAATCCTGGCCTAAGCAAACCCCATCGCACAACAAAATCCGCGCCCCGAACAAAAATCCTTACCTAAGCAAACCATATCGCACAACAAAATCCTCGCCCTGAACAAAAATCCCCTCCCCCTTAGGAGGAGGGTTAGGGTGGGGGTGAATGGTAAGAAAAGGGCCGCCTATATGCTTGCGATCTGCTGTTTTGGCCTTGAGCATAATAAGTGATCGCCAGGATGCACTGGATCAGGTTATGAACGGCGCCGCCAACCTCATCGGCGCAACATTCAACGCTCAAGGCATTGCCATCCAAAGACACGCCGTAAACCCCGGCCACAGACGCGGCATAGTCCGGCGCGGCAATATCCGCCATCAACCCGTTGACCTACAGGTAGCCCATAGTATCGCCCATATCGCATAGACGAAAATCCCCGCCGGATAGCGATACAATTTCCAGTCCAATCGCCTCTCCGTCCGGTTTTATGAAAGGCGTCAACAGACAACAGCCATTCTTGGATGGAATAGCTTCAATATCCCTTGACAACCGCGCCGGATATTTTTCCGCAACACCCTTGCGAATATCCAAATCTACCATTCCTTATTATTCTGAGATTAGCGTAATTCGTACTCATCAGCCAATTTGCCAAGTAGGTCTAAGCCGGGTTCAGCCCGGTCAATCAACTGCGGAAACATTTTATACCTAACATCATCGCTCAACACAAAATCCCGTAAATTATCTAATGCCGTATGCTAATCCCCTTGTGCCATAGGCATCAACACGCTATCGCCCAGAATAGCGGCATTATCATATCGTTCTAAAATATTCAGCAACTCTAAACAATACAACCGGATAATGTCCACTTCTGCCGCGTATCTGCTCTGGGACATATAGTTACTCCGTTTCGCGCTCCAGCCTTTTGGCACGGCTTTCGTGAATCCTTTTAATCAGCTGATCGTTTTCCTTAGCCTTTTCTTTGGCGAAATGCTCTAGTTGCCGGATTATCCCGGAATTTTGGTCGATCAGATGATCCAGATGCGCGTCGCCGGTCTTGTCCGCCATCATCCCATCTCCCTTGCGCCAAGAATTATAACCGCCGCCCCCCGTTGCATTCGCCGTACTGATAAGGCCATTATCCGCCATCGGCGGGCGCCGGGCGAGGCGCTTTTGCCGGAAAGGTCACCCCTCCAGCGTTGCTACGCTGAACACTACGGCGAAGGGATAGCAGTAGATTACCACGCTTTGGTGGGCGGACAGGTCAACGCCCGCCGGTATGGGGTAGTTCTGGTTGCCGCGATTGCCTTTCAGGTCGCCCAAGTCGACATAGCCCTCCTGCTTTACCTGTTCGGAGCGTTCCGGGTCGGGGTGGGTTGACAGGATCACCCGCAGGGCCGGGCCGTTGGTGACGTCCAGGTTTTCCAGCCGCAGTAAGTGGGCGCCGCCCCCGGTGCGGTAGATGGTCGCCGTGCCGCTGCCCCGGTGAAAGGCGTCGGCGTCTTTGAAGTTACCCTGCGCTATCGCCTGCGGGGCCTCGGACGCCGCCGGCTGGCCGGCGGTTTCCGAGGCCGCCACCGCCTGCTCCAGCATCGCCACGGCATCGGCGGTCATGGCGGCGGCGGCGTCCATCGTTTCGGCGTTCATCGCCTCCCGCGCCAGATCCATCCCCTGCTCCAGCATCGCGCGGCGGGCGGGGGTGATTACCGCCAGCGCATCCTCGGCGTCGGCCTCGTCCGATGCCAGTACCGCCCGCGCGTCAATGGCCGCCGGGACGGGCATCGCCTCGGTCACCGGGCGGTCTACCTGCGCCATACCGGAAAAGATGCGCTCCACCTCCTCCCGTTCCATCCCCTCCGGCACGGCGGCCGCGGCGGCGTAGGGGAACGCCTCGTCCACGGTCACGTTGGTGAACAGCGGCGAACCCAGCGACCAGCCCAGCCACAGCGTCACGGCCAGCGCCGGAACCGCGGCGATACCCAGCGGCTTGCGGTAGCGCCACGCCGTCAAGTGCCAGCCGCGCCGCCAGCCGAAAGCCGCCGCCGCCGCGATGACCACCAGCACGGCAGCCCCGATGTACCACCGATAAGGATAAAGATCGGCCAAGGCCCGTTCCAGATCGCCGAATGTCGCCATACATCCCCCCGGCCGCTTGTATCAGGCCGGTGCAGTGATGAATGAGGTTGTTTTGCGGGGGGTGAGGGGGACGCCCCCACCCTAACCCTCCCCCAGAGGGGGAGGGGATTTTTTGTTTGGGGGATTTAGGTTATGGGTTGTTGGGGGTTTTGGGGCTACGGGTCGTCGTCGGTTTCGCAGTTGGCGTAGCCTAGTAGCAGGTTGTGGGTTAGGCCCCAGCGGCGGCCGTCGAGGCGGAAACGGGTTTCCGCCGGGTTGGTGTCTATGCGGACGGTGGCGGTTTGGCCGTCGCGCTCCAGGGTCGGCAGGGCCAGATCCTGGGTTTCGTAGGACAGATAGCGCTGGTTGTGCCAGATGGACAGGGTTAGCACGATGCGGTAGTCGTAGGTGCCCAGATCGAAGGTTATGGTGGCGCTGCGGGGGTCGCCGGTTTCCGGGTCGGGGTCGTGGGTTTCGCAGGTGGCCGCCATTTCGAAATCGGCGTTGGCGTAGGTTTCGGGGTGGGCGGATTCCGGGTCGTAGGTATCTACTTCCACCACCGGCTCGTAGCCGCTGGGCAAGGCCGGGGGCGGAACATCGACGCCATCGCCGCCGCCCGAACCGGGTTGTTCAGGGCTTTCGGGCTGTTCGGGGCTTTCGGGCGGCTGTGTGGGTTCGGGTTGTTCGGGGCTTTCGGGCGGCGTCGGCGGCGCGGGCTCCCGGCGCTGATCCGGGGGCAGCAACTTGGGGTAGGTGCTGGTAGTGCCGAAATCCCAGGGATAGTCGGGGTTGCCGTCGTTGTTCAGATCGGCGTCCCAGTTTTCGTAGATGCCGGTGTAGCCGGTAGGCTCCTGAAGCTCCGCCGTGGTTTTCCCCTCGGCAAAGGCGGTGGACGTGGGCGCCGGGGCGAAGGAGGTCAGATCGCCGATGCAGACCGACTGCCCGGTGGCTTGGGTGTCGCAGTAGCTGTCGGTTACCGTGCTGGTGGGGGAGCCGGGCCGGTTTCTTGACCTCCCGACCAGCCCGCCGACAATGCCGGTGGGGCTAGAGTGGGTGGTGGTGCCGGCGGCGTAGCTGGCGATGATTATGCCCTCCATCTCGCCGACCAGCCCGCCAATGCGAGCCCAAGAGGCGGATTCATTGCTCACTGATGCCGTGGAGTAGCTGGAGCGAATGATGCCGTCGTTCCGGCCGGACAACCCTCCGGCGAGGTTGCCCCATTGCGCGGAGACGACCGTGCCGCCCTCGACATAGCTGGCGATTACTTGGGCGCCGCTGTTAATCTTGCCCACCAGCCCGCCGACGTAGGAACTTTCGCTGCGGATGTCGGGGTTGACGATTCCGACGTTGCGTATAATGCCGCCCCGGTGCAGGGTATGGAACAGCCCGGTGGCGCGGTCGCCGTCGTAGGTCATATTGCTGATGGTGTGGCCGTTGCCCTCGAAAATGGCGATGTATAGGGTGTCGGAGCCATACCCGAGAGCCTCAAAGTTGGGGTAGGCGTCGGTGGAGGTTACAGCCACGCCGTCGGCGGCGAAATCCAGGTTGGCCCTTAGTTCGTAGCCGAGGCAGGTGGCCGGGCAACCCATCCGGGAGCTGGTGCCGGCGCCGGCGATGTTGGCGTTGGGGAAGGCGTTGATATAGATCGGGTAGGTGGTGGTTGAGCGGGGCTGCCCGTCGCCGTTCAGATCGTAGCGGATGGCGTTCAGTTCTTGCAGCGTGTAGACGTCAATCAGGTTGTCGTCGTCCCGATCGTAGTCCATCACCGGCAAGGCGGCGGCATCCCGCTCATCCGGTTCGTTGAGTACCGGGTAGGTGCTGGCGCTGCCGAAGTCCCAGGGGTAGTCGGGGAAAGTGTCGCCATCGACGTCGATGTTCCATAGGGCGTAGATGCCGGTGTACCCGGTGGGGGTTCGCAGCTCGGCGGTGGTTTGCTCGGTAAGGAAAACGCGGGTGGAGGTGTTGACCACCGCGGCCGCCTCGCCGAGGCATTGGGTGGTGGTGCTGTGAACCGTGGCATCGCAGTAGCTGACCAGGATCTGCGGCTGCGGGTGATTCCCGGAGCGCTTGTCTAGGTACCCGACCAACCCGCCGATGTTGAGCTGGCTTTGCCCGGCGGAGCTGCCCGACACCTCGCCGAAGGCGTAACTGGCGGTGATGTAGCCGGTGCTACGCCCCACCAGCCCGCCGTTACTAACGCGGATCGTGGTGGTGGAATCCACCGCCGCCGAGGCGTAGCTGCCCAGGATCACCCCATCATTGTTGCCGGCCAACCCGCCGACATGACCGAGATCCGCGGAGCTGGACGTGGCGATGATGTCGATCGTGCCGCCCATTACATAGCTGGCCCTGACCTCGGCGCCGATGCTGATATTGCCCACCAGCCCGCCGGCGTGGAACCCCCCCTCGGTAATGGTCACGCTGGGGGAGATGATCCCCACATCCTGGATCACGCCGCCGTCGCCCAAATCCCCGAACAGCCCGGCCCTTAGGCGGTTCGCCGCGCTGCTGATGGTCAAGCGGGTGATGGTGTTGCCGTTGCCGTTGAATTCGCCGGTGTACTTGTTGTTATTGTTGCCGATGGGGTTCCAGTTGGGGTAGACGTCGGTGCTGGTTACGGCCACCTCGTCCGCGGCGAAGTCCAGGTTGCGGGATAGTTCGTAGCCGGCGCAGCCGTCGGGACAACCCATCCGGGCGGCGGCGGGGGTGGTGGTGACGAAGTCGCCGTTGGGGAAAGCGCCGGCGTAGGCTACCAGGTTGGTGGGCAGCCCATCGCCGTTGAGGTCATGGCGGATGGCGTTCAGTTGGTACAGGTTATTGATGTCGATGAGGTTGTTGTCGTTCCGATCGTAGTCGGCGGTGCCGGCTTCGGCCTGCCGCTGGGCGGGCGTCTTTAGCGTGGGGTAGGTGGTGGTGGCGCTGGTGCTGAAGCTCCAGGGGTTGTCGGGGAAATTGTCGGCGTCGATGCCGAGGTCGATGTTCCAGAGGGCGTAGATGCCGGTGTAGCCGGTGGGGGCTTGGAGCGCGGCGGTGGCGTAGCCGGTGGAGGGGGCGGTGGAGGTGGTGGCGCCGCCGTCATGGTTGCCGATGCAGGCAGTGGTGGTCGTGTTGTCGCAGTAGCTGTTGGTTACGGCGGTGGTTGTGCCGCTGGCCTGCCCGACTAGCCCGCCCACGACGGCCGCGGCCGCGCCGGTTACGGGGCCGGCGGCGTAGGAGGCGGTCAGGCTGCCGCTGTGTTGGCCGATCAGGCCGCCGCCCTGGCCGGCCCCGGTAGTGCTGGCGTTTACCGATGCGTCGGACCAGACGGCGCGGATGTCGCCGGCGTTTCGGCCGGCCAGGCCGCCGATATAGGGGGTTGCGCCGGCGGCGGTTACGGATCCGCCATCGACGTAGCTGGCGGCGATTAGGCCCTCGTTGTTGCCGGCTAGGGCGCCGACGTTGGCGGCGGCGGCGGTACTGGTGACGGCGGGGGCGATTAGGCCCAAGTCGCGGATTACAGCGTCGGCGGACAGGGCGGCGAACAAGCCGCCGTTGCCGCTGGTGATGTCGAGGGTGAGGCGGGTGATGGTGTTGCCGTTGCCGTCAAAGGTTGCGGCGTAGGCACCGCCGATGGGGTTCCAGTTGGGGTAAAAGTCGGTGGAGGTTACGGCCACGCCGTCGGCGGCGAAATCCAGGTTGGCGGCTAGTTCGTAGCCGGCGCAGCCCGCAAGGCAGCCCATCCGCGTGGCGGTGGCGGCGGCGAAGTCGCCGCCGGGGAAAGCGGCGGCGTAGGCCGCGTAGGTGGTGGTGGCGGCGGGCAGGCCGCTGCCGTCCAGGTCATAGCGGATGGCGTTCAGCTTTTGCAGGGTGTCGACTTCAATCAAGCCGTCGTTGTCGGAATCGTGGTCCACGACCCGGTCGTCGGGGTCGAGGATCGTGGGGCGGGTGGTGGTGGTGCCGAAATTCCAGGGGTTGTCGGGAACGGTGTCGCCGGTATTCCGGTAGAGATTCCAGTCGGCGAAAATGCCGGTGTAGCCCGTGGGCGTCTGCAACTCCGCCGTAGTTTTGCCCTCGGCATCGGCATTGGCGCGGGTGGCGCCGCCGCCGACGGTTCGGACGCACTGGGTGGTGGTGGAGTGAACGTCGGTATCGCAGTAGCTGTCGATGATGCGGGCGGCGGCCGTGGCTACTACCGCCACCAATCCGCCGGGCACGGAGGAGGTGCCTAAGGGGCCGGCGGCGTAGCTGGCGATGATTGCGCCATTGTTGAAGCCCATCAGCCCGCCGTGGCCGGTGCCACCGCTTCCGCTTACGGATGCCGTGGCATAGCTGGCCCGAACTCGCCCCGAGTTGCCGCCGGCCAACCCGCCCACATAGGGGGTTCCCGTGCCGGTGACGGAGCCGCCCTGGACGTAGCTGGCATAGACCCGGGCGCCGGGGTTAATGACGGCCGCCAGAGCGCCTACGAAGTTAGCCGAGGTCCCGCCGCCGCGGACGTTAGGGGTGATCATTCCTACGTTACGGATCACGCCGTTGCCGCCGGAGGCCAGGATGTTGAACAGCCCGGCGCTGCCGTTGCTGCTGATGGTGAGGTTGCTGATGGTATGGCCGTTGCCCTCAAACGTGGCGGCGTATCCGGGGCTGGGGCCGATGGGGGTCCAGTTGGGGTAGGCGTCGGTGGAGGTTACGGCCACGCCGTCGGCGGCGAATTGCAGATCGGCGTCCAGTTCGTAGCCGATGCAGGTTGCGGCGCAGCCCATATACGGGGTGCTGGTGTCGGCGATGTTGCCGCCGGGGAAAGCCGCGGCGTAGGTGGTGGTGTTGGCGGCGGCATCGGGAACGCCGTCGCCGTTGAGATCCCAGCGGACGGCGTTGAGCTGGTCCAGGGTGGTGATGTCGATCAGGTTGTCGCCGTCGTCGTCATGGTCCGTATAGGTGGGGCCGGTCTGCGCCCGCGCGGGGCCGGCGGCGGCGTACAGGATCAGGGCCGCGAGGGCGGCGAGCAGGATCAGGGCGGTCAGGGTTTTCAGGGCGAAAGCGGCGGAAAGGGGCAGTTTCATAACGGGCGTAACTCCGGGCGCAGTTCGAGTTTGCGGGTTTGGGGGGAATGTAACATAGGGGCGGGATTGGGGGCAAGTTTTATCGGCGGTTTCCGCTATTATTCGGGTATAATTCGGGGCCTAGTTTGCGGTTAGGGGGTAGGCGATGCTGAGGAATGCGGAGGCGGCGGCGCTGATGGCGGGGGCGCGGGCGGCGCAGGCGGAGGGCGAGCGGCTGTGGGCGGCGGGGGATTGGCGGCAAGCGGCGGCGCAGGGGTGGGCGGCGGTGCGGGAGGCGACGGCGGCGCTGGCGCTGGAGGTGAACGGGGAGCTGGCGGCGCCGGCGGGGCTGGGCGATCGGCGGGTCAGCGCGATCTCGGGGTCGATCAGCGATCTGGCCCGGGAGCGGGGCGGGGAGTGGGCGGAGTTGGACGGCCGCTTTTCGGGGGTGTATGTCGGCCTGTACGACCCGGCGTATTTCGTCGGCGCCTACTATGAGGAGATTGGCGACTTGGTGCGGGAGGCGGCGGATTATATCCGTTGCGCTGAGGAATTGGCGGAGCGGGCGGCGGGCCGGGTGGTCGCTGATTTGGCGGCGGACGGAGGCCAGGGGTGCTGAGTAACCCGGCTGCGGAGGCGATGATGCAGGATGCGCGGGAGGCGCAGGCGGCGGCGGAGCGGCGGCTGGACGCGGGGGATTGGCGGGATGCGGCGGATAAGGCTTGGCTGGCGACCCGCAACGCGACAGCGGCGCTGGCGCTGGAGGTGACGGGGGTGGATCACGCGAACAGCACAAGGATCTACGGGGGGATCAGCCGGCTGGCCAAAGAGCGGGGCGGGGAGTGGGCGCGGCTGCGCTATGACTACAATCAGGTTGTCCGTTACCTGCACACCGATGCGTTTTACCGCGGGAAGTACCGGGACGATCTTGGCGCCCGGGTGCGGGGGGTGACGGATTACATCCGCCGGGCAGAGGAGTTGGCGGGGGATAGGGGGACGCCACCACCCTAACCCTCCGCAGTGGGGGGAGGGGATTTTTTTGTTTGTGGTTGGGGATTTGGGGGTTGTGGGGGGTTAGCCGCCGGTTTCGGCTAGTTGTTCGGCGCGGGCGATGTAGTCGGCTACTTCGCCGATGAGGTCGGGGATGTCCTCAAAGTAGACGCCGTCGTAGAACGTCTCGTAGAGGAGGTCGTGGGTGAGGTGGCCGAACAAGATGCGCAGCTCGGTATACTCGCCGCCGCGCTGGTAGGACAGGGCGCCGAGGCCGAGGCTTACGTCGGTTTCGGTATGGTTTTCGACTCCGGTCAAATTCCAGATGAGGGCGGCGGTGGCGTCGCGGACGGCGAGCCAGGCTTTTTCGGCGGCGTTGCGCCAGTCGCCGGCATCGATCATTCGGGTGGCTTCGGCGTGGATCGTGCGGGCGTCTTGCATCAGGGTTTCGGCGTCTGCGTTTTTCAGCATTGTTTTGCCTCCGGGTAGTGGGTAGTGTCAGATTTTGCAGTGGGTGGTCAGGCGTCGTTTCCGGCCAGTTCCTCGACGCGGCGGATGTAGTCGGCAACCCGGCGCACAAAGACCGGCAGGTCGTGATTGCGGATGCCGTTGTAGAACGCTTCGCTGTGCAGGAGATGGGCGAAGTCGCTGTTCTGCTTTTGCAGCTCGGCATACTGGCCGCCGCGCTCCCGGGCCAGCTTGCGGATGCCGGCGTTGATCTGGACGCTGGTGCGGTTATGGACTCCGGTCACCTCCCACACTAGGGCGATGTTGGCGTTGCGGACGGCCAGCCAGCCCTTTTCGGCGGCGTCGCGCCAGTCGCCGGCGGCCAGCAGCTCCTCGGCCCTGGCTTGCATCGCGCGGGCGTCTTGCATCAAGGCTTCGGCGCCGGGGTGGTTCAGCATTGGCGGCTCCGGGGGTTGGGGTTGGGGGGTATTTGGGGTAGGGTAGCATGGTTGGTTGCTGGGGACAAGGGGACGCCCCCACCCTAACCCTCCCCCGGAGGGGGAGGGGATTTATGGGGTGTTGCGGGGCGGGGGCGGCAATGCTTGGCGGCATTTCATCCTTCGACAAGCTCAGGATGAATAGCGGGGGGCGGGGGTTGGCCGGGCGGGGTGGGCGTTTTGACATTATCATTCTTGGCGGTTAGTATCGGAATGCGCCGCGGTTTGGTCATTTTGCTGATGGAGGGCGTATGAAATACGATTATATCGTGCTGGGGGCCGGCTCGGCGGGGTCCATTATGGCCGCCCGGCTCAGCGAAAACCCGGCGGTGTCCGTGCTGCTGATTGAGGCCGGCCCCGACTACCCCGACTTTGCGCGGCTGCCCGATGAAGTGAAATACGGGTTCGCCACCGCCACCGATGTCATCACCAAAGACCATAACTGGGAATTCACCGGCAAGGCCACCGATGCCGCGCCGCCGATGCGGGTGCCGCGGGGCCGGGTCACCGGCGGCTCCAGCGCCATCAACGGGCAGATGTTCCTGCGGGGCGTGCCGGAGGATTACGACGCTTGGGCCGCGATGGGCAACGCTGACTGGAATTTCCAAAGCGTCTTGCCGTATCTGCGGATGATCGAAACCGACACCGAGTTCGGCGGCGATGATTTTCACAATTCGGGCGGCCCGATTATCGCCCGGCGGTTCGGGCGGGGGGAATTGCTGCCGGAGCAGGCCGCCTTTTACGATGCGGCCCTGGCCGCCGGGTTTCCCGACAGCCCCGACCAGAACCACCCCGAGGCGTCGGGCATCGGCCCCTCGCCGCTGAACAACCCCAACGGCATCCGCTGGAGTACGGCGCTGGGCTACCTGGATCCCGCCCGGCACCGGCTGAACCTCACCATCCGCCCCAACGCGCTGGTGCGGCGCATCTTGTTTGACCCGGCCGGGGATACCGGCGGCGCCCCGCGGGCCGTGGGCGTGGAGGTGGAAAGCGGGGGCGAGCGGTTTACGGCGGAGGGCGGCGAAATCATCCTGAGCGCCGGCCCCGTATGCTCGCCGCACCTCCTGATGCTGTCGGGGGTGGGGCCGCCGGAGCAGCTCCGGGCGCAGGGCATCCCGGTGATTCATCCCTTGCCCGGCGTGGGGCAAAACCTGCGGGATCATCCCTTTGTGCCGGTGACTTTCCGCGCCAAGCCAGGGCATAGATTCAACGAACACGACCCGCGGCTGCAAATGATGCTGAGCTGGACCGCCGAGGGTTCCCCGCTCCGCAACGATATGATTTTCGTCATGCTTTCCTACGCCACCGAGGAATGGACCCGCGATCCCAACGCCGGCGAGGCGGCGGAGCCCATCGGATTCCGCATCGCATCGGGGCTGTATCTGGCGGAAAGCGCCGGCGAACTGCGGCTGCAATCGCCGGATCCCGACCGCCAGCCCCTGTTGGATTACAACTATTTCGCCGCGGAGTTCGATCTGCGCCGGATGCGGGAGGGCGTCCGGCTGATCGTCCGCTTGTCGCAGCACCCGGCGCTGGCGGCGCAAATCGAGGAGCGGATCAGCCCGTCCGACGCCGAACTAGAGTCCGATGCGGCGCTGGACGCTTTCATTATGCGGAACTGCACTACCGGGCATCATATATCCGGCACCTGCAAGATGGGGCCGTCCGCCGACCCGCTGGCGGTGGTGAACCAGCAGGGGCAGGTACACGGCATAGCCGGCCTGCGGGTGGTGGACGCCTCGGTAATGCCCGACTGTATCCGCGCCAACACCAATGTGACCACGATGATGATCGGGGAAAAGATCGCCGCCGGCGTCCGCGCCGGGGGCTGACGGGGTAGCCCCGCCCGGTTGGTAGGCAGGAATGCCGGTATATATTTGGTAGGTAGGAATGCCGGTATATATCGGTATATATATGGTACAGTGGTACGCATCAGGTAAAGCGCGGCGGGGCGGCCGCCGCCGGAGTATTGTGTAATGACCTCTGCCGCAGCGCCGAAGGCGTATCCATTCAACGCCATCAACCGCGGCGTCTACATCGCCGACAACCTGGATTTCCTGCGCACCATCAACGACGAATGCGTTGACTTGGTATGCATCGATCCGCCCTTTGCCAAGAATGAAACCTTTACCGCCGAAAAGCTGAAGCCCCCTTTGTCACAGCAGGAAACCGAGAACGAAAAACGCTTATTGGCGGAATGGGGCATTCGCAGCGCCCAAGACGCCGCCCAAGTCGAGATCGCCTGGCCTTATGGCGGCAGGACCCGGGGCGGTTACAAAGACATCTGGTCTTGGGAGAAAGATGTTCATTATGATTGGATTGAGAGCATCGACGACCACTTTCCCGCGGTCAACAAACTCATTGACGCGACCCGGTATGTCCATTCCGAAAGCACAGCGGCCTATCTGTGCTATATGGCGATCCGGCTGATTGAAATTTACCGGGTGCTGAAGCCTACCGGCAGCCTTTATCTGCATTGCGATCATACCGCCAACGGATATTTGCGGCAATTGATGGACGGGATCTTTGGCCATGGCGAAAACGGCGCGCCGGGTTTCCGCAACGAAATCGCCTGGTGTTACACCGGCCCCAGCAATACGCAGAGGTGGTTTCCCCGCAAACACGACACTATATTTTGGTATTCCAAATCCGAACAATGGACTTTCAATCGAGATGCGGTACGTATCCCCTACAAACAATTGAATACCCAACACGCCAAAGGTTCCGCCAAAACCACTGGAATCGGCGGGCGATTAAACGAGGATAACGTCGACGATTTCCGCGGCCGCGGCAAAGTGCCGGAATCGTGGTGGTCTGACTTTTCGCCCGTTGGCCGCCTGGCAACCGAGCGCACCGGCTACCCGACACAAAAACCTTACGCCCTGGCCGAGCGAATAATTAAGGCCGTCACTAACCCCGACGATGTTGTATTAGACTGTTTCGCCGGCTGTGCCTACTCCGCCATCGCTGCGGAACGACTGGACCGCCGCTGGACGGCTTGCGATCTGAATCCCCGTGCCTGGACGGTATTCAAGCGGCAATTCGTAAAGACTTTCTTGCTCAACCCGCCGCTGCATTGCGATGATGCCACCACCGGGCAGCAAGTATTGCCCTCCGACCGTAAAGCGACCGTCCACGGCCCGCGCCAGTTGCCCAAACTCCAATCGCGGGTAAGCGATACTCGCCCCAAAGATTTAATCTTGAAAGAACGCAAATTCAAAGTCCCCGCCAGCATCATCCCCGAAGCGGAAATGCTGGAGGAACTGCTGAAGCTGTCGGGCTATCAAGCATGGTGTTGCGGTTTCGCCAACCGCCGCCCGGATGGCAGCATTATTGAAGCGAGTTGGAATTTCCATCTGGACCACATCGCGCCTAAAAGCAAGGAAAACACCGGAACCAGCAACGACATCCCAAACCGCGCTCCGATGTGCCCGTACCACAACATCCGCAAGAATAACCGCCGGGTGGGGCTGGCGGAATACCGGCAAGAAATCGCGGATCGGGGCGAAATGGTAGTTAAATCGGTGAATGATCTAATCAACCTGGACTATGCGCTGGCGCAGGCGAATATAATTTTCGCGCGGGCCTACGCCCGGAGAAACCCGGCGGGCTAGGGCAATGTTGCAACGGGGCGGATCTTGGCCTAACGCATTCCATGATGATCGGGGAAAAGATCGCCCCCGTCTATTCCCGGCCGCGGCGAACCCGATCCGGCAGCCGCCAATACGGGTATTTCCCCATACGGGCGGCTATGCTCCAGTCTTTCGTTGTCAGCGGCGCATCATACCAGTGGCGGGTAAGGTATGTCGTATTCCAGAATTTCGGCAACCGGGTTGACTTTCAACCCCAAGGACTGCAAAGAAACAGACCCCAAAAGCGGCATAGGAACATTCATTGCGCCCAAAAGCGTCGGTTTCTCGCGGCCCATCAACCGTATGCGGGCGTACCCCATCGCAACCTCGACGTGACTGCCCTCCGCCGTTTCTAATGTTGTGGAACCGACCAGATCTACGCCCAACTCCCCCGCTATTTCCGGGCTAACCAGCGTGTAGAGCGAGCCGGTGTCCACCAAAAACTCGACCGGCTTAAACTCGCCGTCGGCGGACGCCAACTCTCCGGTTACTTTTACCAATCCCATTTCTGATCCTCCATCGCAGTTTCATCGGATTTCCGGGGCTTACCCGCCCCGGATGAAATCGGCGATGCGCTCGCCGATTAGCATCGTAGTGCAGTTGGTGTTGGCGCGGACGCAGTTGGGCATTATGGAGGCGTCCGCTATCCGCAGCCCTTGGAGGCCGTAGACGCGGCCTTGCTGATCTACTACCGCCATCGGGTCGGACGGCGGCCCCATCTTGCACGTGCTGGTGAGGTGCTGGCCGCTTACTACCGTGCGGCGGATAAAGGCGTTCAGCGCAGCATCGGATTCCAGTTCGGCGTCGGTGGGTTGCAAGCGTTGCTCGATGATGCCGTCAAAGGCCGGGTGCGCCCCCAGGCGGGCGGTCAAACGGACTATTTCCCGGCAGCGTTGCAGGTCGAATTCGTCCTCGAAAAACCGCAAATCCAGCGATGGCGGGGCATACGGATCCGACGATGTAATCCGCAATTCCCCCGCCCCGGCTTCCAGGTTGATGAAGGTATACATCCCCAGTCCGTTCACCGGGCCGCCGTCCTCGGGGGCGTACATCCGCGGGTTGATCATCGAACCCATCAGGATTTGCAGGTCGTTGCGGTGGGGCGAATTGGACGCCGTCCACCGCGCCGCCACTTGCAGCCGCGGGGCGTGGGCGTCCAGTTCGTGGCCCGGCCGGGTGCGGAAGGGCACGAATACGATGGGATGGTCGCGCAAGCTCTGCCCGACGCCGGGGAGTTCGTGGATCGGGCGGATCCCGGCGGCGGATAGCTGCTCCGTTGGCCCGACGCCCGATAGCAGCAGGATGTGGGGCGAGCCGATCGTGCCGGCGCACAATATTATTTCGCCCGCTTCTACCGTAAAGGTTTCGCCCCCCGACTCCACCTGCACCCCGGTGGCCCGCGGCGGGGCCCCGGCGTCAAACAGGATACGATGCACCGTGCAGTTGGGGCGGATGGTCAAATTCAGCCGGTGTCGCGCCATATTCAGGTAGGCCAGCGCGGTGCTGAGCCGGATGCCGTTGGGGTTGTTCAGCGGCACCGGGCCAACGCCGGCGGCGTCGGGATGGTTGAAATCGGCGACGTCGGCAAAGCCGGTAGCGCGGCAGGCGCGGTAAAAGGCGGCTTGTTCCGGGCGCCATTCCGAGGGGGCGAAACGGCGGCAAACGATGGGGCCGTCGGAATTGTGAAAGTCGCTGCCGCCGAAATCGGTATCGGTTTCCATCCGGCGGAAATAATGCAGCAGATTTTGATAGCTCCACAAATCGTTGCCGGCGGCGGCCCAAGCATCGTAATCCTCCGGCACGCCGCGCAGGAAAACCTGCCCGTTAATGGCGCTGGTGCCGCCGGTGACCTTGCCCCGGGGGATTTGGAGCATGGGGCCGGCATCGGTGCCGCGGGCGTAAAATTCCCAATTGTGATGCGTGGTAACGGTGTCTACGCCGGAGGCGAAACCGAACTTGATTTCGTCCGGCAGATGCTCAAAATCGGGATAATCCGGCCCCGCCTCCAGTAGCAGCACTGAGCGGTGCGGATCTTCGCTAAGGCGGGTAGCCATTACGCCGCCCCCGGAACCGGCCCCGATTACCACGGTGTCATACTGCATAACGACTCCTTATCTTGCCCTTTCCGGGGGCGGGATTTTGGCGCATTGAATTGGCGGTTAGTCGTCGCCGGGGGCGGTTTCGGCGGTTTCCCCGATGCTTTCCCGGGGCGGCGGCGGGGCGGCGGCGTCGCGCTGGCCGCGGCCGTCGGTGGGCGTTCCGCCCTTGGGGATGCGGCGGGAACGGTCGGAAACCGTGAAACTCAGCCGCTCCCGCAGTTGGTAAACCACCCGGTCAACTTCGTAATCGGGGGTGCGGTAGCGGTAAAGGGCATGGCGCAGCACTTCCAGTCCGGCCTCCATTTCCGGCCATACCACTTCCTGGACGCCCAGGTGGTGCAGGTGTTCGCCCTCGGAGCGGGCTTGCACCCGGGCTACGATGTCCAATTCCGGCTGCAATTGCAAGGCGTGCTGCGCCGTAAGCTCCACCGACACCGGGTCGCCGGTGGTGATTACCAGCAAGCCCGCCTGTTGGACACGCGCCGCTTGTAGCACTTCCTGCCGATCCGAGGATCCTTGCACTGTGTGATACCCGCAAGCCCGCCATTCCGATAGGGTGCGCTGGTCCAGATCCACGGCGACGAATGGCACTTGATGCTCTTGCAACACTTGGGCCACCATTGAACCGACTTGCCCCAGTCCGCAAATGACCACGTGGCCGAATAGCTGGCGGGGGCGTTCCTCGCCGTGGGGGTTGCCGATGCGGTAGGGGCGCAGGACGCGGAATCGCTGGCTCAAGGCGCGTACCAGCTTGGAGCCGCCGGTGATCATCGGCGCCCCCGCGGCCATGGTCAGCACCGCCGAGACGACGATGAGGGAGTGAAAGTCTTGATCCACGATCCCGATGGACAAGGCCCCGGCGACGAGGATAAAACTGAACTCGCCGATCTGCCCCAGGCCGACGCCGGTGATCAGCGCCGTGCCGGGCAGATAGCCGGCGCCGCGGACGATTACGGCGGTGACGGCGAACTTGATGATTACCACCGCGGCGATAATCCCCAACACGGCGCCGTAATTTTCGACGACGAACACCGGGTCGGTAAGCATTCCCAGCGAGGCGAAAAAGAGCGCCCCGAATATGTCGCGCAAGGGGGCCACTTCGGCCAGGGCCCAATGCCCGACATCCGACTCGCTTAGCAGCAGCCCGGCGACGAAAGCCCCTAACGCCGCCGACAACCCCACGAAGTTGGTCAGGGCGGCGATGGCGAAGGCGATGGCTACCACCATCAGAACGAACATTTCCCGCGAGCCCATCAAGGTAATGCGGCTCATGGCCCACGGCAGCACTTTGGTGCCGAGCAGGGCGGCGCCGCCGATGACCGCGGTCGCCTTGAGTACGCCCCAGCCGATTTCCCGCATTACCGATCCGACGCCCCCGCTGCCGTCCAGCGCGGGGAGCATGGCGATCATCGGGATGAACATTAAATCCTGCACCAGCAGAAAGCCGGTCATCAGCCGCCCTTGCAGGCTGTTCAGTTCCCCCCGGTCGGAAAGGGTTTTCAGCACGACCATCGTGCTGCTCAACGCGCCGGCCAATCCCAGCATGACCGCCGTGTTCAGATCGAACCCCAGCAGGATCCCGATCGGCACCAGGAGCCAGGCGGTGATGACGATCTGCAATATGCCGCCGATGATCACTACCTTGCCCAGATGCGCCAGTTCCCGGAAGGATATTTCAATGCCGATGGTGAACACCAGTAGCACTACGCCCAGCTCGGCTACCGTATGCACCGATTTCTCGTCGGCTACGGTGGCGAAGTCCAGCCATTCCAGCCCGAAGCGGCCTAGAACGTGCGGGCCGATGATCATCCCCATCGCCAGGTAGCCCAGCACCGGCGGCGCGTGCAACAGACGCGCCACCACGCCGCCCAGGAAGGCGGCGATGACCACCAGCACCAAGTCGTTGAAAAGGTGTTGTTCGACTCCCATACCTGCGCTTGCAAAACACCGCGGCGAATTGTCGTATTATAGCGGGCGACGGTTGTATTATAGCGATGTATCGCCCCGCCGTGTTGCGCCCCGCCGCCCCTAACCGCCAATCGATTCGATGCCGCAAGACAAAACACGCAAGGAGATGGAAATGCCGGTTGAACGAAAGGATTACGACATCGCCCCCGCCGGGCCAACCTACAGCCGGGGAACCCGCGCCGGCAATCTGCTGTTCGTATCGGGCTGCACCGCCCGCGGCACCCCGGCGCAGGGCAAATCGCTGATGGAGCAACTGGCGGTGACCCTGGAGCGGGTGACCGGGGTGGTCAAGGCCGAGGGCGGCGGCCCCGGCGATATCGCCAAGATCACCTGCTTCGTAACCAGCATCGCCGACTGGCAGGCGGAGCCGGGGCAGCAAGCGGAGCTATTCGCCCGCTATTTCGAGGGCCAATACCCGGCCAATTCCCTAATCGAAATTACTGCATTGGCGGAGCCGGGGCTGGATGTGGAAATCGAGGCGATCGCCGTCTTGGAATAACCCATCCGTATAGCCCGTTGAAAAGGGGCGGCCCCCGCCGGCCGCCCCGATGACACATCCTCATTGCCAACCCCGAAAACCCGCCCCTAGCCATCCGGCGCCGGCGCCGCTTCTTGCAGCCAGCGGCGGATGTTGGCCGGGCTGAGGGGGAGGTTATTGACTTGGACGCCGAAGGGGGACAGGGCGTTGGCGACGGCGTTGCCCAGGGCCGCGCCGGTGGCGAGGATGGCCCCCTCGCCGGCGCCTTTTACGCCCAGCGGATTCAGGGGCGATGGGGCTTCCTCCAGGATCACGCACTCGATGTCGGGGATGTCCTGGCTGGTGGGCAGCAGGTAATCCAGGAGCGACCCGGATAGCAGTTGCCCGGCGGCATCGTAGACCAGTTCCTCCAGCACTGCGCCGCCGATGCCTTGCGCCGCCCCGCCTACCGACTGCCCGTGCATTGTTAGCGGGTTGATGCAGCGGCCTACATCCTCCACCACGACGTAGCGCAGAACCTCCAGCTTGCCGGTTTCGGGGTCAATGGCTAGATGGGCGGCGTGGCTGCCGTAGGAATAGGTCCATTCCTCGATGCGGAAATACTCGGTCGCCTCTAGCGGGTGATCGCTTTCCCCGTTGGGGGCGTCAAATTGCCGCTGCGATTCGGCGAGGGATGCCACTTGCGCCAACGATAACGACGGCTGTCCGGGGGCGGCGTCTTTATAGGCTACTACCCCGCTACGCAGCTCCAGGGCTTCGGGGGCGGTGTCCAGATAACTGGCCGACAGCGCCAGGATCCGCGCCTTGAGCGTTTGGCAGGCGAGGTGGATCGCGCTGCCCGCCATTACCGAGGCGCGGCTGCCGAAGGTGCCGATGCTGGCGGGGAGGTAGTCGGTGCTGCCGTGAAACACGCGCACGGCGTCCATTGGCACGTTGAGGGAATCGGCGCAGATTTGGGCCATCACGGTTTCGTGGCCTTGCCCCATGGTGGCGATGCCCAGATAGACGTCCACGCCGCCGGATTCGTTCACCAGCGCCCGGGCGCCCTCAAAGGGGCCGAACCCGGTGGGTTCGACGTAGGATGCGATCCCGACGCCGTGGTAACGCCCCTGGGCGTCAGGGTTCGGCGTATTCGCCAGTTCTTGGTAGCCGATTTGCTCCAGGGCGCGGTCAAAGGCGCTGGCGTAGTCGCCGCTGTCGTATACGGTCATTCGTCCGTCGAGGCGTGTGGGGCCTACGGTGTAGGGCATTTCGCTGGCGTGGATCAAGTTGTGGCGGCGCATTTCCGCCGGGTCCAGCCCCAAGTCGGCGGCGGCCAGATCCAGCATCCGCTCGCGGATGAACGTTCCCTCAAAGAAACCGGGGGCGCGGTAGGTTCCGGCGCCCATCTTGTTGGTCATAACGCAGTTGACCGATGCGTGGAAGTTGGGGATGCGGTAAGGGCCGGTCAGCATCACGGCGGTAAGGGCCGGCACGACGCTGCCGTGCGTGCGGACATAAGCCCCCATATCGCCGTAGACGGTAGCCCGCAGGCCGAGCAGCGTGCCGTCGTTGCGGGCTGCCAGCTCTGCTTGGCAAACCACCTCGCGGGAATGATTGGCGGCGGCCAGATGCTCCGCCCGATCCTCGACCCACTTCACCGTCCGCTCCAGACGGTAGGCGGCGAAAGGGATCAGGAAATCCTCGGCGTAGAACTCCCCGCGTACGCCGAAACCGCCGCCGACGTCCGGTTCGATGAAATGGATTCGCTCCTCATCGATTTCCAGATGGCGCGCCAGTATCGCCCGGTTGGTGTGGGCTACTTTGGTTGGCCCCCAGACTCGCAGTTGGCCGTCGGCCGGGTCGTAATCGGCGAGCAGCCCGCGGGTTTCCAGCGGGTTGGCGGTGTGGCGGTTGGTATGAAATTCCTCCCGGCGCACGTAATCGGCGTCCCGGAAAGCGGCGGCGACATCGCCGACGTTGATTTCGGCGGATCCGGCCAGGTTGGCGCCGTTGGCAGGATGCACCACCACGATGTCGGACAGGGCTTCGGCTACGCTGGTGACCGCCGGCAGCGGTTCGTAATCGACTTCGATCAGATCCAGCGCATCCTCCGCCAAATAACGGCTTTCCGCCACTACCACCGCCACCGCCTCTCCGGTATGGCGGACGGTATCGGGGGATAGCGGGGTTTGCAGGTAATGCTCCAGCCCGGGCAAGGGGAATACGCGCATGGGGATGGGCTTGGCTAGATGCGCGATATCGGCGTAGGTAAACACTGCGGCCACGCCGTCGAGGGCCAGGGCCGCCGCGGTCGCTATGCTCCGCACCCGGGCGTGGGCATAGGGGCTGCGGAGGATGGCGGCGTGCCAAATTTGGCGGTTGGGCGGGCGCAGATCATCGAGGTATTGGCCGCGTCCGGTGACGAACCGGGCGTCCTCCCGCCGCGGGATGGGGGCGCCGATGTAGGATTGCGCCGGGGGGCGGTCGTCGTTCACGGCATACTCCTATATCCCGCGGGCGCCCGGGCAGGAGCGCTCCGGCGGTTATGGTTATCCGGCATTCTTACCGGGGGGGTGAGGACGGGTAGCGTTCCGATATGAGGTGCCCTTGTTCCACGCCGACCCGCATCCGCCCGTATTCCGAGGAAAATTCCGCCCCGGCGATTAGGATAAGGCCGGATACGTAAGTCCAGAATAGCAGCACTATGATGGAGGCCAGAGAGCCGTAAAGCTGCTCGAAGCTGGCGAAATTTTCTAGGTAGAACACGAAAACGCTCTTGGAAATCTCAAACAGGACTGCCGCCAGCAGGGCGCCCGGCCAGATGTAGCGCCAATAAGTGCGGGTGTTGGGCGTGAATTTGTAGATCAGCAGGAATATCGCGAGGGAAAACACGAAGGGCAGCGGGCGGGTCATCAGGTTGATGCCGTCGTTGTCGAGAAAGGCGATGCGGCCGATCAGCGGGAAGTCCACGTTGCCCAGAACCTCCAGGGCCGCGGTGGTGATGAAAGACATCAGGAACAGGGGGGCGACGCTGACGGCCATGATGATATGGCGGGGCTTGTCGATATAAAAGGGGCGGTCGCGCTGGATGTCCCAGGCGCGGTTGACCGCCCGGCTGATGGCCCCGAATAGCAGGCTGGCCGACCAGAAAAGGCCGATGAAACTCACCGCCCCGAGGAAGCCCCGGACGTTGCCGGCGGCGTTGATGTTGGCCTCTAGCAGTTCCCTGGAGCCGGGGAGGAATTTCTGAAAGAACCCGACGATCTCCCCCTCCAGGTTATCGGCGTCCAGCACCATACCCAGCAGGCTGATTAGCCCCACGGCCAGGGGAAACAGGGACAGGACGGCGTAGTAGGCCACGCCGGCGGCCATGTGGGTGGCGTCATCGGCGCCCATTTCGCGGATCGTCCGGTAGATCAGGCCGGCGAGGGGAATGGCGAGGAACAGGCGCCAGAGCCTTCGGGCGCGCACCCGGGCTCGCAGGTAGTCGCGGCTGCGCACCGCCCGATCCCGCGCTTGCCGGAAAGGGGCGGTCAACTTTTCTTTGAAACGCGCCGGGGATAACAGCATACGCCGATTATAATACAAAGGCGGGCGTCAATCCGCTTTGCGCGGCAACCATTCGCCGCCTATCGGAACGCCAAACGCTGCTGGCACGAGCGAAAGCCCGTTGCGGGGCGTCTTGCTTGCCGCAGCGGGCTTGGCGCATCTCTTTTCCGCTTTCCGCTGCTAACGCGCGGGCGTTTAGCGATTGGCGGTTTGGGATGCGTAGGTTGCCCGGTTGCCTGGGCTGGGCCAGGCAATGGGCGGTTTTTGGGTATCCGTTGGTTTCCGTAGGTTTTAGGGCGGCATTATCTGCTCCTTGGGGTTAATACGGGTTGGCTCCGGTTGGGGTTTCCTGTTGGATGGGTTTTCGGGGTTTCCTTGCCTTAGTTGGGTTTTCGGGGGTTTTTTGATTGGGTTGCCTTTGCCGGGGTTTCCTTTTGGGGTTGCCATTGGTTGCCTCTTGGGTTGAATTTTTAAGCAAGCCGCCGCCGGCTGCGGCTGCCCCCGTTCGTCGCCACACCACACCACACCCCCCACACGCACCCCCCACATCCGCCCCGCCTGTCATCCCTTATATGACCGCGCTGGGGATGGAGCCCCGGAGGCCACCCCCCCGCGGGACATCCTTTGACACGGTCAGGATTAAGGCGGTTCCGCAGGTCATCCTTCGCTAAGCCCGGGATGGAGCCCCGGGGGCCTCCCCCCCGCGGGACATCCTTTTGAGCAGGCTCGGGACTAGTGCAGGGCGGCCACACCACACCACCACAAGTCCGGACACACACACACCACACAACTGCCTGTCTTTATCCCGGCCGGGACTTTACCCCGTTGTTCCCCCCATTCAGCGCTGTCCGGGGGAATGAGGTTTTGGCATTGGGGTTATTGTAGAACGTAGGTTTGGGGTTTGTCAAGGGGTTGGAGTGGGGGATTTTGGGATTGGGGGGATTGCGGCGGCGGGTTGGGGGTTTTGGGTAGGGGACGTTCACCCCCACCCTAACCCTCCCCCTAAGGGGGAGGGGATTTTTGGTTCTTGGGGGGCGGGGGTTTGGGGATTGGGTGGGTTGGTTTTTGGAGGGATTCACCCCCACCCTAACCCTCCCCCTTAGGGGGAGGGAATTTTGTTGGGCGTTATACGCTTTCGCGGTTTTCCGGGTCTTTATTCTGATTTCCCCGGAAGGGGGCGCGTAGGACGATGGGGACGCCGGCGGCGCGGCTTACGGCGTTGGTTACGGCGTGGGCGGTGGTTTCGCCGAAAGAGCCGGCGGCGCTGGCCGCTCCGTTGGCCGCGGCGGAGGCGGCGTCTTGGGCGCTTAGGCCGATGCTCTTGGCCGACTCGATCGACTGCTCTACGGCGGCGCGGGCTACCCCGGCCACGTCGCCGCCTACCTCGGCGGCGCCTTTGACTAGGCCGCGGGCGCTGTCATCGATGGCTGGTAGCACATTGCCGCCAATCCGGTTGGCTCCGGTGACCGTGCCGTCGATGGTGTCGCGGGCCGCGGCGTGCAAGTCGCCGCCGGTTTCGCGGGTGCCGTGGATCACGCCGCGGGCGGCGCTGAATGCCGCATCTTGGATCCGAACGGTGACGTGGCCCGCGGCTTCGATGGATCCCGCGACGGCGTTGCGGGTGACCGCGCCTACGTCGCCGCCCACTTCGGCGGCGCCCTGGATCAGGCCGCGGGCGCTGGCTTCGATGGCTTGGGGGATGCTGCCGCCGACTTCGGCGGTGGCGGCGACGGCGCCTTTGGCCGCGTCCCGGGCCGTGGCGCCCAAGTCGCCGCCGACATCCCGCGTACCTTGAATGGCGCCGCGGGTGACGCTAAAGGCGGTATCCTCCGCCCGCAGGCCGACGCTTTTGGTGGTTGCCAGCGTACCCTCTACCGCGCTGCGGGCGACGGTGGCTACGTCGCCGCCGACCTCGCTGGCGCTTTTGATCGCCGCCCGCACGGTGTCGCGGCATACGCCGGCGGTCACGGTTGTAACCTCGGCTACGCCGTGGACGATGCCGATCACCGCTCCTTTGGCGGCGCTGCCCAGTTCCGCGCTCACGCCGCCGGTGGCGTTGATCGTGCCTTGCATCACATCGCCCACTAGGGACGGCAACTCGGTAATCGTTGCTCTCGATCCGGACAACGCGCTTACGGTTACGCCCCGGGCCGCCGATATGGCGCTTTCCATTACGCTGCCGGCGCCGGTAATCGTTCCGGTGATCGAATCCCTGATCGTCCGCCCAATGCCGCTTAATACCATATTGCTTGCCCTCCTGCCGGCGAATGCCGCGCCTAGTATACTATATAAGGGAATAGGGACGGCGGGCGACTGCGTTTATAGTGCGATGCGTTGCCGCCTCCGCAACCTTGAGCGGGTTGCGCCTTGCGGTTACACTTGGAACGAGCGCGGCGTCATCCCATTCGCCCTGAGCCGGTCGGAAGGGCGGGGGATGGCGCAGGAGTAGGGTATGCCCAGCGAAAACAAGCAGCAGTGGCGCGAGGAAACCTTGGGGCCGTCGGTGGCCCGTTTCCCGGAACGGCGACCGTCTTTTGAGACCGATAGCGGCTTGCTCATAGATGCGCTGTACGCCCCGGAGGATTTGGCGGCGCGGGGCTATGACTATGGCGCCGACGTCGGCTTTCCCGGCGAGTTCCCTTACACCCGGGGGGTGCAGCCCAGCGCCTACCGCGGGCGGGTTTGGACTATGCGCCAGTATTCGGGCTATGCCACCGCCGCCGACACCAACCGCCGTTTCCGTTACCTGCTGGAGCAGGGCCAGACCGGGCTGTCGGTGGCCTTTGACCTGCCGACCCAAATCGGCTACGACTCCGACCATCCGCTGGCCAAGGGCGAAGTGGGCAAAGTGGGCGTGCCGATATGCAGCCTGGAGGATATGGAAACGCTGTTCGACGGCATTCCGTTGGGGCAGGTAAGCACATCAATGACCATCAACGCCACGGCGTCGTTGCTGCTGTGCTTTTACATCGCCGCCGCGCGGCGGCAGGGGGTAGCGCCGGAACAAATCAGCGGCACGGTGCAAAACGACATTCTCAAGGAATACATCGCCCGCGGCACTTACGCCTACCCGCCGCGCCCGTCGATGCGGCTGGTGGTGGATGTGTTCAAGTATTGCGCCGAAAATGTGCCGCGCTGGAACACCATCAGCATATCGGGCTATCATATACGGGAGGCCGGGGCCACGGCGGTGCAGGAATTGGCTTTTACCTTCGCCAACGCCATCGCCTACGTGCAGGCGGCGCTGGACGCCGGGCTGAAGGTGGACGCTTTCGCGCCCCGGCTGTCGTTTTTTTTCGTGGCGCAGAATAACCTGTTCGAGGAAGTCGCCAAGTTCCGGGCTGCCCGGCGCATCTGGGCCCGGCTGATGCGCGACCGATTCGGCGCCCAAGATCCCCGCTCCATGATGCTGCGGTTTCACACGCAAACCGCGGGCGTATCCTTGACCGCGCAGCAGCCCGACAATAACGTGATCCGTTGCACGGTGCAGGCTTTGGCGGCGATCCTGGGCGGCTCCCAATCGCTCCATGTCAATTCCCGCGATGAGGCCCTGTCTCTGCCTACCGAGGAATCGGCCCAGCTATCGTTGCGAACCCAGCAGATCCTGGCTTACGAAAGCGGCGCCGCCGATGTGGTAGACCCCTTGGGCGGCTCGTGGTACATCGAAAGCCTGACCAACGATTTGGAGGCGCAGGCGATGGATTACATCCGCCGGATCGACGATCTGGGCGGGGCGGTGGCGGCCATCGAAACGGGGTTCCAGATGCGCGAAATCGGCGATGCCGCCTACCGCCACCGGCAGGAAGTGGAATCCGGCGACCGCGTAATCGTAGGCGTAAACCGCTACGCCGCCGCGGAGCCGCCGGTAGAGGGACTTATGCGGGTAGACGAGGAGGCCGCCCGCGAGCAGGTAGCCCGGCTGGAGCGTCTCCGCCGGGAGCGCGACAATGCGACGGCGGCGGCGGCGCTGTCGCGGCTGGCTGATGCGGCGCAGGGCGATGCGAATACGGTGCCGGCGATACTGGAGTGCGTGGAGGCGTACTGTACGCTGGGCGAGATGTCGGGGGTGCTGCGGGGGGCGTTTGGGGAGCAGGAGGGGGCGGCGGGGTTTTAGTAATCCTGCCATTCCATATATTCCGTGTTGACCATCAACAAACGGGAGAGTACCAATATGAAACAAAAACACTACAAAAATCCGAAACTGGCCTATTTCAAGGCCCTGCAAACGTACCTTGACATTGTGCAGAAAATACCGGAAGTCGTCGAAGTGCGTTTGGGATCTCAGGACGAACTGCATACCATAATCTCGGGGCCTTGGGATGACGACGACATTTGCGAACAAGTGTCCGATGCGGAAGAGGCAGTCATTCGCAGCGTCAAGGATCAGCCGTTTCTCTTTCTCGTGGTGAATACGCAGAGAATCCCTCAAGAAGACAAAGATGAACACATACAAAGTTTTGGCGACCTGGTTTGGAAAAGGTAAGCGATGCCGAATCGACAGCGACATTTGACCAAAGCCAGAGAAAACGAAAACCTGGCGGATACTATGGCATCCCTCCCCGATCGGCATACTGATTGGGAAGTAACGATGCTGTTTTACTCCGCCCTGCACTACGTTGATGCGTTTCTGGCGACAAGAGGTGTGCATCCCAAAACCCATCGTGAACGCATCAACTTGCTGGCAAACACAACAAATTTCGCCAGGGATTACCGAACTTTGCTCAGGAGGAGCATGAACGCCCGATATCATCTTTATCGGTTCACCCCGCGTGAAGTCGGCCGTATCAAAAACGGCCCCTTTCGCCGGGTGAAAGAGGGGATTTTGGCGTTGCTGTCCAACACAACATAACGGCAGGAACAGGAGCAGGATAAAATGACATCGCAAGCGGCGAAAACGGCCGCCCCGTTCATTCCCTATACCTACATACTGCCCAAAGGATTTGTTTACCCCGACCCGTGCGATTCTGACTACTGGCCGAGGAATATGCTGCAAGCGCCGGTCATCGCCGAGGCGGATTACCTGCTCCGCCACCATTTCGACGTGTATAACCGCCCGGACATATTCATTGACTCCGGCGGGTTCGTATTCTACAACATCGAGAATACAAACCGGCGGGTTCGCCCCGATTTGTACATCGCTTTTGGGGTGGACGCTAGGGCCATTTTAAGCCGCAATGGATATAGTATCTTGGAAGCGGGCAAGCCGCCGGATTTCGCCCTGGAGGTGGCATCGCCGTCGACCCACGAATTGGATACCGGAAACAAGCGCAGTCTGTACCGCGCCATCGGCGTCGGCGAATACTGGATGCTGGACGTAACCGGCGGCGACTACCACGGCTTCACGCTGGCTGCCGACCGCCTGTCGGATGGCGTATCCCGCCCCATCGAAATAGCTACAGACGCCGATGAAACCGTCTGGGGCTACAGCTCGGCCCTGGATCTCTGCCTGTGCTGGCAAAACCGCCGCCTGCGGTTCTACGACCGTAAAACCGCCCGCTACCTGCCCGGCATTGCCGAGGAAAGCGTTGCCCGCCGGAGGGCCGAGGCGGAGGCGGCGCAACTGCGGGCGGAACTGCGCCGCTTGCGGGGGCGGTGACTTGCCGGCGGAGGTTGTGGTATAATTCCGGTTGCCGAATCAAAAGGAGCAAAGAAAATGGTACACGACGACAGCATCGCCTATCAGCGAATGGCTCATGAGATTGCCTCGGCAGAAAACCACCGGGACTGGATGAGGTTGGCGGAAAAATGGATGCATTTGTTTGGAAATGAAAAACAAGCATATTCTTTCATGGAGCAAGCGGAAAATGCAGCTTCCATTGGAGATGCACTTCGTGCAAGGAAGTGGATCGAGGTTGCTAAAGGTTGGACGGAAATTTTCAACAATATGAGCGAAGTTTGGCGTTGTATGGATAACGCCGAAGTTTCTGTTTACACCAACAGCGACTGGGAAGAAATTACCAAAGCGTGGATCATGGACTTTGACAAAATTGACCAAGCCGAACGTTGTTTGGAGTTGGCATATGATTCTGCCAAAAAATCCTATGATCTGGATTGGTATAAAACCCTAGAAAAGATAAATCGCCTCCAGCAGACTAATCTCTCTGGTAACCGCAGAAACAGATTAGCAGACTTTGACCCCGCCTACCATAATATGGAAAAAGCAGAGTTCTCCGCAGTAACCTCGACCGAGTGGGCTAGGTTGGTGATGATCTGGCTCCAGATATTCAATGAACGCGGTAAAGCGCTCCGTTGCCTAGGGAAAGCGGAATTGGCGGCAGGTGGTGTCGAGGACTGGGTTACTGTCGCCAACACTTGGGCGCAGGAATTCAATGACAGACATCAAGCGTTTTGGTGCCTGAAGCAAGCGGTAGCCATCGCTGACAGTTCGGATGAGTGGAATAAGATAGCCGACAATCTGGCGGCGATGGGCTACTCGGTACGGGACCAAGCCTTAAACCGAAAATCCCGTTGATAGTTCAACAACTTTCGAGGATTGGAGTAACCCAAATGCCCGACTTGATCTTGAATGAAGAGGAGCGTATGCTCCAAAGTACCCTTCGCGAGTTTGTTGACCGCGAAATTGCGCCTTATGCCCGCGAGGCTGATGAGCGGGCGGCGTTTCAGTGGGACGCTTGGCGGGGGTTGGCTGAGCTGGGGCTGGCCGGCTTGGGGGTGGATGTGAAGTATGGGGGTAGCGGGCCGGCCGGTTATCGGCAGGTTGCTATCGCCGCCGAGGAGGTGGCTCGGGGCGATGCCTCGGCTTCGGTTAGCTGGCTGGCTCACTTGGCCCTGGGCGTGGCGTCTATTGACCGCTTTGGCAATGATGAGCAGAAGGAGCGTATCTTGCCGCCGCTGGCCTCGGGGCAGGGCGTGGCCGCTTTTGGGCTTACCGAGCCGGGGGGCGGTTCGGATGCCGCCGCTTTGCAAACTACCGCCGTGGAGCGCGACGGCACTTATTTTCTCAATGGCAGCAAGATGTTTATCACCAACGCATCGGTGGCGCAAAGCATCGTGGTGTTCGCGACCCAGGATCGTAGCCAGGGCTATAAGGGCGTCAGCGCGTTTATCGTGGACCGGGGCGCTCCGGGGCTGACCATCAACCCGATGCATGGCAAGCTGGGGATGCGCAGCTCCACTACCGACGAAATCGTGTTCCAGGATACGCCGGTCGCCGGCGAAAATCTGCTGGGCGATGAGGGGCGCGGCTTTAACCAGGCGATGGAAATCCTCACTTCCAGCCGGATCATCATCGCGGCCCAAAGCACCGGGATCGGGCAGTCGGCGCTGGAGGCCGCTTTGCGCTACGCCCAGCAGCGGCATTCTTTCGGGCAGCCCATCGGGCAGCATCAGGCGATCCAGTTTATGCTGGCCGATATGGCCGCCGAAGTCCACGCCGCCCGCGTTGTAACCATGAACGCCGCTACCTTGAAAGACGCTGGACTGCCTTTCCTCCAGGAAGCGTCGATCGCCAAGCTGATGGCGTCGGAAATGTGCATCCGCGTCGCCGACAAAGCCCTGCAAATTCATGGCGGCTCCGGCTACTTCCAGGAGGCCGGGGTAGAGCGTATCCTGCGCGATGCCCGCGTGACCACGATTTACGAAGGCACCTCCGAAGTTCAGCGCCTGCTGATTGCGCGGCAACTGCTAAAGGATTACGCTATTTAGCGGGGATTGCCCCCGTACCGGGGAAACGACCGCGGGAGGAGCCGCCGTTGAGCGAAGTTTGCGCCGTCAATTACATCGATCACATCGGCGTCGCGGTAAAGGACATTGACGCGGCGCTGGAGTTTTTCGGGCGGGTGTTCGGCACGCCGCCGGCCGAGGTTGCGCTGCTGGAGGATCAAGGGGTGCGGGCGGCGCTGATCCAAGTGGGGCAGACGCGGCTGGAGCTGCTGGAGCCGGTGGACGCATCGGGCGCCGTGGGCCGTTTCATCGAGCGGCGCGGCGAGGGCCTGCATCATTTGGCCTTGAACGTGGACGGAATCGGCGAAAAGCTGCAAATCTTGGATGGGCAAGGGCTGCGGCTGATTGACCGGCAGCCGCGTCATGGGCTTTCGGGTACGATCGGCTTCATCCATCCGTCGGCGGTTTTCGGCGTCCTTACAGAACTGGTCGAAACCGTCGCCGATGGCGAGGCAGGGGCGGTCTAAGCGCTTGCGCTCCCGCCCTAACCATCCCCTACAATTGGGGGAAATAACCATTCCGATGTTAAAGACAGTGGCGAAATGCAGAATAATGAACGCCCCATTCGGGTGCTGGTAGCCAAGCCGGGGTTGGACGGCCATGACCGCGGCGCCAAAGTCATCGCCCGCGCCCTGCGCGATGCCGGTATGGAAGTTATCTATACCGGCATCCGGCAAAGCCCGCAGATGATTGTCCAGGCGGCGGCGCAAGAGGATGTGGACGTGCTGGGCCTGAGCATCTTGTCCGGCGCCCACTTGGAAATCCTGCCTGAAGTTATGACCTTGCTGCGAGGCGAGGGTATGGACGACGTGCTGGTGGTGGTGGGCGGCATCATCCCCGCCGTTGACCGCCAGCCCTTGAAAGACATCGGCATTACCGAAGTTTTCGGCCCCGGAACGTCCACCGGCGAAATTGTGGCTTTCATTCGGGAAAGAATGGAACAAAAGGAATGACCCCGGAGGGCGCCGGGCGCGCGGCGATTTTCAGGATTTTCCCCATCGCCCGCGCGTCGCGGTGCGCTCCGGGTTGAATTAAGCTATGGAAACAGTCATAACCGTCTTATTCGCCGTTGGCACCTTTGCGGCGTTGTTGCTGATTTTGGTGGTGGTTCACGAATGGGGCCATTTCGCCACGGCCCGCGCCTTTGGGGTCAAGGCGCTGGAGTTCGGCGTGGGGTTTCCGCCGCGGCTGTTCGGGGTCTACGCCGGGCGCACGGAAGTGAAGCTGCACGCCAATACCCGTTTCATCGGGCTGGACGGCCCCCAATCCCTGTTGCCCGGCCAGCGGGTAAAGGTCGGCTCCATCGAGGACGAGGATTGGGGGCTGATCGCGGTCGAAGTGGAGCTGCATCGCAAACGGGCCAAAGGCGAGGAGCCCAGCCATTTCAACCGCCCGGTGGATCACCTGCTCTGGCATGAGGGCAAAGTGCGGTCGGTGAACGGCGGCTCCTTTGAGCTGGCCGATATGCTGTATTCGGTCAACCTGATTCCTTTGGGCGGGTTCGTCCGGCTGGCCGGCGAATCCAACCCCACCGTGCCGCAAAGTCTGGCGTCCAAGAAACCCGCCGCCCGCATCTTGGTGCTGGCGGCCGGCGCCTTGATGAACGCCCTGCTTCCCCTGCTGATTTTTACCGTTCTGTTTATGCTGCCGGAGGAAACCCAAGTAGGGCGGATCGCGGTCGCCGAAGTCATCCCCGGCGGCGCGGCGGCGCAGGCCGGCCTCCGGCCCGGCGACATTATCGCCGAAGCCAACGGTCAGCCCCTGGAACGGGCGGTTCACCTTACCCGCGAAATCAACCTCAACGGCGGCGGGGAGATGACGCTGTTGCTGGAGCGCAACGGACGGGCGGAAACCGCAACCCTCGCCCCCGGTTTCAACACCGGCAGCAGCGTTTGGGAGATTGGCGTCCGCGTTGAACTCATCGATACGCGGACCATCACCCGCGCGATGCCCATCTGGGAAGCCGTTCCCGCCAGTTTCACCGGCACTTGGGAGCTGCTGGTGCTGCTAAAACAGACCATCGGGGGGATGATTTCGCAGGGCGCCGCGCCGCAGCTTTCCGGCCCCATCGGGATCGCGCAGTTGACCGGCGAAGTCAGCCGCGACGGCGGGTTCACCGGATGGCTGACCGTTGGCATACTGTTAAGCGTCAACCTGGCTATCCTCAACATCCTGCCTTTCCCGATGCTGGATGGCGGGCGCATCGTTTTCGTGGTAATCGAATGGGTGCGCCGCGGCAAGCGAATATCGCCGGAAAAGGAGGGGATGGTACACCTGATCGGCCTGGCGGTGCTGCTGGGCGGCATAATCATCATCAGCGCCAACGACATCAGCCGCCTGTTGCAAGGCATCAGCTTCTTGGGCGGGTAGGGGGAGTTTTGGTATGGATACGGAATCGAATGTTTCCCAATGGGGCAACTCGCTGGCGGTTCGCATTCCCGCCGAAATCGCCCGCCAATGGGGCGTCCAGGCGGGGGCGCCCATAGAGATGATCCAGAGCGGCGATGCGCTGGTGCTACGCAAAAAGGTCTACGACTTACCCGCGCTGCTATCGCAGATAACGGAGGGCAATCTGCACCGGGAGGTTGACACTGGCCCGCCGACGGGCAAAGAAATATGGTAGGAATGGGATACATACCCGACAGGGGAGACATAGTTTGGCTGAACTTTAATCCTCAAGCCGGGCACGAACAGGCAGGACACCGCCCGGCCCTGGTTTTAAGCCCCGCCGCTTATAACCGGCAAACCGGACTGGGCTTGTTTTGTCCCATCACCTCCAGCGTCAAGGGCTACCCTTTCGAGGTAATCCTGCCCCCCGGCGGCCCGGTCACAGGTGTTGTCATCGCAGACCAGATCAAAAGTCTGGATTGGCAAGTGCGGGGCGCCGGTTTCGCGCAACGGACTACGCCGCAGGTGATCGGCGAAGTTATGGCGAAAGTGAACGCTCTGCTTAAGTAACGCTTTTGGGGTACGGGCGACGCCCGGAGGATAGCCCCCCGCCTCTGGAATCCGACCTGGCTTTGGTGTAACATAGCCTCAAGTTTGGCGTTGGCCGCTTGGCCCTGATTGCGCGGGGCGGGCGGCGGCGGCATTGCGGCGGAGGATTGCAGGATGATTAAGCGACGGCCAACTAAGCCGGTTTATGTGGGCGGCGTCAAAGTGGGCGGCGGCGCCGATATCACTGTCCAGTCCATGACCAAGACCGACACCCGCGACGTGGCGGCTACCGTGCGGCAGATCCACCAACTGGAGGAAGCGGGCTGCGACATCATCCGCTCCGCCGTGCCTGATATGGACGCCGCCATCGCTATGGGCGAAATTAAGAAGCAGATCCGCATCCCGCTCATCGCCGACATTCATTTTCACTATCAGTTGGCCCTGAAGTGTCTCGAGGGCGGGATCGACTGCCTGCGGCTCAACCCCGGCAACCTGCGCAACGAAGATCAGGTTCGGGAAGTGGCGGCGGCGGCTCAAGCCCGCAACGTTCCCATCCGCATCGGCGTCAACTTCGGTAGCCTGCCTCCGGTGGGCGGCATCGGGCGCACCCGCGGCTTTTCCCGCCACATGGACCTGGTCAACAAGCTGCCCAAAGCCGGCGAGGGGCGCGAGGGCGATTACAGCGTGGTTGATCACATGGTCGCCACCGCCTTATGGGAAATCAGCCTGCTGGAGGAGCAGGATTTCGACCAAATCAAAATTTCAATGAAAGCCTTTGACGTGCCTACCACGGTCGAAGCCTATTCCCGCTTGGCGGAAATGATGCCTTATCCCCTGCACTTGGGCATCACCGAAGCCGGCACGGTAATGTCCGGCTCCATCCGCACCTCCGTGGGCTTGGGCGTGCTGCTGTATCAAGGCATTGGCGACACTATCCGCGTGTCGTTGAGCGGCGATTCGGTGGATGAAGTGACCGCCGGATACGAAATACTAAAGTCGCTGAACCTGCGGCGCAAGGGCGCGGTGCTGGTGGCCTGCCCCAGTTGCGGCCGCGCCGATGTGGATGTGGTAAAGCTGGCTAACGATGTTGACGCCATGCTCCGCAAGAGCGACAAAGACATCAAGGTAGCGGTAATGGGCTGCGAAGTGAACGGCCCCGGCGAGGCCAAAGACGCCGATGTTGGCATAGCGGCGGGCGCCGGCCGGGCCGTGATATTCCGCAAAGGCGAAAAAGTCCGGGTGGTGCCGGAGGCGGAAATGCTGTCGGCACTGATGGAGGAAGTGGCGACAGCACCGGCGGGGGAGTAGGGGCGAAAGGAATAACCCCAGAGCGCAGAGAGATTTTTAGGAGCACAGAACTGTCATGAAAGCTCACGTAACTACCATCGCCAAAATGCTGGAATCCAACATTGAGTACGTCATCCCCCAATTCCAGCGAGCCTACGCTTGGAGTTACGACCAATGGCGCCCGCTCTGGGATGACATACAGAACGTCGCGCAACATATCGCCAACGCCCCCGACCCGGAAGCTGTCCCGCCGCACTTTATGGGATCTGTAGTTCTGCAAGAGCGGGACGGTCATACAGAGGCTCAGGAAAGTTATATTGTCGTGGACGGGCAGCAGCGTCTGACGACTATCATTATCATCCTCAGGGCGCTTGCCAACGCCGGCAACGAATGCGATCTTTTTGATCTGGAAGAGCAATTTGTGTCCTACGTCCAAAACTATGATGGGCAGAAATACTTTCCCAAAGTTCGCCACCTCAACGGTCGCAATTACAACGACCTGAAAGTTGTTCTGGAAATGTTTTCAGTTGGCACCGACGTGACCAGCCGGATGTCAATGTGCCACGATTTCTTTCACGATAGGGCTGTGCTGCACATTCGTCGGGATGAAAATACGGAACAAAATTGTCAAAATCTGCTGGATGTACTGCGGTACAAATTGGAGACGGCTGTGCTGATTTTGGAACGCAACGAACAGCCCAACAAGGTTTTTGAGACCTTGAACGCTCGCAGCGAACGGCTCACGCAGTCCGAACTAATCAAGAACACCATTATGTACGAGGGTAGCGTCATTGAAGACGCGCACCGGGCAAACATCCTGTGGGGGGATGAAATGGATCATCCTTACTATGGGCGGGAAAGCCAGGATGGGGAACACTTGGACCAGTTTTTCGCCGACTGGCTGACTTCCGTAAACCGGAACAGGATACCGCGCGACCGCACTTCTACCGAGTTTCGTCATTACTTGAATGGGGTTAGCAATGACGGTTTGGGGATTGATTACGTGACGAGGAATATGAAACAAGCTGCGGAAATTTTTCGGAAAGTGCGGGCAAACGACTTCCCGGAAAGTCAGCCATCCACTACCCGCTTGATGTCCGCCGGAACCGGATTCTTTATGCCGGTAGTCCTGTGGCTTTGGTCGGAAGAAAAGGAAATTGAACGAAGCCAGCGGCAAGCCATCTTGAGAATCGTTGAGAGCTACGTGGTTCGGCGCATCTTAACCGGCTACAGTGTTGGAGATACCATAGCCGGCAACATAGCCGGAATGCTGAATGCTATGCAGGCCAGCCTTAACTCTGGGAATAAGCCGCAGGAAGCAGCCTACAACTGGATAATCATGAACCGGACCGAAGCAAACCGCTGGCCCACGGACGACGAGGTAATCAACAAAATATCCAGCGATCCCCACGAGATGACCGCCGCTCGCCGTAACATGGTGTTGCAAGCTCTGGAGAATCGCCTGCGAATTGATAATGGACAGCGTTCAATAAGCGGTGGTTTCCAGACCACAATTTTAATACCGGACAGCGAGAACGGACTAACAAGCTATCCCATAGAAGGACGCCCAACACAAGCCCGTTTAGAGCGCCGTAACCGAATCGTCAAGCAGTTGGGCAACTTCACTTTATCCAGTAACCGTTTGACCACGCGAGAGCAAAATGCCGGATGGAGCGATAAACAGATAGCACTGGAGCGGCGAGGAAAGGACGTATTGCTGAACCAGAGGTTGCTAAGTCCGCAACAGACAACGTTCACCGAGCAGGATATTGTCAACCGCAGCAGGTGGATGGCCGAGATGTGCGTCGCCGTCTGGCCGAGGAATCAGGAATAATGCGGATGACTGGCAGCAAAGTTCTCTGAGTTAAACCGAAATTAGGCGAAAAATTATGCGATTCACCCGAATGGTTAGCAGGACGCTGCGGTTTGACCCGCCGGAGGCGGAAACGGCCAGCCATCGGCTGATGCTGCGGGCTGGGCTGATGCAGCAGGTGGCGGCGGGCGTCTATTCTTACCTGCCTTTGGCTTTGCGCTCCTTGCGGAAAATCGAGGGCATTATCCGCGAGGAAATGGACGCTGCCGGGGGGCAGGAGCTGTTGCTGCCCGCCCTTCAGCCGCTGGAGTTGTGGGAGCAGACCGGGCGCCGCGCCGCCTTTGGCGATAACTTGTTCGCGCTGCGAGACCGGCGCGGGCGCCCCCTGGCTCTGGCCCCGACTCATGAGGAAGTTATTACCAACGTGGTCAAGAGCAACGTGCAGAGCTACCGCGATTTGCCGTTGCTACTGTACCAGATACAAACCAAGTTTCGCGACGAACCGCGCCCCCGCGCCGGCTTGATCCGGGTGCGCGAGTTCGATATGAAAGACGCCTATAGTTTCAACGCCGATGACGCCAGTCTGGATGCTACTTATCAGGATATGGCGCAGGCGTATCGCAACATTTTCCGGCGCTGCGGGCTGCCGGTGCTGATGGCCGAGGCCGACAGCGGCGCGATCGGCGGCAAGGATTCCCACGAATTTCTGCTGCCTACCGACACCGGCGAGGATACCGTAATCACTTGCTCCAACTGCCGCTACACCGCCAACGCCGAAAAGGCGCAGGCGGTCATCCCCCCCTGGAATGGGGATACGGGGGGGGGCGAACCCTTGCGGGAAGTCGCTACTCCGGGCGTCAAGACCATCGCCGCCCTGGCCGAACTCTTGGGCGTGCCGGAAGCCCAAACCCTGAAAGCGGTGTTCTATATCGCCGACGGCGAGCCGGTTTTCGTAACCATTCGCGGCGATTTGGAAGTCAACGAAGTCAAGCTCAAGAACGCCCTGCATTGCGATGAACTGCGCTTTGCCGAGGATGATGAGGTGCAGGCCGCCGGGCTGGTGGCGGGCAGCGCCTCGGCGGTGGGCATAACCGGCATCCGCAAAGTGGCCGACCCGTCCATTCAGAGCGGCGCCGATTTCGTGGTCGGGGCCAACAAGCCCGGCGTCCATCTCACCGGGGCCAACTATCCCCGCGATTTCCAGGTTGACCTGCTGGCCGACATCGCGCTGGCGCAACCCGGCCAGCTATGCGTCCATTGCGGCAGCGTACTGGAATCCATCCGCGGCGTTGAAGTGGGCCATATTTTCAAGCTGGGAACGTTTTTCAGCGAAACCCTGGGCGCAACCTATCTGGACGCCGAGGGGCGCAATCGGCCGATCACTATGGGTTGCTACGGCATTGGGGTAGGCCGCCTGCTGGCCGCCGCCATCGAACAAAACCACGACCAGCGCGGCATCGTATTCCCCGCCCCCATCGCCCCTTACCAGGCCCACTTGATCGGGCTGAATTTGTCCAACGCGGATGTCGCCGCCGCCGCCGATAACCTCTACGCCCAACTGAACGCTGTCGGCATCGAAACCCTGTACGATGACCGCCCCGACCAGGCCGCCGGCGTAAAGTTCAACGACGCCGACCTGCTGGGTCTGCCGGTTCGGTTGGTGGTAAGCCCCCGCAATCTGCGCGACAGTGTGGTAGAAATACGGGGGCGGACGGACGTTGAGGCGTCGACCGTGCCGCTGGACGGCGTGGTGGGCGCGGTGCGGGCGCGGCTGGCGGGGGATTAGGCTCATTACTGCCATTCCCGCGAAAGAATGAATCCATTAGGAGTAAACGCTATGCCAACTTTTGGTACATCAGCGCGAAAACAACAAGGAAATTTCCGCGATACATCGCCAACCATCAGCGCACAAGGCCGGGCGCCGTCGGATGATGTAGGGCAACGCAACAGTCACTTGCTGGCAATAGGCTGCGAAACCGAAAACCTGTATCCCGGTTTGCGCGGCGAAAATGGCGCGCTTAAATTTTTCGCCGAGCGTGAAATCAAATGGTGGCGCAATACCCGAAGCGGGGATGCTCGCGACGCAGACGGGCCAACGCGCAATATGGCAAGTTCGCAAGTCGCTTGCGTCAATTTCCTGTTGCCGATGGCCGGGATTGACGGCACATTGTCAACAATACTTCGCGCCATTGACAGCGACATAAAGAACGTCATTCCCATTGAACACGATGGCAACATATCCCCGGTAGAGTTTGAGTGGATTGGCTTGGGCGGGCCGCTGGAACGGGGTGCCGCTCCTACACGGGGCGCGAACGTTACCAGCGTTGACGCTTTTATGGTTGCGGAGACAGACACCGGACGGCGGGCGTACTTGTTGGAATGGAAGTACGTTGAGGAATACCAAACCAGCTATCTAGGTAACGGAAATAGTGGCAATACGCGCCGCCGACGTTATTCCGATCTGTATGCTGCCGAATCATCGTCATTCAAAAACACTGCGCCAATGGACGAACTGCTGTATGAACCCTTTTACCAGCTAATGCGGCAACGCTTGCTGGCCGACCGGATGGTAAACAACCGGGAATTGGGCGTATCGGACGCAAAAGTGATAGCCGTTGTTCCTGCTGATAACACCGTCTACCGGGAGCGAATCACATCCCCGGGTCTGGCGCAACGTTTCCCCAACCTAAAGACGGTTTCCGACATATTCCGAGCTACGCTGAAACACCCCGATGCCGCCTACGCAATGGTATGCCCGTCCACGCTGGTTGACGCTGTAGCCCGGGAACACGGCGGCGCGGCGGCGGATTGGATCTCCTACCAGCGGGAACGCTACGGGCTATAAACTCGGCCGGCGCCAGTTTACTACCCCCGGCTCCGCAGTTCGCATAGTTGCGGGTTTCCCGCGGATGTTAAAGCGTCAGACTGCCCGGCTAGTCTTGCGGAATGGGTATTGATACGTGAGATGCTCCAGTTTCGTTTTCAGCCATTGCCAGCCGGTTTCCTCATTCAGGTTGATTGTGTGTTCTGCGTTGTGGCCGGTGTCGAGTTTGCTTTCGCCCCATAATGCTTGGCGGGTTGTTAGGTTGATTTCCATATCGGCTACTGTATTGCTTAGGTTCCATTCGGCTTGTACGTTGCCTTCCTCGGTCGGGTAAAGGTAAGGCATAGTTGCGGCGTCAAAGTTGATCTTGGATATTAGCGCGTGACGCAACCATGCGATGCCCTGGGGGTTGACAGCTTTTCCAGCTCCGTCCAGCCAGCCATCGGGCAGACTTTCCAGCCATTCTATTTGCTCGGCGATGTTCCGGGGATGTAGCAACTCCGGTTCTTGGGTTTTTTCCGGCATTGGGCGTCTCCTCTGCGGGTTCTTTCGGGATGCGGGTTGCCCGGTGCCGGTTACTATCTCCGCCGCGGCTCCAGGATTTCATCTAACATTCGCAGGTTTTCCAGTAGCGGCGGGGCTAGTCGGCGTTGGTTGGAGTTGTGGAGTAGCAGCAGCAGGCGCAGTTGGGCCGCTAGGTCGGCGGCCAGCGCCCGTTTGGCGTCGGCTATGGTGTCGCCCTCTACCGGGACGCGGACGCCGTTTAGGGGTAGGCGGTGCTTGGACTCGCCGGCCCAGTATTTGTCCAGACTGTCCAGCACTACTATGGGGATTTCGCTTTTGATGGCGAAATTGGCCTCGGGCGAACTGTCCTCCGGGCGCAGCGTATCCACCATCACGCGGGTGATTTCCGAATGGCTGATGTGAAAGACGGCGGCGTTGGGCTGGGTGGCGTCTACATCGCGCCAGTCCCAGCCGGGCGGCGTGGCGTAATCCACTCCCGGCTCTACCGCCACCGGCAGCGATAGGTCTTGGGCCAACGGGGGGCCGTCGCCGCCGCCCGGCCGCGGGGATACTTCCCCATCCGTAGCGGCGTTATCCGGCGCGGCGTTATCCGGCATGGTTATGCCCCCCGTCGCCGTCCAGTTCCCAAGCGGCGTAGACTTGCTCCGGCAGGGTGATGGGGCCGACGGCGTTTTCGTATTCGCGTACGTGCTTGGCGGTCAGCAGCGCGATGGCCTTGAGCATCTGCGGGCTTACCTTGATGCGGGCTCGCAGGATCGGCTCCCGCTCCTCCATTTGTTCGCCAAAGAACAGCACCGCCGAATAGAGGCTGCTGAATATGTGCATCGAATCGCTGTAAAAGGTGATGGGGTCCAGGGGGCCGGCCTCGCCGGCTTGGGTATCACCGGGGCGGGCGTAGCTTTCCTCGCGCGGCGTCTGATCTTCCGGCGGTACATAGGGGCGCTGGACGACTGGCATATCGCCTCCCAAATCGGGGGTTGGTTTGCGGTATTATATCCGATATGGAGAGACTATGCGCCGGCGCGGGCCGCCTTTTCGTTGACGGGCGCGGGCCGTCAATCTATCATTGCATCACAAACTTGGCATTGGCATCGCAAACTCGGCACTGGCGCAGAACGATAACCGGCGGGAAGCCGGGGGAGAAAGGCAAATGTCCGTGATGGTCACCGGGGGAACCGGGTTTATCGGCAACCGGATTATTCGCAAGCTGGCGGAGCGCGGCGAAGAAGTGGTCTGTTTCGACTTGGCGCCGCCGCGGGCCAACCTGACGCCTTACCTGGACCGCGTCCAGATGTACCGGGGCGATGTCACGCAACTGCCCCACCTATTGGAGGCGGTCAACGCCCACGGCGTGCGGCGCATCATCCACATGGCCGCCCTGCTGCCGCCCGACACCGAAAACCGCCCCCATTTCGCCATGCAGGTCAACATCGGCGGCACGAATAACGTATTCGAGGCCGCCCGCTGGAGCGGCATTGAGCGGGTGGTGTACGCCAGCTCCATCGCGGTCTACGGCGTGCAGGATACTTTCGGGCAACGGCCGATCACCGAGGACGATGTAAACGACCCGATCAATGTCTACGGGATGACCAAATCGGTGAACGACTTTTCCGCCCGCCGCTACGCCGATTTGTATGGCCTGGACCTGCGGGGCATACGCATCTGCACCGTGTTCGGCCACGGGCGCGTGACCGGAATGACCGGGATGATCGGCGGGCTGATGGTGTCGCTGCCGGCCATCGGGCAGCCGGTCAGTATGCCCTTTCACGAGGACGAACCGTCGCCGATGATTCACGCCGAGGACGCCGCCGAGATCTTCGTCCGGGCCGCGTTGGCGGAAAAGCTGAACCACCGGGTCTACATCAGCGGCGGCAGTCTTGCCACGATTAAGGATATGGCCGATGCCGTGCGCGGTTTTATCCCCGGGGCCCAAATCGCCACCGGCGACCGCACCGTTCCCCACGTGTACCTGGTGGACAACAGCCGGATGCTGGCCGACCTGGGCTACGAAATCGCCCCTCTGCGCCGGCGCATCCTGGATCACATCAACGACGCCCGCGCCGAGGCCGGAATGGATCCGCTGTCCGGCTAACGCATTCCAAACCGCCGGCCCTAGCCGTAAATTTGAGAGAGGAACGAAATGAGTATCGCCATCGGATATATGCCCGGAGCTTTTGGCGAGGGCGGCGAAAACCCGGATTACCTGCGCCAACTGGTGGCCGCCGGCGACCGGCACGGCTACGATTCCATCTGGCTCAGCGACCGCATCGTCAGCGAAAAGTTCAGCCTGGAGGCGATGACCGCCTGCGCGATGGTGGCCGCCTATTCCCCGCGGCTGAAGTTCGGCACCAGCGTCATCGCTATGCCGTTGCGTAACCCGGTAGTGCTGGCGAAACAGATCGCCACCCTGGATTTCTTGTCGCAGGGCCGCTTTTTCCCGGCGGTGGGGCTGGGGCAGGAGGAGCCGGAGGAATACGAAGCCTGCGGCGTCACCAAAGACCGCCGCGGCCCCCGCACGGATGAGGCCATCGAACTGATGCGCCGCTTGTGGGAAGAGGAAAACGTCACCCACGAGGGCGAGTTCTATACCTGCCACAACGTCACCGTCACCCCCAAGCCGTTCCTGCAACCGTCAACGCCGGTCTGGATCGGCGGGCGCACCGCGGCCGCCGCCCGCCGCGTCGGCCGCGTCGGCGACGGCTGGCTGGTGTCCAGCGCCACCCCCGCCGAGGTGAAAGAGGGCGCCGGCATCGTGTTCGACACCGCCGCCGAGTTCAGCCGCGAAATCGAAGACGACCATATCGGCGTACTGCTGGGCTACTATGCCGCCAACGACGTAGAAGAGGCCACGATCAAGGCCAACCGCTATGTAACCCGCCAACGGCCCGACGCCCATTTTACCGAGTTCACCGCCGTCGGCCCGGTAGAGCGCATCGCCGAGTTCGTCCACCGCTACATCGAATCCGGCGCCTCCAAGTTCGTAGTGCGCCCCCTATGCGCCGCGGAGGAAACGATGGAGCAACTGGACATTCTGGGGGAGGAGTTGCTGCCGCAGTTCCATAAATAGCGGGGAATCGGGAAATAAGGGAGGGCAACAATGGGGGAAATTCGCGCCTCCGCGACTATCAGAAACCCGGCCAGCGATGAGCAAACTTGGGATGACGTGTTTCTGGTGAACACCGGCATAGTTGACTGTCTCGCCCCCCGTCGCCATCTTGAATCCATCGGCCTCGCGCCCATCGGGCGGCGTAGGTGCCGCTTGCCGGACGGCAGCAGTCAAAGGCTGGATTTCGCCGCGGCGCAGATCGAGTTGATGGGCCAAATTGGCGGCGCTACTATTTATATGATGGACGACGTCGCCGAACCGGTCATCGGGCGAACTACCCTGCTGTCGCTGGGCTTGGAGGTTGATCCGAACAATCAGACATTGGTAAAGCGGCCGTCAATTCTATTGTCGGGAATCGGGTATGCCGCGGAATCAGCGTAGGAAATGCCGGTAATATGGATGATGTGCGCCGCGATTTTGACGCCTTGCCCAAGAGCAGATATTGGCGGCGCACCTCCGGCCGGGCCCACGCTGAAGCCACCCCGGAACGGATAATGGATATTTTGCGCTATCCTAGTATGCCGGTAGAATATCAAGACAATGGGATGACCGCCTATCGCAAATATCTGCCCGACGACAATATATGGTTTCGCGTAGTACTTGATGCCAATGGGGCGTTGTACACTGCCTTTAAGGATTCTCACGAAATGCGAAAAAGAGGGATGTTGCCATGAGTGGAAGTTTCAACCGCGGGGAAATGCCTTTATTCGACTACGAGCGCGAAAGCGACACCTTGACGATCTGGAACGGAGGGACAGCCGCCGGCGGGTTTGATCTAACCCCCGGATTCCTGATAGTGTTTTTTGATTACGACTATGCTACCCCCATTGGCCTGTCGTTGACCCACGCCGCCAAGCTGTTGGGAAAGCGCCTGCCCATTGAAAGCATCGCCAACACTGAAGCGGCGCATTATCGGAACAAGCTCGACTTGAAAATCGAGTATGATGCAGCTAAAGATACCTTGTGGCTGCTCAACTCAAGGCCCGCAGAAATATCCTGTCCGCTAATCAAAGACGCGGTAGTAGTCTGGTTCCAGGCGGGCGGTGAAAATGTGCAGAACAAACACGGCAAGATTCCGTCCGGCATTGTAATCTACGACGCTGTAAAACGGCTGGAGCCGGTCATTTTGGCGGATCTAGCGGAAACCCCAGCGTCCGCCGGGCATAGGGTCTAAAGTTGGATTAGCGAGATGGCATCGAAATAGATGCCCACAATGAGCGATTTATGAAGCTGCCCTCGGCTAGGATGCGGGGGATTGGGGTTGCCGGAAAGTAAACGCAAGGGGTGTTGTGGATGCCCGAATCCGCCAGGGATAATATCCCCTCCTTTGACGCATTGCCCAAAACTAAACACTGGCTAACCTATTCGCAGCGCAAACATCCTGAAGCAACGCCCAGCAGGATTATGGAAACTATCAGTCAACCCGATTTTGTGATCCGCCAGACAAATGGCAGAACGGCTTACATCAAATTTCGTCACCAAGACGACTATTGGTTCAGGGTAGTGCTGGATATGAACGGTTCTTTGCGAACCGCCTTTCGGGATGATTACGCTATGCGGATGAGAGGCCGCCCTTAACGCGCGGGCAGAGGCGAAATATGACAGAACCGGAAATGGAATATACGGCGGTGCAATACCCGGAAGTTTCTTACAATGCGGATAGCGACACCCTGCGGATGGGCAACGGTCAGCCGGCACCGGTTGAGCGGGACATTACTAAAGGGATCCTAAAGATTTTCTTTGCGCCGGATGGTGTTGCCCCAACCGCGGTTGTACTGTCCGGCGCTGTCAAGCTGCTTGCCCCCCATCTCAATGGAGAGATACCCGGCACTAAAGAAGCGACTTCCCTAGCCTGCCATCAGGGGCTTGACGGGCAGTTGCTGGAAATATCCTATGATGATGAAAGCGATATTCTGTGGCTGGGCAACGGCCGGCCGGGGTCGGCGGGGTTTGACATCGCCTATGGGATTCTAATAGCCCTTTTCGATTCAAGCGACGGCGCCCCGGTGGGCGTGATGCTGGAGGACGCCGCCGAACTGCTGCGCCCGCATCTGCCTCTGGTCCGGGCAAAGGCAGTCTAGGGCGCGATGCTACCCCGTTTCCCAAGTAATCAGCAATTCCCGCATCGGCGCCCGCCAGATGGCGCGATAACCGCCGTTGCCCTCCGGCGCGAATAGGGCGTCGAACTCCGCCTCGAATGCCGCTTGCGCCCGTTCCCGGTCTGGTCCCCGTGACCAGCGCCCTAGCAATACCGACTCCACCGCCGCCTCCCGGGTGGGGAACTGCCAGGTTTCCCACCATGAAGGCCCTGGCAGCACTCGCACGTCGGGCAGGATGCCCATATCCCATAGGGCCGGCAGCAGCTCCCGGTGGCCGGGGAATGCGGCTTGCTCCTCCCCGTACACCCGGCGGAACAGCGGGGCGGCGCGGTTGGGGGGCGGCTGGCTCCATACTGTAATCATTACCCGCCGCCGCGCCGCCGCCTGCATCTTTTCGATGAACGGCACAATGTCGCGGACGAAATAAGTCACATCGCAAGTCAACACCACATCGCCCTCGACCCCATCGGCCTCCAGCCAGTCGCAAGGCAGTAAACGGGCGTTGGCGATGCCCGCTTGCCGCGCCAAATCCGCGTATTCCGCCGCCATCCCCGCCGACGGCTCCACCGTCACCGTTTCCCGGCAGCGCAACGCCAGCGGCAAGGATACCCGCCCGGCGCCGCCCCCGACGTCCACTACCGCATCATCCGGTAGCACATAAGACGCCAGCGTTGCCAAATTCGCGTCCAATTCCCGGCGGGGGTCAAACCGGAACTGCGCCGCCGCTTGCCCGGTCCATATGTCGGCCGGCGACGGTCCGAATAGGCGCAGCGACTGTTCCCGCACGGCGTCGCAACGGGCGGCGTATTCATCGGCGGCGGTGGCGGTCATATTCCCTCCGGCGGATGCGGAAATCGGCAGGATCGGGCCTCCGGCTATATGGGCGGGCGGGTTTCGCGCCAGCGGGCGTGCTGCTGGTAAGTGTAGGCTGCCTGGATTACCCCCGGCTCGTCAAAGGGCTTGCCCGCGATTTGCATCCCTACCGGCAGGCCGGCCGCGGTGAAGCCGCAAGGCACCGATATGGCGGGCAAGCCGGTGACGTTGAACGGGGCGGTAAAGCTGCGCCCGCGGATGGTGCTGGCCGGGTCGTATCCCTCGAAAGCCGGGGCGGGCTGGGTCATGGTCGGCGTCGCCAGCAAATCCACCGTGCGCATCGCCGCGGCGAACTCCCGCCGCGCCCAAGTCCGCACCCGCTGCGCTTGCACATAATCGCCGGCGGTCAACAGCCCGCCGGCGCGAAAGCGCGTCCGCACCAGATCGCCGAATTTATCCGGGCGCGATTTTAGGTTGGGTTCGTGGTAGGCGTAGGCTTCCGCCACCATGATCACCGAATTGGCGGCGCGGACATAATCCAGGCTGGGCAACGAAACCTCGCGGACGCGGGCGCCCAAACCTTCCAGTTCCGCCACCGCTTGCTCCACCACCGCCACCACTTCGGGGCTGACGCTGGGGTCGGGGTCGAAAAAGTAATGCCGGGGCAGCCCGATGGTCACGCCGCGGATGTTTTCCCGCAACGACGCCGAATAATCCGGCACCGGGGCGCGGCTGGATGTAGGGTCTTTGGAGTCATACCCCGCGATGGCCTGGAGCATATAGGCGGTATCCTCCACCGTCCAGGTCATCGGGCCGGCGTGGTCTTGCGACCAGCTAAGGGTGACCACCCCGGCGCGGCTTACCCGCCCATAAGTGGGTTTCAGCCCCACAATGCCGCATAGCGACGCCGGGCCGCGAATGGAGCCGCCGGTGCAGGAACCCAGCGCGCCCATCACCTGCCCGGCGGCCACCGCCGACCCGCTGCCGCTGCTGGAGCCGCCGGTGATATGCGCCAAATTCCACGGATTGCGGGCCGGCTCAAAGGGGGTAGTCCAGTCGGGGCCGCCCAGGGCGAACTCGTGCATCGCCAGCTTGCCTACCAGAATGCCGCCGGCGGCTTTCAGCCGCGCCGTCACCGTAGCGTCCGCCTGCGGCACCCGCTCCAGGTCGACGTAAGAGCCGGAGGTGGTGCGGATGCCGGCGGTGTCATACAGGTCTTTCAGCGCGAAGGGTATGCCATGCATTGGGCCACGGTACTCGCCCCGCAGCATTTCCGCCTCCGCCGTCCGCGCCTGCGCCATCGCCTCGTCCGCGGTCAGCGTCACGAAAGAATGCAGCCGGCCGTCGGTATCCGCGATGCGTTCCAGGCAGGCCCGCAGCAACTCCACCGGCGACAGTTCGCCGGCCCGCAGCAATTCCCCCGCCTGGCGCATACTTAGAAAATACAGTTTGTCGGCATCATCAGCCATTTCCGTTCACCCCGTCTTGCGATATGCGGTATCCCGAACCCCCGAACCCCCATCGCCGGCTACGCCTCCGGCCAATCGGGATGAAACGTCACCACCGGCTCCTCCGCGCCGAAGTCGATGCCATGCAACTGCGCGGCATAAGCGGCGTACAAGTCATATATGGGCTTCAGCTCCGCCACTTCTTGCCGGGACATCCCCAAGCCCGCCCGGTCGGCCATTTGTTGCAGTTCGTCAATGGAAACGTCCATCCTTCCCTCCTGCTATTCCCTGCTGCGGCCCCAACGGTTGGGGTGATTATACAACCCCGGCAGGCCGGGCGTGGGGTTGTGATACAATCCCATTCCGAGAAATTGCGGAATTGGATTTGCCTTGCTGAAAGAAATCTTGGGCTGCTTGCCGGTCATTCTGCCGTTCTTGGCGGTGGCCTTGTTGCTTGCCTGCGAGGGGCAGCCGGTCTTGCCCCCGACGGTGGCGCCCCCGGCAACAGTCCCAACTACCGCCATCCCGCCGACTGCCACGCCCTCACCGCCCGCGCCTACGCCATCCCCCACGCCGAAGCCGTCGCCTACAGCCCCGCCGACCGCCACGCCTTTGCCGCCATCCCCCACGCCGGAGCCGTCGCCTACAGCCCCGCCGACCGCCACGCCTTTGCCGCCATCGCCGACGCCATCCCCCACGCCGGAGCCGTCGCCGGCCTTGTACTTGGAATGGTTTAACGTCCCAAGAGACACCCATCAAGCTGCCGCAGCATGGTACATCCAAATTATCTGGGACGAGGACGCGGAGCTGGGCGCCGTAGTTGCCCAATTGCCATGGGTGGATGATCACATCAATTCAGAAGAGGAGCGGCTGTTGCTGGAAGAAATCGCCCCCTTGTCCATACAAAATTTGGAATTAACCCGTCAAATTCTGGAGCATTCTTGGATTGCCGATAACATCACGGCCATTGAAAGGGAATCGGTGGGAATTTTCCGAAGCCTGCTGAATATGCCTGGAGTCGAGGGTTCCGGTTTAGTGGAAAACCTGGTTGGCAGCCCTTGGGTCCGCGATGGTCTTATAGAGCTTGAACGGGATGCGTTGGCCCATCGGCTTTCCCTGTTAGAGACCGCTGAAAACTTGGATTTTGATCTAGTAAATCAGATATCGGAATCCTCATGGTTTACCGAAGAAATCACAAATCACGACATAAATGTGCTATGGGGGGTTATTATATTGCTGGAGCTTTCCGATGCGGCTAACTCTGACTTAGCTGAAAAATTGCTCGGGTATCCTTGGATTACTAACGGAATTATACCCGACGAGTTGAACACGCTGCACAGAATCAATGAAATACTGGATGCCGATGCTAAGACGAATTCCGGTTTCGTTGACCAATTGTCCGAATACCCTTGGCTTTACGATGACGTCGATGATAATGAGTATTTTGCGCTGATCGAATTACGCCGGTTATTGGAAATTGACGGAGCAACAAACTCTGGTATTGTTGAAAGGATAGCCAAGTATACTTGGCTAGCCGATGACATCACTGATGAAGAAAGGTGGTTGTTGGAAGAAATTGCTGCCTTGTCCATACAAGACTTGGAATTGACTGATCAGATTTTAGAGTATTCCTGGATTGCGGACAGTATCACTAACACTGAAAGGGAATCTGTGACAATGTTCCGAAAATTGCTGAGTATGCCCGGGGCTGCGGAATTCGGTTTGGTGGAAAATCTGGTTGAAAGCCGCTGGGTTGGCGACGGATTTATACAGCTTGAACTGGATGCGCTGATCCGGCTGCATTCCTTGTTAGAAACCGCGGAAAAATTGGATTTCAACATAACAAAACAGTTATCGGAATCCTCTTGGCTTACTGACAGAATTACGAACCGCGACATGGATGTGCTATGGCGATTTCATTTGTTGTTGGAGCTTTCCTATGCGGCCAACTCTGATTTCGCAGAAAAATTGATTGGATACCCTTGGGTTGTCAACGGAATTATACCTGACGAGTTGGAAACTCTGAACCGAATCCACGAATTACTGGAAACCGACGGGAGGGTAAATTCCGGTTTCATTGACAAATTGTCCGAATACTCATGGTTTCATGATGACATCAATGATAATGAACGGTCGCTGTTGTGGGAATTACGTCGGTTATTGGAAATTGATGAAGCGACAAATTCCGCTTTCGTTAAAAGTCTATCCGAATACCCTTGGATGGCTGATGACCTCAATTCTGCGGAAAGTCTTGCCCTGCACAGTTTCTATTACTTGTTGGATAATGCCGAAGAATCGACACGCGCCGGACTCATCAAAAAGCTGGCAAGCTATCCTTGGATTGCCGACGGAATCACCGTTTTGGAAGGTTCGGTGCTGGGCAAGATTATCCGCATCTCAGAAATCAACTCTGAAACTGCGCTAAAACTCTGGCTTGATGATGGTATTGATGATGAAGACTACGGTTTTATGATCGTCATTCAGGAAACAAAATCCCGTTCATTGAACCAGTACCAGGATTTGCTGGAGTCGCATCATACTCGTTCCAAGACCATCTCTTTGCCGCTGGCGGGCGATGTCAAGCTGCTGGTATTCAGGCATAATCCTTTCCCACCCGATGACGACAGTATCGAATTGATGGAGGATATAGCGCAATCCCTGGAAGAGTTTATGCAAGTTCCCTTTCCCTGGAATCCGGTTATCGTCAATATAATAGAGCCTAGCCTTGACTCAGGGGAGGAACCGGAGCATGGCGTAGCATTCTCCTTGTCTGATCTGTTGGTCATAACCGCCCGGAAATATAACCCGGATTTTCACCTTTCCGTATTTCACGAAATGAGCCACATTTATTGGGGCGGCCATACCGGAGCGCCCCCTTGGTTCACCGAAGGCGCCGCCGGGTTCCTGCCCAATTACGCCAGAGAAGTCACCGGCGTGCAGACCATCGAGGAACGCCGCAAAGACTTAATCGCTGTCATTGAGCAGGATTGTTTCCGGCACGGCGTTGAAAATATCTGGCAACTGAAACTGCTAAAAGGACGCCAGCCAGAGGAAGAATATGAAGCTCGCGGCATCTGCCACTATGCCTTTGGCGAGTTCTTTCTGATGGAAACCTATCGGCTACTGGGCCGTGATGCGACTTCAGCGGCGATGCGGGAGTTGTATCTACAGAACGAAGCCACCGGGCTGGACGTATCGGAACCGGGGATCTACCAGGCGTTCCTGTCTAACGCCCCGCCGGGAAAGAAAGATGCCTTCCGCGAGCTATACCGGCGCATTCACGGCGGCCCATTCGACAGCTAACCGCCACGCGCAACCCCTCAAGCAATTAAGGCGCGGCAATGGTAATATGAGCGCGGAACAATCCGCTTTCGACTTAGCAAGATAAGGAGGGTGAAATGGCGGTATACGTCTACATCTCATTGCAAGGGGAAGATCGGATTTCGCTCTACGAAATGGATCCTGAAAGCGGCGGGCTTGCGCGGCGCACTGAGTTCCCGCTGTCGGGGATGCCGGCGCCGCTGGCCGTTGATCCGCAGCGGCGGTTTCTGTTTGCCGGACGGCGGCAGGCAGGCGATTTCGGCCTTACCGCCTACCGCATCGACCATGCTACCGGACGGCTTGCCGAAATCGGGGGCATTCCCCTGCAAGGCGACCCGGTGCATATCTCCGTTGACCGCAGCGGACAATACCTGCTGTCGGCCTATTACTACCAGGCGCGGGTTGGGGTTCACGCTTTCGGCGGCGACGGCGCCCTGGATCCGGCGCCGGTGGAATGGCGGGAAACCGGCATTGGGGCGCACTACATCCAGACCGACCCGTCCAACCGCTACGCCTATGTTCCGCACATCGCCCAGGGCGCCCATACCGGGGTCAACGCCATCTTTCAGTTCCGGTTTGACGCCCTTACCGGACGGCTGTCGCCATGCGAGCCTGACCGCGCCGACCCCGGCGCCCCCGACGGCCCCCGGCACCTGTGCTTTCACCCTAACCTGGATGTAGTCTACGCATCCAACGAGCAGGGTTGCAGTGTCACCGCCTACCATTTCCACCGCGCCGATGGCGTTCTAACGCCGCTCCAGACCGTGTCGACGTTGCCCGATAACTACGATGGCCCCAATTCCTGCTCGCAGATTCAGATAACGCCCGATGGCCGGTTTCTGTACGCCCCGAACCGGGGCCACAACAGCATCGCCGGTTTCGCGGTAGACTCCGTCGGCGGCAGCTTGACGCCCATCGGCCATACGCCCACCGAGGCCATCCCCCGCGCGTTCAGCCTGGACCCATCGGGCCAATTCCTCTACGCCGCCGGACTGGAATCGGCGCGGCTGGCGTCCTACGTCGTCAACCAGCACAACGGCGCTCTGGAGCCGCTGGAAATCTACCCCATCGGCCAGGGCCCTATGTGGGTGCTGATGGTGGATGTATAACGGGATATTGGGGTTTCGGCGCGGCTTGTTCCCCCGGGAAATATATGACGCTTTCCCCTTGCCAACCCTGAAACCCTATCCTTACACTGGACTTGAATCGGAATCTATCCCTACCATCCCCGGAGCGTGAACGCGCCGTAAGGGGATGGTTAGGCAGGGGGCACCCCCGGCCCAACTGCCCTGAACTTTAGCCAAAGTCTAAAAATTCGGCGAAAATGGCCGCCCGAAATCGGGCAGGGAGCGGTAGCGGCTTGTATAATTCCCGATTGTCCGAACCATGCGGATAGGCGGCGGGGAGGCCCGGGGGCGGCGGCTGAAAGGGGCTGCGGTTCCGGGGGTACGCCCCACCACCGAGCGGGTCAAGGCAGCCATCTTTAACATTTTGGCAGCGGAGCAGTACCGGGGGCGCCGGACGCTGGACTTGTTCGCCGGCGTCGGCGGTCTGGGCCTCGAGGCGCTTAGCCGCGGCGCAGCGTGGGCCGATTTCGTGGAGCGCGACCGCCGGCAGTGCGCCGTCATCCGCGAAAATCTGTCGCTGGCCGGTTTCGGCGGGCGGGCGGCAGTCCGGCAGGGCGATGCGGTGCGCTCGTTGGCATCTTTGCCCGGCGGTTACAGCCTGGCGTTGCTGGACCCGCCCTACCGGATGGGGGCGTTTCACGGCGTTATGGACGCCATCGCCGGCCGGCCGGGGCTGCTGGCCCCGGACGCTATGGTGGTGGCCGGCCATTCCCGGCAAACGGAGCTAAGGGCCGCCTACGGCAGCCTGCGGCGGATAACCGTCCGCCAGTATGGAGACAACGTGGTTGATTTCTACCGGAACGAATCCAACGGGGAAACCGGCGCCGCGGCGGATATGGCCCGGCCGGCGGGGGCGGAATGGTAGCCGCGCTTTATCCGGGCAGTTTCGACCCGGTGACCGTGGGGCATTTGGATATCGCCGCCCGCGCCTCAGCCCTGTTCGATGAAGTGGTGGTAGGGGTTTACGACACCCCGTCCAAGAATTTGCTGTTCACCACCGATGAGCGGGTGGAGCTGTTCCAGGCGGCCAGCCGGCACCTGCCCAAGGTGCGGGTGGTCAAGTATTCCGGGCTGACCATCCGGTTTGCCCGGGAAATCGGTTCCCAAGTCATCGTGCGGGGATTGCGGAGCGGGTTCGATTTCGAGTACGAGTTTGAAATGGCCTTTATGAACCGCAAGCTGGAGCCGACGGTGGACTTGATCTGCTTTATGACCTCACAGGACTATATGTTCGTGAGCGCCAGTCTGTTAAAGGAGGTTGCCAAACTCGGGGGAGACATCAGAGAGCTGGTGCCGCCCAATGTGGCGGAAGCGCTCTACGCCAAATTCGGAAATCCGGTCTTGGAAGGGTAGTGACCGGGAGAGGGGGCTATCATAGATATTATTAACGTCATCGACAAGCTGGAAACCCTGATCGACACCAGCAAGGCGGCCCGGGTCGGCGGCCACCTCCTGGTGGACCGCGGCAAGGCGATGGAGCTGGTGGACCAACTGCGGCTGGCGGTGCCCAAGGAAGTCCGCGCCGCCGAGGAAGTGCTGTCGCAGAAAGACCAAATCCTGAATATGGCGCAGTCGGACGCCCGCCGCACCAAGTCTATGGCGGAGGACGACTACCGCGACCGCCTGAACAACCACGAACTGGTGCAACAGGCGGAGCAGCGGGCCATGACGATGCTGCGCGACGCCGAGGAACGCGCCCGCCGGATGGTGGAGCAGGCCGAGGCGCAAGCGTCCACCTGCCGCTCCGAAGCCGACGCCTACGCCCTGCGCAGCCTGCGGACGCTGGAGCAGGAACTCAGCAGCATCAACTCGGTGGTGCGCCGCGGGATTGACGTGCTGTCCGGCCCGGCCTCGGCCAACCTGTCGTCCCACTACTTCGACGAGCCGGAACGCATCCGCTAACCCGCCCTCCGCAACCGGGGCAGGGGCCGCATAAATCCCCTCCCCCTAAGGGGGGAGGGTTAGAAATTCATAGCGCGTCCGGTCGCCGGGTTAGATCCCCTCCCCCTTAGGGGGAGGGTTAGGGTGGGGGTGACCCCGGCAAACACGCCCCGCCCATAAGGAAACATCCCCAGGGGCAACCGGGCTGTGGTTGCCCCTGCCTTATGCCAACGCCGCGCCGGGATTGGGGCTTTTGCGGGAATGGCGGCAAATCGGGTTGACATTGAATTTATGGCGGGCATACAATTTTTGATTATTTCGGGTGTTGACTATTTCGGGCTAATTCGGAGGCGTCGCCAATGAAGCAGATGAGTGTGGATAGCATCCGGGTGAGTCCGATGAACTACCAGCGGGTGGTAATCCTGCGGGAAAACGATTCCGACCGCTACCTGCCCATCTGGATCGGGCCGGCCGAGGCGGACGCCATCGCGGTCAAGTTGCAGGATCTGAGCGTACCGCGCCCGCTGACCCACGACCTGCTGCGGGAGGTCATCGACAAGCTGGGCGGCTCCATCCGCCATATCTTGGTCAACGACCTGCAAAACGATACCTTTTTCGCCACCATCGCCATCGAAATCAATGGGGCGCGGGAGGACATCGACTGCCGCCCCAGCGACGCGGTGGCCCTGGCGGTGCGGGCGCAAGTGCCGATTTTCGCCAACGAGTCGGTGCTGGACAAGGCCGGGATCCAGTTGGACAAGGAAACCGGCAAAATCAGCCCCCAACCGGAACGGTCCGCATCCTCCGGCGAGCGGCGCACCGAGGTCAAGGAGGAGGAGCTGGAGGGGATGTCGGCGTTCACCGATTTCATCGATTCGCTGGATTTGGAGGATTTTGAGAATCGGTAGGGCTGACTCGGTTGGATTGCCCCATTCCGCCAACTTATACGGCCCCGGCGTGTTGCCGGGGCCGTTCCGTTTGGCGGGGCAATCGCCTTGCCGGGGTTAGTTGGTTTTCACCACCGTGCCGTCGGCTTCGATGCGGATGTTGACTATGGGCGACACTTTTTCGTTGAAAATGTCGAAAATGGGGTGGTCCAGATCGCCGACGCGGTTGATCCAGCCGGGGACTACGTTGTTCAGCACGGCCTGCTCGCTGAGGGCCTGGAGTTCCTCGGAGAAGGGGACGTTGATCAGACCGGCCAGTTCGTTTTTCTTGACGCCTACCTCGTTTTGGATGGCGGCCAGGCGCAGGGCTTCCAGTTCGTGTTTGGCGCCTTCCTCCAGCAGGATGGCTTTCAGATCTTCGGGCAGCTTGTTGAAATTGGCGCTGTTCATCACCACGTTGTCGTTGAACAGGCTTACCAGGTAGCCGTTCATGTGGGTGGTGACTTCGTACCAGCGCTGGCCGTAGGCCGGGTCGGCGCCGGTTACGCCGCAGTCGAGGATGCCGCGCTCCAGGGCGGTGTAAACCTCGGCGAAAGCGACGAACTGGGCGTCGGCGCCCATACCCTCGATCCAGTCGGAAATGGCCGCGCCGTGGCTGCGGGTTTTCTTGCCGGCGAAATCGGCCGGCGTGGTTAGCGCCTCGCCGCAGAAAAAGAACTGGTCGATGCCCACATACCAGTTATGGGTGATGATCGGCGAACCGCCGCTTTCCTCGGCGATCATCTGCTCCAGGTCGGGGGTGAGGGTGGTGGTGACGTCGTACTGCGCCTTGTGGTCTTTGAACATCCCCCAAAGGCTTTGGATTTCCAGCGCCGGAACCTCGCCGGCTACGTAGCCGGTATAGATTTCGGCGATGTCCAGCGTGCCGTCCCGGATGAGGGTCATATTGTCGGCGCCGGAAATGCCCAGCTCCGGGAACGACGTCAGGTTAATCACCAGCTGGTTGTTGGTGCGCTCCGCCAAGTTGGGGATCAGGTAATGCTCCATCAACTGGCAGGGCAGCAGGGCGCGGTTGGTGCAGGCGTATTGGAACTCGAACTCCTCGCCGCTGCTGGTCAGCGGGGTGGGGTCGGTCAGCTTGGCCTTTGCCAGCAGATCCTCGTAGTAGGGGGATTCGTAAATCCACAGGTGACGCTCCAGGGATTCCAGGGGGACGCTGCCATCGGGGCTGCCGCTGGCGTTAATGCCGCCCAGCCCGGGTTCGGGCGCCGGGCCCACTAGTTGGGACAGGTCGCCTACGTATATGGCGCCCGGCCCGCCGGCCAGCTTGGCTGCCAGCGCCATCAGATCCGAATCGGCGGATGCGGCGGTAGGCGGCGCAGTAGTGGGCGTGGCCGCCGGCGCGGGCGCCGCGGTGGCCGTGGGCGCGGCGGTGGCGGTCGGCATTGCCGTCGGCGGTTCGGCGGCGCTGCCGCAAGCCGCCAATGCCAGGGCCAAGATCGCGGACAGAACGATGATCAGGGGTAATCCAACCGGCTTATTCATCGCAAATCCTCCGTGCGATTGGAACGGGATCCCGGCCGTTGACGCCCGGCTGAAACCTCCGCCCATTGGAATGGCGAATTTTAGTTGTACGATTTTCCGATTGTCAACTACAAAAGGCAGTAGCAATAGTTGCGAAATGCGCTGATACATAGCAGCAATCAGCAACTAACCGCCTTGATTGTCGCGGATTGGCGAAATCCGGCTTGCGGCGGATAGCCTCGTATCGGGGGGAAAGGGGGGCGGGCTAGACCAGCCCGGCGTGGGACAAAAAGGCTTCCAGCAGGGCGGCCATCTGCCGCCGGTGTTGCGGGGCGAATTTGGCGAACTCGCGCAGATTGCGGGCGGATTCCTCGGCGGGATCAAAGGCCGGCCCCATCAATTCATAATCGCCCGCGAAAACCCGGTTCCATACCGCCAATTCGTCCGGCGTAAGCTGCGGCTCGAACTGAAAGGCGTAGGACAGGCCGTAGCGAAAGGCCATATTGATGCGGCGATAGCCCCCGTCGCGCCGCAGGAGGTCGCCTTGGGCCAGCGGCGTCGCGCCTTGGGGGATGGTGAAACATTCGCCGTGCAGCGTGGGAACCAGGGGCGTGACGATTTGGCCGAACACCGGGTCGGCGTCGCCCGCGGCGGTGATGTGAATCTTGCGCAGCCCGAACTGGTAGCCGCCGCTGGGCGACACCGCCCCGCCCAGGGCAACGGCCATCATCTGCGCCCCCAGGCAGACCCCGAACACCGGCTTGCCGGCGGCCATCGCCGCGGCCAAGTATTCCCGCTCCCGGCGCAAGGCGGGCAAATCATCGTTTACCGACATCGGGCCGCCGAAAGACATTATCAAGTCCACCTCCGCCGCCGGGGGCGCGTTGAAAACGGCGAACCGGGGGGCGTCATCGAATAGGTTGCAGGGGATCAGCTCAAACCGGCGGCGCTCCAGGATTGCCCGGTAATCGCCGCCCATCGTTTCCGATTCGTGATGCCGGATAATCAGCGCCCGTTTCATCGCGCCCTCCGCCGCCGGTTGGGGGTAGGCCGCCCGAACTGTACCATACTGCTGCCCACCCCCGGCGGCGCCAAGTGGTACAATCTGGAGCAAGGGCCAACGTCAACCTTATTTGGGGCGGTATGGAAATGACGGAAAGCGACAGCGCGGGGGCGGGTGAACCGTTACGCCTTATGCAACGGCTACAGCGGCTGGCCTGGAAAGAGCGGCGGCAGGCTAAGAAAGAATGGCGCCGCCGCCGGGAAAGCCGGCGCCAAAGGGCGGAATTGTTGCAACGGATGGAGCGGCTGGCGGCAAAGATGCAACGGCCTAGCGCCAACTGACGAAACCCACTCCTACCCGCCCAGAGGCGCGGCGGGGGATTGCCCGGGGCCAACTTACGCGAAGGAAAGGATGTTTCAGATGGCAAAGATGACCGGCGGACAAGCGTTGGTGAAATCGCTCTATCGGGAGGGGGTGCGGGTGGTGTTCGGGCTGCCCGGGGTGCAGCTTTATCACGCTATGGACGCATTCTATGACGAACCGGGCATCCGGTTCATCACCACGCGGCACGAGCAGGCGACGGCGTATATGGCCGACGGCTACGCCCGCGCCGGGGGCGGCGTCGGCACCGCCCTGGTAGTGCCGGGGCCGGGGCTGCTCAACGCCACCGCCGCCCTATCCACCGCCTACGCCGCATCGTCGCCGGTGCTGATGGTGTCGGGGCAGATTGAGCGCGACCTGATCGGTGTCAACCGCGGGATGCTCCATGAAGTGGACGACCAACTGGATCTGGTGCGCCCGGTGACCAAGTGGGCGCAGCGGGCACTGGATCCCGCCGAAGTGCCGGAGATGGTGCATCAAGCCTTTCACCACTTGAAAAACGGGCGGCCCCGTCCGGTGGAAATCGAAATCCCGCCGGAAACCCTGGCCGAAACCGCCGATGTGGAGCTGCCGGAACCGGAAGCCCCCCGCCCGTTGGCCCCCGACGCCGGGCGCATCGCGGAGGCGGCGCGGATGCTGGCGGCGGCGGACAATCCCCTGATCTGGGCCGGCGGCGGGGCGGTCGCATCGGGCGCGTCGGATGCGCTGCGGCGGTTGGCGGAGCATCTACAGGCTCCGGTCATCGCCACCGCCGAGGGCAAGGGGGTGATATCCGACCGGCATCCGCTTTCGCTGGGTTCGCTGTGGCTGCGCAACGACCCGGTGGCCGGGCCGGACAGCGCCCACGATTTGGTGCTGGCGGTTGGCACGCGGCTGGCCTTTCCCGCCTGGCTGGGGGGGCAGCCGGTGATCCAGATCGACGCCGACGCCGAGGAGCTGGGGCGCAATTACGCCAACACCTACGGGGTTCACGGCGACGCCCGGCGGTCGCTGGAGGCGCTGCTGGAGGCCACGGCGGCCATTGCGCCGGCCCGCGCCGACGGCAGCGGCGCGGCGGCGGCGCAACGGGCGCAGCGCGAGGCGGCCCGCATCGCGGTGGAGCCGCAGGAATCCTACTTGGCCGCCGTCCGCGCGGCGCTGCCCGATGACGGCATACTGGTGGCGGGGATGACGCAGTTGGGTTATTACAGCCGCGCTTACTTTCCGGTGTACCAGCCGCGGACGTTCATTACATCGTCCTATTCCGGCAACTTGGGCTACGCCTATCCGACGGCATTGGGGGCGAAAGTGGCGCAGCCCGACCGGGCGGTAGTGGCGCTGTCGGGCGATGGCGGGTTTCTGTACAATTCCCAAGAAATGGCGACGGCGGTTCAATATAATATCAACGCGGTGGTGGTGGTGTTCAACGATAACGCTTACGGCAATGTGTTGCGCGACCAGCGTAACCGTTTCGCCGGCCGCGCCATAGGCGCCGATTTGCACAATCCCGATTTCCTGAAACTGGCCGAAGCCTACGGGGTAAAGGGCGTCCATGCCGGGTCGCCGGAGGCGCTGGAGTTGGCGCTAAGGGAGTGCCTGGCGCACGACGGCCCGTCGCTGATCGAGGTTCCGGTGGGGCCAATGCCGACGCCGTTTGAGCGGTTGTAAACCCAAATGTATCCCCGGGCAAACAAAGCTCATCCTAGAAACAAATTCCCTCCCCTAAGGGGGAGGGTTAGGATGGGGATGATTCCCAACAACTCGCAACCCCCGATGGAGTAACCAATGACATCCCCCGATTTTGACGAAATAGCCGACCACGAAGCGCAAACCCGCGAGTTTCTGGCTAAAAGCCGGGAATACTTGGCGCAAGGGAACTTGCATCAAGCATCGGAAAAGGGCTGGGGGGCTGCGGCGCATATCGCGAAAGCCGTCGCCGTAGCGCAGGGCTGGCGGTACGGCAACCATTCCGATTTCTCTCAAGTGTTGAACCAGGCCAGGCGGCTTACCGGCGACTCCGCATTGCTGGGGATGAGCGGCATCGCCAACGAGCTGCACATCAACTATTACAAGCGCAAAAGGGATTTGGATGCCGAAGCTATTGGCTTGGGATTGGATTATATCGCGGAGATGCTGGAAATCCTGTATCCGCTAACCGGACTGGATTCCGGCGGGTAGCATCCTGATTATTCGGGCGATGGAGTATTGCAATGACATCCCCCGATTTCAACGAAATAGCCGACCACGAAGCGCAAGCCCGCGAGTTTCTGGCTAAAAGCCGGGAATACTTGGCGCAGGGCAACTTGCATCAAGCATCGGAAAAGGGATGGGGCGCGGCGGCGCATATCGCGAAAGCCGTCGCCGTAGCGCAGGGGTGGCGGTATATTAACCATTCCGATTTTTCCGAAGTGTTGTATCAGGCGAGGAAACTTACCGGCAACCCCGGCTTGAACGGGATGCGGGGCATCGCCAATGAGCTGCACATCAACTATTACAAGCGCAAGATGCATCTGAACGCCGAATCCATTGGCGAGGATTTGGATAGCATCGCGGAACTGGTGAAAATTCTGTATCCGCTGACCGGGCTGGGTTCCGGGGGGTAGTTCGTATAATTATTCCCTCTCAAAACTCGGGGGGGGGGGGGGGGGGGGCAGTGTCCAGTGCAGAATTTCCTCTATGTCCTCGGGGGATTTGTTACCGGATATTAGGGCGTCGGCCAGCCAGAAAGCGTCGTAGGCGTTTTCGATGGGGTCGCTGTTCCAGAGGGTTTCCAGGTCGAATTGCTCAAACAGGGAGATTTCCCACTGAATGTGGAAGGGATTTAGTTTGCTAACTCTAACCAGTTGGCCGCAGCCGTCGGCCCGCAGGAAGATCAGGGAACTGGAACTGCCGCCGTCGAAATCTCGATCCCAGCCAGGTCGGGGCGGAAGATCGGGGATTTCGTCGGCGTACACCACCGGGCCGCACACCATTCGGGGGCGGTAGTCGGGCGGGGCGAACAGCAGCGGCGCGTACTCGTCCGCGCTCTGGAACGACACCGGCTCGGTTTCTATGTCGGGTTCGTAGGGGCTGTCGTCCATAGCGCATCGCCTCCCGGTCAATTGCAATTAAATTGTGCCGGGTTGAATTAGCCGTTATGGTATTGATCCAGAGCGTCGATGATTTTCTTTCGGCGGCCGTTGACGTTGGGTTCGCTGGCGAATAGGCGGCGGTAGTAGGCCAGCATTTCGTTGATGGCGGCGTCGGTGGTATTCAGCCCCAGCATTTCCGCTACCACGGAGTCTATTCTATGGCGGTTGGCGTCGCGGAAGCAATAGGCGAACGGCTCCAGGTTCAGGTTCGCCAGTTCGTCAAAATGCTCGGTTGCTATTTCGCGGGCGCGTTGGGCTTGCGGGGTGTCGGCGTGGAACGCGGGGCAGGGGAGGCCGGGTATGGCGCCGACTTGTATCGCGGCCCGCGGCCCGCGCTGGCCTTTTTGTCCATACGCCCGCCATACGATTACCCCGGGCGTGCTGTTGTAGAACAGCGCAATGCATTTGGCGTTTGCATCCGATATATCTTGAAGGGCGTTCCAGGTCCGCCCACCGTGGGTTAGATTCCTGGTCATTGCAATCGCAATTCCCTGCGATGATAACGCTAAATTCCGGTTAAGGTGCCACCGGCTGCGTTTGATTACCATTTGCCGGGCGAGTTCCTGGTTGACGGGGACTCCGCCGTGGGTGGCTTCGGTGGCGATGCTGGTCTGCTTTTTCGCATCCGCCGCCCACATAGATTGTTGGGCCGGTTTGACCGGCAAGTCGTCCAGGGTCATCCACTCGAACGCTCCGCGTCCGTCGCCGCCCTTTGGATACCCTATGAGGTCGTGCGTTGGGCCGGTATCCGCCATTTCGCCCAGCTTAGCCATCGGCACCGCCAGCTCGTGCGTGGTCAGCATTATGGGGTCATAGGCTTTTCCGTCCAGCAATGCGGCGCTTACGGCGGACAGTTCTTTGTTGCTGTTGCCGATGGCGGACCAGGGGAATCCGGCTTCGGATTGGGGCATCCGGGTATAGTTGCCGTTGGTGAGCAATCCTTGTTTGCTGTCGGCGGGTATGGCGGCGATTTCCTGCGCCATTGCGTAGCCCTGCGCCATAGTGTCGGGCGCGGCGTTCAGGTTGACGCACAGTATTTCCGTAGGCTGCCATTGGTCGGGGCGCCGGTTGCGTTTGGTCGCGACCACCAGCATTTCGCTCATTCCGGTGTCGGCGCTCATGCTCTGAAGTTCGACAGCGGATACGTTGGTGATGGCGATAATGTCCTGGAAGTCTTTTTCCAGTTCGGCCCGCCATTGTTTCCAACTGCCGGCGTGGGCGGCGGTTAAGGGCAAGACGTGGGCCAGCACGCCTTGCGGGGCCATTCGCATATTGCACATATTGCCGAAGTCGCTGGCCAGGCCGGCTTGGCCGTGGGACATTTTCCAGCCGCATTGGGCGGCTAACGGGCGGAGTTTTTCCAGTCCGGTAGTGGCTTGGCGGCGGCCTTTGCGCGGCCGGTTGTAGGGCGGGTTCATCAAGGCCCAATGGATGCTGCCGTGGGCGATGTGGAATAAACCGAGTTCGCAGTTAAGGCCGGGCGTGGCGGCCACTCCGCCGTAGCCGAGGTAGTCGGTGATGCCGGTTATCCTGGGGTCCAGCAGCGACAGGCTGCCGGCCTGGTGGGTAACGACGGCGATTTTGCTTTGGGCGTAATCTTGGGTCACGTCCATATCGGTGAGGCGCTTGGCGGTGAGCGTGCCGGCGATGCCGTTTACGTCGAGGGCGATGATGTGTTCTTGCATTCGCTGGCGGTGCAGTTCCGGGTTGCGCCCGCCATTGACGGCGTAGATGCGGCGCAAGGCCCGCTCGCCGGCGCCGATGAGGGTTCCGGTGCCGCAGGCGGCGTCCATCAGGTTCAGTTGGGCTATTTGGTCGCTGCTCAGGTTCTGAAAGGATTGGGCGGACAAGGCGGCCAGCAGTTCGGCGATTTCCGGTTTGGTGTAATGGGCGGCGCGTTCCTCGCGGTCGCCCACCAGGCGCTGCCACAGTTCGCCGGCGAAGTTGTAGATGTGCTTGGCGTGCAGGGTGTTCATCTCGGTGCACATATCATCCAGGTAGACCAGCACATCGGGTAGCGCGTTGCGCAAAGATACGGCTTGCAGGCTGTGGATCGCCAGCTCCATAACCGGCAGGTAGTTGGCGTTTTCGATGATTCGCCAAGCGTTCAGCAGGGTGTCCTGGCGCAGAAAGCCGAAGGCGGCGGCTCTCATTTCTTGAGTGGTGGGCAAATTGGCGTTTTGGAGGGCTTTGCTGTGGTTGGCCAAATCGTTTTGCAGGTCAATGGCGATCAGCCAGATGGCGCAGGCGGTACGGGTGGCTTCGGCGTCTTGATGGCAGCCGACGATTTCGCGCAAGTTGTCCAGCGTGGGGCGTTGGCGCAGGGCGGTCAGGCGGATGCTGTCGTGGAGCCTTTGTCCGGCGGATGCGATTTTCTCGGCGATGAGTTCGCTTTCCCGGTCAATGACTGCTTGGGGGACTTGGGCGTATTCGCAGTAGGCGGCCAAGTCGGCGGGGGTGGCGGCCAGGGGGGCGCGGGGCCAGGCGCCGCGGTCGCTGTTGACCAGTTGGATCGTGAAAATCCTTTCGTTGGCGTCCAGCCGGCGGCGAAACTCGGCGCGGGTATCGCCGATGCAGGTTTCGGCAATGCCTAACGCCACTATTTCGGTAAAGGGGCGGGTATCGCCGGCCAGGGTGTGGTTGAGCCGGGCGGCGGCGTCGGCTACGGCGGGCCGGCCGTATTCGGATTCGACGATAACCGGCATCCGGTCGCCTTGACGGATGATGATGTCGGGCCGGTCGTTGTTGCCGGCCAGCGTCCCGGTGCGTTCGGCGTCGGCCTGCCAGCCGCGGCCGGCTTCGTTCAGCCATTCCTCGATGACGGAATTGGCGTCGTGTTCGTGGAGTCCGCCGATGGTGGGTTGGGTCATTGCGGTTATCCTTAACTATGCTTTGGCGTGGTTATTTTATGGACTAATGTTCGGAGCGTCAATAGAATGAAATGCAGGATCTATCGGATATTGCCGGATGGCGCCAATTCGGTAACATTCCGTATATGGTTTTGTTTCCATTCTTGGTATTCGCTGCTTTGCGGTTTAGCTACTCTCCCCTCTTGCCGCCGCAGTTCCAGATGGGGGGCGGCGGGGCTTTCGGCGGCATTTGCGCCTTTGGCGGCTTGGCGGGGTATTGACGGGGATGTGCGCCCGGTGGTAGTATGGCGGCGCACTGTTTAAGGGTGAGAGGTTTGCGATGCCGGAGCTGATTTGGGAAGGCAAGTACGATGGCAATGGGCAACTGGCGGCTCCGTCCAGGGTTAGCCTGCCTTTTCAGACCGTCGAAACCGTCAACCAGTCGGCGCAGGAGCGCCAGATGGCGTTGATGGAGAACCGGGGCGGCGCAGCCGGCGAGTGGCGCAATCGCCTGATTTGGGGCGACAAGAAGTATGTCTTGCCCTCGCTGCTGGACGAATTCGCCGGCAAGGTGGATTTGATTTACATTGACCCGCCCTTTGCCACCGGAGCGGATTTCAGCTACAAGACGAAAATTCATAACAGCGAGGCCGGGGACGATTCGTTGAATTTGGAATATCAGCCGAACTTGATCGAGCGTATAGCCTACCGCGACACTTGGGGCGGTGGGTTGGACACCTACGTAAAATGGATGTACGAGACTCTGGTTCTGTTGCGCGAACTGCTGTCGGAATCTGGGTCTATTTGTGTGCACTGTGACTGGCGCACGAGTCATTACATTAAGACTCAAATGGACCATATTATTGGCAACGGCAATTTTACCAATGAAATCGTCTGGGCCTACCGGGGAGGCGGAGTGCCACGCAATGCTTTCGCGCGCAAACACGATGCCTTGCTTATATACTCCATTGGGACGAATTACACTTTTCACAGGCAGTACGTCCCATATTCAGATGCTACTCAAAATCTAGTATCTCGACGGGGAGGTGTTAGTGTAGATAACAGAGAGAGAGATCTGGAACGGGGCGCAACTATGCCGGATTGGTGGACTGACATCAATTCATTGCAAACATGGTCTCCCGAACGTAATGGATACCCAACTCAAAAGCCAGAGGCACTTCTTGACCGCATCACGAAAGCCTTTTCCAATGAAGGCGATCTAGTGCTGGATTGCTTTGTCGGTTCCGGCACAACAGCAGCAACAGCAGAGAAATTGGGCCGCCGATGGATTGCCGCTGATATGAGCCGTTTCGCCATTTCGATAACCCGCAAGCGGCTACTGTCGCTGGAAAATGTGCGCCCGTTTTATGTTCAGAACATGGGCCGTTATGAACGACAGGCGTGGCAAGGCGCAGAGTTCAATTCCGGCGCGGCGATGCGGGAATACCGCGAATTTATCCTCAAGCTGTACCACGCCGAGCCGGTGCGGGGTTACGAATGGCTGCACGGGAACAAGTCGGGGCGGATGGTGCACGTGGGCGAGGTGGATGCGCCGGTGGCACTGGACGATGTGCAGCGGGTGGCTGAGGAGTTCAGCGGCATCATTGGAACCGGGGAAGGGGCGCCGACGGCCAAGGGGGTGGACATCCTGGGCTGGGATTTCGGGCTGGAGGTGGACAGCGATGCGCGGGAAATCGCCCGCAATGCCGGTATCAGCATCCGACTGTTGCGGATTCCGCGGGAAGTGATGGATCAAAAGGCAGTGGCCGCCGGCGATGTACACTTTTTCGAGCTGGCCTCGCTATCGGTCAAGCAGTCGGTTAATGGGCGGGAACTAACGTTGACGCTGGAGGATTTTTCCTTGCCATTGGATGGGGTTCCCGACTCGGTGCGGTCGAAGGTCACTCACTGGTCGCAGTGGATTGACTATTGGGCGGTGGATTGGGATTACCAAAGCGATACATTCAACAATCAGTGGCAAAGCTACCGGACGCGCCAGAATCCGACGTTGATTATGGCGGCCCGGAAAGACTACGATACGCCCGGCCCGCGGGTGGTCGTGGTCAAGGCAATTGATATTCTGGGCAACGACACCACTCGGCGGCTGGAAGTGGCGATATGACGATGCACGATGCTCTGGCACAGGATGCAACGGCGGCCAGTTGCGCCCCGGCGGTGGCAAGCGCGGTCGGTGTTTGGCGGGAAAGGGGCTATCCGGGAGCGACGGAAACCAGTAAACAGTTGCTGGCTTGGTGGTTCGACACGGACCATTTGGCGGACAACCTCCCTTTCAGCTTTTACCCGGCGCAGCGGGAAGCCATAGAATCGCTGATATATGTATATGAAGTGTTGAAGCGGCGCAATCAGAGGGAGTTGCTGGAAGCCTTTATGCCCAACCCCGAGGTGCGTCTGCTCCGGCACGGGGATTTTGCCCGCTACGGAATCAAGATGGCGACGGGCAGCGGCAAGACGCTGGTGATGGCGTTGTCGGTAGTATGGAGCTACCTGAATGCAATAAACGAACCGGAGGGCGGGGATTACGCCAAGAACTTTCTGATAGTGGCGCCCAATGTCATTGTATTTGAGCGGCTGGCCGGGGATTTCAACGGGGGCGAGGTATTCCGGCGGTATCCGATGGTTCCGCCGGAATTTGCCGGTCAGTGGCGGGATGTGCGTTTTGTGATGCGCGGGGACGCTACGGACGCGGCTTCCGATGGCGTGGTGTATGTCACTAACATCCAGCAGTTGTATGAAACCCGGCAGACCCGCCGGGGGCGCGGCAGAGGCGGCCCGCCCGCGCCCATCGCCGCCTTGTTGGGGCCGGCGGCCAGTGACACCGTTCAGGATGGGGATGATTTCGCTGATTGGATTGTGCGGCGCGGCGGGCTGTGCATGGTAATCAACGATGAAGCGCATCATACGCATGATGAAGATTCGGAATGGAACCAGACCATCCGGCGGTTGCGGGATGACCTCCCGGCAGGCCGGTTTATGGCGCAACTGGATTTCAGCGCCACGCCACGGTTCAACGATGGCACGTTGTTTCCGTGGGTGATCTATGACTATCCGTTGCGGGCGGCGATAGACGACGGCATTGTCAAGCGGCCTATTGCGGGCGAAGTGCGCGGCGCCGGCGAGTCGGCCTCTGATGACGCATCAGTGCGCTATGGAGCCTACATCACGGCGGCGGTACGGCGGTGGGATGAGTATCGGGAGCAATTGGCGCCTCTGAATAAAAAGCCTGTGCTGTTTGTTATGATGGAGAGCGCCAGAGACGCCGACAACGTGGGGGCGTATTTGCAAAGGACTTATTCCAGTAATTTTGGTGACGGCAAGTTGCAAGTAATCCATATAGATAGGGCAGGGGAAGTGTCCCGCAAAGACTTGGAAAACGCGCGGCAGGTAGTAAGGAATATAGATTCCCCTGACAGCAGTATCAACGCAGTGGTAAGCGTAATGATGTTGCGGGAAGGTTGGGATGTTCGCAATGTGACCGTAGTTTTGGGGTTGCGCCCATACACATCTGCGGCCAACATCCTGCCGGAACAAGCCATCGGTCGCGGTCTGCGGCTGATGTTTCCCGGCGGGACGGGTTACGATGAGCAGGTGGATGTCATAGGCACGGAAAAGTTTATGGAGTTCGTAGAGAACTTGGAGCGCGATGAGGGGGTTTCAACTCCGGTTCAAGATTTGGATGCCAATCCAGTGGTGATAGTCACGATTATGCCGGACCCGGAAAAGGCGGATATGGATATAGCCATACCCAGCATTTCGCCGAGCTATGAGCGGACGACGGATACCCGCGCGTTGATTGAGGGGTTGGATGTCGCCAACGTTTCCGTTGACCATCTGCCGTTTTCCCCCGACCCGTTGGAGGACAAAACCTTTGAATATTTGGGGGTGGACGCTCTTACTGATGCCATTGTAGTGGAGCGGACATACCGCTTACATACGCCTAATACTTGCGGGGAAGTGATCAGCCATTACGCGAGCAGGATAAGCGCGGAATTGGCTTTGCCCGGACATTTCGATGTGATTTACGGAAAGTTGAGAGAGTTTTTCAGCCGCCGCGCTTTCGGGCAACCGATCGACTTGGACGACAATTCAATGGCGGCGGCACTGGCGAATCCGGTTGTCGGGTACTTTACGGTGCAAGGATTCAACGGGGCGATCCGCCCGTTGCTGCGGCAAGAAATCCGGCCGGTGATCACTGATCCGGCCATCCGGCTATTGGATACTCAACCTTTCCCGTGGTCGCGCCCAACTTATGATGCCACCAAGTCGGTTTTCAACTTGGTGGCCGCCGATAATCAATTTGAGGCGGAGTTCGCCAGGATTCTGGAGGCCGCGCCCGATGTTGTGCGCTTCGCCAAGTTGCCTATGGCATTGGGTTTCAAGATTCAGTATATAGCCAACACCGGCAACCTACGCAACTACTACCCCGATTTCGTAGCCGTGGATGCCGACGGCCGGCATTACTTGATTGAAACAAAAGGGCAGGAAGACACGAACGTCGCCAACAAAGACCGCGCCGCCAGCCATTGGTGCCGGAATGCCACCGCCCTAACGGGGGTTAGTTGGCAATATCTGAAAGTAGCGCAAATCGAGCTTGGCAATTTCGAGGGCCGTACACTAGCGGATATAGCGGGGGCTTTTGGCCGCCGTTAGCCGCCAAATTCTTGCTGGTGAGAGCAGGGGCGCCCGGTTGCGGTGCGCCCCTGCCATTTCCCCGCCGCAAGCGTTGCGCTAGTTGGCGTTCAGGTGGACGGGGAGTTGCTTCATGGAGCGTAGGGCCATGGTGGGTTGGTATTCGGATTGGTGGGGGACTAGTTCGAGGTTGGGGTAGCGGTCGGCTAGGGCGCGGAACACTTCTTGGCCCTCGACGCGGGCGATGGTGGCGCCGAGGCAGTGGTGGACGCCGGCGCCGAAGGCTACGTGGGGGTTGGGCCAGCGGGTGATGTCCATTGCGTCGGGGCGGTCGAACTTTTCGGGGTCGCGGTTGGCGGAGGGGATTACCCAGCGGACGCGGTCGTTCTTTTTGATTTGACGGCCGCGCAGTTCCACATCCTCGCTGGCGAGGCGGGGCAGGGTTTTGACCGGGGAATCGTAGCGGAGGGCTTCCTCGGCGGCGCGGACCATCATTCCCTCGGTGTCCTGGCGGAACAGATCCCACTGGTCGCGGTTTTCCATAAACGCCTTGGTGCCGTTGCAGATCAGGTTGATCGTGGTTTCGTGGCCGGCGATGAGCAGCAGGGCGGTGTTGGATAGGGTGTGGGCGCGGGTGAATACGCCCTCCTTTTCGCCGGCGGCGAGGACGGATATAAAGTCGTCGCCGGGGCTTTCCTTGCGCTCGTCCAGCAGCGGGCCGCAGTAGTCGAACATACCGTTGACGCCTTCCATCAGGGTGCGGTAGCGGTCGGGTTCGCCGCGGTTGTTGTGGAGCAGCTTTTCGGACAAGGCGCGGATGTAGGGGCGGTCGGATTCGGGGACGCCCATCATTTCGGCGATGACCAGCAAGGGGAGCGGAACGGCCAAGTCGCGCATCAGGTCGACGCTGCCTTGCCCCTCGGCTTGGTCCAATAGGTGGTGGGTGGCGGAAATCACTAGGGGGCGCCATTCCTCCATCGACTTGGGGGTAAAGAAGCGATGCACCACCTTGCGCATATCGAGGTGGGCGGGGCGGTCGTGCTGGATGAACATCATCCCCTGGTATTCGCAGGCCATCCGGTAGATTTCCTCATCGGATTCGTAGATGGCGGGGTAGGCGGGGCGGGGGTCGTTGAGGAAAGTGGCGCTGGAAAACTTTTCGTGGTTGCGGGTGAGCCAGACCAGGTCGTCGTGGCGGGTGACGACCCAGAGCTCATACAGCTCGTTCCAATGGACGGGATCCTCCTCCCGCAGCCGGCCATAGTAGGTGTACGGGTCGTTAATCGCGGCGGGGCTGAACATATCGTCGGAGATATTCGTGAGTACCATACGCCTCCTCCGGCTCCAGAATTGGGGCGGCTTTAGGATGGAGCGCCGCCCGGTTGCGGTTGGCCCGCATTGCCTGATTTGATGGAGTCTATCAATTTCGGGGCGGGGTTGGCAATAGGCAACATTCGCCTGTTGGGTTACGAAAAGCGGGGTTATTCTACCGGGATGCGCTGGAATTCGGTTTTGGGGAATACGGCGAGGAGGGCGGCCTGGCCGGCGGAGCGGTTGACGAAGCCGTGCTTGACGCCGGCGGGGGCCAGGACGGTGTCGCCGGGGCCGAGGGTGACGGTTTCGTCGCCGAGGATGGCTTCAAGTTGGCCCTGGATGATGACCATCGCTTCCTCGGTGTCGGGGTGGATGTGGGTGGTGACGACGGCGCCGGGGGCGACTTCGAGGTGTCCGACCCAGAGGGATTGGGCGCCGTGTTCGGCGCTGACCAGGGTGGCGCGGGGGATGCCGGGGTAGCCTTCGCTGGTTTCGGCGTTGGCCCGTTTTAGGATGGGCATAATGGTTTCTCCTGTTTCAGTTGGGGCGGGCCGGGGCTGCGGGCGGGGTTTTTGGAGTTTATGCGATTTTATTCTATGGTGGGGTTTGGGGGGTTGGCAAGGGGGAAGGGTCATTAGTTGGCGGATGAGGGCGGGGATTTGGGGGCGGTTGCCGGATAATTCGTTGCCGGGGGCGGATTTCTGGTATTATTCCGGTGGTGGTGCTTGTTTGCTTGGCGGATTCTTGCTTATGGGCGGGGATGATGGGGGTAATGATGGTTAGGAGGCGCGGGTTATGTTGGATAAGGCGGCTCTGATGGAGATGATGCGGCGGATGTTGCGGATCCGGCATTTTGAGGAGGCGGTGATCGGGTTGGTGGAGCGGGGGGAAATCGTTGGGGCGGCGCATTCGTATATCGGGGAGGAAGCGGTGGCGGTGGGGGCGTGTATGGCGCTGCGGGACGATGATTGGATGACGGGCAATCACCGCTCCCACGGGCATCCGATCGCCAAGGGCGGGGATGTGCGGACGGCGATGGCGGAGCTGCTGGGCAAGCGCACGGGCATTTGCAAGGGCAAGGGCGGTTCGATGCATTTGGCCGATTTCAGCATCGGGATTTTGGGGGAGTCGGGGATTTTGGGGTCGTCCATTCCGGTGGCGGTGGGGGCGGCTTTGGGCAGCCGTTTGCAGGGCAACGACCGGGTGGCGGTGTGCTTTTTCGGCGACGGGGCCAGCAATGAAGGGGCGTTTCACGAGTCGATCAACTTGGCGGCGGTTTGGAAGCTGCCGGTGATTTTCCTGTGCGAAAACAACCAGTACGCCGTTACCAGCAGTTTCAAGGAAATGGTGGCGTCGGACAACATATCGGATCGGGCGGCGGCGTATTCCATCCCCGGGGTGCTGGTGGATGGGCAGGATGCGCTGGCGATGCATGAGGCGGTGACGCAGGCGGTGGCCCGCGCCCGGGCGGGGCAGGGGCCGACGTTGGTGGAGGGGCGCACTTACCGCTATTATGACCATTCCTTGGGGTTGGGGCGCATCGTCCGCAGCCCGTACCGGGAGGATGATGAGGTGGAGCAGTGGCGGCGGCGGGATCCGCTGGATATTCACCGCGCCCTTTTGGTGGAGCAGAACATCGCGGCGGCGGCGGAATTGGACGACTTGGAGCGGGAGGTCAAGGCGGAAATCGAGGAGGCGGTGACCTTTGCGCGGGAAAGCCCGTACCCGGATCCGTCGGAAGTTTGGGAGGATATGTTCGCCGATCCTATTCCGCTGGAGTAGAAACCGCGGCCGGGGCAAGGAGTAAGTCGGATGGTTACGGAAACGCAGAACCGCAATATCACCTACACGCAGGCGATTAACGAGGCGATGCGGGAGGAAATGCGCCTGGACGAGCGCGTGTTTATTATGGGGGAGGATATCCAAAAGGGGGTTTACGGGGCGTCGGGCGGGTTGTTCGCCGAGTTCGGCGGGGAGCGGGTGCGCGATTGCCCGCTGTCGGAAAACGCCTTTTTCGGGGCGGCGGTAGGGGCCGCGGCGGTGGGAATGCGGCCGATCGTGGAAAGCCTGTCCAGCTTTATGTGGGTGGGGATGGATCAGCTGGTGAGCCAGGCGTCCAAGATGCGGTATATGTTCGGGGGGCAGGTTAATCTGCCGATTGTGTACCGGGCGGCGATGTATTACGGGGGGAGTATGGCGGCGCATCATTCCGACCGCTCGCACCCGCTGTTTATGAACATCCCCGGTTTCAAGATCGTGTTCGCCAGCAACGCCTATGACGGCAAGGGGCTGCTGAAGTCGGCGATCCGGACCGATGATCCGGTGATCTTTTGGGAAGACCGGACGATCCTGGGCGCCCGGGCGGTGGTGCCGGAGGATGAGTACACTATCCCGTTGGGCCAGGCCGATGTGAAACGCGAGGGCAGTGATGCCACCATCGTGGCGATCGGGGGGATGGTGCCGCGGGCGCTGGCGGCGGCGGATGCGCTGGCGGAGGAAGGGATATCCGCCGAAGTGATTGACCCGCGCACTCTGGTGCCGTTGGACAAGGCGGCGATCCTGGGGTCGGTAGCCAAGACGGGGCGGCTGGTGGTGGTGGATATGGCGCACAAGACTTGCAGCGCCGCCAGCGAAATCGCGGCGATTGTGGCGATGGAGGGGTTCTGGGATTTGCAGGCGCCGATCCAGCGGCTTGGCACGATTAACGTCCATATCCCTTTTAGCCCGGCGCTGGAGCCCTTGTGCTACCCCACCGCCGAATCCATCGCCGACGCCGTCCGCGTCACAATGTCATAGTCATCGGGGGTTGTAAGTTATGGCGACGGAGATTGTGCTGCCGCAGTGGGGGATGGAAATGCAGGATGGCACCATCGTCCGCTGGCTGAAGCGGGAGGGGGATGCGGTGGCGGAGGGGGAGCCGATCGTGGAGGTGGAGACCGCCAAGCTGCAAACGGAGCTGGAGTCGACCGCGTCGGGGATCCTTACGCGCATCGTGGCCGGGGAGGGGGAAATCGTGCCGATCCGGGGCGTGCTGTGCGTTATCGGCGAACCGGACGAGGAATCTGCTGATGCGGCGGGTACGGCGGCGGGGGATGTCCGGCGGACGCCGGTGGTGCCGGCGGCGCGGCGATTGGCGCGGGAACAGGGGATTGACTTGGCGCAGGTTTCGGGTACCGGGCCGCAAGGGCGGATACTGATTGCGGATGTGGAGGCGGCCATCCTGCGACAAGCTCAGGATGACGGGGTTGGGGGGCAGGATGATAGGGTTGGGGGGCGTGGTGAACGGGTTGGGGCAGAGGGTACGGCAGGGGTTGGAGGGCAGAGTGTTGGAGTTGAGGCGGATGGGGCGGATGGTGTTGCCGAGGTTGTTCCCTTGACGGGGATTCGGGGGGCGGTGGCGGGGCGGATGTTGGATAGCTTGCGGGCTTCGGCGCAGGTGACGCTTACTACCGAGGCCAATGTTACCGAGGCGATGCGGCTGCGGCGCGGGCTTTCGCGGCATCAGGGCGGCGATGCGGGGGGCGGGATTGGGCCGTTGGCGGTGGTGGTCAAGGCGGCGGCGGAAGCGTTGCGGCGTCACCCGCGGTTGAACGCCATTCGCGCCGCGGCGGATGATGGGGGCGAGGAGGTGCGGGTTTTGCGCGAAATCAACATCGGGCTGGCGGTGGCGTTGGACGAGGGGCTGGTGACGCCGGTAATCCGGCAGGCGGACGGCAAGTCGCTGGCGCGGCTGGCGGCGGAATCCCGCGATTTGGCGGAGCGCACCCGTGCGGGGCGTCCGCGGCCGGAGGAAATCAGCGGCGGCACTTTTACCATAACCAACTTGGGCGCCAACGAAATTGACGCTTTCACGCCGATAATCAACCCGCCCCAAGTCGCCATTTTGGGCGTGGGGCGGGTTGCGGAAAAGCCGGTGATCGTCAACGGCGAAGTGGGCAAGGGGGAAACGATGTATCTTAGCCTGACCTTTGACCACTGCGCCCTGGACGGGGCGCCGGCGGCGGCTTTCCTGCAAACCTTGAAGGGGTTGCTGGAGGATCCTTGGTGGATGGTGGCCTAGTTTTTCGCGGCCGGTCATTTTCGTCTGCGAAAATTATTCCCCCGGCGTGAATACGCGCTAGAGGAATGGGGGTTGCGGGGATATTATGGCGGGATAGATATTAGGGTGGGGAATTATCAGGAAAGGCGGGGTTAGGCGCCGGGGCAAGTTGACGCTCCGGGGGGGCTGTGCTAACATCCGCTCGCGGCATTGGCGGCGGACGGCGGGGGTTTGCGCCCCGGCTACGGCGTTGCGGTTGCCGTTCCCCCGATTACGGGGCAGACCGGAAAGTACAGGGGACCACGAAACCGATGAGCTTCCGCCAGCAATTGGCCGGTATCGCCCCGGATCGAGACACAGTGCTGACCGTCGGCGTGTTCGATGGGGTGCATCTGGGTCACCGGCACTTGCTTAACCACCTGATGGACTGGGCCGCGCCCGGCTGCGCCCCGGCGGTGATTACCTTTTCCAACCGGCCGGTGACCGTTTTCCGTCCCGGCACATTCCCCAGCTACCTTACCACGCCGGAGCATAAAATCGGGCTGCTGCGGGAGGCCGGGGTCGAGCTGGTGGTGCCGCTGGAGTTCACCGAGGAGCTGTCGCAAGTTTCCGCCCGCCAATTCGCCGAGTTGTTGCGGGGGGCGATGCGGATGAAAGGGCTGGTGCTGGGCCCCGATTCGGCGCTGGGGCAGGGGCGCGAGGGCGATTTGGCCTATATGCAGGCCGAGGGCGAAAGGCTGGGGTTTTGGGCGCGGACGGTGCCGCCTTTGGAAATCAACGGCCAGCCGGTAAAAAGCCGCATCATCCGCGAGGCGCTGGTCGCCGGGGACGTTGCCGGCGGCACCCGGCTGCTGGGGCGCAGCCATACCCTGAGCGGCAAGGTGGTGGTGGGCGACCAGCGGGGGCGCACCCTGGGCTTCCCCACCGCCAACCTGGATATCAGCGCCGGCCTGCTGTGGCCCGGCGACGGGATCTACGCCACATGGGCCGTAATCGGCGGGCGGCGGCGGCCATCGGCTACGTCCATCGGCGTCCGCCCCACTTTCGGGCTAACCCAGCGGCTGGTGGAGGTCTATGTAATGGACTTCAGCGGCGATCTCTACGGCCAAGATATGACCGTCGAATTTGTCGAAAAAGTGCGAAATCAAGAAACTTTCGCCGACATAGACCGCCTCATAGCCCGCATCGAGCAGGATGTAGCCGATTCCCGCGCCGTGCTGGCCCGCTCCGCATAGCCTATTACTATAGGGATAGTTCGCTACAATAATCCCCTCCCCCTCAGGGGGAGGGTTAGGGTGGGGGTGAACCCCGGCAATGATAAGCGACGAAACTTTGGACCTCATCATCAACCGCGGGGTAAGCGACATCATATCCCGCGACGAGTTCCTGCGGCTGTTACAGTCGGGGCGTCCGTTGCGGCTCAAGATGGGCTTCGACCCCAGCCGCCCCGACATTCACTTGGGCCATGTAGTGGGCCTCCGCAAGCTGCGCCAATTGCAGGATTTGGGCCACCAAGTAATCCTGATAGTGGGCGACTGGACGGCGCAAATCGGCGACCCCAGCGGCCAGTCGGCCACCCGCCCGATGCTCACCCACCAAGAGGTGATGGACAACGCCCAATCCTACCTGCGGCAGTTTTTCAAGGTGGTAGATCGGGAACGCACCCAAGTGGTCGAACAAAGCGAATGGTTCTGCAAGTTCACCCTGGCCGACATCATCGGGCTTACGGGACGTTTCACCGTGGCGCAGTTCCTGCAACGGGCCGACTTCGCCCAGCGCTACGCCGAACAGCGCCCCATCGCGCTGACCGAACTGCTCTACCCGTTGCTGCAAGCCTACGACTCGGTAGCCATCGAGTCGGATGTAGAGTTCGGCGGCACCGACCAGATGTTCAATCTGCTGGTAGGCCGCGAGCTGCAAGGAATGATGGGCCAAACCCCGCAACAATGTTTTATGATGCCGATCCTCCCCGGCACCGACGGCGTACAAAAAATGAGCAAAAGCCTGGGCAACTACATATCGGTAGACGAGCCGCCCAACGATATGTACGGCAAGGTAATGTCCATCGCCGACGGGCAGATAGTGCGCTGGTACGAACTGCTTACGGATCTGCCTGCCGCCGATTTGGCTGGCGTGGAGCGGGATTTGGTTGAGGGCGCGGTGAATCCGATGGAACACAAGAAGCGGCTGGCGTGGGATATTACGCGGCAGTTTCACGATGCGGTTGCCGCCGACGCGGCGCGGGCGCACTTCGAGCGGGTGGTGCAGGGGCGCGGGCTGCCGGATGATATGCCGGAGTACAGCGAGGAATCCATTATAAAAAGTAGTGGCGGAAGTCTGATGCGTATGCTGGTTGACGTAGGCTTGGCCAATAGCATCAGCGAGGCACGCCGCCTTATGTCTCAAAACGCAATAGAAGTTATCCATCCAGACGGCACTCGCACCCCCCTAATCGTTGGCAAAGGCGCAGACATAAACCCCGGAGACGTAATTCGCTCCGGCCGCCGCCGTTTCGTCCGCATCACCAGATAGCAGCCGCGCCGCAAGGGGGATTTCCGGGGTTATCACCATAGGATGCACGGGAAACCAAGTTCACTGATACGCCTCGTGCGTTTGCGGGTGATTTTCGGAGAGGCCGTTGCTGATCTGCGCCAATACCTTCTAATCGGAATAACGCATATTGAACCGATTTTCCAAACTTCTTTTTATGCACCCGCTCAACTGATTCCCGTCAATCCGTAGGGTTGTCAAGTTGGCTAGGCTACTCAGTTCTACCGGTATGCACCCGATCAACTGGTTATCTGTGAGATCTATGTTTGTCAAGTTGGCGAGGTTGCCCAGCTCCGCCGGTATCTCCCCGCTCAAATGGTTCTCGCTAAGCCACATATCTTTCAAGCTGGTGAGATTGCCTAACTCCGGCGGTATCTTTCCGCTTAACTGGTTTCCGCTAAGCCACAGCCTTGTTAGGTTGGCAAGGTTGCCCAGATCTAGCGGTATCTCCCCACTTAACTGATTATAGCCAAGTTCCAGTTCTGTCAAGCTGGCGAGGTTGCCCAGCTCTGCCGGTATCTCCCCACTCAACTGATTAAACGCGAGATCCAAGTATTCCAAGTTGGCGAGGTTGCCCAACTCCGCAGGTATCCCCCCACTCAACCAGTTATACCAGAGGTACAAGTATTCCAAGTTGGCGAGGTTGCCCAATTCCGCCGGTATCTCCCCACTCAATATATTATCGTTGAGGTTCAAGACTTCCAATCTGGCGAGATTGCCCAACTCCGCCGGTATCTCCTCTTTCAATCGGTTATCGCTGAGATTCAGCAATTTTAGGTGGGAAAGATTGCCTAACTCCGCCGGCAGATACCCGCTTAAACTGTTATCTTCAAGGTCCAGTTCAACAACACGCCCTCTAGAGTCGACAGTGACACCGTGCCATTCATCCATCGGAGCATCGATCTGCCATGGGTTATCCCATTCTTCGCCATTGGCGGAATTGTAAAGGGCAATCAGCGCTTCCCGGTCCGTTTCAGGCGACTCAGGCGGCGCGGTGTTGCAACCCGCAAGCAGAAGTAAGAAAATCAGCGCGAAGGCGCAAAAGCGCAAAAGATATGTTCGCAGGTAGAGCATTTCAGTCATTGCCTCGGTTTTGATTTGGCTTGCCAGCAGTGTGTATGCCCGGCCTCTAGCCATCATTCCCCGGGTGCTCTTGGGCGGGGATTGCTGTTTTGTCGGCGCAGTCTTGCGTTTTCAATCCCAAGGATTTCGATATTTCTTCGTGCAGTTTACCGTGATTTTCAGAAAAGGCCGCTGATGATATGAGCCAACGCCTTACTCGAAGCAGAATGGCAGTCCGCCCAAGTCGGAAACCAGGTCAGTAGCATATAGATCCAACCGATTTTCCAAACTTCTCGGTATGCAACCGCTCAACTGGTTCATGCCGATAGCTAGATATCGTAAATTTACGAGGTTGCCTAGTTCCAACGGGATATCCCCGCTCAACTGATTCCAGCGTATATCCAGATATACTAAGTTGTATAGGTTTGCCAGTTCCGGAGGTATTTCTCTGCTCAACTGATTCCCGGCGAGAAGTAGACTTCGCAAGTTGACGAGGTTTCCTAGTTCTAGCGGTATCCCTCCACTCAACTGGTTCAATATGAAATTTAGGAATGTCAAGTTAGCAAGATTGCCTAGCTCCGGCGGCATCTCACCGCTCAACTGGTTACGGCTGAGTTCCAGCCTTGTCAATCGGGTGAGATTGCCCAACTCCGGCGGTATCTTACCGCTCAACTGGTTCCCTCTGAGTTCCAGGCTTGTCAAATTGGCTAGGTTGCCCAGCTCCGGTGGTATCTCACCGCTCAATTGGTTCCCGCCTAGATGCAGCTCTGTTAAATTAGCTAGGTTGCCAAGTTCCGGTGGTATTCTGCCACTCAACTGGCTCCTGTCTTCCAAAGTCGAGTACCCGCCGAGGTTCAACACTTTCAGGCCGCCAAGGTTGCCCAGATCCGGCGGCAGGTATCCTATTAACTTGTCATTGTAAAGTTTCAGTTTAACAACACGTCCCTCGGAGTCAATAGTGACACCACGCCATTCATCCATTGGCGCGTCAATCTGCCATGGACTATACCAATTTTCGCCATTAGCTGAATGGTAAAGGGCAATCAGTGCTTCCCGGTCCGTTTCAGGCGATCCCGGCGGCGGGGTATTTGTGGGAGTGGGCGTAGGTTCGGCGGCGTTGCAGGCTGCGAGCAGGGGCAATAGAAGCAATGCGGGTGCGCAAAGGCGCAACAGGTATGTTCGCAAGGGGGGCATTTTAGTTGTTACCTCAGTTTTGATTGGGGGGTTGCCGGCGGTGGGTATGCCCGGCGGTATCCTGGCCGTCATTCCCCGGGGGGTGCTTGGGGCGGGGGATTGCCGTTGCCGTTTCGCTGCCGTAGCCTGGCGTTCTCAGCCTCAAGCGCCTCAACCCTCTGTAGCAGGGTTTCGACAAGCCGGGTCTGATCCCCTCCTTGATTCCGGCCGTTGCTGATGGCGGCAATCAGCGCGGTCATCAACTCTTGGTGGCGGCGTTCTGCGGCTTCCGTTTCCTGTCGCCGCTCCTCCTGGCGGCGCTCTTCCCGCCGGGCTTCGGCGTCCATTGCCTCCCGGTGGCGGCGTTCTGCGTTGGATTCGTTTTCCAGGCGGTCGGCGCGGCGGTTTCGGGCTTCAAAATAGCTGGATAGCATTTGCGGCCCTCCAACATTTCCGACATTGCCGCCATTATACCGCAATGGCGGGCGGACGGCCCTCCTGCGTTGACACCCGCCATCGGCGGGTATGCCCGGCTGTATCCTGGCCGTCATTCCCCGGGGGTTGCTTGGGGCGGGGGGTTGCCGTTCCGTTGCCTCAGTCTGGCGTTCTCGATAGCGAGGGCTTCTACGGTTTGCCGCAGGGTTTCGACAAGCCGGCTCTGGTCATCGCCCCGATCCCGGCCGTTGCTGATGGCGGCGATCAGGGCGGTCAGCAGTTCCTGATGGCGGCGTTCCGCGGCTTCCGATTCTTGGCGGCGCAGCTCCGCTTCCTGCCGCCGCTCTTCTTGCCGGCGTTCTTCTTCCTGCCGCCGATCCTCCTGCTCTCGTTGCCTTTCTTCCCGCCGCTCCTCCAGGCGGCGCTCTTCCCGGCGTTCCTCCCGGCGGGCTTCGGCGTCCATTACCTCCCGGTGGCGGCGTTCTGTGTTGGATTCGTTTTCCAGGCGGTCGGCGCGGCGGTTTCGGGCTTCAAAGTAGCTGGATAGCATTTGCGGCCCTCCAAAGACGGCGATCATTATGGCGATGTAGGCGCCCGCTTGCAGGTAGGTGATTAGGGTCCAATTCATCATTTCCGTCATTTCTGTCATTCCCGCTATTATACCCCAATGGCGGCCGGCCCGCCTGCGTTGACACTTGCCGTTGCCGGTGGCTAGACTGGCTCTGGGCAATTCCCCGACGGCCGCCCGCGGGCGCCGTTCATTCCGCCCCGGATGTTTTAGCTCCGGCGCCCAGGGAGGTATCCCTTGATTTCCGACAACGAACTGCGTGAGCTGACCGAGCGCGTGGGCCAGTGGCGGGGGCGGCAGCGCCCCGGCGACCAGCGCCGCCCCGAGTTTCGCACCCCGTCGCAACTGCCGGTGGAGCAGGTCTATACCCCCGCCGATACCGCCGATGGTACGTATATGGAATCGGAGGGGTTGCCCGGCGAGTTTCCTTATCTGCGCGGCATTCATGATACCGGCTACCGGGGGCGCTTGTGGACTTTCCGTATGTTCGCCGGGTTCGGGCGGCCGCAGGAAACTAATCAGCGGTTCAAGTTTCTGCTGGAGCAGGGGCAGACCGGCCTGTCGGTGGCTTTCGATATGCCTACGCTGTACGGCTACGACACCGATGATCCCCGCGCCTTTGGCGAGTTCGGCACCTGCGGCGTCGCCGTGTCGTCGCTGGCCGATATGGAAACCTTGTTCGACGGCATCCGCTTGGACCGCATAACTACATCAATGACTATCAACGCCCCCGCCGCCATTATTTGGGCGATGTATTTGGCGGTGGCAGAAAAACAAGGCGCCGATTTGGGGCAAATCGGCGGCACAATTCAGAATGATATTCTGAAAGAATACATCGCGCAGAATGAATACATTTTCCCGCCCCGGCCCTCGATGCGGTTGGTCACCGACACTGTAGAGTTCGGCGCCCGCCGCGTTCCCCGCTGGAATCCGATCAGCATCAGCGGCTACCATATTCGCGAGGCCGGCTCCAATGCGGTGCAGGAACTGGCGTTCACTTTGGCCGACGGCTTTGAGTATGTTCGCCATGCACAGGAGCGCGGGCTGGCGGTGGATGAATTCGCGCCGCGTCTGAGTTTCTTTTTCAATGTACACAACAACTTTTTCGAGGAAATCGGCAAATTCCGGGCCGCCCGCCGCATTTGGGCGCAAGAGATGCGCGACACTTTCGGCGCCGCCGACAGCCGCTCGCACAAGCTGCGGTTTCACGCCCAGACTTCCGGCCAGTCGCTGACCGCGCAGCAGCCGGAGAACAATGTAGTGCGCGTTTCTCTGCAAGCATTGGCCGCGGTGTTGGGCGGTTGCCAGTCGCTGCACACCAACAGCAAAGACGAAGCCTGGGCGCTGCCGTCGGAGGAAGCGGCACTCCAGGCCCTGCGCACGCAGCAAATTATCGCCCACGAAACCGGCGTAACCGACACCGTAGACCCGCTGGGCGGCAGCTATTTCCTGGAAGTAATGACCGGTCAACTGGAGTCGGGCAGCTATGATTATTTCCGGCGCATCGAGGATGTGGGCGGCGTAATTCCGGCCCTGGAAACCGGATTCCTGCAACGGGAAATCGCCGATGCCGCCTATATTTACCAGATGGAGGAAGATCGCAAGGAACGCATTACCGTAGGCGTCAACGAATATAATACCGGCGAGGAAGTGGACATTCCGTTGCTGCGGGTAGACCGCGAGGGGGAACGCCGGCAAATCGAAAGCATCAACGAAGTCCGCCGCCGCCGCGATAACCGCGAAGTGACGGAAAAGCTCCGCGCTCTGGAAACCGCCGCCCGCGGCTCCGAAAATCTGATGCCCCCGCTGATTGAAGCCGCCAAAGCCTACGCTACATTGGGCGAAATGATGGACGTTTTCCGCGAAGTTTTCGGCGAATACCAACCGACGTGGGCGTTCTAAGCCGCCCCATCCCGCCCGCAAAGGAGGACGCAATGACGACCAAGCAGGCCACAACCGGATACACTTACGCGGATTATTGCCGCTTGCCCGATGACGGCAAACAGTACGAAGTGATTGACGGAGTGTTGTATATGGCGCCAGCGCCCCATCCGCGGCATCAATGGACTTCGGGCAACCTTCATTGGCTGCTCAGAGAGACGGTGATGGAAAATGGACTGGGCAGAATCTATTATTCCCCCATTGACGTGATTCTCGCCAACGGCGACGTACTACAGCCTGATTTGATATTCGTGTCAAAGGACAGGCTGCACATAATCACCAGGCGGGGGGTAGAGGGGCCTCCCGAGTTGGTGGTAGAAGTGCTGTCGCCGTCCACCCGGCGGCGCGATCGGGAACTGAAACGCCGCCGCTACGCCCATTTCGGTGTCCTGGAATACTGGCAGGTTGACCCGGAAACCCGAACCATCCGCGTGCTGATACTGGAAGGCGGCGAATACGCAGAGCGGGGGGTGTACGGCATCGGCGACGAACTGACTACCCCGTTAATTCCCGGCTTGATCATTCCGGTGGCGCAGGTGTTTGCCGGAAACTAGCCGCCTCATCCCGCCCGCAAAGGAGGGCGCAATGACCACTACCACTATGCAAGCCAAAGCCGGATACACTTACGCGGATTATTGCCGCTTGCCCGATGACGGCAAACAGTACGAAGTGATTGACGGAGTGTTGTATATGGCGCCAGCACCCAATCCGCGGCATCAGGAAGTTTCCGCCTATCTTTTTTTGTTGATCGGGCCGGCAGTGTTGGAAAAAAGGCTTGGCCGGGTCTATTACGCCCCCATTGATGTGATTTTCGCCGACGGAGATACTTTCCAGCCTGACTTGATATTCGTATCAACAGACAGGCTGCACATAATCACCAGGCGAGGGGTAGAGGGGCCGCCCGAATTGGTGGTAGAAGTGCTGTCGCCGTCCACCCGGCGGCGCGATCGGGAACTGAAACGCTGCCGCTACGCCCATTTCGGCGTCCTGGAATACTGGCAGGTTGACCCGGAAACCCGGACTATCCGCGTACTGATACTGGATGGCGGCGAATACGCGGAGCGGGGGATATACGGCATCGGCGACGAACTGACCACCCTGTTAATTCCCGGCTTGAGCATTCCGGTGGCGCAGGTGTTTGCCGGAAACTAGCCGCCCCATCTCGTACAACGCGCTTAACCCATTGGATGATAGCCAAAAATCAAGGGGCAGATCTCAGATCTGCCCCTGCGTTAGATGAGCCGCGGAATTCAAACTCCCGGGTGCTAATCATCCTCATCCCGCTGCCGTTTCGCTTCCTGGATGACGCGCGGCTCCAAGTTCGCCGGCACCGGCTCATAATGGTCGTACTCCATCGAATACGACCCGCGGCCTTGGGTCAAGGAGCGCAGATCTTGGGCGTAGCGCAGTAGCTCTGACTGCGGCACTTCGGCGTCGATCACCGTTACCCGGCCCTCCGGGTTCATCCCCAGTATCCGGCCCCGCTTGCCGTTGAGGTCGCTCATCACGTCGCCGGTGTAGGCTTCCGGCACCGTTACCGACAGGCGCATCACCGGCTCCAGCAGGATGGGGCTGGCGTCGCTTACGCCCTTTTTCAATGCCTGGACGCTGGCGATCTCGAAAGACATCCCCGACGAGTCCACGTCGTGGAAGCTGCCGTCGTACAGCACCGCCCGCAGGTCGACGATGGGGAAGCCGGCCAGCGAGCCCTCGTCCAGGGCCTTGACTACCCCCTTTTCCACCGATGGGATGTATTCCTTGGGGACGCGCCCGCCCACCACTTCGTTGCCGAACTCGAAGCCCTGGTCGCGCTCCCGCGGCTCCAGGCGCAGCAGCACGTGGCCGTACTGCCCATGCCCGCCGGACTGCTTCTTGTGGCGGTATTCCGCCTGCGTGGTGCGGGTGATGGTTTCGCGGTAAGGCACGCGGGGGAGGCGCACCCGCAGCTCGGCTCCGAACTTGCGCTTGATTTTGTCCAGCGCCACATCGATCTGCGCATCGCCCAAGCCGGTAATCAGTGTTTCGCTGGTGCTGGCGTTGCGCGACATCTGGAGGCTGGGATCTTCCTCCACGATGCGGCTCAAGGCCATCGACATTTTGTCCAAATCGGCTTTGGAGGCCGGGGAAACCGCCACCCGGTAGTAGCCTACCGGCATTCGGATGGGGTCGAAAATCACTTGGTTATCGCGGGCGCACAAGGTGTCGCCGGTCACCGTGGACGACAGCTTGCCCACCGCGCCGATGTCGCCAGCGGTCACTTCCGTCAGGTTTTCCTGGCTCTTGCCCTTGGGCAGGTATAGCTGGCCTACCCGCTCGGCCTGGCTGTGGTTGGCGTCCCAAACTTCCGAGTTGCTCCTGATGGTTCCTTGGTAGACGCGGAACAGCGACAGCTTGCCGACAAAGGGGTCGGCGGTGGTCTTGAACACCAGCGCGGCCAGCGGCCTGTTGGGGTCGGCGGCGTAGTCCGCGGCATCGCCGGAGCCGGCCTTGCTCAGGCGCGGCTTCGCACCGTCCGCCGGCGAGGGCAGGTAGGAACGCGCCATTGCCAGAAACTCGGTCACCCCGATGTTTTCCGTGGCCGATGCGGCCAGGATCGGCACCAGCTCGCCCCGCAACACCGCCCCCCGCAGCGCCGCCTCGATTTCCTCGGCGGTCAATTCCTCGCCGCCCAGGTAGCGGTCGGCCAATTCGTCATCGCTTTCGGCGGCGGCTTCGATGAGCCGCTCCCGGGCGCTTTCCGCTTCATCGGTCAGTTCGGCGGGAACCTCGGCGTTGGGGTCGGCCACGCTGACCACGCCCTTGAAATCGGCGGCCTGGCCTATGGGGATTTGGAACGGAACGCACTGGCGGCCGAAACTGGCTTGAATATCGGCCACATTGCGGTTGAAATCGGCGTTTTCCCGATCCATCTTGTTGATGACGATGATGCGGGGCAGGCCGCCCGCCTCGCACATATTCCAGGCGCGTTCCGTGCCAACGTCCACGCCCGACGGCGCGGCCACCAGAATGGCGGCGCCTTCCACCACCCGCAGGGCGCTGACCACTTCGCCCTGAAAGTCGTCATAGCCCGGGGTGTCCAGGAAATTCACCTTGCCGCCGTCGGCGATGGCGGCGATCAGCGTGGTTTGGATACTGCCGCCGCGCTTGATTTCCTCGGGTTCGTAGTCGGATACGGTATTGCCGTCCTCAATCCGGCCCTGGCGGGTGACCGCCCCGGCGCCAAAGAGCGCCGCTTCGCAAAGGGTGGTCTTGCCGGCGCCGGAATGGGAAAGCAGGGCCACGTTTCTAAGGCTGCTGGCATCCATACAGGGCTTGCCCCCTCAAGCTGATTTTACAAGCATCGCCATCCGCCGGGCTTGCCTGCGGCATACCCCGCGCAACCGGCATCCGGCGCGGGCGGATAGGCCATTTTACAAGCTGCGGGCCACGAGCGCAACCGCCCGCGCCGCCCTATTGCGCCCCTACCGCCTCGGCGCAAACTCCGCCTGCCAGACCTGCTCATCGTCGGGGGTGTGCTGCCCGGTGCGGATGCGGGCGATTTCGTAGCCGGGGAGATGGGCAATGGACAGGCAATCACCATTCCACATAACGCCGAGGTCGCGGAAATAGAAATCCAAGTTGTCGAAACCGTGTTGCTCGCGGTCATCGTGCAAGTTGTCGGAATCCACCGGGAAAATGTGCAGATAAAATTGATCCGATATGTCTTCTACGGCGCACTGTTCTTTGCGGTAAATCACCTTATTGTCGTCAAAATACACATCGAAATGTCCCCTAGCCACTGGCTGCAAACCAGCCAGGCTCGCATCCGTTTCCCGGATTGAATAGAATAAATTTTTGTAGGCAGCATCGTCCGTTGCTATATGATCGGCAGGAGGCCGCAACATAGTTTCCCCCATTACCGCGGCTATGTCACTATGAGATCGAAAGCGACGGGCACGATCCTGCGGGCCGCCCGTTTGGAATGTTTCGACCCTGAACCCGTCCTTTCCCTCCTGGTCGATTTCGACGAATAGCAACGGGTCGAATATATCGCCGGTCGTATTGCCGAAATTGACTATAGTATTGCCGTTGTTCAAGCGAAATGCGCTACTAATATGACTGGCATACCTATCCGGCGTAGAGCGATATTCCCACACTTTAACCGCGGTGTTGTTGTCATGGTCAAGACGCAGTTCCAAGGCTCGCGAGTATTCGCCGCCCTCGGAATCCGGGCGTCCGTTGCCATTGTCAAATACCAGAATATTGCCGTTGGGCAGTTCCGACGCGGTATGCTGTCCATAAAATCGGTCGCTGAGGTTAGGAAAGGAATAATCGCTGTCCGGCCCGCCGAGCTGCCACTCTATAGACCGGAAATCCGGGGACAAGGAAACAACCTGACGGCGGTTGCGGGAGCTAAAAATAAAATTGCCGCGAGTCCCTATGCTAACCGAATTGATATGCGTCCAGCGATGTCGGGAAGCCCTTTCACTCCATACAACCCGTTGAGCCGGATCGGAAATATCCCAGAAATCCCTAGAATCCCATACTCGTTCAATGCGTCCAGTCTGCGGATCCCAGATATTCAGAATGTCGACAACGACGTTGGTGTCCGCATCGCCGCCATTGGCCGAATCATTCAGGGTTATATGCACATCGCTGGGATAAAGAATGCGCCCGTCCTCCAAAATCATAAAATCATGGTGCGGGACCCCTGCCTCACCGTCGGCCGTAATCCGGTCAACCACCTCGCCCAAAGGCGTAATTTCGGTTATGCAACACTGAGATTTTATATATACCAAGTTGCCATTGGGTTTTTGCTTAATTGCCTGAATCCCACCGCGATTAGGGGTATTGGCGCCACCATGGAGTCCAAGCACAGGCTCGTGAGTGTAATACCAGACAATGTTTCCTGTTTCGTCCCATAAGAGATAATACAAATAATCGCCGACGCTGTAATTGGTCAAAATCAAAGGCTGCGTGCTTCGTCCGCTGACCCACGTCTGCCGGGCCTCAAGAGGCGCTGGCAGCCGCCCGGTGGTGAACTTCCCGGACGGCCCAAGGGCCACTGCGCCATCGGCATCTTGTACGCCCACAGTATAGGCATACTCCGATTCGGGGCGCAACCTAACCACGGGGATGGTATGGGTTATTCCCGGCTCGCTGAGAGCGGTGCGAAACCGGCCCGCCTCGGGGTTGTCATATTCAACGAACACGCGGGCCTCGCGGGACAAAGTAACGCGCACTTCCGCGATGAGGGAGTTGCCGGGGCTGATGGCTGCGCTGTGGTCAATGACGGCCACGTCACTGCCGCCGCAGGCCGCCGCCAATAACAAGGCAACAACAATTGCGACCACTACGGCCATCATCAGCGCCAAACGTCCGGGCCGTAAGAGTCGGGGGGGGGGGGGGGGGGGGAGTGTATGTATCATAGCGATATCATTATATATCGGGGATGAGCTTCGGTCAAGCCGGCCGCGTCACTCCCCCGCATCATCCGGCGGCATAGCCGGGCGCAGCAGGAAGTGATACACCCCCGCGCCTACCGGCCCGCCCATAAGCGGCCCGACGATGTAGGCCCAGAACCCCCCCGACGGCCCTGGAATCGCCATTTCCCCCCATCCGGCGAAAAAGGCCACCAGCCGGGGGCCGAAATCGCGGGCCGGGTTCCAGCCGCCTTGGGTCAGCGGCGCCAGCATACTGATCAGCAGCCCCACGGTCAAGCCGATGAGCGCCGGCGCCAAGTATTTCACCGGCAGGGCGGTGTTGCGCCGGTCGGTCAAGCCGAAGATCACCAGCACCAAGATGCCCGTTCCGACGGCTTCCACCGCCGCCGCCGCCCACGGCGACACCAGCGCCGCGGCGGCCTCGCCGGTTCCCGCCAACCCCGGATTGGGAAAATACTCCCCGAACATCATCGCGGAAAGCTGGCTGCCCGGCTCCCCCCGCGAGATCCCCTGCTCAACCTCGAACCGCCGGATGAAAGAGCCGTACAGCAGCAGCACCGATACCCCGGCCAGCGCCGCCCCCAATAACTGCGAAATCCAATACGGCACCAGCAGACGCCGCGGAAACTCAAGGGGGCGAAAGATGGCGAAAGCCAGACTAACCGCCGGATTAAGATGCGCCCCCGAAATCGCGGCGGTAAGGTAAATCGCCAGGGCAACGCCCAGGGCAACGCCCACCGCCACCTGCCACAGCCCGACCTGCGCCCCGGTCAGCGCCGCCGCCGCCACTACCGCGGTGCCGGCGAACACCAGCAGCCAAGTGCCGATGACCTCGGCGATGCAACGCCATAAAGTTTCCGGCAATCCCCGCTTATTGCGGAAAAAAAGAAAACGCCCCATCCGGCGCGGCAACGCCCCGGATGGGCTGACCGGCGGCGGTTCAGCCGCCAACGGCGGTCACCTCTCGCGGCAAGACAGTATCAGCGGTATGCAGCGGCATATAGAGTTGCGCCTCGCAGGAAATCCCGGTTTCCATATCTAGCCCCACAGGAATGTTATCCCTTCTGCCCGCGCCAAATCAACCCCCACGCCGCCGCGTCCGCGCCATTTCGCCATTCCGCCGCCGGCGGATTCATTCCGGGCAACGAATTGGTCTAACTACAATTCGCTGCCTCACAATAATATCCGGCTATCGGGCTGGTTCATTCTATAGGGGGTATTCATATCCTTCCCAGTGTACTGTTGCATTTGCTGGGTTGCCAATATACCATATCCGGCTATGGGGCATCTATGTAGGGGCAACTGCAAGCGGAAAACCGGGCAACCTTGCCAAACTTGCCGGACATCCGGCGGGGCGCGGCTTGTCCAGCTTGACGAGCGCGGCAACCTGGTTAAGCCGCCCGGCCCCCACGCCCACGCCACGCCCCACGAAAAGGGCGCCGCGGTGGATATGTATTTTGACGGGCTATCCTACCGCCGGACGGCGGATAACATCGGGGAATACTTTGGCCGGGATACCAACACGGCCACGGTTTACCGCTGGGTTAGGGATTTATCGAAAAAGGCGGATGATGTGCTACGGCCATTAAAGGTTGACACCGGCCGGGTCTGGGTTGCCGATGAGGTTGCCGTCAAGGTTGGCGGAAAGAATTATTGGCTATTCAATGTGATGGATTCTCAGACCCGATTCCTGCTGGCGGCGTATCTATCGCCAGCCCGGACAACCCGCGACGCGGCGACCGCGTTGGCGCGGCAACGGTCAAACAACCCGCCCGTCGCGGTCAAGACGGATGGGTTGGGGATGCGATGCCGCGGGCTTTTCCAACCCACCGGGTGCGACACGTCGTTAGCAAGGGGGTTAAGGCGGATATTAACAACAACCTATCCGAAAGGCTTCAGGGAACGATACGGGATCGGGATAAAACCTTGCGCGGGCTGAAGGCGCGGGAAACCGGGCAAGCCTATGTTGACGGGCTGGTTACGCATTACAACTATTTTCACCTCCACGAAAGCCTGAAGGGAAAGAAACCGGCGGAAGCCGCCGGAGCGGAAATCCCCTTTGATCGCTGGGAGGATGTGGCGGCGATGCAATCCGGCTAAAGGGGCGGGATATGCGGGAAAATCTGTTGCCGGGTATCGAACCAGTGAACGGCGATTGCGCCGCAGTGTTGCCGGAGTTGCCGCCGGCGGAGTTAATCCTCACCTCGCCGCCCTATGACAATCTGCGGGAATATGGCGGATATAACGGCGCTTTCGACTTTGACCGCGTGGCAACCGCTTGCGTTGACACCCTAGCGCCGGGGGGCGTGCTGGTCTGGGTGGTTGCCGACCAGATCGTTGACGGCGGCGAAAGTGGAGCAAGTTTCCGGCAGTCGTTGCGTTTTATGGCGCTGGGGTTGACGCTACATCAACCGATGATTTATCAGCGTTGGTCACTATCCGGGATGCGTAAGAATGCCTACTATAAAGATTTCGAGTATATGTTTGTGCTTAGCCTAGGCAAGCCCAAAACCGCCAATATATTGGAGGATAGGCGAAACCTTGCTACAGGGGGGCGCAAAGCCAGCAAGATGAGCGGGTTGGGGCGGACGGGCGATCAAAAAAATCAATATGTCGGGCTTACAGGCGGGATTGTGCCTGAGTATGGGCGCAGGGGGTCTGTCTGGTATTATAACGCGGGCAAATATGCGGGCAATCTCAAAGGCGATTTAGACTATCAATTCCTTGCCGAACATCCGGCGATTTTCCCGCAACGGCTTGCCCGTGACCACATCCTAAGCTGGACAAACCCCGGCGATCTGGTAATCGACCCGATGGTAGGCAGCGGCACAACGCTAAGGGCGGCGGCGGATTTGGGGCGGCGGGCAATCGGGATAGAAATCAACCCGGAATACTGCGATTTAATCCGGCGGCGGCTGGCGCAATCCGTGCTGCCGATGGAGGGCTAGGCATGAACTACCCAGCAACATTAACAGTACACATAATTCTGTACCTGTGAATGAATGCGAGATATTGCTCCAAGTCGCCTTGCCGGTTTCTAGCCGGCAGGCGGGCTTGGATATGGGGAAATGAGGACGATGGACGTTTTTCTTGTGCCGCTTGATCGGTTATTTCTTCAGCATTGCGTTTTTGTAAGCCATCAGCGAGGTATTTCTGTCTTCCTCGTTGAGTGAGACGTCGTCGCCCAAGTATTGCTCGAAGTGCTATGGGGTTAGCCGTTTCCGGTTGATTAGCGTCAGCGCCAGCCGGTCGACCAAGAATGCTCCAGCTCTTTCATCGGGTCTAGGGACAATAATGAGCGGCCGGGTCACACCGCGTGCCGAAACATTGCTTGCAGGTCAGTCTCAACGACTTCTTTGGCGATTGGAAAACGGCCGGCAACAGTATGGTGTCTCTGAATAGATCTGTGATGTCCAAGGCGAAGGCTTCGCCGCTTTGTTCATGGATGAATCCTAATTGAGGGATGGCGCCTATGGCGGTCACGGCCACTACCGCCGCCGATGGGACCGATACCGAGGCGTGGTTGATTGTCTGATTGGGGAGGTCGCCCCATAAGGGGTCGGATTGGTCGTAACGGCGGCGCCAGTCAATGCCGTATGCTGGGCCAGCGGGCAATGGTGATGCGGCTGCCATGCGGGTCGGCCCAAGCACGCATTTGGCGCCGCGCTACGTTTGAGGTGTCGAGCATCAATGGCGGGGGGTGTAGCAGCGGACGCCATCCTCGCCCACCGCTACCAGCGCTGCGCCGTGGCGGGCCACAAGCCGCAGGACGTCGTGACTTACCCTAGAGCCGGGTCCTAGTAGAATCATGGATAACGATTGGAAGGGAATTCCGCATTCGCCGCTTTCCAGCGGGCTGTCGGCGTCCGGCCCGCCTTACCGGTTGAACCGGAGCGTTCCGTCGCGCACTGTCAGGTAGCCGCGGAACAGCCATAGCAGCCCGTGGCGGTCGGCGTGGGGAATTCTGGCGGTTTCGAGTCCGAGTCGGCCCTTGAGCCTTTTTGTCTCCCGGCCGGGCGGCTATCCCCGCGTGGGCGGGGGAACCAGCGTTTTTCCGACGCCCATTTCTCCGGCGATGGGCCTATCCCCGGAGTGTCCAGGGAATCTCTTGAATTATGGGCCGCCAATCTTGCCGGGGGTCTCAGGAGCAGCATACCGTATCCGTAGGCGCGATGTCGGTCTACGCCTCGCTTCAGCAATTCGGTAAAGGCAATGGGGTCGGTGATGGTAAGGATGCCCCGCATCAGGGCGTCGGGGCCTTCGACATATCGGGCGTGGCGCTGGCGAAAGGCGCGGACGCGCTGGAACGACACCAGACTGGTCTGCATTGGGTCCAAATCAGCGCCGCCGATTCTAGCAAATTGACCGCGCAACCATTCGCGTAAACCTTTTCCCGGCTGTTGGGCATTTCGTTCTTTGGGAAGCCCTCTGCCTGATCTTGGAAGGCGTCCTGCTCTGCGTAGTGGCACCCGGTGCCCCGAGCTTTTCTGATCATAGGGCGGATGCGAACCTCAAAGCCTAGCCGTTTGCCGGCCAGCCAGTCCGATGGCATTGGTTTGCTGTCCAGTTTGCCAAAAGGGATTACCCGGCATTGCAGCAGGTCGGCGCAGATTGTGGCGGCTTCCCGCAATGCTTCGGCGTCGGCGGTTCCGTAGCCGTATAGAAAGCCGGTTGACTGGTCTCTGGGGGTTATCAGGCGAAAGGGTTTGGGGGCCAGTCCGCCGAAACCCTCGGTCAGCAGGCAGTGCATGGTATGGTCCGGGTCAGTCAGGCGTTTGCCGCCCATCCAGCGGTGAAAATGATTGACGCTGATTTCGGCGCGTATCATTTGCAGGGGAGCGGTTGCGGTGATCATTCTTGCCGCCCCTCCTCGGTTTGGGTCAGGTTGTCTTGGTTGGCGGAGAAATTTTCGCGGGGAATCCTGCCATCGTGGACCAGGCGCCCGCCCTGTACAAGCCGGAGATATCTGTTATATTTGCTGGGTAGTTCAAGCCTAGCCATCCACCGGCAGCACGGATTGCGCCAGCCGCCGCCGGATTAAATCGCAGTACCCCGGGTTGATTTCTACCTCGACTGCCCGCCGCCCCAAGTCTGCCGCCGCCCTTAGCGTTGTGCCGCTGCCAACCATCGGGTCAATCACCAAATCGCCGGGGTTTGTCCAGCTTAGGATATGGTCTTGATCAAGTTCCTGTGGGAATATAGCCGAATGTTCCGCTAGAATCTGATGCTGTAGATCCCCGTTGCGATTGCCCTCCGCTTTGCCTACACTGTAATTCCATATCGAAGTTCTACGCCCATATTCAGGAATTTTACCGCCGGTTAGCCCGATATATGTCGGCTTTACATCCCCGCCCCTTCCAACCCCTCCGTGTAGGCAGGTAGCCCGCCCTTTTTATTGCGCTTGTCATTCAACAGCTTGACTGATTTAGGCACTCCATTGCTAAATACAAACATATAGTCAAAGTCGCGGCAGTAGGCATTCGCGCGCCCGTGAAATGCCCGGCGTTGATAAATCAATGGCTGGTGAAACTTCAGCCCCAACACCTTAAAGGCCAAGGCATGGGTGAAACTGGTTCCGCTTTCATCGCTGTCAACGACTTGGTCTCCAGTAACCCAGACTATCACTCCGCCCGGCGCAAGGTTGCCAGCGCAAGCCGCGGCAACGGCGTCAAACTCAAAGGCATCGTTGTATCCGCCAAATTCCCGCAGATTGTCATAGGGTGTCGAGGTGAGGATTAAGTCCGCGGGCGGCAACCCCGGCAACACCGCGGCGCAATCCCCGTTCACCAGTTCAATCCCCGGCAATAGCTGCTCCAGCATCGCCCTTTAGCCGGATTTCATCGCCGCCACATCCTCCCAACTGGCAAACGTCAATTCCGCTCCCGCGGCTTCCGCCGGCCGCTTACCCTTCAGGCTTTCGTGGAGGCGAAAATAGTTGTAATGCGTAACCAGCCAGTCAACATAGGCTTGCCTGAATTCCTGCGCCTTCAGCCCGCGCAAGGTTTTATCCCTATCCCGTATCGTTCCCTGCTATCGCTCGCTAAGGTTGTTGTTGATTTCCGCCCGGATGCCTTGACTGACGACGTGTTTCACCGGATGGGTTGGAAAAGCCCGCGGCACAGCATCGCGGTATGACGCCAGCCCGTCGATTTTGACTTGCCGGGGCACATTCTCTTTGACGAGCCCGGTGCGTGTCGATTCTTCGGCATTATCCAACAAGTAATAGAAACTGTGCCGGGCAAGACTTTCTGAATAATTGAGGTCATCAGCCATCCAAGAATACTCGGATAGACTTTTAACGAAAGCAGAATTTGTTGCTTCATCAATTTCTCATAACCGACGTAATTCCCACAACAGCGACCGTTTATTATCATTGATGTCATCATAAAACCATGAGTATTCAGACAATTTGTCAATGAGACCGGAATTCACCCTTCCATCGGTTTCCAGTAATTCTCAGAGCGTCCAACTCGTCGGGTATAATTCCGTTGACAACCCAAGGGTATCCGATCAGTTTTCTGCGAAATCAGAGTTGGCCGCATAGGAAATCTCCAACAGCACATGAAATCGCCATAGCACATCCATGTCGCGGTTCGTAATTCTGTCAGTAAGCCAAGATGATTCCGATAACTGTTTTGTTATGTTAAAATCCAATTTTTCAGCAGTCTCTAACAAGGAATGCAGCCGGATCAGCGCATCCAGTTCGAGTGTATAAGTCCGTCGCTAACCCAAGGACTGCTGACCAGGTTTTCCGCTAAACCGGAACCCTCGACTCCAGGCATATTCAGTAGACTTCGGAAAATTCCCACTGATTCCCTTTCAATGGTCGTGATATTATCGGCAATCTAGGGATGTTCCAGAATTTGCCGGGTTAATTCCAAATTTTGTATAGACAAAGGGGCGATTTCTTCCAGCAGCATCCGCTCCTCTTCCGAATTGATCTGATCATCCACCCATGGCAATTGGGCAACTATCGCGCCCAGCTCCGCGTCCTCGTCCCAGATAATTTGGATGTACCAGGCTGCGGCAGCTTGATGGGTGTCTCTTGGGGCGTTAAACCACTCCAAGTACCGGGCTGGCGACGGCTCCGGCGTGGGGGATGGCGTCGGCGGGGGCGGTGAGGGCGTGGCAGTCGGCGGATGGCGGCAGTTGGGGCTGTTGCCGGGGGCGCCACCGTCGGGGTCAAGACCGGCTGGCCCTCGCAGGCAAGCAGCCCAAGATTTCTTTCAGCAAGACAAATCCGATTCCGCAATTTCTCTAGGCGAGATTGTATCACAACCCCACGCCCGGCCTGCCCGGGGTTGTATAATCCTCCCAACCATGGGGGCCGCAGCAGGGAATAGCCGGAGGGAAGGATGGACGTTTCCATTGACGAACTGCAACAAATGGCCGACCGGGCGGGCTTGGGGATGTCCCCGCAGGAGGTGGAGGAACTGAAGCCCATATATGACTTGTACGCCGCTTATGCCGCGCAGTTGCATGGCATCGACTTCGGGGCGGAGGAGCCGGTGGTAACGTTTCATCCCGATTGGCCGGAGGCGTAGCCGGCGATGGGGGTTCGGGATACCGCATATCGCAAGACGGGGTGAACGAAAATGGCTGATGATGCTGACAAACTGTATTTTCTCAGTATGCGCCAGGCGGGGGAATTGCTGCGGGCGGGCGAACTGTCGCCGGTGGAGTTGCTACGGGCTTGCCTGGATCGCATCGCGGATACTGACGGCCGGCTGCATTCTTTCGTGACGCTGACGGCGGACGATGCGATGGCGCAGGCGCGGACGGCCGAGGCGGAAATGCTACGGGGCGAGTACCGCGGCCCAATGCACGGCATACCCTTTGCGCTGAAAGACCTGTACGACACCGCCGGCATCCGCACCACCTCCGGCTCCTACGTTGACCTGGAACGGGTGCCGCAGGCGGACGCTACGGAAACCGCCGGATACCAAAAATCGCCCGTCGCCTGGCCCAGCCCAGGCAAAGGGCAACCTAAGCATCCCAAACCGCCAATCGCTAAACGCCCCGCGCGTAAGCGGCGGAAATCGGATGCCAACCCCGTTGCGGCGCGTCACGCTTGCCGCAACGGGCTTTCGCGCGATCCCCCTTACCGCCGATGCCGTCAAATATTCTGAACCCCCCCAAGCCCCCGCTCCATCTCCCCAACCTTCTCAATCCGCCGCTGAAACCGCTCCTCCCCCGTATACCCCGCCCCCACAAACGCCCCAATCACCTCCTTGGCCGTCTCAATCCCGATCACCCGCCCCCCCAAACATATAACATTCATATCATTATGCTCCACCCCCTGCCGCGCCGTATAAGTATCGTGGCACAACCCCGCCCGTATCCCCCCCGCCTTGTTCGACGCAATGCTCGCCCCCACCCCGCTCCCGCACACCACCACCCCCCGCTCCGCCTCCCCCCCCAACACCGCCCGCGCCACCGCCGCCGCAAAATCGGGATAATCATCCCCCGGATCCAAAATATGCGCCCCCACATCCAAAACCGTATGCCCCCCCGCCTCCAGCCACGCCACAATCTGCCCCTTCAACTCAAACCCCGCATGATCCGCCCCAATCGCCAGCTTCATATCCGCCCCAGCCTGCCCTCAACTTTCCCCCAAGCATACCCATACCCCGCCCCGTCAACAATGCCTAGCATCGCTAGGCATTCCCCACCCCAAACCCGGTTCGCATCCCCGCCCCAAAAGTGTTAAACTGCCCCATCCGCCCCAACCCCGCCCCAATACCGCCCCGCCGGAATAGCAAATGATAAAACTTATCACCTTCGACTTCTACAACACCCTAGTCAAATTCTGGCCCCCCCTGGAGGAAATCCAGCAGGGCGCCTGCCGAAAACTCGGCCTCTCCCTCCCCCAAGACGCCCTCCGCCGCGGCTACGCCCAAGCCGACATCCTCTTCAACCGCGCCAACGAACAAGAACCCCTATCCCTCCGTTCCCCCCAGCGCCGCCTCGAATTCTTCGCCGAATACGAACAGCTAATCCTAGCCACCGCCGGCGTCCCCGTAACCCCCGATCTCGCCAAACAAATCTGGCAACTAGCCATCGCCGTCCCCAAAGAATTCGCCCCCTTCCCGGACACCCTACCCACCCTGCGAACCTTAAGGGAACAAGGCTACCGCCTCGGCATCATAACCAACCTCCGCTCCGACCTCCCCACCCTCATCCAACGCGCCGGACTAGCCGACATCCTAGAATTCTGCATCACCCCCCCCCAAGTCCCCCCGCCCCCCCACGGCCAGCCCGCCGGCGCCGAAAAACCCCACCCCGCCATCTTCCGCGAAGCCCTACGCCGCGCCGCCCTACCCCCCCAAGAAGTCCTGCACATCGGCGACCAAATCCGTTCCGACGTAGCCGGCGCCCGCGCCATCGGAATGCAAGCCGCCCTCCTCGACCGCGGCAACTGGCACCAACCCATCCCCGGCTCCCCCAAAATTACCACCCTAAACCAACTCCCCCAACTCCTAAAATCCCAACCCCCTTGCCAACCCCCAAACCCCACTCTACAATAGAACCAATAACCTAACTCCCGTGCCGCCCCAAAACGCGGCCAAATGCCACCGAAGTGACCCCCTACTCCCAACCCGAAACGCCCCAAAAACGCAGAAAAATGGAACAAAATGGAACAAAAATCAAGAATATCGCCCCATTTCAGCCCCAAAAAGTCCCATCCCAACCCCCGTCCCCAAAGCTAAAACCCGCAAAAATGGAACCAAATGGAACCAAATGGAACGGAAATAAAAAATCCCCCCATTCATCCCGAACCAGCAGAATCATCCTGAGCTTGTCGAAGGACGCAACCCCAACCCTGAAACCCAACCAAATCAACCGCCAGGAGCAGCCCCATGACCCAACAACCCCCCAACGGCGACCACCCCCATCCCCCCGTCCGCGTAGCCGTCTGGTACGACTACATTTGACCCTGGTGCTACATCGGCCTGGAGCGGGTCGAAAAACTGGCTAACGAATACAACATCGCCATCGAAGGCCGCGCCTACCTCCTGCGCCCCGACACCCCCCGCGAAGGCGCGGAACGCCCCCCACGCCCCGGCGAAACCGCCGACGAACTATCCGAACCCCTGCGCGGCCAAGCCCGCCAATCCGGCCTCACTATGCGCCCCCCGCCCCGCACTCCCAACACCCTCTACTCCCTCGAAGCCACCGAATACGCCCAGCAGCGCGGCAAATTTATGGAATTTCACCAAGCCGCCTACCAAGCCTTCTGGCAAGACCAACAAGACATCGGCCAAATCGAAACCCTATCCCAAATCGCCAACGCCGTAGGGCTAGACGGCGCCGACCTCGCCCACCACCTCCAACAGGGAACCCACTCCCAAACCATCATCGCCCAATACCGCGAAGCCCTCCAATACGGCATCAACGGCATCCCCACCTTCCTAATCGGCAACCTAATGTTCACCGGCGCCCACCCCTACCCCGTATTCCAACAAGCCATAGACCGCTACCTAACCACCCAATAACCCCAACCGCCCGTCACCCCACCAACCCCGGGAATGACGGGCAACTTTCGGAAAACCGTCCAATCCCCCCTAACCCCGGAACAACCCACAAAAGGATTGCAAAATGGGCGATTGCCGACACTGCGGCCAAAAAGCCGGCTTCCTCCGCCGCATCCACAACCAATGCCAAGCCGCCCACCAGCGCGGCTGGAGCGAAATGGTCACCATCGCCGCCCAAGCCGCCGCCCAGCCAACCTTCAGCCAAACCCAACTGCGCCTCGACCTGCTCGACATCGCCAAAAATTCCCACCACGACGGCGACAGCATCAACGCCGCCATCGCCGAAGGCTGGCGCCGCGCCGTCAAAGACAGCCTCGCCGACGGCATCCTAACCAAAGACGAGGAAGCCCGCCTCCGCCATTTCCGCGACCAATTCGCCCTCCACGACACCCCCGACCCCGGAAACGCCGCCCGCGACCAAGCCGCCCGCGACCGCGTAATGCTGGACGCCCGCCTCGCCGCCCTCGCCGTCCAAAACGGCCAATCCCACCTCAACGACCTGGCCCAATCCCTCCGCGAACTAAACCTGCCCCCCGCCGAAAAACAAGCCCTGCTAACCCAAGCCTGGGAAGCCGCCGTCGAGGGATCCCTCGAGGATGGCGTCCTCTCGCTACCCGAGGAAGCCGCCCTAATCCGCTACCTGACCCGCTTCAACCTCAACGCATCCGACGTCGACCGCAACGGCGCCCACCTCAATATGGTCAAATCCGCCGCCCTCCGCGAACTGTCCGAAGGCATCATCCCGGAACGCCAAAACATCTCCGGCCATCCCTTCAACCTGCTGAAATCCGAAAAACTGGTCTGGCTTTTCAACGGCGTCGACTACATCGAAACCATCACCCGCCGCGAACGCCGCGGCACCTCCCACGGCGTAAGCATCCGCATCGCCCGCGGCCTCTACTACCGCCCCAGCTCCTTCCGCAGCCAAAGCCACCAGTGGGACGAGGACGTCCACGCCGACACCGGACTCCTCGGCGTCACCACCAAACACCTCTACTTTCACGGCGCCAAAAAGCGGTTCCGCATCCGCCTCGACAAAATCGTATCCTTCGAGCCATACAACGACGGCATCGGCATAATGCGCGACGCCGTCACCGCCAAACCCCAAGCCTTCGTCGTCGGCGACGGCTGGTTTATCTACAACCTGGTCACCAACATATCCAACATCTAACCGCCGCCGGCCGTCACGCCAATGCCGCCGCCGCCGGCCGTTACGCCAAAGGAGCCCCCGGCCCTCACGCCAATGCCGGCGCCCCGGTCAGCGGCGCCGACCCGCCGCCCTGCCCCCCGCGCACCAGCAGCACCGGGTCCCCCGACTGCCGCGTCACCCGTTCCGCCACGCTCCCCAGCACCAAACGCCCCACCCCGGAGCGCCCATGAGTAGTCATCGCCACCAAATTGTTATCCGTAGCCGACGCCAAATCCGATATGCTGTCCGCCGCCCGCCCATGCAACAGCCGCGTCGCCACCGACGCCGCCCCCTGCCCCATCAGCCGCCCCTTGATTTCTTCCAAATACCCCGCCGCCTCCCCGTCAATCACCGCAATGTACTCATCATAAGGCGGCACCGACCGAATTGCCTCCGCCGGCCCCACCGACATCGCCCGGTAGTACTCCTCCGCCGACGGGTTCACCCGCACCAAGTCCACCGCCAGCCCCATAGCCGCCGACAGATACACCACATAAGGCAGGATTTCCTCCGCCAATTCCGAACCATCCACCGGAACGATTACCCGCTCAAACCGCGGCCCCGAACCCATCCGCCCGCCGTCCGCCGCCCGGACAATCAGCATCGGATTGGCGGTCAAATGCAACACCTTGTCCGTAACGCTCCCCATCCACCACCGCGCCAGCCCGGAACGCCCATGGCTGGACATCGCGATCAGCGTCCCCGGATCCGTATCCGCCTCGGCCACGATCGCCGACGCCGCCTCCCCCACCGGCGTAACCGTATCCGCCCGCAGCCCCGCCCCCCGCAGCCCGGCGGCCTTCGACTCAACATAATCCCGGGCCCGCCCCAAGCGATGCCCCGCCATTTCCTCCGCGTGCAGCCCCGGATTCAACGACTGCGGAATCGTGAGATGCTCTGGTTCAACCGCGCAAAGCAAAGCAACCGGCAGCGACAGCCCCGCCGCCAAAGATTGGGCGTAAGGCAGTACCTGCTCCGAAAGCTCCGAGCCGTCCAAAGTAGCGAGAATTTTCGTGTACATCACATTATCCAATCTGATAGGTTTCGCCCCGCGCGAGATCAGTCGTCCGCCGGCGCCGGCAACAGCCCGCCGCCGTGACGCCCCGGCCGTACGCCGCCCTCCAGCGAGTCCAGCGCCGCGGCGGTTTCCGATTCCGCCACCAGCCCGTAGTTTATCGCATACAGCCTTTCGTAGATCCCGCCCCGCGCCAGGAGTTCGTCATGCGAACCCATTTCCGCCAACCGCCCCCGGTCCAGAACGATAATCTTGTCGGCATTCCGCACGGTGGAAAGCCGGTGCGCGATAACGATCGACGTCCGCCCCACCAGCGCCCGCTGCAACGCCTGCTGAATCATAAGCTCGGTTTGCGTGTCTATATTCGCCGTAGCCTCATCCAGCACAATCACCCGCGGATCGCCAATCACCGCCCGGGCGAAGCTGATCAGCTGCCGTTGCCCCACGCTCAAGTTCACCCCCCGCTCCGCCAGCACTGTATCGTACCCCTGCTCCAAGTTCATTATAAACTCGTGCGCCCCCACCGTCCTCGCCGCCGCCATCACTTCATCATCCGAGGCATCCTCGTGATTATAGCGGATGTTATCCGCCACCGTGCCGGAAAACAGATACGGCTCTTGCAACACCATACTCATCTGCCCCGCCAGTGACCGGCGGGTAACGGCGCGTATATCGTAGCCGTCCACCAGTATCCGCCCCCCGGTCACATCCGCGAAACGATGAATCAAGGTCACCAACGTGCTTTTGCCCGCCCCGGTAGACCCTACAATCGCCACGTTTTCCCCGGGGCGTATGTGCATATTCACGTCTTTCAGCACGTCCACCCCCGGAACATAATGAAAGTACACGTTCTCAAACCGGATTTCCCCTTGAATCTGCGGCAGTTCCTCCGCGTCCGGTTCGTCTTTCACTTCCGGCTCCAGATCCAGCACTTCAAAGATGCGGACGCCCGCCGCCATCGCCCGTTGCAACTGACTGTACTGCATCGTCAAATGGCGGATCGGCTCAAAGAACCGCTGAATCCACAACGCGAAGGCCACCAGCACCCCCGGCTCCAAATTGCCGCCGCCCGCCATCAGTCCCCCGGCCAGCACCACCCCGAAACCCATCGCCAAACCGATAAGCATCTCTACTATCGGCTGCAACGCCCCGGAAAACCGGCTGGCCTCCAAATTGGCGTTCAAGTGTTCGGTATTCAACTCGTCAAAGTGCGCCATATTCCGGTCTTGACGGTTGAGACTCTGCACCACCCGAACCCCGGTAATGTTCTGGTTGTATTCCCCGTTGACCATCGCGATCGCCCGCCGGATTCGCATAAAGGAATGCCGCGCGAACTTCTGCCAGTACCCCAAAATCAAAAACAGCGGCGGCACGATGCACAAGCAAATCAACGCCAGTTGCCAGTCAATGATCAGCATCATTACAATGATGCCGCCCAGACTCAGCAAGTCCGAAAAGCTCTGGACAATCAGCTCAAACGTTTCCTGCAACTGCAACACATCGCTCTGGCTGCGCGACATTATCCGCCCCACCGGCGTCCGGTGATAAAACGACGGCGACATTTCCTGCAAATGGTTGAACATCTTGGTCCGCAGGGAATACAAAACCCCCTGCCCCACCCGCGGCATAAAGACGAACTGCGCGTAGTTGGCTAAGAAATGCACCACCGCCACCAGCAAAAACGCACCGCCGATCCAATGCAACAACGACAAGTTGTTGCCCTTGATCGCATCGTCAATCCCCACCTTGACCAGCAGGGGAATGCTGACATTGGCCGCGGTGTAAAGCGTCACCGCCAAGATGGACAGTATGGCATCGCGCTTGTAAGGCGCGATGTAAGTCATCAGCCGCATCACGACTTTATGGTCATAAGCGGCGCCCGCGACGGTTTCGTCGCTCAGGTTATCGGCGTTGGGGGCGCGGTCACCGGCGGCGCTAATGCCCCGCATCCCCCCCATCATCCCGCCAAAGCCGCCTCCCGGCCCGGCCATCCGCATCAGGCCTGCCCCCCGGCCGCCTCAGCCGCCGCCATCGCCGAATCTATGCTAACATCCAGCATCAACTCCTCCTGCGGACGCAACTGCAACTCCAGAATCTCCCGGTAGATCCCGTCGGCGTCATATAATTCATCATGGGTTCCCTGCTCCACAATCCGCCCCCGCTCCAGCACAATAATATGATCCGCATCGCGCACCGTGCTGAGACGATGGGCGATCACGAAAGTAGTCCGCCCTTGCATCACCGCCACCATCGCCCGGTGAATCAGCCGTTCCGTTTCCACATCCACGCTGGAAGTGGAGTCGTCCAAAATCAGCACCGGCGGATCTGTAAGCACGCTCCGGGCGATGGACAATCGCTGCCGCTGCCCGCCCGACAAAGTAGTGCCGCGCTCCCCAACCCAAGTATCATACCCGTCCGGCAGGGTCATAATATGGTCATGAAGCTGGGCCACTTTGGCCGCCTGAACTACATCCTCCAACGATGCCCCGGACGCGCCGTAGGCGATGTTGTCCCGTATAGTCGCGCTGAACAGAAACACATCTTGTTGCACAATGCCCACATTGCGCCGCAACGATGCCAGCGTCAAGTCGCGTATATCCCGCCCGTCTATGGTGATGCTGCCCTCGTCCACTTCATAGAACCGGGGAAGCAAATTGACAATAGTGCTTTTCCCGCTGCCCGGCGCCCCCAATATAGCGATAACCTGATTTCGCTCCGCCGTGATATTCACTCCCCGCAGCGCCGGAACCGCGGGATCATACCCGAAGGAAACGTTATCAAACCGCACCCGCCCCTCGGCTCGCCCCAACTCCAGGGCGTTATCCTTTTCCACCACCGGCGACTGCGCCTCCAGCACATCAAACAGTCGCCGCCCCGACGAAATGGCCCTCGAAAAGCTGTTGATAATAAACCCCGCCATACGAACCGGAAAAGTAAGCTGGTTCAGAAACAGCATAAACATCGCCAGTTCGCCCACCGACAAATCGCCCCTAAGCACTTCCCAGCCGCCGTACCACAAAATCAACCCCAGCGCCACCGTGAAATAGAAAGACATCCAAGCGCTGTTAGTGCCTTGAGTCCGTTCCGACTGGAAGTATTCCCCCCGCAACTGCCGCGCCTTGCGATCATACTTGCGCTTCTCAAATTCCTCCGACGCGAATGCCTTGACCACATTCATCCCAACCAGGTTTTCCTGCAATACGGTCACCGCTTCGCCCATAGTTATCTGAACCTGCGTCCACATAGCCCGCAACCGGCTCATCACCCGCACGGAACGCACCACGATCAGCGGGATGAACGCCAAACTGATCAGCGCCAGTTCCCAATTGATAAAAACCAGGATCATCGGCAACACAATCGCCCGCAGTCCGGCCTCAATGGAGCGCACCATCCCGATATTGACATAGCGGCGGATGGCCTCCACATCCGCGGTGGCTTTAGACATCAAATCGCCGGTATGCTCCCGGTCGTGGTAGGCGAAACTCATGTGCTGCAAGCGGTCGTAGAAACGGTTACGCAGCACATAAGAGACCTTTTGCGACAGCGAATCGGTGCTGTAGGTGCGGGCAAAGTCGAAAACCCCGCGCGCCAGGCTGGCCCCCAGCAGCCCCGCCGCCAGCCAGGCCAGCGTCTGGGTCGCCGGGTCAAGCCACAGGAAAACCTCGGCCTCGGCATCGTGCCGGACCATAGTATCCACGGCCCGGCCAAACAGAAAAGGGATCAGCAGGGAAAACCCTACGGATATGCCGACCGTGGCGTAGGCGGTGATCAGCCGCATACGAAACTGCCAGGCGATTCGGTTTATGCGTATCAGTATGTCCATCGATCGGCTATTGTCCGTGTCCTTTCCGGGCGCCGCCCGCGCCCGGGGCTGCATTCTTTCCGGGGTTACATTCGTTCCGGGGCGCTCATCCCCATCAAATCCAGAGAGCGGCGAAACACGATTTGCGCCGATTCCACCAGCTTAAGCCGCGCCAGCGTAACCGCGGCGTCCTCCGGGTTGGCGGAAATCACCCGGCAGTTTTCGTAAAACAGATGAAACGCGGTCGCCAGTTCCATCGTGAAATGCGCCAAATGATGCGGCTCCAGCGTCCGCGCCATCATTTGCACCAGTTCCGGCAAACGCAGCATCGCCCGCACCAAAGCCAACTCGCTGGGGTCGTTGAGCAGGGAAACATCCCCCCCGCTCCAGTCAATATCGCGCTCCCGGGCCAAGTTCAGAATGCCGGCGTTGCGGGCGTGGGCGTACTGCACATAGTACACCGGATTTTCCGAGGTTTCCCTTTTCGCCAGCTCCAGATCAAACTCCATTTGCGTCGACGGGGTGCGCGCCAAGAAAAAATAGCGGCAAGCGTCGCTGCCCACTTCATCGGCCAGTTCCCGCAGGGTGACGAAATCGCCGGTGCGTTTGGACGCCCGCACCACCTCGTTGCCCCGTTTCAGCGTCACCATTTGGGCGATCAGGATGGTCAGCCGTTGCGGGTCAATGCCCATCCCCTCCAGGGCCGCCTTCATCCGCGGCACATGACCCTGGTGGTCCGCCCCCCAGATATTGACCACCGCATCATACCCGCGCCCGACGAATTTGTTGTAATGATAGGCGATGTCCGAGGCGAAATACGTCGGCTCCCCCGAGGAGCGCACCACCACGTTATCCTTTTCATCGCCCAGCATCGTGGAGTTGAACCACAGAGCATCCTCCCGTTGCGACAGATACCCCTTTTCCCGCAGCCTGGCCAGGGCGGTGTCGTATTCGCCGCCGGAATACAGGTTGCGCTCGCTGAACCAGTGATCGAACTCGACGCCGATGCGGCTCAGATCTTCCCGGATCAGGCCGACCATCTTTTCGCGGCCCAAATCGCCGATGTCCCGCACCGCCTGTTCGTATTCGCCGGCGCCGGGGGGCTGGGGCAGGAACCGCTCCCCGTGGGCGGCGGCGATTTCTTGGGCCAGTTCGGCAATATACTCCCCCATATAGCCGTTGGACGGCATCGGGGCGGCTACGCCGAAAGACTGGCGGTAGCGGGCCAGCACCGAGCGGTAAAAGGCTTCCATCTGGCTGCCGGCATCGTTGACATAATACTCGCGGGTGACTTGGCAGCCGGCCGCCTCCAGCACGTTAGCCAGGGCGCTGCCCAGAACGGCGCCGCGGGTATGCCCCACATGAACCGGGCCGGTGGGGTTGACGCTGACGAACTCAATCATCACGCGCCGCGGCGCCCCGGTGACCGGGTCCAGCCCGCTGGCCACATTGCCGTAGGCCGCCCCCGCCTGGCGCACCGTTTCCACCTGCTGTTGCAGCCAGCTATGCTTAAGCCGGAAATTGATGAACCCCGGCGGCGCGGCGGTCACCGATTCCACCGGCTCGCTTTCGGGGATGCGGGCGGCCAGCGCCCGCGCCAGCTCCAGCGGGTTGATGCGGGTGGCCCGCGCCAAGCGGAGCGGCAGGTTGCTGGCAAAGTCGCCGTGTTCGGGATTCCCCGGATGCTCTACCTGGATCTCCGGCATAGTTTCCAGGCGAAGCACCCCGTCGCCCCGGGCGCTTGCCACCGCCTGCGATACCAGATGCCGGATGTCGTCAATAAGCGGGGCTGGTGGCATAACCGGCCATTCCTCGCGTGTTCGAGCTGCGCCCCCCGCACGATCCCGGCGGCCAGCCGGGCAGGGGCGGCGGGAAAAAGGTATTCTACCACATTTCGCGCCCCGCCATCGCCGCAAGCCCACCCGCGGATGATGTGTCTTATGGATCGGTTGACAAAGGGCAAATTAGATTAGAATGATAACGGAAATTCGGATAGCGTAGCGAGGTTTGCCATGCCAGGCACAATAGCGCTGGTCGGGGGCGATGAGTTCCGCGCCGGATGCGAGGAAATGGATCGCATAATAATGCAGGCGTCGGGCAAAGACCCAGCAACCGTAATCATCATCCCCACCGCCGCCGTCACTGGGCCGGACAAGGCGGCCAACGACGGCGTAACCCACTTCGCCGCCCTGGGCGCCGATGCCCGTCGGCTGATGGTCCTGGATTCGGCGCAAGCCGACGACCCGGATTTCGTGGCCCCGGTAAAGAATGCCGACGTAGTATATTTCACCGGCGGCGACCCGGAACACTTGCTTGCCACGCTGCGGGATTCGGCACTGTTGCGGCTGCTGACCGATGGGCTGGAGCGGGGGCTGGTCTGGGGCGGCTCATCGGCGGGCGCGATGGTGATGGGCGAGGTGATGTGCCGCCCGCCCCTGTATTCCGCCCCAAACGGGGGAGACCGCTGGATCGATGGGTTGGGCCTTGCGCCCAACATCGGCATACTGCCCCATCACGAGCGGCGCCACCCGGCGGAAACCCTGGGCGAATTGCGCCGTTCCGCCGCCCCGTCGGGAATGGTCTACTTGGGCATTGACGCCCGCACCGGCGTCCTAGGCGGCCCCGGGCAGTGGCGGGTGGCGGGATTCGGTCAGGTCACCGTCTACCGCGGCAATGATTTCGCGGTGTTTGACGCCGGCGAGCGGCTGCCATCGGAATTTTAGCCGCGACGTTCCCGCAGTTCCGCCCAGACTTGTTCCGGCTTGACGCCCGACGCCGCCATCAATACTAGGGTGTGGTACATCAAATCCGCGATTTCCGCCGGCAGATTTTCCGCCTCGCACTGGACGGCGGCGAGGGCGGTTTCGCCCGCTTCCTCGATGACTTTCTGGGCGATGCGGCTTACTCCCTCCCGCAAGAGTTGGGCGGTATAACTGCCCTCCGGCATTTCGCGCTGCCGATCCTGAACCGTGGCGTACAGTTCGCCCAACACGCCGGGGCCGGTATCGGTGTCCTCGTAGCCCTCCGGCAAGCCCTCCAGCGAATGGAAAAAGCAGGATGTTTCGCCGGTATGGCAGGCCGGCCCGTCGGGTTCAACCTTTAGCAGAATAGTATCGCCGTCGCAGTCCAGCCACGCCTCGCGCAGGTTCAGATAGTTGCCCGACACCTCGCCCTTGTGCCACAGATCTTCGCGGCTGCGGCTGTAGAACCACACTTGCACGCCCTCCACCGTGCGCTTGATGGAGCCGGGGTTCATATATCCCAGCATCAGCACATTGCCGGTATTGACGTCTTGGGCCACGGCCGGAACCAGCCCTTGTTCGTTCAACTTGACTTTCATACGGACGCTTCTCCCGTAAACTTTTTGTAGGCCATCCCGCCCGTCACCCTTGCGCCAACCCGTTGGCGATTAGCGCCGGCAGCTCCAGCAGGCTGGTGATGCGGTGCCGCGGCGGGGGCAAATCATCTTGCAGTCCGCGGCCGCCCCGGTCAAGCCAGACGGCGTTAATGCCTACCCTTGACGCCCCGAATACATCCTCATAATGCCGGTCGCCTACATACACCGTAGCCTCGGGGGGCAGCGACAAGCGGCGTAGCATTTCCCGGAACAGTTCGGGTTGCGGTTTGTAGCTGCGGGCCATTTCCGAGGAAAGCACGGCGTCAAACTCAAACCCCAGCAGCTCCAGGTTGGGCAGCAGATACCCGTCATCGGCGTTGGACAAGACCGCGATGCGATGGCCTTTCCCGATTTCCCGCAACGCCGGCGCCGTTTCCGGGAACGGCTCCCGCCGCGACAGGTCGTCGAAAAAGCGGCGGGTGGCGGCGTTGGCCCGGGTGTCTAGCGAATCCGGCGGCAACCCCATCGCCGCAAAGGCCGAGCGAAACCCGCTGGCCCAAGCATCGAAATAAGTCTGAAAGGGCAGTGCCGGGTTAATGCGGCGCTGCCGGAATCGCCCCTCGGATTCTTGCCAATGCCGCCATAACTCCTCGGGCGTGAAATCCAGCCCCTGCTCCTCGACAATGGCCTTGAAGCTGATGCGCCACTGGTCGGCGGGATCTTGCACCAGGGTTTGGTACATATCGAATATGACCGCCTTGATTTCAACCACGGGTCACCGGCCGCCGCGTTCCGAAAGGCCGCGAATCCAGGGCGGGGCGCACCGGCACCCCGCGCTCTTTCAGGTAATCTTTGGCCTCGCTGATGGAATACTCGCCGAAATGGAAAATGCTGGCGGCCAGCACGGCATCGGCTTCCCCGGCGTCCAGAGCATCGTAGAGATGCTCCAGCGTGCCGGCGCCGCCGCTGGCGATCACCGGCACCGGCGTGGCTTGCGACACGGCGCGGGTAAGCGCCAAATCATAGCCCCGTTTCTGCCCGTCCTCGTCCATACTGGTCAACAGAATTTCGCCGGAACCCAGTTCCACGGCGCGAACCGCCCATTTCACGGCGTCAATGCCGGCCGGCGTCCGCCCCCCGCGGGTATACACTTCCCACCGCGAACCGGCGTCCAGGGCCAAGTCGTTGCCTTGCGCCACCGCTCCGGTATATATGGAAGCGGGCGGTTGACCGCCGCGGACGCGCTTGGCGTCAATGGCGACCACGATGCACTGGTTGCCGAACTGCGCCGCGCCCTGGCTGATCAGGGCCGGGTTATTCACCGCCGCGGTATTCAATGAAACCTTATCCGCTCCGGCTTTGAGCAGCCGCCGGATGTCCTCGACGCGGCGAATCCCGCCGCCGACGGTCAAGGGGATAAAGACTTCCTCCGACACCCGCCGCACCACCTCGACCATCGTGTCGCGGGAATCGGAGCTGGCGGTGATGTCCAGGAACACCAGTTCATCGCCGCCTTCCCGGTCATAGACCGCCGCCAGTTCCGCCGGGTCGCCGGCGTCGCGCAGTTCCACGAAACTGACGCCCTTGACAACCCGCCCGCCGTCCACATCCAAGCAGGGAATAATGCGTTTGGTCAACACGCCGGCGCACCGCCCGTTAAGGTTTGGGGAAATAGCCCGTAAAAATCCGGTAGCAGTATACCACCGCCGCCCTATTCCGGGGCGGCGGTTGGCGGGATTGAATCGATAGGGTAGAATAGCGGCGGACGCAAAATAAACCGGGAAACCGGGAGGTTTGTTATGGCATTGACACTGGACGAAGCCAACCGCATCGTGGCCGGCGCGATTGACGCCGCGACGGAGATGGGCATCAGGATCAACGTAGCCGTGTGCGACGCCGGGGGGCGGCTGGTCGCTTTCAACCGGATGGACGGGGCGATTTGGGGCGGGGTGTACGGCTCGCAGGGCAAGGCGGTAGCCAGCGCCGCCTTTGGCCGCTCCAGCGGCGAATTGCAGGAACGCGCCACCACCCCGATCATATCCGGCATCTTGGCCGCCGAGGGGGGACACGGCATCCCCAGCCAGGGCGCCCTGCCGATCATCCGCAACGGCAGGGTCGAGGGCGCCTGCGGCGTAGGCGGCGGCACCAGCCAGCAGGACGAGGACTGCGCCGCGGCGGGCATCGCCAAGCTGTAGGGGGCAGCCGCCAAAGTCTCCTTTCCCCTAGGAGAGGGCGCACCAATAAGGGCGGGCTTGATAACCCGCCCTGTAGTGTCGCATGGCACGGGTTAGCCTAGCAGTACGTGGAATTGTGCTGGGTCTTCACCAAATTCCGCCAGCAGTGGCCCACAATAACGGGCAATCGCCTTTGAGCTAAGCTGGCGATCCAGATAAAGGCCATTGGACAATTTTTTAGAACCCTTAAAAGCCACCCCTTTACCATTAACTGGCCTTGAGTGAATTAAATACCTGTTGCTGTTTTTCCCTTTGATTGGACAATTTTCTTCAAGGATAATCTCTTTATGAACCAGCCATTCAGCAGTTTGAACGATAAGGTCGAACCAATTTTTAACTGGTGTTTCGTTGTTGTACGAGTCTCGAAAGCGGCGTGGTTTAATCGGACTTCCTGTGTTTGGACCTATTTTCCCCCATTCGCTGAGTTGCGCGAAGGTCATCCATTCGCCCGATTCTAATGAGACGGGAGTGGAATTCTCTGCGTCCGGCGTCCGCACCAACACCTCCCTGCGCGGTGTCTGCGCCAACAGCCCAGTTTCCTGCGCCACGGATTCCAGCGCCTGCAACAAGCGCTCTCTGGCATTGTTGTAGATTAGCCGTTTGTCGGGGACTTTAGCGTCCAGCTTGTTCAATTCGCCTGTCCACCCCGTAAGCTCACGCTTTATTCCTTCTTCCCATTCCACGTAAAGACGATGTTTTTGCGGATCAGTATCCGGCCGCTCTTCCTGCGTCAACCCGGCGATATAATTCTCAAATGCCCGGTTTAGTCTGTCGTCATCTGCCAACTCCGACTCCCTGCCAGCTATAAGTGAGCGCAGATCGCCCTTGCGTTCTTCATCCGCGCCGCCGGCCCGCCGTCGTTCATCTTCCAGCAGATTCCGCAATACAGCGTCCAGTTCCGGCTCCATATAAGTCAACCTCCGCAGTTCTTCGGTAACGGGCAACTGCGCTTGTATATGGGCATCCAGGTGGCAAAGGTCGCAGACCCGTTGGTGAATTTGGCCGCAACGGGTTTCGTAACTCCAGCGTTTATGGGACTGCCATGCGCCGCAGCGCGGGCAATCCTTGCCGAAAGGGTTGTGACAAACGATGCAAAAATGACTGGCCGCCGGGGAAACGCCATCGCATTCCTCGCACCAGATTACCGGGGTGTCGCCGCCGGGGTTGTTGCCGCGAGGTTGCAACGACCACTGCCGGGTTTCCTGCGGCAGGCCGTGAATTTCGGAGTTGCCCGCCAAGTCAAGAATCAGGCAATCGCGGTGTTTGCCGTCCGGCTTGGGGCGCAGGCCGCGGCCCACCATCTGCAAATACAACGCCAGGCTCATGGTGGGGCGGGTGATAACTATGCAGGAAGCGTCGGGCAAATCGAACCCCTCGGTGGCAACCGCCACGTTTACCAGCGCCCGGAGGGTTCCATTGCCGAAAGACTCGATGGCCTTGACTCGTTCCTGCGGCGCCGTGTCGCTGAGTACAACCGCGGCGGGGATGCCGGCGTCATTGAACACCGCCGCCAAGTTGCGGGCGTGGTCTTGGGATATTGCGTAAATTATGGTACTGCGTTCCGCGGCGTGGAACTGCCAGAAACGCAACGCGCCCGCGGTCATAATGTCGGGATGGTCGCTGTTGGCCTGCTGGATTCCTGATTCGCTGTAGTCGCCGGTGGCGGCGACGGCGCCGCCGCGGATCACGTCATTCGGTTTGGGAATATGTACCCTAGCCTGACATAACCAGCCGCTGGACTGCAACTCGCTGATTAGAGGGCCGCAAATCAGTTCGCCAAACAGATGGTCAAACCCCTCGGTCTTTGACAGCCGCCACGGGGTAGCGGTTAGGCCGATAACCGGCCCCGGCCACTGCCTGATGGCACGCTCCCAACCGTCAGCGGTGGCGTGATGCGCTTCGTCGATCACTAACAGATCGGCGTTGCGATAACTGCCCCAGATTTCCATGCTATTGGTGCGCCGGCCGACGGTTTGAGCCATCAGGATAACCACGCCGTTGGGGATGGACGGCGCGTCATTGCCGGGCGGCCATTGGGGTCTGATTGCCGACACGCCGGAATCGGTCAGCATCCGGCGGGTTTGGTCGGCCAGCTCCGTGCGGTGGGTAAGCCAGGCGGCCTTGCGCCCGCGGTGCAGCCAGCTTCGTAGCAGCGCCCCGGCGATGTGGGTTTTGCCGCCCCCGGTGGGCAACTGGAGCATCACCCGCGCCTTGCCGGGGATCAGGCGGTCTGCCGCCTGGTCCAGTAGTTCCTGCTGGTAGTCGCGCAGTTCGGTCAACGTAGTTCCTATGCCGGACGATTTGTCGTTACCCCCCACTGCGATAATATATCACATCACCCTTGCCGCAACATATACCTTGCCGCCTTGCCGCTTCGTTCAAGGCAGGAAGGCTGTAACCGCTGCCGGGGCGCCGCTGCCGCCGGATAGTCGTAGCAGGCCGATTATCAGTACTGCGCCCGTGGGCGGTAGCCGGTGGAGGTTGGCTAGGTTTTCCAGTACGATGCGGGGTTGCGATAGCGCCAGCCGGCTTACGGTCAAGCCGGTGTCAACGCCCGGCTCTGCCCCTGCGGTATCCGTTCCTAGCCCGGCGGCGGCGCGTTGGTTGAGTAGCAACTTTGCCGCATCCACTCCGAAGCCGGGGAAGTGCGGATTGCCGTCGGCGTCTGCGCCCAAATAGGCCGCCGGGTTATCCCATCGCTCCGCCCAGCCGGTTAGCAGCAGGGCGATGGCGCCGGGGGGGACGGGGCCGTGGCGCGATTCCCATGCCAGCAGATCCGCCGGCGTCAGGGCGTAATCGGGGTTGGCTTGGCACTGCGGGCGGGCGTCTAGGACTGTTGCGGGCTTGACCAGTTCCGTTGCCGTGTAGCCGTCGGCGGTTCGCCCGTCGGGGTAGTAGCTGGCCGGGGCGGTGAGGTGCGTTCCGCCGTGTTCGCTCATGGAAAACCGCCGCAGATAGTAGCCGTCGCGGGACAGATCGGCCCACGGGGTGAACTCCGTCGGCGGGTCGCCGGGCCAGAGCGGCATCCGCGGCGACACCGGATGACTCAAGTCCACTATTTGCCGTTGCGGAAAGGCCCCGGCTATGAGGCCGGGGCCGCCGTCAAATTCCGGTTGTCCGATTTTCGCATCCATCATGGCGTCCGGTGACGGCATCCGGCGGCTACCCCGAAAGGGCCCACGGGCGCAGCCAGCCGGCCTCCGCCACCTTGCGGCGCAGGATTTCGCGGTCGACCCAGCGCATTGCGCCCTGGGGGTCGGCGGCGAAGGCCAGCATTTCCCGGCGGGGCCAGGTGCCTTGCACCGTGCATCGGGATTCGGGGTGTTCTTGGTTGATGGCGTAGCCGCGATAGTAGATTTTCATTTCTTTTCCCCACTGATCTAGAATACTGCTGTCGCCAAATTCGCCCCGCCCGCGGCCTTGCGCCGGAGCGAATTTGTATCGCATATATGTTCTAACATAGTGGCTTAATCGTCAATGGCCGGCGGTCATCAATTTTTTGAGCGAATTTCGCACGGGGATCGGGGAAGGGAGCGGCCATAAGTCGGCGGCTAATTTCCGGCGGCTTCGCGCAGGAATTCGGCCAGCGGGCGCGATTGTTGGGTGGATGCGGTCATATCCCGCACCACGACTTCGCCTTTGGCGATTTCGTCGTCGCCCAGAATCAGGGCGTAGGGGATGCCCAAGGCGTTGGCCTGGCGCATTTGGCCGCGCAGGCCGCGGGCGCCGCTGCTGAGGATCGCCCCCACGCCGGCGCGGCGCAGATTGACCGCCAGTTCCAGGGCGGCGGCGCGGGCGTTGCTGCCTACGTTGGCTACCAGGTAGCGGGGCGATGGTTCGTCGGGAACCGGGGTTTCGCTGCGTTTGAGGTTCAGGGTAAGGCGCTCAATGCCGGTGGCGAAGCCGATGCCGGGCGTGGGGCGCCCGCCAAGCTGGGTGATCAGCCCATCGTAGCGGCCGCCGCCGCAAATGGTGGACTGCCCGCCCGCATCCAGCGGCTGGATCTCAAACACCGTGCGGGTGTAGTAGTCCAGCCCGCGCACCAGCCGGTGGTCTATGGTGTAGGGCAAGGCCATAAGATCCAGATACCCGGCCAGTTGATCCCAATGTTCCCGACAGCCGTCGCAGAGGTAATCGGTGGAGCGGGGCGCTTCGTCGCCCAAGGCGTGGCAGGTTTCGACCTTGCAGTCCAGCAGCCGCAGCGGATTGCGCTCCAGCCGCTCGCGGCAGTCGGCGCAGAGGCGGTTCTGGTGTCCGGCGTAGTAATCGCGCAGCCGCCGGACGTAGGCCGGGCGGCATTCCGCGTCGCCGATGCTGTTGACCAGCAACGTGATACCGCGTAGGCCCAAGCTGCCCATCAGCTCCCACGCCACTTCGATGACTTCGGCGTCTACCGATGGATCGGCGTCGCCCAAGGCTTCGATGCCGAACTGGTGATGCTGCCGGAAGCGCCCGGCCTGGGGGCGCTCGTAGCGGAAAACCGGGCAGAAGTAATACATCCGCACCGGCTGGGGCAGGTTATGCATCCCATGCTCCAGGTAGGCGCGGCATACCGGCGCGGTGCCTTCGGGGCGCAGGGTGACGCTGTCGCCGCCCCGGTCCTCAAAGGTATACATCTCTTTTTCCACGATGTCCGTTCCCTCGCCTACGGAGCGGACAAACAGGTTGGAGTCCTCAAAAGCCGGCGTGTCAATACGCCCGTAACCGAAGCGGCCGGCGATTTCCACCGCTTTGGCTTCGATATAACGCCAGTATTTTTGTTCGTTGGGCAGGTGGTCGGCGGTGCCGCGGGGGGCTTGAAAGACCACGGTTGTCACTCCGAATCATCAAAATAGGGTCAAAGGTTCAACTTGGGGCGCTTTTGGTGGAATTATTTCAGCGCGTTTGTTTCCTAATTCAAAAAACTCCCCTAGCTGGCGAATTTGATTGTCGTGCCACGACCAAACTTTGCCCTTGCGGGCTCCTGCTATCATTGATTTGACCAAACCGATTGCTTCTGATTTGGCATTCTGGGAAACCCACCAGGGATATGGCATACGCTCGAAGTCTTTGCTTTGGATATTTCTTGTGTGATTGATGACAGTTTTGAGGATCTGATTTGCCAGCGGAGACAGTAGCCAGCCCATTACAAAAAAGAGTTCATCGCGTTCAACGCCGTCGCGGACAAAGGCGCAGGGCGCTCCGCTATCTAGGATGTATCCGTTTGGGATATATCGCATTATGAATCTTGATGCCACAAGTTGCCAAGTGATACCTTCGCGCCCAAAGTAGGGTTGACCGCCGACACCACGCAAATACCAGTTGCCGGTTTTTTTGTAAGTAAGCACAGCTTCGCCGTCGTTTTCCCAAAATATGTAATGGGTTGGTTCGGAATATATCAAACGATTGTTCGCTTTATTGTATGGACGATAACGCTCGTCCGGCAATTGAATAACCAGAGCTTGTTCTCGGCGTGTTATCTGAATTCGCCGTTCAGTTTGCCCTGATTTCTCTGCTTGTTCCAGCATTGTTCGCCGATTTGAGGGTAGCTTGCCAAGCCTAGCACGCTCCAGTTCGTACTCTACACTTACAGGAGCGTCATAGAAATTGAAATTGTACGGTTCGAAAATCTGTTGATTGACGTCTACTTTACGAACAAAAAATTCGTTCTTTCCTGTCGTCATTCCACTGGACGCAGTGAAATAATCACCTACCAGTGAACCCGAAAACAGCCTTGAAAACTCTGCATTGACGCCCCAAGATAAATTCGGGGTTGATTGGATTATACCTTTATCAAGGGGCTTGGAATTTCTTGATACACGACCACATTGTCCACCCTTCTTGAAGTCCAATACAAGCGTTGGGTAGTTTATTTCCTTTGAAAATTCGCTGATGTCGCGTAGTTCTACTTCGCCATTTTCCATAAGCAGTTGGCGCAATCCGGTCATTGTTGAGATCGTCAACAGGGTGTCACTGCATACAAAGACCAGATGCCCTCCTTCGCGCAAAAGATCGATGCAGGCTACAATGAAAAAGGCGTATGTTTCTTTCTTGATTTTTTTGCCTAAACGTTTCCCCAAAACATTGTCAAGTTCGTCCTCAATGGAGCGGTCAAATGTGCCTCCGAAAGGCGGATTGCCTACAATCAAGTCAAAACTTCCAAGCCGCAAATGTGATTCTTTTCCATTGATACCTCCTGAAAGCTTGTTTGTGATGTAGGAACGAAAAAAATCTGTCTGGTATACCGATGTTAGAGTTGGGTTTTTAGCTTGAACGGAAGTCTGAGCCCGTTGAGCCAATATAGGATCAATCTCTACACCGATCAATTCAATGTTTTTTTCCGCAAGGCGAGCGTCATTAGCCAGACAATCAATGATAGCAGAAAGGAATACGCCTTCCCCGCAAGAAGGCTCGAGTATTCGATCGCAGTTGTCGAAATTGATTTCAGAAACTATCTGCCTGGCGAGGACGTCAGGAGTCATATACTGACCGTTCTGGCGCTTATACTCTCGCTCGTGTTTGCGTTGCCTCATAGCACAAACCTCATTTTGGATTGATCAACAGCAAAATCGCTGTTTAGAAAACCTTCCAGAGAACTGCGTTGTTTATCAAGCCTGGCTTGCCTATTGGTAAGGAGTACTTGCACTTGTGCCTCAAACAAATGAAAGAGAGATTCTGTTTTTTCAAGAATTGATTTTTCCGGTGGTATATAATTGGAATCAAACGCATCATAAAAATCTTGTTCGTGCAACATAATTTGGCCGGGGCCGGCATCGTATGAGATAAAGCCGATCCAGTCTAATAAATCTACGAGATAAGCCTTATGCGTGATTTGGTTGCTTGTATCGAATTTGATGATAAGCAAATAGTACGAGTCGATCCAACGCCGAAAAATGTAATCTAATAGTTTCCGCATTGAAACCACGTTGGGTTGTCCCTTGCTTCCCAGCAGACCGGACTTGACGTTGAGAGGGTTGTATATGCCTTGCGAATTTACCCAAATGTCGCCCATTGAACGCTTTTTAGGTGACCCTTTGGCTTTGGGGTCGCCTTCGTAGCGAGTGTCCAAATTCACCTTCAATAGGCTGGTTGTGCGGTCATCAACGTAGTCTGCCATTCTGTGGCCCGGTTCTTTGCCGCTGATGAGATCGGCGAATCCTTGATCTTGAGTATGCCTTTGCCAATGCCTGTTAGTTAAATCTACGATTTGGGCTTGTAGGTCTGAATCTATCGCCATCTCGGTTTCCTCCGTTAAAGATATTAAACCGGGTCAAGGCCACAGAATGCCCCCTACACCCGCCCCTCCCCTGCCAGGGCTGCCAGCTCCTCTGGCGTTAGACCTCCGATGTTGCATAGGACTTCGGCGTTGTGTTCCCCTAGTTGCGGGGGCTGGCGGTTGGGGGTTGTCGGGGTTCCGGCTAGGTGGATTGGGGTGTTTACGGTGCGGAATGTGCCGCCTATGTTGTTGCCGCCGTTGATGAACATTCCGCGGGCTTCTAGGTGAGGGCATGCGTCTAGGTCGGCTTGGTCTTGCACCATTCCCATTGAATAGCCGATTTCGATCAGGGCGCGGGTTACTTCGGCCTTGGAGCGTTGCTGAGTCCAGGCTTCGATGGCGGGGACGAAGTGGCTCATGTAAAACTCGCCGCTTACGTCTATGCCTAGGTAGCGCGGGTCGGCGGTTAGATCTTCGCGGCCGATCAGCCGCCATAGGTCTTGCCATTTTTCGGGGCCGCCGGCGCCGGCCAGGACTACGTAGCCGTCTTTGGCTCGCAGGCATAGCTGGGCGCTTAGCATATTGCCCCGCTCGCGGCCGGCTACGCGGCCGGTGGCTTGGTAGAACGGCATTGTGCTGGTGGTATGCGCCACCATGCAGTCATACATCGCCATATCCAGGTATTGGCCCTGCCCGGTGCGGCGGCGGCTTTCTAGGGCGAGCATAATGCCGAGAGCTGTCCAGAGGCCCGGCACGGAGTCGCCGATGTTGTCGCCTACCATTTGCGGGCCGGGGTCGCCCCATTGGTTGGGCGGGCCGCCGGTTACGGTCATCCAGCCGCCCATCCCTTGTACGCAGGGGTTGTTGGCGGGCCAGTGGGAGTAGGGGCCGGGCGCCGGCCCCTCGGGGTCGCCGTAGCCGGTGAGGCTGGCGTAGATGATGCCGGGGTTGATTTCCCGCAGCCGGTCGTAGCCTAGCCCCAGACGGCGCAGCGCCCCCGGCCCCCAGTTGTCCAGTAGCACATCCGACTGCGCCGCCATTCGCTCGAAGGCTTGCCGGCACCGGGGATCGCGCAAGTCCAGCGTAACGCTTTTCTTGTTGCGGTTCAGGCCCAAGTAGCGGGAGCTAACCCGCTGTCCATCGGCGCCGTCGATGAAGGGGCCGTTGGAACGTCCGCGCTCGCCCGTGCCGGGGCGTTCAATTTTGATGACTTCGGCGCCCATATCGGCCAGGATCATCGAACAGAAAGGGCCGGCGACGATGTGGGTTACGTCCAGCACCCGCAGTCCCTCCAGCGGCAGGGGGGCGCTTTCGGGTGGGGCGGTCATTGTTGCCCCTCCCCGGACGGCGGGTTGGCCGGGATTTCCAACCCCAATTGGGGGTTGGCCGGGATTTGCAGCCCCAAGCCGTTGGCGATGAACCGTTTGGCGTTGCGGACGTAGTTGGCGGTGGGGTTTTGCAGCCGGGCTTCTTGCGCCGGGCTCAGCGGGCGGATCTGCCCCGGCACGCCGATGACCAGCGAGCGCGACGGCACATGGCCGCGGACGACGGCCCCGGCGCCGATGAATACATAATCCCCGACATCCGAGTCCTCCAGTAGCGCGGCGTTGACGCCTACCAGCACGTTGTTGCCCACCTTGCCGCCGTGAACTACCGCCCCGTGGGTGAGCAGCACGTTGTCGCCCAGCTCCAGGTGGTCGTCGGTGTGCAGGGTGCTGTTGTCTTGCAAGGAACAGTTTTTGCCGATGATGATGTCGCCGTAGTCGGCCCGGATCACTGCGCCGGGCCAGACGCTGGAGCCCTCGCCGATGGTGACGTCGCCTACGATGTAGGATGCCTCGCTGATGAATGCCGAGGGATGGATTTTCGGAAACTTGCCGTCCAGTCCGCGTATCAAAAGGCCCTCCCGGGTTTAACGCCAGTTTTCATTGCAAGAATATAACAGCGGGAACCGCCCCGCCGCTACTATCCGGGGGCTATAAACCGAACACTTCCTTTAACCCGGCAAGGCTGTAACGGCAGGCGTAGGCTACCATAAAGAACTTGACCTGTTTCCCTAGCCCCACGGCCAGCAGGTAGCGCCATAAGGGGTAGCGCAGCACCCCGGCGGCGATGCCGGCTAGGTCGAACAGCGGATTGGGGACGGCGGAGATGATAAACAAGATCAGCCAGCCCCGCCGCCGCATCCAGCTTTCTACCCGCTGGTAGAACCGCCCCCGCCGGACGGCGTCGCTGCCGCTGTAGCCCAGGAAATACCCGGTGAGTTCGCCCAGAGCCCCGGCCAATCCGGCGATGACCGCGACGGCCGCCGGGTGCAGGAACGCCGCCGATCCGCAGGTGATCGCCAGGGCCGGCACCGGCACCACTAGTCCGCCGCTGGCTATCAGCACCGCCGCCGCGACCGCGCCATATCCCAACCTCGCCGGATCGACTCGGTCGTAAAGCAGATAACCGGCGGCGGATACCCCGGCGGCGAAAACCACGATGGCGATCCGCCCCGGCCAGCTTAGGAGCAACCGTTTCAGTCTTGCCGACAGGAAAGCGGGGACGGAGCCCGGCTTGCCGGGTGCGGCATTTTCCCCGGCGACCGTGGCCCCGGCGGTTAAGGCGCCGTCGGGGGCGTCCGGCGGGGGGTTCAACACCGAGTCCGTGGCGTTGGCGCCGCCCCCGCAGGGTTTTCGACGGGCTGGGACAGGAAACGGGTAAGGATCCGGTTGAACTGCTCCGGCTTTTCCATTTGGGGCCAGTGGCCGCATTGGGGCAGGGTATGCACCACGCTGCCGGGCAGGGCGCGGCGGACATCCTCCGCCTGCGCTACGGGGATGATCGAGTCATCCTCCCCCCATACCGTCAGCACGGGGACGCGCAGTCCGCGTAGCCGCTCCAAGATGTTGAGTTCCGGGCGCAGGCCCATCAGGTTCACGCCGGAACGCACTGACCGTAGCATCACATTAGGCGAATGGGGCAGACAGCGTACCCGCAGCATTTCCGGCAGGATGTCGTCCAGGAAATCGGGCGGGCGGTAGAACAACCGCCGGGCTACGGCGGTCTTGCCGATCATCCGGGGCTGGTAGACCAGTTCGCCGACTACGGGAACGGAGATTAAACGCAAAGGCCACGACAGCCGCCGCCCTAGCCCGGCGGCCCCCACCAGCGCGAGCTTTTCCACCCGGTCGGGATATTCCAGCGCGGTAAGCCCGGCAATCAGCCCGCCGGCCGAATTGCCCACTACGGAAAAGCGCTCCAACCCCAACTGCGCGGTGAAGTCGGCTAGAAAGCGGGCCGCGGTGCGGGGGGTGTAGTCCAGATGCATCGCCAGCGCGGAATCGCCGTAGCCGGGCAGGTCGATGGCTACGGCGGTGAACCCGGCGTCGGCCAGGGCGTCGATGTTGCAGTACCAAGTAATCATGGAGGTAGCCAGGCCATGCACCAGTAGCACGGCCGGCCCTTCCCCGGCGACGGCGTAGCGGACTTCGACGCCGTCCACGGTCAAGTTTTCGATTCGCGCCCGTTGCATTAACGCCGTCGTCCTCTTTCGGCTAGGCCAGTACCGGCGCCGGCGATTCGGCACCGTCGGGGGCCGGGGTTTCCGGCGCGGTAAGCTCCGGCACGGTAAGGATGATGCCGCCGTCGGGGCCGGCGTCGGCCACCACCCGGGCGCCGGATGCCAGTTCGCCGGAAAGCACCTGCCGCGCCAGCGGGTTTTCGAGATGCCGCTGTATCGCCCGGCGCAACGGCCTGGCTCCGTATACCGGGTCAAAGCCCTCGCGGGCCAGCCATAGCCCGGCCTCGCGGGTAAGCGCAAAGGAGATTCCCTGTTCCTTGAGCCGCCGCGCCACTTCGCCGGTCATCAGTTCCACGATTTGCACAATCTGTTCCTGGTTCAGCGGGTGAAAGACGATGGTTTCGTCAATCCGGTTCAGGAATTCCGGGCGGAAAGCGCGTTTCAGCGCGGCGTCCACCGATTCCCGCAACGCCCGCCTTTCATCGCGCCCGTCGGGCTTGAACCCGAAAGGCTGGCGCCCGGCAGCCTCAGTGCCGAGGTTGCTGGTCATTATAATGATAGTGTTGCGGAAATCAACGACCCGCCCGTGGCCGTCGGTGAGCCGCCCGTCCTCCAGGATCTGGAGCAGCATATTGAACACGTCGGGGTGCGCCTTTTCGATTTCGTCGAACAGCATCACCCGGTAGGGGCGCTGCCGCACTGCCTCGGTGAGCTGGCCGCCCTCGTCGTAGCCGATATAGCCGGGGGGAGCGCCTACCAGCCGCGAAACCGTATGCCGCTCCATATACTCCGACATATCCAGGCGCACCATATTGGCTTCGTCGTCAAACAGAAACTCCGCCAGCGCCCGCGCCAATTCCGTCTTGCCCACGCCGGTAGGCCCCAAGAATATGAAACTGCCGATGGGGCGGCGGGGGTCGCTAAGGCCGGAGCGGGAGCGGCGGATGGCCTCGGATACGGCGGCGACGGCTTCATCTTGCCCGATAACCCGCCGGTGCAATTCGGATTCCATATTCACCAGACGCTCGCCCTCGCCCGCGAGCAGCCGCCCGGCGGGGATGCCGGTCCAGGTCGACACTAGTTCGGCGATGTCTAGCTCGTCTACTACCCGGTCGGCGCGGCGGTTGTCGGGCTGCGTTAGCCGCTGGGCATCGTATTCCTGTTGCAGGCGCAGGCGCTCGGTGCGCAGTTCGGCCGCTTGTTCATAGTCGGCGCATTCCGCGGCCGCGGATTCCTGGTCGCCTAGCCGGCGGATCCGCTCCTCTTGTTCTTTCAGCGATGCCGGCAGGCTTTCGGCGTCAATCCGCAGCTTGCTGGCGGCTTCGTCAATAAAGTCCACCGCCTTGTCCGGCAGTTGGCGGCCGGTGATGTAGCGGTCGCTGAGGCGCGCCGCGGATTCCAGGGCCGCGTCGGTGATGGCGACACGGTGGTGCGCTTCATAGCGGGGGCGCAGCACTTTCAGGATTTCCACCGTGGCCTCTAGGGACGGCTCCTCCAAGTAAACGGCTTGGAAGCGGCGCTCCAGGGCTGAATCCCGCTCGATATATTTGCGGTATTCGTCCAGCGTAGTGGCTCCGATGCACTGCATATCGCCGCGGGCGAGGGCGGGCTTGAGCATATTGCTGGCGTCCACTCCGCCCTCGCCGCCGCCGGCGCCGACCATAGTGTGGAGTTCGTCCAAAAAGAGAACCACTTCGCGGCTGGCTTCTTTCACTTCGTCAATGACCGACTTTAGGCGTTCCTCAAACTCGCCGCGGAACTTGGAGCCGGCGAGCATTGCGGGCAAATCCAGGGACAGCAGGCGGCGGTCTTTCAGGGATTCCGGCACATCGCCGGAGGCGATGCGCTGCGCCAACCCCTCGACGATCGCCGTCTTGCCGACCCCGGCCTCGCCGATGATTACCGGGTTATTCTTGCGGCGGCGGGTAAGGGTTTGCATCACTTGACGGATTTCGGCGTCGCGGCCCACTACCGGGTCGAGGCGGCCCTCCCGGGCCATGCCGGTGAGATCGATGCTGTATCGATCCAGGGAACGGTAGCGGCTTTCCGCATCGGGATCATCTACCCGGTGACGGCCCCGGACCTGCGTCAACGCTTGGTAGACGCGCTCCCGGTCGATGCCGTGCGCCTTCAGGATTTCGGCGGAAAGCCCCTGCGGCTCCATAACCGAGGCGATGAACAGATGCTCGGCGCCGACGAAATCGTCGTTGAGACGCGCCATTTCCGTCCGGGCGTTTTCGAGCAAGCGCTGCGCCCGGGGCGTGGGGTAAATCTGATGGGCTTCGTAGGTTAGTTTGGGCGCGGACTCCAGCCCCTGGCGCAGGGCGCCGCGGAGGACGTAGGCCGGGGCGCCTAGTTCGGCTAGAATCCGGGACGGCACGCCGTCATCCAGCTCCAGCAGGGCCAGCAGGATATGCTCCACATCCCATTGGCTGTGCCGGTGGCGGCGCACCAGTTCCTGCGAATTTTGCAGCACCTGCCGCGCTTGATTGGTGAATTGTTCGTTTGGCGTTGCCATATCTCCCCCTCTCAGCCGGACTCGCTATGACGGTTCCGGTCTCCGGTTTGCCGGGCTAGTTGTTTTCGCAGGCGGGTCACCGTATCGGTGAGTCCGGCTACCTCGCCCTCCAGTTCCTCGATGCGGGCCATTAGTTTCAGGGCTACTTCGGCCCCGGCCAGATTGACGCCCAGATCGTCAATCAGCGTCCGCAGCCGCCGGATGCGCTCTACGTCGGCGATGGAATACAGTCGCTGCCGCCCCACTGTGCGCGACGGCCAGATTAGCCCCGCCCGTTCATAATGCCGCAGCGTTTGCGCGTGTACGCCTACGATGCGGGCGACGACGCTGATGGCGAAACAGGGTTCGTCGTGAAACTTCCGGTCATCCATCATTCTTTATCCCCCCGTTATTCCGATGCGCCCTGCCCCGGCCTGTCGGCGGCGAAACGCCCGATGCGGATTTCTCGTAGCTGGCGAAACAGTTCGATTTCCGCAGCGGAAGGTTCGGCCGGCAGCCGCGTTTTGACGGTGACATACAAATCCCCCCGCCCGGCGTTTTTATTGCCGGGGGCGCCCGCGGTGTTACTGCCCAAGACGGGCATTCCCTGCCCGGAAAGGCGGAAGCGGCGCTCGTTGGGCGTGTTGGGCGGCACGGTCAAAGCCACTTGGCCGGACAGGGTGGGCGCCGGGATTTCCGCCCCCAGCACGGCATCGTCCACCGGCAAATCAACCTCGACATACAAATCGCGGCCTTCGCGGCGGAAGCGGTCATGCTCCAGCACCGATACCACCAGATAGAAATCGCCGCCCTGATCCGCCCCTGATGCTATATGCACTCGCGAACCTTGATCTACCCCCGGCGGAATCTTGACCTCCAGAGTGCGCCCGTCGCCGGTGCGGAGGGTGCGTGTGGCGCCGCGGAATGCTTCCTCCAGAGTTACCTCTACCGGGTATTCCGGCGGCGGACGCCGGGCGGATCCGCGGCCGGCGCGGAACAAGTCGTCAAACCTGAACCCGCGGCCGCCGCCGACATCCTGAAATCGCCCCCCGCCGCGCCCGGCGAAAAGGTCGCCAAAGTCGGCGCCGTCTACCGTCGTCTGCCAGCGGAAACCGCCGCCGCCGGCTTGCCCGTGGGCGCTTGCCTTTTCGTAATCGTCCGCGTGGCGCCAGTTTTCCCCGTAGCGGTCATATTTCTTGCGGGAATCCGCATCGGACAACACGCTGTAGGCTTCGTTGATTTCCTTGAACTTTTCCTCCGCCGCGGCATCGCTCTTGTTGACGTCCGGGTGGTACTGCCTGGCCAGGCGCCGGTAGGCTTGGCGAATTTCCTTTTCCGGGGCATCTCTGGCGACGCCCAGCACATCGTAGTAATCGCTCATGTCAGCCCCTCCCGGCCGGCGGCATCGCCCACCGGCATCGTTCTGCCATAGGAATATCTTGATATGATGATATGGTAATAGTTGATAAGATTGTTGTCAACTATATTGGCAATATAAGCGTCAAATATGCGCCAAGCAGGAAAATCGGGAATAACCGTGGCTACGGCAAGGAAACGCGTCGGCAAAACCTCTTGCCAAAAATCGGCATTCCATTTTGCCGCAGGGTATTCCCATCGCCGCCGAAAGGTGATATACTGCTGTATCAGCGGCCCGCCCTAGGGCGTGTCGCTGGCGTTCCCCGATAGCTCAGCGGTAGAGCGGGCGGCTGTTAACCGCTAGGTCGCAGGTTCGAATCCTGCTCGGGGAGCCACTCCTCCCTTGTCCATCCCGCCCCCGCATCTTTCGCGGGCTAGGCATTCCGCAACGAACCATCCGTCATTTCCAACCGCCGGTCGGCGGCCTCGGCTAGGGCCAGGTCGTGGGTGGCGGCGATTACCGTAGCCCCCTGAGCCGATATTTCCCGCAGGATGGCGGTAATGGCGCGGGCGGTAGCGGTATCCAACTCCCCGGTGGGTTCGTCGGCGAACACCACTTCCGGGTTGGCGACTAGGGCGCGGGCGATGGAAACCCGTTGCTGCTCCCCGCCGGACAGTTCGTAGGGCCGGTGACGCCCCCGCGGCCCCAACCCCACCGACTCCAGCGCCTCCCGCGCCCGCCGCCGCCGTTCCCGCCACGATACGCCGGCGATGTGCAGGGGCAGCTCTACGTTTTCTTGGGCCGACAGCAGGGGCATCAACCCGAAAGATTGAAACACGAACCCGATTTTATGGCGGCGCAACTCCAGAAGTTCCCTTTCCGGCATTTGCGACAAATCCTGCCCCCGGAAAAACGCCGCGCCGTCCGTAGGGCGGTCCAGCCCCGACAGCAGGTTGAGCAGCGTCGTCTTGCCGGAGCCGGAGCGGCCGGTAAAGGCCACCAGTTCGCCGTCGCCCACTGCCAAGCTAACGCCGTTGACCGCCCAAACCGTTGCCCCGCCGCTCGCAAAAGCGCGGCTTAAACCAGCGGCGGAAATGATCGCGCCGCTCATTCCCTCATCCCCCGGCCGTCCCCGGAATCGCCATCGGGCGGGCGCAGCGTAACCCGTCCATCCTCCAGGGCCAGGCGGGCCAACCCGCGGCGGAAACGGCCGGCGTATTCTTGGGGGAGTTGCAGACGTCCGGCATCGTCTACCACTAGAAATTCGGCCTCGACTCGCGCCCCGTCGCGTTGGTAAGTGGCGGTCGAAAAGGTTTCCGAACTGATGCGGCCGTCGCGGATCTGCGTCATCCGGTCAACAAACTGCGATACCCCCGGATAGTGCGTGACGATTATTACAGTAACTCCGAAATCCCGGTTCAACCCCCGCAGCATCTCAAACACCATCACCGCGTTGGCGGTGTCCAGTTCGCCGGTGGGTTCGTCGGCCAGCAGCAAGGGGGGGCGGTTAGCTAGGGCGACGCCGATGGCCGCCCGTTGCTGCTCGCCGCCGGAAAGCTGATGCGGCATCCGGCTTGCCTTGTCGCCGATTCCTAATGCGTTCATAACTTCCGAGGCCCAAGCCCGGCGTTGGGCTCCGGGGCGCCCGGCCAGGGCCATAGGCAGTTGGATGTTGTCAGCGACATTCAGGTAAGGCAGCAGGTTGCGGGCGGCCGCTTGCCAGACAAACCCCACATCGTGGCGCCGGTACTGCACCAACCCCCGCTCCGATAGATCCAGCAAGTCGCGCCGCCCTACCCTGACTTGCCCCGCCGATGGCCGGTCCAGACCCGCCAGGATGTTGAGCAGAGTGCTTTTGCCGCTGCCGCTGGCCCCTACGATAGCCAGCAACTCGCCCGCTTCAACCGTCAAATCCAACCCGCGTAGCGCCACCACTTCCAGATCAGCCCGCTTGTAAATCTTGAACAGATCCCGGCAAGCCACTAGCGGCCCGCCGCCGCTGTCCGGGGCGCCGCCATACTCCATTGGCGTATCCATAGCCGCCGTCATTCCCCCATCCGCATAACTTGCTGCAATGACAGCTTGCCGGTGGCCCAAGCAAGCCAGACGCCGCACGCCCCGGCCACCCCCGCCAAGATAGCGTAGGATACCAGCAAGCGGCCCCAGTCGGTAGTGAACGCCAGCGGCGGCGTAGCGCGGGCGCCGCCCTCTACCACTTCCATAAGGGGCAGCAGACTGGAACCCATCAACCAGCCCAGCAATGTCCCTAGCCCTACGCCGCCGCCCATCATCAAGGCGAGGCCGCAGCCCGGAACCAGTCGCATCTGCCCGCGCGAAAGCCCCAAAGTGCGTAGCAGCGCGAACTCCGTCCGCCGCTCCCGGGCGTCCAAGTGGGAAAACAGTAGCAGCCCCGATGCGCTCGCCAAGGCGATCGCCAAGAACAGCAATACTAGCAGCGCCCCCCATCCGGCGTTTACCAGGGGCCGCTCCACCTGCGCCGCCGCCATAGACGGCGCCAGTAGCACTTCCCTGACATTCACCCCGGCATCTCGCAACGCCGTAGCAACTTGCCCGGATTCTGGGGGCGCCTCGCTATTCCCAACATCCTCAAAGTCGACCCACAACTCGTTGGCCCCGCCCGGCTGTTGCGGGCTGTAGCGCACTGCCGCCTGCGTGAACCGCGCTAGATCAACCACGGCAAAGGGGCGCCCGTCCGGGTCCAGCGTCGGGAAATACTCCACTTCGGCGGCCACTTGCAGAGGCAAGGCATAAGTGGACATACTCAGGACGATTGTATCGCCCACCGCGGCATCGGTCACATCCAAGAATTGGGAGCTTACCAGCGCCGGAATCGGCGTATCGGGGCCGCCGGCTCGTAGGCCGGTCAAGCCTACGCCCCCCGAGGCCCAGCTAAACCGGCTGGTGACGCCAAACCCGTCTGCCGCCGCCGATTGGCTGGTTTCCAAGGAGTAAAGCCCCGGCCGGCGAAAGTCCGCAATGGCCGCCCAACCTTCCGCCGATTGAAAGTTATGCAGCAATACATCGCCGTTGGGAGTCGCCGCTTCCGCCCGGCCGAGGAACACTGCGCCGCCGTCGCTTTCACGGAAACGGCTGCGCACCGAAAAGGAAATCAGATCAAAGGGCGGTTGCAACTCATGCCCCGGTCGTTGCCCGAATGAATCATCGCGCAATCCGGTAGCGCTTAAATCCAAACGCAACCGTGACCATCCGGTATTATCCAAATGGCCCATCCCGGCGTCCGCAATCCGCCCTTGCGAATCCCGTAGCCGCGCCCGCAAGCCGACGCCGCGGCCGGAGCCGCCGGGTCTGGCCCACAACGACAATGCCGTAGCATCGGGGGGAATGGGAATGCCGTCGGCGTCGGGCGCGGGCAGATCGCCCGCCGCTCCGCCTTGCAACATTTGTGATAGGGATTGCAAGGAACGTCCGCCGGCGAAATCATCCCGGAACCAGGCGACTTTGGCGATGGCATCGGCGTCAACCGCGAGTAGCGTGCCGGAAGTGCTGAACCCGGTGGTGGTAAGGTAGGCTGGGGAACGGAAAACATCCGCCGCCGCCCCTGCTCCTGATATGCTATTGGCGTCACCGATCTGCGCCGCCAAATTGCCGGGGCCGTCCCATCCGCCGTGCCGCAAGCGTAGATCGGCCCCTGCGGCGTACAATGCCTGTTGCCTCTGGCCCAGTTCCAGGGTTGCCGAAAATGCGCTGCCCATCACCCCCAAAGCGGTAGCCATCATCACCAGCACGACTAGCAGCGCCGGCGCCATAGGATCGCGGGCCAAATGCCGCAAGGCGTGAACCAGCCACGGCGGCCCCACCGGCGCGGCTATGCGGGCCAGCGCCGCCGCGGCCCACGGGAAAAACCGCAGCGTCAGTAGTCCGGCCGCCGCCATCCCCAATACCGGCCCCAGTAGCAAACTGTAGTCGATGCTCAACTCCCGGCCGCCCAAAGATTGCACCAGAAACGCCCCCCGGCTTTGCAACTGCCACCATAGCAGCCCGATTAGCGCCAAAAGCGCCAAATCCAAATAATAGCGGTGCAACAAGCTGACGGATGGCGGACGCGCCGCGGCTTGCAACGCCGCCACGCTGCTACGACGCGCCGCGGCCAGCGTTGCCCCGGCAAATACCGCCGCCGACAAACCGCCGCCGGCGATGCCTACGAGAAACGCATACCCCGAAAGCCCCGCCGGAACCCCGGCCCAATCGCCCGAGGCCCCGCTTAACTCAAAGAACGCCGCGCCCAGCAGCTTGACCGCCCCCAAAGCCAGGAACGGCCCGGCAATCATCGCGGGCAAGGCCAGTAGCAGCCCCTCGCCCAAACCCAAAACGCCAAGCTGCCATACCGTCGCCCCCCGGCTTTTCAGCATGGCGATTTCCCCCGCCCTGGAACGCACCACCAGACCCGTCACTAGCGCCAAATAGTAGATCAAGATGCCGGTCACCAGAAACAGCGCCATAAACAACGGCAGCCGCCCCAGCAACAACTGTTCCTCAAAGCGGCGTAGCAAAGTATCCAACCGTATTGAATAACTGGAATTTTTCAATCCCCCGGAGATCGACCTTTCGATACCCGCCAAAATGATCTGCGCCTCCGCAACATCGCCGGCGCGCATATTCGCCTTGTCGGGAAAGAAACGCCAGGTGATATCGGCATACAACGACGGATATGCTCCCAGCGCCTGCTCAATCAATGCATCCTCGGCGGCGAAAAGCGGTATCAGGGTCCAGCGGTCGTCTTTCCTGCTGGCTGCCGAATCCAAGCCCTGCCAAAACTCATCGGACGCATCCGTTCTCTCATATATCGCGGCGATTCGCGCTTTTAGCGGCGGATAGTCGTCAAATGAAGTCGCCGGGAAAATTTCCATCCCATCGCCTACGCCCAACCCCAGCAACTCCGCCCCCAACCGGTCAACCGCTACATCCAGGGGTTGCCCCGGCGCCCCCGGACCATCAGGCCAACGCCCCTCCAGCACCCGGACGCGCCCCGAAACGCCTGTCATATAGTAGACCGCGCCTCTGGGCCGGATATCTCGATCCAGTTCCAATTGCGGATGTCCCTGGAAAAAGAATGTGGCCGTTTCCAAATAACGCGAATGTTCCTTTAAGTAGGGGCGAAAAGGTTCAATCACCTGCCGCTCCACAAAGTCTTGCCTGGACTGAAACGCCTGCCGCCGCCCCTCCGCCTCCGGCGGGTCATCCTGGCTGCTGAATGAACGCGCCCAGAAATTCACTTCCTCCGGCGGCGCCTCGGCCAGCGCCCGGTGTAGCGCGGCATTAGCCAGCAAGTCGGAAAAGATGAGGCCGCTGGACATCAAAGCCACCGCCAGCAGGATGCCCCCGAACAGCGCCGATTCCAGCCGCCAGCCGCGGACTACCCGCTGCGCCGCCATCACCCCGGCGAACCGCAACAACGGCGCCATGCGTCAGCCCCCCGCCCGCAGCGCATCGACGGGCTTATCCCGCAGCGCCAGTAGCGCCGCCAATGCCGCCGACGCCGTCACCGCCGCCGACAATCCGGCCAGCACCGCGCCCAGCAGCGCGGCGTTCACCGCGGGAAGCATCGGCGGAACCGGCGCCGCCCCGTTGGGCGTAAGCGCGAGCAGTTGCGTCAACTCCATCCCCGGCCAGTATCCGATAGCTGCCCCGGCCGCTATGGCGATACCGCCCATCAACCACCTTTCCGCTGCCAACGACATCAAAAGCTGCCGCCGCGACAACCCCAGCGCCCGCGCCACGGCCGTATCAGTGCGCCGCGCCTGCGCCCCCGCCAGGCTGTGCAGCAACAAGGCCGTCGCCGCCGCCAGCCCCGCCGCCGTTAGGCCCAGGCCGGTAAGCCCGTTCCAACCCCCGCCGGCCAAAGGATTGCCGGCCGCGACGGACGCCGCATCATCCCGGCTGGCAACGGAGACCAAAGGCGGCGACTGCGCCGTTATCGCCGTTACCGCCGCTTGCCGGTCATTAGTCGGATTCAGCGCAAGCCAAATCTCTTGCGGCGAAGTTTCTCCGCTTCCCGGCGGCAAAAACCGCAAGTAGGACAAATAGCTTTCGAGATCCACCCACAAGAAAGGTTGCCGGGAGTCGGTCACCCCCGGAAACAGACTGCTAACCCCTACAATTTCCACCGGCACCGCCCCCCGCCCGTATCGGATACGGAAATTCTGCCCCCGATACAACCCCGGCCCGCCGATAGCCGGTATCGGCAAGGCCACCGGCGGCAAATGAACCCCCCTTTGCTCCCCTCCGAAAGGCTCTACCCAAGAAAACGCCAGCCCCGCCCCCCCGGAACGCCCCCTGCCCGGTACGATTTCCGCCCCATCGGGAACGCCCGCCCCTGTCCCCAAAGGCGCCCACTGGCCGGGCGCATCAAAACCCTCCGTCACTACCCCTTGCCCCGGCAGCCCCGGCCCAAAAACCTTAAAATCATCCATATATATCCGCCCGGCCGATACCTTTACAAAAGAGCTGGTGCTAAAGAAAACCGCCGCCAAATACCATTTCGCGCCGGACTCCGCCATCCTTTCATCCTGAGCTGGTTGAAGGATGGGCAGCTCCCCGCCATAGAACCGCCACCCCGCAGGCGCCGATTGGCCCGCCCCCCCGAACCCTCCTAACGACACATTCCGGTAACGTCCGTCGCCGTCCGTCAACTTGGCCCATACGTTAATGGCGGCTTGTAGTTGGCGGTTAGCCAAATCGTCGGTTTTCAGCCATACCCCAATCCTTTCGGCGCCCGCCGGAAGCACCGCGCCTTGTGCCGTCGCCCCGCGGTCGCGCCGGATCCGGGCGGCCAACTCCGCTAGGCCAACATCGGCGAAATCATCCCGAAACCATGCCGTATGAGCCATAGCATCCGGATCCGCGGCGATCAGCAACGCCGGCGTCTCGAAGCGTTCCCCCGCCAGCCGCACCGGATCGCGTAGCACCGGCGTCGCCGCCCGCACCTCCGGCATCGCCGCCAATGCGCTTGACAACCCCGCGGATACGCCCGGCCCCGAAACGACCTCCTCGCCCCCCAATCGATGCTTAACCTGGTCGCTCTGGCCCCGCGACAAACTGGACTGAAAGGCGGCCCCGAATACCCCCAGGGCCGCCGCCAGCATTAGCAGCGCGGCCAGCGATACCGGCAGCGCCGGGTCCCGCGCCAGAGGCGCCAGCGTGATCGATGCCCATCCCGGCCCCCACCGCATACCCAGCCAAACCGTTAGCCGGACTAGCAACGGCAACGCCCGCATCAGCAGCAACGCCGCCGCCAGCAGCCCTAGCGCCGGGGCTAGAATGAGCGTCGGGTCTACTTCCAGACCCCGATCCGCCAATGCGCGGGATACAAACCCGTCCCGCTGCTGGAACTGCCACCAAACCACGCCTACGGCAAGAAGCGCCGGAAGATCCAGATAATAGCGGTGAAAAAAAGAAACCGCCGGCGGCCGGGAACGCGACGCCAATGCATCCGCCAGCCCCGTCCGCGCCCGCCCTGCCGCCGACGCCGTCAGAACCGCCACCGCCAGCACCGCCCCTGCCGCGCCCATCCAGAACGCATTGCCGGACAATGCTACATCAATGGCCCCGCCCCCCGGATTCCCCAATCCCGGCAGTAGCACAAAACGAACCGCCAACCACCCTAACACTGGACCCACCGCAATCGCCGCCAACGCGACCATCGTCTCCGCCAGCGCCAACGCTCCGCAAACTTGCGCCGCGCTGGCCCCCCGCCCTCGTAGCAACCCTAATTCCGCGGCCTGGCTGCGGCCCAGGATCCAACTAACCAGCATCAGGAAGTACAAAACGATGATTACGCACAAAGCCGTAAACACATACAGCGGAACCCGGGCCAGCGTAAGCTCCCGCTGAAATTCCCGCAGGGTCAACCCCAAGCGGCTGAAAACGAAAGTCCGGGGATACGCCTTGTTAAGATCGGTTTCCAAACTGTCCAACGCTTCTAGCGTGGCATCTACATCCCTCGCCGTGATTGTTGCCGGGTTTACGAAAAAGTTAAAACCGAAATCCCCGACCGCGGTAGGAAACCGCCGCCCCAAAACTTGGAGAAAATCGTTTTCGCTAACATAGATTGGGACAACTAAAGTTTCCCCGACGGTCTGGATGCTGAACTGGTTGGGATACCCCATCCAATATTCATCCCGCGGGTTGACGGGTTCGGCTATCCCCACGATGTTAAGCTCGATGCGCTCCTCCGGCGCCGCCCGAAAGGGCGTGACAAAAAGCCGGTCGCCTACCCCATAACCCAGATCCCTGGCCGCCCGGCCCCCCAACACCGCATCCAGATCCACGCCGCCGGCCCCGGACGTTCCGCCCCTTTGCGGCCAACCCCCCTTGACGATACGGGAATGTTCGGCGAACCCGGTCATAAAAAAGGGCCTCCCTGCCGGCGCCCCCGGGGGCGGCATACGGGGCGCGGGGTTAGTGGACAGAGCCATCCCGCTCTCAGTTTGCCCAAACCGTTCCTGCCGCGCCACTAGCCCGCCGATTCGCCGCTGCGCCGCCGCATCGGCGACATCCCGCAGCCGGTCGTAATCCTCCGGCCCCAGCGGACGGTTCTGCGCCAACGCCTGCACATTAAGCGCCGTCGGCGGCTGGCGGAACAAGGCGTGGCGCACCCCCGCCTCTGCCAGCGCCTGCGAGTACACCGCCGCGGCGCTCAACAACATCACCGCCGCCAAAACCCCCAGCGCGGCGACCGCGGACAGCCCCCATGCCCGCCGGAGCCGCCGCCGCATCACCCACCACGAAAGCCGCAATAGCTGCATCATACGGCGGATTATACCTGCCAGGCATTGCCAACGCGCCTTAGATCCCGGGATCGCCTTGCCCCCGGATCAGACCAGCAACCCCGCTACGCAGGCGGTCATCATCATCGCGAAAGTGCCGCCGAGCATCGCCGGGAACCCCAGCTTGGCAAGATCCAGGCGCCGCTCCGGGGCGATGCCCCCAATCCCCCCGATCTGGATCCCGATGCTGCCGAAATTGGCGAACCCGCATAGCGCATAAGTCAAAATCGTCTTGGTTCGCTCGCTCAAAACCACGCCCGAATCCGGCTGCGACCACTCCGACAGCGTGGCATAGGCGATAAACTCGTTAAGCGCCATTTTTATGCCCAATAGTTCGCCCGCCCGCAGCGATTCGCTCCAGGGTATGCCCATCAGCCAGGCAAAGGGCGCAAAGATGTAGCCGAAGATCCCCGACAGCGACCACTGCCACGACTGCCCGAACCAGCCGCCGACCCAGCCGCCCACCAGCCCCAGGGCCGCGTCTACCATCGCCACCAGCGCCAGCACTGCGATCAGCAGCGCCGCCACATTCAGCATCAGCCGCAGCCCGTCCAGCGCGCCCCCGGCCGCCGCGTCGATCACATTCCCGTACACCTTTTCAATCTGCATCTCCACCCGACCCATCGTGACCGACTGTTCCGTTTCGGGAACCATCAGCTTGGCGATCAGCAGCGCCGCCGGGGCCGAGATCACCGATGCCGACACTAAATGCCCGGCGTCAATCCCCATCGCGACATAAGCCGCGAAAACGCTGCCCGCGATGGTGGCGAACCCGCCGGTCATCAACGCCATCAACTCGGAACGGGTCATGCTCCCGACATACGGACGCACCATCAAAGGGGCATCGGTCTGCCCCATAAACACATTGGCCGACGCCGCCAACGTCTCGGAGCCGGATGTCCCCAGAGTCCGCCGCATAACCCACGAAAAAGCCCTCACGATTAGGGGTATGATCCCCAAGTGATAAAAAATCGCCGCCAGCGAGGAGGTGAAAATGATGGTCGGCAGCACCCGGAAAGCGAAAAAGTGATGCGAAAATTCCCCTCCGAAAACAAATTCGCTCCCGGCATCGGCGAAAGACAAAATCGCGGTGAAAAAATCCCCGATCCACTGGAAGATCCCCACCCCGGCCGATGTTTTCAGAATAAAAGCCGCCAGCCCGAACTGGAGCAGCAACCCGCCCACCACAACCCGATAGTTGATCTTCCGGTGGCGATCCCCGATCAGCCAGGCCAGCCCGATAATCACCGCCAGCCCCAGCAGCCCAATCCAGCGTTCCAAACCCCAACTCCTCTATAATCCCTTTCCGCAAGCCCCCCAATTCTAGCCCCGCCCCTACCCCCAATGCCACTAACCCGGCCGCCGCTCTCCCCCGATTTCCCCCCCGCAGTGCGGGCAGGTTCGGGCCGCCGCCCCTCCGCCCCGGTTTACCTGCTCCCAAAATCCCGACCCCATAATCCCCGCCGGCAGCGCGATAATCCCCACTGCCAGCAGCGCAATCACCCCGCTCAGCAACCGCCCCAGCGGCGTCACCGGGGCCACATCCCCGTACCCCACGGTGGTGATGGTAATCACGCTCCACCACATTGCCGCCGGAATGCTGGAAAATTTGTCCGGCTGCGCCGGCCCTTCCACAAAATACATCAGCGACGATGCCATAACCAGCAGCGCCCCAATCACCGAAACCATCGCCAGCAGTTCGTTTTTCCGGGCCGCCATCACCGAAGCCAGCGCTTGCAGCCCCGGCGAATACCGCGCCATCCGCGCGGTCCGGCTGACCAGGCGCAAAGCCCGGAACGCCCCCAAATCCAACCCCGTCAGCGGCGCAATCAGAACGATAAAATAAGTCAGCACCGCCGCCGCGTCGGCGATCATAATCGGCCGCAGCGCAAACCGCAGCCGCCCGGCCACCGGATGCGCGAACCGCGGATCGGCGGTGCAAGCCCAAATCCGCAGCAGATACTCCACCGCGAAGATGCTGAACGCCGCCAGCTCAAAATAGGTAAAGAAACCCGGCGCCGCGGCATAAATTCGCGCATCGGTGCTGACCACCAAAGCCGCCACGCTGGCGGTTATCAGCACTATCAAAGCCGCATCCACCGCCCGGCTAACCCGGTCGCCGCCTGGCCCAACCTCCAGAATTTCATAAACCCGTCGCCGCATCTGCGCCCTCCCAAATTCCGCCCCGTGCCGGGCAAATTGCTGACACATCCTTATCGAATTTCCGACAGGGCCGTGCTATCATCGTAGGATGAATGATACGAAATTCGTACCGGCAAAGAAATCCGGGGCGGAACATTCCGGCGCAGGATACATCAATGAACGCTGCTGACCCCTATTCCAACGCCATCGAAACCCAGGGACTGGTGCGCCGCTTCGGGACGGTGCAGGCGGTAGACGACATCGATCTCACTGTGCAACGAGGCGAAATCTACGGCTTCCTGGGGCCCAACGGCGCCGGCAAAACCACCGTGATCCGAATGTTGGTCACCCTCATCCTCCCCACCGCCGGCAGCATCACCGTCGCCGGATACGATGCCGTCACTCAAGCCGACCAGGTACGCAGCCGCATCGGTGTCGCCCTCCAGGATGCCGCCCTGGACAACAAGCAGACCGGCCGCGAACTCCTGCGCCTCCAGGGCCGTCTCTACGGCCTGAGCAAACGCGAAATCGACCGCCGCATCGAGGAATTGTCCGGCTTGGTGGACATTGGCGAGGCCATGGACCGTTTTGTCGCCACCTATTCCGGCGGGATGAAACGCCGCCTCGATCTCGCCGCCGCCCTGATCCATCATCCCGAAGTCCTGTTCCTGGACGAACCCACCACCGGCCTCGACCCCATCAGCCGCTCCCGCATCTGGGACGAAGTCCGGGAAATCAACACCAGTATGGGCGTGACCATTTTCCTTACTACCCAATACCTGGAGGAAGCCGATGCCCTGGCCGGGCGCGTCGGTATCATCGACCGCGGACGTCTGGTCGCCCAGGGCGCCCCCGATGAACTGAAACGCGACCGCGGCTCCGACCTTATCGTCGCCCGGCTGGATGGCGATGCCGCCGCCGCCGCCGAATCTCTGGCTAACATCCCCTCGGTGTCGGCGGTGGAAGTGCATGGCAGCGAAATCACCATCAGCGTCACCAACGGGGCATCTCTGATTAGCGCCGTAGCCCTCCGGCTCAACGAACAGGGCCTAATTCCCCAAGAACTCACCCTCCGCACGCCCACCCTGGACGACGTTTTTCTCCATGTAACCGGCGCCCGTTTCCAAATCGACAGCGCCGAACCGGCCCAATCCCCCGCCGGATAACGCCCCCCATTGAAAACATAACCAGCATTGGCATGCCAAGGGTCAGGGAGATTTAACCGCTGTGGCGACTACTGAAACAATGGTTCGAGGCCGCAAGGCCGGGTTTTTCAAGGATTTGCTGTCGATTTCGCAACGCGCCGTGCGCTCCGTGAGGCGCGACCCCGAAACCACGATCCCCGCCCTAGTCATTCCGGTATTGATGTACTGGATGACGGTCGGCGCCCTGGAGGATTTCGCCGAAAACATCCCCGGACTGGACTACCGCGCCTTTCAGTTGCCGGTATCCTTGATGTTCGCCGTAACCGGCATATCCCGGGCCACCACCGTAGTGACCGACATCCAGAGCGGCTATTTTGACCGGCTGGTGATGACCCCGGTCAACCGCCTGGCCCTGCTCTTGGGGCTGATGATCGCCGATTTCGTGCTGATCGTAACCTTGACGATCCCGGTGATAATTATGGGCTTCATCGCCGGCGTAGGGTTTGAGACCGGCATACTGGGTATATTGGCATTCATCGGAATCGCCGGGATTTGGGGACTGATCTTTTCCGGCTTTCCCTACGCCATAGCCTTCAAGACCGGCAACGCCGCGGCGGTGAACATCAGCTTCCTGCTATTTTTCCCCTTCCTGTTTATGACCTCCCTGTTCGTACCGCAGGAGGCCATGACCGGCTGGCTATCCGCCGCCGCCGACTACAACCCCGTAACCTACCTCCTGGCGGCTCTGCGCTCCCTGATCTATGGCGGCTGGAATCTCCAAGCGATAATCAACGGCCTAATCGCCATCGCCGCCGTAGGCGTACTAAGCCTCGGCCTGTCCCTAGCCGCCCTAAGAGGCCGCGCTACCCGAAAATAAAGCCGCAAACAAAAAAATCCCCTCCCCCTCCGGGGGAGGGTTAGGGTGGGGGCGTACTCCCCCACTATCCCTCACATCCGGCAAAGCCAAAACAAAAGGCCGCGGGCATTGCCAACCCGCGGCCCCCGCGCAGTATTACGCGGTCAGCCCCGGCGCAGCCATTCGGCGCAGCGTTCCCCGATCATAATGGTGGTGCAGTTGGTGTTGGCGCGAATCACATTGGGCATCACCGAGGCATCGGCGACTTTGATGTTTTCCAACCCGTGAATGTTAAGCTGCTGGTCCACTACCGCCATCGGGTCGCTGGCCGGCCCCATCTTGCAAGTGCCGGAGGCGTGGGTAGTGTTGAACACCGTCCGCATCATCCAGGCGTCCAATGCCTCGTCCGATGCCAGATCTTCCTCCGCCGGTTGTAGCACTTGGTCCACAATGGGGCCAAAGGCTTCATGCTCCAGTAGCTGCATACTGATGCGCACCGCTTCCCGCAGGCGCTCCCGGTCGCGTTCCGGCTCCAGATAGCGGTAGTTCAGCGCCGGCTGCACGTGCGGGTCGTTGGCCGACAAGCGCACTTCGCCCGCCCCGTCGGCCAGCTCCAGGATGCACTGGATCCGCACGCCGCCGGCCTCAAAGGGATCCGCCCCGCCGATGGGGGTCGAAAACGATGACGCCGTAATCTGCATATCGTTGCGGTCGGGGGAGCCGGTGGCGGTGTAGCGCAGGCCGGTCTGGGTTCGGGGCGCCAGCGGATCCTGCTCGTGGTCATCGCGCACTTGGCAGATGACCGCTACGATGGGATGATCCCGCAGGTTCTGCCCTACCCCCGGCAGTTCGTGAATTACCTCAACCCCCATTTCCCGCAGATGCTCCGCCGGGCCGACCCCCGACAGCATCAGCAGTTGCGGCGAGGCCATCGCCCCCGCCGACAGCACGATCTGATCCGCTTCCACCCGGTACACTTCGTCGCCGCTTTCCACTTCAACGCCCACCGCCTTTTTGCCCTCGAACAGGATCCGGCGCACCACCACGTTGGCGCGGACGGTGAGGTTCAGCCGGTGACGAACCGCGCTCAGGAAAGTCAAGGCGGTGCTCATTCGTACGCCCTCGGGGTTGTTCATCGGAATCGGCCCCACCCCGCCGGAATCGGGCGCGTTCATATCGTAATCCTCGGGATACCCCGCCGCCAGCGACGCCCGCACAAAGGCTTGCTGGAACGGCAGCCATTCCTCCCGCTTGAAACGCCGCACCGGGATCGGCCCTTCGCCGCCGTGGAAATCGTCGGCGATGTCCATATCCGTTTCCATCTTGCGGAAAAAGGGCAGCACATTGATATAGCCCCACTGGTCGTTGCCCTCGGCGGCCCAAGAATCGTAATCCTCCGGCACTCCGCGCAGCAGCACTTGCCCGTTGATGGCGCTGGTGCCGCCCACTACCTTGCCCCGGGGCGCCGGCAGCATACTGGTTTGCTCCGCGGAACCCTGCGCCCACCAAGTCCAGTTGTGCGGCGCCCCCTGCGCCGATGCATCGGGCTTGTACCCGTACTTCAGGTCGTCCGGGTAATGCTGATATTCCGGGTAATCCGGCCCCGCCTCCAGCAGCAACACCGACCGGTGCGCATCCTCGGCCAGCCGGGAGGCCACCACGCACCCGCCGGAGCCGGCCCCGATAACGATAACGTCGTACTTCATGCTATTCGCCTTCCTTGATGAAATCGGAAATCCTTTCCGCAATCATGATGGTGCTTACGTTGGTGTTGGCCCTGGGCGTGTCGGGCATTATGGAAGCATCGGCTACCCGCAGCCCCTCAACCCCGTGTACCCGCCCTCGCTGATCCACCACCGCCATCGGATCCGACGCCGGCCCCATCTTGCAAGTGCCTACCAAGTGCTGTGACGTCCGCACCATCCGGTGCAGCCAGGCATCCAGCGCATCATCCGACGCCAAATCGTCGTCGGTAGGATCCAGCCGTTGCTTCAGAATATCCCGGTAAGCCCCGCTTTCGGTCAGCCGCACCACCAGCCGCACGCCGTCCCGCAGCCTTTCAATATCGCTGTCGTTTTCGAGGAAATGATACTCCAGCAAGGGCTGCACGCGGGGATCGGGGGAAGTAAGGGTGACTTGCCCCGACCCTTGCGCCAGGTTCAGAATGACCGACATACGGAAGTCCTCCCCCGGCCCGGTGAGATCCCCCATCGGCGTGGAAAAGGTTGTCGGGAAAATCACCATATCGTTCCGCAACTCCGAACCCGTGGCGGTGTAACGCAGCCCTAACTGGGTGCGGGGCGCGTCAAAGTTCAGCGGAAACCCCTCTTGGGCGCTGAAAGCGATCCCCACCTGCGGATGATCCCGGTAGTTCTGCCCCACGCCGGGCAAGTCGTGGACTACGGGTATGCCAACGGCGTCAAGATGCGCCCGCGGGCCAACCCCGGAATGCATTAAAATGTGCGGCGACGCGATCGACCCCGCCGACAACACGATCCGCTCGCCCGCCACGACAAAGGTTTCGCCGCCGCTTTCCACCTCCACCCCCGCCGCCCGCTGGCCGTCAAACACCACCCGCAGGGTATGGGCGTTGGGACGGACGGTAAGGTTGAGCCGGTGGCGCACCGGGTTGATGTAGGATAGCGCAGTGCTAAGGCGCACGCCGTCAACGTTGTTCACCGGCAGCGGCGCCACGCCGGTGGAGTCGGGATGGTTCATATCCTGCCCCGAGGCGAACCCCTCCGCCACACAAGCGCGATGGAAAGCGTGCATCAACGGTTCCCAAGCCTCCTCCTTATGCCGCCGCACCCGCATCGGGCCGTCATTGCCGTGAAAATCATCCCGTACATCCAAATCGTTTTCCATCCGGCGGAAGGTCGGCAGCAGCTTCAGATATTCCCATTGGTCATTGCCTTGAGCGGCCCAAGAATCGTAATCCTCGGGAAGCCCGCGCAGGAACACTTGCCCGTTGATCGCGCTGGTGCCGCCCACCACCTTGCCCCGGGGCGCGTACATATCGTTGGGCCGGTCGTCCGTAGGCTTGCCCACAAAGGACCAGTTATGCGCCGAGTTATGCAGTGATGCCAACTCCGACTGGTAGCCGTTCTTGAGCGCCTCCGGGTAGGTTTCAATGTCGGGATAATCCGGCCCCGCCTCTAGCAGCAACACCGACCGCCCCGGATCTTCCGACAGCCGCGCCGCCAAAGCGCACCCCGCCGACCCTGCCCCGACTACAATCACATCATATTTCGCCATTGCCCCTCCTTAGATCCGCGAATCTTTCCGGCAAATGCCGCCGCGCTAAAGGCCCAGCAGCCGCTCCAGATTCCCGTGCAGTATGGCCTCTTTTTCGTCCAAAGTCAGGCTTTCCAAACTGAGGATCCACGACACCGGCCAGTCGGCGGCCATATCGAAAGGCCAATCCGTGCCGAACACCACCCGGTCGATGCCCACGCTGTCAATCAGATAGCGCAGCGCCGCCTCGCTATGGGTAAGGCAGTCGTAGTAAAACTTGTTGAGATAGTTGCTCGGCGGCTGATTGATATGAACCCGCGCCTCGCGCCGCACCTGCCACCCCCGGTCCATCCGCCCGATGCCGTAGCAGGTATACCCCCCGCCGTGGCACAAGCAGACGCGCAAATCCGGGCAAGCATCCATCACCCCCCCGAAAACGAAGGATGCGAAAGTCACCGCCCGGTCCGCCAAATTGCCGATGGTGTTGGGCAGATGATACCGGCCGCTGCGCGGGCTGACGATTGTATCGCCCCCCTGGTGAATCAGCAGAACCGCCCCCGACGCCTCGGCCGCTTTCCATAACGGCATAAACTCCGGCTCATCGAAAGTCTTGCCGTTCACGTGGTCGCCAATCATCGCCCCCTTTAGCCCCAAACTCATCCCGCGCTCCAGTTCGGCAACCGCCGCGGAAACATCCTGCATCGGCAGCGTGGCGAACCCCGAAAAACGATCCGGCCGGTCTTTCGCCAGTTGCGCCACATAATCGTTGCACTCCCGCGCCATTTCGGCGACGGCAGCCGCGTCTTTGTCGTAACAGTAGAAAAAGGCGTTGGTGGATAAAACCTGAACGTCCACCCCCAAGGAATCCATATCCGCGATGCGTTCATCGGGCGACCAGGTAGTGCGGGGATTGTAGCGCATATTAGGCACATCGCCGGCCGTAAGCCCGCGCCAATTCCCCCCCTTGCGAAAGGCGTCAATAAACCCCTCCGGGGTGATATGCGCGTGAATATCAATGGTTCGCATGAAAACCCCCTATCGGCTAACGCCCCCGTTAATGCCCCGGCTAATGTTGATGATGCCCGGTGTCCGCCGGCGGCTCCGCCAGCAAGTCGATCCGCTCCAGCCATTTCACGCTCCACCGCCCCGCCCGGCCCTGCACCGCCAGACGGCAAGGCCCGCCGTGTTCGCTGGCAAGGGGCGCCCCGTTATGCCGCAGCGCCACGATAACGCCCGTATCCCGCGCCTCCTCCAGCGTCATCCCCACCGTATACCCCCCCGCCGTAAACCCGGCGTATCGCGCCTCCGGCAGCGGCCCCGCATCGTCCAGCAGATCCGATACTGCGATGCCCTCCCACTGCTGGTCGGGAACTACCCACCCATTTACGCACCGGAAATCATCGGTCATTTCCCCCTTGGGCAAACTTTCCGTCAATCGCGCCAAACCGTCGGCGTCCAAAGTCCGGGGCCGCGCCACCAGCCCCCCGATGCTCAACTGCGCCCACGCCGCCTGCGGACTTTCCGCCCCGCATACCGGCAAAACTTTCAACACATCCCGCGCCTCGTCGCTCATGCCATCCTCCGCCATCATTTCATTATCCCCATTATCCGCAGGCATATTATCGCGCCGCCGCCCGGCTGTCCATATTCCCGCAATCCCCGCGCCCCCCGGTTCACAAAAACCCGCCCCCGTGATAAGGTGAAAGCCCCCGAAATTCTGAATGGAGCGCCGGAAAATGATCTTCGGAGCAATCACCAATTCATGGCGCCTGCAACTGGAATCCGAGGAACTGATTGTCTTGATCGGCCAGGCCGAAGCCCGCGGAGCGCGGCACATCGAACTGCGCCAGACCTGCCTGGGCGCCTGCGAATCGGGCGAAGGCGACGACTGGCGCCCGTCGCCCCAGGGCTTGGAGGCAATCGTCAACGCCTACCCCAACCTGACCTTCGATTTGGCTATGGCCTGCCCTTGCCTTACCCGCGAAATCAGCCCCCAAAGCGAAAGCTGGCAGGCCGCCCTGGCCGGCGCCATACTGGTAGGCGGCGATGCGCCCCACCTCCGCATCGTCGACCCCGCTGCCGCGGGCGACCCTTGGCAATCGTCGTCCGATATCCCCGCCCCCGCGTGGGGCTTGGCCGCCCTGGCCGCCGAAGCCGCCCGGCAAGGGGTAATCCTGTCACTGGAAAACTCCGGCCAGCCCATCGGCAGCATGGCGATGCTGATCGCCGCCGTCCGCCAGCGGATGCCCGTCGAATCCCGCCCCTACTTGGGCCTATGCCCCGACCCGACCAACCAACTGCGCCGCTTCCCCGACTCCGAACCCTTGAAAGACTTGGCCGCCCTGCCGCTTGATATGCTGAAAATCGTCCATTTCAAGCAGATGCGCCACGGCGAAGCCATCCCCACCGTAGACCACGGCGACCTGAATTGCATCGAAATGCGCGATATCCTGACCGCCAAAGGCTACGCCGGCGCCGCCATCATGGAAATCCCGCCCCACCCCCAAGTTTTCGCCAACCTCCAAGCCAGCTTCGCCTACCTATCCCGATAACGACACCACCCCCTTGCCAACCCCCAGCCCCCCCTTTTATAATAGAACAAATAACCCAACCAACCCAAAGTAGCAACCCTAATGACCCTACCTCAGAGGTAGGGTTAGGTGGGGGGTGCCCCCGCGCCAAGCGCACCCAACGCCGCGTCCAGACCTAGAAAACCACCCAAGCCCACTATCCCAAAACGCCCCAAAACGCCCCAAAACAGCGGAAAAATGGAACAAAAATGGAACCATCCCGCCCATTTCAGCCCCCAACAGTGCCATCTCAAACCCCATCCCCAAAGCTAAAACCCCAAAAATGGAACGAAATGGAACGAAATGGAACGGAAGTAAAAATCCCGCCCCCGGCAACCCCAACCGGCGCCCGCCCCCCCATACCCTAGCCATCCCCCACCCGCCGCGCTATCATTACCTAACCTTATCTTATCGGGCATATTCATCCTGAGCTGGTCGAAGGGGCGCAACCATGAGGCGTGCCGCCGTCTACATCTTAATCGCCGCCGGAATCCTGTTCGCCGTACTCGGCACGGCGGCGGTGTATATCCGGGATAGCGTGATCGACAGCGACGAAGCGGCGGAGCGGGCCGTCGACGCCCTTTCCCGTCCCGAAGTCCGCAACGTAATCAGCAGCACGGTCGTTGACCAGTTGGTAATCGCCGCCCCCGACACCCTGGCCGCCCGTCCGCTGCTGGAGCAGGTAGTATCGGGCGCATTGAGCGCCCCGGGTTTCCGGTCGGTATATGAGACCGCCATCCGCGACCTGCACCGCACCGTATTCCTCGGCGAAACCGATACCCTTACGGTGAAACTCTCCGATATGGTGCTGGTGGTAAAAACGCAGGCCACCGCCCTAAGCCCGCAACTGGGCGAACAAATACCCGACAACCTCACCGACACCCTGATTGACCTACAGTCCAACCCCACGCTGCTCAACGCCGTGCAGATCGGCGAGGATATTCGTCTGCTGGCCTTTGTGTTGCCGCTCGCCGCGTTCATCGCCTTTATCGGCGCCGTGTTCCTGGCCGCCGACCGCCGCCGGGGGTTGGTGCAAGTTGGGTTCGCCTTGATCGCCGTCGGGATCATCGTGCTAATCGTGGAGCGGCTGGCCGGGATGTTGTTTATCCGCGGTTTCCAAACCGATACGATCCGCGATGTGGCCCAAGTATTCTGGGACGCCTTTGCCGGACAGCTAACCCTCTGGAGTCTGGTTATCGCCGGCGTCGGCGCGGTGCTGGTGGCCTCGGTGTGGTGGGTGTCGGAACCTATCGACATCGGCGCCCGCCTGATGCAGCTCCGCCGGTTCGTGGATCCCCCGGCGCGAACCCGGCCCCGGCTGTTTTGGATCCTGGGCTGGGCCGTCGCCGGCATACTGCTGATAGTCGCCTGGCAAGAGGCCCTGCGCGTGATAGTTACTTTGGTCGGCGTAGTCTTTCTGGTCAACGCTCTGGGCGAATTGCTGCGGATGATCGCCCCCCGGCAGCTGATCCCCGTATCCGATCGGACAGCCGCCGGCCGCGATGCCCTCGCCCCCCTGCGTTACCGCCGGCCGCTGCTGATCGGGCTGGGATTGCTGGCCGCCGCCGGGGTTATCGTCGGGGGCTACTTCGCCATTGCGGGCAGCGGCGGATCCGGGACGGACGCCGCCCCGCCTGCGGCCGCCGCCGTTCCCGAATGCAACGGCCATATCAGCCTCTGCGACCGGCGGTTCAACGAAATCGCCATCGCCGCCACCCACAACTCGATGTCCAGCGCCGAGGACGGGTTCTCTCTGGCAAACCACTCCCGCGGCATAATCCACCAGCTAAACGCGGGCTACCGGGGGCTGTTGATCGACCTATACAATGGACTGAAATCAGAGCGGACCCTGGGAGTGGTGACCGACATCGCGCCCCATACCCCGGAGGAAAGGGCGCAACTGGTGGAGCAGTGGGGGGAGGCCACCGTGCGCTCCGCGGAAGAACTGCGCCGACGCGCCATCGACGCCGGGGGCGAGCGTCAACTCTACCTTTGCCATCGGCTCTGCGAAACCGGCGCAACCCCCTTCGCCGCCGAACTGGAGCGGCTGCGCGGCTGGCTGCAAGCCAATCCCGGCGAAACGCTGATTATCATCATCGAGGACAACGTCGATCCGCAAGATGTATCCGCCGCCTTTGAGAAGGCCAAGCTGCTGCCCTACCTGCACACCCAAACCCCTGGCGCCTCCTGGCCTACCCTGCGGCAGATGATCGACTCCGGCCGGCGGCTGGTAGTAATGGCCGAAAAGAAAACCGGCGACATCCCCTGGTATCACAACGCCTATGCCTTTACCCAGGAAACGCCCTTCAGCTTTGATACCGTTGAGCAGTTCAACTGCGACCCCAACCGCGGCGACCCCGATAATCCGCTGTTTATGATCAACCACTGGATTACCCCGGCCTCCGCCAACGCCGCCGACACCGCCAACACCGCCCAAACCTTGAACCGCCGCATCGCCGACTGCCAAGCCAAGCGCAACCGATCCCCCAACATCATAGCCGTGGACTTCTACGCCCGCGGCGATACCCTGTCGGTGGTAGCCGAACTTAACGGGATTCAGTAGGGCGCAGGCCGGATTTCCTATGCTTTCAAGGGTAAGCGAGGCCCGCAAACGCTATCGCATTGGCGGGGGCGGCGGCGGGGGCGGCGGGGGTTTCACACCTATAGGTTTGGATTTTTTGCCTTTACCCGACGGCTTGCGCTGGCTCGGCGGCAAATTGGGCACCCTTGTCATGATCTACTCCTCAGGCATCTCACCCGGAGCCTGTTCCAAGAATTCTACCATTTTCACATCCTGTCCGGGTATCAGTATAACAGAAACTCCCGGCAGAGGGATACGCTCGTTCTCAACCAGCCATTCGCCCTCAGCCATTATGAAGTGGCCCTGTTCCGGGTGCCCCGGCCACTCTTGGGGCCATCCGTAAAGGCGGCGGCCATCTTTCAGGTGAAGCACAACATAACATTCGGTATATCGGTGAAAGGCTGAATACCATTCGGATGGATAGGAGGTTTCTTTCGTGACGCCGATGCGCCGCAACAGTTTATGCGGTACATCGTGGTTCAAGGCCCAAGCCATTATCAGGGCAAGGAGTATGGCAGTCAAGACCGAAACGGCGGTTTCCGCGCCCGCAGGCCAAGAGTCCGCCCCCCACGCCGCGAACACGAAGGTCAGCAGAATCCAGGTGACCGCCTGGGCGGCTACCGTGAAAGCCAGGGCTTGTACGACGTGGCCGAACTGATTCGGCTTCGGGTAAGATGTCAGCGAGTAGAAAACCGCCGCCGCGACAAGCCCCGGAAGGAGAAACGCCAGAACGGAAACCGCTTCGCTGGCAAACCAGTCCATTATCGCCTCTCACCCGGCGCCTCTCCGTTCGTTACCATCCAATTCCACGCATTGCCCTTTGGAAAACTCGAATCCCTCCTACCGCAGCGCCAGCGGCGCATCGGAGTCGTTGGTATGCCCGTTCAGGTTTACTTGTTGCCCGTCTTTTATGATGGTTGCGAGGTGCTTGCCGCCTTGCAGTATGCGGATGTCGGCTAGGGGGTCGGCGTTCAGGATCAGCAGGTCGGCCAGCTTGCCGGGCTGGATGGTGCCCAGTTCCCCCTCCAGGCCGACGGCGTAGGCGTTGTCGCGGGTGTTGGCTACGATGGCTTCCATTGGGGTATAGCCGCCGTATTTGACCATTACCTCGGCCTCGTGGGCGTGCAGCTCGCCGTAGGGCATAACCGGCGAGTTGCCGCTGTCGGTGCCGCACAGCACTTTGACGCCCAGATTGCGGGCGGTGGCCAATACCTGCATCGCGCTTTCGGCGTTGCGGCGGATGATATCCAGTTCATCGTCGCTGCGGCCCCGCTCTTTGCCCACGGTGAGCGCCTCGAACAGGAAAGTCATCGTCGGCATAATCCGCGCTCCGGCCTCGGCTACGGCGTACAGATCGCCCTCGGTGGCCAGGTCGGCGTGCATGATCCAGTCCACCCCGGCCTGCGCGGCGGCTTTGGTGGAGCCGGCGCCCCGGGAGTGAATGGCGATGCGGGCGTTGCGGCGGTGGGCCTCGTCCACTACCGCCGCCATTTCCTCTTGGGCAATGGTCTGGGTATCGCCCCAAGTGCTGTCGGCCAGCTTGATGAAGTCCACGCCGTGCTTGGTTTGGCGGCGCACTTCGGTGATCATATCCGACACGCTGTTGGCAAGCACGCCGAGGGTATGCTCCGGCGTGCCGACCCACGATGGTTCGTAATCGCCGATGCTGCCGTAGGTTACGATGAACCGGCCAGCGGTGTAGATGCGCGGCCCCTCTACTAGCCCGGCGTTGATGGCGTCACGCAGCCCCACTTCGATAAACCAGGTGCCGCCGGGGATGGACAAGCTGGTAACGCCGGAGCGCAATACCGTCTGGGCGTTGCGGGCGGCCCGCAGGGCGCTGAACCCGGGGCTGGTGGTGCCGCGTCCGGCGGGATAGCGCGGCGGAACTGGCGGGAAGCCGAAAGACAAGTGACAGTGGCCGTCGATCAGCCCCGGCATTAGCCATTGGCCCGCGGCGTCGATCACCTCTACCCTTGCGGTGTCCTCCAGGTTCAGATCCGGCGGAAGTTGCCCGACGCTGGCGATGCGGTTGCCCTGGATGACTACCGCATCGTTGGGCGATGCCGGATCGCCGGTGCCGTCAATCAAGGTTCCGTGGCGAATAACCAGGGTTTTGCCGTTGGCGCTCATAGCACACTCCCGCGGTAGCGATTGGCCGGGGCGGCGCCGCCCCGTCAGGGATGATAGTATATCCTAGGCCCGGATAGGGTATTCAGGATGGAAAGGAGCGACCGGAATGTACGAAGGGTTTGAGCGGCTGCGGATAGACACTAGCGGCGGGGCGACCATCAACTTGGTAAAGGGCGGCGACGGCCCGCCGTTGCTGTTGTTGCATGGCTATCCCCAAACGCATCTTATGTGGCACAAGATCGCGCCCCGCCTGGCGGAGGATTTCACCGTGGTAGTACCCGACCTGCGGGGCTACGGCGACAGCAGCAAGGTGCCGGGCGACCCGGAGCATCGCAACTACGCCAAGCGGGCGATGGCCCAGGACCAGGTTGATGTGATGCAGAGCCTGGGCTTCGAGCGGTTCCGGCTGGTGGGCCACGACCGGGGGGCGCGGGTTTCCCATCGTCTGACCAAAGACCACCAGCAGCGGGTAGAGAAGCTGATGGTTTTGGACATCATACCGACGCGCAAGATGTTTCAGATCGTCAACAAGGAAATGGCGACCAATACCTACCATTGGTTCTTTCTGATCCAGCCTTACGATTTCCCGGAACGGGTGATTGGGGCGGACCCGGACTACTTTCTGCGCCGCTCTTTCCGGCGCAACCCGGACGCGGCGGATGCTTTCCCGCCGGAGGTGGTGGACGAGTACGCCCGCTGTTTCAGCGATCCCGGCACCATTCACGCCACCTGCGAGGACTACCGCGCCGGGGCCAGCATTGACTTGGTTCACGATGACTCCGACTTCGACAATAAGGTCGCTTGCCCGATGTTCGCCTTGTGGAGCGCGACCGGCTATGTAGGCCGCACCCAGGATGTGCTGGCGGTCTGGAACGAATACGCCAATAACGTCCGGGGGCAATCTCTGCCCTGCGGCCATTACATTCCCGAAGAGATGCCCGATGAAAGCTACTCCATCATCAAGTCTTTCCTGCAAGAGTAGTGAACGCGGGGACGGCCGTTGAGATGGAGCGGACGCCGCGCCGCGGTTGGGCGGTGTTGCTGTTGTTTCGCGCCCAGCAGAGCAGCGTCATTCTGGTTTCGTACACCTTTGGGTTGTTTCTGCCCTTTATCCGGGAGGACTTGGGGATTACGCCGTTGCAGGCCGGGCTGCTGCAAGGGGTGTGGTGGATTACCGCGGCGTTGCTGTCGCTGCCTTTCGGGGCGTGGCTTTCGCGGTTCCGGCCGGCGCGGTTGACGCTGGCGGCGTTGCTGCTGGGGGCGCCGTTCCTGTTTGTGCAGGCGCTGGCGCCGGGGTTTTGGCTGCTGTTTGTGGGGCGGCTGGGCTTCATCTTGTTTCACACGGTCAACACTCCGGCGCGGGCGCTGTTGCTGCACCAGTGGGTTGCGCCGCGGCATTATGCGCTGGTGCAGTCGGTGGGGCTTTCGCAGCATAGCTTGTTGCTGGCGCTGGCGGTCAGTCTCAGCCCGTGGCTGATTGAAGGATTGGGCAGTTGGCGGATCGCCTACGGGGTCTGGGGCGGGGTGTTTGCGGCGCAGATCGTCGCTTGGATGCTGGTGGCCCGCGAAAGCCGGATCCCGCGGCGGGAGGACGCCGGCGGGCCGGAGGAGTTCGGCGATGGCGCGTCGCCGTGGCAGGCGTTGCGGCTTTACCCGCAGGGGTGGCTGATCGCGGCGGTGATGCTGTTCCTGTCGGCTACCTGGACGGGGATGGTGACTTTCCTGCCTACGCTGTGGGTGGAGGAGCGGGGGGTGGCCCTGACTTTGGGGGGGCCGCTGCTGGGGTTCTTGTACTATGGGCTGATACCGTCGGGTTTCTTGGGCGGGGCGCTGCTTTCGCGTTTGCGTAGCCGCAAGACGCTGCTGGCGGCGCCGGCTTTGCTGAACGCCGTGCTGGGCGTTGCGATTACGCTCAGCGAGGCGCCGGTATTGCTGATGGTTTTCATAACCGGCCTGGGGCTGGTATGGGTGGCGACACCGGCGATACAGGTTTTGCCTTTTGAGTTCCCGGGGGTGGCGCCGCGGCAGGTGGCGGTGCTGACGGCGCTGGTGCTGACTTTTATGGGGGTGGGGTTCGCCATTGGCCCGATGCTGGTGGGGCTGGTGGCGCAGCTCACCGGGTCGATACAGACCGGGTTGGTGGCGTTGTCGGGGCTGACGGCGCTGGGGGTGCTCGCGGGGCTGGCGTATCCTGACCGGCCGGGGGCGAACTTGGGCGGCGCGGCCCGCGGCGAGGGTTTGACCGCCGCCGGGTGTTATAATGCGGCCGATCCCGAGACCAAAGAGAGGCGGTAGTATGGATGCGTTGGCAACCGTCAAAGACATAGCGGCAATCATCTTGATGGGGGCCGGGGCAATGCTGTTGGCGGCGTTGGGGATTTTGGTGATTAAAGTATCCCCATCGCTGAGTCGTTCCTCGCGGAATATGGAGAAAATCACGGAAAACGCCGCCGCTGCCGCGCCTAACATGGTAGCGGCGTCGGAAAACGTCAAAGAAATTACCGGCAATATGGTTAGCGCGTCCAAGGACATCAGCGAGGCTACTCCATCGTTGCGGCAGTCGGTGTGTAATATAGAGCAAGCTACGGCAAGCATTGCGGAGGCCAGTCCCAACATTGTGGCGATCGCGGAAAACGTCAAAGAGATCACTGACTATAGCGTCAGGTCGCTGAAGGATGTATCGGAGGCTACGCCCTTGTTGCGATTGCTGGGGCCGGCGGGGCGGGTGGCGAATTTTGCGGAGATGGGGATTGGCAAATTGGGGGGATTCATCCGGGGGATCTTCCGCCGCTGATGCGACGCGGCAGCTCTTGGGGTTAGCCGCGGCCGGATCCGCCCCGTTGGGTCGGCGGGGCGGATCGGGCGTTTTTCCGGCGGATATTAGATGAACCGTTGCTTGCCCCATCCTTGTTCGTAGGTGGTGTTGAAGATGGGGGCGGATTTTTTGCTCTTGAACATCCATTGGCCGTTTATGCGGATGTATTCCTCGTCGTCGATGCCGGCGCGCCAGATTGCTTGGCCGTCGTGTCCGATGGTGCAGGGCATAAAGAGGTACCAGCGGGCGCGGGCGTGGTCGCCGTCGATTTGGATGTGGGGGTTGAGGCCGTAGTGGAGGGCGAAGGTGAAGTGGTTGGATATGCCGCGAAAGAATTGGCGGATGGCTTCGCGGCCTTCGAAGCGGCCCAAGCCTTCGCTTTCCCAGACGGCGTCCTCGACGAATAGGGCGGCGATGCGGTCGGGGTCGTAGTTGTCGTCGCAGGCGGCGGCGTATTCGGCCTTTAGGTTGCGGATTTCGTTGGCGTCCTCTAGGGCCTGGACTCGGTCCCACAGTTCTTGGGTCATTTCGTGCAACGCCCGGGGGGTGGGCTTGCGGTAGCGGGGGGGCGGCGGGGGCGTTTCCGGGGCGGCGGGGGTTTCGGGGGTTTCGGGAGTTTCGGGCATAGCGGCCTCTCTTTTGGGGGGCTTGCCCCCATCTTAGCCTTTCCTCTTAGGGGGAGGGAATTTTTTTACTTTGGTTGCATTTGGTTGCTTTTTTCCGGGTTTTAGCTTTGGGGGTGGGGGTTGGGGTGTTGCTTTTTGGGGGTGGAATGGGCGGGATTTTGCCATTTTTGTTGCATTTGGTTGCTTTTTTGGGGCATTTTGCGACATTTTGCGCCGGTTTGGGGGGCGGGTTTGGGGTGAAAAGTGGGGGAATTTTTTTATAACCCCGCCATTTCCTACCATTTCCTACCATTTGGTTGGGGTTTAGCTTTGGGGATGGGGGTTGAAATGGGGGGATTTTCTGCCATTTCCGCCCATTTTTCCCCCCATTTGGCGCCGTTTTGGGCGGGTTTGGGGGTTTTTGCTGGGGGGGGGTGGGGGGGTTGGGTTTGGGCCGTATTCGGTTGTTAAGGGGCGGGGGGTTGGGCGTTTGGGGTTAGCGGTCGGGGAGGTATAGTTTCATTAGGAGGGTTAGGCGGCCGGTTTTGTGGATTTTGTAGGGGAGTAGGGCTTGGACGATGCCGTAGGGGGTGGGGTGGATTTTGATGCTGCGGTTTCTTTGGAGGTAGCGGATGAGGCGCATAGAGTTCAGGAAGGGGGGGAGTAGGGGGCCGTCTCGGGCGAAATCGGGGACCATCAAGACGACGTCGGGGAAGGGCTGGTTGTGGAGGCGTTCGGCGATGTCGGCGGTGTCCCAGAGTTGGCAGAGGTTTTCGGCGCGGCGACGTAAGCGGAGGATTAGGAGGGGTAGGGCGTATCGGCGTTTTAGGGCGTCTAGGCGGGCGCGGAGTTGGCTGATGGACATTTGGTTGCTCCTTTGGCTTGGATGGGTTGTTTAGGTTATTGGTTCTATTGTAGCGGTGAGGTTGGGGTTTGGCAAGGGGTGGGGGGCGTTGGCTGGCAGGGTTCTCACCCCCACCCTAACCCTCCCCCTTAGGGGGAGGGGATTTACTGCGGAAGGGGTAGGGGATTTTTGTTTGGGGGGGATTTTTGGTTGTTGGGGGGGGATGGTGGGTGGGTTGGGCGGGTTTTGGTTTTTGGGTGGGGGTGGGTTGGGGTTGGCCGGGGGGTTATTTGGGGTTTTGGAGGTGGGGGTGCATTGCTAGGGGGGTGGCGGCTAGGAGGCCGGCGTCTACGGGTAGGGTGGCGCCGGAGATCCAGCGGGCTTCGTCGGATGCTAGGAATAGGGCGGCGTAGGCTACGTCCCAGGGGGTGCCTTCGATGCCTAGGGGGCCGGCGCGGCGGCGGAGGTCGAGCATTTCCGGGGAGGTGTGGCGGGCTACCATGGGGCTGTGGATGTGGCCGGGGGCGATGCAGTTGACGCGGATGTTGTCGCGTCCGTAGTGGACGGCCATGGAGTTGCTGAGGCCGATGATGCCGCTTTTGGAGGCGGCGTAGGGGTGGCTGGGGTGTCCGCTGCCGGCGCGTAAGCCGACGATGGAGGAGAGGTTGACGATGGAGCCGCCGCCGGCTTGGATCATTGGGGGGATGGCGTGTTTGCTGGTGAGCATTACGCTTTTGAGGTTTACGTCCATTACGGTGTCCCAAAAGGCTTCGTCGACGTCGGTTACGGAGCCGGGGCCGCTGATGCCTACGTTGTTGATTAGGATGTTGATGCTGCCGTAGCGGGATTGGGCGGCGGCGGCCATTTCTTGACAGTCGTTGTTGCTGGTGACGTCGGCGGCGAATACGGAGGCTTTGCCGCCTTGTTCGCGGATCATCGCGAGGGTGGTGTCGGCGTTGCGTTCATCGCGGTCGACTAGGAGGACGCTGGCGCCTTGTTGGGCGAATAGGATGGAGATGGCTTGTCCGATGCCGACGAAATCGCCGCTGCCGGTGGCGCCGGCGCCGGTGACGATGGCTACTTTGCCTGGCAGCCGGCGGGCTTGTTCGGTAGTCATGGATGCTCCTCTTGCGGGGTGGGTTGGGTTGGGTTAAAGGGGGTCTACGGTTCCTTGCCGTAGCAGCTTGGCTACTTGGGGGGCTAGGGATTGGGCTCGCTGGGTTAGGCCGGCGGGGCCTATGTTGGTTATGGGGTGGGGGCAGACGATGTAGGGGAAGCCGGGGACGCCCATTAGTCGGGTGTAGGCTTGGGCGGTGGTGACGAATACGTTGGTGATGATGGCGGCGGTGGGGATGCCTTGGCGCTCGAGGGTGATTCCGTCGTGCAGACTGCCCGACGAGCAGCCGCCTCAATCGCCGATGCCGGTGATTACGAGGTCGGCGCGGCGGTGGAGTTGGGCCATTATTTCGGGGCGGGGGGGCAGGGATGCGCTGTGCTTTTTGAGGTAGAGGATTTCGGCGAACTCGAATTCGTCGTTGAGGATGTCGCTGATGGCGCGGAGGATTAGGTCGGAGTTGGCTTTGGAGTTGTCCAGCAGGGCCAGGCGTTGGCCGCGGAGGTCGGGGGGGCGGGCGGCGAGGGTTAGGGGGTTGGGGCCGGGGTCGGCGCCGGTGGGGTCTACCAACTGCACTTTTTGGGGTGTTGCGACGGTAGTCATTTTCGCCTCTCAAGGTCAAGGGTTCTCTCTTTACGGGAGAGGGTTAGGGCGGAAATCGGCCCAGGAATCGCGGATGGGGATGGTGATGGCGGGGAGGCCGTGGTAGTTCATCATAAGTTCGCTGTAGATGCCGCTGTCGCCGCCGGCTTTGAGGATGAGGATGCTATCGGGGGAGGGTGCGGCGGGGATGCGGAGGTTTTCGTCGCCGTCGGCTAGGGGGCCGTTGACGGCGCCCAGGCGTTTCAGGTGGGCGCGGGAGCGCCAGGCCCGTTCCCAGATGTATGCTGGATGCGGGGGCGGTCCCAGCCTTGGCGGCCGAGCATTTCGGCGTGCCAGTGGCCGACGATCCAGAACCAGGGGGAGTCGTTGAGGTAGATGCCCAAGCCGTGGCTGGACATTGCGTCGGCGGTGGCGTCCATTATGCTTTCGGCGGTTAGGCCGTAGCGGTTGCCGAGCATTTCGGGGTCTTGGACGGTGGCGACGGTTACGGTGGATTGGTCGGGGTTGAAGCCGCGGGATACGTGGAACGGCTCCCAGGGGCTGCGTTCCTCGTCCTCGCCGATGCATACGCCGAATTTGGTTAGGGAGCCCATGCAGCCGCGGTCTAGGATGTTGGGGCGTTGCTCGAATACGTTGATCAGGATTAGGCGGATGGCGCGTCCGATGGTGGCGTTGGGGCGGTGTCCGGGGCTGAATAGGTTGCCGCCGCAGTTGAGGCCGATTTCGTGGCGGATGGGGCCGTTGACCAGGATGAGGATGCCGGGGGAGTTGGTGGCGGCGGAGGCTTCGTGGATGCAGTTGGGGTCGTGTTGGAACATGGCGTCCATAACGGCGAGGACGATGGGGAAATACTGGGGGAGGCAGCCGGCCATAACGGCGTTGGCGGCGGCGTGTTCGGCGGTGAGGGCGCGGCGGCGGACGGGGACTTCGCCGAGAGTCTGGTCTGGGGGTAGGGAGACGGCGGCGAGCATGGCTTCGACGCGGGCTAGGGTGGGGGGGATTACGGGGAGGCCGTCGGTCCAGCCTAGGCGGTAGCATTCCTCGATGGCGCCTAGGGATTCGTTGACCTCGTGGAGTCGGGCGCGGTGGGTGTGGGGCATTGTGGGCCATCCTTCGACAAGCTCAGGATGAGTGGGGTGGGCGCGGGGTGAGTGGGTGGGTTCGGGGTGGATCGGTTTGGTTTGGTATGGGTGGGTTGGGTTCGGGGTGGGTAGGGTTGGTTTTGACAGCTTACCACAATTTCAGCATTGCCAGAATAGCGGCGATTAGGCATACGGCGAGCAATACTGCGCCGTAGAAGATCAGGAGGGTACGGGATAGGGCGGATTTGTGCCAGCGGTTGCGGGGGATTTGGCGGAAATCGCTGGTGTCCATGGAGTAGTCTATGGCGGAATCGTTCAGGGTTCGCACTCGGTCGTAGAGGGAGCGGAACAGCCGTTCTTGGGATAGAAAGAATCCGTCCAGAATCCAGAAGCCCATTACCGGGACGATTACCACGAACACGTGCCAGCTTTGCCCGTAGCGGGTGAAAAAGGCTAGTAGGGCTGAGACCAATATCACGGTCCAGCCCTTTAGCATAAAGGAGTTGGACGCCATTCGGTTGATGGCGTTTTGGATGAATTCCAGATGCTTACGTTTGTCGTCGCCCATATTCGCCATTCATGCCGCCGTTAGCGTGATACGAATTCTTGGATGGCGGCGAAGTATTCGTTGGGGGCGCGATGGAGGAGGTCGTTGTGGCCGGCGTTGGGGATGGTTAGGAGTTGCTTGTCGGGGGATTGGAAGCAGCGGTGCATTTCGATCGCTTGATGGATGGGGGCTAGGGTGTCTTGTTCGCCGTGGATTACTAGGGAGGGGATGGATATGGAGCTTACTTTGGCGTGGTAGGCGGATTCGAGGGCTTGGGCGTCTTGGGGGGGTAGGTTGTGGGTGAAGTTGCCGAGGATGGGGCGTCCGCTTTCGATGATTATGCCGTGCAGTCGGGCGGCGTGGTGGGCGGCCAGCTCGAAGGCGGGGTGGCGGCCCATTGAGCGGCCCATTACGAATATGCGGTTGGGGCGGTTTTCGGATTGCAGGAGGTTTTCGAGGTAGGTTAGGGTTTTGACGGCGTCGGCGAGCATCGTGGTGAAGGATGGGGAGCCGTCGCTGCGTCCGTAGCCGCGATAGTCGGTTAGGAATAGGTTGACGCCTATTTGGCGGTACAAGGGGGCGATGCCGTGGTAGTCGTTGGCGGTTTCGCCGTTGCCGTAGAAGTATAGGATGGTGGTGGCATCATCGCCGGCGTTCTTGCTTTGGGATGGGGGGTTGCAGGGGAAAAAGCGGCCGGATAGGGATACCCCGTCGGCTACCGCTATGGCGTGGTCGCTGGCGCCCGGGGGGGCGGGCGACCAGCGGCGGCGGGGGTAGAAGGCGTTGGCGGATATGGCGGGGTGGTCCAGGGGCGCGTAGTCGGGGGTGGGCATAGCGGTAATCCTTTGCGGGGGTTAGTTGAAAAAGCCGTTGGTGATGTGATCCCGGATGGTTTCGGCTACCAGTTCGGGGCGCTGTATTGGGACGTCGTGGATGCTGTTTTCCAGCCAGACCGTTTTGCTGCGGGGCAGTAGGCGCTCGGCGGCGGCGATGGATTCGGCGCGGGCCAGGGTGCGCTCGTAGGCGTCGGGGTTGGATTTTTGGCGGGCGGGCATTAGCAGGACGGGGCAAGTTATTTGGGGGTATAGGTCTTGGGGGTGGTGGTGCCATAGGGCTTGGATGATTTGCAGGTGGTTTTCGCGGGATAGCTTGCTGCGTAGGGTGCCGTCGGGGAGGGTGTCGAAGTTTGCTAGGATTAGATCCTCGGCGGGTTGGCCCAGGCGGTCGATCAGGGCGGCCCATTGGCCGCCTGAGGTGCGGATGCGGTGCAGGAATTGGGTTGGGGTTATGCCGGTGAAATCGGGCGGGGCCATTTGGGTCAGGGCGTCGTCCAGGGTATTGTAGCGGGCGGAGGCGTCGATGGTTCCGCCGTCGACGAATACTAGGCCGCGCAGTAGCGATGGCTGGGCGGCCGCCAGCTCGAGGGCTACGTCGGCGCCCCAGGAGTGGCCGGCCAGTATCGGGCGGTCTAGGCGCCGGGCTTGGAGCATTGCGGCTAGATCTTGGCCTACGGTGGCGAAATCGTAGCCGTGGGGGGGCTTGGCGCTGTCGCCGTGGCCGCGCTGGTCGATGGCGGTTACGGCGAAATGGCGGGCCAGGATCGGGGCGGTCAAATCCCAGATGCGGCAGGTGGAGGCTAGGCCGTGGAGCAGGACTACCGGCTGGCCTTTGCCGCCCCAATCGCGGCAGCGCATCAGGAGTTCGCCGTATTGGGCCCATTGGTCTTGGGGAAAGGGGCGCATCATCAAGGCTCCGGGGGCGGCGGGGTATGGTGCCCGGTATGGGGTTGCGGTTATGGGTTCGGTGTTAGTGTAGGGATGGGGTTTCGGGGTTGGCAAGGGGGGTGTCGTATTTTCGGGGGGAAAGGTTGCCGGTTTCCGGCGGTTTCCGCTACATCAGTGGGCGTTGGGTGGTTTTGGTATTGGGCTGGGTGGTTTCCGTAAGTTGGCGGTGTTGGCCGCTTTTAATGTGAATAGGCATCGGGGGGGGTGGGGGGACGCCCCCACCCTAACCCTCCCCCGGAGGGGGAGGGGATTTTTGGGTTTCGTTGGGTGGTTGCATTTTGGGGTTTTGTTGGGCTGGGTTGTATTTTTTGGCGGGGCTTTTCTATGGTAAACTACCCGGCAAAATGATTACAGTACACTCTTGTTATGCCCGTTAATGCCGTAGCATAGGCGATAGACGCTTATGACGCTTGTGATCTTTGGAGGCAAACCCTCTTGAAACGCGCCTTGATCGAAACCCCGCGGGTATATTTTGACCGGGTTTCCAAGCCCATTGTTTACGGCATCGCCGCCCTCGGCTTGACCCTCGCCATCGGGATTGGCGTAATCAGCTACAGCGCGGGGGGGGGGGGGGGGGGCAGGTTATGGCGCAAGAGCCGCCGCCCGCTTCCGGCTATTTCGCCGGGCTTCCGCCTATCAACTGTGACTCTGGGATGACGCCGACGATAACCCCCGCCGAAATGGAGGTGTTGTACGTCGCCATGACTGACGCCCAAACCGCGCACCTGGCGGCCCTGGCGGCGTTGGAAACGCACACCGCTCCCACGACCAACGTACACATCGACGAAACGAGCGGTAGCCCTGAGACGACCACCAGCTCTGCGCCGCTGGACGCCGAGGGTATGCGTCTCCGGGAGCAGGCGCAGGCGGCGCAGGCGGCGGTCGGGCGGGCGCAAGAGGCATTCGTTGCTGCCTTTGATAACCTTTGCGCCGATGCCGCGCCCCCGCGCGCTGATACCGCGCCCGAGCGCGCCGATACCGCGCCCCCGCCCCTGCCGCAAGGCCATTCCGACCCGCCCGCGGCGGCTTACAACCCCGCCCTTGACCACCCCGAAATCTACGGCAACGAGGATTACGAAATCACCGCGGCGGTCGCCGATGACGGGGCGATGGTGATCCACTTGGGGCGCTACGACGGGCAGATCGAAGTAACCACCTCGGTGTGGGTGGCGGATTCCAGCGTTGATGGCGGCGGTTACTTTACCGCCAACCCCGACTTCGGCGGCAACCAGCATCGGCTGGAGCGCGAGGGGCAGACTTTGCGGGTTTACAGCGACACCGACCCGACGATAACCCGCTTTCGGGTTGACGGCATTGAGGGCGGCCTGCCCGCTAACCTAGTGCTGGGTTATATGGACGGGCATACCGACAACTAACCCGCCGTCAACGGCAAGGGCGGCCTAACCGCCGCCCAACTTATGGGGGGTATCAGGCGCGAGCGCGGTTTGGGCCGCAGTAACGCCCGATACCCCGTCCGATTGTCTGGCTGCTTTTGATGTGAATAGGCATCGGGGGGTTGGGGGGATGGCTCTATCCTAACCATCCCCCGGGGGGAGGGGATTTTGGGGGTTTGGTTGTAGCGGCTACTGGCGCGATAGCCGACAGCGGCGTTGGCTGTCTTTGATGTGAATATGCGTTAGGGGGCTGGGGGGACGCCCCCACCCTAACCCTCCCCCGGAGGGGGAGGGGATTTTTGTGGGTTTCGTTGGGTTTGGTTGTAGCGGCTACTGGCGCGATAGCCGACAGCGGCGTTGGCTTTCTTTGATGTGAATATGCGTTAGGGGGGTTGGGGGGACGCCTCCACTCTGACCCTCCCCCGGAGGGGGAGGGGATTTTTGGGGGTTTCGTTGAGTGGTTGTGTTTTGGGGGTTAGGGTTTGGGGTTGGGGCGGTGTTGGTTGTCTTTGATGTGAATATGCGTTAGGGGGGTTGGGGGGACACCCCCACCCTAACCCTCCCCCGGAGGGGGAGGGGATTTTTGGGGTTTGGTTGTAGCGGCTACTGGCGCGATAGCCGACATCGGTGTTGGCTGTCTTTGATGTGAATATGCATTGGGGGGGTTGGGGGGACGCCCCCACCCTAACCCTCCCCCGGAGGGGGAGGGGATTTTTTGGGGTTCGTTGGGTGGTTGTGTTTTGGGGTTGGGGCGGTTGGGGTTGGGGCGGTGTTGGCTGTCTTTGATGTGAATATGCATTGGGGGGGTTGGGGGGACGCCCCCACCCTAACCCTCCCCCGGAGGGGGAGGGGATTTTGGGGGTTCGTTGGGTGGTTGTGTTTTGGGGTTGGGGCGGTTGGGGTTGGGGCGGTGTTGGCTGTCTTTAATGTGAATATGCATCGGGGGGGGTTGGGGGGACGCCCCCACCCTCACCCTCCCTCGGAGGGGGAGGGGATTTTTGGGGGTTCGTTGGGTTTGGTTGTAGCCGTCTCGGGCGCGATGGGGTAATCCTGTTTTTAATTTGGTGGATAATGTCTTAGTGCGGGGTTTACACTGGGTTTTTATTTGCGGCCGGGGGTGGGTGATCGGATGGTTGGGAATAGGCGGATTGTGGTGTTGGGGCGCTCTGCTGAGGGGAATGAGCGGCTGGCGCGGGTTTTGGAGGGGGCGGGGTTTATTGTGGCCAGTACTGCTAATGATGGGGTGGCGATTGATATGGCGGGGGCGTCTTATGATGCTTTGCTGATCGGGGATGGCGTTTCGGAGGCGGATCGGCGTTATGTGGCTACGCAGGCGCGGGAGCGTAATCCCGGGATTGTGGTCTTGACGGTCAATAGCCATCGCTCGGTGTTGACCCAATTGGCGCAGCATTTGCCCGGATAGCGGATCCCTGTGCCCGCAGGTGCGCGGGTGGGGGGTGCTTACTGGACTTATAGCCACGCAGCGGATCCCTGCGCCCGCCGGTGCGCGCGTGGGGGGTGCTTACTGGACTTATAGCCACGCAGCGGATCCCTGCGCCGGCAGGTGTGCGCCGGCGCATTCGTGCCGGATATGGGATTCGATGAGCGGATCCCTGCGCCGACAGGTGCGCGTCTTTCATTTATGGCTCTTTGGGGGTTTTCCGGGTTTTGGGGTTGTGTTGCCCGAAGATTTCTTGGGCGGCTTGGTGGGCGGCGGGTTGGGGTTGGTTCTTTAGGTATATGGTGGGGGAATGTAGCAGTTTGTTGACTATGGCTTTGGTCATGGCTTCGAGGGAGGCTTGTTCCTCGGGGGTTAGCTTGGGGTTTAGGGGTTTTAGGGCGCGTTGGAGTTCGCGGCGGCGTATTTGGTCGGCTTGGCGGCGTAGTTGGATTACGGGGGGGAGGGAGTCTTGCTGGCGGCGCCATTGGTCGAAACGGAGGGCTTCCGCGGCGGCTAAGGCTTCGGCGGTTGCCGCTTGTTGGGTTTGGGCTTGGCGGCCGGCTTGGGCCGTGGCTTCTAGGTGGTCGATGTCGCTTAGGGATACGTTGGGGAGGGCGGCGGCTTGGGGGTCGATGTCGCGGGGGACGGCGATGTCCATCAGGAATAGGGGGCGGTGGGGGCGGGCGGACATTGCTGCGGCAATCATCTGGGCGGACAGGACGTAGCCGGGGGAGCCGGTGCAGGCGATTACGATGTCGGCGGTTTGCAGGGCCTGCGGCATTTGGTTGAAGGGTACGGCTTGGGCGGAGAGGCGGGCGGCCAGTTCGGCGGCGCGGGCGTAGGTGCGGTTGGTTACGGTGATGTGGCGGGCGCCGGCATGGCATAGGGCTTCGGCGGCGGTTTGGCCGGCTTCGCCGGCGCCGGCTACCAGTACGGCGCGGTTGGAAAGATCGCCTACGGCGCATCGGGCGAGATCGACGCAGGCGCGGCTTACGGACAGGGCGTTGCGTCCGATGCCGGATGCGCGGCGGATCATCCGCCCAGCCCGCAGTGCTTGTTGGAAGAGACGCGCCAATAGGCCGGGGGCCGTGCCGGCGGCGCCGGCGGCGCGGTATGCCTGGCGGATTTGGCCGATGATTTGATCCTCGCCTAGTATCATCGAGTCTAGGCCGGAGGCTAGGCGGAAGAGGTGCAGCGCGGCGGCGTGGTCTTTATGGGTGTAGAGGTAACGCTCCAGGTCATCGGGGGATATGGAAAAGCGGCGGGATAGGAGATGCTTGAGGCGGGGGCAGCCGTCGTTGGCGGGGGTTTCGAGGAAGTAAAATTCGGAGCGGTTGCAGGTGGATAGGGCGACGCCGGGGATGCCGGCGCATTGCATTTCGTGTAGCAGCGCGGGTTGCTGCTGGCTGTTCCATGACAGCAGCTCCCGTATTGCGACGGGGGCGGCGTGGTGGTTCAGCCCGACGGCGATGATTGCCGGGTTGGGGGGAATTTGGGGCGGTGAGGGGGAAAAGCTGGGTCGGGACACGTCTAAAACCTGTAAATATCTGGAAAAGTCTGTATTGCATTTGGTAAGGCATAGTGATTTTAACGGCTGGGCTAGGCGGTGTCAACGCCGGGCGGGGTGGGGCTTTCCGGCGGGCGCGAAAGGGCCGCGGGTTTAGCCGCGGCCCTGCCGGTGGTTGCGGGGGAATGCGGGGGCGGGTTACGGGGCGGTTTGGGCGGTTTGGGCGGTTTTTGCCGGGGGGGCGGCCAGGACGTCGTCCAGCATCCTTTGCAGGGCCATGGTGTGGCTGCAAACGTTTCGGTTGGCGAAGAAGTGGCACTGGCAGTCCCAGGCTCCGGCGTTGAAGGTCACATCGTAGCTGTTGTGGTTGCCCTGGAAGGTGGCGGAGAAGCTGTTGATGCTGACCCGGTCTTTTTCCTCGGCGTATTTCCTCGCCTTGTCGATCTTGCCGATGATGCTGGAGTTCATTGCCCCCCCTATATTGCGGTGTGCGCCGGCCCGGCGGCGGGATTGCTTTATGGGTGATACGCTGCGGGGCTGCCGGGCGGATTACTTAAATTTTACGCCGGGGCGGCCCCGGATTTCAAGGCGGCTGGGGGGCGGCTCCCCTTTTCTTTTCCCCAAAACCCGCTATAATCCCGATACGGTCCAGCATAATTGATACGCCGGGACGTTGGGTTGAAATATGGACGGCGACCAGATCCGGGAATCATTCATCGGGTTTTTTGAGGGGCGGGGGCATCAGCCGATGCCCTCGGCATCTTTGATTCCGGCGGGGGATCCGACGCTGCTGTTTACCAGCGCGGGGATGGTGCCTTTCAAGCCCTTTTTTATGGGGGAGCAGACGCCGCCTTCGCGCCGGTTGACCAGCAGCCAGAAGAGCTTTCGGACTACCGACATTGACGAGGTGGGGGATCATAAGCATCTGACTTTCTTTGAGATGCTGGGGAATTTCAGCATCGGGGATTATTTCAAGGAGGGGGCGGCGGGATTTGCTTGGGAACTGGTGACGCAGCTTTTCGGGCTGGCGCCGGAACGGCTTTATGTGACGATTCACTTGGACGATGATGAAGCGTTTGCGATTTGGCGGGATAAGATCGGGGTTCCGGTAGAGCGGATTTACCGCTACGGGGACAAGGATAACTGGTGGGGGCCGGCCGGGACGGAGGGGCCTACGGGGCCCTGCTCGGAAATTCATTATGACGGCGGGGCGGCGAAGGGGTGCCATAACGGGCGGATGGTGGCGGTGGACACGCTGACGGCGCAACTGCGGGCGGAACGGGACGGGGGCGTTGCCCGTCCGGTGGACGGGTGTCACCCCAATTGCGATTGCGAGCGGTTTGTGGAGCTTTGGAATCTGGTATTTATGCAGTTTTACCAGGATCCGCAGCGCAACCGGACGCCCCTGCCGGCGCCCAGCGTGGACACCGGGATGGGGCTGGAGCGGGCGGCGGTTGTCCTGCAAGGGAAAAACAATATTTACGAAACGGACTTGTTCGCGTCGATAATCGCCCGGGTGGCGGGGCTTAGCGGGCGGGAATACGGGAGCGACGGGGATACGGATTTTGCGATGCGGGTGGTGGCGGAACACGCGCGGGCGGCGGCGTTTCTGATCGGCGACGGGGTGGTTCCGGGGAATGAGGGGCGGGGGTATGTGTTGCGGCGGGTGATACGCCGGGCGATCCGGTACGGGCGGCGCATCGGGCTGACCGGGGCGTTTTTGGGGGAGGTGGCGGCGGAGGTGATTCCGCGTTTTCAGGCGGTTTACGGGGAGCTTTCCCAGAACCGGGAATTTATCCTGCGGGTGGTCAACCTGGAGGAAAACCGGTTCGCGGAAGCCTTTGGGCGGGGGAATGAGATTCTGCTGGAGATGGTCAACGCGCAAATATCCGGCGGAAAAGATGCATCGGTTGCGGGGATGATTTCCGGGCGGGATGCTTTTGTGCTTTATGACACCTATGGGTTTCCGCCGGAGCTTACCGCCGAAATCGCGCGGGAACATGGGCTTGGGGTGGATCTGGACGGGTTTGAGCGGGAAATGGGGCGGCAGCGGGCGCAATCCCGCGCATCGCAGCAGTTCGGCGGCAGTATGGAGATGCTGACCGTTTACGAAAACTTGGGGGCGGGACGGACGGACTTTACCGGATATATTCAGATTGAACAGGAGTCGGTGGTCGCCGCCTTGCTGGTGGGCGGGGCGCCGGCGGCTTATGCGGTTGCGGGGCAGGAGGCGGAGGTGGTGATAGTGCCTACGCCGTTTTATGCCGAGGGCGGGGGGCAGATGGGGGATCAGGGATATATTCGCGGGCCTAACGGGATGTTCCGGGTGGAGGATACGCAATCGCCGATCGCGGGGCTGGTGGTGCAGAAGGGGATGGTGGAGCAGGGGCAGATTGCGGTGGGGGATCCGGCGGCGGCGGCGGTGGATGCGGGGCGGCGGCTGGATTCCTCGCGCAATCATAGCGGGACGCATATTTTGCACGCGGCGTTGCGGGCTACGCTGGGGCCTCATGTGCGGCAGGGGGGTTCGCTGGTGGCTCCGGATCGGCTGCGCTTTGATTTCAGCCATGTGGGGCGGCTTACCGCGGAGGAATTGCTGGCGGTGCAGTCGTTGGCTAACGAAAAGGTGCGGGCGAATCTGCAAGTGTCGGCGCGGGAAAGCAGTTACGCCGAGGCGGTGCGGATGGGGGCGCTGGCGTTTTTCGGCGACCGCTACGGGGATGTGGTGCGGGTGGTGACGATGGCGGAAGGCGGCTCCGCGGTTGGCGCGGCGCCTTTCAGTATGGAGGTCTGCGGCGGCACTCATGTGGGGGCTACCGGGGAGACGGGGACGCTGCTGGTGCTGGGGGAGTCGGGCATCGGGGGGGGTACGCGGCGGATTGAAGCGGTTACCGGACGGGCGGCGGAAGGGTTGTTCGTGGAGCAGGCGGCGTTGCTGGAATCGCTTGCGCGGCGGCTGCAAACCCCGGTGTCGGGGCTGGAGGCGCGGCTGGACAGCTATATGCAGGAAACGGACGATCTGCGGCGGCGGATGTCGGATCTGGAACGGGGGATGTTGCGCGCGGAGGCGGAATCGTTGCTGCAACGGGTCGTTGATGTGGGGGGGGTAAAGGTGGTGGCGGGGCGCACATCGGCCAACAGCGCCGATGCGATGCGGCAGATGGGCGATTTTCTTAAGGATAAGCTGTCCAGTTGTTTGGTGGCATTGGGGGGGGTGTCGGGGGGCAGCCCGATAATGGTGGTGATGGCGACGCCCGATTTGGTGGAACGGGGGTTGAATTCCGGGGCGCTGGCGCGGGATGCCGCCAAGCTGATGGGCGGAGGCGGGGGCGGGCGGCCGGATATGGCGCAAGCGGGGGGGCGGCAGGCGGAAAAGCTGGATGATGCGCTGGCGGCGGTGCCCGGGTTGGTGCGGGCGGCTTTGGCGTAGCGCGGCCAAGCCCCGTTGTTTTCCGCAATTTCATTAGCGGGTCTAGGGATGCGGCTGTTGGCTTTGGATGTGGGGGAAAGGCGCATTGGGTTGGCGTCGGGCGCGGCGGGGTTGGACGCGGCGCTGCCGGCGGGGTTTTTGTTGCGCCGCCGGTTGGGTTTGGATGTGCAAGCGGTTTTGGATGCGGCGGCGCGGCGGCGGGCGGATGCGATCGTGGTGGGGGTTCCGATACGGCCGGGCGGGGGGGAAAGCCGTCAAACGCGGCGGGTGCGCGGGTTTGTAAAGGCTCTGCGCCGGGCGGCGGCCATTCCGGTTTATACTGTGGATGAGGCTTTTACCAGCTTTGAGGCGGAGGGGTTGTTGCGGGAAGTTGGCCTAGAGCCGTCGCGTTGCCGGGGGGCGGTGGATGCGGCGGCGGCGGCGTTGATTCTGCGGCGGTTTTTGGAAAGGACGCGTTCTGTTGCATTTTGCTGGTAGCATAAGGCGCATTGGTTTGGCGTCGGGCGCGGCGGGGTTGGATGCTGCGCTGCCGGCGGGGTTTTTGTTGCGCCGCCGGCTGGGTTTGGATGTTCAAGCGGTTTTGGATGCGGCGGCGCGGCGGCGGGCGGATGCGATCGTGGTGGGTGTTCCGATACGGCCGGGCGGGGCGGAAAGCTATCAAACGCGGCGGGTGCGCGGGTTTGTAAAGGCTTTGCGGCGGGCGGCGGCCATTCCGGTCTATACTGTGGATGAGGCTTTTACCAGCTTTGAGGCGGAGGGGCTGCTGCGGGAAGTTGGCCTAGAGCCGTCGCGTTGCCGGGGGGCGGTGGATGCGGCGGCGGCGGCGTTGATTCTGCGGCGGTTTTTGGAAAGGACGCGTTCTGTTGCATTTTGCTGAGTAGCATAATAGGATGTTCTGTTGAATTTGCTGGGTAGTTCGAGCGACGTTACCACGGAAAAATTACACAGTTCGTTACACAATCCGTTACAGTCGGATTCCGGTCATTATGCCTACGAAATCACGCTATTTATGGACTAACTTTTTGACTGAATTCTGTTGCGCCGGTTATCGGAAATCGTAATCTGAAGCTACCCAGCAAATTAAACAGAACACAATAGGAGTGGGGCAACGGGAAGTGTAAGTTTTGCGGCGGCGTTGCCCTGCCATACTGTGTCCCGGAGTTGGAGATTTGGGATGATTGCGCGTTATCATTTGCATCGGAAGATTTGCGGATAACCGTTGAAGGCAATCGCATCATCGTTGTCTATGATCCGTTTGACGAGAGTTGGCAATGGCATTTGTTGATGCCGGGGCGTTCAGAATCCTAGCACGGTGTCAATGCCACCCGTGAGTAGACGTTAGGCGCCGCGTTTTGCCGCGCTGGCTTGCCCGGCCCATCCCATGGTTACTAGTTGGGGGATGTTTGCCCCGGCAATGGAAATCCAAAGGGCAGGATTCGAGTCGCGGCGGCGATGGGTGGGAAACTGCTATTCGATTATTTTAATCCGCAATATAGGGCGGCGCGGGAAGGGGGGATATATCGCTCCGGCGGAATGTTGCCAATTCTGCGGGTTGCGGAAGGCGGAAGAAACCGATCACTGGTTGATGAACTGCCTAGCCGCAAGGGATACTAGGCCCAATCATCTGACGGCGCTAGGCAAGCCGCGCCGCCGCGAGGCAACGCTGAAGTGTAAACAAACAGGCTTGCTGGCAAATCTATGAAGGTGAGCTACCTAGCTAAATGCAACAGAACCGAAGGACGCTATAGGTAGGTGCGGGCGAAATCGTCTGATATTAGCGTCATATTGTTCATATTCCAGTCGAAGGTTAGGGTTACGGATTGGGTTGAGGTGGCTTGTAATAGGCGGCGGCCTTGGTGGGCTACTACGCTTTCGGCTTGGCGGTAGTCCATTTCGCCGGATTCTACGCCGGTGCGGTTGCAGACTATTACGGGGAGGCCGGTGTCGGCGGAGCGGGCTTCCCATTCGCCGTCGGGGCCGCAGTGGCCGGGGCCCCAGGATACGGAGGACACTAGGATTTGCGCTCCCTTGCCGGCCAGGACTTCGGCTACGTCGTTGCGGTAGGCGTCGGCGCAGATCAGGATTCCGGTTTGGATGCCGTTGCATTGGTAGGGGGTGATTTTCCATCCGGGGGTGGACCAGGCTTCGGCGCCGCCGAGGGTTTTGATCTTGCGGTGGCGGCCGATGATTTCGCCTTCGGGGTTGATTACGAATACTGTGTTGTACATCCGGCCGGATGCGGGGTCGCGTTCCGGGTGGGATAGAAAGACGGTGATGCGATGGCGGCGGACGGTGCGGCAAAAGTCGGTCATCCATTGGTCGGGCTGGGGTTGGATCCAGCCGGTGCCGATGGATTTCAGGAATAGGTAGCCGGGGATGCATAGTTCGGGGGTGATCGCCCATTGCGCTCCGGCTTCGGCGGCGGCGGCTACGCCTTGCTCTACTAGGCGGCGGTTGTGATCCAGGTCGCCGGTTACCGGGGCGATGTGCAATAGCGCGATACGCACGGGACCTCCTGCCGGACTGCCGGGGGCGGATCCGGCGTGGCGGGTGATGGGCCGCCTTGATTATACCATTTCGTTGGCGGTGTTCCGTTGCCGGGGTTCGTTAATGCCGCGATTTCCGGTTGCCCCCTTGACGCGGAGCGGTGGGGCAATCACAATGGGTGGCAGCGATTGCCCCGTGGTGTAGTGGTAGCACGTCAGCCTTTGGAGCTGAAATTCCTGGTTCGATCCCAGGCGGGGCAGCCAATTTACTCCCCTCTCCCCAATTGTTCCTCTTTTCCTGTAAGCTCCATCCGCTCAAGGATGGCATTCCCCGTCTCCGCGATTGCCGCCGCATTTAGTCGCTTTTGGGGTTGGACCACGTGGTTTCTAGGATTTGGGCGGGGGTCATGGGGAGTTGGGTTTGGCGGGTGTTGGTGGCGCGGCTGATGGCGTTGGCGAGGGCGGCTAGGGGCGGGACTAGGGGGACTTCGCCGGCGCCGCGGACGCCGTAGGGGTGGCCGGGGTTGGGGACTTCGACGATGACGGTGTGGATCATCGGCAGGTCGAGGCTGGTGGGCATCCGGTAGTCGAGGAAACTGGAGTTGAGCATTTGGCCTTCGGCGTTGAGGCAGTATTCCTCGTTTAAGGCCCAGCCGATGCCTTGCACTGCGCCGCCCTGGATTTGGCCTTCGACGTAGCCGGGATGGATGGCGCGGCCGGCGTCCTGGAGGGCGGTGTAGCGGAGGATGGTGACTTTGCCGGTGTCGGGGTCGACTTCGACGTCTACGATGTGGAGGCCGAAAGCGTTGCCGACGCCGCCGGGGTTGACGGCGGCGCGGCCGACGATGGGGCCGCCGGTGCCGTTAAGCCGGGGGGCGAGGGCCTGGAAGGTGATGCTTAGTTCGGGGTCTTGGCGGTGTTGCAGGATGCCTTTGTGGTATTCGACGGCGTCGGGGGAGACTTCCCAGATGCGGGCGGCGCGTTCGATCATTTGGCGCTTGATGTCTTGGGCGGCGTCGTGGCAGGCGGTGCCCATCTTGAAAGTTACGCCGCTGCCGCCGGCGCCGGAGCTGTAGCCGATGGAGTCGGTGTCGGCGATGGAGGGTTTGACGGTATCGACCGGGAGGCCCAGCACTTCGGCGACCTGCATGGCCATCACGGCGCGGGAGCCGCCGATGTCGGGGGAGCCTTCGACTAGGCTGATGGTGCCGTCGGGGTTGACGCTGGCGACGGCGCTGGCGGGGCCGGAGCTGTTGAACCAGGCGCCGGCGGCGATGCCGCGGCCGCGGTTGGGGCCGGACAGCGGTTCGGCTAGGTGGGGGTGTTCTTGGGCGGCTTGGAGGGTTTCGATGAAGCCGATTTTGCGAAAGACGGGGCCGGTGGGCTGGCGGGCGCCTTCTTGGGCGGCGTTGCGGAGGCGGAATTCTACCGGGTCCAGGTCGAGGCGCTGGCAGATTTCGTCAAGGACCGATTCGGCGGCGAAGGCGGCGGACGGGGAGCCGGGGGCGCGGTAGGCGGCGGCTTTTTGGGTGTTCACCAGCACGTCAACGCCCTGGATGTAGCTGTTGGGGATTTGGTAGGGGGCGAGCATGGTGCGGCAGCCCGATGGCACGGGGGAGCCGGGGAAGGCGCCGGCTTCGTAGATCAGGGTGCAGTCGGCGGCGGTGAGGCGGCCGTCGCGGGTGGCGCCCAGCTTGACGCGGATGTGGCTGGCGGAGGTGGGGCCGGTGCCCTCGAACACTTCGCGGCGGGTCATGGCGATTTTGACGGGCTGGCCGGATTTGCGGGAAAGGGCGGCGACTACCGGCTCCAGGTAGCAGCCGCCCTGTCCCTTGCCGCCGAAGCCGCCGCCGATTTCCATCGGGATGATTTTGACGCGGGAGACGTTGACGCCGAGGATGGCGGCGGTGTGGTCGCGCAGGGCGAAATGGCCCTGGCTGCTGGCCCAGATGGTGACGCTGCCGTCGCTGCTCCATTGGGCGGTGGCGGAGTGGGGTTCGATGTAGCCTTGATGCACCGGGCGGGTGTGAAATTCGCGCTCGACGATGACGTCGGCTTGGGCGAAACCGGCTTCGGGATCGCCCAGGCGGAACTCGAAGCGGTTGGCGACGTTGCTTGCGCCTTGCGATTCGCCCCATCCGCCCTGGCGCATATTGGGGTTGGATAAGGTAAGCAGGCGGTCGTGCAGGATGGGGGCGTCATCGCGCATAGCGTCGGCGGCGTTCAGCACCGGGGGGAGGATTTGGTAATCTACTTCGATGGCGTCCAGGGCGGCCTCGGCGGCGGCGGCGGAGGTGGCGGCGACGGCGGCGATGGCGTGGCCGCAGTAGAGGGCTTTTTCCCGGGCCATTACGTTGCGGCTGTAAAATCCGTAGTTGACGGTCATTCCCTCCTCTTGGTCGGCGATTTCGGCGGATACTTCAGGGAAGTCGGCGGAGGTTACGACCGCTTTTACGCCGGGGATGGCGAGGGCGGGGGCGGGGTTGATGCCGCGGATGACGGCGTGGGCGTGGGGGCTGCGGAGGATTTTGCCGGTCAGCAGGCCCGGCGGGTGGATGTCGGCGGCGTAGCGGGCGCGGCCGGTGACTTTGTCCGGGCCGTCGTGGCGGATGGGGCGGGCGCCGATGGTGTCGAACTCGGCATCGGCGGCGGGTATTACGATGTTGGCCGGTTGGGTGGTCATGGCGGCTCCTTTCCGGTTTGCCGGGGTTTTCTGGCGGATTTCCGGGTTGGCGTTGGGGGCGGTTACGGGACGAAACGGGCGGCGACGCGGCCCATCCGGGCGCCGGTGGCTTGGACATAATCGCCGGGCTTGATTGCTACCGGGGTGACCATGGAACCGGATATGATGGTTTCGCCGGCGCGCAGGCAGTCGTCAAATTCGGCCAGCTTGTTGGCGAGCCAGACGATGGGGTTGACGGGGTGGCCCATCACCTCAAAGCCGGTGCCGCTGCCGTGGAGTTGGCCGTTGTGTTCTACGGTTACGCCTTCGTATTGTAGATCCAGGGAGTCTAGGGGGATTAGGCGGGAGCCGGCGATCAGGCCGCCGTGGAGGGCGTTGTGGATGATGACGTCGGTGGCCTGGATGCCGTCGCCCTGGACTTTGAGGTCAACCAGCTCGAGGGCGGGCAGGATGCCTTGGGTGGCGCGCATAACGTCCATTGGGGTTATGCCGGGGCCGCGGAGATCATGGCGCAGCACGAAGGCGGTTTCGGCTTCGATGTGGGGGGCGGCGAGGTCGCCGATGGGGATTTCGGCGTCGTTGGGGTAGACGCGGGCGCTGAGGATGTGGCCGTAGCAGGGTTCGTGGACTCCCAAGTGTTGGCGGGCGGCTTTGGTGGTGAGGGCGACTTTGTGGCCGGTTACGGTTTCGGGGGGCTGTAGTTCGCGCAGGAAGCGGTATTGGACTTGGTAGGCGTCTTTTTCGGTGAGCAGGTTGTATTCCAGGGGGGCGGCGGGGACGCCGGTGCGGAAGCTGCGGCGGACGGTTTCGACGGCGGTGCGGATGCGGTCGCCGTCGCGGTCGGCCATTTGGGGGTTTAGGTTTTGGGTGGTGGGTTTCATGGCGGTTCCATCGGTTGAGTTTTTGGGGGGGCTGGGACGGGCCGGGTTGCCGGGTTGCGCGGTTATTGTACACTGTGCGGGGGCGGTTGCGGGGGCGGTGGTTGCCGGGTTGCGCGGGTGCGGTATAATCGGGGCAATCATAGCGGCGGGTGGTGCCGCGGGAAAGGGGGGCAGGAATGGCTGTTTGGGTTGTACGGAGTGGGCGTCAGGGGGAATTTGAGGAAATGTTTATGACGGAGGGCGTGGTTGCCGTAGGTTTCGGCTTGGAGGAAAGCATCGCCAGATTTGCCAGCCGCGATGATTTGCGGAATTACTTGGGGAAAATGGGCGCTGCCGACAAACTATGGCGTTTCGCCTACACAATGCCTGATGACGCTTGGGTTGTGTTGCCGCGAAAACTCCCAAACCCTAAAGTTTTTGCTGTGGGACGGGTAGCGGGTTGTTATGAATTTCGGCCAACACTGGAAGCCCGATACTGGCATATCCGCCCGGTGAATTGGATGGCCAAAGAAATCCCATTATCCGACTTCGATGAGGATTTTCGACTTTCCTTTACCTCGAGGCAAGCGATATTTACCGTTCAGAAGGCGCCTAACGCCGAATCGCGCATCGAAGAAATCGTTGCCGAGTATTCGTCCAGTGCCGTGCCGCTCATTCGTATGGCAGTGGCTAAGATGAGGAGGTCAAGGTGGACTTGAGCGAACAAATCGCCGACAGAATCCTGGAGCGAATCCGCTTGCGGTTTTCCGGCGGGCGGCTGGGGTATCTGGTTGCCAGCGTCTTGAGGGCGTCGGGATACCACGCCGTAGAAACGGGGCAAGGGGCGGAGGGCGGCGTCGCCGTGGTGGCTGGGTCGGGCGATATGGGCTTTGGGGGGCCGCGGCTATGTGTGCAGGTGAAATCCGGGGATAGCCCGGTTGATCTAGCGGATTACATCCGGCTGCGGGATAGCATTAGCAGTTATGGGGCGGATCATGGGTTGCTGGTTAGCTTGGGCGGTTTTACCGGGGCGGTGCGAAAGGAAAATGAACGCTCTTTTTTCCAAATCCGTTTGTGGGGGCCTTTTGACTTGGTAGACAAATTGCTGGGGGTGTATGACGCTTTGCCGGGGGATGTTCGGGGCGATGTGCCATTGGAAAACCTGAAGGTTTTGACGGGGTGGCAAGATTAGGCGCAGGAGGGGGATTGTGGCAAATTCGATTGATCCCAGTACTACCATTGGGGATTTGCTGGATTGGCAGGCGGGGCGGTTTGGGGGTTGCGATGCGCTGGTTCATTTGGAAACCGGCGCTCGGTATACTTATGCCGAGTTTCGGGATGAAGTTGACCGGGTGGCGCGAGGGTTGATGGCTTTGGGGATCGGGCGGGGGCAACACGTGGGGATCTGGGCGACTAATTACAGCGAATGGGTGTTGACGCAGTTCGCCACGGCTAAGATCGGGGCGGTGATGGTGAATGTCAACCCGGCTTATCGCACTCATGAATTGGCTTATGTGCTGGAGCAGTCGGAGGCCAATGCGCTGGTTCTCATCGGGAAGTTTCGCAATTCGGATTATGCGGCGATGCTTAATGAAGTGGCGCCGGAGTTGCGGGAGTCGGCTCCGGGGCAACTGCGTAGCTCGCGGTTTCCGTATCTGCGTCATGTGATATACATTCCGCCCTACGGGGATCGGCCGCCCTACGGGGATGGGGGGGATGGCGTTGTTCCGGCGGGGATGTGGGGTTGGGACGAGGTGGCGGCGATGCATGGCGCGGTTTCCGCGGGGCAACTGGCGGCGCGGCAGGCGGAATGCCGCCCGGGCGACCCGGTGAACATTCAGTATACTTCCGGGACTACGGGCAACCCCAAGGGGGCGATGCTTACGCATCATAACTTGGTGGCTAACGGGTTGTATGTGGGGGATTGCATCGAGTTGGACGAAAGGGATCGGCTGTGCATTCCGGTGCCTTTTTATCATTGCTTCGGTTGCGTGATGGGCAATTTGGGCTGCGTTACTCACGGGGCGGCGATGGTGATCCCGTCGGAACATTTTGACCCGCTGAAAACGTTGCAGGCGGTGGAGCGGGAACGATGCACGGCGTTGTACGGGGTGCCTACGATGTTTATCGCGCAGTTGGGGCATCCCGATTTCGGCGGGTTTGATGTGTCGTCGTTGCGGACGGGGATAATGGCGGGGTCGCCTTGCCCCATTGAGGTGATGCGGCAGGTGATTGAACGGATGGGGGCGGAGCGGATTACGATCGCCTACGGGCAGACGGAGGCGTCGCCGGTAATCACGCAGACGCTTACCACGGACAGCATTGAGCGGCGGGTTGCGACGGTGGGCAAGGCGCTGCCGGGGGTGGAGACGCGGCTGGTGGATCCGGAAACCGGGCGGGAAGTGGGCCCGGGGGTGCAGGGGGAATTGCATACCCGCAGCGATATGGTGATGCGGGGGTATTACAATATGCCGGAGGCGACGGCGGCGGCGATCGATGCCGACGGGTGGCTGCATACCGGCGATTTGGCGACGGTGGACGGGGATGGGTATTACAAGATTACCGGGCGACTGAAGGATATGATTATCCGGGGCGGGGAAAATGTGTACCCGCGGGAAATCGAGGAGTTTCTGTATACGCACCCCAAGATTTCCGATGTGCAGGTGATCGGGGTTCCCGATGAGCGTTTTGGGGAGGAAGTGATGGCGTGGGTTACGCTGAAGCCGGGGGAATCGGCGGATGCGGAGGAAATCCGGGAGTTCTGTCGGGGCAAGATCGCGCATTATAAGGTTCCGCGGTATGTCAAGCTGACGGGCGAGTTTCCGATGACGGTCACCGGCAAGATTCAGAAGTTTCGTATGCGGGAGATGGCGGTGGCGGAATTGGGGCTGCAAGCGGCCAGCGAGATACGGACCGCCTAGTTGGTGCGGCCGACGATGCCCTGCGCCAGCCAGTCTACGGCCTGGAGGTAGGCGTCGGTGGCGGTTTCGTTGGCGGGGATGCGGATTGCGCCGTCCTGGTCGTAGATCGGGCCGGTGAAGGGGGAAATGCTGCCGTCGCGGAGGCCGGCTACGGTGTCCAGCACCAGTTGGCGGGTGTCGGCGGGGACTTCGCCGCCGATGGTGGATAGTTTGGCCCAGCCGGCGTCGATGCCGGCGAGCATTACGGAGCTTTGGTAGACGCCGGCGCGGATTTCGTGGATGATCTGCGCCATTATGGGGCCCCAGTTCCAGGAGGCGCCGGTCAGCCAGCGGCCGGGGGCGGCGTCGCTGGCGTCGTAATGGAAGCCGGACACCCATACGCCTACCCGTTCCGCGGCGTCGATCACGGTTTTGGTGCAATCCTGTTGCAGGGATAGGACGTCCACGCCGGCGCCGGTGAGGGTTTGCACCGCGGTGACCTGCTTGCCGGGGTCGCACCAGGCGTTGGTCATAACCACGGTGGTTTCGACGTCGGGGTTGACGGACTGCGCCCCCAAGTGGAAGGCGTTGATGTTGAGCAGGCTGGAGGGGATGGGAAAGGCGGCGATGAAGCCCAGCTTGCCGCTTTGGGTGGTCCGGCCGGCGGCGCGTCCGGCGGCGTATTGCAATTGCCAGATGTTGGCGAAAAAGGAGCCGTAGTTTTCATAGATTTCCAGGTCGCCCAAGTGCAGGAACATTACATCGGGGTGGCGGTCGATGATGGCTTTGATGGGGCCGGAAAAGCCGAAGCTGGTGGCGATGATGATGGCGGCGCCTTCGCGGATCATCTGTTCGGCGACTTCCTGGACTTCGGCGGTTTCGGGGATGTTTTCGGCGCGGATGATTTCTATGTTTTCCAGGGTTTGCTCGACATAATCGGCGCCGACGGCGGATGCCTGGTTCCAGCCCAGATCGCGCTGGGAGCCGGTGAAAATGATGCCGATTTTCAGCGTTTCATCGGGGGCTAATTGGGCGGCGGCGGCGAATTCGGCGGTGGGGCGGAAGTTGCTGCCGGCCCGGCCCTGGTTAAAGACTTGCGTGAATCTTTCCGGGGATCCGCCGCCCAATTGTTCGATGGTGGGGGTTGCCAAAGGCTGCGGCTCGGCAGGGGCCGGGGTCGGGGCGGGGGTGGCCGTGGGCGTGGGGATGGGGGTTGCGGTTGGATCCGAGCCGCCGCAGGCCAGGATCGCCGCCGCCAATAGGGGCAGAGACGCTGTCAAGGCTGCTAAAGTGCGGGCGCGGATATTACGAAACAATCTTGACGGCAATGCTGAGGCTCCTTGACGGGTTTGTTTCAATCCTTGCCCGGCGTTTCCGCCGGGCGCGGTCCGGGGACGGCTAGTCGGCGGCGGCGTGGGCGTACCACTCGGCGCCCTCTTGGCCGGGTTCGGGCAGCACCGCGCCGCCCTCCATAATCCACGATGCGGGGGTTACGCCGATGCGCCCGGCGATCTGGTCGCGGGGCAGGCCGGAATGGGCGGCGAAAGATGCCAGCAGGTCGTTGAGCAGCTTGTCGGTGACTTCCTGCGGGCGGCCGGCGCGGTTGATGCCGTCCATATAGTAGCGGGCGGGCCAGGGGGATTCGCTTTCGGGATGTTCGTCAAAGAATACGTGGACGAAGTTGCGGGGGGCGTTGGTGGAGTCGCAGTGGATGTCGGTGAAGGATTTGGCGATTGCCGCCCGCTGCTGGGGGTTGACGGAGTCTTGGGGGATTTTGAGGCGGTACAAAGGCATAACTGATCTCCTTTCGGGTTGGCTTGATTTTTGGGACGGCTGCAAGTTGGCGGGTTAGGGGCTACTGATGGGGATTGTAGCCGGAATCGGCGGCGCCTACTACCAGATCGTCGGTGGTTTGGCCGGTGACTTCCATCCACAGATCCTGGATGCGCTGCATGAATTCCACGCGGGTCTCTTGGGGGAAACCGGGGGGTATGGCGGCGCGGACGTTGGAGGTGGTGGAGGGCAGGCCGCCGCGGAAAGCGAATCCGCTGGGGATGATTTCGTAGTTCACGGTGATGTCGTCGGGGGGTTGGCCGAGGACTTCGGCGGCGGTCTGGATCAGCCGGAGGTTGAGGGTTTGGCGCAGTTGTTCGGATATGACGCCTTGCTGAATGGTGCAGTTAAAGGTTATCACTGTTACCCCCGCGGGACGCCGGATGCGCCTTATAAGTTACCGCAATATGGGGGGGATTGCAATGGGGGCGGGGGCGGGTTCACGCTCCGGGGGCGGCGGGGTTAGCTGATGCGGAGGATGCCTTTCAAGCCTTGGGGCATAGCGCGGGCGGCGGCGCCGGTCCAGATGGTTAGGACGCCCAGGGTCAGGAGGTAGGGTAGCATATCCAACAGGAAGGGGGAAATCGGGGCGCCGAGGGCCTGGAGCTGGAGTTGCAGGCCGACGGCGCCGCCGAATAGCAGGGCGCCGAGCATTCCGCGGAGGGGCGACCATAGGCCGAATATGACTAGGGCGACGGCGATGAAGCCGCGGCCGGCGGTCATTCCCTCGGACCAGGTGTGGGTCAGGGCGATGGATAGTTGCGCGCCGCCGAGGCCGGCCAACGCGCCGCCGAGGATGATGGCGGTTAGTTGGAGCAGGGCGGGGTTGCGTCCGGCGGCGAAAGCTACGGCTTCGCTTTCGCCTACCGCCCGCAGGCTCAAGCCCCAGCGGGTATATTGCAGGATGAACCATAGCAATGGACCTAGGGCGTAGGCTAGATAGGCCAGCAGGTCCTGGCGGAATAAGGCTTCGCCTAGTACCGGGATGGCGGATAATCCGGGGATGGCGATGGGGTTGAGGCCGTCGATGATGCGGTCTACATAGTCGCGGCCGATGTAGGCGGTCAGCCCGCCGGCGAAAAGGGTCAAGGCCAAGCCGGCGGCTAATTGGTTGGCGCCGCGGCAGGTGACTAGGTAGGCGTGGATCGATGCCAGCAAGGCGCCGGCGGTCATGCCGGCGGCGGCGGCGAGGGCGGGGGAGCCGGTTTCGGCGGCGGCGATGAAACCGAAGCAGGCGCCCATCAAGAGGCAACCTTCCATGCCGAGGTTGATGCGTCCGGCGCGCTCGGTGATGAGTTCGCCATAGACGGCGTATAGCACGGAAACGCCGGGGCCTACGGCGCCGGTGAGCGTGCCGCCGATTACCAGCCAGAACTCGCTCACGATGCCCGTCCGGGGTTTCCGGCGGAATCGGGGCGACGCAACCCTAGCACAAAGAATAGGGCCAGTCCGATAAGGGCCATGCCGGCGGCGGACGGGAGCCCGGAGGTTAGTTGCAGCACGTCGCCCGCTACTAGAAAGGCGGCGATTAGGAAACAAGCGGGGATGATGGCGATGATGTGGTGTCCGGCCAGCCAGCTTGCCAGCAGGCCGAGGTAGCCGAGGTTGTCGGAAATGCCGGGGCGGAGGTCGTGGTGGATGCCGGCGACTTCCACCATTCCGGCCAGCCCGGCCAGGGCTCCGCCGGAAATCATGGCGGCGGCGATGTATTGGTCGACGGCGATGCCGCGCCGCCGGGCGGCTTCGGGGTTGCTGCCTACGGCGCGGAGTTTGAAGCCCCATAGGGTACGGGCCAGGATTAGGTAGCTGACGGCGATGGCGATCGCGGGGGCTATGGCGCCCCAGTGGAACCGGGTTCCGGCGATGGCGGGGAATAGGGCGGCGGCGCCGAAGGGGGCGGTGTAGGGATAGCCCAAGCCGTCGGGGTTTTTCCAGGGGCCGAACACGAACACGTCGACCAGCAGGATGGCGATGTAGTTGGCGAGCAGGGTGGATATGACTTCGTTGACGCCGCGCCAACGGCGTAGCATGACCGCCGCCGCCGCCCATAAGCCGCCCCCGGCGGCGCCCGCCAGGGCCATCGCGGGCAGCATCAGCAGGGGGTGGCCGGCGGGAAAGAATAGGGCGATTCCGGTGGCGGTCAAGGCGCCGAGGTATAGCTGGCCCTCGCCGCCTACGTTGACCAGTCCGGCGCGGGCGGGGATGGCGGTGGCCAGGGCGGTTAGGACTAAGGGGATCATCGCGGCCCCTACTTGGCTGAGGCCGTAGGGGTTGCCGATGACGCCGCTCCAGGCGTCGGCTAGGGCGGCGATGGGGTTGTGGCCGGAGGCGGCTAGAAAGACGGCAAAGACCGCCAACGCCAACGCTATGCCGATCGCGGCGCGGGCGCCGGGCAATCCGGCAAGAAAGGCGTCGCCGGGCGAGGGCAACGACGGTCTATAGGCTCCTAATTTGCGGCGGAAATTCATTTATAGCTCATTGGGGGAAGCTGATAGGGCGGCGGCATTGCGGGGCTGGCCGGTCATTAGGAGGCCGATTTCGCGGTGCGATGTTTCGTTGGGGGTTAATTCGCCGACGATCCGGCCGCGGTACATTACCAGTAGGCGGTCGCTTAGGCGCATCAGTTCGTCCAGATCCTCGGATATTAGGATTGTGGCGGCGCCGTTGTTGCGCTGCTCGATTAGCAGGCGGCGGACGGATTCGGCGCTTTGGACGTCCAAGCCTCTGGTGGGGTAGTAGGCTAGGAATATGGCGGCGGCGCGGCTTAATTCCCCGGCCAGCATGACGCGCTGGATGTTGCCGCCGGATAGGTGGCGCACCGGGGCGCCGGGATCGGCTAGGGGTAGGGGGAAATCGGCGACGACATTGGCGGCGGCGGCGATGCGGCGGCGGTTCAGCCAGAAACCGGGGCTTCGGTTGCGGGCGAGTCCGGCCAATAGCAGGTTTTCGTCGACACGCATTTGGGGCGCCATGGCTTCGGATAGGGGGTTTTCGGGGATTACCGATACGCCGCGCTTTAGGGCGTCGGCGGGGGTGTGGTTGGTCAGCGGCTGCCCGAATAGGAGTAGGCGGCCGCGGCGGAGGGGTTGCAGCCCTAAAAGGGTTTGGCCCAAGGCGCGCTGTCCGTTGCCGGCTACGCCGGCGATGCCCAGGATTTCGCCGCTACGGACGCTGAAGTTTACGGCGTTCAGATCTTCCGGGGTTTCGCGGCGAGGGCGTCCGGTGGCGGCATCGCGGAATTCTAGGGCGGTTTCGCCGGAATTGGGGGATTTTCCGGCGCTGGAGGGGGCGTTGGGGGGGGCGGCGGGGGGGATGGCGTCGGCGCCGATCATTGTGGCTACTAGGGATGGGGCGTCGAAGTTGGAGCTGGGGGCGGCGGCGGCTACCCGGCCGCGGCGCAGCACGGTTACGTTGTCGGCTACGGCCAGGGCTTCGGGGACTTTGTGGGTTATGAACAGGATGGAGTAGCCGTTTTGGCGCAAAGCGGCGAATACGCGAAAGAGGGCGTCGACTTCGTGGGGGGCTAGGACGCTGGTGGGTTCGTCGAAAATCAGCACGCGGGCTTCGGCGAGTAGCAGCTTGACCAGCTCCACCCGTTGCTGTTCGCCTAGCGAGAGGGTGTCGACCCGGCGGCGCGGGTCCAGGGCCAGTCCGTATTGGCGGGCGAATTGGCGGATGCGATGCTCCAGTTGCCGCCGCCGCAGGATCCGCCCCTGGCGAGGGAGAAAGAGGGCGACGTTTTCCGTTACCGACAGGGCGGGGATGAGCGAAAAGTCTTGAAAGACCATGCCTACGCCCATCCGCCGGGCGGCGGCGGGGGAGCCGGGGCGCAGGGGGCGTCCGTCAACGGATACGGTTCCGGCGTCGGGGGCGTGGTATCCGTAGATGATTTTCATCAGGGTGCTTTTGCCGGAGCCGTTTTCGCCGAGGATAGCGTGGATTTCACCGCGGCTCAAGGATAGGTCGATGCCGTCGTTGGCGGTTATGCGGGTTCCGGGGGCGGGGCCGGGGAAGGATTTGGCGATGCCGCGCAGTTCCAGCAACGGGGGCGGGCCGGGGGGTGATTCCCGGCCGCGCGGATGGGGCTGGCGATGGTCAATGCCGGCGACGGGGGCGGGGCGCAAGGGGCGCTACCCGGCGGCGATGGCGCGGACTTCCGTGGCTTTGGCGGGCAGGGGGTGGCTGGTCCAGGTGGCGCCGTCGTCGGAGGTGCGGAACACTTGGCCGTCGCGGGCGGCGCAGGCGATGTGGTCCGGGGCGCGGGGGTCTACGGATACGGCCATCATCGTGGAGTTGGCGGTGATGCCGCGGTCTACGCGCTCAAAGGTCTGGAACAGGTCGCGGCTGCGGTAGAGCGCCCCGGTGCGGCTGCGGGCGGCGGCGCCGATGGATACATAGAGCATATTGGGGTCGTGGGGGGCGGCTTTCAGGTCGCGGGTGTAGGTGACTTCGGAAAACTGCCCGAAATCCACCGGGATCCATTCGGCGCCGCGGTCGGGGCCGATGAAGGGGCCTTGCCGGGTGGTGATAAACACGGTGCGGGGGAGGGCGGCGGCGCATTGGACGCCGTGCAGGTCAAGGGTATCATGGCTGGGGGCCAGTGCGCCGGTGATTTCCTGCCAAGTATCGCCGCCGTCGGAACTGCGGATAACGCCGGCGACTTCCAGGGCGGCGTAGATTTCATCGGGAAAGGTGGGGTCGGCGGCGAGGGCGATGACGCGGGTGGGGAAAGACATTGCGACTTCGTTGCCGCCCATCGGGGCGTTCAGATTGCGCCACGATTCGCCGCCGTTGTCGCTGCGGTAGATTTCGCCGGGGGCGGCGCCTAGATACATCACCGACGGGTCGCGCGGGCGGAACATAAAGGTCCATACCGGGGGGGCGGCGGCGGGGTAGTCCATACGCTCCCAAGTGTCGCCGCGGTTGAGGCTGCGATAGGGGCCGTTCTGGGTTCCGGCGAAAATCACTTCGGGGTGGTCGGGGTGAATGGCGATGCCGCAGACGGAGGGGGATTCGGGCAGTCCGCGGGTGAGTTCCTGCCAATCCTCGCCGTCGGGGGCAAGGCGGTAGATGCCGCCGGTTTCGGCGCCGGCGTAGATGTAGGTTGCTGCTTCGGACATAACGGCTCGCTCCGTTTTCGGGCGGATGGGGTTGGCGGGGGTTTACGGGGCGGGGATTTGCTCCAGGTCAAAGCGGTAATCCTCGATTACCGGGTTGGACAGCAGTTGGCGGCACATTTGGTTTACGGATTCGGCAGCCGAATCCGGGTTATCCCCGTTGACGCGCAGCTCCAGGTATTTGCCGATGCGGGCGTCCTGGGCGGATTGGTGGCCGAGGCGGTGCAGGGCGGCCAGGACGGTTTGGCCGGCCGGGTCGCTTACCGCGGGCTTGAGGGTGATGTATATTTTGGCGAGGTAGGTCATTGGGGATTTCTAGCCGCCGGGCATGGCGTTTTGGGCGCCGCGGCAGGAGATGGCACCTTCGGGGCCGAGGCGGCCGACATAATGCTCGTAGAAGCGGTTGATGCGCTCCGGGTCTACGCCGTCCATTACGTCGGTTACGCCCCAAGCGGACAGGGCTACTTGGCCCTCGGCGATTTCGTTGTAGGGGCGGGCGACGGTGAAATGGTTGCGCCAGCCGTCGTTCATATTGTTGTAGAAATCCTTGAGGCGGTCGACGTCGGCCGGGTTGGGCAGGTGGTAGCTGATGATGATGTTGGAATGCTCCAGGTTGTGGACGATGCGCTCGTCGGGCACCGGGTCGTCGAAAAAGCCGCAGCGTTGGGCGCGGCTCCAGTGGTCGCCGGAGGCGGGCGGCACGGAGTTGTAGGTTACGTCGTCGTTGGCGTCGTTGTCGTCCAGGTCGACGTGGTTCTTGGTGCGCATTATATCCTGCTTTTCGCCCACGCCGTCGACGTAGGCGTCGGATGAGCCGTAGGTTATCTGCTGGGTGCCGCCGCCGCCCAGGCTGTCGATGATGATGGTAATCAGGAAGCTGCCGATGACCAGCACGGCGATGACCACCGAGACGGCGAGCAGCCATTTGTTGGTGCCGCGCCGGGCGCGGGGGGCGGGGATTTCGGTGTTTCTAGGCCGGCGGTTGCGGCGGTGTCTGGATTCGGGCAATGGGTATCCCCCTAGCGGATTGGGTATCAGCGGGATTTACAGGGTTTCGCCGGTGAGGCGGCGGTAGGCTTCGCGGTAGCGTTGGGTGGTGCGTTCCGCCACTTCATCGGGGAGTGGCGGGGCGGGCGGTTCGTGGTTCCAGCCTTGAGCGTCCAGCCAGTCGCGGACGAATTGCTTATCGAAATTGGGCTGCGATTTGCCGGGGCCGTAGCCCTCGGCGTCCCAGAAGCGGCTGGAGTCGGGGGTTAGCAGTTCGTCAATCAGTATCAGATCGCCGTTCAGGATACCGAATTCCATCTTGGTGTCGGCGAGGATGATGCCGCGCTCTTGGGCGTAATCGCGGGCGTGGGCGTAGACTTGCTTGCTGGCCGTTTCCAGCCGAGCGGCCATTTCCGCGCCGACCAGATCCTCGACCTGTTGGGGCGACATATTTTCGTCGTGGCCCTCGTCGGCTTTGGTGGTGGGGGTGAACAGGGGTTCGGGAAAGGGCTGGCCCTCTTGCAGGCCGGCGGGCATGGGTTGGCCAGATACGGTGCCTTGGCGGCGGTATTCGCCCCAAGCGGAGCCGGTGATGTAGCCGCGGACGATGCACTCGATGTCGATGCGCTCGGCACGGTGGACTACCATCGCCTGCTGCGCCACTTCCGGGGGGACGGCCAGGCTGCCGGTGTATTCGGCGGCGGCGGGGGCGTCGGCGAGGCAAATCAGGTGGTTGGGGATGATGTGGGTAGTCTTGCCGAACCAGAATGCGGATATGCGGTTCAGCACTTGGCCTTTGCCGGGGATGCCGCCGGGCAGGACGACGTCAAAGGCGGAAATGCGGTCGGTGGCTACCATCAGGAGGCGGCCCTGTCCCAAGTCGTAGGTATCGCGCACCTTGCCGCGGTGCATCCGGCCGGGCAATGGGGTTTCGATAATCATTCGGGTATTCCTCGACGATGCTTTTGGATTTCCGCATTCGCGGGGATGACGGGTTAGGCTGCGCCGTCTGCCGGGGCGGGGAGGAGGCCCAGCCGCCGGAAAGTGTCGTTGATGTAGCGGGTATAGTAACCGTAATCGAAAAGGTTTGCCATTTCCTTTGGCGATAGATACGCTGCGGCGGCGGGGTCGGATTTTAGCAGTTCGCGGAAATCGCGTCCGTCGGGCCGGTTGATTTCGGCCCAGCATTGGGCGGCGTTAGCTTGGACGATATGGTAGGCTTGCTCGCGGGAAAGGCCCTTGTCCACCAGCTCCAGCAGGGCGCGTTGGCTGAAAATGAGGCCGCGGCTGCTTTCGATGTTGGCGTACATCCGGTCGGGGTAGACTTGCAGCCCGTCTATTATGCGGGTGAAAAGGCTGAGGATGTAGTCCAGGGCGAGGCAGGAATCGGGCAGGATGATGCGCTCGGCGGAGGAGTGGCTGATGTCGCGCTCTCCCCAGAGGGCGACGTTGTCGAGGGCAGGGATGGCGTTGCCGCGCAGGATGCGGGCGAGGCCGCAGATGCGCTCGGCCAGTTCGGGGTTGCGCTTGTGGGGCATAGACGACGACCCGGTTTGGCCCGGCGCGAAGGGTTCCTCGAGTTCGCGGGTTTCGGTGCGCTGGAGGGAGCGGATTTCGACGGCGAATTTTTCGAGGGATGCGCCGATTAGGGCTAAGGTCAGGACGAAGTGGGCGTAGCGGTCGCGCTGGATGATCTGGTTGGAGACGGCGGCCGGCTTGAGGCCCAAGCGTTGGCAGACCCGCTCCTCTACGGATGGGGGGACGGTGGCGTGGGTGCCTACGGCGCCGGAAATTTTGCCGATGCGGACGGTTTCGATGGCGGCTTCGAGGCGTTCCCGCTGGCGGTGGAGTTCATCCCACCACAAGGCCAGCTTGAGGCCCAGAGTCATAGGTTCGGCGTGGACGCCGTGGGTGCGGCCCATCATCAGCGTGTCTTTGTGTTGCAGGGCTTGGCGTTTGAGGGCGGCGATGGCGCGGTCTAGTTCGGATAGCAACAACGCCCCTGACTCGCCCAGTTGCAGATTCAACCCCGTATCCAGCATATCGCTGGAGGTTAGGCCCAAGTGGAGCCAGCGGCCCTCGGGGCCCATTGACTCGGTTATGGACGAGATAAAGGCGGTGACGTCGTGGCGGGTGGTTTGGAAAATTTCGTCCATCCGTTGCGGGTCGTATTGGGCTTGGCGGAGTTGGGCCAGATCCGCATCGGGGATAACGCCCTCATCGCGCCACGCTTCGCAGACGGCGAGTTGTACCGCGAGCCATTGCTGATATTTGTTGTCGTTGGCCCATACCCGTTTCATGGCGGGGCGGGAATACCGGTCGATCACGCAAAATCTCCGACGGCGGCGCCGTAATGTTGATCTTGTCGGGTTAGTCGGGGGCGGCGCCGTTGGCGTTCAGGTGCAGGCGGCGCACCGCCATCAGCGCGGCCTTGAAATCCTTGAACGGGGTATAGCGGATGCCTTGAACATCGCAGAAACGGGCGAGGGTGCGGTGGGCGAACACCATATCCGCCCGTTGCGATGCCTCGGTATCCGATGCGCCGTCGCCGGCGAATACCACGAAGTAGCCTTGCCGCTGGAATTGCTCCACTAGGAAAGCCTTGGAATTGCCTTGTATTTCCGCCATTCCGGGGTAGTTGTGGCGGTAATGGTAGGAAATGCGCCCCTCGCGAAATTCGGTATCCACGGCGTAGATGGGAACGTCGTCAAAGCCGTCGCGCTCCAGCAAGGCCGAGATGTAGAAGTCCAGTCCCTGGCTTACCACCGCCAACGGGATGGGCGGCAGGCCGGGGCCGGGGCTTTGGCAGAAACGGCGGAGTTCGGGAAACCAGGGCCGCAGGCTGGCGTATTCCTTGACGTAGTGTTGCATGGCGGAACGGCCGGCCTGAATATCGCGGAAAGTGATTTCCTGGTATTCCTTTAGCGACAGTTGGCCGTCGCGGAACCGCTGGCGCACTTCTTGCCAACCGGGGGCGCCGAAGCGGTTAAGCAACAGTTCCGCCACGTTTTGGACAGCGGCGGTGTCGTCAAAGTCGGTGAGGAAGGCGGGGGGCCGCCTAGCGTTCCCGCAGTTGGCGGCGGTAGTCGTCATACGCTTGCCTGATTTCGGGATGTTGCAGCCCGAGGATTTGGGCGGCGAAAAATGCGGCGTTGCGGGCGCCCCAGGAACCGACGGCCATACACGCCACGGGGATGCCCGGCGGCATTTGGGCGGTGGACATCAAGGCGTCAATGCCTTTCAGTTCGCTGGAGGCCAGGGGTATGCCGATGACCGGCAGGGTGGACCAAGCGGCCAGAGCCCCGCCCAGGGCAGCGGACCCGCCGGCGGCGGCGATCAGCACCTGTATGCCGCGCTCGCGGGCCTGCTGCGCGTATTCGGCCACCCGCTCCGGCGTCCGGTGGGCGGACATAACGCGGACTTCGTAGTCTATGCCTAGTTGCTCCAGGGTGTTTACGGCGTCGTTCACCACCGGCTCGTCCGACGCGCTGCCCATCACTACACCTACCAATGGCACGGCTGCATCTCCTTTGTTTTGGGTTAGTGCGGCTATGGTTCGCCCCCACCCTAACCCTCCCCCTGAGAGGGAGGGGATTATTTAGCCTGCCCCGGTTGGGGTGGGGAAATATGTGGCGGCTCTTTCTTATGATAACACGGGCGATGGCACGGGATCACAGCCGCAACTGCTCCCGGAACGCCGACAGTAGGGATTGCTCCAGGGCGGCGCGTTCGACGCGGATCTGGTCGCCGTTGACCATTAGGGCGATGCCCTCGTCCAGCATTACCAGCTCGCAGACTATTTCCAGTTCATCGCCCTCCTCCCAAGTGAGGGCGGTGGTGATGACGTCGGCGGCGTCATCGTCGTCGTAGGGTTCGTCGTCGTCTTGATCTTCCCACTCGATGACGGTTTCGACTTCGCCCTGGCCGTCGAGCAGGACTTCGTTCATATCGGCGATGAGTTGGGGGATTTCCAGTTCTTGATGCTGGTCCAGCAACTGTTTGCGCTCGGCGGCCAGTTCGTTGTCGTAGGCTTCCAGACGGGCCATGCGGGTGGCGCGGATTTCGGTTAGTTCGGCTTTCAGTTCTGACAGCGATTCACGCCAGGGCATTATTGCGCTCCTGTGGGTCGGTTTGGGTTGGTTGCTTGGGGCGGTGGGCGGGCCGGGCCAAGAGCCAGGCGGTTTCGTCCGCGGCGATGAAGTCGGGCAGCCCGGCTAGGGCGGACAGGCGGGCCACGGATTCCAGCAGATCCAGGTAGCGGATGCCGGCCGGGCCGCGCTTCATGGCGGCGGGGTACATTCCGGCGCGGCGCAACATCCGCTCGGCATTGCCGTTCCAGACGCAGAACAGGGCGGGGTTGCGCAGGCATAGCAGCCAGGAGGCGAATTCCTTGCCGGCCCCGGCCAGCTTGTAAGCCCCGCCGGGGGCGGCGCATTCATCGAAGCGGCCCTCCAGCTTGATAGTATCATATAAAAGGAAATCTAGGGCGTCTCTCAGTTCCGCGATGGGATTGGCGCAGAACGCCGCCCTATCCCGCCCGCCGGAGGCGCGGTAGAGCCGGAGGGCCTGCGCCGGCGACAATTGGGGCAGGGCGGCGGGCTCCAGCCAGCGGCAAAACTCCGCCGCCCGTTGCCAGCGGCGCCGGCGGTAGGTGTCCAGAGCTCCCGCGGCCGTTGCATCGTCGTATAGACGGCGCAGTTGGGCCGGGGCGGTGGGGGGCGATTGGTCCGGCTTGGTCATTGGCTTGATTCCGATCGATTTAGCGCGATGTCGCTGCGCCATTGGGCGCCGGCGAAGGATATGCCGCTTAGACGATTATAAGCCCGTTGCCGCGCTTGGGCGATAGTGTCGCCGCAACCGACTACCGTAAGCACGCGGCCGCCGGCGGTCACCGGGCGGCCGGACGGCGCGGCGGCTATTCCGGCGGCGAATACCGGGGCGGCGTTATTTCCGCATTCGCCGCCGTTGTCCAGCCCGGTGATCTCAAAGCCGGTTTCGTAATGGTTGGGATAGCCCCCGGACGCCATTACCACCCCGACGCAGCAATGGTCGTTCCAGTATACGGTATCCGGGTTCAGGGCGCCCCGGCTGCAAGCCAGCATCGTCTCGAGAGGATCCGAACCCAATCGCGGCATCAATACCTGCGCCTCCGGGTCGCCCATCCGGCAGTTGAACTCTAGGACTTGGGGGCCGTCGGCGGTGAGCATCAATCCGGCGTACAGTACGCCGCGGTAGGGGGCGCCGCGTTGGGCCATCGCGTTTATTACCGGGCGCATTATGGTACGCTCCACTTGGGCGGCCAGTTGCGGGGTCCAAAATTCGGGCGGGGAATAGCTGCCCATCCCGCCGGTGTTGGGGCCGCGGTCGGCGTCTTGCAGGCGCTTGTAGTCGCAGGCGGCGGTCAGGGGGGAAAGGCGCTCGCCGTCGCAAAAGGCGAATACGCTTACCTCCCGGCCTTGCAGCCGCTGCTCCAGCACTACGGTGTCGCCGGCGGCGCCAAAAAGCCGGGCGGACATACAATCGCGGACGGCGGCGGCGGCCTGCGCCGCATCGTCGCAGACGAATACGCCCTTGCCGGCGGCTAATCCGTCCGCCTTGACCACCCGGGGGCCGGGGTTGCGGCGCAGGTAGTCGAGGGCGGCGGATTGGTCATCGAATATGGCGAACTCCGGGCCGGGGGCGCCGGCTTCTTGCATCAATCGCCGGGCGAAACTCTTGCTGGACTCCAGGCGGGCGGCGGCGCGGGTAGGGCCGAATACCGGGATGTCTATGGCGTCTAGGGCATCGGCCAGCCCGTCGGCGAGGGGCGCCTCGGGGCCGACGACCACCAAGTCGGCCGCTACCTGGCGGGCGGCAGCGGCGAGGGACGGCACATCGGGGCCGGCGGCGATGTTTTCCGCCAGAGACGCAGTGCCATAGTTGCCGGGCGCGGCCCATAGGCGGGTAAGCGCGCGGCTTTGGCTGATGCGCCAGGCGAGGGCGTGTTCGCGGGCGCCGCCGCCGACCAGCAGAACGTTCACGACGGCATTCCCCCGCCGGGGGGGGTTGGGGCGGGGTTTTGCGCGGCTCTTATTCCCATTCGATCGTTCCGGGGGGTTTGCTGGTGATGTCGTATACCACGCGGTTGACGCCGGGGACTTCGTTGACGATGCGGTTGGATATGCGGGCCAGCGTTTCGTAGGGCAACCGCGCCCAGTCGGCGGTCATCGCATCTTGGCTGGTTACGCAGCGCAAGGCGCAGACGTAGCCGTAGGTGCGATAGTCGCCCTGCACCCCGACGGTGCGGCTGTCGGACAACACGGCGAAACTCTGCCAGACGCGGTCGTATAGATCGGCGGCCTTGATTTCGTCAATGACAATCCAGTCGCACGCCCGCAGCAGATCCAGTTTTTCCTGCGTGACTTCGCCGATGATGCGGATGGCGAGGCCGGGGCCGGGGAAAGGCTGGCGGTGAACGATGTCCGGGGGCAGGCCCAGCTCCAGGCCCACTTCGCGCACTTCGTCCTTGAACAGATAGCGCAACGGCTCCACCAGTTGCAGGCGCATATTTTCGGGGAGTCCGCCTACGTTGTGGTGGGTCTTGATGCGGGCGGAAAGGCGGCCGCCGGGTCCGGCGGCGGGAGGGGCTTCGCTTTCGATGACGTCGGGGTACAAGGTGCCTTGAGCCAGGAACCCGATTTCGCCCAAGCCCGATGCGGTTTCCTCAAAGACGCGGATGAATTCCTCGCCGATGGTCTTGCGCTTGGTTTCCGGGTCGGTAATGCCGGCCAGCCGTTGGACGAAACGGGCGGATGCGTCTACATATACCAGGTTAAGGCCCATCCCGCGCTGGAAAGCGGACTGCACCCGTTCCGCCTCTTGCCGGCGCAGCAGGCCGTTGTTGACGAAAATGCAGGTTAGGCGGTGGCCGACGGCGCGGTGCAACAGGGCGGCGGTGACCGCCGAATCGACGCCGCCGGATAGGGCGCAGATTACGCGGCCGTCGCCTACTTGATCGCGGATGCGGGTTATGGCGTCGGCGGCTACGTTGCCGGGGGTCCAGTCGCCGCTACAGCCGCAGATTTGGAACAGGAAATTCCGCAGGATGTCGCCGCCCAGGGGGGTATGGTTGACTTCGGGGTGGAACTGCAAGCCGAAAATATCCCGCCCGTTGCCGATGGCGGCTAGGGGGGAGTTTTCGGTGAAAGCCAAGCCGGAAAAGCCGGGCGGGAGGGATTCCACCCGGTCGCCGTGGCTCATCCAAACTTGAAAGGATGGGGGCAAGCCATCAAACAGGGCCGCGGCGGCGCCGTCCGTCTTTGGCAGCGGGCGATCCTGGTGCAGTATGGCGTGGCCGTATTCCTGCTTGGCGCCGGGGGCCACTGCGCCGCCCAACTGGTGCGCCAGCGCCTGCATCCCGTAGCAGATGCCCAAGACGGGCAACCGCCGCTCGAATACCCAATCGGGGATGCGGGGCGCCCGCGCGTCATACACGCTGGCGGGGCCGCCGGAGAGGATGATGCCCGCGGGGTTGATCCGCGCCACTTTTTCCCACGGGTCGGATGGGTGGGCGATTTCGGAATAGACCTTAAGCTCGCGGACCCGGCGGGCGATGAGGTGGCTGTACTGGGAGCCGAAGTCGATGACGGCGATGCCCGCATTAACCGGCCGGCGCGGGCCGGGGGATTGGGCGTCGGCGCCGCTGGCGATTTCGAGGTAGGCGGAAACCTCCAGGTCGTCGCTGGCGGCAACCCGCAGGCCCAAGGGCAGCTTGCTTTCGGATGCGGACGTGGCGGGCCTCCTTGTGACTGCCGACGGGGTGTGACTGCCATTATAGCGCATCGGGGCGGGGGATTTCCCGAAACGCGGGCGCGGTTTCCGGGCGGGATCGGGCGGCGGGTTTCTAGCGCTGGCCCACGATTTCGAGGCGTTCCGGGCCGCGGCTTCTGACCAGACTCACGCCGCTAGTGTGTTCGATATGAGCTACTCTAATCCCGTAATCGCCCTCCCCCTGCACCCACACGTGGCTGTGATTGGAAAGGGCAAACAACGCTTCGTGAACCTTGCCGCGCGGCGAATCAAGGAACGGGCGGCGCAAATCGGCGGAAAATCTGTCCGCCCGGTTGGCGTTGCGGGATACCTTATCGCCGTCCGTGATTAGAATCTGGAATGCATGGGCCAGCCTGTCGGCGAAATCCGGGGCGCCGTCCAATTGCGCCAATTCGATAACCGCTCCGCCCGCCGACGATTCTATACCCAATTCCGACAATGCTTCCCAAAAAGCTGTCACGGATTCCTCGCCAAAGAACTGATCCAGAGACCTGTCCCGGGTGGTAGAGATGCGCAGCTTTTTGTGGGAGGAAATGTGCTGGTATACATATAATTGGTGCTGCCGCCAAAGTTCGTTGCCGTGCCAGGGGATGGCTGCTATGTCCAGCCAGCTAATGTGCCGGGCGTCCGGGTATTTCGCTTGAAAATCGGTAAATTCTTTGACGGTGGGCAATGCGTCTGCCTTATCCGGCGCCCATACTCGGTTGAATGGCGTAAGGTAGGCGATGGTTACGGCGTAGCCGGGAAATTTTTCAGCTAAACCGCCCCTATACCGTTCCAACTGGCCGGGCGTGGCGGATGAGTCGGTGGTTTTGACTTCGATTCCTACAATCCGCGGTTGCGGGGAATCGCTTTTGATGGCGAGGTCTATGCGCCCTTGTCCCGGCACTACTTCCTCAGCGTTTATGTCGGGATTTTCCGGTACATCCCATCCATTCGCCGCGGTTAGCCGCCATACCCCGTTGAACAGCGAGCGGTCGCCGTCGATGCTGGCTTTCAGCGCATCGGCTAGAAATTGCGAATGGAACGGCTCTATTCGCCGCGTGACGCCCTCGATGCTCTCAAAGATATTCATACGCCCTCCGATCCCTCTTAGGTTAATTCGTTGCCGGCAAAACCCGTAACGCCGTCAAACTTCGCTGCTGCCCGGCCCGTTACCATGTTGACGGCGGAGCCGCCATGCCGGCACTTTTATGCCGGATTTAGACAAATCGTCCCATAAATCCCCCACGGCTTCCCTGTTGGCCGGCGCCCGGCCCCGCGCCGCGGACCGCCGCAGTTTCCTGAGGGACGAAATCCGCAGCCGGACATATCGCTGGTGCTGCCGCCATAGTTGGTTGCCATTGCCGGGGATGGCGGCGATGTCCAGCCAGCTTATATGGCGGGCGTCCGGGCATTTTCGTTGGAAATCGTCAAATTCCCTGACCGTCGCCAAATCATCCGCCTTGCCTTTCGCCCGCTCCCGATTGAACGGCGTAAGGTAGGCGATGGCGATGGCGTGTTGGGGGAATTTCTCCGCTAAACCGTTGCGGTAACGCTCCAACTGGCCGGGGGTGACCGATGAATCGGTGGTTTTGACTTCAATCCCCACAATCCGGGGTTGCGGGGAATCGCCTTTGATGGCGAGGTCTATGCGGCCTTGCCCCGGCACATTTTCCTCGGCGGTTATTTGGGGGTTTTCCGGCGCATCCCATTCATCGGGCGCGGTTAGCCGCCATACCGCATTAAACAGCGAACGGTCGCCGCCGATGCTGTCTTGCAACGCATCGGCTAGAAACTGCGAATGGAACGGCTCTATTCGCGTCGTGGTTTTCTCCAGAGTCTCAAAGATATTCACCCCACCCCCTGGCAGATTCGGATGCGGCGATTATGGCATTGGATGCGGATACAGTCAAAGCCAAAGCCGCCCGTTGCCGCCCGCGGCTTATTGACCGCCCGGCGGCGGCGTGGTAGGTTGGCGGCAAGACGGATCGCGGCGGGTTAATGTCCGGCCGAGGATTGAAACGATTATGACGGTTAACCGGCAGTATGCTGAGAGTGAAACGCCCTTGCCCTGGGAATCCACCATCGGGCGGGTGCTGGAGGGCGTTGCCGCCGCCGATCCCGGCAAGACTTTTGTGGAAATCGGCGGCGCGGCTTATTCCTATGGCGATTTCCGCGATGGGGTTTTGCGGACGGCGGCGATGTTCCGGGAGCTGGGCGTAGGGCGGGGCGACCGGGTTTGCCTGTTGATGCCCAACTGCATCGAATATCTGTACTGCTGGTTTGGGCTGTCGGAATTGGGGGCGATCAGCGTTCCGATCAACACCGCCTACCGGCGTGACGAAACCGCCTACATCCTGAACGACGCCGGGGCCGTGGCACTGGTCGCCGACTCGTCGCTGGCGGATGTGGCGGGGGCCGCGGCGGATTTGGCTCCCGGGATCCGGCATCGCATTGTACGAGGGCCCGAACCCGACGATAATGACGCGCCGGCCGCCGGATGGACGTCGTTCCGCGATGCTTTCGCCGCCGCCGCGCCCGGCGTTGCGCCCTCCGAGGTTACGCCGGATGATGTGTCTATGCTGGTCTACACTTCCGGCACCACCGGCAACCCCAAGGGGGTGATGGTCACGCACCGGATGTATGTGGCCGCCGGGCAGGGTTTCGCGCATTGGACGCAGGCCACGCCGGACGACCGCTTTTTTACCTGCCTGCCTTTTTACCACGCCAACATTCAGTATTATTCGACTATGGGCGCCCTGTCCGCCGGGGCTACGCTGGTTATCGTAGACCGCTTCAGCGCGTCGCGGTTTTGGGGGCAGGTGCGGGAGGCGCGGGCTACGGTGGTCAACTTTATCGGGATGATGATGCCGGTGTTGGCGAAAAACCCGCCTTCGCCCGAGGACGCCGACAACACCGTCCGCTTGTTTTACGGCTCGCCGTCTTTTTCGCCGGAATTTTTGGCCGAGTTTCAAGCCCGGTTCGCCACCGATATTATTGTCGGGTTCGGGATGACCGAAACCTGCTACGGCACGATCGAGGGCATTGGCGAGCAGCGCCGCGCCGGGTCGTCGGGGCGGCCGCGCCAGCACCCCGATCCGCGCTTCGGCAACACGGTGCGGATCGCCGACGCCGAAACCGGCTTGCCCATCGGCGCCAATGTCGTGGGCGAAATCACCATTAAAAACCCGGCGGTGATGCCCGGCTACTGGCGCAACGAGGAGCAGAACCGCGAAACCCTGCGCGACGGCTGGCTATATACCGGCGACTTGGGGCGGCTGGATGATGACGGGTTCCTGTATTTCGTAGACCGCAAGAAAGACATAATCCGCCGCCGCGGGGAAAATATATCGTCGCAGGAAGTGGAAAACGTCATCAAAAGCAACCCCAGCGTGCTGGACTGCGCCGTGCTGGCGGTGCCGTCGGAATTGGGCGAGGATGAAGTGAAAGCCTACGTCACGCCGCGCCCCGGGGCCGAGGTCGACCCGGAGGAAGTGGCGCGGTGGTGCGCCGAAAATTTGGCCTATTTCAAGGTTCCCCGCTACTGGGAAGTGCGCCCCGAACTGCCCCGCACCCCCAGCCTGCGCGTCCGCAAGGATGTGCTGCGGCAGGAGCGGGAGGATTTGATTGCGGGCTGCTATGACCGCGAAGCCGCCGGCCGGCGCCTGCGCTAAAACCCCTCATCCCCCAAACCCCTATCCCATAAGAATCCCCACCCCCCCACCGGGAGGATTGAAATTGCCGGAAACCAAATACTGGCTCTTTAAGTCGGAGCCGTCGGCCTATTCCTTTGACGATTTGCTTAACGAGCCGGAGCAGACGGCGGAATGGGACGGCGTCCGCAATTATCAAGCCCGCAACTTTATGCGCGATGCTATGCGGGCAGGCGACAAGGTGCTGTTCTACCACAGCAGCGCCAAGCCCACGGCGGTGGTAGGCACAGCCCGCATCGTCCGCGAAGCCTACCCCGATGCCACCGCTTGGGATCCGGCGGACAAGCACTATGACCCCAAAAGCAGCCCCGGCGAAACCGTCTGGCTGGTGGTGGAAATCCAAGCGGAACGGCGCTTGCCCAACCCGGTGACGCTGGCGGCGGTCAAGGCCAATCCCAAGCTCAAGGATATGCTGCTGATTCGCAAGGGGCAGCGGCTTTCGATTCAGCCGGTTACCAAGGCGGATTATGACGAAATTTTGGCGATGGGGGAGTTATGACTGCCCCGCAATGGCGCAATCAACTGTATTTCGGCGATAACCTGCCCATCCTGCGGGAACACATCGCCGATGAAAGCGTTGACTTGATATATCTTGACCCGCCGTTTAACTCCAACGCCAACTATAATGTGCTGTTCCGGGAAACCGGAGGACAACAATCGGCGGCGCAAATCACCGCCTTTGAGGATACTTGGCACTGGAGTCAAGAGTCGGAGGCGGCCTATCAAGAAGTAGTGACCGGAGCATCCGAAAAGTTGCGGGACTTGTTGCATGGGATGCGTTCTTTCTTGGGCGAAAATGATATGATGGCCTATCTTACGATGATGGTCCAAAGGCTGGTCGAACTGCGCCGCGTGCTGAAGCCTACGGGTAGCATCTATCTGCATTGCGATCCTACGGCCAGTCATTACCTGAAGCTGTTGATGGATTCGGTGTTCGGCAGCCAGAATTTCTGCAACGAAATAATCTGGCATTACCGCAAATGGTCTACAGGGAAATTCACTTTTCAGAGGAACCACGACATAATACTATTCTACGCCCGCTCGCCCGATCGCAGCCGGGCGTTTAACCAGCTTTATATGGAACGGGCCGCATCCACTCTCACACGCTTTGGCAATGCCAGCATCGTATCCGGTCGTAATAAAAGCGGGCAGCGAATCCCATCCCAAACCGGCGATGAAGCATCGCAAGGCGTCCGGCAGGATGATGTTTGGAATATATCCAGGGTTCCGCCCATAAAACATTTGTTTCCAACCCAAAAACCGGAGGCGCTGTTGGAACGCATCATCAGGGCCAGCAGTAACGAGGGCGACTTGGTGCTGGACCCGTTCTGCGGTTGCGGCACGGCGACGGTGGCGGCGGAACGGCTCAACCGCCGCTGGATCGGCATTGACATTACGCATCTGGCCGTCACTATAATGCGCCATCGGCTGCACGATACTTTCCGGGATGAGCTGAAGCCTTACGAAATTATAGGCCAGCCGCAGGATTTGGAAAGCGCAAGGGCGTTGGCCCAAGAAAGCGAACACGATGGGCGTTATCAATTTGAGTGGTGGGCGTTAAGTCTGGTAGACGCCCGCCCGGGGCGGGAACGGAAAAGGGGGGCGGATTCCGGCGTTGACGGCTATATCAACTTTTTCGATGATAACAGCGGCCGGGACAAGCGCATCGTTGTACAAGTGAAAAGCGGCCAAGTAAACCGGGGCCAAATCGCTATGTTGAAAGGCGATATGCAGCGGGAAAAGGCGGAAATCGGCTTGTTTATAACCTTGCGGGAACCTACCCGCCCGATGGTAACGGAGGCGGCGGCCGCCGGGTTTTACACCCCGGAACACTACCCGGACCGCCGCTATCCCCGCGTTCAGATTCTTACGATCGAGGAATTGCTTTCCGGGAAACAGGCGGAATACCCGCGGCTGGCGCCACCCGCCACTTTCCGGCGGGCGCCGCGGCGGCGGCGTTCCGCCGGGGCGCAATCGCGGTTCGCGTAGGGGGGCGCCCCCACCCTAACCCTCCCCCGGAGGGGGAGGGGATTCGGAAGCCATTTCTCAAATGAAATTATGGCAATGGGAGTTATGATGACTACATCAGAATGGAAAAATCGGCTTTACTACGGCGATAACCTGCTGATTCTGCGGGAATATATCGCCGACGAAAGCGTTGACTTAATTTATCTTGACCCGCCCTTTAACTCCAACGCCAGCTACAATATCTTGTTCAGGGAAAAGAGCGGCCAGCAATCGGCGGCACAGATTACCGCTTTTGAGGATACTTGGCATTGGAACCTTGAATCGGAAAACGCTTATCAGGACGTAGTGCGTAACGCCGCCGGCAAGCTGCCGGACTTGTTGCAGGCGATGCGGTCGTTCTTGGGCCAGAACGATATGATGGCTTATCTGACGATGATGGCGCAGCGATTGGTGGAGTTGCGCCGCGTGTTGAAAGATACGGGCAGCATATACTTGCATTGCGATCCTACCGCCAGCCATTACTTGAAATTGCTGATGGACTCCGTGTTTGGGCCGGTAAATTTTCGCAGCGAAATAATTTGGCGGCGAACTAATGCCCATAACAATATCCGCAAGCAGTACGGCCCGATTCACGATACTATCTTGTTTTATTCCAAAACGGACAATTTTATCTTTCATCCTGGCACGCGCCCTTACGCCAGCGGCTACATACAAGGCCAATTTGTGCACCAGGATGAACGGGGGCAATATCGGAGCCATCACTTGACCGGGCCGGGCCCCCGATCCGGGGAAAGCGGTATGTCATGGCAGGGTTTTGATCCTACTACGGTTAACCGCCATTGGGCGATTCCCCGGTCACTGCGGGAATATCTGCCCAACCGCGGCGCAGGGTTGACCAGTCATGAGCAACTGGACTTGCTGTACGAACAAGGGCTTATTACGTTGTCCGGCCGCCCCGGAGGGCAGCCGATGTATAAACATTACATCGGCTCCGGCATACAGTATCAGGATATCTGGGCCTACCAACCATATACCAGCGGCGTTTTGCATAATTCTGACGACTGTATTGATGAGGATGTCAAATACCTCAGGAGAAACGAAGCGGAGTGGCTTGAGTATCCGACGCAAAAGCCTGTCGGGTTATTGGAGCGCATAATTCGCACGTCGTCTGATGAGGGAGATGTAGTGCTGGATCCGTTCTGCGGTTGCGGCACGGCAACGGCGGCGGCTGAGCGTCTAAACCGCCGCTGGATTGGCATTGACATTACGCATCTGGCTATTACTATGGTCCGCGGCCGGCTTATGGACGTCTTTAAAGATGACCTGAAGCCTTATGAAATTATAGGCAGCCACAGGATTTGGAAAGCGCAAGGGCGTTGGCGTTGGAAAGCGAACACGATGGGCGTTATCAATTTGAGTGGTGGGCGTTAAGTCTGGTAGACGCCCGCCCGGCGCAAGATCGGAAAAAGGGCGCGGATTCCGGGGTTGACGGATATATCAACTTTTTCGATGATAACAGCGGCCGCGCCAAACGTATAATCGTGCAGGTGAAAAGCGGGCGTGTCAACCGGGGGTTAATCGCGGCGCTGAAAGGCGATATGGAGCGGGAAAAGGCGGCAATCGGCTTGTTGATCACTTTGGAAACCCCTACGCGCCCGATGCAGGATGAGGCCGTTTCCGCCGGTTTCTATACCCCGGAACATTTCCCGGACGCCCAGTATCCCCGGGTTCAGATTCTTACGATTGAGGAATTGCTGGGCGGGAAACAGGCCGAGTATCCTCGTGTCGCCCCGGACGCCACTTTCCGGCGGGCGCGGCGGCGGCGTTCCGCCGGGGCGCAATCGCGGTTCGCGTAGGGGGACGCCCCCACCCTAACCCTCCCCCGGAGGGGGAGGGGATTTAGAGACTACTCCGGCAGGGGTTTAGAGGTTGGTTATTATGCCGAATAGCGACATTGGCGCGGCCCGCAGCTTTCACGATGCTACCAAGTTGAGTTATATCAGCCTGGCTACCAAGCCGCCTTTATATAAGGAATACCCGGGGCTGCCGTCGGTGGCGCTGCCGCCGGATCTGCCGTCGCCGGGTATGCCCGCGCTGGCGGCGGTGGGCGGGCGGGCGGCGGCGGGCGCGGGGCCGCCGGGGTTGGCGGAGGTGGCGCAACTGTTGCACTATTCCGCCGGGCTGATCCGGCGCAGTCGGCTGCGCTCCGCCGGGGAAGTGCATTACCGCGCCGCCGCCTCGGCCGGGGCGCTTTACCCCATCGAGTTGTACCTGGTCTGCGGCGGCCTGCCCGGGTTGGACGCCGGGGTGTACCACTATGCGCCGGCGGCCAATGCTTTGACGCTGCTGCGTGCCGGGGATTTTCGCGGCAATCTGGTTGCGGCGGCGGCGGGATACCCCGCATTGGCCGATGCGCCGGCCGCCGTGGTGGGCAGTTGCGTGTTTTGGCGCAGCGCCTGGAAATACCGGGAACGGGGGTATCGTTACTGTTTTTGGGATAACGGCACGATACTTGCCAATATGCTGGCCGCCGCCAATGCGCTGGGGCAGCCCGCCCAAGTGGTGGCCGGGTTCGCCGACGCCGAGGTTGACGCCCTGCTGGGGCTGGATTCGGAGCGGGAAGCGTCTTTCTGCGTGGTTTCCGTCGGCGCTGGGGATGCGGCGGCGCCGGCGGCGGCGGCCGGCGCCGCGCCCGCCGGGGCGCTGGGGGATGATCGGCGCACGGTGTATCCCGAAACCCGCGCCCTGCACGCCAATTCCTGCCTGGAGGGGCCGGGCGAGGTTGCGGCCTGGCGGCAGGGGGCAACGCCGCCGCCGGATTTCCCGGACACCGCCGGGTGGCCGGAATCCGCGCCGCTGGGCGCGGTTATCGCCGGGCGCGGCTCCACCCGCCGCTTCGCCCGCGAGCCGCTTCCCGCCGGGCGGCTGGAAGCCCTGCTGTCGGCGTCCGCCGCGCCCATTCCGGCGGACTACGGGGGCGGGCTGATCGACATTTATCTAATCGTCAACGCGGCGGAGGGGATACAACCGGGCGCTTACTATTACCACCCGGCGGGCAAAGGCGGGCTGGAGCTGCTCCAGGCGGGCGAGTTCCGGGAGGAATCGGGGCATCTCTGCTTTGAGCAGGCGTTGGGCGCCGACGCCGGGGCCGTGGCTTTCTTTATGGCTGACCTGGACGCCGCGCTGTCGCGCTTTGGCAACCGGGGCTACCGGGCGGCGCAGCTGGAGGCCGGCATAATCGGCGGGCGGATGTATCTGGGCAGCCACGGGTTGGGGCTGGGGGCGACGGGTATGACCTTTTTCGATGATGCGGCGACCGCGTTCTTTTCGCCTCATGCGGCCGGCAAGAGTCTGATGTTTCTGGCGGGGTTGGGGCGCACCGCCGCGCCCAACCGGGTGGCGCCCTTTCGCTCCCGCATCGGGATGCTCAAGGATTCGCTGGCCCGCGGCGCGGGGGGCGGCGGCCAGCCGGTTCCCGAGTGGCTGTATAGCTGATTGCTCCGGGTATACGGCCCCGGCGGCGGCGCGGAATTGCCGCCGGGCGGGAACGGCGTCCGCTTACCCGATGGCCTGGCGGCGGATTTGTTGCAAGGCCATTTGTATATGCCATTCCATCGCGCCCAAGCCCACCACCCGCACGCCGGCGTCGAAATAGCGGCGGGCCGATGCCGCCATCGCGTCGAAATCCGGCGAATCCAGCCCCATATTGTACATAATGGCGGCGCCGTGGCGTTCCCCGGTCTTGACCGCGTTTTCCAGCAGGCGCATCACTTTGGGGTCGTCGTACTTGAAAGGGACGCCCAAGATTTTGGTGATATCGCCGGCGGCGAGCCAGACCAGCCGGATACCGTCAATAGCGAGGATTTCGTCCAGATCGCGCAGGCCGCCCCCGCTTTCCACTGTGGGAACGATCAGGGTGCCGTCGCGGGTTTTGGCGTTGAACTCCGGGAACTCGTCGGCGGTGGCGAAGCGGCGCAGGTGGATCAGGCGGTGCCAGTCGTCGCGCAGGCCCATCAGTTCTTGGACTTCCGCTTTGGAGTTTACCGACACGGTGACCGCGGTGGCGCCCAAGGCCAGGGCGCGGGCGGCGTCGGAGACGGTGCGGCGGTCGGTGCCGGTGGCCCACGGGAACGCCTGCACCCGGATCAGCGGGGATATGCCGGTGCCGCGGGCGGCGCGGATCAGGTGGGCGATGTTATCCCAATCGTGGGCGGTGAACATCATATCGGCCATAAAGGCGTCAATGCCGGCCACCCCGGCCACCTCAACCATATTGGGGTGGCTGAACACATAAGCGCACAACGAAGGCAGCCCGGCGTCCAGGTTATGCAACAGCCGGTCGGTAGCCGGGGTCGGAAACAGCACAGCGCACCTCGATGTTAGATACTTACCCGATGATATAATTATCCGAACAATTGCTGGAGCCAGTTCACGAAGCTGGATGATATTTGCGCGTTTACATCCAAATCCCCAGCGCGGATCGCTGTCCCCATAGGACGAGGGTCTTCTCGCGTTGCCAGCCAAGCGTTGACTTTGGCTCTCAAAGTCTTTCCCGCGGCAAACTTACGGTCATTTTGGGGTATGCCGTCAATGTATGATTCGGATAACGGCCACACTGGGTCGTAGGGAGGTATCATTGCCTTGATAAAATCCTCAAGCTCGCCGGGGTTTTGATTATCAGGCATCAACCATACGCCGACGCGAGGATTGCTTTCTATGATTGTACCCAATGATATGGGATTAGGTGGGGGTGTTATATCCGCGGTTTTGAGTTTGTCTGCCACTGCTTGCCACCGACTCATCAGACAATCGTCGGCGTCTACCAGTATACCAACTGCTGTTCGTTCTTCGTTTAGTATCTCGCCCCGAATGCTTTGCAAGAGATTATCAATGCCCTCCTTATCAGAGATAAGGAAATTTGGGCTCATATTATAATACTGTCTCCAGAGATTGATCACAACGTACTTGTCGTTAGTACCTTCGACCAGAAGAATGCGCTCTTGAGCAGATGATTCTCCGTTAGCCATACGTTTACCTCACTTCGATTTGCTGGTCAGCGGCGATTTTCAGTTCGTCTTCCGGGTATTCCACTGCGCGAAGTTCGCCATAGCGCCTTGAAAGGCGATACAGAATGCCCTCGGCCTCTTCGCATTCTATGGCGGCCCGGGCAAAACCTCTCACGCAATCTCCACTATGGGTTGTCGCCAGCACCTGCACGTTATTGGCTTGCGCTGTTTGCAGTACCATACGCCAAAAATCGTGTTGCAGGGAATAATGGAGCCCATTTTCCACTTCATCAATGAGCAGAAACCCGTTCTGGCTACTGGTAAACGCCATGGAAACACTGAGAATTCGCGATGCACCATCGCCGAGACTTCTCAAAGGCACAGGACGGTTGTAGGAATTGAGTTTGACCACTATTCGCCGCCCACCTCGTCTAGGGGGAGATGCGAATCTTGACGTATTGTCACCCACCACTACAATATTTTCGATAGCTTTTCCGAAAATGAAACGCAAGGGTTCCATAGCCCTCTCTGCATTGTTTGCCAGTACTACATTATCCCAGAATCGAGCCAAATCCTGATTGGTTAAAACGCCTGGACCTAAAGATTCGCACCTTACTACAGGATGCATTTTTTGATCATTGAATCGACTGCGTTGTGGGTTCCGTACCCAAGGGATTATTTGAGTCGAGTCTTGAAATGTGACTTTGACTGCTTGAATGGTGTCAATGCCCCAATATTCAGCAGGCAAGTCATTTTGAATCAGATCCCACACATCATCTGGAGAGGCAGTCTCTATTCGAAGCTGGGAATCGTCATTACTTGTCCCAATTTTAACGCAGGCGTTCTCTGAAGCATTCCACCCATAGAACAAAGCAACAATATCAGGCATAAGCGCAGTATCGCCGTCCTCATCGGTGTCTATGGAAAGTTCGTCGCGCCCTTCCAGCAACTGGCGCAGTGCCGGATACCGGCCGCGGGCTGCATAGACCCGTATGGCGTCCAATACCGTGGTTTTGCCGACGCTGTTTTTCCCGGCCAGCAGGGTGACGCGGCCCAAGCGGGGGAGAGACAGCTTGTCTATGCCCCGGAAGCCTTCTATGTAGAGGCTAGGCAGGTGGAGCGGCTGGGTTTCGGCCATTGGGGAGCCTCCTAAGCCTACGATGGGCGGACTATACCACGGTAGAAGGTTGATCGCAAGGGCGTCGAACCCCTAAATCGCCACCTTGGGCATATCTAGCGGATTGTACCACGGCGGCAAGTCAATCGCAACGGCCGCGGTGTACAAGCGGGGTTGGGTGTACGATAATCGGGGGGCGATTTTGGCTGCGGTGGCCGCGATGGGCGCCGCGGCGTTGGGGGTGTTGTATGGAAACGGTGGGGTTTATCGGGCTGGGGAATATGGGCGGGGGGATGGCCGGGAATGTTCAGCGGGCGGGGTATCCGATGGTGGTGTTCGATCTGCGGGCGGCGGCGGCCCGTCCGTTCCTGGAGGCCGGGGCGCGGCTGGGCAGTTCCCCAGCCGATGTGGCCTCCCGCAGCGACGTCACCTTGACCTCATTGCCCGGCCCGCGGGAGGTGGAGTCGGTGGCCGTGGGGCCGGAGGGCGTGCTGGAGGGCAGCCGCCCCGGTTCGGTGTATATCGACCTTTCCACCAGCCGGCCTACGCTGATCCGGGAGCTGGAAGTCCAGTTCCGGGTGAAGGGGGTTCATGTCCTGGACGCGCCGGTCAGCGGCGGGAAGTCGGGGGCGCAGACCCGGAATCTGGCGGTGATGGTGGGCGGCGAAAGGGAGGTTTTCGACCGGGTGAAGCCGCTTTTGGATGCTTTCGGCGACAAGGTGTTTTACGCCGGCAGCATCGGCGCCGGGTCGGTGGCGAAGCTGGTGCATAATATGATCGGCCACGGCGTGCGGCAGGCGATCGCCGAGGGGCTGGCGCTGGGCGTCAAGGCCGGGGTGGAGCCGGAGCCGCTGTGGGAGTGTATCCGCCGCGGGTCGCTGGGGCGGATGAATATCCTGCACGAAGGCGTGGCCCGCACGTTGTTTCAAGGGGAGTTCGAGCCGCCCGGTTTCGCTATGGAGCTGGCCCGCAAGGATATCGGGCTGGCGACGGAGTTGGGGCGGGAGTTTAATGTGCCGATGCCGGTGGCTAATCTGGCGGAGCAGATCGCCATTGAGGCGATGAACCGCGGCTGGGGCGGGATGGACAGCTCGGTCACTTTCCGGTTGCAGGAGGAGGTGTCGGGCGTGGAGGTGCGGGCGCCGCACGTAGACGCCGCCCGGGCGGCGCGGTTCATCAGCACGCACCCGGAGGCTTAGGTTGGCTTGAGGGGATGCTCATTCATCCCCATAGAACCCCATTCATCCCCATAGAACCCCATTCATCCCGATCGAACCCCATTCATCCTGAGCTTGTCGAAGGATGAATGCCCCTGAAAATCCCCTCCCCCTCAGGGGGAGGGTTAGGGTCGGGGTGATGCCCCCACCGCGACGTCACGGCCCATCGCTGCGGCAATCCGCATACCCCAGCACCAAATTCGCCGCCAGCCCGTTGCGCCGGCCGTCGAGGCGGAAGCGCGTCTGCGCCGGGTCCGTCGCTACCCGCACCCTGACCCTCTGCCCCTCGCGCTCCAGGGCGGGCAGGGCGATGCCGCGGGTTTCGTAGGCTACATATCGCTGGTTGTGCCAGATGGACAGGTTCAGGATGATGGGGCCGGTGTAGCGGCCCAAGTTGAAGGTTATGGTGGCCCTTTGGGGGTTGCCGGTTTCGGGGTCGGGATCGTGGGTTTCGCAGGTGGCCGTCATCCCGTATTCGGCGTTGGCGTAGATTTCGGGGTGGGCGGCGTCGGAGTCGTAGGGCGGCAGTTCCTCGACCGCGGTCACTACCGGCGAGCTTGGGGCGTCATCGCCGGTGGCTCCGCCGTCGCCGTCGCCGGCTGGGGCCGGGGTCGGATCCGGGGTCGGGGTTGGAGTCGGCTCCGGGGTCGGGGTCGGGGCGGGCGGCGGCTGGTACTGCGGGATGGCCGACGGCTGGCGCTGGGCGGGGGCTTTCAAGGTCGGGTATTGGGCGGATGTGCCGAAGTCCCAGGGATCGTCGCGGATTTCGTCGGCGTTCAGATCGATGTTCCAGCGCTGGTAGATGCCGTCGTAGCCGGTGGGGGCTTGGAGTTCGGCGGCGGTTTGGCCGTCGGCGGCGACGGCGGCATTGTTGGTTTGGGCGCCGATGCAGTTGCTCTGTGTCGTGGTTTGGGTGTCGCAGTAGCCGTAGGTGATGGCGGCATTGGCCCCGTCGGCGGCGCCAACCAGCCCGCCGGCCGCGGCCCCGGCGCCGCCGCTTACCGCGCCGGCGGCGTAGGCCGCGGTGATGCTGCCGGTATGCCGCCCGACCAGCCCGCCGATGGTGACGCCGCCGCCGGCCCCGCCGGTTACGGACGCCGTGGCCCAAGCGGCGCGGATGCTGCCGGAGTTCCGCCCGACCAGCCCGCCGGCCGCCGCCGATGCTCCGGTGACGGTTACGCTGCCGCTTTGGGCGTAGCCGGCGGTGATGCGGCCGCCGTTGTCCGCCGCCAAAATGCCGGCTTTGGCGTCACTGCCGCCGCTGGCGATCGCGGCATCGATGATCCCCAAGTTGCGGACGGCGGCGTTGGCGGTCAGCGTGTCGAACAGCCCGGCGTTGCCCGATGCGGCGGCGATGGTCAGGCGGGTGATGGTGTGGCCGTTGCCCTCCAGCGCCGCGGCGTAGGCCGCGATGGGTTGCCAGTCGGGGTAGGCGTCGGCGGCGGTTACGCGGCCGTCGCCGCTGGTGTCGAAATCGAGGCTTTGGGCTAGTTCGTAGCCGATGCAGATTTGGGCGCAGCCCATATACGGGGAGCTGGTGTCGGCGATGTTGCCGTTGGGGAACGCCCCCACGTAGGCGGGATAGGCCGCCGCCGATTGCGGCCGGCCGTCGCCGTCGTAGTCCTGGCGGAGGGCGTCCAGTTGCCGCAGGCTGGCGATTTCAATCAGGTTGTCGTTGTCCTGGTCGTAGTCCATGACCACCGCGGCGGCGGTTTGCCGCTGGGCCGGGGTGTTCAGCGCGGGGTATTGGGTTGCGGCGCGGAAGTCCCAGGGATAGTCGGGGAAAGCATCGCCGTCCACATCCCGGTTCCATCGGGCGTAAATCCCGGCGTAGGCCGCGGGGGTTTGCAGTTGGGCGGTAGTTTGCGCCACGGCGTCAAGGCCGCTGTTCACCGCCGCCCCGACGCAGGGGATTGACCCGTTCACCGTGGCATCGCAGTAGCTGCGGGTAATGGCATCGGCGGCGCGGACGGATTCCCCCGCCAGCCCGCCGATCCGGGAGTCGGCCCCGGAACCGCCGGACACCGCGCCCGCGGCGTAGCTCGCGGTGATTACGCCGGGCCCCGAGGCCGCGGAGCCCAATACCCCCGCCAGCCCGCCGATGTTGACGTCGTTATGACCGCCCCCGTCCACCGCCGCGGTGGAGTAGCTTGACAGTATCGTACCCGAATTGACGCCCGCCAACCCGCCGGCGTGCGCGTTGCCGCCGGTGAGGGTAACCGCGCCGCCCGAGGCGTAGCTGGCGGCTACCGTGCCGTCGTTCACTCCCGCCAGAGTCCCGTACCCCCGGCCGCCCCCGCCGCCGCGGATACGCGCCTCGACCATCCCCACATTGCGGAGGACGCCGCGCGGCGCCACCCGGCCGAACAGCCCGGCATCGGTGCTGGTCCGGTTGATGGTCAAGCGGGCGATGGTACGGCCGTTGCCCTCGAACACCCCGGAATACCCCGCCCTACCGCCGCCGATGGGCGCCCAGTTGGGGTAGGCATCGGTGCTGGTCACCGCCACGCCGTCGGCGGCGAAATCCAGCCCGGCGGACAGTTCGTAGCCGATGCAGAACGTGGCGCAGCCCATCCGGGGGCCGCCGCTAATGTCGAAATTGCCGCCGGGGAATGCGCCGGCGTAGGCGACATAATCGCCGGGCGATTCGGGCAGCCCGTCGCCGTTCAAGTCATGGCGGATGGCATTCAGCTTGTGCCGGCTGTCTACGTCAATCAGGTTGTCGTTGTCCAGGTCGTGGTCGACGATGCGCTGGTCCAGGGGTCTGATGGTGGGGTAGGCGCTGGTGGCGCCAAAGCTCCAGGGGTTGTCGGGAAAGGTGTCGCCGTCAATGTCTACGTTCCAGTTTTCGTAGATGCCGGTGTAGCCGGTGGGGGTTTGGAGCTGGGCGGCGGTTGAGGTGGGGACGGCGGGGTGGCCTGCGGGGAGTACGCCGCCGATGCAGGCGGTGGCTTGCCCGGCGACGGTGCAGTAGCTGTCGGTGATGACGCTGTTGGAGGTGATTTCGCTCTGGGCGTTGAGTCGAAGCCAGATTTCGCCGACCAGTCCGCCGAGGACGAGGGCGGTTGTTGTGCCGCCGGTATTGGTGCCGGTGACCCGGCCGGCGGCGTAGCTGGCGGTGATGAGTCCCCCGTTATCGCCGACCAGCCCGCCGCCGGAGCCTTCGCTAGAGGTGCCGGCGTTGACGGTTGCGGTGGAGTAGCTAGCGATGATTGCGCCGGTGATATCGTTTCTGCCTACCAGTCCGCCGATTGTGGGAGTGGAGTTCGTGCCGGTGGCGGTGATAGTGCCGCCGCTGACCCAGCTGGCGCTGATGGTGCCCTCGTTATCGCCTGCGATACCGCCAATCCTTAGGATATCGACGGTAGTTACTGAGGGGTTGATCAGCCCAAGATTCCGCACAACGCCTCTTTCTCCCAATTCCCTAAAGAATCCGCCGATGGAGCCGCTGGTCAAGTTGATACTCAGGTTGGAGATGGTGTGGCCGTTGCCCTCGAATATGCCATCGTAGACGTTGGCCGCCCAGTTGCGGAGGCTGGTGGTGGCGGTGGCGAAGTCCAGGTTGGCCGTCAGCTCGTAGCCGATGCAGACGGCGGGGCAGCCCATACGGGTGGAGGTGGAGTTGCTGCTGGCGACGGTTTGGCGGTTGGGAAAGGCCGCATTGTAGGGGGCGAGGTCGGTAGATATATGTAAGGGGTGAATGAAGCCGTCGCCGTCGCGGTCGAAGCGGATGCCCTGGAGTTCGGCGATGGTGTCGATTTCGATCAGGCCGTCGTCATCGGTGTCGTAGTCGGTGAAGTGGGAGGAGGCGCCGGCGGGCAGGGCGGCGTACAGGATGAGGGACGCGAGGGCGGCAATGAGGATTATGGCGGCTAGGGTTTTGAGGGCGGGGATGGGGCGGTGGGCGGGGTTTCTATTCCCTACGTATACCTTGAGACTCGGGGGGGGGGGGGGGTAAGTGACTTCCGGGTGTCGGGCAACGGCATTTCGGGGTTTCCTCCGGTTCAGCCAGCGCGGGATGAATGAATAGGGGATTGGGGATTACGGGGGGCGTCAACCCCTAGGTCGCGGCTTGGATCACCTCCAAAACCAGCAATGTCACCACCCCGCCCGCCAGCCCCAGCCCCAACCATAGCAGCTTGTCGATACGGGCATTAGTGGTTTTCAACCCATCACGCAAGTCGGCGCGCAAATCGGATTGTCCGTCCAGCAGCCGGGCGACATTGGCCTCCAAGCTGCCGATGGCTTGCCAGATGTTCCGCAATCCGCCCCGTTCCCCTTCATCCGCCGCCATCGCTGCGCCTCCTTGATGGTCTATGACGGGATGATATCACGAAAACAGGCGAATTGTCGATTAGGTTAGGATGAATAGGGGATTGGGGATTAAGGTCGGCGTCAACCCTTAGGTCGCGGCTTGGATCACCTCCAAAACCAGCAGCGTCACCACCCCTCCCGCCAGCCCCAGCCCCAACCATAGCAGCTTGTCGATACGGGCATTGGTGGTTTTCAAGTCGGCGCGCAAATCGGATTGTCCGTCCAGCAACCGGGCGACATTCGCCTCCAGGCTGCCGATGGCTTGCCAGATGTTCCGCCAACCACCCCGTTCCCCTTCATCCGCCGCCATAGCTGCGCCTCCTTGATGGTCTAGGATGGGACTATACCACGGAAACCGGCGAATTGGCGATTCGGTTGGGATGAATAGGGGATTGGGGATTAAGGTCGGCGTCAACCCTTAGGTCGCGGCTTGGATCACCTCCAAAACCAGCAATGTCACCACCCCGCCCGCCAGCCCCAGCCCCAACCATAGCAGCTTGTCGATACGGGCGTTAGTGGTTTTCAACCCATCGCGCAAGTCAGACCACGTATCGCGCAAGTCAGACCGCAAATCGGCTTGTCCGTCCAGTAGCCGGGCGACATTGGCCTCCAGGCTGCCGATGGCTTGCCAGATACTCCGCCATCCGCCCCGTTCCCCTTCATCCGCCGCCATCGCCGCGCCTCCTTGATGGTCTAGGGTGGGATGATACCACGAAACCGGCGAATTGGCGATTCGGTTGGGTTGGGTTATTGGTTCTATGGCCGGCGGGGGTTAGGGCAGGCGGGGGTGACCGTTGGTGTTGGCGTGAATCAGTTCGGTGTCGGTTTCCTCCAGATAGCCGAAAGCCAGCCGCTGCGCCACATCGCCGCCGGTGTTCCATACTTGGCGCAGATCGTCATCGATCAGTTCGATGATGGCGGAGCGGACGCCGGAAATTTGGCCGATGTCGGGATAGAGTTTCCAGGATTCCTTGCGGACGGTGTCCATCCGGGCTTTGCGGTCGCCGTTTTCGCCGCGCCGCTCCTCGAAGTGCCAAGTGTACCAAGCGTTGAGCATATCGTGGAATATGGCGAGGTCGGGCAAGGATGCGCCCACGGTGGACATTTGCAGCTCGAAGCGGTGGTTGTTGCTGGGGTGGCCCTCGGCGGCGGCGAACTTGCGCCCCCCGCCCAGCCCCCGCAGCACGGTGGCGTGGAGCGCGTTGGCGGTGATGCCCACGCCGGCCACGGTGTCCACATGGCCCATCCGGTACTCTCCGACGCGCCACATCTTTTCCTCCATCGCCGCCGCGCCCATCCGCATCTCCACCAGGATTTCGCCCAACTCCTCCCCGGAACGGCTGGCGCCGTTGGAAATCAGCGACAGGAAACCATCCTCCACCGCCACGGTGTCCTTGATTTTGGCGGCGGTGGCTTGGGCCATCATTTCCTCCAGCTCGCGGACTTCCACCCGGTTGGGGCCGTAGACCGGGCGGCCGCCCAGGGCTTGATGCACCGTCTTGGTGATGTCGATCAGCTCCATATTGCTTAACTGGAAGCGGCTGAGGATGCGGGCGGCGATTTCCTGCGCCTGCACCCCGGAAACCAGGTTCTTGACCGTGGGGTCGTCGTTGTCGAAAGTCCACGATTCGGGGTCGGTGACCTCCTGAAACAGCCGGCCGCCCAGCGCGGAATCGCGGCGGAGCTGGCTTACCGTGTCGTTCCAGGACGACAGGTAATCGCCGATTTCCTCCAGCAGGGTGGCGATGACCTCGCCCACGCTGTTAAGGCAGACGATTTCCAGCCATTCGTCGGTTTCCGCTTGCCAGCGCAAGAGGTGCTTGCGGCGGTCGCCGGGGCTGGAGTTCAGTTCGGTATGCGTCGGTTCGGAAACCGAAGGCAAATCCCGCTGCAACACGCGGTCGGACATCGACGTCCAGCGGCGGACTTGGGGCGGTTCGTCGGGGGCCATTATGAGGTTGTGCAGGAAAGTGGCCTGGAGCCACTTGGCGATGTTGATTTGGAGTTCCTTGCGCTTCATATCGGCGAGGGTGTTGGCGCGGGCCAGTTCGGCGCGGACGTCGCTGTTGGCCTCCAGCACGATGCGGTCGCTGATCACCCCGTCGGGGCGCAGGCGCTCAAAGATGGCGAGCAGGGAGCGCTCCACTTCGGACAAGGTGTCGTGGAAAGTGCCCAGCAACTGGTTGTACACCTCGCGGGCGCTGCTGGGGGTTTTGGCCGCCCCGGGCTGGATAAAGCCCAGGGGATCCAGCGGGGCCGGCAGTACCCGGCTCATTTCGCTGAAGGATGGCCGGTTGCGGCGGATTTTGAAGCGTGCCATTGCGATTCTCTCTCTACCTGAGGCTATGGCTGCGATACGACCGGGGGCTACAGCCGGGTGCGCCACTGGCTTTGCAGGTACTGTTTGGCGGTCTGGGCAAAGAAGCCGTCCAGCAGCCCGATTTCGCGGGAGCTGATGGAGCCGAAGCGGGCGTCCTCTTGGTTGTTGGCCTCGCGCATCGTTTCGTGAAACCTGGCCCACCAGTCTTGCCCGGTGCCGGAGGCGTCGCTCACCAGATCGCAGAGCAGCCGGGCGACATGGGAACGCTGCACCGGCAGGGAATCTTTGGGCGAGCGATGCAACAGGCAGACATCGAAATGAGGCCCGATGGCGGCGATCCGGCGGTCGGGGTAGACCGTGATGGTAAAGGTGTCGCTGCCGGTATGTTCCGCCCGCCCCACTTGGATGCCGGTGATGGAGCGCAGGAATTGCAGGATAGCGTAGGCGTTACGCAGTTGCAAGGGGTAGGTGGTTTCCGGGTCGCGCGACATCCCCCGCTGGGGCAAGAGCATGTGCAGCACCACGCTGAAGTTGTAGGCCGTGCCGCGCACTTCCGACAGCGCCGCCAGCAGCACCGGCAACGCGCCCACCGTGCCGCCGCCGAGGAATGCGACCACGTGAATGCGGAGGTAGGTCACGCCCTCGTAGTAGGGGCAGACCTGTTCGATGGTGGAGTCCAGGTGACCGCGGATTTCGCTGTAGTTGAACCGGCCGGCCACCCCGGCGTTAGCCAGCGTTCCCAAAGCGCCTTCCCGGGACAGGCTGAGGTATTTCAGCTCCGGCACGCATTCGGTGATCCAGGCGCGGCCGTCGCGCAGGTTGGAAAAGTGGGGCAGCACTAGGGGGATGAACCGGGCGGCGCGGGAAATTTCGCTGCGGGTGGCCTCGCGGGTGTCCATATACAGCAAGGCCAAGTTCTTGCGGTCGGGATAGCTCCAGCCCTCGGAGGTGGCCTCCAGCATACGGACAATCTGGCAACTGGTGGAGCCCAAGCCGATAACCATAGAGGGCGATACCATGCGGGGCGCATTCTTGTTGGCGCTCATCCGCAACAGCCCGGTGTCGTTGGCTGATGTTACCATGGCGGCTCCTGGGACGCCCGGCGCGTCCATCATCACGGCTATAATTGCGTCCGTTTCAGCATAGGCTAAGAAAATTCCATTTGTCAAACTACATAAGACATCAATTTTCCGCACGTTAGGGTAACTTTAGTTACCTTACCGCCGGCGAGGGATGGCGCGATGGGCGGCGATGGGCGGACCGCTGCGCCGTTGGGTAACAACGGGAATGTGATACCCAACGGCGGGATTGCGGGCGATCCGAGCTACAGGGATCCGTCAATGCTGATATCCAGCAGGCCGGGTTGGCCGCGATCGAACATCCGGCGGGCGGCGGGGGCGATTTGCGCCGGGTCGGTGATCTTTTCGCTGGCTACCCCCAATGCCTGCGCCATCGCCGCCAGATCCAGCGGGTTGGCGAAATCCATCCCGGTGTATTCGCTGACCCGGGCGTCATCGTTGAGCATCCGCTTCAGGTAAATGTCCATATTCACCTTGAGGATCCGGTAGGCGCGGTTGTTGCAAATGGCGTAGACCACCGGGATGTTGAACGTGGCGGCGGTCCATAGGGCCTGCACGGTGTACATCGATGCCCCATCGCCCACCACCGCCAGCACCGGCCGATCCGGCTGCGCCAGCTTGAGGCCCAGGGCGCCGGGCATCGCCCAACCGAGGGCGCCGCCCTGAATGCCGTACAGACTGCCGGGTTGGTCGAAGTCAAATTCCTGCATCAGCGCCGGGCGGGAAGTAATGGCTTCATCGGCGACGATGGTGCCGGGGGGAACCGCGGCGGCCAGTTCGTGCATCATCCGCTCTACCGCGATGGGGGAATTGTCCCACCGCTGGCGGAGCCGCTGCCGGTATTCGTCCTGGGCGCGGCGGCGGCCCTCCGCCAGCTCCGCCATCCGGGTGGCGGCGGCTTCTTTGGCCGGGGCGGTCAAATCCTGCTCCAGCGCTTCGGCCAGTTCGGCCAGCCCGGTGGCCGGGTCGGCCAGAATGCCCACCTCGGTGGGGTAGTTCTTTTCCACCTCCCGGGGGGCGCTGTCCAAATGCACCAGCTTGCTTTGCGGGTCCAGCAGCGGCGTGTCTACATAAAGGAAGGACGAGAATATGTTGGCGCCCACCGCCAGCACCACATCGGCGCCGGCAAGCAGGCGGCGGGTGACCGGGCTGCTGGTGTTGAGCAGTCCGCTCCAAAGGGGGTGGCTGGTGGGGAAGTTGACCTCGGAAAACGAGGCGGCGAACACCCGGGCGCCCAGCATTTCGGCGACCCGGGTCATCGCCGCCACGCCGCCCGACTGCGCGATGCGGTCGCCGATGACGATCACCGGGTTTTCCGCCTGCGCCAGCAACTGCGATGCGCGGGCCAAAGCCTCGCGATCCGGCCGGGTGCGGAAATAGCCGGGGCCGCCCCCGATGACGTCCACATCGGCCTGCTCGTCCATCGTATCCCACGGGAAAGACAAGAACACCGGCCCGGTGGGCGGGGTGCGGGCTTCCTTGAAAGCGCGGCGCACCGCCCCGGGGACATCCGCGGGATGGTGGATTTCGTGGCTCCATTTAGTATATTGGCGGGTCATTTCCACCAAATCGCCCGACAAGGTGGGTTCGCTCAGCAGCATCCGGGTGTCGGAATTGCCGGCGGTCAGCACTACCGGGGTTCCGCCGCGATGGGCGTTGTACAAGGCGCTGATGCCGTTAGCCAAGCCGCCGGCGATATGGATGTTGGCGAAAGCCGGGCGGCCGGTGGCGCGGGCGTAGCCGTCGGCCATCCCCACCGCGGTGCCTTCCTGCAACGCCTGGATGTAGCGGATTTGCGGGAAATCCTGTAGGGCGTCCATCATCGGGGTTTCGCTGGTGCCGGGGTTGCCGAATATGTATTCTACCCCCTCGGCGATCAGCATACGAACCAGCGCTTCTTTTCCGGTCATTGCGGGCATCCGGCCACCTGCCTGAATTCAAGTTCCCTTTCCCTATATACCAGGAAAGGGGCGGGGTTGGGGAATCCTAGAGATAAATCATCCATTCCAACAGATTGTCGTCCGGGTCGCGGGCGTAGAGGCTTTCGGCGGGGAGCGAGCCGCGGGCGCGGGCGCCCTTGCGCGGGCCGGGGCCGTGGATCACCTCGACGCCGGCCTCCGCCAGCCACTGCTGGCACTCGGCAGCGGAGCCGTTCCAGACGAAGCAGATATCGGCGCTGCCCGGAACCGCCGTAGGCCCCCGCAAAAAGGCGGTGTACCCCTCGGGGTGAACGTTGATTTTGGATTCGCCGACCTGGATGGAAAAGATATTCGACCGCCCGTCCCGCCATTCGGCTTCATCATTGATGGCGAAACCCAGGCGCTTGTAAAACTCCAGCAGCCGCTCGGCGTTGGCGGTGGGAATGGCGATATGGTCAATGGAAACGGTGGACATCGCGGCGCCTCCCATCAGGGCAAGGTTGCCCTAATCATAGCACACGGCGGCAGGGTGGCAAGGTTTGCGGTGCTATGGGTATAATTCGGGGCGTAGTCAATTCAAGCCGTAATTAACGGATCAGCGTCTATGTGGCAAATGATTGCGGAATCCGGCCTGCGTTGCGCCGAATGCGGCCATACCATCCGCCCAGGCCGCCTTTGCCTTTCGGAATTGCCCGAGGAAACGCCGCCCGGCGTGGCGCGGGGCGATTTCCGCAACTACTGCATCGGTTGCCCCCAATGCTGGGCGCAAGGCAAACACGCCTGCTATGTCCGCTACCTGGACGGCGGCGCCAGCGCCGGCCGGACGCCCCGCAGCCTGCCCTGCGCCCGCTGCGGACGGCGCATCGCCGCCGGCGAAAGGGCGGCGGTCGACCTTTATTACGAATGGCCGGAAGCCACCGAAAGCGGCGCCAGCCCTGCCGTTCAGACGCCGTCCGCCCAATGGCGCCGCGGCGGAGGGGCCGCGGCCACCGCCGCCGGCGCCGATATGCTGATTCGCGGCGTGGATCCGGGTTCCTTTGACGGTTTAAGCCAAAGCCTGCAAAGAAAATTCGCCGACGCCGGGCTGGGGGGCGAGCGCGGCAGCCGCTCCGTGGCCGAAGCGCAAGCCTTTTATCAGGAAAGCATCCCCTACCCGGTGCGAAACTTGGGCGACGACGCCGTAAGGCAGTTCACCGCCGGCAAAGACGCCAGTCACATCCAATCGGTTCACAACGCGCCGCACCTGGCCGCCGACAACCGCAACCTCCTATGGGAAAGCTCCGGCGCCAACCGGACGCGGGGCGCCGAAAATATGACCGGCGGGGAGCAGTGGCGGGCGCAGGCCACCAACGCCTTTGACGCCGCCGGGATCGTGTTCCGCGATTGCCTGGAAGCCGCGGGAATGGCCGCCTTATACGCCGCGCTGCTGGAGGCGCCGGTAGCCGCGGTTGAAAACTATCTGCATTACCGCCGGGGCCGGAAAACCGGCGAGGCCGCGGTCAAGGAAGCCGCCATCGCCATCGGCCAGCGGGCCGCCACGGGCGCGGCCGCCGGTTTCGTAGTAACCGCCGCGGTGGCGTTGGTCGGGGCCGGGCCGCTGCTGGTCACCATAGCCCCGGCGCTGCTCCCCGTAGGGGCGGCGCTCTACGCCTATAACGCGCTGAAGCGGATTACCGACGCCTACGCGCAAGGCTTGCCGCTGCACCGGGCGGGAACCTATTTCTGTACCCCGCGCTGTCATACCCAATTCGCTTGGGAAACGGGCTTTTCGGCGCTAATGCGATGGGAATCGAACCGCGTCGCCGCGGCGTGACGCCGGATTATAAGGAACAACAATTATGAGCATATTCGACCGGCAAGGCTTGAAAATCGATGCCCGCGGATGCGGCGGCAACCCTTGTCAAATCGATCATTTCACCTTGAACCAGGGCATCGCCGCGGCGCAATTCACGCACCACGGCGAAGGCGATTTCAAGCTGAAACTAGCCGCCCGCCGCCAACGCGGTTTTATCGGCAAAGCCGGCCGGTTTACCAAGATAACAAGTTCGGGCGACTGGAACATCGCCGACGCCAATGGGCCAATTGAAGCATACGCCGTTACGCGGGTACACAAAAAGGGCGACCGGAAAATTTCGCCGGGGGAATATAGCATAGCAGCGGAAGCTCATGGGGAATGGAGCTGCCGCATTATTCAACCCGACCTAGGGCAAGCATTAGCCGCATTGACCGAAGCCAACATCGGCGGCGACGGGGAAAACGAGGGGCCTTTCCATATTCTAGGCCCGTATACTTCAGGGGACAGACCCATCATCGCCGAGCTTCGCCACTACGGAATAGGCGGTTTCAATGCTTGCGCCTATAGCCTTGACGGCACCCACCAATGCCTAATATACCGGGAGCAGGGGCAGTTTTACGTTCAGGATGTTCATACCGAAATCCGCCCAGGCAAAGAATATCTGCTTTTCATAAACTCGCCGGACGGATGGAACATAACTTTCAGCGAGGGATACTGATTTGGGGCCGGCGCAGCCAAGCGCAATTAACGGCGCCGCGCCCGTTACCGGCTAACCGGAAACTCCGCTTGCCAAAGGTGTTCCCGGCCGGGGATGTACTGCCCAGTGCGGATCCGGGCGATTTCGTAATCGGGTAGGTTGGCGATAGCCAGGCACTTCCCATCCCACATAACGCCTATGCTGCCGAATTGGAAATCCAGGTTGTCGAATCCGTGTTCCCGGCGGTCATCGGGCAGGTCGCTGGGGTTGACCGGAAAAAGGTGCAGCAAGAATCCATCCGCTATATCCGCTGCGGCGCACTGTTCTTTGCGGTAAATCACGCTGTCGCCGTTAAAATATATATCGAAACGTCCCTTGGCGGCGGGCTGCGAACCGTCCAGGGCGGCATAGGTGTCCTGGATTTGCTGGAACCAGACTTGGTAAGAATATTCGCCGCTTACCGGGCGGGCTACCGGGGGGCGCAGCATAGTCTCTCCCATTATCGCCGTTATGCCGGCATAGGCCCGATACCGAAGGTTATATTCTCCATGGGTAAAGTCCGGCTGGAATGTTTCGACTCTAAAAACATCATTTCCCTGCGGGCCGGTTTCAACGAAAGTGAGTGGGCCGAATATAGGCTCAGACGTAGCGCCGAAGTTGACTAAAGTATTGCCGTTGTCCAGCCGGAATGCGCTACTGACAAAGCTGGCGTAAGGATTAGTCGCGGATCGGTATTCCCACACTTTAACCGCGGTGCGGTTTTCATGGTCCAGGCGCAGTTCCAAGGCGCGGGAGTATTCGCCGCCCTCGGAATCCGGGCGATTTAAGCCATTGTCGAACAGCAGAATGTTACCGTTGGGCAATTCCGACGGAGTATGTTGTCCATAGAAGCGGTCGTTAGGGTCGGGAAAGGCATAATCGCTGTCCGGCCCGCCAAGCTGCCATTCTATGGATTGGAAGTCCGGCGATAGGGAAAAGACTTGGTGACGGTTGCGGGAGCTAAGGATAAAATTGCCGCGCCTCCCGGAGCTAACAGAATTGATGTGCGTCCATCTATAATGCCCGCTCTGTTTAGTCCACAAACCCCGTTGAGCCAGGTCGGAAATGTCCCAGAAATCCCTGGAATCCCATACTTGTTCAATAATTCCGGTCTGCGGGTCCCAGATATTCAGGGTGTCGACCACGGCGGCGGTATTTGGGCCACCACCATGAGCTGAGTCGTCCAACGTGATCTGTGTATCGCTGGGGTATAGGATACGCTCGTCGTCCAGTATCAAAAAATCATGGTGCGGGATCCCCGCCGCGTCGCCTGCCGCAATCCGGTCAACCATCTCGCCCAAAGGCGTAATTTCAATGATGCAACACTTATATCCTACATATACCAGATTGCCGTTGGGTTTTTGCTGAATTGTATTAGGTGAGCCAATATTATCAAGTTCGATCACCGGGGGAATGATGTAATACCAAACAATGTTTCCCGTCTCGTCCCAAAAGAGATAGTACATATCATAGCGAGCGCGGTAGCCGGTCACAATCAGGGGCTGCGTACTTCGTCCCTTAACCCATGTGTGCCGGATATCGAGGCGCGAGGGCAGCCGCCCGGTGGTGAACTCCCCGGAGGGGCCGAGGGTTTCCGCGCCGTCGGCATCCTGCGTGCCTATGGTGTAGGCGTAGGTGGTTTCGGGGCGCAGCCTTACCACCGGGATGGCGTGGGCGGTGGCCGGCTCGCTCAGGGCGGTGCGGAATTTGCCCGCTTCAGGGTTGTCGTACTCGATGAATACGCGGGCTTCCCGGGATAAGGTCACCTGGACTTCCGCGATGAGCGAGTTGGCGGGGCTGATGGCGGCGCTGTGGTCAATGACGGCCACGGAGTTGCCGCCGCAGGCCACAGCCAGCGACAGGACGAAGCTGAACGCCACCGCTGCGGCTATCAGCATCGCACAGAATCCCGGCCGTAAAAGTCGGGGGGGGGGGGGGGGGGGGGGGGGTAAGTAATATCATAACCGGGAAACTATATAATGAGATGCGCCTTTAGTCAAGTAGTCAAGACTGCCGGGTTTATTCCGGCAAGGGAAATCCGCCGGGCAGCGGACTTACCGCTCCGGCGCAAACTCCGCCCGCCAGATCTGCCGCCCCTCGCCGGGGATGTACTGCCCGGTGCGGATGCGGGCGATTTCGTAGCCGGGCAGGGGTACTGTCGCCAGGCATTTTCCTCCCCGGCGGGCGCCACGGTCACTGAAATCGAAACCCACATTGCCGAAACCATATTCCCGCCGATCGGCGGGCAGGTCGTCGGCGTCGATGGGAAACAGGTGCAAAAAGAACCGCGCCTGCGTATCCGCCGCGGCGCAGGCATCTTTATAATAAACCATCCTGCTGCCGTCGAAATACAGATCGAAAGTCCCGCTTTCAACAAGTTGCGAACTTTCCAGTCCTGCCTCAATTTCATGAAATCGCGCGAATATGCCCGGATTTACCTCATTTTCCCAGATCATTTCCCCCTTATAAACGAACTGTCCAGTGCGGATGCGGGCGATTTCGTAGCCGGGCAATGGAACTTTAATCAAGCACATTCCGCCTACCCGCACGCCATGCTCGGTGAAATGAAAGTCCAGATTGTTGAAACCTTGTTGACGGCTATCGGCCAACAAGTCGGCGGCGTCCGCCGGGGTGAGGTGCAACAGAAACGGGTCTATGGTGTCCATTCCGGCGCAGGGTTCTTTGATGTATGACAACGTATTTTCGTTGATATAAATATCAAAAATTGAGCTAATCGCCGGTTCGCCGCCGGATACTACGGCGTCATACTCGGCCCGGTAGGGGTCGGATGCCGGCGTATAGCCCCGGTCTGCCTGGAATATAAACCCGTCGGGCAGTTCCGCCACCGGCCGGAAACCCGGCGCTATTCGCATATCGGCGCCGGTGTAGGCGAAATTATGGTTATCGCGCAAGTTACTAAGCCATACTATATACGCCCCCTCCGGGACATCCGCCAGCCATACCGCCAACTGCTCTTGAGGAGCGGAGTTTCCCTCTCGGACATAGGCGGGTATGCCGCGGTACTTTGTGGCGTCGTATTTATGGAACCTTAGCAGCCCCATTTCATTGCTGTATACTATGCCGGTTATGGGATTTTCCCGAAAGTATCGCAAAGTTTCGGAATCGGCAAAAGGCTGCGCGCTGTATCCATTGACTAGAGTGGCAGAGTTGGCGTAGGTTATATCTTGGACGTTGGGCGCGATTTGCCCCACGATCCATAAAGAAAGACAGATCGTCAAAATAACGGAAAGCGTACCCGGAATTTCCATCTTATTCCGCGCAATTTTTCTGATTACCGGGATGCCGCCGGCGCTTGCCGGCAATTTTACGTCACGCAGGTAATTAAAGAGTTGGCCCAGCGCCAACACTGCGACTATAATAAGCGGAATGTATAGCGAGGTCAGATACCTCGGCTCGACGCCATGCACCGCTTGCCTCAGCATTAACGCCGTGATAAGCGACAAGATGTATACCAGCGCGAACCCGCCGAATATGCCACAGGGCCGCCATACCGACAGGTTGGGTTTTTGATGCTGCGTTTTAATTAGAATATAGCCGGACGGTATCAGAACCGCGGCCGCCAATGCCGTCGGCAGCCAGGGCGCCAATGGGAGGCCAAAGTAAACCCAACTCCACAAGCCGCTAAAAACATCCCCGGCCAGCCCCAATAGATCGTAATCGGGCATCCGGTTGTGTCCGGGCAAGTCGCCGGCGGTCAAGTAATTGCGCAGCAACCACAACGCCATCGGTAGGCCGGTTATCAGAGAGAAGCCCGCGATGCGCTTGGCCCGCTGCGACAACGACGGCCCGGACTGAAACAGCAACAGCAATACTACGAAAACCACTACGGCCCCGCCCAAGTATCTGGCCTGCCAAGCCAGAGCGCTGAACACCGCCGCCCATAATAAAGACGATGTTTTCCCTTCCGACAGAAAATTGTCGGTTTGGATTAGGGCCAGGGTGATCATCAATATAAACAGAGCGCCGGTCAAGGCGGTAGACGCCGATTCCGCCAATGGAATGGACAAAGCCAGAGCGAGGCAGGCCCACAGTGCCAGAAAGCGAGACGACAGGCGGCGGCGCAAGTATTGCCCCACGATAAATATCGTAATCCCGAAAAGGGCGGCGTTCAGGGGGCCGGCCACGGCATAAGGGTCGAATACCCCCAGCCCGGCGGCGGCCAGCAATAGCGGGTAGAGCGGGGGCCAGAAAGTGTAACCGGCGCCCCGGGAAAAGCCATCCCCGGCCGCCAAATCGCGGGCAGCGCGGATGTAGGCAAAGGAATCCGACTGCAACGCCACGCCATAGGTGACTTCCCGCGCCAGCGTCAGCCCCACGCCCAGCAGGGCGGCGGCGGCAATCAGCAGGGTTAGGCGGTCGGGGCGAATCCGGGACAGGAACGCCCCGGCGGAGCGCAGCGGCGGGGCATAGGCGGGCGCGGGCGGCATCATAGTTGCATTATACCCGATTGCGCTAGGGAATACCGCCGCCCGGCGCAAATTCCGCCTGCCAGAGCTTTTCGCCTCCGGGGAGGTACTGTCCGGTGCGGATCCGGGCGATTTCGTAGCCGGGCAGAGGCACTGCCGCCAGGCACTTTCCGTCCCGGCGGACGCCATGTTGATTGAAATCGAAATCCAGGTTGCCGAAACCGTATTCCCGGCGGTAAGCGGGCAAGTTGCCGGCGTCCGCAGGAAACAGGTGCAACAAGAACCGCGCCTCCGTATCCGCCTCGGCGCAGGCATCTTTGTAATAAATCACCCGGCCGCCATCCAGATACAAGTCGAAAGTCCCGGCGGCGGCAGACCGCGAATTCGCCACGACCGCCTCTATTTCCCGGAACCGCATATTAGTAGATCCGGATCGATTGATCTCCGTTTGCCAGAGCTTTTCCCCGCCCTTAAGGTACTGGCCGGTGCGGATGCTGACTATGCTGTAATCGGGCAGCGAAACCCGGGTGATGCACTTGCCGTCAAAAAACCCGCCCCGCCAGACAAAATTGAAATCCTGATTGTCAAAACCGTATTCCTCTCTGCCGGCCGGCAAGTCACTCCCATCCTCCGGGAACAGATGCAGGAAAAATAACCCCTCTGCATCCGCCGGAGCGCAATTCTCTTTGACATAATACAAAACCCCGTCATTGATATAGACGTCAAAGATCGCCCGCGCCGCCGGGGGGCCGTCCGCAGTCACCGCCTGGTACGCCGCCCGGTATACGTCCGCCCCGGGCTGTAGTCCGGCGCCCCATACCAGCCGGGGCGCGGTTATCGTAAGATAGGCGCTATCATACGCCCGCCGCTCATATATCACCGGCGTCGGCGCCATTCTCAGATAATCCATATCCCAACTTTGCCTGATCTGAAAATCCGCGGCCCATCCGCCCGACAGCACAATCCGCTCCCGATCCGCCGCCGGCAGTATAGCCCAGTTGTTGAATATCGAGACATCTTTCAGAACATACAACGCCGCATCGGGATAGCGTTCCAGCAGATATTCTAACGCCTGCCGCCGCTCCATTGCCCAATAGTCCAGATCATACTGTTGCGCCAGTTCGTCCGGCGCCGCCCGGTTCACCAGCAAATTGAAATAGACCTGCTGATGCGGATGCAACGATACCAGACCATAGACGGCGTTAGCCAGGGCTGCCACCGCCGCGCCCCATACTATTATTCGCCGCAGATTGCCGTTGCGGGCTGTCCCGCCGCGGCCCGCCAGCCAATGCAGTCCGCCCGCCGCCAACAGGCAAAAAGGCGCCCATAAAAAATACATCTGCCGCCATCCGTTGTAAATATTGGACTCCAGGGCAATGGCGGCGGCAACGGGCAACGCGAAGCAGCCCAGCAATAGAAACAGGAAACGCAGTTCGCCGGAGCGGATTATTTGCCCGGGCGCGCCTAATCCCCTACGGCAAACCACCGCCGTCCCTACAACGCCCAGCAGCAATGCCAACGGCGGCGCCGTAATCCCGAACCATACGGGTATGAAGTGCGGCGGCACATCGTAAGAATCGATGAATTCGCCCTGGAATAAATTGCTTATCAGAACGGGATGCTGCGAAAGCGTCTGAAGCCCCTCAATAAAGTGCAACGGGTTTTCCCAATAATAGGGATGACTAACATAGATCGCCAACAAAACCGCCGCCGCAAATACGCCCCCGGTCACCACAATACGCTTACGGCGTTGGAGATTATAGACGTATCCCCAATCCATCCCCCGCATCGCCAAAACCGCCGGCAGCAACAACAGAACGAAAGGCCGCATATTCGCCGCCGCGCCCACCACCACCCCCAACAATACAAAAGCCCCAACCGTGTCTCTCCGAAACGCCCGGTGCGTCAAATACAGCGCAATTACGAACATAACCAGAAAGGGTATGTCTTTACTGTTAAAGAAAGAATGGGCATAGAGCCGCGGATGCAACAAAAACAGCAGCATCGCCAGCAATGCCGCCCAGCGGCTGCCCAGCATCCGGTAAGCCAGCAGCCCGCAGAAAAAACCCCCGGCGATAAAAAATAGATGGGTCAGCAGGTGGCGCATCAGAAAAATGTCGCGGCTATCCTGCAAGCCCAGAACGCGCTCAACCGCCAGTAGCGGCAGCTCAAAGGCTATGCCGTAAAAACGGTTGTGGTCCGTTGGCAGGGCGTCGCGGTCGCCCCTAATATAATCGGCGTTGGCGATAACGGTGGCGCGCTGGTAGAAATAGTCGGGGCCGGCGCCATAATCATCCACCACCGCAACCCCCACAACGGCGAACAACAAGCCCACCGCCGCCGCCAATACCGGAAACGGAATGCGGCGAAAGCGGGCCAGCAGCGTGGCGGGCGCAACGGGCGGCATCATAGCAGGGATTATACCCGATTGCGCTAGGGCCTGCCGTTGCCCCCGACGCCCGGCGCGAACTCCGCCCGCCATAGCTGCCCCTGGCCGGGGAGGTACTGCCCAGCGCGGATGCGGGCGATTTCATAGCCCGGCAGAGGCACCGCCGCCAGGCATTTTCCGCCCCGGCGGACACCGTATTGTCCGAAATCGAAACCTACATTGCTGAAACCGTATTCCCTCCGATCGGCAGGCAGGTCGCCGGCGTCCGCCGGGAATACGTGCAAAAAGAACCGCGCCTCCGTATCCCCCGCGCCGCAGGCATCTTTGTAATAAATCACCCGGCCGCCATCCAGATACAAATCGAAAATCCCGTTGGCGGCCGGCCGCGAATTCGCCAGACCAGCCTCTATTTCCTGGAACTGTCTAAGGGACAAATTTATCTCCCTTTGCCAAACCATTTCCCCGCCTATATGGTACTGGCCGGTGCGAATGCGGTCTATGGGGTAATCCGGCAGCGATACTTGGGTAATGCACTTGCCATCGAAAAACCCGCCCCGCCAGACAAAATTGAAATCCCGATTGTCAAACCCGTATTCCCCCCTGTCGGACGGCAAGTCGCCCGCATCCGCCGGGAACAGGTGCAGATAAAAGATCCCCTCCGCATCCGCCGGAGCGCAATCCTCTTTGACATAATACAGCACCCCGTCTCTGATATAAACGTCAAAGAGCGCCCGCGCCGCCGGGGGGCCGTCCGCAGTCACCGCCTGGTACGCCGCCCGGTAAACCTCCGCCCCGGGCTGTAGTCCAGCGCCCCATACCAGCCTGGGCGCGGTTATCGTAAGATAGGCGCTGTCATACGCCCGCCGCTCATATATTACCGGCGTCGGCGCCATTCTCAGATAATACCTCCTCTCCCAGCTTCCCCAGATATGAAAATCGGCGGTCCATTCATCCGACAGCACAATCCGCTCCCGATCCGCCGCCGGCAGTATGGCCCGGTTGTTGAATATCGAGCCCCCTGTTATGACATTCAACGCCGCATCGGGATACCGTTCCAGCAGATACTCTAACGCCTGCCGCCGCTCCATTGCCCAATAGTCCAGATCATACTGTCGCGCCAGTTCGTCCGGCGCCGCCCGGTTCACCAGCAGATTGAAATACACATTCTGGTGCGGATGCAGCGATACCAGGGCATAGATTGCGTTGACCAGTACCGCTATGATCGCGCCGCACATTATTATTTGCCGGACAATCATTTGCCGCCGATTGCCGTTGACGGCCGTCCCGCCGCCGGAAGCATCTTTTCCCGGAAACCGGGCGGCGCGAACCCGGCGCCACCGCCGCGCCGCCGCCGGCAATGAAACCCTGCGGCGGCCCGCCAGCCAATGCACCCCGCCCGCCGCCAGCAGGCAAAAAGGCGCCCAGAGAAAGTACGTATGCCGCCATCCGTTGAAGGTGTTGGACTGTAGAGCGATGACGACGGCAACCGGCAGCGCGAAGCAGCCCAGCAGCAAAAACAAGAAACGCAGTTCGCCGGAGCGGAGTATTTGCCCAGGCGCGCCTAATCCCCGCCAGCAGACCGCCGCCAGGCCCACGCCCCCCAGCAACAACGCCACCGGCGGCGCCGTAATCCCGAACCATACCGGTATATAGTAGGGCGGCACGGCGTCGGAGCGAATGAATTGACCTTGAAACAGATTGGTTATCAAAACGGGATGCTGCGAAAGCCTCTGAATTCCCTCAATAAAGCGCAACGGATTTTCCCAATAATAAGGATGACTAACATAGATCGCCAACAGAACCGCCGCCGCAAATACGCCCCCGGTCACCACAATACGCTTACGAAGTTGGAAATTATAGGCGTACCCCCAATCCATCCCCCGCATCGCCAAAACCGCCGCCGGCAATATCAAGGCGAAAGGCCGCATATTTACCGCCATACCTACCACCGCCCCCAGCAATACAAAAGCCCCAACCGTGTCTCTCCGAAACGCCCGATGCGTCAAATACAGCGCAATTACGAACATAACCAGAAAAGGTATATCTTTGCTGTTAATAAAAGAATGGGCGTACAGCCGCGGATGCAACAAAAACAGTAGCATCGCCAATAATCCCGCCCAACGGCTGCCCAACATCCGGTAGGCCAACAGCCCGCAGAAAAAGCCCCCGGCGATAAAGAACAAATGGGTCAGCAAGTGGCGCACCAACAAAATGTCGCGGCTATCCCGCAACCCCGGAATATGCTCAAACAGCAACAAAGGCAACTCAAATGCCACGCCATAATAACGGTCAGAGACGGAGATGCCCTTGCGCTCCTCGCTAACTTTGACACTCCGCCCGTAGGTGAAAGCATCGCGGTCGCCCATAATATAGCTGGCGCTGGCATAGGCGATATCGCGCTGGGTCTGTGTGTCGGCGCCGACCCCATAATCGTCCACCACCGCAACCCCCGCCGCCGCCAACACCAGCCCCACCGCCGCCGCCAATACCGGAAACGGGACGCGCCGGACACGAGCCAGCAGCGCAGCGGCGGAAGGGAGCGGCGACAGTATCACAGATGCCATATCACCATTATACTACAAACCCGTCCGGCGGCGGACGCAGGCCAACAGCGCGGCAGGGTTGCGCGGATCCAGCGGAACGGGCAGCGTCATAGCGGGATTATACTAGATTGCCCTAAGGCCCGCCGCCGCCCGGCGCAAACTCCGCCCGCCATAGCTGCCCCCGCCCAGGGAGGTACTGCCCAGCGCGGATGCGGGCGATTTCGTAGCCCGGCAGCGGCACTGCCGCCAGACATTTTCCGTCCCGGCGAAAGCCATACTCACTAAACGCGAAACCCAAGTTGTAGAAACCGTATTCCCTCCGATCGGCAGGCAGGTCGCCGGCGTCCGCCGGGAATACGTGCAAAAAGAACCGCGCCTCCGTATCCCCCGCGCCGCAGGCATCTTTGTAACATATCACCCGGCCGCCATCCAGATACAAATCGAAAATCCCGTTGGCGGCGGGCCGCGAATTTTCCAGAACGCCCTCTATTGCTTGAAATTGCGTAATCCGGGATGGGCTTATCTCCGCCTGCCACAGCATTGCTCCGCCCAAACCATTCTGGCCGGTGCGAATGCGGTCTATCGGGTAATCCGGCAGCGGCGCTTGGGTGATGCACTTCCCATCGAAAAACCCGCCCCGCAAGGCAAATATGAAATCCCGGTTGTCAAACCCGTATCCGCCTCTGTCGTCCGGCAAATCTCCCTCATCCGCCGGGAACAGGTGCAGATAAAAGAACCCCTCCGTATCCGCAAGGGCGCAATTCTCTTTGACATAGTACAGAACCCCGTCGCTGATATAAACATCGAAAGTCGCCCGCGCCGCCGGGGGGGCATCCGCAGTCACCGCCTGGTACGCCGCCCGGTAAACCTCCGCGCCCGGCTGTAGTCCGGCGCCCCATACCAGCCGGGGCGCGGTTATCGTAAGATAGGCGCTGTCATACGCCCGCCGCTCATATATTACCGACGACGGCGCCATTCTCAGATAATACCTCCTGTCCCAGCTTCCATGGATCTGAAAATCGGCGGTCCATTCATCCGACAACACAATCCGCTCCCGATCCGCCGCCGGCAGTATGGTCCGGTTGTTGAATATGTCGCCCCCTGTTATGACATACAACGCCGCATCGGGATACCGTTCCAGCAGATACTCTAACGCCTGCCGCCGCTCCGTTGCCCAATAGTCCATATCATACTGTTGCGCCAGTTCGTCCGGCGCCGCCCGGTTCACCAGCAGATTGAAATATACCCGTTGATGCGGATGCAGCGACACTATAGCATACACCGCGCCGGCCAAACTCGCTGACGCCAAACCATATAGCACGATCCGCCTTAGATTGTTGTAACTGATTCCATCCCCCCGAAAACTCGGAGGGGGGGCAACCGCTGCTGCGGACAGCAGGCAAAAGGGCGCCCATAAGAAGTACATCTGCCGCCATCCGTTGTATATGTTGGCCTCCAATACAATAACGACGGCAATCGGCAGCACGAAGCAGCCCAGCGCCAGAAACAGAAAACGCAATTCGCCAGGGCGGAAGATCCATCCAGGGGAGCGCAATCCCCGCCAGCAAACCACCGCCGCGCCCACGGCGCCCAGCAGCAACCCCAACGGCGGCGCCGTAATCCCGAACCATACGGGTATAAAGTGCGGCGGCACGGCGTCGGAGCGAATGAATTGACCTTGAAACAGATTGGCTATCAGAGAAGGATGCCGCGAAAGCGTCTGAACCCCCTCAATAAAGCGCAACGGATTTTCCCAATAATAAGGATGGCTGACATATATCGCCAACAGAACCGCCGCCGCAAAGACGCCGCCGCTGATCAATATACACTTCCGCCGCCGCGGGTCGGACGCAAACCGCCAATCCATCCCCCGCATCGCCAAAACCGCCGGCAGCAATAACAAAGCAAATGGCCGCATATTCGCCGCCACGCCCACCACTACCCCCAGCAATACAAAAGCCCCAACCGTGTCTCTCCGAAACGCCCGGTGCGTCAAATACAAAGCGATTACGAACATAACCAGAAAGGGTATGTCCTTAGTGTTAAAGAACGAATGGGCGTAGAGTCGTGGATGCAACAAAAACAGCAGCATCGCCAGCAATCCCGCCCATCGGCTGCCCAACATCCGGTAGGCCAGCAGCCCGCAGAAATAGCCCCCGGCGATAAAGAACAAATGGGTAAGCAGGTGGCGGGACAGTAAAACGCTGCGGCTGTCCCGCAAGCCCAGAACGCGCTCAACTACCACCAGCGGCAGCTCAAAGGCAATTCCATAAAAACGATCATGTGGAAAACGAAACGACCGCCCGTCGATCAGAGCATCACGGTCGCCCATAATGTAGTCGGCGTTGACATAGGCGGTGCCGCGCTGGTTATATTCGTCGCCGCTGACCCCGTAATCATCCACCACCGCAACCCCCACAACGGCGAACAACAAGCCCACCGCCGCCGCCAAAACCGAAAACGGAATGCGGCGAAAGCGGGCCAGCAGCGCGGCGGGATGGAGCGGCGACAGTATCACAGATGCCATACCCGGATTATACTACAAGTCCGCCCGCCCTTGTGGTAACTTATAGCCACCCGCACCCGTGGAGGGCGCTATGTTCGACCTGTTCCTGCGCAACGGGCGCATCATCGACGGCACCGGCCAAACCTGGTTCCGCGGCGGCGTAGGCATCGCCGGCGACGCCGTCACCATCGTCCGTTCCGGCGCCGACAACGTCGCCGCCGGGCGCACCATCGACGTGAACGAAAGCGTAATCTGCCCCGGCTTCATCGATATGCACTCCCACTCCGACCTGATCCTGATGTCCGAGCCGCGCCACGAACCCAAGCTCCGCCAGGGCGTCACCACCGAACTCCTGGGTATGGACGGCCTATCCTACGCCCCGGCATCGCCGCAAAAGCTGGAGCAGTTGCTCCATTACCTGGCCGCGGTCAACGGCGCGCCCCCGCCCGGCGTCCGCTGGGGATCCGTGAGCGAATACCTCGCCCTCCTCGACCGCCGCGTCGCCTGCAACGTCGCCTTTATGGCCCCCCACGCCGCTATCCGCGTCGAGGCGATGGGCTGGGACGACCGCCTCCCCAGCGAGCCGGAACTGGCCCGGATGCGCGAGCTGGCCCGCCAAGCGATGCAAGACGGCGCTTTCGGCTTTTCCACCGGCCTAACCTACCCGCCGGGCGCCTACAGCGACACCAACGAACTGGTGGCGGTCTGCCAAGCCATCGCCGATTTGGGCGGCTTCTACATGACCCACGCCCGCTATTCCCTCGGCGACAAGCTGCTGGACCCTTTCCGCGAGGCCATCGCCGTCGGCCGGCGCAGCGGCGTCCCGGTTCACATCTCCCATTACCATAATCCGGTGGACGGGATGGGCCCCCGAATGCTGCAACTGGTAGACGAGGGCCGCGATTCCGGCGTGGACGTCACCTTTGACCAGTATCCCTACGCCGCCGCATCCACCATCCTGCACTCCCTGCTGCCCTACTGGGTCCACGCCGGCGGCCCCGCCGCGCTGCTGGAGCGCATCCGCCAACCCGCGGTGCGCGACGAAATCGGCGACGCTGTGGAGCCGATGTGGGGCCTCACCCTGGACAGCTATATTTTCAGCAACGTCCCATCGCCCAAAAACAAGGAATGGGAGGGCCGTTCCCTGGGCGATCTGGCGCGGCATCAAGGCAAGCGGATGGTCGACGCCATCTGCGATTTGCTCCTCGAGGAAAATCTGGAGGTCGCCTTTGTCGCCCGCACCGGCAACCCCGACAACATCCGCGCCATAGCCCGCCACCCGGCGCAGATGGTAGGCTCCGACGGCCTCCTAACCGGCGATCAGCCCAACCCCCGCACCTATGGCACTTTCCCCTACGTCCTGGGCCAATTCGCCCGCGACGAGGGCCTCCTGCGCCTGGAGGACGCCGTCCGCAAGATGACCTCAATGCCCGCCCAACGCCTCGGCCTCCCCGACCGCGGCATCCTCCGCGACGGAATGAAAGCCGACCTAGTAGTATTCAACCCCCACCAAGTCCGCGCCAACGCCACCTTCGACCACCCCAAGCAATACCCCGACGGCATCGAATACGTAATAGTCAACGGCGTCCCGGTAATAGATAATGGCGTCCACACCGGAGCCCTCCCCGGCCGCGCCCTGAAATCCCAGTAACCCAATCAAACCAGGAGGATGGATCCGTGGCCGAAGCCGCCTTGAAATCCACCGTAACCGCCCGCATCAGCCGCAGCGAGGGCTATTTCGTCGCATCCTTCGTTGAAATAGCCGCCGTCACTCAAGCCAAAACCTTTGACCAATTAGTCGAAAACCTGCGCGAGATTGTGCGCCTGCACCTGGACGACGAAAACCCCGCCGATTTCGGATTGGCAACCCCCAACCCCGCCATCGTGATGGTCTACTAGCCCGACTAGCGGTCGGATACGCTAATGCCGGAAAACGGCGGAGCATCTATGCCATACGACGCGAAATTGCCCCTGCAACGGACGATCCACGCCATTGTCCGAAAATATGACGGCTACTTTGTCGCCTCCTGCCTGGAGGTATCGGCGGTCACCGACGGCCGCACCCTGGACGAACTGGCCTGCAATTTACAAGAAGCCGTCGGGCTTTACCTAGAGGGCGAAAACCCCGCCGATCTAGGTCTGGCCCCCAATCCGGGAATAACCCTGATTTACCAAATGGAGTTGAACGGCGTTGCCGCGGCTTAGACGCCTATCCAGCAGCCAAGTAATCGCCATCCTTATGAGTAAAATCTCAGTCCCCATTTCTACACCGACTAAACCCGGAGGCCCCCAATGGACTTTGAACCCCGTTACACCCCCGAACAAGAAGCCTTCCGCCGCCAAGTCAACGCCTGGCTGAAAGACAACGTCCCGCCGGGCATCGCCCACCCCGCCGACCCCGCCGACCTGACTTGGGAGCAGTACCAACTCCGCCGCGATCTGGGCCGCAAGCTGGGCGCGCGCGGCTGGCTCTGGCCCACCGCCCCCGTAGAGTACGGCGGCGGCGGACTGGACGTCGACCACGCCGTAGTCATCGAGGAGGAAATCGATTCCTACGGCCTGACCTTGCCCCCCTACTACGATTCCGGCGGGCGGCTGGGCGGCAACTCCATCCTGGTATGGGGTTCCGAGGCGCAAAAGCGGGCGTTCCTGCCCCCCATATTCACCGGCCAGGTACGCACCTGGCAGCTACTGTCGGAGCCCGAAGCCGGCTCCGACTTGGCGAACGTCAAGACCACCGCCCTCCGCGACGGCGACGACTACATCATCAACGGCCAGAAAATCTACGTAGGCAGCGCCCACGGCTGCGATTATATGTGGACCATCACCGTCACCGACCCCCACGCCAAGCGCCACGAAAACCTCGGCTGGTTTATGATCCCGTCCCACCTGCCGGGCATAACCATCCAGCCCATGGATCTGCTCATTTCCGGCGGCGAGTCCGGCGCCGGTTCGGGGATCAAGCAGACGGTATATTTCGACAACGTCCGCATCCCCGCCTTTAACCTGGTCGGCGGCGAAAATCAGGGTTGGCAAGTCGCCACCACCCACTTGGAGCTGGAACACGGCACCGGCGGCCGCATCGGCCGCAACTGGCTGGTCGACCGCCTCTTTGACCATTGCCGCGCCACCCAACGCCGCGGCCAACCCATGACCCAAGACCCCGACGTGCGCGACCGCCTGATCGACGTCTACATCGAAGCCGAAATCGTCCGCCTGCTCAACCTCCGCAACTACTGGATGCGCCACAGCGGCGCCAACATCACCTACGAAGGCCCCCAAGCGTCGTATCTGCGAAAAACCTCCGGCCTCCGCATGGCCCAAGCCATGCTGGACATCCTCGGCCCCGCCGGCCTGACCCACGACCCCCAATACGGCGCCGCCGACGGCCACATGGAAGCCCACTCCCGCGCCGGCATCGTCGCCATCCACCCCGGCGGCACCACCGACATCCAAAAAGTCATTATGGCCCGCCGCATCGGCATCGGCCGCGAAGTCCGCGAAAAAGCGGGCGCATTGTCCTAAAACCCTTTGCCATAAAGCCGGAAAGAATTTCCCGGTTTCCCTCGCCGGGTTTCCCATATAAGGAGCATTATGGACCTTTCGCTTACCCCGGAACAGGAAATGCTAAAAGCCGCCGCCCGCCGTTTCGTCGCCCAAGAATACCCCAAAGAAGCGTTGCTGCAAATCGCATCCCCCGACGAAACCACGCCCCTGGAGCCATGGCCCCAACTGGCCGCCACCGGCTGGCTCGGCATCCTGATCCCCCAAGAATACGGCGGCGAGGGCGGATCTTTCACCGACGCCGGCGTACTGTTCGAGGAACTGGGCCGCGGCCCCGCCCCCGGCCCCCACATCGCATCGGCGGTATTATCGGCCCTAACCATCCTAGAGGGCGGCGCCGAACCCCAAAAGCGCCAATGGCTCCCCCCCATCGCCCGCGGCGAAATGCGAGCCGTCCCCGCCATCACCGAACCCGACTACGGCTGGGACGAAACCGACGTCCGCGCCGTAGCAACCATTGACGGCGGCCGCCTACAAGTCAACGGAGTCAAAGCCTACGTGTTCGACGGCCAATCCGCCAGCCATTTCCTTTGCGCCGTCCGCTTCGCCGAAAGCAACGAAGTGCGCCTCGCCGCAATCCCCGCCAACGCCCCCGGCATACGCACCCGGGCGCTCCCCGGTTTCGCCTGGAACCTGTCCGAAGTCCAGTTCGACCACGTAGCGATCGACCCCGATGATGTCCTGCCCGGCGGCTGGCCCGCCTGGGCCCGCGCCGCGGAAAAGGCCATCCCGGTGCTATGCGCCTTCCAAGTAGGCGGCTGCCAGGCGGTATACGAGCTTTCGGTGGACTACAGCCGCGCCCGCATCCAATTCGGCACCCCCATAGGCCGCTTCCAGCGCGTCCAAGACCAGATCATCAACCTGGTAAACCACCTCGACGCCGCCCGCTGGACCACCTACGAAGCCCTATGGAAACTGGACGCCGGCCGCGAAGCCGCCGCCAGCATCCGCTTAGCCAAAGCCGTCGCCAGCGAGGGCTACTACCAAGCCTGCAACTACGCCCACGAAGTCCACGCCGGCGTAGGCAGCATGACCGAATACGGCCTAACCCTCCACACCGCCGCCTCCCGCACCCTCTACCACTACCTCGGCGACCCCAAACAGCACAAGCGGCAACTGGCAACCGCCCTGGGGCTATAGCGTAATGCGGAATGCCCAAAAATTCCGCATTCCCACCTTTACGCTACCGAAAACATTGGCGGCGTCTCCCCAATCAGCAGTCAAACTTAAAGATGGAACGCGGATCCGGATCGCCGCCCGATGACGATCCTGGCGCGGGCGCAGGCGCGGACTGCCCCCGATGCCGCCGCGCCAGCCGAACCAGCCGCAGCTCATCATACCCATATTCGCCCCCCAATTCCTCCCACACCGGCCGCAGGGGATTATCCCCCATAATCGCCGCCCGGCGCCGCGCCGCCGGCAACAAAAGACTACAGCCGCGCCCGCATCCAGTTCGGCACCCCCATAGGCCGCTTCCAGCGCGTCCAAGACCATATCATCAACCTAGTAAACCACCTAGACGCCGCCCGCTGGACCACCTACGAAGCCCTCTGGAAACTGGACGCCGGCCGCGAAGCCGCCGCCGCCGTCCGCCTCGCCAAAGCCGTCGCCAGCGAAGGCTACTACCAAGCCTGCAACTACGCCCACGAAGTCCACGCCGGCGTAGGCAGCATGACCGAATACGGCCTAACCCTCCACACCGCCGCCTCCCGCACCCTCTACCACTACCTCGGCGACCCCAAGCAACACAAGCGGGAACTGGCAACGGCCCTGGGGCTATAGCGATCAAACTTAAAGGCGGTCAAACTTAAAAATGGAACGCGGATCCGGATCGCCGGATGACGATCCGGGCGCGGGCGCAGGCGCAGACTGCCCCCGATGCCGCCGCGCCAGCCGAACCAGCCGCAGCTCATCATACCCATATTCCCCGCCCAATTCCTCCCACACCGGCCGCAGCGGATTGTCCCCCATAATCTCAAAGACCGACTCTATCGCCGCCCGGCGCCGCGCCGCCGGCAACAAATGCGCCCACTGCACCGGCACGCCCAACTCCGCCAGCCGCTCGAGATGCCCCAGTATCGTCTGCGCCGATACGCCCCGCGCCGCCGCCGCTTCCTCCAGCGACGCCCCGCCCGATATGATGCGCCCGGTCTCGCGGAAAGATTCCCCCGTCACCCGCGCCGCCGGTTTGCCCCCCGCATCATCATCCCCCCCAACGCTGGAATCGGCAGCCGCTTTGCCCCCCGGCCGGCCATTGCCGTCATCATCCCCCCCAACGCCCGATCCCCCGCCGCCGGGGGATTGCGGCAACCCCCGTTCCTGCAAATAAGCGTTGATACACGCCAAAAACGACTCCCCAAACTCCCGCAACTTGGCATCCCCCACGCCGGAGACTCGGGCAAACTCCCCCGGCGTCCGCGGCGCCTTGCGCGCCATATCTTGCAGCACCCGGTTGCCGAACACCATAAACGCCGGAACCCCCCGCCGCTCCGCGATTTCCCGCCGCAGCGCCGACAACTCCCCGTAAAGCCCGCCGTCGTATGACGATTCCCCAACCCCCGAATCCCGCCGCCCCCTATCCCGCGGCAATCTTTCCTGACGCTGACTAATAGGCCGCGCCAAAGTTAATGTTTCCCGGTTTCTCAGAAATTCCCGCCCCCGCGCCGTAACATTCACCGTCGGAAATTCCCCGCCATTGGTCGCCAGCAGCCCCTCCCCCTTCAGATTTTCCATAACCTCGTTCAATTCCCCCCGCGACTGCCCCGCCGCTATCCCGTACACCGACAGCTTGTCATGCCCCCGCTCCCGGATCCTTTCCGATTTGCCGCCCCGCAACACCTCTATGACATAAGCCGCCCCGAACCGCTCCCCGGTGCGGATTACCGCCGACAGCGCCTTCTGCGCGATCTCCGTAGCGTCATACCCCTCCCGCGGCTGCATACAATTGTCGCAAGCCCCGCAGTTTTGGATCGGCCACTCCTCCCCCAGATACTCCAAAACGAACTTCCGCCGGCAACGCGTCCAGTTGCACAGCGATATCACCTGCTCCAAACGCTGCCGCGCCCGTTCCCGTTCCTCCGGATCCTCAATCTGCCGGATAAAGTATTCCTGCCGCGATTTGTCGGCATAGGAATAAAAAAGCACGCACTCCCCCGGCAGCCCATCGCGCCCCGCCCGCCCGGTTTCCTGATAGTAGCTCTCGATGCTCTTGGGCAAATCGTAATGCGCCACCAGCCGCACATCCGGCTTGTTGATCCCCATCCCGAAAGCAATGGTCGCCGCCACAATCGGCGTCCGGTCCCGGATGAACCGATCCTGCACCCCCCGCCGCTCCCCCGCCTCCAGCCCCGCATGATACGCCTCCGCCCGCAACCCCCGCTCCGACAACGCCTGCGCCATCTCCTCCGTCGCCTTGCGCGACCCGCAGTAAATTATCGCCGAATCCCCCCGCCGCGGCCCCAGCAGCGACAACAGCCCCGAAAACCCCCGTTCCTTCGGCACAATGCTATAAGTAAGGTTGGGGCGGTTGAAACTGGATATAAATATCCCCGGAGCATTCAGCCCCAACTGCGACAAAATATCCGCCCGCACCCTTTCCGTCGCCGTCGCCGTCAACGCGATCACCGGCGCCCCGCGCGACACCCGTCGCAGGCTCGCCAATTCCCGGTAAGCCGGACGAAACTCATGCCCCCATTCCGAAACGCAATGCGCCTCGTCAATCGCGATCAGCCCCACCTCCAGCCCTGCCAGAAAATCGGCGAACCGCGGCTCAATCACCCGTTCCGGCGCCACATACAGCAGCTTGATCTCCCCCGCCCGCACCCGCCGCGCCGCCTCCGCTGCCTCCTCCGGCGTCTGCCCGCTGTTGATGAACCCCGCCGGCAGCCCGTTAGCCTCCAGCGCATCCACCTGATCCTTCATCAGCGCAATCAGCGGCGAAACCACCAGCGTCAGCCCCGCCCGCGCCATCGCCGGCAACTGGTAACACAGCGACTTGCCGCCCCCGGTAGGCATCAGCGCAAAACAATCCCGCCCCGCCATCACCTCCCCGATGATTTCCTCTTGCAACGGCAGAAACTCGTCGTATCCGAAACACGCTTTCAGCAGTTCGCGCATACCGCCCATTGTAGCCGCCCCATCCCGCCCGGCAACAGCCGTTTCCCACCCCATCCGCTACTTATTCGGATCCCGCCGCCGCTCTTTCCTCGATTCCACCCCGGACGCTATCCCCGCCGCCACCCCCCCGGCCGCCAATCCAATCCCGATACTGGAGGCGAACGCCCAGCCGGTTATCAGCGCCGCGGCGTAAGCCAGCGCCGAACCCGCCGTAAACACAAAGCTGATCACCCGCGTCCCCCGGGCCCGGGAGCCCCTTTCCTCCGTCCAAAAGGCATAATAAAGCTGCACCAGCGAATACACCCCGAACCCCGCCCCCAAAGTAGCCCACGACGCCGTCCTATGCCCGGTCCACAACAAAATATTGCTCGCCAAAAACAAATTCAGCACAAACCCCGTAGCCACCGCCAGCCCCAAAAAATCGTTAGACCAAGCTGAACGCATCAAAACCGTCCCGCCCCCGAATTTCCCCACCCAAACCCCCCGCCCATTGTAACCGCCTTTCCCCCCACGGCAAAGCCGCCCGCCGCAACTTGCCCCCAATTCTAGACTCCCCCCATTCTTGGAATAGCCTACACCCAACGCCTTTGGAACAACTATACTACAATAAACCGCGGCAAGACCGCCCCCGCCCATCCTAGTCCAAAACCCGCTGAGAGCTGGAAATCAAGCCCAAGCCCCCCGGAAATCCAACCCCACCGGAGCTACCCGCACCATAATGGAACGGAAAACAACCCCCCCCCAACCGAAAACAAAAATCCCACCCCCCCCCAACCGAAAACAAAAAAATCCCACCCCCCCAACCGCCCGGCCCCCAACCATCCCCGCTCCGCCCCCATTTCATCCTGAGCTTGTCGAAGGATGAAATGGGCGCCGCCCGCCCTCGCCAAAACATCAACGCCCCCCATCCAACCCCCAAATACGCGAAAATGAGCGGAAAATACCCCCCCCAACAACCAACAAATCCCCTCCCCCTCCGGGGGAGGGTTAGGGTGGGGGCGCACCCCCAACACACCCTGATGCGTATTCACGCTAAAATCTGACAATCCCGATCCCGCCGCCGGATTATGGAAATCACCCAAACCCAATACCCAAAACTACCCAACGCCCGCCCAACACGGCGGAAACCTGCGGCAAATGGCGGACCTTTCCCCCGAAATCATCCTGACCCTGCCCAAGCGCATCCCCCCTGCCCCCCCGAAACCCCACCCATGCCCTAACCGCAGATCCATCGCCCGCTCCGCCCCCCAACTGTAAGAGGCGACCGCCCATAGCCGTAACCTGATACCGGACATCCCGCAACGCGCCCCCGGAGCGCGAACCCACCCTAAGAGCGTAGAGGAATTAAACCCCGGCCTCGCCCTGCCCATCGAATCCATCCGACACGCCCACAGCGACAGCGCCGTCGCCTGCATCGCCTTTATCGCGCCGCAGGATCGCCTGCGCCCTGCCCCCCGCGCCTGGACCGTCATCCGCCGCCAATTCCACAAACACCCCGACTTGGGCATCATCACCGAGGGCGAAATACCCTCCAGCTAGACCACGTAGCCCCCAAAGAACCCGACGGCTCCAACGACGACTGCTGGAACCGCGCCCTAGCCTGCGCCCCCTGCAACAGCGACAAAAGCAACAAACTAACCCCCCAACAAACCATCGAAAAAGCCCGCGCCGCCGGCCGCATCCCCACCAACGCCCGGATGCAAGAGCAACTAGACACCTTCCACCGCCGCACCACCTGGGCCAAAACCCGCTGGCAACTAGAAATCAAACCCAACCCCCCCCCACAAACCTAACCCCCCAAACAACACCCCCGCCAAACCCAACCCCCAACCCCCCAAAACAACCAACAAATCCCCTCCCCCTACGCAACAAATCCCCTCCTCCTTAGGGGGAGGGTTGCAGCAAATCATCCCCCAATTCCCGGCGCAGGGCCACCGCGCCCATCCCCTTGCGGCCAATGCGCCCCCGCAGGGGGCAACGCATTGGCCGAACATAATCCCCTCCCCCTAAGGGGGAGGGTTAGGGTGGGGGTGAACCCCAACCCCCCATTCATCCTGAGCTTGTCGAAGGATGAATGAACGCCCCCACTAACGCCAACCCCCTTGCCAAACCCCCAACCCCACCGCTACAATAGAACCAATAACCTAAACCCGCCCCAACCAGGAGCCGCAAATGTCCATCACCCAACTCCGCGCCCGCCTAGACGCCCTAAAACGCCGATACGCCCTACCCCTACTAATCCTCCGCCTACGCCGCCGCGCCGAAAACCTCTGCCAACTCTGGGACACCGCCGACATCGCCGAACGCACCCACAACCAGCCCTTCCCCGACGTCGTCTTGATGGTCCCCGATTTCGCCCGAGACGGCCCCCTGCTCCCCCCCTTCCTGAACTCTATGCGCCTCATCCGCTACCTCCAAAGAAACCGCAGCATCAAAATCCACCCCACCCCCTACGGCATCGTCCAAGCCCTACTCCCCTACAGAATCCACAAAACCGGCCGCCTAACCCTCCTAATGAAACTCTACCTACCCGACCGCTAACCCGACGCCGCCCCGCCCCTTAACAACCCAATACGCCCCAAACCCAACCCCCCCCAAAACCGCCCAAAACGGCGCCAAACGGGGGGAAAAATGGGCGGGTTTTCCGCCATTTCCGCCCATTTCAACCCCCAACCCCAAAGCTAAACCCCAACCAAATGGTAGGAAATGGTAGGAAATGGTAGGTTATAAAAAAAATTCCCCCACTTTTCACCCCAAAAATGCACCCTGAATCCCGAAAATCCCCCTATCATCCCGGAAACAAAAAAATCCCCTCCCCCTCCGGGGGAGGGTTAGGGTGGGGGCGCCCCCCGCCAACCGCACCCAACACCATCCCAGACCCAAGAAAACCACCCAAACCCGCCCCCCCAACCGGCGCAAAGTGTCGCAAAATGCCCCAAAAAAGCAACCAAATGCAACAAAAATCGAAAAATCCCACCCATTCCAGCCCCAAAAAGCAACACCCCAACCCCCACCCCCAAAGCTAACCCCCGGAAAAAAGCAACCAAATGCAACCAAATGCAACCAAAGTAAAAAAATCCCCCCTAATGGAAAAGGCTAGAATGGGGGTAAGCCTCCCCAAAAAGAGAGGCCGCTATGCCCGAAACGCCCCCGCCGCCCGAACCCGCCCTAGGCGCAGGCGTCGCGCACTGCCTGCGATACCTCCGCCAGCCGCGCATTGTTCTTTTCCGCCCCCCGGAACCCGTTGGTGATGTACCCCACCGCCAGCCCGGTGTCCCAATCCGCCCAGCCGATGGACGTCCCCGCCCCCCCGTGGCCGAAGGTGTGCCTGGGATTGCCCGACGGACGCCCCATCCGCTCATCGTTCAACGCCAACCCCAACGACCGTTGCGCGAACAGCCCCAGCGACTGATCGATCCCCTCGGCCTGAAGCGCCATGCCCTCGGCCACGGTTTCCGGCCGCAGCGCCTTGACCCCGTCCAATGTCCCCCGCCGCTCCAGCATCGCGTAAAACCGCGCCAAATCCCCCGCCGTGGCGATCCCGTTGGCCCCCGGGCAGATCACCCGATGCACTTCCGGGCGGTCAAAAGTGACCGCATAGCCGTTGGCATCAGCGTCCGCCTCCATCAAATGGATCCGGGAAACCCGGCCCTCCAGCTCCGCCGGCAGCCCCACATAGGTATCCTCCATCCGCAACGGCGCCGCCAAATCCTCCGCCAGAAAGCGGTCGAAAGTCCGCCCGTCCACCCGCCGCACCAGCTCCGCGATCACCCACCCGTAGTTGATCGGATGATACGACAAGGTTTCGCCGGGGACGAACTTGGGCGCCGCCTGCTCCATCGCGGCGCACACCTTGCCCCAATCGTGCCAGTCGGTCCAGGGCAGATCCGCCGGCGTATCAGGAAAGCCCCCTTGATGACTCAGCAAATGGCGGATGGTCACCGACTCCTTGCCCTGCCGCCCGAACTCCGGCCAAAACTTGGCGACCGCATCATCCCAATCCAGCCGCCCCCGTTCCTTCAGCATATAAACGCAGGCGGCCGCCAAAGGCTTGGTCGACGAAAACAGCACAAACATAGTGCCGTCATCCACCCGCCGCCCAACAGCGTTATCCGCCACGCCGCCACAAATGTCCAGCACCAACTGCCCATAACGGTAAACCGCCAGCCCCGCCCCAGGATGCAACCCCTCCCCAATCTGCCGCCAAAACACCCGCCGCACATTCTCCAACCCAGCCGGGCTCATAGCCACCGATTCCGCCGCAGTCAACGTAGTCATAAATCCCCCTCTGGATTCCCGAATTGGCAAGTAAGCTGGCCTATTCTAACACGGCCCGCCGGGCAACCGCCGGGTTAATGAGGATTGACCGCCAAGCATCCGCCGGGTTAAGGCAATTAGCCGCCGCCCGGCCGCTGGGTCAAAGCGATTCCCAAAGCATCCGAACCGGAACGGCATACAAGCCATCGCCAAAACCCACGGCGCTCTCCCCGTCATACAACACCACCCCGGCGGCGAAATCGCCCCCGGCATCATCCTTCAACCGGCGCAATCCGCGAAAATCGGAGGAGGTCACCGTGGCGCCCGCTTTCACCTCAACCCCGGCCACCAACCGCCCCCGCTCCAGAACAATGTCAACCTCCACCTGGTCCTTGTCCCGGTAATGGAAAAAGCTAACCGGCCCATCGTGCCAACCCGCTTGACGCCGCAACTCCTGGAACACAAAAGTCTCCAGCAACTGCCCCAGCAGAGCGCGGTCGGCGGCCAACGTCCGGGCGTCCGCCCCCAGCAGAGCGCACGCCAGCCCGGTGTCGCCCAAGTGCAGCTTCGGCGTCTTGACCAGCCGCTTTTCCCGGTTCCGATACCACGGGGGCAGCCGCTCCAGCAGATACACCCGCTCCAGCAGCGCCACATATTGCCCTATCGTCGGGCGGCTAAGTTGGAACGGGGCCGCCAGCCGACTCACATTGAACAACTGCGCCGTTTGCGCCGCCGCCAAAGACAACAGCCGCGGCAAAGCGTCAAGCCCGCTGATCCGGGCTATATCCCCAATATCCCGCTGCACCTGGGCGTCAATATAATTGGCGTACCAGTTCAGCCGCCGCCGCCCGGACGGACGGGTCAATGCCGCCGGATACCCCCCGGACGCGATGCGCTCCGCCAACCCGGCGCCCAGCCTTTCGCTGCGCCGCAAGCTAAAATCCCCGCCGAAAAGTGCCGCGATAAAGCCGTTATCGGCAACCCGGCAATGCCCCATCTCGCCCTGGGACAATGGATGCAGCCGCACCGTTTCCAACCGCCCGGCCAGCGAATCCTGCACCGTAGGCACTGCCAGCACATTAGTCGACCCGGTAAGCACGAACCGCCCCGGCGTCCGGCGGCGATCCACCTCCAGCTTCAGCGCGGTGAAAAGGGACGGCGCCCGCTGCACTTCGTCCAGCGCCACCCGCTCCGGCAGGTCGGCGATGAAGCCCATCGGGTCAGCCGCCGCCCCGCCCCGCACCACATCATCGTCAAAGCTGATATAGGAATGGGATGGGCAAGCCGTCCGCGCCAAAGTGGTTTTCCCGCACTGGCGCGGCCCCTGAATCAGAACCACCGGCGAATCCTCAAGGGCCTCGTTCAGCCGAGCCTCAATAAAGCGCGGATATAAAGCGCGTTCAACCATCGTCCGATTGTAAATCCGACTGAGTACAATTGCAACTCAACATCCGTCCAATTGCAAGTTTATGGACGTCCAATTGCAAGTTTCGCCCCGTACAATCGCAAGCCCAAGCCTACCGCCCCCGCCAGACCGGGGGGCGCTTTTCCGCGAAAGCGCGGACGCCCTCCTGAGCATCCTCGGTTTGCAGCACTTCATCGCGCTTCTGCTGGGCGTAGGCCACGCGCTCCGCCAAACCCATCTCGCTGCCCTTGATCGACGCCTCCTTGATGGCCGCCAGCGACAAGGGGGCGTTGGCGGTTATCTTGCGGGCCATTTCCTCGGCGCGGGGCATTACTTCCTCGGGGGCTACCACATAATTGACCAGCATCAACTCCAGCGCCTTCTGGGCGTCCACGAACTCCCCGGTGAACAGAAACTCAAAGGCGATGTTGCGCGGCACCACCTGCGACAGCAGTGCCGGCCCGCTCACCGACGATATCCCCCGCTTGGCCTGCGGCCACCCGAACCGCGCCTCGCTGGACGCAATGCGAATGTCGCTGCCCAACGCAATGCCGCACCCCTGCGCCAAACAGACGCCGTTAATCGCCGATATAATCGGCTTCCAGATCTTCGACTGCTCAACATACAAATCGCCGGTGCTGGGCCCTTCATTGGCGCGGGCGTTAGCCATCGCCACCAAATCGTGCCCCGTGGAAAAGGCGCGGCCCCGCCCGGTAACGATAGCGCAACGCACCTCGGGATTATCTTTCACATCCTGAAAAGCGTCCCACAACAGTTCCCGCATCTCGGGGTTGATCGCGTTCAGCTTCTCCGGCCGGTTCAGCGTGATATAGGCGATGCCGTCCTTGATTTCGTAGATCACTTCCGGTTCGGACATTTGCCGTCTCCGTAATTTGATTTGGGCAATCGTTCACCCCCGCCCTTGACCATCTCTCTAATGGGGGAATTGCCCGTTAAAAGGAATGGGGTTGACACCTGGATTGACAGATGTTATGTTCGTATACTCCATTGCGAGGAAATCGCCAGTTAAAGGGAATGCGGTTGACGCCCCTTATCGGTTGCGGGAATTTCGGCTTTTGGCAACTAAATAATCCGTGACCCGGTGGGCTTAGTCCCGATAACCCCGCCGGATTCCAGCGCATCAATGTCCGCCGCCGCCATCCCCAAGAGTTCGCCGTAGATTTCGCGGTTGTGCTGACCCAGCATTGGCGCCGGGGCGCGGACTTGGCCGGGGGTAGCCGACATTTTCCAGGGCAGCCCCGGATATTGCCGAGGCCCCACCTGCGGATGGTCTACCGTCAGAAACGTTTCCCGTTCCTTATAATGCGGGTCTTGCAACAGATCAGGGCCGCGCATCACCGGAGCCGCCGGTATCCCCGCCGATTGCAGCCGTTGCGCCAGCGCGAAAGCGTCTCGCGCCCCCGTCCACCGGGATATTATGGCGTCCAACTCATCTTGATGCGCCAGCCGGACTTGCGCCGTAGCGAACCGGGCATCGGCCGCCAATTCGGGAGCGTCCGTATCCGACGCCATAACGTTCGCCAGCGCCGCCCACTGCCTTTCGTCGACCGCGGCGATGGTGATCCAGCGATCCTCGCCCGCGCAGGGATAAGCCCCCGACGGGGCGTGCCACCGGGAGCGGTTGCCCATCCGCTCCGGCTCCCGGCCGGTCATCTGGTAAGCCAAAACCTCGCCCCCGGTAAGGGCCACCGACGACTCCTGCTGCGAAACATCGATGTACATCCCTTCCCCGGTGCGCCGGCGATGGCGCAGGGCGGCCAGCAGCAACCCCGCGGCGTGCGAGCCGGTGATCGGATCGCCGTGGTTAATCCCCGACTTCATCGGCCCGTCGCCGGCATAGCCGGTAAGATGCGCCATCCCGGAAAGCTGCTCTTGCCCAATCCCATAGCCCAAATAGCCCTTCCAGGGGCCGGTGTTGCCAAAGGCCGGCATAGATACATAAATCAAATCAGGCCGGATCCGCCGCAGCGCGGCATAATCATAGCCCAAACGCTCCAGACTCCCCTGCCGGAAGTTTTCGATCAGGACATCGCTGATGGACACCAATCGCTCAAACACCCGCCGCCCGGCATCGCCGGCATCGCCGGCATCGCCGGCTTCGCCCGCTTCGGAGGTAAGCTCCAGAGTTACGCCATACTTGGAAAGGTGCAGACAGTTAAACCAGCCATTGCGGTTCCAAGGCTCAGCCCCCGGTTCGCCATCAGGATAGGCGGCAATCCCCCGCGCCGGGCTTACCGGCCCCCGGTGGGAATCGTAAACGCTCAACGACTCCAGCTTAATCACCTCCGCCCCCAAATCCGCCATCAGCTTGGTGCAATATGGCCCGGCCCAAATCCGCGACAAATCCAAAATCCGGTAATTCCTTAGCGGCTGCCCGGCCGCAGGCTTCAGCACTGAACAACCCCCAATTCCGCCAGATACGCGATATGAGCATCATCAAAACCCAACCAATCCGACAAAACCTCAGCGGTATGCTCGCCATACAAAGGCGCCCGGCGAAACACCCAAGCCCAATCATCCCCCGCCGCCGCCCCATCACCCCGCGCCGTCCGTTCACCCTGCACTATCCGTTCATCCCCCGCCCGCCGTTCATCCTGCAACTGCCGTTCATCCCGCGCCGCCCCCTCATCCTGAGCTTGTCGAAGGATGGGCCGCACCGGCGCCCCCGGGTAGCGCAGCGTCCCCGCCGCCGGATGCGCCAGCCCCACGAAGTAATCCCGCGCCAACAACTGCTCCATCTCAAGAATATCCCGCATAGTAGCGACGAAACTGAAGCCCAGCCCGCTATCCTGCCCGGCCTTGAAAATGTCCACCTTATCGTGGTCCAGCAACCAGGGCAGCATCAATGCATCCACCTCATCAGCGTTATCCTGCCGCCCGCGGCGGGAGGCGAAACGAGGATCGGCCAGTTCCTCCCGCTCCATAATCCGCGCCACCTCCGGCCACCGATGGTCAGGGCCGGCGATGATGCCCACGAACCCGTCGCGGCAAGGATAGATCCCCCAAGCCGCCCGCCCGTACCCCCTGTTGCCAACCCTAGTGTATTCTTGCCCGGAGTAGCTATATTGCATCAAAGCGTTTTCCAATATATTAGTGGCGTATTCGGCGATGGAAATATCTATGCGCTGCCCCTCGCCCGTTTCCTCGGCATACATCAGAGCGGCCAGGGCGGCGACAAAAGCGTTCTGCCCGGCGCCAAGCTGCGCCAGCGGCGCCCCCTCCTTGAGCGGCTCCCGGTCCGGTTCGCCGGTGATGTTCATCAAGCCGCCCATCGCATAAAGATTCACCTCCGCCGCCCCCCAGTCGCGGCAAGGGCCGGTCTGCCCGAAGTTGCTGATCGACGTAACCACCAGCGCCGGGTTGACGCTACGCAACTCATCGTAACCCAGCCCCAGCCGCTCCAGCGTTCCCGGCGCAAAGTTCTCCACCAGCAAGTCGGCCTCTTGCGCCAACCGCAACAGAATTTGGCGCCCCGGTCCGGTCTTGAGGTCCAATGCCAAACTGCGCTTGCCCGCGTTCAGATACAAATGCCACGCGCCATCCTCCACCGGGGCAGCATCGCCGTCCGGGGAGCGGTAGACGCCGGGGTTGCCCGCGAAAGGCCCCAGCCGCCGTAGCGGATCCCCCGACGGCGGCCGCTCCACCTTGACCACCTCCGCCCCCAACCCGGCCAGCAGCCGCGTACAATAGGGGCCGGCGAAATAGTGGGTCAAGTCCAGCGCCTTGACCCCGTTCAGCAATCCATCCATAGCCGGAATTGTGGCACTGCCAAGCCGCGATTGCAACCTAACGTATCTACGTATATACCCCGAACATAATCCCTATTCCGATCTGTTATTCTGAAGTCAACTCAACGGCTGGAGTGACGCCCTATGGAACGCCCCATCTTTCAACCCGCCGGCACGCCGGTAGAGGAACTGGACACCCCGGCGCTGGTGGTTGACCTGGACTTGATGGAAAGCAACATCCGAACCTATCAAGGCTATTTCGCCGGCACGGGCGTCACAGTGCGTCCCGTGGTGACCAGCCACCTCTGCCCGCAAGTGGCGCGGCGCCAGTTGTCCGCCCCCGGCAGCCGCGGCATAGCGGCCACCACCGTGGGCGAGGCCGAAGTGTTCGCCGCCGCCGGTTTCAACGACCTACTGCTGGCGAACCAGGTAGTCACCCCGTCGAAAATCCGCCGCCTCTGCGCCCTGGCATCGCAAGCCGGAATATCCGTAGCGGTAGACGGCATCGACAACGTAGCGCAGTTATCCGAAGCCGCCGCCGCGTCCGGGGCGGATCTGGGCGTGCTGGTAGAGATCGAAGCCGGTATGGGCCGGTGCGGCGTAGCCCCGGGCGCCGACGCCGTGGCCCTGGCCCGCGCCGTCAACGCCGCCGCCGGACTGCATTTCCGCGGTATAATGGCCACCGTCCCCGGCCCAACGGGCGGCGACCCGGCGGATCACGCCCGGCAAACCCGCCAAAACTTGCAGACCGCCCTAGACGCCAAAGACCTGCTGGAAAGCGCCGGGCTGTCGGTGCCGGAAGTAAGCGTCGGCGGCGCCCACTGCCACGCCGCCGCCGCCGAACTCCCCGGCATCACCGAAGTCCGCGCCGGACGCTACCCCTTGATGGACGTCCGCCTGCAAACCCACTTGCCGGAGCTGTCCCTGGCCGCGATGGTACTGTCTACCGTAATCAGCCGCCCGACGGCGGATATGGCCGTTCTGGACGCCGGCCACAAGGCCACCGGCCCGGATCAAGGCCGCCCGGTATTGCAGGGCCATCCCGGCGCCATCGCCGCCCGCTTCAGCGCCGAGCATGGCGTCGTAGAACTGGAAAGCAACGCCCTTGGGCCGAGTCAGGATGACGGATTGGCCCCCGGCCAAAAAGCCAGGCTGGCCCCCTACGAACTGGCCGCCTGCGTCAACCAGTACGACTACCTCCGCGCCATCCGCCACGGCAAACTGGAAGGCTACTGGCCTCTATCCGCCCGCGGCCGCTTCGCCTAAAGGAAAATCAAACGCAACGCACGGAAACCAGCAACGGGAGACAAGCAATGATGGACACCGAAACGCCCCTGCCCGGCACGCCAATGTCGGAACTCGACACCCCCTGCCTAGTGCTGGACCTGGATGCGCTGGACCACAATATGGACGTTATCGCCGACTATTACCGCGACAAGCCCAGCAAACTGCGCGGCCACAGCAAGAACCACAAAACGCCGGCCATCGCGCTGCGGCAAATCCGGCGCGGCGGCACCGTCGGCGGCGTCTGCGCCGCCAAAGTATCCGAGGCCGAAGTGATGGTTCACGGCGGCGTCCCCAGCGTGTTCATCACCAGCGAAGTAGTGGGCGAACTGAAAATCCGCCGCCTCTGCGCCCTAGCCCGCCAGGCCGAGCTGATGGTCGCCTGCGACAGCCCCAACAACGCCCGCGCCCTGTCCCAAGAAGCCGCGGCCCAAGGCGTAGACCTCGGCGTGGTAATCGAACTGGAAACCGGCCTGAAACGCTGCGGCGTCCAGGATACCGCGCAAGGCGTGGCCCTGGCCCAAGACATCGCCGCGCTGCCCGGCCTAAGTTTCCGCGGCATCATGAGCCACCAAGTAATACCGGAAATGCCCGACCGGGAGGATCGCGTAACCGAGGGCAACCGCGTAATCCAGGGCGTCATAGACCTGAAAGACGCCATCGTAGCATCCGGCCTGCCCGTGGCAATCGTGTCCACCGGCGAAACCTGGAGCTACGACATAGCCGGGGAAATCCCCGGCGTAACCGAAATCCAGGGCGGCAGCTACCTGCTGATGGAAACCCACTACGGCTATATGACCGAATTCAGCTACGCCGCCAAAGTGCTGACCACCATCATCAGCGCCCCCCGCCCCGGCATTGCCATCGGCGACGCCGGCGCCCGCGCCGTAGGCTCCCTCCGCGGTATGCCCGAAGTCGACAACATCCCCGGCGCAACCATAGAATCAATGGACAACGACCACGCCATAATTCGCCTAGCCGAAGGCGCCACCCTCCGCCCCGGCGACCAAGCCCTGCTAATCCCGGCGCAACAAGACGCAATGGTAAGCCGCTGGGATCGTTTCATAGGGCTACGCAAAGGCAAAGTCGAAGCCGTATGGGACATCCAAGCCCGCGGCTGCCACAGCTAGGGCGCCGGAACGCCCCGCCGCCGCGTTGACTCGGCGGCGGCGGGGGAATAAAATAGGATGCGGACTCACATCAAGGGGAAGCTGGATATGGTAAAGATCAAGCGGATCGGAATCGCCGGTTTCCGGCGCCTGAAAGACGTCGACATTGAAATGCGCCCAATGATGGCCCTGATCGGCGCCAACGGCGTCGGCAAGACTTCCTTTATGGACGCATTGTCGTTGCTGGCGGCGTCGGCGAGAGGTTCAATGCGTCAACGGCTTAGCGATTTGAGCGGCATCGCTGCCGTGATTACCCGCGACAATTTGGGAAGCATCATCCTAAAAGCTGAGATAGACAATCCTGGTTACGAACCGCTTAACTACAATCTCAGCTTAGTGCCTCAAGGAACAGGATACGCCATATCTGAAGAGTTTCTAACTCAAACTACACCGGGATACCAGAATCCATTCAAACACATTGATGCAAAATATGACGATATCCAATTTTCTGATCCCAGCACTCAGAGACTTCAAAAACTGGATTGGGAATACGATTCTCTGGAATCGGCATTGTCGCAAATCCCCAGAATGTACCGACAGACAGAACAATCGAGGCGAACTCTAAGCTCAACTGAGCAGTACCACGTCTTAGATGTGGGACAGCGTGCTCCAATAAAACTGCCACAGCAGTTGCGGCCAACCACTTTGCCTGGACAAAATGGAGAAGATTTAGCTCCATTCCTCTACAATCTCCGTGAAACCGATCACGGAAAATATGAGGCTGTGGAAGATGCTCTGAAAGTAGTGTTTCCCAAATTCGAAGCCCTCGGCTTTCCTGTCGTCGCCACCGGAATGATTTCTATGACTTGGAAAGAGAAAACCTTCAGGAACCCGTTCAATATGAATGAACTTTCTGAAGGAACTCTACGCTTTCTGTGGTTGGTTTCTCTGTTGCAGAGTCCAGACCTACCTACTATCACCATGATCGACGAACCGGAAGTAAGTATGCACCCTGAATTACTTTCGCTTCTATCCGACCTGATGCGCGAGGCATCAAATCGTACACAAATCATACTTGCCACCCACTCAGACAGACTGGTACGATTTTTGAACCCTAGCGAAGTCGTCGTTATGGATGTTGATGAAGACGGCGGGGCGTCAATGGCTTGGGGAGACTCCCTTGAATTGGATGAGTGGTTGACGGAGTACAGCTTGGATGAAGTTTGGCAAATGGGCCGTATGGGTGGGCGCTCATGAAAATTACTTTGATAGTTGAGGGTAGCACCGAGAAAGCATTTATGCCACACTTGAGGAACTATCTTAGGCCACACGTGGCCGACGGAATGCCTATCCTCGATCCTTATCCATATAATGGAAGTATTCCCAAAGGCGACAAATTAAAAAGGGAAGTTGCGCGTCTCTTGTCTGATCGTCGCAGTCCTTCAGACCACGTGATAGCCTTGACCGACGTTTACACTGGCGCAAATCCCCCAGACTTTTCCGACGCGGCAGACGCCAAAACAAAGATGCGCCAGTGGGTAGGCCATGAGCCAAGGTTTCATCCCCATGCAGCACAGTTCGAGTTTGAAGCATGGCTACTTCCATATTGGCGTAGAATCCAAGAATTGGCAGGCGGGCATAATCAAGCCGCCCCAGTCGGCAACCCTGAAAGGATTAACCATAATAACCCGCCATCACAGCTTATCAAAAATATACTCCGCCGAGGACAAGGCCGTTATAACTACGTGAAGCCTCGCGACGCTAACAGAATCTTGGATAAAGCAGACCTGAACATAGCAATACAACAATGCCCAGAATTGAAATCATTGGTGAATACAATCCTGTGCATCTGCGGCGGCCAAACAATCCCTTAACCGTTGTTATAAAGTCATCGGGCCGACGGTTAAGGGTAAGCATTCCATCTACGGCGTAGGCCCAAACTCCGTAGTCTTCATCAAATACGTGTTCTGCGCCGCGATTACGCCGCGGACCCGGGGGATGTAGACCCCGCCCCACTCAGGATCCGCCGCCACCGCCGCTTTGGCCGACTCCAAATGCTTTACGTTGTCGAATGCCCAGATGTGGACTACCTGGTTCAGCTCGCCCAAGTCGCTGTAGAACCAGCCGGCCAGCTTGACGCCGTGGCGCTGGCGGATGGGCAGGGCCACTTCCTCCACCGCCGCCATATAGGTCGGCAGGCCGCCGGGGTGCAGGGTGTACTGCCGGAAATCGAACACCATATCGTTCTTGGCCTGGAACTCCGGCGTGCCGGCCGCCGGGATGTCGCACTCCACCGGGTACACCGGCGCGAAGCCGGGCGACTGCATCAGCCAAGTCTTTTGCGATGCCACCAAAGGCTGCGCCCGGGGAACATACTTGCCGCCCCAGTCGGGGTCGGCGTATACCGCGGCTTTGGCCGAATTGAGATGCGCCAGATCCCGGTAGCCCCAGATATGCACTACCTGGTTCAACGCCCCGATGTCGCTCCAGTACCAACCCGACAAGGCAACGCAGTGGCTTTGCCGGATGGGCAGCCCCACTTCCTTGACCCCGGCGCGGTAGTCGGGCGTCGCCCCCGGCTTGAGGGTGTACATCCTGAAATCGTAAATCATCGCTAACCTCCGGTATGCTTTCGGATGAACGCCCCGGCTTGGGCCAGGGCCTGGCGGCCTTCCGGCAGCATCGGCGCGAATAGCTGCCAGACGTGAATCATATCATCCCAGACGTCCAGCTCCACGGCTACGCCCGCCGCCCGCGCCGCCTCCGCCAAGCGGGTGGAGTCGTCCAACAGCGTTTCCGCGCCGCCCGCCTGGATCAGCGTCGGCGGCAGACCGCGGAGGTCGGCGTACAGCGGCGCGGCCAGCGGGGCGCGGGGGTTGGCGCCGTTCAGGTAGGCATTCGCCATAAACAGCAGGCCATCGCGCTCCACCATATCGCTGCTGCCGGCGTTGGCGGTCATTGAATCGCCGATGCCCTCCAGATCAACCCACGGAGAAAAGCACACCGCCGCCGCGGGCAGGGGCAGGCCGTAGCTGCGGGCTTGCGCCAGCATCGCCACGGCGAGGCCGCCGCCGGCCGAATCGCCGGCCACCGCGATCCGCCCCGGAGCGTAGCCTTGCCGCAGCAGCCAGCGGTAGGCCGCCACCGCATCCTCCACCGGCGCCGGAAACGGGTGTTCCGGGGCCAGCCGGTACTCCAGCCCCAGCACCCGGGCGCCCGATGCCCGGGAAAGCCCGGCCATCAATACCCGGTGCGTGCGGACGGAGCCGATGACATAGCCGCCGCCGTGCAGGTATAGCGCCGCATGATCGCCGGCGGCGCTTTCGTCGGCCGCCCATTCCGCGGGCAAACCGCCCGCGTTCACCCGTTGATAAGCGGCAGTGCCGTCAAAGGTCAAAGCATCGGTCACCCGCTCAAAAGAGCGGCGCAGACCCTCAATGACGCCATAGGATTCGTCGAAGTTGCCCAACTCCGCGGCCAGAGCGATAACCCGCTCCAGTTCGGGCGTTTTCGCCATACTTACGCCTCCAGCATTCGTTTCAGTGCGCGGGCGCTACTGTGGGGCGCCGACAGCACGGGGATAGGGGATATGCTACGCAGATGCTCCAGGGCGCCGGCAAAGGAAAACTGGCTCAACAGCACTACGTCCGCCTCCGAGGCCAATGCAAGAGTTTCCTGCTCCAGCCGCAACGCAAAGGCCGTTGGGCCGCCCTCCCGCAGCGCGGCGATCAAGTCCGGGGCCAGCCGCTGCTTGATCGAAATTTGCGCCCCGGCTTCCCGCGCCGCCCGACGTAGATAATACTCTGAATCGGACATAGTGGCATCGTTGGAGGCGATGACGCCGATGCGCGGCCCGGCGGCGACGGCTTCATGCACCACCGGTCCGTAGGATGACACCAGCGGCACGTTCACCAAGTCGCGGACGGAATCCACCACCGGGGCGTAGACCGAGCAGGCCAGCCCGATGGCGTCGGCGTGGTTATCTTGGCAGTAGCAGATAAGGTCGCTCATCCGGCGGCGCAGGCCGGGCGTGATGCTGCCGGGGAAGTCCAATAGCAACCCCTCGTCCAGCAGGTTGATTACCTCGGCGGCGGGAAATTCGTCCTGAAACGCCAGCCGCACCGGGGGAATGGACTCGGCCAGGGCGTGAATCATCGCCACGCGCATCAGCAGTCTCCGTATATAAGGAATTAGAAGTCGATCCCCGGACGCAATGGACTCACATTCTGCAACTGGCAGACTTCGGACAAGTATTTCTTTGCCGCTTCGTGGGGTGTTTTTACTTCTTTGACATAGTATGCGACATCATTTTCCACCACCCAGCGACCATTTACGAGTCGTACCTCCGCAAAAATGACCTGTGGACTGCCACGATGCTCAGTTGGATCAGTTGACATTCCAACTAACATAACAACCTCCGTCTGTTGTCGAGTTTTGCAGCAAACTATCCATCGCTTTTAGTTCAGGATTCCGGTGACCTCGCCTTCGGGGGTGACGTCCATTTCCAGGGCGCGGGGGCGGGTGGGCAGGCCGGGCAGGGTTTCGATGCGGCCGGCCAGGGCGTAGAGGAATCCGGCGCCTACCGATGCCCGCAGATCGTTTACCGGGAAGGTGTAGCCCTGCGGTCGGTTGCGCAGGGCCGGGTCGTGGGAAATAGACAGGTGAGTCTTTGCCATGCAGATGGGCAGATTGCCCCATCCTTGGGATTCAAAGTATTTCAGTTGGCTCAGGGCCTGCGCCGACCATACCACATCGTCGGCGCCGTAGATTTTGCGGGCGAGGGCCAGCGCCTTGTCTTGCGCCGGGGCGTCCAGAGGGTAGGCGTAGGTTATCGGGCGGTCGGATTGGGCGGCGTCGGCTACTGCTTGGGCCAGTTCCTCGGCGCCCGCTCCGCCTCGGGAATAGCCGTCGCATTCCACCGCGGCGGTTGCCCCGGCTTCCAGGGCGATGCGCTTTACCGCCGCCAGTTCCTCGGCGCTGTCGCTACCAAAGCGGTTGACGGCGACCACGCAGGGCAAGCCGAAGCCGGTTACGATCCCCACATGGTGCGCCAAGTTGGGGCCGCCGGCGATTACGCTGCCCTCGTTGGGGCGGTTGAGGTTCCGCCGCCCCGCCCCGCCATGCCACTTCAGGGCGCGGGCCGATGCCACCAGCACCGCGGCGCGAGGCATCAGCCCGCTTTGCCGCGTCTTGATGTGCATGAACTTCTCAAAGCCCAAATCCGATGCGAACCCGGCTTCGGTTATCACATAGTCGGCATAGCGCAGGGCCAGCCGGTCGGCGAGGATGGAGCTGCACCCGTGGGCGATGTTGCCGAAGGGGCCGGCGTGAACCAGGGCCGGCTGGCCCTCCAGCGTCTGCACCAGATTGGGCCTAACCGTCTGGTGCAGCAGCGTCATAAGAGCGCCCTGGACGCCAAGCCGCGCCACGCTGACCGGCGCCCCGCCGCGGGTGACGCCCACTACGATGCGGGAAAGCCGCTCCCGGAGATCCTCCGGCCCGTCGGCCAGCGCCAGGATCGCCATTATTTCCGATGCGGAAACGATGTCGAACCGGGCTTCCCGCAAGGGGCCGTAGACGCCGGCCGCGGCGCCAACCCCGGCGATAACCTGCCGCAGCCCGCGGTCGGAGGCGTCGGTCACCCGCGGCCAGTGGATCCCGTCGGCGTCGAAATCGGGGATGGCGCGGCGGAATACCGCATTGTCCACCAGCGCGGCCAGCAGGTTGTGGGCCGAGGCTACGGCGTGGGCGTCGCCGGTGAAATGGATGTTGATTTCATCCTCGGGGACGATGCGCGCCATCCCGCCGCCGGTGCCGCCGCCCTTAATGCCGAAGATCGGCCCCAGAGTCGGCTCCCGCAGGTTCACGGCCACCTTGTGGCCTAGCCGCCCCATCCCTTGCGTGAGGCCAATGGCGGTGGTGGTCTTTCCCTCGCCGGCCGGCGTCGGCGTAATGCCGGTCACCACCACCAGCTTGCCTTGCCCGCCGCCGCCGGACATTGCGTCCCCAGACATTGCATCAAGAGAAATCTTGGCCTTGTGGTGGCCGTAGGGCAGCACGTGTTGCGGGTTAAGGCCCAGTCCGTCCGCTATTTCGCTGATGTTCTGCACATTGCCTCCCCGTTCCGGCGGGTATGGTCACAATCCGGGTTTCGGAATTGGCGGGATAAGCCCGCTTATGCCGGATCATCCGATTCAGACGGGGCTACGCTTACCGATTTCGGATTCCAGCCGGGCTATATCCTGCTCGCTCAGGTTGAAATACTTGGCGTCCGGGTGATGGAAAACCAGGGCCGAAACCGACGATTCGGGGTCCATCATATAGCCCTCGGTGAGTTCCACGTCCAAGTGCCGGGAAACCTCCAGCAGGCGGAACAACGGTTCCTGGTCCTCCAGCCGGGGGCAGGCCGGGTAGCCGAAAGAAAAGCGACGCCCCCGGTATTGCGTGCGAAACAGTTCGTAGGGGGTAATGCCCGCCGGGTCGGCGAAACCCCACATCCGGCGCAACTGCCGGTGCAACAGTTCGGCGAAACCCTCGGCGCTTTCCAGGGCCAGGGCTTGCAGGATATGGGCGTTGAGGAACTGCCCCTCGGCGATCCATTGCGCCGCCAAATCCCGCACCCCGGGGCCGATGGTGGTTACGAACATCCCGGCGTAGTCCATTGCGGAATCATCCCCGGCGGACCGAGGCAGGACGTAGTCGGCGAGGCACAGCCCTTCGCGTTGCGACTGGCGCCCGAAGTAGAACCGCTCCAGAACCGTTGCCCCGTCGGGGGAATAGATCAGCAGGGTTTGGCCGTCGGCGCGGCAAGGGAAAAACTTGAACACCGCGCTGGCCGATATGTCGCTGCGGGCCAAAACCAGATCTTCCACCCGGCGCACCGAATCGCGCAGTTCCATCGCCGCCGGTTCCCCGGCGGCCAAGTCCTCGGCGAAGCGGCCCTTGTAGCCCAAATGCCGCACATAAAGCATCTGCGGGTTGATATAGCCGAAAATGTCCTCCAAGTTGTAATCCCGCAAGGTATGCAGCCGCAGGTCGGGCGGGTTGGGAATGGCGAACCCGTCGCCCGCCCGCCGCACTTGGGCCGGGGGGACATCCGGCGCGCCGCCGCCGTCGGGGGCGGCGCGGCGGGCGCCGTCGTTGAGCATCGCCTCGGTTTCGCCCTCCAGCCTCTCCGCCAGGCGAGCCCTTTCGTCGGCTTCCTGGATCGTGTTGGCTAGAGCCAATCCGGTCATCGCGTCCGGGGCGTAGGCCACCAGGCCGCCGTATTCCGGGGCGATGCGCAGGCGGGTGAAGCGGTTGGACAGCGCCGCCCCGCCCACCAGCACCGGCACCGACACCCCGTCCTGCCGAAAATCTCGCACGGTTTCCACCATCATCTGCGCCGATTTCACCAGCAACCCCGACAAGCCGATGATGTCGGGGTTGTGCTGCCGGTACGCTTCAATCAGTTCCTGCGGCGGAATTTTGATGCCCAAGTTGATTACTTGATAGCCGTTGTTGGACAATATGATTTCCACCAGATTCTTGCCGATATCATGCACATCGCCCTTGACCGTCGCCAGCACCACCTTGCCTTTCAAGGCGCTGTCGACCCGCTCCATATACGGCTCCAAGCGGCTGACCGAGTATTTCATCGATTCGGCGGACTGCAACACTTCGGCGACGATCAGCTGGTTAGCGTTGAACTGGCGGCCCACCTCGGCCATGCCGTCCATCAAGGGGCCATTGATGATTTCCAGAGGCGTACGCTCTTGCAGCGCTTCGTCCAGATCATCGGCCAATCCCTCTTTGGTGCCTTCGATGATCGCCAGGGCCAGGCGCTGGTCCAGAGGCAGGCTACGGCGCTCGGCGTCGTTCAAGCCCGCCCCGGCGGTGGGGGACTTTTCGCGGAAATGGGCCGCGAAGGCCGCCACCGGGTCATCGCCGGTATACCAGATCAATGCCTCGGCCAGCCGCCGCTCCGCTTCGGGGATGGCGGCGTAGCGCATCATCGCCTCCGAGTTGACGATGGCGAAATCCAGCCCCGCCTGCACGCAGTGATACAAGAATACCGAGTTAAGCACTTCGCGCCCGGCGGCGGGCAGCCCGAAAGATACGTTGGATATGCCCAAGATGGTTTTGGCGCGGGGCAGCGCTTCCTTAATCAGGCGCACGCCCTCGACGGTTTCAGCGCCGGAGCCGATGTAGTTGACATCGCCCGTACCCGCCGGGAAAACCAGCGGGTCGAAAATCAGATCTTCCTCAGGAACGCCATACTTTTCCGTTAGCAGCTTGGCGGAGCGCAGGGCCACCTCCAGCTTGCGCTCCCGGGTGATGGCTTGGGCCTGTTCCTTATCATCGTCAATGCAGCCCACCACCAGAGCCGCGCCGTAGCGCCGGGCCAGCGGCACCACCGCCTGAAAGCGCTCCTCCCCATCCTCCAAGTTCACCGAGTTGATGATGGCTTTGCCTTGCAGCCGTTTCAGCGACAGTTCAATGACCGCCGGGTCGGTGGAGTCCACCATTATGGGCGTCTTGACTTTCCTAGTCACCAAGTCGAGGAATTGGGCGATGTCGGCGGCTTCATCCCGGTCGGGGTCTTGCAGACAGACGTCGAGGATATGGGCGCCATTGCGGGCTTGCCGCCGCCCGATTTCGGCGGCTTCCTCAAACTTGCCCTGATTGATCAGCCGCCGGAAAAGCCGGCTGCCCAAGACATTAGTGCGCTCGCCCACGATGGCCGGGCGAACCTGGTCGTCCACCAGCAGGGCTTCGATGCCGGATACGCGGGTATCCCGCGATTCCGCCAGCGGGCGGGGCGGCTTGCCCTCCGCCGCTCGCCCCAAGCGGTGAACGTGGTCGTTGACCGTGCCGCAGCAACCGCCAATCAAGTTGACCCAGCCCGATTCGATGAAACGGCCCAGCGTTTCCGCCATAGCTTCCGGCGTTTCGTTATACTTGCCGTCCTCATCGGGCATACCGGCGTTGGGAATGCAGGCCACCGGGAAACGGGATATGGCCGCCAGCGAGCGGATATGGTCGGTCATAAAGGCGGGGCCGGTGGCGCAGTTAATGCCGATCCATAGCAGCTCCCGGTGGGCCAGCGAGGTATACAAGGCTTCCACATCCTGCCCGGCCAGCAGAGTGCCCATCGGCTCCACCGTGCCTTGCACCGCCACCGGGATTTCGTAGCCCAGTTCGGCGCTGGCGCGGTCAATGCCCTCCAGCCCGGCCTTGATGTTCAGCGTATCCTGCCCGGTTTCCAGCAGCAGCACATCGGCGCCGCCCTCCATCAACCCGGCGGCTTGTACGTGGTAGCTGTCGGCCAGTTCGTCGAAAGTGACGCCGCCGGTCACCGAGATGGTCTTGGTGGTAGGCCCCATGGACCCGGCCACGAACCGGGGCTTTTCCGGCGTACCGACGGCGTCGGTCGCCCGCCGCGCCAATTCCGCCGCTACCCGGTTCAGTCGCCGCGCCTCGTGGGCCAACCCGTACTCCGCCAGCACCACCGCGGTGGCGCCGAAAGTGTCGGTTTCCACGATATCGGCCCCGGCGTCCAAGTGGCCCCGGTGGATGCTTTCGATAACGTCAGGGCGGGTAATGACCAGATACTCGTTGCATCCCTCATATTCTGCGCCGCCGAAATCCTCGGGGCCCAGGTTGAAAGACTGAATGGCGGTTCCCATCGCGCCGTCCAGCACCAAGATGCGCTGCCCCAGCGCCGATTTCAGGGCGTTAATGCGTTCATTCGCTTCCATCAAGACCAAACCGTTACTCCGAAATATCCAGCTTAATCGGGGGCCTTTGGCGCATCCGGTCCAGGGCCTCCAGCTTCCGGGCCAGGCTCATGCGCTTCCGGCGGCGATGCCATTGCTCCTTTTCGCGGAACACTGCTTCCGCGCAGGCTTCGGAGCCGGGCGGCAAGGGTTTTTTGCGAGTCATCGAACCTTTCCAACAAGGATTGCAGTCGGCTTTCGTCCGCATCCTCCAGCAGATAGCCGACCCGCATACGGTCGCGCGGCCGGTTGGCTGTAAGATACATCAAAATCAGGTGTTCGGCAGTAGCCACTTTGGCGCGGATGCTGTCAATCCGAACTTTTATCGCCTGCTCCACCGCATCGCGGTAGAGCGGCATCACCGTAGACGGGAATATCTGAACCGGAACCCCGCCTAGTATATGATGCATCCCGTCCATTGTTTCGGACTCTGCGGCAATGGCGCCGTAAGCCCGCAAGTATTCCTCATCGCTGTCCGCCAAGATAACCACGTCAATATCCTCGGTAAACACCGGCTCCATATACGCAGTGGCGGCGACCGCGCCGATAATGGCGTAGTCCCGGATGATGCGGCGGCGCTTGAATTTGTTGAGCGCCGCCACCGCGTCTATGAAAGCCATCCCCTAACCCGCCTTAACCCCGAACCAGTCATTCAGCGCCGCCCGGTTTCCCTCCAGCCAGCGGATATTGAGGCCGATGCGCTCCAGGGCCTGGCGGATGGTGCGCTCGGCGGCCGGGGCGGGGTGTTCGGCGAAAAAGCCTTCCACATCGGCCCGCCGCTCCTCGGTGGTGAAGCTGTTGCAGATGGACACCAGCCGCATCAGCCCGAAGCCGCCCCCGCCGTAGCGCCGATCGAACTCGGCCCAGTTATCCTTGACGAACTGCCAAGCCGGTTCGCGGCCCCGGGGGTTGGCGGCCACTGCCGCCACCACGGTGATGGTATCTTGCGAGCGCACCCGGGGCGACACCGACCGCTCCAGGGTTTCGTTCAGCAGCCCGGCATCCTGAAACCGCGACAAGGCCAGCAGCAGACGGATTTTTTCCTCCTGCAAAGTGGCCCGCGCCTCCAAATCCCATAGCCGGTCAAAAGTATCGCGCCCGCCGGCCTGCGCCGCCAAGCTGCACACCACGCCCCGCAAGTCCGGGTGCACCGCATCGGGGTTTGACTGATAAGCGTCAAACAATTCCCCGGCCTGCGCCAGCGTTTCCGGGTCATTGTAGCTGCCCGACTGCCCCAGCACGGTAGAACGCAGCAACGAATCCAGGTGGCCCTCGCCGGGGCCGGGAGTCCACCCGGCGCGGCGGGCGGCGGGCGCGAAAAGCTCGCGGGCGAACTTCTGATAGGCCGGATGCGCCGCCTCGCCGATGATTAGCTGCTCAATATCCCGCAGGTTGGAAGCCAAATCGCCCCATACCGAGGCGTCGGTTTCGCCGGCATAAGCCCCGGCCAGCTCCAGAAACCGGGTCACCGGCAGCCGCCCGGCGCGGGAAAGCGCATAGGCATCGTTCTGGATCCCCAGCCGGTCGGTGGCCGGCAGCTCCAGGGAACGGATCGCCGGGGCCAGCCGCATCCAATCGTCGCTGCCATAGTTGACCCGGTAAAAGCCGGTCTGGTCGGCATTGACCTTGTACCAGTCATCGGTAGCAATGGCGATCTGCGCCTGCGGGCCGTCCATCACCGTAGACGCCGCCGCCGCCGGGGCGCTTACGGTCACCGGAACGCGCCACACCTCCCCCGCCTCCCCCCCGTTGCGCGGAGCGTCATCCCCCGGCATCCGGTCATAGACGAACCGCTCCTGCGACAAGGAAAGGCGCACATTGCCCGCGTCCGTGCGCTCGGCGTTCACTTGCAACACCGGGTAGCCCATCTGCATCACCCAAGAATCCATTATAGCGGTGACCGGCTGGCCCGATTCCTGCTCCAGCGCGGCCCAAAGGTCTTGCGTGCGGGCGTTGCCGTATTCGTGGCTGCTGAGGTAGCGGTACAACCCGCCGCGAAACACTTCCGGCCCCAGAAACTGCTCCAGCATCCGGATCACCGACGCCCCCTTGCTGTAGCTGATGGCGTCGAAAAGCTGGCTGACTTCCGCCGGGTTTTTCACTTCCTGCTCGATGGGATGGGAATTTTTCAACCCGTCCAGCGACAGGGCGCGGTTAGTGTCCATATTGACGAACTGCGTCCACATCGCCCAATCGGGAAACAGCCAGTCCACCGCTTTGGTGCCCATCCAGGAGGCGAAACTTTCGTTCAGCCACAAATCATCCCACCACTCCATCGTCACCAAATCGCCGAACCACATATGCGCCATTTCGTGGGCCACCACCTCGGCCACCCGCTGGCGGGTGCCGGCCGAGGAATTTTCCGGGTCCACCAGCAGCGCCGTTTCGCGGTAGGTGACGCAGCCCCAGTTTTCCATCGCCCCGGCGGCGAAGTCGGGGATGGCGATGTGGTCCAGCTTGGGCAAGGGATAGGGGATGCCGAAGTAATCGTTGAAATAACCCAGCAGCTTGACCGAAGTATCCAAAGCGAAAGCCGCCTGCGATTCCTTGCCCGGCGTCGTCCAGATGCCCACCCGTGTGCCGTCGGCGGCATCGGCCTCCACCGACACCAAATCGCCCACCACAAAGGCCAGCAGGTAGGTGGACATAACCGGCGTTTCGGCGAAAGTGACCGATTTCCGTCCGGGCGCAGGCGACGATTCCGCCACGATGGGCGTATTGGAAACCGCCTGGTAGCCGTCGGCGAACACCAGCGTGACGTCAAACACCGCCTTAAGCGCCGGCTCATCCCAGCAGGGAAAGGCGCGGCGGGCATCGGTAGCCTCAAACTGCGTAGTAGCCAGATAGCGGATTTCCCCCTCCTCCGTCCGGTATTCGGAGCGGTAAAACCCCACCAGCCGGTCATTCAGCACGCCGGAAAAGGACAAATCCAACTGCGCCGGCCCCGGCGACAGAACCCGCCCGAAATCCAGCGTAACGGTTTCGGCATCGGCATCCAGCGACACCGAATGAGCCCCCACCGGCGCCCCCCCGTCGCGCCGCAGGGCCACCTCCCCAATATCCAGCTCCGCCGCATTCAGCGTAATGCGGGCGGCAGGCTCCAAAATCTCCACATCCACGGTCTGCCGCCCCGTGAAAGTAAAGGAATCCAAATCCGGCTCCAGCGTAAGCCGGTACCTCCGAGGCACAACATTCCTGGGCAACACCACAGCATCGGCGGAAGGCATAAAGCAAAACCCCTAGCATTGTTATGGCGCAAGCCATCGGGCGGCAACGCGCCGGGGATGATTTTACCACGAATCGCCGGGATAGGGGGCAGATAGTGGAAACGGGCCGAGTTCCCAACGCGGCCGGTATACATTTGTTCGGGTTCTGTTTCACTTGCTGGGTATCCTAGCTGATACGGAGAGATAGCGGAATGCGGAAATATCCGACCTTGTTGGCTTACTATGGCGGCAAGCGGGGACACGGGACAGGGGAATGGATAGCGCCTTACCTGCCGCAGGATATCGATTCCTGCTACATTGAACCATTCGCAGGAATGGCCGGGTTTTGTTCGCTAGGCAACCAGTCAAACCGGAGGTGATGAACGACCTCAACCAGCGGGTGATTAACTGGCGGCGAATTGTGCGAAACCAACCAGAGGATTTCGGCAGACTCGTTGAGATGACCCCAATATCCCGCGTCGAGTATCAATGGGCGCTAATGGCGGGGCGCTAATGGCGATTGATGCCGAAACCCTGCCGCCCCTGCGCCGGGCACTGGCTTTTCACGCGGCAGTTGACCAGAGCATTATCCAATCCGATAAAGGCGGTAGAGGCGGCTGGCGACGGAGGTTTAATCCTGCGATACGCTCCATCCCATACCATACTCGCGACGGAATCCACCGGCTACCCGGCCGATTACGGACTGTCCGACTTGAATGCGTTGACGCCTGCGTTCTGCTGGACCGGGCAAAGGATATGGATTACTGCACGATTTACGCTGTCCTGCCGTACCTTACCGCAACCATCACCGCCTGCACCGTCCGCGATTTTGACCGGGATGGTTGGGCGGATTTGCTTATGGCGCAACGGGGCGCGGCCGGAATATCCGGCTATGGCGACGAGTGGGATATGCTGGGCTGGCGCAGGGTTACATATCCTGCCTTGCGCCGGCAAATTAAGTCGGGGGCAGGAAAGGCTGGAGGTGCTGTGGCCGAATGACAAGGCATCCGCAACGCGGCCGGAGTTGTTTGAATGAAGCCCATCGACTACCCAGCAAGTGAAACAAAACCTAAACGCCCGCCTTGATCCTACCCCGCTGTGTTAAGCTGTATCCCAATCGCCCCATCCCCCGCCCGGAGGTCCAGGCTTATGACCCTTAGCCGCGCTGCCCCGGCCCTGAGCTACCCCCAAGCCGGGGAAATGACCGACGACCTCAGCATCGTCTATCCCTGCACGGATGATATGCCGATGGCAGATAATGATGTCCAGTTCATTCCCGTAACCGATGCCCTGGCCGCCCTGCGCCACCAGTTCAGCCACCGCGATGACGTCTATGTGTCGGGCAACCTGTTCATCTATTACCGGATGAACGACAACAATACCTGGGTGGCGCCCGACGTTTTCGTCGTAATGGGCGGCACCCGCAAAGGCCCCCGCCATTCCTGGATCACCTGGCGGGAAGGCAAAGTTCCCGACTTTGTGCTGGAGATAACCTCGCCCAGCACTTGGCAAAATGACGCCGTCGGAAAACGCCGGATCTACGCCAATATGGGCGTGGCCGAATACTGGCGTTTCGACCCCCTAGCCCGCTACTTCAACCCCCCGCTGGTGGGCGAGCGGCTGGTGGACGGGGAGTACCGCCCGATAGAAGTCACCACGGACGCCGACGGCATCTTGCGCGGCCACAGCTCCGTGCTGGGTCTGGATCTCTGCGTCCTCCCCGGCGGCCTGCTGCGTTTCTACGACCCGGAAAGGGGCCAGTGGCTAAACACCTACGAGGAAGAAGTCGCCATTCGAGAAGCCGAGGCCAGAGCGCGGGAAGCCGCCGAAAGGTCGTTGCAGGACGAAGCAACGGCGCGGCAAGCAGCGGAAACAGCCCGCCAAGAAGCGGAAACCGCCCGCCAAGAAGCGGAAGCCGCCCGCCAAGAAGCGGAAACCGCCCGCCAAGCGGCGGAAGCGGCGCTACAGCAAGAAACCGCGGCCCGCCAGTCCCTGGAGGACGAAATCCGCCGCCTGCGCCAGCAACTGCCCCCCGGCGAATAGCCCGGCCCATCCCGGCGCAGCGTCCCCGGCGTGATATAATGCGCCGCGGCCCCCCCTCGCCCCATTCGCGTCAGGCCGCGTTAGGAGAGAGATTCAATGCCCCCCAAAACGATGTTTGAGAAAATTTGGGACGCCCACGTGGTTCACGAGGAACCCGGCGAACCCGCCATCATCTACATTGACCTCCACCTGGTACACGAAGTCACCTCGCCGCAGGCTTTCGACGGCCTGCGGATGGCCGGACGCCGCGTCCGCCGCACCGACCTGACCGTCGCCACCGCCGACCACAACACCCCCACCTGGGATTTGTCGCTCCCGGTGACCGACGATATATCCCGGGCGCAACTGGACGCCTTAACCCGCAACTGCGAGGAGTTCGGCGTCACCCTGTATGACCGCTTCAGCCCGATGCAGGGCATCGTCCACATCATCGGCCCCGATTTGGGCTACACCCAGCCGGGCAAGACCGTGGTCTGCGGCGACAGCCACACCTCCACCCACGGGGCGCTGGGCGCTTTCGCGGTAGGCATCGGCACGTCCGAAGTGGAACACGTGCTGGCGACCCAGACGCTCCGGCAGTTCAAGCCCCGCACTATGGAAGTCCGCGTAGACGGCCAAATTCCCCCCGGCGTCACCGGCAAAGACATCATCCTGGGCATCATCGGGCGCATCGGCGTCAACGGCGGCACCGGCCACGTGATTGAATACACCGGCGAAGCCATCCGATCGCTGTCGATGGACGGGCGGATGACCGTCTGCAACATGAGCATCGAAGCCGGCGCCAGGGCTGGTATGATCGCCCCCGACGAAACCACTTTCGAGTACGTCCGCGGACGCCAGTTCGCGCCCCACGGCGCCGCTTTCGACGCCGCTGTGGAGCGTTGGAAACAACTACCCACCGACCCCGGCGCCGTGTACGACAAAACCGAGGTTTTCGATGCCGCCGCGATGGAGCCTTACGTAACTTGGGGAACCAACCCCGGCATGGTGGCCCCCATCAGCGGGCGCGTGCCGGACCCGGCGTCTTTCGATGCCGCCGCCGAGCAGGAAGCCGCCGCCCGCGCCCTCCGCTATATGGACTTGCAGCCGGGAACGCCCATCGCAGACATCAAGATCGACCGCATCTTTGTCGGCGCCTGCACCAACGCCCGGCTGGAAGATCTGCGCGCCGCCGCCGAGGTAGTGCAAGGCCGCAAGGTTCACCCGGACGTCTACGCTATGGTGGTTCCCGGCTCCGCCAAAATCAAGCAGGAGGCCGAGGCGGAGGGCCTGGACCGGATTTTCACCGAGGCCGGGCTGGACTGGCGCGTGGCCGGCTGCTCTATGTGCCTGGGGATGAACCCCGACATCCTGTCGCCCGGCCAGCGCTGCGCCGCCACCTCCAACCGCAATTTCGAGGGGCGCCAGGGCAAAGGCGGACGCACCCACCTGGTAAGCCCGGCCATGGCCGCCGCCGCCGCCATCGCCGGCCACTTCGTGGATGTGCGCGATTTGTAGCCGCCCCAACCCCACCGGCCCAGGAAAAACGAAATGAACCACAACGACGCCACCGCCACGCTTGAGGCCCCTCCATTGCCGGAAACCGGCGAGGGCCTGCCCAACCCCCTGGCGCTGAACATCCGCGCCCTCGAAATGACCGACGACCAGCTACTCCAGCTCTGCGCCGATAACGGGGAATTGCGAATCGAACTAACGGCGGAAAAGGAACTGATCATAATGCCCCCTGCCAACCCGACCACCGGATTGAAAAACGGAGCATTAACCGCGCAACTCTACATTTGGTCAAAACAGGATACCACCGGCCTATGCTTCGATTCGTCGGCCGGGTTCACCTTCCCCAACGGGGCCATGCGCTCGCCCGACGCCTCGTGGATCGCCCGGGAAAGGTGGGAAGCATTGGATGAGGCCGACCGGCATAAATTCAGCCACATAGCCCCCGATTTCGTGGCGGAACTGCGTTCCCCATCCGACAGGCTCCCGGTAGCCCAAGCCAAGATGGAGGAATACATAGAGAACGGCGTCCGCTTGGGCTGGCTGATCGACCCACCCCAACGTAGGGTATACATCTACCGCCCCGGCCAGCCCGTGGAAATCTTGGAAAACCCCGAAACGGTTTCCGGCGAACCAGTGCTGCCCGGATTCACCCTCAACCTTGCCGACATTTGGTAGCCGGGATTGTCCGTAGGCATCCCGCAATCCCAAAGGGAAAGCGCAATGAACCGGCCCGACATCCCTACAATCGAAAGGCCAACTGCTACCGGCGCCACCGCCATCGCCGAGTCCCCGCCCCCGCCGGAGCCGGCCGCGGATCCGCCCGGCCCGCTGACGCTGAACATCCGCGCCATCGAAATGACCGACGACCAGCTACTCCAGATCTGCGCCGACAACCGGGATTTGCGAATCGAACTCACGGCGGAAAAGGAACTGATCATAATGCCCCCCGCCAACCCGACCACAAGCTGGAAAAACGGCAAACTATCCCTGCGCATCGGCCTTTGGGCAGAACAGGATGGCACGGGCCTTTTCTTCGATTCATCGGCAGGATTTACCTTGCCCAACGGGGCCATGCGCTCGCCCGACGCCTCGTGGATCGCGCGGGAAAGGTGGGAAGCCCTGGACGATGACGACCGGCATAAATTCAGCCCCATAGCCCCCGATTTCGTGGCGGAACTGCGTTCCCCATCCGACAGGCTGCCGACAGCTCAAGCCAAGATGGAGGAATACATAGATAACGGTGTCCGCTTGGGCTGGCTGATCGACCCAACCCAACGTAGGGTATACATCTACCGCCCCGGCCAGCCCGTGGAAATCCTGGAAAACCCCGAAACGGTTTCCGGCGAACCAGTGCTGCCCGGATTCACCCTCAACCTTGCCGACATTTGGTAGCCGGGATTGTCCATAGGCATCCCGCAATCCCAAAAGGAAAGCGCAATGAACCGGCCCAACACCCCTATAATCGAAAGGCCAACTGCTACCGGCGCAACCGCCGAAGCCCAGCCACCGCCGGAGCCGGCCGCGGATCCGCCCAGCCCGCTGACGCTGAACATCCGCGCCATCGAAATGACCGGCGACCAACTACTCCGGATATGCGCCGACAACCGGGATTTGCGCATCGAACTCACAGCGCAAAAGGAACTGATCATAATGCCCCCCGCCAACCCGACCACAAGCTGGCAAAACGGCAAACTATCCCTGCGCATCGGCCTTTGGGCGGAACAGGACGGCACCGGCCTTTTCTTCGATTCATCGGCAGGATTTACATTGCCCAACGGGGCCATGCGCTCGCCGGATGCCTCGTGGATCGCCCGGGAAAGGTGGGAAGCATTGGATGAGGACGACCGGCATAAATTCAGCCATATAGCCCCCGATTTCGTGGCGGAGTTGCGTTCCCCATCCGACAGGCTGCCGACAGCCCAAGCCAAGATGGCGGAATACATAGAGAACGGCGTCCGCTTGGGCTGGCTGATCGACCCACCCCAACGTAGGGTATACATCTACCGCCCCGGTCAACCCGTAGAAATCTTGGAAAACCCCGAAACGGTATCCGGCGAACCGGTACTGCCCGGATTCACCCTCAACCTTGCCGACATTTGGTAAACCAGCCAACAGGGAGGATTGTATGGATCCCTTTGTCAAACTCACCGGCGTGGTGGCCCCTCTGGACCGGGTGAACATCGACACCGACCAGATTATCCCGGCGGTTTTCCTTAAACGCATTGAGCGCAGCGGCTTTGAGGATTGCCTGTTTTTCGCTTGGCGTTTCAATGAAGACGGCAGCCCCAAGGATGATTTCGTGCTGAACCGCCCCGATTACCGCGACGCCAAAGTGCTGGTGGCCGGCCATAACTTCGGCTGCGGCTCCTCCCGCGAACACGCCCCTTGGGCCCTGCGCGACTACGGAATCCGTTGCATCATCGCCCCCAGCTTCGCCGACATTTTCTACAACAACTGCTTCAAAAACGGCCTCCTGCCTCTGCGAATGTCTGAAGAAGCCGTGCGGGCCATAATGGACAAGGCCGCCTCCAAGCCCGGGGTGAACCTGACCGTTGACTTGGAAGGCCAACGGGTTTGGGATGAAGACGAAGAAATTTCCATCCCCTTTGAGCTTGACCCGGCCCGCCGCCACAACCTGCTGCACGGGCTGGACGACATCGGCCTCACGCTGCAACTGGAAGACAAGATCGCCGCCTACGAAACCGCCCGCAGTTCCTAGCCCCCCTTGCCCGCCCGCCGGAAGCCCCCCGCCCTAGCCCGGAGCTTCCGGCTTTGCCGCCCCTTGCCCGTCCTCCCGGCCCCGTCCTTCCGGCGGATAAAAAGGGCCGCCCAGCGCCAAGAATTTCCTTCGCCGCCGCCTTGAAAAGGCATTGCCGCCGTGGTAATTTTCCTTGACTTAACATAACTTTCAATTCGGCCTGATTGTGTAGATGACCACCGAGCAGCCTTTCGAAGACAATGCCCCCCCGGAAAACCTGCCGCCCGCCCCAATCCCGCCGGGGGCGGAAACGTCCGCCGCCCCTAACGCCGTGCGCCAGAGCCGCAAAGGAGCCGGCCGAAAGGCGCGGCAAGCGTCGGCCTACCCCTTTCCGGCCTACGGGTTTGCCACCGCCCTGGACATCGCCCGGCGGGTCGAGGAAAACGGCGGGGGAAACCTGACCGAGGAAACCCTGGCGGTGAGCTTGGGCTTGGCGAAAAATAGCAGCGCTTTCCGCTTGCGGCGTCTGGCAGCGCAACGATTCAACCTGATCAGCAAGCGAAGCTCCACTATAACCACTACGGCAATCGCCAAGTCCATCCTGAAACCCACCAGCCGCGAAGACGCTACCCGCGGCTATCGGCAGGCATTCCTATCCATTCCGCTGTTTCAAGCCGTCGCTGAACGTTACAGTGGACAGCGGTTGCCCGACAGCAATGCCCTGCGTAATGTGCTGGAGCGGGAGTTCCAAGTCGAACCCAAAAGGGTGCGGGACGCCGAAAAGGTGTTGCTGGAATCAGCCGACGATACCTATATTCTTAAACGCCTGGACGACGGCGACTATTTGGCAATTTCCGATACCCCGGCATCTCCATTGGACGCGCCTACAGGTTCCGCCCACTTCCAGACGCTGGCGGCCAAGGAAGCCCTGGACCTAGCGGCGATGCCCGGCGGGCTGCCTGGCTTGCCCCCGGCGCCATCCGAACCGGCGGCCAAATCCAACACCATCACTTTCAGCCTGGACGAAATCGGCCAGTTAAGCGATGAGGATTTCGATACGGTCTGGCGGGCTATCGGCATAATGGTCAGGTTCCGCAACAGCCGCCGCAACGCCGATATAGACACCCCCGGCGCAAATTGGGATTATATCTAGGGAAAGGGCCGCGGCCATCGGGCTTAACCGGCTTAATCATCTAATCATCCGGCGGCGGATAGGCGGCGGCCACCTGCTCCTGAAAATCGGTTTCGTAGCGCAACATTCGCCCTTGACGCACCTGCTCGTCCAACGACGGCCGCTGCACCGGGCGCGGGTCGGACGGGGCGTAGCCAATCACGCCATCCGCCTCAAGCCGCTCCACCTCAGCGGCGGTAAGCCCCAGCAGTTCCCGCAACACAAAATCGTTGTGTTCGCCCATCAGCGGCGCCGCTTTCGGGGAAATCGCGGGCGTTTCCGACAGCTTCCACGGCCGCCCGGCATAGGGCAGCGGCGGCATTCCGGTGCTGGGATGGTGACGTACCACTTCATAGAACCGCCGTTCCCACAGATGCGGGTCGAACAGCAAATCCTTGCTGTCCAACACCGCCCCGGCCGGAACGCCGGCCGACTGTAGCGCGGCCATCAGCCGGCGGGCATCCCACTGCACCGTCGCCTCCGCCAGCATCCGGTCCAGTTCCTCGCTATGCCGCTGCCGTCCCACGCTGCCGGAAAAGCGCGGATCCGCAGCCCAATCCGGGCGGCCCAAAACCTCGCACAACCCCCGCCACTCCGCATCACCGGATACGGCTACCGCGATCCAGCGGTCTTGCCCGGCGCAGGGATAACAGCCGTGGGGCGACATCACCGGGTCGGCGTTGCCGATGCGGACCGGATTGCGCCCGTTGGCGGCGAAATCCAGCAGCGCCTCAGGGATGGTCGCCGCCGCCGCCTGGGTCTGCGACACATCAATAAACTGCCCCTGCCCGGTCTCCAGACGGCGCATCAGGGCGGCCATTACCGCGAAAACCGTATGCTCCCCGGCGGTGTAATCCACATAGGGAATTTCCGCCATCACCGGCGGGCCATCCTTATAGCCGGTGGTATAAGCCAGCCCCGATGCGCCCTCGGTAGCCGGGCCGGTGGCCCCGAAGTTGGCCCAAGGGCCGGAAAACCCGTAGCCGGTGGACGACACCATTATAATGTCGGGCTTGACCCGGCGCAGTTGGTCATATTCCAGCCCGAAATTTTTAATCACGCGGGGCGTAAAATTTTCCGCGAAAACATCGCTTACCGCGATTAGACGCAGCAACAGATCCCGCCCCTGCGGACAGCTCAAGTCCAAAGTAACGCCCAGCTTGTTGCGGTTTTGTTCGTAGAAATTGGCGCCGCGGTTCCAAAATTCGCCGTGAATTTCATTCCGGTACACCGAATCGCTGCGATAGCTTTCCAACCGCCCGGTAGACTCCAGCCGGATAACCTGCGCCCCCATATCTGCCAGCAGTTTCACCGCGAAAGGGATGGCGATGAGCTGCCCCATCTCCACCACGCGCAAGCCCCGCAGCGGCCCGCCCCCATTCGCCGCCGCCGGACGTTCCTCGCCGCCATAGTCGCCGCCGTTGCCCTTCATTCCGTCATTCCCGAAATTTTCATTTTTCCCGCCATTTTCATTATACTCACTGCGTCAGCCAGACCCGCGAAAGCGTGGATCCATCCCCGCCGCCATCGCCTAGATAACCCCTTGAGAACGTAACTGCGCTTGTTGCGCGGCGGTGTAACCCAGCCGCCCCGACAAAACCTCGCCGTTATGCTGGCCGGCGGACGGCGCGGGACTCCCGTCCTGCCACGGCGTGCCTTCCATAATAAATGGCGCCCCCGGAAACTTCAGCTTCCCCATCACCGGATGTTCCTGCTCCACGAAATAGCCGCGATGGGCCAACTGCGGGTCATTCATCGCCTCCTCGGGCGACTGTATAACTCCGAATATAAAGCGGCGCCGGTGCGAGCCGTAAAACATATCATACTTGTTTTGCCGGATAAAATAGTCGTCCAGGATACGGCCCAGTTCCTCGGCATTAGCCAGCCGCGCCGACGGGGTGCGAAAACGGTCGTCGTCCAGTTCCGGCAGCCCCAGAAACTCGACATAAGAATCCCAGTTCAGCCCGCTGCCCAGCCCCGGATTGGGCAACAAATAGCCGTCGGCGGTAGCCCGCAGACGCTGCATATCGCCGCTATGGTTGGGCTGGCGGCGGCGGACGGCCCCGGTATAGGTATAGTTGTTCACCACATCGCGCAGCCCGGAGGCCACCGCTTCCTGTATCGAAACATCCACATACTGCCCTTGCCCGCCATTGCGCCCGCCGGTCATGCGTTGATGATAAAGGGCGATCAGCGCGGCCGACGCCGCATCGGTTCCCGCCTTGAACTGCGCCTGGTTCCAAGCGTGTTTCAGCGGTTCGCGGTCATAGGCCCCGAAAATATACATCAGCCCGCCCAGCGCATACTCCACAATATCGGCAGCCTTATAATCGCGGTAAGGCCCAGTTTGCCCGAAGTTGGATATAGACACCATAACCAGATGGGGCGCGATTTCCCGTAAGGCGGCGTAATCCAACCCCAGCGACGGCATCACCCGCGGAGCGAAATTCTCCACCAGCAAATCCGCCTCAGCCAGCAGTGACAGCAAAATGCCGCGCCCCTCCGGGGATTTCAAGTTCAAGGTAAGGCTGCGCTTGCCGACGTTGAGGTAAGCGAAAGGCAAGCTGGAATCCGGCCCCAGCGCATCGCCGAAAAAGGGTGACATCCGCCGCCCCCGCTCCCCGCCCGGCGGCTCGATTTTCAGCACATCGGCCCCAAACCCGGCCAGCAGCCGGGTACAATAAGGGCCGGCAACGCAATGCGTAAGGTCCAGCACGCTCACGCCGTCAAGCGCGGATGGCATCATTTCCCTCTATTTCCGTTTCCAAAAATTGCCAGTCGGTCATAGTCTTAACCCGGAAGTTATCTCTTAAACGTCAATTAGATACTCCATTACATAGGCTCGCCCGCAAATAAGGTTAGCCTATCCCAACGCCCAATCCAAGTTGACAATATCATTGACCGAATTGACCATCATTTCCCCGGCATCGGTGATTTCTTGGCGACATTCGTCCGGCGCAACCCGGCGGTTGCTTTCGCGGATGTTGTGATATGGACACATCGGGGGCGGTTCTGAACATCGTTGCCGGTTCCCGCGTTTTCCTTGTGCGCCAACCTTGCGACGGCTAGGGGTTGTCGCGGCGGCGCAGTTCCTGCTCCAACTCGCGTACCCGGGCTTCGGCGGCGGCGCGGGCGCGGCTCTCGGCCTCGGCGCGGGCTTCAGCGACGTTAGCGCGGGCGGCTTCGGCATTGGCGCGGGCGGCTTCGGCCTCGGCGCGGGCTTCAGTTTCCGTGGAGTCGGGCAGGTAGATTCCTTGCGCCCGATCCCAGTAGCGCAGCCGGCCGGCTACCCAGCATAGGGATAAGCCCAAGGCTTCGCTGTAGCCCCAGATTACGCCGTCCGGTTCCATGTTTAGCGGTATAGGCTGGTAGATCCCGCTGTCGGACAGGCGGTCGCTGGCCAGGGGGGCGCCGTAGTGCTGGCCGCCGGTGTAGTCGAAACGCCAGTATTCGGGTACGCCTAGTCTGGCGTAGGTTATCCGTTTGGTGGTGTAGTCGTTGCGGGCGGTGAATTCCGAAGCCACCTCCAGCACGAAGTCGGGGGGCTTGCCTACTTCCTCGATGACGTAGCCGTTGGCGATGGTTACGATTTCGAGGTCAACGTTGAAGGCTACCATTAAGTCGGGGTAGGGGCAGCTAGGGAAGTCAGAGCGGCGGCGGCAGAGGTAGCCGTTGCCGGCGACGAAGGTGGTGGTGTCGGATCGGAAGGCGTCCAGGTGTTGGGCCAGGATGGCCATATCGCCGGTCATAAAGAAGTGTCTGGTTTGCTGCATATCCAACTTCGGCGGGTCCGGCAGGGGTGCCAGTCCGCGGGCTTTGTGTTTTGCGGCGGCGGGTTGGGTGGTCATATTGAGCCTCGATCAGTTTCCCTTTCCACTTTCATAAGGGGCGGTTTTAGCGGGTCTTTGACCTTACCGGGCGGGAAAACAGTATATTTGCCCAATCCGCGCCATACCTCCCACCCCCGGCAAGGCATCAGGATGACGGCGGCAGTTCGTCGAAAGGAACGCCACGGGCTTCCGCTTCCAGGCGGCGGCGGTTCCAGTCGGTCCACTTGCGCCGCTCTTCCTCTCGGCCTTCGGCTCGGCCTTCGACCCGGCCTTCCTCCCGGCGCCTTTCTTTGAGAGGTTCCAAGAATTTGTTGCTCAGGTATCTGGCAGTGACCATAGCAAACCCTCCCGCAACGTCCAGCGCGGACACAATCATTATCGCATATACCACAATCAGGGGCGCGGCCGGGGCGGCCTTGCTTACCACCGCGATTGTGATGGCGGCGACGCCCTGCTGTTTGCCGCCGTCCACTTCCGCCCAAGCCACCAGCGCAGTCCAGCCGGCCGTCATTACGAAAATCAAGGCGGCGCACCAGGGCAGCCACTTTCGGGCTACGCTCAACGGCGATTCCCGCGGACGATTGCCGGCGTCCGATGCAGCAGACATTTTCGCCCCCCAATGGCGCGGCGGCAGGCTGCCCATCATTCTAACGCCGCGCCCTGTCCGCCCGGTAGCGGCAACTGTCATCAAACGCCGGGCCGCCGGATTCCCGCCGCCTATTCCCCCGGATAGGTGAGGCGCAGCAATGTGTGACGGCGGTTGGTGGTATAGGGGCGGACCTGCTCCGGCCAGCGGCCCCGCTCCACCGCTTCCCCCCATGCCGGGGAGGTTAGCACTTCGGGGGATTCGATCTCATAGACGGCGTGAAAGCGGGGCCGCCCGTCGGGGGGCATCAGGCGGGTTTCGCCGCCGATCAGCACCCGAAAGGCTTCCGCTTCGTAGCGGGCGATTTGCCCCACCCCGGGAACCTGCCCCAACTCCGGGCAATGCTCGGTGTTGTACACTTCGTTGAACAAGGCTTCTTTCGCCGGGTCAACGTCCATGCTGGCTACAAACAGGTATTTTGACCGCGCCATAATCTTTCCCTCCTTTGCCGAATTACCTAGAACGGGCGGCGATGGGATGCCTCGGTTTCGACGCTGGTGATGAACTCCAGCAGCACGGCGCGGCCCTCCTGCTCGGTGACCCGGCGGGCGCGGGCGAAGGCGGGAGCGATGTCCGCCGGATCTTCGATGCGCTCAGCGTAACCGCCCATAGCGCGGCCCATATCGGCGTAGTTGCCGCCCAAATCCCGGCTGCCGTAGAGCCTATGGGAATCGGCCATCGCATTGACCTCGGCGGCCATTGTGGAGTTGTTCAGCACCACGGTGATGATGGGAATGCCGGAGCGCACCGCGGTCTCAAAGTCCAGCCCCACCATGCCAAAGGCGGCGTCGCCCATAAAGTTGACGCATACCTTGTCGGGCTGCGCCAGCTTGGCGCCGATGACCAGCCCCAACCCGGTGCCCAAGCCGTGGGATTTGCCCCAGCCCAAGTAGGTGCGCGGGCCGTTGGAGCGGTAGAACGGCACTATCTGGTCGCGGGGGCTGCCGGAATCGTGGGTCACTATGGCCTCCGCCCCCGGGATGGTCTGCATGAAATCCCAGATCACCCGGTAGGGGTTGATCGGGCGCGAGTTGCCGCCCAGCTTGTGCGCCCACATATTGATGAAAGCGTCGCGCTCCCGGCCCAGTTCGGTCACTATGGCGTCATTGTTGCGGCGGCTGTCGCCCACAATGTCGCGGCAAGCGTCAATCATCTGCCGCAGAACCAGCCGGGCGTCGCCGACGATGGGGTACTCAATGTTGTAATCCTTGTTGATGTCGGCCGGGTCGTTGGTCGCCTGAATCATCGTCTTGCCCGCCGGGATCGTCATGCACATATTATGGCGGGTGAAGCTGGTGCCAACCCCGAATACCACATCGGCGCGGCGGACGAACTGCACCACGGTTCCCGACGATGTAAGCGCTGCCGATCCCAAAGCCAGGGGATGGGTTTCGGAAAAGGCGCTTTTGCCCAGCAGGGTAGTGGTCACAGGAACCTGGAGCAGCTCCGCCAGTTCCTGCAATTCGGCGGTCGCTTTAGCGTACATCACGCCCTGCCCGGCCATAATCACCGGATAGCGGGCGGCGCACAAGGCGCGGGCGGCGGCCTCCACATCCCGCGGGTCGGCCTGCGACGCCAACCGGCGGCTGGGCGTGTAGTAGAACGATTCCTCGGACACCTCCTCCATAGCAATGTCGGCGGGGATTTCCACGGCCACCGGCCCCGGCCGTCCCTGGCGCAGGGCGGCGAAAGCGCGGCGCATTATTTCCGCCGTGCGGTTGGGCGCGTTTACCTGCTCCACGCTTTTAGTGATCGATGCGTAGCTCTGCAACGAACTGTAATGCGGCAGAATGCCTTGCCGTTCCCGAGGATGGCCCAAGGGCAGCAACAGCAGGGGCGTCGAATCGGAGTAGGCGGTAGCGGCGCCGGAATAGGCGTTTTCCGCCCCGGGGCCGTACTGCATCGCGAACACGCCCATCTTGTCGCCGTCGGTCGCCCGGCTGTAGCCGTCGGCGATGCCCAGCCCCACCCGCTCTTGGCGGCAGACGATGGGCCGGATGCCCCATTCGGCGCAGGATTCGATGACCGGCGTGGTAGGGAAGCAGGGCAGATATTCCACCCCTTCCCGTTTCAGAATTTCGGCAATGGCTTCTACGGTTTTCAACAGTGGCCTCCTTACGCTGTATGCCCGGCAGCCGGGCGCCAATGGAAAGTATAACACCGGAAACCGCCGCGGGTTGACCCGCTTGCCGCCCCCCGCCAACGCGCCCTATAATGCCCCCAACCTGCCCGCCCCCGCGAGGCCCACTATGACCACCCAACCCGCCATCACAAAACACAAAGCCCGCGGACTGGCACCCCTGCCGGACCCGCCGAAGTTGGATATGCAACAAACCAGACACTTCTTTATGACCGGCGATATGGCCATCCTGGCCCAACACCTCGACGCCTTCCGCCCCGACACCACCACCTTCGTCGCCGGCAACGGCTACCTCTGCCGCCGCCGCTCCGACTTCCCCCGCTGCCCCTACCCCGACACAATGGTAGCCTTCAATATCGACCTCGAAATCGTAACCATCGCCAACGGCTACGTCATCGAGGAAGTAGGCAAGCCCCCCGAATTCGTGCTGGAAGTGGCCTCGGAATCCACCGCCCGCAACGACTACACCACCAAACGAATAACCTACGCCAGGCTGGGCGTACCCGAATACTGGCGTTTCGACTACACCGGCGGCCAACACTACGACGCCCCCCTGGCTGGCGACCGCCTGTCCGAAAGCAGGATCTACCAGCCCATACCCCTAACCACGGAACCGGATGGCGTAATCTGGGGCTACAGCGAAGCCCTGGGGCTATCCCTATGCTGGGTAGCCGGCCGGCTGCGCTACTGGGATCGGACGCAAGGAATCTACCTGCCCGACTCGACGGAATCCGAAGCCCGCGCCAATGCCGAAGCCATCCGCGCCAACGTCTCCGAAGCCCGCGCCGACGCCGAAGCCAACGCCCGCAACGCCGCCGAAGCCCGCGCCGACGCCGAAGCCCGCGCCCGCAACGTCGCCGAAGCCCGCGCCGAGGCCGAAGCCGCCCGCGCCCGTATGCTGGAGCAGGAACTGCGCCGCCGCGAAAACCCCTAACCGCCGCAACCCCGTAGCCCAGGCGTGCGCCACTTGCCTCGCCCCGCCGCCCCACCTATAATGCCCTAACCTGCCCACCCTCCACGAGGCCCAATATGACCACCCAACCCCCCACCGCAAAACAAATCGCCCGCGGACTACCCCCCCTGCCCGACCCGCCGAAGTTGGATATTCAACAAGTCAGACACTTCGTTATGCCCGGCGATATGACCATCCTCGCCCACCACCTCGACGTCTTCCGCCCCGATGCCACCACCCTGCTCGAAGGCAACGGCTACCTCTGCCGCCGCCGCTCCGACTGCCCCAACTGCCCTTACCCCGACACAATGGTAGCCTTCAACGTCGACCCCGAAATCGTCGCCATAACCAACGCCTACATCATCGACGAAGTTGGCAAGCCCCCCGACTTCGTGCTGGAAGTGGCATCGGAATTCACCGCCCATAAAGACTACACCGCCCAACGGACAGCCTACGCCAGACTGGGCGTACCCGAATACTGGCGTTTCGACTACACCGGCGGCAAATTCAACGGCGCTCCTCTGTCCGGCGACCGCCTGTCTGAGGACGGGATATACCAGCCCATACCTCTAACAACAGAACCGGACGGCGTAATCCGGGGCTACAGCGAAGCCCTGGGCCTATCCCTATGCTGGGTAGCTGGCCGGCTGCGCTACCGGGATCGGGCGCAGGGCGGCTATCTGCCCGACTTGAGAGAAACCGAAGCCCGCGCCAATGCCGCCGAAGCCCGCGCCGCCGCCGAAGCCCGCGCCGCCGCCGAAGCCCGTGGACGTGAGTTGGAGCAGGAACTGCGCCGCCGCGAAAACCCCTAACCGCCGCAACCCCGTAGCCCCGGCTCGCGCGTAGCCCCGCTTACTCAGCCCAGCCCTATAATACCCCCAACCCGCACGCCCACCGAGGCCCACTATGACCACCCAACCCGCCATCGCAAAACACAAAGCCCGCGGACTGGCCCCCCTGCCGGACCCGCCGAAGTTGGATATGCAACAAACCAGACACTTCTTTATAACCGGCGATAGTACCACCCTCGCCCAACACCTCGACGCCCTTCGCCCTGACACCACCACCTTCGTCGCCGGCAACGGCTACCTCTGCCGCCGCCGCTCCGACTTCCCCAGCTGCCCCTACCCCGACTTAATGATCGCCTTCAACATCGACCTCGAAATCGTAACCATCGCCAACGGCTACGTCATCGAGGAAGTAGGCAAGCCCCCCGACTTCGTGCTGGAGGTGGCGTCGGAATCCACTGCCCGCAACGACTACACCACCAAGCGGATAACCTACGCCAGACTGGGCGTACCCGAATACTGGCGTTTCGACTACACCGGCGGCCAACACTACGGCACCCCCCTGGCCGGCGACCGCCTGTCCGAGGGCGGGATCTACCGGCCCATCCCCCTAACCACAGAACCGGACGGCGTAATCTGGGGCTACAGCGAAGCCTTGGGCTTATCCCTATGCTGGGTAGCCGGCCGGCTGCGCTACTGGGATCGGGCGCAAGGAATCTACCTGCCCGACTCGACGGAATCCGAAGCCCGCGCCAATGCCGAAGCCATCCGCGCCAACGTCTCCGAAGCCCGCGCCAATGCCGAAGCCATCCGCGCCAACGTCTCCGAAGCCCGCGCCAATGCCGAAGCCAACGCCCGCAACGCCGCCGAAGCCCGCGCCGAAGCCGAAAGCCGCGCCCGCAACGCCGCCGAAGCCCGTGTACGCGAACTAGAGCAGGAACTGCGCCGCCGCGAAAACCCCCGCACGCCATGACGCCCCCCACTTGCGCCAACCCCGCGCCGCAAGGTAACATCCCCCCAACAAGCGGCGGCCCCCACCCATCCCCCGCCGCAGGAGACGCCATGACCAACCCCGCCCACCCCTTCAACGCCGTCAACCGCGGCGTCTACATCGCCGACAACCTCCCCTTCCTCCGCAGCCTCAACACCGAATCCGTCGACCTGGTCTGCATTGACCCGCCCTTTGCCAAAAACGAAACCTTCGGCAAAAAGAACGACCAAGCCCGCGACCCCCTAAAGCCCCCCCTCACCCACGCCGAAAGGGAAACCGAACTCCGCTTGCTGGCAAGCTGGGGCATCCGCAACGAAAAAGAAGCCGACAAGGCCGGCATCAACTGGCCCGAAACCCGCTACAAGGATTTCTGGTCATGGGAAGCGGACATTCACGAAGGCTGGCTTAAAGACCTCGAGCAATATCACAAACCCATCGCCAACCTCATCGAAGTAACCCGCGATATTCACAGCGACGGCACCGCGGCCTATCTATGCTATATGGCCGTCAGAATGTTGGAAATCCGGCGGATTCTCAAGCCAGAGGGCAGCTTGTACCTGCATTGCGATCACACCGTCGGGGCTTATCTGCGGGGATTATTGGATGCCGTGTTTGGCAATGGAGCGGATGGCAAACCAGGATTCAGAAGTGAAATCGTATGGCGCAGCACCACGGCGCACAGCGATTCAAAGCGCTATGGCGCCAACACCGAAACCATCTTGTTCTACACCAAAGGCGAGGAATGGGTCTGGAATACAATCTACGAAACTTATGATGCCAAACACAAAGCGCGGTTCCGATTCAAAGACCCGGACGGTCGCTTGTGGCAGGATGATAACCTTACCGCCAAAGGTCTCTTGGGCGGCGGTTATGAATACGAATACAAAGGCGTCACATCTCTATGGCGGGTGCCTTTGGCGACTATGCAACAACTTGACTCCGAAAACCGCCTGCACTTTACCAGTAAGGGCGGAATCCGGCGCAAACGATATATGGACGAAGCGCAGGGGCGGCCGGTGCAACAACTGTGGGATGATATTAACCCCCTGAACTCCCAAGCCAGAGAACGCGCTGGCTACCCAACACAGAAGCCTGTCGCTTTGGCCGAGCGCATCATATCCGTAAGCTCCAATCCCGGCGATATGGTGCTGGACTGTTTCGCCGGCTGCGCTTACGTAGCCGTAGCCGCCGAGCGGCTGGAGCGGCAATGGATTGCCTGCGACATCAACCCCCGCGCCTGGACTGTGTTCAAGCGGCAGTTCAATAAACCCAACCTGGCACTATTAACCTGCCACGACACAACCACCGGCCAGCAAGTGCTAGGCGGCAACCCCACTGTCACCATCCACGGCCCCGCCCAACTCCCGGATCGCACATCCCCGGTCACCGAAACCCAAATCCGGGATCTAAAACTCCCGGAACGGAAATTCAAAATCCCCGCCAGCATCATCCCCGAACCGGAAATGCTGGAAAAACTGCTGGAATTAAGCGGCTATATGGCTTGGTGCTGCGGTTTCGCCAACCGCCGGCCCGACGGCGGCATAGTCAAAACCGTCCGCAACTTTCACCTCGACCACATCGCCCCCAAGAGCATCGACAACACCGGAACCAGCAACGAAATCCAAAACCGCGCCCCGCTATGCCCCTACCACAACATCCGCAAAAGCAACCGCCGCATCGGACTGGCCGAATACCGCCGGGAAATCGCCGACGCCGGCGAAATGCTGGTCGATTCAATCAACGACCTAATCAACCTAGACTACGCCCTAGCCCAAGCCAACCTAATCTACGGCCAAGCCTACGCCCAGAAATACCCCTTGCCAACCTAAACCGCCGCCAGTTTTGGGAACCCTCTAATCTTCCGGCAGAATAGCCAACACTCGCTCCAAGATTTGTTGCCACTGTTGATATATAGACGCCTGCAACGCTACTTGAATGTGACCGTGAATAGGGGCGTCAAACCAATTCTGGTGGTGGCTGGATACCCGATCTCGATAACCTGAGCCTCTTCCCCATTCATTGTAGCACTGTTCCCAAAAGCCACCGTCAGGCTCCAAGTTTTGGGAGTGGACTTCCCTCCCTATCGACTGGCTGCGCGCCAAGATACCGTTTACTCCCGAGTCAAAGATACTGCGGGCTTGTTCTACCAAGCCGTGAGCGCCTTCTAAGTCCGGGTCATCCAAGAGGTTCTGGGTAATTACCCGGAAGTCCCCTCGCTTGTCGTTTAAGGTTTGGGCGGCAACTACTCTGGCGCCGTAACCAAGCTGATAGGGATAATCAAGTTTGTGCCATTCCCCTTCGCGGTTAATGCTTGCCCGCAACGAACTGGGATGTACATCCCGCATGGCTTGAAACAAGCTGTCTTGCAAATTTCCTGAATGTGAAGCCAATCCTCCGTTATTACTCAACCATATACTCATCCGTTGGGCTGCCGCTCGCAACACTTCCGAGGCTTGCTCTGATTCAAAATTCAGCACCATTGCATTGGCTCTGGTTATCGTTTCCTGTAGACGCTTGGAGTGTTCTTCCCGGAGCCTGCGAACCAGATCCAGTAAAAAGTCGCGGAGTTCGATAGGGTCATCTTCATGCACATTGAAGCACTTGATAGCGCCAAACAGGAGACGTTGCCCATTAAGGCGCATTTCCACCTGATCGTTTTTGAGTTCATAGCCATCTGCTACAGTTTCAACCGCAAACCCCTGGTCGTCCTTCACTGCCAACGCCTCGCCAGGTCGCGGCAAGGGCAAAATCGCCACTTTGTCGCCTAAGTCTGGAAATTGCCCTTCTACTCCCCTCTTCAAAAGTTGCTGCACCGAAGGCGAAGGGGCTTCGTTAAACCAAGAGCAAAGAATCACGACTGTATTGGGTTCCCTGAAATGTGATTCCAAATCCTCCCGCTCGGCTGTGTCGTCAATCCCTTTGGTGTCAACTATGCGCACGGATAGCGATTCCTCTGCAAGAATGCTTTGAGGAACCTTTATCTCTATGCGATTTGGCAGAGAAAATTCGGGGTGCCTTCCATTATTCACCTGAGCGAATGTGTCTTTCAGCCATACCAAGGGATCTTTCCCGGTTTCCCGAGAATACGAAACTTCGCGCGTTGTTCGCCTCTGGAGGTTCATCTTCTCCAAAATTGCGGCCTCAAGCAAATCCAAATCTGATAAGCTCTCGGCCAAGTTCTTAGCTAAGTCCACAGGCGGCCTTCGGCCATCAACCCTCCGCCTGCTGCTAGTTCTAGTAAGCCCGCTCATATTTCGGATTGCGCGTTCTATTTCTTTTGAGGTGCCATGAGAATCCGCCTCCTCGGACTCTTCCTGATGCGTCTCTAGCGCTTCTATGTGATAGCGGGCAAATTCATGCACTTCCCTGCGAATTTCGTCTTCGCTCCTGGGTTCGATGCTTATAGCGTAGTTAGCTCCTTGTACCAGAGCCACTTCGCATACGGTTGTTCCGCCAGCGCCAACATCAAGCACAGGGTCAAGAGCGGTTTTGCCATCTGTCGACACTTCAAGCCCAGTTATGCGACACATCGCCGTAGTTTTTCCTACGCCAATGTTTCCCATAAATGCAATGCTATGCTCCGTCGTTTGGATCGGAATTGCTACACCCCGAATTTCGGAGGTGTACTCCGCCAGCCTTCTAGCGAAAGCGTGCTTGATATCCGGGTTTTCAGAAAGCTCTTCAATGCTCCGGAGAGCCTTTTCCGCTTCCCAAAGAAGTTTCCCGTCGGGATGTTCCGGCGGAGGCTCCGGCAAGTGTTCCCAAGTTTTCTCGCCATTCATTCCGGCATCCGTAACCATGTAGGCATTCCCCGGCAAAGTGGACTTGCCGCTAAATTATTTCATTGATTCCCGTTTGTCAAGCCCCCCCGCCATACTCCCGCGCAATCCGCTCCGCCGCCGGCTTCAGCGTCGCATACAAAAAGTCGTTGGCCGGCGTAGGCGTTCCGGTTTGCCGCGCCAAACGAATCACCGCCCCGTTCAACCCCTCCAACTCCACCGGCCGCCCCTCAGTAAAATCTTTCGCCATCGACGCCCGCCCCTGCGCCGGAAAACGATCCAGCGAATCCATCGCCCACTCCAAAGAATCCTCCATAATCGGGGCGCCGCTGGCCCGGCCCACCGCCAGCGCTTCCTCAATCGCCTGCTGAATCAGGGCGCGGGTGGCCGGAATACTCCGCATTTCCTCGTAGACACAGTTGGCGGCGGCGCAGACCGCGGCCGAACCGGCGATGTAGGCAAACTTTTTCCAAAGCATACCCGGCATATTTTCGTGCAACTCAACCCGCCATCCGGCGTCAAGCAACCGGCGCAACAACCTTTGTCCCCTTTCCGTTATCCCAACCGACATTTCCCCAAACCCCGCCGTTCCCGGCCCGCCCTGGGTCACCACCCCCGGCGCCGCTATCCGCCCCTCCATAAAAGCCGAGCCAATCATCACCGGCCCGCGGCCGATGACCGCCGCCAATTGCTCCCCGTTGTCGATCCCGTTTTGCAAAGTAAGCGCCACGGTATCCGGCCCCACCATCGGCGGCAGCGACGCAATGGCCGCCGCGTTGTGATGCATCTTGACCGTGAGCAGAATCAAATCCTGCGGCCCAGCCTCGGATGTGTTTTCAACGCCCCGGCCCGGCGCCAGAAAATCGCCGTCGTTCCGGCTTTCCACCCGCAGACCGCCGTGGCGCCGGATGGCCTCCAGGTGCGGCCCGCGGGCCACGAAAGTGACCTCATTCCCCGCCCGCGCCAGCAGCCCCCCGAAATACCCCCCGACGCCCCCGGCGCCCACAATCGCCGCTTTCATAACCCGCCTCCATCCTAAAATCGCCCGCCCCGCCCTTCCAGCGAAACCCGGAATCCAGGGGCGGATACCCGCAGAATTACCCCGATTCCACCGGATAGCCGTAAATTTCCCGCAGGTCGCGTTTCAGCACCTTGCCCATCACATTGCGGGGCAATTCATCCACAAACACCACCGACCGGGGCCGCTTGTAGCCCGCCAGCCGCTGGCGGCAGTACTCGATAATATCGCCTTCGGTGGGCGGTTCGCCCTCGCCGCTGCCCGGCGGCGCGGCAGGCAACGCGGCGACCACCACCGCGCGGATTTCCTCGCCCCATTCCAAGTCGGGAACCCCGATCACCGCCGCATCGTCGATCTGCGGATGCGACATCAATGTCTGCTCCACTTCTTCCGGCGAAACCATTTCGCCGCCCCGCTTGATAAAATCTTTGGAGCGCCCCGCCAAGTATATGTAGCCGTCTTCATCCATATACCCCAAATCCCCGGTGTAAACCCAGCCGGAGCGCAAAGTTTCCCGCGTCGCCGCCGATTCCTGCCAGTACCCCGACATCATCCGCGGGCCGCGGGCCACGATTTCCCCCGTTTCCCCCGTCGCCACCGCGCCGCCGTCTTCATTCACGATCGCCACTTCCACATCTTCCAACGGCTTGCCGATTGACGTTAAACGCCGCAGTTTTACTTCGATTTCCCGCGGCGTGCCATCCAAGAAATGATCTTCCGGCGGCAGCATCGTTATGGTCGACGCCGTTTCCGTCTGCCCGAATGCATTGATAAAACTGACCCCCGGAAACTTGACGATCGCCCGCCGGATCACTTCCAGCGGCATCGGCGCCGCGCCGTAAGTAATAACGTCCAGCGACGACAAATCAAATTCCCCGAACCGGGGATGATCCATCAACTGCTTCAGCATTGTCGGCACCAGCATCGCCCGGTTGGCGCCGCGCTCCTGCACCAATGACATCCATTCCGCCGGCTCAAACTGGCGCATAATAACCTGCGTCCGCCCGGCGTACACCGCCGTCAGCGCCGCCTGCAACCCGGCGATGTGATAATATGGAACCGTCACCAAATTAGTCTCTAGCACCTCCGGGTCGGCGGGCGTCACCGTCGACAGAATGTATGACGCAAAACTGTCGTGAGTAAGCATCACCCCCTTGGGGGCGCTGGTAGTCCCAGAGGTGAACATAATCACCGTAGTATCATCATCGGCCGCTTCGGGAAAGTGCAATTGCTCCGGCGATGCCGCCCGCAACAACTGTTCGTAGCTGGTCAGCCCGGTAGTGGTTCCGGCGTCCAAAATGATCACCCGGTCTTGCGGCATACCGAAAAGCGATTCTTCGTCCAGCAGCTCCAGATAACGCTCCCCGATGAACAAACAAGCCGGACGGGCGATCGCCAGCATCTGGCGCAGTTCATCGGTCTTGGCGCGAAAGTTGATCGGCACATAAATGGCATCAAGCTGGGCCGCGGCGAAATATATTTCGATGCTGCGGTGGCTGTTCACCTGCATGGTAGCCACCCGGTCGCCGGGGTGAACCCCCAACTCCGCCAGCGCATTAGCCACCCGGTTGACCCGCTGCCAAATCTGATGATAGGTAAACTCCCGCCCGTCAAAAATCATCGCGGTGCGCTCAGGAACTATGGCCTCGGCTATGGTAAGCAATTCGGTTGTATTCATCGCTCCGCTTCAGTCGCTTGCTTTTAATTATCGAATCCCGAAGGTTGAATGTCCCAAGCCGGGGCCTGCCCCGAAAGCAGCGCCGCCAGCCGCGACTCCAGACGCAGCGCCGCCGCCAACGGCAAATCCGCCCCATCCCGCAGCGCCCGTTTCAACGCCGACACCACCGCCGGCGGCGCTTGAGCCAGCGCCTCGGCGCACCGCCGGGCATCGTCCCACAGCCGCGCCGCCGCCGACAGCCGGGTCACCAGCCCCATCGCCAGCGCCTCCGCCGCCCCGAAACGCCGCCCGGTAAGCAACAACTCCATCGCCCGCGGGATACCCGCCCCACGCGGCAGCGTCTGCGTCCCCCCGGCCGCCGGAATCATCCCCAGCCGCGCCTCCGGCATCGCGAACACCGCATCATCAGCCGCCAGCCGCAAATCGCACAGCAGCGCGATCTCAACCCCGGAGCCGATACAGTACCCGTGAACCGCCGCCACCATCGGCTTGTCCAAGTTTATCATCTGCCCCCAAACATCCCGCTGCCACCGAACCCGCCGGGCGATCACCTGCGACGGCGCCGAGCCGAATTCCGTAAGATCCGCCCCGGCGCAAAACGCCCGCCCCTCCCCCGTAATCAGCAACGCCCGAACCCCCGGGTCATCCCCCGCCGCCGCCAGCGCCTCGGCAAAATCATCGCGCATCTGCACATTATAAGCGTTCAACGCCGCCGGCCGGTCCAGCGATATCCGCGCCACCGCCCCGTCCTTTTCATAGATCAGGGTCTCAAAAGGGCGCATAACCGCTACCGCGCCCCCGCCGTCGCCGGCCGCGCTACCCGGTCATACAGCTCCTGCAAATCAACCTCGGTATAGCGCAGCCCGATGTTTTCCAGATTATGGGCATCGCTGACCTGCGTAAGCATCAACCCATAAGCATCCGCCTTTTCCGCCACCAGCGGCTTGCGGATGTGCCAATTGTGGATGTAATTGTCGATTTCGATGGCGTGAATGTCCGGCTCAACAATGATTTCCGGCGAATAATACCCCGGATGGCAATAAGTGCGGAAAACGCCGCCCTCCCGCCCATCCCAAGCAGGCAGAAACAGCTCCGCCACCTGGTACTCGGCAAAGGGATTCTGCGCCGGACGAACCTCGATTTCCCACCCCGGAATAATCACCGCCTCCCCCGGAAAATGCCGCTCCACCAAATCCCGGAACGCAAAAGCCCACTCCTTATTGTGATGATCCGTAATCCCAATCCCATCAATCCCCGCCGCCCGAATCCGCCGCAACACCCGCTCCGCAATCTCCAGCGAAGGCGGCTGAAAGTTAAACGCCTCCCAAACATGGGTATGCAAATCCAGCTTCAGCTTCAAAGTTCCCTCCTTATTTCGATTGTATGCCGGAAATGGGATTTCTTAGTCTCCCTCGGCAAGGACATCTTCTTCCACATACCGGCGGAAATCATCCAGCGACGTGAACACCTTGAAATCCGTATTGCCGACCACCCGCAGCACTGCGTCATCTTCGTCAATGAGCAAGGCAACCGGCCTAGTGTAACCTGTCTGTAGACCTTCCGGCCACGCCAAGTCCAGAGTGGCGATGGGTTCTTCGGTGTTTTTACCGTAGACCTCATAGGCCATCTCGCCGACGGGGAACCCGTTTTCCGCGGCTATACGATTGGCTTCCGACAAAATCGCCGCCTCGTCATCAGGATCTATGCCGGTCTCCATCGGAGTCACATCGGATATCTGCGGCCTTTGCGCTATGTGCGATGGCGATTCCGGCAAGGGCATCTCCCCGGCCCGTAGCATCGCCAGCATTTCGTTGGCGGATTTAGCCAGCAATTTTCGGCGCTCATCCAAAAACCGATGGTAGTTTTCCGCCCGCCACAGTTCCGGGTCCATAGGTATCCATTGCGATTCCAAAACGCCAGGCCAATTAGCGGCGACTTGCGGCATATACTCCGCAGGCGGTTTGTTGCCGATGGCGCGGTTGGTTTCGCGCGTCTGAAAGGCGATGTTGCCCATATTGTTGGCGTCTTTGCCCGACACTCCGTTGCGGCGCAGATACGCCTTTGGGAATATGTGGTGCAATTCCAAGTTGGTATGATCTCCCAGACTATGCTGTCGCAAGCGGTTTCCCGTGCCCCAATCCCGCGCATCCCGTATCCGGGACATCACGTACAACATCGGGTAAAACCGCGAGTTTGTATAGCCAAGGTCGAAGTTTTCGGGAGCAACGCTCCGCTCGCCTTGGCTCAACCGCAAGTTCCGCAATAGAGATTCGATCGGGCTTGGGCTTGCCAACCCCAATAAGTCTTGGTTAATTACTGTTTCCAACATCCCGGAAAACCGCCCCCAGATCGCAACGCTGATATACCAGTGAAACAACCGCGCCATTGTCGCCTGGTTCGGGAATCGCCCGCCATTGTCCACCAAGTATTTCACCATTACCGGGAACGCCTGCTTGCTGTTGTGTACCCGGTCGATGTCCATGCACAAGTGGCTGCGCATCGCTTCAAGCAGATGATCAACCGCATTTTCCGTCTTCTGGAGGGAGTCTTGAAGCTTTTCCTGCCCAACCTTTTCTGATTCCAGCCGATCAAGTTCGGAGCTTTCGGTTATGATAGTGGTCATACAACGCAAAAGCCAGTCTAGGCTCGCGTTGAAACCGGCGCTTTTCCATTTATTCAGCCGTTGCTGCATCTCCATGCGTGCCGTCGGCCATTGCACCCCGATACGCGCTAGGGCCAAGTCCCCTTTCGATAGTGTTGTCCCGCCTGAGTTGACCCGGTTGAATATGTCAACGACTATGTCAGTCGTTTTGTCCTCGCCCGTAATCTGCTGAATCGGCAGGTCTTTTTCCATAACCTGCATAAGGTTGATCCCTCGCAGCATATACTCCTGCAAGTTTGCAGTGTGATCTGGATCTTTGGCCAATTCAGCCAACACGTCTCCCCGGTCTGAGAAAATACGAGTGACGCTCACCCATAGCGGGTCAGCATTTGCCCTCGCTGGCGCCAGAAACTCGAATTCCTCTTTCTTCAGGTTGAAATAAAGCCCGGTGAACGCAGAGGAATCTCCGTCAAAGAACGCGGGCGGATTGCCGCGCATTAGACCGTAGAGGCTCGTGATCCGTTGCTGCCCATCCAGCAACAAATCTATTGCCCCTGAATTGCGTTCTGTGTTGCCGCGTACATCAACCTGCCCGACTCTGGTTGTCCAAGTCAGCAACGACCCAACCGGGTAGCCGCGATAGAGTGAGTTTATCAGTTCTTTAACTTGTCGGCGCTTCCAAACGTACCCACGCTGAAATACCGGCAAAGCCAGCGCCTCGTTATCAATGTTATTGATGATGTCGCTAATTTTCATAACTCGATGCTCCTTGCTGCTTTTGGGATTTTCCGCTTTCCCTGGCATGGTTGTCAAGGAAAAAGCTCTATTCCCCCAAAAACCCCGCCGCCTCCCGCCGCTCCAGAAAAGCCCGGATCCCCTCCGCCCGGTCAGCCGTGCTATGCAGTATAACGTTCAAATCCGCCTCCAGTCCCAGCCCCTGCGCCAAAGTCATATCCGCCCCCAGATTCACCGCCTCCTTAATATACCTCGCCGCGATCGGCCCGCCCGCCATAATTTCCCTCGCCAGTTGCCGGGCGGCGTCCATCACCCCCTCCCCGCGCGGCGCCACCCGGCTGACCAACCCGATGGACATCGCCAAATCCGCCGGGATCCGCCGACCCGTAAGCAGCAGATCCCGCGCCCACCCCGGCCCCGCCAGCCGCGGCAGCCGCTGCGTCGCCCCGTCGCAAGGAAAGCCCCCCTCCCTCGGCGGCGCGAACCCCAGCATCGCCCCCGCCGCCGCCAGCCGGACATCCGCCGCCAGCGCCAGCTCCAGCCCGTGATCCGTGGCATCGCCGTTCAGCGCCGCCACCACCGGCATCGGCAGCGCCGCCACCGCCGACGCCGCCCGCAACTCCCCCGCATACGCCGGAATTTCCCGCCCCACCGAAAAAACCGCCCCCGCCCCGGTCAATAATACCACCCGAACCGTATCCGATATCGCCGCGGCCGCCAGTTCCCCGCACGCCTCCCGCAATTCCGCCGCCATCGCCGCATCCACCCGGTTGCCCGCCTCCGGCCGGTCCAGGGTGATCACCGCTACGGCCCCCTCCAGGGCCAATTTCACCGCCGCGCCGGAAATGTCGCCCCCTTGCCGGCAAGTGACCGGGCATTCTTGACAAGGCATTTACGCTTGATTACCATAGATTAGCACTCTGATACCCGGAGTGCTAATTGTCAACCGAAATTGCCGGGCCAAGACCAATTTCCCGGCTAAACAAAGGAGGCCGCGGTGGCGAATTTTGCGCCTTTGGGCGAGCGTGTGGTAGTGAAACCCATCGAGGGAGAGCAAACCACCAAGGGCGGTATTTTCCTGCCCGACACTGCCAAGGAAAAGCCCCAGGAGGGCGAGGTGATCGCCGTCGGCCCCGGCCGCATGAGCGACGACGGCCAGCGCATCGCTATGGACGTCGCCCAGGGCGACCGGGTCATCTATTCCAAGTTCGCCGGCACCGAGTACAAAGACGGCGACGACGAGTACCTCATCCTGCGCGAAAGCGACATTCTAGCCAAACTGTCTTAATCCGGGAATCGGGCGGCCGCCCCGCGCGGCCCATCCCTATCCCCGAGGAGGATCAAGAGGAGGATTAAATGCCAGCCAAGAAGCTCACCTATTCGGAAGAGGCCCGCAAGTCTCTCCGTACCGGAATCGACATCCTCGCCGATTCGGTCAAAATCACCCTCGGCCCCAAAGGCCGCAACGTGGTGCTGGACAAGTCCTTTGGCCCCCCCCAAGTGTGCAGCGACGGCGTAACCATCGCCAAGGAAATCGAACTCCCCGATTCCTTTGAGAATATGGGCGCCCAACTGCTCAAGGAAGCCGCCACCAAAACCAACGACGCCGCCGGCGACGGCACCACCACCTCCGTAGTCCTAGCCCAAGCCATCATCACCGACGGCTTCAAAAACGTCACCGCCGGCGCCAACCCCATGGCCATCAAGCGCGGCATCGAGCGGGCCGTCGAATCCATCGTCGGCGAACTGCAAGGTATGTCCCAGTCCGTCGAAACCCGCGAAACCATCGGCCAGGTCGCCAGCCTCTCCGCCCACGAAGAAGCCATCGGCGAAACCATCGCCGAAGCTATGGAAAAGGTCGGCAAAGACGGCGTTATCACCGTCGAGGAATCCAAGGGCCTCTCCGACGAAATCGAATACGTCGAAGGGATGCAAATCGACCGCGGCTACATCTCTCCCTACTTCATCACCAACCCCGACCGCATGGAATCGGTGCTGGAAAACCCCACCATCATCATCACCGACAAAAAGATTTCCGCCGTCGCCGATATGCTGCCCGCCCTCGAAAAGCTGCTCCAAGTGGGCCGCAAGAACGTGGTCATCGTCTCCGAGGATGTGGACGGCGAAGCCCTGGCGACCATCGTAGTCAACAAGCTGCGCGGCACCCTCAACGCCCTGGCGGTAAAGGCCCCCGGCTTCGGCGACCGCCGCAAGGCCATGCTGGAAGACATCGCCATCCTCACCGGCGGCACCGTCATCAGCGAGGAAACCGGCCGCAAGCTGGACTCCGCCACCATCGAAGACTTCGGCCAAGCCCGCAGCGTCACCGCCACTAAAGACGAAACCACCATCGTCGAGGGCCACGGCTCCGAAGACGACATCCAGGCCCGCATCATCCAAATCAAGGCCCAAATCGAAGACACCACCTCCGAGTTCGACCGCGAAAAGCTCCAAGAGCGGATGGCGAAGCTATCCGGCGGCGTCGCCGTAATCAAAGTTGGCGCCGCTACCGAAATCGAACTCAAAGAGCGCAAGGCCCGCGTCGAAGACGCCCTGTCCGCCACCCGCTCCGCCGTCGAAGAGGGCATCGTCCCCGGCGGCGGTGTCGCCCTCGTCCGCGCCCAACGCGCCCTCGACACCGTCGGCGAAATCCCCCAGGACGAAAAAGTCGGCGTGGACATCATCCGCCGCGCCCTGGAACAGCCCCTCAAGCTCATCGTCGAAAACGCCGGCTTCGAAGGCGCCGTGGTGCTGAACCAAGTCAAGCAGCAAGCCGACGACTACGGCTACGACGCCGAAGTCGGCGAATACGGCCCCATGCTGGAGCGCGGCATCGTCGACCCCGCCAAGGTCACCCGCTCCGCCCTCCAAAACGCCGCCAGCGTCGCCGCTATGGTGCTGACCACCGAATCCATGATTTCCGAAATCCCCCAAGAAAAGCCGGCTATGCCCGCCATGCCCCCGGGCGGCGGGATGGACTTCTAACCCCCCGGCCCCGCTTGCGGACAAGCCGGAACCCCGGCAAAGGCCGCCCCGTAACCCGCGGGGCGGCCTAATCCTTGCCCCCCACCCACGGAGCGGATACCGCGGAAAATGCAACTAAATCCAACCCTTTAGCAAAATACCGGAGGAAAACCCCAATGCTTTGACTAGCGCTAGGCGCCGCCGGAATGGTAGCCGCAGGCATATCAACCCTAATCGCCAAACAACGAAACAAAGCCCAAAACCCACCCAACCCCCGATAACCCGGCAACAACATCAGCAACATAAAGAAATAATCCCTTTCCCTCAAGCAACCAAGCAACGAACCATCCCCTCAACGAACCATCCCCTCCCCCTAAGGGGGAGGGCTAGGGTGGGGGTGAACCCCCCTTCCCCTAAATCAACGAACCATCCCCTCCCCCTTGGGGGGAGGGTTAGGGTGGGGGTGAACCCCCGCCACCGCCAACCCCCGGCACCCTACTAACTAGCCCCCACACAAAGGAAACCGCCCGTGACCACCTCCCCCGGCGCCAACCGCAACAAAATCTACGACTCCGCCCCCGCCGCCCTAGCCGGACTAACCGATGGCGCATCGCTGCTAATCGGCGGATTCGCCGGCCACGGCCAGCCGCAAACCCTGTTGCAAGCCGTCATCACCCACGGCGCCCGCAACCTGACTATTATCTGCCCCGGCGCCCCCCCATCCCCCGACACCGAACCGTCGCCGGACGGCCTGAACCATCTGGTAGAATCCGGCTGCGTCCGCCGCATCATATCGCCCCTACCCTTTCACCCCCGCCGCCCCGGGCCGGTGCGGGAACGTTGGGCAGCCGGCGATCTGGAGCTGGAAATTCAGCCCGCCGGAGTGCTGGCCGAGCGAATCCGCGCCGGAGGCGCCGGCATCGGCGGCCTGTTCCTGCCCGCCGGCGCCGGCACCCGCTTCGCCCAAGACCGCGAATCCCGCCTAATTGACGGACGCCAATATCTGTTTCAACCCGCCCTGAAAGCCGATTTCGCCCTGCTACGGGCCGCCGCCGCCGACACCCTCGGCAACCTGATCTACGCCGCAACCCGCCGCAACTGGCACCCCATTATGGCTATGGCCGCCGCCATATCCATCGCCGAGGTGGACGAAATCCGCCCGCCCGGCGGCCTCGACCCCGAACTGGTAATCACCCCCGCTATTTTCATCCAGCGAATCGTAATCAGCGGGCATCCGGCAAACTAGCGGACCCTCGTCAAACTAAATATAAATATAAAGGGCGCGGATATGCCGGGCATAAAACTAACCCCCCATCAAATAGCCTGCCGGGCGGCGCAGGAAATTCGCGGCGGCGAAGCCGTCGCCATCGGCCCCGGCCTGCCCGCCGCCATCCCCGCCGCCGTCCCCGTCGGCAGCGGCGTATGGTTTCTAGCCGAAACCGGCGCCGTCGGCTACGCCCCGGACCACCACGGCCCATCCATTGACGCCGACGGAGCCCCCGCGGTAATCCTCCCCGGCGGCCTAGTCACCGGCGCCGGCGAATGGGCCGCGATGCTCGCCGGAGGCCATATCCCCCTGGCTTTCGTCGAAGCCGCCCAAGTCAGCGCCGCCGGCGATTTCGTTCACTGGACCACCGCCGAAACCCCCGGCCTCTACGCCCCCGGTTTCGCCGTAGACCTCGCCGCCGGCGCCGGCCGCATCGTCGCCCTGATGCCCCATACCACCGATAGCGGGGCGTACCGTATCCTTGACACCTGCCCCTTGCCCATTGACGGCAATCGCTGCGTATCCCTGATTGTTACCGATGCGGCGGCAATCCGTGTTACCGATAACGGGCTGGAACTGGCGGAAGTGGCCCCCGGCTGGACCGCCGACGATCTAGCCGCCCTCACCGGCGCCCCCCTATCCGTCAACCCTGCCCTGCGGGAAATGACCTTCCACCCGACAACCCTGCCCATCCACAACAAGGTATACCCCAACGCCGCCGAGGCCCTCCACGACGTCCCGGACGGGGCCATAGTCAACGTCGACGGCTTCGGCGGCCCCGGCGGAATGGCCCATTACCTAATGACCGGCCTGCGCGACCAGGGCGCCCGGGGGCTTACCATCATCAGCAACACCGCCGGCATCGCCCGCGTCGCCCGCTTCGGCGCCCCCGAGGGCGTCACCCCCATCGACCACACCATCCTAGTCGAAAGCGGGCAGGTCGCCAAAGCCATCGCCTCCTACCCCGTATCCCCCTCCGCCAACCGCCCCAGCGCTTTCGAGCGCGCCTACCAAGAGGGCCAATCCGCTCTGGAAGTGTCGCCGCAAGGCACCCTGGCCGAGCGGCTGCGCTCCGGCGGCGCCGGCGTCGCCGCCTTCTACACCCCCACCGCCGCCGGCACCCTCCTCGCCCAAGACAAGGAAATCCGCGAAATAGATGGCCGCCCCTACGTCCTAGAGCAGCGCATCCTAGCCGATTTCTGCATCATCCGCGGCCACCAGGCCGACACCTTGGGCAATATGGTCTACAAAGGCACATCCCGCAATTTCAACCCGGTAATGGCCACCGCCGCCCGCATCACCGTGGTAGAGGTAGACGAAATCGTAGCGCCGGGCCAGCTAGACCCCGAGGCCATCGTCACCCCCGGCCTATTCGTCAACCGCATCGTCCAACGCCCCCCCGGATTCTCCCCCTACCTCTAACCCCGCCGCCCGAAACCCCGCCGACCCCACCGCAAAATAAGCCGCCACCGCCCGCCCGCCCAAAGCGTAAACCGGAACCGCCAACCCAAATATATCCGCCATATTCCTTGGCGTCACAATATCCCCCGGCGGCCCATCCGCCGCCACCGCCCCATCCTTCATCGCAATCACCCGGCCGGCGTGATAACTGGCGAAGTTCACATCATGCAGCACGATCAAGATCGTCTTGTTAAGCTCTGAAGCCAGCCGCCCGATCAGCGACATCGTTTGCGATGCATGGCGCAAATCCAAGTTGTTAAGCGGCTCATCCAGCAGCACATAATCGGTATCCTGGCACAGCGTCATCGCGATAAACGCCCGTTGCCGCTGCCCCCCGGACAAACGATTGATCGGCCGCCCGGAAAACTCCTCCAACTCCAAAAACTCAATCGCCCGCCGCACGTGTTCCCGGTCATCGCCATTAAGCCGCCCTTTGGAATAAGGAAAGCGGCCAAACTCCACCAATTCGCGCACAGTGATCCGCACGGCAACCTGATTTTCCTGCCGCAGAATGGACAACCGCCGCGCCATCGCCTCCCCCGGCGCCCGCGCCACATCCAGCCCGTCCACCCGCACGGATCCCGCATCGGCCGGCAGCAACCGCCCGATAATCGACAACAACGTAGACTTGCCCGCCCCATTAGGGCCGATCAGCGCCGTAACCCCGCCCCGCGGAATAGTGAGCGACACCCCATCCACCACCGTAGCCGCGCCATACCGTTTAGTCACCCCCGCCAACTCAATCAACGCCGCGACTCCCGCAACAACAACAAAATGAAATAAGAACCCCCCACAAAACTGATTATCACGCTCAACCTGATTTCCGACCCGAACACCTCCTGCAACAAAAACTGCCCGCCCACCAGCGAAATGACCGCTATCATCCCCGCCGCCGCCAGAGTATACCGATGCCGGAAAGTCCCGGTAAGCTGATACGCCAAGTTGGAAACCAGCAACCCCAGAAAAGCCACCGGCCCAACCAGCGCGGTAGACACCGATACCAACACCGCAATGGCCGCCAGACACTGCCGCACCAGCCGTTGATGATTGACGCCCAAGCTAATGGCCGGTTCGCGCCCCAGCGCCGCCGCGTCCAACCGCCCCCAAAGCGGACGGGTAAGCAACACGGTCGCCCCCACCGCCCCCGCCGCTATCAGCAGCAAATCCTGGTTCACCGTACTGAAGTTGGCGAACAACAAATCTTGCAGCGTCATAAACTCATTGGGATCAATCAACCGGGTCAGCAACGCGGTAAGGCTGGAAAATACAGTCCCCGCGATAATCCCCGCCAGCGCCAGCCGGAACAAATCGCGGCTTTCCTGCCCGAACAGCAGCCGGTACAAAACCGCAGCGAACCCCAGCATCGCCGCCGCCTCAACCCCAAACCGCAGCCGCGCATCCAGCGAAAGAAAAGCCTCCGCCCCGAACATAAACGCCGCCCCCGTCTGAATCAGGATATACAACGCATCGAACCCCATCAGACTAGGCGTCAATATCCGGTTCTGCGTGGCGGTATGAAACAGCGCCGACGAATATGCCACCGCGCAACCCACCACCGCCATCCCCGCAACCTTGCGCCCCCGCAACTCCAGCGCGAAAGCCAGCGACCCTTTCAAGTCATAAGTCATAAACAGCGCCACCGCCCCAACAGTAATAACCGCCAGCAGCGCCAAAACCGCCGCCGGGCGTCCGATATCCATCCGCCCCGCCCCACCGGCCGCCCCCGGAATCCCACGCCCCCTAGCCCGCACCGGCGCGGCTCCGCAATACCAGCGACAGAAATATCACGCCGCCCAAAACCCCCACCACGGTTCCCACCGGCACCTCATAAGGATAGCGAATCGTCCGGCTGAGAATGTCGCACAGCAGCACAAAAAAGGCGCCCCCGACCGCCGTAGCCGGCAACACCCGGCGCAGATTGTCCCCCATCGTCATAGTCACCAAATTAGGCACCACCAGCCCCAGAAAGGGAATCGCCCCCACCACCACAACCACCACCGCCGTAACCAATGCCGCCAGCGCCATCCCGCCATACAGCACGCGCTCATAATTGACGCCCAAGTTCACCGCCGCATCCCGCCCCATACCCGCCAGCGTAAAGCGGTTAGCAAACAAATATGCTATAACAGTCAAGCCGCCCACCAAATACAGCAGCTCATACCGCCCCCGCAAAACCCCCGAAAAATCGCCGTTAGTCCACGCGCTCAACGATTGCAGCAGATCATACCGCAAGGCCAGAAAGGTAGCCGCCGCCTGTATCACCCCGCCCAGCATAATGCCCATCAGCGGCACGACAATGATATCGGCGTAGCGCAGCCGCTGGATCAGCCCCAGAAACAACGCCGTTCCCCCCAGCGCGAAAACCACGGCGATAGTCATTTTGACCAATACCGAAGCCCCGGCAAACCATATCGCAGCCACCAGGATGCCGAAGCTGGCGGCGTCCACCGTCCCGGCGGTAGAGGGCGCCACAAAGCGGTTCCGCGCCAAACTCTGCATCATCAGCCCCGCCACGCCCATAGCCGAGCCCGACAGCAATATCGCCGCCAGCCGCGGCACCCGGCTTTCCACGAAAAGCAACATCCGCGACGGCTCGCCGCGCAACAAGTCGACAATCCCAACGTCGCTTACCCCGATGAAAAGCGACCCCGCGGACAACGCCCCCAAAGCCGCCGCCGCCAACCCCAACCGGGCGCCCCCGCTCCGCCGGAGCGCCCCCGGCCGCAGCTTTTCCCGCAACATTATCATCCCAGACTACGGCAGGCTTGACTCAACGTCATCGGCGACCTGGAAAAAGGAGGGCAACGACGATGCGGCGATGTACCACGCAAAAGAGTCAACATACACCACCCGCCCATTCCGCCAGGCCGGGGTTTGCGCCACCAGTTCGTTGTCCAAAACCTGCCGCGCCGCCTCCCCCTCCTGGCCGATGGCGGCATCCCGGTCAATCACGAACAGCGCCTCCGGCTCCATTTCCAGGATGTACTCAAAAGAAACGGCGTCGCCGTGAGTGGCCTCGCGCTCCAGATCCAGATCCGCCGCGGCGTAGCCAAACAAATCGTGAACGAAACCGAAGCGGGAACCGGGGCCATAAGCGGTAACTTCCGCCCCGCTGGTCATCACAATCAGCGCCTTGCCCGCATCGGCGGTTCGGGCGCTTATCCCCGCGATTTTGGCATCCAGTTCCGCCAGCCGCGCCTCGACTTTTTCCGACACCCCGAAAATCTCCCCCATAGACCGGTGCTGTTCCCTGAAGTAGTCCATATAGTCTTTGCCCCAGTCAACGGTGAGATCCACCGTCGGGGCGATGCGCTGCATCTCCGGGTACAGCCGGGAGGTGCGGCTGGCAACGATGATCAAGTCCGGCTCCAGCGCGTTAATCGCCTCGTAATCCGGCTCCCAAGCCGTGCCAACGGACGGAAAGCCGGGGTTATTCACCACCGCATCATACTCATCGGGTACGGGGATGCCCAAACCAACCAGAGCATCGGCCCCCACGCCCAAGTCATTCAACGACAGCAGCGCCGCAACATCGGCGACAACCACAGTTTCAGGATTGAAAGGCACGGTGTCCGTGCCGGAGTAATGGGTAATGGTGACTTCCGAAAAAGGAACCACAGTAGGCGTAGCCGTAGGCGCCGGCGTGGCCGTAGGCGAGGGAGTAGGCGTCGCCGTAGGCGGCATCGGGGTAGCCGTGGGCGCGGCGGTAGGGGCCATCGTAGGCGCGGCCGTGGCAACGACCGTAGGCGCCGGGGCAGGCGGCACCCCGCCATCATCGGCGGAAGGCCCGCAAGCCGCGGCCACCGCCAACGCCGCCGCCGCCCCCAAAACCGCTATTGCCGATACCGCTTGCCTGAATTTTCTCTTAATCATCGTGCCGTCTCCGCTCAAAATATCTGTATATGGGAAATTTCAATAAGTATAGACATATTATTTAATATCTGTCAACATATAAATTCAACCAGTCTTAATGCCAAAATTTTATGGAGGTCATCAATGCCCGACACTGGACAAGGAATGCCGCGCCGTCTGCCCCCGCGCTATCCGGCGGAAATCCGGGAAATAGAACGGCTTACGCCCCGCGTGGTGCGGTTGCTGCTAGGCAGCCCGGAATTGGCCGGTTTTCAGCCGGCCGCCCCCGGTTCGCACATCAAGCTGATACTGCCCCCGCCCGGATCCGCAGAGGTAGCGCAGCCCATCCGCTACGACGGCGGGCGCCCGGTTTTCGCCGACGGCGTCGCCCCCCCTTTCCTGCGAACCTATACGCCCCTGCGATTTAACCCCGCCCGCCATGAGCTTGAGGTGGAAATGCTGGATCACGGCGACAGCCCGGCGTCCAACTGGACCCGCCGGGCCGAACCGGGGCAGCGCATCATAGTAGCCGGACCCCGGGGCGGCTGGAAACCGCCCCCGGACGGCGACTGGTATCTGGTAATGGCCGACGACACCGGCATCCCCGCCGCCGTTCAAGTATTGCAGGCACTGGCCGGCCGCCCCCGCGCCGCTATCTTTGAGGCAGCGGACGCCGCAGAACGCCGCTCCCTGCCCAGCATAGCCGACAGCCTGCCGCAGTGGTTGTACCGGGAAACATCGCCCCGTAGGCCGGGTCAGGCACTCGAGGATGCCGTCCGCAAGCTGCAATTCCCGGCAGGCCGCGTATACGTATGGATGGCCCTAGAGTCGGGCGCAATGCGCCGCATCCGCCGCTACCTTATGGACCATGCCGGCTTGCCCCCGGAGCAAATGATAACCCGCGGCTACTGGAAACTCGGCGCAGCCGACCACCCAGACGGCGACTACGGCGATCCTTAACCCCGCCGCATCCGCGAAAGCCACCGGCAGCGGAAACCGCAGCCGTTGACCCGCGCCGCCCCAACCGTTACCTTAACCGACAAGAAAACGCACGCCGCCGCAACGTCATACATAGCGGTATGAGCAGGTGAATCTATGGACTTGGAATCGTTGGCGGAAAAGGAACGGCTTCCCCGGGAAATCATCGCCATGCGGGTAGCCAAGGAGCTGCCCGATGGCGCCTACGTGAACCTGGGCATCGGCATCCCCACGCTGGTCTCCAGCTTCGTCCCCGAGGGCCGGACGGTGTTTTACCACAGCGAAAGCGGCATCCTGAACTGCGGCCCGCTGGTCGAGGAGGGCGCAGAGGATATCGACCTGATTAACGCCGGCGGCCAGTTCCTGGAGCCGGTAGAGGGAATGTCCTTCTTTGATTCGGCCCAAGCCTTCGCCATGATCCGCGGCGGCCACGTAGGCGTAACCGTGCTGGGTTCGCATCAAGTATCCGCCCGGGGCGACCTCGCCAACTGGATGCTCCCCCAGCGCGGCGTAGGCAACGTAGGCGGCGCTATGGACCTGGCCGCCGGCGCCAGCGGCGTAATCGTGGCGATGGAACACACCGACCGGCAGAACAACCCCAAAATCGTAGCGGAATGCACCTTCCCGGTAACCGGGCAAGCCTGCGTCTACCTGATAGTCACCGATCTAGCGGTAATAGAGCGCACCCCCAACGGCCTGCTGCTCAAAGAAGTAGCCCCCGGCTGGACACCCCAAGAAGTGCAAGCCCTCACCGGGGCCCCGCTAATAGTGGCGGACGATGTCAAAGAGTTCGAGTTGTAGGCGCAGGCAAAGGCGTTGCCCACGCTTCAATCCGCACGGTATCGAAGCAATACATAAATAGCGAATGCGCGTCTGTCTCTAGTTGATGATTGCCGCAGGCGCCGGATGGCGTACTCGGCGGCTCGCACATCTTGCGCAACGTCCGACTTGTTGAACCGGGGATCAGGGAGTGGATCATAGTCGGCTGTATGTCGTATCGCCTGCGCCTTTATAAACGCGGCGGCGAAATCCTGAATCCCGTCAGGGAATCTGTCAATCTCTTTTCTTGCGCATCGTTCCCTGGCGATTCCATGCTCCAACGCCCGGTAGGTTTGACGCCAGGCAGGATTGCTGCGGTTGGAACCGCGTCCGCCGACCAGCGTATCGGCGCAGTTAGCAGCCAGGCAATGAAACAAGGCATAGTATGCTGTGCTGACTGCCCGGCGCAAGTTAGATCCCCGCGGCCTGCCCCGTCCGCGGCCGATCAACTCCATGGCGGTAGTTATCAAATTGTCGTGCAACATAATGTTTCAATCCTGTCATCTTGACCGGAGCAAACTTCCTTCCCACTCCGACTTTTCGGTGTACGAAACCACGGGAAACTGTGTGATGCCCTTGTCGTACAATTCCCGTCGCGTCTGCCTTTCCGCTCCGATAGTAAGCGCCGGGTCCAGGAGATCCTGGTCCCCGTCAAAGACAACCGCAATACGCAGGTAATCGTCATCCCAGTCATCTGATTTTGCCATCACCACTATGGGATCAAACACGAACTTGTCCTGAAAGCGCTCGCGCAGGGCCGCCCCCACGACTTCGCCAACTAGGTCCAACTGCTCCTGCGTAATCATAAGCACCCCCTTTTGCTTTCCGCCGGAAATTTCCCGCACGGCAACTTTCGGAAATTCTACCCCCATAACCCTCCAGCGTCAACGCCCCACCGCCAGCCGCCCGCGGCGCGTTGACACCCAACCCCCCAACTGGTAGCATTGCCCCATCCTGTTACGGGAGGGCGTCGTGGCTGGAATCGCGGCCTTTGGCGGCTATGTCCCCCGCTATCGCCTGGGCGCCGGCACCGACGGCTGGCACTCCCGGGCGGAGCGCGCGGTAGCCAACTTTGACGAAGACAGCGTCACTATGGCGGTAGCGGCGGGGTTGGATTGCCTCGCCGGGCGCGACCGGCGGCTGATCGACGGCCTGCTTTTCGCCACCACCACGCCCCCCTACGCCGAAAAGGGCTGCGCCTCGATCATCGCCGCGGCCCTGGACCTGCGCCGCGATATTTTCACCGCCGACATCACCGACTCCCTCCGCGCCGGCACCACGGCCCTGAAACAGGCATTGGATTCGGTGACCGCCGGCTCCGCCGCGCAGGTGCTGGTCATCGCCGGCGACAGCCGCCAGGGAGCGCCCAAAGGCGACGCCGAGCGCAATTCGGGCGACGGCGCCGCCGCTTTTATCCTTTCCCGCGATGGCGTCATCGCCGAACACGAGGGCTATTACACCATCACCGAGAATATGCTGGACGTGTGGCGCAGCGCCGGCGACCCCTTTGTGCGTTCTTGGGAAGACCGCTTCGCCATCGAAGAGGGGCTGGAGCGCATCCTGGGCGACGCCGTGGCCGGGTATATGCAACGGCAGGGCATATTGGCGCGGGATGTGGGCAAGCTGGCCCTCTACGCCCCCGACGGACGCCGCCACGCCCAGTTGGCGCGGCAGTTGGGCTTTGCCCCGGAACAAACGCAAGATGCGATGTTCGGGCGGCTGGGCAACACCGGCGCGGCCTTTGTCCCGATGCTGCTGGCCGCGGCCCTGGAAACCGCCGCCCCGGGGCAGCTCGTGGTAGCCGCATCCTACGGCGACGGCAGCGACGTCATCGGCTTTCGCGCCACCGCGCCGGGCGGCAACGGACCGACGGGCGGCATCCGCGGCCATCTGAACGCCGGGTGCCCGCTGGACAGCTACGAAACCTATGCCCGGTGGCGCGATGTATGGGTCACCGACGCCGCCTCGCGCCGCCCGCCGTCGCCGTCGCCATCGGTGTCGGCCCTATGGCGCGAGGGCGACCGCAATATCCGGTTCTACGGCGCCGCCTGCAACCAATGCGGCTTTGTGCAATACCCGCCGCAACGGGTCTGCGTCCAGTGCCAGGCTCGCGACGACTCAACCCCGCTGCGCCTAAGCGACCGCCCCGGCCGCGTATTCACCTACTCCATGGATTACTTGGCGGGAACCACCGACACCCCCCTGGTCATCGCGGTAGTGGACTTCGACGGCGGCGGCCGCGCCCTATGCATGGTCACCGACCGCGAACTGGACGAAATCCGGGTAGGAATGCCGGTAAACATGACCTTCCGCAAGCTACGGGTAGTCAACGGAATCCATAACTACTACTGGAAAGCCACGCCGCAGAGGGCAACCGATTCAGCATAGTAATCTACCATGCTATCAAGCGGCGCGAGGTATCTGAAACACGCAAAATTGCCGATACGGAGGTTGATAATGACGTTTACAAGGCAAGGACATCACAACTGGCGTCTGGATATTCCCGGAGTGCGTTGGTTCAAGGCTGACCTTCACATTCATACAATTGATGACCTTCCTGGAAGCAGGGCAAAAATGCCATCTGGCATCAACGGTGATCCGCAGTCGCCAGAAACCCTTTCGGCTTACGCTAGGCGATTTCTGAAGAGCGCAGTGGAACAGAGGGTGCAAGTACTTGGCGTCACGCCTCACTCCCCACGCGTCGGAACCTCTGAAGAGACCAGCGCTGTCTGGCAGATAGTGGAAGAATGGAACAACGGCGTTGGCGACGATGGTACTCCGTTCCGTGAAAAAATATACGCTGTGTTCCCAGGTTTCGAACCATCGCTCAAGGATGGCAAGAGTGGGCTGCATATACTGTTCTTGTTCGATCCTGAGATCGGCCGCGCCAACTACCTGAAAGCGTTTGACTTGGTTATGGGCGGCGTGTCGCCTTGGCCTAACGGGCCTGACAATAGCCTTAAGATATCCAACAAGGATGCAGAAGAAGCTTTCCGTGACCTTCATGATTTTCACAAACGAGAATGCCCCAAGTCCCAAGATGGTAGCTTTCAGTGGCATTACCTCGCCCTCGCTCCACATATAGAAAACGATAAAGGCTTGCTAGGAGCGCAAAAAGCTCAGGTCTTGGAGCTCTTTCAGCATGATGCTATTGCAGGACTGGAACTCGGAGATTACAAGTTGCCTTACGATACCATCAATAACCGGCCGTGGTTGCCGGAAGCAATGGCGGAACATCATCAGGCATTTTTCCATAGCAGCGACGCCTACTCGGTGGATGAAATTGGAAAGCGGCACACTTGGATCAAACTCGCTAGTCCAAAAATCGAAGCGTTGCGTCAAGCATTCATCGCCAGCGACTCGCGGATACGCATTGGATACGAACGTGACGCAGACGGCAAGCTGTCTGAAATTCCAAATTCCCCCGACGTAACCATGAACCAACGACCTTGGCTCAAGTCCGTTACAGTTTCCGGCGATGCATCATTCTTTGGTTCCAGCGGCGCAGATGGAGAGGCCACTCGTTTCGATCTCAGCCCTGATCTTACTTGTGTCATAGGCGGCAGTATGACAGGCAAGAGTACATTTCTCGACGGGCTGAGAGTACACATCGGTGCTGCTATGCCTCAAGACGCCAGTGTGAAGAGGCAGGTCGAAGCGCGTGGCAAAGAGCGCTTTCTATCCGGCTCCGCCGATGTAGTTTTCGACTGCCTTGGTAGAGATCCGACTGCAAACTTGAAAGATCAGTGGCCTGCCGTGTTCTATGCACAAAGCGAACTACAACACTTGGCGCAGAATCCTGAGACCCCAGAAGAGATTCTCACTAGTCTGGTGTTATCAGAGATGCAAGAACTCAATGCGCGTAAAGCGCGGCTGGCAGTCTTGGATAACTCTTTATCTAAGTCTGCCAGACAATTCGCAGGCTTACACGACCAACTCGCGGACGCAGAACAAGCCTTTGAACAAAGCAAAAAAGCAACGGCAGAACTTGCCGCCTTTTCAGATGCGGGGGTAGAGAACCTGCAACAGGCATCAAGCTATTTGCAACAATGGCAAGAATCCACAAAAGCCACCAATGAGATTGAGGGAAAACTGGATAAGTTGATAACCGATGTAGCAGCGATTTATCTCCCGATCCTTGGAAAGGGTTCCGAAGATGCGTTACAGGGTGCGGACGTGGCTGATGATGAAACAAAATTACGTACACATTGGAAGCGTGTCCTCGACCTCCTGCGTCATGTAAAAGAAGAATTGACTGCTACCGGCCCCATCGGCAAGAATATCACCGATACTCTGGAAATTCACGTGCAAGACACTAGAGTAAAGGTAGAACGCAAACTTGCAGAAAACGGGATCCCTGGAGCGAGAATCAATCAACTTCATACGTTGAATAACCATGCGTCATCGTTGGAGGGACATGAGGCGAATTTAAATCAAGCGCGACAAGCCCTAACTGATGCCGAAAGTTTGTTTAAGGAACTACGCTCAGAACGGCAAACCCTTGTCATCCAACAACGCGAGGCGTTTGACCGCGTGATCGAGACGGTTCATTCACAGTTCGATGGAAAAATCGCGGTTCGGCGGGTCAATGATGGCCACAAAGAGCCTTTGGCAAACTTCCTCAGAGGCTTTAGCCAATCTGGAATCACACGATGGTTGAATAGTTTGACTGATAACCGAATGCTCACGCCTGATATACTGCTCGAAGCATTGGCCAACCGCAATTTGGCGGAAATTGGGATGAGCGATGCTGTACAAGAGACGTTCTCTACCCAAATGACATCGCTGAAGCGATACGAGATGGCAGCTCTCCGTTGCCGAGATCAATACGTGCTTGAACTCAAGATGGATGACGGCAGCTACCGTCCACTGCCGGAACTCTCCGGTGGACAAAGAGTGAGCCTTCTGCTCACATTGCTTTTGGAGACGAATGACGAACGTCCGTTGGTGATTGATCAACCTGAGGATGAACTGGATAATAGATTCCTGTTCGACACGATGCTTCCAGCATTGAAACGGCTCAAGGGCCGCAGGCAGATTATCGTAGCCACACACAGCGCCAACATCGTCGTCAACGGAGACGCCGATCAGGTAATTCACCTGGAGGCTACTGCTAATCAAGGCAAAATCGCAAGCGCTGGAGCTATCGAAGAACCTGCAATTCGGGATGCCATAGTTCGGACAGTTGACGGTGGAGAAGATGCGTTTCGTATGCGTCGACTGAAGTATGGGTTTTAGCGGACAATGAACGCGAGATTAAATAATCCGCTAGAATCTGTCCTATCAGCCTTTTGCGCGACGAGACTATAGGCGAGATAACCGCCTAGAAACTGAGTTGCGGTATCACTTATCCAAACATACTGAGGCAATAAATCACGAGTTCCGGGGGGTTTATGAGCGGAATCAAAGACCGGGTCGCCATCATCGGAATGGGCTGCACCAAGTTCGGGGAGCGCTGGGACTCCAGCGCCGCCGACCTTATGGTGGAAGCCGCCTATGAAGCCTACCAAGATGCCGGCATCGAGGGCAAAGACATCCAAGCCGCCTGGCTCGGCACCGTGTCGTCCTTTCGCACCGGGCAGCCGCTGGCCGATGCGCTGAAACTGGATTACATCCCCATCACCCGCGTAGAAAACGCCTGCGCCACCGCCACCGACGCTTTCCGCAACGCCTGCTACGCCGTGGCCGCCGGTGTCTATGACCTCGTGCTGGCCCTGGGCGTGGAAAAACTCAAGGATTCCGGCTTTTCCGGGCTGGCGGTGCCGGAAGCCCCCGGCTCCGACGTAAATCCGCCGGTTCCCCCGCCCTCGCAGTTCGCCCTGGCGGCCACCCGCTACTTCCACGAATACGGCATTCCCTTTGACGAGGGCAAGCAAACCCTGGCCCAAATCGCCGCCAAGAACCACCACAACGGCACGATGAGCCCCAAAGCCCACTTCCAGCGGGAAGTGAGCGCCGAGCAGGTCGCCAACGCCCCGATGGTGGCTTGGCCGCTGGGCTTGTTCGACTGTTGCGGGGTTAGCGACGGAGCCGCCGCCGCCATCATCACCACGCCGGAAATCGCCCGCACCTTCCGCGACGACTACATCCTGGTCAAAGGGCTGGGGCTGTCGGTGGGCGCTTTCGGCATAATGCGCCACGACTGGGATTTTACCCACTTCCCCGAATCGGTACGCGCCAGCCAGTCGGCCTATCAGGAAGCGGGCATCACCGACCCGCGCCGCGAGATTGACTTGGCGATGGTGCATGACTGCTTCACCATCACCGAGCTGATTATCTACGAGGACTTGGGCTTCAGCCCCCGCGGCCGCGCCAGCGCCGATGTGGCGGCGGGAACGTTCACGCTGGAGGGCGATCTTCCGGTGAACACCGACGGCGGCCTGAAATGCTTCGGCCACCCCATCGGGGCCAGCGGCATCCGAATGATCTACGAAGTTTATAAGCAGCTACAGGGCCGAGCCGGCCCCCGCCAGCTTCAGAAAGCCGACTTGGGGCTGACGCACAACCTGGGCGGGCGCCCCGGCTCTTTCACCTGCTCGGTGGCCCTTTTCGGAACCCGCGACTAAGCCCGCCGCCCTTATCCGTACCCAGCATCGCCGCGCCTTTACCGGGGCGCGGCTTATCTTGTGACGCGGGGTTTGTCGACATAATCTAAGAAAACGCCGGAAACTTAGCTGTCAATTCGTTGATTCCCCCAGTTCCGGGCTGATATAAGCAAGGTAACATAACCCGGAATGGGGTGGGCCGTGGTCATATCCGAGTTGCCAGCCATTGCATCTTTCGACAAGCTCAAGGTGAGCGGGGACTCAGACCGGGCAGGCCGGGAGTCAGACCGGGCGGGCATGGCGCCCAACCGGGCGGATCTGGAAACGAACTTTGCGGACGGAGCAGCGCGGCGGCGGGTCGTGAACGTTACCGGGCGCGGCGGCGGCGTGGCTTTCGTCATTGACGAAGCGGCGCCCATGGACGACGTGGCCCGGGAGCTGGGGGCGCAGTTGTCGGCGCAAGGCGCTCTGTTCTCCGCCGGCGGGGTAATCGTCAACACCGGCGGGCGTATCTTGGACGCGCGGGACAAGGATGTCATCCGCCGCGTCTTTGCGGAAAACTCCGGGCTGCAAGTTTCGCGCTTCGTGTCGTCCATTGGGGATTACTCGCCGGAACCGCCCCTGCCGCCCCAACGCCGGCCGCGGCCTCACGGGGCCGGAGTGCCGCTGGGCCGCGCCTTCGCCGACTTGACCCGCGGCGAACAGCGCAACCGCGCCCAGGCATTGCTGATCCGCGCCACTTTCCGCTCCGGGGAGTCGGTCAACCACCGCGGCGACGTAGTGGTGCTGGGGGATATGAACCCCGGCTCGGAAATCCTGGCCGACGGCGACATTGTGGTGATGGGCACGGTCCAGGGCCTGCCCCACGCCGGGGCCTCGGGCGACGATACCGCGGCCATTATCGCCCTGGAAATCGCATCGCCCCGCGTCCGCATCGGGTTGTGCGAAGCGGACGCGCCGCCGACCGGCCGGAACGGCCGGGATGGGAAACGCCGCCGCGCCAGCCCCGGACAGTTAAGCATCGTCTACGCCCGGCGGGGGGGCATCTACGTTTCGCCCTTTGCCGGGCGGTTCGCCAGATACACGAAAGGGGTTCCTTATGACGGGTAAAACAATCGTGATTACCTCGGGCAAGGGCGGCGTGGGCAAAACCACCGCCACCGCCAACATCGGCGCCGCCCTGGCTATGCGCGGCCGCCGGGTGGTCGCCATCGACACCGACATCGGCCTCCGCAACCTGGATGTGGTGATGGGACTGGAAAACCGCATCGTCTACGATGTGGTCAACATCATCGAGGGCAAATGCCGGGTGCGCCAGGCGATGATCAAAGACAAACAAGGGCTGGAGCTATACCTGATCCCGGCGGCGCAAACCCGCGACAAAGACAGCATCGAGCCATCGCAACTGCGGGAACTGTGCGCCGGACTGGAGCAGGAATACGATTACATCCTGATGGATTGTCCCGCGGGCATCGAGCAGGGGTTCAGGAACGCCACCACCGCGGCCCGGGAAGCGATCGTGGTGACCACCCCGGAAGTCGCCGCCATCCGCGACGCCGACCGGATTATCGGGCTGCTGGAGGCGTCGGGGCTACATCATCCGCGCTTGATTATCAACCGCATCGCCGCCGATCTGGTGCGGCGCGGCGATATGATGGGGCGCGAGGATGTGGAATCGCTACTGGCCATCGAACTCATCGGCCTGGTGCCAGCCGACGAGCGCACGGTGTCGGCCGCCAACCGCGGCGTGCCGGTGGTGCATGACGGACGTTCCCCGGCCGGGGCCGCCTTCCTCCGCATCGCCGCTCGGATTGACGGCGAGGAAGTGCCATTCAGCGAACCCTCCCACCGCCCCGGGATGTTTCACAAGCTGCGGGATATGGTGGGCATGAAAGGGAGGGCGTACTCCCATGCGTGAACTGTTGCGTTGGCTGTTGGGCCTGTCCGACAAAAACCGGAAAACCTCCAGCGAAATCGCCCGCCAGCGCCTGCGCCTGGTGCTGATCCAGGACCGCATCGAGCTGGCGCCGGACAAGATGGAACAAATGAAGCAGGAAATCCTGGAAGTGGTCTCCCGCTATATGGTGGTGGAGGAGGAGTTCATCGAGTTCGAGGTGCGTCGCCTGGACGAGCTGATCATGCTGGTATCCAACATCGAGGTCAAGGATGTAGGCGGACTAATGGCGGCCCCGGCGCGATAGCCGGGGCCGCCCCGCCCAGGATATCTCCATCAAAATCTGAAAAGCAGTTGCAAAACTCCAAAATTCATGGTAACGTCTCGGCTTGGAACCTATCAGGCTTTTCGAGCTGGGACACGCCAATTCTCGTCAGGTGTGAGCAATGATGACTGAATCATCGACTAGCATTCAAGAGTTGCACGATCAACACATTAACTTTGGTGACTCAGACGCGCAATTTAGAATTTTGTGTGGGGACAATAATGAAGTACTAAATACTTTGCCAATGAAATCGATTGACCTAGTTGTCACTTCTCCGCCGTATTTCGGCCAGCGTGAATATGTTACTTCAGGGCTAGGTAACGAGAAAACAGTTGACGAATATCTTGACAACATCCTAAAGGCTTTCGGACAAATTCTACCTGTGCTGAAACCCACAGGTAATATTGTGTATAATATGGGAGATAAAATAGTTGGCGGAAGCTCGTTGTTAATTCCGTATCGTTTTGCTATTAAGGTACTTGACGAACTCAATCTCAAGTTAATCAACGATATAACTTGGGTCAAGCAAAACCCCACCCCACATCAATTTTCCCGACGGCTAATTGCCAGCACTGAGCCATTTTTTCACTTTACTTTGAACAATGATTACTACTATGATCGCGTATCATTCCAGCCTAGCGAACCAGCACCGCGCAGGAATCCAACCGACAAGTTAGGGAGTCGATATCGTTATCTCATCGAATCATCTGGATTAACAGATAATGAGCGTGTTGCTGCCCATCGAGCATTGGACGAAGTTATTGAGGAGGTTAAAAGTGGTGTTATTCAAAGTTTTAGGATGAAAATCCGCGGAATTCATGCTCCGGCATACGGAGGGCAAGATGGTGGTCGCAAAATGCATATAGAGCGATATGGCTTTACGGTCATTCGCATTTCTGGACAGACTATTAAACGGGATGTTATCGAAAGTCCTGTTGAAAATCTTATAGGTAATATTCACCCTGCGATATTTCCGGTACGTGTAATTAGAGAAATTATCCGTCTCTTGTGTCCACCAAAAGGACAAGTTCTAGATCCATACTTGGGCAGTGGTTCAACCATGGTCGCTGCTTTACTTGAGGGCAGGAGCTGTGTGGGAATAGATATTGTGCAGGACTATTGTGATTCGGCTCTGACCCGGGTATCAGGCACGGTATATCAGCAAACGATGGGGGATTTCATTTTGCGAGGCGTGAATGAAGATATTGGCAAGGCTTATAAAATTGAACGTGCCAGCGATATTTGATGATTTGATCAGGAGGCCAAAAGATATGGCTGAACAACAAGAGCCGCACCTGAAGGTATACAGCGATCGGAGTGTCCTGGTCTCACAGGATGGCGTACAGGAGATATTTAAGGAAGGGCGTCCTAATGAGGAAGCGCAGAACAGGCTTTCTACAATAGAACAGGCTTTCAACGAGGGCTACTTGCCGAATTTGATCAACAGTTTGCAAGAGCAAAAAACCGACTCTGTTGTCTTGGACATAGAACATTTGACGTTGCTAGAGAAACTTGTTGAATCTACCACAAGTGAAATTGGAAGGGCATTGATAGGACTATCAGTGCTTATATTGTCTATTAAAGACATTTCCCCAGAGCAAAGCGTCAGATTGCACAAGGGCGGACGTGGAGATTTTTCATGGGAAGATGGGTTGTCTATGCGGAACCTTGACCGCAAATACATCACTCCAGCACTGCGACAGTATGGCTTGTTGCGTTTCAATAGGGATGGTATATTTACGACCCGCTCTCTCGCGGAAAATTACCCTTACTCGAAGTTTTATAAAGCGGCTATTAGGGGTGCAAAAGAGGAATGCTTCACATTGATAGATTGGATTGAAGCAGGCTACGTTCAGCCTCGCCCAATGCTTGAAGTCCTTATTAGTATACTTATTAACCGTTCAGAGCAATTTATTAATCTTGGAAATCAAACCCTTAACGCAGTTAACGTACTGCTTGAGACAAGCCATCAACCTTCAGAAATACGAGGTATTGTAAAGTCTCATGTGGCTAATTCTACATATTCAGCCAGACTACTGGAAGTCGCCATGCACAGTTTGCTTCAGGCATTGAATAGCCATACACGTCTGTCTGGCAAACTAGAAATCCTTTCACAAATGAGGTCCGCAAATAAAAAGCGTGGTAATGTGGGCGATATAGAAATTGTGAGCGAAGATCCTGAAGAACCTTATGTCCTTGAGGCTTGGGATGCAAAATATGGGAAACCTTATCTTCGAGACGAACTGGAAGAGTTGAACGACAAATTGGAAATGCACCCTGAAACCGTAGAAGCAGGTTTTGTGGTGGATCGCGATCCCATTATTGACGCAGACATTTTGCATCGTATCGAAGAACTTAATTTTCTTCACGACATTGACATAAAAATTCTGACGTTTGATGAATGGGTTGATTATCAGCTAAATCGCTATGGCATCCAAGAGTCATCCATTATGGACGACTATTTGCGTGCCTATGCTGAATCTTTGGCACTCCGGCGCCAAGAAATCGCCCCAATTGACGAACCTGCCGACCAGTGGCTTCAAGATCTACTGCGTCTATTGACAGAGTAGATAGATACAGAACACAAATATGGCTAAGGAGGCGCGAAATGGCCGGAAACCAGCTGAATATCGGCAACGTGGAAATTACGTCCCTTTCGGACGGGCTACTGGAATTCGACTTGTGCAACTTTTTCCCGGCCATACCCGGCGAGGATTGGCGGGGCCACGAAAGCCATTTGACCCCCGAGGGGAATGTGCGTTTCAACCTGGCCTGCTTCGTCATCCGGTCGGAGGGGCGGACCATCGCAGTGGATACCGGGCTGGGGCCGAAGCCGGCGCCGGATATCCCCTGGGGGGAGCTGCTGGACGATTTCGCCGCCCACGGCTTGCGCCCGGAGGATGTGGACATAGTAGTGATGACTCACGCCCACCGCGACCACGTGGGTTGGAACGTCACTGCGCGGGATGGGGGATATGCCCCTACTTTCCCCAATGCCCGCTACTATGTCAGCGCCAAAGACTGGGCGGCGTGCCACGACCCGGCGCTGGTCGAATCCCGCTTCCCCAACGCCCCGGATTGCGTCTGGCCCCTAGAATCCCTGGGCGTGCTGGAGCTGATGGACGGGGAGCATCAGCTTACCGGCGAGCTTACCATGCTGCCCACGCCGGGCCATACCCCGGGCCACATGAGCATCCTGATTTCATCGCAAGGGCAGCAGGGCCTGGTGCTGGGGGATGTGCTACACAACACGGTGCAGATTGAAAACACCGATTGGGTCTCCCGCGCCGATATCGACCCGGAGCAGACGCGGATCACCCGGCGCAATCTGATGGACCGGCTGGAGCGGGAGGGCCTTCCGGTAGCGGCGGTGCATCTGGCGGCGCCGGGGTTCGGGCGCATCGTCCGCTCGGAAGGCCGCCGCTACTGGCAGGCGATCTAGGCTTAGCCGCCAAGGCGCAGCTACACCGCCGGGCTTTCCCGGCCAAACGACTAGCAGGGGGCACGGTATGCTGGCATTGACCGGGGCAACGCTGATCGACGGGGCGGGCGGGCCAACGGTTCCGGGCGCAACGGTGCTGGTGGGCGACGACGGGCGCATCGCCGCCGCCGGGGCGACGACGGCCATACCGGAGGGAACGCGGATTATGGACGTTGCCGGCCGGACGGTGATGCCGGGCCTGATCGACTGCCACGATCATCTGGCATCCTTTACCTACGATCTGCTGAGCCGCTGGGGGATGACCGAGCCGCGCAGCACCCGGACCGTGCGCATCGCGCGGGTGATGGAGGATACGCTGCAATCGGGGTATACCACCGTGCGGGATTGCGGCTGGCTGGATGCCGGGTTCAAGGCGGCGGTGGCGCAAGGGCTGGTCGCGGGGCCGCGGCTGCTGGTGGCGGCGGGGCCTCTGGGGCCAACCCATAGCGTGCAAGACCGGCCCACGATGTCGGGGCATCGGCGTTACGCTATGCCGGACCCCAACATACCCTACGGGGTGGCGGACGGGGCGGACGAAATCCGGGCGGCAGTGCGGGAAAACGCCAGAGTAGGGGCGGATCTGATCAAGGTATTCCAGACCGGGTTTGGGCGGGCCACCCATTTGGGAACCGATGCCGCCTACGGGCTGGAGGAACTGCGCGCTCTGGTGCAAGAATCCCACGCGCAAGGGCGGCGGGTGGCGTGTCATGCGGTAGGCGGGCCGGGGCTGCGCACGGCGGTAGAAGCGGGGGTGGATTCCATCGAACACGGCTGTTATCTGGACACCGATGCCGATTTGCTGCGGATGATGGCCGATCAGGACATAACCCTAGTGCCGACCTTGACCGTATTCGCGTTCCATTCGGCGGAGGGCAATCCGGTGGCGCAGGCCGAGGCGCGGGCGTTCCGGGAGCATCATATCGAAACGGTGCAACAGGCGATGCGGCTGGGCGTGCGGGTGACCGCCGGCACCGACGCCGGGGGCTGGGTCCACGGCAACAACGCGCAGGAACTGGAAATGCTGGCGGATGCGGGCATGACGCCGCAACAAGCCATCGCCGCCGGCACCCGGGAAGCCGCCGCCTGCCTGGGGCTGGAGCGGGATCTGGGAACGCTGGAGCCGGGCAAGCTGGCGGATTTAATCGTAGTTGACGGCAATCCGCTGGAGGACATCACGCTGCTACAAGAACGGGATCGGATCCGGCTAGTGATGAAAGAGGGGCAAGTGTTCCGGGATCTGCTGGACGGTTAGGGATCCGGCGGTTGCCCGCGGCCGGTTGTTACCGAGCCGCCGCCGCCGGGGGTTATGCCTGCCACCGGAATCGGCTGAATAGCCCGTGCTTGGCCTCCTCCTGCCAAGAAAGCAGGGGATCTTTGACCGTCTGGTTGGAACGGGCGAGGGTGTGGGTAGGCCCGTGGATTACATTCCGCAGGTTGGCGATGGTAGCCGTTCCCTGACGGTCGGCGCCGCGGATCGCCTGGACTTCCAGCAACACTTGGCCCGAGGCCCGCAAGGTGCGGGCAACCGGGTCGATCGCGATTTCCAAAGGCATCCGGCGGACGGCGGTCAACCGGCCGTCACGGTAAAACTGGGACAGGATCGCCCAAGGGCCGCCGGCATCGCCGCTGAATATAGACTGGAGGGCGTCAGCCTGCGTTTCGCTGGCGGCATAGTCAATATACAGCACCGAAAGCCAGTCGCCGTCAAACATCGTCGGGCCGGGGGAATGGACGAAAACGACCGCGCCCAGCCCGGCAAGATCGTCGCCGGCGAAGCAGCCCCGGCGGAAAGCAACGCCCCAAATCGCGTTACAGTACCCGTTGGTAGGGGGCTGACGAAAAGAGATGTGGCAAGGGCATAAAAGGTTGCAGTTGCAACCCTCAAAGAGCTCGCCCTCAGCCCACCATTCTTGCGTCATCGGCGATTTCCTGCGGGGGCTTTTAATTTCCCCACATCCCCCCTTTTCCGCCGTTTTGGGGGTAGCAAAGGGGCAGTGTTGTTGGGGGCGGATGGGGCCCTTTCATACGGGGCCCCTTTCATCCTGAGCTTGTCGAAGGATGAAAGGGACCGGTTGGGGGCGGAGTTAGAACATTGTGCTGTCGCTCACGGCTTCGCCGGTTACGATGGCCTTTAGGCGGTCGCGGAAGTTGAATAGGGTGGCGTCGTCCTCGGGGCGGTTCAGATCGCCCCGGTTTTGCTTGAGGTGTTCGATTAGATCCTCCAAGACGGCGTTTTCGCGGGTGCCTTGCGGGATTTTAAAGAAGTCGGCGTTGAAAGTGGGGAGTTCGCCGGGGCCGAAGTAGCCGGTGGCGTAGCGGCCGGTGCTTTCCTCGTGCAGCGTGTAGCCCTCCAGGTCGTGAGTGCCTTTGCCCAGCACCTGGCCGGTTTGGGCGTAGTAATCCATTACGGCTTTGGCGCCGTATTTGTTGATCGGGCAGACCTTCATGCAAATGGCGCAGCCTTCGTAGCGGGACATAACCGGGCGGCAGCGTTTGTAAATCAGCTTGTTCTTTTCGACCCCGCGCCACCAGATCTTTTCCCGCATCAGCGCGCGTCCGGGGCAGCGGTTGACGCAGACCTGGCAGACTTGGCAGAAAGCATGGAAACCGTAATCGACCGGCTGGTCGTAGGTGACCGGGGCGTCGGTGGTGATGATTTGCAACCGACAGCGGGCGCCGGCGTGGGGAGTAAGCAATTGGCCGTTGGCGCCCAGTTGGCCCAGGCCGGCGGCGACGAACATCGGGATGGTAGCCGCGCTATGATTGCTGGGACCGTGGAGCTGCGCCTGGTAGCCGAGGGAACGGATGAAATCAACCATTTCAAGGCCCATCGGCGCCTGGATTTCGTAGGTGCCATAATGTCCATGTTCGGCGGCCATGCTGGGGGCGGTTTGGGTTTCGGCGTAATCCTGCTCCAGGGCAAGGCAAACGGCGTTGGAAAATTTTACGTGGCTTTTGCGATCCTGGTAGATGTAGCGGGGGTCGTGGTAAGTAAAGCCGACTTCGAGGTAGCCCATTTCGCGGGCCTTGTCGCGGATGAGGTCGGTTACATCGGCGCCGGTGGGTTCGGCAGTGGGGGGCAGGTCGCCGGTGCGGTTCATCAAGGGGTAAAACTGCTCCATTACCGCCTGGTGTTCGTGGTGGTATTTTTGCATGGCAGGCGTGCCGACGCTGGGGGCCCATTCGGTATCGGCGGCGTGTTCAACCTGCTGGCGCTGAAGGGGGTATTCGCGGCTGTAAAAGTCTACATCCTTGCGTACCATCGGGATGCCGGGAACGGTTTCCAGTTCCTCGGGAACCGGGATTTCCACCGGGTCGTCGCCGTGGCGCCGGCCGGGGCGGGTTACTACGTGGCCGATTTTCAGCATAGTGCGTCTCCTCCTGGCGCATATTAGCCGCGGGTTTGCCGGGGGGATTGTGAATGATCGGGCGGCGGTTGTCAATTTACCCGCCGGGGGGTATGCCGCGGGGGTTGTATGCCGGGGGCGGGTTGGCGGTATGGAACGAAATTGATTTTCGGGGGGCGGGGGCGATTGCCCGTTGCCGCGCCATAATCTAAGATTATAGGGGCAAGATTTTTTGGCCGCCCCCGCCGGGCGCGGGGCGCGGAATTGGGAGATGATCGAGATGGCAGGCAAAGAAACGGGCGAGGGCGAGGCCAATAAAAGAGGGATCGAGATCAGCGCGATCTTCGCGCTCGATTACCTAGTCAAGGATTACTACCGGGCGGCGGTGGTCACCCGGGTGCTGAATGAATTCGGCAGATTGCCCCGGGGCGACAAGGCGCGGCTGAAATCGGCAGTGAACGACACCGTAACCGGGTCGATCCCCGGGTTTCGGCCGGGGAACAACGGGCGGGCGCTGGAAGTGGCGCCGAATGTATTGCAGGAGCGGATCGAGCAGGAAATCCGGCTTTCCGACCGGCTGGCGGCGGCGGTGCTGCGCGGCTGGGCGGCGTCCCACGGGGAATTGCGAGAGGCGATCACCGGCTATTTCGGCGAAAAGGAGCTGGAAGCGGAGGGGATCGATTTCAAGGAAAACCGATTCCGCACCGTTTGGGCGCCGAATCAGTGGGAAACCGAATGGGGTGAATTCACCGAAGCGCACACGGAGTTTGACCGCGACGATGTAGGGCTGATGTTGTGCTATGTGTCGGGCAAACTGCCGTTCCTGGATCCATCGGGAAGCTCGGTATCATCGGCGTTGTCGGATGCGCTGTCCACCGTGGTGGAAATAATGCGGGAGCTGCCGCCGGGCGCGCCGGAATGGGTGGGCGCGATACCGAAGTTTCTGGATTCGGTATCCAAGCTGCTGGAGGAAAAAGCGGCGGCGTTGCGGTGGGCGGATGATTTCGACGCGGTGTTGGCGGCCGTCAAGACCGAGTACGCGGAATTGCTGGCATTCTTTGAGCAGGATACCCAAAACTGGTCGGCGGCAAAGGTATCCCCAGAGGCGGACACCGCGGCGGCGCTGCGCTGGGCGGAAAGGCTGCGGGAATTGCTTTCGCAGTACCAGCCGGTTCACGCGGTCGCATCGGGGATCAGCGAGGAACGGGAACGGCGCCGCCGGCGGGATGAGCTACAGCCGGCGATCCAAGAAGCGGCAGAGGAAATCGCCCGCTTGATGTCGGAATCGCCGGGCGGGGGCGGGCCGGGGGATGGGCCGCGGCCCTTGCCGCCGGAACCGCCGCCGGGGGGTAGGAGTGCTGGAGCGTTGGGCGCGGCGCTCCAGGGCGCGGCGGCGGCGGTCGAGGCGGCGGGGGCGGCTATGGATGCGGTGTTCCCGGAAGCCGCGGCGCCCGAGGCGGCGGCGGACTTGGCTGCGGTGGCGCCGGAACCGGCGGCGCCCACCCCGGAACCGGAACCGCCCCGGGTTCCCTTTGACGAATACGCCGCGTTGCAGGCGGAAAACCGGGAGCTACGGGATAACGTTGACGCCCTGAACGCGGAAAACCGGGGCTTGCGGGACGGCTTTGACGCCTTGAACGCGGAATGCCGGGGGCTGCGGGATGACGCTGACTCCTTGAACGCGGAAAACCGGGGGCTGCGGGATAACGTCGCCGGGCTTAACGCGGAAAGCCAGGGGTTGCGGGAGGAGGTGGAAACCCTGAAGTCGGAGTTGTACGAAAGCCACGAAATGGAGGAGTCGTGGCGGCTGGCCTATGTTGCCGAAAGGGGCGGGCTGTCCGACGGGGATGACGATGCGGGGATGATTGAGAACGTGCAGGCGGCCGTAGAATTGGCGCAACAGCGGTTCCGGGGGAAACTGCACTTCGCCCCCAACTCGGAATCCAGCATCGAGTCCAACCCGTACACCCGCCCCGAAAAGGTCTGGGAAGCGTTGCAGTGGCTGGCGACCACTTACTACAATTCCAAGATGGGGCAGTTGCGGGTGACCGACTTTGACTGGTCGATCAAAGAGGCGTGCGGGTGGTGGTACAAGGGGGATCAGGGGGAAACCACGCTCACCCGCTACCGCAATTCCTATACCGCCTATGCCTACGGCAAGACCTACTGGCTGGCGGAACACATCGGCAAGGGAACCAATTTCGACGCCCGCTACACCATCCGCATCGCCTTCGACTGGGACGACGATATGCGGCAAGTGATAATCGGGTACATCGGCCGCCACCAGCAGACCGACGCCAGCTAGGAGGGACGGGGTTGGGGGCGGTTCTGGCGCTGGCGGCGGTTTTGCTGCTGGCGGGTTGCGGCGGGATAGGGCGGCCGGCTGCGCCCGGGGCTACGGCTACGCTGATGCCGCCGCCTACGGCTACGGCGGTGCCTGCGGCTACGCTGGTTGCGGCGACGCGGGTTCCCGCCGAGGCGTTGGGGGGCTTGTCGCCGGCGGAGGTGTATATCAGCGGGTCAACGCTGGTGTATAACGGGCGGATCGACGAGGAATCATATACTTTGTTCCGGCGGGCGGCGGATGAATCGGGCGATGATGTTGCGGCTATTCGGATAAATTCCCGGGGCGGGGATGTTCGTTCCGCGATTCGGATAGGGCATTGGATTTACGATAGGGGTTTGGATGTGGTTGTAGATACTCATTGCTTTTCGTCGTGCGCCAATTATATATTTACGGCAGGGCGGAATAAGATTATCGGGGAAGGGGCCATTGTGGGGTGGCATGGTTCGGCGCAGCAGGATGAGTATATCGCGAGGAGTCTGGGGATTTCCCTGGATGAGCATTGGCGGCGGCAGTTCGATTCCGTTGTGATGCCCGGACTTCCGCAAGGGACGATCGTGTGGTGGAGCAGTAATCGCCTGATCAGAGAGGAGCGGGCGTTTTTGGAACGGGTAGGGGTAAGGGTTGACGCGCTAGTGTATGGGATTATGCCGAAGCGATATGATGTATATCGGGGCGGGGGATATAGTTTGTGGACGTTTTCGATTGAGGATATGGGGAAGTTCGGGATTGGGGATGTTTCGTATGCGGGGGCTGGGGAGTATCCCGATGCGGGAAGTTTGGATCGGCGGGGCGATGTTATTGTTTTTTCGGTTGGGGAATAGGGTGACCGGGATTTTTTGTTTTTGGTGGTATTTTGGGGTTTTGGAGGGCGCGGGGGTTAGCGGGCGGCGAATTGGTTTCGGGCTTTTACTATGGCGCGAAGTTTGGCCTCGGCGTTGGCGGCCGAGTTTACGGGGTTGTCGGCGAAGGTGGCGAAGCCGCAGTCGGGGGTTAGCAGAATGCGGTCGCGGCCGAACAGGTCGGCGGCTTGGGCGATGCGGCGGAGGATTTGTTCGGAGGGTTCGATGGCGTCCAGCTTCTGGTTGACTACGCCGATGCCGATGCGCTGGCGGTCGGGGATCGCGCGTAGGATCTGGGCTTCGCCGGCGCGTTCAGTGCATAGCTCCAAAAACAGGGTGCCAACTTCGGTGCGTTGGAGGGTGTTCAGCAGGGGGCGGTAGTCGCCGGCGAGAGCGGCGGATTCGTCGCGGGTCCAGTTGCCGCGGCAGATGTGCAGGGCCAAGCGATCCGGGGGCAGGCCGCGGATGGTCTGGTTAAGCAACTGTACCGCGAAATCAAGTTCGGCGTCGGGGGGCAGTTTCTCGCTGAGCGCGCCGCACATAAAGCTGCGGCCCTGGCTGGCGGGGGCGCCGAATACTACTTCGGTTAGGACAGGTTCGTCCAACTGGATCAGGGGGGCGCCGGCTGCCAGCAGGTAGTGGAGTTCCTCGCGCAAAACGCGGGTAATGTCCTGCGCCAGATCTTCGCGGGTTTGATAGGGGCGGTCGGTTAGGCAGTCCAGCCACATGGTGCGGGTTAGCAGGTAAGGGCCAGGCAGGGCGATTTTGACGGGCCGGTTTGCGGCGGCGCTGGCGAATTGGTATTCGTGGAGCGCCAGCGGTTGGCGGCGGCCCAAGGGGCCGTAGACTACCGGGTGTCGGACTTCGGCGGCGGGAACATCCAGGGCGCGAAGTTCCTGCTCAAACTCGTCGGGGTCATCTACCATCGCGGTTAAGTCGCTTAGGGGGATTAGCTGGCAGTTGTCAAGCAGACCGCCGACGAAACTGGCATAGCTGTCGCGGCGCTGTTCACCGTCGGTCAGGATGTCGACCCCGGCGCGGAGCTGGGAATCAAGGCAGAGGCGGACGGCATCATCGGCGGTGGCTTGGAAGTCGGGTTCGGGAAGCCGTCCCTCGAGTCGGTCGTGGATCGCCTGAAGCATCCAGCGGGGGCGGGGCCAACTACCAATGCCCATTACCGACAAGGGGGGAATGGCGGGGGCGGGGGCCGGCGGGGGCAGCGACGATGGGATGGCAACCGGCACCCGCAACTGCTGACCGATGCCGGCGGTAGCGGCAGCGGTTTCAGTCGGCGGCCGGGCGATGCCAACGGGGGCGGTTTCGGTTGGCGGCGGCGGAGCGAAAGGGCCTTTGCTTACCAGATAGCTACGCTGGTTGCCGGATTTGGTCCAGGATACCATTTGGTTTTTGGTCAAGCGGCACCAAGCCGGGAGTTCGACTTCGACAGTGGAGTCAGTGGACAGAATCTCGAGCAGTCCGCCGACGGGCAGGGGATCGATATGGCGGCGGATCAGCAGTAGGAGTCCGCCGCCGCAGTCCAGGTTGCCGCCGTCGAAGCTGGTTTGGGGTTGGTGTTGATGTTGTTCGATGGGATCCATCAGCAGGCCCCATAGGTGGTTGGGATGGGGGCTAGAAGGATACGCAGGCAGTCCCGTCGGACAGGTATTCGACCAGCACGGCGCCGCCTACAATGGCGGCCCCGGGAACGAGGTTGTTTTCGTCCAGGTTGCGTTTGCGGAAGCAGGGGGCGCAAACATTGATTACGCCGCCGCCGCCGGTAAAGTTGTCCATTAGCTCCTTGAGGGGCAGGAACCCTTCCTCATGGATGTCGTCGGCGTAGCCGTTCTGGGAAAGGCGGACAGCTTCAGTGGTAAGGAAAACGACAGTGTCTTTTTCGGATCCCAGAGCGGCGCTGGCAATGACGAAGGCAACGGTGGCTTTGTCGGGATCATCTTTGGCGTGGGTTAGGTTGACGCAGAATTTGTTGGACATCGGCGGTATACATCCTTAGATCTAGGTTGGGGCGGGTTATTGCGATGTTTCTTTTTGTTGAATCCAGTAGTGGGGATGGTGAGCCTGGATGAGTCGCCGCCCGGTCATACGGCACCAAGCGGGCAAGTCTTGGGGGGCGCCCAAGTCCTGGGAAGTGAGCTTCAGGATTTCGCCGGGATTTAGCGGCTGCATTTTTTGGCGCAACAAGATGATTACTTCGCCGCAGCCCATATAGCCGGCGTCCCATTCAGCATGGTGGACCAGGGCGGACGAGGGGGCGGGGTTTTGACTGACATTCATGGGCTATATCTTGCCAATGGCGGCGAGGGATGTCAACCGCCGGGCCGGGCGGGCTATGGGATGGGCTTAGCGATCAGTTTAGGGGCGGGGATGGGAAATCGATGCCCGTTGCCTGCTACTAACGGGGGGCGTCTACGGTTACGGTGATGATGTCGATGTCGTGATATTTCTGGTGGCGGACGGCGGCGGCGTGGTGCAACAGTAGCCGAAAGGATAGTTCGCGCTCGTTGGGGGCGGGGGGCAGACTGCTGAGGTGGGTTAGATAGTCCTCCATATTTTCGCCGTCCAGCGCGGTTACGAATTCCAGTTCGGTGGTGCGGTTTTGGGCGCGGACGGTTAGGGCCAGGCGCCGGCGGCGTTGGGGATGGTCGGCGGCGGGTTGGGATGCGGGCGGAGTATCGTTTTGTTGGGGCGATGGGGTGTGGTCTTGGAGTAGGATGGCCAGGGTTTCCTCGGCGGCGGAGGTTAGGCGTTGGACAGCAGGGTTGCTCCATTTGGCGCGGGCGGCAAAGGTTTGGAGGAATCGGGTTACAGTGGGAAGTGCCCTGCTGTCGAGGGGAAGTTGAATGCGGCGGGGGCGGGGGCCGGTTAGTTCCAGGAAGGCGGTCAAGGTTACGGCGATGATGGCGCCGGAGGTCATCCCGTTGCCCAGCAAGTATGCCGAGAAAGCCGTCGCCTAGCTGGTCGGCGAAGATCCATTGGTTTTGGAATCCTACGCCCACCCAGAAAGCCAGCCCGGCAATGGCCGCTTTGCGGTGGTCCAAGCCGTCGTCAACGATGATTTTCATTCCCTGGACGAATAACAGACCGAGGAGGAGGGTTACATAGGCGGCGGCAACGGGGCCGGGGATGGCAATCAGGATGGCGGCGATTTTGGGGAAAAAGGCGACCAGTATGAAGATCAGGCCGATGGCGACGCCTACTTGCCGGGCGGCGATGCCGGTTACTTCAGCCAGGGAAATGCTGGAGGAGTAGGTGGTGTTGGGTAGAGTGCCGGCGATGCCGGAAAGCAGGTTGCCGGCGCCGTCGGCGTTGAGCGCGCCCTGGACCACGCGGAAGTCGGTGGCGCGGGGGCGGCGGCGGGATACGCGCTGGATAGCCACGCCATCGCCGATGGTTTCGATAGCGCCGACTAAGGTGACCATAATAAAGGCGGGGAGCAAGGCCCAAAATTCCGGGCCGGGGGTGAAGTCGAAGCCGGGCCAGCCGCCGAAGGGTACGCCGATCCAGGGGGCGTCTAGGATTTGGCGGTAATCGTAGATGCCGAAGCCGGCGGCGACGGCGCAGCCGATGATCATCGCGATCAGGGGCGACCATAGGCGGATCATCGGGGGGCCGCGCAACACTAAGGCGGCTACGATTATCAGCGTGACGGCGGCGGATACGGGGGCGGCGGCTTGGGGGGCGTCATTGGGGATGTCGTTCAGGGTGTCGAACACGATGGGGATTACGGTTACGGCGATCAGCATAATAACTGTGCCGGAAACTACGGGGGTAAAGATGCGGCGCAAGAGGGATAGGCGGGCGGCGAGCAGGAATTGAACCAAGGATGACACTACGATGAGGCTGGCCATAGTGGCAGGGCCGCCCTGATCGAGGGCGGCAACGCAGACGGCAATAAAGGCGCCGGAGGTGCCCATCATCAGCACGTGTCCGGCGCCGATGCGCCAGAGACGGACCGCCTGGATGATGGTGCTGATGCCGCTTACCAGCAGGACGGCGAATACGGCCCATTGGATATAGCTGTCGGGCTGCTGGGCGATGCGGGCAACGATGACTACGGTGATGACGATGGGGGCGAGGATGATGGCGGCGGCCTGGAGGGCAACGCCGATGGTGACCGGGGGCGGCGGGTGCTCCTCCGGTTCGTAGCGCAGGTTATCGTTGCCGGGGCGGGGAGCGGCGGTCACGGGCGGCTCCTGGCGGACGGAGGCGGGGTTGGAGGGTGGTGGGCGGTGCAGGACTCGAACCTGCGGCCTCCTGCGTGTAAAGCAGGCGCTCTAACCATCTGAGCTAACCACCCGCGTGGGGGGCTTGCGCCCCGGCGTCTGATCCGGCGGGCAAACCGGGGGAATTAACGGCCTTGATGGGGGCATTGTAACATATCTTGGGCGCGTTGGGGGGATATGGCGTATAATCGGGGAAAATTCGGGATTTGGGGGAATTGCTATGCTAGACGAGCGGTGCGTGGTTTATGTGGGGATGCATGACGGGGTTTGCGCGGTAGTGAGTGACGACGGGGGCCAGAGTTGGGCGCAGGGGCCGGTTACGCCGCTGCCCCACGCGGCGGCGCGGCTGTCGGTTAGCCGGGCGCAGCCGGGGCGGGCGTGGCTGGCGGCGTATGAAGCGGGGGTGTACCGGACAGATGATGCGGGGGTTAGCTGGCGGCGGGCGGAGTCGTATCCCAGCGGGTACGCGCATAGCGTTCTGGCGCTTCCGGGTAATGGCGATGGGGAAACGGTTTTAGTAGGGAGCGAGCCGGCGGCGATTTTCCAGTCGGATGACGATGGGGCAAGCTGGCGGGAACGGACGGGGTTCCGGGCGGCGGAGGGCGCGGCGGAGTGGGGGTTTCATGCGCCAACGCGGGATTCTCATGTGCGGGATTTGCGGGTATCACCGCGGGATGGGGATTTGCTGTACGCCGGGATCGAAGTGGGCGGGGTGGTCTGCTCGCGGGACGGAGGGGATCGCTGGCGGCAGTTGCCGGGGCTGGATGCCGATATTCATTGCCTGGGGTTGACGGGTTCGGAGGGGCGGGTTTATGCGGCTACGGCCAGCGCCCCGTATCGCAGCGATGACGGGGGCGGGCGGTGGAAGTTGATTAACCGGGGGCTGGAGCGGCGGTATACGCTGCACATCGCGGTGGCGCCGGAGGATGAGGACGTGGTATTGGTGACGGTGTCGGAAAATGCGGGGCGGAAGTCGCCGCAGTTTTACCGCTCTGCGGACGGGGGGGATCGCTGGCGGCTGGTGGCGGGGCTGGGCCGCGGGGATGATGCGGCGGATATGGTGGTGGCCTTTGAGTGGCGGGCGGGCAGTCCGGGGGAAGTGTATGCCGGGGTTGACGGGGGCCGGCTGTACCGCAGTTCGGATTGGGGGGAAAGTTGGGAGCGGCTGCCCGTGGAACTGGGGGCGGTGGCAGTGGGGGCGCTGGGGGTGGGGTAGCGCGGGGGTTGTTAGCCGGGATGGGGTTCGGTCATTGCCAGTAGCTGCCGCCTTATTCGGGGCGCGGGGGCGGCCAGGTCTAGGGCGGCGAAGCGGATGGGGTGGCCTTGAATGTCGGCGGATTCGTCCACGGTTCGGTTTACCGCCGGGTGCAGCAAGAGGCCGGAGGAGGTCAGGGATAGGGGGTCGCCGGGGTTTTCTTGGGAGCGGAGGTAGGCATAGATCTGATAGATGTATCCGCTTTGCAGGGATGGGTTTCCGCCCCGGCCGCGGGTGATAATGTCGCTGAATTTGGTATCGATGATGATGCGGCGGCGTTGGGCGGGATGTTCCAGCCAGATGTCGGTTTTCATTGCGGGCAGGATGGATGATATGCCGGGCGTGGGGTTTTGGGGATGCCAGTGCAGGGTTTTACCGTGGCTGACGCGCCATCCGTGGGGGGATAGCGTGACTTTGTAGAAACCATAAATCGCCATTTCGTATAGCCGCCAATCGACTTCGCGCCAGGGGATGCTCAAGGCTGCGGGGTTGGCGGTTTCGTTGGGCAAGGCCAAATCGAAGGCCAGCCGTGCCGCGCCCACCATAACCTTGTCGTTGGCGTCGAGGCGGCCAAAGGTGTCGATGGAAACTTCAGTCGGGGGCGGTTTTTCGGGGCCTACGCCCAGGCGCTCGAGGCGGGCGGCCAGGGCGCGGCAACGGGCGGCTACGTTGGTGGCTTGACCGGCGGCGTCCTGGCGGCCGGTAATGGCGGCCAGTCGGGCCAAGGCGGCGCGGACTAGACGGTTCCGGGGGGTGTCGATGGTTATTTCGTTGAATTTACAAGCTACGCGACCCCGTTGCAACAAGGAATGGGTTTCGGTACGGCGCAAATCAATGCGGCCGCGGACGCGGGTTAGGTCGGCTTGGCGGGGCTGCCATCCGGCACTCAGGTTGCGGGCCAAGCGGCGGTCTACTTCGTAGGCTAGAATTTCGGCGATCAGGTCGGGGATGTCGTCGGGGTTTTCCTCCAACGTTGCGCGGCGGCGGCCGTCTATATCGCGGAACAATGCCGATGCGTATAGCAACAGCAACCAGATGTTTCTTATCGGGATGCGATGCGGGTTGGGGGCGGTTCCGCTAGTCATCAAGGCCGTCCAGCAATGCGGCTTTGGCTTCTCGGGCGGTTTCGGGGGCATCGAACCAGTATTCGTCCAATAGGGGGGCGATTTCTTTGTGGATTATGCGGCGGAACCAGGCGGGGGCGTCGGTGACGGAATGGTTAGGGGTGACGTAACTGTGGCCGATGCGGAACTGGCGGCCCAAGGTGCGGTCGTCGGCGATTTGGCGGTTGAGGGTTTCCAGCTTTTGTTGCATGACGGTTAGGAATTGGGGGGGAATGCCGGAGTTACGGCTTACCCATTCCCGCCAAGTTGGGGTGAATTGGGGTTCCAGTTCCTCGAAAGCAAAGCGGCGGCGAAAGGCCAAGTCCACCAGAGCGAGGGAGCGGTCGGCGATGTTCATTGTGCCTATGATGTACAGGTTGGGGGGTATGTGGATTCGTTCATCAGGGGATTTGGGGTAGCTCAACGCCAGGGCTTCGGATGGATCGCGTTTGTCGGATTCCAGCAGGGTCAGCATTTCGCCGAATACTTGGGCCGGGTTGCCGCGGTTGATTTCCTCGATGACGATTACATAGTCGGAGTCGGGATCCCGGCGGGCGGCGGATACTAGGTTCAGAAAGGGGCCATCGATCAGGGCTAATTTGCCGTCGGCGGCGGGGCGGTGGCCGCGGACGAAGTCCTCGTAGGACAGGTTGGGGTGGAATTGTACCGCCTGCACTTGGGTTTCGTCTTTTTGGCCGATCAGGGCATAGGCCAGTTTGCGGGCGAGAAAGGTTTTGCCGGTGCCGGGGGGGCCTTGCAGGATCAGGTTTTTCTTGAAATGCCAATGTTCAATAATGTCTTGGAGTTGGGGGCGGGACAGGAAGCAGCCGTCGGTTATGATGTCGTCCAATGAGTAGGGTTCTGGGGAATCATCGTCCGCATCGTTGTTTTCGGGGGGTGTTTCAACCGGATATTGGGCGGCAGGGGCGGGGGCAACGACGTTTTGGGCGATGGATGGGCCGCCGAATTTTTCCCGCCACTTGGGAGCGTTGCGGAATCGATTTAGGTCTTGGGGTTTATTGTTAAAGGTAAAGTCGATCAGGGCATCGGTCAACCACGATTTCCCCGGCAAAATTTCGTGCAATGTCTGGTGATATTGGCTGAAGTACCAGCGGCGATGCGGGTTGAAAATGGATTTCCAATCAACGTTGACGTATAGGCCGTTGCCGGGATTACTCGTGACAATCCCGATAGCCTTGATGTACATTCCCCCAACGGTATGCTCTCCCGGGTTAGGGAATGGCAGGTTACGTTTTTGGGTAAAAACGGCCTTGATTGCGATACGGTCACCGGGCCGCATAGATTTTACCTGCTCATTAAGCCGGTTATCGCCACCCATTCCCCAGCCGTTTTCCCAGATGCCCTCACGCAAGAAACGGGCGGTCTGGTCGTCCGTTCCGCCGTAGGCTCCGCCTACGAACCAGCAAGGGCGGTTGGGGTCGGTTAGCAGCGTGGGGGGCATATTTGCTCCTTTGTATGCGATTGATGATCCATTGTACCATACCGCTCGCGTTGGGCGGGTTCAGTCGCCGAATTTTTCCCGCCACTTGGGGGCGTTGCGGAATTGGTTGAAGTCTTGGGGTTTGTGGTTAAAGGTAAAGTCGATCAGGGCATCGGTTTCCCAAGATGTTCCGGGCATAATTTGGTGAACCGTCTGGCGGAACTGGGCGAAGTACCAAGCGCGAGGGGGGTTGACCGGCGTCCAGTCAACGCCGATGTATAGCCCGTTGCCGGGATTATCAGTGACCACCCCGATGGCCTTGATGTACATTCCCCCAACGGTGGATTCACCCGGGTTGGGGAAGGGCAGATTACGTTTTTGGGCAAAAACGGCCTTGACTGCGATGCGGTCACCGGGCCGCATTGCCTTTACTTCGTCCAAATATCTGTCATCGTAGCCGTTTTCCCAGATGCGCTCACGCAAGAAACGGGCGGTCTGGTCGTCCGTTCCGCCGTAGACTGCCCCTACGAACCAGCAAGGGCGGTGAGGGTCGGTTGGCGGGGTTGACGTCATTCTTTAGATCCTTGGGCGGTTAGGGTTTGAAAGTTGTCAGATGGATACCGGAGTCGATCATTATGGTTTCGCCGGTTATGTGCGCGGCGGATTCCAGCAGCCAGGTTATGGCGCTGGCTACGCTTTCGGGGGTGGGCGCGGTTTGTAGGGGGGCTTGGGTTCGGAAACTTTGGAACAGGTGGTCGGCGGCGTCTTGGCCCAAGCCATCGGTCCACCAGCGGGTGGGGATGGGGCCGGGGCATACGGCGTTGATGCGGATTTCCGGGGCCAGGGCGCGGGCCAGGGCCAGAGTCATGGCGTTCAAGGCGGCCTTGGAGGCGGCGTAGGCGATGGAGCTGCCGCCGCCGGTGATAGCGGAAATGGAGGATACGTTGACGATGGCGCCGTGGCCGCTGGCTTTCAGGTGAGGGGCGGCGGCGCGGGTCATTTGGTAGGCGCCTACTACGTTTACGGAGTAGATGTTCAGGAAGTCGTCGGCGGATAGGGATTCCAGGTCGTTGGCGCTGGCGAATACGGATGCGCCGGCGTTGTTGACCAAACCGTCGATGCGGCCCCATTGGTTCAAGGCGGCTTGTGCAATTTGTCGGCAGTCGTCGTCGTTGGCGATGTTGCCGGCGCAGGTAATGGCCTCGCCGCCCAAGTCGCGGCAGGCTTGCGCCGTTTGCCGGGCTTGGGTTTCGCTTTTAGTGTAGTTGATTAGCACGCGGGCACCTTTGGCGGCGGCGGATTTGGCGGTGGCCGCGCCGATGCCTACGGCGGAGCCGGTTATGATGATCACGGAGTCTGATAATTCCATAGTGATTCTCCCGGATGGAGTGACGGGGGGATGGTTGGGGGGGTAGCATGGGGGTTGGCGGGCGCTGGGGGTTAGGGGCTACGAGGGTTAAGGGGTGGCGCGCTTGGCGAGATTCGAACTCACGACCTCTGCCTCCGCAGGGCAGCGCTCTATCCTCTGAGCTACAAGCGCGCGGGCGGGATCCGGTTTTTATGGTGCCGAGGGAGGGATTTGAACCCACACATCCGTAAGGACACTGCGCCCTGAACGCAGCGCGTCTGCCATTCCGCCACCTCGGCCTTTGCCGGTTCCTGCCGGGATGGTGGGCGATGGAGGACTTGAACCTCCGACCTCCTCGGTGTGAACGAGGCGCTCTGACCAACTGAGCTAACCGCCCGCGGCAGGGATTGGGTCTATTATAGCGGGGGGTTGGGTTGGGCGCAACCCCTGTTTTCGGGGATTTTGGGGCGGGGTGGGGAATTGGATGGGGGTTTACAAGTTAGCGGGGTAGTGATATAGTTCGGTAGCTGGACCCGGTTGGGCCGGGGTTCAGCTTTCGATGTGGTGGGGCGTTCGTCTAGCGGCCCAGGACACCGCCCTCTCAAGGCGGAGATCAGGGGTTCGAATCCCCTACGCCCTACCAGCTCTCGCTGCTAGTTCCGCCTAGCAGTTTTTTTGTCGCCAGTTCGGATTCGCTTAGTTGTTTCGCGGTTTGCAGGGTTTCGGTTAGCTGCTGCATTGATAGTTTGCCGGTGTTGGTGTTGCGGGGGCTGGGATGGTAGCAGGCGATTATGATGGGGGTTTTGGGGGCGAATCGGTAGATCTCGCCGTGGCGGAATTTTCCGCGGGGGCGCGGCTGGGCGGGTCGCAGGGCAGCCAGGGCGCGTAGGGCGGCTTGAAAGGCTATTTGGCCGAGCGTCAGGATTACGCGAAGGTTGGGGAGGAGCCGCATCTCCTGGGTCAGGTAGGGCAGACAGTTGCGTTGTTCGTCCGGGGCGGGTCTGTCGGCGGGCGGCACGCAACGGACGGCGGCGGCGATGTAAACGCCAATGTATTGCAAGCCATCGTCTTTATGGTCCGAGATGGGCTGGTTGGCTAATCCGGCCTGGTGTAGCGCCTGGATCAGGAAGTTGGCGGAGGCGTCGCCGGTGAATACCCGGCCAGTGCGGTTGCCGCCATGAGCGGCGGGGGCCAAGCCGAGGGCCAAGAGGGGCGCGGCGGGATCGCCGAAGCCGGGTACCGGTTTGGCCCAGTAGTCCCAATGGGCATAGGCCGCGCGTTTAGTTTCGGCAATGCCCTCGCGGTGGGCAACCAGGCGGGGGCATCGGCGGCAAGTGGTGATTTGGCGGGTTAGTTCCATTAGGGTTGCGGCGGCGAGTTGTTGGGATGGCATTTTTCTCCTCGGTGGTTGGCGCGCATGGGCGGATTCTTGGCTAGTCTAGGGGTGGGGTTTCAAGGTTGGCAAGGGGGATGTCGTTGGGCCGCTAATTCATCCTGAGCTTGTCGAAGGATGAATTAGCGCCCGCCCGATACGGAAGTCGTTGGCCAGTAGCGGGATTTTTTGTTGGGTAGTGTATAATGATGCGCGGTTAGGAGGGGCGGGGTTGGGATTCGCGGTTTTGTTTGGAGGGTTTTATGATTGAACGGGATCGGTTGGTGGATTCTTTTTGCGAGCTGGTTCGGATTGACAGTCCTTCGGATGAGGAGGAAGCGGTAGCGCAGTATGTTACCGGCCGGCTGGAACGTCTGGGGTTTACGGTGGAGCGGGATGCGCATGGCAATGTAATCGCCTCGGAGGAGGGGGCCGATCCGCTGATGCTGTCGGCGCATTTGGATACGGTGGAACCGGGGCGGGGGATCAAGCCGGAGGTGCAGGGGGATCGGATCGTTTCCGACGGCACTACGATTTTGGGGGGCGATTGCAAAGCAGGGGTGGCGGCGATTTTAGAGGGACTGGAAAGCGCGGCGCAAGACGGCGGGCCGCGGCGTCCGGTGCAGGTGGTGCTTACCCGAGGGGAGGAAATCGGACTAGTAGGGGCGGCGAATTTGGATTATTCGATGATCCGCTGCCGCGATGCGGTGGTGTTTGACGGGAACGGGCCGGTAAATACCATCACCGGGGCCAGCCCCACTTACATCAAGTTCGATGTGAACATCACCGGGCGGGGCGCTCATGCCGGGGTAGAGCCGGAAAAGGGGCTGTCGGCAATTCGGATCGCATCGGAAATCATCAGCGAGCTGCCCAACGGGCGGCTGGATGACGAAACCACTTTTAACGTAGGGCTGATGACCGGGGGAACGGTGCGTAATGCAGTGCCGGTAGAGGCCAGTTTCGGGGGGGAGTTTCGCAGCCATAACACCGAGACGGTGGATCTGCTGCGGATGCAGGTAAGGGAAACCATGCGGCGGGCGCGGGAAAAGTACCGGGATGCGACGATCCGCGAAGATCTGGAAATGATGTTCCAAATGTATCTGCTGGATCCGAATGAAGCGATTGTGCGTCTGGTTACGGGGCAGTTGCGGGATATGGCCCTGGCCCCGGATATCCGTCCATCGGGCGGGGGAACGGATGCTAACGCGATGCGGCTGAACGGGGTGCAGTGCGTGGTGGTGGGGATGGCGACCAACGAAATGCATACGGTAAACGAGTATGTGGTGATCCCGGATATGGTAGCGGCGGCGCGGTTTTGCCAGAACATAATGACAATCAATCAGCGAGTTCGGGCTTAACGGGCGCGGGCTTAGGCAACGGGCGCGGGCTTGGGCGGCGCGGGCGGAGTGACGGTTTTGCCTTGCCGCCATTGGGGGGAAACGCACAGGTTGCCGAGTTGCGGGCCAAATTCCCGGCGTTGCCATTGGCGGATGTCGGGATTGTCGCCGTCGGGGAGCTGGCAGGGTTGCGGGGGGGCCTCGGCTATGCGCTCCAGGCTCCGGGTAGGCCAGATCAGGGATGGGTGTATTTGCAGGGCGGCCGCCTGATCTTGCCGCCAGTTTTTCAGCCCGCGGAGGCGGGTCGCGTATTCGGGGGCTTGCGGGAATTTGCGGTCAGGCGGGCGATGGTACTCGGGGGCGCTCCAGCCGCGGACGATGGCCTTGACGATTTCGGAGGACAAGCGCTGCGATGTGCCGGGGGGCAGGGCGGGGTATGGGTAGTTGTCGGGATGGGGGTATTGGGCCAGTTGCAGCAAGGTTTGGGTGTTCATAATCTTGAACGGGGGCAGGTTGCGGCGTTGCGCCTCGGTTTCGCGGATTAGCCAGATTTCTTGCAGAATTGCCAGTTGGCGGGGGTTCAAGCGGTTGGCGCCCCGGGTTCGCAGGAAAAGGGAGGCGTCCGGGACAGCGGCGGGTTGGGTTGCGGTTTGAGTTAGGCGTTGGCATTCCTCGAGTACCCAATCCAGGCGGGCCAGTTTTTGGAGTCGGGAGCGGAGTTGGGCAGCCAGTTCGATAAGATGGGTTACATCGGCGGCGGCGTAGGCCAGGGCTTGGGGGGGTAGGGGGCGTAGGCTCCAGTCGGAACGCTGGAGGGCCGGGTTTTTGGGTATGGATATTTGGAGGCCGGTTTGGAGGACGGCGGCAAGGTTGGTTTGGGGCAGTCCCAAGAAGCGGGCGGCTAGTTCGGTGTCGAACAGGTTTTCAACGCGGAATTGATGCTGGCGGTACAAGCTGGTTAGGTCGTAGGATGCGCCATGGATCGTCTTGAGGATTTGGGGGTCGGCCAAGATGCGGCCCAAGGATGACAGGTCAGCAACGGCCAAGGGATCCAAGATGATTATGCCATCGGGGTGCGCGATTTGGATGAGGCACAGGCGATCGTGATAGGCGTACAAACTGTTGGATTCGGTGTCCAAAGCCAGTATCGGCTGGTTGGCTAGGGTTTCGGCGGCTTGTTCCCATTTGTCTTGGCGGTGTATGTATCGGATTCGGGGCAAGGCGGCTCCTGGGGGGTTGGGGATTTGGGCTAGTATGATTGATTATAGTATATCATTATATCTAAGCCGGGGCGGGGGAAAGGGCGGGGCGGTATGGTATACTGGCTTTCAGGTTGTGGGTTGCAGGATGGCGGCGGCGCGATTTTTTTGAGTCGGCGATAGGGGTACGGCATAATGAACGGGGCTGAGTTGAAGCAGGTTTTGCGGGATGGCGGACGGGTTTTCGGGACGATGATCACTATCGGGCGGAGTCCGCGGTGGGTGCCGGTACTGTCAGGGGTGGGGCTGGATTATGCGGTGATTGATACGGAGCATAATCCGCGGAGCCGGGCGGAGTTGGGGGATTATCTGGCGATGTTTAATACCAGCGGGGTAGTCCCGATTGTGCGGATCCCGATTCCCGATTCGCATTACGTGACGATGGCCATGGATGCCGGGGCGCAAGGGGTGCTGGCGCCGTATTGCGAAACGGCGGCGCAGGCGCAAGAAGTGGTAGGCGCGGCGAAGTGGCGTCCGCTAAAGGGCGAGGCGGTGGCGCGGCTGGTGGCGACCGGAGAGCAGGTCAGCGAGGCGACGCAGGCGTATCTCGAGGAGCGCAACCGCAACAGCATCGCCATTATCGGGATCGAGAGCGTGGCCGCGGTCAATAATCTGGAGGGGATTTTGGAGGTTCCGGGGATTGACGGGATCTTTGTGGGGCCTAACGATATGAGCATTTCGTTGGGGATTCCCGACCAGTACGACCGGGCGGAGTACCGGGATACGGTGAAACGGGTTATTGATGTTTCGGAGGGGCGGGGGGTTCCGGTATTGGTGCATCATCAGTCGCCGGAGCTTTCGGCGTATTGGATTGAGCAGGGCGCGCGGTTCGTGTTGCATGGCACGGATCGCCGGGCGCTGACCGAGGGGCTGCGAGGGGAGTTCGGCCGGCTGCGGGAAGTGGGCGCGGGGTAGATTAGCGGCATCCTTACGACCGGCTCAGGATGAATGATTGGGAGGGGTTGGCGGTTTTTGCCAGCGGTCTCTGAGCGATGCCACATATATGCGGTCATAGTCGCCATAGTGGGCGTTGTCGGGGCTTTGCTGGAGCAGTTCGGCCCATAGGTACTCGACGTCTTGCCACTGAATCGGGTAAGGGGGTTGGTCAAAAAAGGCGGCCACGGCGTCAAAAGGGGTATCGCCGTAGGGCCGGATGATGTAGCCCATCATTTGGAAGTTGTCGTAGGTGTTGCCGTGATCGGATATGAACCGGCCTTTCATCGCGGCTAGTATGATGTAGGTGGGCATCGTTTTCGGCGTTGGGGATTAGCCCCGCGGAACGCAGCAGGCAAGGGAATTTTCCGGGCGGTCTGCGTTCTATGGGGGGCAATCCCTTATTTTTTCAGAATGTGGACGGTGGTGACGTCGCCGGCGCCGGAGCATTGGGCGATGCCGGTTCGGGCGCCGGGGATTTGGCGGGGGCCGGCCTCCTGGCGGAGTTGGGTCACGGTTTCGTGGATCATACGGATACCGGAGGCGCCGAAAGGGTGTCCCATCGCCAGCAGTCCGCCGTCGGTGTTAATGGGAATATCGCCGGTTAGCGCGGTGCGGCCGGCAACGGTGGCGTGCCAGGCTTCGCCGAAAGGTGTTAGGTGCAGGGATTCGATTTGCTGGAGTTCGCCGATGGTAGCGGCATCGTGGACTTGGGCCAAGTCAATGTCTTGGGGGCCCAGCCCGCTCATTTCGTAGGCTTGTAGCGCGGCGGGTTCGGTGCGGTAGGGGCTAAAGGCGGAGTGGTCGGCGCCGCGGCCGTTGTAATCCCCGGATGTGAGTACCGCGGCGGCGATGGATACGGCGCGGGAGGGATCGATGCCGTATTGGGATAGAGATTCGCGGGCGCAGAGTACCGCCGCGGCGGCGCCTTCGCTGGTAGGGCAGCATTGGTAGAGGGTTAGGGGATCGGCAATCATCCGGGATTGCATGACCGCTTCAAGGGAGTAGGTTTCCTTGCGGTGGGCATAGGGATTTAAGGCGGCGTTCTGGCGCGCTTTCACCGAAATTTGGGCCAGAGCGGTAGCCGGGGCGCCGGTTTCATGCATATAGCGGCGGGCGCGCAGGGCATAGCCCGCCATCATGTGGTCGCCGCCGATGTAGCGTTCCGGCGCATGGTCGGGGGTCACGGTTACAGGGCCGGGGGGCACTTTTTCGGCGCCAAAGGCCAGGGCCAGGTCATAGATGCCGGAGGCGATGCCCCAGTAGGCTTGCCAAAAGGCGGTAGAGCCGCTGGAGCAGGCGTTTTCAACGTTGATGATGGGAATGCCGGTAAGGCCGAGGCGCGATAGGGTGGTTTCGCCGAGAGACATCCCTTGATAGTAGACGTGTCCAAAGTAGGCGATGGGAATGTCGCGCCATTGAACTTGGGCGTCTTTCAGGGATTCGACTACGGCGTCGAGGGCCAAGTCGGATAAATCTTTGCCGGGGAAGCGCCCGAAAGGGTGCAGGCCAACGCCGGCGACTACGACTTCGCGTCCGGGTTTTGGGTGGGTCACGGTTGGCTCCTGTTACGGGGGTTGATTTAGGGGGGATAGGCGCCACTTGTATACCAGCTTGGGCGGGGGCTGGGTTTCCGACGGATTGGGGGTTGCGAGGGGCGCGACGGTTTGGATTGCAAGGTTCAAGGGCATTCCGATAGTTAGCTCGGACGGGGCGCATTCGATTATTTCGGCCAGCACTTGGGGGCCGGCGGGAAGTTGCACCTGGCCCAAGATATATGGAACCGGGCCGGGCCAGCCGGCGGAGGGAATCCGCACTATGGTGTAGCTGTACAAGGTGCCGGCGCGGCCCAAGTCAGTGGGTTCGAGGTCAAAGGAAGTGCAGGCTTGGCAGAAAGTGGCGGGGCCAAAAACGGATGCGCCGCATCGTCGGCAGCGAAAGCCGATCAATGTGGCTTCGGTAGCCGCGTCGTTGGTGATTTTCAGTCGTTTGGGATCTACGGATTCAGGTTTAGACATAGCGGGGTTTAGGGTAATGGGGCGGGGGTAGGGTGTCAAGCGTTGGGCTATTCATCCTGAGCTTGTCAACTGCGGCGCAACTACCCCAATCCCCCTGCCGCTGCCCTAGTGTCAAGCGTTGGGCTATTCATCCTGAGCTTGTCGAAGGATGAATAACCCCTGGCTAGGATGAATGCCACGCTAAGGATCAATGCCTACGGGGTTGCCATAGCCGGGCGTGCTATACTGATTGGGGAATGTGAGAGGATTTTTGTATGGGTTTGGTTGCGGTTTGAGTCTTTTTGATGCAGGTAGCGCCGGGGTTGCCTGGGAGCAGGAAATAGAGTCGGCCGTGGCATGGCTGCGGCGGGGGGGCGTAGCGGCTATTCCTACCGATACGCTATACGGTTTAGCGGCCGACGCTTTCAACCCGGATGCTATTGAGCGGGTGTTTGCGATTAAGGAGCGGCCGGAGGGGTTGGCGTTGCCGGTGCTATTGTCCGGTTGGGAGCAGTTGGGCGCCGTGGCGCGGGATTTGCCGCCGGCGGCGCAGATATTGGCCGAGGCGTATTGGCCGGGGCCGCTTACGCTGGTGCTGCGGCGGGCGGAGGGCTTGCCGCCGCGTTTGACCGCGGGCGGCGATACGGTGGCGGCGCGGGTGCCGGGGCATCCGGCGCCGCGGGATCTGGCGCGGCGGCTGGGGCGGGCGATTACGGGAACCAGCGCTAATATCAGCGGTTGGGCGAATCCGCAGTCGCTGCCGGAGTTGCGCCGCCAAGTGGGGGCGCGGGTGGATTGCGTGGTGCGTGGGGGGCCGGCGCCGGCGGGGGCGGCATCTACGATTGTGGATCTTACGGGGGATGACGGGGCGCGGCTGGTCCGGGAGGGGGCTGTGCCTTTTGCGGAAATTGCGGCGTTGGTAAGAACGTAACCGACTAGGCGGTAATCGGCGATTACGCCGTTGTTACTTTTCATAAGATTGCGGGGCATAAAAGGCGGTTGAGTTTGGGGGTTGTATGATTGGCCGGTATGACGAATGGCGGGGGGCGGTGGATGGGGAACTGCGCTGCGTCTTTGCGGGGCGCGACGGGTTTTTGTATGATCTGCTACGGTATCATTTGGGGTGGGTTGATGAGCGAGGGGCGGCTACGGACGGGATGGCGCGGCTGCATTTCCAAGGGGGGATGGCATTGGCGGTCTGCGAGGCTTTGGGGGGGAATTTTCCTTTGGCCTTGCCGGCGGCGGCGGCGGTAGAACTGGTGCATCATTTCACGCTGGTGCATGGGGAAGTGCAGGCCGGCCGGGCGGAGGATACCGGGCGGCCCAGCATCTGGTGGGTTTGGGGGCCATCCCAGGCAATTAACGCCGGGGATGGGCTGCACGCTTTGGGGCGGGTAGCTATGATGCGGCTGGCGACGCGGTCAGGGATGCCGCCGGAACGGGTTTTGCAGGCAGTGCGATCGCTGGATCTGGCCTGCCTGACGCTTTGCGAGGGGCAGTATCTGGATTTGGAATTTCAGGATCAGGCGTTGGTGACCGAGGCGGCGTATCTGGATATGGTGAATCGTAAAGCGGGGGCGCTGGCGGGTTGCGCGGCCGAGGCCGGGGCGTTGGCGGCAGGGGCGCCGAGGGAGTTGTGCGATGCCCTGCGGCAGGCGGGGGTTTATCTGGGGGCGGCCTGGCAAGTGGCCCGCGATAACGCTCTGCTTTGGGGGGAACAGGGCGATGGCGTGAACGCCAGTAACGTCATCGGCAAAAAAAAGAGTCTGGGGCTGATTTACGCCCTGGAGCATGGCAGCGTCGCGGTGCGGCGAGAGTTAGGGGCTATATATATGAAGCGGGTTCTGGAGCCGGCGGACGCGCGGCGAATGGCGGCGATTGTAGCGGAAACCGGCGGGCGTCAAGCGGCGGAGGGGCAAGCGCAGAAGTTGGCAACGGCGGGGCTTGCGGCCGCGGCCGAAGCAGGGCTGCCCGCGGAGGGTATGGCGCTACTGAATGAGTTGGGGGAGTGGGCCTTGACCGGAAATTAAGGATCTAGGAGGCGCTCGGGTGGTTAAGCGCGGTCTTTCGCAGTTGGATGTCGCCGGCAAGCGGGTTTTGGTGCGGGTGGATTTTAATATTCCGGTAGAGCAGGGGCTTGACGGCATCGCCGGGTATGATCAGCGGCTGCGGGCTACGCTGCCCACTATCCGGTATCTAAGGGCGCAGGGTTGCCGGACAATACTCTGCTCGCATCTGGGGCGTCCGGGGGGCCGGGTTGAGGATGGCCTGCGGTTGGGGCCGGTGGGGGAACGGCTGGCCTATCTGCTGGACTGCCCGGTGGTTACTTTGCCGTTAAGCAAGGCCGGGGGGATAATGGGGCCGGAAGTGGATACGGTTTTGGCCGGGATGGCGGCCGGGGATGTAGCTTTGCTGGAGAATTTGCGGTTTGACCGGGGGGAGGAATCTAATGATGCGGCATTCGCGCAATCTCTGGCGGGCTTAGCGGACTGTTTTGTGATGGATGCTTTTGCCGTAGCGCACCGGGCTCACGCCTCTACAGTGGGGGTAGCGCGGCATTTGCCGTCGGCCATGGGGTTGTTAGTGGAGCGGGAAATCGGCGCGATGGGCCGGGCTTTGGCGTCGCCGGACAAGCCCCTGGCCGCGCTTTTAGGCGGCGCCAAGGTCAGCGACAAAATTTTGTTGCTGGAAAACATAATGAACCAACTGGATCATTTGTTTATCGGCGGCGGGATGGCCGTTACGTTCCTAAAAGCGCAAGGGTATGCCGTGGGGGCGTCGGCGGTGGAGGCGGATCGGCTGGGGTTTGCCAGGGAAATGCTGGCCGCGGCGGCGGCGCGGGGAATCGATGTGCATTTGCCGGGGGCGGTGGTAGTCGCCAGCGAGTTCGCCGCGGAACCGGCCGAGACGGGGGTGGTCGGCGTCGGGGATGTGCCGGCAGGGGGATACATAATGGACCTTGCCCCATCGGCGGCGCGGGAGTTCGCGGCAGGGTTGCGGCAGTGCCGGACGGTTATCTGGAACGGTCCCATGGGGGTCTTTGAGCTGCCGCGGTTCCGGGAAGGGACGCGGGTAGTGGCGCAGGGGATCGCCGATGCGGCGGGGATTACCAGCGTGGTAGGCGGCGGGTCCACCGCAGAGGCGGTAGAGGCGTTGGGGCTGGAGCATCGGCTGACTCACGTGTCAACGGGCGGAGGGGCATCGCTGGAGTTTTTGGGGGGGCTGGAGTTGCCGGGAATCGCGGCGCTGCCGGATGCGGGATGACGGGGGTTGCGGGCATAAATCATAGATTTTGGGGGCAACGGGATGATTGACCTAGCGGAACTGCGGGATTGTTACATCAATACGCCGTCGAAAATCGTTTTGCTGGTGGTTGACGGGTTGGGGGGGCTGGCGCACCCCGATACGGGGCGGTCGGAGTTGGAAACGGCCAAACTGCCGAATTTGGATACGATGGCAAGGGAAAGCGCCTGCGGCCTGACCACGCCGGTGCTGCCGGGCGTAGCCCCAGGGAGCGGGCCGGGGCATTTGGCGCTGTTCGGGTACGATCCGCTGCGCCACGTCATCGGGCGGGGGGCGCTAGAGGCGTTGGGGATCGATGTCGAGCTGCGCCCGGGGGATGTCGCGGCCCGAGGGAATTTCTGCACAGTGGATTCCGATGGTCTGCTCGCGGATCGGCGGGCGGGGCGGATCCCTACGGAACTCAGCCGGCCCATTTGCCAGCGGCTGGACCGGATCGAATTGGATGGGGTGCAGGCGGATGTTTTTCCGGTGCAGGATTACCGTTTTGTGTTGCGGCTGCGGGGCGATGGGCTTTCAGAGGCGGTGACCGAGACGGATCCGCAACAAACGGGGGTTGCCGCGCTGCCGTCCCGGGCGTTGGATCCGGGGGCGGAACGGACGGCGGAGCTAGTCAACGATTTTGTAGGGCAAGCGGCGCGGCTGCTCGCGGAGGAAGATCGGGCGAATATGCTGCTACTGCGGGGATTCGCGCAAATGCCCAGCCTGCCGCCGATGGGGGAAGTGTACCGGATGAATCCGGCGGCCATCGCCGCTTATCCGATGTACCGCGGTCTGGCAACCGTGGCGGGGATGGCGGTTATCCCGACCGGGCGGCATTTCGCCGATGAAGTGGAAACTTTGCGGCGGAATTTCGGGGCGCACGATTTCTTTTTCATTCATTACAAGCCGGCCGATGCCGCCGGGGAGGATGGGGATTTCGATGCCAAAGTGCGGTGTCTGGAGGAACTGGATCCGCTGATTCCGGCGATCCGTGAGTTGCGGCCGGATGTGTTTATGGTCGCGGGGGATCATTCCACGCCGGCGGTTACGGCGGGGCATAGTTGGCATCCGGTGCCTTTTATGCTGAACTCGCGCCTGACGCGGGGCGAGGGGGTGACCACCTTTGACGAGCGCGCCTGCCGCCAGGGTTCCATCGGCAGTATCCCGGCGACCACCGTGATGCTGCTGGGTATGTCGCACGCCGGGAAAATGGCTAAGTACGGGCCATAGGGCCGGGGGTTAGGCGGCGGATGGGCAATATCCGCCGCTTGCCCTTTGGGTTTTGTCCGGGGTTGTCGCCGCGATCGATATTTTGATGGACGAGGTATGGTTATGCGCCGCTGCATCGTTGCCGGGAACTGGAAAATGAATACCACTTTGGATGAGGCAGCGGCGCTGGCAAGGGAAGTAGCCGCGGGGGCGGCGGCATTGTTGCCGGCGCCGGGGGCGGGCGGCGAAAGCGGGGGGTTGGAACTGGTGTTGTGTCCCCCCTTTGTGTCCCTGGCGGCAGTGCGGGATGCCGTGTCGGGGAGCGGGGTGTCGGTGGGGGCGCAGGATGTGCATTTCGAGGCGTCGGGGGCATATACCGGGGAAGTATCGGCGCCGATGCTGGCCGGGTTGTGCCAGTATGTGCTTATCGGGCATTCGGAACGGCGGCAGCTATTCGGGGAAACCGATGAAACGGTGAATCTGAAAGTGCGGGCGGCATTGCTGGCCGGGCTGCGCCCCATTGTATGCGTAGGGGAAACCCTGGAGCAGCGGGAATCGGGCATGGCGGCGGATGTAGTAGAGGGGCAGGTATTGGCCGGGGTTGCGGACGTAGGCGATATCGGGGGGGTAGTGATCGCTTATGAGCCGGTGTGGGCCATCGGCACGGGACGGGCGGCAACCCCGGAAATCGCGCAAGAAATTATGGGCGGGGCGATACTGGATGCGCTACGGGATTTGTTCGGGGATGATGGCGCGGCATCGGTTCCCTTGTTGTACGGAGGCAGCGTGAATCCGGGCAACGCCGGGGCCTTCGCCGCCCAGCCCAGCGTCCACGGGGCGTTGGTAGGGGGCGCCAGTTTGCGGGCGGAGGAGTTTTTGCAAGTAGCAGCGGCGGTAGCCGGAGCTAAGGGGTAAATTGTATTATCCAGGAGGCAGGCTATGCCTTTGTACCGGCGGTTGTTTGAGTTGAAGATCAGCCCGGAGGGCGAGCGGACTATGCGCCGGGCGTATCATTTTCTTGCGGAAAACCGCGAGATGGCTTATTCTTTGGAGGATATGATCGGGGAATTGGGGGCGCCGGCGGAGTTGGAGGTAGCTTTGCTGGCTTTGGGGCGTATCATGGCAATTGAAAGCCGGGAAATACGCGGGGTTGAGTATTTCGCTTGGCTCCAAGAGTTCGATACTGGCACTTGGTTGTCGATCAGGCATTCTAAGGTGTGATTCGGTTTGCGAATTGGGGAGTGGGGCGACGCCGCAATGCTGAACCGGAGGTATAATGGCTGGAACTGAAAGGGTTGCAGATCTATTCAGCGATGCTTGGGATCTCTATAATGAGGCTATAGCGATTCTGGGGCTTGGCAAGCCGCGCGTCGCTGCGGAAGTTGCATGGGGCGCGACTAAGCGAGCGGCTGATGCGCTGGTGCTGGCCCGCACCGGGCGCGAACCGACGATGACCGGGCAAACGACCCGAGGAATGCAAAATTTGCGCCGAGCCAGCGCCGAGGGCGCGGCCTTGTATAACCTTTACAGCGAAAGGATTGTTGGCTTGCACGGCAATTGCTTTTATTCAGGGAATTGCCCTGAAGTAATCGATATTATCCGCGGGACATCCGGCTACATTCGAGAAGCTGAGAGACTGGCGGGGGCAGGAGAAAATGCTGAAAACTGAAAGGGTAACTGCTCTGTTCGACGAAGCTCGCGTCAATCGCGCGGATTCGCTGCTGCGCTTGAAAGATGCCGAAAAGCATTGGGACCGGCGGGAATTGTTGCGGTCGGCGGAAAAGGCTTGGGCCGCGACTACGCAGGCCACTAACGCTCTGGTTCTGGCTTACCACGGCGTTGAAGTGGAAGCCAACGGCGCGAATAATGCCTATGGGGCGCTGCTGCGGTTGTGCCAGGAAGTTCCTGAGTTGAAAGAAATGAAAGACAGCTATACCAGCTTGTCGGTAAGCCTTTTCGGGCTGGTGCTCTGCGACGGGTCTTTGGATCCGCTGGAACACACCATTGAGGACATCCGCGAAGCCGCGGACTATGTCCGGGATGCGGAGCGGCTGGTAGACGGGGCGTAAGGGGCGCCGGAATTGCCCGGGGCGGGTTGTGGTAGAATTTACGCAGGAGGGGGTATGCCAGATCCAAATTCGGAACGGGTGGCGGCGGTTTTCGCCGATGCCTGGGCGCTTTACGGAGATGCCATCGATGTGCTGGAGTTGGGAAAGCTGCGTTTGGCGGCGGAGGGGGCTTGGGGCGCGGTGAAACGGGCTACCGATGCGATGATTCTGGCGCGTACCGGGCGGGAACCGGGAGGTACGGGGCAGACCTCGGGCCGGTTGCGGACGCTCAGTTCGCAAAACCCGGATGTCGCGGAGTTGAGAGACGGTTTCCGGGAAGCGATACGCGATCTGCACGGCAAATGTTTTTATCTGGGAATTTGCGATCCGCCCGAATTGGTTGGCCCGGTTATCCGCGCTACGGCGGATTATATCCGCGATGCGATCGCTTTGGCGGAATCTTAGGGGCGGAATCTTAAGGGATGGAGGAACGGGAGTATGTTTGAGGGGCAAAAGGTCGCCGGTATGTTTGCCGAGGCGCATGGGTTGTACGCCGAGGCGGTTAATTATCTGGACGAGGCGGACAAACTTTGGAACCGGGAGCTGTTGCGGAAGTCGGCGGGCAAAACTTGGGCCGCGGCTTTGCTGGCTACTAACGCGCTGATTTTGGCGCGTACCGGAGCGGCTATGCCGCCGGATGATGAAAATGCGACTTACAATTGCCTGATGCATCTGGTTTGGGATGACCGGAACCAGAATCAGGATTTGCGTCCGGTAAAGGGGCGTTACGCCACCATTTCCGGGGATATTTATGAAACCGCGGTGTGCGAAGGGAATGTGGAGCCGCCTTATCTACTAATTCACGACATCCGCGAAACGAAAGGCTACATCGAAAGGGCCCAGCGGCTGGCGGGGGTGCGGGATGATACGTAATGCCCTGGTTTACGGCGATAATTTGGGAGCGCTGCGGGAACGGGTGGCGGATGGTTCGGTGGATCTGGTTTATCTGGATCCGCCCTTTAATTCTAACGCATCTTATAATGTGCTTTTCCGGGAAAGGACCGGGGAGGAGTCGCCGGCCCAGATCCAGGCTTTTACCGATACTTGGCATTGGACGCAGGAAGCGGAACGGACTCTGGCGCAGGAAATTCTGGGCAATCCCGATGTTTCGGGATCGGTTAAGGGGATGGTTTCCGCTTTTCTGGATACTATCGGGCGCAATGATCTGATGGCTTATCTGGTGATGATGGCGCCGCGGCTGGTGGAGCTGCGCCGGGTGTTGAAACCGTCGGGAAGCATTTATCTGCATTGCGATTCTACGGCAGGGCATTATCTGAAGTTGCTTATGGATACGGTGTTCGGCAAAACTAACTATCGGAGCGCAATCACTTGGAAGCGGACGTCAAGCCATAATGACGTCCGCCGAAATTATGCGGATCTTAGCGACAACATTCTTTTTTATTCCGCGGGGGATAAGTATGTTTTTCATACTCAGTATCTGCCATATTCTCAACAACACATAGAGCGGTCTTACAGGAATATAGACGAAAACGGCCGGCAATATAGCTTGACGAATCTGCGTAGTCCGAGTCCCAGGCCAAACCTCACTTATGATTATAAGGGTTATAAGCCGCATCATAACGGTTGGTCGGTTTCGCTGGAAAGGATGCGTCAACTGGATTCCGAGGGGCGTCTATATTTTCCTAAAAACAAGAATGGCAGGATTCGATTAAAGCGTTACCTGGATGAAATGCCCGGCGTTCCGTTGGGGAATGTATGGGATGACATAAACCCGGTGCCGTCTCAATCCCGGGAACGTCTTGATTACCAAACGCAGAAACCCGAGGCATTGCTGGAGCGGATAATTGCATCGTCCTCGAATGAAGGGGATGTGGTTTTGGATCCGTTTTGCGGGTGCGGCACGGCGGTGGTGGCGGCGCATAAGCTCAATCGCCAATGGCTGGGAATCGACATAACGCATTTGGCGGTGGCGTTGATGAAAAACCGGCTGGCGGCGGCTTTCGGGCTGGCGGCCGGCCGGGATTATGATGTGGCCGGCGAGCCGGAGGATGTCGGCGGCGCCCGGGCGTTGTGGGAGCAGGATCCGTATCAGTTCCAGTATTGGGCGGTGTCGCTGTTGCAGGCGCAGCCGCAGGAAAAGCCCAAGCGGGGGCCGGATCGGGGGATCGACGGAATGCTGCATTTTTTGGACGGCCCGCGGCGGTCGGCGCACCGGGCGGTGGTGCAGGTTAAGGGCGGGCGGGTGTCGGCGCCGCAGGTGCGGGATTTGCGGGGGGTGGTGGCGCGGGAGGGCGCGGCGATGGGGTTGTTCATTTCGCTGGAGCCGGCGACGCGGGATATGCGCCAAGAGGCGGTCAGCGCCGGGTTTTATCATTCGGATTTGTGGGGGCGGGATTTTCCCAAGATCCAACTGCGGACGGTGGGGGAAATGCTGTCCGGCGAGGGCTTTGATTTGCCGCCGGGGTTGGGGTATCCGGCGCCGCAACGGGCGCGGCGGGCGCCGGGGCGGCAGGGCGCGTTAGGGGAAAGCGGGGCGTGACGGGGGCTGCCGGGGCGTGGGCGATGGGGGCATAATTCGGGGTTCGGGGGCGCATAATGGCGCTCCCTTTCATTATATATAGGGGACGGCGCTTTGGGGGGTAAGGTATGTTGGCGGCAAGCGGCGCTTTGGGGAACGGGGGGGGGGCGGTGTGCGTGGTAGGGCCTACGGCGGCGGGCAAAACGGCGCTGGCGGTGGCTTTGGCGCAGCGGGTCGGGGGGGAAATCATTAACGCCGACAGCCGCCAAGTATACCGGGGAATGAACCTCGGGGCGGCGAAGCCCACCGCGGCGGAACAGGCGGCGGCGCGGCATCATTTGCTGGATCTTTTGGATCCGGGGGAAAGTTTCGGTCTGGGCGCCTTCCTTATATATGCCGCCGATGCGCTGCGGGATATCCGGCGGCGGGGGCGGGCGGTCATCGTCTGCGGCGGCACGGGGCAGTACGTCTGGGGGCTGGTGAACGGGGCGGGCTTGCCGGCGGCGCCGCCGGATTGGGCGCTGCGGGCGAAGCTGGAGGCGGAGGCCGCGCAGTCGGGGGGCGAGGCATTGCACCGGCGGCTGGCGGCGATCGATCCGGCGCGGGCGGCGGCGTTGGATGCGCGGAACGTGCGGCGGGTAATCCGGGCCCTGGAAATCGCGCAGGTTACGGGGCGGCGTCCGTCAGAACTGCATCGGAGGTCGGAGGCGCCGGTGGATGCGCTGATCTTGGGGCTGACCATGCCGCGGGATGATTTGTACCGGCGGATTGATGCGCGGGTGGACCGGATGATGGCGGAGGGGTTTCTGGACGAGGCGCGGGGGCTGGCGGCATCCGGTTTCCGGCTGGGGGAGGGGCCGCTGAATAGTCCAGGCTACCGGGAGTTGGGCCAGTATTTGGACGGGAATTTGACCCTGGATGAGGCGGTGCGCCAGACGAAGCTAAAGACGCACCAACTGGCGCGGCGGCAATATACGTGGTTCAAGCCGGCCGATGAACGTATCCGCTGGCTACGCGCCGACGACCCGGAGGCGGGGGAACAAGCGGCGGCGGCGGCCCTGGGGTTCCTGGAGGGGCGAAGTCCGGGGGCGTTGTAATCCTGTGATACAATGGCGACATAACCGTCGCCGCTGGCGCCTAACCGGGCGGCAGGAGTTTGGGATGCGATTCACCAAGATGGAAGGGGCGGGAAACGACTACATATACGTAGACGCCCGCGGGCAAGAGCGGGATTGGCCGGAGCTGGCGCGGCGGATGAGCGACCGCCATTTCGGGGTGGGCAGCGATGGGCTGATCCTGGTAGCGGATTCGGCGGCGGCGGACTTGCGGATGGTAATGTATAACGCCGACGGTTCGCAGGGCGAGATGTGCGGCAACGGGATCCGGTGTTTCGCCAAGTATGCCATTGAACGGGGGATCGCCGCGGCCTCAGGGGATGGGTTGACAGTGGAAACGCTGGCCGGGGTCCGGACGGTGATCCCGCTGTACGACGGCCCGCGGATTACCGGGGCGCGGGTAGCGATGGGGGTGCCGATTCTGGAGCCGGCAGAGATTCCGGTAGCGTTGGGCGATGGGGCGTCGGCGCCGACACTGGGTTATCCCTTTTCGATCGATGGGTATGATTTGGCGTTATGCTTTGTGTCCATGGGGAATCCCCACGCGGTTGCGTTCATCGAGGAGCCGGTGGAGGATTTTCCGCTGCATCGGGTGGGGCCGAAAGTAGAGCATCATCCGATATTCCCGCGGCGGGTGAATTTCGAGATCGTGAATGTCAATGCGCCGGGGAAGTTGACCGCCCGGGTGTGGGAACGAGGAAGCGGGGAAACGCTGGCCTGCGGAACGGGGGCTTGCGCCATCGCGGTAGCGGCGCGCCTGTCAGGGCATTGCGGGGATACGGTGGACATAACCCTGCCGGGGGGAACGCTGCACATCGGCTGGGACGGAACCGGCGAGGTAGTAATGGAGGGGCCGGCAACCGAGGTATTCACCGGGGAGTGGGGTGCGTGATGACAACTGTCGGGGTTAAGACGCTTTCCTTTGATGCGTGGCTCGCGCTGCCGGAAACGAAGCAACGTTGCGAAGTCGTGGATGGGGTATTGCTAATGCCGCCTGGACCCTTAGGGGAACATCAATGGAGCATCCGCGTAATTGTGCGGCATCTGGATCCTTTCGTAACCGAGCGGGGTATAGGCATCGTATTGACCGCGCCGTACGACGTGGTGATTCAGAGGGATCCGCCGCGGGTACGCCAGCCGGATATTATGGTGGTGAATGCGGAGTTGACCGGCATCAGCCGCCCCACCGATTTGGTGGGCCGCGCATTCTTGGAATCGCCGCCGTTGCTGGCGGTGGAAATTCTGTCGCCCAGCAATACCCGGCGGCAAGTGGAGGAAAAGCTGGCGGATTATCGCAGTATCGGGGTGCCGGAGTGCTGGCTAGTGAATTTCCCGGCCCGCACGGTGGAGGTCTTGCGCCTTTCCGGGGATGATGTCGCGGTGCTGAGGGTATACGGGATGGGGGATGTGCTGCGATCAGAAGTGCTGCCGGGGTTTGAGTTGCCCATTGCCGATATTTTTGGCCCGCTGCTAGGGTAGCGAGGGAGTCGGGGCTAATGACCACCGCCGGAGTTAAGACGCTTTCCTTTGATGAGTGGCTTGCGCTGCCGGAAATGAAGCAGCGCTGCGAAGTCGTGGATGGAGTTTTGCTGATGCCGCCTGGCCCAATGCCTGAACATCAATGGCTTGGCTACGAAATTACCGCTCAGATCACAAATTTTGTGAGGGGCAGGGATCTGGGGGTGGCATTGATTGCCCCGTGTGATGTGCTGATCCGGCGGGAGCCTTTGCGGGTGCGGCAGCCGGATGTTTTGTTTATCAGCGCGGCGCGGGGCGGCATCCGGCGTCCGGCGGATTTGGCGGGGCTATCGCGGATTGATACGCCGCCCGATTTGGTGGTGGAGGTTTTGTCGCCCAGCAATACCCGGCGGCAGGTAGAGGAAAAGCTGGCGGATTATCGCAGTATCGGGGTGCTGGAGGGCTGGCTGGTGAATTTCCCGGCCCGCACGGTGGAGGTCTTGCGCCTTTCGGAGGATGGGGTAACGGTGCTGGGGGTTTATGGAATGGGGGATGTGTTGCGGTCGGAAGTGCTACCCGGGTTTGAGTTGCCCATTGCCGATATTTTTGGGCCGCTACTGTGGTAGCGGAGGAGTTGGTGCTGATGACAACCGCCGGGGTTAAGACACTTTCCTTTGATGATTGGCAGGCGCTGCCGGAAACTAAGCAGCGCTGCGAAGTCGTGGATGGGGTGTTGGTAATGCCGCCCGGACCTTTGGGAGAACATCTGTGGGTAGCCGGTGAGATTTTGGCAGCTCTCAGGCCATTCGTAAGGGATAGGGGGCTGGGCATTGCTTTGTCTGCGCCGTATGACGTGGTGATTGAGAGGGAGCCGTTGCGGGTGCGGCAGCCGGATGTGCTGGTGGTGAATGCGGAGTTGACCGGCATCAGCCGCCCCGCCGATTTAGTGGGCCGGCGCTTTTTAGAATCGCCGCCGTTGCTGGTAGTGGAGGTTTTGTCGCCCAGCAATACCCGCCGGGATGTGGCGGAAAGGCTCGCGGATTACCGCAGCATCGGAGTGCCGGAGTGCTGGCTGGCTAGGTTTTCCGCCCGCACGGTGGAAGTCTTGCGCCTTTCCGGGGGTGGGGTCGCAGTGTTGGGGGTTTATGGGATGGGGGATGTCCTGCGATCAGAAGTATTGCCGGGGTTTGAGTTGCCCATTGCCGATATTTTCGGGACGCTGCTAGGGTAGCGAGGGAGTCGGGGCAAATGACCACTGCCGGGGTTAAGACGCTTTCCTTTGATGCGTGGCAGGCGCTGCCGGAAACTAAGCAGCACTGCGAGGTTTTGGATGGGGTGCTGGTAATGTCACCTGGACCTTTGGGGGAACATCCGTGGGTAGCCGATGAGATTTTGACAGCTCTCAGGCCATTCGTAAGGGATAGGGGGCTGGGCATTGCTTTGTCTGCGCCGTATGACGTGGTGATTCAGAGGGAGCCGTTGCGGGTGCGGCAGCCGGATGTGCTGGTGGTGAATGCGGAGTTGACCGGCATCGGGCGTCCGTCGGATTTAGTGGGGCGGCGCTTTTTGGAATCGCCGCCGTTGCTGGTAGTGGAGGTGCTTTCGCCCAGCAATACCCGCCGGGATGTGGCGGAAAGGCTCGCGGATTACCGCAGCATCGGGGTGCCGGAATGCTGGCTCGCCCGGTTTTCCGCCCGCACGGTGGAAGTCTTGCGCCTTTCCGGGGACGGAGTCGCAATGTTGGGGGTATATGGGATGGGGGATGTGTTGCAATCAGAAGCACTGCTGGGGTTTGAGTTGCCCATTGCCGATATTTTTGGCCCGCTGCTGGCGTAGCGGGGGAGTCGGGGCTAATGACAACTGTCGGGGTTAAAACGCTTTCCTTTGATGAGTGGCAGGCGCTGCCGGAAACGAAGCGGCGGTGCGAAGTCGTGGATGGAGTTTTGCTGATGCCGCCTGGCCCAATGCCCGAACATCAGTGGCTTGGATTGGTTATTTCCCGGCGAATGTCGTTGTTCGCGGAAGCGAGGGAGTTGGGGGTGGTTTTGACGGCTCCGTGCGATGTAGTGATCCGGCGGGAGCCTTTGCGGGTGCGGCAGCCGGACGTTTTGTTTATCAGCGCAGCTCGTGGGGGCGTCCGGCGTCCGGCGGATTTGGTGGGGCTATCGCGAATTGAAACGCCGCCCGATTTGGTGGTGGAGGTTTTGTCGCCTAGCAATACCCGGCGCCAGGTAGAGGAAAAGCTGGCGGATTACCGCAGTATCGGGGTACTGGAGGGCTGGTTAGTGAATTTTCCGGCCAGCACGGTGGAAGTCTTGCGCCTTTCCGGGGATAAGGTCGCGGTGTTGGGGGTTTACGGGATGGGGGATGTGTTGCGATCAGAAGTGCTGCCGGGGTTTGAGTTGCCCATTGCCGATATTTTTGGCCCGCTGCTGGGGTAGCGGGGTTCTGATTTTACATAATTTCGGGGGTTGCGAAATGCGGTTTTCGGAGCGGTTGGGGAAGTTGGCGCCTTATCCTTTTGTGGAAATTTCGCGGATTATCGCCGCCAAGCGGGCGGCGGGGGCGGATGTGGTGACTTTCGGGATCGGGGATCCCGATATTCCTACGCCGCCGCCGGTGATTGACCGGCTTTTGACCGCGGCGCAGTATCCGCCAAATCATCGTTACCCCGAAACGGATGGGCTGCCGGAAATGCGGCGGGCGATCGCGCAGTGGTACGACAATCGGTTCGGGGTGCAGCTGGACCCGGATACGGAAGTGTTGCCGCTGATCGGGGCCAAGGAAGGCATCGGTCATGCGGCGTTTTGTTTCCTGGATCCCGGGGATCTTGCGCTGGTGCCGGATCCGGCTTATCCGGTGTATGGGGTTGGGACTATGTTTGCGGGGGCGGAAAGTTACATAATGCCGCTGTACGAAAGGAACGGGTGGCTGCCGGATTTGGACGCTATTCCGGCGGATGTCGCCCGGGCGGCCAAGGTGATGTGGCTTAATTACCCCAATAACCCGACCAGCGCGGTAGCCAGCGAGGAAGATCTGGCGTCGGCCATTTCTTTTTGCCGGGAAAACGACATTGCGCTGTTGCATGACGCGGCGTACAGCGAGGTGGGTTACGACGGTTATCGGGCGGTCAGCTTCCTGCAACTGGCGGGGGCGCGGGAAGTGGGGATTGAGTTTCATTCGCTGTCCAAGACTTACAACATGACGGGATGGCGGATTGGGATGGCGGTGGGGAACGCGGATATGATCCGGGCGTTATTCCAGATCAAGGCGAATCTGGATTCGGGGGTTCCGCAGGCGGTGCAGGAAATGGCAATGGAGGCGTTGACCGGGCCACAGGATAGCGTGACGGATAATGCCGCGATTTACCAGCGGCGGCGCGACCGGGTGGTGCAGGCGGTGCGCCGGGCCGGGATGGAGGTGGATGTGCCGCGGGCCAGTCTTTATATCTGGGCGAAAGTTCCGGGGGGCTTTACGTCGGCGGAGTTCGCGCAGCGGCTGCTGGAGGATCTGGATGTGGTGGTGACGCCCGGCTCCAGCTACGGGCGCTACGGGGAGGGGTATATCCGACTGTCGCTTACTACCCCGGATGAGCAGGTGGAAAAGGGATGCCAACGCATTGAGGGGTGGGCGATGCCGGCGCCGGGGGGGGCGGCGTCCTGAGCCGGCGCTTTATTTGGGCCGGCGGCATTGTCGTAAGACAGCGTTTATTCCGGCCGGCCAGGTTGTCATAACACGGACTGATTATCCTCAGCCGGTTTAGGGAGGGTCGCGCATCGTCAAGCCATTGCATCGGGCGGAGTCCAGCGGACATAAGCGGGGGGGCAAGCCTTCGCGGTTGGTTGAAGTGGCCCCGGAACGGGAGCGGGCGATTCTGGTGGCGGTGGAATTGAAAGGCCGCGACCAGCTTTGGACGCTGGAGGATACGCTGGGGGAGTTGCGGCATCTGGCGGAATCGGCCGGGGCGGAAGTGGCGGGCGTGGTGCGGCAACGGGCGGAACGCCTTACCCCTACCTACGTAGGGAAAGGCAAGCTGGATGAGCTGCGCGACATAATCGGGCGGGAATCGGCGGGCGTGGTGATCTTCGATGATGAGCTTACGCCGACCCAGCAACGAAATCTGGAGGCGGCCCTGTCCCCGATTCCATCCCCGCGGGATCGGGGGGCTGCGGGCGTCAAGGTTATCGACCGGACGGCGCTGATTTTGGATGTGTTCGGGCGTCATGCGTCCACCTATGAGGGGAAGTTGCAGGTGGAGCTGGCGCAGCATGAATATCTGCTGCCGCGGCTGGCGGGGCAGTGGTCGCATCTGGAGCGGCTGGGCGGCGGGATTGGCACGCGGGGGCCGGGCGAAACCCAGATTGAAACCGACCGCCGGTTGGTGCGCCGCCGGATCCAGAAAATCCGCTCCGAACTGGACGGGGTGCGGCGGCGGCGGACTTTACATACGGATCGGCGCAAGAAGTCGGCGATCCCGATGGCTACGCTGGTGGGCTATACCAACGCCGGCAAAAGCACTTTGTTTAACGCGCTGGTTTCGGCCGGGATTTCCGCAGGCGCCACGGCGTCGCTGGCCGCCGACCAGCTTTTTTCCACGCTGGACCCGGTGACGCGCCGGGTGCGGCTGCCATCGGGGGCGCCTCTGCTGCTCAGCGATACGGTGGGTTTCATTCAGAAGCTCTCGCCTAATGTTATCGCCGCTTTCCGGGCGACGCTGGACGAACTGGACCGGGCCGATGTGCTGCTTCACGTAATCGACGTTGCCCATCCGAAAGCGCCGGAGCAGACGGAAGTGGTGGAGCAGACGCTGGAGGATCTGGGGTTGGGCGGCCGGCCGCGGCTGCTGGTCATCAACAAGGCGGATTTGCTCGTCGGCGGCGACCGGCCGGCCGGTGACTTGGTCGGGGACTTGCCGGGGGTTGCCTGGGGGAAAGGCGCGGCGGCCGGGGCGCTGGTGTCGGCGGCGAAGGGCTGGAACCTGGACGGGCTGCTACGGGAAATCGAGAGCCAGCTCATCAACCTAGACGGCCCTTTGCTGATGACTAGGGAATACGCCGACGGCTGGCGGTGACTGCCGGGGGCCGGGGTTCGCCCGGCGCTCCGGGGTTCATCCGGTGACCGGGGGCTACGCCGACGGTTGGCGGTGACTACGGAGGGCGGAAGCCGTCCGGGATGTATCCGGGGTTGATCCGGTATACATAACGGGCGGCTTTGATTTATGCTCCATTTCGTTGCGCAGCGGACATAAATCGCCGCACAGGTTGGTTCGCACAAGATACGTTATGTTGTGTTGCGGGCGGTTTTGGAGGCTTTTTACATAATAAGTTCGCGATTTTTGGCGGAGGGCCGGGCGATGGAAATCGGGAAATTCCCGCCGGAACTGCTGGCGAGGCTACTGGGGGCGGCGGGGGCGGAAAAAGACCCGCAAATCGTGTTGGGGCCGCGGGTCGGGGAGGATGCCGCGGTTGTGGACTTCGGCGGGGATCGGCTGCTGGTCGCGAAAAGCGATCCGGTGACTTTCGCCACCGACCGGGCCGGGTGGTACGCGGCGCAGGTGTGCGCCAACGACGTGGCCTGCACCGGCGCCGTTCCCCGGTGGTTCCTGGCAACCCTGCTGGTTCCCCAATGGTTCACGCCGGCGGATGCGGAAAGGCTGTTCCACGATGTTATGGAAAGCTGCCAAGCGCTGGGCGTGGCTTTGATCGGGGGGCATAGCGAGGTTACGCCGGGGATCCAGCGGCCGATCGTGGCGGGGACGATGCTGGGGGAAGTGGCTCGCGGGGGGCTGATTACTACCGGGGGCGCTCAGGAAGGGGACAGCGTGGTGGTGACCAAAGGGGTAGCGATCGAAGGCACTGCATTATTGGCGCGGGAGTGCGCCGGGGAATTGCGGGCGGCCGGTGTAGCGGAAAGTGTAATCGCCAAAAGTGCAACAATGCTGGATACGCTAGGGATCAGTGTAGTACACGATGCGCAAATCAGTACCCAAATGCCGGTGCATTCGTTACACGATGTTACGGAAGGGGGGCTGATTACGGCACTGCATGAGGTAGCGTCGGCGTCGGGTCTGGGGGTGGGTTTGGAGGAGGATAGTGTACCCGTACTCCCGGAAACCGCCGAAGTGTGTACCGCTTTGGGGTTACATCCTTTGGGGCTTTTGGGGTCGGGGGCAATGGTGGTAACGCTACATTCCAGCTATACACCTGGGCTTTTGCGGGCTTTGGAGCGGGCGGGTATCAACGCTTGGGAAGTCGGGCAGATGCTGCCGGCAGAGGAGGGGCGGGTAATGTTTACCCGCGCCGGCGAGGAAGTACCTTTGCCGGTTTTCCGGCGGGATGAGCTGGCGCGGTACTACTCGGAAAGGCGGTAACGGGCGCGGGTAACGACCGGTGTAACGCCGATGTAACGGGTGTTGCCGCTGGTGGGGCGCCGCCGGGGTTGCTGGCGGCGGGTAATTGACGGGTAATTGGAATGTACTGCGCTGGCGTGTACCGGCGGGCGGGGAATGTAACGGAGTGCAGTTGCTACACTTTGACCCTATTCGGGTTGGTACACTTCGGGCTGGTACATTTCGGATTGTTACACTTCGGGTCGATACACATTCAGGGCTTCGGCCAGGCGTTGGGCGGTGATGTTGGCGCCGCTGATGGTTATGGCAACTTTCTTGCCGCGCAGCCGGGGGGCGTGCTTGACGGCGCCGGCCAGGGCGGTAGCGCCGGCGGGTTCGGCCAGGGTGTGGGCTTTTTCGATCAATAGGCCGATGGCGCGGCGGATGTCGTCGTCGGTGACCAGCAGGAAGTCGTCGAGATGCTGGGCCATTATGGATTGGGGGAGTTCATAGCCGGATTGGGTGGCAATGCCCTCGGCGAAGGTGTCCATCGGGACTTGGACGATTTCGCCTTGCTGCCAGGACAGGTAGGCGGCTGGAGCCGATTCGGATTGAACGGCGTAAACTTGGATGGCGGGATCGATGGCTTTGGCGACGATACAAGCGCCGGAAATGCCGGAGCCGCCGCCCAGAGGCAGCAGCATTACGTCAACATCGGGGAGGGCTTCGATGATTTCGAGGGCGGCGGTGGCTACGCCGGCGATTAGCAGGGGTTCGTTGACGGGGTGGACGTAGCGGTAGCCTTCCTCGAGGGCGAGGCGCTCGCAGTGCTGGCGGGCGTGGTCAAAGGTTTGGCCGTGGAAAATGAGTTCGGCGCCGAGGGCTTGCATGGCGGCGACTTTGACCGGATTGGCGTTTTCGGGGAGTCCAATCATAACGCGGGCGCCGAAATGGCGTCCGGCGCTGGCGATCGATTGACCGTGGTTGCCGGTGGAGGCGGTGATGAGCCCGCGGCGGCGTTCCTCGTCGGTGAGGTTGGATAGCAGGTTGATGCCGCCGCGGGACTTGAACGCTCCCAGGGGGAGGTGGGCTTCGTGCTTGAGGTACACCTCGGCGTCCAGCAGTTGGCTGAGGCCAATGGAGTAGTGCAGCGGGGTAGGGATACCGGGGAAATGGGGGGCGATGGTTTGGCGGGCGCGGTACACATCGCGCAATGTAGGGGTGGTCATGGCGGGCCTCGCATTATGTCGGGATGGGTATCAAGCCTATGAAACTATGGGCGGGGTGTCAATATGGGGTTTTTTCGGGGTTTTTCGGGGCGTTTGGGGGGGGGAGAAAAGGGGCGCGGGGTTGTTGGGGCGGAACGGCTAAAATCGCGGGGGTATGGGCTCGGGGATCAGCCGGGGGCAAGGAGGGATGGGGGTTTTGGACGGGTTTCAGCTATGGGCCTAAATGATTCTTAAACACGTTTAGGAAAATGTTTGTCCAATGCTTGACACCTATTCGGGGGCGTGGTACTTTACTGATACTCAATTGACGCGGGGCGGATCGGGCAGACGCTGTAAAGGAGAGAGATCGTGGCGCGAAAGACGAAGCTGATGCTGCGGGTAGAAAAGGAACACCAGCGCCCCCTGGAGCGGTTGCTGCCGGAGAAGGTGAACGAGCTGGGCTTGACGGCCACGGCCGAGGAATTGGGGGTCAGCAAGGCGACCTTGGGGTATTGGCTGCTCAAACTCGGTATAAATGTAAGGCGGATTGCCGTTTCGCCGGATGAGGTTCTGGAGATTAAGCGGGTCAGTTAGCTCTCCCGATCCCCGCCCTGGCCCTGCCCGGATTCGCAAGGAAAGCCGGCCGCGTTTTCGCGGCCGGTTTTCTTTTGGGGCGCGCCGGGGGGATGGGCGCCCGTTGGGGGGGGCGCCCTGGATGGCGGGGCGGAATCGGAGGGCGGGTTGGCGGTTGGGATGGGGGTTAGGATTGAAAGATGTTTTCGGGTAGGAAGGCGGATACGGTTACGTTGGGGAGGTCGACGGCGTTGCTGATTTTGAGGTCGACGGCGACGCTGCATATTATGTAGGCTTGCTGGCGGGTCCAGCCGCGTTCTTGGAGCAGGTCGATCATATTGATGAGGGCGTTGCGGGCGGCGAGGGTTAGATCCTCGGATTCTTGGGTTTCATCATCGCGGATGGGCATTCCCATAGTGGCGGTGAAGTTTTGGGGGGCGGCCCATTCGGGGGGCAGGAAGTAGCCGGGATGGCGGTAGCGGGGCCAGCGGATGTTGTGCCGGGCGGCTTCGCCTTTGTGGAGGTGGCAGCGGATTAGGGCGGAGGCGCCCATTTCGATGGCGGTGATGCAGCATTCGGAGTCGCCCTGGGCGAAGTGGGCGTCGCCGCAGGAGTAGAGGGCGCCGGGGACGTTGACCGGGATCAGGAGGCTGGAACCTTTGGTTAGCTGCTTGGCGTCTACGTTGCCGCAGTTTTCGCGGGGCGGGAGGGTGCGGAGTCCGTAGGAGGCGATGGGTTCGGTTTGGGGGACGGCGTCTTGGGGGTCCGGGGGCGCGGCGGTGCCGCCGCGGCGGATTAGGTCGGCTTCGCGGTTGGTCCAGGCTTGGAGTTGCTGGTGGGATGGGGCGATGCCGGCGGTGCCCATAAAGGAGCCGTTGGGGATGCGGACGCCGGGGAGTTGTTGGGATGTGGCCCAGCCGTCGGCGATTTGCCAGTGGACGGCGTAGGGTTCGGGGAACAGGTCGCGGAGGAAGCCGGCGCCGGGGCGGTTGCGGGTCCAGCCGTAGGGCTGGGGGATGATGTCTAGGTATTCGATTTCGATGAGGTCGCCGGGTTGGGCGCCGGTTATGTAGACCGGGCCGGTTAGGGGGTGGGCGACTTTGGGGTCGAAGCGGTCAAAGTCGGCGGTGGTGATGTCGGGGCGCATTTGGCCGTCGGAGGCGTCGCGGGTTTCTAGCAGGATTTCCTCGCCGGGTTGGGCTTCGAGGATGGGGGGGATGTCGGGGTGCCAGCGGTTGTGGCCGGTGTGGGGTTCCTGCTTTAGGCGTTTGTTGCGGTCGATTTGGATGGTTTTCATTGGTGGCTCCTTTATATATGTAGGGGCGGGTGGGTTCAGGATACTATGGGCGGGCGGTTTGGGGGTTGCGGCTATTGGCGGGGCGGGGTGGTTTGGGGGTGGGGGGTTCACCCCCACCCTAACCCTCCCCCTAAGGGGGAGGGGATTTTGGGGTTTTGGGGGTTGGGGGCATCCTTCGACAGGCTCAGGATGATTTCGACAGGCTCAGGATGATTTCGATGGGTTGAGGATGGTTGGGTTGCTTGTGAGGGGTTAGGGTTGCCAGGTTTCGGGGGTTTCGGGGGTGGGTAGGGGGCGGATGGTGGTTTCGATTAGGGCGGGTTGGCCGTTTTGGGTGGCGGCGATGGCTTGGCGGATGGCGTTGGGGAGTTGGTCGGGGGTTTCGATGCGCTGGGCGTGGGCGCCGAGAGCTTGGGCTACTTGGGCGAAGTTGCCGCCTAGCTGGGCCATGGACGGGGGGGCGGCGGTTTCGCGGTCCATGGCCATTAGGCCGCCGCCGGTGCCGCCGTTGTTGAGCAGGATGGTTAGGGTGGGGATGTTCATGCGGGCGGCGGTTTCGAGTTCCATGCCTACCATACCGAAGGAGGCGTCGCCGATGATGTTGAATACCAGGTGGTCGGGGCGGGCGAGTTTTACGCCGATGGCGGCGGCCATAGACCAACCCATCGCGGCCATGCCGCCCATTCCGATGTAGCTGCGGGGTTGGTGGGCGGGCCAGAAGGGGGCGAGGTAGCCGCGGCTACCGCCGGCGTCGTGGAGGGCGATGGTTTGGTTGGGGTCGGCGATTTTCAGCAGTTCCCGGACTACGCGGTAGCCGTTGGTGGGGATGGTTTGGTCGGTGAAGGTGGGCTGCCATTGGGCGAGCCATTGGGCGCGGGCGTGGGCGATTTCGGCGGTCAGGGTTTCGCGGTTGGCGGCGGAGGGTGGGCCGCCGGGGGGCATTTGGTCGCGGATGGAGTCGATCAGGGCGCGGAGGGCCAACTTGGCGTCGGCCAGGATGGGGATGTCGGCTTGGTAGATTTTGTTCAGGTCGGCGGGGTCGGCGTTGATGTGGATCAGGCTTACGTTGGGGGGGATGGGGCGTCCGTCGGTGGCGTTGGGGAGGCGGAAGGAGTTGCCGACGGCGAGGACGGCGTCGGCTTTGCGGTTGATTACGATGGCGGGGCCGGAGGCGTAGCGGCTTTTGGGGTAGACGCCGCCGCCGAGGGATAGGGGATGGTTTTCGGGGAAGGCGCTTTTGCCGACCAAGGTGGTGGCGACGGGGGCGGCGAGGAGTTCGGCGAGTTCGAGGGCTTCGTCCCAGGCTTCGGAGGCGAGGACGCCGCCGCCGAGGTTGATGATGGGGAGTTGGGCGTTGAGCAGGGTTTGGGCGGCGCGGTGGATGTCTTGGGGGTCGGGGGCGGCGCGGGGGGCGGGGCCGGTGGGTTGGTAGTTGAGGGTTTGGTCGGGGGCTTCGGATTGGAGGATGTCTTGGGGCATTTCGATGACTACGGGGCCGGGGGATCCGGAGCGGAGGTTGGTGAAGGCGCGGCGGAGGATGCTGGGGATGTCGTCGATGCGGGTGATGGTGGCTTTCCATTTGACTAGGTTATCGAAAATGGTGGAGGGGATTTCTTGCTGGATTTCGCGGCCCATGGCGCCTAGGGGGTGCTGGCCCATTAGGAGGAGGACGGGGATGTTGTCGGCGTAGGCGCCGGCGATGCCGGTTAGGGTGTTGGTGGCGCCGGGGCCGGTGCCGGTTAGGGCGACGCCGATTTGTCCGGTGGCGCGGGCGTAGCCGTCGGCGATTTCTACGCCCATGCGCTCGTGGCGGGCGGAAAATACCTGGATTTGTCGGGAGGCCCGGAGGGCGGGCCATAGGGGGGCTTCGCCGCCGCCGGCGAAGCCGGAGATGTATTGGATGCCTTCTTTTTCGAGGGCCTGGATTACTGCGTCGCCGCCGCGCATATTTCGCTCCTGATGGGATGGTTATGTCTTGGGCGTGGGGGGATGATACGCTTGGGGGGGTTGGGGGTCAAGGATGGTTTTGACGCTGCCGGCGGGGGGTGCTATACTGCCGGGGGATTCATCCGGCGTTTGGGGGGACGGCGATGCTGGCGGCGGGGCGCGGCACTGGGGCGGAGCGGTGCGGTGCCAGATAGGATGGCGCTGGCGCGGCGGTGGGTTAGGCGAAATTACCGGATGGCGCTGTGGGTTTTTGGTATCAGCGGGTATGTGGCCGGGATTGAGGCGACTTGTTGGCCGACGGCGGCTAAGGTGGGGTTGATGGCGGCGGGAACGCTTTTTGGAGGGTCGGAAGTGATTATTAACCTGATTAACAACCGGGATTTGGAACGGGAAATAGCGGAATTGCGCCGGGAACGGGCGGCTGATAAGGAGGAAAATGTCAAGCTGCGGGAGGAGAATGCCTGGCTGTGGCGGGAAAGGAGGATGACGCGGCGGGAGCGGCGGGGGCGTTACCGGCGGAATCGGGGGTTGGGGCGTAATGGGGGAGAGTAGGGGCTGGAGGATTGGGGGGGAGCGGTATTTGGGGGGGCGGGCGGAGGCGGGATTTGCTTGGGGTTTGGCGGTCGTTTTTTAGAGTGTCGCGGTTGTGGGGATGTACTTTTGCGGCGGGGCGGTTCGGGCTGGAAGTCGGTTTCCCCGGGGGATGTTTTCCCGCCGGGTAGGGGAAGATCTGTCTGGGGGGCCGCTTTTGGGGCGGCGGGTCCTTGGGACGTTAGACGTTAGCGGTAGGCCAATCGCGTGTTCGGGAGGCGGGCGCCGCCCGTGGGCGTCGGTTTTTCGCGCCGTAACGCAGGGCGTTTGGCGATTGGCGGTTTGGGATGCGGGTGTTGCCCTTTGCCTGGGCCGGCAATGGGCGGTTTTTGGGATCCGGTGGTTTTCGTAGGTCTTAGGGCGGCATTATAGGCTCCTTGGCGTTGATGGGGTTTGGCTCCGGTTCGGGGTTTCCTGATTGGGTTGGGTTTCCGGTGGTTTTTCTGCGTTTTAGGGCGGCATTATCAGCTCCTTGCGTTGATCGGGTTGGCTCCGGTTCGGGTTTTCCTGGTTGGGTTTCCTTTGCCGGGGTTTCCTTGTTTGGGTTTCCTTTGGTTGAATTTTTAAGCAAGCCGCCGCCGGCTGCGGCTTACCCCCGTTCGTCGCCACACCACACCACACCCCCCACACGCACCCCCCACATCCGCCCCGCCTGTCATCCCTTATATGACCGCTTCGGGATGGAGCCCCGGGAGCCTCCCCCCCGCGGGACATCCTTTGACACGATCAGGATTCGGGCGGTTCCGCAGGTCATCCTTCGCTAAGCCCGGGATGGATCCCCGGAGGCCACCCCCCCGCGGGACATCCTTGGAGCAGGCTCGGGATTAGTGCAGGGCGGCCACACCACACCACCACAAGTCCGGACACACACACCACACAACTGCCTGTCTTTATCCCGGCCGGGACTTTACCCCGTGGCTCCCCCCATTCGGCGCCGTCTGGGGGAATGAGGTTTTGGCATTGGGGTTATTGTAGAACGTTAGTTTGGGGTTTGTCAAGGGGTTGGGGTGGGGGATTTTTGGGATTGGGGAGGTGGTTTTTGGGGGGTTCTCACCCCCACCCTAGCCCTCCCCCTAAGGGGGAGGGGATTTGTTGCTTAGGGGGCGGGGCGGCGGGGGCGGGGGAGGGGTTAGGAGTTGGGCGGCGGCGGGGGCAGGGGTTGGGTGGGGGTTAGGAATTGGGCGGGGATTGGGCAGGGGCGGCAGCGAACTGCTCTAGTTGGGCGGGGGTGGGGTTAGGAGTTGGGTGGGGGCGGTTTCTGTTTGGTTGGCGGTTTGGCTTTGGGTTTGCCGGTGGTTGCGGAGGTCGGTGCGGGGGCGGCCGGCGGTTATGGGGGTGGGGTGGTGTGTCGGGCGGTTAGGGCGGTTAGCCGGTATTGGGATAGTTGGGCGGCGGTGCGGTTTAGTCGGGCTGGTTGGGCGGTGGTGCGGCCTAGTTGGGCTAGTTGGGTGGGGGTGGGTTTGGGGGGGCGTATTGGGGGATGGGGGGTTCCATAGGTGTTTTTGCAGGTGGCGGATTTCTTTGGCGTAGTTGGTGGGGCGGGATGGTTTGGCGGCTTGGGCTAGGGCGTTGCTGTTGATGATTGCCGGTAGATAGTGGGCTTCGTTGGGGTTGCGGCAGGTTACTTGATACAATTTTTCGTCTACGATTGCGTGGTTGTCGGTAGTCAAGGCGGCAGTGGGGGGGTTGGCTTTGGGGAGGTTCTCACCCCCACCCTAACCCTCCCCCTAAGGGGGAGGGGATTTGTTGCTTAGGGGTTGGGGATTTTGGGATTGGGGGGTGGGGGGGTGGGGGGGCGCCCAATTCATCCTTCGACAAGCTCAGGATGAATTGGGGGGGGGGCGGGGATTGGGGGGGTTGGTTTTTGGGGGGTTCTCACCCCCACCCTAGCCCTCCCCCTTAGGGGAGGGGATTTGTTGCTTAGGGGGTGGGGGGTTGGGGTGGGTTGGGGGTTGGAGGTTGGGGCGGCGCGGCGGCGGGGTTAGGGTTAGGGGTTGGGCAGCAGCGGCGGCGGGGTTAGGGTTAGGGGTTGGGCGGCGGTGGGGACGGGTTAGGGTTAGGGGTTGGTTTTTTGGGGGGTTCACCCCCACCCTAACCCTCCCCCTTAGGGGGAGGGGATTTGTTGCTTAGGGGTTGGGGATTTTGGGATTGGGGGGGTTGGGGGGGCGCCCAATTCATCCTTCGACAAGCTCAGGATGAATTGGGGAGGGGGGCGGGGATTGGGGGGGTTGGTTTTTGGGGGGTTCTCACCCCCACCCTAGCCCTCCCCCTTAGGGGGAGGGGATTTGTTGCTTAGGGGGTGGGGATTCTGGGTTGGGCGGCGGCGGGGTTAGGGTTGGGGGTTGGGCGGCGGTGGGGACGGGGTTAGGGTTAGAGTTGTGGGGGTTGAGGGCGGGGGCGAACTGGGCTGGTTGGGTGGGGGTGGGGTTAGGAGTTGGGTGGTGGTGGTTTCTATTTGGTTGGCGGTTTGGCTTTGGGGTTGCCAGTGGTTGCGGAGGTCGGCGCGGAGGCGGTCGGCGGTTATGGGGGTTGGGTGGTGGCGGGCGGTTAGGGTGGTTAGCTGGTATTGGGCTAGTTGGGCGGCGGTGCGGCCTAGTCGGGATAGTTGGGTGTGGGCGGGGTTTTGGGGGTCGTATTGGGGGATGGGTAGTTTCCATAGGTGTTTATGCAGGTGGCGGATTTCTTTGGCCCAGTTGGTGGTGCAGAATGGTTTGACGGCTTTGGCGAGGGCGTTGCTGTTGATGATTGCCAGCAGGTAGTGGGCTTCGTCCAGACTGCGGCAGGCTACTTGGTATAGTGTGGTATCCAGGATGGCTTGGTCGTCAGTAATCAAAGCGGCGGTGGGGCGGCCGCTGGATGTGTAGGCAATGCGGATTGGGCGATTGGGCGGGGCGTCCGGGTGATGCGACTCGTCCGAGGTAAGCGGGGCGTCCGGGTGATGCGATTCGTCCGGGGCAAGCGGGGCGTCCGGGCGATGCGATTCGTCCGGGGCAAGCGGGGCGTCCGGGTTGATTAGCTGGCGCAGGTATTCAAGTTGGTTGGCTAGGATGTTATGGTAATTCAGCCGCTGGGTTAGGGATTTGGTGTCGGTTTTGCCGCGGTTGGCTTCCCATAGGCGCTGCATTTTTTCCCAACGGGCTTGCATATTGGGGTTGAGTTCTTGGGCGTCTACTTGGCAGGCGTTATGTTTGATGCGTTTTCCGTCGGGCCAGCCATCGCAGGCGGTATGGTTCAGCGGCATCGTCATCGTAGTTTTGCTTACCGGCAAGGCGGCGGTCAACGGGGGTAGGGTTACGTAGGGGGCCAGGGATTCCCCTAGGTATACATCGAAAAGGTTATCACCGGATATAACCTGCCCGTTGAGTTCGTCGACGCTGTATTTCTTTTTATCCTGCGTTCCGGTGCGGGGATGGGTCACATAGGTATCCGGGGGGGCGAATCGGTTTTGATTGGGGGATACCGATACGAAAAACAGACGCCGGTCGAACACGTCTGCGCCGCGATTAGCGAAATCGGCATAAGGCGACCGGAATGTGCCGTTGTCGTGAATCAAGTCGGCAAGACTGCGTTGGACTTGAGGGGTATCGGTGGGGCCGCTCCAGATTTCCACCTGGCCGGGGGCCAAGGGTTTGGCGGCTTTTTGGTTCGGCTCCCGGCCGCCCCAATATCCGTTCAGTTTGGCGAATACCACGCAACTGGCGGCGGGAAAGAAATCGGGTTCAAGATGATCCAAATCCCACGGCGTCTTGAGGGTGAAATCCAAGCTGATAGCGCGTATCGGTTCTTTGGATGCGGCGGGCCTTTTCGTTTCGTAGTAGGCATTTCGCCAACGGAGGTGCTGGTCGGCTCTCAAGACGCTATGGGGCAACACCATTCCGATATTACCGTTCTCTTTCAGATACAGTTCGGCCATCCGGCAGTAAAACAGGGTGGCTACATCCTGGTTTGCCGCATTATTGCCGCCGGCCCAAATCTGATAGCGGTTCTGGCTGAGGGATTGCAATTCCTCGCGGATGATGTCGGCACTCTGGCGGTAGGTTAGCCAGGGGGGGTTGCCGATGATGGCGTCTACTTTGCTTTGGGCGATTACGGTGGGGCGGATCATATTGCGTAGGTAGTAGGTCCATACGTGGTTGCGGTTTAGGTGGTGGAGGGCGGTCATGTTGGCGATGGTGTCGTTCATTGGGTCGCGTTCCGATGGGCGGGTTATGCGGTAGCGGTCGAGGATGCGGTTGGTGTCGTGGCCGTTTTGGATGGCGTGGGAGATTTCCAGCATTAGGTTTTCGAAGCGGTCGGTTTGTTGGGCCAGGGATAGGGGGATGCGGAATTGGACGTTGCCGGATTGGTTGGGGAGGGTTTCGCCGGTGTCTAGGGTGATGTAGCCTTGGGCGTCGAGGGCGCTGTTGTCGTGGCGGAGTTGCATGGAATCGCCGAGGTGGATGGGGGCGGTGATGGGGCGCCCTTCGACAGGCTCAGGGTGATCCGGGGGGGCGGGGGATTGGCGGGCGGCGGTGATGACGGGGTGGGCGGCGATTACCCAGGTGGCTTTCGCTAGTTGGACGGCTACGGGGTGCAGGTCGATGCCGACGATGTTTTGCTGGAGTTTTTCCAGTTGTTCGGCGGGGGATAGGTGTTGGGTGTGGTTGATGAGGCGCTGGGCGGCGGCGGCGATGAAGGTGCCGGAGCCGCAGGCGGGGTCGAGGATGCGGGTGTTGGCGGGGTCGGGGATTAGTTCTTGGGTGATGGCTTGGGCGAGCCATGGGGGGGTGTAGTATTCGCCCATTCGTTTGCGCTCGTCGGGGGCGATGGTGTTTTGGTAGAGGGTAGCGGCTAAGTCGGCGGCGTTGTGGTTCCAGTTGAATTTGGCTACTTGGCTGGCGATGACGCCGATGTAGGAGTGTTGGCCGGTTTCGAGGGGCCAGGTGAACAGGTCGGATTCGGTGATGCCTTTCAGTCCGGTGTGCTGGCGGAGGATTTCGCCGTTTAGGAGGTTGTGGGGGGCGTCGTGGGCGTAGCGGGCGATGTCGATTTGGAAGTGGGCTTGTACGATGATGCCGATTAGGGCGGTTAGGTAGGTGTGGCGGATGTAGAGCCAGTCGTGGTCGGGGGAGTCGGATACGGCGTTTTGGCCGATGGCGACTTGGAGGAGTTCGCGCCAGAGTTTGCGTTTGACGGCGACGGTGGGGTGGCGGCGGTTTTGGGTGTGGGATTGGGTGAGGAGGGCGGTGGCGGTCTGGAAGACTTCGCTTTGGTGGCCGAAATGCCGGATTAGCATTTCGGGGCTGGGGGCGAGGTGGGCGGTGGGGGTGTCGATGATTTCGTAGAGGTATTCGTAGAGGCGGGTGCCTTGATCCGGGTGGTCAAAGATGCGGCGGTTGGCGTTGGGATCCAGGGGGCGGGCGTGGTCGCCGACGGTGCGCTTTAGGTAGTTGCGGCCGTCGGTGAGGATGCCGTTGCGGATGCCGTTGCCGGCTTGGGCGTTTTCGAGGATGTAGCGGTCGAGTTGTTCGATGGCGTCGGGGTCGATGGCGCCGCTTTTGAGGATGCCGGTCTTGAATTCTACGTAGGTGTTGCGGAGGTAGAGGTCGACTTTGCGGCGGCTGGAGGGTGCGGGGCGGGTTTCGGTGGTGATTTCGGATTCGTCGTGGGCGATGTGGGTGCGGAGGAGGAAATCGCGGAAGGCGCTGCGGATGTCGTTTTCGGAGGCGCCTTGGTGGTGGCGGTCCAGTAGTTTGGATAGGTATTCGCGGGCGATGTCTGGGGGTGTCATTTGGCTGGCTCCGTAGGGTGATGGGGGGATTTTAGCATAGTTGGGGGGCGTTCATCCTTCGACAAGCTCAGGATGAATGACGGGGGGGGGGCGGGATGAGTGACGGGGGCAGGATGTATGGCGGAGGGGCGGGGTGTATGACGGGGGCAGGATGAATGACGGGGGGCAGGGTGTATGACGGGGGGGTGTTGACGGGGGCCGGGGCGTTTCTTGACCGGGTGGGGGGGCGGGGGTATTATCGGGGGGTATTTTGGGGATTATTGGGGGTTTTTATGGTTGCGGCTGGTGAGATGATTGTGCGGGCTTTGGAGGAGGCGGGGGTGGAGTATGTGTTCGGGATTCCTGGGGGCGGGACGGGGCAGATTTTTCAGTTGCTGTATGGGCGGGAGGATCGGATTCGGGTGGTGCTGGCGCGGCATGAGCAGGCGGCGGCGATTATGGCGGATGCGTATGGGCGGGCGTCGGGGAAGCCGGCGGTGGTGATGGGGCAGGGGTTGTTTATCGGGTCGAATGCGTCTTTCGGGATAATGGAGGCGATGCTTAGCAGTTCGCCGATGCTGGTGCTTACGGATACTTCGGACGGGGGGGCGGCGCAGCGTCCGGCGAATCAGTCGGGGGCGGGGGAGTATGGGAGTATTGATTTGCCGAACATATTTAAGGCGATGAGCAAGTATACGGCGGTGGCGGCGAGTCCGAAGGAGGCGGTGCTGGCGACGCAGGTGGCGATTAAGCACGCGGTTAGCGGGCGGCCGGGGCCGGCGTCGGTGGTGATGCGGTCGGCGGCGATTGGTGGGGAGGTGGATTTGGAGTCGGCGCCGTTTGTGCATCATGCGGCGGGGTTTCTGAATACGGCGAAGCCGGAGGCCAGTCCGGGGGATGTGGGGCGGGTGGTGGAGTTGCTTTTGGGGTCGAGCCGTCCGGTGCTGGTGGCAGGGAATGGGGTTCATGTGTCGGGGGCGTATGATGCGCTACGGGAGCTGGCGGAGGTTTGGGGGATGCCGGTGGCGACGAGTTATAAGGGGAAGAGCGCGATATCGGAGTTGCATCCGCTGTCGGTGGGGATGGTGGGGACTTATGGGCAGGCGGCGGCGAATCGGGTGGTGGGGGATGCGGATGTGGTGGTGGTAGTGGGGGCGCTGCTGCGGTCGCAGGAGACGGTGCGGGAGCGGCCGGATATTTTTGACCCGCGGCGGCAGCGGGTGGTGCAGATCGATATTGACGAGCGTAATGCGGGCTGGAGTTTTCCGGTGGAGTTGGGGCTGGTGGGGGATGCGGGGAGTATTTTGCGGCAGTTGGTGGGGGCGTCGCGGGAGGCTTTGGCGCAGGCGGGGGATTCGGTGTCGGTGACGGTGAATCGGCGGCGGGATTGGACGGCGGGGCTGGGGGCGCGGAAGGCGGCGATGGGGTTTTATGATGATCCGGAGATGCATCGGGATAGTTCGCCGGTGACGCCGCAGCGGTTGGTGTCGCTGCTGCGGGCGGGATCGGATCCGGCTACGGTGTTTGCGCTGGATGCGGGGAATAATCGGACCTGGATGGCGCATTTGTATCAGGCGCAGGAGGCGGGGACGTTTTATTGTCCGGGGGGTACGGCGGGGATGGGGTGGGCGCTGCCGGCGGCGGTGGGGCTGAAGCTGGTTTACCGGGATCGGCCGGTGACGGCGGTTACGGGGGACGGGGGGTATATGATGACGGTAAATGCGCTGTCGACGGCGATGCAGTATGATTTGCCGGTTACTTGCGTGGTGTTTAACGACAATGCGCTGGGGATGGTGCTGGATCATCAGCCGCGGGGGCAGGAGATCGCGTCGGAGTTTTATCCGACGGATAATGCGGCGATAGCGCGGGGTTTTGGGGCGTTTGGGGTTCATGTGGAGGATTCGCGGGATTTGCCGGAGGCGCTGCGGGCGGCGCGGGATTCGGGGCTGCCGGCGGTGGTGGATGTGGCGGTGGATCGGGGGCCTAGCCCGGATGACTGGCGGGCGGATGCGCGGCGGGCGGGGGAGACTTAGGGGGTTGTTGGGGCGGCGACGGTTGGGGGTTGTTTGGGGGAGCGGCTGGGGGGGTGATGGGAGTAGGCCGGAGGGGTTATGACGACTGGGACGAAGGCAACGAAGGTTCTGAGTTATCAGGAGTATTTGGTTGAACCGGAAACGATGTTGCGGTTCGATATTGTTGATGGCGTGGTGATTATGGCGGAACGGCCTACCCGCTCGCATCAGACTATCGCGGGGAATGTCTATTGGGCGGCGTGGGGGTTGATCAAGGAACGGGGGCTTGGGGGGATTTGGTTTGCGCCTTTGGATGTGGTGGTGCAGCGGGATCCTTTGCGGGTGCGGCAGCCGGATTTGTTGTATGTCAGCGCGGAAAATTGGGGGATTTTGACGGCGCGGGTGGAAGGGGGGCCGGATTGGGTGGTGGAGATTCTTTCGCGCGTCAACCGGCGGAGGGAGTTGGCGGGTAAGCTGGCGGATTATGCGCGTATCGGGGTGCGGGAGTGCTGGGTGGTTTCGCAAAGGGATTTTACGGTTGAGGTTTTGGCGTTGGATAACGGGGGCTGGCGGCGGGTTGGGGTGCGGGGGATGGGGGAGCGGGTGGAGTCGGTGGTGGTGTCGGGGTTCGGGATGGCGGTGGGGGATGTTTTTCGGGGGGTGTAGCAGATCGGGGTGGTTGGCGGGGCTGATGTACGGGCGCCCATCTTGGCGGCGGTTGGCGGGGCGGGATAATTTGGGGGAGGGATTGTTATGGTAACTATGGCGGGGGCGCGGCTTACCTATCAGGAATATCTGGATAGCCCGGAAACTTTGCGCCGCTTTGAGATTTTGGATGGCTTAGTTATTATGTCGGCTGCGGCTAGTGTTTGCCGTCAGAGAATATCCAGGCGGGCTTTAATGCCCTTGCATTTGTTTGTTGATGAGCGGGGGTTGGGGGAGGTTTTGTATGCGCCTTTGGATGTGGTGGTGCAGTTGGAGCCGTTGCGGGTGCGGCAGCCGGATTTGCTGTTGATCAGCAATGAACGGGCGGGGATTGTCCGGGAAGGGCGGATTTATGGGGGGCCGGATTTGGTGGTGGAGATTCTTTCGCCCAGCAATCGCCGGGCGGAAATGGCGGGTAAGCTGGCGGATTATGCGCGTATCGGGGTGCGGGAGTGTTGGCTGGTTTCGCCGGAGGCGCATACGGTTGAGGTTTTGGCGTTGGCTAACGGGGGTTGGCGGCGGGTTTCGATCCGGGGGGTTGGGGAACAGGTGGAGTCGGTGGCGCTGGCGGGGCTGGAGTTGGGGGTGGGGGCGATTTTCCGGGGGGCTTAATGGAGTTGGGAGTGGGGGATGTTTTTCGGGGGATTTGATTTTGGGGGCGGGCTTTGGGGGTCTGCTCCGGTATAGGGGGATAGGAAACCGCCCCGGCGCATCGTCGTCCGGGGCGGGGATTTTTCCGGTAGCGGGTTGCGGTTAGCTCAGGGTTTCGCCGCTGGCTACGGTTTCCGCGGCGGGTTCCGGGTCTGCTTCCGGCGCGTGCGCTTGGGGCGACTCTTGCGGTTCCGGGTCATCCTCCGGCGCGTGGGCCTGGGGCGACTCTTGCGGCTCCGGGTCATCCTCCGGCGCGTGGGCCTCGGGCGACTCGGGCGACTCCGGCACTTCGGTTGGCTTGGGCGGCTTGGAATGCACCCGGGTGCCGAAACCGGAGAAGGCTTCGTTGTCATTCGGATCCTGAGCATTGCGGTGCAGGATTTCGTCTACCCGGCGGATTCGGCCATGCACGGGATACAGCGAGACCGCCACTACGCTCATCTCTTTCTGATGCCGCTCGTCGCCGCCGACGAAAATCCAAGCAATCCCATTCCACAGCATCTTGAACAGCCCGCGGATGCCCTGGCCTATGGAGCGCAGGATATTGCCTGTAGCTGTCTGGTAATACTCCTTGTCTTCTTCGTCGGCGTCCGGCAGATCCGGGAAGTTGGCCGAGCCGAAGCAAATATCTATTTCCTGGTGCCGGTCGTAGAAACCCTCGGTCTTGAGTTGGCGGGTGACGCTCCGCACCACATCGCGGACGGTATTGGTAGGCACTGGGATGGTCACATAGACGAGGGGCTGCTGGACGGGGGCGGACTGGTGATAGTAGCCGTTGCCGTTGGCGACACTGGCATGGTGGCCGTTGCCGTTGCTGTTGCCGTTGCCGCCGGCGGCATAGTAGCCGTTGCTGTTGACACCCAGCGAGGGATTGCCGTTACCATTGCTGGCCATCCCGGCTAGCGGATCTTCCGATCCCATCCCGTCGGGGCGCTCCAACAGGCTGCCTCCCCTGATGCATTCTTTGATGGCCTCTTTGGTCTGCACCACCAAATCATTGTTGCTGCCGCCCCACACCGGGCGACGGCGTTTTATCGGAATCCCCCAAGTCCAAGCCTTGCGGGACGGCACTACCCGCCGGACCACGTTCATGCCAACCCAGCCGGGGCCTTCCAGCAGGATGCCGCCCAAGGCCTCGGGCAAAGAACCACGCTTTATCGGATCGGTGCCGGCGGTTTCGATGACGGCCAGCCCCAAGGCCAAGTCATCATTAGGAGGGGCATCTATGCGGTTGTCCACCACCAGACAGCAGCCATAAGGCCCCAAATCCATACCGGCTTCGTAGGCTTCCCACGTGCCGCCGAGCATCCAGTCGGGCAAAGTGGTTTCCGGCGGGGGATCCTGAACCTGGCGGCGCATCCAATCGTGCAGCATTTCGTTGGCGGGCAGGGCTACCACGGGCAGGCAACGGGCTCCGGGAAAGCGTTCGCGCAACATCCGGTGCATCATCAACCCCACAATAGCGTGGCCGCCGAACCCCAGAAACTCCAGAATTAGCTGGGGCTGGCTGTTGCTGTTCTGCGCCTGCTCGTGGACCTGATCCACCAGACCTTTCAGGCCATCGCCAACGTCGCCAAGATGCTTTCCGAACTCGTAAGGATTCAGCAGGAAGCCGTCCGCTGTAGGAATCGTTTCCGGTAACATTACCCGCTGATCTACGTGTTTTCCTTTGTTGCGGTCCTCCATCCGGCGTTTGGTGCCATGGTTGTAGTCGCAGATGATGGCGGAGCCGACGCGGTCGCGCCGGCCGGCGTGGGTCATACGCTGCAAGAAGCGCCAATTGCGGCTGGCACCGGCGGTTCCGACGCTGACGCTCAAGATAGGCGGCATCGGCGGGGCACCTTTTTTTGACTTCGGCCTGACAACCCGGTCAACCCGGGCCGGCCCGACAACTTTGGTGGGCATCGCATTGCCTCCTGCCCAACCCCTACGGGACCCGTCACCCTGCCCCCCCAATCACCAGTAGGGGACGAATATCTGGATTTTGACATAAACTGGCTGGTTTTTCTACTTGACAATCGCTAGGGATCGCTAACGACGGGGGTATTCTAAGGGATAAATTCGTCCTTGTCAAACCGGATTTTCCGTCAATTTTACGAATGCCATTCCGTAAATTGTTATGTTAATACGAAATTAGCCAAACCATCCCCGTTATCTGTTCCATTGCCGCCGATCCGATACCGGGCGCGGCGGCGATTGCGATGCACAGGCTGATGGCAACCGTTGGACGGGGGGGCAGGGGGGTGGTAGTATGGGGCGGGGCGGCGTGGGGGCGGTGGGCTTTCCTTATATACGGGTTTATTTTTTTGGCGGCGGGGGCTGCTTTTGGGGGGGTTGTTTGGCTGATATTTTGGAGATTTTGGATTTGGGGGATGTTGGGCAGGTGCGGGTGTCGGTTATTGGGGCGGATGGGGGGCGGGAATTGGCGCCGGCGGTTGATTTTCCTTATCCTTTGACGGATGAGGAGATTCATGAAATTTGCTGGTTGCTGGATGGGGGTTATGCGCTGGCGCCTTTCGGGGAGGCGCGGGGGCGGGCGGATCGGGTGGCGGCGGGGCTGCGGGATTTGGGGCGGCTGATGCTGGAGGGGATTTTTCGCTCGGGGACTGAAGCGGCGGGGCTTTTGGCGCGGGTGGTTGCGGCGGATGGGGATAGCGGGTCGGGGGGGGCTTTCCGGCTGGCGGTGGTGTCGGAGCGGCTGGAGTTTTTGGGGCTGCCTTGGGAGTTGCTGAATAGCCCGGAGGTGGGGTATTTGGCGCGGCGGGCGGAGTCGGTGGCGCGGTTGTTTGTAGGGTGGGGGGAGTTGCCGGAATTTCCGGCGGGGGGGTTGGATGATAAGCAGTTTAATGTTTTGATGGTTTGTCCGGCGGGCGGGGCGGGCAGTATCGCGGGGGAGGCGTTGGGGGCGATGGAATCGCTGGCGGGGGAGGTGTCGCTGGATTGTTTGCGTCCGGCGTCGATTGATGCGCTGGAGGCGCATTTGTCGGAACGGGCGGGGCATTATCATTTGATCCATTTTGACGGGATGGACGGCGGGGGGGACGGGATTTCGCTGTCGGGGGATTGGGAACGGGCGGCGCGGGCGGTGGCCGGGGCGGGTATTCCGGCGGCGCTGGTTTGTTGCGCGGCGCCGGATTACGCGCACGTTGCGGCGGCAGGGCTGGCGCGGGCGGGAACGCCGGAGGTGGCGTTGCTGCCGCTGCCGCTAGGGGGGGCGGGGCGCAAGCTGTTCGCGGATGCGTTTTATGCGGCGCTGGCGGGGGGGGCCGGGGCGGCGGGGGCGGTGTCGGCGGCGCGGCGGGCGATGATGGAGCATCCGCATCGTCCGTCGGCGGGGGGGCCGGTGGTTTCTTGGGATTGGATTACGCCGGTGGTTTACCAGTCGGCCAGGTATGCGCCTACGGCGGTTAGGGCGGAAAAGGCGGAGGGGGGGTTGGCGGGTATGCTGCCGGCGGCGGGGCCGGCGGCTCCGCCGCGGCAGTTGCCGCGGGGCGGGCCTTATGGGCTGTTGGGGCGGCGGCGGGAAATTTTGGAGTTGCAGGGGATGGTGGAGGCTAACCGGGTTACGTTGTTGAGCGGGCCGGCGGGGGTGGGGAAGTCGGAGTTGGCGTTGGGGCTGGCGGCGTGGCTGGAAAAGAGCGGGGGCAAGCCGGGGGGGGTGTTTTATACGGTTTTTGATGTGGGGGCGGGGTTGGATAAGGCGGTGCATGAGGCGGGGACGGCGTTGGCGGGGCTGGAGTTCGGGGATTTGCCGGCGGGGGCGCGGCGGCGGTGGGTTATGGATTATCTGCGGGAAAACGATGCGCTGCTGGTTTGGGACGGGGTGGAGAATTTGGCGGGTTTTCCTAACGCCGGAACCGGGCTGCTGGAGGATGGGGAACTGGCGGAATTGGACGAGTTTTTGGCGGAATTGCAGGGGTTTGACGGCGGCGACGGCGACGAGGGGCGTCGGGGGGGCGGGGTGCTGCTGGTCAGCCGACGGGATGTGGAGCCGTGGCTGGCGGCGCCGCACGGGGTTTATGCGCTGGGGGGGCTGGGGGCGCAGGATCGGGTGGAGCTGGCTACCCGTTTGATGGAGGAGGGCGGGGTGGATGCGGGGCGGCTGGGGCCAGAGTTCGGGGAATTGCTGGAGTTGCTGGAGGGGCATCCGTTGGCGATGGAGGTGGCGGTTCCGTTGCTGAAGGAGGTTCCGGCGTCGGCGCTGCTGGGGGGGCTGCGGCGGGAAATGGCGGGGCGGGATGCCGGGGCGGGGGAGGAGGGGCGGCCGGGGTATTTTACGGCATTGCTGGATTACGCTTTTGCGCGGATGCCGCGGCGCAGCCGGACGCATCTGCCGTTTTTGTCGCTGTTTCGCAGTCGGGTGATGATGGATGTTCTGACGCATATCACGCAGGAAAGCGTGTATCGCTCGGTGATGGGGGAACAATTGGGTTGGGGGGCTTGCCGGACGTTGTTGCGGTCGGCGCGGGACGGGGGGTTTTTGGAACCGATTACGCCGAGCGTTTACCAGATACATCCGGCGATGTCGTGGTTTTACGGGCGGGCGTTGTATCGTCAACTGCCGGCGGGTCGGGTGGGGGAATTGGAGGCGGAGTTCGTGCGGGTGTATGCGGATACCGCCGATTATTTTATGGAAACCTTGTATGAAAACCAGGATTCCGGGACGACGGCGATCTTGGCAGAGGAAGGGAATTTGACGCAGGCGTTGGGGCTGGCGCTGGAATCGGGGCAGTGGGATAACGCGCAGATTCTGACGCAGCCGCTGGCGCAGGTATACCGGATGCAGAAGCGCTACCCGGAATTGCGGCGTCTGCGGCGTCAATTGCTGGCGGCGGCGGGGGTTACGGCGGCGGAGGCGGGGGGTAACGGGGCGATCGAGTTGTGGCTGTATCTGTTGGGGACGGAGGCGCTGGAGTGCATCGAGACGGGGGAATTGCGGCGGGCGGATGCGCTGAACCGGCAATTGCTGGATTACTTTGCGGGGCAGCCGGACGGGGGGGCGGATCCGCGGGCGGCGGCGGTGTATCATCAGATGGGGGAGGTAGCGCTGAAGCGGCGGGAGTTGGAGGATGCGGAAGGGTGGTTCGTGAAGTCGCTGGCGATTATTGAGGAGGGGGAAGATCGGGCGGCGGTGGCGGATGATTATTACGGGATGGGGCAGTTGCGGCAGTATCAGCAGCGATATACGGAGGCGCGGGAGTGGTATTCCAAGTCGCTGGAGGTGCACCAGCGGTTGGAAGATTTGGAAGAGATGGTCAAGGATTACCGGGCTTTGGGGGTGTGCGCTCAGTTTCGTTTTGAGTATCAGGAGGCGGAAAGCTGGTATCACCGGGCGCGGGAGGCGCTGGAGGAGGCGCGGGATGAGGAGACGGTGGTGCTGGTGTATCATGCGCTGGGGACGGTGGCTCATGCTCAGTATCGGTTTGATGATGCGGAAAACTGGTATAAGCAATCGCTGACGCTTAGCGACCGGATGGGCAATGAGTCGCAGATGGCGGTGGAGTTTCATTATTTGGGGCTGGTGGAGCAGGGGCGGGGGATGTTTCCCGAGGATGCGGAACATTGGTATAAGCTGGCGCTGGAGCGGCAGGAAAAGCTGGGGGATTGGCGGGGTGCGGGGGATGAATGCCGTCAATTGGGGGTGCTGTTTCACGAGCAGGGGAAGTGGGATGATGCGGAGGGGTGGTATCATAGAGCGCGGGAGATCTTTGAGGAAATTCGGGATTATGGGCGGGCGGCGCGGACTTATGGGCAGTTGGGGATGGTGGCGGAGGAACGGGGGGATTTGGAGTCGGCGCTGTGGTGGGCGGGGCGGACTTGGCAGTTGGCGGCGGAGCATAAGTTGTCGTCGCTGGGGCAGGCGCGGGCGCATTTGGCGCGTCTGCGGGGCAAGTATGGGGCGGCGGAGTTCGGGGAATGGTGGCAGGGGTTTGCGGGGGAGGATGCGCCGGGGGATTTGGAGGGGGAGGAGGGGGCGGTTTTGTAGGTTTGGGGGGTGTGGGATAATGCCGTGTGGGGGTTGAAATATGGATTATGTGGCATTAAATTAAGCGAAACGATTTTCGGGATTGAGCAGCCAGATGCCGAATGCGTGTAACGTGCCGTCGCGCACCATATTCACCGGGGACAATTTGGACATACTCCGGGGTATCAACTCGGAGTGTGTTGACTTGATTTATCTGGATCCGCCCTTTAAGTCGGACAAGACCTATGCCGCGCCGTTGGATAGCGAGGCAAGGGGGGCGGAGTTCGATGATGTTTGGACTTTGGATGATATGAAACAGGAATGGATTGACGAAATCGAATTTCGTCGGCCGGCTTTGTTTCATATTATCAACGGCGCGAAACTGTCGCATAGCGAAAGCATGGCGGGATACCTTACGTTTTTGGCGGTTCGTATGCTGGAAATGCACCGGGTTCTCAAACAAAGCGGTAGTATTTATTTGCACTGTGATACTCATGCGTCTCACTATCTTAAAGCGATTATGGACGCATTATTTGGGGAAAAGCAATTTCAGAATGAAATCACTTGGCGGCGGACGACCGCGCATAGCGATGCCAAACGGTATGGCTCGAACACTGATATTATGCTGTTTTATAGCAGGAGCGGCAATTGGACTTGGAATCAGGCGCATCAGCCTTACAACGAAGAATACAAGGCAAGGTTTCGCTACAAGGATCCGGATGGCCGGGCTTGGGCGGATTATGATATTACGGCAAAGGGGCTATCGGGGGGCGGGTATGAATATGAATACAAGGGAGTGACGTCATTATGGCGGGTTCCCTGGGAAACGATGCGGCGATTGGATGCCGAGGGGAAACTGCATTTCACTACGAAAGGGGGTATCAGACGCAAAAGATATTTGGATGAACTCCCGGGGCGTCCGGTACAAGCCTTATGGGACGACATCAATCCGATAAATTCGCAAGCCAGGGAACGCACCGGCTGGCGAACTCAAAAACCGTTGGCGTTGCTGGAGCGGATTATTACGGTTTCGTCCGATCCGGGGGATATTGTGATGGATCCGTTCTGCGGTTGCGCCACGGCTTGCATCGCCGCCGAAAAGCTGGGCCGGCAATGGATTGGCGTAGATATACTGCCACAAGCGGCGGAGGTGCTTCGGGACCGGGCTGGGCGCGAGTTGCAGATACCGATGCCGGATGGCGAGGGGAGGTCTTGGGAAGACTGGAGTCCGTTGATCTTGACCGCCCCGATGCGGCGCACCGATCTGAAACTGGATTCTCCGATGAACCCGCGTTCCGAAAAGGAGTGGCTTTATGGCAATCAAAAAAGGCGGTGCGTCGGTTGCGAATACGAACTGCCTTTGCACGTATTGACGATAGATCACGTCATTCCGCGCTCCAAGGGCGGCCAGGATGCTTTTGGTAATCTGCAATTGCTGTGCCATACCTGTAATGCGATTAAAGGGGATCGGGGTATGGACTATCTGAGGCAACAGTTGCAGGTGCGGGGGATTTTGACAAGCTGATTCAAGGCTAGGGAAAACAAGTATCTCTGATAAAGGGGGTTGCGGTGGGAAAGGAATTGAAGGTCTCTTATCTTTCCAATGTGGTATATTTGTCGGATGGGAGGGGGGTTGGCGGGGCGCGGATGGTTGCTGATGGTCTGGCGGTGTTCTGCCTGGCGCGGGATGATGCGGGGCGGTGGGCGGATGTTGGGCCGTCGGCGGTTGAGTTGCTGGATGGGGCGGAGACTTTGCTGCCGCATTTTTTGCCGGAACGGTTTGGGGGTTGGATGGCGGGGGATGGGGCGCCGCGGGTGTTTTATGACCGGGGGGGCGATGTTTTGCGTATGTTTAATGACAAAACTGCGGTTACTTGGCATTTTGTGGCTGATAATCTTACAGTAGCTTGCGATGGGGAGGGGTATCCGGTTTCGGTGGAACTGGCGGGGGCGGCGGCGTTGTTGCTGCCGTATCTGCTTCCGGTGTCCGAGGATTTTATGGCAAACGCCAACAAGGAGGTATGGAAATGAGCGTTGGGGTTTCGACACCTTTGCCGGCTTATACGGTGGATCCGGCTTTTATGGCGGGGAAGGCGGAGGAGCTGGGGTTTGAGTCGGTTTGGTATGCGGAGCATCCGGCGGTGCCGGTGACGAGCAGCAGTCCGTTTCCGGCTACGGGCGGGGCGATTCCGTGGACGTATTCGCATTTCACGGATCCTTACATTGCGCTGGCGCGGGCGTCGGGGGCTACTTCGCGGATCAAGCTGGGGACGGGGATAACGCTGGTGCCGGAGCGGAATCCGTTGCTGCTGGCCAAGGAGATCGCCAGTCTGGACCGTTTTAGCGGGGGGCGGTTTCTGTTCGGTATCGGGACGGGTTGGCTGCGGGAGGAAACGGAGATTTTCGGGGGGGATTTTGAGCATCGTTGGACGCAAACGCGGGAAGCGCTGGAGGTTATGAAGGAACTTTGGACCAAGGATGAGGCGGAATATCATGGGAAGTATTATAACTTTCCGCCGGTGAAGTCGTATCCGAAGCCGTTGCAGCAGCCGCATCCGCCGATCATTATCGGGGGGATGGCGCGGAATGTGTTGCGGCGGGTGGTGTCGCATGGCGATGGGTGGCTGCCTAACCGGGTGACGCCGGCGGAGGTGGAGGACAGCCGCCGGCGGTTGGATGCTATGGCGGCGGAGGTGGGGCGGGATCCGAAGTCGATTACCATCAGCGTTTACGGGCAGCCGGCGGACGGGGCGGTAGTGCGGGCGTATCTGGATGCGGGGGCGGATCGGGTGGTGGTGCGGCCGGAACACGTGGCTAACGAGTATGAAATGGGGAAGCAGTTGGAACGGATGGCGGAGGCGGTGTTGCGGTAGGGGGATGCGGGGGCGCCGCGGGGGGCGCGGGTTATCCGGTAACGCGGGGGCGGGGCGGGGTGGGCGGATTCTAGGTATGCCGGGGCGCCGCGGGGCGGGCGGATTGTCCGGTGGTCGGAAATTATCCGTTTGCCCTGCGGTTATTATCCATTGGGGGGATTTTGGCGATGGATCGTACGACGGAGATGTTGAGCGCTTATGCTTGCGGGTTGAGTTATGGGGAGTTGGGGGATGGGGTGGTGGAGCAGGTTAAGCGGACGTTGGTGGATACTATGGGGTGCGCGGTGGGGGGTTATGGTTCGGAGCCGGCGGTGATTGCGCGGGGGCTGGCGGAGGGGGCCGGGGGCGGCTCGCGGGTGCTGGGTACTCGGTATGGGGTTGCGCCGGATTTGGCGGCTTTCGCTAACGGGGTGGCGGTGCGGTATTTGGATTGCAATGATTCTTATTTTTCGCCGGGCGGGGGGCATCCCAGCGATATGATTCCGGCGGTGCTGGCGGTGGCGGGGCCATTGGGCAGCGATGGGCGGACGGTGATTACGGCGATTGCGTTGGCGTATGAGGTGTTTTGCCGGTTGTCGGATGAGGTGGTGGCGGGGGATTTGGGTTGGGATCAGGGGATTTTCAGCGTGATCGGGGCGGCGTGCGGGGCGGCGCGGGTGATGGGGCTGGATCGGGAGCAGATGGGGAATGCGATTTCGCTGGCGGTTACGCCGCATTTGCCGCTGGGGGTGACGCGGACGGGGGAGCTTTCGATGTGGAAGGGTTGCGCGGCGGCGAGCGCGTCGCGGTCTGCGGTGTTTGCGGCGCTGCTGGCGTCTCGGGGGATGACGGGGCCGGGGGAGCCGTTTGAGGGGCGGCGGGGGTTGTGGGAGCAGGCGGCGGGGCGGCAAGTGGCGATTCCCGAGTTTCCGCTGGGCGGGGCGCGGGGGGATGATGATCCTTTTCGGATTACCCGGACGATTTTCAAGGCGTATCCGTCACAGATTCATACGCAGGGGCCAATCGGGTTGGCGCTGGAGTTGCGGGACAAGATTGCGGCGGGGGAGGTGGAGTCGATTGAGATCGATGCTTATAAGGTAGCGGTCAGCACGGCGTCCAGCGAGCCGGAGAAGTGGGATCCCAAGACGCGGGAGACGGCGGATCATAGTATCCCGTGGCTGGTAGCGTCGGCTTGGCGGCATGGGCCGGTGGGGCCGGATAGTTTCGGGGATGATCGGATTGGTAGCCGGGCGTTGCGGGATATTATGTCGCGGATGGTTTTGCGGGAGGATGCGGAGTTCACGGCGCGGTATCCGGGGGAATATAATTGCCGGATTACGGTTACGGGGCGGGACGGGGCGCGGCATACGGCGCACACGGCTTGGCCGCGGGGGCATCGGCGGAATCCGATGAACGATGCGGAGGTGGAGGGGAAGTTTCGCAGTTTTGCGGGGGGGCTGCTTTCGGAAGGGCAGTGCGGGGAGGCTTTGGATCGGATTTGGGGGTTGGATCGGCTGCCGAATCTGGAGCCGGTGTTTGACAGCCTGGTTGTTCAGGAATAAGCGCGGGCATAAGCGTTTCGGGGCGAATCTGGAGCCGGTGTTTGACAGTCTGGTTATTCAAGGATAAGGGCAAGGGTAAGCGGATAAGGGCGGGCATTAGCGTTTCGGGGCGATGGGACGGTGGTTTTATGGGGCAAGGGGATCGGGGGATAACGGGGGGCGGGGGATTCCGGGAGGAGTTCGCCCGGATGGTGGCGCGACCGGAGGAGGATCTGGATTTGGGGCGGGCGGCGCTGCTGGTGGCCGGGGAGGAATATCCGGGGTTGGATGTGGGGGAATGTTTGGGGCGTTTGGACGGGTTCGCGGCGGTGGTGCGGCAACGGGGGGCGGGGGCTGCGGGGCCGGGGGAATTGGCGCGGGAGACGGGGCGGTATTTGTTCGGGGAGTTGGGGTTCCGGGGCAATTCGGCGGATTATTATCATCCTGATAACAGTTATTTTAACCGGGTGCTGGATACGCGGGCGGGGATTCCGATTACGCTGTCGCTGCTGTTTCTGGAGGTGGGGCGGCGGGTGGGGCTGCGCTGTCGGGGGGTGGGGATGCCCGGTCATTTTCTGGTGGGGCTGGAGGGGGAAGGGATGTATCTGGATCCGTTTCACGGGGGCGCGGCGCTTACGGCGGCGGATTGCCGGCGGTTGGCGGAGGGGCTGTTCGGGCCGCGTATGGCGTGGCGCGATGGGTATTTGACGCCCTGCACCAAGTATGAATTTCTTTTCCGGCTGCTGAATAACTTGAAGGTGGTATATGAGCGCAGCGGGCAAGCGGAAAAGGCGGCGGGAGTGATCCAAAGGATGATATTGGTTAATCCGGGGGCGGCGGGGCTGCATAAAGATTTGGCGGAGATGCAGTATCAATTGCAACAGTACCGGGCGGCGCTGGACAGCTTGGAGCGGTATTTGCGGGAAGCGCCGGGGGCGGCGGATGCGCGGCAGGTGGAGGGGTGGGCGGAGTCGGTGCGTTTTACGTTGAGCCGGTTGAACTGATGGGCGGGCGAAATCCAATCGGGCGCGAAATGCGTATATTATGACGGATGTTGAACCGGCGGGCGAGAATCGGCGAAGGGATCCAGTGCCGGCGGGGGGCGATGGGCCGGACGATTACCGGCTTTTGGAGCGGATCGCCGAAAAGGATAAGGATGCGCTGAATGCTTTGTATGACCGCTATATGACGCAGGTTTATTCGCTGGCTATGTATATGCTGAAACAGCCGCCGCTGGCGGAGGAAGTGACGCAGGATGTGTTCCTGAATATCTGGCTGAAGGCGGGGAGTTTTAATCCTGGGCGGGGGAATCCGCGTTCTTGGATTATGAGCGTTACGCATCATCGGGTTGTGGATGTGATCCGGGCGCGGCGGCGGACGGATACGATGACCGACCCGGAGGGGTACGATACGCTGGAGCGTCTGCCTTCGGGGGAGGCGCCGGTGGAGACGCAGGTGGCGCAGCGGCTGGAGCGGGAGCGGGTAATGCGGGCGCTGGCGACGCTGCCGGATAACCAGCGGGAGGTGATTGAGCTGGCGTATTTTCAAGGGTATTCGCATTCGGAAATGGCGGAAAGACTTTCGCAGCCGCTGGGGACGGTGAAGACCAGGGTGCGGCTGGCGATGCAAAAACTGCGGATCGCGTTGCAGGAAGATGATTACGAATAGCGCGGCGCATATCGAAGAATTGCTGGAGGGGCTGGCGCTGGATGCCTTGACGCCGGAGGAAGAGCTGGCGGCGGAGGGGCATCTGGAGGCGTGCGCGGAATGCGCGGCGGCGGCGGCGGATTGCTGGGATACGGCGGGGGCGCTGGCGTATATGGCGCCGGTTTATGCGCCGCCGGAACGGGTGCGGGCGGGGTTGATGGCGGCGATCGAGTTGCTGCCGGCGGAAGATGGGTTGCCGGAAAGGGTATCAGTATCCCAATCGGGCCGGCGGCGGCCGCGCAGTTGGGGCGGGATGTACCGGGCGCTGGGGGGGCGTTGGGGGCGGCGGTTGATACCCATTGCCACGGCGGCCGCGGCGGTAGTGGCGGCATTCGTAATCGGGTTGAATGTGCAGATGTCGGGGCCAATGGACAATATGGAGGCGGAAAACGCTCAATTGCGGCAGGAAATTGGGCAGAATCAGGCGACGGCTACGGCGCGGCTGGCGCAAGCATCGGATAGTGTTACCCAAATGCAGGGCCGGTTGCAGTTTTTGCAGAATACGCTGGCGCAGCCGGGCAATCAGTCGCTGGCGATGACTCCGGCGCGGGCCGATAGCGGATTGCGGGGGGTGCTGGTGGTGTCGGCGGACGGGACGGAGGGGATGGTGTTGGTGTCGGGGCTGGAGCCGCCGGCGGAGGGGGATATGGGCTATCGGGTGTGGCTGGAGGGGGATAATGGGCGGGTTTTGGCGGGGGATATGGCGGTGGATGAACGGGGTTGGGGGTCGCTGGCTTTGGGGGACGGCGGGGGGGATTTGGCGCAGTTTGATGCGGTGCGGCTGTATTACGGGCCGGGGGGGGACGGGGCCGGCGGGTCGGGGGATATGGTGCTGGAAGCGGATTTGCCTTAGCGGGTTGCGGTTGGCGGGGTTGGGCGTTGTGGCTAGTTTCGGAGTTGCAGGTAGCGGAAAAGGTTGGGGTGCTTTTCTTGGGCCAGACGTTTTGCTTCATCCATCGGCTCGCGGATGGATTCGTGGGCCATTGGGGAGGTGCGGAGCTTGAATAGGTGGTAGCATTCGCGCAGGTTTAGCTTGGACAGCAGGCGGCGGTGGTGGGCGTGGGTTACGGCGTATTGGGCGATGGGGGGGGATACTTCGTGCAGGCGGCGGAAGGCGCGTTCCGAGGTTTCGGCGGCGTCGGCGAGGAGTTCTTGCAGGCCGGCGTCGGCGATTATGGCCGGGGTGCGGAATCCGTGGGCCGGGGTTAGGGGTTGGGGGAGGTAGGTCTGCATCCGGTGGCGGCGGAATTCGCGGAAGGCGCCGTAGTCGAGGAGGAACTCGAAGGTGTAGTCGATGGTTTCCAGCTCGCGGGGGGGCGTGTCGTGGGGGCCTAGGTTGGATAGGGCGTCGTGGATGATTTGCTGGCGCTGCTCGGGGGGCATTGTTTGGGCTTGCTGCCAAGCCGCGGGGTAGTCGGTTTCCGAGTGGCCGTAGATTAGGGCGGCGGCTAGTTTTTCCTCGGCTTGGTTGTCCCAATGCACTAGGCGCACCTGGATCGGGGGTTGCGGGGGGTTGTTATTGTCGGGCGGGGGGAGTTGGGGATTGCTTTGGCGTTGTTGAATGCGCTCCAGGAAGTCGGTTTTTTCGGCGTATTTGATTAGGGTAGGGGTTACGGCGCGGCTTTGTTCGCGGATGGCGTGGCCTAGTTGCCGCTCCTCGGCTAGGGGGGATGATAGCAGTTTGGCGATGGCGCGTTCCAGGGTGCGGGCGTTGGCGGTGACTCCTACGTTGGTGAGGGTGGCAGCGGGGAGGGCGGCGCGGCAGCCGTCGACGGCGATGCGGCGGAGGCGGAGGTGGTAGGCGGCATCCTGCTCGCGGGGGCGCTGGGGGTGGATGCGTTGCAGGTATTGGGTGCAGCCGTCGATGAGTTGGCGGTATAGGGCGAAAAGGCGGCGGCAGGCTGACTGGTATTCGTGTTGCAGGGCGGGGTGCGGGGCGAGTTCGGAGGGGGTGTGGTAGTAGTCGGGGGGCATTACTTGGTAGCGGGATGATTTTTCGGTGTAGGAGGCGAGGCGGTTGTCCTCCAGGGCATCGCAGGCGAGGCGGGAAATATTTTCGGCGGCGAGGTGGACGACGGCGTGTTCGGCGACGCTGGCGTGGCCGTAGCCGAGTACCCAACGCTCGTGGAAGTCGGCGGCGGTTTCGGCGCTGACCTGGCGGGCGATTTGGTCGAAGGGTTCGGGGCGGCGGGAGGTCATGGCGAAGGTTACGGCGATTTGCTCCTCGGTTAGGGAGCGGGGGTCTAGGGGGTAGATGCGAGGGGGGTATAAAGTGTCGGATACCGGCGCATTTTGGTGGTCTGGGGTCATATACGCAACATTATATTCCAGGCTTTGACCCGCGGGGGAAGTATCTGGAAAGAGTGAAAATTGTTGATTCGATGATTCGGTTTTAGGTTGCTCTGATTGGTTCAAAGCGGCCGCCCAGTCGCATTGGAAACAGTCAGCATATCGTTTGTCAGTTCTCGCTCAGGATAATAGAAAACCAGGACACGCCGAAATTCGTCGCGCCCCCAGGCCCAAGCCTCAGCAGGAACGTCGTTAGGGAATGTTGAGGGCCGGTTTCGGTCCATGATAGGCGAGGGACCGGATTCCATTAGCCTGCCGTTGGCAGCTCTGGCGATCAACCACAACCTTCGACGGGGCAAGTGCATTGAATTAGGCACTGCGTATCTGTTTTGTGTTCCATAAGATTGTTGCAGGCGATGTTTTTCGATATTGGCGCTGGCGGGTTTCCAAATCCCCATAACAGACGTTTCCGGCATTAAGTCAACCATTCGCCGGGCGGTGGCCGGAACGGAAGCGCCGTAAACTTTAGCCAAGGAATCCAAGCTGACAAGGGACCAGCCCGATACCGAAGCATCAGAAGTAAACGCGACACGGGGCATTAGAATTTCTGCGGCGATTTGGTCGCAAATTTGCTCTTCGTCACTCCTATTTTTGTGATTTCGGTGCATCATTTTTGGATTTAACTCAGATCCATATCCTATCTCTCTTAGCAGTAAATGCCCCAGTTCGTGGGCGAGGGAAAATCGCTGCCTAGTAAAACTTCCGGGGGATTCGCTTTTTTTCAGAATTATTTTATACCCGCTTGCAAGCGGAACCAATATGGCTTCCGATGAAATTGTATCAATTTCTATCGAAGACACGCCAAATTTTTCCGCCAGCGCGTTAAGATTGACTGGCGTATGAAGGGAATCCAGAGAGAAAGTTTCTATTACTTGGTGCAGGATTTTCGCTTTTGTTGAAACCATAACACTCCTATACTGAAAGCCTAAATAGCTCCATTTCGTCTTTCAGTTCTTTTTCTTTGTACAGTTCCGACAAAATCTTGATAGCTTCAGACTCCGATGGTGTTATGTTGCGATGACTCACACGATTTTTGAAGTCATCGACTAGCTCCACTATCAGCTTCCGGTTTTTGGTAAAGTGATAGGCCAAAGAGGCAAGTTTTCGGTCTTCCACTTCTTCAATCCTCCAGTGATCGGACATCCACCTTTCATGGGGCGGTTCCAAGGCTTGGGAAATTGCCTCGCGGTCTTCCTTAGTCGGGGGGTAGCCGGACAATAGCCTCCGCAGATAGGTTGCGGAAAACTCGGGCTTGAACTCTCTGATTTTATCAGACAGCCGCGCTAGATTGCTCGGTTCTAGGCCGCCGTTTTTTTCGATTAGTTCGCGCAAAACGTCTTTGAAATCGGGGTTTCCCATTTTTCCCTCCCACATTTCGGAGAAACTGCTCCTGTTGGCTAGGTCAGGGCGGCGAAGCCGTTGGGGATGGATACTTCTATTAGGTGGGTTTTGTTGGAGGATAGGGCGGTTTCTAGGGCGGGGGCTAGTTGGGCGGTGGTGGATACTTGGGTGGCGGCGAAGCCGTAGGAGTCGAAGAGTTTGGGGAAGTCGGGGTTGACCAGGTCGGTGGCGAAAAGGCGGTCGCCGTAGCGGTCTTGCTGGTATTTTTTGAGGACGCCCCATGCGTGGTCGTTGAACATCAGGATTACGGGGTGGAGGTCGTATTGGGCGGCGGTGGCGAGTTCCTGGAAGTTGTATTGGAAGCCGCCGTCGCCGGTGATGCAGATTACGGGGCTTTGGGGTTGGCCGGCTTTGGCGCCGAGGCCGGCGGGGAAGGCGAAGCCGAGGCCGGCCCAGCCGTGGGGGTGCATGAAGGTGCGGGGGTGGTAGATGGGCAGGCAGCGGCTGGCGCGGCTGGTGGGGACGGTGGGGTCGAGGGAAAAGATGGTGTCGCGGGGGGCGGCTTCGCGGATGGTCTCGAATACCCGCAGTTCGTTGGGCCAGGTTTCTTGCAGGGCGCGGTGGATGTCTTGACGGACGGAGGCGATTTCGTCGAGGTAGGATTGGCCTTTGCTTACGTCGCTGGGGCCGATGGCGTCGAGCCATTGCCGGGCTACGGCTTGGGAGTTGGCGGCGATGGGGACGGCGGCGGGGTAGTTTTTGCCGATGGCGTCGTGGTCGAGCAGGACGTGGATTAGGGTTTCGGGGAGCTTGAGGTTTACGCCGGTGGTGGAGCGGTGGGGCATTATGGAACCCAGGATTACTACGGCGTCGCAGGTGGATAGCCATTGCTGGGCGGGGTTTTCGCCCCAGATGCGACCGCCGAGGATTTGGCCGAGGGAAAGGGGGTGATCTTCGGGGAAAGCGCCTTTAGCGCCGTCGGAGGTTAGGACGGGGACGCCGAGGGATTCGGCGAGTTGGACGATTTCGGCGGTTCCGCCGAGCATTTGGACTTCCTCGCCTATGATGATGGCGGGGCGTTGGGCTTTCAGGATAAGTTGCAGGGCCTGCTCGACTAGGGCGGGGTCGCCTTGGGGGATGCCGGGGTCGCGGGGGCCCAGGATTTCTACGTCGGCGCGGGCGGATAGCAGGTCGGTGGGGAGTTCTAGTTCGATGGGGCGGGGGCGGCGGGTGGCGAAGCGTTGGAAGGATTCCAATAGATGGTCGGGGATGGATTCTACCTGGTTGATCATAGCGTTCCAGTCGGTTACGGCTTCGAACATTCGCAGTTGGTCTTTGGTTTCGTGGGTGGTGTTGCGGCCCTGGCCGATGAAGTCGGATTCTACGTTGGTGGTGACTTGGAGGAGGGGGGAGGCGGAGAAGTAGGCTTCGCCCATAGCGCCGATGGAGTCGGCGGCGCCAGGGCCGGTGCTGGTGATGAGGACGCCGGGTTTGCCGGTGGCGCGGGCGTAGCCGTCGGCCATAAAGCCGCAGCCGAGTTCGAGACGTCCGCCGATGAAGCGGAGGGAGTCCTGGCGGTCGAAGAGGGCGTCGAATAGGTCTAGGTTGTGGATGCTGATGATGCCAAAGATGGTGTCTACGCCCTGGGCTTTGAGGGATTCGGCAACGGCTTGGCCGCCGGTTAGGTTGGGCACGGTGGCACTCCTGTTTTTTTGGTGATTATGGCGGGGCTTAGTTTTGATGTTTCTTTATCGGAAAAATCCGAAGGGATCCTGCTGGCGGGCGGTTCGGGCTTTCTTTGCTTTGACAGTGGCGGTTTTTTTGGCGATTTCGTCAAATTTGCTTTGGGGGATCGGGGTTGCCGGCGGGGTTTGAGTTGCAGGGACACCGGCGGACTTGAATTTACTTCGGAACTGCCGATCGGTGGTGGCGCCTTTGCGGGTGTTGCAGGTTCGGCAAAGTAGTTGCAGGTTGCGCTTGGTGTTGGAGCCGCCTTTGGATATGGGGTTTTTGTGGTCTATGTCCATTAGATCAATTTCGCTTTTGCGCCCGCAGTACATACATTTGTTGCGTTGTTCCTTGTAGATTTCCTGCTTTAGCTCCGCGGAGAATTGTTTGCGGCGATTTTCCGTATTTCCAAAGAACATAATTGAGATCCTTTGCCGTGTTTAATTTAGTATGTCCGTGGTCTTTTGGCGATTATACCGGGGTTTGCTTATGATCGCAATGCCGGATACGGTCTTGGGTTACTTCGATCCATTGGGGGGATTCGTCGCAAAGGATGGCGCGGCGGTTTAATTTTAGGCAGGCTTCGCCGGTGGTGCCGGAACCGCACATTGGGTCTAGTACCAAGTCATTTTCTTTGGTGGTCATTAAGAGTAGCGGTTGGATAACCGATAGGGGTTTTTGGGCGGGGTGTCCGGTTTGTTCGGATTTGCCGACAAAACCGACGTTTAATGGGGATTCCAATACTGTTGGCGGGCCGGGGACGAAACGCATTTTGCCGGATTGCCAGCGCTCCAGTTGGCTGCCGTTGAGGAAATGTTCCGGGTAGGTTTTGGCGTTTTCCAGCGACAGGTGCAGGCAGGCGTTTTGGGCGGAACGCCATCCGCGAATGACGGAAGGGCAGTTTTTGTAGTACCAAGTCAACCAGGCGGTGAGCTTGAAGCGGGGCGGGATGCGGGCTACCTGGTGGGCTATGATTTCCGGGAACCCCCATACGAAGATGTGTTGCGATATTCGGGCGGCGGCGGTTATGACCGACTCTAGCCAGTTATGGTAGTCGTCCCGGTATCCGCCGATGCCTTTGTTATACCATGGGTCAAGGATGGTGGTGGTTACGCTGGCCGGGGCGTGGTTCAGCGTTTCCAGCACATCGGCGGGGGGTAGGGTTTTGATGGTGGGCGTCATTGCGGGCCTTTATAGGAGGAGGTTTACGGGTTTTTCGAGGAGGCGTTTGATTTCGGTCAGGAATTGGGCGGCTTCGGCGCCGTCAGCTACGCGGTGGTCTACGGATAGGGTGGTTTTCATTATTTGGGCGATGGCTAGTTGGCCGTTGCGGGCTATGGGCTGCTCTTTGACGGCGCCAACGGCGAGGATGGCGGCGTGGGGGGGGAAGATTATGGCGGTGAAACTGTCGATGTCGAACATTCCGAGGTTGCTTACGCTGTAGGTGGTGCCGGCGTATTCCTCGGCTTGCAGGGCGCCGTGGTTGGCGCGGTCGATGAGGTCGCGGCTGGCGGCGGCTATTTGGGCTAGGGTTTTGTTTTCGCATTGGGGGATGCCGGGGATGATCAGGCCGGATTCGAGGGCGATGGCGATGCCGATGTTGACGGAGGGGTTCATTTGTAGGTGGTCGCCGCGGTAGAAGGAGTTGAATTTGGGGTGTTTGCCGATGGCCAGGGCCGATGCTTTGACGATGAGGTCGTTGACGCTTACTCGCGCGGCGGGGGGGAGTTCGTCGTTGATTTCGCGGCGGAGGGACATTGCGGCGGTCATATCGATGTCGGAGGCAACATAGAAATGAGGGGCTTCGCGTTTGCTGGCGGAGGTTACGTTGGCGATGGTCTGGCGCATCCGGGACAGGTCGGCGCGGGTTGCGGGGTCGGACTGGGCGGGTTGGGGGGGCGGGGCGGGGGCGGGTTCAGGCGCGGGCTGGGCGATGGCGGCGGTTATGTCGGCTTCTATGATGCGTCCGCCGGGGCCGGTGCCGTTGATGGTTGCGAGGTCTATGCCGTGTTCGCGGGCGAGGCGGCGGGCGATGGGGGAGGCGGGGATGCGGGCGGCGATGGCGGCTTCGGCGGCGGCGAGGATGTCGGCTTCTATGATGCGGCCGGCAGGTCCGGTGCCGGTGACGGCGGTTAGGTCTACGCCGCGCTCGCGGGCGAGGCGGCGGGCGATGGGGGAGGCGCGGACTTCGCCGGCGGCGGCCGCCGGGGCGGCTGGTTGGGGCGGGGTGGTTTCGGTTGGCTGTGGGGCGGTTTGGGGTTGGGGGGCGGGGGATGGGGCGGCGAGGTCGTCGGGCAGGGTTTCGTCGGGGGCGGCGATGACGGCGATCAGGTTGCCTACCGGGATGGCTTGGCCCTCGCCGGCGATGATGCGGCGGAGTACGCCGCCGGTGGTGGGCTTGAATTCGACTACCGCTTTGTCGGTTTCGATTTCGGCGATAACTTCGTTGGGGGCTACCGGGTCGCCTTCCTGCTTGATCCAGCGGACTACGGTGCCTTCGCGCATATCGTAGCCTAGCTGCGGCATCACTATGGATGTGGCCAACGCTGCCCTCCTGCCGGGGTTGTTGACGGGGTGGGTGGTGTCGGGGTTATGGGTAGATATTAACGCAAGGCTTGGATCTGGGCAACTGTTGGGGTTGTTGGGGGATGGGGGGGAGCGCCGCATGGGGGCGCTCCCGGCGGGGGCGGGTTAGTCGGCGGCTTGGGGATGGGCTTGGGTCTGGGGGGGGTAGAATACGGCTACGCCGGTGGAGGGTTCGTGGCGGTGGTTGTAGAGGGCTTCCAGTATGCGCTGATTGCCCTCGCGGATTTCCGCTAGGAGTTCGGCGCGGAGTTTGGCGTTGTCCTCGCGAAATTCGGCGCGGAGTTCTCTGGTTCCCGCTTGGAATTCGGCGCGGAGTTCCTTGATTCCTTCTTGGAATTCGGCGCGGAGTTTGGCGTTATCCTCGCGGGATTCCGTCCGCTGGTTGACTAGCTCCTCGCGGAACTCGGCGCGGAGACCTCTGATTTCGGAGCGGATGTATGCCAGCAACCATAGGTATGCGGCTACGACGATCCCCAGAAGGGTGACGCCGGTGGCGGCTAGGGCGGCGATTACTTCGATGCTCATCCGTGATTTCCTTTGCTTGCAGGGTTGGATTCGGCCGATGGTTCGGGTTGGGGTTACATCATGCGTTGGATTAGGCGTTGGGTTTGTTCTTGGGATAGGCCGAGGGGGCGGTGGGCTAGGGGGCCTTCTTTGGCTAGGACGGGTTCGGCTTCGATCAGGGATGGGGATTCGCGGCGGAAGAATAGGCCGGTGTAGATGGTATCGCCCCATAGCATGGCTTTTTCGCAGGCGGTTTTCCAGTCGGAGGGGTTGTGTTCCTCGTCCTCCAGGCGGGTTACGCGGTCTTTGAAGAAGGGGTGGGTGTTGTCGCGGTTGAAGGTTACGCAGGGGCTGAAGACGTCGATTAGGGCGAAGCCTTTGTGCTGGGCGCCTTGCTTGATTAGCTGGGTCAGGTGTCGGATGTCGCCGCTGTAGCCGCGGGCTACGTAGGTGGCGCCGTTCATTATGGCGGTGGTGATGGGGTTGACGGGGGCTTCGACGCTGCCGTAGGGGGTGCTTTTGGTGTTCATGCCGAGGGTGCTGGTGGGGGAGATTTGGCCGGTGGTGAGGCCGTAGATTTGGTTGTTCATCACGATGTAGGTGAGGTCGATGTTGCGGCGGGCGGAGTGGGCGAAGTGGTTGCCGCCGATGCCGTAGCCGTCGCCGTCGCCGCCGGTGACGAATACGGTTAGTTCGTGGTTGGCGAGTTTGGCGCCGGTGGCGACCGCGAGGGCGCGGCCGTGGAGGGTGTGCATACCATAGGAGTTGAAATAGCCGGGGAGGTTGGAGGAGCAGCCGATGCCGCTGACGGTGAGGATTTCGTGGGGTTGCAGGCCCAGTTCGGCGCAGGCGCGTTGCAGGGCGTTCAGCACGCCGAAATCGCCGCAGCCGGGGCACCAGTCGGGGTCTACCGGCCCCTTGAAATCGCGGGGGGTTAGCTGGATTTCGGTTTTGCCGTTGACCACGCCTGCGCTTACCATTGGATCACCTCTTTAACCTAGACTTGCGGCGGCGGCCGCGGGTTGGCGGGATGGTTAGACCACTATTTCCTGATAGGGGACGTAGTGGGCGGTTTTTTGGGACAGGTGGGCCGATACGCCGTCGGCGATGTGGTGGGGCATAAAGGGTTCGCCGTCGTATTTGCGGATGTGGCCGTGGGCGGCGAAGCCGGTTTCGCTGCGGAGGAAACGGGCGAATTGGCCGGAGTAGCTGTTTTCGACTACGATGACTTGCCGGGCTTGGGTAAGTAGTTGGGCTACGCGGTCGGAGTGGAGGGGCATAATCCACTTGATAGGGAGCTGGTTGGCGGTTATGCCGCGCTGGGCCAGCAGGCTGATGGCTTCTTTGATGGTGCCGTAGGTGGAGCCCCAGCCTACCAGGGTGACGGGGGCGTCTTGGGGGCCCTCTAGCTGCGGGGGGGCGATCAGGGATTGGATGTCGCTGAGTTTGCGGCCGCGTTTTTCGACCATCATGCGGCGCTTGTGGGGGTTGGTGAATTCGTCGCTGATCAGGGTTGAATCCTGGTCGTGTTCGTCGGTGGCTACTACGTGGACGTAGCCTTCGATGCCGGGGATGGCGCGGGGGGAGACGCCGGATTCGGTGTCTTGATAGCGGAGGTAGCCGTTGGGGGATGCGGGTTGGGTGATTAGCTGGCCTCGCTCGATGGGAGGGCGCATATTGATGTGGTCGGGGTCGACGCTGTAGCGGCCCTCGGATATCAGGAGGTCGGAGAGGAGGATGGCGGGGCATTGGAGGCGGTCGGTGAGGTTGAACAGTTCGGGCATGGTGTTGAAGGCGTCTAAGGCGTCGCGGGGGGCGACGATGAGGCGCTCGTAGTCGCCCTGACTGGCGCCTAAGGCTTGCCAGAGGTCGCCCTGCTCGGTTTTGGTGGGGACGCCGGTGGATGGGCCGGCGCGTTGGACGTTTACGAAAACGGCGGGGATTTCCATCATAGCGGCGGCGCCTACGGCTTCGGTCATGAGGGCGAAGCCGCCGCCGGAGGTGGCGCACATCGCGCGGACGCCGGTGTGGGCGGCGCCGATTACCATATTGGAGACGCCGATTTCGTCCTCTACTTGGCGGACCATAATGTCGAGGTTGCGGGCGTTGGCGGCCATCCAGTGGAGGATGCCGGAGGCGGGGCTCATGGGGTAGGCGGCATAGAACTTGACGCCGGCGGCGGCGGCGCCCATAGCGATGGCTTCGTTGCCGGACCATACGGCGAGGGGCTTGTCGCCTTGAGGGATGGGGGCGGCGAAGGGGCGGAAATTGGCTTGGGCGTAGTCGAATCCGGCGCGGGCTACGCCGACGTTTTCGTCGACAACCTGCTGGCCCTGGCGGGCGAAACGGAGTTGCAGGCTTTCCTCGAGGACTTGGAAATCGAGGCCCATCAGGGATATTACGGCGCCCATGGCCACGGTGTTTTGGATCAGGCGGTTGCGGCTTTGGGTCAGCTCGGCGACGGGCAGGGGGCAGAGGTCGCCGCCGCTGGATTCGCCGGGGGTGATGGTGTCGCTGTTGTATACCACGCGCCCGCCGGGGCCGATGTGGCGCTGGTGGCGGTTCATCGTGTCTTGGTTGAGACACAGCAACAGGTCTAGCTTGTCGCCGTGGCTGAAAATGTTTTGGTCGCAGATTCGCAGGGTGAGGAATATGTGGCCGCCGCGAATGATGGACTGATATGCGTTGTAGGTGCTGAGGTGTAGCCCGCGGCGGACGACGATGCGGGCCAGGATGTCGCCGGGGGTGGCGATCCCTTGCCCCGCCTCGCCGCCGATGCCCATTGCGAAATCATAATTGCCCATTTTTTCAATCCTCGCTCCCGGCAAATTATCCGTGCTGGCGCTGCGCTTTGGCGGTTTCAATCCTCGGCGTTGAGCCGCTATGCGATGTTGCCCGGTGGGTGTCTGATACGGGTCTGATACGGGGTAAGTATACCGCCTGATTGCGCGGTAGACAAATGATTTGGCGTTATCCGCCAAAACCGGCGGCGGTGTTTGCGAAATTCGTTATATGGGGTAGGCGCGGGGTTTCGGGCGGGGCCATTTAGGTATGCACGGCGCGTCCCTGGGCGGAAAGGGCGGCTTCTTTGAGCATTTCCGACAGGGATGGGTGGGCGTGTACGGTCCAGCCCAGTTCCAGGGTGGTGCCTTCCAGCATACGGGTCATTGATAGTTCGCCGAGGAGTTCGGTTACTTCGGGGCCGATCAGGTGGCCGCCCAAGAGTTCGCCGTAGCGGGAATCGACTACCAGCTTGACCATACCCTCGGTTTCGCCCATAGCCAGGGCTTTGCCGTTGGCCATAGCGTTGAAAACGCCGATGTTGACTTCGTAGCCCTGCTCGCGGGCTTGGGCTTCGGTCAGGCCGAAGCTGGCGATTTGGGGGTTGCAGTAGGTGGTGCGGGGCATATTGATGTATTCCATAGGCTGGGGTTCCAGGCCCGCTAGATGCTCAACGGCGGTGACGGCTTGGGCGGAGGCTACGTGGGCGAGGGGCATTTTGCCGGTGACGTCGCCGATGGCGTAGACGCCGGGGGCGGTGGTGGACAGATAGTCGTCAACGCGGATTCCGGGGCGGTCGACGGCTACGCCGATGGTTTCCAAACCTAAGTTTTCGGTGTTGGGCTGGACGCCTACGGCTACCAGGGCCATAGCGGTGTCCAGGGATTGGGCGGCGCCGTTTTGCTCTATGGCCAGGGTCAAGCCGCGCGGGGTTGGGGTTGCGCCGGTTACGGCGGCGTTGGTGAGGATTTTGATGCCCAAGGCGCGGAACGAGCGCTCCAGTTGGGCGCTGATGTCGGCGTCCTCGTTAGGCACCAGGCGAGGGAGGAGTTCTATGATGGTAATGTCTACGCCGTACATTGCATAGATGTAGGCGAATTCTACGCCGATGGCGCCGCCGCCGATGATTGCCATTGACGGGGGGAGGTCGGTCAGGACGATGGATTCGCGGCTGGATATGATGCGCTGGCCGTCTATGGGCAAGGCGGGTAAGGCGCGGGGGCGGGCGCCGGTGGCGATGATGACGTTTTTGGCTTCGATGATTGCGCCGCCGGGTTCGATGGCTACGCGGTTGGGGGCGGTTAGGCGGGCGGCGCCTTCTAGGTGGGTTACGTTGTTTTTGCGGAGCAGGTAGCGGACGCCGCGGGTGTTGCGGTCTACTACGCGGCGGCTGCGGGCCATGGCGGCGGAATAGTCGGGATGAAAGGAGTCGAACTTGAGGCCGAATTCGTCGGCGCGGCGGATGTAGGAAACGATTTCGGCGTTCTTTAGCAGGGCCTTGGTGGGGATGCAGCCCCAGTTGAGGCAGGCGCCGCCGAGGGCTTCTTTTTCGATGATGGCGGTTTTGAGGCCAAGTTGCCCGGCGCGGATGGCGGCGACATATCCGCCGGGGCCGGAGCCGATTACCGCCAGGTCGTAGGTGGATTCCATCCGAACTCCCAGAAAGCGCGTTGCGCTGCCGAATCGCCGGGTATCAAGGGGGATTATAGCCGCGCCCCGGCTAGGGATACAATACAATCGGGTTGCGACAACCGGGATAGGATACGCGGGTTGGGATACGCGGGCAAGTTACAATACGCGGGTTGGGATGGGGATTCAATTTGAGTTGGGGGGATTGGTCGTTTGAGTTATCGGCGGCTTTGCGCTTTGCTGTTGGCGGCGGCGGGGATGGCGCTGGCCGGGTTGGCGGCGGGCTGCGGGGATGATACGCCGGCGGCTACGGTTGCGCCGCGGGCTACGGCGGTTTTGGCTACGGCTACGGCTACGGCTACGGCGGCGCCGTCGGGTTCGGCGTTTCCGGGGGGGACGGCGTTGTTGCCTACGCCGCGGGCGGGCAATTCGGTTTGGGCTAGGGAACGGGTGGATGCGGTGGTCGGGTTGTACCGGCCGACGGCGGCGGGGGCGGCGCTGCTGCGGAGTTTGGATTTCCGGCAGATGCGGGGGGAGCCGGGGTTTTTCGGGAGTTACGGGTTCGGTTCTTGGGCCGGGGCGGGGGAGGCGAAGCCCATCGGGGTTATGCATGAATTGATGCATTCGTATTGGGGCGGGTTTCCGGTGATGGGGCGGCCGGAACTGGACTGGGTTAGGGGGGATGGGGGGGAAGTGGCCCCGGCGTTGGCTGCGTATCACCGGGATGTGCTGGCGTTTATGGCGCAGCCGCCGGATGATTACGAGTTGCTGCGGCAACGGCTGCGGAATCTGCCGGAAGTATCGGCGGAAAATCCGTATCCGCTGTTTCATAGCCTTGAGGCGGATTTGCCGTATAGCACCGGGGGGGATTTGGATCTCGTGCCGCCGATTTTGCGGAAGTATTGGGGGCTGTTTTTGGCGCCGGGGCCGTTTCATAGTTGGGAACGGGCGGCGGGGTGGTATCAGTCGTTGTCGGGGGAGGATCGGGCGGTAGCGGGGGGGTATTTGGGGTTTGAGCATTTGGATTTGCGGGGGTATGAGGGGTTGGGGGAGTGGGGGGTGTCATCCTTCGACAAGCTCAGGATGAGGGACGGAGGGATCAGGGATGCGGACGGGGGGATCAGGGATGAGGATGGGGGGCTGGCGGGTGCGGCGGAAATGCTGGCTGATGCGTCCGCGATACTGGCGGGGGAGGAGCGGCAGCGGCTTACGGATTTTGCGGCGCAGTTTGACTTGCTGGTGGGGGATGCGCGGCTGGAGGAGAATTTTCAGTTTTGGCGGGGGTATCTGCGGGATAAGGTATGGCTATACGGGCGGCATCCGGGGCATTTGGGGTCGGTGGGGTTGGGGCGGGCGGGGGAATTGGCGGAGGCTTTGGCGTTTATGGCGGGGCTGGAGGGCGATGCGTCGGGCCGGGCGGAAAGGCTGGCCGGGGGGATTGCGGGGATGCCGTTGCTGGTGAATTTTTTGCCGGCGGCGGATAACGCGACGCTGCTGGAGTTGTTCGGGGGGGATCCTGAATTGCCGGATGCGCCTACGCTGCGGGCTACGGCGAGTTTTGTGGATCGGCTGCGGTCTTTCGCCGGGGTGGTGGATCGGGTTTTGGCGGAAGGGCGGGAATCGCCGGAACGGGGGGCGCGGGCGCTGGAGGGGTTTGTGGGGGATCGGGGGTTGGATGCGGAACAGGATTTGCGGCTGTTTTTTGATTTGTTCCGGGATGCGGGGGGCGATGGGACGGCGCGGCGGATTGCGGCGGCGATGGATACGGGGGTGGTGCGGGGGTTGATGCCGGCGGCGCCGGTGCAGTTGCGGGGGATACTGGGGCCGGGGGAGTTGCTGGAGCTGCTGGATGTTACGGCGGGGGCGGCGGATGGGGATTTGCGGCGGGGGATCGGGTTGCTGGTGGGGGAGCCGTCGGGGAATTACCGGATCGATGAGCCGTTTCTGGAGGGGCTGTATGCGGTGATGGCGGAACGGGCGGGGGAGTCGCCGTTGGCGGCGGCTCGGGTGATGGGGGAACCTGGGTTTCCGCTGGAGGGTATGATATTGCATCAGCCGGGGGCGGCGGCGTTGGCGCTGGGGCGCGATCTGGAGTTGGCGGCGGATTTGGTTGCGGGGGGCGACGCGGTTACGTCGCCGCCGGCGCGGATCGTTTGGCGGCTGATCGGGGCGGATCCGGCGCTGGCGGCGGGGGTGGTTCGGGTATGGGCGGAACGGGGGGAGGATGGGTTGGTAGCGGAGTCGCTGGCGTATTTGGCTTATGACAAGGTTCGGGGGGAAAAGTTTCCGCAGCTTGGCATATCGGTTAGCGGGGACGGGGCTTTTCTGGGGGCGCTGCTGGAGGGGCAAGGGGCGGAGTGGCTGGAGGATCGGCTGGCGGGGGCGGTGTCGCTGTACCGGGGACGGGTGGCGGCGGGGGAGGCGCCGGCGGATTTTCTGGAGCGTTGGCGGGATACGCTGGCGGCGGCGGCGGCGGCCCTTCGACAAGCTCAGGGTGATCGGCAGGGGCAAGGTGATCTTGATGGGCAGGGGGATGTTAGGGAGCAGGGTGATTTGGGGGGGCGGTTGGGGGCGGTTATCCGGGGGGCTTTTGATTCGGGATTGGGTACGCCCTCGCCTTAATCCTCCCCCGGAGGGGGATGGGATTTCCGGGGCGATGGGTGATTGTTTGACGGCGGGGGTTGTGTTAGTATGGGGTTGCCGGGGGATTCCCGGCGAATACGATCGCGCAGGGGCTTTGAGATGCGAGTCGGGCCGTTGGGGATTACCGAGATCCTGATAATTTTGGCGGTGATACTGCTTATATTCGGGGCGACGCGGCTTCCCGAAATCGGGTCGTCGATGGGGAAGGGTATCCGCACTTTCAAGAGCGCTTTGATGGGGGAGGATGAGAAGGGCCCGGAGGAGCCGCCGGCCGGGGGGAAGGGTAAGGATGAGAAAAGCCCTTATTAGCGGCGGGAAGGTGGGGGCGTGGCTGTAGGTTGCTACATTGGGGATGCCCCCACCCTAACCCTCCCCCTACGGGGGAGGGGGTTATTGTATTGGGGAAAGGTGTTGATGGAAGGACCGGCGGATTGCCGGTTCTTTTTTTGTTTGGGGGAAAGGGGCGGCGGCCCTTCGACAAGCTCAGGATGAGAGGTTGCGGAATGCGGAAGGCTACGCGCCTAGCGTTGGGCGATGGCGGTTTCTACTTCGGGGCGGCGGCGGCCGGCGATTTTGGCTAGTAGGATGCCTAGTTCGTATAGCACTAGCAGGGGGCCGGCTACTAGGGCCTGGTTTACGGGGTCGAAGGTGGGGGTGATGATGGCGCCCAATATGAAGGCTATTACGATCCAGGGGCGGCGGAAGCGGGATAGCTGGCGGGCGGATACTATGCCCAGTTGGGCCAACATATACATTATTAGGGGGGTCTCGAAGGCCAGGCCCATCCAAAATAGGAGGCGGACCATCAGGTTTACGAAATTGCTGATGCGGATTAGGGGTTCGGCTACGTCGCTGAAGCCTAGCAGGAAACGGAGGGCAGGGGGGATCAGCACGAAGTAGCAGAAGGCTACGCCGGAGGCGAAGGCGATGAGGGCCATGGGCAGGAACAGATATAGGCAGCGGCGTTCCCGGCGGGTTAGGCCTGGGGCGATGAACATTATGATGTGGTAGAGGATTACGGGGAGGGACAGGACGAAGCCGGCGACGAAGGAAACTTTTACGGCGGTGGTGAGCAGTTCGGTTATTTCGATGAATACTAGGTTGATGCCTTGACTGCCGCGCAGGTCGTAGGCGGGTAGGGATAGGAGGCGGATGATTTCCTCGTAGAAAACGAAGGATACGGCGCTGCCGGCGATAACGGCGGCGACGCAGATCAGCACGCGGCGGCGGAGTTCGCCGAGGTGTTCCATAAAGCTGAGTTCGCGCATTAGTCGCGGCCTTGCCGGGGGGTGTCGTTGTTGGGCGCGTTGGTGTCGGGGGGCGGGGTGTCGTCGTCGGGCAGGTCGGGGCGGGACGGGATCCCGGGCGGCGGGGTGTCGGCGGCCGGGCCGGGGGTGGGGCCGGGGTGGGTGCGCTGGCGTTCCTCGTTGGATATGGCGTCGGTTACGTCGCTGAAGGCGCGACGCAAATCGCCTAGCACTTTTCCGGTGCGCTTTGCCATATCGATGGATTTGCCCGGCCCTAGCACTAGGAAGGCTACCAGTAGGATTACGGCTAGTTCCAGGGCGCCTATGCCCATTATGTTCATTGGGGACGCCCCCACCCTAACCCTCCCCCGGAGGGGGAGGGGATTTCTGATATGTTGGGACAGCCGGGGCTGCATGGGTTGGCGGTTGGGGGTTGCCAGTGGGGGGGCGGGGGCCAGTTTAGTTGATGGAGCATTTCTAGTAGGCGGCAGGCGGGGAGGCCGACTATGTTGGGGTAGCAGCCTTGCCAGTGGGAAGCGGGGCGTAGGGCGGTGTCCTGGATGGCGTAGGCGCCGGCTTTGTCTTGGGGGGTGCTGGCGGCGATGCTGGCTTCGATTTCGGCGTCGGAGAAGTTTCGCAGGGTTATTCGGGAGGTTTGGCTGATGGTTAGGGTTTGGCCGGTGGCGGCGTTGGTTACGGTTAGGCCGGTGCATACGTGGTGGGTGGTGTTGCGGAGGCGGCGCAGCATATTGCGGGCTTCGCGGTCGTTGCGGGGTTTGCCGAGGGCTTGGCCGCGGTGAATTACGGTGCTGTCGGCGCCTATGACGAGTCCGCGCCGGAGGGATGCGGCTACTGTCAGGGCTTTTTCGCGGGATAGACGCTCTACCATATCTTGCGGGGGTTCGTTGGGCAGGGGGTTTTCGGGAATGTCGGCGGGTTGGATGCGGAATGGCAGGCCGAGGGCGGTCATCAGTTCGCGGCGGCGGGGGGATGCCGATGCCAGGGTTAGGTTTTGGGGCGGGGGTGGCCCTTCGACACGCTCAGGGTGATCGGCGGGGGTGGGGTGATGGGGTGGTTCGGGGTGATTAGAATGTTCAGCGTGATGGGCGGGTTCGGGATGATGGGTTATGTGGTGGAGGATGGCTACGGATTCGATGTGGTGGGTTTGGGGGAACATATCTATGGGGATGATGCGGGTTAGGGTGTAGTTGGCGTTGCATAGGATTTTGAGGTCGCGGGCCAGGGTTTCGGGGTCGCAGGATACGTAGGCTAGGCGCGGGGGGGATAGTTGGGTGAGCTTTTCGAGGGCTTGGGGCTGGCAGCCGGAACGGGGCGGGTCTAGGATTACGGCGTCGGGTGGGATGGGTAGTTGGGTTAGAGCGGTTTCGGTGCGGCCTACGATGAATTGGATGTTGGGGGCGTGGGCGGCGTTTTCTTGGGCGTCGGCTACGGCGGCGGCGGATTCCTCTATGGCTATGACTTTAGATACATAGGGGGCTAGGAGGATGGCGAAGGTTCCTACGCCGGTGTAGGCGTCCAGCAGGATGTCGTTGGGGGTTAGGGATAGGTGCTCGCGGATTACTTGGGCGGCTTGGGCGGCTTGGGCTACGTTTACTTGGAAAAAGGAGGGGGATGATACGAAAAATGGGGTTTGGTCGATGGTTTCGATGTAGCGTTTTTGTCCGGTAGGGATGGGGATGGCGGGGTTGTGCAGGGGGGGTTGCACGAGGTATTCGCCGGGGGCGGGGGTTTCGGGGGCGCCGGCGCGGATGGATAGCTGGGTGGTTTCTTGGCAGCGGTCTTGCAGTTTTTGGAGGATGGCGTTGATGGCGGGGCGCATTAGCATACAGTAGTCAATGCGGACGAAGCGGCGGGTTTCGCGGTTGATGAAGCCTAGTTGCCCCCCCATTAATTCCCCCCCGGAGGGGGGGATGAGGGTGGGGGTTCCCCCGGCGGGGTGTGTAGGGGCGGGTTCTTGCCCGGCGGGGTGGGTGTGGGCGGGTTCTTGCACGGCGGGGTGGGTGTGGGCGGGTTCTTGCACGGCGGCGGGGGTGGGGGTTTTGCGGCGGGGGGCGGGGGGGCCTATGGTGAAGCGGGCGTGGTTTCGGTAGGCGTAGGGGTTGGGGGATGGGATGGCGCCGGCTACGGTGGCGTCGGCGGCTTGGGGGTTGGGGAATAGGCCGCCTATGCGGATTAGGGCGTCTATTATTTTTTCGCGTTTGGCGGTTAGCTGGGCGTTGTAGTCCAGATGCTGCCATTGGCAGCCGGTGCATGGGCCGAAGTATGGGCAGGGGGGGGGTACTCGGTCGGGGGATGGTTGGGATACTTGGGTGACGGTAGCGGCGGCGTATTGGCGATGGACGCGGGTTATTTCGGCGGTGACCCGCTCGCCGGGGATGCCGCCGAATACGAATATGGGGAAGCCGTCGCGCCAAGCCATGGCTTCGCCCAAGCGGCCCCAGCTCTCTAAGGTCAGCTCGAGGCGGTCGCCGGGGCGGGGCTTGGCGGGCGGGGGGGCGGTTTGCTCTGCCGGATTCATATCGCATTACACTATACAGGGTAGGGCGGGGGTATTCCAACCCGATTTTGCGGCCCGCTTTTACGGTAAGGGGGTTATAATCGGGATGATGGGGGCGGTTGACCTGTTGGCGCGGCGGAATTAAAATTAGGCTGGCGATATTGATCTGTTCGCTGTCGGCGATCCCCGGCGGCTGTTGGCTTTTGGCGGCGCGGGGCGCGAAATTGGGGCAACGGACGAGTTGCCGGGAGGATGGTATGGCAATGCCTATTGAGGTTACGGACCAGAACTGGGACTCGGAAGTGTTGCAGTCGGGTTTGCCGGTGATGGTGGATTTCTGGGCGGAATGGTGCGGGCCGTGCAAGATGATTGCGCCGTCGGTGCAGGATATGGCGGTGGAGTATTACGGGAAGCTGACGGTGGGGAAGCTGGATGTGGACAGCAACCCGAACGTGGCGATGCAGTACGGGGTGCGGAGCATTCCGGCGCTGATTTTCTTTAAGGACGGCAAGCCGGTGGACCAGATTATCGGGGCGGTTCCCAAGGGGGCGCTGAAGAAGAAGATCGATGCCGTCCTGGGGAGCTAGGCGTCCGGGGATTTAACGCAGGGGGCGCGGGGTTTGGTTTCGGCGGCCTCTGCGTTATTTTCCGGTTATGCGGGAGTGGATGGGGCCCGGTGGCTCTTGCGGTCTTCAAAACCGTTATGCCTCGTTAGCAGCGGGGTAGGTGGGTTCGACTCCCTCGCACTCCCGCCATTTTTTGCGGCGCTTGGGGCGGGTTAGCCGTCGGCCAGTTGGGGGCGGCGGATAAAGCGGGCGGCGGTGACGGCGCTGATGGCGCCCATTGCCAGGGACATATAGCCGATGCCCTGGTAGCCTACGGTTTCCAGTAGCAGACCGCCGATGGCGGCGCCGCCGACCAGCCCCAGCTGGTTGGTTAATCCCATCAGCCCTACGCCGGTGGCGCGGGATGCGCCGGATACTTCGGTGCTCATGGCAATCATCGCCGGGAAGGTTACGCTTAATAGCCCGGTGGATACGGATGCCAAGGCGACGGAGGGCCAGATTCCGAGGGGAAAGGCGAAAAGGGCTAGTCCGCAAGCTCCGCCGGCCGCCATGAGGATGGCGAGGAGGATTCCGCGGTTGTTGCGTTTGGTGATGAAGGCGCCGGAATAGCTGCCGACGCCCTGGCTGACGGCGGCTATGAATACCGGAATGGCGGATTCGCCGGTGGTGATTCCGTAGGCGTCGATCAAGTAGGTGACCATGTAGGTGAGGATGCCCCAAAAGGCGATGCGGTGGCATACGTTCAGGGTGATGCCGGCCCGGAAAAATGACATTGCCAGCAGGGAACGATAGCGGGACAGGAAGGAGAAATCGCGGATTCGCTGCCGGCGGTCGGGGGGGAACCATAGCCAGTTGAACAGGAAGCCGGCTATCAGAACGCCCGTCCAAGCGAGGAAGGCGCTGCGCCATCCTTGCCAGTCGGCCAGGAGGGCGAGGAGGGGGACGGTGATGGCGCCGGAGAGCATTACTAGGCCCATCAATGCGCCTACGGCCTGGCTGCGGCGGGCGGGGGAGATGACGTCGGCGACGGCGGCCATGCTGTTGGGGGGGATGCCGCCGCCGGAGAGGCCGGTAAGGGCGCGCAGGATTAGCAGAACGGCCATATTGGGGGCAAAGGCGGCGGCGAAAACGCCCAGGGACATCAGTAACAGGCTGCCGACGGCGACCGGGCGGCGGCCGAAAGAATCGGACAAGGGGCCTACCATAATGGCGGCGACCGCCCATCCGGCGCCGGTGGCGGCGTTGAGCTGCCCGGCTAGGGAATCGGAAACGTTGAAATCGCGGGCGATGTCGTTGAGGAGCGGGGGCAGCATCACGATCGCGTTTTGGGCGGAAACGAAGGCGATGGCGACTACGATCAGAAACAGCGGTTTGTTGACGGCGGGGATGCCTTGATCTGTTGCTTGCGCGGCGATTTTTCTACCCCCTATGGCGGTTGGGCTATTATAGCTTGCAACCGGCGGCGCGGGAAATCGGGCGGCGTTATGGGGCGGGGCTGCGGCGGGGCGGTGGGTGGATGCAGGTTACGGCTACTAGGGCGCTGATGCTGGTTACGGCGAGGCAGAGCCAGCCGACGGCGGGGTAGCCGATGCCGGTTAGGAGCAATCCTGATAGGGCGGCGCCGCCCAAGCCGCCGGTCTGGTTGGTGAAGGCCATTAGGCCGACGCCGGTGGCGCGGTTTGGGCCGGATCGTTCGGTGGTGATGACGACCAGGGCGGGGAAGGTTACGCTTAATAGCCCGGCGCCCAAGGATGCGGCGGCGATGGCGGGCCAGAGGCTCATGGGCAGGGCGAATAAGGCTAGTCCGCATAGGCCGCCGGCGGCGGTGATGGCGGCGAGCAGCAGGGCGCGGCGGCGTCTTTGCGACACGAAGCCGGAGGCGAAGCTGCCGATAACTTGGCACAGCGCGGCGATTAGCAGGGGCAGGGCGACGGCGCCGGTGGTTAATCCGTGTTCGCCGATGAGGTAGGCGGCGAGGTAGTTGACGATGGCCCAGTAGGCGATGCGGTGGCTGGCGTTGACGGTGATGGCGGCGCGGAAAAAGCCCATTGACAGCAGGGCGCGGTAGCGGGATAGGAAAGAAAAGTTGCGGGTTCGCTGCTGGCGGTCGGGCGGGAACCATAGCCAGGTGGCTACGGCGACGGCGGCCACTAGAATGCCGGAAACGAGGACGGCGAAGCTCCAGTCGCGCCAATCGGATAGCAGGGCGAGGGCGGGGACGCTGATGGCGCCGGAAAGGACGCTGATGCCGGCGAGGGCGCCGATGGTTTGGGCGCGGCGGGCGGGGGATATGATGTCGGAGGCGGCGGCGATGCTGTTGGCCGGGAGTACGCCGCCGCCGATGCCGGTAAGCACGCGCAATAACAGGAAAAGGGCGAAATTGGGGGCGAAAGCGGAGGCGGTGATGGCGGCGGCCATAATTGTCAGGCCGCCGACGGCCACCGGGCGGCGTCCGAAGGAGTCGGACAGGGGGCCTACCATCAGGGAGGAAAGGCCCCAGCCGACGAAGGTGGCGGCGGAAAGCTGGCCGGCGACGCCTACGGAAAGGTTGAAATCTTGGGCGATGTCCACCAGCAAGGGCGGGATCATCAGGATGGCGTTTTGGGCGGCGAAAAGGGCGAAAGACAGGATGATCAGGAATAGGGGTTTGTTTACGGGCGGGGCCCCGGGATCGCCGGCGGGATGGGAGGATGGAGTTACGATTTTCTTTCGCCCCCTGGCAACAGTTGGGCGACTATGGAATCCAACTGTCGGCGGTTGATGGCGCCGGTCCAGATGCGGAAAACCCGTCCGTCGGCGTCGATGAATATGGTAGAGGGCATGGCGCGGATTTGGTAGCGGCGGACTACGGCGGGGTCGTCGGTGTATCCGGCGGGGTAGGTTATGCCGAGGGAATCGAGGAGCTTGCCGGCGTCTTTGTGGGAGCCCAGGCCGGTGAATTGGCCGATGTCGATGCCTAGCAGTTGGATTTGCGGGTGGCGTTGCCGGTAGAAGTCCTGGAGTTCGGGCATTTCCGACCAGCAGGGGGTGCATAGGCGGGCCCAGAAGTTGAGGGTTAGGGGTTTGCCGCGGAGGTCGGATAGTTTCAGGGTTGATGCGCCCAGTTCGTCTTCGCCGTGAAAGAGGGTGAAGGTGAAATCGGGGGCTAGGGCGCCTATTTGCAAGGTAGGGGCCGCGGTTGCGGCGGATGGTGGTGTGGGTGTGAGGATGGGCGGTTGGGGGGTGGCAGTGGGCGCGGGAGTGGTGGGCGGCGGCGGGGTTGGCATCGGCGTTGGCGTGGGGGCGGCGCAGGCGGTTAGGGTTAGGCATAAGGGGATCGCGGCCAGGAGGGCCAGGATGGGTTGGGGGATGGTTTGCCGGTTGAGGTTCACGGTTGCCGCCCTTGCGCCGGGTGAGTGGGTTACGATTCCCGTTTATTTTAGCTTATCGGGCGGGCGTTGGGCGGAAAAGGATGCCCCCGGGCTGGAATTGGCCCGGGGGCGTAGTCGGTCGGGTTGGGGGATGGGGTTATTGGCGAGTGATGGTGCCGTCGGGTTCGATGGTGATGCCGACCACGGGGCCGATGGCGCGGTTGAATACGGCGGCGAAGTGGGTGCCGGGGCCGCCGATGCGGGTTAGCCAGTTGGGGACTACGGAGTTGGAGACGGCGTTGTCGCTGTGGGCCCGCATTTCGGGGCCAAATTCGACGTAGGTCATACCGGCGATGACGTTTTTCTCGAGGCCAAGTTCGTTTTGGATGGAGCCGACGCGGAGGGCTTCGAGTTCGAGTTTGGCGGCTTCCTCTTTCATAATTTGCTGGAGGTCGGCGGGGATGGTGGCCCATACTTCGCCGTTGATGACGTTGTGGCTGGAGGGCCAGGAGGTAAGGGGGCCGTTGATGTATCCGGTGACTTCGTACCAGCGCTGGCCGTAGCCGGCGTCGCCGCCGGTTACGCCGGCTTCGAGGATCCCGCGCTCCAGGGCGGTGTAGACTTCGGTGAAAGCCAGGAATTGGGCGGCGCCGCCCATGCCGTTGATCCAGTCGGAGATGGAGGTGCCAAAGGCGCGGGTTTTCATATCCTGGACGTCTTGGGGCAGGTTGAGGGGCTTTTTGGTGAACAGGAAAATGTCGTCGCCGTTGTGCCAGTTGACGTTGATGGGGTAGCCGCCGGTTTCGTCAATCAGCAGTTGTTCGATGTCGGGGAGCATATCTGCGGTGGCTTCGTATTGCTGGGAGCGCTGGGTGTAGAGGCCGAAAAGGTATTGGATTTCAAGTTCGGGGAGTTCGCCGGCGACGTAGGGGCCGATGATGTTGACCATATCGAGGGTGCCGTCGCCGACGAGGCCGAGGGAATCGGGGCCGGCGATGCCGAGTTCGGGGAAGGAGGTCATTTCGATGCGGAGCATTCCGTTGGTGCGGGCTTCGAGGTTGGGACCCCAGAAGGTTTCCTGAATTTTGCAGAAGACCAGGGCGCGGTTGACGCAGGCGTTCTGGATGATGATGGGGTCGTCCAGTTGGCTGGTCATTTCGGTGGGGTTGGTGAACCTGGCCCTTTCGATGACGCTGCGGTAGTAGTCGGATTCGTAGACGAAGCGGTGTTTTTCGAGGGCGTCGAGAGGGACGATGCCGTCGGCGTCGCCTTCCTCGGGGGTGGGGGCGGGGCCTACCAGGTCGTTAAGGTCGCCGACAAAAATGGCGCCGGGGCCGTTGGCGCGGTCGGCGGCGATGGCTAGGAGTTCGGGGGAGTAGTCGCTGCCGGAGGCGGCGGGTTGGGCGGGTTCGGGGGTGTCGGTGGCCTGGGGCGCTGGTGTGGCGGTGGGTACGGCGGTGGGCGGCTGGGTGGCTTGGGGCGCGACGGTGTTGGTGGGGACCGCGGTGGCGGCCCCGCCGCAGGCCAGCAGCAGGAGGCTTACGATTCCGAGCAGGGATGGCAGCAGGATTTTACGCATTTTGACGCTCCTTTGGGGATATAGCCGTTCTCTTTTGCCGGATGACCGCCTTTGATGGCGGTTATGGCGCGGGATAGGGCGCGATTATAGGAATGGGGGCGCGGGGTGTCAATGTTGTTATGTTTGGTTTGGGGGTTTTGGGGGGGGATGGGTACGGGGGTGCGCCCCCACCCTAACCCTCCCCCGGAGGGGGAGGGAATAATATCGATGGGGGTAGATTATTGTGGGGGACCGGCGTGGGGACGGCTGGGGGTGGTTGGGTTAGGGCCAGCTCCAGTTGAAGGGGGCGTAGTGGCCGTTTTTGCCGGTGTTGTCCCAGGTCATTCCGTGGTTGGTGTATTGGCCGCGGGTGGCGCGGGCGAGGTAGAGGTCGCGGTTTACGGGGTGGCCGGTGTTGGCTAGGAGCATGGCGTCGTCGCGGCCGGGGATTTGGATGGGTTCTACGCTGAAGTCCATTATACCGGGGACGGTTACGGAGCGGATTTTGCCGTCAATTTGGAAGTTTATGGGGACGTAGGTTAGGCCCATAAAGTTGGCGGTCATTGCTTGCCAGCGCTCGGCGGGGCCGCCGAGGTTGCCGGACAGGATGCTTTCCAGGGCCTGGCGCTGGGCGGGGTTGGCCTGTTCGTCGAGGTAGAGGGCGGAAGTCCAGCCGCCGGCGGCCATGGGGCCGGGGGTGTAGTTGACGGCGATGAAGTTGAGGCCGTCGAGGGGTACGCCGTCGAGGTTGCCTTGTTGGATGTGAAAGGCCAGGGCTACGTCGCAGTGGCCCTCGGTGGGTTCTACGTTGGTGCCGCGGACGATGCAGGGGCAAAGGATTTCGCAGTTGCAGCTCTCAAAGTATTCGCCTTGGAGCTGCCAACGGGTTGTGGTGGTGGTCATTGCGGGCCTCCGGGCGGGCAGGTTGTCGGGGTTGGCAGGCGAATTGTAACCGATGGCGGGGGAAAAGGGGTACAATGGGCGGCAACTTGGGGCGGCGGCCGGGCGGGGAATTTAATGCGATGGGGGTAAGGTTATGCGACTGGCAGGGAAGGTTGCGCTGATCAGCGGGGGGGCCAGGGGGATGGGGGCGGCGGAGGCGCGGTTGTTCGCGGCGGAGGGGGCGATGGTGGTTATCGGGGATGTGCTGGAGGCGGAGGGGCGGCAAACGGAGGCGGCGATTAACGAATCCTATGGGGGCAGGTGCGTGTTTGTGGGTTTGGATGTTACGGATGAATCGTCGTGGGAAAGGGCGGTTGGCGCGGCGGTGGAGCGGTTCGGGAAACTGGATATTCTGGTGAATAACGCGGGGATCGCGCGGATTAACAAGGTGGAGGATACCAGCGCGGAGGAGTGGGATTTGGTGATGGATATTAACGCGAAAGGGGTGTTTTTAGGCACGAAAGCGGTTATTCCCGCGATGCGGGAGGCCGGGGGCGGGTCGATCGTCAATATATCGTCCATTGCGGGGCTGGTAGGGGGGCGGACTTCGTCGTATGCGGCGAGCAAGGGGGCGGTGCGGCTGCTGACCAAGTCGACGGCGATTCAGTATGCGGGGGAGGGGATTCGTTGCAATTCGGTGCATCCGGGGGTGATCGAATCGCCGATGACTTTGCCGATTATGCTGGATACCGCGGCGGGGCGGGAGGAGTCGGCGGCGCGGCATCCGATGGGGCGGATCGGGCAGCCGGCGGATATCGCCTATGGGGTGCTGTTTTTGGCGTCGGATGAGGCGTCTTTCGTTACGGGGAGCGAGTTGGTGATTGACGGGGGGTTGACGGCGCAGTAGTTGGGGGTTCGCCTGGCGGGCGGGTTGGGATGTGGGGGGATGGTTTTGGGGGATTGGGGGTGCGCCCCCACCCTAACCCTCCCCCGGAGGGGGAGGGGATTATTTGGGGACGTGGGGGGAGTTGTTTGGGGGGGTGTCGGCGCCGGGATATGGGGGTTGTGATGGAGGAATGCGGTAAAGGGGGTTGGTTATGGCAGGGCAGACGGGGATTAGGGAGGCTTGGGTTGATATTCCTACGGAGGCGGAACGGCGGGCGGAGTTGCCGGCGGGGGCGCCGGGCGGGAATTATGATTTTGGGTATCTGCCGGCGATGGGGCGGTTGCAGGCTCGGCATAAGGGTATCGGGCCGTTGTTCGGGGCGCTGTACCGGGAAATTATGTTCGGGCCGGGGGCTTTGGACCGGCGGGAGCGGGAAATGGTGGCGGCCGTGGCGGCGGCGGCGCAGGATTGCCGGTATTGAACCGTCTCTCACGCAGAGTTTCTGCGGGCGGAGGATGGCGACCCGGCGATCGTGGCAGCGGTGACGCAGCATCGCTGGCGGGAATTGGATACCCTTACGGGGCGGCAGCGGGCGTTGTGCGCGGTGGCGGAAAAGCTGAGCGCTATGCCTACGCGGATGACGGAAGCGGATTGGCAGCCGCTGCGGGATTTGGGGTTCGATGATACGGCGCTGCTGGAGGTGGGGCATATTGTAGGGGTTTTCAATTATTTGACCCGGCTGGCCGATGGGTTCGGGCTGCAATTGGACGGGCGGACGCTGGAGGCGTCGGAGACCGGGGTGGCGTTGCGGCGGCCGGCGGAAAGCGCGGCCGGGGCATAGGAGGAGGGCGATGATCCGGCTTACGGAGGATATGACGCGGCTGATTAACCGGGCGCGGGATGATGGGTATCCCTGCATCGTGGCTACGGCGTCGGCGGATGGGACGCCGAATGCGGGGTATATCGGGACGGTGCTGGCGGTGAACGGGGATACATTGGTGTACCGCGACCGGACGATGCGGGAGCCGCTGGAGCATATTGAGGAAAATCCGAAGGTTGTGGTGCTGTTTCGGAACGCGGCGGCGGGCGATGGGGCCGGCGTGGGCTGGAAGTTTCGCTGCACCGCCAGCGTGGTGCGGGATGGGGAAGTGTACGCTGATCTGACCCGGCGGCTGGCGGATGCCGGGCTGATAACGGATCCTGGGCTGGGCGGGGCGATGGTCATTCTGCGGGTGGATCAGGCGCTTACGCTGTTCGGGGAAGTGTTGCAGGAACGGGAGCCCGGGATGCGGTGGTAGGGGTTGGGGGGCTGGTGTTCCGCGGGGTTCGGGCTTTGGGGGGATGGCGCAATTCGGGGTTGCGGCGGGCTTTGCCTTGACGTTTTGGCTGGGGCTAGTCCAGGACTTTGACTTGATCGAACTGGTCGGCGTTTAGGTTGAAGGTGCGGCCCAGGCGGTGCCAGTTGATTACCAGCCAGTGGAGGCCGGCGCCGGTGCGGCGGACGGTGGTGATTTCGCCGGTGTCGCCGATTTGGATCAGGTGGGGGCTGCTGTCTACGGGGGCGCCCATATTGACGCGGACGGGGATTTCGGCGATGGCTTCTACTTTGGCGCCGGCCTCAAATGCTTCGCAACTCATAGCGTCTCCTTAGCGTCTCCTTAGCGTCTCCTTAGCGTCTGCTTTGGGGGCTGTCGGGTGGGTTAGGCTAGGTGGGGGGCTACCTGCTCCATCATCAGGCGGAGGGTGTTGGACTGGTTTTCTAGGGGGATGAGGTTGCCGAAATTTACCTCAAACATCACTTGATCCAGGCCGAGTTCCTCGGTAAGGGTGTTCAGTTTTTCGGTTACGGCTTGGGGTACGCCGTAGGCTACTTTGTCGCGGAGCCAGTCGTCGTAGGACATATTGCGGACCCGCTCGGCTTGGGCGCCCCAATCGCCGAGGGTGCCGGCGTGTCCGGCGTAGCTGGCTACGCGGTCGGATAGGCGGCCGATGGAAAATAGGGCGCTGTCGCGGGGTTCGTCGTAGGCTTTTTGGGCGTCCTCGGATAGGTATATAGGTATGCGGAGCCCTACTTTGCCGTCGCCGGGGTGTCCGGCGTCTTGCCATGCCTGGCGGTATTGGGCGATGGACGGCTTTAGTTCGGCTAGGGTGAATACGCGGGAGGGGTTGATCAGGATGTGGTAGCCCATCCGCCCGATGATGGGAAAGCTCTCGGCGGAAGTTACGCCGACGCGGATGGGGGGGTGGGGCGATTGGAGGGGTTTGGGGTTTACGGATAGTTCGTTGATGGTGAAATGTTCGCCGTGAAAGGAAAAGGCGTCGGTGGTCCAGGATTTGAGGATGATTTCGATGCTTTCCTCAAAGCGGCCGCGGCTTTCGGAAAAGGGGACGCCAAAGCCTTCGTGGACGTTGGGGAAAGTGCCGCGGCCGATGCCGAATTCGACGCGGCCGTCGCTGATTTGGTCAAGGGTGGCGATTTCCTCGGCGACGCGGACGGGGTTGGCTAGGGGCAAGAGGAGGACGGCGGTGCCCAAGCGGATGCGCCGGGTGCGGGCGGCGATGGCGGCGGAGATGGTGATGGGGCTGGATAGCACGCGGGCGGGGTTGAAGTGGTATTCGGCCAGCCATACGGACGGGACGCCCAACGCCTCGGCCTGGTCGACCAGGGCGAAGGACTCCTTGAATGCCTGGTTTTCGCTGGAGCCATCCTGGACGGGAAACTCCAGAAACAAGCCTAGTTCCATCGCAACCTCCGCGGGCAAGCCGGATGAGTAGGGTTAATTTACCACAGAGGGCATAGGGGGGATAGGGATTCGATTTTCCTGGTCGATTCCGGGGCGGGGGGCTATTGGTGGGGGTTGATGATTACCTTGAGGGATTCGGCGGCGCCGGCGGTTAGGCGGAAGCCTTGCCCGGTTTGGTCCAGGGGTAGGCGGTGGGAAATCATTTGGCTTATTTGGACGCGGCCGGAGGCGATTAGGTTCAGGGCGGTGGCTAAATCGCCGGGGGCGGCGGCGTAGGTGGTGGTCAGGGTGGCATCGTTGCGGAAAAAGACTTCGTTGACGGCTACCGGGATTTCTACGCCGGGTTCGGTGGGGGCGTAGAATAGCACGGCGCCGCCGCGTTCTACGGATTCGAGGGCTTGGAGGAGGGCGGGGCGGGCGCCGGTGGCTACGATTACCAGGTCGGCAAGGCGGCCATCGTTTATTTGGCGCAGTTGTTCCGGGGTGTATTCGTGGGCGGATAGGGTAGCGTCGGCGCCCAAGCGGCGGGCGGCGGCGAGGCGGAAGTCGGATAGGTCGGTGGATATGATGCGTCCGGCGCCGAGGGCGCGGGCCAGGTTGATGTGCAGGAGCCCGGCGAGGCCGCTGCCCAATACCAGCACGGATTGGCCGGGGCGGAGGTTGGCCCGCTGCTGGCCGCGGTAGACGCAGGCCAGGGGTTCGGCTACGGAGGCGTCATCGAAGGTTACGCCGCTGGGAATGGGGAAGGCGCCGCGGTCTACGTTGACGGCGGGGAGGCGGAGGTATTCGCCGAAACCGCCGGGTTCGTAGTTGGTGGTTCGGAGGGTGTCGCAAACGGTGTGGCGTCCGGCGAGGCAGTAGCGGCAGGCGTTGCAGGGTACGTGGTGGGTTACGACTAGGGGGTCGCCCTCGCGGAAGCGGGATACGCCGGGGCCGGTTTGGGCTACGACGCCGGCGACTTCGTGACCGAGGACCAGGGGGGCGCGCTGGATGCGATACCATTCCATAACGTCGCTGCCGCAGATGCCGCTGGCTTCGATTTTTAGCAGCAGTTCGCCGGGGCCGATTTGGGGCCGGGGCATTTCCTGGATGCGGATGTCGTTGTTGCTGTAGTACATCGCTACGCGCATATCGGCCTGCCTTGATGTCCTATTGCGTGATCCCCCGCTTTCGCGGGGGTTGACGGGATACGGAGGGCAAGATTGCGGCGTTAATCCGCTACGCCCGCGGGTTGGGATATGGCGGCTTGGGCGGCGTTGAACACATCTAGGGCGTCGTCTACGGAGCCGTTTTCGTGGACTATGCGGCGTAGGGCGCGGATCATTGGGACGGGGTGGGGGCTTTGCCAGATGTTGCGTCCGAGGTTGATGCCGATGGCGCCGTTTTGGATTCCGTGGTGGACGAATTGGAGGACTTCCAGCTCGGTGTCGGCTCTGGGGCCGCCGGCCATTACTACGGGGACGGGGCAGCCGTGGACTACGCGGGCGAAGTCGTCTTGGCACCAGTAGGTTTTGACGACTTTGGCGCCCATTTCGGCGCAGATGCGGCAGGCCATCGCGAGGTAGCGGGAATCGCGCTGGTCCAGTTCGCGGCCGACGGCGGTGACGGCCATCACGGGGATGCCGTAGCGCTCGCCCTGGTCGACAAGTTTGCCGAGGTTGAGGATGGATTGCTTTTGGTATTCGGAGCCGATGAATACGGAGATGCCTACGGCGGCGGCGTTGAGGCGGATGGCGTCCTCCATGGAGGTGGTCAGGCCCTCGTCGGCGAGGTCGCCGGCGGTCATGCTGGTGCCGCCGGAGACGCGGAGGATGAGGGGCTTGGTATGGGCAGGGTCGACGGCGGCTCGGGCTACGCCGCGGGTGGCGAACAGGGCGTCGGCGTAGGGCATCAGGGGGGCGATGGTTTCGGCGGGGCGCTCGAGGTTGCGGGTGGGGCCCTGAAAGTAGCCGTGGTCGATGGGCAGGAACATACACCGCCCGTTGGGTTGGATTAGCTGGGCCATACGGTTAGCCATTCCCCAGTCCATTGCTGCTCTCCTGCGCCGGGGGCGCGTGGGGTTGTTGGGGGTATTATCGCCGGTCGGGGCGGGGTGGGCAAGCGGATAGGTTTAATCGGGCTTGACGAAAGGGCTTGACCAGCGGCGGCGGGGGTGGTATATTTTCGCCAGTATGTTCCCTGGTGTCCGCCGAGGCGCACTCCAGGTTAGTCTACCCGGCGACTAGGGCCGTCTATGGCGGCCCTAATTTTTTGATTGCGAGGTTTCAATGCCAGATCGAACGGCGCTTTTCATTGACGGGTCATACTTGGATCATGTGGTGGAAGATGTTTCCCCAGGGTCCAGGATTGATTACTCGGCCTTGGTGGGATATATGTCCGATGGGTTAGACGTTTTACGGACGTACTATTACCACTGCCCGCCGTACCACGGCAACCCGCCAACGGAAGAGCAGCGAAACCGATATTCTTACGCCCGCCGATTCTATACTGCGCTGGAACGCTTGCCGAAGTTTGCAGTCCGCTTGGGAAGATTGGAATACCGGGGTAATAACCCTGACGGTTCGCCCCGATACGAACAAAAGCGAGTTGACATCCTGCTCGCGGTTGATATGACGCAACTGGCCGCCAAAGGGCAAATTCAGCGGGCGATTCTAGTAGCCGGCGACAGCGATTTTATTCCGGCGATAGAAGTCGCCAAGAATGAAGGGGTAGTAGTTACCCTTTATCATGGCAACAGTCGCCACTCTGATTTGTGGCAGGCGGCGGACGAGCGGTATCTTATTGACCGGGCGATGATCGATTCCGTCCGGCGAAATCCAGGGGCGTAATCTTGGGAAGGATAAAAAGCGCGGAATCCGATGGTGAATAGCCGTTGCCCTTGGCTACTGGCCGCAAACTGCTGATACCACGCCGCAGGCGGTGATCAGGATGGCGGCGGGGGTGGGGGTTGACGGGGGTGGGCGGGCGGTGGTATTTTGGGGTGTGATGTTCCCTGGCGTTCCCTTTGGGGTACGTCAGGTTAGTATTTTTCCTGGCGTTCCCTTTGGGGTACGTCAGGCAAGCTGATGGGGCCGTGCGGGACGCGGCCCCTTTTTTCGGGGTTGGGGATGCCGGATAAGGTGGCGTTGTTTGTTGACGGGGCTTATTTGGAGGCGGTTAGCGGCTCTGAGTTTTCGCGGGCTTCTATTGATTTGGAAAAGCTGGGGGATAGATTGTCGGCGGGTTCGGAGTTGCTTCGGATTTATTATTATCATTGCGCTCCGTATCAGAGCGATCCGCCTACGGATGCGGAACGGGCGCGGTATGCCGATTGGCTGCGGTATTATCACCGGGTTAATACTTTGCCGCGGGTTTCGGTGCGGTTGGGGCGGCTGGAAGTTCGCGGCGCCCATAGGGACGGCTCGCCGCGGTTTCAGCAAAAGCGGGTGGATATTCTTTTGACGGTTGACTTGGTGCTGCATTCGACTAAGGGGCATATCGGCAGGGCGGTGATGGTGGCCGGGGACAGCGATTTTGTGCCGGCCATCGCCGTGGCTAAGAACGAGGGCGTGGTGGTTACGCTGTATCACGGGCAAAGCTGCCATAACGATTTGCGGCTGGCGGCGGATGAGAGCTTTCGGATAGATCAGGGGCTGATCGATTCCGTCCGGCTGTAGGGTTTGACCGTTTCGGGTATAATGCCATTCAAGACATTCTAGGGAGGTGGCGTTATGGCGGAGATATTGGGGGTTGGGGTTACGCATTCCCCGTCTTTGATTGCGCCGGATGAGCTGAGGAATTATTCGCTTACCCGGGCTTTGCGGAATGAGCGGATTCCGTCGGATCGGAAGGATCCGGGGAGCTGGCCGGCGGCGATGCGGGAGGAGTGGGGCGATGATGCGGGGTATGCTTCGGCGTTGTATCAGCGGGAAAGGCTGGCGGCCGGGTTTCGCCGGGTGCGGGCGGAGTTGGACGCTTTCCGGCCGGATGCGGTGCTGGTCTGGGGCGATGACCAGTATGAAAACTTTCGGGAGGATATTATTCCGGCTTTCTGCGTGATGGCTTATGACGAGTACGAATGCCGTCCGTTCACGATGAAGGACGGGGGCGCCCGGCCTAACGTTTGGGGCGAGCCGGCGGACCAGGTTTTTCGCTACCGGGGGCATCCGGCGGCGCGGTTTTTGGCGGGGGCGCTGCTGGAGGGCGGGTTCGATGTGGCTTACGCTTACCGGCCGTTGCACGAGCCGGGGCTGGGTCACGCTTTTCTGAATACGCTGCTGTATCTGGATTATGACCGCCAGGGGTTTGATTATCCGGTGATTCCTTTTGCGGTGAATTGCTACGGCAGCCGGGTGATTCGCAACCGGGGCGGGGCGACGCCGCAGGTGGTGAACGGGGCGGAATTGCCGGCGGATCCGCCGGGGCCTTCGCCGCGGCGGTGTATGGAGCTGGGCGCGGCGGCGGCCCGGGCGTTGGCGGCAAGCCCGTGGCGGGTGGCGCTGGTGGCGTCGTCTAGCTGGTCGCACGCTTTTCTTACGGAAAAGCATTGGTGGCTGTATTGCGATGTGGCTGCGGACCGGCAAAGGTTCGAGGAGTTCAAGGCGGGGGATTATGAGGCTTGGCGGGGGCTGAGTACGGCGCAGATTGAGGATGCGGGGCAGCAGGAGATGCTGAATTGGATGTGCCTGGCGGGGGCGCTGGGGGAGTTGGGGCGGACGCCGGAAATTGTGGAGTTTTTGCAGACTTATGTGCATAACTCCAGCAAGTGTTTGGCGGTGGCGCGGGGTTAGGGGGGATTTGGCTCCTTAGCCGCCGCCGGAGCAGTAGTTGGGCAGGATAGTCCGCGCCGATTGGTCGATGGCGGCCAGGATGGGTTGCATTGCCGGGTCGTTCAGGATGTAGTTGCGGGCGGTTCTGCGGTTGGCGGCCTGGCGTTCCGCTACGATGGCCGCCACCCGTTGGTGGGCCAGCATGGATTGGGCGGCGAGGTTGGCGTGGTGCTGGTTGTCGGGGTCGAATTGGGGGATGGGCAGGTTTTGGACGGGGGACATCTGAAAATGGCGGTCGGATGAGCGGCAGTGATCTTTAAAGAAATCCGCCAATGCCGGGGCGTTGAAAATCGCGGCCAAGTAGTGCAGTTCATCCGTATTTTCGGATGCGTACCAGTTCAGGGTGCCATCGGCGATGATCTGCGCCGGGATTACGCTTGCCGCCAGCCAGGATCCGGAGCGCTGGTAGACTACTTTTAGGCCCAGCGGGTTGGCTAGTTGCGATGACAGCTTTCCCTGATAGTCCACTTGGTCCAGCAAGGTGTGCGGCGGGCGCTCGCTACTGTATTGCCGCCAATCCAGGTCGGCTCTGCTCCAATACAACAAGAAATCAGATGCTCCAGCCCCTTGCGGCAAAGAGTATTCCAGACTGCGGCCATCATGGGCGAAAGGCGCGATAATGTGGGATTGGCCGGATAGACCAAAGGGCAGCATCAGCCGGGAAAATAATGCCGGTTTTACGAAGCGTTCCTCAACGCTGCCATTGCGTTCCCGCCCTTTCCAATTGTCTCTGCCGGGGTTGGTCCTGAAGTAAACCTTGCCCAATGACCGAGAGCTATGGGCATCGAAAACCACTAGGGGTTGGGGAAACAGGGTTGCCCCGTTGCGGAAAGCATCGGCGTAGGTTTCGCTGAGGGCGGTCTGTCTTGCTATTCGGCTAGTGTAGGTTAGTTTGGGGCGAACTTCGTCCCATGACATTCTGGGATTGACCGACTCGGCGCTGGAAACCGTCTGGATCGCCGCCAATGGGGCGGCCTGCGCCCGGCGGCGGCGTCCGACGGCGTTGACTTTGGTTCCGAAAATCGCCGATGCATTGGCTTGGGGGAACGGGGGGGAGTTGACGTTCATAAAATCCCAAGCAGCCTTACTCAGGTCGGCAAGGGTGGGCGGGCCGCCGGCGGCGGTCCATTGGCCGGTGCGGAAGGGGGCCCAATGGCGGGTGCGGAGGGTAGCATAGGGCATTACGAAGCCGAAATCGCCGCCGGGTTGCAGGTAAAAATCAACGCAGGTGGCGACGAAGGTGGCGGCTAAATCGTTTTGCGTGGCCAGGTGGGCGCCGGCCCAGAGGTTGCGGTCTTGGGCCTGCTGGCGGAAAGCGTTTTGCCGGTCGGCGGCCATGGCGTTGTAGACGACCCAGGGCGGGTTGCCTACCAGCCGCGACACCGGGTTTTGCGACAGGCGCACCGGCTGCATCAGGTTGGCGATGTACCAGTTCCAGACGTGGTTGCGATCTCCTTCGATGTATTCGCGGATACGGCGGTAGAATTCAACTATGGTTTCTTTTTCGGCGTCGGTGTCAAGATTCAGGGCGACGGCTAAGTCGCTCTCAATACCGGGATACTCGTCGCGGCGGGTATGGTGGAAGATCAGGTTAAGCCGGGAGATAAAATCGTCTGAAAGCAGAAAGGAACGGGGTAGCCGGAGGGGGTTGTCGGGGTCGCCGGTGGGGATGTTTATAACATCGCCCAGCTCAAAAAGGGCGCGGTTGCGGCGGGTTTCCCATTGCAGGCTGTCGCCGAGGTATACGTTGCTGTCAGGCTCAACTTTGGCGTAAGGGGCCAAGTTTCCGAAGGACAAAATTTTGGTGGTTTTCGACAGTTCGACTGCTACCGGGTGCAAGTCGATCCCGGCGACTAGGGCATTGACAACTTTGACAATGCCAATCGGGTTGTCGGCCAGTTCAGGATGCTTGTAGGCATCCTCAAGTAACAGTTGGGTGGCGTGGTATAGGAATGTGCCGGAGCCGCAGGAGGGGTCCAGCACGGCCGGGGCGGTGCGCTGGTGGGCGATTTCCAGCTTGACGGCGTTATCAATGACTTGCCGCCGCCATTGGGGGTCCATCACTTCCTCGCAGATGGCGCGGGCCAACCAGTCGGGGGTGTAGTATTCGCCGAAATCGTGGCGGATGCTGCGGGGAATTACGGTATGATACAAGTCTTTCAGGGTATCCCGACTGTGGGATTGCCAATTATAGCGGTTCACTTCCGCAATTATGTAATTCAGTTCCTGCGCCCCGTCATCCCTGACGGCGTCCAATAACCAGGCGGCGAAACCCTCAGTCAAGGCTTCGTTACGCTGTCCGCGTTCCGGGGTCTGCTCCGTGTCGGGCAGGATGGTTTCCGCTACCGCCCGCGCCGTTACTACCAGCATGGTGTGCCGGGCGAACAAGTCGCGCTCGGCGGCGGATCCCGCTGCCGGCGGCGTGATGTAGGCCCCTTGCAACACATCCCGCCATAAAGCCAGCTTGACGCCGTAAGCCGGGGAATCCTCAAGGGCAATCTTGTCCGCCAGTGCTATGTACCGCTGGGCCAGACTTTCCGCCCATTCCCGGTTATCGGTAGGAGGAGCCAACTTGACGGTGCGGTTGACGAAATCGTACAGATAACTTAGCAGTGGGTCGTCATCATCGGGCTGAATCAGGTTGAGACGCCGGGTTGGGGTTAGCTGATGGCCTTCGGGGGCGTTGCGGCGGTAGTCGTAGAAATACCATTCTTGGCCGTCGGTGATGCAGGCGCGCCAGCCGATGCCCTGTAGGGTGAACATATCGGGTTGGGCGGTTAGGGCGTTGAGGTAGCGGACGGCTTGATCTTCGGGGGTTTCGATGGAGCCGTCGGGCTTGAGGCGGGCGTCGAGTTTGCCTTGCCGTTTGGTCTCGAAAACGGCGTTGCGGCAGTAGAGGTCGATGGGGCCGTCGCCGGACTGCTTTTCGATCGCGAGTTCGGAGGAGGGCAGGGCGGGGAACAGGGAGCGCAGGATAAACGCGAGTTCGCTTTGCACGTTGGCTTCGGCTTGGTGCGGGTATGCTTCCCGCAGCCGGGCGACGCTTTCGCGGGCTGGCGCCCAGCGGGGTTGGCCGGTGATGTCGGGCATTGGCGTCACGGCGCGGCTCCTGTTCCGGGGTTTGACGCCGATGGTAACACGCGACCGCCGGGCGGCGCATTGGGCAAAGGTCACAAATTTCGCCCCTTACCGAATATAGGGCGGGCGTGTATACTGGGGCTTAGCGGCGGGCGGCGGCGCGGGGTTGGGGGGCGATTTTCCCGTGGGCGGCGGATAAGGATCTACTTCGCCGATGACTTTGGACAATGGCATAGGCGGAATGTTGCGGGGGTTCGCCGCTGAGGTGACCGCCAAGTCGGGCGGCGCGGTGGGGGGCGAGGCCGAGGACCAGTTGCGGGCGCCTTTTGAGTCCTTGCTGAAAGCCGTCGGCGCGGCGATGGGCAAGGAGGTGGTCTGCATCGGCGAAACCCGGCTGGCGGAGCGGCAGGGAAAGCCCGATTATGGCGTGACGGAACGCGGCTTGCTTACCGGGTACGCGGAACTGAAGGCGCCGGGTAAGGGCGTGACGCGGCAAAGGTTGCGCGGGCCTGATTTGGCGCAATTCAAGCGTTTCAGTCAACTGCCCAATATTCTGTATTGCGACGGCAATGAATGGGCCCTTTATAGTTACGGCAAACCGGAGGGCAAGGTGGTCCGGCTCAATGGCGATGTTTCTAGGGATGGGGCGGCGGCCATTGGGCCGCAGGATGCGGGCAAACTGTTGCCGTTGCTGACGCGCTTTCTGGAATGGGCGCCAATCATTCCTCTTAATCCCCAGGGCGGCATTAACTTGAAAGAGTTCGCCAAACAATTGGCTCCGCTGTGCCAGTTTCTGCGGGATGATGTGATGGATTCTTTGGCCGACGGCAAGTCGCCGCTTAACGGCGTGGGGCGGGAATGGCGCAAGCTGCTTTTCCCCAATGCCGGCGATGAGCAGTTTGCCGATGCCTACGCGCAGACGGTGACCTTTGCGCTGCTTTTGGCTTGCGGGCAAGGGGCGGGCGGCGATGGGCGGGATTTAACTTTCAGTAAAGCGAAGGAGTCGTTGCAATCCCGCTATACCTTGATGGCGGCGGCTTTGGACGTGCTGATCGACCCGGAGGTGGAACAAGAGCTGCGGGCGGGGCTTAACGCGCTTTTGCGTCTGGTGGGCGCGGTGCCGCCGTCGGCTTTGGGCGGGTCGGCGGATCCGTGGCTTTACTTTTATGAGGATTTTCTGGCGGAATACGACAATGAACTGCGTAAAAACACGGGGGTTTATTATACGCCGTTGCCGGTGGTGCAGGCGCAAGTGCGGTTGGCGGATAATTTGCTGACCACCCGGCTGGGCAAGCCGCGGGGGTTTGCCGAGCCGGGGGTGATTACCATTGACCCGGCGACCGGTACGGGGACTTATCTGTTGGGGATTATTGATCATTGCCTGCGAAAGCTGACCGCCCGTTATGGGCCGGGGGCGGCGCCGGGCTTTGCGGCGGAATTGAGCCGCAACCTGCATGGGTTTGAGTTGATGGTTGGCCCTTATGCCGTAAGCGAGTTGCGGGTCGGCAATGCGCTGGCCGGTTACGGCGCCGCGGCGGACGACCGGGCTCAAGTTTACCTTACCGATACGTTGGAAAGCCCGGAACAACAGCCGCCGCAAGGCAACTTGTATGTGCAGCGGATTTTGGCGCAACAGGGCGAAAAGGCTTTGCGCGTCAAAAAGTCGGCCAAGGTGCTGGTGTGCATCGGCAACCCGCCCTATGACCGCGCCTTGGCGGCCAACGCCGCCGGGGGATGGGTGCGTCACGGCGATGCGGGGGTTGACGACCGCCCGATCCTGGAGGATTTTCTGCAACCGGCCAGGGCTGCCGGGCAGGGCGTCCATCTCAAAAACTTGTACAATCTTTATGTGTATTTCTGGCGTTGGGCGTTGTGGAAAGTGTTTGAGCAGGATACGGGTTCGGGGCCGGGAATCGTAAGTTTTATCAGCGCGTCCAGTTACCTGGACGGCAACGCCTTTGCGGGGATGCGGGAACATTTGCGCCGCCTTTGCGATGAGATATGGATTTTGGATTTGGGCGGCGAGGGCCGGGGGCCGCGCAAGAGCGAAAACGTGTTCAACATCCAAACCCCGGTAGCCATCGCCGTGGCGTTCCGGGCGGCGGATGTAACCTCCGATGTTCCGGCCAAAGTGCGTTACGCCCGCATTGCGGGAACCCGGGAGGAAAAGCTGGCGGCATTGGACGCCATAACCGATTTCGGGCAGGTTGATTGGCAGGAATGTTCCAGCGGCTGGCAGGATTTTTTTATGCCGTCAAGGGAAAGCGATTATTTCCAGTATCCGTTGTTGACGGATCTGATGCCCTGGCAACATTCGGGCGTGCAACTTAAGCGCACGTGGCCCATCGCCGCAGACGTAGATACACTTCAGGAACGATGGCGAAGCCTGCTAAAGTCGGATGACCGGGCAAAGGCAATGCGGGCAACGGAGGATCGCCAAGTCAATGGATCTTACAATGTAGAGTTGCTTGGGCATTCCGATACGACACCCATTAGCGAATTGGCAACCGATGCTCCGGCGTCGCCAATCTGTAGGTATGCCTATCGGTTTTTAGATCGGCAATATCTAATTGCCGATGGGCGGTTAATATCCCGTCCCCGCCCGCCGCTATGGGATTCTTTCAGCGACAAGCAAATATACTTGATGAGCAGATTGACGCGATTGTTGGGCAATGGTCCGGCGATGACTGCGTCAGCTTTAATTCCCGATCTGGATAATGTAGGGGGCGGCGGGAAGGATGTAATGCCTTTATACCGCGATGCCGCGGCGACGGAACCCAACATTACGCCCGGGTTGCTGGAAATGCTGGGCGGGGTTTACGGGCGGGAAGTTACGCCGGAGGATTTCGCGGCGTATCTTTATGGCATTATGGCGCATCCGGGTTACACCGGGCGTTATTATCAGGAATTGGACACCCGGCAAGTGCGGGTGCCCTTGACCCGCGACGGGGATTTGTTCGGGCAAGTGCGGGATGTGGGGGCGCGGCTGCTTTGGCGGCATACCTACGGCCAGCGCTATGCGCCGGGGGATAAAGGGCGCGGGGCGGTAGACAGCGGGGCGGCGCGATGTATCATCGCGGTGCCGTCGGAGGCCGACGGCTACCCGGAGTCGTTCCGCTATGATGCCGGCGCCCGGACTTTATATGTGGGGGAGGGGCAATTCGCGCCGGTGGCGCCCGAAGTGTACGGGTTTGAGCTGTCGGGGTTGAAAGTGGCGCCGTCGTGGTTGGGCTACCGGATGAAACGGGGGGCGGGGCGGCAATCGTCGCCGCTGGACGAAATTCGCCCGGCGGTATGGCCGGCGGCGTATACCGCCGAACTGCTGGAACTGCTATGGACGCTGGAGGCGACGACGGCGCTGTACCCGGAGCAGGCGCGGCTGCTGGAGGCGGTGGTCGGCGGCGAGGGTTTTACCGCCGGGGAGCTGCCGCCGGCGCCGCGGGGGATGCGCCAGCCGCCCGTCCGTCCGGCGGGCGGCAAGCGGATGGTGTAAGTCGCAACCGCCATCGCGATAGTGTATACTGCGGGCGGTTAGATTCTTGGACAAAGGGGGCGCGGGATATGGTTGGTATCGGGAACGGGGCTATGGGGGGGTTGGTGGATTTGGATGCGGGGCGGATTAGCCGGGAGATTTTTGTCAATGATGAGATTTACGCGCAGGAGCAGGAGCAGGTATTTGCGCGGGCGTGGCTTTTTGTGGGGCATACTTCGCAGATTCCCAAACCGGGGGATTACTTTGTTTCCAGTATGGGCGAGGAGTCGGTGATCCTTTGCCGCGATCGGGAGGGGGAAATTCACGTTTTCCTCAATTCCTGCACGCACCGGGGGATGAAGGTCTGCCGGTATGACGAGGGGAATACGCCGGTTTTTAGCTGCCCGTATCACGGCTGGAGTTTCGCCACCGACGGCAAGCTGGTGGGGGTGCCTTATTTCAAGGATGCTTACAAGGGCGAGTTGGACAAGGCGCAGTGGGGGCTGATCGAAGTGCCGCGGCTGCATAACTATAAGGGGGGCATCTGGGCGTCTTGGGATACGGATGGGCCGTCGTTTGCGGAGTATCTGGGGGATATGACGCTGTACCTGGACTTGCTGATGGACGGGCGGGACGGGAGCGAGGGGGGTTCGGAGATTCTGGGGGGCGTGCAGAAATGGACGATGCCGAATAACTGGAAATTCGCGGCGGAGAATTTCGCCGGGGACGGGTATCATAACATCAGCCATCGGTCGGTGGATATGGTGGGGATCGGGCCCAGCGGGCAAGGGCGGAGGGATGATGCGGAGTACCGGGCGGGGCGGCGGATTAACGCGTCTTTTCCGTCGCGGGGCCATGCGGCGGTGGTGGAGCTTTTCCCGCCGGATACGCCGCAGGTGGCGACGTATCAGAATACGGCGGGGGTGGAGGAGTATTTCCGGCGGATGGAGGGGGAAAGGCGGCGGCGGCTGGATGGGAAGATCAACATTCTGGGGGTGGTGGGGACGGTATTTCCCAATATGTCGTATTTGGCGCGGCAGCCGCGGTCGATTGCGGTGTGGCATCCGCGGGGGCCGAATAGGACGGAGGCGTGGCGGTGGTTTTTGGTGGATCGGGAAACGCCGGAGGAGGTCAAGGAGGTGCTGCGGCATTACTATATCCGCTACTCCGGCCCTGGGGGAATGACGGAGCAGGATGATATGGAAAACTGGAACTACGCGCATAAGGCCAGCCGGGGGACCATCGCCCGCCGCCAGCGGTATAATTACGAGATGGGTATCGGGCACCTGGCGGAAGGCACCGGGCTGCCGGGGGTGATTACCGAGCGGATCAGCGAGCAGAACGCCCGGGGGTTTTATGCGGGATGGGTTCGGATGATGGACGGGGAGTAGGGGGATGATCCCGGCTTGGGGATGGTCCAGGGCGGGGGCGTGTTGCCGGAAAGATTGACCGGCGGAAAGATTGACCGATTTAGGAGGGAGCGTTATGTCCAGTGTTACCCAATTGGGATACATCGGTATCAGCGTCAGCAACCTGGAGGAGTGGGAGCATTTCGGCACGGAAGTGCTGGGGATGCAGTCCAACGGGGTTGACGGCAACGGGGTTTTGACGATGCGGATGGATGAGTACACCCACCGTTTCATCGTCAGCCCTACGGGGCGGGATGATGTGGAGTTCGTGGGGTTTCAAGTTACGGACGAGGCGGCGTTGCGGGAAATGGCGGAGCAGTTGCGGCAGGCGGGGATCGAGGTGTCGGAGGGGACGCCGGCGGAGGTCAAGGAACGCAAGGTCGAGGGGCTGATCAAGTTCGAGGATCCGGAGGGGACGCCGACGGAGGTTTACTACGGGCCGCCGGTGAGTTTCGACAAGCCGTTTAACTCGCCGCGGGCGATTACGGGGTTTGTGACCGGCGAGCAGGGGCTGGGTCACGTGGTGTATCATGTGGAAAATCTGGACCGGGCGGTGGCGTTCTACCGCGATGTGCTGGGGATGAAGATCAGCGATTACATCCGCAACCTGGTTTTCTTTCACTGCAACCCGCGGCATCATACGCTGGCGCTGATTGAGGGCAAGGCGCCCAAGAAGCTGAACCATTTTATGCTCCAGACGCAGAATATGAACGATGTGGGTTCGACCTACGATCTGGTGCTGGATTCGGAGCTGCGGATCACGCGCGGGCTGGGGCGGCACACCAACGACCACATGACGTCGTTTTATATGAAAACGCCGTCGGGGTTTGATGTGGAGTACGGCTGGGGCGCCCGCACGGTGGACGATGCGACCTGGCAGGTGGTGCGGCACGAAAAGGGCAGCATCTGGGGTCACCGGCCGGTGGCGCAGCCGGCGGCGGCGCGGTAGGGGAATGCGGTATAAGGATGGCTGATTTGCCGTCTTTGCCGGAACTTGGTAGCAAAGTTTGGGTGACCGCCGGGCTAATCGCGCGGCGGTTCATCCGGCAGGCTCGGGGGTATTTGGAATGAATGTGGGATATATCGGCACCGGCACTATGGGCAATCCGATGGCGCGGTGTCTGCTGGATGCGGGGCATACTGTTACGGTGTATGATGTGCGGCGGGAGGCGACTACCAATTTGTGCGAATTGGGGGCGCATTGGGCCGACAGTCCGCGGGCGGTGGCCGCGGCGGCCGGGGTGGTGTTTACTTCGCTGCCGGGCCCGGCGGAGGCGGAGCGGGTGGTGGCGGATCCTGATGTCGGCATTCTGGCCGGGCTGCCGGCGGGCGGGGTTTGGATTGACACTACTACCAATGCGCCGTCGCTGATCCGGCGGCTGGCGGAGGTCTGCCGGCGGCGGGGGGTGGAAATGCTGGATTCGCCGGTCAGCGGGCGGCCGCCGGCGATGACTATGATGGTGGGGGGCAATCCTGCGGTTTTTGATAAATATCGCCCGCTGCTGGATGATATGGGGCGGGATGTGTTTTATGTGGGGGAAACGGGGGCGGGTTGCATCGCCAAGCTGGTGACGCAATATCTGGGTTACTGCGCTTTTATCGCCGGGCTGGAGGGTATGCTGATTGGGGCGAAAGCGGGGATTGATTTGGATATCTTGGCGAAAATTATTCCGGTAAGCGCGGGTGCCAGCAGCGTGCTGAATCGCGCCGCCGATGCTATTCTTGACCGCAGTTTCGTGTCTAATGGCACGCTGGATATTGTGGCGAAGGATATTCATTTGGCCTGCGAACTGGCCCGGGAGGCGCAGGCGCCGGCGTCGATCGGGGCCATCGCCGACGATGTGTTTCAACGGGCGCAGGTGCAGGGGATGGGGGCGGAGGGGTTTCCGGCGGTGGCGCGGGTGCTGGAGCAGTTGGCGGGGGCGGAATTGCGGGGCGGTAGCCGGATGCTAGATTGATTTGGAGCGTATATGAATGATTTTCCGCGACTTCGCAGGGATGTGCTGATGGTGTTGATCGGGGCGACTATTGCCGCGTTGTTCGGGATACTGGTCGCATACCCGCAATTGTTGGCAACCACTAGGGAAAATACGGTTCGGATAGAATCTAACGAAAAGCAAATTGAGCGTCTATGGGAGGCGCATGAAGTCCGGCACAAGACGCCTGCCTTTGATGGAGGCAATGAACCATGAGCGGATTTCTTTTTTTAGTGGCCGGGGCGATGTTCGGCATCCCGCTTATCATTATGACTGCCATAGCGGTGGTTGGGGCTGATATACCGTCAACTATTTTGACGTTGGGGGGTTGGTCGATGGCGTTTAGCGTAATCATGGGGGGCATCGGCGCGGTTTTCGCCTTAGCCGGGGAATGAATCGGTTAGCGCGGATATAATGCCGGGCGTTGGTGGCATATAATCGAGCATCAAGATCAAGCAAGGGGGTAGATGGTATGCGGAACGGGCATTCTAACGGGAAGGTTTCGGCGGGGCAGTTGGTGGATTTGGGGGCGGGGACGGTTAGCCGGGAGATTTTTGTCAGCGACGAGATTTATGCGCAGGAGCAGGAGTTGCTTTTTGCGCGGGCGTGGCTTTTTGTGGGGCATACTTCGCAGGTGCCTAAGGCGGGGGACTTTTTTGTTTCCTGCATGGGCGAGGAGTCGGTGATTCTTTGCCGCGATCGGGAGGGGGAGGTTCATGTTTTCCTCAACTCCTGCACGCACCGGGGGATGAAGGTCTGCCGGTATGACGAGGGGAATACGCCGGTTTTTAGCTGCCCGTATCATGGCTGGAGTTTCGCCACCGATGGCAAGCTGGTGGGGGTGCCTTATTTCAAGGATGCCTATAAGGGGGAGTTGGACAAGTCGCAGTGGGGGCTGGTTGAGGTGCCGCAGCTTTGCGTGTATAAAGGCACCGTGTGGGCTACTTGGGACAAAGATGCGCCGTCTTTTGAGGAATATCTGGGGGGCTACCGGACTTATCTGGATTTCCTGCTGGATACTTGGGACGGGGCCGGGGGCGAGACCGAGGTGTTCGGGGGGATTGAAAAGTGGGTTATTCCCTGCAATTGGAAGTTCCCGGCGGAGAACTTTGTCGGCGACCGGTATCACAACATCAGTCACCGCTCGGTTGACTTGGTGGGGGTGGGGCCGTCGGGGAGCGGGCGGCGGGATACGCAGGAACGGGTGGGGGCTACGGCGTTGGATGTGTCGTTCCCGGAGCGGGGGCATGGCACGATCAGTTTCCTGCGGCCTAATGATCTGCCGATTGCGGCATATCAACATTCCAAGATTGTGTCGGATTACTTCGCGCATTGCGAAAACGAGCGGCGCAAGAATTACGGGAAATGGTCGCGGTTTATTCCGGGGCCGGGGACGGTGTTTCCCAACTTTTCCTATTTGCCGCGCCAGCCGCGCACCATTGCGGTCTGGCATCCGCGCAGCCCGGAAAGCCATGAGGCGTGGCGGTGGTTCCTGGTAGACAAGTCGGCGCCGGCGGAAGTGAAGGAGTTTCTGCGGCAGTATTACATCAGTTATTCGGGGCCGGCGGGGCTCACCGAGCAGGATGATATGGAAAACTGGAACTACGCGCACAATGCCAGCCGGGGGGCTATCGCCCGGCGGTATCCTTATAATTACCAGATGGGGATGGGGAACGATGGGCCGGCTTTCGATACTGACGGGTTGACGCTGCCGGGGATGGTGCGGAATGTTACGGCGGCCAAAGCCGCGGAGCAGAATCAGCGCGGGTTTTATTCGCGCTGGGCCGATTTCTTGGGCGCGGCGAGTTGGGATGAATTGGCGTCCTGGCGCGATGGGGCATCCTTCGACAAGCTCAGGATGAATGGTAGCGGGGTTGCGGCGCGGTGATGGGGCGACGCGGGTTGATGGGATGGCGGGGTTGGTTGCGCTGTGCGGTAATGGGATGGCGGGGTTGGTGGGGCGGTGGGGCGGTGGGGTGATGGGGTGGGGGGATTGGTATGGCATAAGGAGGGGAGCGCGGTATGGTTAGCATTGGGGGCAGCGGCTTGGCGCGTTTGTTGCTGAAGCACGAAATTGAGGAGTTTCTGTACTATGAGGCGGAGCTGCTGGATGAGCGGCGGTTCGCTGAGTGGGTGGGGTTGCTGGCGGATGATCTCCGGTATTGGATGCCGATGCGGCGCAATGTGAAGTTCGGGGAACTGGAGCGGGAATTTACGCGGGAAGGGCGGGATATTAACTGGTTCGATGAGGGCAAGGCGACGCTGGAGCGGCGGGTTAATCAGATACTTACCGGGGTGCATTGGGCGGAAGAACCGTTGTCGCGGGTTTGTCACATAGTTTCCAATGTGCAGTTGCTGCGGGTGTCGCCGTCGGCGGAAGATGCGGCGGAAGTGGACTTGAAGTGCCGGTTTTATGTTTACCGCAACCGGGTGGAAACGGAAACGGATCATCTTATCGGCAAACGGGAAGATACTTTGCGGAAGGAAAGCGACGGTTGGAAGATCGCGCAGCGCAAGATCATTCTGGATCAGAATGTGTTGCTGGCGAAGAATCTTACTTTCTTTTTCTGATGTTTTCGCGTTGTGGGCGGGGCGGCTGTGGTTGGAACTTATGGATTCCCGCATTGGTGGGGATGATGCTGAAGGATAAGGGGGGCGAATGGCGGACATTGTGAACTTGATTACGATTGCGGAGGGGGCTACGATCGCCACGGTGAACGGGGCTACCGCGGAGGTGGTTAGCAATCCGAAGGACGGGGTGTGGGTGGTGGCGAAGTATCTTACATCCCCGGAGGACCCGGATATGGTGGGGACGGAGGATATGATTTTCGCCCAGGATATCGCGGAGGTTCTGGAGGGGTGACAAAGGTTATGCAGCAACCGACCCACGATGAATTGCGGGAAGCGTTTCAGGCGGGGTTTGATTCGATTGACGACGGGGAGGGGTTTTACCCCGGCTTTCATGCTTATCTGCAATATCACGGATACAGCCGGCGGGAAGATATAGCCTGCACTTGCGTTGACCGGGGGGCGCATGGTCACCAGCCGGAATGCCGCTGGGTGCGGGCCTAGGAGAGTTTTGTTATGACGGAACGGCGGGACGGCGGGGACGCCATTCTTGAGGCTTTGCGGAATTTGGATGTGGATTACATTATATCGTCGCCCGGTTCGGAGTGGCCTTCGGTTTGGGAGGCGTTGGCGCGGCAGAAGCTGGAGGAGCGGCCGGGGCCGGCGTATATCAATTGCTGGCATGAGACTTTGGCGGTGGCGATGGCGTCGGGGTATACGCGGATGACGGGGCGGATGCAGGCGGTGTTGTTGCACGCGGGGGTGGGGGTGTTGCAAGGTTCGATGGGGATTCACGGGGCTTATCAAGGGGAAGTGCCGATGCTGGTTTGTTCGGGGGAGTCGGCTACTTACGGGGAGGCGGCGGAGTTTGATCCTGGGCCGCAGTGGCTGCGGAATCTGAGTATTGTGGGCGGGCCTAACCGTTTGGTGGAGCCGTTTACCAAGTGGAGCAGTAGGGTGACCAGCGCGGAGACTTTGTATGAAACGGTGGCGCGGGCGGGGGAATTGGCGCAACGGACGCCGAAAGGCCCGGCGTTTCTGAATGTTCCGATTGAGACGATGCTGGCGGAATGGACGCCGTCGCGGGGGCTGAAGGGGCGTCCGGCGGCGCCGGTAAGTTATCCGGCCCCGGATGCGGTGGCGCGGGTGGCGGATCTGGTTTGCCGGGCGGACAATCCGGTGATTGTGGCGGATTCGGCGGGACGGGACCCGGAGGGGTTTCGCGCTTTGGTGTCGCTGGCGGAAAGCAGGGGGATTCCGGTGTTTGAGGGCGAGGGGCCGGCGTATAACAACTTTCCGAAGAGTCATCCGTTGCATCAGGGGTATGATTTGCGGCGGGAAATGGAGCGGTTCGACCTGTTTTTGGTGGTGGGCAACCGGGCGCCGTGGTATCCGCCGAGCGCCGGGCCGGCGGCGCCGGTGGTGGTGATTGACGAGTACCCGGTGAAGGAATATATGGTTCATCAGGATTTGCAGGCGGATTGTTATCTGGAGGGGGCGCTGCCGGTTACGCTGGGGGCGTTGGACGCGGCGGTGCGGGAACGGTTGGGCGGGGCGCGGCCGGTGATGCCGTCCGGGCCGAATCCGGTGTGGGAACGTTACCGGGCGTTGGACGCGGCGGCGCAGTCGGCGGCGCCGATTTCGCCGGGGTTTTTGTGCAACGTTATCGGGGATACGCTGCCGGGGAATACGGTTTTTGTGGACGAAACTATTTTGCATCGCGCGCAGATCTTGCGGCGTATCGGGTGGGATCGTCCGCTGTCTTATTTGCGGCCGGCCGGGGGGCTGGGGCAGGGTTTGGGGATTGCGCTGGGGGCGAAGCTGGCGGCGCCGGAGCGTCCGGTGGCGGCGCTGATCGGCGATGGGTCGTTGCTTTATAATCCGATTACGCAGAGTTTGGGGGTGGCGCGGGAGAGCGGGCTGCCGATTCTGATTGTGGTGTTTAACAATGCGAGTTATGCGGCGATGAAGAGTCTGCATTTGTCGTTTTACCCGGAGGGGACGGCGGCGCAGTCGGGGATATTTCACGGGGTGGATATTCCGGGGCCGGATTATGCGGAGTTGGCGCGGCCTTTCGGGGGGCATGGCGAGCGGGTGGAGGATCCGGGCCGGCTGCGGGGGGCGTTGGAGGAGGCGCAGGCGGCGGTGGATGCGGGGCGGGTGGCTATTGTGGATGTGGCGCTGTCGGGGTAGGGTGGGCATTGTTATGATGCTCCGATGGCGGATTTGATTTGCTATGCTGCTGACGGGGGCAATGTTGCTCCTGCTAGCGGTATTGTTGCCGGCGCTGTTTTTGGTTTTGACTGATTTCAGCAATACTTGGGAACTGGTTTCCACAGTGCAGGGATCCGTTACCGCTTTTGCGATTTTGGCGGGCGGCTTTTTTGTTGCTTATAAGCTGGAAGTGTTCCGGGATTTTGCTCCGCATCTGACGATTACTCACGCCATTACGCACCGGGCGGTCGGTGATAGTTATGTGCATATTTCGATGTCCGTTACGCTGCACAATAGCTCGCGGGTGACCATAAAACCTCCAGCCTTTCCTCCACCCCCCCCCCGCCGCTAATCTGCCGGCGCAATGCTGGGCGTGTGATCCGGCGTCAGCCCAGCAGATCCCACTCATTCGCATAGCCGGATATTCCCACTGCGCCCCGTTGCGCTTTCAACAAATCTGCCAAACCATCCCGGTCAAAGCCGTGGTCGGAATAAACCCTAGTGTCTGATGTGGGATAGGGCGGGTCGGCATAGATTGTGCAGTAATCCATATCCATTATCCGATCCAGCAGGATGCAGGGGTCAAGGCATTCAAGCCGGACATTGGCTATACGATTCCCAATCCGCTTGACGATGGTTGCGCCTAATTCCAGCGTCAGGCGTATACGCACATCGCCCGCTGGACTTGCTGGCGGTATCGGAACGGGGGATGCTCTGGTCAACCGCCGCATGAAACGTCAATGCCCGGCGCAAAGGCGGCAGGCTTTCATCATCCATAGCCGTTAGCACTCATTGATACTCGACGCGGGATATTGGCGTCTTTTCAACCAGACTGCCGAAGTCATCTGGGTAATCCCGCACCACTCGCAACCAGTTCACCACCCGCTGGTTGAGATCGTTCAGCACCTCCACTTTGACGGGTTGCCGGGCGAATAGAATGCCGGCCATACCCGCGAACGGTTCGACATAGCAGGAATCGCTATACCACGGCAGGAAAGATGCGATTCATCCCGCCTTACCATAGCCCCGCTTGCCGCCATAGTAGGGCAAGGTTCGATAATCCCCCATTTCGCTATCCCTCCGTATCCGCTATGCTATCCAGCAAATGTAACAGTATCGAGTTGATTGACAGTTCTGATAATTTTGAAGTCAAATGGCCTATGCTCTACGAGTTGGAATTTTCTAAAGGCTAAGATGAAATTTTTGTCGAGCCTGGCGAGTCGCATCAGGAAGCTATTGATTTCCTAGTATCCATAGATATGAAATCGGTAGTGGTCTACACTTATTTTGGCGACTGGAGATGCTCAAGGATGCCTCAAAACCGGCGCTGGTGGGGTTTAGCGACTACTTATGATGTAATGCCGTCAGCTAACCTGTGTAGGGGCAAGAGAGTTATGTCATCAGAAAATTCGTCAAGAAACGCTGGCGAGTCTCGGGCAAAGAGGATACCTTTTGCCAGAAATTCCCCTCCTAGAGAAGATCCTTATGAGTTCATCCCATCCGAGACCCCTCCGGGCGGGAAACTTCCTTATCGGCTTTCCGATAGGCGTAAGGTGAAGGATATGACTGCGGGGCAAGGGGGGGCGGATTTGGATAGCGGGGGCACGGGTTAAAATTCTTGGTGGGCGATGGGTTGGGGGAAGCGGGCGGGGGTGAAGGGTTTTAGGGGGGTTGGGTTACGGTCGAGGATGTATTGGGCGGTTAGTTCGGCGGTGGCTGGGGATAGCATTATGCCGATGGCGTCGTGGCCGGTGGCTATGGTTAGGTTTTCGATGATTGGGTGGGGGCCGATGATGGGTTGGTTGTCGGGGGTTGCGGGGCGGATTCCGGCGCGGGCGGCGATGAAGGATGCTTGGGTTAGGTTGGGGTAGGCGCGGATGGCTACGGCGATTAGGTGGGCGATGGCGTCGGCGGTGGTGGTTTGGTTGAATTGGCCTTCCTCGCGGGTGGAGGCTACTAGGATGTTGCCGTCGAGTCTGGGGGCGATGTAGCCGGTGAAGTTGTGGGTTGCGGATTGGGGTAGGAAGCCGGGTAGCCGCAGGAGGATGCGTTGGCCTTTTACGCCGCGGACGGGGAGGTTGATGGGGGCGTTGGGGGCGTTCAAGGGGCCGGCGGGGCCGCCGCTGCTCAAAGGATCGGCGGGGGCGTTCCAGGGGCCGGCGGGGCTGTCGCTGCTCAAAGGATCGGCGGGGGCATTCCAGGGGCCGGCGGGGTCGGGGCCGCTCCAAGGGCTGGCGGGGGCGTTCCAAGGGCTGGCGGGGGTGTTCCAGGGGCCGGCGGGGCCGCTCCAGGGGCCGGCGGCTAGGATTACTTGTCCGGTTGGGATGGGGCCGTTGGGGGTTTCGATGGCGGTTATGCGGTTTTTGGCGCGGCGTAGGCCGGTGGCTGGGAGGTTTTCGTAGAGGGTTGCGCCGTTTTGGGCGGCGGCGTGGGCTAGGGCGTGGGTGAGGCGCTGGCCGCGGATGCAGCCCTCTTGGGGGGAGTAGACGGCGGCGATGGCTTCGGGGTTGGCTTGGGGTTCGCGCTGCCGGAGGTCGTCGGGTTTTAGCCATTGTACGCCCAGGTTTAGTTGCGACTGCCATTGGAAGGATTGGGCTAGGTCGTCGGCGTCGGGTTGGGTTAGGGCGATTCGGAGGATGCCGGATTGCTGGAATTCGGGGTTTATGCCGGCGTCGGCGAGTTCGGCGGCCCATTGGGGGAACATCTGGAGGCTACGGATGCCCATTTGGAATAGCGGGGGGTTGTCGGGGGGGATGTGCCATAGGGGGGCGATGATGCCGGCGGTGGCGCCGGAGGCGCCGTTGCCGAAGCGGCCGCGTTCAATCAGGGCGATGGATGCGCCGCTTTGGGCGAGGCGCCAGGCGATGGCGCAGCCGATTACGCCGCCGCCGATGATGGCTAGGTCTACGGGTGGGGGCATTGGGCGCTCCTGCGGGGTGGGGTGGGGGTTGGGTTGCCGCGCGTTGGGGGTGATGGGGCGGGAATTTTTTTATTTCCGTTGCATTTGGTTGCATTTAGACGTATTTTTCCGGGGGTTAGCTTTGGGGGTGGGGGTTGGGATGTCGCTTTTTGGGGTGAAATATAAGGGATTTTGCCATTTTTCCGCCACTTTTTGCCATTTTTGTCGCATTTTGTCGCATTTTTGGGGGGTTGGGTTTGCGGGCGGGTCGGTACAGGTTCATTGGGTAGGGGTTTAGGTTATTGGTTCTATTGTAAGGGCGGTTTTGGGGGTTTGGCAAGAGGGATGGCGTTGGTTGGGGTTGTGAGTACGCCCCCACCCTAACCCTCCCCCTCCGGGGGAGGGAATTTCGGGGCGGGAGTGGGAGGGGATTTATGGGTTGTTGGGGGGGGTTGTTAGGGATGGGGGTTGTATGGGGATGTTGGAGATGGGGTAGGGGCAGGGTTTGTTGGGGGGGCGTTGCGGTTGTTGTTGGGGTCTGTTAGGCTTGGGGGGCTGATATGGGGGTTGGATTGGATGGTATGGGCGCTTTGAAGGCGGATTTGTTTGTTACTTGTATTGTGGACCAGCTTTTTCCGGGGGTTGGGGTTAGCGCGGTGCGGGCGCTGCGGGGGCTGGGGGTGACGGTGGGGTTCCCGGAGGGGCAGGCTTGTTGCGGGCAGGCGGTGTATAATTCGGGGTTCCGGCGGGAGGCGCGGGAGATGGCGGCGCGGACGGTGGGGGTTTTGGCGGGGAGCGATTATGTGGTGGTGCCGTCGGGGTCGTGTTCGGCGATGATGCGGGTTTTTTATTTGGATTTGTTTGAGGATGATCCGGAGATGCTAGCGCGGGCGCAGTCGCTGTCGGGGCGGGTGTATGAGTTTTCGGAGTTTGTGGTTGATGTGCTGGGGGCGGATGGCGGGGGGATTGGGTTGTCGGGGACGGCGGCGTTTCATCCGGGGTGTCATTTGTTGCGGGAGTTGGGGGTTCGGGATGCGCCATATACGCTTTTGCGGGGGGCGCCGGGGCTGGAGCTTAGGGAGTTGCGGGATGCGGAAACTTGTTGCGGGTTCGGGGGGAGCTTTTCGGTGAAGCTGCCGCATATATCGGAGGGTATGCTGGCGGATAAGGTGTCGGCGGTGGTGGATTCGGGGGCGGATATGCTGGTTTCGTGCGATATGAGTTGTCTGATGCATATCGGGGGTGCGCTGCGGCGGCGGGCGCCGGGGGTTGAGGCGCGGCATATTGCGGAGGTTCTTGACCTGGATGGGGGGTTGCGGGGGGATCGGACGGGACGGGGGTAGGGTGGTATGGCGGATGGGAATGCGGGGCGGTTTTTGGCGGCGGCGGTAGGGGGCGGTATGGCGGATGCGGGTAGGGGGCGGTTGGCGGATTCCGGCTGGCGGTTGGCGGCAGATTATTATGGAGATGCGGTATGGCGGATGTGAATACGGGGCGGTTTGTGGCGGCGTCGGCGGAGGCGATGGGGAATCCGCAGTTGCGGCGGGCTTTGGACCGGGTGGGTTCGGGGTTCGATGTGGCGCGGCGGAACGCGATCGGGGAGGTTACGGAGGAGGCTTGGGAGCAGTGGCGGGAGGAGGCGCGGAATATCAAGATTCATACGCTGGATCATTTGGATTATTATTTGGAGTTACTGCACGATAATGTGGTCGCGGCGGGGGGGGAGGTGCATTTTGCGGCGGATGCGGCGGAGGCCAATGCGATTGTGGGGCATTTGGCGCGGAGCCGGGGGGTGAAGGTGGCGACCAAGAGCAAGAGTATGGTTTCGGAGGAATTGGAGCTTAATTCGGCGCTGGAGTCGCTGGGGGTGGAGGTCTACGAAACGGATTTGGGGGAGTATATTATACAGTTGGCGGGGGAAACGCCGTCGCATTTGGTGGCGCCGGCTTTGCATAAGTCAAAGGAGGACGTGGCGGAGCTATTTGCGGCGAAACTGGGGCTGCCTTATGATGAGGATATTGAGAGTATGGCGGCGTCGGCGCGGGCGGCGTTGCGGGACAAGTTTATGCAGGCGGATTTGGGGATCAGCGGGGCTAACTTTTTGGTGGCGGAGACGGGGACGCTGGTTATTGTCACTAATGAGGGGAATGGGCGGCTTTGCACTTCGGCGCCGCGGATGCATATCGGGATTACCGGGATGGAGAAGGTGATACCGTCGATGCAGGATTTGGCGGTGTTTTTGCGGTTGTTGCCGCGGTCGGCTACGGGGCAGCGGATTTCGAGTTATGTTAGTATGGTGACCGGGCCGCGGCGGGCGGAGGATGAAGATGGGCCGGAAGAGTTTCATTTGGTAGTGGTGGATAATGGGCGCTCCCGGATGTTGCGGGATCCGAAGCTGCGGGAGGCGTTGTATTGCATTCGTTGCGGGGCTTGCCTTAATATCTGTCCGGTGTACCAGCGGGTTGGGGGACACGCTTATGGGTGGGTGTATCCTGGGCCGATCGGGGCGGTGGTGTCGCCGATGCTTACGGGGTTGAAGGAAGCGAAGATGCTGCCGCAGGCGTCGAGTTTGTGCGGGGCTTGCCGGGAGGCTTGTCCGGTGAAGATTAACATCCCGCGGATGCTGCTGGAGTTGCGGCATCGGACGGCGGAAAGCGGGGATACGGGGGAACGGGCGGCGTCAGGTTCGGAGCGGTTTCTGGCGCGGGCCTACGGGCGGCTGATGGGGAGTCCGGGGGGGATGGGGCGGGCGGCGCGGCTGGGGCGGCTGGCGCAGCGGTTGCTGCCGAAGGCGGGGGGCAAGGGGGGTTGGATCCGGCGGGCGCCGTTGCCGTTGCTGTCGCGTTGGACGCGGGCGCGGGATTTGCCGCCGCTGGCGCCGAAGTCTTTCCGGGAGATCTGGCGGGATGAGCTTGGCGGGGATGGACGGGGGTAAGTCGTTGACGGATATTGCTGGGGATATGGCCGGCGGGGGTGCGGGAAAGGCGCCGGGGAGGTCGAAGGCCGAGTTTTTGGGTTCGATACGGGAGGCGTTGGGGCGTTCCGGGGGGCCGCCGGCGCATCCGTATTACCGGCTGGGGGAGTCGTTGCCCTATTTGGAGGCGCAGGCGGCGGAAGTGGAGGCGCGGCTGTTGCGGGATCGGCCGTTGCTGTTGGACAGGTTCGCGGATATGGCGGGCAAGGGGGGGTGGAAGGTGCATCGGGTGTCGGGGGTGGAGGCGGCGGTGGGGCTGGTGGATTCGCTGGTGGGGGAGTTGGGGGCGGCGCGGGTGGTGCGTTCCGGGCAGGCGGTGTTTGATGCTGCGCCGGTGGATAAGGCGCTGGAGTGGCGGGGGGTGGAGGTTTTCGCGGCGGTTTCGGATGATGCGATGGCGGAGGGGGATGATGGCGAGGGGCGGGGGCGGGTTAGGGAAAGGATCCGGCGGGCGGATGTGGGGCTTACGGGGACGGATTATGCGGTGGCGGAGACGGGGTCGCTGGTGATTTTGCCGCGGCGGGGGCTTTCGCGGCTGGTGTCGCTGGTGCCGCCGGTGCATATTGCGCTGGTGCGGCCGCAGGAGGTGGTGGAGAGTCTGCATGATTTGTTTTTGTTGCGGCGTCTGGAGTATTACCGGCGGGGGGGGGATATGGGGAGTTACTTGAATTTTATTACCGGGCCCAGCCGGACGGCGGATATTGAAATGACGATTGTGCAGGGGGTGCATGGGCCTAAGACGGTTCATTTGGCGCTGATTGAATAGAGATGCAAGGGGGATCGGAGATGCCGATGCGCGTGGGTTTCGCTCAGTTTCGCAAGCAGATGCTGGAGCGGGAATTGGAAAGTATACAGGAAATTCTGCCGAATTTGGGGCTGGAGAAGGTTATATTGACGGGGGCGACGGCGGCGGGGGATTACGGCCCGGAAAGCCGGATTGAGCTGGTGGTGGTGCATGATACGGATCGGCCTTTCGGGCGGCGGGCGGACTTCTTTTCGTATCATTTGGGGAGTTCGGTGGAAATAGATACGTTGGTGTATACCCCGGAGGAATTCGAGACGTTGCGGGAAAAGCTGCCGGCGCTGCGGCGGGCGTGCGCCGAGGGAAGGGAGATTTTTAATGCCTGATTATTTGTCGGAGGGGGCGCGTTGGCTGCGGCAGGCGGAGCGGGATTTGGAGGATGCGCGGTTTTTGCGGGAGCATGGCCGGCATAACTTGGCGTGTTTTCAGGGGCAGCAGGCGGCGGAAAAGGCGGTCAAGGCGTATTTGTATCACCGGCGGGTGGAGGATGTGTGGGGGCATTCGTTGCTGGATTTGTGCGAGGACGCCAAGCTGTTCGATATGATGTTCGACACGGTGAAGAGCGAGGCGCGGCAGTTGGACAAGTATCATTACATTACGCGGTACCCGGAGTTTTTGCCGAGCGGGACTTGTTTTGAGGCGTTTGATGGGGTGGATGCCGACCGTTCCATTGACTTGTCCAGTCTGGTGCTGGAGTTTGTCAAGGAACGGATGGCGTGATGGCGGTGGGTTAGCCTTGGTTTCGGCGGCGTAGTTGTTCGCGTAGGCGTTGGAGTTCGGCTTGGGCGCGGGCGGCGGACTCGGCGTTGGCTCGGGATTCGGCGGCGTTGGCGCGGGCTTCGGCTATGGTGCGGGCGGCGGATTCGGTGGCGGCTTGGGTTTCGGATTGGGCGGCGCGGGCTTCGGCTTGGGCGCGGGCGGCGGATTCGGTTTCGGCTAGGTTGGCGGTTTCTTTTTCGTCGGGTAGGTATTGTTGGGTGGTGGGGTCGTAGAAGCGTAGGCGGCCGTTTTGCCAGCATAGTTCCAGGGCCAGGGCGGGGCTGTAGCCGCGGATTGTGCCGTTGGGGTCGGTTTGGAGGGGTATGGGGTGGTAGGCGCCGTTGATCAGGAGGTCGCCGGCTAGGGGCTGGTCGTGGAATCGGCCACCGGTGTGGTCGAAGCGCCAGTATTCGCTTACGCCGAGGTTGGCGTAGGTTTGGCGTTTGGTGGTGTAGTCTTTTTCGCCGGTGCTTTTGGAGGCTACTTCGAGGACGAATTCGGGGGGCTTGCCGATTTCGTCGATTACGTAGCCGTTGCGGGCTTCGATGGCTCCGGGGTCTAGGCCGAAGGCTACGATTACGTCGGGGTAGGTCCAGTCGCGGCGGTTGCGGGTGCTGTGGCATAGGTAGCCGTAGCCGTTGATCAGTACGTCTTGGCGGTCTTTGAGGTGGCGTTCTATGATGAAGCGGGCGTTGAATATGTAGCGGGATTCTTGCATTCCGTCCAGCTTTTGGGGTGGGTCGGGTAGGGGGTTGATGTGGGCGTATTTGTTTGGGGCGGTTTTTAGGGTGGTGGGTTTGGTGGTCATGTTTGCCCCCTGTGGGGTGGGGTTAGGGGTTGTTGCGTTGGGCGATTTGGCGGCCGGTTAGGATTAGGCGCATGGCGCGCTCGGCGGCGGTTTCTAGGAGTTCGGCGGTGCGGGATAGGGATAGCTCGAAGGTCATGGGGCGGTCGGCGATGGGGGTTACGGCGGCGATGGAGTGTTGGTAGAGTTCCTCGTAGCCGGGGCCGAGGCTGCCGGCGAGGAGGATGGTGGGGACGCCGTGGTTTTGGGCGCGGCGGGCGACGCCGGCGGGGGCTTTGTTGAAGATGGTGGAGCGGTCGGCGCGGCCTTCGCCGGTGATTACTAGGTCGGCGTTTTGGAGGAGGGCGTCGAAGTTGAGGACTTGGCAGACCATGTCGATGCCGGATTGGAGGGTGGCGCCGGTGAAGGCCATTAGTCCGGCGCCTAGTCCGCCGGCGGCGCCGGCGCCGGGTTGGTGGGCTACGTTGCGGTGGAGGTCGCTGGATATGATGCGGGCGTAGTTGGCGAGGGCGGCGTCGAGTTCTTGGACGGTTTCGGGGTTGGCGCCTTTTTGGGGGCCGAAGATGGCGGAGGCGCCGTCGGGGCCGCAGAGGGGGTTGGTGACGTCGGTGGCGGCGGTGATGGTGGCGTTTGGGATGGCGGGGTGGAGGCGGGAGGTATCGATGGTTTGGAGGCGGGCGAGGGCGGCGCCGCCGGGGGGTAGGGGGCGGCCGGCGGGGTCGAGGAATTGGGCGCCTAGGGCGGCGGCGAATCCTGCGCCGCCGTCGTTGGTGGCGCTGCCGCCTAGCCCTACGATGATGCGGGTGTAGCCGCGTTCTAGGGCTTCTTTGAGGATTTCGCCGGTGCCGGCGGTGGTGGTGGTGCGGGGGTTGCGGCGGCGCTGGGGGATTAGGGCGAGGCCGGAGGCGAGGGCCATTTCGATGACGGCGGTTTGGCGGTCGCCCATTACGCCCCATTGGGCGTCGATGGGCTGGCCGAGGGGGCCGGTTACGGTGGTGGTGAAGGTTTGGCCGCCGGTGGCGTCGACTAGGGCGTTGAGGGTGCCGTCGCCGCCGTCGGCGACGGGGGCGAGGATGGTTTCGGCGTGGGGGACGGCGGCGGATACGCCGCGGGCGATGGCTTGGGCGGCGGCTAGGCCGGAGATGCTGGCTTTGAAGCCTTGGGGGGCGATTATTATTTTCATGATGGGGGATTATACACTGGATCCGGTGGGGGGTTGGGGGGGGCGATTGGGGCGGGTTCGCGATCGGGGGCGGCGGGCGGGGTGTCGGGTAGTCATGATTGGGGGTTGGGTTGCCGCCGGTTGGGGCTGCCGTGTAGGGATGTGCAAGCTTGGAATCGCCAACAGGCTTTGTCGGCTATCGGCCCCCGCCTCGGCCGTTGCCCCAATTGCCAGATGTTCACGACGGTCTGCTGCCCGCCTTTTCCATCGCTGGCATTCGTTGTCTTTGCGTGTTTGACCTTTATTCCGCGGTTTTTCATTGGCGGCACATCCGGCTGGTTTGCCATCGGTTTCGCTTGGTGGCGATTCAGCCAGGCAGTCTGCAACCATTGCGGGGGACAGGCATTCAGTCAAAGATGGGCAAGGATGTCGAGGGGCGAGTCTGGCTCACCGTGATAGCGGCGGTGGTCATCTGGATTGCAGTGAGTTGGGGCTTGCTTTTCTATGGTTTTGCGAAAATGGCGGAATCGGGTGGCTAGGCTACCCAGCGACTTTAACAGTACGGGCTGGCGGAGGCGGGGGATTAGTAGGGGGAGGGTGTATTTTCGTTTTGGGGTGTTTAGTTGGGCGCGGAGTTGGCGGGTGGTCATTTGGTTGCTCCTTGTTTGGGTGGGGTTTGGGGTATTGCTGCGCTGTTTGAGCTTGATGCCTTGCTGGGGGCTTTCCACTATACCGCTATACCGCGCTGTGGTGGGCGGCGGGGGTGGTGCTGGGGTTGTATTTGCGGCGGCGCGATGGGGGGATGTTGGCGATGTTTCCTCCGGTTCGGGGGATGATGCTTTGGGGTGCGGGTAGGTTCCTTTGGCGGGTTGGGAGCGGGTTGGGGGCGGGAGTTTTTTTTATTTCCCCCCATTTCCCCCCATTTCCCCCCATTTCCAACCATTTGGCTGGGCTTTAGCTTTGGGGGTTGCCGCCTTTTGGGGGTTAGTGGGGGGAATTTTGTTGATTTTTCCCCCCATTTGGCGCCGTTTTGGGGGGTTTTGGGGGGATTGGATGGGTTGGCGGGCGGGCGGGTATAGGTTCATTGTGCGGGGGTGTAGGCCGCTTTGGCGGGTTTGGGGTGGCAGGGCGCGGATTAGGTCGCAGGGGTTGGGGTTGGTTTTGGCGCGGCGGCGGAGGATTGGTAGGGGCGGGGCGTGTTTGCGTTTTGGGGTGTTTGGTTTGGTGCGGAGTTGGCGGATGGTCATGGGGTTGCTCCTTTGGAGTTTTAGGCAATTAGTTCTATTGTAGGGCGGATTTTGAGGGTTGGCAAGGGGTGGGTGTCGTTGGTTGGCGGTTGGGGGTGCGCCCCCACCCTAGCCCTCCCCCGGAGGGGGAGGGGATTTGTTGGTTGTTGGGGCGATTGCTGGTTTGGGGGCGTTGTTGGTTCTTGGGGGTTGGTTGGGGGGATTTTTGTTTCCGCGCATTTTGGGGTTGGTTGGGGGTTGGGGGGGCCTTTCATCCTTCGACAAGCTCAGGATGAAAGGGGGAGGGCAGGGCTGGCGGACGGAATGCTAAACGGGCCTGCGGAAGGCTGATCGCATCTACGGACTGCTGATCGCACTTGCGGATGGCTGAACGTATTTACGGACTGCTGATCGCACTTGCGGATGGCTGAACGTATTTACGGACTGCTGATCGCACTTGCGGATGGCTGAACGCATTTACGGACTGCTGATCGCACTTGCGGAAGGCTGAATGCGTCTATTGTGGGAAGGGGTTTTGGGGGTTGGCTAGGGGGTGTTATTGGGGGCGGGGTGGGAACGCGGGCTTGGGCGTTTGGGGGACGGGGGCGGCGGATATGGGGGGTTGGGCGGTTTTGGGGTTGGGGGGTGCGGATGTGCCGCAGGCGGTGGGGGCTAGGGTGGGTTCGGTGTGGGGGTGGCGGCGGGTATGCTGCGGGATATGGAGGTTGGGATGGGGGTGGCAAAGGGGGTGGCATTGGTTGGCGGGTTGGGGGTGCGCCCCCACCCTAACCCTCCCCCGGAGGGGGAGGGGATTTTTGGGTTTTGGGGTTGGCTGGGGATTGGGGGGGCGCTCTTTCATCCTTCGACAAGCTCAGGATGAAAGGGGGCGGGCAGGGCTGGCGGACGGAATGCTAAACGGGCCTGCGGAAGGCTGAACGCACTTGCGGACTGATAGACGCTCATGCGGACTGATAAACGCATCTGCGGACTGCTGAACGCACTTGCGGAAGGCTGAACGCGTCTATTGTGGGAAGGGGTTTCGGGGGTTGGTTAGGGGGTGTTATTGGGGGCGGGGTGGGAACGCGGGCTTGGGCGTTTGGGGGGACGGGGGCGGCGGATATGGGGGGTTGGGCGGTTTCGGGGTTGGGGAGTGCGGGTGTGCCGCAGGCGGTGGGGGCTAGGGTGGGTTCGGTGTGGGGATGGCGGCGGGTATGCCGCGGGATATGGAGGTTGGGATGGGGGTGGCAAAGGGGGTGGCATTGGTTGGCGGGTTGGGGGTGCGCCCCCACCCTAACCCTCCCCCTCCGGGGGAGGGGATTTATTGAGGTTGGGGGACGTGCTACAATTTGCTTGGGGTTTGGGGGATTTGATTTTTTGGGGGTGTTGGTATGGTGGCAGGTAGGGGGGTTCGGGTTTCTCGGGAGGAGTTGAAGCGGCGGGCGGGGGAGGTTATTGATGCTCGGGCGGAGGAGCTGGCGGGGGTGGCGCGGGCGATTTTGGCTAGTCCGGAGCCGGGGTTCCGGGAGGTTAAGACTTCGCGGTTGGTGGCGGGGAAGTTTGGGGAGCTGGGGATGCCGGCGCGGGTGGGGCTGGCGCTTACGGGGGTGCGGGCGGATTTGGTGGGGGGGAGTCCGGGGCCGGCTTTGGCGGTTATCGGGGAGCTGGATTCTTTGATTGTGAATGAACATCCTTTTGCGGATGGGGAGACGGGGGCGGCTCATGCTTGCGGGCATCATTGCCAGATCGGGATGATGCTGGGGGCGGCGATGGCTTTGGGGGCGCCGGGGGTGCTGGAGCATCTTAGCGGGCGTTTGGCGTTTATGGCGGTGCCGGCGGAGGAGTATATCGAGATCGAGTACCGGGATTCGTTGCGGCGGGAGGGGAAGCTGGAGTTTTTGGGGGGGAAGCCGGAGTTGGTGCGGTTGGGGGAGTTTGACGATATTGATTTGGCGATGATGATGCATACTACGTCGAATCCTGAGGAGCGGCAGTTGTGCGTCAGCGATGCGAATAACGGGACGCTGGCGAAGAAGATTCAGTTTGTGGGGCGGGGGGCGCACGCCGGGGGTGCGCCGCATTTGGGGATCAATGCGCTTAATGCGGCGTCTTTGGCGTTGAGCGCGATTCATTATAACCGGGAGACTTTCCGGGATGATGACAGTATTCGGGTGCATCCGATAATTACGAAGGGGGGGGAGGCGGTTAGCGCGGTGCCGGCGGATGTGCGGATGGAGACTTTTGTGCGGGGGCGGACGCTGGAGGCGATCATGGATGCTAACGGGAAGGTGGATCGGGCGCTGAAGGCGGGGGCGATGGCGGTGGGGGGTGAGGTGGTGATTCAGACGATTCCGGGGTATTTGCCGTTGCGGCAGAATGGGGCGATGAATGATGTTTTCCGGGCGAATGCGGCGCAGTTGGTGGGGGAGGATCAGGTGGGGTATGTGCGGCATCGGGGCGGGTCTACGGATATGGGGGACATTAGTCATTTGATGCCGGCGATTCATCCGTATGTGGGGGGTGCTACTGGGATTGGGCATGGGGCGGATTATGTGGTGGAGGATTATGGGCTGGCGGTGGTGACGGCGGCGAAGGCGCTGGCGGCGACGGCGATTGATTTGCTGGCGGATGGGGCGGCGGTGGGCGGGGGGATTGTTTCGGGGCATCGGGCGGAGATGACGCGGGGGGAGTATCTGAGGTTTATGCGGGGATTGGCCAAGGAGGAAACTTTCAAGGGCGCGTAGATGTGTTGGGGGATTGGCCGGGGAGGAAACTTTCAAGGGCGCGTAGATGTGTTGGGGGATTGGCCGGGGAAGAAACTTTCAAGGGCGCGTAGATGTGTTGGGGGGTTGGCCGGGGAAGAAACTTTCAAGGGCGCGTAGTTATGTTGACGGTTGAAGAGTTGAAGCGGCGGGTCTGCGAGACGATTGAGAAGCGGAAGAAGGAGATTGTGGGGATCGCGCAGCAGGTATTGTCGCATCCTGAGGCGGGGTTCCGGGAGTACCGGACGGCGGGGTTGGTGGCGCAGAAGTTTAATGAGTGGGGGATTCGGCATGAGAGCGGGCTGGCACTGACGGGGCTGAAGGGGCGGATTGCGGGGGGTGCGGGTTCGGGGCCGCGGGTGGCGCTTTTGGGGGAGCTGGATTCGTTGGTGGTTACGGAGCATCCGAATGCGGATCCGCGGACGGGGGCGGCTCATGCTTGCGGGCATCATTGCCAGATTGGGATGATGCTGGGGGCGACTTTGGGGTTGATGACGCCGGAGGTGCTGGGGGGGCTTAGCGGGGAGATTATTCCTTTTGCGGTGCCGGCGGAGGAGTTTATCGAGGTGGAGCAGCGTTTGGAGCTGCGGGCGCGGAAGAAGCTGGAGTTTTTGGGGGGGAAGCAGGAGCTGATCCGGCTGGGGAAGTTTGATGATGTGGATATCGCGATGATGTGCCATACGGCGAGCGATATGGGGGAGCGGAAGTTTGCGGTGGGGGGTACGAGCAATGGTCATGTGGTGAAGTATGTGCGTTATTTGGGGCGGGGGGCTCATGCGGGGAGTGCGCCGCATTTGGGGGTGAATGCGCTGAATGCGGCGTCTTTTGCGTTGCAGGCGATTAACGCGGTGCGGGAGACGCATCGGGGGGAGGATACGGTGCGGATTCACGGGATTATGACGCGGGGGGGCGAGGCGGTCAGCGCGGTGCCTTCGGATGTGCGTTTGGAGTGGCGGGTGCGTTCGGGGACGCCGGCGGCGGTGGTGAAGCATTCGGAGGCGGTGGATCGTTGTTTTAAGTCGGGGGCGTTGGCGGTGGGGGCGGAGGTGGAGATTACGACGATTCCGGGGTATTTGCCGATGCAGAATGATACGCGGTTGCAGGGGCTGTTTCGGAGTAATGCGGCGGCGGTGGTGGGGGAGAAGGCGATGATGGTGATGCCGGCGGCGCGCAATCGTGGGGGGTCTACGGATATGGGGGATTTGTCGCATTTGATGCCGGCGGTTCATCCGTATACGGCGGGGGCGACGGGGCCGGGGCATAGCAAGAGTTATGTGATCAATGATTATGAGATGGCGGTGATCAATCCGGCGAAGATTATGGCGATGGTGGTGGTGGATTTGCTGGCGGATGGGGCGAAGCAGGGGAAGGAGGTTAAGGGGGGGCATAGGGCGGCGATGTCGCGGGGGGCTTATTTGCGGTTTCAGCGGGAGCGGGCTAGGACGGTGCGGTTTGACGGGGGGGAGTATTAGGGGCGGGTTCGCGCGGTTTGATGGGGTTGGCGATGGCAGGGGGATAGCGCGAAAGCCCGTTGCGGCAAGCGTGACGCGCCGCAATGGGCTTTTGTCATCCTTTTCCGCCGGTAACGCGGGGCGTTGGGCGGTTTGGGATGCGCGGTGTTGCCCTTTGCCTGGGTTGGCAATGGGCGGTTTTTTGGGATCCGGTGGTTTCCGTAGGTTTTAGGGCGGCATTATATGCTCCTTGGGGTTAATAGGGGTTGGCCCCGGTTGGGGTTTCCCGTTGGATGGGTTTTCGGGGTTTTCCTGATTGGGTTGCCTTTGCTGGGGTTTCTGGTTTGGGTTGCCATTGGTTGCCTCTTGGGTTGAATTTTTAAGCTAGCCGCCGCCGGCTGCGGCTACCTCCCGTTCGTCGCCACACCACACCACACCCCCCACACGCACCCCCCACATCCGCCCCGCCTGTCATCCCTTATGTGACCGCTTCGGGATGGAGCCCCGGAGGCCACCCCCCCGCGGGACATCCTTGGACACGGTCAGGATTCGGGCGGTTCCGCAGGTCATCCTTCGCTTAGCCCGGGATGGAGCCCCGGGGGCCTCCCCCCCGCGGGACATCCTTTTGAGCAGGCTCGGGACTAATGCGGGGCGGCCACACCACACCACCACAAGTCCGGACACACACACACCACACGACTGCCTGTCTTTATCCCGGCCGGGACTTTACCCCGTAGCTCCCCCCATTCGGCGCCGTTTGGGGGAATGAGGTTTTGGCATTGGGGTTATTGTAGAACGTTAGTTTGGGGTTTGTCAAGGGGTTGGGTGGGGGGATTTTTGGGGATTGGGTGGGGTTGGTTTTTGGAGGGATTCACCCCCACCCTAACCCTCCACCTAAGGGGGAGGGGATTTTTGGTTCTTGGGGGGCGGGGGTTTTGGAGTTGGGTTGGGGGTTGGGGGGGATGCCCAATTCATCCTTCGACAAGCTCAGGATGAATTGGGGGGGGGCGGGGATTTGGGGGATGGGTTGGGGGCGGGTTTTGGGGTGGGGGGGTTGGTTTTTGGGAGGTTCTCACCCCCACCCTAACCCTCCCCCTTAAGGGGAGGGAATTACGGGGGGGGTTGAGGGTAGGTGATAAGGAGTTTTGGAGGTAGGGCAATAAGGGACGGTTTGGGTTTTGGGGGGGTGGGGTTAGCGGAATAGGTCTTTTTCGTTGTTGCGTAGGAGGCGTTGGATGTTGGCGTTTTCGGTGGGTTGGAATTGGTAGCCGCGGATGATGGATACGGGGATGCCCAGGGCTTTGCCGGTGACTAGTTCGGCGGCGGCGGCTAGTTCGTCGGCGATGGCGATTTGGGTGGTGTGGAGGATGTTGCCGTAGGCGTCGAGGGAGCCTACGTAGTCGAGGAGGGGGTCGATGCCGGCGACGCCGATGGCGCAGTTGGCGGCGCCGTTGCGCCAGGGGCGGCCGAAGGTGTCGGATACTATTACGGCGACGTTGATGCCGAGGCGGGTTTGGACAGCGTTGCGGATGTGGCGGGCGGAGGCGTCGGAGTCGTCGGGGAGTAAGGCGATGGTTTTGTCGCCGGGGATGTTGGAGGCGTCGATGCCGGCGTTGGCGCAGAAGAAGCCGTGTTTGGTTTCGACGATGATTACGCCGCGTTCCATGCGGACGATGCGGCGGGCTTCGCGGAGGATCATTTCGGTGTGGCGGGGGTCGCGGCGGTGGCCTTCGGTGATGGTCAGGGCGAAGGGGGAGGCTTCGATTTCCTCGATGCTCATGACCTTGCCCTCTACTTTGGAGATGATTTTTTGGGTGACTACCAGGATGTCGGCTTCCTGGATGGGGGTGTTTTGGGCGGCGGCGGCGTCCATCATTAGGGCGGGGAGGTCGTCGCCGGGGTTGAGTTCGGGCATACCGCCGATGCCGATGATGCGGACTTCGTTGGGCATTGTAAATCACCTCGGTGTTGTGGCGGCCGGGTGGTGGGGTGGCCGCGGTTTTCCAACTATCGATGATAGCATTCTAGATATGATAACACTGGCGGTGATAGTGGTTGCCGATGCATTTACTCGCGTTTTGTGGCCGGATGGGGGTATCCTTCGACAAGCTCAGGATGATTGGGGGGCGGGAGCGGGGGTTAGGCGCCGGATGGGGGGTATCCTTCGACAAGCTCAGGATGATTTGGGGGGCGGGAGCGGGGGTTAGGCGCCGGATGCGGGGGCATCCTTCGACAAGCTCAGGATGATTGGGGGGGCGGGAGCGGGGGTTAGGCGCCGGATGCGGGGGGTTAGGCGCCGGATGCGGGGGTATCCTTCGACAAGCTCAGGATGATTGGGGGGGCGGGAGCGGGGGTTAGGTGCCGGATTGGGGGGTTAGGCGCCGGATTGGGTGGTTAGGGCTTGGTAGATGCGGGCTATGGCTTCGGTGTCTCTTTGGCAGTAGGCTAGTAGGGATTGGCGGGTTTTGGCTTTATCGAGTTGGGGGGTGTCGGGGGCGATCATTTGGGTGTAGGCGGCGGCGGCGGCGTGGCCGTCGCTGATGTCGAGGTCGGCGTAGTTCAGGTTGGGGATTAGGACGGGGAGGACGGATTTTAGGGAGTAGCCGCCGCTGAATTCGGGGTGATGGCAGTGGGTTTTAATCAAGCGGTAGAGGTCGGTTATGCGGTCCAGGAGGGGGAGGAGGCGGGGGGCGTGCTGGGGGAATTTTTGCGCGAGGTCTCGGATTACTTCGCTTTCGTAGTGGGAATAGGTGATTATGGCGCCGTTGGGGGGGATGTTGCGCAGCAGGGCGGCGGCGAGGCGTTCCCGGGGGTCGTTGGCGTCGTGGTTGAGGAAGGATTTTTTGGTTAGGCTGCCGGCGGCGTCGCGGATGTGGAGGGACCATTGGAAGGGTATTTTCTGGTAGGGGCGGGTGTTGGGGTATAAGGGGAGGGCGGGGTTGGCGGCTTCGAAGTCGAGAAAGGTTAGGGGGAAGGGGATTTGGTTTAGGGCGGGGCGCAGGCCGGGTCCGATGTGGAGCGGCTTTGGGGTTGCGGGTTCGTTGGGGTGGCAGTGTTCGTAGAAGGAGCAGCGGTAGGGGTTTTGGCAGTGGGGGCCGGTGGGGATGTCGGGGGCGTGGTCCAGTTGGAGGGTTTGGCGCATTCGGGCGAGTTCGTAGGGCATTTGGTCGGCGATGAAGGAGCGGACGGGGTCGGTTACGTCGACCAGGGTGAATAGCTGTTGCATATCGTAGGGGCCGCCGGGGTAGTTGTAGGCGTTGTTGATGTGCATGATGCAGGCGCGGTTGACGGGGATGTTGGCGGTTTCGACGGCGTAGACTTGGATGGCGGCGTCGGTGATGTATTCGGCTTTGACGCGGGCGGCGGATTTTACTTCGATGAGGTCGAATGCTTGGGTGCCGTTGCGTTTGAGGATGTCGGCCCTTAGGCGGATGCCGTCGGAGGTGAAGGCGGCTTCGTAGAGGGCGGGGATTGTGGGGTCGGCGAGGAGGGCGGCGGTAGTGGCTACGGCCTGGTTATGCTCGCGGTAGTTGCCGGGGATGAGGCGTCCGCCGGGGAAACGGCGGCGGGCGAGTTCGCCTACGGCGGCGCCGGCGCTGAGGATGGCCTGGCGGCCGGGGTCTACCGGGTCGGCGGCGTTGGGGCGGCGGCATTCGAGGTAGAGCCGCTTTAGGCATTGGCGGCCGTATTGGAATCGGGATTTGGATAGCTGGGGGGTCATTGCTCGCTGCCCTGTTTGCGGGATGGCCGCCGGGGGGTTGGGGGTTGGTGTATCAATATACCATATTGGCGGGGGGGTTGGGGGGTATGGGGTTGCGTCCTTCGACAAGCTCAGGATGACATCGGCAGGCTCAGGATGGGGGTTGGGGTTTGGCAAGGGGTGGGGGGCGTTGGGTGGGGGGATTGGGGGCGCGCCCCCACCCTAACCCTCCCCCTCCGGGGGAGGGGATTTGTTGGCTCGGCAGGGGAGGGGTTGGGGATTGTAGTAGGGTGGGGGTTGAGTGGGAGGATTTGGGGGGTGTTGGGTTGGCGGGGGTGGGGGCGGTTTTGGTGGGGTGGGTGTGCTACAATTGTTGGGGTTGGGGCGGGGGTGTTATTTGGGTTTTTGGGGGTTTTGTTGTGACTAGTTCGGCTTCGGGGGAGTATCGGAAGCGGGTTTATACTAAGTTTGGGGATAAGGGGGAGACTAGCCTGCTTTATGGGGGGCGGATTTCCAAGAATAACCCGCATACGGAGGCGTACGGGATTACGGATGAGGCGGTGTCGGCGATGGGGCTGGCGCGGGCGATGTCGGGGGATTTGCGGGTTAAGGAGTTGTTGCGGGGGCTGCAAAGCGAGCTTTTCATCGTGGCGGCGGAGCTGGCTACGGATCCGGGGAAGTATGATTTGTTTCAGCAGCATTTTTCGCCGGTGACGCCGGAGATGGTGCAGCATTTGGAGGATGCGATCGACGGGCTGGAGCAGGATATGGAGATGCCGAAGGTGTTTATCCTGCCGGGGGGTTCGGCGGCGTCGGCGGCGATGGATTTGGCGCGTTGCGTGGTGCGGACGGCGGAGCGGCGGGTGGTGGCGATGGCGGAGGAGGGGCTGCTGACTAACGATTTGCTGCTGTCGTATTTGAATCGGTTGGGGGATTTGCTGTTTGTGGCGGCGCGGTATGAGGATCGGGATTTGCCGATCGAACGGGCTACCGGGCAGCGGACGTAAGGGGGGCGGGGGTTATGAAGCTGGTGGTGGTGGATTACGAGTCGGGGAATTTGCGGAGCGTTGCGCGGGCGCTGGAGTCGTGCGGGGTGGTGCCGGTGGTGAGCGGGGATGCGGGGGAGTTGGCGGGGGCGGATGCGGCGGCGCTGCCGGGGGTGGGTTCGGGGCCGGCGGCGATGGCGGCGCTGCGGCAGCGGGGGCTGGTGGAGCCGCTGCGGGATTTCGCGGGGAGCGGGCGTCCGTTTTTGGGGATTTGTCTGGGGCTGCAATTGCTGCTGGATTGGACGGATGAGGAGGGGGGGGCGCCTTGTCTGGGGATTGTGCCGGGGCGGGTTCGGCGGCTGCCGCGGGGGATGGTTGGGGGGGATTCGGGGGGGGCGGCGTTGAAGATTCCGCACATGGGTTGGAACAGCGTTGCCTTGAAGGGGACGCATCCGGCTTTGGATGGGGTTGATTCGGGGAGCTATTTTTATTTCGTGCATAGCTTTTATGCGGAGCCGGAGGAGCCGGAGGGGGTGATCGGGGCTACGGAGTATGGGCTGTCGTTTTGTAGCGTTTATGCCCGGGGCGGGGTGGTGGCGACGCAGTTTCATCCCGAAAAGAGCGGGCCGGCGGGGCTGCGGATTTATCGCAATTTTGTGGCGATGGCGGCGGGGATGTAAGGGGGGGGTATGGAAGTGATTCCGGCGATTGATTTGCGGGGGGGGCGTTGCGTGCGGCTGCGGCAGGGGGATTTCGGGCGGGAAACGGTGTTTTCCGATGATCCGGTGGCTATGGCTTTGCGGTGGCAGGCGGAAGGGGCGGGGCGGTTGCATTTGGTGGATTTGGACGGGGCGGCGACGGGGCGTCCGGTGCATTTGCGGATTATATCAGCGATTGTGTTGGCGTTGGATATTCCGGTGCAGGTTGGGGGGGGGATACGGGGGGCGGATGCGGCGCGGGAATGGCTGGCGGCGGGGGCGGAACGGGTGGTTATCGGGACGGCGGCGGTGCGGGATCCGGGGATGGTGGCGGCGGTGTGCGCGGAACACGGGGGCGACCGGGTGGTGGTCGCGGTGGATGCGCGGGACGGGGTGGTGGCGGTGGAGGGGTGGACGGAGTCGGGGGAAATGACGGCTTTGGATTTGGGGCGGCGGATGGCGGGTTTGGGGGTGGCGCGGCTGTTGTATACGGATATTGCGCGGGATGGGATGATGGCGGGGCCGGATTTGGATCACAGCGCCCGGCTGGCGCGGGAGACGGGTCTGGCAGTGCTGGCGTCGGGGGGGGTGGGGTCGGTGGGCGATATACGGAGTTTGGCGTCTACCGGGGTGGAGGGGGTGGTGGTGGGGCGGGCGTTGTATGCCGGGGCGGTTGGTTTGGCGGAGGCAATCGCGGCGGCGTCCGCGGGGTAGGGGTGGGGGGTTGTCGTCGGGGGCGGCGGGTTTGACGGTGGGGCAGATGGGCGGTATGGCGGTTAGGAACGGGGGATGGCGGAGCGGCGGCGGGGTTTGGGTTGATGGCGGGGGGCGGTGTTCTGTTCAGTTTGCTGGGTAGTATCAAGCCCTAGACCTCCATCGGTAGCACGGATTGCGCCAGCCGCCGCCGGATGAGTTCGCAGTATTCCGGGTTGATTTCGATCCCGATTGCCCGCCGACTCAAATCCGCCGCCGCCCTTAGCGTTGTGCCGTTGCCAACCATCGGATCGATTACCAGATCGCCGGGGTTTGTCCAGCTTAGGATATGGTCACGGGCAAGCTGCGGCGGAAATACCGCAGGATGGGCGGCAAGGGTTTGACAATCCAGATCGCCGTTGTTAATCCCGGCCGCCATATCCGTCCTGTAATACCAGACTGATCCACGTCGGATGTGATCAGGGATGACGCCGGCAGTGCCTGTGTAGTTGGGTTGGTAATCGCCATTGCGCCCTGCCGCTATTTTTCGCTTGCTAGGGGATCCAGGCCATTTTGCGGGTCTGTCATCCAACAGGTTTGCAGTAGCGGGGGGATCTTTGCTGAGCGCAAACATATACTCAATGTCGCGATAGTAGGCATTGCGCCGCATACCAGACAGACTCCAATGCTCGGCGAACAGCGTCTGATGCAGCGTCAACCCCAACCTCATAAACGCCAACGCCTGCCGGAAACTCGTTCCGTTTTCGCCGCTGTCAACGATCTGGTCGCCAACCACCCAGACCAACACCCCACCCGGCGCAAGGTTGGCAACACAAGCCGTGGCGATAGCGTCAAAGTCAAACGCGCCACTGTATCCGCCATATTCCCGCAGATGGTCATAGGGCGGCGAGGTGAGGATTAAGTCCGCGGGCGGCAACTCCGGTAACACCGCGGCGCAATCCCCGTTCACCAGTTCGATACCCGGCAACAGATTTTCGGACATTCTTACCCCCTAACTACCCAGCAAACTGAACAGAATAGGGGGCGGCGGTGTCGGCGGGGAGCGGGTTTGACGGTGGGGGTATGGCGGTTAGGAACGGGGGAAGACGGAGCGGCGGTGGGGTTTGTGGGTTGATGGCGGGGGGCGGGGGTGGTGTCGGAGGGCGGCGGGTTTGACGGTGGGGAGGTATAGGGGTTAGGAACGGGGGAAGACGGAGCGGCGGCGGGGTTTGGGTTGATGGTGGGGGGTGGGGTCGGGGGGCGGCGGGTTTAGCGGCGGGGTTGACGAGGGGGGTGCTTTGGTGTTCGGGGCGGCTTTGGTGTTTGGGGCGATGTTGGTGGCTGGGGCGTTTTTGGGGGTGGGGGCTGGGCTGGCGGTTGGGGGTTTTCCGTTGGGGGATTGGGGGGCGGTTTGGTAGCGGGCGGCTAGGCGTTGCTCGGCGGTGGCGAACCAGTCTTGGCGCAGGACTTCCATTAGGATGAAGTCGCGGGTGAGGCGGCGGACGCGGCGGACGGGCTTGAAGCCGCAACGGGTGAAGGCGCGCAAGGCGCGCTCGTTCCATTCGAGGGTGTGGAGGTAGACGCGGTTGAGTTTCATTTGGGAGAACATATAGTCGAGGAGGGTGGTAACGGCGTCGTAGCCGTAGGAATTGCTCCAGTAGTCGCGGTCGCCGATGACGATGCCCATTTCGGCTTCGCGTTTGATGCTGTCGAGGTCGTAGTACATACAGTTGCCGATGTAGGTGCCATCGATGGCGTCGGCGCCGAAGTGGTGGCTGCCGGGGGTGGGGTAGCGCATCTGGCTTTGGAATAGCTTTAGGAAGCGGTCGTAGGACATACTTAGGGGCTGGGAGGCGTCGAGGCGGGCGATTTCGGGGTCGCTGCGCCAGCGGTAGTCTTTTTCGGCGTCTTGAATGCGCTTGTCGCGCAGGACGACTTTGGCGCCTTTGAGTTCCACCATTATGCGGCCTATCCTTGCTGGGATTGGATGATGGTTACGGCGCGGCGCAGGACGCCGGCTTCGTTGTCGTAGGTTAGGGCGTTCAGGGCGTCGTTGATGGGGAACCATTGGACGATCTCGAATTCGGGGTCGTGTTGGTCGGTGTGGCCGCCGATGGGGGACATCAGGTAGAAATGGACGGTTTTGTGGTAGCGGGTGTCGTGGTCGTGGTCGTCGAACCAGTATTCGATGTTGCCGAGGGGTTGGCCTAGTTGGACTTCGAGGCCGGTTTCCTCGCGGACTTCGCGGAGGGCGGTTTGTTCGAGGGTTTCGCCGGGGTCTGGGGTGCCTTTGGCGAGGCTCCAGCGGGTGGGGTTGGTGCGCCCGCAGAGCACGGTTTCCAGTTGTCCGTTGTTGCGGCGGAGGACTACTCCGCCGGAGGATACTAGGGTTTCCGCTGGGGGGGGCGTTTTTTCGATCATTACCATCCGAATGCGATGCGCCGGAATGAACGCGCGCGACAAGGGGCCGCGGCGGGGGTTTGCCGGGGTTATTTTACTTGGCATTATTCCGGCTAGTCAATTATTCCGGCGGGGGGGCGGCGATCCGGGGCGGGTTAGCCGCCGGCGATGGCGGGTACGAAGTGGATTTCGCTGGTTTCGGCGACGCGCTCTAGCATACCCATGCGGGCGATGTCGCCATCGATGGATACGGCTAGGTTGGAGCGGATTTCGCCGTCCTCTACCAGGCGGGATTTGATGCCGGGGTATTGGGCGTCCAGGGCGTCGATGATCTGGCGGACGTTGCGGCCCGGGCATTGGGTTTGCTTGACGCCGCCGGTCAAGGGCAGCAGCATGGTGGGGATGTATACTTTCGCCACGTCCGCCCTCCTGCGGGGGTTGGGTTGGCGGGGGCGGGGATGGGATCCGCCCCCGGAGGGATTGGGGTTTGCGGGGTTATTGGGCGTTTTGTTGCCATTGGGCTTCGAGGATTTTGCCGGGGGTCATGGGGAGGCTGTCGAGGCGGAGGCCGGTGGCCTGGCGGATGCCGTTGGCGATGGCGGCCATGGGGGGGACGATGGGGACTTCGCCGACGCCGCGGACGCCGTAGGGGTGGCCGGGGTTGGCGACTTCGACGATTACGGTGTCGATCATCGGGAGGTCGAGGGAGGTGGGCATCCGGTAGTCAAGGAAGGTGGGGTTCATCATGCGGCCGGATGGGTCGAAGTAGTATTCCTCGTTGAGGGCCCAGCCGATGCCCTGGACGACGCCGCCTTGCATTTGGCCTTCGACGTAGCTGGGATGGACGGCTTTGCCGGCGTCTTGAATGGCGGTGTAGCGGGTGATTTCGGTTTTGCCGGTGTCGGGGTCGACGGCGACGTCGGCGAGGTGGACGGCGTAGGAATTGCCTTCGCCGGCGGGGTCGACGTTGGATTGGCCGGCGATGGCGCCGCCGGTGGCGGCGAGTTGGCGGGCGAGTTCCTTGAAGGTGAAGCGGAGTTCGGGGTCGGACTTGTGGCGGACTTGGCCGTCGGCGTATTCGACGGCGTCCTCGGGGGCGTCCCAGATTTTGGCGGCGCGGGCGATTAGCTGGGATTTGACGGATTCGGCGGCTTCGATGGCGGCGAGGCCGGTGGCGAAGGAGGTTCGGCTGCCGCCGGTGATGAAGGTGAAGCCGATGGAGTCGGTGTCGACTACGGTGGGTTTGACATCCTCGTAGGCGATGCCGAGGGTTTCGGCGGTTTGCTGGGCGATGGAGGCGCGGGTGCCGCCGATGTCGACGGAGCCCATAATGAGGCTGACGGTGCCGTCAAAGTTGACGGTGGTAACGCAACTGGATTGGAAGCCGCGGTTCATCCAGTAGCCGGCGGCGACGCCGCGGCCGGCGTGATGGCCGGATGCGGGGGCGCGATAGTGGTCGTGGTCGCGGGCGGCTTCGAGGCATTCGATGAGGCCGATGCGGCGGGCGACGGGGCCTTCGATGCGGCGGGTGCCTTCTTTGGCGGCGTTGAGCAGGCGGAATTCGATGGGGTCGAGGTCAAGCTCGCGGCAGAGTTCGTCCATTACGGTTTCGACGCCGAAGGCGGCCTGGGGGGAGCCGGGGGCGCGGTAGGCGGCGGTTTTGGGTTTGTTGACTACAACGTCGTAGCCGTCTACTTTGCCGTTGGCTACGTCGTAGCAGGCAAAGGCGCAGGTGATGGCTTGCATTACGGGGGAGCCGGGGTAGGCGCCGGCGTCCATGGCGACGGCCATTTGGACGGCGGTTAGGCGGCCGTCGTTTTTGGCGCCGACTTTGACTTTCATCCAGGAGCCGGGGGCGGGGCCGGAGGCTTCAAAGACTTCGGCGCGGGACATTAGTTGTTTGACGGGGGCGGCGGCTTTTTGGGACAGGAGGGCGGCGATGGCGTCGAGGTAGGCGGTGATTTTGCCGCCGAAGCCGCCGCCGATTTCCATGGGGGTGACTTTGACGCGGGAGACGGGGAGGCGGAGGACGTCGGCCACTGATGCGCGGACGGCGAAGGCGCCTTGGGTGCTGGTCCAGAGGTTCAATTGGCCGTCGGCGTTCCAGAAAGCGGTGGCGTTGTGGGGTTCGATGTAGCCTTGATGCACCGATGCGGTGGTTAGTTCTCTTTCGATAACGATGTCGGCTTCGGTGAAGCCTTGGGCTACGTCGCCCTTTTCGTAGCTGAGATGGGATGCGATGTTGGTGGGTTGGTCGCCGGTTTGGCCCATGGCGGAGGTGCGGAGTTCGTCGTGGAGGATGGGGGCGTCGTCTTTCATTGCCTGGCGGACGTCGACTACGGCGTCCAGGACTTCGTAGTCGACTTCGATGAGGGCGAGGGCGGATTCGGCGATGTGGGGGTTGACGGCGGCGACGGCGGCGATGGGGTGGCCTTTGTAGAGGGCTTTGTCGCTGGCGAGGATGTGGTCGGAGGCGAACTTGAGGCGTCCGTAGTCGGCGCCGAGTTCGTCTTTGGAGAGGGATGCGAAGGGCAGGTCTTGGGCGGTGATTACGGCTTTGACGCCGGGGAGGGCTTGGGCTTGGGCGGTGTTGATGGAGCGGATGCGGGCGTGGGGGTGGGGGCTGCGTAGGACTTTGCCGTGGAGCAGGCCGGTTAGTTGGATGTCGGCGCCGTATTGGGCGCGTCCGGTGACTTTGTCGACGCCGTCGGGGCGCACGGGGCGTTTGCCGACGACGTTGTATTCGATTTCGGATAGGACTTGGTTGGGGGTAGTCACTGGCGGTCACCTCTTGTTGGGGTTGATGGGGTGTATTGGAAAGGCGGCTCGTTGGGGAGCCGCCTTTGGGTTTTGGGGTTCGCCCCCGCCCCGGCCCTCCCGCTGGGGGGGAGGGGATGTTGGGATGGGGGGGGGTTGGTGCTTTTGGGGGTTCACCCCCACCCTAACCCTCCCCCTTAGGGGGAGGGAATATCTGGGGATGACGAAGGTTATTTTTCGGTGGTGGTGCTTACTTGGAGTACGGCGCGGACTATTTTGTCGTAGCCGGTGCAGCGGCATAGGTTGCCGGCGAGCCAGTGGCGGATGCGGCCTTCGTCGGCGTCGGGTTCGGCGTCGAGGAGGGCGCGGGAGGCGACCAGGAAGCCGGGGGTGCAGATGCCGCATTGGAGGGCGGCGTTTTCGAGGAAGGACTGCTGGAGGGGGTGGAGGCCGCCGGGGGAGGCCATGCCCTCGATGGTTTGGATGTCGCGGCCCTGGGCTTCGACGCCGAGGACCAGGCAGGAATCGACGATGCGGCCGTCGAGCATGATGGTGCAGGCGCCGCAGTTGCCGTCGTTGCAGCCCTCTTTGGTGCCGGTCATACCGAGGACGTCGCGCAAAACTTCCAGCAGGCTTTGGCGCGGTTCGCAGAGGAAATTGGTATCCTCGCCGTTGATTTTGGCCTGAACGTGAACGACTCCGGGCATCCTTTAGCCTCCCTTGGCGCGCGCTACGGCGATGTTGAGGGTGCGGCGCGTCAGCACGCCGATTAGGTGGGTGCGCTGGCGGATGGTGCCGCGCATATCGTTGATGGGTTTGGCGTCGGCCATGGCGAGTTCGGACGCTTGGCGGATGGATTCGTCGGAAACGGGTTGGCCGGTGAGGCTTTCGCCGGCGGCGCGGGAAAAGACCGGGGTGGGGGCTACCGAGGCGAGGGAGATGCGGGCGGAGACGAAGGTCTGCCCGGAGGGGTCCAGGACCACGGAGCTGCCGACGCCGGCGACGGCGATGTCCATTTCGTTGCGGGGGATGAAGCGCTGGTAGTTGGCGCCCGAATGGGCTTGGGGCGCGGGGAAGGATATGGATACCAGCAGTTCGCCGCGCTGGAGGGCGTTTTGGCCGGGGGCGGTGCAGAAATCCTCGGCGGGTAGCTGGCGGGTTCCGTTGGGGCCGGCGATGTTGCAGATGCCGCTGAGGGCGATGACCGCGGGGATGGAGTCGCCGCTGGGGGCGGCGTTGCATAGATTGCCGCCGATGCTGGCGCGGCCCTGGATTTGGATGCCGCCGATGAGGGCTGCGGAGTCGATGAGCCCGGGGTAGGCCGCGGCCAGGGTGGCATCCTCATATATGCGATGGCACGGGACGGCGGCGCCCAGGGTGAGGCCGTTTTGGGGGTTGTAGGTCATTTGGTTGAGTTCGGGGATTTCCTTGACGTCGACGACGATGTCGGCCAGGCGGCGCCCGGCGCGCATCATAACGAGGATGTCGGTGCCGCCGGCGATCATCCTGGCTTGGTCGCCGTTTTGGTTGAGGATCGAGACGGCGTCTGCGATGCTTTTTGGAGCTACATAATCAAATGCTTGCAATTGCCCACCTCCTGCGGGGTGAATTATAGCACTAGTTGCCCGGCGGTCAAGGGTTGGGGGGATTGGCGGGGCAAGGGGCGGTTTGTTGACGATACGCGGTTTTCCGGTATAATCGGGCGGGATTTTCTTGGGTTGCCTGCTCCGCTGTAAAGCCGCTTGGGATTGGATATGCCGAAACTGTCTGCGATGTTTGGCGACTTGAGGATGTATGGGTTGGCGGCGGGGTTGCTGTGCATCATCATTTTGTTGGCGGGTTGCGGGGATGGTCAAGGGGCTGCGCCGACGTTGGCGCCGGCGCCGGTCGCTACGGTTGCTCTTGTTCCCGTTGATACGCCGACGTCTTTGCCTACGCCTACGGCTACGCTGATGCCGGCGCCAACCGTTACGCCATTGCCTACGGCTACGGCTACGCCGGCGCCGACGGCGACCGCCGCGCCTACGGCTGCGCTTATGCCTACACCTACACCTACACCTACACCTGCGCCTACGCCTACGCCGGGACGGGACGGGACGGGACGGGACGGGACGGGACGGGACGGGACGTTGTGATGCTGATGGTTATTGCGGGGTGTTGGAGGTCGGGGGGGTGTTGACGGCGGCGGCTTGGCTGGATGAGAGCCGGATGTATTTGGCGCAGTATGATGGGCGTATTCAGTTGTTGGATGTTGATACGGGCGAAGTTGCGGAGGTGCTGGACGGGTTGAGTATACCTCAAGGGTTGACGGTGTTGGACGGGCGGCTTTATGTGACGGATTTGGGCAACCTTTGCCGGTTGGTGGAGGAGCTGCCGCAGCCCACCAGAACGGAGATTTTCCGGTGTTCGGCGGACACGGGCAGCAGGAGCGATGCGGAGCTGCTGGACTTGCTCCAGCGGGTCAATGCCCGGATTATGTCATACCGCATCGGGGCGGATGGCGGGCTGGACCAGCCGCGGCAGGTGGTGGGGCGGATCTTGACTTTGGGGCGGGATCATAGCGCCAACGGGCTGGTGAATGACGGCGAGTGGGTTTATGTGAGCATCGGGCATACGGGGCATTATCCTGATGCGAGCGGCGGGTTCTTGGCGGAGGTGGAGCAGGAAGTGGCGGCCAGCGGGGGGCGGACGGACTTGGCGGGAACCATTGCGCGGTTTCGTCCGCCGCCGGAAAACGGGGAGGCGGAGGTGGAGGTATGGGCTACCGGATTTCGCAACATTTACGGGATTTCCATAGCGCCGGACGGCACGATTTACGGGGCGGATAACGATTCGCAAGACGGGCTGGCCGATTGTTGCCAGAGGGAAGAGCTGAACGCGATTGTGCCGGGCGGGTTTTACGGGTTTCCTTACTGGGGGACTAATTTGGCGCCGCCGGAGGCCGGGGTGATTGAGCCGGTGGCGGTGCTGGAGGGCACGGTATCCTCTTTCGCTCATGCCAATGAAAGCGGGATATATGTGGCTTATCTGCATCTGGGGGATGCGGGCGGGGGGCTGGTGATTGACCGTTTTGAATATGAGACTTTCCGGCGGTTCAGGATATTGTCGGGCGGGCCTCTGGTTACGGCGATTTTGGAGCGGGACGGGCTGCTTTACTTGGCGGCAATGACGGGGGAGGTGCATATCATCGACCCGCAGGCGGCGCCAATCACGGCGCGGCCGTAGGTTGGGGGGCTTGGCGCGTCTAGGTATCCGATGGTTGGGGGGGTAATCTGTTCTGTGCCACTTGCGGGGTAGTTCATACCTAGTTCCCCACCGGCGGCACGGATTGCGCCAGTCGCCGCCGGATTTGCTGGCAGTATTCGGGGTTGATTTCGATCCCGATTGCCCGCCGCCCCAAATCCGCCGCCACCCGCAAGGTTGTGCCGCGGCCCACTAGCGGGGCGATTACCAGATCGCCGAGGTTGGTCCAGCCTAGGATGTGGTCGCGGGCAAGCTGCGGCGGGAACCGGGCGGGGTGGAATGTGAGTTCTTGGCAAGGGAGATCGTTAGTGTCCGCATCTTGCTTCAATGCCCGGTATGTCCATACGCTCCCGCGCTTCGATGCCGCGTTAGCCCCAACCCCATACAGCCTAACGCCTGCCGGAAACTCGTTTCGCTTTCGCCGCCGTTAATGATTTGGCCGGCAACTATCCAGACCACCACGCCCCCAAGCGCAAGGTTGGCGACACAAGCCGCGGCAACGGCGTCAAAGTCAAAGGCGTCGTTGTATCCGCCATATTTCCGCATACCGTTATAGGCGGCGAGGCGGGATTAGGTCCGCGGGCGGCAACTCCGGCAACACTGCGGCGCAATCGCCATTCGCCAGTTCGATACCCGGCAACAGATTTTCGGGCATCCTGGCCTCCTAACTACCCGGCAAGGGGAACAGCACAGGTTAGTCGGCCAGGCGGGATTCTAGTTCGGGGCGGAGGTTGGCGGGGGCGAGGACGGTTAGGGCGGCGCGGGCGCGGCTCATGCCGATGTAGGCGTAGGCGCGGGCGTTTTGGGGGTCGAAGGGGCGGGCGGGGTTGCCGGGCGTCGGGGTTGACGGGGGCTGGGCGGGGCGGAGGGTTGTCGGCGGGGTTAATGCGGGGCGGAGGGTTGGCGGCGGGGGCGAGGCGGTCTAGGAGGAGGATTACTACTTCGCTTTCCATTCCTTTGAAGGCTGGGATGGGGCAGAATTTTAGGCGGGGGGTGCCGTCGTCGCTTTCGGTGCGCTGGCCGCGGTGGTAGGTAACTAGGTGATGGCCGCCGTAGGCGCGGGCGGGGTCTAGTCCGCTGTCCTCGAGGCGGCGCTCGGAAAGGACTACGATTTCCTCGATGCGGACGTTTTGGGTTAGGAGGCGGTGGACTTCGTCGTCCAGTAGGTTGGGGAGTTGGGCGGGGTCTTGCCAGTAGAGGTATTGGGGGCGGGGGCCTTGGATTTGGCGGGTTTCGGGGAGATCGGAGTCGGCGATGCGGGCGGTGTCGCGGGCGATGGGGAGGGCGTTGCGGCAGTTGACCCGCAGTGTTACCCGGGCGGGTTGGTGGGGCGACAGGGCGGTTTCGGAGCCGGATTGGCTGCCGGGGAATATGGCTTGATGGCTGAAATCGCCGAACATGGCCCAGCGTCCGTGGCTTAATCCCCCGGCCAGTAGCAGGTTCATTAGATCCAGGTAAGGGCTTAGGCACAAGTCGGGGGCTTCGTCCACTACTAGGACATCGAATTGGGGGGCGGATCCGGTTAGGGCCAGGTGGGCGTGGCGGGGGTAGACGTTGGCGTAGAGTTCGTTTTCGTTGGCGGTGTTTGCTTCGTCTTGGAGGAATGGCTCGCGGTGAGGGCTTTCGAGGATCAGGGGGCGGATGAGGTCGGGCCAGAATCCGCCGGCGGATATTGGGGGGTAATCTCGGGTTTGTTCTTTGAGGAAGTTGCCTAATAGGAGGTTGAAGCATAGGAGGGCGACGCGGGCGCCGGATTGGGCGGCGCGGCGGGCGTATTCTAGGGATAGCATTGTTTTGCCGGTGCCGGCGGCGCCTTTGATTAGGCAGCGGGGGTTTTCGGCGAACAGATCCAGCACGATGTATTGTTCTTGGGTGAGGCGGATTAGCTGCTGGTTGATGAGGTCCAGTTGGGGGCCGGCGGTCAGGCGGAAATTGGGGGCGAGGTAGTCGAGCAGGGTTCGGGTGGTGGCGTCGTTGGGGCCTCTGGGGCGGCGGCCGCTGATCGGGTTTCGCAACTGCTGGGCGTCGTGCGCTATCCGGCTAACCAACTGGCCGGGCGTATCAAGAACGCCTTTGTCATAAATCAGCGGCGTCGGCAGGCTAAGGCCGGACGGCCATTCCCAATCGAGAAAGGCCACGGCGAAATCAATAGGCGCTGACAATAAGCGGTTGCGGCCGGGAAACTGTTGCCGGAGTTCGTTCCGCAAGGCGAACATCGCTCGTTCAGACTGCCTATCGGGCGGCTCTATGGGGCTACGGTCTCCGGGCCTGTACCATTGGCCGTCGCGTATGTCATATTGGCCGCCTTTGACTTCGAGGCACAAGATCCCGCGGTTGGGGATGATTATCAGGAAGTCGATTTCCCGGCGGCGGCCGGATTCCAGGTCGAACTGCCGGGGGCGGTGGGACCAGATTATGCGCCAATCATTGGCGGCGGGGTCGTCGCGCAGCAGGTTGAAGATCCGCTTTTCCGATTCCGGGGCGTCAAAGGGGATGGTTTGGGGGATCATCGTAGCCATGGGCTTTGCCTCTCTGCCCGGTCAGAGTGGGGGGCGGGGTTGTGGTATTATCCGCGATAATTGCGGTTCGCTCAATTCGGGTCAAGGTTGGTAAGGGTTTTTTGATTATGATCGGTCAATCGTCCGGCGGGGCGTCCGGGGCGTCGGCATCGGCTTTGGAGCGGGTTTTGCGGCGGGATCGGGTTATTGTGGTTGCGGGTATTGTGATTATTGCCGCGGTGGCGTGGGTTTATTTGGTTTATGTGGCCGGGGACGGATCGGGGATGGGCGATGTGGGGATGGGGATGGCGATGGGGGATAGGCGTTCTTGGGGCGCGGCGGATTTTGGGTTGATGCTGGTTATGTGGGCGGTGATGATGGTGGCGATGATGACGCCGTCGGCGGCGCCGATGGTGGTGATGTTTGCGGCGGTGAACCGCAAGCGGCGGGAGCGGGAGGCGCCTTATGTTGCGACGGGGGTTTTTCTGGGCGGGTATGTTGTCGTTTGGTGCGGTTTTTCTTTGGCGGCTACGTTGGGGAATTGGGGGCTGCATCAGGCGTCGTTGCTGTCGTCGATGATGGGGTCGGCTACCAGCGGGTATTTGGGCGGGGCGCTGTTGCTGGCGGCGGGGGCGTTTCAGTGGAGTCCGCTGAAGTACGCTTGTCTGAAGCAGTGCCGCACGCCGATGGGGTTTTTGATGACTTCGTGGCGGGAGGGGCGGGGCGGGGCGCTGCGGATGGGGCTGGAGCATGGGGCGTATTGCCTGGGTTGCTGCTGGGCGCTGATGTTGTTGCTGTTTGTGCTGGGGGTGATGAATCTGGTTTGGATCGCGGCGCTGTCGGTTTTCGTGCTGGCGGAAAAGGCGGCGCCGGCGGGGGGGCATTTCAGCCGGGTTACGGGCGCGCTGCTGGCGGGGTGGGGCGTTTGGGCGGTGGTGAACGCGGCGATCTAGATGGTTTAGGGGGCGGCGGCTAGGTTTTGCAGGGCGGCGTCTACTGCTTCGGTTAGCGAGTTGTTGCGAAAGGCGCCGGGGTAGGCGCCGGTTGCGCGGTCCAGGGTTAGGGGGGATTGGTTGGCGGCGGCGGCGCGGATCTGGGTTAGGATTTCGCGCCACGGTTGGCTGTCGTCCGATTCCCCGGTTTGGTCGCCTTTGGGTAGGGGTTGGCAGTAGACGCGGGTTGCTTCGGGCAGCGGGGTTATTGCCAGTAGGGGGATGTTGGTTTGTTCCATTCCCAGCTCGGTTAGGAATGTTGTTGCGGTGGTTGAGATTCCGTGCTGGCCGAAAATGATTAGGTGGTGAAAGTTGGCGCCTAGTTCCTTGAAGGCGGCGCGGTATTGGCGGAAGATGTTGTGGGCGGCGTGGTCGTCGGGCGATACTAGGAATATGGCGCAGGTTGGGAATGGGTTTGGGTTGTTTTGGGGGGCGGCGTCTAGGGCGGTTTTCCAGCGGGTTAGTTTGTCTAGGTCGTGGCGGTCGGCGGGGGTGGTGGGCATGGGTGTTGGCTCCTGGTCTGTATGGTTTCACCCCCACCCTAACCCTCCCCCTAAGGGGGAGGGGATTTTGTTTTTTTAGGGGGAGGGGATTTTAGGGGGTATTTTAATTCTGGGCGGTGGGGGATGGTTGGGATGGGGGTGTGGGGCTGGCGGTTTTGGGTTTAGCCGTGGTCGTCGAATTGGACTAGGATGCCGTCGGGGTCGTATACGAAAATGCTGCTTACCCGTCCGTCGGGGGCGGTGAAGGCGTCTATGGGGGCGGCTAGTTGGACGCCTTTGGCGATTAGTTCCTCGGCTAGGGCTTTGACGTCAGGGACGGTGAAGGATAGGTGGCTGATGCCTATTTGGTCGAGCTTGATGGGTTGGCCGTCGGGTGGCTCGCCGGGGTGGCAGGTTAGCACTAGGGACGGGGCGGTTTTGCCGGGGCCGTAGCGGACGTGGGTGGTGCGGCGGGTTTGGCGGGAATGGCGGTAGATGCTGGGCAGGCCGCCGGCGGTGGTGTCCTGGATTTGGTCGAAGTCCACGGTCATGCCGAGGATGTCGCGGTAAAAGCCTAGGGATGCGTCTACGTCGCGGACGCAGATGGCGATGTGGGATACCATGCTGGCTTGCATCGGTTCGCCTCCGGGTGGAGTTTCCCCAATCGTAAAGGGGCGATGGGGCGGTGTCAAAAGGTTGGGGTTTATGATACTCCGTTGGCTAGGGGCTGGAGCAGGGCGTAGATGACGTCGTTGACGGGGGTGGGGACGGCGGCGGCGCGTCCGGCGCGGATTACGGCGCCGGTGAGGGCTTCCAGCTCCAGGGGGCGGCCGGCGATCAGGTCGGTGTGCATGGACGCTTGGAGGTCGGCGAGGTTGTTTTCGATGTAGGCGAGGGTGGTGTCGTATATGTCGGGGGGGAGGTTGACGCCGTTGGCGCGTCCGGCGGCTTCGATTTCGCGCAGGCAGGCGGTCACCACTTGGCGCCATTCGGGGCGGGGCATTAGCTGGGCCAGGGTTTGGCGGGCCATGGATGTAACCCCGGCCATGGCGGCGATGAACAGGAATTTGGCCCACAATGCGGAGCGGATGTCGGCGGCGATTTCCGCGGGGATGCCGGCGGAGTTGAAAGCGTCGGCGATGGTTTGGGCGCGGGCGGAAGGGGGTTCGCTTAGTTCGCCGAATACTACGCGCACTACGTCGCCGGTCTGCCGGGCTACGCCGGGGGCGTCTAGGGCGGCTTCGATGTAGACCGCTCCGGGCAGCACTTTATTGGCGCCGAAAGTTGACGCGGGGGACTGGTAGCTGTCGATGCCGTTTTGGAGGCAGAGGATGGCGGTGTGGGGGCCGATCATCGGGGTCATGGCGGGGACGGCGGCGGGGTTTTGGTAGGTTTTGACGGTGAGGAGGGCGAGGTCTACCGGTCCGACATCGGCGGGGTGGTCGGTGGCGGGGCAGTGGACGGTGAATTCGGCGCGGTCGCGGATTACGCGGAGGCCGTGTTGGCGGAGGGCGGTTAGGTGCTGGCCGCGGGCGATTAGGGAGACGGGGTGTCCGGCGCGGGCGAGCATTGCGCCGAGGTAGGCGCCTACGGCGCCGGCGCCCATTATGGCTGTGCGCATGGTGGTTGACTCCGTTCACAACTTGACACTGCGAACATACCGCAAACAATGGGCTGGGGGCAAGGGATGTCCGCTCTTGACAGGCGCGATCCATCTGAGTATCCTTAGGGCGTCAATCGAGGGGTTTTCCCTTGCGGTAAGACATAATTGGATGGGATACGGAGTATTAGATGGGTCTTTTTCAGATGCGGGGAAACGACTGGCACTCTTGGCTTCACGACGCCCTCCCTGTGCCAAATGTACCGCCTAGCGCGCCGGTAGTGCTTGACCTGTTTGCTGGTTGCGGCGGACTTGCGCTTGGATTCGAGGTGCAAGGGTTTCACACAATCGGGTACGAAATGAAGAAAGCTGCGGTTAATACCTATTCCACCAATCTGAGCGGCGATTGCCATGAGGTGTTCTTGGAGATCGGTATGCCGGAAGAGTCCGCTGAAGTCATTATCGGAGGACCACCATGCCAGCCGTTCAGTCAGTTTGGGTATCAGCGAGGAAAGCGTGATCAGCGGAATGGGTTCCCTGTATTTCTCGATGCAGTCGACCGTATCCGACCCAAGATTGCCATTATAGAGAACGTTCGTGGAGTGCTTTACCGCAATAAAGACTACCTACGTTCAGTAGTACGTAGGCTGGAACGGTTCGGGTACACAGTTGAAACCAAGATATTGAATGCCGTCCACTACGGAGTGCCTCAGAAGCGTGAGAGGGTGGTTATAGTAGCATCCGCCGTTGGCTGGCGTTGGCCTGAACCTCTGGTGACGTCACCAATCACTGTTGGAGTTGCGCTTGGCGATATGGCATTAGAAGAGGGGCCTAATAGCAAGTACCTCACGCCGAGCATGGACGCTTACATTGCAGAATACGAGCGCCAGAGTCAATGTGTAATCCCTCGTGATTTACACCTAGACAAGCCATCAAGAACTGTAACGTGCAGGAACCTTGGAGCAGCTACATCGGATATGTTGAGGTTGCGTATGCCGAGCGGGAAACGGCGTAGACTCACAGTTCGTGAAGGGGCACGCTTGCAAGGGTTCCCGGATTGGTTTGAGTTTACGGGCGATGAATACGAACAGTATGAACAGATAGGGAATGCTGTTGCGCCATTGTTGGGGTTAGCCCTTGCACGAAGCACCAAAGTTGCTTTGGAAATGAAATTGTCAAAACTGAATGGAGGAAATGATAAAATGACGATGGACATTCTTTCTACTAATCCAGCTTCAGAGAAGATTGAGCAAGCGGTGAACATATTGCGGAGTATTGGGGTGCCAGTCAGGAATTACACAAACCGTCGGTGTAAGCGCGTTGCGATGGCATTGTTAGCGGTTGGGCATCTGCAACCGTATATGTCGTGGTCGGAGGCCAAGAGCTTTTTTGATGGGGGTCCCAAGCCGCTTACAACCCGGGAAATCATACGATTTTGGAATACACACTACGGCGAAAAGCTTGCAGATTCGTCGTATGATGATGTTCGACGCAAAGATTTGGCAATCCTTGTAGAAGCGAAGTTGGTTGCGCCAAGTGCGGCTGATCCGACAGCAGACATTAATGACGGAACAAGGGGCTATGCGATTCCTAGTGAATCGCTTCAGTTGATTCGTAGCTACGGGAGCGAAAATTGGGAAGAACAGCTCTTGCTGTTCCGCCAGAATTTGGGGGTACTTACGGACAAGCTCAGTAAGGCACGTGAGTTTAATATGGTTCCGGTCACGCTCCCGAGTGGAGAGATATACAACCTGTCTCCTGGACCACATAATCAAATTCAGAAGGCCATTATAGAGGAGTTCCTGCCGCGCTTCTCAAAAGGAGCGCAAGTGCTGTACATAGGGGATACATCGAAGAAGGTTCTCTATATTGACATTGAGAAACTGCGCTCGTTGGGCATAGAAGAACCATCAAGGGATAAATTGCCTGATGTGCTGGCGTATGACCCAGTGCAGGATTGGTTGTTTGTCATTGAAGCGGTTTATTCATCAAATCCAATTAGCCAACTAAGGCATTTGGATCTGCGTCGTCTCACTGAAAATTCAACAGCAAAGTGCGCATTCGTCAGCGCGTTCCAAAATATGAACACGTTCGCAAGGTTCTCGCGGGATATCAGTTGGGAAACGGACGTTTGGATAGTTGATGAACCAGACCACATGATTCACTTCGACGGCGAGCGGTATCTAGGCCCGTACTAGATGGCAAATATATTGCCTATGGCCGCCAAATACAATACTGGGAGGAAGTATATGACGACCAACGGCGTATCCGGTAATGGCGCGGTGGGCAATGGGGTTCGTGCTGGTGGGGCGGGGGTTTTGATGGAGCTTTGGCTGCCGGTTACCGATCAGAGTTTGTTTGAGGAGTTGAATGGATACCGGGAGGGGGAAGAGCGGGTTGGGTTCGCTATGTCCGCTATGAAGATCGGCGTCATTGCTTTGCGGCAGGCGCAGGGGCGGGTTGACGCCGATCGGGTGCGGCAGGAGGGCGACCGGTTTATCGAAAATATGGGCTTGGCTCTGGCCGAGCATCAGCGCGGGGTGACGCAGCAGATCGGCGATTTTCTTAAAGCTTATTTCGACCCGGAAAGCGGGCGGTTTAATGAAAGGGTGCAGCGGCTGGTTCAAGAGGGGGGCGAACTGGAGCGTATTATCCGCGCTCAAGTCGAGGGGGATAGCTCGCGGATGGCGCAGACGCTGATGGCTCATGTGGGCAAGGACAGCCCGATGATGCAGGTTCTTGATCCTAATGCGTCTGACGGGTTGATTTACCAGTTCGCCCAAGCTACGGAAAAGACTTTGTCGGATCAGCGGGAACGGATCTTGCGCGAGTTTTCGCTGGATAATGGCGAGGGCGCCCTGAACCGTCTGGTGGCGGAGTTGAAGAATAATCACGGCGATGTGGGCAAGGCATTGGAAGAGCGCATTGACAAGGTGACCGGCGAGTTTTCGCTGGATAACGAAAATTCGGCTCTTTCGCGCTTGGTGGATCGGGTAGATAACGCGCAAAAGCGAATCAGTAGCGAGTTTGATTTGAATCAGGATGGTTCGGCCCTGGCTCAGATGCAGAAGAAACTGCTGGAGGTGATCGAATCGCAGCGGAAGTCTAATGAGGAATTTCAGCGCGATGTGATCGAGAGGCTTGCCGATATGACCGCCCGTCGGCAGGAAGCGGAAAAAGGCACTCGGCACGGCTTGGTGTTTGAGGAGGCCGTTTTCCGGTTTGCCAGCGAGCGGTGTCAAATTGCGGGCGATTTCGCGGTGCATACGGGCAACAGCACCGGCCTAATTCGGAACAACCGGAAAGGCGATGTGGTTGTAGAGCTGGGGCCTGAAGCGGTGGCGGCCGGGGCCAAGATTGTGGTTGAGGCCAAAGAAGACGGTTCTTATAACCTGCAAAAGGCGCGGGAAGAAATAGATGAGGCGCGGAAGAACCGGGGCGCGGGTATCGGCGTGTTTGTTTTTTCCAAGCGGACGGCTCCCGAGGGGCTGGAGGCGTTCAACCGTTATGGCAATGATGTTGTGGTGGTTTGGGATGCGGAAGATCCGGCTAGTGACGTTTTCTTGTTGGCCGGGTTGTCGGTAGCCAAGGCCCTTTGCACTAGCGCCAATGTCCAGGCTAAGGAAACGGGGGCGGATTTTGAGGCGATCGAAAAGGCGATCCTTGAAATCGAAAAGCAGTCCGGCGGGTTGGACGAAATTACCCGGCTGACTACCACCATCAAAAACAACAGTGAAAACGTACTTAACCGCGCCCGGATAATGGGCGAGGGGCTGGCCCGGCAAATCGCCGTTCTCAACGATAAGGTATCCGGCCTGCGCGAATCCATTGGCAGCGATAGCTAGGGGCATTGGCAACGCCCCCAACCGGCCGCGCTGCCGTTTCTTGACGGGCGCGGCCGGTTTGCGTATGCTTGGCGGCGTTGGTTGGGCTATCCGGCCCTGATTCCTTGCGATGGAGGTGCGTTATGACGCAGCAGCAGTCGGCGGCGGCGATTCCGGCGCCGGTTCCGCAGCCGGAGTCGGATTTTTATTTTGAGAAGTGCCGGGAGGGGGAGTTGTGGCTGCGGTTTTGTAATGCCTGCGATGCGGCCTTTTTTTACCCGCGGGATTTTTGCCCGCTCTGTTTTTCGCGGGATACGGGGTGGGTGCGGAGCAGCGGGCGGGGGGTGGTTCACACTTTCGCGATTGTGCATCGGGGGCCTACGCCGCCGTTCCGCGACCGGGCGCCTTATGTGCCGGTGGTGGTGGAGCTGGAGGAGGGGGCGCGGATGCCGTCGAATCTGGTGCAGTGCGAGCCGGATCCGGAGCAGATCAAGGTGGGTATGGCGGTGGAGGTGGTGTTCGAGGCTTTGAGTGACACCATTACCTTGCCTTATTTCCGGCCGGCGGCGTGAAAATTCGGGGAAACGGACGGGTGTAGGGCGCGGATATGACGCTTGACGGGAAAGTGGCGATCGTGACCGGGGGGAGCCGGGGGATTGGGCGGGAAATATGCTTGGCGCTGGGGGCGGCCGGGGCGCAGGTGGTGGTGGCGGCGCGGACGGCGGCGGACGTTTCGGCGCAGTCGGAGTATCCGCGCTATGCGGCCGGGGATATCGCCAGCACGGCCGGGGCTATCGCGGCGGCGGGCGGGGAAGCCTTGCCGGTGGTTTGCGATGTTACTTCCGCCGCGGATTTGGAGCGGCTGGCGGCGGAAACCTTGCGGCATTTCGGGCGCATCGATGTGGTGGTTTCCAATGCGGGGATCGACTGCGAATCGCCGGTGACCGAGCTGGATGTGGAACTGCTGGATCGGGCGATGGCGACTAACATACGCGGGCCGATCCTGCTGTGCAAGTATGTGTTGCCGGCGATGATCGCGCAGCAAAGCGGCGGCTCTATATTTTGCATTACATCGGGGGCGGCGCAGGGCTACCGGCCGGGGCGGGTGGGTTATTCGATGACTAAGGCGGCTCTGGACCGGGCGTATGCCAGCTTGGCGGAGGAAGTGCGTCCGTATAACATCGCGGTGAATGTGCTTAGTCCCGGCAAGGTGGATACTTGGATGAACCGGCGCGGGCATTGGCCGGGCACGGAGGGGATTCCGATGGATCCGCCGGGTTCGATCCGGGAGGCGGCGGTGTGGCTGGCGGGGGTCAAGGCGGCGGATTTCACCGGGCGGCGGGTGGAGCGGGCGGAGTTCGGGGTGACTTGGGGGGCGGGGGTTCACCTATAGCCGCCAAAGGGTAGAATAGCGACCTTGGGCTTGACTTAGGCGGCGGGGGTTCACCCCCACCCTAACCCTCCCCCTTAGGGGGAGGGGATAATAAGAGACATTAAAGGGAGGGGATAATAGAGACAATCCGAATTACTAAGCCTCTGTCCTCCTTGATTTAGGGGGATAGGGCGGAAATTTGTGAAAACAGGAGTTGGCTGATGACTACCCCTCGCGCGGTTATTGCCGAAATTTCCCCTAAGCTGGCGGAATTGGGGGCCGAGGTGTTGTTTGGCGATGTTTGGGAGCGTCCGCAGCTTTCCAAGCGGGACCGCAGCTTGATTACGGTTGCCAGTCTGATTGCGCTGTATCGCACGGATCAGTTGCGGGGGCATATCGGGCGGGCTTTGGACAATGGCGTCACTAGGGAGGAGATTTCCGAAATCATCACGCACATGGCTTTTTATGGCGGCTGGCCTACTGCGGCCAATGCGGCGCGGGTGGCTAAGGAGGTGTTTGAGGAGCGGGGGATTTAGTTTTTTGGGGCGCGGGGATTGGGGGGCTGGGGGGATTGGCGGTCTTTGGGGTTTTTACCCCCACCCTAACCCTCCCCCTAAGGGGGAGGGGATTATGGGAACCCTCCGCTTAGGGGGAGGGGATTTGTGGGAACCCTCCGCCATAGGGGGGATGGGATTTTGGGGAACCCTCCGCCGTAAGGGGAAGGGAATTTGTGGGGAACCTGTCCGGTATGGGGCGGGAATTTTTTGGGGAGTTGGTTTATGGCGCGGATGACCGGGGCTAAGTTTATGGCGGACACGCTCAAGGCTTATGGGGTCACTCATGTATTTCTGGTGCCGGCGATTTTGCGGCGGGCGCTGGCGGAAATGGATTTAATCGGGATCAAGCGGGTCATTACGCATGGGGAAAAGGCGGCGGCGTATATGGCGGACGGGTATGCGCGGGCTTCGGGCAAGCCGGGGGTGTGTATGGCGCAGTCGGTGGGGGCGGCTAATTTGGCGGCGGGTTTGCAGGATGCTTACTTGGGGCTGTCGCCGGTGATCGCGCTTACCGGGCATAAGCGGAGCGATGAGCAGTACAAGAATGCGTATCAGGAAATTGAGCATTCCCGGCCCTTTGCGTCGGTGACCAAGTTCAGCGCGGTGGTGGATAACGCCGAGCAGTTGCCGCATTTGTTGCGGCAAGCCTTCAGGGAGGCGACTACCGGGGCTCCGGCGCCGGTGCATTTGGACATTCAGGGGATGACCGGGGATTTCGCCACTGAAGCGGAGGGGGATTTTGAGGTTTTGGCGGAGTCGGTTTTCGCGCGGCGGCCGGCTTTCCGGCCGGAGGCGGATCCGGAAAGCGTGCGGGCGGCGGCGCGGGCTTTGACGGCGGCGCAACGGCCGGTGATCGTGGCGGGCGGGGGCGTAACGGCGTCGGGGGCGCAGGCGGAGGTGGCGGAACTGGCGGAAATGTTGTCGATTCCGGTGGCGACTTCGCTGAACGCCAAGGGGACGATTCCCGACAACCATCCGCTGTCGGTGGGGGTGGTGGGTTCTTATTCCCGCTGGTGCGCCAACCGGGTGGTTAGCGAGGCGGATTTGGTGTTTTACATCGGGAGTCATACCGGCAGCCAGGTGACTAATGAATGGCGGGTTCCGGCGCCGGGGACGCCGGTAATTCAGATTGATATTGATCCGGCGGAATTGGGGCGGACTTATCCGGCGCAGGCGGCGATGCATGGGGACGCCAAAGCGACTTTGCGGCGGCTGATCCAGGCGCTGGAGCCGATCGGCGGGCGGGGGCAGTGGACGGAACGGGCGCAGCAGTTGGTGCGGGAATGGCGGGAGGAGGTGGCGCCGCGGGTCAATTCGGAGGCGGCGCCGATCATACCGGAGCGGCTGTGTCGTGAAATCACGGAGTTTTTGCCGCCGGACGCGATGCTGGTGGCCGATACCGGCCATGCCGGGATCTGGACGGGCAGTATGATCGACTTGAACCATCCCGGTCAGGGGTACATCCGTTGCGCCGGGTCGCTGGGGTGGGGGCTGTCGGCGGCGATGGGGGCGAAGTGCGCTTTGCCGGATCGTCCGGTGGTGTGCTTCAGCGGCGACGGCGGCTTTTGGTATCACATTGCGGAATTGGAAACGGCGGTGCGGAATAACATCAATGTGGTTACGGTGATTAACAATAACAGCGCCTTGTCGCAGGACCAGCGGGGGGATGCGCGGGCTTATGCTGGGCTGGAGGGGGGGCGGCCGGAGGAGCTGTGGCAGTTCACGGATACGAATTTTGCGGCGGTGGCGCAGGCGATGGGGTGTTTCGGGATCCGGGTGGAGCGGCCGGGGGAGATCCAGGGGGCGCTGGAGCAGGCGTTGGCCTCGGGGCGGCCGGCGGTGGTGGATGTGGCGACGGATCCGTTGGATAGCTTGGCGCCGGCGCCTTGGGCGCCGTAGGGAGTGGGGGCGAAATGGGGGCGCATAGCGGTATGCGCCCTTATAAATACCGCCCCTTAGTTATATTGAAAGACCGGGGCAAGGGCAGTAAAATACTAGTGAAAAGCATTCAGGCAAGGGGGCGTCAATGCTGGTAGGAAAGTCGAATCTCCAAGCCTTGTTCGCCAAGCAGGTTTGGTATGAAATTCCGCCCTTTCAGCGTCAATATGTGTGGGATGAAGATTTACAGTGGGAACCTCTGTGGGCCGATGTTCGGGACACCGCAGAGCGTTACATTGAATCTCAAGCCACTGCATCCCAAGCTCATAGCCGCACCCACTTTATGGGGGCGGTCGTCCTCCAACAGAAGCATACTCCCTCCAGTGAGCAACTAGAATCTCGATTAGTGGTTGACGGGCAACAGAGGCTCACTACGCTGCAACTTTTGGCCGATGCGATTCAGGAAATTTTCGAGGAACAAGGGTTGGGAGCTGCCTCGCGGCGTCTGTCAAACATCGTCTTGAACAACGAAGATTATTGGGGGGGCAATCCAGATCGCAAATTTAAGGTCTGGCCCACCATAATGGACCAGGAAGCCTTTAGATACGCCATGAGCAACGAACTGCCCAACGAAGAATACGGCGATGCGAATATCGTACGCGCTCATGAGTTTTTCAAGTCGCAGGTTGAAAACTGGCTAACTCAATCCGATGAGGAGATGGAGTCACGGGCTACCGCTCTGGAGTGGGTTATCAGGAATCACTTGGAGTTGGTGGTTATTGACTTGGAAAGGGAGGACGACCCGCACATCATTTTTGAAACGCTGAATGCGCGGGGTACACAGCTTCTACAGTCAGACTTAGTCAAGAACATGGTTATGTACGAAGCAGGGAACGCCGGAATCTCTCTCGGCTCTGAGGAAGCGCAGCGATTGTGGCCTTTTAGCGATCCTTGGTGGCTAACCGAGGTGACCCAAGGGCGTTTGGTGAGGCCCCGCATTGACGTGTTGCTGAACTTCTGGATCGCAATACAAAGACGGAAAGAAGTGAGCGCCGAGGACGTTTTCTCAACTTTCCGGCGGTATTACGATAAACAGCGTTCTCGCGAATCCATCACGGCGATGGTCCAAAGGATTCGGATAGCTGCTGGGCATTACCGCCAGATGGAGCTAGGCACACAGCAGGGGATGGAAAAGTTCTTGTACCGGCGCGGTATAATGCAACTGGGGGTGACAACGCCCGTCCTGCTCAGCCTGCTCAATTCCGAAACACCGCAACCGCAGTTGGGCAATGCCCTGACCGCACTGGAAAGCTACCTTGTCCGGCGCATGATACTGCGTATGGCTACCGGCGATTACAACCGCTTGTTCATTGGCTTGATCGCGGCGCTGGAAGAATCAGACCCGAAAAACGCTGACGCAACCCTGATAGAATACCTTGGCAGTCAAACTGCCCCAGCCAGGATTTGGCCCGACAATCACCAGATGGAAGCGGCGTTTACCGGTTGGCCGCTCTACAAATTGCTTACCAGGGGCCGCTTGAGGATAGTTCTTGAGGGAATTGAGGAAGAGTTGCGGACAAATATGGCTGAGACACAGTCCGTTCCCCGTAGCCTGACCATTGAACATATCATGCCTCAACAGTGGCGCGAAAATTGGCCGCTTCAGGCCCAAGTTGAAGATGTCGAAAAGTCAGAGCGAGACCGAGACAATCTAATACATTCGATTGGCAATCTGACGTTGGTGAACCAGCGGCTTAACTCCCGCTTGTCCAATGCCCCGTGGGAAGAAAAGCAAGCTGCGCTTTGGGACCACAGTGTCTTGTTCCTTAACAAGACACTGCTGGACAACGCGCCAGACGTTTGGGACGAAGACGCGATCCAAGAACGGGCTATACGAATGTGCCAAGCGGCAGCGCGGGTGTGGCCTTACAAGAATAAGTTCTAATCCCCTGCACATTTCTGGAGTGCTATCGGTCTATGCGCTCCAGAAACTCCCGCGCCGCCCGGTAATTTCGGGCTCCGCCGGGGCGGATGGGGGGGATTAGGTAGATGTTGCGTAAGTTGGCGTCTTGGAAACGGTAGTATAGGTCCAGGGCTAGGTCTATGGCGGGGCGGCCGGATGCCAGCTCGGATTTGATGCTGTCGGGGGCGGGGGTGAAGGTTATGCCGCCCGGCTCCAGGATTTGCAGGCCGTAGAATACCGGGACGGATAGATTGTAGCCGGTTTGCTGGCGGTGGCTTTCTTGGAAACGATGGGCGTCGTCCGGGTTGAATATGGGTTGCGAAATTAGGAAATCGGCGCCGGCGGCTATTTTTCGGGCGGCGAGGGTTGCTTCGCGGGCTAGGCCGCGGGAGAGGTCGAAGGTGGCGCCGATGCAGAAGGTTGTGGGTTGGCGCAGGGGGGCGCCGCGGAAATCGGTTCCGTGGTTCATGGCGCGGATGGCGGCGATTAGCTCGGTGGGGCGGTAGTCGTTCACCGGGCGGGTTAGGGTCAGGTCGGGGGCGGTGAAGGGGTCGCCTTGCACTATTATTACGTTTTCGAGGGCCAGCATTTGGGCGCCGAGGAGGAGGGATTGTAGCGCCAGGCGGTTCATATCGCGGGCGGCGAGGGTGAATAGGGTTTCTTGGCCGGTTTCGCGGCGGATGGCGGCGGCGAGCATTGCGGGGTTGGCGCGGACGGCGCGTCCGGGGTTGTAGGCGACGGCGATGCCGTGGGCGGGGATGGCGGCGGCCCGCCGGGCTTCGGCCAGGTCGCCGGAGCGGGGGGGCGAAAAGTCGCAGATGAAGGCGGGGCGGCCGGTGGCTTCGTGGCAGAGGTCAACGACTTTTGCCATTAAGAGACCGGCGTCCGGTCGCGGTAGGCGCGGAATAGGTCTATGGATTTTTGTTCGGATAGGCCGACGAAGTAGCGGTAGCCTATGATGTATTCCATTACGTCGCGGGCCAGCATTAGGAGGTTTTCGCGGGGTTCGGATAGGTGAAATAGGCTGTCTACGCCTTCCTCCAAGCCTACGTATAGGGTGTCCTCTAGCAGCATGGCTTCGCGGTGTTCCATAGATTCGCGGCGCATCCAGCGGGAGAATACGAAGGGGAGGTCGGTGAAGTTGTGCCATTCTTGGCCGAGGTCGTAGCGGTGGGGGTAGCCGCGCATTCCGCGGCGGCGGCGTAGGGCGGCGTCGCCGGAGATGATTAGGGCGTCGTGTTCGTCGTTGGGCGGCACCAGTTGGGGGGCGGCGAGGCGGTATTTTTCCGCCAGCAGTACCTGGAGGAGCTGCACGGTGGTGGGGTCGACTTCGGATAGGGCGACGCGGGCGTCGGCCAGTTCCTCGATGGGCTTGCGGGAGTAGAACAGGTTGCTGCCGGAACGGGCCGCGGCGGAGAGGCAGAAGCCGGAGACCGGGACGGCGTGGCTTGCCATTCCGAAACTGTCGGAAAGGGGGACGGGGCCGCCGTCGATTTCGCCTTCGCGGATGGCCTCGGCTACTTGGTTCAGAGGGATGTCGCGCAGTTGGACGCCGCGCCGTTCCATATCGATGTAAAAAGGCTCAAAACTGAGTTGGGCAACCCGTCCGACTTTAATCGCCATTCGTTTACACCACTCGGCATAGCTTTGCGGGGGGGCGGGCGGCGCGACGGCCGCCTTTCCCGCGCCCGATCGGGCCTTGATTTCGATCCGGCCCCGGATTCGGTATTGAATTTTAGGCAATGGGCGATTGCGCGTCAAGTTGCCCGGCGGGCGGGGGCGGGACTGCGCGGCGGTGCGGTTTGTAGTAAACTCAAGGCATCGATGTCGTTTAATCACATCAATTCGGTTCGGTAGGAAAGGGGCGGCATGGCCGGACTAAGGCGGCTGATAACAATCCTGCTGGCGGCGGCGGCTTTGATGGCGCTGGCGGCGCCGTGGCCGGCGTTGGGGGATGCGGGCGACGTCAAGGTGCTGGCGGCTACGGCGGTTAGCCGGTTTCCCGACGGGATCCTGTTCCGGGTGGAGGCGGAAAGCAGCGGCGTGATTGACGAGGCGCGGGTGTTTTTCAAGAAGGCGGAACAGAGCCGGCAACGGGCCTATCGCAGCATTGAAGTGGAGCCGGGGGAAAGGGTGGTTGGAGAAACGCTGCTGCCGGCGTCGGGGGGCGGGGATTATATCCCGCCCGGGACGAAAATCAGCTATTACTTTGAGGTGCGGGATCAGGCCGGGGGGGTGGTTCGTACCGAGGAAAGGGAGTTCGTGTATATCGACAACCGCTTTGAGTGGCTGACGGTTTCCGATGAGCTGATTACGGTCTATTACTATGGCGAGTATGTGGAGGAGCGGGCGCGGATTATTTTGGACGCGGCCAGGGAGACGATGGACAATATGGTGCAGGTGCTGGGGATTGCGCCGACGGACCCGCTGCGGATTGTGGCTTATAACAATTACCGGCACATGTCGATGGCGTTGCCTTTCCGGTCGCAGGCGGTGTCGGAGGAATTGCGGGCGCAGGGGATGGCGTTTACCGATGAGCGGGTGCTGCTGGTGCATGGGTTCGATCCGACGGTCACCGGCACGGTTTCGCATGAGTTTACGCATCTGCTGGTGGCGGAGGCGGCCGGGGGGACGGCGGCGGCGGTTCCGTCGTGGCTGAACGAGGGGCTGGCGGAGTACGGCAATATAGACCAGACCGATGATTATGACGCGGCGCTGCGGTATGGGATTTATACCCGCCGCATCCGCCCGTTGTGGTATTTGAGGTCTTTCAGCGGCGAGCCGGAGGATATTTTAATCGCCTACGGGCAGGGCAAGTCGGCGGTGAATTTTATGGTGCGCCGATGGGGGGAGGGGCGGATTTCGGAGCTGTTCGCGGCGCTGCGCCAAACTAATGATATTGATGCCGCTCTGATGCGGGTCTATGGGGTTGACCAGCATGGGATGGATAGCGCGTGGCGGGTGTCGCTGGGGCTGGAGCCGCTGCCGTCGCCGGAGGAATTGGAAAGCCGGATGCAGGAATCGGATGGGGGGGGGAGGGAATCCGCGGCGGCGGCGACCCCGGCCGCGGATACGGGGGATGCTGAACCGGGCGATGGCGAATCGGCGTTGCCGCCGGAGTCTACCGCGGCGGCGGACTCCGGCGGCGATGCATCTGCGGATGCGGATGCGGCGGAGGGGACGGGGGATGATACGGATGGCGGGGGGGCGGCATCGGGGGAGTGTTCGGCGCCGGCGGGCGGGGCGGCGTCCGTTGGTATGGCGATGCTGGCGGTGATGGCTGGGCCGCTGGCACTGGGGGGGCTGCCGTTTTTGCGGCGCGGGGGGAAAGGGCGGCGGGCGCATGGCGGGGCGCGCCCCGCTACGGTTGGGGGGCTAACGGGGGCGGGGGGTGAAGCGGCGTAGTGTGGGGCGGCGGAATGCTTTTGCCGGTTTTGTTGCATTCGCGGGGTAGTTGGCGGCGGGCGTCACCCGAATAGCCCCGGCCGCGTTGCTGATGCCTTGTCTTTTAGCCATAAAACCTCCATCCGGTTTTCGCCGTTGCCTTTTATCTGCCGCCGCAACGCGGGCCGTTCCACACGCCGCCAGCCCAGCAGATCCCACTCATTCGCATAACCGGAAATCGCTACCGCGCCCCGTTGCGCCGCCAGTAATCCAGCGTAACGATCTAGGTCCAAATCGCTTACCGGATATGCGCTAACATCGGCTGTCCGATACGGCGGATCCGCATAGATCACCGCGTAATCGCAACCTTTCACCCGATCGAGCAAGTCACAGGCGTCTTGGCATTCGAGCTGCACATCGCGCAACCTCTCGGCTATCGCCGCGATATTTGCCGCCCAAATCCTTGCCACAGACCCGACAGTGGGAGTAATTTTCCGCCCCCATCCCCCCGAAGTCATATCGCTATACACTACCGCTTGTTCCACTACCACATGGAACGCCAACGCCCGGCGCAATGGCGTCAAATCCGGGTTGTCCATATTCGCCTTTGCCCATCGGAACTCAGCGCGGGAAAAGGGTATAAAATCAATCAACCGCGTCTTGCCCGGCCGCCGGCAAGGTTGGCAGGATTGCCCGGTTTTGCGCTCGCAGGTTGACCCGCATAAATGCCCCATCGCCGCCCATACAAGGCTATACGACCCGGCGAATGCAACAAAGCCCTTTTGCCGGGGGCTAACGGGTGCGGGGGTTGAAGGCGTCGTTTACGGCGTCGCCTAGGAGGCTGAAGGTGAATAGCAGGATGGCTAGGGTGCCTACCGGGAATAGTAGCAGGTGGGGGGTGGTGCGTAGGACGGAGAGGCTGCCGTTCTCGAAGATCATCAGGCCGAGGCTGGGGGCCGGGGGCTGGATGCCGATGCCCAGGAAGGATAGCAGGACTTCGGAGCCGGCTACGGTTCCTAAGCTGGCGGATGCGGTGACGATTACCGGGCCCATCGTGTTGGGCAATAGGTGGCGGAATAACATTCGGGGGGTGGAGGCGCCGATGGAGCGGGCGGCTTCGATGTATTGCTCCTCGCGGCGCTGCAATACTTGACCGCGTACCAATCGCGCCATGCCGAACCAGGAAAAGAGGGCCAGGGCCAGCGACAGGATGAAGTAGTCGGAAAGGCCCAAGCGGACGATGCTGATGCCGGTGGCGCCGGATTCGCGCAGCCAGTCCACTACCGGGGGGCGGATGGTGGACATTATGATCAGCACTAGAAAGATCTCGGGAAAGGCGGAGGTGATTTCGCCGGATCGCATTATGACTACGTCGGCGATGCGCCCGAAGTAGCCGGCGATCAGCCCGAGGGATATGCCCAGGGCGAGGGTGCCGGTGGAGACGGTGGCGATGGTTAGGATGACGGTGGTTCGGAGGCCGTAGATTACGCGGGTCAGGTTGTCGCGGCCCAGGCGGTCGGTGCCGAAGGGGTGGGCGAGGCTGGGGGGCTGTTTGACGTTGGTCAAGTCCTGGTCGTTGTAGCCGTAGGGGGTTACTATGGGGGCCAGGATCCCGGCGCCGTATAGCAGCGTGATGATGGCTAGGCAGGCGATGCCGACTTTGTTGGACATTAGGCGACGCAGGGATATGCCCAAGTAGTGGCGGCCGGACGGCGCTCTGTTGGGCAGTCCGGCTTGGGCGCGGCTAACTGGCATATCCGGCCTCCAGCCGTATGCGGGGGTCCAGCACCGGGTATAGCAGGTCTACCAACAGGTTGGCTAGGATGAACATTGTGGTGCCGACCAGGACTACGCCGTTGACTACCGGGAAATCGCGGGCGAAGATCGCTTCGATCAGCAGATTGCCGACGCCGGGGATGCCAAAGAAACGTTCTACTACGAAAGAAGTAAAGGCGATCCCGGCGAGGGCGAAGCCTAGGGATGTGACTACCGGGATCAGGGCGTTGCGGAGGATGTGGCGGTAGCGGACTACCATTTCGGGCAATCCTTTGGCGCGGGCGGTGCGGACGTAATCTTGGCTGATGACCTCCAGGGCGCTGGCGCGGGTCAGGCGGGTGAGGATGGCTACGCCGGGGATGCCCATGGCGAAAGCGGGCAGGATGATGCGGGCGTCAAACAGGCCGCCGAAGCCGTGGGTGGGGAGGACGTCCAGTTCGAGGGCGAAAATTATGAGCAGCAGGGGGGCGGTGAGAAATACCGGGATGGATTGCCAGAAAAGGGTGGTGGCCACGGCGGCGGTATCCCACCAGGAGCCTTGCCGGAGGGCGGCGAAAAGGCCGATGGGGACGCCCAAGCCGACGGACAGGGCCAGGGCGGCGAGGTTCAATTGCGCCGATACCCACATTTTGGCTTTAAGCAGTTCGGCCACGGTGCGGCCGCGGTACTTGTAGCTTTCGCCGAAATCGCCCCGGACGACGTTGCCGAGATATCGCCCGTATTGGATGAATATGTTGTCGTTCAGTCCGCGCTGCTCGCGGATGCGCTCTACCACTTCGGGGTTGGAGTGCTGCCCCATCAGCACTTGCACCGGGTCGCCCGGCCCGTAGCGGCCCATCACGAAAGTGACGAAAGACACTACCAGCAGGATGACGGGCAGCCATAACAGGCGGCGCAGGATATAGGGGGCCATAAGGGGCGGCGGCTCCTATTCCTCGGCGAGGTAGACGTAGCGCAGGCGCGGGATAATCAGCGGGGGCAGGAGGTAATCGCGGACGTTGGGTTTGACCAGTAGCTTGGTTTCGCCATCGAACCATAGCGGAACCCAGGGGGCATCGTCCAGGACTAGCTGCTCCGCCCGGTTATATAGGGCGTAGCGGGCGGTGGTGTCGGTTTCCACCCGGGCTTGCATTAGGAGTTGGTCTACTTCCGGGTTGCTGTAGTGGGTGTGGTTGTTGGTGCTTTCGCTGTGAAACAGGATGTCAAGGAAATTTTCGGGGTCGGGGTAGTCGGCGATCCAGCCGATGTCGAACATTTGGAAGCGGCCTTTGTGGAGGTCTTTCAGGAAAGTGGCGTATTCGGTTTGCTGGAACTCGGCGGTGATGCCGAGGTTGCGCTCCCACATTTGCAGCACAACTTCCATATCGAGGCTGACGTTGGCGCCGAAACTGCCTGGGGTGGTGATGGTGATGGGGGGGATGTTGGCCGGGTCGTCGCCGTACTTGGATTCCGCCAATAGCCGCTGGGCGCGGGCCGGGTCGAAGTCGTAGCCGCTGACGTTGGAGTCGTAGCCGGGGAAGTTGGGGGGGAGGATGCCGTCGGCCGGCTCCACTAGATCGCCCAGGACGATGGAGGCGATTTCCTGCTTGTCGACGGCTAGGTTGAGGGCCTGGCGCACTTTTACGTCGTCCAGCGGCGGCTCGTTTACGTTCAGGCCGATGTATTGGACGCTGAAACTGGCGGGGGCGGTACGCAGTTCGGGGTAGAGTTCGTTGTCGGGGTCGTTCAGCCGGTCTAGGTCGGCCAAGCCTACGCCGGCGATATGGATTTCGTCGTTTTCGTACATCAGCAATTGAGTGCCGCCGCTGAGGATGAATTCCACTTCCTCCAGCTTGGGGGGGCCCAAGTGGTAGTTTTCGTTGCGGCCCAGCTTCAGCACTTCGCCCACCCGGTACTCGGTAAGGCGGAAGGGGCCGGTGCCGTTGGGTTGGCGGAACCAGTCCCGGGGATTGGCTGCTACGTTTTCCCGGTCAAGGACAAAGCCGGTGGGGTAGGTTAGTTTTGCCAGGAAGTAGGATTTGGCTTGATCGATGGTGATTTCGATGGTGTGGTCGTCCACCACGCGCACGCCGGAGATGGCGTTGGCGTCGCCGGCCAGCTTTGCTTTGACGCCGACGATGTCGCCGAGGTATTGGTCGACCACCGGCGACTCGGTTAGCGGGTTGGTGGCGCGCTCCAGGGACCATTGGACGTCGGCGGCGGTGACCGGCTTGCCGTCGTGAAACACGGCGCCGGGGCGGAGGCGGAAGGTGTAGATCCGGCCGTCGCCGCTGACCTCCCAGCTTTCGGCGAGGTCGGGGACGATTTGCAGGTTGGGGTTGATGGTGACCAGTCCGCCGAACAATTCGACGATGATGCGGGCGGAGGTGGCGTCGGTGGTAAGGTGCGGGTCAAAGGTGGGCGGGTCGACGAAAAGCTGCACAAATCTGGAGCTGCGCGGGCCGGCGCTTTCGGTTTGCGCCGCCGGCTCCGTGGCCGCCGGGGCCTGGGTGGTTGCCGGGGTAGCGGCGGGTTCGGGGGTGGCTGTAGGGGCGGCGGATTCTCCGCCGCCGCAGGCCGCGGCCAGCAGCAAGGAGGTTAAGGCCAAGATTACGCCGATCCAATGCCGGGGGTTGGTGATTTTCATTCGCCTATTCCTGTCGCGCCCGGGATTCGGGCGGTAATTGGGGCGCGGCGGCTTAAATTGCCCCTTGCCATCGCGCCCGGGGTTTGGTATTATAGGGATGTATGGCGAGCGTAGCCGAGTGGACAAGGCGCCTGTCTGTGGCACAGGAGACCACGGGTTCGAACCCCGTCGCTCGCCCCAACCCGGTCCAGGGCGTCACCTTAGCCCTCATCGTCAATCCGGTCTGCAAGAATAATGCGCCTGTAGCTCAATGGACAGAGCACTGGGCTTCGGACCCAGGGGTTGCGGGTTCAAGTCCTGCCGGGCGCACCATCCGCTTCGCCGCCTTTGCCGTCCGTCCGCATTGGGGTTTTCATAATAGCAGGATTACCGGGATATGGCGCGTCTTGCCCCATCCGATAATTCCGATAACGCCGATTCAGATGTTGATACGATAGCCCGCCAAGCCCGGATTTACCGGGGGGCGTTTCCTGCCCGTCAATGGTACACCCGCCAATGATATAATAAAATGTCAACGGGCGCCGGGGGATCAGGATTTGCGGCGCGGGCCGATGCAGGAGGCTACCGATGGCGAGGGGGAACAACGCCTTTCAGCAGGCGCGGGACGAACGGGAAGCGGCGCGGGATTATGTCTTGCAGACGGCGGAGGACGCCGATGTGAAGTTTATCCGCCTGTGGTTTCCCGACATTCTGGGGAATCTGAAAGGGTTTGCGATTAACGCCGCCGACCTGCGGGACGCGATTGAGGAAGGGGTGGGGTTTGACGGCTCGGCGATCGAGGGTTTCGCCCGCAATGACGAAAGCGATATGCGGGCTTTTCCCGACCCCAACACCTTTGCGGCGCTGCCGTGGCGTCCGCAGCGCAACGCGGTGGCGCGGATGTTCTGCGACATCCGGCGGCCGGGCGGCGAGATTTTCGACGGCGATTCGCGGGCGGCGCTAAAGCGCAACCTGGAGCGGCTGGCCGGGATGGGCTATACCTATTATGTTGGCACCGAGCTGGAATACTTTTACCTGAAAGACGATTGCAAGGAAACCGGGGCCAGTCCCGAACCGCTGGATCATAGCGGCTATTTCGACCAGCTATCCAGCCAGCCGGCCAGCGATTTGCGCCGCGATACGGTGCTGAATTTGGCGGAAATGGATGTTCCGGTAAAGTATTCGCATCACGAAGCGGCGCCCAGCCAGCACGAAATCGACTTGCAGTATACCGATGCGCTGGCGATGGCGGACAGCGTGATGACCGCCCGGCTGGTGGTCAAGGAATTGGCGCAGTTGCGGGGGGCTTACGCCACTTTTATGCCCAAGCCGATTGCGGGGGTCAACGGCTCCGGTATGCACATTCACCAGTCGTTGTTTCGGGGGGAACACAACGCCTTTTTCGACCAGGATGACGAACATTATCTATCGGAGGTGGGGCGCAAGTTCATCGCCGGGCTGCTGCGGCACGGGCCGGAGATTACGCTGGTGACCAACCAGTGGGTTAATTCCTACAAGCGGCTGGTGCCGGGGTTTGAGGCGCCGGCTTATGTATCGTGGTCGCACGTGAACCGCGCCGATTTGGTGCGGGTGCCGGCCTACAAGCCGGGCTACGAAAGCTCGATGCGGGTGGAATACCGCGCCCCCGACCCGGCGTGCAATCCCTATCTGGCCTTTAGCGTGATGCTGGCGGCGGGGATGAAAGGCATTGAGGAGGATTACCCGCCGCCGCCGCCGATGTCGGGCGGGGTGTCGGAAATGAGCGAGGCGCAACGCCAAGCCCTGGGCATCCGCTCGCTGCCCAACAGTTTGGGCCATGCCATTGCGCTGGCCGAAGACAGCCAATTGTTGCGCGAGGCGTTGGGCGAGCATATATTCCCCAGCTTTATTCACAACAAGCGGCTGGAGTGGCAGGAATACTGTTCGCAGGTCACCGACTACGAAATCAGCCGCTATCTGCACCGGCTTTAAGCGGCGCGGCGGCGGCAAGGCCAATGGGAATAGGCGGGGCGCCCGGTTGCCGGGGGCCTCGCTTTTCGCGCCGCCGGGCGGGCGGGGCTAGACGGAGTAATCGCAGCCTACTTTGGGCGGGCGGTCGCCGGGGTCGCTATCTTGGGCGACTACGGGCATGACGGCGGCGATGGTGAGCATGGCCACGAACACCAGCGGGATGATGATACGGCGCATCGGCGTTCCTCCCGGGGGAAAGGGTTGGCAGGTTGCTACTGTAACACTTTCGGCGGGGCGGAGGCAAGCCTCGCCGGGTTCCGGGGCGGCAAGGGGGTTGGCGGGGTGTTGGAACGCTGTTGTAACCCCAGACGCTTCCGAAGCCTGCTAGGAGAATGACCGGATATGAATCGTTATAACATCGCCGGCGTTATGGCAGTCTTGGCTCTGGCAATGCTGCTGGTAGCTATCCTGGTAGTGGCCTGCGGCCCCGATGTTCAGCCTGCGCGGGAAAGCGCGGTGCCTACGGATGCGCCGGCGCCCGCCGGTACGCCGACGCTCCGCGTTGACTTGCTGCCATGGTCTACGCCGATACCTACTATAGCTTTCATCGAGCGGCCCGGCATGGATATCCAGCTGACCGCCGAGGCAATTAAATACGAGAAGCTCCAGGCAGAGGGAGGAGCTTCGGGGCAGGCTGAACCGGAACCCATCCTAGTGCAGATTTTCCTGGCTGGCGCGCAAGAGCGCGATGACATAGCCGTTTTCCTGGCTCAACACGGCGTCGAACACTCTAGAGTGCCGTATATAGAGTTTGACTTGGATGCCACCGTTCCGGTATCCCTGCTTACCATTCTGGCCGCCCATCCCAGCTTCGGGGCAATGGAGCGCATCATACCCCGATACCCGAATCTGAACCAGGGGCTCAATAATTTGGCCGCTTGGTATGAGGCGGGAATGATGCCGGAAGAAGATGCCGACCCTACTTATGCCGCGCTGAGGATTGGCATTGAAGGCGATGAGAATTATGACAAAGTAAGGCAATTCCTGAAAGACAATGGCTCGGTAATGGCGTATGAGGACGCCGACGCCGACGCTCGTTGGAAACCCGTCTTGGTGGCCTTCGTGCCGGTGCGTGTGTTACCGGAGCTAGCCCGCCAGCCCGGTGTTCGGGGTACCCATTCTGAAATGTATCCGGTGCCGGAGGAGCAGCGTTTTACACAAGAACCGATAAAGGCATCCCCCAGGACGCCGGATCCTACCCCCACCGCAACTCCGTCCGCCACGTCCAAAGTTTACTATGGAGAATGACCGGATATGAACCGTTATAACACCGCTGGCGTTATGGCAATCCTGATTCTGGCAATGCTGCTGGTAGCTATTCTGATAGTGGCCTGCGGCCCTGATGTTCAGCCTGCGCGGGAAAGCGCGGCCCCTGCGGGTGCCCCTACGCCCGCCGATATGCCGACGCTCCGTATTGACTTGCTGCCCTGGTCTACGCCGATACCTACCATCGCGTTCATCGAGCGGCCCGGCATGGATATCCAGCTTACCGCTGAGGTAATTAAATACGAAAAACTCCAGGTGGAGGGAGGAGCGTCGGGGCAGGCTGAAATGGAACCTATCCTAGTGCAAATTTTCCTGGCTGGCGCGCAAGAGCGCGATGATATAGCCGCTTTCCTGGCCCAGCACGGTGTCGAACACTCTAGAGTGCCGTATAAAGAGTTTGACCTGGATGCCACCGTTCCGGTATCCCTGCTTACCACTCTGGCCGCCCATCCCAGCTTTGGGGCCATGGAGCGCATCATACCCCGATACCCGAATTTGAGCCAGAGGCTCAATAAATTGGCCGCTTGGTATGAAGCCGGGATGATGCCCGAAGAAGACATCAACCCTTCTTACGCCCAGTTGCTGATTGGCATTGAAGGCGATGCGAATTACGACAAAGTAAGGCAATTCCTGAAAGACAACGGCGCAGTAATGGGGTATGAAGATGCAGATGCAGACGTCCGATGGAAGCCTACCTTAGTGGCCTTTGTGCCTGTACCTCTGCTTCCTGATCTGGCGGGACAACCCGGCGTTAAGTCAGCCTTCGCTGACTGGTATCCGGTACCTGAGGAGTATCGTTTTACGCAAAAACCAATGGGGGCGGCTCCCGAGACGCCCGCACCCACCGAAACTCCGCCTGCTACTGGCGAGAGCGACGGGGCTTCCAGCGCCGCCGCACCAACTCCATCCCCTACTCCAGCAGTCAGCGCCATTATGCGCGGCGCCGATGGCTGGTACGCTGCCGGAATTAGAGGGCAAGTTGTTGAAATGGGAATTATAGATGTCGGGCATATAGGTTATTCCGCCGTTTAGGGGGTAATCCTGCGGCGGGTTTAGGGGGCGCGGGCGATTAGGAGTACTTGCACTTCGACTTTGTCGGCTAGGTAGACTACGGAGCGGGCGGTGGGTTTTTCTAGGCCGAGTTGTTGCCAGGTGAACTCGGCGCGGCCTAGGATGTTTATGGCGTCGCCGTCGTGGCGGGCGGTTATTTGGAAGATCATGGGGGTGATGGTTTCGCCTATTTGTAGGGATCCGGTTAGTTCGCCGTTGGTTTCTTGGCCGTCAAAGAAGGTTTGGGGTAGATCCGGGAGGCGGTCTACGGTGAAAATCGCTTCGGGGGTGTTGCGGAACATCCGCTCGCGGATGTAGCGGTCGCGGTAGGTTTGGTCGCTGGTTAGGGAGTGCAGGTTCAGGTTGACTATTGACGGCTGTCCGTCTAGGTGGGCCGCGCCGCTTAATTGGGAGCCGGAAATCACTGCGTCGAAACGGATGGGGGAGGGGTTTAGTTCCTCCTCGACGGTGAAAGTTACGGTGGATCCCTCGCCGATGATGAATGTCTGGGAGCCGTTGGCGGGGGCGGCGGTATTGGCGGGCGATGGTTCGGGGGTTGGGGTGGCCGGCGGGGGCGTGGGGGTGGGGGATGCAGCGGCGGTGGCAGGGGCGGATGGGGTTTCCGCCGGGGGCGCGGCGGTGGGGGATGCGGCGGCGGGGGCAGGCGTGGTTGCCGGGGGCGCGGTGGTGGCAGGCGCGGCGGATGTGGCAGCGGGGGGCGTTGTCGGCAGGGGATCGGTTGGGGGCGCGGTGGGGGCGGGCGTGGCATCGGGCGCGAGGTCGGCGGTTATGGTTGCCAGGGGCGGCGGCAGGGTTAGCTCGATGCTTTCGGTGTCGCCTTGCGTTACTAGGCCGAAGCCTACGGCTAGGGCGGCGATCAGGGCGATGGCGGGCGCCCATTTCAGCAGGGTGAAGGCGGGTTTTAGCAGCATTGAGGCCAGCATTGGCGTTAGTATGGCGGAAACGCCGATGATGATGGCCGCCAATGGGATGGAAAAAGATGACAGACGGTCCAGCGCGGTGTCGCCGGCCAGCGTTGCTACCAGTACGGCTAGGAAAAGGGCGGCCAGTATCGTGCCATACCATAGGATGCGGGTTGACAGCCATAGCCATAGCGCCCCGGCTAACAGCCCTACCCCGATGGCCGCTATCGCTACCGTGGCGCTGTTAAATACGCTGTCCAATGGCGAATTTAGGGGCAGCGATACTAGGGATGCGATTATGGCGGCGATGGCGCCGGCGGTGAGTCCGGCCAGAATCAGCATATTTTTGGCTCCCTTTTTTAGCGCGGGCGGGGATTACCGATCCCTCCGCCGGGGGCCACCCGCAGGGCGTTCCATTTTTGGCGCGGGCGGGGATTGCCGGGGATTATAGCCTACTGTGTTAAGGAATTATGAATGCGGCATTCCGAATCGTTGGTTTCGGCGGCGGAGGGGGCGGATTTTGGGTATCCGCCCCCTTGCGGTTGCGCGGTTTTCCGGCGGGGATTGCGGCTTATAGGGCCATGGCGTAGCAGGCGCGGCGGGGGTCGGCGCCGGTGCTTAGGTGTCCGGTTTGGGGGTCGCGGACGGATACGGTGGCGCCCATGCCGCAGTCGACGGCGCGGGCGATGCGGTGGCCCAAGGCCCGCAGTTCCTCGGCGGCGGTTTCGGGGATGGCCTGCTCCAAGTCCAGGCGGCCGGGGTGGTAGGCGTGGGGGTAGAAGGAGTTTACGTTGCTCTGGGAGGAAAAGCGGGGGGCTTCTACCGCCTGTTGGGGGTCCATTCCGAACAGGATTACGTTGAGCATCAGTTGCACGTTGGCTTGGGCCTGGTTGTCGCCGCCGGGGCAGCCTACGGTCATCACCGGGCGGCCGTCTTGGCTGATGATGTAGTTGACTAGGGTGGTGCGGGGGCGTTTGCCGGGTTCTACTACGTTGGGGTGGCCTTCGTCGCAGTTGAACATTTCGATGCGGGTGCTGAGGGCGCAGCCGAGTTCGGGGAAAAACACGGACTTGGCGAAAGCGCCGCCGCTGATGGTGCCGCAGACCATATTGCCCTGCCGGTCAATAACCGATACGTGGGTGGTGCCATCCCGGGACGGGGCGGCGGCCGTCGCGGCGGGGGCGGGGATTACTTTCCCCGGCTGATGGGGGGCTGTGCCGTTGCCGCTGCGGGGTCGGGCGGAATAGCGCCACGGGTCGCCGCCGTCGGGTTGGGCAGGGTAGGCTTTGGCGGGGTCGATGAGGCGGGCGCGTTCCGCGGCGTATTCTTTGGATAGCAGGCCGTCGATCGGAATGGCGGCGAAATCCGGGTCGCCGTAGTAGGTTTCGCGGTCGCCGAAGGCCAGCTTCACCGCCTCGGTGACGGTGTGGATGTAGGCCGGGCTGTTGTGGCCCATCGCCCGCAGGTCGAAACGCTCCAGGATATTGAGGGTCTGCATCAGTACCGGGCCTTGGGTCCACGAATCTTGGCCGTGGATTTCGTAGCCGTGGAAGGTGGTCTTTACCGGGGTTTCGTATTGGGAACGGTAGGCGGCGAGGTCGTCGGCGGACATTATGCCGCCGACTTGGGCTACGGAGTCGGCGATGCGGCGGGCGATGGGGCCGCGGTAGAAAGCGTCGCGGGCGTACTGCAAGCCGTCGGTTCGGGATAGGGATGCGCCGTTGCCCGCGCCGGGGAGCATCGCCCGGAGGGTGTTGGCGAGGCCGGGCTGGGTTAGCAGAGCGCCGGGGGCGGGAACCTGCCGGTTATGGTAGAACACATCCCAGCCGCCGGGCGGGTACAAGTCAAACTGCTGGGCGGTGGCGGCGGAATCCAGCCGCTCCAGCATATATTCGTAGTTGGGGATGCCGTCGGCGGCGTAGGCGATGGCGGGGGCCAACACTTCGCCGATGGGCTTGCTGCCGTAGCGTTCCAGCAGCGATAGGAAAGCGTCCACCACGCCGGGCAGGGTGAAAGACAGGGGCGACTGCGGATGACCCGGCCCAGTGGGGATGCGCTCCAGGCCCTGGGATTTATAGAACGCGGCGGTGGCCTTGCTTGGGGCGGTGCCTTGACCGCTGAGGGAAAGCAGTTCGCCCTTGCCGGGATGGTAGAGCATAAAGACGCCCTCGGCGGCGAGGGAGTAGGAGGCGATGGGCTCCACCACGGCGGCGGCGAATCCGGCGGCGACCAGGGCGTCGAAAGCGTTGCCGCCGTGGAGCAGCATCCGCATTCCGGCCATAGACGTAAGGTAGTGGCCGCTGGATATGACGCCCTCGGTAGAGCGGATCACCGGGCGGCCGGTGGGGGGCAGCGAGGTGTTGCCTTGTTCGGTGTTCACTGCGGTTGACTGGCTAACCATATCGGCTCCTGCGATTTTCTCGCGTTTTACGGTTGGGGGATGGGGGCGGGCGGTGTCCTTCGACAAGCTCAGGATGATGTTGTTGCTTAGGATGATGCTGTGGCTCAGGATGGTGATGTTGGTCGGGATGATGCTGTTGGTCGGGATGGTGCTGTTAGTTTAGGGATGGGGTTTCGGGGTTGGCAAGGGGGAAGGGTCATTGATTTGGGTTATAGCCCGTCGGCGCCCGTTCTTGCCGGGGAAAGGGATTACGCCAGCGCCGTCCACCAGGTGCTTGGGCATAAAGTATTCGCGGGTGTCGGGGCCGCCGAAGCCCTCGATGAAGGACTGCACCACGCCGTCGGATTCTAGGGCGGCGCGGACGATTTGCTTGTTGAAATTGCTGATGTCGTCGCGGGCCAGGAATTGGTCTACCGGGAGCCAGAGGCATTCCTGGATTTCGTCGGCCTGCATGGTGATTTGGCGGCTTAGGGGGCGGAGGCGGCTGACGAAGTAGATGTCGGATTTGCCGTAGCGGTAGCCGTGCCAATGGCGGAAGCAGGCGATGGTTTGGAACTGGGCTTTGACGCCGGTTTCCTCCAGCACTTCGCGCTCCACGGCCTCGGCCAGATGCTCGCCGGGGTGGAGGGCGCCGCCGGGGAGCTTTAGGGTGGGGGGGCGGCCGGCGACGCCGTAGATTTCCCGCACTACCAGCAGCTCGCGCTCCGGGGTAAGCACCACGCCGCCGATGCCGATGTAGTGGGTGGCGAAGTGGGGCAGCCAGGTGCCTTCCTGGAGAATGGCGGTGAGCATTAGGTAATGGTCGCCGGTGTGGTGAAAGGTGAAGCCGCGGTTGACCGCTTCGGGAATCAGGGCGGCGCGGGCGATGGGGATTTCCAGCCATACCGCCTTGATGCCGTCGGCGGTCCATTGCGACAGGGAGGCGTCGAGGCGCTGGGCGAACTCGGCGGCGTCGGGGGGGAGGGCGTCGGGGGCGGCGACCATGCCGCCGAAAGGGTTGGGGCGGGCTTGTAGCAGTTGGGGGGTTGGGGGTTGGGGCATAAGTTGTTCCTCCGGGGGGCTGGCGTTGGGGCGGGATTGGCGGGGGCGGGACGTTGCCTTATGCTACGGCGTGGGGGCGGGGGCGTCAAATTTGGGGGCGGGGATTTATGGTTTGGAACTTGCCAAGTCTTTCAATGTATGCTCCAACACTGCCTGCACTTGCCACAACTCTACGCCCGGGAAACCACTCCAGGAACTCGGCGACGGTGGCACCATCCCTTAGGTTGGCGAATAGGGCGGAAACGGGCACTCTGGTGTTGCGGAAAATCCAGGCGCCGCCCAGCTTTTCCGGGTCGCGTTCCAGAGCGTTGCAGGTTTCCCAATGATTCATGTGTACCCACATAAAAGTAAATTCTTTTCTAACTCTTGTCCTAATTACCTACCGTCCCAAAGTCATAGCCCTAAAAGGGCAGAAAGTCATCGTCGTCCAGAAAATCGTTAAGCTTCAGCAACGCCCTTTTTTCAATTTGTTGGATTCGCTCTCTACTGATTCCAAATTCACGTCCTATTGACTCAAGTGTGTGTGGGAGGCCGTTTTCTATCCCAAATCGGAGACGTAACACACTTGCTTCCTGCTCTGTCAGTGTTCGCAATGAGTCATTTACCCGTTCTCCCAGTCGCTGTAAGTAAGTTTTGTCAATAGAGGCTCGATCGCTAATATCTTCAATGAAACCATCAAAACGCAGACCTAACTTTAACTCTAACGTATCCATTCCCATTCCCATATCCATATCCGCTTGTAGGTCTTCCATGAAATCACCAAAGTATATCTCTGCCGATTTACTGAAAACAATTAGACGGAGCAGTACTGCTTCGTCTAATTGATTGTATACCAAATTCAGTTTTTTGAGATTGGCAAGATCGCACACTTCAATTGGTATTTCTCCTGTTAATTGATTGATAGCAAGCTCCAGAATTATCAAATTGTCGAGGTTGCCCAACTCCCGCGGTATCTCTCCGCTCAACTGATTGGTGTGGAGATTCAGCCTTTCCAATTTGCCGAGGTTGCCCAACTCCCGCGGTATCTCTCCGTCCAACTCATTGCTGTGGAGGTCCAGCACTTCCAAGTTACCAAGGTTGCCCAACTCCCGCGGTATCTCTCCAGCCAACCGATTGTTGCCAAGATCCAGCTGTTCCAATTTACCGAGGTTGCCCAACTCCCGCGGTATCTCTCCGCCCAACCGATTGTTACTGAGATCCAGCCGTTCCAATTTGCCGAGGTTGCCCAACTCCCGTGGTATCCTTCCACTCAACCCATTGCCTCCGAGGTCCAGACTTATAACGCGGCCGTTGGCATCAGTTTCGACACCATACCATTCCCCAATCGGCGCCTCACTAAGCCAGTTGTCATCACGCACCCAATACGTCCAGTACTTAGTATGGTGATAAAGGGCAACCAGCGCGGCCCGGTCGGTTTCCGGCGATGTTGCTGGGAGCGCAGCGGTATGGTTGGTTTGGCATTCCTCAACCAGCAACCACCCGTCGGCATTCACCGACACGCGGGGGTAGCGGCCCCGGTAATCGGCCAAGATGGCCTCAAAGACGCTGGCTGATATTGCCCCGGACTGGCGGACTCTGATGCCGCGTAGCAGTTTCCCGCATTCCGGGCATAGGGTTTCCGCTTCGTCAACTTTGATTTCGTACATCAGATTATCTCCGTTTTACTGGATGTGGTGCGGGGGTTGGCCGGTTAGCTGGTTGCCACCGAGGTTTAGCTCGGTTAGGCCGTCTAGGTTGTGTAGCTCCGGGGGGATGTTGCCGGTTAGGCGGTTCCAGCTTAGGTCCAGCCATTGTAAGCCCGATAGGTTGCCTAGCTCCGGGGGGATTTCGCCGGTTAGTTCGTTTACGCTTAGGTCGAGCCATTCTAGGTTGGGGAGGCTGCCTAGCCAGCGGGGATTTCGCCGTGGAGGCGGTTGGCGCTTAGGATCAGCCATTGCAGGGATGCCAGGTTGCCTAGTTCGCGGGGGATTTCGCCGTTCAGGATGTTGGCGCTTAGGGCGAGCCATTGCAGGTTGGACAGGTTGCCTAGTTCGCGGGGGATTTCGCCGTGCAGTCGGTTTTCGCTTAGGTATAGGCGCGATAGGGCGGCGAGGTTGCCCAGCTCCGGGGGCATTTCGCCGGTCAAGCGGTTTTCGCGGAGGTCTAGTTCGATTACGCGGCCGTTGGCGTCAACGGTTACGCCGCGCCATTCCGACAGAGGGGCGGCGGTAAGCCATTGGTCGTTGCGGGTCCAGCGGGGGCCGTCGGTGGCGCGGTAGAGGGCGGTCAGGGCGGCGCGGTCGGTTTCGGGGGATGATAGCGGGGCGGCGTGGTTGTACGGGCATTCCTGGTGCAACAGCCATCCGGCGGCGGCTACCTGCTGCGCCGGGTAATCGCCGCGGTGGTGGGCGATGATGGCGTCGAGGATGCTGTCGGGGATTACGCCGGACTGGTTGACGGCGACGGCGGCCAGGGGAATGCCGCAGTGTTGGCATTGGGTTTCGGATTGTTGAACTTTTATTTCGTACATTGCCGTCACCATCTTGCCGGGTGTTGGATGGTTCGATTTTAGCATAGCGGCGGCCCGCTTTGGCGGATTTTGTGACGGCTGCGGCTTGCATCCGCCGCTTGTTGCGGGGAAAATATGGGCGGCTTTTTACCGGAATTATCCCGGATTCGTCATAGATGGCAGGCGTTATGTCCACCGCCCGATTTCATCCCGTAATCCGCGAATGGTTTGAGCGCAAGTTCCGGTTGCCTACCGAGGCGCAGGCGCAGGGTTGGGCGGCGGTGGCGGAGGGGCGGCATACGCTGATCGCGGCGCCTACCGGGTCGGGCAAGACGCTGGCGGCTTTTCTTACCTGCATCGACCGGCTAGTGCGGCAGGGGCTGGAGGGCGGTTTGCCGGATGCTACGCAGGTGGTTTATGTGTCGCCGCTTAAGGCGCTTTCCAATGATATACGGAAAAACTTGACCGGGCCGCTGGAGGAAATTGCCGCGCTGGGGGCAACGCATTCATCCTTCGACAAGCTCAGGATGAATGGGGGGGGCGATGGCGGGGGGGGGAATGCGGGGGGAATGGGGGGGTGTGATAGAAACTTGGGGGGCTGGGTTGGGTGGCCGGAGATTCGTATTGGGGTTCGGACGGGGGATACTGGCGCGGCGGAACGGCGGGCTATGGCTAAGAAGCCGCCGCATATTCTGATTACTACGCCTGAATCTTTGTACATTTTGCTTACGTCGGTTAGCGGGCGGCAGGGGTTGCGGGGGGTCAATACCCTTATTCTTGACGAAATTCATGCCGTGGCGGATGACAAGCGGGGGTCGCATTTGTCGCTGTCGGTGGAGCGGCTTTGCGCTTTGTCGGAGGGGCCGGTGGTGCGGATCGGGCTGTCGGCGACGCAGCGGCCGATCGAGGAGATCGCCCGGCTGCTGGTGGGCAACGAGTTTATCGGGGCGGATGGGCGGCCGGCTTGCGCGATTGTGGATACCGGCCATGCGCGGGAGCTGGATCTGGCGTTGCAGTTGCCGGAGCAGGAATTGGGGCCGATCGCATCGCATGAGCTTTGGGGCGAGACGTTGGACGCGGTGGCCGGGCTGGCGCAGGAACATGAAACTACCCTGGTTTTTGTCAACACCCGCAAGCTGGTGGAGCGGGTTTCCTTTCAGTTGAGCGCCCGGCTGGGGGAGGAGGCGGTGGCGGCGCATCACGGCAGCCTTTCCCGCGCCACCCGGCTGGACGCCGAGGAAAGGCTGAAATCGGGGCAGGTCAAGGTATGCGTGGCTACGGCGTCGCTGGAGTTGGGCATCGACATTGGCGATATTGACCTGGTTTGCCAGATCGGTTCCCCCCGCTCCATCGGCGTGTTGCTGCAACGGGTGGGGCGTTCCGGGCATTGGGTAGGAGGGACGCCCAAGGGGCGGTTGTTTCCGTTGACGCGCGATGAATTGGCCGAATGCGTGGCGTTGTGCCGCGCCGTCCGCCGCCGCAACTTGGATACTTTGTCCATCCCGCCCTGGCCGGTGGATGTGCTGGCGCAGCAGGTGGTGGCCGCCTGCGCCCAAGAGGAATGGGGCGAGGATGATTTGTACGCTTTGTTTCGCCGCGCCTATCCCTATAGGGAACTGCCCCGGGGGAAATTTGATCAGGTAATCGAAACGCTGGTCGAGGGCTTTGCCCGGCGTCACGGGCGGGGGGCGGCTTATCTGCATCGTGACGGGGTGAACGGCAAGGTCAAGGGGCGGCGCGGCGCTCCCCTGGCGGCGATGACCAGCGGCGGGGCGATCCCGGAAAACGCGGATTACGACGTCATCGCCGAGCCGGAAGACACTTTCGTGGGGACGGTCAACGAAGATTTCGCGATTGAAAGTATGCGGGGGGATGTGTTTCTGCTGGGCAACAATGCCTGGAAAATCCGCCGGGTGGAAAGCGGCCGCGTCCGGGTGGAAGATGCTCACGGGCAGCCGCCGACCATCCCGTTCTGGCTGGGCGAGGCGCCCGGGCGCACCGGCGAGTTGTCTGAGGAAGTTAGCGAGTTGCGGGAGGGCATCGACCGGCGGCTGTCGGCTCCGCCGCCTTTTAATTCCCGTTGGTTGGATGGGGAGTTAAAGTCCGGGGGGGAATGGAACGGGGGGGATGCGGCCCGCGCTTGGGTGTCTGCCGAGGCGGGGGTTGACGCTGAGGCCAGCCGGCAGCTTGTGGCTTATATCGAAGAGGGCCGGCGCGTATTGGGGGTTACGCCGTCCAAGAAGCGGGTGGTGGCCGAGCGGTTTTTTGACGAAAGCGGCGGGATGCAGCTGGTGATTCACGCTCCTTTTGGGGCGCAAATCAATCGGGCGTGGGGGATGGCGCTGCGGAAGAAAATATGCCGGTCTTTCGATTTTGAGCTGCAAGCGGCGGCTACGGACGACGGGCTTAATTTCGCTTTAGGCCCCGGATTGTCTATGCCGGTGGAGGATATTTTCAGTTACCTGAAATCCACTACCATCGAAGAAACGCTTACCCAAGCGGTGCTGCAAGCGCCGATCTTCGGCACCCGCTGGCGATGGAACGCTACTAGGGCTTTGGCGATCCTGCGGCATACCGGGGGGAAGAAAGTGCCGCCGCCGTTGCAACGGATGCGTTCCGATGATCTGCTGGCGGCGGTGTTTCCGGCGCAGGTGGCTTGCCAGGATAACGCGCCGCCCGGCGATATCGAAGTGCCCGACCATCCGTTGGTGTTTGAGACGATGCGGGACTGCCTTACCGAGGCGTCGGATTTGGCAGGGTGCCGGGCGGTGCTGGCGGGCATCGAGTCGGGCGATATTGAAGTCTGCGGGCGCGATACGGTTCAGCCGTCGGTGTTTTCCCATCAGATACTCAACGCAATGCCCTACGCCTTTTTGGACGATGCGCCGCTGGAGGAGCGGCGGGCGCGGGCGGTGCCTTTGCGCCGGGCTTTGCCGGAAAATTCCCGCGATTTGACCCGTCTTGACCCGGAGGCGATCCGGCAGGAATCGGAAAACGCCTGGCCCCGAATCCGCGACGCCGACGAATTGCACGATGCGCTGCTAACTTTGGGCGTGCTGCCGGATGGCCCCGACGCGCCGCTGCGCCCGCCGCATTCATACACAGCGGAGGGCGGTCTGCCGTTGCAGCCGTGGCTGGAGCAGTTGGCCGGGGCGGGGCGGATCTGCCGCGTTGCAGCGGATGGCGGCTTGAATGCGTGGGCGGCGATGGAACGGCTGGCCCTGGTGCGGATGGCTTATGATGGGCTTACCGCGGGGCCGCCCGCGATTCCCCCCGGCGCGGTTGCGGGAAAGAATGGGGCGGCGGCGTTGCCTTTGTTTGCCGGCGGCCGGTATGCGGGGAGCCGGGAGGATGCAATATTGGCTTTGGCCCGCGGCTGGGTGGACTGCATCGGGCCGTTCACGGCGGGCGAATTGGCGGCGACGCTGGCATTGCCGCCGGAGGATGTTGCCTATGCGCTGGGGCAACTGGAGAACGAGGGGGTAGTGTTGCGGGGGAGTTATCGCCCCCACGTTAGAGAGGGAAAGGATGGGGGGATCGAGTTTTGCGACCGGCGGATTTTGGCGCGGATCCATCGGGCTACCATAGACTCGCTGCGGAGGCAGATTGAGCCGGTGTCGGCGGCGGCGTTCATCCACTTCTTGATGGAGTGGCAGCACGTGGCGCCGGAAGCGCGGCTGCGGGGCGAGGGCGGGCTGCTGTCGGTAATCGAAAAGTTGCAAGGGTTTGAGTCCGCCGCGGGGGTGATGGAGGAGGAAATTCTGGGCGTCCGGGTGGGCGATTACAGCGGGTTGTTGCTGGATCGGCTTTGCTTGAGCGGCGAGGTGGTTTGGGGGCGCTTTTCCGCCCGGCGGAATGGCGCCGCGGGCAACGGGGCGGGCAACGGCAATGGCGGGGCGACGGGCGGGCGGGGGGCTTTTTCCCGGTTCACGCCGGTGACTTTGGCTTTGCGCGAATCCCTTGACTGGCTGCTGCCCCCCGCCGGCGGCGCCGGGAACGGGGACGGCGGCGATGGGCTGGCCGGGGCGCCTAAAGAAGCGTTGGAGTATCTGTTGCAGCGGGGCGCATCTTTTCAGTCCGATATCGTGGCTGCTACCAAGCGGCTGCCGTCGGATGTGGAGGAGGCGCTTTGGACATTGGCGGCGGCCGGGCTGGTCACCGCCGATGGTTTGGAGGCATTGCGCCAGCGGTTGCGCGGAACCGTCAAACGGCCCCGGCGCACATCGTCCGGCGACAGGTTCAGGATGAACGGGCGGAACGGATTGCGCGTCGCCCCCGGGCGGGGCGGGCTGCCCAACGCTTACGGATACGGCGGCGGATCTCGTCTGGCCTTTGCCGCCCCGCCGGAATCCGCCAATCCGATGGGCGGCAGAGGCCCCCGGGGGTTCAGCCGATGGTGGGCGTTGGAATCTGTGGAGGCGGTCGGGACGGACGATGCCCGCGCTGAAGCGGCGGCGCGGCAATTGTTGCTGCGCTACGGGGTGCTGTTTCCCGAATTGCTGGCGCGGGATGCGTTGTCGGTCCGGTGGCGCGATCTGGCGCGGGTTTTGCGGCGGCTGGAGGCGCGGGGGGAAATCCGGGGCGGGCGTTTCGTGGCGGGTTTCGTCGGCGAGCAGTTCGCCTTGCCGGAGGCGGCCGATGCCCTGCGGCGGCGGCGCAACGAAGGCGACAACCGGGCGGCCGATGCGCGGTTGGCGGTCATATCGGCCTGCGACCCGTTGAATCTGGCGGGGATTCTTACGCCCGGCCCGCGGGTGGCGGCCACGCCCGGCAACCGCCTGGCCTACCGCGACGGCATTCCCATCGCGGCGATGGAGGGCGGGCAGTTCGTGGCCTTGTCCAACGCGCCCGGCGGCGTTTTGGAGCAGGCGCGAATCTTGCTGTCGGTTCCGGTGGCGCACGCCAATTTTCGTATGCAGTACGAGGCTTTGGCTACGGCGTAATTGAAAAACGGACGCCCCTGTGCTAACTTGACTCCGCATCGGGGTTTCTTGGCAACGAAATTTTGGGGATACGATATATCCCGCCCGGCTTTATCATCCCGGCAATCCGATTCAGACCAAGCGGCGCAGGCGGCTTAGTGACCGGCATTCGTTTTTCGCCCAACCCGAATCAGGCGCATCGCATCGACTGGCTGCCGTGGGCGCGGGCCGCCTTTGACTTGGCCCAAGCCGAGGACAAGCCGGTGTTGCTGTCCATTTCCGCCCCGTGGTGCTACTGGTGCCATGTTATGGACGAAACCACCTACTCGGACCCGGATGTTCAGGCGTTGCTGGGGCGCGGTTTTATCGCGGTGCGGGTGGACAACGACCACCGGCCGGACATTAACGCCCGCTACAATGTGGGCGGCTGGCCCACCACCGCGTTCCTGACGCCGCACGGGGGGCTGATTGGCGGGGCTACCTATCTGCCGCCGGACCAGTTTCTGGCGATGCTGATGGAGCTGGAGGGGGCCTACCGCGCCGACAAGCCGCAGCTTTACGCCCAATCCCGCGATTTGTGGCAACGCCGCCGCGAACAAGCCCGCCGGGTCGCCGCCGGCACCGAAGTGGAAAGCGGCCTTGCCGACCGCGTTTCCCGCATCGTGGCCGGGGCTTACGATGCCATATCCGGCGGGTTCGGCAACGAGCCGAAGTTTCCCAACCCTGCCATTGCCCGGTTCATCCTGCATCAGTACCGCGCTACCGGCGAGGAGTTTTACGCCGCGATGTTGCGTAAGACGCTGGATGGGATGGCGGAATCCGCGATGTTCGATGCTGTGGACGGCGGGTTTTTCCGCTACAGCGCCGCCGCCGATTGGTCGGAGCCGCAACGGGAGAAGCTGCTGGACGATAATGTGCAGTTGGCCCGTCTGTATCTGGATGCGTCCATCATTTTGGACAACCCCGGCTACCGGGAAACGGCGGAAAAAACCATCGGCTGTCTGCTTACCCACTTGCATGACGCCGGGCGGCGGGGGTTTCACGGCAGCCAGGGCGCCCATTCCGACTATTTCGCATTGGATGCGGAACGGCGGGCGGCGCTTGCCGCATCCGCGTCAATAAATGACGCCAACGGGGGGCCGCCGCCGGATCCATCCTGCTACACCGGCCCCGGCGCTCTTGCCGCCGCCGCGTTGCTGGACGCCGCCTGGAAGTTGGGCCGCCCCGAGCTGGGGCGCATCGGGCTGGACGTTCTGGAGCGGGTTGACCAACTGGCGCAATCGGGGGCGTTCAGCCATGTCTACCCCGACGATGCTAACGGCGGGGATGACGTCCCGGCCCTGCTGGGCGACTGGGCCGGGCTGCTGGCCGGGTTGATGCAGGCTCACGCCGCTACCGCCGAACCGCGCTATCTTGACCGGGCGGTGGACGTTGCGGCGACACTGGTGACCCGCTTTTTTGACGAAACCGGCGGCGGGTTTTTCGACATCGAAGCCGATGATAACGCCATAGGCCACCTGCAAGTGCGGGAAAAGCCGATGCCGGAAAATATGCTTGCCGCCCAAGCCCTGCTGCGCCTGCACCAAGCTACCCGCAACGATGATTACCGGCAAATATGCGAGGCCACGCTGAGCGCATTCGCCGCGGTTTTCCGCGAGCAGGGGGAATTTGCCGCCGAGTTCGGGCTGACCGTGAGTCTTTTCAGTAATCCGCTTGTAGAAGTGACGGTTGAAGGCGACCCGTTAGACCCGGCCTGCCGCGAATTGTTGCACGCGGCGGTGCGGTTGAACAGCCCCAACTTGGAAATCAAGACCGTGGCGGCGGAGTCGGCGCCGGCGCTGGCGCACGTATGCCTGGACACACTTTGCCTGCCGCCGGTAAGCGCTCCGGCGGGTCTGGCCGACGCCGTATCGGGGTTGGCCGGGGGCGGCGGGGACGGCAACCTGCCGGGCAGTCCCTTTCGGGATATTTTGCGGATCTTCCCCGGCGATTAACGCGCATTTTACATTTTTTGCGTTCTTTCATTCTATAAGGAAAGATACAGTACTGGAGGCTTTGCTTGCCCGCATCCGTATCGCTAAAGGGCGCCAACTGCGGCGATTTGCGTCCGGCCGACGCCGATGCCGAGGTCACTCTGGCCGGGTGGGTGGGACGCCGCCGCGACCACGGCGGGATCGTATTTTTGGATTTGCGCGACCGCTCCGGCGTGGTGCAGGTTGTGTGCAATCCCGAACTTTCGCCCCAAGCCGCCGAGACCGCGGACGAATTGCGGCAAGAATGGGTGGTGCAAGTCAAGGGCCACGTCCGGCGGCGTCCGGCGGGCAGCGAAAACCCGCTGATGTCCACGGGCGACATCGAAGTGATGGCGACTTCGGTCGCCGTGCTGAACCGCGCCCTGACGCCGCCTTTCTACATCGCCGATGACGCCGGGGCTGACGAAAGCCTGCGCCTGCGCTACCGCTATTTGGACTTGCGCCGCCCGGCGATGCAGCACAACCTGATGCTGCGCCACCGGGTAGTCAAGTATATCCGCGATTTTTTGGACGCCCGCGGCTTTCTGGAGATCGAGACGCCGATACTAATCAAAAGCACGCCGGAGGGGGCGCGGGATTTCTTGGTGCCTAGCCGCCTGCAACCGGGCAGTTTCTACGCCTTGCCCCAATCGCCCCAGCAGCTAAAGCAGTTGCTGATGGTGTCGGGCGTGGAGCGGTATTTTCAGATAGCCCGCTGTTTCCGGGATGAGGATTTGCGGGCGGACCGGCAGCCGGAGTTCACCCAGCTTGACTTGGAAATGAGTTTCGTTGACCAGGAGGATGTGCTGGCGCTTACCGAGGAGCTTTATACCGGGATGATTGAAACGGTGGCGCCGCACAAAAAGCTGCGGAAACCCTTTCCCCGCATTAGTTACGATGACGCCATAGCGCGCTACGGATCCGACAAGCCGGATTTGCGCTTTGGGCTGGAAATGACCGATGTCACCGAATTGGCGGCGGAAACCGGGTTCCGCGTTTTTCTTTCCACCATCGAATCGGGCGGTTGCATCAAGGGTTTCGCGGCGCCGGGCATCGCGGGATACACTACTTCGCAAGTGCGGCAACTGGAGGATTTCGCGCTGGAATCGGGCGCGGCGGGGCTGGCGCATATCCGCTACCGGGTCACCGCGCCGACGGACGCCCCCCTTGCTACATCCTATAATGGGGGAATTGAAGGGGCGGAAATTCTGCAATCGGCGGGGTTGCGAATGCCCCCGGAGTGGCACGGGCGGCTGGCGGCCAAGATGGGCGCCGGGCCGGGCGATATGATACTGCTGATGGCCGGGCCGCCGGCCCGGGTCAATGTCTGGCTCAACGCTATGCGTAACCATGTGGCTGAGTTGTTGAATTTGGCTGACCCGAACGAACTGGCCTTCGCTTTCGTCACCGAATTTCCCTTGTTTGAGTGGAACGGGGATGCCCAACGCTGGGATTCGTCGCATCACCCATTCACCTCCCCGGCCGACGGGGAGGAGGCGTTGCTGGACGGCGGGGATTTGGGCGCTATCCGATCCAAAGCCTACGATTTGGTGTGCAACGGCTCGGAACTGGCGAGCGGCAGCATCAGGATTCACCGCCGCGAGTTGCAGGAAAAGGTTTTCGCGATATTGGGCTATAGCAGGGAGGATGCGGGGGAGCGTTTCCGGCAGGTGCTTGAGGCGTTTGAGTACGGGGCACCGCCCCACGGCGGCATCGCCCCCGGCATTGACCGGCTGGTGGCGATCCTGGCCGGGGCCAGCTCGATCCGCGACGTCATCGCTTTTCCCAAGACGCAGAGCGGGGCCGATTTGCTGTTCAATTCCCCGGCGGCCGTGGCGCCGGAGCAGTTGCAGGAATTGGCGTTGAAAATCAACGACTGATATTTCAACGACTGATAGTCAAGGAATGATGCGTTGGTTTGACACTAGCCGGGCGCTTACATTTTTTCGCCGGGCAATTGGCTGGCTTGCGTTACCCATTCGGTGAATTGGGCTTCGTCAATCAGGTCGTCCTCGTGGATGTGGAAATAGCGGACTTCCTTGTGCTTGGATTCCACCGGCGGGGCGGGGGTTAGGGATGCGCCGCGGAAAAAGGTTACTTTGATGTATTTGGTAAAGCAGTGAAAGGATAGGAACCAGCCTTGGCCCTCGATTCCGTATAGGGGCGAGTTCCATTTGACCGCCTTTTGCGCCTCGGGGATGGTTCGCGTGATGATGTGGTCGATGCGGCGTCCGATATCCCGCTTCCAGCCCGGCATGGCGGCGATGTATTCTTGAACGGGGGCGTCGCCGTAGCCTTTGGCGATTTGCGGATTGCCGCCCGATAGCAGTTTCGGTTTCCTGGTTTCCTGGTTTGCCATTCCGTTTATTCCCCTTTGACGCGGCTAGATTTGAGTCAATTCGGCAGGATCTTTCGATTCTAGCCAAAATCGAAAGACCCTGCCGGGCGGGTGGTTGGGATTGCAAGGGGTTGCGGTCTAGTCGCCGGCGGCGGCTCCGGCTTTTTGCGGTATCGCCTCCGATTCCTTGCCGTTGCGGTAGGCGAAGCGGTCTACCAAGTTGCCGATGCTGGTGCGGAAGCCCGAATACTCCAGCTCGCCGTAGGGCAGCATGGCAGCTCCCGACCAGCCTTGGGAGCGCATCTGAATGCCCTTTTCTTGGGCCAGTTGGCGGACGTAATCCCAAGCCTGGTTGTCAAAGAAGTCGGCGAAGGAATCGGAAAACTTGCCTTCGCGGTTCAGGGAAAAGCCGATGCAGGAAACCAGCGGCAGGCAGTACATTCCGGTCACCGCGGTGTTGATCGGCACCGGCATCAGCGGCATTACGTGGGAGCCGCGGGCGTCGCCGCCGATGTAATGGGCTTTGGCGTAGGGGGAAATCAGTTCCTCCGGGGCGGGGAATACGCCCTGGTTGCGCACCAGCGCCACCGGGTCGTCTTTGCCGGTGTAGGTTCCGGCGATGTTGTGCATCCGGGTGGCGGACACGGCGGCGGCTACCTGCCCGGTGTAGCGGGATACGATGCTGTCGATGCCGAAGCGCTCGTTGTCGCGCAGCAGCACCGTGATTTTGTAGTAATCCTCCGGCGCGTTCAGGGAGATCAGGCTGTCGCCCTCGGTGTTGTCCATGTCGATGATGTTAAAGGTGAAGCCCTCGCCCAAGCGGGGCAGCATCAGCCCGGCGCAGTACATCGGGTCGGCGAAACCGAGGAACAGGGGCAGGTTGTAGGCGCCGGGGCCGCATTTGTCGGCGGCCAGCACCATAAAGGACTCGGCGGGGCGCACCGGGTTGGTTTTCACCGGGTCGTGGTCGAACTCGATTTCGGCCACCGCCGGGCCGGCGCCGCGGATGTTGCTGGACGGGGCGTCCACCAGCAGATCCTGGCCGGCGCCATATAGCCCGTATTCGCTGGCGATGGCGGTGGCGTTGAGAAAGGCGTTCCAAGCGAACTGGTGGACGTCGGTGTCGTTTTCGCCGCGGGTGTGCGAGGCCACGATGCAGATGTCGTCGCCGGTATGCCCGACGAAAGCGTCGATCAGCAGTCCGCGCTGGATGGCGGCGGCGGCATCGGCCTGGACCGCTTCCATCATGCGGTTGGACGGTTTGGTGTGGCCTCCGATGGAGCCAACGTCGGCTTTGAGAATGGATAGGGTGATTTTCATAGTCCTCCTTAGCTGCGGCCCCGGCGGCGCCGGAAGCCGGGCGTCAAACGGGCTGGTCCGGCTCCATTATATCGAAAATGCCCTTGCCCCGTCATTCCCGCCGCGCCGGTCATTCCGCCCGGCCGTCCGCGGGCGAAAGGGGGAAACCGGCGACGCCGGGTTGGGGTGGGTCAATTTCCTGATTGGCGTTGCCATAGCCGCGGAAATTTAGTATAGTCAAGGGAGCGACCGGTTGGCAAAGGCTTTACTCCGCCGGCAACGGCATTGTGGAGGCTTTGGGATTTTTGATTTAGTGAATAACCCCATTTTCCAGTTTGCCTTGAGCGTCTTTATCGCCTTTTGGACGGCGCGGGCCGCGGTGGCCAGAGGGCGCAGCCCGTGGTTGTGGGGCGGGGTCGCGCTGATCTTTGGCTTGCTGTCGATAGAGGATTCTTTGCAAGGATTGAGTTTTGCGAGCGTTGCGCCGGTGCTGTACTTGATGCTTTTCGTGCGGCCGAAAGAGCGGCGTCCGATGCGCCCGCAGCGCAACGCTTGCCCCAAGTGCGCCGCCCCTCACTCGCCGCAACAGAATTACTGCACCAAGTGCGGTTGGGAGCTATCCCGCGAATACGCCCCCGAAAATAACGATACGGTGCTGGCTTCGGAAATGCGCCAGCCGCCAACGCCGCCGGAACGGGATACCGCCACCGCCACGATGGAGCGTCCCGCGGAAACGCCGGCGGAAGCCGCGCCGCCGGCCACGGCCACGCCCGCGGAACCCGCGCCGACGCCGGGGTCCGCCGCCGCCCAACGCCCGGCGGATGCGGCCGCGGAGCCGACGCCCCAACCGTCTGCGCCCGATGCCGAGCCGGAACCGGAGCAGCGGCCCTGGGGGATCCCCCAACCAGGGCCGGCGCCCACCGCGGAACAGATGACCGCCCGCGGCGCAATGCTGCTTGGCGAGGGGCGGATTCAAGAGGCGATCGACCAGTTCACCAAAGCCATCGCCCTGGACCCCAAGCACCGCGAGGCTTTCGAGGGCCGCGCCGAGGCGTACACCCAGCAAGGCCGCGGGGAACGGGCTGCGGAGGATTACCGCCGGATCCAGGCGCTTAACGCCGGTTCGTAGGCGGTGCAGGGGAAAGCGGCGGGGAATGCCCGGCGCGGTTGGGTATGGCGGCGGGCGGCTATGCCGGTGGGCTATACCGCCATGATGTGATACCCGGCGTCTACGGGTATGACGGCGCCGGTGATACCGGTGGATAGCGGGCTGCATAGGAACAGGGCGGTGTGGGCCACTTCCTCGACCGTGATGTTGCGTTGCAGGGGGGCTTTTCCGGCGTGGGCGTGGCGCAGATCGCGGAATCCGGCGATGCCCCGGGCGGCCAGGGTTTCCAGCGGGCCGGCGGATATGGCGTTGACCCGGATGGCGGACGGCCCCATTTCGGCGGCCAGTTGCCGGACGGCGTGCTCCAGGGCCGCCTTAGCCGACCCCATCACGTTGTATCCGGGATATACCCGCTGCGATGCGTCAAAGGTCATTGCCACCACGCTGCCCCCGTTGGACATCAGCGGCGCGGCGTATCGCACCAGCGGCAGCAAGGAATAGGCGCTGACTTCCATCGCCACGCGGAAACCATCGCGCCCGGTGTCCACGAACCGCCCGCTTAGATCTTCCCGGTTGGCGAAGGCGATGCTGTGGATCAGGAAAGAAATTTCGCCAAATTCGCGGCTTAACGCCGCAAATACCTGCTCCACTTGCCGGTCGTCGGTAACATCGCAGGGCAACAGAACCGGATTTTCCAAAGCCGCCGACAGCTTTTCCACCCGGTCTTTCAGCCGTTCCCCTTGATAGGTCAGGGCCAGCCGGGCGCCGGCGGCGGAAAGGGCTTGGGCGATGCCCCAAGCGATGCTGCGTTCATTGGCGACGCCCAGGACGATGCCGTTCTTGCCGGACAGGTTTATGGGAACCACTGCGTTTTGCTCCATTCAGATGACTACGGTCAGATGGCTACGACAGACGGCTAACGGCGGATATGCCGGAGATTCACCCCCCGGCGTATCCGCGCCATCCGGTGCGGTCGTTCAGGCGAATTGCGGGGCGATGCGCTCCAGGAAGGTGTCAAGCTGGCGTTCCGGGTCAAAGGTTGCCAGACGCACAATCAGCGTATCGGCGCCGGCCTCGGCGTAGGCCGCCATCCGGTCGGATACCCGTTGGACGCCGCCGAACGGCCCCCAACGGTTTCCCCAAATGTCGGCCCCGTAGTAGCGCATCAGCCAATCCTCGGAGTCGGCCTTGGCGGCGGATTCATCCTCGTTGAGGTTTACGGTGAGGTAGTAGACGTTTTCGCGGCCGGCGGTATCGCGGCCAAATTCCTCAGCTTTGGCGTCTACTTGGGCGATGACTTCGGCGAACTCGGCGGGGGTGTCGGAAATGGCGATGATGCCGTCGCCGATCCGCGCCGCCCGGTCGATCTGGGCCGGCTGGCGGGCGCGATGGTGGGTTGCCAGCAGCCAGGGGATTCCGCCGCCGCCGTTGAGATGCTGTGTAGCCGCCGGAAGCATGGTCACGGAATCCAGAGCGAAATGCCGCCCTTCGTGGCTGTAGGGCTGGCCGGATCCCAAGCCCTTGCAGATTTCCGCCATTTCCTCGAACCGGCGGGCGCGGCGGGTGGGGTCGACCCCGGCGGCGGCCCACTCGCCCCGCTGCTCGGCGTTGAACGCGCCCCCAACCCCGGCGCCGATAATCAGGCGGCCGCCGGAAATCAGGTCAACGGTCGCCATAGTTTGGGCCATCAAGACGGGATGGCGCAGGGCGGGCAGCAACACCGCAGTGCCGAGACGCACGCGGCTGGTGCGGGTTGCCAGGGCGCCCAGAGTCGCCAGCGGCTCCAGACGGGGTTTGGCGATCAGGCTGTCGCCAACCCACACGGAATCCAGTCCGGCGGCTTCCGCCCGTTCCGCCATACGGAAAACGCGGTCGGCGTTGGGCGGCGGTTCGCCCCGCAACAGTATTCCCCGGGTGGGCAGCAGCAGGCCCAGCTTTGGCTTGTTTGCGCTCATATATTCACCGGCAAGAAAGTTTTTCTCGGCATCATCAAGATAATCAGGATGGCGGGGTTTCCCCGGATTCCCGCCCCCCGGCGGGGGATACGCCGCCCGCCCACATCAGCCGCTCCATCAGCCCCGGCTCCATGTGCTGGTAGGCTTCCAGGTCGTCGGCCACATCCAAGTCAAAGGCCATACCCGGGCAGTAGGCGATGGCGACGGAGGTTTCCAGTTTGGCGGCCTGGTTCAGGTGCTTGCTGAAACTGCGGCGGCCCAGTTCGGGGCGGAAACGGACGCCGCGCGGCACCAAGATGGCGTTAGTGCCGCCGTCCCGTTGCGCCGGGGCCAGGGTGACGTTGCCCATTCCCCGCGATGCCTGGATAAAGGAATGGATGTCGGACGGCTTCAGGAAAGGCAAATCCCCGGCGATGTACAAGGCGGATTTGCCGCGCTCAAAGGCTTGGCTGATCGCCTTGCCCAAGGTGTCGTTCAGATCGCGCCCCATTTCCTCGTGCCACATTCCGCCGTGATTGCGGGTCATACGCATCACTTGATCATCGCCGCCCACCACCCAGATGGGGTCGATGGACGCGCCTCGCAGGGCGGCCAGCACGCGGCGCAGCATACCGGCGCTGATCCTGGCCCGTTGCGCGGGCGACAAGGTACGCGCCAAGCGGCTCTTGCCTTCCGACAAGGGTTTCATCGGGATAATGGCGACTACGCTGTGTTCCTCGCTCGTCATTTCGGCAACCGGATCAAATCAGCCGGACGGCTGGGCCAAAGCCAGCACGGTTTGGGCTAAATTTATTCTATCCTGCAATGAGTGCATAATGGTATCGGCGATTATGGGGCGCATTCCCGCTTCGGCCACGGCCGGGGCCAAGTCCGAATCCTGCCGGTCAATCACCAGCGCGTCGCAGAAATCGCGGTAGACTCCGGCAACCCCGGCGGCGGAAACTTCCTGCCCCAGCCCGGCCATAATGCGCCCGGCCGGCCCACGGACAGCGTCGTTGCCGACGATGGGGCTGACCGCGACGCGCAGGCCGGGAAAGGACGCCAGCCGCTCCCGCATTCCCGACACCGCAACGATGGGCAGCACGCTCAAGGCCGGGTTGGACGGGCAGATCACCAGCATCCGCGCCTGGGCCAGCGCGGCGTCCAAGCCGGGGGATGGGACGGCGGACTCGGCGCCGGTGTAGCGCACGGCGGTCACTTCCGGTTGCGCTCGTTCCCGGACAAAGTATTCCTGCATCGAAAGGTGCCGCGGCTCCCCGTCGGGCGAGCGGGTTTCCAACACGGTGCGAACCGGGTCGTCGCTCATCGGGATAATGCGGTGCGCCACGCCCAAAGCGGCGCAAAGCTGCGCGGTGACTTCGGAAAGGGTAAACCCTTGATGGAGCAATTGAGTCCGGCGAATGTGGGTCGCCAAATCGCGGTCGCCCAAGTTAAACCAAGTATCGGCGCCATACCGCCGCAACATTTCCAGAGCGGCGAAAGTGTCGCCGGAAATCCCCCAGCCGCCCCCCTCGCTTCCGCCATCGCGAGGGGGCGTGATCGGGGGGGCAAGCCCGGCCAGAGTGTACATCATAGTATCCAAATCGGGGGATACGCGCAGGCCGTGAAACTGGTCGTCATCGCCGGTGTTGACCGCCACCGCCAAGTCGTCGGGCGGCAGGCAGTGGGCCAAGCCGACGACCAGCTTGGCGCCGCCAACGCCGCCGGCCAGGGCCAAGACGCGCATCGGGCTTTAACGCGGAACGCACAGCGGCCGCCGGGGCAAGGGGTTGCCTTTCCCCGTGGGCGTCTGCGCGTTCCGGGCGGGATGGGGAATCAAAGCGCGGCCTATACGGCGGCCCGCTGGGCCTGGCGGGGATGCTCAAAGCGGTAGGTGTCCAGCTTGACCAAGCGCTGGTAGGAGCCGAAGATCTCCTCCACGTTATCGCCTACCAGATCCAGCGGGTCGTGTTCGGCGTCGGTGTCGCTGAACACGCGGCGCAGTTGGTAGGTGGTGGCGCGCTCGGCGGGGATCCGGCCGGCGGCGCGGATCATCCCGCGAAATTCCGCCGGGCGCATCAGTTGCCCGTGCTGGGCGCCGGCGGCGGTGCTGATGCTTTCGTTAATCAGCGTGCCGCCCAAGTCGTTCACCCCGGCGGTGAGCAGTAGCTGCGACATCCGGGAGCCTTCCTTGACCCACGATGCTTGGATGTTGGGGATCCAGTTGTTGAGCATTATCCGGGCGATGGCGTGCATTTTCACCACGTCCATTCCCGTGGGGCCGGGGCGCACGTTTTGGATCAGGTTTTTCAGGAACATAGGCGCTTCGGTATGGACGAAACTCAGCGGCACGAACTCGGTTATGCCGCCGGTTTGCTGCTGTATTTCCCGCAGCAATGCCATGTGGTTGGCAAGCTGCGCCGGGGTTTCGCGGTGCCCAAACATCACGGTGGACGTGGTGGGGATTGCCAAATCGTGGGCCGTGGTGATTACTTCAATCCACTGGTCAACGGTGATGCGCCCCGGGGAGATGCGGTCGCGCAGTTCCTGGTCCAGCACTTCGGCGGACGTTCCGGGCAGGCTGCCCACGCCGGCGGCTTTCAACCCCTCCAAGTATTCGCGGATGGTGCAGCGGGAACGGACGGAGCCGTACAGCACTTCCTCCGGGGAAAAGCCGTGGATGTGCATCTCCGGCAAGGCTTCCTTGATGGCGGCGCAGAGGCGGATGTACAGATCGCCCTCCATCTGGGGCGGCAGGCCGGCCTGGATGCATACCTCGGTGGCGCCATAATCCCACGCCTCCTGGGCGCGGCGGACGATTTCCTCGATGGGCAGGAAATAGCCCTCCTCCTCGCGGAAATCGCGGCTGAAGGCGCAGAAACCGCAACGCTTGATACAGACATTGGTGAAATTGATGTTGCGGTTGACGACGTAGGTGGCGATGTCGCCCACGGCGCGGCGGCGCAGTTCGTCGGCCACCAGCACCGTGGCGTTGTATTCCGCGCCGGTGGCGCCGAAAAGCAATGCGGCTTCCTGCGCGGTGATGTCCTCGCCCGCCAACGCCCGGTCAAGGGTAGCCGCCACTTCCGGGTTCAACACCCCCGCCAAATCTTTCAGGCTGGAGGCCCGTTCCTTTTCCCCGTTTTCAACCCGCCGCCCCTGTGCGGTTTCAGATTGTTCATCCTGAGCTTGTCGAAGGATGGGCCGCTCAGTTTTTCCCGACATATCGTTGGATTCCCCCTCGTACATATCCGTCATCGTCGGCCATAGCGCGGGCTTTGGCCCGCAGTTCCTCGGTCAGGTAATCGCCGGTGTCAATGAAGTATTCGGGATATACCGGCAGCCTGGGCATTAGCCGGAAACCGGCGGCTTCGGTCTGCGCCTTTAGCTGGGTCAGGGCCGGCCACGGGGCTTCCGGGTTGACGAAATCGATGGTCAAGGGCGAAACGCCGCCCCAATCGTTGATTCCGGCCTCCAAGTATATGCGATAGTTGTCGGCGCTGAGGTTGGGCGGCACTTGCACATTGGCCTCCGGCCCCAGGATCAGCCGGGCGGCGGCCACCGACCATAGCAGTTCGATGGTATCGGCGTCCAGCTTGCCGGCCATGGCCGTGCCGGGCTTGGCCCGGAAGTTCTGCACGATAACTTCCTGAATATGCCCGAAGCGGCGGTGCAGCTCCCGGATCGCCAGCAGGGATTCGATCCGGTCATGGCGGGTATCGCCTATGCCTATGAGGATACCAGTAGTAAAGGGCAGCCGCAACTGGCCGGCCAGTTCGATGGTACGCAATCGCACCCGCGGGCGCTTGCTGGGGGCGAATTCGTGGGGGCCGCCGGGGGCGTGCAATGCGGGGGATGTGCTTTCCAGCATCAGCCCCATCGACGGGTTGTAGGGCTGGAGCGCGGCCATTTCGCGGCGGCTCATAGTGCCGGGGTTGGCGTGAGGCAGCAACCCGGTTTCCTCCAGCACCAAGCGGCTGACATCGGCCAGATATTCCAGCGTGGTCCTGAAACCGCGCTTTGCCAGCCAGTCTTTCGCTTCGGGGTAGCGCTGCTCCGGGCGCTCGCCCAAGGTGAACAAGGCTTCGGCGCAACCCAGCCGGCGGCCGGCATTAGCGACGTCCAGCACCTGCTCCGGCGTCATATACAGCGAACCGCCCTGAGCTTCCTTGCCGGCCTGCTCCGGGGTTTTGCGGAAAATGCAATAGCCGCAGAAATCGCGGCACAGATGGGTCAGCGGGATAAACACCTTGGGCGAAAAAGTGACGGTGCGGCCCTTGCCCCGATCGCGCATCCGCCCCGCCGCATCGAGCATCGCCGCCAGCCCATCATCATCGGCGCCCGCCAGCGCCCACGCTTCGCCGTCGGACAAGGCGCGGCCGGTCGCGGCCTCGGCCAACGCCGCGGCTAGGGGGGGGGCGGTAGTAGCGGAAATCGTGCTTGGCAGCGTCATAGCGGTTACGGCTCTACGGGGGCGGAAACTTGAAAAGGGCAATCCACCAGTTATTTTATGCCTTTCACCGCGCCAATGGCAACGGGCGGACGGCGCCGCGGCCGGGCGGGTTTATCGGGAGCGGCGGCGTCCCGCGGCGTCACCGGCTTTCCGGCGGCTCCGGCTCGACCGGGGGCAGTAGGGAGGTGTCGTTGGATCGCGGCACATTATCTTTGGGTTCGGTGGTCAGCAGACGTAGCCGCCTGGCTTGAATTCGAGACAGACTGTCCGACGGGGGGAAATCGGGGATGGCCTCGGCCCTGATTTTTTCCATTTCCTCCACAAAAGTTTTGGTGGAATTTATGGCGGTCTGCAACTTGTCTTCGGCCAGTTCATGCTCATAGTAGTTGAAATGCATGACGGTCGGGGACAAAAACAGGCTGCCCAAGTCCTCCCGCCCACGGTAATAGGTGATGAAATCCACCGCCGCATTCAGCCGGTAATGCCCTTGATGATACCAGCCCCATTTTTCGGCGACGGATTTGACGGCGTGGGCCGCCGCGCTCCAAGCCTTTTCCGATGCTTGGATAAAGTCGCCAATGTCCAGCTCCGCCTGCGCCTGCCGCAACAGACGCTTGCTGATGGCAGCGTAACGGTCTGAATACCACAGGGATCCAGTGGGCGGCATAGTGGTCATATTCATCCTGTTGCCTGGGCCGGTTGCTTATTCTATTTTATGCCTTTGGGAATTGCGGTATCAACCGGCATACTGCCGCCGCCTAAAACCCATCCGCTCCGCCAATGCCAAGCGGCAGCGTTCCGGCGGCGTTACCGGCTTTCCGGCGGTCCGGTTCAACCGGGGGCAGTAGGGATATGTCGTTGAGCCTGACTTTGTGTTCTTTGGGTTCGGTATTCAGAAGCCGCAACCGCCTGGCTTGGGCCAGCGACAAGCTATCCGGCGGCGGGAATGCGGGAATGGTTTCGGCCCTGATTTTCTCCATTTCACCCACAAAGGCTTTGGTGGAATTTATGGCGGTCTGTAGCGTGTCTCCAGCCAGTTCATGCTCATAATAGTTGAAATGCATTACATTCGGGGCCCAGTACAGGTTGACCAAATACTCCATTCCCCGGTGATGGGCGATAAACTCCACCGCCGCATTCAGCCGGTAATGGCCCTGGTGATACCAGCCCCATTTTTCGGCGACGGATTTGACGGCGTGGGCCGCGGCGCCCCAAGCCTTTTCCGATGCTTGCAGCAAGTCGCCGGCATCCAGTTCCGTCTGCGCCTGCCGCAACAGACGGGCGCTGATGGCGGCGTAGCGGTCTGCGTAGGGCAGGGAGCCGGTGGGTGGCGCGGTAGCCATTTCTATCCTTTTGCCTGCATTTTAGAGTTTGACGCCTATCTTATGCCTATGGGCGTTGCGGTGGCAACCGCCATTCTGCCGGCTAGAATCCGTCCAGCCTGCTTTGGTCGGCTAGGCCCAGGTGGTAGGGGCGGCCCAAGTGTTCGTGGGCCAGGCGGGTGGCTACGCGGCCGCGGGGGGTGCGATCCAGGAAGCCTAGTTGCAATAGATAGGGTTCCCATACGTCCATTATGGTGTCGGAATCCTCGTTCAGGGCGGCGGACAGGGTTTCCAGCCCTACGGGGCCGCCGTCGAATTTGTCGATGATGCTGCTTAACAGGCGGTGGTCGGATTGATCAAGGCCCAGGGGATCGACGTTCAACAGCTCCAGGGCGGCGCGGGCCACTGGGCCGGTGATGCGGTCATCGGCCTTGACCAGGGCGTAGTCGCGGGTGCGCTTTAGCAGCCGGTTGGCGACGCGGGGGGTGCCGCGGGAGCGGCGGGCGATTTCCCCTACGCCATCGGCATCATAGGCCGCGTTCAGTATCCGCGCCGACCGCTCCACGATTACGTTCATTTCGTCACCATCGTAGTATCCCAGCCGCCAGACCGATCCGAAGCGGTCGCGGAGGGGGGCGCTTACCATTGAGAAGCGGGTGGTGGCGCCTACCAGGGTAAAGGGGCTGATACGCAGGTTCACGCTCCGCGCCGCCAAGCCCTTGCCTACCATCCAGGACAGGAAAAAGTCCTCCATCGCCGAATACAGCACTTCCTCCACCACGCGGTTGAGGCGGTGGACTTCGTCAACGAACAGCACTTCGTTGGGCTGCATACTGGTGAGGATGGCGGCCATATCGCCGGCGCGTTCGATGGCCGGGCCGGAGGTTACGCGGATGGGGGAATCCATTTCGGCGGCGATGATGTGGGCCAGGGTGGTTTTGCCGAGGCCCGGCGGGCCGTAGATGATGGCGTGATCCAGCGGTTCCTGCCGTATTTTCGCGGCGTCGATGGCGATTTGCAGGGTTTGCTTGGTCTGGGACTGGCCGACGAACTCGTTTATGCGTCTTGGGCGCAGGGAAACGTCGGCGTCATCCTGTAGCTCGGCGCCGGACACCAGCCGCTCGGCCATTGCGTCTCCCGTCAAATTTCCCCGGACTCAGGCGGGGGGCTATTCCGCGAACTTGCGGAAAACCAGGCAGGCGTTTTGCCCGCCGAAACCGAAGGCGTTGGAAAGCGCCACCCGCGCATCCAGCGGGCGGGCGCGGTTGGGGATGTAATCCAGGTCGCAACTGGGGTCGGACGATACATAGTTGATCGTGGGATGCGCCGTCGCCTCGGTGATGGTCTTGATGCAGGCCGCCGCTTCCAACGCGCCGGAAGCGCCCAGCGAGTGGCCGATCATCGACTTGGTGGAGCTTACCGGAATGTGGTAGGCGCGGGGGCCGAACAGCCGCTTGATGGCTACGGTTTCCAGCGTGTCGTTCAAGGGCGTGGACGTGCCGTGGGCGTTGATGTAGTCCACTTGTTCGGTGGTTTCCCCGGCGTCGGCTAGGGCGATGCTCATGGCTTGGGCGGCGCTGGCGCCCGATTCCTGCGGCTGCACCGGGTGTCCTGCGTCGCTGGTGCAACCGAAACCGGCGACTTCCGCCAAGATGCCGGCGCCCCGGGCCAGGGCGTGTTCTAGTCGCTCCATCACCAATATCACCGCGCCCTCAGCGGGTACGAAGCCGTCGCGGTCGGCGTCAAAGGGGCGGCTGGCCTGCTCCGGCGCATCGTTGCGGGTGCTGAGGGCCCGCATTACCGCGAACCCCGACAGCCCCAGCAGGCTGATGCCGGCCTCCGCGCCGCCGGCGAACACCACATCGGCGGTTCCGCGGCGCAGGGTTTCCAACGCCTCGCCGATGGCCTGATTGGATGCGGCGCAGGCGGTGGTGGCGGTGGAGTTGTAGCCTTGCGCGCCCAAGTAGCGGCTTACCGCGGCGGCGGCCATATTGGGCAATATCATCGGAAAGAAAAAGGGCGACATCCGCATCCCGCCGCGCTCCGCCAAGATGCGGCAGTTTTCCTCCAGCGTGGGAAATCCGCCGTTGCCGTTGCCGAGAATCACCCCCACCCGGTAGGGATCTTCGCGGGACAGGTCGATGCCGGAATTTTCGGCGGCCTGCAATGCGGCGGCGACGGCCAATTGGGAAAACCGGGCCATCCGGCGGGCTTCCCGTCCGGGGATGTACTGGCCGGGATCGAACCCGGTCACTTCCCCGGAAATGCGGCAAGGGTAGCCCTCCGGGTCGCACAGCGTCATCGGCCCGACGCCGGAACGGCCGGCGGCGAGGTTGCGCCAGAACTCATCGGGCGATTCGCCCAAGGGGGTCATCGCCCCCATGCCGGTTACTACGACTCTGGGTTTTTGGTTATTCACGGTATCGTCCGGCGGCGGGATTAGGGCAGGGTTAGGCCGCCTTGCGGCGGGCGGCCCGGCGGCGGCGGCCCAAGGAATAGATTTCCGGCTCCATTCCCAAAGCGGCCTCGCGCACTTCGGCGGCCATAAACAGGGAGCCGGTAGCCAGCACCAGATCGCGGGGGCCGGCGGCCTGGCGGGCCTGCTCCAGGGCTTCCTGCGGCGTCGGCGCGGGGGTGGCATCCGCGCCCAGTTCCCGAAACAGGGCGGCTAGGGCGTGGTAGTTCATCGCGCGGGGATGGCGGGCTTGGGTGGCGAAAACCGCTCCGGCGGCGGGCGCCAGGGAATTTACCATAGCGGCGACATTCTTGTCCGCCGAAAACCCGGCGATCAGCACCAGCCGGTCATAATCGAAATAGCGGGGCAACGATTCCAGCAGCTTGTCCACCGAATAATCGTTATGCGCCCCGTCGGCGATCACCGTCGGGTTGCGGCCTACCAGCTCCATCCGGCAAGGCCACGACACATTGAGAAACCCCCGGGCCAGCGTTTCGGCGGATAGATCGAATCCCTGGGTTTGGCTGATGGATTCGACGGCGGCGACGGCGGCGGCGGCGTTTTCCAACTGGTAATCCCCCAGCAGCGGCAAGTCCAGGTCGTAGGAATCCAGCAATCCGTGAACGGTCAGCGACTGGCAGGGGCGCTCCGTATCCGATTTTAGCGCCGGCGCAGGCTTGGACTCCCAAGTGACGTCACGCCCGATCAGGGCCGGCTCCACGCCCAAGCGGTCGCATACCGCAAGGATCGAAGCCAGGGCTTCGGTGCATTGCGGCGCGATTACTGGGATCGAGCCGGGCTTGATGATGCCGGCTTTTTCGGCGGCGATTTCGCCGATGGTATCCCCCAAGATCTTGGCGTGATCCATGCTTACCGAGGTTATGACGCATACATCGGCGTCTACCACATTAGTGGCGTCCAGCCGCCCGCCGAGGCCCACTTCCACCGTTTGGACGTCGGCGCCGGCCTGGTCATAGCAATAGAACGCCATTCCGGTAAGAAACTCGAACATCGTCACCGGCTCCCCGGCCGTGCCTGCGCCCGATGGGGATTCGCCGCCGGGGGCGCGGCGGGGCCAGAGTTCGGTCACCAGCCCGGCGAAATGTTCCTGCGAAATGGGCTGGCTGTCCAGCCGCAGTCGTTCCCGGAAGGTGTGCAGATGGGGCGAGGAATAGAACCCGGCCTTTAGCCCGGCGGCGTGAAACACGGCGTCGCAAAGCGCGGCGGTGCTGCCCTTGCCTTTCGTGCCGGCGATATGCACCGCCGGCACCCGGCGGTGGGGGTTGCCGATCCGGTCGAGAAATTCCGCCATCCGGCCCAAGTCGTAGATTACCTTTTGCCGCGGGCCATCGGCCCGGGCGCGTTCCGCGTCAAACAGAGACAGCAAGTTGGTGATGGATTCGTTATATTGCATCGCTCGCCTCATAATGCCTTGTCGGGGGTATATCAGGATACCGGATTGGCCGCCTCCTTGCGGCTTGGGGCTGGATCATCATTCCTGCGGCGGGGCATTGACAGCCCCAAAGTCATCCGCAGCGCATCGCCGAAAGTGACCGCGTTGATGTAATCAATGTTACCCCGCACCGGCCGGGGGGAAAAGCCGAAAGCCCGCTCCAGTTCGCGGACGTCCGACACGTTTCGGATGCCCAGCATCTTGATCTGGCCGGGCGTTACCGGCGGGCGGGGCAGGATGGCCTGCATCGTGTATGCCGCGGGCAGGGCCAGGGCGGTAGGGAGGTGTAGGCGGCGGCGGCGTTTGCCCATCGCCAGCGCCACTTCGTCCACTAGGTCGTTGTAGTTGAGACGGTGGGGGCCGCCCAAGTTGATGGTCTTGCGCTTGACCGCCGAGTTGCCTACCGACAAGGCGATGCAGCGGGCCACATCGTCGGCGGCCACGGGCTGCAAGCGGTTGCGCCCGCCGCCGATCACCGGCGTCAGCGGCCCCAGCCGCACCAGCCCGGCCAGGGCGGTCATAAACTCATCGCCCTCGCCGAAAATCACCGATGGGCGCAGTATCGTATAATCCAGCCCCGAATTGATTACCTCCAGCTCGCCCATCCGCTTGGAATGCAGATAAGGATAGGCGGCGTCCTCCGTAGCCCCCATAGCGCTCACATAAACGAACTCGCCGGCGCCCGCTTCTTTGGCGGCGGCGGCCAAGTTGGCCGTGCCTTGCCGGTGGATCAAGTCAAAGGAGGCGCGGCGCGTGGGGCGGATGATGCCCACCAGATGCACCACCGACTGCACCTCGGGAAGCGCCTGGCGCAGGGCGTCCGGCTCCAGAATGCTGCCGTAATGGACATCCACGTCGCGATGGTCGAAAATGCGTTCCTTGCCGGGGGAATGGATCAGGCAGCGCACTTGATGGCGGCGGGACATCAATAACTCCCGCACCACTCGCTGACCGAGGAACCCGGTTGCCCCTGTCACCAGAACCAGCATCAGCGCGACCTTGCCTGCCCCCGAATTTCCGGGCGCCGCCCGCCCTTGAATTTCCCCTGATTCAAGGTTGGGATATGCGGGCGGGATTGTCAATCCCCCGCATTATCCCAAAGGCCCCCGCATTATCCCAACGGCATTGGAAATCGCCCCGATCTGCGCTACCATAGCGCGGCGCGAATCATCCCCGGACGGGGCGGCCGGACGGGGCGGAAAGGACGGGAAAATGCCGATCGACGCCGGGGCGGACAAAGGTTTTCACTTCGGGGCCAACCTTACGCTGGAAATCGGGGAAACGGCGCGGCAGGCGCGGCGGATGGAGCAGTTGGGCTACGAGTACTTTTCCGCCGGAGAACACTTTATGCGCGGCGACCCGCCCGGCCCGTCCCACGCATCGCTCCCCGCGCTGGGCGTGGCCGCCGGGGCCACCGAGTCCATCCGGCTGCTGTCGTCCATCGTGCTGGCGCCGTTCTACCACCCGCTGATGCTGGCGCGGATGACGGCGACGCTGGACGCCGCGTCCCACGGGCGGCTGACGTTGGGCGTGGGCGTTGGGGGCGAGTATCCGGCGGAGTTTGAGGCGGCGGGCTTGCGGGTGAACCAACGCGGGCGGCGCACCGACGAATGCCTCGAGGTTCTGCGCCGTCTCTGGACCGGCGAGCGGGTGACCTATGCCGGCCGGCACTTTCAGTTGGACGGCGCGATGATCAACCCGCCCCCGGCGCAGCGCCCCCATCCGCCGGTGTGGGTGTCGGGCCGGCGGGATGCCGCTATGCGCCGCGCCGCCCGGTTGGGCGAGGGCTGGCTGCCATATTTCTACGACCCGCCCCGCTACCGGGACAGCGTAGCGAAAATCCGCCAGTTCGCCGCCGACGCCGGGCGCAGTCTGGCTGGCTTTCAGTGGGGCTTTTTCCCCTACATTTCGATCTACCCCACCGAGGCGGAAGCCGCCGAGGTAGCGGCGCAGCAACTTGGCGGCCAGTATCTCTACGGCGGGGAGTTCATCAACATCGTCCGCCGCTACTGCCTGCTGGGCACGCCGGAGCAGTGCGCGGAACGCCTGCGGGAATACGCCGCCGCCGGCGCCCGGCACATCGTGTTCAGCATCGCCTGCCGCCCCCAAGACCGGGAGCGCCACTTGGAGGACATCGCCGGAAAGCTGATTCCCCTATTCCGCTGAAAAACCCGGCGGCGAATTTTATCCTGCGGTATAATTGCCCATTGTGGGATGGCCTGATGTATAATGCATCGCAGGTTGTATCCTGTATAATGAATTGCGGGAAAAAGGTTATGTCGCCGCATAGTTGCCGGACGGCGGTATGGCCTATAATCCCGCCATTAACCGGGCACGGGGAAACCGGATGAACGCCGGGCGTTCTGCGCCGCTACGCCAGGGGACGCCGATACGGAACGGGAGGCAAATATGTCTCGAATCAAACGGGTGATGCTGTTGCAGCCGGCCTCCGCCGGCGGCAACTTTGAGTATGTGGCGATACCCCGGCAGGGAATGCTGTACCTGTCGGCGGCCCTGGAGCAGTGGGAAGGGCCTTTCGTCTACGAAAGGGAAATCTGGTTTGAAGACCGCTCCGGGCTGATGGATCCGGAAAAGCATTTAGAGGGCGTCGACATCCTGATGCTCACCGCGCTGATCAACGAAGCGCCCCGGGCGTATCAAGTGGCGCGGCAGGCCAAGCAATACCACCCCGAAATCATCACCATCGGCGGCGGCCCCCAAATGGGCCCCCTGCCCGAAGAAGCCTTTGATTACGGCCAGTTTGACGTCATCGTCCAGCGCGAGGGCGAAGACATCATCGGCCAGTTGTGCGACGTGCTGCTGGAGCGGCGCGGCCCTGACCGCAACCAGTATCTGCACAAGGTTCCCGGCATCAGCTACCGGGAAAACGGGCAAGTGGTGTACACCAAGCGGGCGGGGCTGGTGCGCCCCGATTTCGTGGAGCTGCCCGATTTCCGCTCCATCCGCGATTTGACGCCGGAAAACCCCATGGCCGGCGCGGTGGTGGAAACCATCCGCGGCTGCACCGAAAAATGCACCTACTGCCAAGTCATCCAGCAGTTCCTCGGCTACCGGCTGGTTTCCCGGGAAACCGAGTTCAAGCGGCTGGCGCAGTTGCGCGAACTGGCCGCCGACGGGCTGATCCACTCCTCCCGCAACGGCTCTTTCCAAGTGTTCGTCTCCGACGACCTGCACACCCCCCCGTTGCGGGCGGTGAAATTCCGCAACGAGCGGCTGGAGCGGCTCAAGGGTTGGCAAGGCCACACCGAAAATATGAACCTCATCATCCAGGCCCGGGCGGAAATCGGCCAGGACCCGGAACTGGCCCACGCCTTGCAGGAAGCCAACGTCAAAATGCTCTACCTCGGCGTGGAATCCGACAACGCCGAAAACCTCAAGGCGGTCAACAAGCGGCAGGAACCGGGGCAGATGCACCGCGATCTGTCGTACATCAACGAAATGGGTTTCGCGGTGGTGGCGATGACCATCATCGGCCTGCCCTACGACACCGAGGAAAGCATCATGGCGCTGGCCGATTGGGTTACGACGGTCAGCCGCTACCAGACCGCCAATTTCCTTACCCCCCTGCCCGCCACCTCCAACTGGAACGCCCTGCGCCCCCTGAACGAGCGCGGCGAGCTGCTCCAGGAAGGCGAAATGCGCCCCTATCAGCTATACACCGGCCGCCAGTTCGTGCATTACGACGAACGGTGGACGATGCAGGAAAGCCGGGAAATTTTCGACAAGTATACGTCGAAGCTGCAAGAAGTGGACGACGTATACCGCCGGGTGTTCCGCATCCTGCGCCGGTACAAACTGCGGCTGGCGACCAGCAGCAAGGAACTCAGCGACACCATCTCCGGCCGGCTGGGGGAAGTCACCGAAACGCTGCGGGATCTGTCGCACCCCGATTCGCTGGACGGGCGCGATTTCGGCGAAAACATATCCGGCCGCGTCGGCGAGCTGGTGGAAACCCTGCGCTCCGTATCGCAACCGCTGGCTAACGTCCGCCGCGACGCCGCCGACGGCATCGGCGCCAAACTCGGCGACCTCACCGAATCGCTGAAAACCCTGGCCGACCCCAGCGTCAGCAGCGGCAAGGAACTGGCCTCCAGCATTTCCCGCCGCATCACCGAGGTCACCGACGCCATCGACGCCGCCCTTTCCGACCAGCGCAGCAACCGGAAAAAGGCCGCCGGGCAAGGCTAACCGCCGCTACCGCCGCCCCCGCCGCAAGCAAGGGCGGCAAAACCGGAATGGGGATGCCCGGAACGGAAACCGCCGGAATAGGAATAGGATGACAGACTACCGCCGCGTATACATCACCGGAATCGGCGTAATCAGCCCCTTGGGGCTGGATTTGGCGTCAACTTGGGAGGGCATAACGCAGGGGCGCTCCGGCGTTGACTATCTCACCGCCTTTGACGCCGAGGGTTTCGATACCCGTTTCGGCGCCGAGGTAAAGGGTTTTGACGCCGAGGATTACCTGGAGCGCAAAGAAGCCCGGCGGATGGACCGTTTCGCCCAATTCGCCGCGGTAGCCGCCCGCCAGGCTTGCCAACAGGCCGGGCTGGAGCCGGGCAAGGATGATCCTTACCGGGTCGGCGTAATTATCGGCAGCGGCATCGGCGGCATCTCCACCCTGTCGCAACAGTTCGCCGTCTTGAGCGAGCGCGGCCCCCGGCGCGTAAGCCCCTTCCTGATCCCGATGATGCTGGGCGATATGGCGTCGGCCCAAGTGTCGATGGTCACCGGAGCGATGGGGGCCAACTACTGCCTAGTGTCATCCTGCTCCAGCGGCGCCGATGCTATGGGGCAGGCTTGGGAAATGGTGCGCCACGGGCGCGAGGATATCGTGCTGGCCGGCGGCAGCGAGGCGCCTCTGGTGCCGGTGGCGGTAGCCGGATTCAACGCCCTGCGGGCCTTGTCGCGCCTCAACGAAACCCCCGCCCTGGCCAGCCGCCCCTTTGACATATCCCGCGACGGTTTCGTAATGGGCGAAGGCGCGGCGGTTTTCGTCTTGGAAAGCGAGGAAAGCGCCGCCCGCCGCCGCGCCGAACCCCTGGCCGAACTGCGGGGCTACGCCGCCACCTCCGACGCCCACCACCTTACCGAGCCGTCCATCACCGGCGAAAGCGCCGCCTGCGCCATGAGCATCGCCTTATCCGAAGCCCGCATCAGCCCCGCCGAAGTCGGCTACATCAACGCCCACGGAACCTCCACGCCCTTGAACGACAAGCACGAAACCAAGGCCATCAAAATGGCCCTCGGCGATGCCGCCTACCGCGTTCCCATCAGCTCCAGCAAGTCTATGACCGGCCACCTGCTGGGTTCCGGCGGCGCCCTGGAGGCCGCCATCTGCATTATGGCGTTGCGCGACGGCTTGATTCCCCCGACCATCAATCTGGACCAACCCGACCCGGAGTGCGACCTGGACTATACCCCCCACCAAGCCCGCCGCCAAGAAATCAGCGTCGCCATGAGCAACTCCTTCGGCTTTGGCGGCCACAATTCGGTGCTGGTATTCGCTAAACCCGGCCTGCCGCCCTCCGCGCCCGGGCGGACGGGCCACCGATACGGGCCGGCGTGACCACCCCCGACGGCGGCGTAGCGCCCCGCTGGAATTTCCCCCCCGCGCCGGATACCTCCCGCCTGCGCCCCGCCAACCTGCCGCCGCTCATCGCCCGGATGCTGGCCGCCCGCGGCATTGACACGCCCCGGAAACTTCAGCAGTTCCTCACTCCCCCCGGCTTCCATGACCCGATGCGGCTGGCGGGAATGGCGGCGGCAACCCAACGCCTGCGCCGCGCCGTAGCCGACGGGGAAACCGCCGCCGTTTTCGGCGATTTCGACGTAGACGGCATCACCGGCGCCGCCATCATCTACGAAGGCTTAACCCCCCTGGGCGTCGCAGTCCTACCCTATCTGCCCACCCGCGCCGATGAGGGCCACGGCCTTTCCGAAGCCGCCCTGGATCAGCTGATCGACGCCGGGGCGACGCTGATCATCACCGTAGACACCGGCATCACCGATTCCGCCCCGGTAGCCCACGCCAACCGCCGCGGCGCCGACGTCATCATCACCGACCACCACGTCCCATCCCACGGCGGACTGCCCCCCGCCGTCGCCTGCGTCAACCCCCTCTTGCGCGACCGCGAAGCCTCGCTATTCCCCTACCCGTCCCCCAATCTATGCGGCGCAGGCATCGCTTTCAAGCTGATGCAGGGCTTGCACCAATCTATAGGCCAGCCCTGTAGCCCGGCCCTGCTGGAGCTGGCCGCGCTAGGCACCGTTGCCGACTTAGTGCCGCTATTGGACGAAAACCGCTACATCGTATCGCAGGGAATCCGGCAAATCGCCCAAACCCGCCGCCCCGGACTACGCGCCCTGTTCCAAACCGCCAACCTGTCGCCCGATGCCATAGACACGGAAACCATAGCGTTCCAAATCGCCCCGCGCCTCAATTCGGCGGGGCGGATGGGGAATCCGATCGACAGCTTTAAGCTGCTAACCACCCAATCGCCCGAGGAAGCCGCCGCCTTGGCCCACGATCTGGACAAACTCAACCAGCGGCGGCGCGAGGCCACCGGCGAGGCAATGGCGGCGGCCAACGCGAAAGTGGCGGCCTTGCCCATTCTGCCCGCCCTGCTGATCGTGGACGACGAAAGCATACTCCCCGGCGTCGCCGGACTGGTAGCCGGGCGGCTGGCGGAACAATACCGGCGTCCGGCGGTGGCCTTGTCGCTGAACGACACCCACGCCGTAGCATCGGCCCGCAGCATCCCCGGCTTCAGCATCATCGCCGCCATCAATTCCATTGCGGATCTGCTGGTGCGCCACGGCGGACACGACCAAGCCGCCGGATTCACCATCGCGCGGCCGTCGCTGGACGAAGCAAAGCGGCGGCTACAAGAATACGCCGCGCAATATCTGGCAACCGCGGATTTGACGCCCACAATATCCATAGACGCTATGGCGAATCTATCCGAACTCACCAAAGACGTGCAGGAATCCCTAGCAGATCTGGAGCCTTTCGGCAAAGGCAACCCCCGCCCGGTATTCGCCTCCCGGAACGTGTGGGTAGCGGAATCGCAATTTATGGGCCATTCCCGGCAGCACCTGCGCCTGCGCCTAGAGCAAGACGGCGCAACCATGACCGCCCTAGCCTTCGGGCAAGGCGATGCCTGGATCCCCGGAACGGAGCGGCTGGATCTAGCCTATACCCTAATGGACGACACCCGCCTGCCGGGCAACCCCCTAGCCCTGCGCGTAACCCATTTCCGCCCGGCAACCCCGCAATAACCAAACCCCCGAACGCATGGCTTTCCTCCCTCCTTCGTCTTGTTGCGGTAACTCGAATTTCCAAAATCAAGAGGCTTAGTCATCCTCTTTGCCCGGCGGGCATGAATGATATTTGGCCGGCGCGTCTTTGGGGATGCCGTCATATAGCACTTCTCTTGTCTGGAGGTCATAAACTTTTATCGCCCCCTGATCCAACCCGCTCCCGCGCCACACCGGGGCCTCCTTGGCCAATTCTGCATCAGTTTTTCCCCAAGGAGAGGTAATGCCAAACTCCATTACTTCCTGACGTTCCAGATCAACCACTACCCCGAGCAAGGTAATGTTCCCCCAAAAGTCTGAGCCGTCGTACATCCGCGTCCCTTGGCAGTCTATAGTGCGCCAAGGTCCGGAACTTTCTACCGGCTTTTGCCATGAAACGAGAAAAGAGACAGCGTTATTAGTGCCGCCAATGGGTGTGCGATAGAATTCGGATGCGGTCCAAGGCTGGTCACCGGCAACTCCAGTTACCCGGTTCGACTGCCTCAGCACATCCTCTGCCGTCTTTATGTCGTCATCGGACAAGGGGGCCGGGGTCGGAGGCGCCCTAAAAGGAACGTCTGTGCCTTTCGGTTCTCCGGTGTTTGCCACCAACACCGCGACCACAGTAATAGCGCCTATAATCATGAGGAATAACAACAACAGACGCGGGTGGTGAATTTTGAAACTCATCATACCCTCCTAAACCCTGTCTAAAGGTGATGATGAGATAGTAGCACTTACGAAATCAAATTGTAATAATTTCTCGTAAAATTGCTTTATTTCATAATTTTTAGCCGTTATTCGTTAAAAAATCATAAATCATATACGAATTTCGTTAATAGATGACTCTGGAAAGAGCGGCACCCGCTCGTTTGTCAAGCGCACTTGGTAAGCCGCGACAGGACAAAGGAATTGATGATGCCGAGGTTGTTTCCAAGGACATCAAGGTGGCGATTTTTGGTATTACACTTCGGTGATTTCCATCTGCCTATGGCAACAAGGTCAGATCCTGGCGTGAACCCGTCATGAGGCGAGGGTTAGGTTGGGGGTGTCCGTTCCCCCCCATCACCCCCGCGCCGCCCGCGGCGTCGGCGCATCCCCCCGCACGATCTGCGCTTTCCATACCAGCAATGGCACGGTGATGATTACCACGATCAACGCTACGATCTGCGCCTCGTTCAGCCCGCCGAAATAAGTGTTCGCTTCTACCCGCAGGAAACTGATGAAAAACCGGCCTACGGAATAAGTCGCGGCGTAGAGCGCGAAAAACATTCCGCGGGGCCGCAGCCGGTTTCGCAGCGGCCATAGCGCGGCCAGCAGGGCCAAGTCGAACAGCAGCTCGTATGCCACCGCCGGATGCGTTGCCGGTTGCCCGGCGGCCGGGCTGTTGGGGTGGGTATAAATCACGCCCCACGGCAGGTCAGTGGCTTTGGCGAAATGCTCCCCGTTGATTATGTCGCCGATGCGCCCGATCGCCATAGCTACCAGCAGGGCGGGCGCGGTGACGTCGGCCAGATGCCCGATGCTGGGCAGGGTGGCTTTGTTGGGTTGCCCAAACACAAAGGCGAAAGGGCGCCACACGGCCAGGAACCCGGCGGAGTTGCGAATCAGCAGATACAGCGACCCGCCGACAAATCCGCCGGATATGGCGCCGAATATGGCGATCCCCCCCTCCCAGACATAAAAAACCCTTATGAAATCGTGCTGATAAATTTCATCCCAGAAATCGATCACGTGCAACGCCCGCGCCCCGATGATCCCGCCGATGATGGCCCACATCGAAGCGGAATACAGCACGTCGACCACCATACCCTCGCGGCTGCCCCAGCGCACCACTAGCAGCACCGCCGCCGCTACCGCAAGGAATGTGAACACCCCGTGCCACGACAGCAGGAACCCCCCGGCGTCAACCAGGTTGGGGTTGATGCCGATGGCGATGCTGGCCAGGCTGTCTATGCCCATTTATCCGTTCCTTATTCGTTTTGCGGGATTGGCGGGTACTGGATTGACGAGCAGGGAATATCCGGCAAACCGCCTATACCCCGCCGACCGTGGTAACAAGGTATACCCCGGCGCCCATCGGCGGCAAGGCTTCCGCCACCGCCTGGTGTTCCGCTTCGCCGGAGGGGATGGCGAACATCGCCGGCCCCGCGCCGCAGAGGTGCAGCTCCGGGCCGCCGCCCTCCAGCGCCGCCTGCCGCATCCGGGCCAGCAACGGAAACTCCCATTCCGCGATATCCTGAAATACGTTATATACGCAGCCGCGGATCGATTCGGCTACGAATTGCCCGCCCATAAGCAACTGCACCAGGCGGCGCGAAACTCCCCCGTCGCTGTAATGCGCCGGCGTCAAGCGGGAATACATCATTGGCGTCTTGCCGCTGATCGCCAAATCGGGAAATACCAGCGTCAAGTGAAAGGGCGGCAGCGGCGGCAGGGGCGACACCACTTCCCCGCGCCCCTCGGCCAGGGCCGTGCCGCCCCGCAGGAAAAAGGATACGTCGGAACCGATCCCGGCGGCGATTTCCGCCAGTTCGCCGGCGGATGCGCCGATTTCCCATAAATCGTTGAGCATTCGCAGCGCGGCCGCGGCGTCGCTGCTGCCGCCGCCCAGCCCCATTGCCACCGGAATCCGCTTGCCCAGCCGGATGCGGGCGCGGGCTTGAATACCCCGCCGGCGGGCCAGCGCCGCCGCCGCTTGCCAAACCAGGTTGGACTGGCCGGAAAGTTCGGGGAGGTCGCATTCCACCTGCAAGCTGGGCCAATGCTCAATGACCAGCTTGTCCGCCAAGTCGATGGTCTGCATCACCGTCTTGACTTCGTGATAGCCGTCGGCGCGTTTGCCCAGCACTTCAAAGGCCAGGTTCAGCTTGGCGTAGGCATCGGTTTCAACCGGCATAACGGCGCATCTCCGGCCCCTTTTCCCGCCAGGAATAGCAGACGGCGGCCCATTCTGGCAGGCTCAGAGTAGCAGGGCGCCGGCGCCCGTCGATGCCCGCCCGCTCCAGCAACTCCCCGCCCGCGTCCGGCGCGATGCCCAATCCTTTACTCAGGGAATTGCGAAGCTGCTTGCGCGGCGCGGCGAACCCGGCGCGGACTACCGCAAAGAATGCATCGCGGTCGGGCGCATCTACCGCCGGGCGTTCCCGCGGGATTAGCCGCACTACCGCCGACCGCACTTTGGGCGGCGGGCGAAAGGCCGACGGCGGAACGGCGCAGACCAGCCGCGCCTCGGCGTAGTATTGCGTGGCTACCGACAGCAGCGTCATCGCCCCCGGCCGCGCCGTCATACTGTCGGCGACTTCCCGCTGCACCATAAACAACGCTTGCGACGGCGGCGGCGCGGACTCCAGCGTGCGGCGGATGATGGGATTGGCGGCGTAGTAGGGCAGGTTGCCGATCACCTGATACCCCGCCGCCGCCCCGGAAACCGCCGCCGCCAGGCCAGGCAAGTCCGCCTCGCGGGCATCGGCCGCCACGCATTGCAGGTTGCCGGGGAAACCCAGGCGGGCCGGCAATTCGCAGCACAACTGCGGGTCCAACTCCACCGCCACCACCCGCCCGGCCAGCCGCGCCAGACGGCGGGTCAGGAAACCGCGCCCGGGGCCGATTTCCACCACGGTATCATCCGGCGTCAGCCCAGCGGCGTTGGCGATGCGGGCGGCCACCCGGGGATCGCAAAGGAAATACTGCCCCAACGCCTTGCGCGGCCGGACGCCCCCGGCCGGGGGATTCACCGGATCCTCCCTGCCCTGGGCTGGTTGCCGGTCGGGAGCAATAAAGTTATCTTGAACATAGAAAAGAGACCGCGCACCTCCGGTCGACGCTGACAAATGGGCGTGTCGCGGCGGCGGACTCAGGCCAGGCGCCCCCACGGCGCCCGCAGGGTCCTGCTTACCGTTGCTTCCTTCCGGACCTGGCGGGGTTCACAAGTCTGCGTCGCGTGGGACCCAGCCCTCAACGCCCTCCAACCGCGATATAGGCCCACCGGGCAGGCCTCTGGGAGGGATTCAATCCCGCTATAGCGGATTGCGGGTGCAGGGCACCGCTAGCTCCCCATCTAGTGCGGCCTCCCCTCCATAGTAGGTTCAACCGCCGCCGCTGTCAATTGGCGGCGGGGCGATTCCGGCATCCGGCGGCCCGGAATTAGGCGGAAACGGAGCGGATTGCCCGATTTTCCGGGAAATGACACTTCCCCATTGACAGCCTGATTTGCCTTTGATAAGGTTGCCATAGAACAAAGGTTTGCGCCAAATATACCAGCGCAAAAGCGAGGAGAGTATGGCTGCCAAAAAAAAGATGCCGGCCCGCCGGCGGCGAATCCTGGATTTTCTCCAAGAGTTTTACTCCGAAAACGGCATTCCGCCCACCGTCCGCGACATCCAGCAAGCCTGCGAAATCAGCTCCACGTCCGTGGTGGACTACAACCTGAACCAGCTGGAGCATGACGGCTACCTGAACCGCCGCCGTGAAGTAGCGCGGGGCATTGAGCTGCTGGACAACGCCGGACAGCCCGTTTCCAACGCGCCACGGGTGCAGATTGTCGGGGCCATCGCCGCCGGGCAACCCATCCCGGTGTTCTCATCGGAGGACGCGGCGTCCAGCGAGGAGTTCGACACCGTGGAAATTTCCCCCGACCTCCCCCGGCGCCACGGCAAGCTCTTTGCCCTGACCGTCCACGGCACGTCAATGATTGACGCGCTGATTGACGATGGCGACGTGGTGGTGATCAAACCGGCCCAAGACGCCGCCAACGGCGAAATGGTGGTTGCCTGGCTGAAACGGGAGGAGGAAGCCACTCTAAAAAAGTTCTACCAGGAAGGCGACCAAGTGCGGCTGCAACCGGCCAACAGCACGATGTCGCCCATCTATTGCCCGGCGGAGGATGTGGAAGTGCGGGGCAAGGTGGTGACGGTGCTGCGGAAGTACGGCTAACGCCGCGCCGCGGTAAGCGCCCCGTAGGTCGCCACCAGAAAAGGCACGCAGTAGGTCAAGGGGATTTTCCAATACAGGGCGGCGTTCCATCCCCCCGAAAACAGGACGTCGCCCTGGTTAAGCAGCGTCAAAATGGTGCCGACCACCAGGGCCACGATGGCCGAGCGGCGCAGCATCGGCCGGTGCCGCGCCGCGCACCGGACGCACTTGATCACCCCGGCAACGGACGAATCCGCCCCCGGCGGACGGAAAACAAAGGCCAGCCCCGCCCGGGCCATGCGCCGGCAGTTCCGGCAGACGGGCGTTTCGCTGGGGGCCGGCGCCGGCGGGACGGAGGACGTCATATCCGTTCTCCAAATAAAAAATGGGCGGATATGGGAGGATTATCGGATTTTAGGAGCCCCTAGCGAGGAAAGTCAACGCGGGAAACATTGGCCGCTTGTGCCATCCGGGGCGCCGTTCTATACTGGACGGGCTATCCTGAATCGGCGGGATTTTCGGCCGAAGCCCGGAGCGGAGGGGCGATGTACGATTTTCACACCCATACCTTTCTGAGCGACGGAGTGCTGTCGCCCATCGAACTCATTCGCCGGGCGCTGGTGCGGGGCTACCAGGCGATGGCCATTACCGACCATGTAGGTTTGGGCAATGTGGAGTTCGTGGTGAAAACGCTGGCCGTGGATTGCGAAATCGCCAACAAGCGGTGGGATATTCTGGCCCTGCCGGGGGTGGAAATTACCCACGTTCCCAAAGACGACATCGACTTGGTAGCCCGGACGGCCAAGGAGATGGGCGCGAAACTGGTGGCGGTTCACGGCGAGACGCCGGTGGAGCCGGTGGAGCCGGGAACCAACGAGGCCGCCATCCGCTCGCCCTGGGTGGACGTGCTGGCCCATCCCGGACTGATTACGCCCGACGAGGCGCGGCTGGCCGCCGAGCGGGGGGTGCGTCTTGAGGTGTCGGCGCGGCGCGGCCACAGTCTGGCTAACGGCCACGTGGTCAAAACGGCCCGGGAAGCCGGGGCCATCCTGGTGCTGGATTCCGACGCCCACGTCCCGGAAGATCTGCTAACCCCCGAACTATGCCAAAAAGTCGCCAAGGGCGCGGGCCTCGATGATGAGGAAGTCCGCGCCCTGTTGCAGGATAATCCGCAGGAATTGCTGGCGAAGCTGGGGTTCGGTTCACGGTTGCCGGCCTAATCAGTCCGGTAGGAGGGAAAAGGGTTAGGCTTTGCCTTAGCGTGGGGTTTCCCGGATTCTTGGCAATTCCCGGCTTATCCGGTGGCGAAGATCAAGCTGAATTTCGCGGCAAGCTACATCGCCCGGCGGGGATGGTCAAGGAAAACCGCGGCGATAAGGAAATCCGGTTAAGGGGCGGCCGGGGCCAGCGGGGAACGGGCGCCGGGGGTGAAAACCTTGAGCGGTTTCCAAGAATTTCCGCCGCGGTCAAAGCGCACCAGCGCCAGAAACTGGCCAGAGGTGTTGTAAGCGCGGAACTGCTCCAAGTATCCCGCGTTGATATTGGGGCGGCCCAAGCTCACCGACTGCCCATTTCGCAAAAACTTTTCCGCCGCCGGGCCTACGGTGACCGTTTTCAAGTCGCGCACCACCCAATCCACGGGATGCAGGTGACGTAGCCAGCCGCCGGGCGTCTGCGCGTCCGCCTCCAGTTGCTCCAGCGTAACTCCGTTATCGGCGGAAAACCCGGCGCAGTAACTGCGCTCCAGGGCGGCTACATGGGCCCCGCAGCCCAGCGCCTCCCCCAAATCGTGGGCCAGCGTCCGCATATAGACGCCGCGCCCGCATTCCACCTCAAGGGTAAGGTGGGGCGGCTCCAGCCGGGTCAGGCGGATGCCGTGGATTTCGACGCTACGGGCTTCCCGCTCCACTTCGATCCCGGCGCGGGCCAGCTTGTAGAGCCGCTGCCCGTCCACCTTTACCGCGCTGTACATCGGCGGCACCTGGTCGATGACGCCGATGAACGCCTCCAGCGCCGATTCGATGTCGTCCCGCGTAACGCCGTCGGCGCGGCGCACGGCGGTGATTTCGCCCTCGGCATCGTAGGTCGTGGTGGACTCGCCTAGCTTTACATCCATCCCGTAGCGCTTGGTTCCCCCCACCACATAGTCCATCAGCCTGGTCGCCTGCCCGAAGCAGACCGGCAGGACGCCGCAGGCCAGCGGGTCCATCGTTCCCCCGTGGCCCACCTTTTTGCGCTGGCCGGTGATGCGCTTCACCCGGCGGAGGGCTTCCATCGAAGTTATGCCAACGGGCTTGTAGAGGTTGACGAAGCCGTTGGCCGCCGGTTCGCTGCTGTTTCCCGATTTAGGCAAAATCGCTGGCCCCCGTGGATTCGGGCGCCCGGCCGCGGCGCCGGGGTTCGTCCCGCTGTATGGATTCAGCGGCGAAAGGTTCCGGGGAAAGCCCGTCCATCAGCCGCAGCACGCGGTCGCCTTCCTCGATGGAGTCGTCCAAAGCAAAGGTCAAGTGCGGGGTATGGCGCAGGTTCACCCGCCCGCGCAGTTCCCGCCGCAGGAAAGACGCCGCCGAGCGGATGCCGTCCAGCGCCGCCCGGCGGTCGGCTTCGCGGCCCATAACGCTGATGTACACCCGGGCGCTGCGCAAGTCGCCGGAGGCGATAACTTCGGTAACGCTGATGACGCCGTCGACGCGGGGATCTTTAATTTGGCGGGCAATCAAGTGGCTGATTTCGGAGCGCAAGAGTTCATTGACGCGGTCGAGGCGCCGGGGCATGGCGCACCCCCAACGGATAATACCGGGCAACCGATGATCCCGGGGCGTTCCGGTTTCCGGCGGCGGTTCGGGCGGACGGCCTAGCGCCGCACCCGTTCTTGGCGGTAGACTTCCAACAGATCGCCGGTCTCAAATTCGTTAAACGACTGGAGGATGATGCCGCATTCGGTGCCGGCGTTCATTTCGTTCACTTCGTCGCGGAAATGGCGCAGGCTGGAGATCGTGCTTTGGCCGATGACGTTCCCTTCGCGGGTAACGCGCACTGCGCCGTTGCGCACCATCCGCCCGTCGGTAACGCGGCAGCCGGCGATTTGAGCGCCGCGCCGCCCCTCGAAAATCTCCCGGATTTCCGCCCGCCCGACTATTACCTCGTTATACACCGGCTCCAGCATTCCGTGCAGGGCCAGTTCAATATCGTCGATCAACTGGTAAATGATATTGTAGGGACGAATACTAACGCCCATCCGGTCGGCCAGACGCTCGGCGCTGGGTTCGGAACCTATGGAAAAGCTGATAATGACGCCGTCGGATGCGCTGGCCAGCAGCACGTCGGACTCGGTGACCGCGCCGACGCCGGTATGCAGCACCCGCACTTTGGCGTCCTCGTCCACCAGACGCTCCAGCGACTGGCGGATGGCCTCAAGGCTGCCTTGAACGTCGGCCTTAAGCACCAGATTAAGCTCTTTTACATCGCCCAAGTCCACCCGGTTGACCACTTCCTCCAGGCTCAGGGCGCGGCTTTGCGCCAGGCGGGCGCCGTGGGAACGCTCGCGTTTGGAGGTCATGGAACGGGCTTCGCGGTCGCTGTTGGCGACGATGAGGCGGTCGCCCGCTTCGGGCAGGGATCCGAACCCCAGGATTTCCGCCGGGGCGCCGGGGGTTGCCTTGCTGATATTCTTGCCCTTGTCGTCAATCAAGGCGCGGACCCGGCCGGAGGCGTTGCCGGCCACGATGTGGTCGCCCACCGACAGCGTGCCGTCAACCACCAGCACGGTGGCGCTGGGGCCGCGCTTGCGGTCCAGCTTGGCCTCGATGATCACGCCCGAGGCCCGCTTGCCGGGGTTGGCCCGCAGTTCGGAAACTTCGGCCACCACTTGCAGGTTTTCCAGCAAATCGTCGATGCCCTCGCCGGTGCGGGCGGATACGTTGACCGAAATAACATCGCCGCCCCAGTCCTCTACCAGCAACTCGTTTTCGCTGAGCTGCCGCTTGACCCGCTCCGGGTCGGCGCCGGGCAAGTCCATCTTGTTGATCGCCACCACGATGGGAACATCGGCGGCTTTGGCGTGGTTGATCGCCTCGACGGTCTGGGGCATAATGCCGTCGTCGGCGGCCACCACCAGCACCGCGATGTCGGTGACGCGGGCGCCGCGGGCGCGGATGGCGGTAAAAGCGGCGTGACCGGGGGTGTCCAGGAAAGTGATGGGGCCGCCGCCGGCCTCAACCTGGTAGGCGCCCATGTGCTGGGTGATGCCGCCGATTTCGCGGTCGGCCACGCGGGAATTTTTGATGTAGTCCAGCAGCGAGGTCTTGCCGTGGTCAACGTGGCCCATCACCACCACCACCGGGGGGCGCGGCGCCAAATCGGCGTCGTCTTGGGGGGCGACGGCGGCGGTTTGCACCGCGGCGACGACCGGCTCGGGCGCCATAGTGGAGCGGACGCCTAGCGCCGAGGTCACCAGCGTGGCTACCTGATAGTCAATGACCTGGTTCATGTTGGCCATAATGCCGTTGCGCATCAACTGCTTGATGACGTCAATGGCGGACTGGTTCAGCACCTCGGCCAGGTACTGAACGGTCATCGTGGCCGGCAGGACCAGGGGACGGGACTGTTGCCCGCTGCGACGTTCGCCGCGTTCCCGGCGGGACCGTTGCCCCCGGCTTGGTTCGTCTCCCGCATCCGTCGTAACCGCCGTTATCGTGGTCATCTATTCGCTCACCTGTTCCGTCAAAGTCTGGCCGGACGGGTCAAAATCAGGAACTTTATTGGCCGGTATCGCGGCAAAGGCTTCCGGGGCGCCGGCCCGCAGGGTAGCCACGTCGCTCTTGGTCAAAGACCGCCGCAGGCTGCGGGCCAGACGCCCCCGGCCTATCGCGCTATCCCAACAGCCGGGGCCGCAGACGTAAGCGCCGCGCCCCGGGGCCTTGCCGGTGGCGTCCACCGAAATCCCGCCCTGCGGGGAGCAGGCGATCCGCACCAGTTCCCGCTTGGGCTTCTTGACGCCGCAGGCAACGCAAGTGCGCTCCGGGATATGCCGCTGTCTGGGCAAGGTTTTCCCTCCTTACCGTTGTGCTGCCGGGGCCGACGGCTAACGCCGCCGCGCCGCCCCGCCGCCGCCGCCACCGCCGCGCCGGGCGCGGCCGCCGCCCCGCCGTCCGCCGCCGCGTATGTCTTCGACGATATCCTCGGCGAACCGGATTTTCCCGGCATCGGGGGTCAGCACCGGCATTTCGACGACATCAAAGGGCGCATCGTCCTCTTCTTCGTCATCGTCTTCTTCAACATCGGCCACCGGCACATCCTCCAGCGTGAACGATTCCAGGTCGTCAACGCTGATTCCTACTGATATGTCCAGGGATTCCGCGGCGGTCTGCTGAATCTGTTGCTGCGCATCCTCTTCGCGGATCAGGGCTTCGAGGATGGTTTCTTCGTCCAGCGGGGAAACCGCCAATTCCGGGATGACTGCTTCATCATCCATAGTCTCGGGATCCATAGTTACGGCCATAGTTTCGGGCGTTTCCGGCGTTTCGGGGGGGGCGGCGGGCGCCGTTTCCGCGACGGTTGCTTCCGCTGCGGTTTCGGCGACGGCCTCCGCCGCGACGGGCGCGACCGCCGGCTCTGCTTCCCGCGCTTCCGCCGCCTGCTCTGCCGCTTTCGCCTTGGCCCGGGCGGCGCCTTCAGCGGCGGCCCGGGCGGCGGCCGCGGCGGCGGCTTGCAGCCGGGCTTCGCGGATTTCTTCCCATTCCGCCATACCTTTAATATCCAGCCGCCAGCCGGTTAGACGGGCGGCCAGCCGGGTGTTCTGCCCCTCTTTGCCGATCGCCAGCGACAGTTGCCGGTCGGGCACCACCACCACCGCCGTCTGCTCGGTCTGCATCAGCTCCACCTGCACCGGCTCCGAGGGGCTGAGGGAGTTGGCGATGAAAGCGCGGGGGTCGGCGTCCCAAGAAACGATGTCGATCTTTTCGCCCTGAAGTTCGTTGACGATGCTCTGGATCCGGTTGCCGCGAATGCCGATGCAGGAACCCACGGGGTCAATGCCCGGCTGGTTGGCGGATACCGCCACCTTGCTGCGTAGCCCGGCTTCGCGGGCGATGCCCTTGATTTCGACGATGCCGTTGAACACTTCCGGCACTTCGATCTCGAACAGGCGGCGCAGCATATCGCGGTGACTGCGGGAGGCTATGATTTCCGGCCCCTTGGAGCCGTGGCGGACGCTCAACAGGTAGACCTTGACCCGCTGCCCCTTGCGGTAGCGCTCGTTGTTTACCTGCTCGTCTTGGGGCAGGATCGCCTGCGCCCGGCCCAAGTCAAGGGTGACCGCCCGCCCGGAGTCGGAGGTTTCCACGACGCCGGACATTATATCGCCCTCGTGCTGGGCAAATTCTTGGTACAGCAGTTCGCGCTCGGCTTCCCGCAGGCGCTGCAAGACCACCTGCTTGGCCGTTTGGGCGGCGATGCGGCTGGCGTTGTGGGGCAGCGGCTCGGCGGCGGCCACTTCGTCGCCCAGCGCGGCGCTCTTTTTGATGCGCTTGGCGTCGTGAACCGTGATTTCCCGTTCCGGGTCCGCCACGGTTTCCACCACGGTTTTAAGCGCGTAAACGCTGACCTCCCCGCTGTTGGGGTTCAGCGTGACGGTGATGTTTTGGCCTGAGGCCGGGTTGTCTTTCTTGAACGCGGAAGCCAGCGCGACCTCGATGGCCCCCAGCACCTGCTCCATCGGCAGATGCCGCTCGGCGGCCAACTGTTTCAGCGCAACCATAAAATCGCTTTTCATAGTTCAGCCCCTACCCCGATTCTGGACGCAGATGGCAGGTCTCTATCAACAATAAAGCGGGTTGCACCCGCTTCCGCCATAGAGGAACCATGTTGCCAAGATTATAGCACGACCAAACGGCAAGGGCAACTATTATGGGCAAATGCAAAAACCGCTTTGCGCGGCAAGATCGGCCCCCGCTTTCGCCCGGGATACCGGATCGGCGGGAATGACGGGGATGAGGCGGGATTATTCGATTTCCGGCGGCTCCAGGGCGGCGATGCGGTAGAGCAGTTCCAGATCCAGGCTGTCGCGGACGGTTTGCGCCAGCTTGTCGTATTCGCCGTCGCGGGATAGCTGGCCGCCGGTATCCGACGCCGGGGGCAGTGGGACGCCTTTCCGCCCGGAAAGCTGCTCCAGCACCGCCCGGCGCAGGCCATAGCTGTTAAACAAGCCGTGGACGTAGGTTCCCAGCACGCGCCCGTTGGCGGATACTGCGCCATCGTCGGCCGCGGCCCCCCCGGCGCGGCGGATGCGAAAGGCGGGGGACATCGCGCCCGCCGCGCCGCCTGCGGGGTTGGATGATCCCATGTGAATTTCGTAGCCCTCAACCGCGGCATCGCCGGCGCGGGAAAGCAGCCCGCCATCCCCTTGGGCGCCCAACGGCGACACCACGCCCCGCACCCGGTGGGTTTCCTTGACCGGCGCGAAAACCGTATCCACCGGCAACAAGTTCAGTCCCTCCGCTGCCGGCGCCGGCGATTCCACGCCCAGCGGGTCCAGTATGCGGCGGCCCAGCATCTGGTAGCCGCCGCAGATCCCGATAACCGAAGTCCCCGCCTCAGCCTGCCGGCGAATATCGGCGGCGAACCCGCGCTCCCGCAGCCATCCCAAGTCGGCCATAGTGGTTTTAGTGCCGGGCAGGATAATCAAATCGGGCTGGCCCAAGCTATCGCGGCTTTCCACGAAACGCAGCCGGACGCCCGGCTCGCGCTTTAGCGGGTCGAAGTCGTCGAAGTTGGAGATATGCGGAAAGCCCATCACGGCGATATCCAGCGCATACCCGGTTTGCGACTTCAGTTGCCGCCGTTCCTCCAGCGACACCGAGTCTTCTTCGGCGATTTCAATATCCTGGTAATACGGAACCACGCCCAAGACGGGCTTGCCGGTGCGTTCTTCCAGCCAGACCAGCCCCGGCTCCAGCAAAGAAACATCGCCGCGAAACTTGTTGATGATCAAAGCGCTAACGGCGTCGCGCTCCCGGGCGTCCAAGATTTCCATCGTGCCAACCAGCGAGGCGAAAACGCCGCCCCGGTCGATATCCCCGGCCAGCAGCACCGGAGCGCCGGAATGCAGCGCCACCCGCATATTGACGATTTCGTTCTGCTTGAGGTTGATTTCCGCCGGACTCCCCGCGCCTTCGATGACCACCACATCGTACTGCGCCCGCAGCGTATCCAACGACTGGGCGACGGCCTGCCACAGGGCCGGCTTGGCGGTGGCGAAATAATCCGCGGTCGCCTGCGCCGCCGGACGCCCCAGCAGCACGACCTGGGAGCGGTGGTTGGCTTCGGGCTTCAGCAGGATGGGGTTCATTTCCACCTGCGGGTCAATGCCGCAGGCTTCGGCCTGCACCGCCTGCGCCCGCCCCAGCTCGCCGCCGCCGGAGGTGACGAAAGAGTTGTTGGACATATTCTGCGCCTTAAACGGCGCCACGCGGTAGCCGTCCTGCCGGAAAATGCGGCACAATGCCGTAACCAGCACACTCTTGCCCACGTGCGATGCGGTGCCTTGCACCATCACCACCCGGCCCTGCGGCGGCGAAATCCGACGGCTCCGCAAACCTTATTACCTCTTGATCCTGTTTCGGCGGGACGGCAGCTTGTCCAACGGGATGCCCTTATCCCGCGCCCATTGTTCCAATTCCTCCTTGGTCTGGGGAATGCCCTCGGCCAGCAACTCCTCCACCAACTTGGCGCGGCCCATGTCTTCCCTTTCCTTGATCATCCTTTTCCGTTCCTCCAGCGCCCAGAAAACCATTCTGATACCTCCTTCTACCAGCACGGCGGCCATCCCGTATAGCACCGCGCCCAGCTCCACCAGGTTTGCCGCCAGCTCCAGACTGCCCCATCCGGCCCACTGGCCCGACCGGATTACCAGCAGGGCCGTCGTCGCGAATACGCCAAAGGGCGCAGCTATCGCGTGGCGGCGCAACCACTGCCTTTCCCGCCATTCGTTCATCTCGCCCCAAGCATACCACGGATTGCCCGGCGCGGCGGGGATGCATGGCAATCGGCGGGCGTTACCACCAAATCTTGCCCCTGGATTCCTCCCGCAACTGTTCGTAATCCCGGGTCCACAAGGCGGTGCTGAGATACTTCCACCCCCCGTCGGCCAGCAGGCAGACGATTGCGCCGCGCTCCATCCGCTCCGCCTGCCGGATGGCCCCGTAGACCACCGAACCCGACGACACCCCGGCGAAAATGCCCTCCTCGGTCAGCAGTCGCTTGGTGGTCTGAAACGCCTCGAAGCTGCCCACCAGCATCCGCGCATCCAGCAGGTTGATATCCAGTATCGGCGGGATGAACCCATCCTCCAGACTCCGCAGGCCGGAGATGAAATCCTCCGGTTCCGGGGCCACGGCGACGATTTTCACGGCGGGGTTGTGTTCCTTGAGCCGCCGCGCCACGCCCATCAAGGTGCCGCCGGTGCCGAGACCCCCCACGAACAGATCCACATCCGGCACCGCCGCCACGATTTCCGGCCCGGTGGTTTCGTAATGCGCCCCCGGATTGCCGCTATTGCCGTACTGGTACATCATTATATAATCGTGCGGGCGCTTTTCGACCAACGCCTGCGCCACTTCGATGCTGCCGTTAGTGCCGCGGGTGCCGTCGGACGCTATGATTTCGGCGCCGTAAGCCTCCAGCAACTGCACCCGCTCCACGCTGACGTTTTCCGGCATCACCACCGCGACCTTATACCCCTTGATCCGCCCAATCATCGCCAGCGATATGCCCGTATTGCCGCTGGTCGGCTCCAAAATCGTCCGGGCGCCGCTCAATTCGCCGTCGGCCTCCGCCTGCTCAATCATCTTGAGCGCGATGCGATCCTTGACGCTGCCGGTGGGGTTGGCCCCCTCCAGCTTGGCGAAAATCCGCACCCCCGGCTTGGGGCTAAGGCGCTGCAATTCCACCATCGGCGTATCGCCGATCGTGTCCAAAATGCCCTTGTACGTCAGCTTCGCAACCATCTCGCCCTGCTAGGTCAAAAAAGTGGCTTCTATATTACATACCCTCCCCCTGTGGGGGAGGGTTAGGGTGGGGGTGAACAATCCCGCTAATCCGCCGCGCCGGCGCCCACGGCCGCCGGTTCCCGGGGCGGTTCGGCCGCGCCGCAAAAGACCTCGTAGTCGATCAGCCCGGTGACCGTCGGGTGGTCGCCGCACAACGGGCATTTGGGGTTGCGCTTCAGCCGCACCTCGCGGAAGCTCATATCCAGCGCATCGATAATCAGCAGCCGCGACACCAGCGACTGCCCGATGCCCAAGAAGTGCTTCAGCGCCTCCGTCGCCTGGATGCTCCCCACCAGCCCGGTCATGGACCCCAGCACCCCCGCCTCGGCGCAGTTGGGCACCATCCCCGGCGGCGGCGGCGACGGGAACAAGCAACGGTAGCAGCCCTCGCCGGGGATGAACACCGTCGCCTGCCCGTCGAAAGTCAGAATGCTGCCGTCCACCAGCGGCTTGCCCAGCAGATAGCAGGCATCGTTGACCAGGTAACGGGTGGCGAAATTGTCCGCCCCGTTGATCACCAAATCGTACCGCCCGATGATGTCCATCGCGTTTTCCGAATTCAGCCAGGTTTCGTGCAATACCACATTCACATCGGGGTTGTACGCCTTGATGTTGTCGAAAGCCGACTGCACCTTGGGCCGCCCCACATCGGTGGTGTGATGCAGCACCTGCCGCTGCAAGTTGGACAGGTCGACCACATCCAAATCCACAATCCCCACCGTGCCGACGCCGGCCAGCGACAAATAAATGGCGCTGGGCGACCCCAGCCCGCCGGCGCCGATAATCAAGGCGCTGGCCTGCATCAACGCCCGCTGCCCGCGGGAGCCGACATCCCCCATAATGATATGGCGGCTATAGCGTTTGACCTGTTCGGGGGTCATCATCAGGGGCTGCGTGGTCATAGCAAGGCTCCTCCTGCCCGCCCATCGCGGCGGTAATAAGGCCCACCCGGCCCGCGCCGGCCATCATCCGAGCCGCCGCCGATGCGCCCTCCGGCGGCCGGCCAAACAAAAAACCTGCCGCCGGCCCTCCACGGGCAGCCCCCACCGGGGCGGGCGCAGGTTCCAGCGCAACAACGCCAACCCGCCCCCTATGCCAGGGGACAGGTACAAGCGCAATCGCCACGGCGCAAGCCCATCAGTATCATTTCCCCGCCATTCTAGCCCGGCCAGCGCGGGTTGTCAAGGTTGGGGGTATATGGTACTATTCCGGCTATGAGTGCTGGAAATTACCATAACATACCAACCCCCAAGTTTCTTGCCGTCGATTTCTACTGCGGAGCCGGCGGCACTACCCGCGGCTTGCTTGACGCCGGGGGGTATGTCATTGCGGGCATTGACAAGGACGAATCGTGCCGGAAGACCTACCGGCACAACAACCGCAACTCGACGCTGGACTACGCCGAGCCGGAATTTATCGGTAAGGATATGTTCCCGGCCAACGAATCCTACCCCAATGGTCAACAAGCGGAAGTTTGGGATGCGCTCTACGAACTGATACCTCGCTACAGGCGGATGGCGCCCGATACGCCGCTGCTGTTCGCGATATGTGCGCCTTGCCAGGCGTTCACTAAGTTTGTCCAGCACAGTATGACGGGGGAACGCACCGCCACCCGGGAGCGCGATAGGGGACTGCTTTCCCAAACCGTGAGCTTTGTCGAAGAGTTCCAGCCGGATATGATCATATCCGAAAATGTGGCTAACATTGGATTCGTATGGGACGATTTTCAGCAACAGCTTAGCGACCTTGGGTATCAAACCGGCAAAGGTAAAGTATGCGCCTCCCGATTCGGAGTACCACAATATCGTCGCCGCTCAATCCTAATGGCGATTAAAGAAAAGGCGGATTCCGCCTTGAATTTCAATTTACCCATCCCTAACCATGACACGGACACTCCGCCTATTCCATCGGTCAAGGATGCGATAGCGAATCTCCCATCTTTGAGGGCAGGAGAAAGGCACCCGGACATCGCTAATCACGAATGCCGGAACTTGACTGAAATTAACCGTCTGAGGTTGATGTCGGTTGAACCCGGACAACCCAATTTCGGATTTGACAAAACCCAATTCGGGGATTTATCTTTGCCTTGCCATCGCCGTCTTGCCAATAAAGGCAAGCGTGGCTTTGGTGATGTTTACACACGAATGCATCCGGACCGGCCATCGCCGACAATTACGACACGCTTTCTCAGCGTTTCCAATGGAAGGTTCGGGCATTACGATACCCGGCAGATACGAGGGCTTTCTCTCCGCGAAGGGGCCACTCTGCAATCGTTCAGGGGCAACTATCAATTTTTTGGCGATGGTATGGAGACAGTCGCCAGAATGATCGGCAACGCCGTGCCGCCGAAATTGTCTGCTTATATGGCTGGATGGATCTTCGGCTTGTGGCAGGATAGCGGCGGCTGATCTGATATAGAAAAAGGAGAAAACATGGATAGCAAGAAAGTTTGCCTCGGGATTCTCAAAGTGGAATCCGAAAACGCGGTAAGCGAAATTGTCGCATCTGTGCCGGAACTTTCAGATGCTGGAAATTGGCATCCGATAGATGGTCGGGAAACCAATTTCAATGTTGTGACAAATCAGGCATCCACGGGAAGCAAGGCTCTCACGGAGCTGTGTACCAACATGGTTGATGCTGTGTTGATGAAACACGCTTATCAAAAAGGCGTAGCCCTTACCGGCCCCGACGCGCCGAAATCGGTAATAGCCGGTGTGCGGGAATTAGTGCAACTTCGGGGCGCCCGCAGTGGCGTGCTGGCCGAAGTGGATGATCAAAAGTACTTGAAAGAGTTCGCCGAAAAGAACTTAGTCATCGGCGTAACCGGAAGTACACGGCGAAATGAGTCTCTGTGTTTTACTTTTGTTGACAATGGCGAAGGTCAGCACCCTAGTGCCTTTGAAGACACATTTCTTTCCCTTAGCAAAGGCAACAAAACCGACATCCCGTTTGTGCAAGGCAAGTACAATATGGGATCGTCGGGGGTACTGACTTACTGTGGACGGCAGTGGTACAAGTTGATTATATCTCGCCGATATGATGGTAGCGGAGAATGGGGGTGGACTTTGATCCGCCGTCGGCCGGGAGACGGTATGCCAATTGCCGAATACTTCAAATTGGAGGGAGGTATACCATCTTTCTCGGCATCGGTAATACATCCGATGAATCTGAATAACGGGGCGCAAGACGATGAGGTTCACATTACAACTGGTACCATCGTGAAACTTTACGATTACCAAATGGAATCTGCAACCAGTTTCAGGAGCATCAGAGAATCTCTCAATGAGAATCTGGTTTCCACGATACTGCCATTTCGCTTGATGGATTACCGGCAACGTCCAAGTCCTAGCCGTGGCGGTCGTCGTGCGCAAGGTATTGACGAACGTCCAGTTAACGGTATGGAATTTCTGCTGCTACGCAGAGATGGCGATGAAGAAACGGCTCTCGAGCAGGATGAAACCCCCGTCTATGAACCTGGTAGGGAACAGCACGTGGGCGACATAGACCATCCTGAATTAGGTAGAATCTCGGTTCGCGCCATAGTACTAGGGCGAGATCTGCCAGGTTGGCTAAAACCTCCACGCAACACATCCAGGGTATTTCATGCCGTCAACGGTCAAGTGCAGTTCAAGGAAAATCGCGCTTATCTATCGCAGCGTTGCAAATTGCCCGGTCTGAAAGACCGGGTAGTCATCATAGTAGACTCCAGCAATCTGTCTGAGGCAGCGCACAATGACGTCTGGAAAGGAGACCGGGAAAATGTGCGTGCTACCGGAATCGGCCAGCTTTACAAAGATGAAATTGCCAAAGTGATAACAGATTCTCCATATCTGAAAGAATTGCAACAGCGGATCGCACGTGAAGAAATGGAAAATTTGGCTCAAGAAGGCCAAGTTGCCTTGTTCCAGAACCTAGTAGATTCCGACCCAAGCATAGCTCAATTGCTTCCCGGTGGTACGTTGGTAAAACTGCCCGGAAACGTCGGGCGTGGTCGCCCTACGCCTGAAGAGTATCAAGGCAAGTACAGCCCTACACTCTTGCAACTGATTGCGCAATCCGTAAAAGAAAATGGCGCAGAAATTGCCATTGATGGACGGCGGATTGTGGCTTTCAGAACAGACGTTGTGAACGACTACCTGACTCGCCCTGACAATCAAGGCCGAATACTCACTATCGGAGGGCTTGGCGGGAGGTTTTCTTATACCAGCACACTTCACGACGGGCGGCTGTCACTCACATTCTCGCCTTTGCCCGGCAAGGTTGCGGTAGGTGAGGAAATTTCCTTTTCCGTGGGGTTGTTGGACGATGCGATGCCTGAACCCGTAACCGAAGATATGCGGCTGGTAGTAGTTAGGGCTCGCCCACCCCGTCCACCTGGTCCTCGCCCTACCCCGGGTCCGATACCAGGTACGGATGATGGTGAAGAAGACGGGGACATCGTAACCGATGAAGGCCGGGAACTGCCGCCGAGCAAGTGGTTGACTAGGGACGGTCGATTGATCGGTGAAGAAGAATCCGATGAATGGCCGGAAGGCTTCAACGATCAAGACGGTGGTATAGTTGACGATTTTGGCGAAAGCCAGAAAATGTACCGCATCAACTACGACAATGCCCATTTTCGGAGATTCCTCGACAGTGAACGGAACGATCTCAATAAAAGGGTGATTGTTCAGCAGTACCGCATGGGTATGCTGGTGCTGATGATGGGCCTTGAAGACGCATACTCACGCATGGAACAATCAGAGACCAAAATGGTATTGGAAGAACACATAGACGAGATACGGCGGCTGTCTGCCCAAGGATCCGCTACTGTGGTAATGTCGATTGCCAAGACATTGCCGACAATAGTCAATCCGGTTTCGGTTGCCGACCCCGATGACGACTAACGCCGATGGGAGACTTTCTGACCAAAGAAAGCCGTTCCGCCTTGATGTCCCGCGTCAAAAACCGCGGGACTGCGGCGGAGCGGTATGTTCGGCAGGCCGTTTGGAATGACGGCTTCCGCTATCGCCTGAACGTCCGCAAATTGCCCGGTATGCCCGATCTTGTGCTACCCCGTTATAGAACCGTCGTATTGGTGCAGGGTTGCTTCTGGCACGGGCATAGCTGTCGCAAAGGCCAACGCCGTCCGGCTACTAACAAAGATTTCTGGGATCGCAAACTGGACGGCAACATAGCACGAGATACTGCAAATCAGACCGAATTACGCTCCCTTGGATGGACGGTGTTCGTGGTCTGGGAATGTCGCCTAAAAGATGATACCGCTGAGTTGCTGAACTATTTGCGGCAAAAACGCGTTTCCTTTTCATCAGCCGGGGGATAATGCGTAAAGCGGCAAGCGTCATCAAATCCGCGGCTAGGCGGCGCCATCCCCCGCCGCAAACCGCCCGCCCCCGGTGTACTCCTCCGGCAGAACGCCCCACAGAACTTCCAGCAGGGGAATTACGTCCTCCATAGCCACTTCAACGGACATAAGGTTCACATAGACTTCATAGAAACGGCCGTGCAGGTGTTCCGCCGCCCGAAAGCCGCGGTGTATTTCCTTGAATTGGCCCGGGATTTCATCGGCCAGGGCATAGGCGCAATCGCGTATGGCTTCGTGGTCGCAGTGATCCCACCCGCGCATTGTCGCCACCGCTTTGGTCAGATGGGCTACGGTTCCCCACCCCTTTTCGGCGGCTTGGCAGGTGTCTTTTTCCAGCAGGTGCTGGGCGCCCTTGGCCCAGTATTCGTGGGCTTGGGCTACGTGCTTCCGAATGCGGCGGGCCTGCTTTTCCGGGCTTTCGCGTCGCGGGCGGGGCGGCATATTGTTTCCTCCCATATATTAGGGTGGGCCTAGTTTAGCGCGGCTGATGCCAGGCTCAACTGCCGCCGCGCCAAATCCGCCAGCGTGATGTTGCTCAACACTTCGCGGATGACGTCCTCCACCGATTTCCATACCTCCTGCTGGGCGCAGGAATCCGACAGCACGCAACACATCGGGTTGACCAGGCAGTCCAGGGGGGAACTGTTGGCGTCCAGCTTGGACATCACCATGCTGAGGTTAATGGCGTCGGGCGGCAGGGCTAGGGAATGGCCGCCCCGGGGCCCGCGGCGGCTGACCACGAACCCGAACTTGTTCAGCGAGGCCATCAACTGGTCGAGATACGCTACCGGAATGCCCTGTTTCGCCGCGATTTCGGCGGTCTGCACCGGGCGGTCGTCGTAGCGCAGGGCCAGCTCAACCAACGCCCGCACCCCATAATCAACGCGCATGGGGATTTTCATCTCGCCGCTCCTAGGTGGCCTGAGCGGGGCGATTATACACCATAACCGCCCCGGTTCCAAACCGCGCCGCGCCGCCGCCGATCGCCGGATAATCCCTAGAATCACCCGCTTAAATCACCCGCCGCCCATCACCAGAAACGTGCCCAGCGCCTGGGCGATCAGCCGCCCGTCATCGGAAGTGACCTGCACATCGGCCACCATCAGCCGCCCGCCATCGCCGATTAGCGTTGCCGTGGCGGTAAGCCGCCCCGAATCCGCCGGCTCCAAGAAATTGATCTTGAGTTCGATGGTGGTAGTCCGCTGCCCCGGCGCCAGCCGGGAACGGACGGCGCGGAAAAAGGCGGTATCCACCAGTACCGCGATCAGCCCCCCGTGCACCCGCCCGGCGGCCTGCAAGTGATGCGGCCGGATCGCCAGCGACACGCGGCCCACCCCGCCCTCCGACACGCCGTCCTCAATCCCGAGCAACCGCGAAAAGGGGGAATCATCATCGCCCCGCCATTCTGCCATAACCAAATGCCCCATACTGCCGCCCGACAACCGGGAAAGGCGGCGGTTTTCGTACTATAATAACGGCGCATTTTACATCCCGCGCGGCCGCCGCGCCGCGCGGCTGCCGGACGAAATGATTAAAGGCGTATTCATCGGGCTGGCGATCATCCTTATCTTGCCCGTCATACCCATCGTTCACATAGCCTTTCCCTTTGGGCCGTTTATCGCCGGGGCCTACGGGATTAACGCGGCGGCAAGCTACCCCGGCACGCCGGGGCGTAAGGCGCTGGTGTACGGACTCTGGTTCGGCTCAATATGGGGGGTTGTGTTTGTGATCGCGGCGCTGCTGGCAATACTGGTGTTCGGATTTGACCGTTACTTGCCTCTGTTATGGGGCGGGGTGGCATTGGCGACTTTTTATTTCGCCAGTATGTCGGCCCTGGGCGCGTGGTATTCCGGGCTGCGGGCTTTGGAACGCGCCGGCCGCAGCCGCCCGGCCGGTTAAGAGCCGCCAATGTCCGATGTATTCCGTCTCCTCCGCCCGTTGCAATGGGCCAAGAACGCGCTGGTATTCCTGCCCTTTCTATTCGCCGTAGACCTCGCCTGGTCGGTGGATTCCCTGGAAAAAGTGCCGGAACTGTTGCTGCAACTGGCGATCGTGTTTCTGGGTTTCTGCGGAATGGCCAGCGGCATCTACGTGCTTAACGACTTGATGGACCGCGAAGCCGACCGCCGCCACCCGTTGAAACGCCGCCGCCCCATCGCCTCCGGCCGCGTGAGCATCCCGGCCGCCGTCGCCCTGATCGCCGCGCTCACCGGGGCCGGTCTGGCCGCCGTATGGTACGCCGGCCAGACCCTGGGGCTGATCGGGCTGATCTACATCGCCATCAACGCCGGCTACTGTCTGGGCGTCAAGAACATCGCGCTTTTGGACGTTTTCGCCGTCGCCAGCGGCTACGTCATCCGCGGCGCCGCCGGCGCCGTCGCCATCGCGGTGGAGCCGTCGCCCTGGCTCTACGCCACTACCGGGGCCGGGGCGCTGTTCATCGTGCTGGGCCGCCGCTACGCCGAGGCGCGGCTGTCCGGCGACGAGGCCCCGGCCCAGCGCCGGGTGCTGGCCTACTACGCCGGGCCTTTCCTGTCGCAACTGCTAACCATCTCGGCAACCGCCGCCCTGTTAAGTTATACTCTATACACCATCGAAGCCGACAACCTGCCCGACAACAACGCCATGCTTTTCACCCTGCCGATGGTCGCCCTGGGGCTTTTCCGGTATCTGTATCTGCTCAACACCAGCGGCCGCGCCGAATCGCCGGAGCAGTTGATGGTGCGCGACCTGCCCCTGCTGGCCTGCATCGCCGCCTGGCTGGCGGTATCGGCCACGGCATTGCTGCTGGCCTAGCCCGGATCGACCGGATAATCCCGCCATCCTATATAATACTGCAACCCCTCATTCAAACATCGGAGAAACCCCGAAATGCAGACGCAACCAGCCCCGTCCCGTCCCGCCGGCGCCACCGCCGCGCCCGTCGTGGCCGTAGTCGCCGCTACGCCGGAAACGGTGCAGGCCGACATCGCCCGCGCGATGGAACTGGCCGGGGCCGCCCATTTCCTGCCCACCGGAAACCGCACGCTACTGAAAGTCAACATCTCCTGGCAGCACTGGTACCCGGGATGCTCCTCCACCCCGTGGCAAATCGAGGGCGTCGCCAACGCCCTGAAAGCCGCCGGCCACCAAGACCTGCTGGCCGCCCACAACGGCACCGTGGTCGTCGATTCCTACGAAGGCGAGCTAAACAACCGCCACAAAGCCGCCCAAGAACGAACCGGCCTGCCGTCGATCCACCTCGACAGCCCCCCCAACCGCTGGATCGACTACCGCCCCCGCGCCGAAATGCTGGCCCTCAACGACATTTTCCCCGAGGGCATCCAAATCCCCGAATGTTTCCCCGGAACCAACATCGTCCACCTGCCCACCATGAAAACCCACGTGTTCACCACCATGACCGGAGCGATGAAAAACGCTTTCGGCGGATTGTTGCACCGCAAGCGCCACTGGACGCACTCAGTAATTCACGAAACGCTGGTCGACCTGCTGGCAATCCAGCAGGAAATCCATCCCGGCCTGTTCGCGGTGATGGACGGCACTTTCGCCGGCGACGGCCCCGGGCCCCGCGCCATGCGCTGGCACATCAAAAACCGCATCTTAGCCAGCGCCGACCAAGTAGCCATCGACGCCGTAGCCGCCCGCATGATGGGCTTCGACCCCATGAGAATCCCCTTCATCCGCCTGGCCCACGAGCGCGGCCTGGGCTGCGGCCAAGTAGCCGACATAGACGTCCGCGGCGAGGACCTCCGCGGCGTCGACTGGCAATTTTCCGGCGTAGAAAACACCTTCGCCAGCCGCGGCCAAAAACTAATCTACTGGGGCCCCCTAAAGCCCCTGGAAAATATGTTGCTGCGCAGCCCCATATCCGGCTGGGCCTTTCTGGCCTCCAACCTATACCATAACGGCTACTGGCTGAAAACCAAAGGCCGCCGCCGCATCGAAGCCGCCCTCAAAACCGAATGGGGCCAATTGTTCCAATCCTACTAAGCCGGGAACGGGGGAAATTATGCCCATCAAAAAATTCAGAATCATCAACGCCGGCCCCTTCGCCGACATCACTTTCGAGTTCGATGAACGGGTCAACATATTCGTCGGCCCCAACAATTCAGGAAAATCCGCCGCGCTACTGGCATTGGCGGAAGCCACGGTGTACCCCTTTACATTCCCGCAAAAATTTATCAAAACCCCCGGCAGCCAATGGGAACTCGCCATAACCGGCGGCCGAACATTCAAGGGCGTGCTGACCGCCGACATAATAGATCAGCCGGAAGGCACCGGCCCGTTGCCCGACCTGGGCTTTTCAACCTTCGTCCCCGCCCTGCGCCAAAGCACCGACCACCGTTCCAAATGCCCATCCATCAACGCGGCCGTGCAAGAGCCGGACGCAAATTCACCGGAAGCCCGCGGGTTCAACGCCCCGGAACTGCGAAAAAGGCGCAGCCTAATGCCCACGGACGCAACGCTGGTAAGCGACCAATCGGTAATCCAAAAAATGGTAGACCTGGATTATGCCGCCTACCGCCACAAACAGCCCCAAATACATCGTCTCCTCAAAAAAGTCGGCGAAATAGCATCCGAAATCACCGACGGCTATCCCATAAAATTCCAGCGAATAGGCGAGGATGACCGGGGATTATTCCCCGAGTTTCAGACCATTGACGGCGACCTCCCGCTCAACGTCTTGAGTCAAGGCACGCAGTCCACGATCCAATGGCTATCCCACTTCTTGTTCGTCTACGCCCAATACTACGATTATCCCGAAGATCTGGAGGACAAACCCGGCATTCTAATCGTGGACGAAATAGACGCCCACCTGCACCCATCCTGGCAGCGCCGCATCATCCCAGCCTTGCTCAACAATTTCCCCAACCTGCAACTATTCTGCTCCACCCACTCCCCCCTGATGCTGTCAGGGCTGAAAGAGGGCCAATTGCAACTGCTCAAGCGGGATGCCAACGGCAAAATCACCGCATCCAGCAACTGGCAAGATATGGTGGGCTGGTCGGCAGAGGAAATTCTGCGAAGCGTTCTAGAAGTCCGGGATACTATGGACTTAACGACGGCGTCTGAAATCGACCGCATGGGAGAGTTGAGCATCAAAGAGAAGCTAACCGAAAGCGAGCAGTCCGAACTGGCCGCGCTTCGGCAACGAGTGGGGGAAGTGTTGCCGGGCGGCCCCGCTTCGTACCACGCAGAGTTCTTTCTTAAATACATCAAGAAAATCTACTCGGAACAAGAAGCGCGTTCCGAGTCCGCCCAAAAACCCCGGCCACGAGTACGCAAAAGGGAAGGAAGGTCTGAATAGACGATGCATTGGGTTGAACGAGGGCCTGAGCCGGACGAACTGGAAAATATACGACTGAGTCTCACGCAAAGCTGGATCGACCACTACCGCGACGGGGTTGGGCAAAGGCCAAGCGACGCCAAATGGCGCGATTTTCGCAAGGAGCTATGCGTAGCATTTGCATCGCTATGCGCCTACTGCGAAGAAATCGACCGCAGGGAAGTAGACCATTTCATGCCGGTTAGCCGTTTTCCCAGTTTGGTTTACGAATGGTCTAACTGGATATTTTCCTGCCACAACTGCAATATGAACAAATCCAATAAATGGCCGGATGATGGCTACATTGATCCGTGCGCCGAAGATGAATCAGGGCGGCCGGAACGCTTTTTTGATTTCAATACCGCAAATGGAGCGATAATCCCCAAACCGGATATACCGGCCTGGCATCAACAAAAAGCTCTAACAATGATAAACGACCTCGCTCTCAATGATTCGTATCATCTAAAGATACGTACATATATTCTGCGCATCGCCAGGAACTTTCTGTATATTCTAGATCAAGATCCCGAAAAAGCTCAAGAAAATCTGTCAATGATGATTGACCGAACTTCCACCTTATCCAGCATCGTCCGCGCCCTGCTGGATGAGCAGGGATTCGACATAGACGAATAACCCCAAAATCCCGCCACCGGCAAACCGACGCAAAATCCCCCCATCACAACAGGAACTGCCAAATGAACATCGCCATCATCGGCCTCCCCCAATCCGGCAAAACCGCCGCCTTCAACGCCCTCACCGCCGGACACTCCGCCGCCGAAACCGCCGCCGCCGGGCCGGTCCAAGTCGGCGTGGTGAAAGTCATGGACCCCCGCCTCGACGCCCTCGATCGCATCTACCGCCCCCGCAAAGTAGTCTACGCCGAAATCAAGTTCTGGGACTTGCCCCCCGCGCCCGCCGACCGGGCGCAGCGCCACCAAACCCTCTCCGGCCGCCACCGCAACATCCTGCAAGGCGCCGATTCGCTGCTACTGGTCACCCGCGCTTTCAACGACGAACTCCAAGTCCCCGCCGACCCGGCCCGCGATTTGGCCGAAATGCTGAACGAACTGGCCCTCGCCGACCTCGAAACCCTAGAACGCGCCGGATCCCGCTTGGCCGACGCCCTCAAAAAATCCCGCCCTGCCGAGCGCCCCGCGCTCCAGCCCCAAGCCGACGCCATCCGCAAAACCCAAACCGCCCTCGAGTCCGGCCTGCCAATACGCCGACAAGACCTGTCCCCATCGGAACGGGCGGCCCTGGCCGACTACCAACTGCTCACCGCCAAACCCGTCATAGTAGCTTTCAACACCGCCGAAAACGCCGCCGCCCCCCCGTCACTGTCCAACCTCAACCTGCCCCCCGAAATGACCGCCGGCCTCGGCGAAGTCCACCTGTCCGCCCGCCTGGAGGCGGATCTGGCCCTGATGCCCGATGACGAAGCCGCCGAGTTCCGCAGCGCCTTGGGCATCAGCCAATCCGCCATCGACCGCGTCAAGCAAGTATGCTATGACACCGTGGGCCTGGTTTCATTCCTGACCGTGGGCGAGGACGAAGTCCGCGCCTGGCCGGTGCCTAAGGGCATCGCGGCCCTGGACGCCGCCGGAACCATCCATTCCGACTTCATCCGCGGCTTCATCCGCGCCGAAGTCATCCGCTACGAAGATCTGGTGCGCTGCGGCAGCGTAGCCCAAGCCCGCAAAGAGGGCCTGCTCCGTTCCGAGGGCAAAACCTATCCGGTAAAAGACGGCGACGTAATCAACTTCCTGATTAACGTCTAACCCCCCAAGGGCCGCGCGAAACTAAGCTCATGCCCGTCGGGGTCGTCGATATGAAAGTACCGCTCCCCCCACGGCGCATCGCACGGCGCAGTAGACGGCGCCAGCCCGAATCCGGTAAGCCGCCGGTAATGGGCGTCCACATCATCCACATAAAAAATCAGCCGCCCCCACCACTGCGGCGCATCATCCCGGAGCATCAGGTTGACATATCCCCCGCCCACCCGAAAGCTGGTAAACGCCGCGCTTTCCCCGCCATACAGCAAATCCAAGCCCACAAAATCGCGGTAAAACGCCACCGACCGCGCCATATCCGTCACCGCCAGCGTCACCGCGCTGATGCTTTTCACCGCCATTCCATACCCCCGTTCCCGCTACCCGCGCCGCCGACGCCGCGGGCGCGACAGCCCCGGATAGGTTCGTTCCGCCAGCACCCACTCCAGCCGCTCCTTAAGCGCCGCCGCCTCCGCCGGCGACAGCAGCCCCAGCAGTTGGTTCAACCGTCGCGGCCGCCCCTTCTTGTGGCCGTTCAGCCGCGCCAGCAATTCCGACAAGGAATCCAGCAGCGCATCGGGAATCGGCTCCCCCCCAAAATCCCAGATCACCGTGCGAATCTTGACCTCCGAATGAAAAGTAAGCCCGTGGTCAATGCTCCACAGCTTGCCGTCTACCCCGATAATCAAGTGGTTCGGCTTGCGGTCGGTGCTGTTCGCCACCAAATCGAAACAGCACACCGCCCGCAACTGCTCGGCGTACTCGCCGGTAAGCGTATAGTAGTTTTCCCGCGGGTCGTGGTCGACAAACTGTTGCACCGAGCCGATCCCATAAGGCCCGTCGCGGATGATGGTATACGGGATCAGATCCCAGCCAAGAATATCGCTGAGCAGATAGGCCGCGCATTCGCGCTTATACAACGTGCCGCCGGGAAAATCCCACAACGGCGCCTCGCCGTCGCGCGGCTTGTAAATGCCCAGCGTCTCATCGCCGTCCAGGCTCACGTTGACGACGAAGGTGTAGTTGGACCCCAGCCGCGTCAACTGGCAAGACAAAATTTCGCCGCCACGTAGCACTTTTCGGGCTTTGGCGTCGGTGGTCAAGCGGCGCTGTCCGGTATTGGGGTAGGGGGTCACCCGACTTCCAAGATGGTATGCCCGTTAGCCCGAGGGCAAACGTGCCCTTCAGGATTGATCAGCTGCCCGCACAAAAAGCAAGCCGGCCGCCCCGCGGCGCAGATGCGCAACGAATCCTCCGCCAGTTGACTGGCCTGATTCATAGTCATCCAAAAACTGACCGACTCGGCATCGTCGCGGGGGGCGTCGTCATCGCCGCTGTCGCGCTCATGCGCCTGCATATAAAAGGAATTGGATTCCTTGTCATGGCTAAGGAACATCTGCCCGGCCCGGAAGTCAATGGTGGTATCCCCGCCGGCCCAGCCCGGCTCCTGCGGGGCGCTTTCCCGCGCCCGCTCCGCCGCCGGCAGCCCCCCCACATAATCCCGCAGATAAACCCCTAGCTGAAACAGTTGCTCCTTCTCCACCCACATCGAGCAGAACGCCGCCCCGGAATGCAAGTCCAACCGGAAAGTGCGGCGCCCCGGCTGCCCGAAAGCAACCGCCTCAACCTGCGAAAGCCGCCCCAGCGCATATTTAACCCGTTTCTCTTCCATACGCTATATCATAGTAGCCCTATCGCCCTCTGGCAAGCGGCAAACCCGCCCCATTTCCCCCCCAACCCGTTTATGCCCCCCAAACCCGCCCCGCTAGGCAGCCGCCCTTCCGGGGGGTATAATCCCGTTTTCCCCCATCGCCCCGGTTACGCCCCAAAACCCTTGTATCCAACGGATATTGTGATATATTACACAAACTAACCCCCGGACGCCCGGGCCGCCCGCCATCCCCCGTTCCGCCCCGCGGCATCCGGCATCCCCCCAAAGGCGTCAAAGCGCGGCTTTACCCGACAAGGCATCGTAAGGCATCGTTAAGCTAAGAAAGGTATCGTTCAAGATATGGACCCATTGAAAAAATTGGCCGACAAGGGCCTCTATTCCCCCCAACAGGAACACGACAACTGCGGCGTCGGCGTAGTCGCCGACATCCAGGGCCGCCAGTCCCACCGCATCATCCAAGAAGGGCTTGAGGTGCTGATCAACCTGGGCCACCGCGGCGCCGCCGGCAGCGACCCCGAAACCGGCGACGGCGCCGGCATCATGTTGCAAATGCCCCACGCCTTTTTCCGCCGCGAAACCCGCAACCTCGGCTTTCCCCTGCCCCCCGACGGCCATTACGGCGTAGGCATGGTTTTTCTGCCCCCGCAGCCCGAAGCCGCCGCAAAGGCCCAATCCCTCATCGCCGACGTCATCGCCGCCGAGGGACTGGAACCCCTGGGCTGGCGCGACGTGCCGGTCAACCCCGCCAAAATAGGCCGCGACGCCCGCCGCCGCAGTCCCCTGATCCGCCAGATTTTCGTCGGCGCCGGACCCAGCGGCGCCGACCCCGCCCAACTGGAGCGCAAACTCTACGTAACCCGCAAGGTAATCGAACACTCGGTCAACGACGGCGGTCTTTCCGAGGATGAAGCCGATTACTTTTACCTATGCAGCCTTTCCTGCAACACTATCGTATACAAGGGCCTGCTTATGGCCCACCAGATCGCTGATTTCTACCTCGACCTCCAGGACGACCAACTCGTAAGCGCCTTCGCCCTGGTTCATTCCCGCTTCAGCACCAACACCCTCGGCCACTGGCGCCTGGCCCATCCCTACCGCTACCTGGCCCACAACGGCGAAATCAACACCCTCCGCGGCAACCTCAACTGGATGCACGCCCGCGAAGCGATGTTCCAGTCGCCCCTGTTCGGCGACGATATGAGCAAAATCCCCCCGGTTATGAAAGTCGGCGACAGCGACACCGCCAGCTTCGACAACGCCCTCGAACTCCTGCTGATGACCGGCCGCGAACTGCCCCACGCCATGGTGATGATGATCCCCGAGGCTTGGGAACAGCACGAATCGATGCCCCAAGAAAAAAAGGATTTCTACGAATACCACTCCGCCCTGATGGAGCCATGGGACGGCCCCGCGATGATCGTATCGTCCGACGGCCGCAATATCTGCGCCCTGCTGGACCGCAACGGCCTCCGCCCCTTCCGCTACCTGGTCACCACCGGCGACAAGCTGGTAATGGCCTCCGAAACCGGCGTCCTGGACGTCCCCCCCGCCGAAGTCAAATTCAAGGGCCGCCTCCAGCCCGGCCGGATGTTTATGGTCAGCCTGGATCAGGGCCGCATCATCGGCGACGACGAACTCAAGCGCGGCCTCGCCGCCCGCCAACCCTACGGCCAATGGCTGAAAGAAAACAAGGTCTGCCTAGAAGATCTGCCCCCCGCCCAGCCCGAACCGCCCAACGCCCCCGACAGCCTGCAACGCCTGCAACGAGCCTTCGGCTACAACGTAGAGGAGCTGCGGATGCTAACCACCCCCATGGCCGAATCGGGCTACGAACCCGTCGGTTCTATGGGCAACGACGCCCCCCTCGCCGTGCTTTCCGACCAAAATCAACTGCTTTTCAACTACTTCAAGCAACTATTCGCCCAAGTCACCAACCCCCCGCTGGACGCCATCCGCGAGGAACTGGTCACATCCCTAGAGGGCTTTATCGGCAGCGAGCGCAACCTGTTCGAGGAAACCCCGGAGCATTGCCGCCAACTAATGCTCCGCTCCCCCATCATCGACAACGAAGCCGCCGCCCGCATCAAATCCCTGAACTTGCCCGGCATCCGCGCCATCACCCTGCCCGCCCTTTTCACCCCCCAGGACCACGGCGGCAAAGGCGCCGGCCTAGAGGCGGCCCTGGAAACAATGCGCCGCCAGGCATCGCAGGCGGTGGCCGACGGCTACAACATCATCGTGCTGTCCGACCGCGGCGTCGGCCCCGGCCGGGCGCCCATCCCCAGCCTGTTAGCCGTGAGCGCCGTCCACCACCACCTCACCCGCGAAGGCAGCCGCACCCAAGTCGGTATGGTGATCGAAACCGGCGAAGCCCGCGAAGTGCATCATTTCTCCCTGCTCATCGGCTACGGCGCCGGCGCCGTCAACCCCTACCTCGCGCTGGAAACCGTCCAGGCCCTGAGCGAAAGCGGCCAGCTAAACGGCCACCATCCCGGCTACGCCTGCCAAAATTTCATCAAAGCCAACGAAAAGGGCGTCCTCAAAGTAATGTCCAAAATGGGCATATCCACGGTGCAAAGCTACCGCGGCGCCCAGATCTTTGAAGCCGTCGGCCTAGACCAGGCCCTAGTAGACGAATACTTCACTTGGACCCCGTCCCGCGTCGGCGGCATAGCCCTCGACGCCATCGAGCGCGAAACCCGGCAACGCCACGCCGCCGCCTACCACGCCCCCGACGTCCCCGCCAATCAGCCCCTCCCCCTCGGCGGCGATTACCAATGGCGGCGCGGCGGCGAACACCACCAATGGAACCCCGACTCCATCGGCATACTGCAACACGCCGCCCGCAGCAACGACTGGAGCATCTACAAGAAATTCGCCCGGCTCTCCAACGACCAAAGCCGCCGCATGGCTACCCTGCGCGGCTTGCTGGAATTCAGCAAAGACCTGGATCCCATATCCCTAGACGAAGTCGAACCCGCCGCCGAAATCGTCAAACGTTTCGCCACCGGCGCCGCATCCCTCGGCTCCATCAGCCGCGAAGCCCACGAAACTATGGCCATCGCCATGAACCGCATCGGCGCCCGCAGCAACACCGGCGAGGGCGGCGAGGATTATCGCCGCTATACCCCCGACGACAACGGCGACGACCGCAGCAGCGCCATCAAGCAGGTCGCCTCCGGCCGCTTCGGCGTAACCGCCAACTACCTCATCAACTCCACCGACCTCCAAATCAAAATGGCCCAAGGCTCCAAGCCCGGCGAAGGCGGCCAGCTCCCCGGCCACAAAGTGGACGAATACATCGGTTGGGTGCGCCGCACCACCCCCGGCGTAGAACTGATTTCCCCCCCGCCCCACCACGACATATATTCCATCGAGGACTTGGCCCAACTGATTCACGACCTGAAAAACATCAACCCCGACGCCCGCATCCACGTCAAACTCGTGGCCGAAGTCGGCGTCGGCACCGTCGCCGCCGGAGTCGCCAAAGGCCACGCCGACGTAGTGCTGATCAGCGGACACGACGGCGGCACCGGCGCATCCCCTGAATCCTCCATCAAATACGCCGGCCTCCCATGGGAACTGGGCATCGCCGAAACCCAGCAGGTGCTGGTCGCCAACGGCCTCCGCAGCCGCATCGTAGTGCAGACCGACGGCCAACTGAAAACCGGCCGCGACGCCGTCATCGCCGCCATGCTGGGCGCCGAGGAATTCGGCTTCGCCACCGCCGCCCTAGTCGTCAACGGCTGCATTATGCTCCGCAAGTGCCACCTCAACACCTGCTCCGTGGGCATCGCCACCCAAGACCCCGAACTGCGCGCCCGGTTCGCCGGCCAGCCGGAGCATCTGGTCAACTACTTTATGTTCGTCGCCCAAGAAATGCGCGAAATTATGGCCGAATTGGGCTTCCGCACCGTCGCCGAAATGGTCGGACGGGTCGACGCCCTCGACCCCCGCAAGGCCGTCGACCACTGGAAAGCGCAGGATATCGACCTGTCCCGGATGCTGTACCACCAGCAAGCCATAACCCCCGGCGAAACCGTCTACTGCTCCCAAGAACAAAACCACGGCCTGGAGCGGGCCTTGGACCACCAACTAATCGCCCTGTCCCAACCCGCCCTCAAAGACGCCATCCCGGTGACGATAACCCTCCCCATCAGCAACGCCAACCGCACCGTCGGCGCGATGCTGAGCGGCCGCATCGCCAAAGCCTACGGCGAGGACGGACTGCCCCCCGACACCATCCAAATAAACTTCACCGGCTCCGCCGGCCAGAGTTTCGGCGCCTTCCTCGCCCCCGGCGTGACCCTCAACCTCGCCGGCGACACCAACGACTATATGGGCAAAGGAATGTCCGGCGGGCGCATCGTAGTCCAGCCCCACCCCGAATCCCCCTTCGTCCCCGAGGAAAACATCATCATCGGCAACGTAGCGATGTACGGCGCCACCGGCGGCCATGCCTTTATCAACGGTGTCGCCGGCGAGCGCTTCTGCGTCCGCAACAGCGGCGTCCGCGCCGTAGTCGAAGCCGTTGGCGACCACGGCTGCGAATATATGACCGGCGGCGTGGTCGTCGTCCTCGGCCCCGCCGGACGCAATTTCGCCGCCGGCATGAGCGGCGGCATCGCTTTCGTCTACGACCCCAACGGCGATTTCCCCGCCCGCTTCAACGACGGCCTCGCCGACCTGGAGCCGGTTACGGATACCGCCGACATCGCAACCCTGCAAGACCTGATCCGGGAACACCACCGGCACACCGGCAGCGCCCCTGCCGCCCGCATCCTGGCCGAATGGGATTCGGCCCTCCCCCAATTCAGGAAAATAATGCCCCGGGATTACCGCCGCGTGCTGGCCGAGCGCCAGCAAAGGGAAACGGCAGCCCGGGAACTGGAAGCCGTATCGCATGGGTAAACCCACCGGATTTATCGAATCAGGCCGGCAGCCCCCGGAACGCCGGCCCGCCAGCGACCGCGTCAAAGACTACCGGGAGTTTTACCATCCCTGGCCCGAAGCCGCCGCCCGCCAGCAGGGAGGCCGGTGCATGGACTGCGCCGTACCCTTCTGTCACACCGGCTGCCCCTTGGGCAACGTAATCCCCGAATTTAACCACTACGTCTATCAAGGCGATTGGGAAAACGCCCTCCGAACCCTCCTCGCCACCAACAACTTCCCCGAATTTACCGGGCGCATCTGCCCCGCCCCCTGCGAAGCCAGTTGCGTCCTAAGCATCAATTCCGACCCGGTCACCATCGAATACATCGAAAAAGAAATCGCCGACCGCGGCTACGCAAACGGCTGGATCCGCCCCGAACCCCCAACCGTCCGCACCGGCAAAAAAGTCGCCGTCGTAGGCTCCGGCCCCGCCGGACTCGCCGCCGCCCAGCAACTCAACCGCGCCGGCCACTGGGTAACGGTCTACGAAAGAGCCGAATACATCGGCGGCCTGCTGGCCTTGGGTATCCCCGATTTCAAGCTGGACAAAGAAGTCTTGCGCCGCCGCCTGTCCATTATGGAAGCCGAGGGCATCGCCTTTAAGCCCGGCGTAAACGTAGGCGCCGATTTATCAGCCGACCAATTGCTGGACGAATACGACGCCCTATGCCTCGCCTGCGGCGCCACCCAGCCCCGCGACCTGCCCGTCCCCGGCCGCGAACTCAACGGCGTCCATTTCGCGATGGAATACCTTACCCAGCAGAACCGGATCAACGCCGGCCAGCCCATAGCCCCCGAAAGCCGCCTGACCGCCGAGGGCAAGCGCGTCGTCATCCTCGGCGGCGGCGATACCGGCGCCGACTGCCTCGGCACCGCCCACCGCCAGGGCGCCGAACTGGTCAGCCAGTACGAACTCCTGGCCGAGCCGCCCCCAAACCGACCCCCCGGCAACCCTTGGCCCCAATGGCCCCTAATCCTCCGCTCCTCCGCCGCCCACGAGGAGGGCGGCATCCGCGATTACGGCATCCTCACCAAGTCCTTCTCCGGCAGCAACGGACAAGTAGAACGCCTCCACGCCGTCCGCGTCCAATGGCGGAGCGCCCCCGAAAACCCCGGACGCCCCGCAATGACCGAAATCCCCAACAGCGAATTTGAGGTCGAAACCGACCTCGTGCTACTGGCTATGGGTTTCCTGCACCCCGAACACGACGGCCTGCTAACCCAACTAGGCGTAGAACTGGACCCCCGCGGCAACGTCCGCATCGGCCCCTTTGACCCAACCGGCCGGATGTCCAGCGTCCCCGGCGTATTCGCCGCCGGCGACACCGCCCGCGGCCAATCCCTAGTCGTATGGGCCATCGCCGAAGGCCGCGAAACCGCCCGCGCCGTAGACCAATTCCTGATGGGCCAATCCGCCCTCCCCCACTCCCTCCCCCCAACGATTTAAGGGGCGGCCAAAACCGCCCCCCATTTTTATCCCGCAACCCGGCCATCATTCCCGCATTCCCGGGAATGCGAAAATGATGGCGCAATCCCCTACTGCCGCATCCCCACCATCTGCTCCATCCGGTTCCAACCCACATTTTCCAAGTATTCCTGCATACTCAGCACCTGCACCGCGTTGGTAGTCCCCGAAACCCCCGTTAGGAACCCGTGGACAATCGTCACCACATCCCGCTCGCCCACCGCTCCCAAATCCAGCGCCGATTGCAGCACCTGATACACCAGCTCCGCCACATCCGGCTGCACCGGAATCACCCCCGTAGGCTGAATCCCCCACCCCAAACACAGCTTACGCAAAACCGCCGGATCATGGGAAAAAGCCAGTATATCTTTCGCCGGACGGTAACGCGAAAGCTCCAGCGCCGCCCGTCCCGTGCTGGTAATCACGATCGGCTTGGCATCCAGCGTCCGCACCAGCGCCGCCGCCGCCCCGGTAATCGCCTGCGTCCGGTCCCGGGTCCCCATATCCTTATAAAAAGAATACATATCCGCCGATTCCGCCTCATTGATCGTCGACGCCGCCACCCGCAGCGCATCCACCGGATACTCCCCCATCGCCGTTTCATCCGACAGCAAAATGGCGTCCGTGCCTTCCAGCACCGCATTGCTGACATCCGAAATTTCGGCGCGGGTCGGCGTAGGCGAAATCACCATGCTCCGCAGCATCTGCGTCGCAATCACCACCAGCTTGCCCGCCGCATTGGCCTTATCCACCACCAGCCGTTGCACCCGCGGCACCCGCTCCATCGGAATCTCCACCCCCAAATCCCCCCGCGCCACCATCACCGAATCCACTTCCGGCAAAATCGAATCGATGTTATCGATCCCCTCCCCCCGCTCCAGCTTCGCCATCACCAAAGCCTTGCTGCCCGCGGCATTAAGATGCCGCCGCGCGTAATGAATATCATCCGCCGTGCGCACAAATGATACCGCCACCCAATCCACCTGCTGCTCCACCCCGAAAACCAGATCCTCCTTATCCTTGTCCGTAAATACCGGCTGGTCAATAGTAACCCCCGGCAGATTCACCCCCTTATAAGACGACACCACCCCCGAACTAAGCGCCCGGCAATAAACCCGCCCCGGCGCCGCCTCGGTCACCTCCAGCTGCACGCTGCCATCCGCGATAAACACGAAATTCCCCACCTGCAAATTCCGCAACACCCCCGGCTGCGGAAAAGGCAAATCCCCCGCCTCCCGCGACGTATCATCCGCGGTAATCACCACTTCATCGCCCTGATTCACCCGCCGGGCCTCCTCCAGCCTCCCCAGCCGCAACTTAATCCCCCCCAAATCCTGCAAAATCCCCACCGTCCGGTTATGCTCCCGCGCCAGCCGCCGGATCCGCTCAATCACCGCCGCGTGTTCCGCATGAGTCCCATGCGAAAAATTCAGCCGGGCGCAATCCATCCCATCGGCAATCAGCCGGCTCAAAGTTTCCTCATCGTTAGACGACGGCCCAATGGTAACGATTATCTTAGTCTTTCGCATTTCGCAACCCCCAACATCAAGCATAACCCCCGGAAAAAACCAACCCGCAACGCCCCCAACCCCAACCATCCCCTTCCATCAGTCTAATACATTACATTGACGAAAATACACCCCCACCCCATTACGGAGTCATCCCCTCCCCCACGGGGGAGGGATAGAGTGAGGGCGCAACCCCGGCAATCCGGCGCCCCCACCCCATTACGGAGTCATCCCCTCCCCCACGGGGGAGGGATAGAGTGAGGGCGCAACCGGCAACCCGGCGCTCCACCCCATTACGGAGTCATCCCCTCCCCCCACGGGGGAGGGTTAGGGTGGGGGCGCAACCGGCAACCCGCGCCCCACCCCGTTACGGAGTCATCCCCTCCCCCTAAGGGGGAGGGTTAGGGTGGGGGCGCCCCCCGGCAACCCACCCCATCAGGCGGTAATCCGCGGTGGTTTCCGCCCCCCTAATCCCGCCCCCGCCCGGCATCGTAACTATCCGTAGCCGCCTTCAGCCCCGCATAGCGGTTGGCCTGCAACACCTCAATCCGCTCCGCCGCCCACTGGTTGGATGTTTCGATCCCGACCAGCGAACCCTGGAACCGCGGCATCACATACCGCGCCAGCAGTTCATAGCTGCGATGCAGCTTGTCCCGGGGCGCCCAATCCTCCACCCGAATCATAAACTTCCCGAAACCCCCGCTGATTTCCTGCAACCGCTCAATCCCCGCGATCGCATCCTCCGGCGTCCCCACAATCCACTGATTGTTTTCCACCATAAAATCCACAATCCGCTCCCGCGGAACATCCGGCACCGGATTCCCCAAAGTCCGCCCGAAATACTCGGTCACCACCCGGGCGCTGCCCTCCCGGATATCCTCAAACGCCTGTTTCCTGGAATCCGCCAAATGCATCCCCATCACGATCCCCCAATCCTCCCGCCGCATCGTCTTGCCGTGTTCCGCCGCGGTTTCCTCCGCAATATCCCACAGCTCCATCAGCGAAGTCCGCCGGATAGTATCCCGCGGCACGCTCAACGACAGCACCGACGCCCCATGCTTGCCCGCAGTGGTAACGCCCGCCGGCGACTCCACCGAGGCCACCGCCACCGGCACATGAGGATACTGGTATGGCCGCAACTGGATCACCGCCTCGTTAAGCTCAAACCAGTCGCTCTTGTAAGTGATCGGATCCGTTTCGGTCATCAGCCGCATAATAACGCCCAGCGACTCGTCCATCATCGCCCGCTGGTTTTCCGGCCGGATGCCCAGCATCAGCGCATCCGACGCCAAAGCCCCCGGCCCGACCCCCAAAATCACCCGCCCCCGCGTAAGGTGATCCAGCTGCACAAAGCGGTTAGCCACCATATACGGATGATGATACGGCAAGCTGACCACCCCCGACCCCAGCCGGATGTTCCGCGTCCGCTCCGCCGCGGTTGCCATAAACACCTCCGGCGACGCAATCGTCTCCCACCCCGCGCTATGGTGTTCCCCGATATAGGCTTCGTCAAACCCCAGCGTATCCAGCCACTGGATCAGCTCCAGATCCCGCTCCAGGGCCAGCGTCGGGTTTTCCCCAACCCTATGGAACGGAGCCATAAAGACGCCGAATTTCATCTTGTAAGCAACGCTCATCGTCAATCCTCCCCGATTAGTTCCCGCCCGCATCGCGGCGAAATCCCCCCCATTCTACCACGGCGCGGAAATAAAAGTTGCCGCCCCGCCCAACGCCTAACCGGCTATGGCGGCCGGCCGCGAAACATGGTATCTTTACCCCAGACCAATTCGCCGCAGGGGAGGATGCGAAATGCCGCAAATCAAGCACATCGCCATCGCCACCAACGACGCCGAAAAGACCGCCAAATTCTACTCCGAGGTGTTCGGGCTCCGCCGAGTAGCCCAACTCGACAGCGACAACGCCAAAGGCTTCATGCTCAGCGACGGCAACGTAAACATGGCGATCCTCGACTTCCAAAGCGACGCCGTAGCCGGCGAGCGCGGCAAAGACTGGGAAGGCATCCACCACATCGGCTTCGAGGTCGAAAGCCTCGAGGAAATCGAAGCCCGCCTCTCCGCCGCCGGCTCCCAAGAAATGGCCTCGGTAAACCAGGCGCTCCACGCCGGCCACACCGGCCCCCGCCACCAAAACGTAGAAACCAAATACGCCGGCCCCAACGGCGAAATGATCGACGTCTCCCAAGTAGGCTGGGTCGGCACCCGCGGCTTCGACTAGGCCGCCCAACCCGGCTAATTCCCCGCCGCTTGATTCAACGCAATGGCGCAAAGACGCCGCCGCCCGGAGCATCGTCAAACAACCCCCGCGGTTTGCCCTTTGCCCCATTGCGCCAAAAAGGAAACCCCGAAGTGAAAAAGATAACCGTCCTCGCCATCATTGGCGTGGTTGCCGTGATCGCCTCCAGCACCGTAGGCATCCTGGCCTACCGCTGGATTACCGCGCCCGCCCGCGGCGCGGTAGAGCAGCGCGAAATCACCAACCGCGGCCAATACCGCATCCAGGCTTACGAACAGTTTTACCGCTGGCAGGAACAGCTCGATGCTATCGAAACCAAACTGCTGGCCTATCCCCCCTCCGACCTCGACATTCGCCAGCAAACCGAATGCCGGGGGCTACTGGCGCAACGGGCCGACATCGTCGCCAAATACAACGCCGCCTCCCGCGCCGAGCGCACCCAAGCCCAATGGCAAGACCCCGACCTGCCCCACACCCTCGAACATAACCCGTCGCAAAGATGCCAATAACCGGAGTTTCACCCCTTTAAAAACCCAACTCCACCCGGAGGCGTCAACCATGAAACTCCTGTTACCGGCCTTAGCTGTCCTAGCTCTATTAGCGACATCCTTAGCCGCTTGCGGCCCTGACGACTCCCGCCTTTCCCGCGAAGCGCAAGACGCCTCGTCCGAAAGGGCTTTCACCGCCGTCCCGCCCTACATCCCCAACGAATACACCGCCCGGGAGGACATCAACTGGTATCTACAAGAAACCGAAGGACGGCATACCTGGTACATCTACGCCCTGTCAATGACCGGCGAGCCGTTGTTCTACATCGTAAGCGACATGAAGCCCCGCAACATTTGCGTATCCATCACCGCCCCCGACCGGGTTTCCACCAACGGGGGGGTACGCAGCGCCCCGGCCCTGGACGGCGTATACTACGGCGGAGCCGGCTGCAACGCCTACTATATGCGCGACGCCGCCACCGGCGGCTTCATCGAACTAGCCGGCGACACCTTCACCCTAGTAAGCTCCAAAACCCCCCTATTCCTAGAAACCGACATCCGCCGCCTAGAACCCGGCACCCAATAGGCAGGCCCACCCCCTCCCCTCCCATTCGCCCCTGCCATGTTGGGAAACTGTTGCCTTACTTGGGCAGTTTCTTGCATGGAATTTCAATTAACCTGGAACCAAGGTTCAAGTTTTTCGCAACCTCCTCAATTATTATTTTGGTTAGGCTTTTTTCATCGATTCCGGCGATGTTCGTGAAAAGGACGATGCCTTTTTTAGGATACCCTTTGTCTTTCGACAGATTCCTGAAATCTGAATCGAACGTAAGCAACATCCTGTCCCCATCTTTGGCTTGGGTTAGGATATTTCCATCCGAGTTGCCTTTTTTAGCCCGCTTTACCTGATGGTTTCCGCCCCTTAAAGCTACGACCGCAGCTTCAGGGATTTGTTCGTCTACCAATATTTTCATCGGGGTACTCCTTGCCAAAATTCTGATCGCCCAAGAGGATTGACGGGCGATGTTTTCAGCGCCGCTTGAAATCAAAATGGGGATTATCACATAAACAGCGCATAATGCCCCACAATAATCTGCTGCTGCATCTGATCCCAATCCACCCGCTTCTCCCGGATCACCTGCTCCATGATCCCCGTATCCCCCAAAAACCGCTCATTCCACAACGTATCCCCGAACTGCATCGCCTCCAAATGCAACGCAAACCCGTTCAGAATCATCCCATTCTGATTCGCCGGGTCTATAATCGACAAACAAACCCCCTCATCATCCCCCCGCGAACCATCCGCGGGTTCGGTATAATGATACACCCGCATCTGAATCCCCTGCGGCTCCGGCGCCCGGTTAATAAAATACGCCCTTTCGTCCGCATTAGGCCCCGCCGCCGGCCCGTCCACCTGTTCCCAATGGCAGCTATCGCTTTGCAGATAGCGCCGCAAATCCGCCGCCTCCTTCCGGCTGGTCAGCCGCACCAGCCAGTAAATAGACCCGGCCAGCAACCCGACGGCCGCAATCACCGCCACCACGATTCCGACTACCAACAACATACCTTGCCGCCCTCCTGCTCAGGCAACCCCAAAGGCCGCCCCTATATCCGCTTTCCGCCGACGTACTACCTCCGCCGGCGCCCCTGAAATTCCCCTACGCCGGCCGGAACGCCAGCGACGGACGTTCCGGATCCAAATCCGCCAAATCCAGCTCCAGCGCCATCCCGGTGCGGATCGACTGCGGGTTAGCCCCATCCACCCCGGTAATCCGGGCGCTGATGCGCGGCCCCTCCTCCAGCGTCACAATCCCGGTGCAATAAGGATTATCGCGCCCATACCCCTTGCGCCCCCAGTAATCGGGAACCACCGAAATACAGGTAAACGCGCTGAGCGTCGCCCGCCCGCTGAACGGATGCCACGCCAAGTCAATGCTGCGGCACCCGGCGCACATCGGACGCGCCTCCGGCGACAAACGCCCGCAGGCATTGCAACGCACGCCCGTAAGCCGCCCATCCTCCCGCAGCCGCTTATAAAAATTGGCCGCGTTAAATTCGCTGGACATCCCCTCTACTCCATCCGCAGCACATTGACGACACAAGTGCCGCCGGTGCCGCCGACATTATGCGTCAACCCCACCTCCAGCCGCCGCTTTTTCGCCTGCCGCGCCCCCGCCTCGCCCCGCAACTGGTGATAAATCTCCACCACCTGCCCCACGCCCGAAGCCCCCACCGGATGGCCTTTCGACTTCAGCCCGCCCGAAGTATTCACCGGCCGGTCGCCATCCAGCGCCGTCCGCCCCTCGTCCACCGCCCGCGGCCCCTCGCCGGGCGCGAAAAACCCCAAATCCTCGCTGGCTACGATTTCCGCGATGGTAAAACAATCGTGAACCTCGGCCACATCCACATCATCGGCGCTTATCCCCGCCATTTCGTAGGCTTGCCGCGACGCCTCCTTGGCCGCCGACAACGAAGTCAATTCCTCGGCATCATGCAACGGCTTGCCCGACGCCTGCCCGATACCCGCCAGCGCCACCGGCCGGTCCGTAAAGTTATGCGCAATATCGGCCGACACCAGCAAAACGCAAGACGCGCCATCGGTTATCGGGGCGCAGTCATAAAGCCGCAACGGCCAGGCAATCCAGGGATTAGCCCGGTCATCGTTAAGAAAATCCAGCTCCGTCTGCCATTCGGGAACCGGCTGCCCCCGCTGCTCTGCCCGCGCCTTGCGCCGCTCCATCAATTCCTTGATCGTGACATTGAACTGCGCCTTGGGGTTAAGCGCCCCGTTGTTATGATTCTTGATCCCCACCTTAAGCAGATGGTCAAGACTAGTTTCGTAGCGATCCATGTGCGCTTTGGCGATCGCCCCGAAAATGCCGGGGAAAGTCAGCCCCGCCGGAACCTCATACAACCCGTCCGCGGCCGAAGCCAGCACATCGGTCACGCCCTCCGTGGGCAGATTAGTCATCTTTTCCATCCCGCCCGCCAGCACCACATCATACATCCCGCTGGCGATCGCCATCACCCCCTCCCGCAACGCGCTCCCGCTACTGGCGCAGGCGTTTTCGATGCGCGTCACCGGAATCGGCGTCATCCCCAGCCAATCCGCCACAATGGGCGCGGTATGCCCCTGCCCCTCAAACAAATCCGACGAGTAATTGCCCACATAGGCGCACTCAATATCGTCAATGTCCAAAGGCTGGTCCATCGTCGCCATCATATCCTGAAAAGCCTCGATAAACAGGTCGCGGCTATCCTTTTCGGGAAAAGCCCCGAACTGCGACAACCCCGCCCCCACGATCGCCACCTGCCGCCCCAACCGGCGCCTGCGCGTTCCCATTGCCATAACAATGCTCCTTTTGCGAGTTTGTCCCCTGCTAGGCCAACATTAAACGGCGGCCCTTAGGCTGCGGCACCGTAACGCCGTCGTCCGTAGCGGTTTCAATCCAAAGCCGCATAACTTCCTGCACCATCGCCAGCGTCTCCTCCAGGCTTTCCCCATCAGCCATGCAACCGGGCAATTCCGGCACTTCAGCGATGTAATGCCCGTCCTGCTCACTCCAGTAGATAATTATTTCGTATTTCAGCTTAACCAATCCCAAACCTCGTATCGATCAAACCTTATGCTGGCATCCGATTCGCCATCCAATATACGCCCAAACAAACTATCCCAGCGGCGCGGGCGATGACCGTCCGTCATTATCGTTGCCCTGCTATGGCATCGTCAACCGGGATGTACCCAATCATTCCCTCGGCGTTCCCTACACAGCGAATCAATCTGCGCCCGCAGCACATCGGGGGCCGCTTTGGCGATCCCCCGTTTTTCCAAGTCGACATACTCCGACCGCATTATATCCGAAATAACCCCGGCCGCCGGCGCCGGATCGCCATACTCCCCGCAAACATCCAGCCACACCCCAATAGCCTCCTGCGCCATCGCCAACGCCTCCTCATGCGTATCGCCCGAAGCCGTGCAGCCCGGCAGTTCCGGCACATCAGCCACAAACACCCGGTCGCCGGGATCATCACTCCAGGATATGATAATGGCGAATTTGTGAGCCTTATCCTTCCGCGAGGCCATATTTCTCAATAACCCTTCTAACCTGCTGCACCTGATAGGCATTAACCTGCCCGCCCCGGGGCTGAATGTTTATCCTATCCGGTATGCCTTCCCTGACGAATATATGATGACTGCCCCTGATCCTTTCCTCAAACCCCAGCCGCAGGAGCAGCCCGCGCAAATCCCCGAACCGCACATTGGCCCCGGTTTGCCTAGCCAGTATCCGCCGCAGCAACCCTTCGCGGTCAAGCATAACGCATTATCATTGCCTGCGGCCCCCCCGTCAACGATCTTCCGTCCCGGCGTTGCCCCAATCCACATACAACGCCCCGCCCACCCGCGACACCGTAACCGCCTGCCGGTAACGCCCCCCGGCAATGCCGCATTCCGCCTCATAAGTATCGCTGCGCCATTCTACCCCCTCCGGCCCGCCCCGCAGAATTTCGCCCAAAACCCGCCCGTCCATCCCCTCGCCCCCCGGCAGCCCCAGCAAACTCAAAATCGTAGGCGCCAAATCCGCATTTCCCGTAGGCGAACCCGACGTCGCCCCCCGCTTGAAACCCGGCCCGCGGGCCAACAGCACATTGCGCGTCTCATGCCGGCTCATCGACCCATGCTGCCCCTTCCCCGGAGCCAGATTAGTGGAATAAGCATATCCCGCAAACCCGGCGTCATTAACCCGCGAATCCCACCGGAAAGACATCGCCAACGACGGCGCCCGCGGACCCTCCAGCCCAACCAGCGACGCCGGCAGCGCCCCCGGCACATCCCTCGCCGCCGCCGACGCCATCATCGCCCCGCACCAGGACTGCGCCGCCAGCCACCCGGCCAGCCGCCCTGCCGTATCCCCATCACCCCCCGATACATAAAACAGCGCCGACCCGCCATTAGCCGCCACCGCAACGCCCCCCGGCTCGCCCCCCGGAGCAAACCCCGCCTCCCGCAGCCCCGCCGCCAAATCCACCACCCCCGACACCGTCGAATACCCGTGATCGGAAACCGCCAGCACATTGACATCCTCCGACAGCCCCAACCCCTCCAGCCCCTCCAGCAACCGCCCGAACTGCGCATCCGCCTCCCGCAACGCCGCTACCGCTTCCGCCGAACCCACGCCATAGGCGTGCTGCGCCGTATCGGGTTCGGAAAACCACAGCAGCGACACCGCCGGCCGCCGTTCCCTCAAAACATACCCCGTAAAAACGTCCACCGCCCGCGCCAGTTTCGCCGCCCCCGGCTCCCCCCGCGACGGCCAGGCCCCGAACCGGGCGGTTATTTCGCCATGCAACCCCCGCGGCAGACAAAAATCAGGATGGATCGTCGCCCCGCCCCCCGCCTCCGCATTGGGATGTTGCAAATATGCGTTGCCCGAAGTCCCCGTCCCCACCGCGATATATTCCTGCCCCCAACGACGCAAAATATCGCCCAACGTCGGGCGCAACAACACCGGCGCCCGCGCCGCCAACCGCGAAAGCTCCGGCTCCAGCGCGTTCACCGCCCGATGCGGATCATACTCCGGTATCACCAGCGTATTCCCCGTCAACCCATGCGCCCCGGGCTGACACCCGGTAACGATACTGGCAACATTGGCCCGCGTAACCGTAGGAAAAACCGCATGATGGTTATCGCCAACCACCCCCTCCGCCGCAAACCGCGCCAAATTAGGCATCAGCCCGCGCGTAACCTGCCCCGGCTGCAACCCGTCAAACACCACTACGATAACCGGATTCACCCCGCCACGCCCCCGCCCAAAATCGCCGCCCGGCACATCGCCGCCCCTTGCAATACCTCCGAAATCAACGCCGTTTCCCCCGTAGTATGAAACGCCCGCACCCCGATCCCCACCGGCAGCGCCGTAATCCCCCGTTCCATAAACACATTGGCATCCGAACCCCCGCCCGACTCCTCCAGCGTCGCCGACAGCCCCACCGCCTCCAGCGCCCGGCCGATCATCCCCACCGTTGCATCCTCCGCCCCCACCCGGTACGCCTGATAAGTATTCCGAACCTCCAGCGCTATCCGCGCCTCCGGGTAACGCGCCGCCGCCTCGTCAAACACCTTGCGAAATTGCCCCTCCAGCCAGGCCAGCTTGTCATTGCTGCGACTGCGAAACTCCCCGTCCAGCGCCGCCCGTTCCGGGATGATGTTCCGCTTAAGCCCCCCCTCCAGCCAGCCAATATTAGCCGTAGTTTCGGCGTCAATCCGCCCCAAAGGCAACCGGGTAAGAATATCCGCCGCCACCAGCAAAGCCGACAACCCCCTTTCCGGCTCCAGCCCCGCATGAGCCGCCCGCCCGGTTATTTCCGCGGCGACCACATTCTGCGACGGCGCCGACACCGTCACCCGGCTGGGCGGCCCCTCCCCGTCAAACACCATCCCGCTCCGCGCCGAAAGCAGCCCGAAATCCAAATGACGAGCCCCCACCAGCCCGCCCTCCTCATGCCGCGTAAACACCGCCTCCACCGCCCGCCGCGGCCCCCCCGACTCCAGCGCCGCCGCCAGCCCCTCCAGCACGATAGCCACCCCCGCCTTACAATCCCCGCCCAAAATCGTAGTCCCATCCGACCGCAGCACATCCCCATCCAACACCGGACGGATCCCCCGTCCCGGCTCCACCGTATCCAAATGTGCCGACAGCAGCAAAGGCTCCCCCACCCCCTCCAGCCGCCCGATAACATTGCGATACCCGTCATGCTCCACCGTCAGCCCCAGCCCCAACAGCCGGGCGCTGACCTCCCGATCCATAGCATCCTCCTCCCCACTAGGGCTGTCAATCCGTATCAACTCAATCAAACTGTCCGTAAGCCGCCGCCGATCAACCACAAAAACCCTCCTTAACCCCAATCATCCCACCCCCAACCATCCCCACGCCCCCCACCGTCATTCCTGTTCTGTTGCATTTGCTAGGTTATACACCCGCGTTCTCCTCCTCTTGCCATTTTAGAAACATATCGATTTCTCTGTCGGGGATGTCCCACTGCCCCCCAAGCCCGGCCCCAGCGACCTCCGCATTGTAAGCCCCTCTGATCCAGAACATAAAGCGGTCGGACTCTTGAACCGCATCAAACAGAGTACGGCAGTAGATAAGCCAAGTATCTGGGCTGCCGATTTCCCAACCAGTCCAAGGGCACTCATCGGATTTATCCGTGCCTTCGGTTTCATCAGCAAAGATGCGGCCGACAATATCCAGAGTGGATAGGTTTGTTTGTATCCGCCCGTGGACGGATACTTTGACCAGCCACCAACCCTGAGCGGACGGACCCATCAGTGGTGGCGGCGGCGATGGCCGCCGCGCTATCTCAGCTGTCAGCAACCCGGTCGGGCCGAGTTTGACGCTCCTGCCAAGCGTCTGGTTCCTATCACCGGCCGGTTTCCACTTTTTCTTTATCAGCATTGAAGCACCTACTCCGCTAAATAACCCAGCAAATGCAACAGAACAGTCATTCCTGCCAATCCGCCCCCAATCATCCCGCCCCCAACTACCCCACGCCCTCCGACGTCATTCCTACCATTCCGCCCCCAAAATCCCGCCCCCAATCATCCCCACACCCCCGCCGGCATTCCTGCCAATCCGCCCCCAACCATCCCGCCCCCAACTACCCCACGCCCCCCGACGTCATTCCTGCCAATCCGCCCCCAACCATCCCGCCCCCAACCACCCCCCGCCCCCCGCCGTCATTCCCGCCAATCCGCCCCCAACCATCCTGAGCTTATCGCCCCCCGATCACCCTGAGCTTGTCGAAGGACGGGGCGCACCATCCCCCCAATACCGCAATCCCCCATCACTCATACAACACCGGCGCCCCGTCCAACGCCGGAAAACTGTCGTCATACCCCAGCGCCCAGTAAAACGCCTTGACCAACGCCCGGCTGCCGTCCGCCCCCCCGAAACGATGATCCACCCCCGGCGCCACCCGCCCCGTAAGCGACTTCGCCGCCAACGGTCCCACGCTTACCACATAAGCCAGCATCCCCGCCGGCGGATCCAGACTCCCATACCCCATAAATATATCCCCCCTGAACCGCGCGATCCCGTCATAAAACGGATCCCCCACGCTGTCATACGCCGACAGCAGCAAAACCCGCCCAACCGGCGGATACCGCCAGGCCACCGCCCCCACCGCCGACCCGCCCGACGAAAACCCCGCCATGCCAACCTCCGGCGCCCCCGACCCGCACAACTCCGCCCCCCGCTCCAGCGCCCAATCGGTCACATGACCCAAACTCTCCATCAAGATCCCGTTCCAGCTCGCCCCCCGGTAAGAATACGTCTCCCACTCCAACTGCACCCGAAAATCCGGCCGCGGCGCGTTATAAGTCACCGTAGCGCACAACCCCAGCCCCTGCAAATGCCCCGCCAGCTTCCGCCAACGCAGCCCCCGCCCATCCTTAAGCTCCCCCGAACCCGGCGATATAATCAGCAGCCGCCCCGACTCGCAAGGATACGCCGACACCGGAATATCATACTCCACCGGCCAACCCTCCGCCGTCGCCGTACCCCGCGAAAGCACCGCATCAACCACCCGCATAACCCCGCCCCCAATTCGGAATGCGCCCCAACATCCCTAACCCAGCGCCGCCACCGCCTTAATCTCCACCAGAAACTCCTCCCGCACCAACCCGTCCACCACCAACAAAGTATTCGGCGGATACTCGCCATCGGGAAACATCCCCGGAAACTCCGCATTCCGCCCTTCGATAAACCCCGCCACCGATTCCCGCCCCACCACATAAGTCGTAAACTCCACCACATCCCCGAAACCGCCGCCCGCCGCCGCCAAAATATGCCCCACATTCCGCAGCGCCTGCCGCGTCTGCGCCGCCGCATCCCCAGGCCCCGCCAAATTCCCCCCCGCATCCAGCCCCACCTGCCCGGCCACAAACACCAACCGCCCCGCCCGCACCGACATCCCGTTGGAATACGCCCCCAACGGCTGCGGCCCCTGCTCGCTGACCACCACCTTACGCTCCAAATCCGCCATATCCGTCACCTCGCGCCAATCTGCTCCCGCCATTATACCCCGCCCCAACCCGCCCTGCACCCGCCAACCCGTGCTATACTACCCCCGACCAAACCCGCAAATCCCCCAGGAGGCCGCAATGTCCCCCAAAAAAGGCGACGGCCTGTTGCTGGTATACAGCGACGTAGCCCCCGAAAACGACGCCGAATACAACCAATGGTACAACGAGGAACACATCCCCGAGCGTCTATCCATCCCCGGCGTCCTCGACGCCGCCCGCTACCAGGCCATCCAGGGCGGCCCCCGCTACCTAGCCGTCTACGAACTAAGCGCCCCCGAAGCCTGGCACTCCGAGGAATGGCAGAAATGGCTCCGCGAACCCACCCCCTGGTCCCGGCGAATGTCCCCCGGCGTCATCGGCACCGAATACATCCGCAACCTCTACCGCCGCATTCACCCCCAAGATGTACCCCCCGAAACCGCCGCCGCCCCAATGTCCCCCGTCCTCCTGATCGGCCGTATGTCCGTCCCCGACGAACTGGACGCCCAATTCAACGACGCCTACAACAACGAGCGCCTCCCCCTCTGCCTCAGCATCCCCGGCTACATCCGCGCCCGCCGCTGGCAAGCCGTCATGGGCTCCCCCCGCTACGCCACCGTCCACGAAATGGAATCCCTCGCCGTCCCAGAAAGCCAGGGCTGGGAAAACTGGCGCACCGCCGTAACCCCCACCTGGAACTCCCAAATCCGCCCCCACATGACCCACGACCCCGGCTCCCCCGGCATCTACCAACGCATATTCCCCCAATAACCGCCCCAACCCAATAGCCGCCCGAACCCGCCCCCGAACCCCACGGCAAACCGGCCGCAAATCTGCTACAATAAAGGCGTAAAAACCCACCCGCGCCCGCGCCCGCGCCGGCGCCCTTTGGCGGTTGATCCATGCAGCAAACCTTCCCCCTGCCCGTCCCCACCCCCGAACCCCCCGAAACAACCCCCGCCCAAGACTACACCGCCCAGGACATCCAAGTCCTCGAGGGCCTCGAAGCCGTGCGCGTCCGCCCCGGTATGTACATCGGCACCACCGGCCTCAGCGGCCTCCAGCACCTCATGATCGAAATCCTCGACAACGCCGTCGACGAAGCCATGGCCGGCTACTGCACCCGCGTCCAACTAAGCATCGCCGCCGACGGCCTGATCACCATCTCCGACAACGGCCGCGGCATCCCGGTAGACATCCACCCCGCCACCGGCAAAAGCGCCCTCGAAACCGTGATGACCACCCTCCACGCCGGCGGCAAATTCGGCGGCGGCGCCTACAAAGTCACCGGCGGACTCCACGGCGTCGGCGCCTCCGTAGTCAACGGCCTCTCCCAGCACCTCCGCGCCGAAGTCCGCCGCGACGGCTCCCTCTACTCCCAAGAATACGCCCGCGGCATCCCCCTATCCGGCCTATCCCAATCCAAAGACCCCGCCGGCCAGCACGGCACCACCATCTATTTCCGCCCCGACCCCGATATCTTCGACGAAATCGAATACGACTTCGACGAACTAACCCGCCACTTCAAAGACATCGCCTATCTCAACAAAGGCTTGGAAATCAGCTTCATCAGCCATTGGCACTACGAAAAACGCCAGGGCGACATCGAGCGCACCTACTTCTTCGACGGCGGCATCCCCAACCTCGTCCGCAGCAACAACCGCAACCGCCGCGTACTCCAGCCCATCCCCTTCTACTACGAAAAAACCCTCGACGACACCGCCGTCGAAGTCGCCGTTCAATACAACGACGGCTACTCCGAATCCGTCCATTCCTACGCCAACTGCATCAACACCCCCGACGGCGGCACCCACCTGACCGGCTTCCGCTCCGCCCTGACCCGCGTAATCAACGACTTCGCCCGCAAACAAGGAATGATCAAAGACGACCAGGCCAACCTCATCGGCGAGGACGTCCGCGAGGGCCTCGCCGCCGCCATCAGCGTCAAACTAACTTCCCCCCAATTCGAGGGCCAAACCAAACACAAACTCGGCAACCCCGAAGTCCGCGGCATCGTCGAATCCATCGTCGGCGAGGGCCTCAGCCGCTACCTCGAGGAAAACCCCGCCGAAGGCCGCCGCGTCGTCGAAAAATGCCTCACCTCCCAAAAAGCCCGCGAAGCCGCCAAACGCGCCCGCGAACTCGTCATCCGCAAAAACGCCCTCGACGGCTCCTCCCTCCCCGGCAAACTCGCCGACTGCGCCGAGCGCGACCCATCCAAATCCGAACTCTACATCGTCGAAGGCGAATCCGCCGGCGGCTCCGCCAAAATGGGCCGCGACCGACACTTCCAGGCCATCCTCCCCCTCAAAGGCAAAATCCTCAACGTCGAAAGGGTCCTCCAGCAACCCGACAAAATCCTCAGCCACGAGGAAATCCGCGCCATGGTCGCCGCCATCGGCGCCGGCGAAGGCAACGAATTCGACCCCAACAAAGTCCGCTACCACAAAGTAATCATCATGACCGACGCCGACGTAGACGGCTCCCACATCCGCACCCTGATCCTAACCTTCATCTACCGCCGGATGCGCGGCCTCATCGACGAGGGCTTTCTCTACATCGCCCAACCCCCCCTATACCGCATCCAAACCGGCCGCCAAATCGAATACGCCTACACCGAGGAGCAAAAAGACACCCTACTAGCCCAACGCTCCAACCAGCGCAACCCCACCATCCAACGCTACAAGGGCCTCGGCGAAATGAACCCCGAACAGCTATGGGAAACCACCATGAACCCCGAAACCCGCCGAATGCTGGAAGTCCAAATCGAAAACGAAAACGACGCCGACTCCGTATTCACCACCTTCATGGGCGAACTAGTAGCCCCCCGAAAAAGCTACATCCAAGCCCACGCCCGCAGCGTAAAAAACCTAGACATCTAACCCCTACCTACGCCCGCCTATACCCACTCCCACACCCCCACCCCTACCATATACCCCGCCGTCCACCAGCGCCCCCGCGCCCGCCCACCCAACACATCCCTACAACCCCATCCCCATCCCCAAACGGCGGAAAATGGCGAGAAAAACAAAAATCCCCGCCGCCGGCAACCCCATCCGGCGGCAACACAACCCCAACCGCGAGCTGTAAAAGCGCATAACCATAACCCGATGCCGGACATCCACCATACAGACCAAATGCGCCAAACACCGCCCCTTTCATCCTGAGCTTGTCGAAGGACGAAAGAGGCGAATCCCCCTGCCAAACATCGCCACCGCTAACACCCAACCCAAAATGCGCGGAAATGCGCGGGAAAATAAAAAATCCCCCCCTCAAGAGCCGGCAAAGCTCCTAACGGCCAATACATCCCTATCCCCAATCCCCCAACCAATGACACCGCCCCCTCGCCAACCCCAAAACCCGCCCCGCGAAAATCAACCCCGCCCCCAATCCCCGCCATTTGCCATTCCCCCCTCGCATAGCCTATAATAAACCCGCCCCAGCCAACCCGGCCCGGGCCGCCCGCGCCCGATACGGCGCAATCCCAGCAGGAGAAAACCCCTTGCCCGCCAAAAAAGCAGGCCGCCAGGCCGCCAAACGCGCCCTACGCAACCGCAGTGCCAAAACCGCCACCCGCACCATCACCGCCCGCGCCGCCCGCGCCCTCGCCTCCGGCGACCCCGAAACCGCCCGACCCGCCGTCCTGAACGCCGTCCGCACCCTCGACCGCGCCGTCCGCAAAGGCATTCTGCACCAAAACAACGCCGCCCGCCGCAAGTCGCGGATGATGACCAAACTCGCGCGCCTGGAACAGCCCGCCGCGGAAGCGTAACGCCCCCCGCCGCCTCGCCAAAGCGGCAACCCCAACGCCGATGGTAAAATTATGCCCGTAAGAAAAGCGGTCATCCCCGCCGCCGGATTAGGCACCCGCTTCTTGCCGGTGACCAAATCAGTCCCCAAAGAACTCCTCCCCATCCTGGACCGCCCCATGCTCCAGTACGTGGTAGAGGAAGCCGCCGCAGGGGGCGTCCAGGAAGTAATCATCGTCACCGCCCCCGGCAAAGAGGGCATCGCATCCTACTTCCAACCGTCCCCGGAACTGGAGCAGCGCCTGGCCGAAACCGGCAGCCAAGACTTGCTGCACAAAACCCAGCAAGCCTCGCAACTGGCGAAAGTGTCCTTCGTAATCCAGGAACAGGCCCTCGGCCTCGGCCACGCCGTCCTAACCGCCCGAAACGCCGTAGGCAACGAACCCTTCGTAGTCATCCTGCCCGACGACATCATACATCCCTCCACCGGCTCCGGCGAAACCGTTCCGGGGGTAGTAGCCCAGCTTGCCGCCATCCACGACCGCACCCAAGCCGGGGTGGTGGCGGTAGAGCCAATGCCGTGGGAAACAGTGCAAAACTACGGCATAGTCGACGCCGCCCCCGCCGGCCCAGGACTGCACCGCGTGCGCGGACTAGTGGAAAAACCGCCCCGCGAAAAAGCCCCGTCCAACCTGTCCATCGTCGGCCGCTACATCCTGCCCCCGGAAATTTTCGACTGCCTAGAGCGCACCCGCCCCGGCGCCATCGGCGAAATCCAGCTAACCGACGGAATGTTGCTGCTATTGGAAACCGCCGAACTATACGCCTGCGAATTTCAAGGCGCCCGCTACGACGGCGGCTCCCCTATGGGCCTATTACGGGCATCCCTAGAATACGCCCTGCGCCGCCAAGACACCCGCGCCGCCGCCCAACAACTGCTGCGCGACCTCAATCCCGCCCAATAAAGGAACGCATGACAACCCCAACCAACCTGCCAGAACACCGCGAAAACCTGAATTCCCTCCAGTCCGCCCTGCTCGAACTCCTAGCCGGAATGAACTACTGCCTAGACTGGAAACCCGACGAAACAACCTGGTCCGCCCGTGAAATCGTATACCACATCCTAGACACCCCGCCGGGCGGAATGCCAACCATAGTGCAAGGAATAATATCCGGCGAAATCGCCGAATACGAAATCTGGTCCGGCCATTCCAACATCACCCCAACCCGGTCAACCCTGGATCTGGCGGAAATCGAAGCCGACATAACCCAGTTTTTCGCCGCCTTCAACAAAGCCCTAACCACCGCCAACGACGCAGACTTGCAACGCAAACAAGCAACAATGCATCAAAGAACCCGCCAGCAAGACGAGGAACGCACCTTAGAAACGGTCCTAACCGGATTCACCAACCACTGCCGCACCCACCTAACCCAACTAAACGAACTACGAACCGCCCTAGGGTTTTAAGGGCAAGCATAAAATAGAAACTACTGCCACCCTTATCCCCGCCGGCAGACGTTACAACCGCCATCGGGGATTCGCCCGGTGTTCCCCTTCCCGAACCGGCACTTCCCACGGATTGACCCCGGTTCTGCGCTCGATCAGCTCATACATCCTAGCCAAATCATTGGTCACATCATCGGCCATCTGTTGAAAATCCGGGCTGCTTCCCGTCAAATTACCGTAGACTACTCCCCCGATGTAAGCGCCCAAGTTAGCCAGGTTACTGCTCCAGTATTTCGGAGCGCCGGGAATTTCCTTTGCTATGATCGCCGCCAGCCTTTCCAAGTTATGCCCGCCCGGGTGCCTTATACTATAGGCGGAGAGCAATCCTTTCATCCCATGCTCAAGTGCTGTTGCCGCCGCATCCACCGCTCGAATGCCCCTGATTCCCGCGTCTATAAGCGCGTGCATCGCCTCATAACTATCGTTGGCATCGGCGATTCGGCGCTCCGCCTCGTGCCATTCCCGGGAATCATCGCGAAATTCATCCCCTCTGCTTCGTCCATATTCTCCGGGGTTTCGGGACAAATGCACTCCCTCCTCCCATGCGGCCCTGGCCACATGGTTGACGGTGTAGCGGCTGAGTTCCAAGTATTCATCCGGCGTAAGTTGCAACAAATCATAGTCCGGGGGGCTGGCGTAGTATTGACTAACCGCTTTCCGCATAAGGCCGTTCAGAATAGGGATTTCGCATTTTTCCTGTTTTATAACGATCAGATCCAAATCGGAATCCTCGCGATAGTCGCCCCTGGCCCGGCTGCCGAACAATATCACGCAGTCGGCATCGGTTGCCGCCCGCAATTGTCCGGCTACGGCTTGGGCCGCCGGGTCGGGGGAGCCTGTTGACGCCGCGAGTTCTTTCTGTTGCATATCACCCCTCGCCCCCCACCTCCAGCAGCGTCAAGAACGCCTCTTGCGGAATCTCCACTTGGCCCACCATCTTGAGCCGCTTCTTGCCCTCCTTCTGGCGCTCCAGCAGCTTGCGCTTGCGGGTTATGTCGCCGCCGTAGCACTTTGCCAAGACGTCCTTACGCATAGCCCGGACGGTTTCGCGGGCTATAATCCGGCTACCGATGGCCGCCTGGATCGGCACTTCAAACAGTTGCCGCGGGATGGCGGAACGCAGCTTTTCCACCACTCGCCGGCCCTGCCCCATCGCCAAATCCCGGTGCAGTATCATCGACAACGCTTCCACCGGCAAATGATTCACCAGCACATCCACCTTGACCAGCGGCGCCTTGCGATACCCCACAAAAGTGTAATCCAACGACGCATACCCCTGGGTGCGCGACTTGAGCTGATTATAGAAATCGGCCAGCATTTCCACCAGCGGCATAGTGTATTCCATCATCACCCGGGCGTTATCCCCCGAACCCGACGACAGACCGGATACATCGTCGCTTTGGATATACTCCATCCGCTTGAAATCGGAACGCCGGGAATGCATCAGCTCCATCAAAGTCCCCACATAGCGGCTGGGGGCGACAATAGTAAGATCCAGCATTGGCTCCTCAATGTCAGTATACTCGTGGGGTTGGGGCAGCTTGGCCGGACTGTCGATCTTGACCACCTCGCCGCCGGTCAAGGTCACTTGATAAGCCACGCTGGGCGCGGTCACGATTAAGTCCAGATCATATTCCCGCTCCAGCCGTTCCTGCACGATTTCCAAATGCATCAATCCGAGGAAACCGCAACGGAAACCGAACCCCAGCGCCGCGCTGTTTTCCGGCTCAATAGTCAACGATGCATCATTAAGTTGCAGCTTTTCCAACGCCGCCCGCAGATTGCCGTACTGCTCCCCATCGGACGGATACAACCCGGCGAATACCATCGACTTCAGCGGCACATACCCCGGCAAAGGTTCCGCCGCGGGCATCCGGTCGATGGTCAGCGTATCGCCCACCGTGCACTCCCGCACATCCTTGAACCCGGTGGCGACATAGCCCACTTGCCCGGTTTCCAGCCGCTCGGTAGGCCGCGGCGCCGGAGCGAATACCCCCACCTCAACAATTTCGGCGGTGCGCCCCGACGACATCACCCGGATACGGTCCAGCCGGGATATGCCCCCATCCTCTACCCGGATGTGCGCGATGATCCCCTTATACTGGTTATATACCGAATCAAACACCAGCGCCCGCGCCGGCGCCGCCGGCTTGCCGCCGGGGGGCGGAATGCGCCCCACCACCGCGTCCAAAATGGCCGACGCCCCGGTGCCTTCCTTGGCCGACACGAACAGCACTTCATCGCGCCGGAAACCGAATACCTGCTCAATTTCCCCCGCCACCCGTTCCGGCTCCGACTGCGGCAAGTCCACCTTGTTCAGCACCGGAATCAGATCCAGGTCATACTCCATCGCCAGCAAAGTGTTGGCGATGGTCTGCGCCTCAATGCCCTGGCTGGCGTCCACCACCAGCAGCGCCCCCTCGCAGGCCGCCAGCGCCCGCGATACCTCGTAGCTGAAATCCACATGACCGGGGGTGTCGATCAGGTTCAACTGATAGGTCTGCCCGTCCGGCCCCTGGTGATACATCGTCACCGCTTTGCCCTTGATCGTAATCCCCCGCTCCCGCTCCAGCTCCATCTGGTCCAGGAACTGCGCCTTCATCTCTTGCGGGCGGACGGTGCCGGTGATCTCCAAAAACCGGTCGGCCAGCGTGGACTTGCCGTGGTCGATGTGAGCGATGATGCAGAAATTTCTGATGTTTGACGGATTCATAACCCCAATGTTACCACGCCCACAAGAGAATTGGGAATGCCCGATTGGGGAATACCGAATCGGGAAATGCGAAATTTGGCAAAGGGCTATGCTTCACAACGGCAGCCGCCGCCCGGCAACGCCCAACCGCTTGCGCCGCGACAGCGCATCCGGCATCGCCCGCAACACCACCGCCCAGAAATCCGGGGAATGGTTCATAACCTCCAAATGCGCCAGTTCATGCACCGCCACCGAGTCAATCAGCTCCGGCTCCAGCATCGCCAGCCGCCAACTGAAGCGCAGGGTGCCATCGGAGCTGCAACTCCCCCACCGCGTCCGCTGCTCGCGCACCAGCACCCGGGGCATCTCGCCGCGCCCCATCACCGGCAGCCAGCGGGCTACGGCATCGGCCAAAATCCCCGCCGCCTGCCCCCGATACCAGACCACCAGCGCCGCCCGCACCGCCTCCCGCCGTTCCTCCCCCGCCAGACCGCGCGGCGCCGACACCACCAGCCGCCCGCCCTCCAGCGTAGCCGACGCCTTGACTACATCGCCGTCCATAACCACCAGCGGCAGTTGCTCGCCCAGATACGGCAACGTTTCCCCGCTAACCAGACGCAACGGCGGCGGATCATTGGCGGATGCTTTCAGCCGCCCCAAAATCCAGCCGCCCTTATCCCGCACAATCGCCTCAATTTCGCGGTTGGGCGCCCGCCACGGCGCCGCTACCAGCACCTCCCCATTGGAAACGCTGATCTGCACCGTTTTCTTGCGGCGGCGGCTGCGCCGTACGGTGTACTCGATCACGCCGCCGTCCACCCGCAACAGACGGCGGGCCGGCGGGCGGGCAGGATTGGCGGCATCAGGCATAGCCTCCAGTATAGCCTTTGATCAGTCCGTAGGCACCGCTTCTCCGCCGCAATATACACCGGAATCGTCGGGTTCCCAATCGGGCGACGAGTCATCGCCGCCGGCATTCTGGCTGATGTTGCGTTTCTCATCGCCGGCATAACCCATCGTAAACACCTCCGCATTATTGAGATGGGTTTGGTGAAATACCACATACTCCGCCACCGGCCCCAAGGCCGGCTGCCCATCAGCCGAATTTATGACGGAAACCGTCTCTTTCCCACTGCCGTCGGAATACATCAAATAAACCGTCGTCTTGCCCCCGCCATCGGATGCGAAAACGATAAATTCGTCATCGAACACATCCACGCCCCAATCGGGCCACCGCTCGTTGTCGCCGCTGTCGGAAATGTTAGCCAGCCCGGAACCGTCGGCCTTGACCGTATATATGTCGAAATCCCCATCCCGGTCGCTGGCAAAGGCCAAATTTGCGCCGTCCGGCGACCACGCCGGATCCAAGTCCTTGGCCGTGTTGTCCGTGATTTTAACCACGCTCTTGTCGGAAATCGTCATAACATAAATTTCCGCATCGCCATCGCGGTAAGACACGAAAGCCACCTTGCCCCCATCCGGGGACAAGGCCGGCGATTCGTCATCCGCCGCGTTAGTAGTGAGACGGGCAATCCCCCAGGGCGAAAGCGTAAGCAAATACACATCAAACCCGCCCGCCGAGTTGCGGTTGGAACTGAAAACCAGCCGCCCGCCCCCGCCCCAAGCCGGCTGCTTATCCACCGCCGCATTATTAGTAAGATTCACCTGCTGCGAGCCATCACAGCCCATAACATAAATCTCCCCATTCCCATCCCGGTCGCTCTGAAAAGCAATCCGCCCCCCCGCCGGATACTCCGGCAAAACCACCGGCGTAGACGTAGCCGCCGCCGGGGTGGACGTAGCTGCCGCTGGCGTAGACGTAGCCGATGGCGGCGTAGACGTAGCCGTATCCGCCGGCGTAGACGTAGCCGTACCCGGCGGCGTAGACGTTGCCGTATCCGCCGGCGTAGACGTTGCCGTATCCGCCGGCGTAGACGTTGCCGTACCCGGCGGGGTAGACGTAGCCATACCCGGCGGGGTAGACGTAGACGTTGCCGATGACGGGGTAGACGTTGCCGCCGTTGGCGTAGACGTTGCCGCCGTTGGCGTAGACGTAGCCTCAGGCGTAGGATCGGGCGTCGGCTCCGGCGTAGCCGCAGGCGTAGACGTAGCCCTCGGCGGCGTAGATGTAGCCGTCGGCAGCGTAGACGTAGCCGTCGGATCGGGCGTCGGCTCCGGTGCAGTAGACGTAGCCGTAGGCTCAGGATCGGGCTCAGGATCGGCCGTCGGCTCCGGCGTAGGTTCGGGCGTAGCAGTAGCCGTCGGCGTAGGCGTAGGCACGGGCGCCGGCGTCGGCGTAGGCAAGGCTTCGCCCGTCGGGGTAGGCGCGGGTGCCGGCGCCGGCGCCGGTTCTATCCGCCCGCAAGTTCCGACGTGTTCCACCGGCTCCCAATCAGGAAAGGAATCCGCCATTTCCGAATTATAGGTGATGTTGACGGGGTCGCCGCCCCCGTCAAAAGCGGTATACACCTCCAAATCGCCATCCCGGTCACTATGAAATACGATTTCATCGCCGGACGGCCCCCACGACGGGGATGTGTCCTCCGTTTTGACGTTGCCGGTCGTTTTCTTGGCCGCGCTGCCATCGGCATTCATTGACCACAAATCATATTTCCCATCACGGTCAGATGAAAAGGCGATGTATTCCCCCCCTTCATTATCCCGTCCCCAATCCGGCCAGCGATCGTTGCCTTTGCCGGACGACAACTTAGTCAACCCCGAACCATCCAAATTGACGGCATATATATCGAAATCGCCATCCCGATCGCTGGCAAAGACCAGCTTATCCCCCGACGGCGAAAATGCCGGATCCAAGTCATCGTCAGCGTCGCCGCTGATATTGACCACGCTTTTATCTGAAACCGTCATTAAATAAATCTCCGCATCGCCATCGCGGTCAGACACAAAAGCGACCTTGCTGCCATCCGGCGACAGCGCCGGCGAATCATCCGCCGCCGCATCGGTAGTAAGGCGGACCACGGCCCAAGGCTCCAGCGTAAGCAGATATATATCGAACCCGCCCGCCGCCTCCCGGTTGGAACTGAACGCCAGCCGCCCGCCGCTACCCCACGAAGGCTGCTGATCCTCAGCGGCGTTGTTAGTAAGATTTACCGGATTGGAACCATCGCACCCCATCACATAAATTTCGCCGTTGCCGCCCCGGTTAGTCTGGAAAGCGATCCGCCCCCCCACCGGATAATCCGGCAAAACCACCGGGCCGGACGTCGGGGCCGGCGTAAGGGCAGGAACCGGCGTAGCTTCCGGCGCCGCCGCCGGGGCCGGCGTGGGCCTGGGGATGGGCGCTTGCGCCGGCGCCGGATCGCCGCAAATCCCGGCGTGCTCCGTCGGCTCCCAATCGGGCGCCGAACCCGCAATGCCCGATTTCCTGCTGATATTGCGGGTTACGTCATCCTCATTGCGAACTTCGCCGTTAATAATCGTGTATACCTCCCAATCCGAATCCGATTTGTAATCCCGGCTACTGTGAAAGACGATTTCCGCCACCGACGCCCCAAAGGACGGCGCCCCGTCGGTTTTGCCGCCGGCGGTTAGCCGCAGCGCTTCCCCGCCCCCGGAATGCATCCAATACAATCCCCAATTCTCGATGCGATCCGAGGCAAAGGCGATGTATTCCTGCCCATCCCTATCCCGCCCCCAATCCGGCCAACGGTCGTTGCCGGCGCCGGCCGGCAGTTTCGCCAACCCCGAACCATCCGCCTTGACCGTATACAAGTCAAAATCGCCATCCCGGTCGCTGGCGAACACCAAAGTTTCGCCATCGGGCGACCAGGCCGGATCCAAATCCCGCCCCGCATCGTCCGTCACCCTAACCAGCGCAGCATCGGCGATATCCAGCGCATAAATCTCCGCATTGCCATCGCGGTAAGACACGAAAGCCGCCCGCCGGCCGTCCGGCGAAAGCGCGGGGGATTCATCCGAAGCCGCATGGCTGGTAAGCCGCGAAACCCGCTCCGATTCCAAATCCAGCAGATAAATGTCGAAATCATCCCCGCCGCCCGCCGGCGCATCCCGGTTGGAACTGAACGCCAACAACCCGCCCCTGGCCCACGACGGCCCCCGATCATCGGCGGGATGACGGGTAAGGTTGACCGGACGGGCGCCATCGCACCCCATCATATAAATTTCCCGGTTCCCATCCCGATCAGCCTGAAACGCGATCCGCCCGCCCGCCGGATACCCCGGCGCCGGCTCCGGCGCCGGGGCGGGATCCGACTCCCCTTGAATAACGGGGATCGGCGTAGACATAGGATCGGGTTCCGGTTCGGGCGCCGGAATCGGGGTTGAGGTAGGCGTGGGTATTGGCGTAGGGGTGGGCGTAGGCGTCGGTGTAGGCGTTGGCGTAGGGGTAGGGGTGGGTGTTGGCGTGGGCGTAGGTGTTGCGGTAGGTGTCGGTGTCGGTGTCGGTGTAGGCGTAGGCGTAGGTGTAACCGTAGGCGTCGGCGTCCGCGTCGGGGTAGGGGTAGGCGTAGCCGTCGGGCGGGGCGGCAGCCCAATGTATACCCGGACATTCCGCTGCCGGTTCATTGCCACTTTAACGACCGAACCCTCAACGCTATCCGCCCCGGTAATATCCATCGCGGAACTGGGGTATTGGCGGCTAACCTTGAAAGTCACCACCGTCCCCGGCGGATACATCCCGTCGGGGCGCGGCAGGTTATCAATCGCCAACACCCCCAAAGGCACATAAAACCGGGCATCGCCCGACCGCACATGGCGGCCGTTGATCAACAGCTTATGCCCGGCCACCGGGGCCGGCGTCGGCCTCGGCGTCGGGATGGGCGTAGCGGTTGGGCCAGAGCCGATGGACGGAGTCGGCGCCGGCGCCGGGGTTGGCGTAGGAGTAGGCGCCGGCCGGGGCGTCAGTATCGGCATCGGAAACGACACGGCTACCGGCTGAAACCCTCGGGACGGCGCTATCGTCGGAGTAGGAGTTCCCGGCGCGGAAAAGTCGGGGGGGGGGGGGGGGGGGGGGGGCTGAATATTATCGGCAACGTCCGGCATCACGGCAACGACAAAAAGCCCCAGGGCATCAGTGGTTACATGAACCCTGAGCCAGGGCAGATCCAGAGCCGCGTAAGGCTCCTCCCACGCTTGCGCCGCTTCGTTGTACCGCCGGACGGTCAGGCGGAAAGGATCCCCGCCGGCGGCATCGTAATCCCGCTCCGTCAACCGCACTTGCAGGGTAGCATATTCCGACGGCAGGCTTTGCCCCGGCATCCCATAAGGGTTATGCAGCGCGATGTAAAACGCCCGGATGGGCGGCGAACGGCCGGGCGGCAATTCCGCCAAAGCGCCGGCCGGCAAATCCCGGAACTCCAGCGCCGGCTGCGCCACCGCCATACTCCCGGGCAGCAGCACCACCACCGAACCATCCGGGGATGCCACCGACGCCCCCGGAAGCCGCGGGCCATCGGACCCCCCCGGCGCCGGAAAGAAAGGCGAATCAAGCGATACCGGCAACCAGGGATCCGGGGCGGAGCGATCTGTCCGGGTTTCGGGCGCATCCCGACCGCCGCCGAACAAGAATACGCCTCCGGCAACGCCCAAAGCCAGCAAAGCGATTCCGGCCCACAGGGATATGAATAATAACCCTTTTCCGCGCCGCCGGCTACTCCGGGCGCGGTACATTGCGATGGGACAGCAGAACTAAACCGGCCATCGCCAGCGTCCTCCCCCCGTCAAACAACCGCGCACCCGTCCGCGCTTTCTTTCGGCCCGCCTGCAACTGCATTCGTCCGCCTATCAGTATCGGCCTTATGCGCCGAGGGGGATTTTAGCGGGTATTATAGTTATGTCAAGCAATAAGCAAGAAATGCGCGAATCAGGAAACCCCCGCCAGCCGCCAACCCCGGTTTGCCGAAAAACCGCCCTTCCCCCGTACCACCCCGCCCCGACGCAGGTATGATATGTTGGGATGGGATGCGGTATGCTTGGGATCCGCTATTGAGGTGAGCCGCCCGATTTGAGTCACCCTTTATTCGCGCGGCTGATCCCCGCCCCCGACCGGCGCGTGGCGCGGCAAACCCTCTGGATGGGCTCCATCACCGGGTTGCAGTTCCTCGGCGGCGTAGCGCAAGTCGTTATGTCCGCCCGCATCCTGGGGCCGGAAAGCTACGGCGTCCTGGCCGTCATCATCGCCGTCGCCCTCCTGGTCTACGGACTGCTGGTCATCCCCAACGGCGAAGTAGTCACCACCTTCGTAACCCGGGCGGTAGCCAACGGACGCCCCGACGAAGCCGCCCGCATCCTCCGCTTCGCCCTCGCCGTGTCCCAAGGGCTGGCGCTGGTCGGCTACGCCATCATCGCCGCCCTAGTATTCGCCGCCGGGGAGCTATTGGGAATCGACCCCGCCCACCGCAACACGGCGCTGGTATATGGAATGACAGGCGTGTTTCTGGCATCGCAAGGGCAAAACTTAGGGATGCTCCGCTTATGCGACCGGCTCCCCTTGGCCGCCGCCGTAGTCGCCGCGGGCGTCCTAACCCGCATCGCCCTCCTGTCCGCCGCTTGGGCCGCCGGCGGCGGACTGCCCGCCGTCGCCCTAACCTACGCCGCCAGCGCCGCCGTCAGCGGATCCGGGATGTTCCTCGCCGTCGCCGTATCCGCCCGCCGCGCCGGGGTCACCGGCTTCCTGCGCTCGCCGTCCCTCAAAGTCCCGCCCGACGTAGCCCGTTTCCAAACCGGCTCCTTCGCCCGATCCGCGATGTCCGCTTTGGCCCACAATATGGACGCTATCCTGTTAGCCCAATTCGCCGGCCCCGCCGACGTCGGTATGTACCGCGGCGCCCGCCAAATTTCCGACACCGCCCGATACCCCTTCCAACCCCTAATGCAAGCCGCCCAGCCCGAATACAGCCGCCAATGGTACGCCGGCCGCCACGACGCCCTCCGCCGGACATCCCTGCGTCTGGCTCTGGTATCCTGCACCCTGGCCGCCGCGATCTTCGGACTGCTGGCCCTCTTTCACCGCCCGGTGACCCGCCTCGCCCTGGGCGATGAATTTTCCGCCGCCGCCCCGCTATTGCTGATTATGAGCCTAGGATCTTTCATCGCCACCAGCGTCTCCGTGCTGACCGTGCTGCCCGCCGCCGCCGGCTACATCCGCCCCTCCCTCGCCGCCGCCGCCGTCGGATTGGCCGCATTCTTGACCGTCATAATCGTACTAGCCCCCCAATACGGCGCTACCGGCGCCGCCTGGGCCCATACCGCCTACGCCGCCGTCTTCGCCGTGATCCTGACGCCCATCGCCATCGCCATCCTGCGGCGCAACCGCAATGCCGGTTTGTGATACAATGCCACGCGAGCCCCAAACCGAAATCCCCCGCCGCCAATCCGCCGCCCCCCCCGGCCGGCTGCACCTCGGCCTCGTGCTGCCCAGCCTCAACGGCGGCGGCGCGGAACGAGTCACCTTGACCCTGGCAAAATCGCTGCTCGAGCGCGGCCACCGGGTAGACCTGATCTTAGCCCGCCTCCGCGGCGATTACCGGGCGGACATCCCCCCCGGTATGCCCATCTATTACGCCCGCCTATGGAACCCCGACCAGGAACTACGACGCCACTGCCAACAGCTAGGTCTGAAATTAAACCCATTAACCATCAACCCCGCCGCGGCCGCCGCCGCTTGGCTGTCGCTACGCCGCCGCCATCCCCGCCTCCGGATCGGCGGAAAGCAAGCCATCCTAAGCTGGATCATCGCCCGCTACCTCCGCCAAGCCCGCCCCCAACTCCTAATGTCCGCCCCCGATTACGCCAACATCCCCGCCATCTACGCATCGGAATTAACCGCCCCCGCCGTCCCCGTAATCGTGGCAGAGCATAATAATATCAGCATGAGCTACACCGGAACCCTACAGCCCGAAGCCAAAGAGCTTTACCCCCAAGCCGCCGCCGTAGTCGCCGTTTCGCAAGGCGTCGGCGACGACATCCGGCGTCTCCTAGACGTCCCGCCCCACCGGATCCATACCATCTACAACCCCATACCCTCCGCCAGCATCTGGCGAATGGCGCAAGAAGCCACCCCGCACCCCTGGTTCGTCCCCAACGCCCCCCCGGTAATCCTCAGCGTAGGCCGCGAGTCGCCCCAAAAAGACTACCCCACTCTGGTAGCCGCTTTCGGCCTAGTCCGCCGCCGAATCCCCGCCCGCCTAGTGATTATGGGCCGCCTTTCCCCAACCTCCCGCGCCGCGCTGACCACCCAAGCTCAAGAATGCGGCGCGGCGCCGGATGTAGGCTTTATCGATTTTGACCAAAACCCCTTCCGCTATATGCGCCAAGCCGGACTACTGGCCCTTTCCTCCCGCTGGGAAGGACTGCCCACCGTCCTCCTCGAAGCCATGGCCTGCGGCACCCCGGTGGTAAGTACCGACACCCCCCACGGCCCCCGCGAAATCCTGGCCGACGGCCAATGGGGCCAGCTAACCCCCATCGGCGACGCCCCCGCCCTAGCCCAAGCAATGGCCGACACCCTGCAAGGCGACCGCCCCCCCGAAGCCGCCCTCCGCCGCCGCGCCGCCGAGTTTTCCGAGCAGCGCGCCGCCGACGCCTACCTACGCTTGTTCCAGCAAGTGACGAATACCCTATGACCACCCTCCGCCATATCCCCATAACCGGCCTGATAATGGCCCTCCTGATTGGCGCCGTTTTCGCCAATCTATGGTTCGCCAGCGCCCCCCTCCCCCTGGGCGGCCCCAACGGCATCATCGCCGCCGCCGCCGCCCTCCTCGCGATACTATACGCCGCCGGCCGCATCATCCCCCGCATCCCCTTCCCCCCCAACCGCGACGGCCTTTCCGCCCTAACGCGCGATTTCCGCCCGCTGCTTCCCGCCCTGGCCGTATCGCTGCTACTGCTATTATGGGCCATGACCGTCTATCTGCGTACCAACACCCTAGACCCCACCATAATCGCGAAAATGGCGGTCGGCATAGGCATAATGTTCGCCGTCTACCTAGCCGTCAACACCATCCCCCGCGCCCAACTCCTGACCCTCGCAATCATCGCCGCCACCTTCACCTCCGCGCTATGGGGCATGGCCGTAGCCTTCATCGGCGAGCCTTTCCTAAGCCTCTGGCAACAAATCGCCTCCGTGCGCGAGCTGGACCTCTACCGCATTTTCACCGAAGGCCGCGTCACCGGATTCCTGCCCTACGCCAGCACTTTCGGCTACCAACTAGCCGCCGCCATCCCCATCGCCTTCGCCGCCTTGATCTGCGGCGCTCCCGGGCCAAGCAAACCCGCCCGGCGCATCTACGACGCCCTCCTATTCGTAATCCTAATCGCCCTCATCGCCGCCCTGGTCATGAACGCCACCCGCGCCGCCATCCTCGGACTGCTAATCACCGCCGTCATCATCATCGCCCCCTCCCTATTCCTGCCCGATTTCCGCCGCCGCCTGTTCGTCATCGCCCTGCTGCTATCCCTCCCGCTATTAGCCTTTTCCGACATCGGATTAGCCCGCAACGGCGCAACCCCCCTTTTCGGCTCCGACGTCAGCCCCACCATTGACGCCGCCGCCAACGACCCCGGGGCCAAGCAAAACCTCCGCGGCATCTTTTCCTACTCCGACTGGGCCGCCCAAAGCCGCCTACCCCTCGCCGTCACCGCCTTACGCTACTCCATCGACCACCCCCTAGGCGCCGGCGCATACCGCCCCAACCAATCCCACGCCCCCACCAACCTCGACCCCGAATCGCTGAACGATGTCCTGAATTGGCAACCCCACAACCAGTTTCTGAATATGCTAGTAACCTTCGGATTCCCCGGACTCCTACTGCTAACCCTCTTTTACGCCCTAACCGCCCGATCCCTGCTCCACTCCACCCGCCAAATCCTCCGCCAACCCGATAAAACCCACCTATTCCTCCTAATCGCCATCACCGGAGCCATGACCGCCTACTTCATAGTCAGTATGTTCCACCCCACCGGCCCCTTCCTGGACGACTGGAGCCACTTCTTGATCATCGGACTAGCCTTCAGCCTCCACCGCCTAACCGCAACCCGCCAGAACACCGCCGAGGAACCAACGCCATGAGCGGCAACCCCCCACCCCGAGTGCTGCTAGTATCCGCCCTGCCGCCCCCCCCCGGCGGCATCGCCTCCTGGACCCAAACCATGCTGGACCGCGGCCTCCCCCCGCCCTTCCAGCTAGAGGTAGTCGACACCCGCGTCTACCGCCAAAGCCAATTCACCCCCTCCAGACCCACCCCCGCCGAAATCTGGCGCAACCTGAAAATCCTCAACCGCATCCGCCGCGCCCTAACCTCCGGCCGCTTCTCCGTAATGCACCTCAACTGCGGCCTGACCCTCAGCGGCGTCCCCCGCAACCTGGCCTCCGCCCTGATCGCCCGACGCGCCGGCGTCCCCTACGTCGCCCACCTCCGCGGAACTTTTCACCTCCCCGACGGCAACGGCCCGTCCCAGCGGTTCTACCGCTCCGCCTGGCAGCGCATCTTTTCCGGCGCCGCCCGCATCCTCGCCCTCGGCCAGCCCAGCTACCAAGCCATCCAGCAACTCGGCGACTTCTCCCGCAAAACCATCCCCCTCCTCCCCAATTTCGTCGACGTCCAGGGCATCCCCCACCGCCCCCCCCCATCCAACGCCGATTGCCTAAAAATCATCTACACCGGCGCCCTGATCGAGGAAAAAGGCATCTACACCATCCTCGAAATCGCCCAACGCCTCCCCGATGCCAAATTTCAACTGGTCGGCGGCAGTTCCAACCCCTCCGCCCACGCCCGCCTCCAGTCCCGCATCCGCGATCTGGGACTCGAGCGCCGCGTCCAAACCCTCGGCCCTTTCCCCAACCGCCAAGTAGTCACGATGCTCGCCGAAAATGATATATTCCTGTTCCCATCCCGGCTAAAATACGAAGGGTTCCCGGTCAGCGTCGCCGAAGCCATGGCCGCCGGCCTCCCCGTAGTCGCCTCCCCCGTCGGCGCCCTCCCGGAAATGGTGGACGTTCCCCACGGCGGGCGCCTAATCCCCCCCGATGACCCCGCCGCTTATGCTAAAATCCTAACAACCCTGCGCGATAACCCCCCACTGAGGCAAAATATGGGCCGCCACAACCGGCGCAAAGCCTTGCAGGAATACGACTACGACGTAGTGATGCGCCGGCTCTGCGGCATCTGGGACGAGGCGGCGCGGCCGTGAAAATCTCCATCATCACCCCCGTATTCAACGACCCCAGGGTCGGACGCGCCATCGAGTCCGCCCTAACCCAAAAACACGCCCACGAACTGGAGCTCCTAGTTATGGACGCCGGCTCCACCGACGGCACCCTCGAAATCCTCGACCAATACCGCGACGGCATCTCCGTCCTCGTCAGCGAACCCGACCAGGGCATCTACGACGGCATGAACAAAGGCATCGCCCACGCCACCGGCGACGTCATCGGCATCCTCAACGCCGACGACCGCTACAGCGACCCCCTAGTCCTCCAAGACGTTGCCGACGCCTTTGGCCGCGACGATACCATCGACGCCTGCTACGGCGACCTCGTCTACCTCAACAACGCCGGCCGCATCGTCCGCTACTGGAAAGCCGGCTGCTCCCGCAGCCTCAAATGGCGCCTCGGCTGGATGCCCCCCCACCCCACCTTTTTCGTCCGCCGCCGCGTCTACCAACGTTACGGCGTCTTCGACCTCCGCTACCCCATCGCCGCCGACTACGAACTGATGCTCCGCCTAATCCTGAAACACGGCATCAGCCTAACCTACCTCAACCGCGTAATGATGAACATGGCCCCCGGCGGCAACTCCACCCGCAGCCCCATCCGCATCATCAAAGCCAACATGGAAGTATTCCGCGCCTGCCACAGCCACGGAATGCGCGGTATGTTCCTAGCCCCAGCCCTAAAACCCGCCCGAAAAGTATTCCAACTAGTAAGCCGCCCCTAACCCCCACCCCCAAAACCCCCAACGCCCCCCATCATCAACAATCCCCACCCCCCCAACTCAACGCCTCCCGTCATAACAATCCCCACCCCCCCAATTAACGCCCCCCTCCCCCCAAGAACCCAAAATCCCCTCCCCCTAAGAACCAATAATTCCCTCCCCCTTAGGGGGAGGGTTAGGGTGGGGGTGAATCCCCCCAAAAACCAACCCCCCCACCCCAAGACCCGCCCCCAACCCCTAAATCCCCGCCCCCCCCCAATTCATCCTGAGCTTGTCGAAGGATGAATTGCCCCCCCCAACCCGCCCCAAAACCCAAAATCCAACCCCCCAACCCCTTGACAAACCCCAAACCAACGTTCTACAATAACCCCAATGCCAAAACCTCATTCCCCCAAACGGCGCCGAATGGGGGGAACAACGGGGTAAAGTCCCGGCCGGGATAAAGACAGGCAGTTGTGTGGTGTGTGTGTGTCCGGACTTGTGGTGGTGTGGTGTGGCCGCCCCGCATTAGTCCCGAGCCCGCTCAAAGGATGTCCCGCGGGGGGGTGGCCTCCGGGGATCCATCCCGGGCGTGTCAAAGGATGACCTGCGGAACCGCCCTAATCCTGGCCGTGTCAAAGGATGTCCCGCGGGGGGGAGGCTCCCGGGGCTCCATCCCCAGCGCGGTCACATAAAGGATGACAGGCGGGGCGGATGTGGGGGGTGCGTGTGGGGGGTGTGGTGTGGTGTGGCGACGAACGGAAGGTAGCCGCAGCCGGCGGCGGCTAGCTTAAAAATTCAACCCAAGAGGCAACCAATGGCAACCCCAAAAGGAAACCCCGGCAAAGGAAACCCCAGCAGGAAAACCCCGAAAACCCATCCAACGGAAAACCCCAACCGGGGCCAACCCCTATTAACGTCAAGGATCGTATAATGCCGCCCTAAAACCTACGGAAACCACCGGATACCAAAATCGCCCGTCGCCTGGCCCAGCCCAGGCAAAGGGCAACCTACGCATCCCAAACCGCCAAACGCTAAACGCCCCGCGCGTTAAGCGCGGAAAGCGGAAAACGAATGCGCCAAGCCCGTTGCGGCAAGCAAGACGCCCCGCAACGGGCTTTCGCGCTGTCCGCCAATATCGCCGAAGCCGTCGAACAGCAGAACCCGCCTACGGAATCAGCAGCAACTTGCCGGTAGTCGCCCGGCCCTCCAGCAGCCGATGCGCCTCCGGCGCATCCCGCAGCGCCAGCTCCTGGCTGATATGCAACCTCAGTCGCCCGTCCGCCACCCAGCCCAGCACATCCCCCGCCCGCCGCTCCAGTTCCGCCCGGTCTGCCGTATAATCCCCCAACCCCGGACGGGTAAGATACAGCGAACCCGCCGCGAACATCCGCGGATCCACCGGATCCGGATTGCCGCTGGCCGCCCCGTACAGCGCCATCACCCCCCGCCGCCCCAAACAGCTAACGCTCTGGTGAAAAGTGGTCTTGCCCACCCCGTCATACACTACCCGCACCCCCTCGCCCCCCGTGGCATCTTTCACCACCGCGGCGAAATCCTGCTGCGTGTAATTGATCACCTGATCCGCCCCCGCCCCCCGCGACAGTTCCGCCTTTTCCTCCGTGGACACCTTAGTGAAAACATACCCCCCCAGCATCTTGATCATCTGCGTCAGGATCAGCCCCATCCCCCCCGCGCCCGCATGGACGATTACCCCATCGCCGGGCTGCACCGCATAGGTGGCATGGCAAAGATAATGCGCCGTCATCCCTTGCAACATCGCCGCCGCCCCCGCTTTGGCGTCCAACCCCGCCGGCCGCCGGATCAGCCGCCACGCCGGCACCACCGCCTGCTCCGCATAAGACCCGTTGACGCTGCAATACACCACCGCATCCCCCGGCGCCACCTCCGTAACGCCCCCGCCCACCGCAGTCACCACCCCCGCCCCCTCCACCCCAATCGTGCGGGGCAAAGGCGGCCCGGGATTGATCCCCGCCCGGCTGTAAACATCGGTATAATTCACCCCCGCCGCCTCGATCCGCACCACCGCCTCCCCCTCGCCGGGCGCCGGATCCCCTACATCCTGATACTTCATCGCCTCCGGCCCGCCGAAATCGTTGATCTGCACCGCTTTCATCTCGCGCCTCCTTATCACGCCGCCCGCCCTTGCCGAGCCGGGCGCATCTTGCATAAAATACTCGCCCCGCCGCCAAATTGCCAACTATTCCCAAAACTGATACTATATCCGGGCGCTTTCCCGAAAGCCGCCGATTCCAACGCCAAACCGCCGCCCCGCAATGCCCGCCCCAAAGCGGGCAACGCCCGACCCGGCGCAGTGTAAATCGCAGCGAGGATCCCCATGGTTGAGAGCTTCCTGGATTTCGTCAAAACCCTCCCCGAACAGGGCAATGTCCGCACCGTATCCATAGCCGAACTGGACGCCGACGCCCACCCCTTCGGCCGCCCCACCGACACCGGCGGACGCAGCTTCTACTCCAATATCCGCAACCGCAGCGCCGGCGTCGCCGTGGTTTTCGGCAGCGACCGGGTAGCCACCCAAAAATTCAACCCCACCCAGCAACGCATCAGAGACCGCCAAGAACAGACGCTGGAGGAAGTCCGCCAATACCTCCTCCGGGCCCCCCTCATACGAGTCCAGCGAACTATCGGCGACAACTCCGAATTCAACCCCAAGTGCCACCTTTTCCTCTCCGTCCAACGCTCCGACAACGTCCGCCAAGCCTGCCTCTGGAGCCACACCCTCCGCGACTACGACCCCTCCTCCCCCGGCCCCCACCTCTACGAAGTCTGCATCCCCGAATGGCCCGAGGACGACCGCCAAGTCCTAGTTTTCCCCGAACAAAACCTAACCGTCATCCTCGGCATCGACTACGTCGGCGAAGTGAAAATGGGCTTCCTCCGCATGGCGATGTGGGACGCCAAAGAAACCGGACTCCTAAGCCTCCACGCCGGCTCCAAAATCGTCACCGCCCAACAGCCCGGCGGCGAATCCAAACGCTACGGGATGCTCTTCTTCGGCCTTTCCGGCACCGGCAAAACCACCCACGCCTGCCACGCCCACGATCTGGACGCCCCCGGCGAAGTGATGGACATCCTCCAGGACGACATCGTCGCCCTCGGCAAAGACGGACGCGCCCTCGGCACCGAACGCGGCTTCTACCTCAAAACCGAGGGCATGAACGCCCATACCCAAGCCCTGATCTACAACGCCCTCCGCTCCCCCGAAGCCCTGTTCGAGAACGTAATGCTCACCCACGACGGCGAAATCGATTACGCCGACCTCTCCCTCGGCGGCAACGGACGCGCCGTCATCCCCCGCTCCTCTTTCGGCCAGCACGCAGGCGGCGACATCAACCTCCCCTCCCTGGACCAACTGGACGGCATGGTAGTCGCCTTCATCACCCGCCGCATGACCGTCCTGCCCCTGGCCTCCCGCCTCACCCCCGAACAGGCCGCCGCCGCCTTTATGCTCGGCGAAAGCGTCGAAACCTCCGCCGGCGACCCCCGCCGCGCCGGCGAATCCGTCCGCGTCGTCGGCACCAACCCCTTCCTCATCGGCTCCGAAGCCGACGAAGGCAACTGGTTCTACGATTTCGTCAAACACAACGAAAACAAAGTCCAATGCTACCTGCTCAACACCGGCGGCATCGGCGAAATCCTGGAACGCGACGAACAAGGCCGCGCCGCCGTCAAGCAGCCCGTCACCCGCATCCCCATCCCCGAAATGTCCGCCCTAATCCGCGGCATCCTCCGCAACACCGTCCAATGGGGCCCCGACCCCCTATTCGGCGCCGAAGTCCCCCTATCGGTCGACGGGCTGGATCTCGCCAAATACGCCCTCAGCAATTTCTACACCGCCGACCAAATCCAGGAATACGCCGCCCGTCTCAAAGAGGAGCGCCGCGCCCACTTGGCCGCTTTCCCCGGCCTCAACCCCCAAATCCTCGCAGCCGTCAACTAGCCCCCATCCCCCAATCCCTTGTCAGCCGAGGTGCTACGTGCCAGACGACACTCCCCCGAAAATGTCCGAAGCCCTGGCCCAGTTCAAGACCGATAAGAAAAGCAAGAATATCAACGATGCGGGTTATCAGGAACTGCGCCGGTTCGCAAACTGGATTTCCGACCGCGAGCTTGACAAGCTAACCCCCAACCTCATCAGCGAGTACGCGGTAAAGGTGGCGCAGAGCGGCGCCGACGCCGCCCCCGAAAAGCTCCAGCCCATCCGCACCTTCCTGGATTTCTTGGAATCCCAAGGCTGGGCCAACAAGAAAAGGAGCGATCACGGGGAAAAGAGCAAGCGCAAGCTATCCTCCCACCTCCGCCCCCCCCGCAGCAAGACCGCCGGCGCCGCCCGCGCCGCCGCCCGCCAAAACCCCAACGACGGCCGCACCTACCTATCCCAAGAGGGCTACGACAACCTGCTGGCCCTGCTGGAGGAGCGCAAGCGAGACCGCACCGCCGTCACCGAGGAAATCCGGCGAGCCATGGCCGACAAAGATTTCCGCGAAAACGCCCCCCTCGACGCCGCCAAAGACCGCCAGGGCCGCATCGAAACCGAAATCCGCGAACTCGAAACCAGCATCGCCAACGCCCACATCTTGCAAGAAGGCAGCAACGGCATCATCGCCCGCTCCGCCGTCGGCGCCCGCATGACCCTCAAGGAAACCGACTCCGGCCAAACCGTCCACTACACCCTAGTAGACGTCCGCGAAGCCGACGTCCGCATGGGCCGCATCTCCACCCAATCCCCCGTAGGCCAAGCCCTACTAGACCGCAGCGTAGGCGAGGAAGTAGTAATAAAAGTCCCCAACGGCACCCGAACCTACATAGTAGAGGAAATATCCGGCGTCTAACCCCCCGCCGCAACCCAACAAACGAACCCCAAACAACAACAATAAACATAAAAGGGACGCCGGAAACCCCCGGCATCCCTTGCACACATTGAATCCCCGGCCCGCGCCGCCCACGGCCGGCCCCCAAAGTTAGCTATTGAGCTTGACCACCAACAGAAAAGGGACGCCGGAACCCCCCGGCATCCCTTGCATACATTGACTCCCCGGATTGCGCCGCCCGCCGCCGGCCCCCGCAGCTAGGTATTGAGCTTGACAACCAACATAAAAGGGACGCCGGAAAACCCCGACATCCCTTGTATACATTGATTCCCCGGATCGCGCCGCCCCCCGAAGTTAGATATTGAGCTTGGCGACCTCGGCCACGATGTCGTTGGGGTCGGGCAGTTGACCGGGAACATAGGTTTCGCGGAAACGGACGATCCCATCCTTGTCCACAATGATGATCGCCCGGTTGCCCGCCCCGCGCTCCTCGTTCCATAGCCCATAAGCCTGGGTCGTCTGCCCCTTGGGATGGAAGTCGGAAAGCTCCGGGTATGGCAGCCCGCCCATAGCCGAACTCCAGGCTTTATGGGCGTGAACCGTATCGCAGCTTATGCCCAGAACCTGGGCATTATTCTCCTCGAACCGGCTGTAAGCCTGCCGGAACAAGGTAGCCTGGCTGGTTCAACCGGCAGTGAAATCAAACACGTGGAACGACAGCACCACCACCTTTTCGCCGCGATACTGGCTCAGGGCAATCTCGCCATGCTCCGGCGAGGGTAGCTTGAAATCCGGGGCAACATCGCCAACTGCTGCAAGCATAACCACACTCCTCAGAATTCCGGCGCCCCCATCGGACGCCGCCCCAAGATTATACCCCACAACCCCAACTTCCGTTACCCCCCAACCCCCCGCATTCCAACATCCCATACCCGCTTTCCGCTATACCCTGCGATCCCGTATTCCGTTATCTACCCCCCCGTTTCCGCCATCCCCATCCCCGCTTTCCGCTATCCCCTACAATCCCATATTCCGTTATCCCCGCTTTCCGCTATACCCTACAAACCCGTATTCCGTTACCCCCCGCTTTCCCCATCACCATCCCCCGCATTCCACCATCCCAATCGCATCGCCCACAAGTTCATCCTGAGCTGGTCGAAGGATGGACGGACTGGTTGCGCCCGGCAGTGCTATACTATCCGCCGTGGCGAATAGAGCGGCAACAACCGGCGGACGGGGATAGGGGAGCAGGCTTGGAGGTGGTGTATGACCGCGGCGTGTATGTTCCCGAACTGGATTTGTGGCTGGATTCCCGGCGCAAGCAGGATTTCAGCGTCATATCCCACGCCCATTCCGACCACACCGGGCGCCACCGCCGGCCGGTGGTCACCCCCAACACCCTGCTGTTGTTGCGCGACTACCTGAAAGGCGCCGATCCCATCGCCCTGCCCTACGGCGAAACGCTGGACACCCCGGCCTGCCGCCTCGCCCTGCACCCGGCGGGCCACTGTCTGGGTTCGGCGCAAACGCTGGTAATAGCCAAAGCCACCGGCGAGCGGCTACTGTACACCGGCGACCTCAAGACCCGCTCCAGCCCCACCAACGAACCGCTGCAACCCGTTGCGTGCGATACCCTGGTCATAGAATCCACCTACGGCCATCCCGACTATATCTTTCCGCCGGAGGAGCAAACCCTGGCCACCGCATCGCGCACGCTGCGGGTCTGGCTGTCGCGGGGCGAGCGGCCGGTGGCGCTGGGCTGGCGGCTGGGCAAGGCGCAGGAACTGCTGCACCACCTGTTGACCGACGGGTTCGATGTAGTGGCCGAGCCGGGAATCTATCAGGCAGTAGACGCCTACCGCGAGGGCGGGGTGAGTTTCCCCGGCCAGGTATCGGCGTTCAACGGCCATTGGCCGGAGGGCGCGGTAGCCCTGTTTCCGCCGGGCCGCAGCATTCAATCCTTGTCCGGCTACCGCCCTCTGCGGACGATGGAGCTGACCGGCTGGGCCGCGTCGCCCGCCGACCCGCGCCGCTACCGCCCTGCCGACGCCAGCCTGCCCTACAGCGACCACGCCGACTATAACGACCTGCTGGCATACGTTGAACAAGTAAAACCGCAACGGGTCTACACCGTAAACGGCTACCCGAACTTGGCCGCCCAGCTACGAACAATGGGCTACCCGGCAGTCCACCTGGACGGCAAAGGCCCCAACGGCAACCCCGGGGGGTTCCAAATGCGGCTGGTGTAGGTATAATAGGCGCCACCGGAATCGCCGATTGGAGTCGAAAGTGCCGCAGGGACTTACATTCGTAATCAACCCCGAATCGGAGGTTGCTTCGCTTGGCTTGTTCTGCCGGGCCATCGAGGACATCAACCGGCTGCTGCGGGACGCCAATTACGCCATCCGCCGGGAAAAATCCCCCAAGAGCTGGGCCGTCAAGAGCCTGCATTCCAGCGCCCCAACCGTAACCGTGGCTTCCCTGCTGGGCGACAATGAAACCATATCCGTCATCGCCCGGGGCATCAAGGAAATCACCGACGGCACTGACCGCCCCCCGGATTCTTTCACCGAGCGGGAACTGGAAAACCTGAAGCGGATGCGGCGGCTTTACCGGGGAAAGGATAAGGTTCATTCCATAACGGTAACCATGGATGACGGCCCGACTGCCGAAATTGGAGCCGATATAGCTGAAAAGGTGGATCAAATCCTGTCCGCCGGATATTCCAATCTGGGGTCTTTGTCCGGAGATTTAGAAGCCATTAACTTGCACGGCTCGCCTACATTCACCATTTGGGAGCGAGTCAGCCGCGCCCCGGTGCGCTGTTCCTTTCCCAACGAAGCCGATTGGAAAGAACGGGTCAGGGATTTGTTGGAAAAGCGCGTTCTGGTGCGGGGGCGGATCCGATATTTCGCCAACGGCGTTCCCCGGTCGGTTGGCAGCATCGACGAACTGAGGGATGCGACGCCGGATCCTGATTTGCCGAAAGCCTATTTTGGCGCGATTCCCGATGCGGAAGCCGCCCGCGACCCGGTGGCGTTTCTGAACGCTATTCGCGGCTTTGGGCCGGAGTAAGTAATGCCTCCTTCGCGACGCTTATGGGATTCATGCATCGTAATCGGCTATTTGGCGGGAAGCCTCGATTTAATGCCTGATTGCCCCGGCATTATTCGGCAGGCAGAGGCGGGCATTCTGGAAATGGATTAACTTGCCGGGGGTATGCCCGGTTAGATACTTGCTCGTTCCTCAATGAAAACGTCTCCGCCATCCCAAACTTGCATTGTTAGTATGCTGTCTTGGAGTAGCGATGTACCTACTATTGAATCTCCGCCGGTTTCGATTATTACTGCTTCGACCGGATGGTTATGCCATATAATTGTTCCCTTGTAGGTTGGTACGGATGCGAAAGCGCCATTAGCCAGCATCGCCCAGCGTGGGCCGCTGGATTCTAGGCTCAAGCGTTGGATGGCTTCCGTTGGAAGCGCTAAATCCCCGTCAAATCCGGTGTCTAGGATGCTCTCGAAGGATATTAAAGCGCCATTAGTTCCTTGAATGTTTATTGTAATCATCGCCTCTAGGTAGTCGTTAGTCTTGCCGGTGATCATGGCGCGGAAATCTTGATTCGGCCGCTTAGACGGTAGGCTGCGGGGTGGCCTGCTTTGACGGCGAATAGGTTTGCTGATGGTAGGCGGTGGCGTAAACGTTGGCAGGCTGTTGCGTCTCTGGGGTCTATTTCGTATTCGCCGGTGTCGATGTCGATCGCGACAAATTTGCCTTTGTGGGTTGGCTCGACTAGGGGCTTGATTTGTTCATTGTAGATTGACTGGCCGCGCAGTGCGATCGCAGTTGCGGAGTCCAATGTATTGGGCATTGCCGCCTCCTGACCGGGATTGGATTGTATTGGGGGCGCGTAGGGTGCGCCCCCGGTGGTGGTTGCTTTTTCCGGCGGTGGCTAGTCCGGGGTTGAGCCTAGGGCTGGGACGTTGGCGGATTCGTCGGCGGCTAGTTGGCGGTTTACGGCGCTTAGGTAGGCTTTGGCGCTGGCTACTACGATGTCGGTGTCGGCGCCGCGGCCGGTGTAGGTTTTGCCGTCTTTTTCGATGCGGATGGTGACTGAGCCTAGGGAATCGCGGCCCTCGGTGGCGGCCTGGACGTTGAAGTCGACCAGGCGGTTGGATACGCCGATGGCGCGGTCGACGGCGTTGCAGATGGCGTTGACCGGGCCGTTGCCGGTGGCGGCATCGGTTACGGAGATGCCTTCGGGGTCGATGAGGCGCACGGTGGCGGTGGCGATGCCGTGGTCGCCGCCGCTGAATTGGACTTGGTCCAGGGAGTAGCTGATGGGTTCGCTGGCGCCGCGCTGCTCCTCGTCCATGAGGATTTCGAGGTCGCGGTCGGTTACTTCGCGCTTGCGGTCGGCGAGGTCTTTGAAGGATTCAAAGACGCGGGAGACTTCGTCGCGGGTCAACTGGTAGCCGAGGGCTTCGAGGCGGGCCTGGAGGCCGGCGCGGCCGCTGAGTTTGCCCAGCACCAGGCTGTTGCCGGGGACGCCTACCCGCTCGGGCTGCATTACTTCGTAGGTGGAGCGGTCTTTCAGCACGCCGTCCTGGTGGATGCCGGAGGCGTGGCGGAAAGCGTTTTCGCCGACTACGGCTTTGTTGGACTGCACCGACATTCCGGTAATGCGGCTTACCATGCGGCTGGAGGGGTAAATTTGGGTGGTGTCGATGCCGATGTCGACGCCGAAATGGTCTTTGCGGGTGTCGAGGGCCATGATGATTTCCTCGAGGGAGGCGTTGCCGGCGCGCTCGCCGATGCCGTTGATGCAGCCTTCGACTTGGCGGGCGCCGACTTCGATGGCGGTGAGGCTGTTGGCGACGGCCAAGCCCAAGTCGTTGTGGCAGTGGACGCTCAAGACCACGTTTTCGATGCCGGGGACGTTGCGCTTGATGTCGTCCAGCATTCGGGCGAAACCCTGCGCCGACGGGATGGCGTAGCCGACGGTGTCGGCGATGTTGATGGTGGTGGCGCCGGCGCGGATTACTTCGGACAGCATTTGGTAGAGGTATTCCGGGTTGGTGCGGGTGGCGTCCATCGGGGAAAATTCCACGTCCGGGCAGTAGCGTTTGGCCCGCTCCACCATGGTGACCGCCATTTCCATAACTTCCTCGCGGTTTTTGCGGAGCTGGTGCATTTGGTGGATTTCGGAGGAGGACAGAAAGACGTGGATGCGGGGGCGCTCGGCGTGTTGCACCGCGCGCCACGCCTGGTCGACGTCGTTGGGGTGGGCGCGGGCCAGAGAGGCGATGATGGGGCCTTTGACTTCCCGGGCGATGTTGGAGACGGCTTCGAAATCGCCGGGGGAGCTGGCGGCGAACCCGGCTTCGATGATGTCCACCTGCATCCGTTGCAGTTGGCGGGCGATTTCCATTTTTTCGGCGCCGGTCATGCCGATGCCGGCGGACTGTTCGCCGTCGCGCAGGGTGGTGTCCAGGAGCAGAACCTTGTTGTTATCAGCCATTGTCGCTATCCCTTTCCGGTTGATTTTCCGGTTTCAGAAGTGGATTTGTTGCGCCGGCCGGGGGTTTAAGGCGCGGGGGTGCGGGGAAAGGGAATCAGGGGGGCGTAGTCCACCGCCGCCAGCCCGGCCAGGACCAGCGGGCGATGGTGAACTACACTCATCGTCTCCTGTTGCATAAAATTTCGCTCCGGCATTTGGCTTGGGGGATTGCTTATTTGGGGGGATTTCTATTTGGGGTCCATCCAGGGCATCATGGCGCGGAGTTCTTTGCCGATGGTTTCGATGGGGGCGGTTTGGGCGGCTTGGCGCATAGGGGCGAAACGGGGGCGGCCTTCGTCGTTTTCGGCGATCCATTCGCGGGCGAAGGTGCCGTCCTGGATTTCTTTTAGGACGGCGCGCATATTTTCGCGGACGTGTTCGTCGATGATGCGGTTGCGGCGGCTGAGGGAGCCGTATTCGGCGGTGTCGCTGACGGAGAAGTGCATATAGTTGTGTCCGCCCTGGTACATCAGGTCGACGATCATTTTGAGTTCGTGGAGGCACTCGAAATAGGCGATTTCTTGGGGGTAGCCGGCTTCGACGAGGGTCTCAAAAGCGGCGTTGACCAGGGCGGTTACGCCGCCGCAGAGGATGCTTTGTTCGCCGAACAGGTCGCTTTCGGTTTCGTCTTTGATGGTGGTTTCCAGGACGCCGGCGCCGGTGCAGCCGATGCCTTTGGCGTAGGCGAGGCCGATTTGTTTGGCGTGGCCGGTGGCGTCTTGATGCACTGCCAGCAGGCTGGGGACGCCGACGCCTTCGACGAACAGCTCGCGCATCCGGTGGCCGGGGGCTTTGGGGGCGACCATCATGACGTCCATATTGTCGGGCAGCACGATTTCGCGGTAATGGATGCTGAAGCCGTGGGCGACCATAAAGGCGCTGCCGGGCTTGAGGTTGGGGGCGATTTGCTCGCGGTAGATGCGGCCCTGGACGTGGTCAGGGATGACCATCATGACTACGTCGGCTTCTTGGGCTACCTGCGGGACGTCGGCGACGCGGAGGCCGGCGGTTTCGGCGGCGGCGATGCTGGCGCTGCCGGGGTAGAGGCCGACGACGACGTTTTGGCCGTTGTCTTTGAGGTTGAGGGCGTGGGCGTGGCCCTGGCTGCCGTAGCCGATGATGCCGATGGTTTTGCCGGATAGGGTTGCCAGGTCGGCGTCCTGGTCGTAGTAAACGTTTACCATCGTTGCGGTTCCGTCCTTTTCTGATTTGGGGTTTTAGTTTAGTGTAAGGATGGGTTTTCGGGGTTGGCAAGGGGGAGGTGTCATATATTTTCGGGGGCTAGATTCCGCTGTCCATGCGGATCAGGCCGTTGGCGGCGGGGGGGATGCCGAGGTTTTCGGGGTCGATGCCGCTTTCTTGGCCGCGCACCATCGCGACTAGGCCGGTGCGGACCATTTCGGTGATGCCAAAGGGGCGCAATAGGCCCTCGAGGGAGTTGACTTTTTGCTCGCCGCCGGTGATTTCGATTACTAGGGACTCGGGGGTTACGTCTACGATGTGGGCGTCAAACAGTTCGGCGAATTGCATGATTTCGGCGCGGCTGGCGGGGGTGGTGGCGACTTTGATCAGCGCCAGTTCGCGGGCGACTACTTGGTGGGTGGAGATGTCGGAAACTTCGATTACGTCAATCAGTTTGTCCAGTTGGCGGGTGACTTGTTTGATGGTGTCCAGATCGCCGTTGACGACGAAGGTCATACGGGAAAGGCCGGGTCTTTCGCTGCGGCCGACGGCGAGGCTGGCGATGTTGAAACCGCGGCGGCGGAACATACTGGCGACGCGGGTCAGGACGCCGGGTTTGTCCTCCACGAGGGCGATGATGGTGTGGGTTTCGGGGGGGGCGGCGGCGGGTTGCGCCATATCAGTAAGGGCCTCCTCGGGCCGGCTGGGTTTCGATCATTTCGTTCACCGATTCCCCGGCGGGGATCCAGGGGTAGACTTGTTCGTCGGGTTTGACGACGAAGTCGATGATTACGGGGCCGGAGACCTCCATTGCGTAGCGGACGGCGTCGTCGACCTCCTCTTTGCGGGTGACGCGCAGACCTTCGATGCCGTAGGCGGCGGCGAGTTTGACGAAATCGGGGTTGCCGGAGTATTCCACGGCGTAGTATTCGCGGTCGTAGAACACATCCTGCATTTGTTTGACCATGCCGAGGCTTTGGTTGTTGAGGATGGCGAATTTGATATCGACTTTGTTTTCCACGGCGGTAGCGAGGTCGCACATAGTCATTTGGAAGCCGCCGTCGCCGGCGACGGACCAGACGGTTTTGTCGGGGCGGCCCATACGGGCGCCGAGGGCGGCGGGGACTTCGTAGCCCATCGAGCCGAGGCCGCCGGAGGTTATTAGGGTGTTGGGTTCCTTGAATTGGCAATGCTGCGCGGCCCACATTTGGTGCTGGCCGACGCCGGTGACTACGATGCAGTCGCCGCCGGCGACTTCGGAAAGGCGGTTCAGCACGTATTGGGGCAGCAGTTCATCGGATTCGCGGATGTATAGGGAGGGGTGCTGCGCCTTTAGTTCGTCCAGGCGGGCGTGCCAGGCTAGGTGGACGTTGGGGGTCACGAGGGGGATTAGTTGTTTCAGTACCTGCTTTAGGTCGCCTACTACCGGGACGGTGGCTTTTACGTTTTTGTCCAGTTCGGAGGCGTCTACATCTATATGCACCACTGCGGCGTTGGGGGCGAAATCGCGCAGGCGGCCGGTTACGCGGTCGTCGAAGCGCATACCGAGGCCGATGAGGAGGTCGGCTTGGTCGATGGCGAGGTTGTTGTAGGCCATACCGTGCATTCCGGGCATACCGAGGTTGAGGACGTGGGAGGTGGGGATGGAGCTGATGCCGAGGAGGGTGGTGATTACCGGGATTTGGGCTTTTTCGGCGAGTTCGATTAGTTCGTGGTAGGCTTGGGAGATGATGACGCCGTGGCCGGCGAGGATGAGGGGGCGCTGGGCGCGGTTGATTAGTTCGGCGGCGCGGGCGACTTGGCGGGGGGGGGCGGCGCCGGGGGGGCGGTAGCCGGGCAGGTTGGGGCGGTCGGGCCAGACGAATTCCGTCCGCAGATCCATCAGCACGTCTTTGGGGATGTCCACCAGCACCGGGCCGGGGCGTCCGGTGTTGGCGATGTGGAACGCTTCTTTGATGGCGGGGGCGATATCCTCGACTTCCATCACCAGGAAATTGTGTTTGGTGATGGGGAGGGTGATGCCGGTTACGTCGGTTTCCTGGAAGGCGTCGCGGCCGATGGCGGCGCGGGGGACTTGGCCGGTGATGGCGACGATGGGGACGGAGTCCATTTGGGCGGTGGCGATGCCGGTGACTAGGTTGGTGGCGCCGGGGCCGCTGGTGGCGGAGCAGACGCCGACGCGGCCGGTGGCGCGGGCGTAGCCGTCGGCGGCCATGGAGGCGGCTTGTTCGTGGCGCACTAGGACGTGGCGCAATTGGGGGTAGTTGGCCATCGCGCCGTAGAGCGGCAAGACCGCGCCGCCGGGGAGGCCAAAGACGATTTCCACCCCTTCCATAAGCAGGCTTTCGCAAACGATTTCGGCGCCGCTAAGTTTCATACATCCTGCCAACGATGATTGACGCTGATTGCCGGTTGGTCCGGGATTGGGGCATAAAAAACGCCCGTCCCCTATTGAAGGGACGGGTGCAAGGCCCGCGGTACCACCCTTCTTTCCCGGGACGCCGCTGGCGCCGGGACCGCTTGACGACATATAACGGTGTCTACCGCCGCGCCCTGCGGCCTGCGGCCCCGGATGTTGGGGGGGGGGCAGGAAATCAGGCGGGCCGCTCCCGGGCGAGTTCGCGGATCTGTCTGCCGCCGGGCTTGCACCAACCGCCGGCTCTCTGGAGGCAGGGTGGCCGCTACTACTCCCGTTCCTTGCGGATTTCACGTTGGGGGATTTTAGCAGGCGCGTAAACCCTTGTCAACCATCGGCGTCAAATCCAAGTATCTACGCGGGTTAGCTCGCCGGCGACCGGATCTACGTTGAAACCTAGCGATTCCAGGGCGGTCAGGCCCATTATGGCGGGGTCGTTGTCCTTGCCGAAAATCACGGTCACCCCGGCGATTTCGCCGTCGTAGGTTAGATTGACGGTTCCGGTGGGCCGGGTGGTCGGGCCGCCGAAGCCGTGCAGGCGCCGCTGTCCGATTTGGCGTATGCCCAAGCGCTCCAGCATATTGGTTGGGAAAATGCTGAGCATGGATTCGGTGGCCACCATAGCGTTGACTTCCTCGGCGGCGGTCGTCTCTGACGGGTTCGACAGGCCGACGGTGACGTAGATAAGGCCCATAACGCTCATCCCCGCGATGTTTGCTTTCCATATATATGAGTATATCACGCCATCCCCCGCCGCCGTCACGCCCGTCATCGGCTTTGCGCCGGGGATGGCGGCGCGTTGGGGCCGGGATTAGACAAGGGGGTTGCGAGGGGCTAAAATATGGCATTCCTTACTGCGGCGGGCGAAAGGATGGCGATGATGCCCAATCTGCCTATGCACATCCATTTGGCGCACGAGGTCGCGGAGCGGCTGGACTGGGGTTATGTCTATGATCACATCGGCAGTTTTTACCTGGGTTCGACTTCGCCGGATATTCGCGCGATGACCAAGGGGCCACGGGAGCGGACCCATTTCGCCCCGCTGTCGGTGAGCGAGGTGGGCACCGGCGCCCGGGCGATGTTTCGGAGCTACCCCGAATTGGCGGATGCGGGCGGGCAGTCGCTGGCGACGCGGGCTTTTCTGTTGGGCTACGTCTGCCACTTGGCGGCTGATGAGGTATGGATCACCACGGTTTACCGCCCCAACTTCGACCTGGCCAGCGCGGAAACCCGGCTTACCGGCGATCAGGTGCAGGCGGATATATGGGATCGGGCGGTGCAACTGGATCTGGATCGCTTGTCGCTGCCCGAGGTCCGGGGGCCGCTGAACGCGGGTCATGCCGTTTCCTGCGGGGACAGCGGGGTGTCCATCGCCTTTTTCGAGGATGGGCTGCTTTCGCAATGGAAAGAGCGGGTGGCCGGTTTCGTGGGGCGGGAATTTGACTGGTCGCGGCTCAAGTTCGCGCTTAACCGGATGTACCGGGATAACGATGAGGTGCAAGAAAGCGTAGACCGCTTTTTGGAGCGGATGCCGCGCAGTTTGGAGGAGGTTTACCGGAAAATCCCGGAGGCCAAAATGGAGAACTACCGCCGCGAGGCCGTGGCCGCCACCATCGCCCAAGTGCGCGAGTTTTTGCCGGAGTAAATTTGTCTGGGATATTAGGGAGTGAACGCTAGTGACCGCCGCCGCCATATTGAACGTCATCCGGGGCGCTGAAAACGCCGAAAACGTCTTGACCCGCATTGATCCTTTGGATTTGTCGTCCTTGCCCGAATCCGTGCTGGAGCGGACGCGCGCGGCCTTCGGCGACGGGGTATCGCCGGCGGAATCGGTGGCTCAGATGCTGGCGGAGGTCAAGCGCGATGGCGATGTTGCGGTGCGCCGTTACGCCCGGCTGCTGGACGGGGTAGACTTGGACGATTTTCGCATCCCGGACGCCGAATTGGACGCCGCGGCGGCGGGGGTAAGCCCCGAACTGTGGCAGTCGCTGGAGCTGGCCGCGGGGCGGATCCGCGCCTTTCATGAAGCTACCCTGCCGGGCGGATGGATGGATCCGGCGCAGGGATTGGGGGAATTGGTGCGTCCGCTGGCCCGGGTGGGGGTTTACGCCCCCGGCGGCAGCGCGGCGTATCCTTCCACGGTGCTGATGACGGTCATACCCGCCCGGGTGGCCGGGGTGGGGGAAATCATCTTGGCTACGCCCCGCGTTGGCGGGCAGCCCTTGAACCCGGCGGTAATGGCGGCGGCGAAAATCGCGGGCGTGGATGCGATGTATCAAGTGGGCGGCGTTCCCGCGATCGCGGCGATGGCTTACGGCACCGAGTCCATTCCCCGGGTGGACAAGATATGCGGCCCCGGCAACATATTCGTGGCTTACGCCAAGAAACTGGCGCAGGGCGCGGTGGATATTGACGGCGTTTTTGGCCCTACGGAGACCATCATCTTGGCCGACGGGGGGGCCAATCCCGATTTCTGCGCCGCGGATCTGATCGCCCAAGCGGAGCATGATCCGCTGGCTACCGCCATATTGGTCACCGACAGCGAGGAACTGGTGGCGGCGGTGGAGGCGCGATTGGCGTCGCGGCTGGCGGGGGCGGCGCGGGGCGAGGTGGCGCGGGAGGCATTGGCGCGGCAGGGGCGGGTGGTGCTGGCGGACTCGTTGGACGATGGGGTGGAGTTGGTGAACCGCATTGCGCCGGAACATCTTTGCCTGCTGGTGCGGGAGCCGTGGGCGTGGGTTGACCGGATCCGTCACGCCGGGGGGCTGTTTTTGGGGGAGTATTCCCCGGAAGTGATGGGGGATTACATCGCCGGGCCCAGTCATGTGATGCCCACCGGCGGCACGGCGCGGTTCGGCTCGGCGCTTAGCGTGCATCATTTTCTGCGGACGATGCCGGTGGTGGGGCTGCATCCGGGGGATTTCCGGCGGCTGGGGCCGGCGGCGGTGCGGATTGCCGAGGCGGAGGGGCTGGCGGGCCACGCGGGGGCGGTGCAGGCGCGGCTGGATGCCCTGGATTCCCGCCCGGCATAACCGGATTTCGGCGTTATAAGGAATGGGCCGGAGGGGGAAAGAGCGATGTCCGAATTGAGCGAACAATCGGGGGAAGGGCTGCGGGGGTTGATGCTGCCGCACATCCGCGGGCTGGAGGTCTATCAGGGCGTTGAGCCGGTGGAGGTAATGGCGGGGCGGGCCGGGGTTGCGCCGGAAAGGATTATCCGGCTTAACGGCAACGAAAACCCTTACGGGGCCTCGCCGGCGGTGGCGCGGGCGTTGGCGGAATTTCCCAGCTTCAACCACTATCCCGACCCGGAGCAGCGGCGGCTGCGGCGGGCGCTTTGCGGGTATGCGGGGGTGGAGCCGGAGCGCATCATCGCGGGCAACGGGAGCGATGAACTGATTGATATGCTGTTTCGGATGTTCATCGGCCCCGGGGACAACATCATCAACCTGACGCCCACTTTCGGGATGTATTCGCTGGGGGCGGAAATCTGCGGCGGCGAGGCCGTGGCGGTGGATCGGGGGGGCGATTTTGAGATCGATTTGGCAGCGGTCAAGCTGGCGATCACGCCGCGCACCAAAGCGATTGTAATCTGCTCGCCCAACAACCCTACGGGCAACGTTCCCGCGGAGGCGGAAGTGCGTACATTGCTGGATACCGGGCTGCTGGTGATTGTGGACGAGGCGTATTACGAATTTTGCGGCCAAACGGTGATGCCGCTGTTGGATGAATACCCCAATTTGGTGGTGCTGCGGACGTTCAGTAAATGGGCCGGGTTGGCCGGGTTACGCATCGGCTTGGGCGCGATGCACCCGGCGCTGGCGCGCGCGATGATGTCGGTCAAGCCGCCTTACAATGTCAATTTGGCTGCCGAAGTCGCGCTGATTGCGTCGTTGGAAAATATGCCCGCGTTGCTGGAGCGGGTTAGCGCCATCGTGGCCGAGCGGGAGCGGATGCATCGACTGCTGGCGGCTATTCCCGGGGTCAAGCCCTATCCATCGCAGGCTAACTTTATTCTTGGTCAACTGCCGGAAGGCAGCGGGCCGGCGATATTCGACGGGCTATGTAATCGGGGCATATTCCTGCGGCACTGGAGCAGTCCGCGGCTGAAGGATTGCGTCCGGGTATCCGTCGGGCTGCCGGAGGAAACGGATGCCGTAGTTGCCGCTTTGGGCGAACTTGCCGCCGGTTTCTTGGGGGGAAATTCCGGGCGGGAGGGAATATAAATGACTGATGATGTCAATCCGCCGGCGGTTGTAGGGGGGCGCAGCGCGACGCTGCACCGGACTACGGGGGAAACGGATATTCGCTTGTCGTTGGACTTGGACGGGGGGGGGGTTTACGATGTTGACACCGGCAACGGTTTTCTGGATCACATGGTAAGCCAGATTTCCCGCCACGGGCTGATGGACATTACATTGAAAGCCGATGGCGACTTGCATACCGGCTGGCACCATTTGGTGGAGGATGTGGGCATAACTTTGGGCCGGGCGTTTCACGAAGCGATCGGCGATGCCCGCGGCATTCGGCGGATGGGCCATGCCATTGTGCCGTTGGACGAAACTTTGGCGATGGTGGCTTTGGATTGCTCCGGCCGGGGGTATGCGGTAATCGAAACTACTATTGATGACTCGATGGTGGAAACTTTGCCTGGCTCTCTGGTGCGGCATTTCTTGGAATCGTTTGCGCTGGAGGGGAAAATCAATCTGCACGCCAAGATTCTTGCCGGGATAGATCCGCATCATAAGGCGGAGGCGTTATGCAAGGCGCTGGCCCGCGCCTTGCGGGATGCGCTGGAGCCCGATCCTCGTTCCCCGCAGGCGATTCCCAGCACTAAGGGGACGCTGGGGGGTTAGGGGACGCTGGGCAGGGTATCCAATGCGCGGATGTAGGAGAAACCGCCGGCGCGGCTGCGCTTGGCGGAAAGGGGTTTGCCGTCGCTGATCTTTATCAGCTCGCCGACGCTGAACGGGGTTGCCAGTTTCGTCATACGCCGCACGTGGATCAAGTTAATGCCGGAATTGCCCTCCAGTCCAGGCTCGGTAGGCTGGTGTTTTTCCAGTATCGCATCAACTTCCTGACGCCTTGCCGGGTTTATTGTACGTTTGTTTTCCCAGCCGACAATGTCGGCGGTATAGCTGATTGTCGACAGGTTGTCCGTGGTGGATGCGTAAAGCGTTACGGGAACTTCAAGGGATGGGATATTATCCCGGAGGCGCACGATTGGGCCGCCGGTGAAGGGCTGTAGAAACAGCGTCGTTTCGGGATTCCGGGAATGGGCGGCGGTAATATCCGCCAAGACTTTGTCGAAAATTCCGTTGATAAACAAGGCCCAATCGTTCATTTTGCCCCCTTTCCGTAAATCTTTGGAATCCCTTATTCGGTCATAAAATTCCTTGGCTCCCGGCTGGGATTCCAGATCTGCCACGAATTTGTCCCAGTCATCGTTCCTTTCCTGCATATATTGGTCGACTTCCTCTTTCCGGCGCAGGTAGTAGCCGATGACGGAGTACACGTCGGCCAAGTCGACTACGTCGAAATCCCATTGAATTTGCTCCGGGGTGAACCCTTGCCGGTAGAGGGCGATTATCCCCTCTAGGGCGACTTTGGTGCCGGCGACGCGGGCGATGCCCCATTGGTCTAGTTTCAGCGGGATCCGCTCTTGGTTGAAGGTTAGCGTTGGCATTGCATTTCCTTTTGCCGCATTTTCCTGCGGTGTATGGGTTGGCGCGAATTGCTCAACATCTATGCACTTGGCGCGTTTTTGGGCTTGCCAGAGGTCGTAGTCCGTTTGCATTCCGAGCCAGACTTCCGGGGTGGAGCCGAAGGATTTGGATAGACGGATTGCCATTTCCGGGGATATGCCGGATTTTTTATTGATTATGTCCGCCAATTCTTGACGGGGTACGCCCAATGTTTGCGCCGCTTGGTCTAGGGACAAGCCCAGCGGCTCTAGGCATTCGTGTTTTACGAGTTCGCCCGGGTGGGGCGGGTTGTGCATTGGCATTTTTCGGCTCCCGAATCTGAGGATAACCCGCATCCGGGTGTTTGTCAATTGACGGCGGCCGGGGTTGGTTTCGCTAACCCCGGCGTGATTTATTGCGCCATAGCCTTATAATGGACGGCCGCGGCGGGCTATGAATTCGGGGAAGGCTTGCTCTACGCCGTAGCCTTTTACTTGGTTGGTGGTGAAATCGCGCTCGTTTTCCCACATTTGGCGCAGGTCGGCGGCTTTGTCTTGCAACAATAGATGTTTGATGCCGGCTACCGATTCAGGGCGGTGTCCGGCGATGGTGGCGGCGATTTCCATCGTTTTGTCGCGTAGTTGGGCGGCGGTTACTAGGTGGTTCAGTAGGCCGACGCGGTGGGCTTCCTCGGCGGTTACTACTCGGCCGGTGAACAGGTATTCTTTGGCGATGGGCCAGCCTACCTGGTTGGTTAGGGTCCAGGTGCTGTTGATGCGTCCGTAGGCTACGGCCAGGAAACGGAAACTGGCGTTTTGGCTGCCGATGCGGAGGTCGAGGCAGGAGGCGAGGACGGCGCCGCCGCCGTAGGCGAGGCCGTTGATCATTCCGATTACGGGCTTGGGGGATGCGGATATGTCGTACATCCATTGCTGGTATTGGAGGGAATTGGCTTCGCGCTGCTGGTCGGTAAGCTCGCGGGCGTGGATGCGCTGTTCGTGGATATCGCCGCCGGCGGAAAAGGCGCGTTGGCCGGCGCCGGTGATTACGATGCAGCCGATCCCGGGGTCGTTGTTGGCGGCCATTACGGCGTGGTGCAGTTCGCCGTCCAGCCGGTGGTTCATGGCGTTCAGCGATTCGGGGCGGTTCATGGTGATTAGCATTACCCGGTCGGTTACTTCCGTCAGCAGATGCTCGTATTCCATACAGATTCCTCCGGGGGGTGATTTATGATCCGATTGTATGGATCTATGCGGGGGAATGCAAAGGCGGTGGGGGTTTTCCGGTAGGCGCGGGGTGGGGTGTGGTAAACTGGGGGGCAAATCAGCGTACTGGAGGCGCGGCGTGGGGCAGCGATTTAAGGCGGGCGAGGCGGTGGTTGAGCTTTTGCGGCAAGAGGGCGTATCCCATATATTCGGGATTGTGGGGTCGTCTTTTTTGGACATTCTTGACCCTTTGTATGACCGGGATGATCTGCGATTTGTGGGGGTGCGGCATGAGCAGGGGGCGGCGCTGATGGCGGACGGGTTCAGCCGGATCTCGGGGGCGGCCAGCGTTTGTTTGGCGACTAACGGGCCGGGGGTGCTGAACCTGACTTACGGGATTGGGTCGGCGTATGTGGCGCATTCGCCGGTGGTGGTGATTGCGCCGTCGGCTTCGCGGCGGGATCAGTATCGGGGTTCGACGCAGGAATTTGACCAGGTGGCGCTGTTCAAGCCGATTACGAAAGCGGCGTTTCCGATCAACCGGATTGACCGGCTGCCGGATGCTTTGCGGCACGCCTTCCGGGTGGCGACTTCGGGCAAGATGGGGCCGGTGCTGCTGGATATACCGCGGGATTTGCTGCCGGGGGCGGAGGTGGAGCTGGAGTTGCTGCCGCCGGATGCTTACCGGCCGGGGCAAACGCGGGGCCGGGGGGATTTGGGGTTGATTCAGAGGGCGGCGGATCTTTTGGCAGCGGCGCGGCGGCCGGTGATTTTGGCCGGGGGCGGGGTGCAGTGGAGCAACGCCGGCGATGTGGTATGCCGTTTGGCGGAACTTACCGGGGCGGCGGTCGTCACATCTTATGGGCGGGCGGATGCGGTGCCGTCGGACCATCCGAACTTTTTGGGGCATTTGGGGCGGCTGGGTTCGGAGGAGGGGATTGAGGCGGTGCGGGAGGCGGATGTGATTTTGGCGGTCGGCACGCGGTTGGGGCAGTCGACTACGTTCTACGATAACCGCTACATCCCCGCTGATGCGCGGATCATCCAGATTGAGATCGACCCGGAGGAAATCGGGCGCAACTATCCGGTGGCGGTGGGGATTGAGGGGGACGCCGGCGCGGTGGCGGAGGGGCTGCTGGCGGAGCTGCGGCGGCGGGGGCCGCGCGACAACGTCGCGGACGGGCCGCAGTGGGCGGAGGAGGTGCGCGGGTGGGCGGCGCGGCGGGCGGAACGGTTGCGGGGGGAGGAGCGGCTGGCGGGGCTGCCGATGAAGCCGCAGCGGGTTTATGCGGAGCTTCGCAAGGTGATGCCGCGGGACGCTATTGTGGCTTTGGACGCCGGGCTGGCGCCCAATTTCGGGCAGGATCGGCTGGACTTTTACCAGCCGCGCAGTCTGATGACTTCGCTGGATTTGGGGGGGTTGGGGTTCAGTTTTCCGGCGGCGCTGGGGGCGCAGTTCGCCGCGCCTGACCGTCCGGTGATCAACTTCAACGGCGATGGCGGCTTTCTGTTTAACGCGCAGGAGTTCGCCACCGCGGTGGAGTACAATTTGCCGGTGGTCACGGTGATAATGAATAACGGGAGTTGGGGGTCGGAAAAGGCGTATCAGCGTTATGCTTTCAACGAGCGGTATGTGGGGGCGGATACGCTGAACCCGCGCTATGATAAGTTCGCCGAGCTGTTCGGGGGCGCGGGGTACTATATTGAGCGCCCGGAGGATGTGGGCGATGCGCTGCTGGAAGCCTTGAAGGTTGGCAAGCCCAGCATTATAGAAATCCCGATAGATCCGGACGAACTTCCGCGCCCAGCCCGTTTGTCGGAGGTGCAGGCGCAAGGTCAAGCCTGATTTTCAAGACTTGAAACGAATTCCATACTGCCAACAATCAACACCCTTGAGGTGAATGTATATGACGCAAGACTTGGTATTGCCCGCCGAAATTGCCCTGGAGGGGAACGTTATAGTAATCTTGTGGGACGACGGGCATCGCAGCGTCTACCCGCACCGTTATTTGCGTTTGCGCTGTCCTTGCGCCAGTTGCGTGGACGAAATGACGGGGCGGCCTACTTTGGATCCGGATACGGTGCCGGCGGATGTCCGGGCGGTTGACCATCTGCCGGTGGGCAACTATGGGATGCAGTTTTTGTGGAGCGACACGCATTACACGGGGATTTACACTTACCGCGCGCTCCGGGCGGCTTGTACTTGCATCGTGTGCAACCAGGCTAGGACGGAAATGTCGGCGATCTGAGCTGATCCCATCCTTGATTTCAATGGAATAGGGAAATGCGCTGGATAGCTATCGGGAACCTGGAGGGACGTCTGCATTGCGTGATATTTACAGAGCGCGGGTATCTGCGGCGCATCATCAGTATGCGTAAAGCCAATCCGCGGGAAGCGAGGAGATATGTTAGAGATCAATCCTGACCCCATCAGCGCCGGCCCTGTCAAGGTTGAATTGACGCAGGAGCAAATTGACGCGCTGGCGGCTACCGACAAGACTTATCGGGAAATAGAGGAAGAGTATGGCGAGGAAACGGCGATCAATGTCGGGATTGCCAGGGACCCGGATGCTCCTGAGTTGGATGAGGAGTGGTTTGCTAATGCGCGTAAGTGGATGGCGGAAAACCCGGAAATTGTCCGGCAAATGAAGGACAAGAAATTCAGGGGGCCGGCTAAGGAATGGGTGTACATTTTTGTTGACTTTGATGTGCTTGAGCATTTTCGGAAGGATGGGGCCGGTTGGCATACGCGGTTGAATGATGTTTTGCGGCGGGCGGTTTTTGGCTCCGAAGCTCCCTAATGAAACAGCGGGCCGTTGGTGACGTTGTGGGTTTGGCCGGGGATGGATGATGCTTGATCCCGGCTAGATATTCGGCGGCGTTGGCGGTGTCTTTCGCTCGGCGATGGGATCAAGTCAACCTTGCTGATATTGATGCTGGGCCAATACTAGGCGGCAGACGGCGGCGGGGTGAATGGCGTTGCTGGGTGCGCCGATTTACGGTAGGTTAGGGGTGTGGAGGGTGTGATGTATGATTGGGACGAGACGAAACGGGTTGCCAACATTGAAAAGCACGAGATAGATTTTAATGACATTTACTTCTTTGAGTGGGATACGTCGGTGCGTTTTGACAGCCCCCGGTATGGAGAGATGCGTTGGATCGCTATCGGGTATATTAGTGGCCGTCTGTATTATGTTGTATACACGGATCGAGGAGCACTGCGTCGCATAATCAGCTTGCGTAAAGCCAACCCGCGGGAAGAGAGGATCTATGCTAGAGCTCAATCCTGACCCCATCAGCCCCGGCATTGCCGGAGTTGAATTGACTCAAGAGCAAATTGACGCGTTGGCGGCTACCGACAAGACTTATCGGGAAATAGAAGCAGAGTATGGCGAGGAAACGGCGATCAATGTCGGGATCGCCAGGGATCCGGATGCTCCTGAGTTGACTGATGAGTGGTTTGCTCTTGCCCGCCCAATGCGGGAAGCGGACCCGGAATTTGTTGAATGGTGGGAGTGCAATAAACACAATATGCCGCCGGCGAAAGAATGGACGTACATTCCCATTGATTTCGACATACTTGACCATTTTCGGAAGGATGGGGCCGGTTGGCGTGGGCGGTTGAATGATGTTTTGCGGCGGGCGGTTTTTGGGGCGGATGGGGGTTAGTGAAAGAGTTGGCCGCCGTTTACGTTGTATGCCTGGCCGGTGATGAAGGCGGCTTGGTCGCCGGCGAGGAAGGCTACCAGGTTGGCGACGTCCTGGGGTTCGGCGATGCGGCCTAGGGGGGTGGCTTGGGCGCCGGTTTGGACTATTTGGCTGCGGAATCGTTCTTGGGTGATGCCTTGTTGGGCGGCTTGGTCGCGCTCCCAGTAGCTCATGCGGTCGGTGTTGATGGGGCCGGGGCAGACGGCGTTGACGGTGATGCCGTGGGGGGCGAGGTCGAGGGCGGCGGCTTGGGTCAAGCCGAGCAGGGCGAATTTGGAGGCGCTGTAGGCGGCGCCGTTGGCGCTGGCCTGCTTGGCGGCGTTGGAGGCGATGTTGATGATGCGGCCGCCGTGGCCGGAGGCAATCATGCGGCGGGCGGCTTGTTGGGTTAGCAGGAAGGGGGCGGTGGTGTTGATGTTGAGGAAGTGTTGCCAGACGCTGGGGTCGAGTTCGGTGACCGGGACTTTGTCGCGCCCGATGATGGCGCGGGCGTTGTTGACTAGGATGTCGATGCGCCCGTAGTGGGCGATTACCTGCTGGATCAGGCGGTCGATTTGGGCGGGGTCGCTGAGGTCGCAGTAGACGGGGAGGGCTTGGCGTCCGGCGGCGGCGATTTCCTCGGCGACAGCGTCGATGCCGCGCCAGTTGTGGCGGACTTCGGCGGGGGGGAGATCTTCGGTTTCCCGGTGGATGTCGCTTAGGGCGAGGTCGGCGCCCAGGTTGGCGAGTTTGAGGGCGGCGGCGCGGCCTACGCCCCGCATACCGCCGGCGCCGGTGATTAGGGCGACTTTGCCGTTCAGCTCGGCCATATTCCGCTCCTTGCCGCTTTTGGGGTGGGTGGGTTTTGGGTTATTGGTTCTATTGTAGGGCGGGTTTTGGGGATTGGCAAGGGGGGGGGATGGTGTTGTGGGCGGGTACGCCCCCACCCTAACCCTCCCCCTAAGGGGGAGGGGATTTTGGGAGTTGGGGGGTGTTGCGGGTGCGGGGGGCGGGTGGTATTATTGGCGGGATTTTTGGTGGCTGGAGGTTGGTATGCCGGGGTTGGAGTTTAAGGGGAAGCAGCATATTTATGCGCATCATCTTACGGTGGCTTACCGGCCTTTGGTGGCGGATTTGGGGCGGTCGGTTAATCCGGTCGATGCGGATGATAATCTGATTATTCACGGGGATAACTTGCACGCGCTGAAGGCTTTGGTGCCGCGGTTTGCGGGGCGGGTTAAGTGCGTTTATATTGATCCGCCTTATAATACGGGGAATGAGGGCTGGCATTATAATGATAAGGTGAATAGCCCTTTGATGCGGGAGTGGCTTCGGCAGGTTGGGCCGGTGGATGGGGAGGATTTGGAGCGGCATGATAAGTGGTTGTGCATGATGTGGCCGCGGCTGCATTTGCTCCGGGAGTTGCTTTCGGATGATGGGGTTATTTTTGTTTCCATTGATGATAATGAACAGCATCATTTGCGGTTGTTGATGGATGAGGTTTTTGGGCCGGCGAATTTTGTCACGAACATTGCAGTCGTCGCTAATTTGGCTGGCAGCAGTGACCAGTTCGGTTTTGCCGGCGCTCACGAACATTGCCTAGTTTATGCTAAAAACAGAAGCGAAGTTCGCCTCGGCCTTTTCAATGTGAGCGAAGCTGATCTTGCTGATTGGGAACAAGACGAAATCGGTTATTACAAACCCGAACTTCTGCGACGGGGTAGCCTGACGTACTCGGAATCACTGCACTACCCTATATTTGTTGATTCCAGCAATAACTACGCCATTACTCCCGACGACGAACCGCCCTCCGAAGGCGGCCCCTGGACAGAAGTATACCCGATTATGGGTAACGGCAACAAAGGGATATGGCGTTGGGGCAAACAACGTATACAGGAAAATCCAACAGACGTATTTGTTGAACGCAGGGATAACGGTAATATCATTGTGTATTCCAAGCAACGTCCGTTGCTCGGCGGAATGCCTACGGAGAAGCCTAAATCCGTGTTTTACAAACCCGAGTACGGTAGCAGGGCTGGGGGGGAAATGTTGTCCAGGATACTACCGGATAACACTCCGCGGTTTGCATATCCCAAATCAGTCGCATTTATTGCAGACATAATCAAAATTGGATCGCCCGGCCCCAACGACATCGTGCTGGATTCTTTTGCGGGCAGCGGGACGACGGCTCATGCGGTGCTGGCGTTGAATAAATCGGATGGGGGTAATCGGAAGTTTATTCTGGTGGAGTGCGAGGATTATGCCGATGCTATTACGGCGGAGCGGGTGCGGCGGGTGATTTCCGGGGTGCCGGGGGCGCGGGATGTTGATTTGCGGGATGGTTTGGGGGGGTCGTTTACTTTTTGCGCTTTGGGGGATCCGATTGATGAGGAAGGGATGCTTACGGGGGAGGCTTTGCCGGGGTTTGGGGCGTTGGCGAATTATTTGTTGTATGTATCGACGGGGGTGTCGGCGGGGGTTGAGTTGCGGGCTTGGAATGATGATGGGTTGTTTTATTCGGGGGATGGCCGGGATTATTATTTGCTTTACCGGGCGGATTTGGAGTGGCTGCGGAGTAATGATGCGATGTTTAATGAGGAGCGGGCGCGGCGGATTGCAGGGTTGGGGCGGCGGGCGGTGGTGTTTGCGGCGGGGAAGTATATCGGGCAACGGGCGCTTACGGATCTGGGGATAGTGTTTTGCCAGATTCCTTATGAGATGCATTATCCGTTGCGGGGGTAGGGGGACGCCGGGGGACGCCCCCACCCTAACCCTCCCCCGTGGGGGGAGGGGATTTTTGTTTTTTTGGGGGGCGGTTGTTGGGTTGACAGTTTGTTGGTGGGGGGTATTATGGGCGGGAAAAGCGGATTTCGGGGGATGATGGTATGGGTTCGTCTTTGATTTGGGGGAAGTATGTTGTTTGCGAGGCGGGGGTTGATGTTGGGGGCGGCGGTGGGGTTGGCGGGGGTAGCCGGGTGATCAGCGATGGGGCGGTTTGGCAGCGGGACGGGGTGATTGAGGCGGTGGGGAGTTATGCCGAATTGAAGGATTGTCCGGCGGATGAGGTTATCGGGGGGCCGGGGTTTGTGGTGATTCCGGGGCTGGTTAATGCGCATCATCATGGGCGCGGGGTTTCCACTTTTCAGCTTGGCACGGTTGACGGGTGTCTGGAGACCTGGATTTTGGACGGGTGGGGGCGGCGTCCGGTGGACGATTATTTGATGACGCTGTATACCGCGATTCAGATGGTGAAGTCGGGGACTACTGCGGTGATGTATAACCATCCGCGGACGCCGCCGGAGGGGTTGGCGGCGGAGGCGGGGGAAGTGTTGCGGGGGTTTGAGGCGGCGGGGATGCGGGTGGCCTTTTCGGTTTATTACCGGGGACAAAACCGGGTGGTGTATCAGGATGATGCCGCGTTTTTGTCGGGGCTGCCGGCGGATTTGGCGGGGGAAGTGCGGCGGTATTTGGCGGGGTCGGATCTGACGGAGGATGATTATTTCGCGGCGTTTCAGACGTTGCATGAACGTTATGGCGCGGCGTCTGAGGGGCGGGTGTCGGTATTGCTTAGTCCCAGCAATGTGCAGTGGGTTTCCGATGAGTTTCTGGTTCGCACTAAGGAATACGCCGCGCGGTATGGGGCTGCGGTGCATATACATTTGGCGGAAAGCTGGTATCAGAAGGAATATGGGGTTCGGGTTTGGGGGAAGACGCCGGCGGCGCATTTGGCGGAGTTGGGGTTTTTGGGGACGGAGCTTTCCTGCGCGCATTCGGTTTGGCTTACGGAGGGGGATATTGAGTTGCTGGCCGGGGCGGGGGTTACGGCGTGCCATAATCCCAGCTCTAATTTGCGGTTGAAAAACGGGATTGCGCCGGTGAATGCGATGCTGGCGGGGGGCGTGAATGTGGCGCTGGGGACGGACAGCACGGCGCTGAACGATGATGATGATCTGTTGCAAGAGATGCGGCTGGCGGCGCGGCTGCACCGGCAACCGGGGCTGGAGCGTCCGGCGTTGGATGGGCATCAGGCGCTGCGGATGGCGACGGCCAATGCGGCGCGGCCGACGGGGTTCGCGGGGCGCATCGGGGTATTGGAGCCGGGGCGGTATGCGGATCTGGTTTTGCTGGATTGGGAGGCGATGACGGCGCCTTATTTTGAGGCTGCCGGGGATCCCGGCGGCGCGGCGGTGGCGGCGGTGGTGTACCGGGGGAAGGCGGCTCATGTGGATACGGTGATGGTGCAGGGGGAGGTGGTGTTGCGGGGCGGGCGGTTCGTGAAGGCGGATGAAGCGGCGGTGACCGCGGAATTGCGGGAGCGGCTGGCGGGGCCGGTGGCGCCGGAGACGCTGGCGATCCGGCGGATGACGGCGCGGCTGGCGCCTTATGTGCGGCGGTTTTACCGGGATTGGCGGGTTCCGGTTGATGGGGGGCATTATTTGTATAACGGGCGGGGGTAGGGGGCATCCTTCGACAAGCTCAGGATGAATTTGGCGAGGTCAGGATGAATTTGACGATATCAGGGTGACTTCGGCGAGATCAGGATGAATGGGATTTCGTTGCGGGGGTTGGGGGTGCGCCCCCACCCTAACCCTCCCCCTCCGGGGGAGGGGATTTTTGTTTTGTTGGGGGCAGGGATTTGGGGGGGTGGGGGATGGGGATTTTGGGGATTGGGGCGGGGTTGAGGGATTGGGGGGGATTTGGGGTTGTTGGGGTAGGGGATTTTTTGTTGGGGTGGGTGTGGTAGTATGGTGGGGAGCGATTGGGGGTTGGGGGGAATTTGGGAGTTATGGAGGTGGCTGTTTTGGTTACGGTCGGTAGCGGCAAGTATACCTATGAGGTGGTGCGGGATTGGGCGCGTTTGCCGGAGGGGATGGTTTTTGGGACGGTGAGCGCGGTGGCGACGGATTCGGCGGATCGGGTTTACGCTTTTCAGCGGGCGGAGCCGCCGGTGGTGGTTTTCGACCGGGAGGGGAATTATCTGAGTTCCTGGGGGGATGGGCGGTATGAAAATCCGCACGGGATTTATATCGCCGACGATGTGGTGTATCTCACGGATCGGGAGGGGAGCATCGCGCAGAAGTGCGCTTTGGATGGGACGCCGCTGCTGACCATCGGGACGCGCGGGGAGTATTCGGATACGGGGTGCGAGACGGCGGGGGAGGTTTGTCCGCGGGCGGCGGGGCCGTTCAACTATCTTACCGAATTGGCGCCGGCGCCGAATGGGGAGTTGTATGTTTCGGACGGGTACCGGAATGCGCGGGTGCATCGGTTTTCGGCGGAGGGGGAGCTGATTTCGTCGTGGGGGGAGCCGGGGAAGGGGGGGCCGAACCAGTTTCATTTGCCGCATAGCCTGGTGGTGGGGCAGGATGGGCGGGTTTATTTGTGCGACCGGGAAAACAGCCGGGTGCAGGTGTTTTCGCCGGAGGGGGAGTACATCACGATGTGGACGGATATGCAGCGTCCGCTGGACATATCGCAGGACGGCGAGGGGATTTTCTATACCAGCGAGCGGCCGGAGGACGGCAAGCCGCCGCAGATCAGCGTGTTGGACGGGGAGGGGAAGGTGCTGGAGCGGTTTCCGTCGCGGTCGGCGCATGGGTCTTGGGTGGATGCGCACGGGGATTTGTATCTGGCGTTGACCGCGGAAAAGAGCATCGACAAGTATGTGCGGGTGGGGTAGGTAGAGGAGGGCCGCCCTTGCCCCCGCGCATGGCGATGGGGGCAAGGGCGGCGACAGATCGGGCGGCCAGTTGATGGGCGACGGGAATGGCGGCGCGGGGAATTACTTTAGCATAAGGGGAAGGGGAAATGAGCGACGGCGCGGGGGCCGGGCAACCGGAACGGACGACGCTATCGGGGCTGGCGGTGGCGGCGGTGTACGGGGCGGAATATGCGGGGGGGATTGACTTTGCGCGGGACATCGGGCGGCCGGGGGAGTATCCGTTTACGCGGGGGCCGTATCCCGATATGTACCGGGGGCGGCTGTGGACGCGGCGGCAGATTGCGGGGTTCGGGACGGCGCAGGCGACTAATCGGCGTTACCGCTTTTTGCTGGAGCATGGGCAGACGGGGATCAGCACGGATTTTGATCATCCGACGCTTACGGGGTACGATTCGGATCACGAACTGGCGGAGGGGGAAGTGGGGCGGCTGGGGGTGGCGATCGACACTTTGCGGGATATGGATGAACTGTTTTACGACATTCCGTTGGACCAAGTTAGCGTGTCGCTGACGATCAATCATCCGTCCATTGTGTTGCTTAGTATGTTTCTGGCGGCGGCGCGGGGGCGGGGGGTGGCGTGGGATGCATTGCGGGGGACGGTGCAGAATGATTCGCTGAAGGAGTTTCACGGGCAGAAAACGTTTGCGTTGGGGCCGGAGCCGTCGTTGAAGTTGACTACGGACATTGTGGAGTTTTGCGCGGCGAATGTTCCAAACTGGTATACCATATCGATCTCGGGGTATCACACGCGGGAAAGCGGGTCGGATGCGGTGCAGGAATTGGCGTTTACGATCGCGCAGGGGATGGCGTATGTGGAATCGGCGATGGCGCGGGGGATGGCGGCGGACAGTTTTGCGCCGCGGTTGTCGTTTTTCTTTGGGGTGCATAATGATCTGTTTGAGGAAATCGCGAAGTTTCGCGCGGCGCGGCGGATGTGGGCGCGGATAATGAAAGAACGTTATGGGGCGGTGCGGCCGGAATCGATGCGGATGCGGTTTCATACGCAGACGCTGGGTTCGACGTTGATGCGGCAGGATGCGCAGAATAACATTGTGCGGGGGGCGTTGCAGGCTTTGGCGGCGGTGCTGGGGGGTACGCAGTCGTTGCACGTGAGCGGGTATGATGAAGCCTACGATATACCGTCGGAAGATGCGATGCGGATGTCGTTGGCGACGCAATTGATCTTGGCGCATGAGTCGGGGGCGGCGGTTACGGCGGATCCGCTGGGGGGATCATTGTTCGTGGAAACGCTGACTAACGATATTGAAAATGCGGCGATGGAGTATATTGTCCGCATTGACGAAATGGGCGGCGGGTCGATGCGGCAGGGGGTTCTGGAGGCGATCGGCAGCGGGTATATTGAGCGGGAAATCGCCCGGTCGGCGTATGAATACCAGCGGCGGATTGAATCGGGGCGGCAGGTGATTGTGGGGTTGAATCAGTACCAGTCGGAGACGCAACAAAAGCTGGAGTTGTTCCAGTTCGACCCGGAAGAGGAGGAATGGCAGAAGGGGCGTTTGGCGGAAGTTCGGTCTGGGCGGAGTGCAGCGGCGGTACGGGCGGCGTTGTCGTCGCTGGAGCGGGCGGCGCGGGAGGATGCGAACTTGATGCCGGCGACGCTGGAGGCGGTGGGGGCGATGGCGACGGAGGGGGAAATTTTGGATACGCTGCGGGAGGTTTATGGAGAGTATGTGGATCCGGGGGTGTTTTAGGGGGGACTTTATTTTTGGGGAATATGGGGGAATTTGTGGGAGTATTCAGGGTTGAGTTGGCAGTGGGGAGTCCGGGGCGGGAAGAGTTTGTTGCGGTGCAGGCGTTGGTTGATACCGGGGCGATTTATACGATGCTGCCGGAGGATTTGTTGGATGGGCTGGGGGTTCCCAGGTTGGAAACGGATGTTTTTGAGCTGGCGGATGATAGTTTGGTGGAGTATCCGCTGGGTGACGCCGTGGTGCGTTTGTTGGGGAGGCTGCGGACGGCGCCGGTGGTGTTCGCCCGTCCCGGTAGTACGCCGTTGGTGGGGGCTACTACGTTGCAGATTTTGCGGCTGGTTGTTGTTCTGGTTGCGGAGCGGTTGGCGCCGGCTCCGCCGGTGCGGGCGCGGATGGTTTAGCGGTTTTGATGGGGGGGAATAGGGGTACGCGGTATCGGGGGTTTTAGGGGTGGTTATTTTTGGCGAAGGGGGATATTGTGGGAGTATTCAGTGTTGAGTTGGAAGTAGGTAGCGCGGGGCGGGAAGAGTTTGTTGCGGTGCAGGCGTTGGTTGATACCGGGGCGATTTATACGATGCTGCCGGAGGATTTGTTGGATGGGTTGGGGGTGGAAAGGCTGGATACGGACATATTTGAGTTAGCCGACGACAGCTTAGTGGAATACCCGATAGGCGGTGCCGTAGTGCGGCTGATGGGCAGGGTGCGGCCGGTGCCTGTGGTATTAGCCCGCCCCGGCAATACGCCATTGCTGGGGGCTACAACGCTGGAGATTTTGCGGTTGATTGTTGATCCGGTTGAGGAGCGGCTGGTGCCGGCGCCGCCGGTGCGGGCGCGGATGGTTTAGCGGTTTTGATGGGGGGGAATAGGGGTACGCGGTATCGGGTGTTTTAGGGGTGGTTATTTTTGGCGAAGGGGGATATTGTGGGAGTTTTCAGTGTTGAGTTGGAAGTTGGTAACACGGCGGGAGATCAGTATATCGCCGTGCAGGCGTTGGTTGATACTGGGGCAATTTATACTATGCTGCCGGAAGATTTGTTGGATGGGCTGGGGGGCAAACGGTTGCAGTCCGATGTTTTTGAGATGGCTGATGACAGTCTAGTGGAGTACTGGATTGGCAGTACTACGGTTCGGCTGCGAGGGAGCGAGTTGCCCGTGCCAGTGATTTTTGCTCGCCCCGGCAGTACGCCGTTGGTGGGGGCTACTACGTTGGGGATTTTGCGGCTGGTTGTTGATCCGGTTGCGGAGCGGCTGGTGCCGGCGCCGCCGGTGCGGGCGCGGATGTTTTAGGTAATGTTGTTGGGGGCGCTATTAAGTGTTGTTGACGATTGGGTTGCGCTCGGGTTTTTGTAGTGTTCGGAGTATCTCCGGGAAATTCAGCCGGTATGATTCTTTGTTGGGGTATTTGGGAGGGTTGATATGGGGACTTTTAATGTTTGGTTGGAAATAGCCGGTCGGGAAGGGGGGAAGTTTTTGGCGGTGGAGGCTATGGTTGATACCGGGTCGACTTATCCGCTTATGCCGGCGGATTTGTTGCGGGGGTTGGATGTTATACCGGCGCGGCGGCGGACTTTTGAGTTGGGGGACGGGCGATGGGTTGAGTTGGATGATGGGGAGGTCAGGATGCGGCTGGAGGGGCAGGTGCGGACGGTTCCGGTGGTGTTTGCGCCGGAGGGGGCCGCGCCTTTGCTGGGGGCGGTGGCGCTGGAGATATTCGGGCTGGCGGCGGACCCGGTGAATGGGCGGCTTATTCCGATGCCGCCTATTCGTGGGCGTTTGTTATAGGGGTTTGGGGAATTAGGCAATTGGAAAGGAAGGGAAATATGGGAGTTTTCAATGTACTATTGGAAGTGGGCAGCCCGGCGGTCGGTGAGTTCATCGTGGTCGATGCTATGGTGGACACCGGATCATCTTACACGGTGCTGGGGGAGGATTTGCTGGCGGATTTGGGGGTATGTGCTTCGGAACGGCAGCAATTTCAGTTGGGCGATGGCAGTATGGTGGGGTATGATATGGGGGAGGTTAGGTTGCGGCTGGAGGGAAGGGAGTTTAGTTCTCCGGTGGTGTTCGGGCCGGTTGGCGTTGGGGCGTTGCTGGGGGCGGTTTCGTTGCGGATTTTCGGGCTGGTCGCTGATTCGGTGAATGAAAGGCTTATTCCGATGCCGCCGATTCGGGTGCGGCCTTTGTAGGGCTATACTTGGACGAGGGCGTTCCTCGTCGGTGCGTCCATCGGTGGGCTACGGTTGTAGGAGTTTGTTTTGGCTGATGCTGCGCCGCCTAAGGTTTTGCTGGCTAAGATGGGGTTGGATGGGCATGACCGGGGGGTTAAGGTTATTGCGCGGGCGATGCGGGATGCGGGGATGGAGGTGGTTTATATGGGGATGCGGGTTACCGCGGAGCAGGTGGCGCAGACGGCTTTGCAGGAGGATGCCGATGTGGTGGGGATCAGTGTTTTGTCGGGGGCGCATTTGCGGTTGATGCCGCGGTTGACGGCGGCTTTGGCGGCGCGGGGGCTGTCGGGGGAGGTGCTGCTGCTGGTGGGGGGGACGATCCCCGAGGATGATGTGGCACCTTTGCGGGAGTTGGGGGTTGATGGGGTTTTTCCGGTGGGGAGTTTTACTTCGGATCTGATTGATTTTATTCGCGCCAACGTCTCAACATCTCAATAGGCGATGGCGCAATCAGCGATGGCGCGATGGGTTTGCGATGATTGGAATTGAGTGGCCGCCGGATTATCCGGCGGGGTATATTCCGGCGGAGGGGCAGGAGCATTGGTCGCCGGGGTTGGAGACTATGGCGCCGGGGGAGCGGGATGGGGTGATTCTGGGCAAGCTGCGGGCGCAGGTGCGCTACGCTTATCGCCATTCGGGGTTTTACCGGGAGTTTTATAGCGATGCGCCGGTGGATCCGGATAATTTGGGGAGTTTGGAGGAGTTCGCGCAGTTGCCGATCCTTACCAAGGATGATATCCGGCGGGAACAGGAATCGCATCCGCCTTATGGGCGGTTTCTGTGCGTGGCGCCGGGGGATATTTTCCGGGTGCATGGGACTTCGGGGACTACGGGGCGGCCTACGGTGTTCGGGATCGGGCGGGATGATTGGGGGCGGATCGCGGAGGCGCACGCCCGGATTTTGTGGGGGGCGGGGCTGCGGCCCTACGATTCGGTGATGGTGGCGGCGGTGTTCAGTTTGTATGTGGGGAGTTGGGGGGCTTTGGTGGGGGCGGAACGGCTGGGGGCGACTTGTTTTCCTTTCGGGGGCGGGGCGCCGGGGCAGACGGAACGGGCGGCGGAGTGGGCGGCGATGGTCAAGCCGACGGCGCTTTATGGCACGCCGTCTTATGCGTTGTATCTGGCGGAAACGGCGCGGCAGATGGGGCTTAGTCCGCGGGACGATTTCGCTTTCCGGTTGATGTTTTTTTCGGGAGAGCCGGGGGCCAGCGTGCCGGCTACGCGGAAGTTGATTGAGGATACTTTCGGGTGTTATGTGGTCGACCAGGGGAGTATGGCGGAAATGACGCCGTGGATGAGCAACAGCGGCTGCCGTTATCTGCCGGCGGGGATGCATTTGTGGCAGGATATTGTGTATACCGAAATGGTGGATCCGCAATCCCGGCGGAATCTGCCGCTGGGGGCGGAGGGGGTGCCGGTGTATTCGCATACCGAGCGGACGTCGCAGCCGATGTTGCGGTACTGGTCGGGGGATATTGCGCGGTGGGAAATGATTGACTGCGCCTGCGGGCGGACTTATCCGACGCTGACCCGGGGGATTTACGGGCGGGCGGATGATATGATTATTGTCCGAGGGCAGAATGTTTTTCCGTCGCGGATTGAGGATATTCTGCGGGGGATGGACGGGTTCGGGGGGGAGTTTAGGTTGGTGCTGGAGCGGGAGCGGGGGGAGTTGGACCGGCTTACGGTGCAGACGGAGGTTCTGGGGTTTGACGCGGCGTCGGCGGGTTCGTTGCGGGGGGAAATCGCGGCGGCTTTGCGCCGGGCGCTGGGGGTCGGGGTGGCGGTGGAGCTGCGGCCGGCGGGGGAGTTTGAGCGTACTCAGTTTAAGGCGCGGCGGGTTATTGACCGGCGGGTGGTTTAGGATTTTTCGGCGCGGATGCCCGGGGGTTGTGTCCTTCGACAAGCTCAAGATGAAAAGGGGATCGGATGCCGCGGGTAGACAAAGGGATTCTCTGCGGGGGTTTCATCCTTCGACAAGCTCAGGATGAAAAGGGGGGCCGGATGAAAAGGGGGGTAGGGTGAAAAGGGATGCAGGGTGAAAGGGGGGGCGCGGATAGACTAATGGGGTCGCTATGGTCAATGCGTTGGCAAGGGGGGCGGAATATGAGTTTGCGGCGGGCTTCTTGGGCTACGTTGGATCACGGTTTGGGGGAGACGGTTGAAATCGTGCGGGATACGGTGCGGCGGTTTGTGGCGGCGGAAATCGGGCCTCGGGCCGGGGATATTGACCGGAGTAACGAATTTCCGCGGGATTTGTGGCCGCGGTTGGGGGATTTGGGGCTGCTGGGGATTACGGTTTCGGAGGAGTACGGGGGGGCGGGGTTGGGGTATCTGGCGCATACGGTAGTTATGGAGGAGGTTTCGCGGGGTTCGGCCAGCGTGGGGCTTAGTTATGGGGCGCATTCTAATTTGTGCGTTAATCAGATTTTCCGCAATGGGACGGAGGCGCAGAAGCGGCGCTATCTGCCGCGGCTGATCAGCGGCGAGGATGTGGGGGCGCTGGCGATGAGCGAGCCGGATGCGGGTTCGGATGTGGTTAGTATGCGGCTGCGGGCGGAAAGGCGGGGCGACCGCTATATCGTCAATGGCAGCAAGATGTGGATTACTAACGGGCCGGAGGCGGATACGGTGGTGGTTTACGCCAAGACGGATCCCCCCCTTAATCCCCCCCATAATGGGGGGGAATCCAGGGGGAATGCCGCCGGCTATGGGGGGGAATCCAGGGGGAATGCCGCCAACTATAGGGGGGGATCCAGCGGGGCTACTCGGGGGGCGTCTCATGGGATTACCGCTTTTTTGGTGGAGCGGGGGTTTCCGGGGTTTCATTCCTCGCCCAAGTTGGACAAGTTGGGGATGCGGGGATCCAGCACTTGCGAGCTGGTGTTTGAGGATTGCGAAATTCCGGCGGAGAATGTGCTGGGGGCGGAGGGGCGCGGGGCGGCGGTGCTGATGAGCGGGTTGGATTACGAGCGGCTGGTGCTTACGGGGGGGCCGCTGGGGATTATGCAATCTTGTCTGGATGCGGTGGTGCCTTATGTGCATCAGCGGGAACAGTTTGGGCAGCCGATTGGGGAGTTTCAGTTGATCCAGGCCAAGCTGGCGGATATGTATACTGCGCTGTCGGCTTGCCAGTCTTACGCTTATGCGGTGGGCCGGGCGGCGGACGGGGGGCGGATTTCGCGCAAGGATGCGGCGGGGTGTTTGCTGTTTGCGGCGGAACGGGCGACGCAGATGGCGCTGCAAGCGATCCAGACATTGGGGGGCAACGGGTATATCAACGACTTTCCGGTGGGGCGTTTATTGCGGGACGCCAAGTTGTATGAAATCGGGGCGGGAACCAGCGAAATCCGGCGGATGCTCATCGGGCGCGAGCTGTTCCGGGAAACGGCTTGATGCGTATCCGGTTGCTGGGCGTTGCGCTGATGGCGGTTCTGATGGCGGCGGCGGTGGCTTGCGGCGCGATGGCGGGTACGCCGACGCCTTTTGCGGCTACGTTGGTGCCGCCGCCTACGGCTACGGCGTTGCCGACGCCGACGCCGGTTGTTGCGGAGTCGGGCTTTCCGTATCCCCATACGCCGTTGAACGCCGATGATTTGGGGTATCTGCCGGAGGATCCGACGGAACTTATGCTGGCGACTTTGGAGCATTCGCTGGCGGATGTGGGGCGCAAGATGGCTTATTCGGGCAATCGCGCTTTTATTCCGGTGCTGCTGGAGTTTATGCGGTTTCAGACCGATGATGAGGCGTTGGTGACGCTGGCGTCGTTTTTGGTGCGGATCCGGGACGGGATCGGGGAGGGGGAGTTTGCGATTATCCCGCCGGGGCAGGCGGAATGGGGGTGGTGGCAGGAGTGGTTGGGGAAACATCCTGAAGTTACGCCGCCGCCCGGTTATGATGGTTGGAAGGGGGAGTTGTTCAGCATTATAGATCCGGGGATGGGCGCTTTTATGTATGACGGGGTGCCGGCTACGATCCGGCTGGAGGAAATCGTTTGGGGCGGGGTGCGGCGGGACGGGATTCCCGATTTGCGGTATCCGCCGGTTTTGGCGGCGGGGGAAGCGTCGTATTTGGCGGCGGAGGATCGGGTGTTCGGGGTGTCGGTGAACGGGGAGCATCGGGCTTATCCGCTGCGGGTGCTTAATCCGCATGAAATGGCGAATGATGTTTTGGGGGGGCGACAAATCGCTTTGGCTTATTGAACGCTTTGCGGTTCGGGGATCGTGTATTCCGCGGAGGTTGACGGGGCGGCGACGGAGTTCGGGACTTCGGGGATGTTGTATCGCAGCAATAAGCTGATGTATGACCGGGCTACGGAAACGTTATGGCACCAGTTCCGGGGGGAGCCGGTGGTCGGGCCTTTGGCGGGGAGCGGTATTCGGTTGGAAATTTTGCCCAATGTTTTGACTACTTGGGGGGATTGGGCGGCGGAACACCCGGATACTACGGTGATCAGCGATGATACGGGGGTGTATGCGGCGGGGGATTACCGGGCGGAGTCGGATCGGCGATCAATTTATTATTCTTACCGGGCGGATTCCGGTACGATGTTTCCGGTGTTTGTGACGGACGATGCATTGCCGCTGAAGGCGCAGGTGTTCGGTTTGGCATTCGGGGGGGCGGCGCGGGCTTACCCGCGGGATGCGCTGGCTTCGGCGCCGGCGGTGAATGATACGGTGGGGGGGCAAGGGGTGGTGATAATCGCGGATGATAATGGGGCGGCGCGGGCTTATGATCGCGGGGGGTTGGAGTTTCGGGCGGCGTCCGGGGGATTGCGGGATGATCGGGGGCGGCATTGGCGGGTTACTGAGGATGCGCTGGTGAATGTAGCGGATCCAGCGCGGCGTTTGGGGCGGTTGGCGTCACGGGATGCTTACTGGTTCGGGTGGTTCGCGTTTTACCCGCATACGGATGTTTACTCGCCATAGGGGGATGTCCGGGTTATTGCTGGGGGCGCATTCCCAATTTATGGTTTGGGGGCTACAATAGGGACGGTTTATCCGGTTACGATTGGAGAGGTGAAGTATGCCGAGCCTGACTTTGGGAGAAGCGGAGGTTATCTTGGCGGGGGCCAAGGCCAAGGTGCTGGAGCTGGGGGCCAAGATGAGCATATCGGTGGTTGACCCGCGGGGCGATTTGATTACGATGATGCGGACGGATGGGGCGTCGTGGCGGACGCCGCCGATTTCGCGGGCGAAAGCGGTGGCGGCGTCGTGCTTCGGGCGGGCCAGCGGGGAACTGACGGAAAACGCTCTGGCGCCGGTGTTCCGGGGGCTGATGGCGATGGAGGGCGGCCACATGATACCGGGGCAGGGGGCGCTGCCGGTGTTCAAGGACGGCGTGCTGGTGGGCGCGGTAGGGGGCAGCGGCGGCACGGCGCAGGAGGACGAGGATGCGGCCCTGGCCGGTATTGTAGCCGCGGGGTTGTCGGCTACGGCTTAGGGGCGGGCGATAGCCTGCGGTGAAACCAGTTGACGGCGAAACCCGTTCATCCTTCGACAAGCTCAGGATGAACGGGTTTCGCTTGTTGCCGATAGACCGGCTCAGGGTGATGAGGGGTTATCGGCGGCGGTAGACTTGGAAGCGGTGGCGGTTGGTTTCTACGATGTAGAGATGGCCCTGGTGGTCCAGGGATACCGCTACGGGGCCCCAGAAGTAGGGTTCGGTTTGGGATGATATGTGGTAGGGGGTGTTGAGGTGCGGGGGCAGGGATGGGGTCAGGTTGGATACTTGGCGCTGGGCGGCTTCCTCGGGGTTGACGTCCAAGTATTCCTGCGCCCATTTGGATAGGGTGGCTTCGCCGCGCAGTAGTAGTTGGAAATTGCCTTGCGAGTCAATGACTTGCACCCTTTCGTTGCCCCAATCGGCGATGTAGATGTAGCCGTCTTGGTCTACGGCTACTTGGGTGGGGCGTTGGAATTGGCCCTCGCCGTAGCCGGGGGCGCCCCAAGCGGCCAGGAATTGGCCGTCGGGGGTGAATTTTTGGATGCGGTCGTTGCGCCAGTCGGCGATGTAGACGTTGCCGTCCGTATCGGTAGCGGCGCCCCAGGGCAGGTTGAACTGGCCGGGGCCGTTGCCGTGGGAACCCCATTGGGCGAGGTAGGCGCCGTCGGAGGCGAATTTTTGGATGCGGGCGTTGTGCTGGTCTACTACGTAGATCACATCGCCGGGGCCGGCGGCGATGCCGGCGGGGCCGTTAAATTGGCCGTCGCCTTGCCCGTAGGTTCCCCACTTGCTTAGGAAATTGCCGTTGCGGTCGAATACGGTTACGCGGTGGTTTTGTTCGTCGGTGACGTACAGTCGTTCTTGGCGATCGAAGGCCATAGCTACGGGCCAGCGGAATTGGGTATCGCCGCTGCCGGCGCCGTCGCCGAATTCGTAGAGATAATCCTCGTCGAGGTTGCAGACGCCGATGCGGATGGCGGCGGCGCGGGCGGGGTCGCAGCGGTTGAGGACGAAGATCCGGCCGTCGTGGCTGACGGCGAGGTCGTAGGGGTTGGCGAAACCGCGCCCGTTGAGGCCGTTGTTGACGATGCCGATGGTTTTCAGGTAGTCCAGGGCGATGTTGGCGGTTGGCGTTTGGGTGGTCACTGGCGTTCACCCCGGCCCTCTCCCGGGGGAGAGGGGGAATTGGAATGCTCAAGAATGGCGGGAATTTTAGGCCAATTGGAACTCGCGGGTGGCGGCGATCAGGCGGAGCAGATCGCCGACGCGCTGCTCGGAGTCGTCGCCGGGTTGGTGGTTGCGGAGGTCGAGGTCGCCCTGGCGGGCGGCGTAGTCTACCAGCACGGCGCGGGTGTCGTCGGCTACGGTGATGGGGCCGATGAGGTCGACGCAGGCGTCGGCGAATTGGGCGGGGGAGAGGACGCCGTCGCTGGAGGCGGCCAGGCGGTCGATGATGGCGCGGACGCCGGGGCTGGCGGTGTTGGCGAGTTCTTTGGCGGCGAAGTTGACGCGCTCGACCAGGGAGCCGCTGTCGATCCATTCGACGCCCTCGTGCCAGCCCTCGACGGTGGGGGGCTGCAAGAGGCCCTGGCCCATATAGAGCATATTGTTGGAGACCTTTTCGATGCCGAGGGTGGGGGTTTGGTAGCTGCCGGCCATGCGGATGGCGCCGACCACCAGCTCCACCGGGCCTTTGACGCGGGCGAAGCGGGCGTCATCGGACTTGAAGTAGTCGGAGTTGAACAGCGTCCGCAGCACGTCTTTTATGCGGTAGCCGGACTCGAAATAGGTTTCTTTCATCGCGGCGATGGTTTGCTGGCCATCGGCGGTGACTTCGTCGGCGGCGAAAAACTGGAACAGGCGGGTGCAAATGAAATCGGCGGTGGCGTCTTGCTTGGCGATGATGTTGATGATGTCGTCGCCGTTGAAATGGCCGGTTTCGCCCAAGAAGGTTTTTTCGCCGTGGTCGTGGTCTTGGTCGCGGTAATCGAAATGCCAGGCGATGCGTCCGTAGGGCCAGATGGAGTCTTTTTGGGCGCGGACGGCCATATACTCGGCGTTGCCGAGAGTCCAGCCGGTGAAGGCGCGGGCGCATTCTTTGATGTCGTCCTCGGTGTAGTTGCCGATGCCCATAGAAAAGAGTTCCAGCAGTTCGCGGCCGTAGTTTTCGTTGATGGCGCTGCCGTGGTTGTCGTTGTTGTCCAGCCAGACCAGCATGGCCGGGTCGCGGGAGATTTCCAGCAGCAGGTCGTCAAAGGGGCCCAGCCCATTGCGGCGGAACATTTCGACCTGGTTTAGCTGGGAGCGGGCCTGGTTCAGCTTGGTGTAGCCGGTGGCGAACAGGCCGTGCCAGAAGAGGGCCATTTTTTCCTCGAGGGGGCTGGCGGTGCTGATCATGCGGTACATCCAATAGGCGGCGGAGCCGGCCAGGTCGCGCAGTTCCGACTGCTCTACGTGGTAGCGGCGGATGAGGTCGTCGGGGAGGTTGTCGGCGTTGGCGGTGTCGAGGAGTTCCTCGACGGTGGCTTCGTAGCCTTGCTCGAGGCAGTGCTCCAGGTCGTCGCGGCCGACGCCGAAACCGGCGCGGCGCATCAGGTGGGCCATCAGGGCGATGTCGGTGTTGCTCATCACAAACCTCGCTTTGGGGTTTTTGGTCTGCCTTACGATACTTCCGGCTTGTTTTCGGATGAGGGGGCGGATGGGGGCGGTTCGTTGAAGGGGCGGCCTTCGGCTTCGGCTTCGAGGCGTCGACGGTTCCAGTCTTGCCACTTTGCTCGCTCTTGGGCAATTCCCTCGGCCATGGCTTTCGCTACCCGGGCCCGGCGTTCCTCGCGACGCCGCATTATTCCCCCGAAAAGCACCATAATATAGCCCCTCCGTTACGATAATGCTTTCCGCGCTATGCGTCCGGCTTGTTTTCGGATGGGGGTTTGGATGGGGGCGGTTCGTTGAAGGGGCGGCCCTCGGCTTCGGCTTCGAGGCGGCGCCGGTTCCACCCATACCATTTTTTATTGTTTTCGGCTACGGCTTCCGCCGCTTGGCGCTCTCCGCGCCGCCGCATTATTCCTCCGAAAAGCACCATGAATAGCCCCTCCGTTATGATAATGCTTTCCGCCATGATTACGCCTACGCCGGGGCCTACGTCCCGGCCGATGGCGAAAATGGTTTCCGGCCAGGAGTCTTTGGTTACTACGAACACTTCGTACCAGATCGCCAAGCCCAGCAGGGCCAGGGTTTGGGCCGAAAAGATGATCAGGTACAGCTCCCGCCACCTTTCCGGCACGCTGGCGACGGATACTCTGGGTTCCGGCTCCCGCGCCATTGTTGCCCGGCCTACTTGCGGAACAGGGCGTGCTGCTCGAATTGGCCGTTGACGATGGGGTCGGGGTCGAGGTTCAGCCACTGGTCCAGGATGGCGGCGTAGGCGGAGCGGAAATCGTTGTTGGGGCGCAGGTCGCCCTCTAGCCGGTCGGCTTCGGCCAGGGAGGGATATTGGCCGTAGAGGCCGCCGTTGACCGCGCCGCCGATGAGGAACGCTACGCCGCCGGAGCCGTGGTCGCTGCCGGTGCCGTTGTCTTTGATGCGGCGGCCGAATTCGGAAAAGATCAGCACCGCGGCGTCATCTTGGCGGCCATGCTCTTGGAGGTCGTCCATCAGGCTGCCTACCGCGCCGGCTACATCATCCCACAGCGAGGCGTGGGTGGGGAGTTCGCCGGAGTGGGTGTCGAAGCTGCCATGCTGGGTGTAGTAGATGCGGGTGCCGAGGTTCGCCAGCAACACTTGGGCGATGCTCCGCACGTTTTGGGACAAGGAATCGCTGCGGTATTCCACGTTGGAGGAATACTGCGCCGGGGCGGTGCGGAGGATGTCGGCGCCGAGGTAGGCGTCCTGGCCGGTCTTGCCGAGGAGGGACATTACCGGGTCGCGGCCGGCGACGTTGCCGTACATTCGGGAAAAGGCTTCGAGGGTGAACATTCGCAGTTCGGCGTCCTCGATGTCGGGGAACAGGCCGTAGGTCGCCAGGTCGCCGACGGAGGCCACGGACACGCCGGGGCAGCCGAGGGCGCGGGGGAGGCCGCGGCCAAAGTTGACGGCGGTTAGGACGTTGTCGCCGTGGGGGTCGAGGTCGCGGACGGCGCGGCCCAGCCAGCCCTCGCTGCCGATGGCGTCGGGTTCGGCGGTGTGCCAGATGTCCATCGCGCGGAAGTGGGAGCGGTTGGGGTTTTGGTAGCCGATGCCGTTGATGACGGCGACTTTGCCCTCGTCCCATAGCGCCTTGATGGGGGACATACTGGGGTTGAAGCCGATGTCGGGGTTGAGGGGGATGACCTGGTCTTGGGGGATGTTCACGGACGGGCGGGAGTCGTAGTAGCGCCCGTCGCCGTAGGGTACCACGGTGTTGAGGTAGTCGTTGCCGCCGGTGAGCTGGATAACAATGAGGGCTTTTTCGTGTTTGGTGGTGGTCATATTGTCATCCTTTTCGTTTAGGGTGGTTTGGCGGGGCGGGCCGGGTTTGGGGCATAGTGCAATTTACTATGCAGCGGCGGTTTGGGCAAGAGTTGGCGGGCGGCGGTTTGCTGGGCGGGGCGGGGGTGACGGTTGGGCGTTGCGGATTTGGGCGGCACCCGCTACGATGGGGGCGGGATGTTGCGCCGCAGGGGAGGTGGTTATGGCCGCCAAGCAAGAGGATTTTCAGAACCGGGCGCTGGCTTTGCTGTTGCGGGAGCATGGAATCGTCACCGATTTTGAGCAACGGGCCGGGCGCAGGCGGATGGATGTGGTCGCTGAAGTGGACGGGCTGCGGATTGTGCTGGAGGCGGAAACCGGCTTTCAGCGAAAGGCGCAGGCGGTTAGAGATGCCGATGCCCGGCTGCGGCAAGGGCTTACCACCGCGGTTTTCGCGGTTTGCTATCCCAGGGGGGTGACCGAGGATAATCTGGCGGATGCGACGCTGACCTGGACTTTGCGGGTCAAGGCGGGGGAGCCGCAGGGGGAATGGACGGAAGGCGGGGTTGCCCAGTTGGCCAGGGCGGTGCAGCAGGCGCCCGATTCGCTCAGCGGGGCCGATGTGGCGGCGCAAAAGCTCTCCGATGCTCTGGACGTGGCGGTGAGGCAGCTAGGGGACAGGGTCCACCAGGATTTGGCGAAAACCCTAGACTTGCCGGCCCAACATTCCGGGGGCATGGCGGCGGGCAGCGTTGCCGAGGCTTACCGGGTCGCCGCCAAGCGGGGGCTGCTGGTGGCGGCTACGGCGATGCTGTTTCATCACCGGTTGCATGGGTATCTGCCGGCGGAACGCCCGGCGGGATACGATGGGGAATGGCCGCCGGCATCGGCGGCGGTCTGCGCCGAACAAGGGGCGGTGATCAGCGCTTTTCAAGAGGCTTGGCGGGGCATTCTGGAGGTGGACTACCGCCCGGTTTTTGATACCGGCCGGGCGGCGTTGGCGGCGCTGGCCATGCACCCGAATACGGGTTTGGCGGTGCGAAATTTGGCGAGGGCAGTGGGGCGGATAGCGGAGGAAGTCGCCGGGCTGCGTCACGATTTGCTGGGGCGCATCTTTCACCGGGTATTGGACACCGCCCGCTATGACGGCTCTTTTTACACTTCCACGGCGGCGGCGGTGCTGTTGGCGTCTTTGGCGATCCGGGAGGGGGATGCCGACTGGGGCGATGCCGGGGCGATCGCCGCCCTGCGGATCTGCGACCCGGCCTGCGGCACCGGCACTTTGCTGATGGCGGCAGCGGAGCGCATCCGCGATTTGCGTAACGACGCCGGGCGCAACGACCCGGCGGATGATGAGATATTGGGCCGGGCGCTGGTGGAGAGGGTGTTGTGGGGCTACGATACGAATTTGACGGCAACCCACATGGCGGCCAGCACCTTGGGGATGTTATCGCCCGCCACGCGGTTCAGCCATATCAACGTTCATCGCACGTTGATGGGGGTGTTCGACGGGGTTGCCTATGTCGGGTCTCTGGAATTTCTCACCGGACAGGCGCGGCTGGCGGCTTGGCCGTCGGTGGCGCGGCAGGTTGAAAGTGATGAGCCCGCACCGCTGCCCCCGCCGATGGATCTGGTCATTATGAACCCGCCTTTTACCCGCGACAGCCTGCGCTATGACCAGTTCGGCAGCGCCGATGAGCCGGCGGTCAAGGGGCGGGAAACGGAGTTGAGAAATAGTCATCCCTATCGTGCCGCCGCCCGGCAACACTCTGCCGGTGGGTCCTTTATAGTGTTGAGTGAGAAAATGCTCAAGCAAGATAAAGGGATCCTGGCGTTAGTATTGCCGACAGTAGTTCCTACGGCTGCGGGGAATTTGGGGTTACGGAAATTCTTGGCCCAGCAGTTTCACATAGATACCATCGTCAGCTCCCACGACCCGGAACGCATTTTCTTTTCGGAAAATACCAGCATCGGCGAAGTGTTAATAGTTTGCCGTCGCTGGAATAGCGACAGCCCCAAGCCGCCAACCCTCGTTGTAAACTTGGCCCGCAACCCGGCTACACCGCTGGAATCGTTGGATACCGTAGCAAGGATTGGGCGGGCCGTTAATGGAGATGGTTTAGCCGCCCGGGATTTCACGATTCAGAACGTTGACGCCCAGCGTATCGCCAGGGGGGATTGGGCCGCGGTTAATTTCTTGTCGCCTTTCCTGGTTGAGGCTTACCGGACGCTGTCGGAGGAAAATTGCGCTTCCGTTCCGGTAGTTCAATTGAGAAATTTAGCTGATGTGGGGCCAGAGGGCAGGCGGATACGGGATGCCTACACCCGGTCCGATATGCCGACAAAATCGGGCCGCCGGGCATTGTGGCACCATAAGACGGGCATAACGCAGTCCATAGCGGCAGAGACGGATGTATATATTGAACCGAAAGCGTCGAAAAGCCGTATGGCGGACGGCTATTGGGAGCAGCGCAGCAGATTATTACTACCCCATCGTCTAGGTCTGAACGTGGCGCGGGTGGCATCGGTGATGTTGCCTGAGCCAACCGTCGGATCCATCTGGACGCCCTGCCGTCCGAATAATCCCGACATCGCCAAAGCCTTGTGCCTGTATCTGAACTCTACGCCCGGCCTGTTGTCGCTGTTGGGTCAGCGGGATAATCGGGTGCCGTCATACCCATCCTTTTCTTTGGATACGCTGCGCTCGGCGCCGGTTCCTGATTTTACCGCGCTGGACGCCGCCAGCCTTGAAATACTGAACGATTGCTATGACCGGCTATGCGGCGAAATCTTGCAACCTTTCCCGATGATGGCGGGGGATCCGGTGCGGGCGCAAATTGACGATGCCATAAGCCGGGGGCTAGGGCTGGATGGGGAATGGGTGGCGACCATCCGCCGGGAACTGGGGCGGGAGCCGTCGGTGACGGGCGGGGGTGGCGCGGGGGCGGGAGGGGATGTATGCTGATGGCGGGGCATAATGGCGACAAGAGGGGGTAAGGGTATGGGGCTTTTTTGGCAGAGGGTGAAGGTGGGCAATCCCGCGGGCGGGGATTTTGCGGAGGTTGACGCTTTGGTGGATACCGGGGCGACGGATTCCGTGTTTCCGGCGTCGTTTCTGGAGGGGCTGGGACTGCAACCTGCCAAGCACTTTGAGTACAAGGTTGCCGATGGGCGGGTAATCGAGTTGCCCTACGGGGCGGCTCTAATCAGCATCGGCGACGAAACTTGGCCTTGTCCGGTGCTTTGGGGTCCGGATGATGATGCGCTTTTGGGGGCGACTACTCTGGGGATTTTCAAGCTGTTGGCGGATCCCGATAGCCAATCGTTGCGGCCGGCGTATTATTGGCCCTTGGGCTGGGGGGGCCGGCCGGTTCCGCGGATGTCATAAGTCATAAAGGGAGGTTATTGGAGATGGGGCTTTTTTGGCAAGACGTGAAAGTTGGCAACCCTGCGGGCGGGGATTTTGCGGAAATACGGGCTTTGGTGGATACCGGGGCGGGGGATTCCGTTTTTCCGGCGGAGTTTCTGGCTGGGCTGCATTTGCAACCCATAACTTCGTACACCTACGTTCTGGCTGACGGAAGCGAGGTGGAGCTTCCATTCGGTCAAGCATCCATTGAAATCAAGGGCGAGATCCGGTATTGCCCGGTGGTGTTCGGGCCGGGCGATGTTGCTCTGCTGGGCGCGACCACGCTGGAAATTTTCAAACTGATGCCGGATCTGAATACCCAAGCCTTATGGCCGGTCAGCCATTCGCCGCTGGGCGGGGGGGTGCGGCCGTGGCCGGTGGTTGGGGGGTAGCGGTTTTTTCGTGGTATGCTGGTGGTTTGGCGGCGACAATCGGGAATTAGGGGGTTGTTATGCACGTGGGGATGTCTACCATTTTTCAGAATCCGGGCAAGCGGCTGGCGGATTATGATGTTTACCGGGGGGAGTTGCGTTTGGCGGATTTGGCGGAGCCTTTGGGGTATGAGTCGATTTGGGGGGTGGAGCATCACTTTACGGACTATACTATGTGCCCGGATGTGCTGCAATTCTTGGCGTATATGGCGGGGCGGACGGAGCGGGCGCGGCTGGGTTCGATGGTGGTGGTGCTGCCGTGGCATGACCCGGTGCGGGTGGCGGAGGAGTTCGTGATGCTGGATAATCTGAGCGACGGGCGGGTGATCGTCGGCGTCGGGCGCGGTTTGGCGCGGGTGGAGTATGCGGGGTTTGGGCTGGATATGGCGGAATCGCGGGGGCGGTTCAACGAGTCGGCGGAAATGCTGGCGCGGGCGCTGGAGGAGGGGTTCGCGGAGTATGACGGGGAGTATGTGCGGCAGCCGCGGGTGGAAATCCGGCCGAATCCGTTCCGGTCGTTCCGGGGGCGGGCTTATGCCGCGGCGATTTCGCCGGAGTCCAGCGTGGTTTTGGCCCGCTTGGGGCTGGGCGTGCTGATTATTCCGCAAAAGCCTTGGGGCGAGGTGCAGGCGGAGCTGGAATCTTACCGCGCCGCTTGGCAGGAGGTGAACGCCGCGCCGCCGCCGGCGCCGGTGGTGGTGACTTTCGCCTATTGCGACCGGGACGAGGGGCGGGCGCAGGAAATGGCGCAGCGGTATGTCGGGGGCTATTGGGAATCGGTGATGCGGCATTACGAATTTCGCAGCGACCATCTGAAAAGCACCCGCGGGTATGAATACTATGGCAATTTCACCGACAAGATTAACCGCTACGGCGACAATGATGTGCAGGATTTTTTCGTGGGGCTGCAAGTGACCGGCACGCCGGAGCAGTGCTACGAAAAGACGCGGCAAATCCACGGCTATACCGGGACGGATTCGCTGGTGGCGGCGTTCAGTTTCGGCGGGATGCCTTACGCCGATGCGGAACAAAGTATGCGGCTGTTCGCGGCGGAGGTGATGCCGGAACTCAAAAAGTTCAACCCGGCGGATGGCGTATAATCCGCGGCGGGGCATAATTCGGGCAAATTCCGCGGCAAACCACAAATTTGACGGGAGGATACGGATATGGGAATCGCACGGCTTTATACCGGGGACGATGGCGAGTCGCACATCGAGGAAATGAGTACGGAGTCGCACCCGGAACTGGCGAGTTTGCAATCGGCGTCGGGGATCGTGTTTCGGACGGTGGCGCCGGGGTATTTCAGCGACTGGCATAATGCGCCGCGGCGGCAGTTCGTGATTACGCTGGACGGCGAGGTGGAGATCGGGTTGGGGGATGGGACGGTGCATCGTTTCGGGCCTGGGCAGGCGATGCTGGCGGAGGATCTTACCGGCAAGGGGCATACCACCCGCGCGGTGGGGGATCGCCCGCGGGTGACCGCCACCGTGCCATTGTCCGGGTAGGGGCGGCGCGGGTTTTGTCCCGCGCTTTAACCATCCCTTATATAAGGATGGGCCAGGGGAAAGAATAAAAGCGGCGGAGGTTTGGTTATGCCGATAGTGTCGCACGACCCGGCGCTGGAGCGGGTGATTTCGACATCGCAGCCGGTCAACGAACTGGCCGGGGGGTTCGGGGGGGAATTGGGGCCGGCGGAGGGGCCGGTGTGGTGGCAGGAAGGCGGGTATCTGCTGTTCAGCGATATTCATAACAACCGGCGGATGAAGTGGGCCGAGGGGGAGGGGGGTTCGCTATTCAGCGAGCCTACCAACCGCGCCAACGGACTGACGCGCGACCCGCAGGGGCGGTTGATCGCCGCGGAACACGACGGGCGGCGCGTTACCCGGCAGGAACCGGACGGCAGCATCACGGTGGTGGCGAACAGCTTTCAGGGGCGTCCGCTGAACCGGCCCAACGATGTGGTGGTGAAGTCGGACGGGGCGATTTATTTCACGGATCCCAATGCGGGGATGCCGCAACAGACGCAGTTTGATCTCAACTTTCCCGGGGTGTACCGGGTGTCGCCGGATTTGGGGACGATTACGCTGCTGGCGCGGGATTATGTCGGCCCCAACGGGCTGGCGTTCACGCCGGACGAAAGCGGGTTGTATGTCATCGACTCGCGGCGGGGGCATTTGCGGCTGTTCGATGTGCTGCCCAACGGGGCATTGGCGCTGGCCAGCGGGCGCATATTCAGCCACAACTTGGGGGAGCGTCCGGGGATTCCCGACGGGATGAAGGTTGACGCGGAGGGGAATGTTTATGTGGGCGGATCGGGGGGCGTCTGGATCATTGATCCGACGGGCAAGCATTTGGGGACGATCGAAACCGGGGCGCCGCTGCACACGAATATGGCATTCGGGGGCGGCGACTGGCGGACTTTGTATTTCACCAGTTGGGATCGGCTCTGGTCGGTGCGGGTGAATATCCCGGGGATTCCCGTGCCGGCGCCGCGGCCCGGGTAGGCGGGCGGCGCGGGGTGGTATAATGAGCGGCGGGGGCGGGTTGGGCGCAATGTCCGCCCCCGCTGGGCGCGGTTGGGGTTTTAGCTTTGGATGGTCTGAAGTTGATCGATGTATTTCTCGTTTGGATACATCGGAAAGAAAGGGATATTAAAAATGAAACTTGTTTTGGACTTGGATGTCGCCAGCGCTTTCGCGCATCGGCTGACCAATATGCTGAAAAAGACGATTAAGAAAGACAGCGGGGCGATTCCGAACAAGGATTCCGCATCCTGGTACGAGCATATAGTCGTGTGCAACGATGATGGCGATGTGTGCGCTGAGGCGTATGTGTTGCTAATCGCGCCGCCGGGGCGCTTTGACGAGGGGCAGGATAAATGGATCGCGATTTCCGATTCCGTCCGCGGCTTGCTGGCGGACGGCAAGGAAGTGCGCTCTCTGGAGCGCGGCCACGCCAGGGGGTATTCCAATCAATCGAACTTGGTCTTTCCAGAGTTGGACGAAACGGTGCCGCCCATTCAGAAAACCGAAAACACGCGAGGGAGGTAATCCGGTAATGGAGTTTGGATTGTTTATGATGCCGTTGCATCCGCCGCGGCGGACGCCTTCGGAGTCTTATGCGCGGGATTTGGAGCTGATTGTGCAGGCGGATCGGCTGGGGGTGCATGAGGCTTGGGTGGGGGAGCATATCACCGAAACTTGGGAAAATGCGCCGGTGCCGGAGTTGATTATCGCGCAGGCTTTGGCGCTTACGGAAAAGATCATTCTGGCTACCGGGGTGACGATGCTGCCTTTGCATCATCCGGTAGACACGGCGCATCGGATTGCGATGCTGGATCACATGGCCCGCGGGCGGTTTTATTGGGGCATTGGGCTGCGCTCTTTGCCTACGGATTTGCAGCTTTACGGCGTCCAGTATGACAGCATGGACGAGGTGCGCGACCGGGGGCGGGAGGCGCTGGAGGTGGTTTTGGGGCTGTGGGCGGCGGCGGACAGCGGCAAGTTCGGGTATGAGGGCAAGCATTATCAGGTTCATGCGCCGGAGGGGTTGGCGGAATTGGGGCGGCGGCTGTATTTCAAGCCGTATCAGCAGCCGCACCCGCCCATCGGGGTTGCGGCGTCTACGCCCAGCACGGAGTCGATCCGTATGGCCGGGGCGCGGGGCTGGATTCCGATGACCAATCTGCCTAACCGGTTCATCCCCGATTTGTGGCATACCTGCCAGCAGGGGGCGGAAAGCGCGGGGCGGGTCGCCAATCGCAGCGAGTTGCGGCTGGGCCGCGATATATACGTCGGCGAAACCCCGCAGGAAGCGCGGGAAGAAGCGCGGATTGTTTTGGGGCGGCCTTTTGAGGAACACCAATGGAAAAACCGCCGGGCGGGGGGCATTCTGGGGCATTTGAAAAATGATCCCGGGATGCCCGATGAAGCGGTGGACGTGGACTATATGATGGAAAACATCTGGATTGTCGGCGATCCGTCGGAGGTGGTGGAAAAGATCGAGCAGACTTATGAAGAGACCGGGGGGTTCGGGTATCTGCTGGGGATTACGCAGGATCCCGATGATCATAGCCTGGTGCAACGGTCGCAACAGTTGTTGATGGAGCAGGTGGCGCCCAAGGTGGCGCATCTGAATTAGGGCGTTTTGATCGCGGAGGGCGCAGGGAAATGGGGTTTGCTATCGCGGCTCTGCGGCCTCTGCGATGGGAATGGTTTATTGTTAGGGAGATGGCGATGACTGCTTTGGATGAACGGTTTGAGCGGGGGCGGGAAATTCGGGCGAAATTTGGCGGCGGGGTAATCAGCGATGGGTCGGTGCCGGCGTCGGGGGAAATGGCGCCGGACTTGCATCGCATTGCGGGGGAGGCGCTGTTCGGGACGATCTGGCAGCGGCCGGGGCTGGAGCTGCGGCGGCGGGAAATGATTACCCTTTCGGCTTTGACGGTGCTGCAACGGGAAAATCAGTTGACGCGGCACGTGGGGAATGCGCTGAATTTGGGGCTTACGCCGCAACAGGTTATCGAGGTGATGATTCACGCATCCTGGTACGGGGGCGTGCCGACGGCGTTTAACGCTATGGGGGTGGCCAAGGGGGTGTTTGACGGGTTGGGGATTGAGTTTGAGGCGCAACGGGTTTTCGATCCGTCGGAAACGCCGGAGGATTTGTACCGGCGGGGGGCGGCGCGGCGGGAGGAATTGATGGGGCCGCCGCCGGGCGACGGCCGGCCGGGGCCGGTGACGCAGGCGGAGCGGGATTTCAACCGGCTCAGCACGGAGTACTATTGGGGTTCGGTGTGGAACCGCCCGGGGCTTACGCTGGCAGAGCGGTCGATCTGCACATTGGCTTGCCTTACGGTGCTGGGGCGGGAGGGGCCGCTGCGGAGTCATATCGGGGGGGCGCTGCACATCGGGCTTACGCCGGAGGAAATCGTTGAGGTGTTGATCCATACCTGCTTTTATGGCGGGATACCCTTTACCCGCGCCGCGATTGACGCCGCCAACGAAATTTTCCGGGCCAGGGGGCTGGGTTGATGGTTGGCGGGGTATGCCGGTCAAGTCGGGGTTGACGGCATGACGGGCGGTCGCGGCGGGGATAGGGGCGTTGGTTCAACGGCCGTAAACTGGGATGATTTCCGGTTTGACTGGGGGGCGCTGCCGGCGATTACCGGCGGGCTGGCGGGTACGGGGGGGCGTTGCCGCGTTTGCCCGGAGGATTTTGTGGTGTCGGAAATCCCGCGGTTTCCGCCCAGCGGCGATGGCGAATATGCCTACGCTTATGTGGAAAAGCGGGGGCTGGCGACCCACGATTTGGTGGCGGCGCTGCGGGAGCGGGGCGTGCTGTACAAGGATATTGGGGTTGCCGGGTTGAAAGACAAGCACGCCATTACCCGGCAGTGGATTAGCGTTCCGGCGCGGCATTCCGGGGATCTGGAGGCGCTGGAGGCGCTGGAGGGGGCGCGGGTGCTGGAAACGTCCCGGCATTCCAGTAGGCTGCGGCGGGGGCAATTGCGGGGCAACCGCTTTGCGGCGCGGGTGCGCGGGCCGGAACCGGGCTGGGAGTCGCGCGCCCGGGCGGTGGTTGCGCGGTTGCGGGTTTTGGGGTTGCCTAATTACTTTGGGCCGCAACGGTTCGGGCGTTTCAACAGCAATGCGATTGACGCGGTGCGGTTGTTGCGGGGGGAAAATGTGCCGGGGGGTCGGCGGCTGAACGATTTTTTCATATCGGCTTTGCAATCGCATTTGTTTAATCTGAACCTGAAACGGCGGATCGAGTTGGGGGTGTATGGGCGGGTTATGGCGGGCGACCGCGCCCGGCGGCACGATACGGGGGGCGTGTTTATTGTGGGGGACGCCGATGCCGAATCGGAGCGGGCGGGGCGGCTGGAGATCAGCGCGGCGCTGCCGTTGTACGGGCGGAAGGTGTCGGGCGGGCTGGAAGCGGCGGCGGCGCTGGAGCAGGAAATTCTGTCGGGGCTGGGGCTGCGGCGCAGCGATTTCCGGCCTTGGGCGCGGGGCGACTGGCGCATTAGCCGGGTGGTGGCGGAGTCGGTGTCGGTGCGCTCTTGCCCGGACGGGTATGTGGCGGAATTTACTTTGCCGGCGGGGGCTTATGCTACCGGGTTTCTGCGGGAAATCACGAAATCATCGGCGGAATTTGGGGGGCCGGCCGGCTAGGGGGCGCCCCGACCCCTACCCCACCCCCACCCTAACCCTCCCCCTTAGGGGGAGGGGATTTATGGGCTAAGGGGCGGGGGATGTATGAGCTAAGAGATGAGGGGATGTATGGGCGGGGGATGTATGAGCTAAGGGATGAGGGGGGGTATGGGCGGAGGATTTATGGTTTAAGGGGTGGGGGGTATGGGCTACTATGGGGGTATGTAGTGCGGGTTGGCTATCCTTGTAGCATTTCCTCGGCTTTTTCGATTAGGGTTTCCTCGTTTAGGGCGCCGGTCCATTTGGTGAATATGGAGCCGTTGGCGTTGATGAATATGGTGGTGGGGAGGCCGAGGACGGCGTAGTCGGGGAGGACGGAGGCGTCCTCCGTGTAGCCGGCGGGGAAGTGGACGCCTAGTTCGGTCAGGAGTTCGCGGCCTTGTTCGGGGGTGCCCTGGTTGGTGAATTGGCCGAGATCTATGCCCAATACTAAGATGCGGCCGGCATAATTTTCGTGGAAGCGCTGAAATTCCGGGAGTTCGGCGCGGCAGGGGGGGCATTCGGCGGCCCAGAAGTTGAGGATTACCGGCTTTTCGCCCAGCAGCGAGGCCATCGCTATTTGGTCGCCGCCGATGATGTCTTGGCCCTGGGATACTATTATGGGGAAGTCGGCGGCCATTTCCTGGGCGCCGTTGCCGTCGGCGCCGTTGGAGTCACTGCCGCAGGCGATTAGGGCGGTTAGCAGTAGCAGGGTTAGGGCTGCCGCGGCTATGAATTTTCCCGGTTTGCGGGTTGGCATCATTTTGCGATTTCCCCTTGATTTTACTTTGACCACGGGAATGGGCGCGGGTTTTCGGGGCGTTAGTTTTGGGCGGCGTTGGCGGCCAGTTGGCGCATATTGTCCATAAAGACTTGCAGGCGCTCCAGAGTGCGGGTCAGGCGTTGCTGCCATTGGTCGCCGAGGGGGCGGAGGGGCATTTGGATTTGGGAGTTGCCGACTTGGGCGGCGGGGCCGAGGGCGCGTTGCAGGGGGGCTTTGGCGCCGCCTACGGGGTTGCGGAGGGATATTACGATGGCGTCGGCGGTTTGGATTACCGATTCGGCGCCGGCGGCGTTGGCGATGGCGCGGATTTCGGCGACTTTCAATAGGGCCTCTACTTCGTCGGGGACGGGGCCGAAACGGTCGCGCAGTTCCTCGCGGATTTCGGGGAGTTCGCGGCGCTGGGCGAGTTTCACCAGCCGCTGGTAGACCGATAGGCGGGTGGGCAGGTGGCTGATGTAGTCATCGGGGATGCCGGCGGGCAGGGGGAGTTCGATGCGGGGCGGGTCATCGGGCGGGGCGGGGGCCAGGTCGCCGGTTTCGCTGCCTTGTTCCCGCTCCAGTTCGCGGACGGCTTCCTGGAGCAATTGGGTGTACAGGTCCAGGCCGACTTCCTGGATGTGGCCGCTTTGGTCGGCGCCGAGGACGTTGCCGGCGCCGCGGATTTCGAGATCGCGCATGGCGATGCGGAAACCGGCGCCCAGATCGGAGGCTTCGAGGATGGCCTGGAGGCGCATTTCGGCGGCTTCGGTCATCCCCCCGCGGCGGCGGGACGGGGCGGCGAGGCTTTTGCGCCCGCGGCGGGGGCGGGTTTCGCGCTCCGGCAGGGGCGGCGGGGGGGCGGCGGCTTTGCCGTCGGCTTTGTCGGCGGATAACAAGGATGCGAAGCGGGGGGTAAGCAGGTAGGCGTAGGCGCGATGGCGGCCGCGGCCGACGCGGCCGCGTAGCTGGTATAGCTGGGCGAGGCCGAAGCGGTCGGCGCGTTCGATGATCAGCGTGTTGACGTTGGGCAGATCAAGGCCGGATTCTATGATAGTGGTGCATACCAGCACGTCGGCTTTTTCGTTGGCGAAGTCGAGCATTACCTCCTCCAGATCCTGCTCCGCCATTTGGCCGTGGCCGATCATTACGCGGGCGTGGGGGACCAGTTCTTTGATTTTTTCGGCGGCCTGGCCGATGCTTCTTACCCGGTTGTGCAGATAGAAAACCTGCCCGTCACGCTCCAGTTCGCGGAGGATGGCTTCTTTGATGACGTCATCGGAATACTCGGAGACGAAGGTTTTTACGGGGAGACGCTCCTCGGGGGCGGAGGACATTGACGATAGATCGCGCAGGCCGGATAGCGCCATGTTCAAGGTGCGGGGGATGGGGGTGGCGCTTAGGGTTAATACGTCCACTTGGCGGCGCAACTGCTTTAGGCGCTCTTTGTGGCTTACTCCGAAACGCTGTTCCTCGTCCACTACGGCCAAGCCGAGGTTCTTGAAGCGGACGTCTTTTTGCAGCAGGCGGTGGGTGCCGATGACGATGTCGATTTCGCCGGATTGCAGGCCGGCTATGACTTGCTGCTGCTCTTTTGGGGTGCGGAAGCGGCTCAGGACTTCGACGCGGACGGGGAAAGGGCTGAGGCGGTCGGTGAAGGTGGCATAGTGCTGCTGGGCCAGCACGGTGGTGGGGACGAGGATGCCTACCTGCATTCCGTCGCTGACGGTCTTGAACGCGGCTCGCAGGGCGACTTCGGTTTTGCCGTAGCCTACATCGCCGCAGATCAGGCGGTCCATGGGGTGCTCGCGTTCCATATCGGATTTGACGTCGGTGATGGCTTGGGCTTGGTCGGGGGTTTCGATGTAGGGGAAGGAGTCCTCTAGTTCCTGCTGCCAGGCGGTGTCGGGGCTGAATTCGTGGCCTTTGGCGAGCTGGCGGGCGGCGTTGGTGCGGATGAGTTCTTGGGCCATTTCGCGGGCGGCGCCCTTGACGCGCTGCTTGATGCGGGCCCAGTCGGCGGCGCCGAGGCGGGTAAGGGCGGGGGCGTGTTCTTGGGCGCCGACGTAGGCGCTTACGCGGTTGAGGTGGTCGGTGGGGACGTAGAGTTTGTCGTTTTCGGCATATTCCAATACTAGGTATTCTTTATCCGGGGCGGAGCCGTCGGAGGGGTTCATCAAGGTAGTGCCGGCGAAACGGGCTACGCCGTGGTCGATGTGGACGACGAAGGTTCCGGGTTCGAGGTCGGCGAGGGATACGTCAGGGCCGCGCTCGGCGCGCCGGGGGCGGCGTTGGCGGCGTTCCTTGACGGAGCCGAACAGTTCGGCGTCGGTAAGCAGGTCCAGGGCGGAAACGGGGTTCTTGACGCCCCTTTTTCTCTCTTTAGCCGAGGGGGATGGGGGGAGTTCCACGGCCCAGCCGCCGGGCAGGGCGCCGGATACGATGCAGACCTGGCCGGGCGACGGGGGGGCGTCGAGACGGTCCAGCACCGGGGCGGCGATGCCCTGCTGCTCCAGGATTTCGGCGACGCGGCGGGCGTGCTGGCTTACGGCTACCAGCGCGCCGCCTTGCCCCTGACGGCGCTTGAGGTCGGCGGATAGCTGCTCCAGTCGCCCGTAGTAGGGGGTGGCCGGGCGGAAAACCGGGTCGTCGTCATCGCCGGCCCAAGTTTGCAGGTCTACGGGGTGCAGTTGGGCCAGGCGGGCGGCGAAATCGGCCCAGGGCAGACAAGGGGAGGGGAAGTTGGCAGGGAGTTCGCCGCGTTCCTCCCGGGCGGCGCGCATCCGGGCGATGCGTTCCTCCAGTTCGGACGCTTCGTCCGCTACGCGGCTGCCGCGATCCAGTAGTATGGCGGCGTTGGGGGGCAGGTAATCCAACAGCGATGCGCGGTTCAGCAGGCCGCGGTAGAAGGACAGGATTTCGGGGTTGTCGGTGTAGGGCAGGGTTTCCAGTTCCTCCTCGATGCGCTCCCGGACGGCGGGGTTGCAGCGGGAAAAGTCCATTCGGCGGGCGATGGCGCCGGGGGTTTCCGGCGCGGTTGGGCCTTGAGGGATGGCTATGGACGGCAGTTGTTCGCGGGCGGGGATGGGGCGCACTTCGTCGGCGGGGGCGATGGATCTTTGGGTCAGGGGATCGAATTGGCGGATGGTGTCTATTTCGTCGTCGAATAGTTCGATGCGGAGGGGGAGTTCGCAGTTGGGGGGGTAGATGTCTAGAATGCCGCCGCGGTGGCTGAAGGCGCCGGGGGATTCGACTACCGGCTCGTGGCGGTAGCCCAGTTGCTGCCATTGGGAGAGGATGGAGTCGATCCGCACGCGGTCGCCTACGCGCCATTGGGATGGGGGGGCCCATCCTTCGACAAGCTCAGGATGATTTTCGTTGGGTTCAGGATGATTTTTGTCGGGTTTAGGGTGGTTTTCGTTGGGTTTAGGGTGGTTTTGGGCGGGTTCGGTGTGGTTTTGGGCGGGCTGGGCGGGTTGGGGCAAGCGGCCGGTCATTAGTTCCGGGGGGGCGGTGTATAGTAGGGCGGATGATATGGAGCATATTATTAGCGGCGGGGGGGCGTTGCCGGGTTGGGTTTGGGGTGCGGGGGCTGGGCGGGCGGCGGCGAGGGCGGCGAGGGCGGCGAGACGCTGGTTGGCGGTGGGGGCGTCTACGGCCAGGCGCTCAAAGGGCAGGATTTCCGGCTCCGGTAGGAGTAGGGCGGGGGCATCGTCGCCCAGCCAGGCCAGTAGTTGACTGTGCAGGCGGCGGGCGTCGTCCTGGCGCGGGGTTATCACCAGCAGCGGGCCGGGCGGGGGGGTATCGGGGGGTTGGGTTTGCCGCTGCCGGTAGAGGGCGGCGATGAAGGCGGGCCTGGCCGATGGGCGGACGGCGTAGGTTTGGGCGTCCGCGGCGGGGTGTTGCGGGCCGGTTGGGGCGACCGCGGGTTGTTGCGGGGCGGTTGAGACGTCCGCGGGGGGTTGCGGGGCGGGATGGGGGGATGGTTTTTCGGTTTTGCCGTTTTGCCCTTGCCGGATGCTTTCGATCCCGCGGATGAATTCCGGGTGGCGCTCCAGCAGGGTCAGGATGCCGTTAAGCGACATTAGGCCGTCTCGTGAATTTGGGATGGTTGGTATGGGGCGGGCGGGCTTTTGCGGGGAATGCTGAATAAGGGGCTGGCTTGGCGTCCAGCCCCTGCCTTTCGGTTGCAGCCCGGATGGGCGCGATGGTACGGCGCGGCGTGATGCGTTATGGCTTTGCTCTTAGGGCGGTTTAGCCGGACAGGATGTCCAGGAAGTTGCCGAGCCTGGAGGAATCGCCGCGGAAAATTTCGGTGTAGCCGCAGCGGGCGCAGGATACGGCGGTGAATTTTTTGTTTTGCACATCGAAAAACCGGGAATACTTGCCGGCGGTGCGGATTTCCTCGGTGTCGTACTGGTTATGATGGCACTTGATGCAGGAAAAAGCGGCGGTGTTGTGGGCCATATCAGCCATCCTTGCCGGTTGGTCCGGGCGGTTGTCCGGCGCTGCGATATGGGGGTTTGTTCCAGCCTAATCTATCCCGTTTCCGGTTTCAAGCGGCGGGGCGGGGGCTTTGGGGGTTTTCCGGGGAGGTTATTTCCCTTGCAGCCGTTGCAGTTCCGCCCGGAGGCGCTCGACTTCCGCCAAGGCGGCGTCGCGGTCGGCGTCGGCCTGGCGGCGGTCGGCGACAGCTTGGCGGCGGGCGATGGTTTCCTCGGCTAGGTTGTGGAGGTATTGGCCGGTTTTGCGGTCGTAATAGAGCAGGCGGGGGCCTTGAGCGCAGAGGCATAGGTCCAGCGCCCGGCTGTAGCCCCATAGCATCCCGTCGGGTTCGCGGGTTAGGGGTATGGGGCGGTAGGCGTCGTTTGCCAGCGAATCGCCGGCCAGGGGGTAGCCGTAATGCTCGCCGCCGGTGTAGTCGAAGCGCCAGTATTCCTGGACGCCGATTTGGGCGTAGATGGTGCGCTTGGGGCCGGTATCGCGGCGGCGGGTGCTGGGAGAGGCGACTTCGAGGGCGAACTCCGGCGGTTTGCCCACTTCCTCAAGGCAGTATTTCCCGCGGCGGCGGATGGCTTCTACGTTGACGTCAAAGGCTACGTACAAGTCGGGGCGTATCTTGTAGAGGTTGGGATCGCGGACGTCGTAGAAAAGATAGCCGCCGGAGTCGATCAGCGTTGTGGGCTGGGCGGAAAAGTGGAGCCGCAGGACTTGGTCGGATTCGGCGATGGGTTCTGCTTGCAACATACCTTGCCGTAAGTATTTCGGTTCGGGAAAGGGGAAATCGTCGGGCAGGAATCGTAGATAGGTAATGCAGGGGGCGCCCGGCGGGGTGTAGCGGTAGGGGATGGGGGGCATTTTGCCGGGCGGGGGGATCCGGTCTTGGTTGTCCGGGTGGGGATACTGGACGTCGTCCGGCACAATCTTGAGGTAGGTGACGCCGGGGGCCCCCGGCGGGGTGTAGCGGTAGGGGATGCGGGGGATTTTGCCGGGGGGCGGGATGTCGCTGGAGGTGGTCATATCGGGCCTCGCGCCGGCGGTCGGCGGGTGCGGCGTCGGGATGGCTATATGTTATCGGGATGGCTAGGTTGATGATAGCAGATGCGGGGGCGGGATGGGGCGGATTCGGGGGCGGATGGTGCTATAATCGCAGGGCCAAGATTCTTGACCGGGCGATTTTTGTATGTCCATAGCCGGGCAGGGTTTCGCTACATCCCCGGTGGCGGGGACGGAGGCGGCGGGCGGGGTTTCGCCGTTGGCGTATCGGCGCGTGGTGGTGAAAGTCGGCACGGCGGTGCTTACCGGCGGGGGGGCGGACAGCGCGGGGGTGGATCTGCCGGTGTTGGGCAGCATTGTGCGGCAGATTTCGGGGCTACGGGCGCAGGGGGCGGAGGTTATGCTGGTGACCTCGGGGGCAGTGGCGGCGGGGCGGGCGGCGTTGCGGCAAGGCTCGGACGGGGCGGCTTCCCGCGATATTCGTTCCCGTCAAGTGGCGGCCGCGGTGGGGCAAAGCATACTGATGCAGATTTACCGGGAGGAGTTCGCCTTGTACGGCGTCACCGTGGCGCAGGCGCTGCTGACCGTGGGCGACTTTTCCAACCGGCAGGCGTATCTGAATGTCCGCAATACGCTGGAGGGGCTGCTGGAGCTGGGGGTGGCGCCGCTGCTGAACGAAAACGATGTGGTGGCGGTGGACGAAATCGGCGAGGTGTTCGGGGATAACGACCGGCTGTCGGCGCTGGTGGCGAATATGGTCGATGCCGATTTGCTGCTGATCTTGACGGATATTGACGGGCTGTATACCGCGGATCCGCGGGTGGATCCGTCGGCGACTTTAATCCGGCGGGTGGAGCAGGTGGACGACCGGATCGAGGCGCTGGCCGGGCGGACGCTGCGTCCGTGGGCGCGTGGGGGGATGCCGACCAAGCTGGAGGCGGCGCGGCTGGTGACGACTTCGGGGATACCGATGATTATGGCGCGGGGGCGGGATGACGGGGCGGCGCTGCGGGCGGCGCGGGGCGAACCCGTAGGAACATTTTTCCAGCCCGCCGCCGAAAAACCGGAATCGCGCAAACGATGGATGTTGAGCGGGGTTTCGCAACGGGGCCAAGTGACCATCGACGACGGCGCGGCGGCGGCATTGCGGGAGCATTCGCGGAGTCTGTTGCCAGCGGGGGTGCGCGAGACGGCGGGGGAGTTCGTGCGGGGGGATACGATCTACATCCTGAACGCATCGGGGCAGCGCATCGCCTGCGGCATCGCCAATTATAGCGCGGCGGATATTGACCGCATTCGCGGGCTGCGCTCCGGCCAAATCGAGGAGGTTTTGGGCTACCATTACGGGCAGGAGGTGGTGCATCGCAATAATCTGGCATTGCTGTAGATTCGGCAGATCGCTAAGGCGGAAATCGTTTATTTCCTTAGCATAAAGGCATAAAGCATAAAGGCATAAAGATGATGCGCGGGGGCGAAATGAAAACGGGAAACGTTGCGGATTTGATTAGCCAGGGGCAGGCAGCGCGGCGGGCGGCGCGTTTGGTGTCGCGGCTTTCTACCGGGGTCAAGAACCGGACGCTGGAGCATCTGGCAAGTATGCTGGAATCCGATGCCGGCGAATTGTTGCGGGCCAACGCCGAGGATTGCGCCGAAGCCCGCGCCGGCGGGATGAACGATGCGATGCTGGACCGGCTGCTGCTGACGCCGGAACGGCTGCACGGGGCGGCGGCGGAACAGCGCAAGATTGCCGCCCTGCCCGACCCGGTGGGCGAAACCATCGAAATGACTACGCTGCCCAATGGCATGACCGCCGGGCGCCGCCGCATCCCGTTGGGGGTAATCGCCAGCATCTACGAAAGCCGGCCTAATGTTACGGTGGATATATTCGGGTTGTGTTTCAAGTCGGGCAACGCCTGCATCTTGCGCGGGGGCAAAGAGGCGTTGCGTTCCAACACCGCGCTGGTGGGCTTGATTCGCCGCGCTCTGGGCGAGGCGGGCGCCCCGGATGATGCGGTGCAGTTCGTGGATAATCCCGACCGCGAATTGGTGGATGCGATGCTGAAAATGCGCCAGTACATCGACTTGATCGTGCCGCGGGGGGGCGACGGGCTGGTGCGTTTCGTGGGGGACAACGCTACGATGCCGGCGGTGACCGGGGGCGTGGGCGTCTGCCATACCTACATTGACCGCGCCGCCGATTTGGAGATGGCGGCCAATGTGACGATCAACGCCAAGACGCGCCGCCCGTATATCTGCAACGCTCTGGACACGCTGCTGGTGCATTCGGCGGTGGCGGGGGATGCGCTGCCCCGTATCGCGCGGGCGATGGCCGCGTCGGGGGTAGAGCTGCATTGCGACCACCGCGCCTTGAGCATCTTGGGGCCGGGCGCCGACGGGCGGATACGCGCCGCCGACGAAGGCGACTGGGGGCGGGAGTTCTTGTCTTTAGACGCGGCGGTCAAGGTGGTGGATTCGATGGACGAGGCTTTGGAGCATATCGAAATCTACGGTTCGGGGCATTCGGAGGCGATTATCACCGAGGATTATTCCGCGGCGATGCGCTTTCTGGACGAAGTGGATGCCGCGGCGGTTTATGTCAACGCCAGCACGCAGTTCACCGACGGCGGGCAGTTCGGCTTGGGGGCGGAGGTGGGGATCAGCACGCAGAAAATGCACGCCCGCGGGCCGATGGGTCTCAAAGAGCTAACATCCTACAAGTGGGTCATAATGGGCCACGGCCAAGTAAGGCCGTGATGTAACATTTCCGGGCTGGGGAATCGGGCGGCAAAGGAAGTAACGGACAATCAGCAGGAGGACGGCGGTGGCAGATTTCACATTTGAGCGGGAAGTTCGCACCCCGCACTCCGAAGCGTATAACATCATAGAGTTCGACCGCACGGTGGGGCGGGTGGATCTTCATTTCACCGCCGAAATGGTGCACGTGTCGCTGGCGGTGGACGAAAGCCTGACCCAGCAGTCGATCCAAGAAATTATGGACGCGGTGGACGAGGACATCGCCGACGCCGTGGGCATAGAACGCAACAATTTTGTCGTCCACGTCTTTCAAGGGCGGGAAACCGCGGTATACAGCGACAACGAATTCAGCGAAAACGGGCATGACAATTAAGGCGACTATCCGGCGCGGCGGGCATATAAACCCGGACTCCGGGTTAATGCCGGTATGATTGTTGACGCCCATTGCCATATCTTGCCGCCGTCTTTCGCCGGGCGGCGTGATGAGTTAGCGGCGCGGGACGCCACTTTCGCCAGTATGCTGGGGCCGGCGGCCGGCGCGGGGCGAATGGCGGACGCCCCAACGCTGCTGCGGGCGATGGAGCGCGACGGGGTTGACCACGCCGTAGTGATGGGGATGGGATGGGCCAGCCGCGATTTGGCGATGGAAGCCAACGATTACATCATCGATGCGGCGGCGGCATACCCCGATCGGCTTACGGGTTTCGCGTCGGTCAATCCCGCTTGGGGCGATGCGGCGGTGGATGAAGCCGCCCGCTGCCTTGCCGCCGGGCTGCGCGGCATTGGGGAGCTGCATCCCGATACGCAGGGGTTGGATCTAACCGATGCGGCGGTGATGTCGCCCTTGATGGCGCTGGCCCGCGCCCGGAATTTGCCGGTATTGCTCCACTGTTCCGAACCGGCCGGGCATCAGTATCCGGGCAAGGGGAATACCACGCCGGGCAAGGTTTGGCGGTTTATTGAAAACTTTCCCGGCAACATTATTATCTGCGCTCATTGGGGGGGCGGGCTGCCGTTCTACGCGCTGATGCCGGAAGCGGATGGAGTATTGGCCAACGTGTATTTCGATTCGGCAGCGTCGCCGTTTTTGTACCGTCCGGGGGTTTATCCGGTGGCGGCGCAACTGGCGGGGGCGGAACGTATTCTGTTCGGCAGCGACTATCCGTTATTGCGCCAATCCCGCGCTTTGGGTGAACTGGACGGGCAGCCGTTGTCGTTGGAACAGCGCCGCCAAATCGTCGGCGGGAATGCCGCCCGTTTGCTGGGGTTGCGCGGGTTATTAGATTCAGATATTTGATAGCGGACTTGAGGGATGACGGAAACTGATTGTACCGACGATTGGCACACACTGCCGGATTTGCTGGCGCCGGGGTTGGGGCTGGTGTTCGTGGGGTTGAATCCGTCGGAGTATTCGGCGCGGGAGGGGCATTATTTCGCCAACCCGCGCAACCGCTTTTGGGCGGCGTTCAACCGCTCCGGGCTACGGCCCGCGGCTTTGGGGCGTCCATGCGCTCCGGCGGACGATGCCGCGCTGCTGGAATATGGCATCGGGTTTACCGATGTAGTGAAACGGCCTACGCCGCAAGGCAGCGGGCTGCGAGCCGCCGATTACCGCCGCGGGGCGCCGGCGTTGCGGGAAAGGCTACTGCAATGCCGGCCGCGGATGGTTTGTTTCCACGGGTTGATGGCGTACAAGGCATATCTGCGCTACGGCGAGGGGGCGAAACCGGCGGCGGAATTGGGGCGGCAACCCCGGCTAATCGGGGATTCGGCGGTGTTCGTAGTTCCCAACCCCAGCCCGGCCAATGCGCGGTATTCGGCGGATGATTTGGCCGGGTGGTATGACCGGCTGGCGGCGGCGCTATCCGGGGCGTAGGGCGGGGGTGAGTCACCATCGGGCGGGCTTATGGTATTCGGGCCATCGGCTGTTCAGCCCGTAGCGCAGGTTGAATCCGTCTATGTATAGGTTTGTAGCCATTTGACAGTATCCTATAAAATGCGAAAGCCGCCCGAGGGCGGCCTCGCGCTCCTGTCACCGAAAATGACAGGGGATTATGTAGCTATAATGCCACGCCATCCCGCCGTTGTCAAGCGGGTTCCGGGGCGGGTTTTGCGGCGGGGCGGGCGGATTGGGGGGAATTGGGGGGTGGGGGGTGGGCGCGGGGGTTGGGAAAGGGGTAGAATGGGGGGGAGTATCGGGGTTAGTTTGCGTTTTCTTGAGGGGGCTGGTATGGCGGCCGGTAACATTCCGCTGGCGATTGTTTATGATTTTGACGGCACTTTGGCGCCGGGGAATATGCAGGAATCGCAGTTCATACCGGACGTTGGGGCGACCGCCGGGGAGTTCTGGGCTGAGGTGAACGCCCGCTCGCAAGCGGAGGAGGCGGATCCGATACTGATGTATATGCGGCTGATGCTGGAAAAGGCCAATGCCGCCCGGGTGCCGGTGCACCGGCAGGATTTTATATCCCGCGGGGGCCGGATTGAATTTTTCCGGGGGGTGGAAGGATGGTTCGGGCGCATAAATAATTATGGCACCAGCAAGGGCGTATCCGTGGAGCATTATCTGATTTCGTCGGGAAATTCGGAGATTATTGCGGGAACTGCTATTGCCGACCGGTTCAAGAAAATCTATGCGTCCAAGTTTTTGTACGACCATAATGACGTTCCGGTGTGGCCCGCCCTGGCGATCAATTTCACTACCAAGACGCAGTATCTGTTTCGCATCAATAAAGGGGCGCATGATTTGAGCGACAGTTCCATAATCAATAATTTTGTGCCGCAGGAGGAGCGGCCGGTGCCTTTTGAAAATATAATTTATATCGGAGACGGCGAGACCGATGTGCCGTGCTTTCGTTTGGTGAAAGAATTGGGCGGGATGTCCATTGCGGTTTATGCCGAGGGAAAGCGGGAGGATGCGGAAAAATACCGCACCGACGGCCGGGTTAATTGCATCGCGCCCGCCATTTATATTGACAATGGCGGGTTGGACGGCATCGTTAAATCCTACATTGACTCGGTGGTGGCCCGCTACCGGCATAGGGGGGCGGTAGCGGCGGCGGCGGCGGAGTTGTGACGGCCGGCGGCGGGGCGATCCGCGCTTTCGTGGCGGTGGGGCTTTCGGCGGCGGCGCGGGAGCAACTGGCCGACGCGGCGGGGCGCATCCGGGAACGGATCCCCGACGGGATCCAGTGGGCCAACCCCGACGGGATGCATCTTACGCTGAAGTTTTTAGGCAACCTGCCGGCGTCCGCCGTTGCGCCGTTGCTGGATGTGCTGGGGCCGGCGGCGGCGGGGCGGCGGCCCTTGGGGCTGGAGCTGGCGGGATTGGGGGCGTTCCCGCACCGGCGGCGGCCCCGGGTGTTGTGGGCCGGGGTGGGCGGGGAGATCGAGGCGCTGGCCGGGTTGCAGGCGGCGGCGGATGGGGCGCTCGCCGGCTTGGGCTACCCGCCGGAAACGCGCCGGTTCGCGCCGCATATCACGCTGGGGCGCCCCCGCCGCGGGCTTTCCGATGCCCAGCTATCCCGCATCGGCGCGGCGGTTTACGGCGTCGCGCCGCCCTCGCCGGCCGGTTGGCGGGTGACATCGGTGGAGTTGATGCAAAGCGAACTGTTGCCGTCCGGCGCCCGCTATACGATGCTGGGGTCGGCGGCGTTGGGCGGCGGCGCGGGGGCGGATTGAACCCGACGCCGCGGTCGCAAGGGGGGATCTATGGCTGCGCTAATCCGGCGGCTGCATCCGGCGCCGCCTTTCGATTTCGATTTGACCGCCGGGTATCATACCTATTTTCAAGGGCGCAGCGGGGCGGACACGCTGGAGGGCGGCGTCTACCGGCGGGCGCTGGAGCTGGACGGGCGGCTGGCGTTGGCCTGCGTCTACTCTACCGGCAACGCGGATTCGCCGGAGTTGACGCTGGAGCTGCGGGGCGACGGGCTGTCGGCGGCGGATGGTGATTGCGCCGCGGCGCAAGTAGGGCGGATGTTGGGAATCTCGCAGGCACTGGCGCCGTTTTACGCGCTGGCGGGATTTTGCCCGGTACTGTCGAGGCTGGCGGGGCGGTTCCGGGGGCTGCATTTGCCCTGCACCGCCACGTTGTTTGAGGGGCTGGTGCTAGCGGTGTTGGGGCAGCAGATTTCGGCCAGCGTGGCGCGGATGATGCGAAGGTCGCTGATCGAACGGTTCGGGGCGCGGATCGGGTTGGATGGCGAAATTTATTACGCTTTCCCCCGGCCGGAGACGCTGCTTGAGGCGTCGTTGGATGAACTGCGGGGGCTTAAGCTGACGCAGCGCAAGGCGGAATATGTCCGCGGGATTGCGGCGGCGGCGCTGGCGCCGGGCTGGGGGGAGTTGGACGGGCTGCCCGACGGCGAAATCGTGCGCCGCCTTACGGCGCTGCGGGGCGTGGGGGGGTGGACGGCGCAGTGGGCGCTGGTGCGGGGGCTGGCCCGCCCGGATGGGCTGCCGCTGGGGGATCTGGCGCTGCGCCGGGCGGTGTCCCGCCTGTGGCTGGGCGGCGCGGCAATGAACGATGCGGAAGTGGCGGAGGTGGCGGAAAGCTGGCGCCCGTGGCGCAGCTACGCTACCGCCTATCTGTTCGCCGGGATACGGACGGGGGCGGTTTAGGGGTTGGGGTTCTGTTGGCGGGCGGATTCCGGTTTGTCGCCGCGGATAACCTTTGCGCGGGCATTGCCGCCGCGGGGCGTGGTGTGATATACTTTCCCCTAATCAGACCGCCGGGAGGATTCTCACAAATGAAAATCCTCACGCAAGCCCTGAAACTCGGGGGTGGGGGGATAGGAAATCCGCAACCCGCGCCCTAGCCGCCCTAACCCTAATCGCCGCCCTCGCGGCCCTAATCCTGTACGTCCCGCACGCCGCCATCCCAGCAGGGGCGCAGACTTATACGGACTATGATACCGACGGCGACGGCCTGATCGAAATCAGCACCCTCCACCAGCACCCCTATGGGCTGCCCGTCAGCCGGCGTCGGCTACGAACTGGACGCCAACCTCGACTTCGACACCGACAACAGCGGCAGCGTCGGCGCCGGCGATGATTACCCCAACTGGACGCCTGTCGGCAACTCCGTTACCGGATACTCCGCTCAATTCAACGGCAACGGCCACACCATCACCGACCTCACCACCAGCGGCAGCATCAACGCCGGGCTTTTCGGATACTTGTCACCCAGTGGCGTTGTCCGGGATCTGGGAATAATAACCCCCAATGTGAGCGGTATAAACTTGGCCGGAGGTCTGGCCGGCACTACTCTCGCCGACTCCGAGATCGCCGCCAGCTATGTCCGCAACGGTACGGTCACTTTATCATCAATCACCGGAACAACTGGCATTGTGGGAGGTCTAGTCGGCCGGAACCGAGGCACGATTCGCGCCAGCTACGCCACGGCATCGGTAAACGCCGGAAATTTTGCCAACGCCTACGGCGGCGGGCTGGTCGGCCGTATCTCCGGCAAAACAATCGCCAGCTATGCCGCCGGCGCCGTGTCGGGCGGCGCCGGAAGCAACAGCTACATCGGCGGATTTGCCGGATTTATCATCGGCTCGAACTCTGCCATAACCGACAGTTACTGCGACACCTCGGTCCTCAGCCCCACCACCACCCCGTGCATCGGCGGTCGAAGTGGCCTTGTCAACGTCGCCGCGACCACCGTCCCCGACAAAACCGCCGCCGAGCTGCAAGGCCCCACCGGCTACACCGGCATCTACGCCAATTGGCGCGTAGACGCCGCCGGCGATACCTTCCCCGACCAGCCCTGGAACTTCCCCGCCGGCCAGTACCCTACCCTGAAAACCCCCACCGAGCGCCAGGCGGACCCAGCAACCGGCTACGACGCCGACGGCGACAATCTCATCAACGTAGCTTCCCAAGCCCATCTGGACGCCATCCGCTACGACCTGAACGGCGACGGTCTGCCCGAAGCCGTCGGCGACTACGTAGCCTATGCCGCCGCCTTCCCCGCCGGGGACTTGGCGTCCACCGGCACCCGGATGGGCTGCGCCTCGGGCTGCATCGGCTACGAACTGGACGCCGACCTCGCCCTCGCCGGCGACTGGACGCCGATCGACGGCGCCGCCGCCGGATACGCCGCCGAATTTAACGGCAACGGACGCACCATCACCGGCCTCACTGTACTGGCGACGTTTAGGGCGGGCTTGTTCGGCCGGCTGGAAAGCGGCGGCGCGATCCGGGATCTGGGAATAATGGCCCCCAACGTGAGCGGCTCGACTTACGCCGGCGGCCTGGTGGGGCTAAACAAGCCCGGCGCCGAAATAACCGCCAGCTATGTCCAGGGCCGGTGCCATAACCATCACCATAGCTAACGGCAACGGCGGCGGGCTGGCCGGCCGCAACCAGGGCGACATCAAGGCGGCCTACGCCAGGGATGTATCGGTAGACGGCGGCGGGGGCGGGGGCTTCACCGCCGCCGGCGGGCTGACCGGCAATAACAGCACCGGCGGTCACATAATCGCCAGCTACGCCGCCGAAGTCTCGGTGTCCAACGCCGGAATGAACGTAGGCCGGCTCACCGGGCTGGTGTTCAGCACCAGCTCCCGGATCACCGCCAGCTACTGCGACAGCACGACCAGCACTGCCTGCATCGGCGCCTATAGCGGAGGCGCCAGCAGTTCAACCCTAATCGCCCTCGCCGCCGCCTACCCCGCCGCGGAACTCAAATCCGAGGTGGACTACACGGGCATCTACTCCGACTGGAATATATCGGTGGACGGCGACACTTTCCCCGACAACCCCTGGAACTTCGGCAGCACCACCACCTACCCCACGCTGAAAACCCCCGCCCAACGCCAAGCCGCGGCGGTTATGGACTATGACGCCGACAACGACAACCTGATCGACGTCGATTCCCTATACCAGCTAAACGCCATCCGCCACGACCTCAACGGCGACGGCCTCCCCGCCGCCGCCGGCAACTATGCGGCCTACGCCGGCGCGTTCCCCGACGGGGATCTGGCAACCACCACTCCCAACAACCCCCGGATGGGCTGCCCCCAAACCTGCGCCGGCTACGAACTAACCGCGAACCTAAACTTCGCCGCCGACGGCATAGCCGTAACCTCCACCGACCCCTACCCCAACTGGACGCCCATCGGCCCCAGCCCCGGATACGCCGCCGAATTTAACGGCAACGGCCGCACCATCAGCCGCCTCACCATCACCGGCAACGTCCGCGCCGGGCTGTTCGACACCCTGGCCGCCGCCGGCGTCATCCGGGATGTCGGAATGATCGACGCCAGCGTGCGCGCCGCGCCGCCGGTCGGGCAATACATCGGCGTGCTGACCGCGAGCAACATCGGCACGATCACCGCCAGCTACGTCCAGGGCGGATCCGTCACCGTCACCAACGCCTACACTTATGCCGGCGGTTTGGCCGGCGGAAATTCGGGCACCATTCGGGCCAGCTACGCCACGGCATCAGTGACTAAAACCGACGTCAACTCCAACGTCGGCGGGCTGGCAGGCTTTAGCCGCGGCGAGATCATCGCCAGCTACGCCGCCGGCCCCGTGGCCGGCCCCGGCCCGGCCACCAGAGTCGGCGCATTTGTGGGGACGTTAAGCTCGCCCGCCGCCGCCATAACCGACAGCAACTGTGACACCTCCGTTCACACTACCCCCCGGCCCTGCGTCGCAGTTCACATCAGCGGGGCCAACACCGGCATCACCGGCAACCCCCACACCACCGCCCAACTGCAAACCCCCACCGGCTACACCAATATGTACCGCAACTGGAACCTGGACCTAGACGGCGACACCTTCCCCGACTACCTCTGGGATTTCGGCACAACCACCACCTACCCCACCCTGTACACTCCCAGCGAGCGCCAAACCGCCGCTGCCCGAGTCGTCGACTACGACCAGGACGACGACAACCTGATTGACATCACCAACCTGCACCAGCTAAACGCGCTGCGCTACGACCCCGACGGCAACGGCCTCCCCGACGATGCTGCCAACTATTCCGCCTACACCGGCGGCTACCCCAACGGCAACATCGCCGACAGCAGCACGCCGTATATGGGCTGCGCCGCAACCTGCATCGGCTACGAGCTAACCGGAAACCTGGACTCCGCCGCCGCGGTCTACCCCGGCTGGACGCCCATCGCGTCCTACCAGGCGACGCTGGACGGCAAGGGGTTTTACATCGCCGGCCTGGCGGTCAGCGGCGACCACGCCAACGCCGGGCTGTTCGCCGTCTTAACCGGGGATGCGGTAATCCGCGACTTGGGCCTCAAAACCCCAAGCGTCAGCAGCAGCGGGGCAACCGCCAACGCCGGCGCCCTAGTGGGCGACAACGCGGGGCGGATCACCGCCAGCTACGTTGAGGGCGGATCCGTAACCGTAACCGGCGCCACGCCCAACGCCGGCGGGCTGGCCGGCCGCAACACCGGCGACCTCCGCGCCGTCTGGTCCACCGCCGCGGTAAACGCCAGCACCACCGGCGCCGGCTTCGGCGGCGGGCTGATCGGCCGTCACTCCGGCAGCCTAAGCGCCAGCTACGCCGCCGGCCGCGTAACCGGCAGCACCACCAGCACCGCCGGCGGCCTGATCGGCCAGATCGACACCGCCGGCGTCACCATCGTCAAAAGCTACTGCGACACCACCGAAACCACCCAAACCGACTGCATCGGCCACCGGGCCACCAGCGCCCCTGCCGCCGTCGTCGCCGAAGCCGTCGCCTACCCCACCGCGGAACTGAAAACCCCCACCGGCTACACCGGCATCTACGAAAGCTGGAACATCGACCTGGACGGCGACAGCAACAACGACTATCCGTGGTTTTTCGGCGAGGCGACCCAGTACCCCACGCTGAACACCCCGACCGAGCGGCAGGCCCGCATCGCCGCCGGCGAGGACACCCTCCCGCCGCCCCTACCCCGCACCATCCCCCCCGAACCCGAGCGGGAATACGACCCGGCGGCGGATCACCCCGAAATCTACGCCAACGCCGAGTATGGGATGGCGGCAACCTGCCGGACGCACGATGTGGATCCCGAAACCGGCAACCCGCGGGCGGCCACGGTGACGTTCGACTTGGGTAGCTACACCGGCCCGATCCTGCTGCACCTGTCCATCTGGGCCAACGGCCGCTATATGGCCTACGAAACCCAGGGCATTGCCTTGCCCACGCTGGAGCGCGATGGGCAGAGGGCCACGTTGCGGGTAGATACGGATCCGGCGCAGACGCGGTTCCGGCTGGACGGCCGGCGCAACGGGCTGGCGGCTAATTTGGTGCTGGGCTACGCCAACTGCCAATCCAACGACCCGTAGCCCCCCACCCCCCACCCTAGCCCTCCCCCTTAGGGGGAGGGCTAGGGCTGGGGATCCCCCCAATCCCCCAACAACGTCTCCCCAAAACCCAAAATCCCCAACCCCAAAAAAATCCCCTCCCCCTCAGGGGGAGGGTTAGGGTGGGGGCGTCCCCCCTTACGACCGCCCCACGCCAGGGCATCAATCCTTGATTTCCAGCCAGATCCGGTAGACGCGGTTGCGGGGGACGCCCAGCGCCGCCGCCGCGTCGGATACCGCGTCGCGGGCGCGGACGCCCTCGGCCCGCCGCTCCAGCAGGAAACGACGGATGTTGTCGTCCGCATTCGCCGCGCTTTTGCCGCCCGGCGCGGCGGCGGATTGCGGCGGCGCCCCGGCGACAACCAGCGTGAACTCGCCCCGGGGCGCATCGAAATGCTCCAGCGCCGCCGCCGCCGTCCCGCGAAAAACCTCCTCATGCCGTTTGGTAAGCTCCCGGCAGACGGCGATGGGGCGGGGGCCAAAGACCAGGGCGATGTCCGCCAGCGCGGGGCGCAGGCGGTGGGGCGCCTCAAACAACACTAAGGTGACCGGACTGGCGGCCGCCCGGCGCAACACATCCTGCCGCTCCGCGCGGCGGCGGGGCAGAAAGCCGAGGAACTGAAAGGCGTCGGCGGGCATACCGGAGACCGCCAGCGCCGCCGTGACCGCCGACGGCCCCGGCACCGACTCGATCCGCACGCCCCGCGCCGCCGCCGCCGCCACCAGTTCCCGCCCCGGATCGCTGACCCCCGGCATACCGGCGTCGCACACCAGCGCCACATCGCCCGACTCCAGGGCCTCCAGCGCAACCGGCAGCCGTTCCCGCCAGTTATGCCCGTGGAAACTAAGCAGCCGCGCCCGAGGCCGCCCGGCGGAATCGCCCAAAGAATTAAGCAGCCGCCGCGCCACCCGCGTATCCTCGGCCACCACCAGCGAAACCCGCCCCAGCAGCCCGGCGGCCCGCGGCGACAAATCCCCCAAGTTGCCGATGGGGGTGCCGATGATGTACAGCGCCGGCGTTTCGTTCACCACCAAGACCGCGCCGTCCCAAGCCCCGTCACGGAATCGCCGCCAACCCGTCCAGCCCTAACCCGGCCACCTCATCGGCGTCAAGGAACAACACCCGCCGGGTGCGCTCCTCCATAAACAGCGCAAAACTCGCCATAAAATCGCGGCCCAAGATGGACGGCGCGGGATGCCGCGATTCTTGGATCGCCAGCCACAGGATGGTTGAGTAGCCTTGAACCGATAGCAGAGACCTTACTTGGCGCGTAGCGATTACGCCGCCGATGCCGCTGCTGGTGCCGCCGTCGGGAAGCGCCGTCAAATCCAGTCCAAAACTTTCGGCGGTCCGGCGGGATATGGTTGTGCGGTCGGCCCCCGTGTCTATCATCAACTCAACGGTTTTAGCCCCGATGTGCGGGACATCGGGGAACTCGAACTTACAGGTAAGCAAGGGGACGATACGCCGCCCCCTTTCCCTAAACTCCCCCGAAATCATCGTTCCACCGGAAAGTCATTACCACCGTTTGCCATTCATCAGTATCCGGGTCGTAGACATCCATTAGCCTGGTTTCCGTTTCAGTCATGTGTTCCCAGAGTATCACATCCTGCGCGATCCCCTTTTCTTTGAGATGGGCAATCAGGTCGTAAATATCGGGGGCCGCGCCTACGACTTTTTGCCCCAAGACGGCAATCCACTGCTCCGGGTACTGCCGCATCAATTCCCCGTTGTGCTGATTGAACCATTGAACATCCTTGCGGTGTTCCGCATCCTTGCGCTTATCCTCATCGGTATAGGGAATGCGGGTAACGGTCATATCCCCTCCATCGCGCCCGGTGCGCCTTAGCTACCGCCCTATTGTAGCCCCCAACCCCCAACCCGCGCCCATTGGCGGATGCAACTTTTCGCGGGAAATCGGCGATGGCGCCGGCCCCGCCGCCGGTCCCTTGCCGCAATTCGTAACCGGAACATCCTCTAATCATCGTCCGAATCCCACAAGCTGGTTATGTAATAATTCCGGTCGGCGGCCATATACTCCCAAAGCGCTTCGTTATGGGCGATTCCCTGCGCCTTAAGCTGGGCGGCCGCCTCAAAGTAATCCGCGGCGGCCCCCGCAACCCGCTGCCCGTGGATGGCAACCCACTGGTTAGTATACCGCGCCATCAGCAAGTCGTAGTTTGCCAGAAAATACGCCCCGTTTTCCCGGATTTCCCGGAGCGTTTTATCCCTGCCGTCGCTATTCGGGAATGCATACAACACTCATACCCTCCCATCGCGCCCGGTACGCCCTTAGCTACCCCCATTGTAGCCCCAAGCCCCCAACCCGCGCTGTCACGCCCGCCGCCCTTTTCGCGCAAATCCGCAATCGGCGCCCGCCCCCGCCGCCGGCCCCTTGCCGTAATTCGTAACATCCGGTAAGCTACCCCCGACGCGCCGGCCCCGATACCGCCCGTTGCGGAGGAACCCCCATGCCGAAACTTACCGGAGCCCACCTGTTTATCCGTTGCCTGAAACAGGAGGGGATCGAAAAAGTCTTTACCATCGTCGGCGACACCATCCTGCCCTTGGTGGACGCCGCCGCGGATGAGGGCATTCAGTTCATTGACGCCCGGCACGAGGGCGCGGCCTTGCACATGGCCGACGGCTACGCCCGCATCACCGGGCGCCCGGCTTGCGGCATTTTCACCGGCGGCCCCGGGTTTGCCAACGCCATATCCGCCCTGCCCGCGATCTACACCTCCGAAAGCCCGGTGCTGTTCGTGGCCGGCTGCGCCGAACTCCCCGAAAAGGGGATGGCCGCCTTTCAGGAAATCGACCAAGTGGCGATGGCCGCCCCGGTCACCAAAGGCTCCTGGCTGGTTCACGACCTCCGCCGCATCCCCGAATATGTGGCGACCGCCTTTCGCGCCGCCGCCAGCGGACGTCCCGGCCCGGTGCATCTAACCTTGCCCATAGACCTGCAAGACGCCGAAATCGGCGAGGACGACCTGCCCCGCTACCAGCCCCAAGAATACCGCCCCACCGGCCGCCCGCAAGGCGACCCGGCATTGATCCAACAAGCCGCCGCTATCCTGCGCCGCGCCCAGCGTCCGGTAATCATCGCCGGCAACCCCGCCCGTTACGCCGTGACCCCCGAACAACTGGCAAAGCTGGCTGAAGCCTCCGGCGCCCCGGTGTTTACCGTAGAGCAGGCCCGCGGACTGCTGGACGACGAACATCCCCTCTGCTTCGGCTACGCCGACGGCGCGTTGAATCCGGCGGCGCGGCGTTTCCGCGAAGCCGACGCCGTGCTGCTGTTGGGCAAGCGGCTGGATCACCGCTACCGCTACGGCGGCGTCTTTGCCCCCGACGCCCAGCTGATCCAGGCCGACCCGTCGCCCGCCGAAATCGGGCGCAACCGCGGGGTAGCCGTCGGCATCCAAGCCGATCTCGGCGCCGCCGTCGATCAACTAACCGCCGCGCTATCCGGCAACGGCGAGCCCGCCGCCAAAGCCGGCTGGCGAGCCCGCCTGCGCCAGGATCGCGACGCTTGGGACGCCGAACTCCGCGCCAACGCCGACGCCCAATCCCCCATGCACCCGCTGGACGTCTACACCAACCTGGAGCATCACCTGGACGACGATTCCGTCATCATCTTTGACGGCGGCGACTATGTGCAATGGGGCCGCGCCTATATGAAAGCCCGCCGGCCCGGCCGCTTTATGCGCCTGGGCCCCCTGTCGCACTTGGGCGCCGGCATTCCCTACGGCATGGCCGCCAAGCTGGCCCATCCCGAGGCCAAAGTGCTGGTATTCATCGGTGACGGCGCTTTCGGTTTCTACGCGATGGAATACGACACCTGTATCCGCCACAACCTGCCCATCACCGCCGTCTTGGGCAACGATGCCACTTGGGGCATCGACAAAACCTTTCAGGTGGCCTATTTCGGACGCGCCGTAGGCACCGATCTGCGCCATATCCGCTACGACCAGATGATACAAGCCATCGGCGGCTACGCCGAACACGCCGAAACCCCCGCCGAGGTAGGCCCCGCCGTAGGCCGCGCCCTGGCCTCCGGCCAGCCGTCGCTGATCGACGTAACCGTCCGCAGCGGCGCCAGCCCCCTGGCTACCGCCATGATCGCCCGCCGCACCGGGGGCTGACCGCCCGCGGCGGTGCAATCCTTCGACAAGCTCAGGATGAATGAAAGCGCCGCCCGCGTCATCCCGAACCCGCATCCGATCATCCTGAGCTTGTCGAAGGATGATCGGAGGGGCTAACACCCGCCCGCGGCGAAAAAACGCGCCAAAGCACCAATCGCCGCCGGAATCCGCGCCCCGGTTACGCATCCCGCCCCGTATTCCCGGCGGCGTTAATCTGTATGCCGCAATCGAATATGGAAATCCGTTAAACATAAGGGTTGACAATCAATCCCAATTGAGATTATCGTTGCGCATAAGGCAAACCCCCGTTGCCCGGCGCATCACAATTTGGAGGGAAGGTATGCTAAAGATAGGCCATGAGGTCGTCCGGCCTGGCAAGTACCTGGGTGACGAATCCGTCACCATCCAGGTTCCCGAGGAGCTGGAAACGGTGCCGGGGATTCCCCTCGCCAACCGCGAAGTTGACTGGTACGCCAGGGAATACCCCATCGAAACCATGAACATCACCGAGCGGGCCTCCCGCGACTGGGCCAACGCCATCCGCGACCAGCACGTCGAAATGCGGGAAATCCGCAAGGAACACGACCGCCTCAATCAGCCCCTGATTCTGGCCGCCCGGCTCACCGGCGACCAGGAACCCACCGCCGAACCCACCGGCGAGGATGTAACCGAGGCGATCAAGCAAAAGGCCCGCGAACTGGGCTACATCGAGGTCGGCATCACCGCCTACGACCATCGCTACACCTACCAGAGCAAGAAGGACTGGGTGAAATTCCCCCACGCCATCTGCCTGGCCTACGAGCAGGATTTCGAGCCGACCCAGACCATCCCCAGCATTGACGCCGAAATCGTCCACTCCAGCACCTACCGCACCGAGGGCGCGGCCGGCCTGGAGCTGGCGAAGTTCGTCCAGAGCCTCGGCTACCGGGCGCAGGTCCACAGCCCCAACGACAACACCGGCCCCTACATCCCGATGTTCGTCGCGGCCGGCCTCGGCTCTCTGGGCGCCTGCGGCTACCTGCTCACCCCCCACGTCGGCTCCCGCTGCCGGCTGATGATCATCACCACCGACGCCAACGTCTCCCACGATGAGCCGGTGGACTACGGCATTCACGCTTTCTGCCAGGTCTGCCAGGTCTGCGTCAACCGCTGCCCCGGCCGCGCCCTGATGCGCGACAAGATCTGGTGGCGGGGGATTGAAAAGAACAAGCTGTACTTCAAGCGCTGCCGCCCGGTGATGGCCCGCTACCTCGGTTGCGGCGTCTGCATGAAAGTCTGCCCGATCCAGAAGTACGGTATGTCCACCGTCATGGAACACTACGCCGCCACCGGCCAGGTGCTGGGCAAAGGCACCCACGACCTGGAAGGCTACGAACTCGAAGGCAAGGGCTACTTCGGCCCCGGCGAAATGCCGGTCTTCGAGCGCGAGTTTTTCTCGTCCATGCCCCACGGCGACACCGAGGAATTCGCCTTCCACAACTTCCGCGAAAAGGCCATGGACAACGGCGGCGAAATCACCGATGCGATGATCGAGGAGCTCCGCGCCCAGGTCGCCCGCGGCCTACAGCAGAGCCGCGACAACATCGGCATGATGCAGGAAGAGGACTACATCTAGCCCGCAACCCCGCATCACACCCATCGGAAACCCCGGGGGCGGCGCCTTGCCGCCCCCTTTGCCTTTACGCTATGATTACATTCAGGTAAAATAACACTCACAAAAATTCCATAGCCCAAATCAAAGGGAGGAAGTATGCCCGATTACCCTACGCTAAGGATGGATGTATCCCTCCTTATGGAAAAGCGCGAAGACCGGTGGGCCTTTTACGTCCAAGAATTCGGGTTCACGGTTTACGGCAAAACCGAGCAGGAAGGAGAGGCCGCCATCAATGATGCCGTCGGCGCATTGCTGAACAGTTTTCGCGGAGATGACTTGAGGCTGCGGAAATTCTTGGATGCCCGCCAAGTAAAACACAGCTTTGGCACGGCGGAAGACGCCGGCAATCCGCCCCTCACCCGTATGGAGCGCCGGGAAATAGAGGTGCCGCTTGCCGTTGCCGTCTAGCCTCACCAGCATCGAAGCCAACGCCTTGCTTGAGGAAATCGGCTTGCGCGAAGACTACCGCAGCGGTCAATCCACCGTCTTTGTGGATCCGGCGGATGATACCAGAGTAATAGTGATCCAAGAAGGTTGGGACATTCCAACCGGCGATTTGGTCCGCAACATCGAAAGGAACGGAATTGACCCTGCCAGACTCGCGGACGCTTACGAAAAGGTGTACCGCTCCGGTTAGTTTCCGGCAACCCTAACCCGCCAGCAAGACGCCTGTTGAACGAAAAGCGGGCCGGATTTGTTCCGGCCCGCTTTCGCATCGGCCGCTTGAAAATCCGATAGCCCGGCGCGGCTGATTGACGCGCCTACGGGAAATGCCTAGAATGACCGTATTCCTTATGTCATTGCTTCAGTATGCGAGGAATGTATGCAAGAAACGAATACCGACACCGAACTGCTGGCCCACCTGCTGCGCCGCGCCGGGTTCGGCGCCACCCGCCAGGAGCTGGCCGCCGGCGCCGCTGACGGCTACGCCGCCGCCGTTGAGCGACTGCTGGCGCCCCAAGACGAGCAGCGCATCAGCGACTACCTGGTGCGCCGCTTCCACCCCGAACTTTCCGGTATGATGGGCCCTCAAGCCCCCGGCGAAAACTGGCTCTACCGCCTGGCGACCACCACCGCCCCGTTGCAGGAAAAAATGACCCTGTTCTGGCACGGCATTTTCGCCACCGGCTACGCCAAAGTCATCCACGGCAAAGCCCTTTCCGACCAAACCCGGATGTTCCGCCGCTACGCGATGGGCAGTTTCCGCGACCTGCTGCTGGAGCTTTCCAAAGACCCGGCGATGATTATCTGGCTGGACAATCAAGACAACCACAAAGGCGCCATCAACGAAAACTACGGGCGGGAACTGCTGGAACTGTTCTCAATGGGCGTGGGCCACTACACCGAGCAGGACATCAAGGAATGCGCCCGCGCTTTCACCGGCTGGACCATCGCCAACCGCCGGTATATGGAACTGCGTTCCCAGCGCGATTCCGACTGGCCCTATGGCCGCATTTCTTGGCACTTCGAGTTTCATCCCCAAGACCACGACGACGACGAAAAGACTTTCTTGGGCGAAACCGGCCATTGGAACGGCGGCGACATCATCGACATCATCTGCAAACAGCCCGCCACCGCCCGGTTCATCGCCCGCCACCTCTACAGCTTCTTTGTCGCCGACGAGCCGCCGGTGCCGGAATGGCCCTACACCCCGCCCCGCGCCCCCCAAGCCATCGAAACCTTGGCGCAAGCCTACTTCGATAACGACTACCACATCGGCGCGGTGTTGCGGACGCTGTTCAATTCCGAATTTTTCCAGTCGCCCGAAATCCGCTACACCAAAGTCAAAAGCCCGGTGGAACTGGTGGCCGGCGTGCTACGGCTCACCGGCGAATTCGACCGCCCCCGCTACGAAATCCTGGAACGCTACAACCAGGCGTCCTATATGGGCCAAATCCTCAACAACCCGCCCAGCGTCGAGGGTTGGCATCAAGGCACCGACTGGCTGGACAGCGGCACGCTGGTGGAGCGCATCAATTTCGCCAGCCAGCAGATGGGCGACGCCGAAAAGCCCGGCATCCGCGCGATGATTGCCCGCATCAACGCCCGCCTGAGCGAAACCGCATCCCCCGAGCGGCTGGTAGACGCCTGCCTCGAGGAAGTAGGCGCCCTGTCGGTCGACGAGGAAACCCGCCGCGAACTGGTAAAGTTCCTGTCCCAAGGCGGCCAACCCGACACCCGCCGCATCGCCGGCGCCCTGCAAATGGTAGCCGCCACCCAAGAATTTCAGCGGGCCTAACAACCCCGCCCCCGGCAACAGCAGCCCATAAATCCCCTCTCCCGGAGGGGGAGGGTTAGGGTGAGGGCCAATGACCACCCGGAGCTTGAAACCGCGCCCGGACTCGCCGCCACCGCCAACGCCGCCGCCGGCAGCGCCGGAGCCGTATGGCCCCATCATCCTGCGCCTGCCCCCCGCCTGGCGGATGACCGGCGAACTGGCGCGGGAACTGTGCGGACTAAACCCCGATATACGCCTCGAGATCAACGCGCAGGGGGAGCTGGAGCTTATGCCGCCGGCCTTTAGCCTTGCCGGACACCGGAACGCCAACATTAGCGCGGATCTAGGGGTATGGGCCAGGGCGGACGGACGGGGCGTAGCCTTCGACTCCTCCGCCGGTTTCACGCTGCCCAACCGCGCCCTGCGTTCCCCCGACGCTTCCTGGATTCTCAAAAGCCGGTTGGCGGCGTTGACCGAGGAACAGAAATACGGGTTTTCCCAAATCTGCCCCGATTTCGTAATCGAACTGCGTTCCGACTCCGACCGGCTAACCGCCCTGCAACGCAAAATGGCGGAATACATCGCCCACGGCGCCCGGCTCGGCTGGTTGATCGACCCGTTCCAACACCGCGCCCACATCTACCGCCCCCAAACCCCGGTCGAAACGCTGGAGCGCCCGCCATCCCTTTCCGGCGAACCCGAATTGCCCGGCTTCACCCTGGACCTAACCCCCATCTGGGAACCGGCCTACTGACGGCCAACCCCCGCCAATACCGACTCCGAGGCGCAGCTATGACCACCGCAACGAAAACCGACATACTGGAATACTCCCACACCATGGGCATGACGGTGATGGAAGGCCGCGGTTTCTACTACCCGGTGGACACCGCCGTAGGCCGCAACGACCGTCTCTATGTCATCAGCCGCAGCAAAGAGGAAACCACCCGCGGCATCCGCGTCACGATGTGCGACGCCGACAGCGGCTATTTCGGCAACTTCGGCGGCTACGGCCACGAGGGGGGCCAGTTCGTCTGGCCCGCCTGCGGCGCCGTCGACCGTCAAGGCCGCTTTTTCATCAGCGACGAAAAGCTCCACCGCATCACCGCCTACGACGAAAACGGCAACTACCTATTCCACTGGGGCCGCCCCGGTTCCGCCGACGGCGAACTGGACACCCCGTCGGGACTGGCCGTGAACGCCGACGGCCACATCTACGTATCCGACACCTACAACCACCGGGTGCAGCAATTCACCGCCGACGGCCGCCGCCGGCAAACCATCGGCGCCGGCGCATTAAGCCTCCCGTGGGGCCTAACCTGCGACGCCGATGACAACCTCTATGTCGCCGATTTCGGCAACGACTGCGTCAAGAAGTTCGCCCCTGACGGCGAATTTCTGGCCGCCTTCGGCGCCTCCGGCCGGGGCGAGGGCCAATTCACCCGCCCCGCATCGGTGGCCGTAGACCCCGAGGGCTACATCTATGTAGCCGACTGGGGCAACGAAAGGGTGCAGGTATTGGACGCCGCCGGCAACTTCGTCCAACTGTTACGCGGCCAGGCCACCCTGTCGCAATGGGCCTCCAACTTCCTCAGCATCAACCAAGAGGAAGCCGCCGCCCGCGCCACCGCCGACCTGGAAATGGAAATCGACTATTTCGTGGACGACCCCCACGAGGAATCATCCCACATCGAAAAGTATTTCTGGTGCCCGGTTTCGGTCAAGCTCGACAGCCAGGGCTATCTGTACGTGACCGAAACCAACCGCCACCGCATCCAGATTTACCGCAAACGCCAGGCATAACCGACGCAACCCGGCAGGAGCAGAACGATGGTATCCACCAAGCAAGAGCGTTCCCTGGTCGTTATCGAACTCAACGGCGGAAACGACGCCCTCAACACCCTGATTCCCTACAACAACGGGCTGTATTACGACAACCGCCCCGGCATCGGCATACCGCAAAAAGACGTCCTGCCCATCGATGGCGAATACGGCTTCAACCCCAATATGGCCGCGGTCAAGAACCTTTGGGACCAGGGCGATCTGGCCGTCATTAACGGCATCGGGTATCCCAACCCCAACCGCTCCCACTTCCGCTCGCGCGATATCTGGTACACCGCCGAGCCGGACAGCATCGGCTCCCAAGGCTGGCTGGGCGCGGCCATCCGCGATTTGGACGCCAAAGGCGAAAACGTGCTTACCGGCGTCAACTTCGGGCGCGGCCTCCCCCGCGCCCTAGTATGCAAAGGCGTGCCGGTGGCCTCCGTAGGCAACCTGGAAACCTACGGCCTGATGCCCGACATCGCCGACGAAAACGCCCGCCACTACGCCCTGGAAGCCCTGAGCCGGATGTACGGCCCCGCCGGCGGCAAAGACGCCGTGGCCCAAGCCCTGAGCCAGAACGGCGCCCAAGCCCTGATGGGCGCCGACATCCTCCGCACCGCCCCGCAGCGCTACGCCTCCGCCGTGGAATACGCCGACACCCCCATATCCCAAAGCCTGAAAAGTGCCGCCCAAGTGATGAGCGCCGGCCTCGGCAGCCGCATCCTCTACGCCCAGCACGGCAGCTTCGACACCCACAGCAACGAACTCCAATCCCACGCCAAGCTCTGGCAAGACGCCGCAACCGCCATCGGCGATTTCACCGAAGATCTGAAAGAGCAGGGTCTATGGCAAGACACCCTGATCCTGATCTGGTCGGAATTCGGGCGGCGCGTCCGCGACAACGGCACCGGCTGCGACCACGGCTCCGGCGGCGTGGCTTTCGTATTGGGCGGCGCCGTCCGCGGCGGCCTCTACGGGCAATATCCGTCGCTACGGGAAGCCGACCTATCCGAGGGCGACCTGACCTACACCACCGACTTCCGCGCCGCCTACGCCACCATCCTCGACCGCTGGCTCGACCTGGACCCCGACCCTATAGTCCACGGCCAGTTTGAGCAGTTGGAATTCATCCCCCGCTAACCCCCAATCATCCGGCAACCGCGAAAAGGCCGCGGGCGGGAAACCCAACCCGCCCCGGCCATCGCGTAATATAATACCCGCGCCGCCAACCCGCGCCCCCGCGCCGCGAGGCCCGAATATGACCACCAAACCCCTAAGCCATCCCAACCAAAATATAGAGGAAACGGGCGCCGGGAAAATCATCCCATTCCCCGACGCCCCGCCGCAAGAATTGACCGCTTACTACGCCATCAACAGCCCCGGCTACCCGCCATCCCTGGCCGACCACTTCGGCGACCGGGAAACCACCATCATCACCAGCGAAGTCGCCGCCGCCCTGATCCCCTACGCCGGCACCTACGAGGGCGTCCGCTACCCCGACCTGCTGATCGCCTTCAACGTCAACCCGGCCGCCAACAAAGCCCGCAAAGGCTACCTGATCCCGGAGCAGGGCAAGCCCCCCGACTTTGTCCTAGAGGTAGCATCGGAAAGCGGCAAAGAACGCGACGAGGTATCCAAACGCAACGACTACGCCCGGATGGGCGTCCCCGAATACTGGCGTTTCGACGAAACGGGCGGCCAATACCACAGCGTCCCCCTAGCCGGCGACCGCCTGGTAAACGGCCAATACCAACCCATCCCGATCCACGAAACGGCGGACGGCCGCCACTGGGGCCACAGCGAATCCCTGAACCTGGACCTATGCTGGGAAAACGGCCAACTACGCTGGTACGACCCGGCAACCCAACGCTACCTACCCGATTTTGATGATCAGACAACGGCTCTATACGTCGAATCTGCCCGCGCCGACGTTGCCGAATTCCAGCGCAACGCCGAGGCAGCCCGCGCCGACTCCGAAACCGCCCGCGCCGACGCCGAGCGCGAAGCCCGTATCGCCGCCGAAGCCCGCGTCCGCGAACTAGAGGCGCAACTCCGCCAACACCCCCCCGCCCCGCCGGATACGCCGTAAATTCACCGCCAGAAACGGCGCAATATCCGCAAAAACCCGGAAGAGCTTGAAACCCGCCCCACCCATTGCGTAACATGACACCCGCGCCGCCAACCCGCGCCCCCGCGCCGCGAGGCCCGAATATGACCACCAAACCCCTAAGCCACCCCGAACCAATCATAGAGGAAACGGACGCCGGAAAGATCATCCAATTCCCCGACGCGCCGCCGCCAGAATTGACCGCCTACTACGCCATCAACAGCCCCGGCTACCCCCCATCCCTGGCCGACCACTTCGGCGACCGGGAAACCACCATCATCACCAGCGAAGTCGCCGCGGCCTTGATCCCTTATGCCGGCACCTACGAGGGCGTCCGCTACCCCGATCTGCTGATCGCCTTCAACGTCAACCCCGCCGCCAACAAAGCCCGCAAGGGCTACCTGATACCGGAACAAGGCAAGCCCCCCGATTTCGTCATGGAATTGGCCTCGGAAAGTGTACTGTTCCACTTGCTGGGTAGTATAGCCTACAGTGGCGGCGATGGGTCATTTATGCGGGTCAACCTGCCAGCGCGAAACCGGGCAACTTTGCCGAACCTGCCGGACTGCGGGCGGGGCGCGGGTGGTCCAAATTGACGCCCGCGGCAAGCCGGTCAAGCCGCCCGGCCCCCACGCCCACGCCACGCCCCACGAAAAGGGCGCCGCGGTGGAGATGTATTTTGACGGGCTATCCTACCGCCGGACGGCAGGGAATATGGATCAGTTTTTCGGACGCCCTACTAACCAGATGAGCGTCTACTCTTGGGTTAGGGATTTATCGAAAAGGGCGGATGAGGTGCTACGCCCGATGAAGGTTGACACCGGCCACGTCTGGGTTGCCGATGAGGTGGTGGTCAGGGTTGGCGGAAAGAATTATTGGCTTTTCAACACGATGGATACCCAGACCCGGTTACTGCTGGCGGCGTATCTGTCGCCAACCCGGACAACCCGGGCCGCGGCGACCACATTGGCGTTGGCAAGGGAAAGATCATCGAATCCGCCCCGGCAAGTCAAAACCGATGGGTTGCGTTCCTACCAAGATGCCGTACCGCGGGCTTTTCCAACCCATCAGGTGCGACACGTCGTCAGTAAAGGCGTCAAGGCGGATATTAACAACAACCTATCGGAAAGGCTTCAGGGAACGATAAGAGATCGGGATAAGACGCTAAGGGGCTTGAAAGCGCGGGATACCGGACAAGCCTATATTGACGGGCTGGTTACACATTACAACTACTTTCGCCCCCACGAAAGCTTGAAGGGAAAGAAGCCGGCGGAAGCCGCGGGCGCGGAATTGCCGTTTGATACCTGGGAGGATGTGGCGGCGATGCAATCCGGCTAAAGGGGCAGGTTATGCGGGAAAATCTGTTGCCGGGGATTGAATTGGTGAACGGGGGTTGCGCCGATGTGTTGCCGGAGTTGCCGCCCGCGGATTTAATCCTTACCTCGCCGCCCTATAACAATCTGCGGGAATATGGCGGATATAACGATGCCTTTGACTTTGACGCTATCGCCGCGGCTTGTGTCGCCAACCTTGCGCCGGGTGGGGCGCTGGTCTGGGTGGTTGGCGACCAAGTCGTTGACGGCGATGTAAGCGGAACGAGTTTTAACCATGCCTTGAGCTTTAAGGGTCTGGGGCTGAAGTTGCACCAGCCGTTGATTTACTGCAAATGGAGTTTGGCGGGTATGACGCCAACCGCATATTTCCGCACCCACGACTATATGTTTGTGTTCGCTAAAGGCAAGCCTAAGACGGCCAACCTGCTACACGACAAGCCCAATAACAGTAAAAATCATCTCTTTTACACACTCTGGTAATCGATCCGATGGTAGGTAGCGTCACAACGCTAAGGGCGGCGGGGGATTTGGGGCGGCGGGCAATCGGGATCGAAATCAGCCCCGAATACTGCGAACTTATCCGCCGGCGGCTGGCGCAATCCGTGCTACCGCTGGAGGGCTAGGCTTGAACTACCCAGCAAATGTAACAGAACAGGTTTCCCGCGCCTTCAGCCCGCGCAGGGTTTTATCCCGATCCCTTATCGTTCCCTGAGCCTTTCGGATAGGTTGTTGTTAATATCCGCCTTGACGCCCTTGGAGACGACGTGTCGCACCCGGTGGGTTGGGAATGCCCGCGGCATCGCATCCCGGTAGGATGCCAGCCCATCCGTCTTGACCGCGACGGGCGGGTTGTTCGACCGTTGCCGCGCCAACGCCAACGCCGTCGCCGCATCCCGGGTTGTGCGGGTTGGCGATAGATACGCCGCCAGCAGGAATCGGGTTTGAGAATCCATCACATTGAAAAGCCAATAATTCTTTCCGCCAACCCTGACCACCACCTCATCGGCAACCCAGACGCGGCCGGTGTCAACCTTCATCGGGCGTAGCACATCATCCGCCTTTTTCGATAAATCCCTAACCCAGCGGTAAACGCTCATCTGTCCGGTTTCCCGTCCGAAATACTGCTCCATATTTTCCGCCGTCCGGCGGTGGGATACGCCGTCAAAGTACAGATCCGCCGCGGCGCCCTTTTCGTGGGGCGTGGCGTGGGCGTGGGGGCCGGGCGGCTTGACCGGCTTGCCATTGGCGTCAAGCTGGACAAGCCGCGGCCCGCCGCCGGATGTCCGGCAAGTTTGGCAAGGTTGCCCGGTTTTCCGCTTGCAGGTTGACCCGCATAAATGCCCCATCACCGCCATTGTAGGCTATACTACCCAGCAACGGCAACAGAACACCCCGGGGCTCCATCCTGGGCGCGCCGATGGATGACGTGCGGTGCGGTTGTGGGGGGTGTGGTGTGGCGACCAACGGGGGCAAGCCGCAGCCGGCGGCGGCATAGATCAAAATTCAACCCAAGAGGCAACCAATGGCAACCCAAACAAAAAACCCAGCAAAGGCAACCCAATCAGGAAACCCCGAAAACCCAACCCAGGCAGGAAAACCCCGAAAACCGATCCAACGGGAAACCCCAACCGGGGCCAACCCGTATTAACCCCAAGGAGCGTATAATGCCGCCCTAAAACCGACGGAAACCGCCAAAGCCCAACGCCCAACATTGCGGGGCGGGGCGGAAAACGAATGCCCACGGACGGCCCTAGCCGCCCGAACACGGCGATTGGCGCACCGATTACGTCCCAATGAGCCGCTGCCCCAAAAGCGGCATCCCGGACGGATTTTCGCCTACCCCGGCGGGAATCCTCGGCAACCCGATTTTCAGCCCGGAACGCAAGGCCCCGGCATCGCCCAATGCGACCCGCCGGACGCCCCGTGCCGGGCTTTCGCGCTGTCTCCCCCAATCCCCAAAATCCCCGCCCCCTAAGGGGGAGGGTTAGGGTGGGGGTGAGGCCCTCCCCTCCAGCAGTGCTATAATAAAATCGCGGTAGGTTTGGGCCTATTCCTTGCCGCTTCATTTTTGGCAGCGGCGGGATATTGGGGAATTTCGCGGATGATTCAACGGCGGCGGGCCAGAGCCGCCAACCGCCAATCCGTAACCAAGGATGGTGATCAATGCGAACATTGACCGATTATTTCGCCCTCTCGGTCATAATCCTGATCCTCGGCGCAATCTTTGCCATCGCCGGCTTCATCTGGGGCAACCGGGTAAAGTTCCTCGAACACGGCCTGCCCTTTTACCTCCTTTTCGCCATCGCCGGGCTAGTCGCATCATTCTTTACCGGCATCGAACTCCTCCGCCGCCGCTTCCCCTAACCCCGCCCCCGCCCCCCCGCAACCCCCACCCCACCCGCCAAGGAGCCGCTATGCCCGCCTACCCCCACATCGAAAAATACCACGCCGACCTCGCCCGCCTCCGCCAATTCGCCGGCTCCGCCAACGAGCAAACCCTCCGCCGCGCCTTCGCCGTCTGCCTCAGCTCCTACTGCCGCGCCCACCCCGCCAACCTCGAACTGGTCGAGGAACTCCGCTACACCCCCGGCATCATCCCCGACGGCACCATCAAAGACCCTATGCGCCTCCCCCGCGGCTACTGGGAAGCCAAAGACCTCCACGACAACCTCGACGCCGAAATCCGCCGCAAGCGCGACCGCGGCTACCCCGACGACAACATCCTCTACGAAAACTCCCAACACGCCGTCCTAATCCAGCGCGGCACCATCGCCCTCCGCGCCGATATGCGTAACCCCGCATCCCTCCACCGCATCATCCAGCAATTCCTCAACCACGAAACCCCCGAAGTCGAACAATTCCGCCAAGCCTGGCTCCAATTCAAGAACGACCTCCCCAACGTTCTCGACCACCTCCGCCAAGAAGTCGCATCCGCCGCCGCCCAAAGCGACAACTATAAAGTCGCCGCCGCCGGCTTCCTCAGCCTTTGCCAACGCACCATCAGCCCCCGAGTATCCGAATTTGACATCCAGGAAATGCTAATCCAGCACACCCTGACCAAAGACATTTTCCTCCGTGTATTTTCCGAAGATCAGTTCCACCAAGAAAACAACATCGCCCGCCAACTGGACGCCCTGGAACGCAGCTTTTTCACCGGCGACGCCCGCCGCGAAACCCTAAACCGCCTGCTCCCCTACTACACCGCCATCACCGCCGCCGCCGTATCCGTATCCGATTACCGCGAAAAACAACGTTTCCTCAAAGCCGTCTACCAAGACTTTTATCAAGCCTACAACCCCGCCGCCGCCGACCGCCTCGGCGTAGTCTACACCCCCAACGAAGTGGTGGACTTCATCATCCGCGGCGCCGACCACTTATTGCAAACCCACTTCGGACGCCGCCTCGCCGATAACAACGTCCAGATTCTCGACCCCGCCGCCGGCACCGGCACCTTCGTCACCGGCCTGATTGACTACCTCCCCGCCGACCGCCTCGAATACAAATACCGCCATGAAATCCACGCCAACGAAGTCGCCATCCTACCCTACTACATCGCCAACCTCAACATCGAATACACCTACCAAGAACGCTCCGGCCGCTACCTCGAATTCCCCAACCTCTGCTTTGTAGACACTTTGGACAACCACTTGGAACCGCCAAACTCCCCCAAAACCCCCGCCGCCCCCCGCCAGCCCGCCTTTAACCTAGGCGCCCTCTCCGAGGAAAACTGGATCCGCGTCCAGGAACAAAACGAAAAACCCATCAGCGTAATCATCGGCAACCCCCCCTACAACGCCACGCAACGCTATTGGAATGACTTTAACCCGAATCGCGCATACCCCGAAATTGACCGGCGCATTCGCGAAACCTACGCCAACGCCAGCGCCGCCCAGAACCTGCATAAGCAATACGATATGTACAAACGCTTTATCCGCTGGGCCTCGGACCGGCTGGACGATGACGGAATCATTGCGTTTGTCTGCAACAACGGGTTTCTGAATTCCCGGCAAGATGACGGTTTCCGCAAAATAATCGCGGATGAATTCAATGAGATGTGGGTAATAAACCTGAGGGGGAATGCCCACGCCAGCGGCGAACCGCGGCGTCAAGAAGGCGGCAATATCTTTGACGACAAAATCCGCGTCGGGATCGCTATATGCTTTTTGGTGCGCCGTCAAGGAGACAGCGGTTTCAAGGTTTATTACAACGCCATTGGCGACTACGTCAAAGCTTCGGACAAAATTGAATACATCAAAGATCAAAAACTCACCGCGATCGATTTCAAAGAAATCATCCCTAACGGCAACCCAGACTGGCTTAACCAACCCAACAGCAATTTCCAAAAATTGCTCCCTTTGGTAAATACAGCCGCCAAATCCGTGCGAAACCTTGACAAAGGCAATACAATTTTCGGCTTTTATTCGCCCAGCGTAGTCACTGCCCGGGACGAATGGACCTACGACTTTGACGCCGGAAACGCCCACCGGAAAGCTCGTTTCTTTGCCCGCAAGTACAACGAATTTTTGGATAATGGCGATACTTCGTACAACACCATCATAAAATGGAGTCGCAACTTGCAGCGTCATTTCCAAAGCGGGCGGCGTATTGATTTCAGCGAGGAGAAAATCATCCCGTCTATGTATCGGCCTTATACCACAAAGTGGTATTTCGCCGACCCAGTGATGAGCAATGACCTCACCCGGAATCATTACGAAATGTTTGGGCCAGACCTGAAGCAACCTAACAAAGTGATTTGCGTCAAAGGACCGGCGGCGGACACTTTTTCGGTCATTGCCGTAGACAAAATTGCCAACGAAAAATTCGCCGGCACCAATAACGGCGGCACATTCTGCTTTCCTCTATACCGCTACACCCCCGACGGGCAGCGGGTAAATAACATCACCGATTGGGCCATTGGCCGAATCAACGACCATTGCCGCAGGGTTCTGGGCCGGGAATATCACAACTACGCCGGGGAAAACGGATTCACCGCCGAGGATATTTTCGCCTACGTCTACGCCGTGTTGCACGATCTGGAGTATCGCCATACCTACGAAACCGATTTGCGGCGGGAATTTCCCCGCCTCCCCCTGTACCGCGATTTTGACCAATGGGTAAAGATAGGGCAGGAACTCCTGGATTTGCACCTGGGCTTTGAGACCGCCGAGCCGTATCCCCTAGAGCGAATCGAAAAGCCGGGCCCTCCCGGCAAGCCCATCTTGCGGGCCGACAAAACCCGCGGCGTCATCATCCTTGACTCCAAAACCACCCTGACCGGCGTACCGGAGGACGCCTGGCGCTACCGCATCGGCAGCCGTTCCGCCGTGGAATGGGCGCTGGACCAGCACAAGGAACGCCCCCCCAAAGACCCCACCATCCGCGAGCGGTTCAACTCCTACCGCTTCGCCGACCACAAAGAGCGGGTGATCGACCTGCTATGCCGCCTCTGCACCGTAAGCGTCAACACGATGGACGTGATGGACGACTTGGCCTTTTGGGATGATACGGGACGTCTGGTGGGGTTCGGCGACCGGTAGTTTGAGTTTGCGGTGGTCTAGGTCGCAATGGTTTGAGATGCCCGAAAATCCGAAGTGGGAGGCGGCATGGTCTGCGATGTAGTAGATGTCCTGTTTCCATTCACCGATTTAACCGGCAGCAAATTCCGCCCCGCCGTAGTTATGGCGAATGTAGGGGGAGGTGACTGTATCCTGTGCCAACTGACCAGCCGCCGCCGAAGCCGCCCCGGCGATATTCAGGTAACTACCCAAGATATGCAGTCGGGCATTCTACCGCGCGATAGCTGGGCGCGGGTGGGCCGTTTGCACACCCTCAACACCAGCATATTCCGCCGCACCTACGGCCGCCTAACCGACGCCAAGCGCAACGAAATCCTGCAAATCGCCCGAAACCTGTTCTAACCCCCCACGCCCCGCCAATTCCCCCCCGAATCGTGTAAAATAGACCGCGGGGAACCGGCCCCGGCGCCGGGGCCGGTTCCCCGCCCCCCATCCCAACCAATCCGCAGCCCAATCCCCATATATAAGGTAGCCGCCTTGCCCAAAATCACCGCCGTCACCTTCGACCTATGGCAAACCCTGCTCCTGGACAACCGCGAGCTGGGCCTCGCCCGCGCCAACGCCCGGCTGGACGGCGTCCGCCGCATCTTGTCCCGCTGCGGCCACGAGTTCGCCCCCCAGCGCATCAGCGACGCCTATGAGCAATGCTACCGCCAATGCGCCGCCATCCGCGAGGGGTTGCTGGACGTCAGCTTCGCCGAGCAAATCGCCCTTTTCGTCGAAAACATCAGCCCCGGCCTCGCCGCCCGCCTCCCCGCCGACGCCCTAGCCGACATAACCCGCGTCTACGCCGACTCCTTCCTCGACTACCCGCCCCCGGCCCACGCCGACGCCGCGGCCGCCTTGCAGTCCGTCCGCGATATGGGCTTGCGCATCGGTATGATTTCCAACACCGGCATGACCCCCGGAACCACTTTCCGCACCTACCTCGCCAACAACGGCTTGCTGCACTATTTCGATACCCTGACCTTTTCCGATGAAGTGAAACGGTCCAAACCCGCCCCGGAAATTTTCCTGATGACCCTCCGCGCCCTCAACGCCGCCCCCGCCGGCGCCATCCACATCGGCGACAGCATCCGCAACGACATCGCCGGCGCCCGGCAATGCGGCCTAAAGACCGTCTGGATCACCGGCTTCAGCCAGCCCGAAAACCCCGCCGACCCCGCCACCCAACCCGACGAAACCGTGGACAACCTCGGCGAAGTGGTCGCCGCCATCGCCCGTATCCGCCGCCGATCCCCTCCCCCTCCGGAGGAGGGCTAGGGCGGCGGCGTTCCCCCCGTCGCCAACCCCCGAACCCCTTTCCCGCCATCAACCGGAGGCGAATGCTGAACCCCAGTCCCCCGCGCGAAACGGACGACTACCCCGATGACGCCAACCAACCGGACGTCAGGCAACTGTGCGCCCGCATCCTTGCGCGCCGCCCCTTGATCCTAGTCAGCAACCGCGGCCCGGTAGAACATCAAACCCCCGAAGCCCGGGCCGGCGGACGGGCGGATGATGCCGGCCCCGAACCCCGCCGCGGCAGCGGCAGCGTCGTAACCGCTTTCGGTGCTCTGGCCCACAACTTCCGGTTCACCTGGATCTCCAGCGCGATGGGCGAAGGCGACCGCGCCGTCGCCGCCCGCAGCGGCGGAAGTAGCATCCCGTCGCCCCTGCCCGGCCACCAAATCGCCCTGCGCTATGTAGTCACCCCCCGCCGCGCCTATCATAAATACTACAATATCTTGTGCAACCCCCTGCTATGGTTCCTGCAACATTATATGTGGAACCCGCCCTACAACCCCGCCGTCGACGCCAGCGTTCACGACGCTTGGGAAAACGGTTATGTGCCGGTCAACCAAGCCTTCGCCCAAGCCGTCGCCGCCGAAGCCCGCGCTAATGTCAGTAAACTCCCCCCGGTAATCATCAGCCACGACTATCACTTATACCTGCTGCCCGAAATGGCGCGGCGGGAACTGCCCGATGCCGTCATCCAACACTACATCCACATCCCTTGGCCCACCCCGCTATACTGGAGTATGATTCCCTGCTACATCGTCCGCCGCATCTGCGAATCCCTTTGCGCCGCCGACATTGTAGGTTTCCAAACCCCCCAAGACGGCCGTTGTTTCCTAGACACAATAGAGGAGTTTCTGCCGGATGCTAAGATCGACCGTCTAGCCGGGGCGGTAGAACTGTACGGACGCCGTTGCGCCGTCCGCATCTACCCTGGATCCATCAATGTTGAGGAAGTGCAGCGCATCGCCAAAGCCCCCCGCACCTTGGAATACGAAGCCCGGCTGAAAGCCCAAACCGGCGAATACACTATCGTCCGCATCGACCGCGCCGAACCCAACAAAAACATCATCCGCGGTTTCCGCGCCTACGAACAAATGCTGTCCCGCCGCCCCGAACTCAAAAACCGCGTGAAATTCCTCGCCTTTCTCGTCCCGTCGCGCACCCACATCCGCCAATACCAGCGTTATCTGGAGGAAGTCAAACAAGCCATCCGCCAAGTCAACGAAACCCACGGCAGCGGCGATTGGCAGCCCATTACCCCATTCATCGAAAACAATTACGCCCAAGCCATCGCCGGAATGAAACTATACGATGCCCTATTGGTAAACACGCTGGTAGAAGGAATGAACCTGGTTGCCAAAGAAGGCCCGGTAGTAAACGGCCGCCATGGGGCGTTGATCCTATCCCAAAGCAGTGGCGCCCACCGCCAACTGGCCCCCGGCGCCCTCAGCATCGCCCCCACCGACCTCCCCGGCACCGCCGAAGCCCTATACCAGGCCATCACCATGCCCCCCACGGAACGCCGCCGCCGCGCCAACATCCTATACCAAGCCGTATGCCGCCAAGACAACAACCACTGGCTAAGCCGCCAACTAACCGACATCGCCACCCTAATCTAGCCACTCGCCGCCATTCCTTAAACATTCAACCGGGAGGCTATGCGAATACCCACAAGCAAAGGCAATTTCCCCATCCCCGCCGCCATTCCATTCCTAAAGACAAGTTTCCTGCCCCCGCCGCCTACTATTCCCTCCCCCTACGGGGGAGGGTTAGGGTGGGGGCGTACCACCAGCGCACCAACAAGGAAACCCCCGCCAACACTGGATTATTCCGCCCCCGACTACTATTCCCTCCCCCTACGGGGGAGGGTTAGGGTGGGGGCGCACCACCGGCGCACCAACAAGGAAACCCCCGCCAGCACTGGATTATTCCCCCGCCGCCTACTATTCCCTCCCCCTCCGGGGGAGGGTTAAGGTGGGGGCGCACCACCGGCGCACCAACAAAGAACCCCCCGCCAACACTGGATTATTCCGCCGCCGCCTACTATTCCCTCCCCCTCCGGGGGAGGGCTAGGGTGGGGGCGCACCACCGGCGCACCAACAAGAAAACCCCCGCCAACACTGGATTATTCCGCCCCAACGGGTTAGAGTGACAATATGGAACAGTTTTTCAATCCCGCCCACCCCGAGGCCGGCTTTCCCGAACTTCAGCTTTGCATCTTTCCCCACCTGCGGGAGTTCCTGGTTTTTGACACCCGCCCCGGCCGGCCGCGGGTGCGGGTGTTGAGCGTGGACGATGTTTTCGGCGACGAATTTTTCCGCGCCGTAGAGCATGAATTTTCCCACGCCCTGCGGGAAATGGGCGAATACCCTTTCGCCCACCTGATGAACCTGTCCATGCAATTCGAGGAAGCCATCCGCGAAGTGGCGATGATGTTCATCCTGGAGCGGCTGGGGGTAAGGCCGGACGACCCCGCCCCCGAAATCCCGGCGGTGGTGGTCTACGTAATAACCGGCGGCGCGGTATCCTCCGGCTCCGAACTGGCGAGGGAAACCCTCCGCGAACTGCTGCAAAAGCCCGGCGCCCGCGAATCCCTCCCCGAATGGGAAAGCAGATTCGCCGCAATGGCCGCCCAAGAAGCCGAAATCATGCAACGACTCAACCGCGAGGAACTGACCCAAGCGATCCGCGGCGAATCCCCCGACTACTTCGCCCTATGGGACAACTTGAACTAACCCGCCTGAATTAACTGGAGGATTAACCGCAGAAACGCCGGATATCGCCAATAACAAAACCCGGCGCCATCCGCCCCATCTGCGTTTAATAAACCCAATGAAAATCGGACTGATTTCCGACACCCACTGCGCCGGCCGCGGCCGCGACTTGCCGGATAAAGTCCTGCAAGCCCTGCACGGCGTAGATCTGATACTGCATTGCGGCGACCTGGAATGTCTGGGCGTTCTGGACTACTTGGAAACCGTGGCCCCGGTGCTGGCGGTGCGCGGCTACGAAGATCCCCTGGAGCCGGGCGAGCGACTAGCCAACGCCACCCGCGTAGTGCCGGCCGGCGGCTTGTCCATCGGGATGATTCACGACATCCAATGGCCCGGCCCCAAAATCGCCACTAGCCCCGACGGAACCGGCCTGATCACCCCGCCAACTCCGCCCGCCCCGCTGCTAACCGCCAAGTTCGGCCAGCCCGTGGACATCGTAGCCTTCGGCGACACCCACGAGGAGCTGATCCACCATTGGGATAACATCCTGCTAATCAACCCCGGCAGCCCCACCTACCCCGGCCGCCGCCATCCCCCCAGCGCCCTGGGCACCATAGCCATCCTGGAAATCCGCAACGGAATCGCCGACGCCCGGATGGTAAATCTGGAGCAATTATAGCCCACCATCCGGCGGGGAAATGTAATCAAGGGCCTTCTGCGCGGCATGGCTGGCCTGCATGAATATATGAATATCCGCCTTGATTGTATCCCGCCAGCTTTTGATATACGCCGCCGTATTTTCCAGCGTTTCTTGCCCGATGCCCGCTTTATCGCACAACATCGCCGCCGTCATTTCGGCGATCAACTCCTCCAGCCCATATTCGTGCAAGTTCCTTTCAGCCGAATCATCCCCAAACCGCCCAAGCCTGCTCGTGTGGCCGGTAGAATGGGACAGTTCATGAAATATCGTTTCATAATACCGTTCCCAAGAATCAAACAATTCCGGTTGGGGAACTTCAATCAAATCTTTGACGATCCAGTAACGGGCCGGGTGGGTCATTACCGGCAACCGGTGTATCGCCGGCTTATTCGGCATTTCGTCAATAATGCGCTCCGCTTCCTCCACCGAGTTGGAAGGGGGGTTTCCCCATTGCGGAAAAGTGGACATCATTGTAAAGTCCACCCCCTCCGTCTGTTCCACATTGTAGATCCGATGGGTGCGAAAGATGTAAAGCCGCACCTTTCCATCACCCGTTACCCTGGGTTGAAATTTGCTGAAGTGAATATCCGTCGGGATTTCCCCGTCTTTCACCCGGCCCCCGGCCTTGCGGGTCTGATTTTCCGTCAGCCAGCGGCTGTCTTTCCAGCCATTCAGCATTTGTTCGATCAAGGTTGTCCAATAATTAGTACCGTGATACTGCCTCTCGGTAATGCCGTTGCGGGGTTTGGCGTACTCAAACCCCATCCGCCAGGGCGGCAGATTTCCGCCTTCCAGCAACTCCAGAACGTCGGCGGTCAAGCGGCCGGCAATGTCAACGTTAACGTTAGAGACGCCGGCCTCATCGGCCAGTTCTTCCGGCTCCGCCTCAAGCTGCGCGATGATGCATCGTTGGCACAAACCGGGGATGGCAAACGCCGGCGCCGTCTTGCGCTCCCGGCAATCTTGGCACTGCAAAACATCAGCCCGCCATTTCGCCAACGGCGAGCCGGACGGGATAGTCATTCCCTCCCGGCTGCATCGGAGGCAAAGATTCCCGACGGCCATATAGCGTTGCGCCTTTTCCTCGCCGCAAGTTCCGCACCTTTGGACGTCCTCTCGTATCGCCGGCATAGCCCAACCTCAAGCTCCAAAATACACAATGGGCGGAAAAACTCGTTCCCGATCCGCCGATCATCCATCCTGCCGGTTTCGCCGCTCCAGTTCGGCCCGCAATATGCGAACCTGCTCCTCGGCTTCCAACCGCGCCCGCCGCTCGGCTTCCGCCCGCGCGATCGCATCATCAGCGCGCGCCTCCGCATTATCGGCCCGCGCTATCGCATCATCAGCACGCGCCTCCGCGTTGTCGGCGCGGGCGTCCGCATCCAGTAGGAGAAACCGCGCTTCCTCAGGGGTGGGCAGGAACTCTTTGGTGTGGGGGTTGCGGAAGCGCAGTTGCCCGTTATCCCAGCACAGCTCCAGATCCAGTACCGGGCTGTAGCCCCAGAGCAGCCCGTCCGGGTCGCGGTTTACCGGCAGCGGGGCGTATCCGCCCTCGACGGTCAGAATATCCCCGGCCATCGGCGCATCGTGGAAACGCCCGCCGCTGGGGTCGAAGCGCCAGTATTCGCCGACCCCGTACTCGGCATAGCGTTGGCGTTTGATGGTGTAATCCCGCGGCCCGGTGCTGTACGACCCCACCTCCAGAACCAGCTCCGGCGGCTTGCCTACCTCGCTGATCACATACCCGTTGCGGGCGACGATGGCTTGGGGGTTGACGCCGAATGCGACCACCATATCGGGGGCGAAATCGCCGGGTTCCCCCCGGGTGATGCGCCGCAGATACCCGTCGCCGCAAATCAGCACATCATCGCGATGCGCGAAGTGCAACGACAATATGGCGTGAAAAGCCAAGATCCGGTCGCTTTGTCGCATATCAGGCTCCCCTCGCGGCGGATCAGGAAGCGGTTCCAAGTGGGAATAATCGGCGATGGGGAGCCGACGTTCGGTAGTCATAGCACCCTCCCGTGCCGGGCAGTTTCGGGGCTTCGGGATGGGGGAAAGGAATGGCGAGGGCATAAGGGCATTAGCCCATACGCCCCCGTTTCCGCCGGAAAACCGGCGGCTAGAAAGCGTTGTTGATGGTGGTTATCAGCGCCGTGGTTTCCACAAAGACCGGGGCAAAGACCAGCGACACCACTGCCATAAGTTTCAGCAGAATGTTCAGCGATGGCCCGGAAGTATCCTTGAAAGGATCCCCTACTACATCGCCCTCGACCGCCGCCTTATGCGCCTCGGAGCCTTTGCCGCCGTAATTGCCCAGTTCCACGTACTTCTTGGCGTTGTCCCAAGTGCCGCCGGCGGAAGCCATCATGATCGCCAGCATAAAGCCCGAGGCCACCGCCCCGATGAGCAGTCCGCCCAATGCCGCTTGCCCCAAGATGAAGCCCGTGGCGATGGGGGCGATGACCGCCATCATCCCCGGCAGGATCATTTCCCGCAGGGCGCCGCGGGTGCTGATATCCACGCAGCGGGCGGAATCCGGCGTTCCGGTGCCTTCCATCAGTCCGGGGATTTCGCGGAACTGGCGCCGCACTTCGTCCACGATGCCCTGCGCCGCCCGGCCCACCGCCTGCATGGTGAGCGCCGAAAATATGAACGGCAGCATCGCCCCGAAAACCACCCCTACCAGCACTTGGGGCCGCAGCAGATTGATGCTGCCGCTGACCAGCTTGCCGTCATCCCCGATTTCAATCAGGTTGGCGTTCACCGAATAGGCCGCCAGCAATGCCAGCGCGGTCAAGGCCGCCGACCCGATGGCGAAGCCCTTGCCGGTCGCCGCGGTGGTGTTCCCCAGGGCGTCCAGCGCATCGGTGCGCTCCCGCACTTCGGGGTCCAGGTTGGCCTGCTCGGCGATGCCGCCGGCGTTATCCGCCACCGGGCCGTAAGCATCGGTCGCCAGCGTAATCCCCAGGGTGGACAGCAGCCCCACCCCGGCCAGCGCCACCCCGTAGAACCCGGCGAACCAGTAGGCCAGCAGGATCGCCGCCGACACGCAGATCACCGGGATCAGCGTACTCATCATCCCGGTGGCGATGCCGCTGATAATCACCGTCGCCGCGCCGGTCTGCGACGATTCCGACACCTTTTGCGTCGGCTTGTAGCTATAGGAGGTGTAGTACTCGGTTGCCAATCCGATAATCGTCCCGGCGGTCAGCCCGGCGACCACGCAGCCGAACCACCACCAGTTATCGGTGAGCGTGATGGTAAGGATGGCGGCGAACACGATCAGCAGCCCGCCGGCGGCGAAAATGCCGTAGCGCAGCGACCACAGCAGCCGCTCGAAGTCGGCCCGTTCCCCGCTGCGAACCAGGAAAGTGCCCAGGATCGCCGCCACAATGCCGGCCCCGGCCAGCAGCATCGGGAACACCGATTGGGCGGAATTCCAATCCTCGCCAGCCGCCCCCGCCAGGGCTACCGCGCTGGCGGAAAGGGCCACCGCGGAAATAATGGACGACACGTAGGACTCGAACAAATCGGCGCCCATCCCAGCGACATCGCCCACGTTGTCGCCCACGTTGTCGGCGATGACGCCGGGGTTGCGGGGGTCGTCCTCGGGGATGCCGGCCTCGACCTTGCCCACCAAATCGGAGCCGACATCGGCGGCTTTGGTGAAAATCCCGCCGCCGACGCGGGCGAACAAAGCGATGGAACTGGCCCCGAACCCGAACCCGGCGACGACGCTGATGTTCTGAAAGATCAGGTACAGGATGGTCACGCCCAGCAGTCCGATGCCCACCACGCTGACGCCCATCACCGTGCCGCTGGAAAAGGCCACGCGCAGGGCGGGGTTCAGGCCGCGCTGGGCGGCGGCGGCGGTGCGGACATTGGCTCTTACCGCGACATTCATCCCGATGAAACCGGCGCACCCGGAGCAGAGCGCCCCGGCCAGGTAGGATATGGCGGTGGCCGGAACCGCCAGGTCGTGGTCAAAAACGGTGTAATCCAGCGCCCCCAGCACCACGGCCACCACGGCCACGAAGGGCAGCAGCGACATATACTCCCGCCGGAGGAAGGCCCCCGCGCCGGCGCGGATGGAGTCGCCGATGCTGCGCATAAGCTCGTTCCCGGGCTCGGCGCTCAGCACACGGGAGGCGGTAAAGGCGGCGAAAAGCAGAGCCACGACCCCGGCGGCCAGGGCAACGATCAATGATTCCATGCAGTCTCTCAATCCGAAATCGCAAGGGATTTTAGCGGGGGGAATTTACCACAGACTTGCCGGGGTGTCAATCGGAATTCGTAACCGGCCGGAACTGGCTGCGCTTGCCTGGCCGCGGCGCGTCGGCTACCGGCCTGCCGGGATTTGCGCGTGCCAGATTTGCCCCTGGCCGCTGAGGTACTGGCCGGTGCGGATGCGGGTGATCGCATAGTTGGGCAGGGGGACGATGGCTAGGCAATTGCCGTCTAGAAAGATGCCGTTTTCCGGGAAATCGAAGTCCAGGTTGTTGAACCCGCTGGGGGCGCGATGGGCGGGTAGGTTTTTCTGATCCGAAGGCACTATGTGCAGGAAAAACCTTGCCGCCGTGTCATCTTGGTTGCACTGCTCTTTATAGTATGTCAAGGCGGTTTCATTGCGGTATAGGTCGAAGGTGGAGCGGGCTGCCGGCTCGCCGTAATTGCCGGCGGCGATGGATTCATACGCGCGCTGGTGGGGACTGCGGGGAATATAATTCCGGTTCACTTGAAAGATAATGCCGTCGTTCAGTTCCGCCACTGGCTCCAGGCCCGGCGTTGTTTGCATTGCGGCGGCGCCGTATGCGTAAACGTTTTCCCGCCAGTCGTTGAACCAGACTATGTAGGCGCCGTCCGCGGCGTTTGGCGGCCACACATCCGGTTGTTCTTGCCCGGCGGCGGGGTCGTTATTTCCTTGGGGATTGCTGATGCCAATTAGGAGGGTTCGGGGCAAACCGTGATAGGTTTCGGCGGCATTGTTGTGAAAGTTCACTAGGTAAGGTTCGTTGCTGTATACTTGTTTGGGGAGCGGGTTTTCCCGGAGGTATTGCAGCGTTTCGGAATCGGCCCAGTGCGGGGCGCCGAAGCCGATGTATTCGCCGGAGTTTGCCTTAATTATCATATTGGCGTTGGGAATCCCCTGCGTTGCGGTCCAGAGAGACAGGATTATTATTAGAATCAATGACAGCAGGCTGGGTTTTACCCTCCATTGAATAAAAGTTCTGATTACTGGCAGCCCGTCCGCGCGGCGCAACGAATTACTTTCCCGCTCGTAGCGTAGAAATCCGTCCAGCGCGAACACGACGGCAATCAGTAGCGGAATGTACAGCGGCGCCAAGTATCTTGGCTCAACGCCGTGGCCACTATTCCCCAGCATTATCGCCGCGATCAGCATCGGGATGTACGCTAATGCGAACCCGCCGAATACGTAGTAGGGACGCCGGTTAAAGGATAGTCGCTTTTCCTGTTGCTCTCTGAAATAAACCCATCCGGCGATTATTAAAATCGCAACGGCCAGCGCCAACAACGTCAGCGCGGTTATTTTCAAGGACAGCGACTCAAAGGACATCCATACGCTTGCAGGTTGGTAGTAGTGCGTCCATCCCCATAAACCGTTGATTATATCCCCCAGAATCCCCGAAAGCGAATAGTCTACCGGAAGCCGGTTTCCGGGCAAGTCGCCGACCGCCAAGTAATTGCGTAGCAGCCATAGCCCGGTAGGAAAAGCCGCAATTAGGGAGAAAAGGCCGATGCGTTTGGCTCGCTGGGGCAGAGACGTCCCTTGTTGTAAAATCAGCAGTAATCCCACGAAAACCGGCACGGCTACGCCGATATGCCGGGTCTGCCAAGTTAGGGCGCTGAATATTGCCGCCAAAATCAAGGATGATACTTTGCTTTGGTCCAGAAATTTGTCGGCTTGAATCAAGGCCAGCGTTGCCAGTAATATGAATGCGGATCCGGCCAGGGCCGATGCCGCCAAATCCGATAGCGGTAGCGCTAGGGCCAGCGTCAAACAAGCCCATACTACTAGGAAGCGGGATTTAAGGCGATGGCGCAGGTATTGCCCGACAAAGAATATGGTTGCCCCGAACATTACGGAGTTCAGAGGGCCAATAACGTCGTGTGGCGGCAACATTCCTAACCCCGCGCCGGCCAGCAACAACGGGTAAAAGGGGGGCCACAAGGTGTGCGGCCCCCCGGTAGGGTCGACAAAACCCTCGCCCGCCAACAGATTCTGCGCCACGGCTACATAGAGCAAGGAATCCCAACTTAGGGACGCCCCGTAGGTAGCTTCCCGCGCCAACACCAGCCCAATCCCCAGGGCGGCGGTGGCCGCAATCAGGAGCGTAAGACCGTCGGGGCGGAAACGGGCGAGGAATGTAGCGGGGCGAATTGGCGACATCATAACGGGATTATACAACATAGGGATACCGGCGGAATACATTTTAGCAATGATTCCGGGCGATCTTTCAACCTTATGCCGCAAGCGGTTTTAGGCGCGGGCGCCCATCCTGCGTTATGGGTTGGCGGGGAACTCCGCATTCCATATTTGCCCCTGGCCGGGGATGTATTGTCCGGTGCGGATGTTGGCGATGGGGTATTGCGGCAGGGGGGCTTGGGTGATGCACTTTCCGTCAAAGTAGCCGCCCCGCCAGGAAAAGGAAAAGCTCCGGTTATCGAATCCGTGCTTTTGACGGTAGGCCGGGAGATCATTCACATCCGCCGGGATGTAGTGCAGATAAAACCGGCTTTCGGTATCCGGGCGGGCGCAATCATTTTTGACGTAGTACAGAGCGTTGTCGTAGCTATAGACATCGAAGTTTGATTGCGCCGCCGGGTTATTCGTTGCGGTTACGGTCTGGTATGCCGTGCGGTAATCATCGATGTCCGGGCGCAGGCCGCCACCCCATACTAGGCGGGGGGCGACCACGGTTAGAAATGCGCTGCCGTAGGCTTGCCGCGTGTAGATGGTTGGCTCTGATGGTATGTTACGCACCCGTAGCACCCGGTCGATCCCGATGTAAAAATCGGCGGTCGATTCATCGGAAAGTTCGATGTATTCCTGTTCCGCCGTTGGCAGCATTCCCAGGTTTCTGGCGGTATGACTATCGTCCCGGACCCGGAGGGTCGTATCGGGATAACTTTCCCGTAGATATTCCAACCCTTGCAGATATGATGTTCCCCAATAGTCTAGATCGAATTGCTTGCTCAGGTTTTCCGATGCGCTCCAGGCAACCAGTGGGTTGAAATAAACCTGCTGGTGCGGATGCAGCGATATTATAGAATATACCATTCCGCCCAATCCGGCGGCGGTTACTCCATACACTACTACCAGCTTTAATTTGTTAAGACGAGTTCCATCGCCGCTTTTGCGAGGATGAGATATCGCTTTCACGGGAAAAAGAGCATCGCGAATCCAGCGCAACGCCCGCGCCGCCCACCCGGCGCCATCGTTGCCTATCCGTTCCGGGATAGAAAGATGATGCAGTCCCATCGCCGCCAAGAGGCAGAACGGCGCCCATAGAAAGTACATTTGCCGCCATCCGTTGTGGATATTGGATTGTAATATAATGACGGCGATAATGGGTAGCATAAAGCAAGCCAATAGCAGAATCCGAAAGCGCAATTCGCCGTTGTATAGTATCTGTCCGGGGGCGCGGAATGCTTGGCGGAAGGCCGCAATTACGCCGATGCCGCCTAGTAGCAATGCCACCGGCGGGGCGGTGATGACGAACCATGTCGGTATGTAATAGGGGGGTATGGTATCCGACAAAAAGACTTGCCCTAGAAACAGATTTTCGACTATTTCGGGGAGTTGCGAAAATGTTTGTATGCCGTCAAGCAGCCTTAGCGGATTTTCCCAATAGTAGGGATGTACGATGTACATTGTCGCTAGAAAGGATGCCGCGAAGATCCCGGCGCTGAACAATACTCGTTGCCGGCCGGCTTCGTCAGGCGTTTGTTGCCAATCCAGGGCTCGCATTGCCAAGATCGCCGGAAATAGCATCAGGCCGAAAACGCGCAGGTCGGCGGCTAGGCCGACGCTTACGCCGCACAATAGAAACGCGCCGATTGTATCGCGGCGGAAGGCCCGGTGCGTTAGATATAGCGCGATTAGGAACATTACTAGAAAAGGGAGGTCTTTGCTGTTAAAGAAGGAATGGGCATATAGTCTGGGATGTAGCAGAAATAGCAGCATTGCGGCCATAGCCGCCCAGCGATTGCCCAACATCCGGTAGGTCAGCAGTCCGCAGAAAAATCCGCCGGCAATAAATAGTAGATGGCTCAATAGATGGCGGACAATAAAGATGTCGCGGCTGTCTTGCAGGCGCAAGATCCGTTCCGCCATTAGCAGCGGCAGCTCAAAGACCATACTGTAGAATCGATTGACGTAATCGGGCAAGATATCGCGGTGGCCGGCGATATAGTCGGCGTTGTCGATGGCGGATTCGCGCTGCACCATTTCGTCGTTGCTGATGCCGTAGTCGTCTACCACCGCGATGCCGATGGCGGCGAATAGCAGACATAGGGCCAGGGCCAGCGCCGGGAACGGGATGCGGGGCGGCAAGGTCATCAGCGGCGGGAGGCTCGTAGGGAATATGGGCGCGGCGAAATCGCCAAGCCGAATACTTCGTCCTCCGGCAGCGCCGCCCCGTCCGGCGTTTCTAGGCGCAGCTTGTGGAGCATCCGGGTGATGTGCAGCCAGACGGTGGTTTCGGCGAAGCGGCGGCCGGGGCAGCGGCGGTGGCCGGTGCCGAAGGGGATGTAGGAGGGGCTGGTGAGGGCCGCGGGCATTGCGCCGTCGGCTTGGGGCAGAAACCGCTCGGGGATAAATTCGTGGGGGGAATCCCAATAGCGCGGGTCGTGGTGAATGGAGTAGACATTGCCCAATACCTGCGCCCCGGCGGGAATGCGGTAGCCGCCGATTTCGGTATCTTGCGATGCCTTGTGCGGCACTCCCAGGGGGCCGATGGTGCGGTAGCGCATCGATTCGGCGAGGCAGGCGAAGGTGTAAGGCAGGCGCGTCCGGTCGTCTACCGTGGGCAGCGCATCTGGCCCGATGACCTGGTCTAGCTCGGCGTGGACTTTCGCCTGGATTTCGGGGCGGTTCGCCATTAGCAGTAGAAACCAGTTGACGGTCTGCGCCGAGGTGTCGGTGCCGGCGATCAGCAGATCCATGCATAGCCGGCGGGTCATGGTATCGGTGATTTCCCCGGATTCCTCTTGGGCCAGCATCACCTCTACCAGACAGGACGGGGCGGATAAATCCAATCCGGGGCGGTTGCGGGCGGCATCGATTAGGGAGTTGATGACCGATGAGGCGACTTCGGACTGGCGCACGGCTTCTTTGACGCCGTTGTTGGGCAGAAAGCGGAGCCAGGGGATGTAGTCGGCGAGGTTGGTGGCGGTGGCGGTGGCGAACAGCCAATTGATGTAGCCCAGCAAGGTATCCCGCAGGCGGCGGAAATCGTCGCTGGAGTCGGCTTCCCGTCCGAAAATGGCGCGGAACATCAGATTGGAATTGCTTTGCGCGGTAAGCTCCGGGGGCGAAACCGTTTGCCCGGCGTCGCCCATATCCGCCATTCGCGCTACCAAGCCGTTGACTACGGTTTCGATATGGCGCTCGCGGACGGTGTTCAGGTTGCGGGCGCTCAATAGTTCGCGGTTGGCGAAACGCTGCATCCGGCGCCAATGTTCGCCGTAGGGGGCCAGCACCAAATCCTGCTGGCCGCTGAGGATGTCCATAATTTCGCTTACCCAGCGGTCGGCCAGCTCGGTCTTGCCGAAGGCTTCTTGTAGCAGCTCCGGCTCGCTGATGATCACCGTAGGGACGCTGCCGAAGCGCAGGAGGCAGATATCGCCGTAGCGGCGGGCCAGCCGGTCGATCGCCAGGTGGGTGTCGTGGCGCAGTTCCAGCAACGAACCGAACACCGGCAGCCCCCGGGGCCCCGGCGGCAGCTTTCGGGGCAATGGGGAAGTTATGGCGCTCATAAGGCCACCTCGCGGCAAACTCGGATGCCCGGGGATTGGAACGGCGGCTTGGCCGGCAAGGGGCAAGCAACCCCCGTCTGGTTATTTTAGCAGAGGCGGGGGTTGCGCGGTAGAGCTGCGGCGGGTTGCGCCGGATTTGCCTGGCGTCGGGTTATTCGGCCTTGATCAAATCCGCCATCCGCTCGGCGATCATTATGGTGGTGCAGTTGGTGTTGGCGCGGATGCAGTCGGGCATTACCGAGGCGTCAATGACCCGCAGGTTTTCCAGCCCCTTGACCCGGCATTGCTGGTCCACCACCGCCAGCGGGTCGCTGTCCGGCCCCATCTTGCAGGTGCCGGAGATGTGCTGCGAGGTAGTGACGTTGCGCATCAGCCATTGGTCCAGCGCCTCGTCGGACGCCAAATCGGAGGGCAAAGGCTCCAGCAGCCCCTTGACGATTCCGGCATAATCCGGGTGGTCCAGGAAGGACACGCAGAGGCGCACCGCCTCGCGCATCCGGGCGAGATCGCGGGGGTCGTCGGCGAAGTAATTGTAGTTCAGTTGCGGCTGTACGTTGGGGTCGGCGGAGGTGATGGTCAAATGCCCGGCGCCGTAGGCCAGCTCCAGGATGCAGGTGAAGCGGATGCCCTCGGCCTCCAGGGGGTCGCCGGAAATGGGCGAGGAAAAGGAGGACGCCATAATCTGGATGTCGTTGCGCAGTTCGGAGCCGGTGGCGGTATAGCGCAGCGCCACTTGGGTCCGCGGGTCTTGCGGGTTCAGGGGGAAATCGTCCTTGACTTCGATGGGGACGCGAATGTTGGGATGATCCCGCAAATTCCGCCCCACGCCGGGGGCATCCAGCACTACCGGGATGTTCAGCTCATGCAGCTTGTCCGCCGGGCCTACGCCCGACAGCATTAGCAACTGGGGCGATGCGATGGCGCCGGAGCTGAGGATGATCTGGTCGCCGGCGACGGTGAAACGCTCGTCGCCGCTTTCGACTTCGGCGCCCACGGCGCGGTGGCCGTCGAACAGGATGCGGTGGACGGTGACGTTGGCCTTGACGGTAAGGTTAAGGCGGTGGCGGGCGGCGCTGAGGAAAGTCAGGGAGGTGCTCATCCGCACTCCGTTGGGGTTGTTCATCGGGATGGGGCCGACGCCGCCGGATTCGGGATGGTTCATATCGGGGTCGTGGGAAAAGCCGGCGGCGCGGGCGGCGTGGTAAAAAGCCCACTGCGCCGGCAGCCATGTGTCTTGGGAAAAACGGCGCACCGGGATGAAACCTTCGGAATTGTGAAAATCATCCGCCCCGAAATCCATATCGCTTTCCAGTTTCCGCAGGTAGGGCAGAACGCTGGTAAAGCCCCATTGGTCGTTGCCCAGCGCGGCCCAGGCGTCGTAATCCTCCGGCACCCCGCGCAGCAATACTTGGCCGTTGATGGCGCTGGAGCCGCCCACCACCCGCCCCCGGGGGACGGGCATCGGCTCGCTTTGCAGCGCGGTGGTATTGCCCTGGAAAGACCAGTTATGCGGGGCGTCAATGGCTGATGCCGTCTGGTCGTAGCCGAACTTCAGGTCATCGGGATAATGCTCAAACTCCGGGTAATCCGGCCCTGCTTCCAGCAGCAACACCGACTTGCCGGGATCTTCCGACAGACGGCTGGCCAGGACGCACCCGGCGGAACCGGCGCCCAAGATGATGTAATCGTATTTCATTGCTTTCTTGCCTCGCTATGAATTGATTGCCCCTGTGATTGCCATCGGGACTGATCTGCCAAACATCAGATGCCCGGCAGGTGCGCGGCAAAGAACTCCAGGGTCCGGGGCCAGGAGGTTTCCGCCGCTTCCTGCTGGTAGCGCAGCGCGGTGTAGTCCATAAAGGCGTGATCGGCGCCGGGGTACGTGTAGAACTGGTGCGGCACATTCAGCCGGGTCAATTCCGCGTCCAGCTTGTCCCGGTCGGCTAGGGACGGGTTTTCGTCGATTGCGCCGAAGTGGAACAGCACCGGGCAGCGGATGCCGGAAGCCAGGTCGAAGGGCGTCTGTTCCCCCGCTCCCCAAGTAACGAAAAGGTTGCCGCCGTAATAGGGGGCGGCGGCCTTGATATGGCGGTTGGACGCTGCGCCGAGCCAGGCGACCCGCCCGCCCATACAGAACCCGGTAATGCCGATGCGCTCGCCCAAAATGGAGCCGTGCGCCCGCAGCCAATCCACCGTGGCGTTGATGTCGGCCACAATTTCCGGGTCGCTGAGATGCTGGATCCGCCCGGCGCGGTTATTAAGCTGCTCCTCGGTAAACCGATGAAACAGATTAGGGGCGACCGCGGCGAACCCGGACTCCGCCAGCCGGTCGGCCATATCGCGGATGAACTGATCCACCCCGCCCCCGTGCTGGCTGACAATAACCGCGGGGAACGGCCCCCCGCCCCCGGGAACGCTGGCGTATACGTCCATATCCTGGTTGCCTACTGCGATCCTTTCCCAAAACGACGGCATCCCACACCTCCAAACGCCGGATTGCTCTTTTGGCCGGCTCAAGCCGGGCGTCAGGGGGCATTATAGCGCATAGCGGGCGGCGGCAAGGGTCAAGAGTGGCCCAGTTGCGCGCGGAGGCGGATCAGCTCGGCTTCGGCATCGGCGGCGCGGGCTTCGGCGGCGTCGCGTTGGTCTATGGCTTCCATCAAATCGGGCAGATACTCCCCGGCGGCCGGGTCGTAAAAGCGCAGGTGCCCTCGATCCCAGCACAGATCCAAGCCCAGCACATCGCTGCGGCCCCAAATCAGCCCATCCTCCCGGGTAGTCAATTCGATGGGCTGATACGCCCCGTCCACCAGTCGGTCGCCGGCCATTGGCGCATCGTGCCATTGCCCTCCGGTGCGGTCGAACCGCCAGTATTCCGCCACCCCGAAACCGGCGTAAATGCCGGGTTTTACCGTGTAATCCAGCTTGGCGGTGCTTTCCGATGCCACCTCCAGCACGAACTCCGGCGGCTTGCCCACCTCGCTGATGACGTAGCCGTTGCGGACGTCCCGGATGTACTCGGTATCGACGCCGAAAGCCACCAGGCAGTCGGGAACGACATAATCCGAACGGTCGTTGGCGTAGCGGCAGAGGTAGCCCTCGCTGGCGACCAGCGCATTGGGGCGGCGGCGGAGGTGCGTTTCCAGAATCAGGTAAGCCCTGGAAGTGTGGGGGAATTGCCACATAGCGTCCGGTTTCCTTTTAGGATTGGGCAGCGGCTCAACTTTCGTGGGCGGCGTCACCGGTGCGATTTTCGCCGGGGGTTGCGTGGCCGGTTTGGTAGTCATATCCCTCCTCGCGTAGGCTGGCTTTGGGGGCAATGGCGGGCATTATACCTCAACGCCCCTAGTTACCGGATTAAGGATGCTCCGAGCGCGTCGTCAGTGTTTCCCGATACCCCCAAAGTCGGTGTCCGGCTGGTGTTGTTGTAACCCCAGACAATAATAAGCTTTCCGATAGGGTTCCCCGCCCCCGCAGGCCACCGGAAGATCACGCTGAATGAGTTTCCGTTTACATCAAACCGATCCGCCACCACGTCCGCCGTGTCATCCAGTATCCAGGATCTGCCGTCCGTCAATTTCGGGAGAATCGAGCCGAGAAATTCCGTTCCTTCCCCAATAGTGAATGTTGCAGACCCACCCTGCCGCGCTTCGTCAATATTGCGGGAGGCGAGTGTTGCTTCGCCGGCCAGACGGCCGGAGAAGCTGACGACGCCGTTCTGGTAGGTAGGTTTTTGAATCCAGGTTACGACATCGTGGTGACGGAAGTTGATTGCATCGTCCGGGTCCCAACGGTGCGGCGCGTTCAAGTCTCCGGTGTAGTGCAGTTCGATGATTTCTTGCTGATTCGGGAAGGCTTGCCGGACTTGTTCTATGTCTGCCCGGTATTCATCCTGGCTTTCGGGCTTGGGCAGGGCCTGGCTGGCGGCATACAAAGCCTGGATCGCCGCGGTGAATTCACCCGGACTCATGCTTTCCTGCAAGGCGCGGAACAACTTTTCCCCCAAGTAATAGCTGCAATAAAACTGCCCATCGCCTCGCCTGGTATGGCCTAAATCGCTGATGTTTTGGGTGACGCAATTCTTGCGGCGGTTAGGCTTGGCGACCCATTCATCGCCTTGTGCCAAAGACGCAGTGGCGGCAATAGTGTCGGCCATGCCCTCATCAATCCAGTTGGCATTTCCGCGCCACCAGTAATGGGCCACTTCGTGGAACAGTGTATTCTGAAGCGTAGCTCGCCCGCCATCAGGGTTTTCCTCCTCGATCCCGATGGCGTAATTGTGGTTTGTTCCAGCAAAGCCGGAGCTTACGGTGCGGGGATCGAAAACCACTATGACGTGTCGGGTGGGCAACGGCAGTTGCATGATGGATTCGGTGGCGATTACGGATTGGTAGACATCGTTAAGCGTCCCGCCCGATGCTGCGGCGTTTTCCGGCCTTACTATTGTGATCGTAAGCGGCTGTCCGCCCGTGGTGTACTGCCCGATTTCAACGGTGATCGCCGCATCGTTCAGATACTCGGTAATGGCCGAACCGGACTCCGTGGCGGCGGCGGCGGCAATGATCGGCGCCCATTCGTCGGTTATGCCGTTCCGGTATACTTGGGAGGAGGTCAGGTTTCTGGTAAGGCCATTGCGGATTATTTCCAGTATCCCGTTCAAGGCGTGAGCGTCGGCGGGTTCGTTGCTAACCATGAACGGCATACCTACCAGGGCCTGCGTCAGAGAGGGGCCTTTTGCGGCAGTATGCTTGGTTTCGTATGCGGCGGTATTAAGGATATCGTCAATCGCCGATTTTTCTGCGCTGTCCAGTCCATCTTTGACCCACGGCAAGGCCATTATATTCCGGTGTAGAGTTGGGTGGCTTTGCTCAACCCATCGGGCGTTTTGAGTGTTGTGGATGGAAGCCAAAGTTGGCGCGGCTGCATCTTCATCAGCCACAAAGTAGATTTCTTCCACTGCTTCCGTTTCATGGGGTTCCATTCCGTCTGCGACCCAAGGCAATTGGATGATGGACCGAGCCACGGATGCATCATCAATGGCCACAAAATAGATTTTTTCTACGGCTTCCGTTTCATGGGGTTCCATTCCATCTGCGACCCAAGGTAGTTGGATGATAGCCTGCGCCAGAGAGTAGTCTATTACGGCGGTGAAAAGGATTTCGTCAATCGCCGCTTTCTCTTCGCTGTCCAGTCCATCTTTGACCCACGGCAAGGCCATTATGCTCCGGTGGAGAGCCGGGTGCCTCTGCTCAACCCATCGGGCGTTTTGAGTGTCGTGTATGGAAGCCAGAGTTGGAGAGGCTGGCGGGCGCGGCGTCGCTGTTGGCGCGGCTGACGGGCGCGGCGTCGCTGTTGGCGGGGTCGTTGGGCGCGGCGCTACCGCTGGCGCAGACGTAGGCTGCGGGGTAGGCGTAGGCCGCGGCGTTGCCGTAGGTTCCGGGTCTGTCTGGCAAGCCGCGGAAAAAAGCAATAGAAACGCCGCCGCCATCAGGCTCGCGAATGCGACAAACATTGACCACCGAGCTTTCAACCCGGGAATACGGCACTCCGCCTGCATACTACGATTCCTCCTGTCAACCTTTGCCTACCGCCACCCCGATTCGGTTTCCGCCGGGGGTTGCGGGGCCGGTATGGTAATCAGATCCCTCCTTAATGTCAAACGGGGGTTGAGCGCGACCTGGCCCCAGACGGGGGTTAATTGTCGAAATTTAGAATGATGCTGACGTCGTTCAGCCGGGTTATAAAGTCGAATCTCCGGTAGGTCACTTCGGGAATCATCGCATTGGCCGCCACCCGGTAGGAGTCGTGGCCGGTGGCTAGAAATTCCGAGTCCTCCGTCAGCCAGTCGCGCAGAATCCTGAAGTATGCTACCGCGGCATCGTGAAGATCAGCGACGTAGGGCGGGGGTTGCAACGCAGCGATGCGGGCATACAGATTGGCGGCGCGGGATTGCACTTCAACCGCGCTTTCTTTCGCCCTGCCGCGGTCGAAGTGCAAGTTCCATTCCCCCACCGCTTCGTTCCGCAGCGCCCGGATCGCGTTTACTTCCGCCGAAAGTTCGTTTATGACTTGCAGATATGGGCGCGCGGCGGCGCGTACCGGGTCATCCCAATTAGTCAGCCAGTCGACAAAGTTGGATTCAAATTGCGCGTAATCAACCCCGGTGACCTTTGCCATGGCAGCATTCAGGGTTGCGCCGCCGCTGATCTCCCGGATGATTTTAATGGGGGCGGATTCGCCGTATCGTTCTGTCAGATAACGAACCGCCATGTGGCTTTGGGCGTACTGCAAGGAAACCAGCAGATCCCCCGAGCGCCGGTTCCATTCCCGATGGCTTTCCAGTTGCCGCATGGCGAATAGACGGCCGGCAACCGCGGCGTTGCGGGCGGTGTCGCCTGACCGTAGCATTCGCGCATAGGAGGCGTCGGGGAAATCCCCTTGCCGGCCAACCTCAAACTCATAGTATCCGGCCAGACCCTCATTCAACCAAATGGGTAGTATGGCCCCGCCGGTTATTTCGTCCAGCAGAAAGTGGACGTATTCGTGAGTTAATGTATGGTAAACATCCGTTTTCTGTCCATCGCTTTGGATGTAAATGCCCGGATATTCCCCGTAGGAGCGGAAAAACCCGGCTTCCCATCCCGGTTCTATGCCGGACGCCCGTTGTGAACTCTCGAAATCCGCCTGGTTTCCCAGCATATAGATAATCGGGATTTCGGCGGTTCGGACGCCTAGATGCTGCTCCATCAAATCCGCCGCGAACTCCAGCTGGGCGTGCAGATCCACGGTTACGGCGAAATTGACTGAATCGGAAAAGAAAATTACCGCCTCATCGCTGCGACATCCGTACAGCGGCACTCCCAACTGCGCTTGAACTCGCCGCGGTAGCTCAAATTTGGTATACGAATACCTGACGACACTCAAGGAATCATCGATTCTGATATGCACCGCCCAATCCCCTACCTGGTCTTGGGCGCCATACCTGGTCCAGCGAGCTTCGCCATTCCGGTCGGCCAAGAAATATTTGGCGCCCCGGTCGCTGGTAAAATGGTCATCCCTAATCCATACGGCTTCTTGGCCGTCCGGCTCAATGAAAGTGACTTCAAGAACATCCCAAGGCTGGAGCCCGGCGGCGACGAAATGAACATCGCTGCCGGCGAATGGGGTGCCGGGGGACATAGTGATGGATGCCCCGTCGCCGAGGGCGGTTACGGAAGTGCTGCGCTCTGGAATCACTTCAGGGCAAGGAATTTTCACCTCCGGCCGGGCGGGCGTGGGCGTAGGGGTAGGGGCGGGGGTTGGCGTTGCGGTGGGTGTGGGGCGAGGCGTGGGCGTAGGGGTAGGCGCGGGTGTGGGCGTCGGCATCGGCGTCGGCGTGGGTGTCGGTGTTGGCGTTGGCGTAGGTGCAGGTGTCGGCGTCGGCGTCGGCGTCGGCGTCGGCGTGGGTGTCGGCGTCGGCGTTGGGGTAGGCGCCGGCGTTGGGGTGGGTGCCGGCGTTGGGGTAGGCGTTGGTATTGGCGTGGCTGTCGGGCGCGGCGTGGCCGTTGGCGCGAGGGTAGGCATCGGCGTGGGTGTGGGCGTGGGGATTGGGGCGAGGGTAGGATCGACTGCGATGGTCTGTAACACGCTGGCGACTACGGTGGCTTCGACGTTTGGCGGCGGCGTGGGCGTGGGCGTCACGGCTACGGTGACCGTTTGCGAACAGCCCAAAATCGCTAGTAACACGGCGGTGATCACGCTGGCCAAGGGCAACCTTTTCAGCATATCCGGCATCCTCTGCGCCTAAATCGTCAGCTACCATAGCCTAACCTTTGTCCCGCCGGCAAGCGCAAAATGTCACTATACCCCTGCCCATCCCGCCCCCGGCGTGGTACGATGGCGGCAACATTCGCGAAGGAGGCGCTGGTGATGGCGATGGACGTGCAAGTCTATACCCAGCCTGGTTGATTCAGTTGCCGGACTCTGGAGGAGTTCCTGAAATCCAACGGCGTACCTTACCAGCACCATGACCTGCTGTCGGAACCCGCCGCGGTGGAGCATTTGCGCGGGCGGGGCATCAAGTCGCTGCCGGTCACCATTATTGACGACACCGAGGTCATCATCGGCTACTATCCCAAAAAGCTGATACCCGCCCTGCGCCTGGACGTTTCCGTGGACCTTTCCGGCAAGACCGGCTGGCTGGCGGAAAAATACGGCGTGGTGATGTCCGCCGCGGTGCGGGCGAATAACCAGTTCACCCAAGGGCAGTTGGACGCGATTGTTCCCTGGCGGCCCTGGAGCCTGCGCGACACCGTGGTGCATATCCTGGCTTTCCCCGAAATCGCTTACCTTTCCCACGAAGTCGGCAGCATGAGCTGGGACGATATGGCCGCGCAGGACTTGCGGCTGAAAGAGGTCACCACCGCTCCGCAAATCGCCGAATATGGATGCCAAGTCCGCGATGACATCATCGCATTTCTCAACAGCGGCAACGCCGACGCCTTTGAGCGCGTGGTTCCGGCGCACTACGGCGGCGAAGTGACGGTCCTAGAACTGCTCAACATCGTGCTGAGCCACAGTACCCACCATCTGAAGCAGGTCTACCACTATATGATCGCCGACTTGGGGATGACTCTGGACCATCCGGCGACCGACGCTGATCTGGACGGGATCCAAACGCCGGATGCTCTGATCTGAATGCAGGGGCAATTAAACGCAGCGGGCGCCGGGAACGCCGGGGATCTAAGGAATACAAACCTGGCATAGATCGCGCCCGCGGCGTTTAATCCATACCCGTTTAATCCATAACAAGGATGGGAAAAGATGAACTACGATTACATTGTGATCGGCGCCGGTTCCGCCGGCTCCATCATTGCGACGCGGCTGACCGAGGATCCGTCCGTATCGGTGTTGCTGCTGGAGGCCGGCCCCGACTATCCCGACTTTGAGCGGCTGCCGGAGGAAGTCAAGTTCGGCTATTCCACCGAAATAGACATTATGGTCAGCGACCACAACTGGCAATTCACGGGCAAGGCTACCGATGATGCGCCGCCGATGTTGGTGCCGCGCGGCAAAGTCACCGGCGGCTCCAGCGCCATTAACGGGCAGGTGTTTCTGCGCGGCGTGCCGGAGGATTACGATGCTTGGGCCGCCGCGGGCAATAGTGAATGGGGCTACGCAGACTGCCTGCCCTATTTCCGCAAGCTGGAGACCGACACCGACTTTTCCGATGACTTTCACGGCACCGATGGCCCGATCGTTTGCCACCGATTCAAGCCCGAAACTTGGCATCCGGCGCAAAAGGCGTTCTACGACGCCTGCCGTGAAGCGGGCTTTCCCGACAGTCCCGATCATAACAACCCCGACTCCACCGGCGTTGGCCCCACGCCGTTCAACAACCCCGGCGGCGTGCGGATTAGCACCGCGCTGGGCTACCTGGACCAGGCGCGGCACCGGCTCAACCTCACCATCCGCGCCAACTGCCAAGTGCGGCGCATCTTGTTTGACGGCGACCGCGCCGTGGGGGCCGAAGTCGAAAGCGGCGGCGAAACCTTTATCGTCACGGGCGGCGAAATCATCCTTAGCTCCGGCGCCATCGGCTCCCCTCATATATTGCTGCTGTCCGGGGTCGGCCCCGCCGCGCACCTCGGGGAGTTCGGCATCCCCGTGGTCGCCGACTTGCCCGGCGTGGGGCAAAACCTGCGCGACCATCCCCTGATCTGGGTCACTTGGCGGACTAGGCCGGGCATTCCGCTGGACGGCATGGCGCCCCGGATGCAGGTCACCCTGCGCTACACCGCTGAGGGTTCGGCCCTGCGCAACGATATGAAAATGTCCATGCAGTCTTTCGCCACCGAGCGCATCAACCGGGGCGGCAACCGCATGGAACCGGTGGGCATCCGCCTTACCAGCGGCATCCAGTTGGCCGCCGGCGCCGGGCAACTTCGCCTGGCCTCCGCCGATCCCGCCCGGCAGCCGCATCTGGATTACAACTATCTACAGGATCCCTTTGATCTGGAGCGGCTGCGCGAAACCGTCCGGCTATGCGTCAAGCTGGGCGAAAGCGATGCGTTTCAGGACATCATCCAGGAACGGATCGAACCCACCGATGCCGACTTGGCGACCAACGAAGCCCTGGACGAATACCTTCGCCGCGAAGTGACCACCTCGCAGCACATATCCGGCACTTGCAAGATGGGCCCCGCCGCCGACCCGATGGCGGTGGTGATGCAGCACGGCAAAGTCCACGGGCTGCGAAACCTCCGCATCGCCGACGCTTCGATAATGCCCGACTGCATCCGCGCCAACACCAACGTAACCACTATGATGATTGGCGAGCGCATCGCGGAGTTCATCAAAGCGGGCAAATAGCAGCCCGAATCGGCCCTTGCGCCGGCCTGCCGTTTGGGTTAGAATTTGCCGTAACGAGATGAAATCGGAAAATTCGGCTCAAGCGGCGGGTATTTGGTTATGGAAAAAATGTTCATTTTACGAAAGCATAACCTACCTCCCCCCCTCTGCCCGGTAAGATAACACATCGGGCAATTTAACTTCCTGAACCTTCCAATGCGGACATTTCTATCATTCGATTCACGAATGCTGCGCCTATTTTCAGGTAGTGCGACAGCTCTCCGCCGTTCAACCGGCCGGTGTAGAAATGGTTGTGCAAATAGGTTTTTGCGCCGTCAAATCCGGCAACAATGTCATTAGCGGCGTATTTAATCACCAGATATTCAACGAGCTGCTCTCGATCGCGATTGTTTCCGGCGTGTCTTTCCCCGATACGATGATTGACCGCGTCTATGACTTGCACTGTAGCCCCCCATATAGCTTCAGCGGCAATCATTCCAAATTCTGATTGGTTCAACAATGCTTCAGCAAGCAGAAATGTTTTCGCCGCCGCAATATGATCCTCGTAGGTCATTGAATTTCCCGTTCCGTTTCGGCATATTGCACTAGCAATGCCACAAATTTTTTGACCGACTTGCGGCCCATCCTGAACGCCGATTCGCCCCACTGAAACTCTGGATATTCCCACTCGTCGGTTTCGGCGTGTTCCCGGAAAGTGTTGGCAACGCTGAAGTGCATAAAATGCCAGGGGAATCCGATGGAATTCCCTGCCGCATCAACGCCATCCAGCCGATATATGACTTCCTTAATTTCGTCCAAGCTACTGCACTGCCACTCATATTTAGCGGCTATAGCGGATACAACAGTCCGCATAGCATCCCACATCAGCCAAGAACCTTCACGCACATTGTCGGCGTCAAAGGCTTGATCGGCAGAATCCAGTAAACCCTGGATTTTATACGCGAGTTCTGACATAGACGTCTACCTCCCTTTGATGTAAGTTTAATTGCCGGGTAGCTGATTGTTGATCACAATCAGCGCAGCTTACCATCTTTAGCGTCTTGATATACCTTCACCGAGAAAGTGTTGACGAATTTAGAGTCCTGCTCAGGCGGCATCGCGTCTTCGGTAAAAATGTACTCTGCTCCGGTTTGCGCTGGGGGATGCCCTACCTGATCCAGCTTGTATGTTTTGGTGGGCTGGCTTGGCATTGGGAAAACTACACCGTATTTTTCCGATACAATGTAGCCGTGGACAATCTTCGCTTGCTGGTCTACGCACTGCCCCCTACTGTCTGAAAAAAATCGGAGAGTGACTTCAGGAAATTCAGCCATTTCACGCCTCAATTTAGAATGTCTTTCAGCAGAGATGATAAACCATCGTCTAGTGTCTCACACTCCCATACTACATCAACGGTTTCGCCGTTTGAAATGGGAAATCTGGCATAGCTGTCCATTTTCAACTCAGCTTACCGGCTTGGTATCGCCTCGATAATTACATCCCCGCCTTCTTGCACGTCCATAGTGAGACGACTGCCTTTCAGCAACCCCATGCCTACTAGGGGGGTGCCTTCCGCTTGATGGACCAACACTGCCCGTTGGTCTCCATCCCAAGATACCAGCACTCCGTAAATACGAAACAATTGAGCTTCACCGTTGGCTTGAACCGCAGGCCGTTGGCCGAGGTATGTCAAGCCAAGCTCTTTTATCGTGCTTTCAGGCAGACTCAACCAACCATTGAATCCCGTATCTATAATAGCGGTTTCTGTTCGGAAATTGGTGTTACGGCCTGCAACATTGACTGTAATCCGTGCTTCTAGATAGGTAATGCCGTCTTCTACCCCTGATATTTCTACTTTTCCTCTGATCATATTGCCCCAATGTTGATCCTTACCCCCATACGGTAAGGAGCAGGATATCCGATAAGTTCGCCCCAAGTGAGCGCGTCTGGGCGGCGCTCAATCAATCGCATTGTAACTTCCAAATCATCATTGCCAATCTCATAATCGCCACTCAAGACATCAATGACGATCATTTTCCCTTTTTGAGTTTCTTCCAACTCCCCCCGGATTTCATCATACATAGCTTTCCCTATGGTCGCCACATCAATATCTTCCCTCTTCATTGCTACATTGGTAAATAGTTTGGTTCCATCATTTCGGATAACTTTTCCTTTGGCAATAAGACCGCCCAGAACTGAATATGTCAGATAGTCTTTTTGACGCCCTCGGAAATCTGAGCGCAAGTCCAACAAGTCTGCGATTTGAGCATTTCGCAGACCTTGGGGGTTGACTGCCAGCAATTTGAGTACCGCTTCCTCGATTTGTTGCAAGCCGGCTTGAGCCATTTTGTAGGCAGTGGCATCGACATTCATAGCAATTCCTCTGCGGAGTCAGAATGATATGTGCGTATATGTGTTTACGCACATTTCAAAAAACTGTCATATTTACCTTCCATGCACTAAATCCTCAGCGTATGCTAACGAGGGAAAATGTGCCGGCCGTTCCAATACGCCGCCGCGTCCGACGCTATCCAAACCACCGGCGACTGCATCACAAGCATACGCCGTTGCATCGGTATACATTTGGCACCTCTTTGGCAGGATAGGGTTAGGGGATGTTGGGATGGTGTGCTTTTGTGTGGGCTTCTAGACACACAAAGCAAGTTACCAAATCGCATCCCTTTTCCGTGTAATGTTCGCCATATTCCTCTTGGCAGACGTCGTTATGGTTGTCGCAAGTTATGCGACCGCAGGCCGTGCAGGAATAATCAAACTCGGGGCTCAGTTCTTTCCCGCAATAGTGGCAGATCGGATCCTGAATGCCGGTCATACCGTGTACACCGTTTTTGTCGTTAGCCGTTAGTAGCATTGCCTGCCCCCTTATTTTGATGCCGCTGATGGATGGATACTTGGGATAAATCCCAATATACACCATACTGGCGGGGGGCGCAAGGGATGGCGGAAAACCGCGCCATCCTTTACGCCTTTGCCGTTATTCCCCAGATCCTACCCCAGATCCTACACCTGCCCGAACCAGTCGGGATGGACCGCTTGTAACCCCAACTGCGGCCAGGCGGCCGGGGCGCTGCACTTTTCCAGCCGTTCCTCCAACGGTAGCGCATCGTCCCAATAGTAGGCGATTATGCGGCGGCCGTTCCAGTGCGCCGCTTCGTCCGATGCGATCCATACCACTGGGGACTGCATCACTTCGGGGCGGATCAGCGCATCGGCGCTGGCGCCCTCCGGTGGGCGCACCATATTGGTGGCGGTGGCCCCGCCGGGGGTAAGCACGTTGGCGGTTACGCCGGTGCCGGCCAAATCCTGCGCCATGATCGCCACCAGCGCCTCGTGGCCGGCTTTCGACGGGCCGTAGGGCGCCCCGCCCTTGCGCCACATCGTGTCCATGCTGGTGGTCACCCCGATGATGCGCCCGTGGCCTTGCTCGACCATATACGGCGCCACCGCTTGCGCCATCAGGAACGGCCCGCTCAGGTTCACGCCAATCACCCGCAGCCAGGCATCGGGCGGGATGGTCCAAAAATCGTTTTGGCTGCCCGCGGCCCCGGCCCCGAACCCGCCCGTGCGGGCGTTAATGCCGGCATTGTTCACCAGGATATGCACCCCGCCCATTTCGTCGGCCACCCGCCTCACCGCGGCGTCCACCGACTCCGGGCTGGTGACATCGGCCACGATGGGCAGCACCGCATCATCGCCCCCGACTTCGCGCAGATCGTTGGCGGTGCGGTCGAGCCATTCCGCATTAACATCCAGCATCGCCACCCGGGCGCCGGCGCGCACTAGGGCGGCGGTAATGGAGCGGCCCATCCCGATGGGGCTGCCCGCCCCGGTGACGATGGCGATTCGGCCTTGCAGCGTATCGGTTTGCGTGGTCATTGTTAGCTGTCTCCTGTTTGAGATTGCGGAAACCCTAATTTTCGTTTTCGGCGTGACGGGCGTTGATTGCCGGAGGCGTATAACGGCTCAAGCGACATTGGCGGCGGTTCGGGTTTTCAGTTCGGCGCTCACCATGCCTTCGGGGTTTTTCGCCAGCACATCGGTATTGATGACTCTGAAGCCGCAGAGAACGCCGTCCGCATCCGTCAAGGCTAGTATAAATTCGCTTTCGGTTGGCACAAAGCTGATGCCGCTATCGCCCCAAATTACTTCGCAATAGTGCGCCTCCCGGTCGAACCGGACTTGGATTATGCCTTGTTCGATCGGATTGTGACGATCTGCGCGTGCGGCCGAGTTTTTCCGTTGCCCGTTAAGATCAACCTCACTTGTTTTGATCGGCAGATCCGATTTCAGGTTGACGGTGACGTATCCGTCCACGCCGTCGCTGATCCATTCAACGCCGTGAATCATAAACCCGCAGAGATTTTCTTTCAGATCCACCATCGGCAACACTTCTTTATGTTCGCAACCGGTGAAATAAGTTAGTCCCCTAACCCAAATCGCCTCGCAGAGATAGCCGGTGTTATCGTACCAGACGCTGATCAGCCCTTGCTCTAGTAGATTTTGGTCAACAATCTCTTTGGTCTTTTCTAGATCGGCCATAACAGTTCACCTCGCTTGATTTTACTGGTGGCGTAGGCGGTTTGGACAAAAGCCTCGCCGGGCAAAACTTTGACTACGATGCAGATCCATTTGTCGCCTATGATAGTGCCGGAATACCATTTGTAGTAGAGACGGGCTCGCTCCGGGTCGCGGGCCGACCGCCGGACTTCATCGGGATGTCGCAGCGTTTCCCCGATTTCCGCTGGCAAGTCTACCATATACGGGTGCGCTCCGATGATATGGGCCCAGCCCGCATCGGTAAGACGAATCCGGCGGCCAAACAAATCAGGCAACAGCAAAGCCGGGTAGCCGCCTTAGAAAATCGCTGGCGGATTTACCAGTATATACCGGCATCTTTTGCGCTAAACCTCCCCTGGGAACCCCAGCGTGGCGATCGTTCCGTCAATGTACAGGATTTCCACGGTGCGGGTGACGGCCTGCTCCAGTTGGGCGCGGGCGGATTGCCCTAGCTTTGGCGACAGACGCTCTACTAGGGTTGACAGCGGAGTTTGTCCGTCGATCAAGGAAACCAGCGCGGCTACCAGTTCGCTGCATGGGGCGCCTTCCGGCTGCGACACGGCACTCAAGCTATACCCCCAGACGAACTCCCCCGGCCCCAACACCGGCTTGCGGGCAACTTGTACCCCGTTGGACAGGCGGGGAATTGCCGGCAGCAATTGATTGCGCTGCGGATCAGCCCGTAGCGCGGCGAGGCGGCGGGCGCGATCCGCCCGTTCCCCCTCCACCGCCCGCACGCTGGCGGCGAACCCGGCGGGGGCGGCCCCCCGCTCCAGCGTCACCCGCTCATAACCCCGCGGCGGCTGTCCAGCCACCGCCTGGATAAAGCTGTGCCGCGGCGAAAACGCATCGTCACCGGTGATCCGCCGGGCGGCCCAAAAATAAGAATCCGCGGTGAGGTTACTGGCATAAAACAGCCGGGCCAGCTCGCGAAATTGGTTGTATTCCTTATAATAGAGTTCTTGATACACCTTGCCGGCCCCCTCCGCCAGAGGATGATCGCCGCTTTCCGCCGCCTTTAGCGCGGTAGCGGCGTAAGCGGCGGCCATCACCCCGGACATCAACGCCAGATGCACCCCCGATGAGAATAGCGGGTCCACGAAGCAAGCGGAATCCCCGCTGATCACATACCCCGGCCCGGCGGTTTGCGTAGCGGAATAGGACCAGTCGCGCACCACCCGCGGCCCGGCGGCCCACCCGGCATCGCGCAGTCTGGAGGCGGTATGCGGCGCCTGCGCCAACTGCGCCGACAGGAATCCCCGCGCCCCCAACCGCCGGATCCCCTCGCCGCCAACGGCATTATCGACTACCGCCCCGACGCTGCTCCAGCCGTTGTGCAGCGGAATAGTCCAAAACCAGCCATGCGGATAGGCTTCGATAAATATGTTATTTTCATCCGGCGGCGCCAGCGGCGTCACGCGGTCAAAATATGCGTAAACCGCCAAATTGCGAAAAAAAGAATCCCACTGGCGCGCGCCCGTCTGCCGCGCCAGTAGCGCCGCTTGCCCGCTGGCATCTACTACCAACCGCGCCCGCAATTCCCCCCGCCCTCCTACATCCGACACATACCGAACTGTTGAAAGCGATTCCCCGCCCCATTCATCTTGAGGTGGTCGGAGGACAACCCCCGACACCCGGCAGCCCTCCCGCACATCAACCCCGCAGCCGCGGGCGTTATCCAGCAGAATCTGGTCGAAATCGGGGCGCCAAACTTGGAAAGCGTGCGGATAGGCCGGGCTGGTTTCCCGAAACTGCCAGCTCCACGGCTGCGGGTCGCGCCCCCAAACCATGGTAGCGCCATACTTGGGCAAAAATCCCGCTTCCCGCACCGCCGCCATCGCCCCCAGTTCCTCCAGCACCGGCATACTGGCGGGCAGCAGCGACTCCCCCACGTGTTCCCGGGGAAACCGTTCCCGCTCCAGTAGCGTTACCCGCCAGCCCTGCCGCGCCAGCATCGCCGCCGCGGCGCTGCCGGCCGGCCCCCCGCCGATCACCGCTACATCCGCAATCCGCCCCTTGTCCGGTTCGGCCATAATTATCATCCCGGCCCCTTGGTAAGCGGGGGCGTTGATCTGATATTTACTAGGGATTAGATTGCCCCGATCTTGAACCGTCGCCATAAAACGCGGCGTATAACTTAGCGGCGGGATTCGCCCAACCCGGATAAGACGAATCCCGCCCATTGCGCGCCGTTGCCGGCCGGTCGGCTGCCGCTAATCCGCGCGGTGGCCGCCCTCGGCGCTGGCGGTGGCGGACGGGGTTTGCTCCGGGAAAGGCTTGCCGGTGGCCGGATTGACCTCAAAGGAACTGGGGAGTTCCAGATCCTTGGCGATTTCCTTGACCGCCGGGATCACTTCCTCGCCCATCAGCCGCAGGCTGCGCATCGTGTCATCGTGGGTCATGGCGCCGTCGCCGTCCCAGAAAAAGACGCTGCCCGGCCGCAGATACTCCAGCACGTGCCGGATCTTGGGGATCACCGTCTTGGGCGTGCCGGAGATGATGGTATAGTCGGCGATTTGCTGCTCATAAGCCCGCCCCAGAACGCTGGCCGGGCCGCCCCGGGCCGCGGTGGCGCTGCCCTGGGTCGGCAGCACCCGCCGCCGCGAGGTCAGCCCCGGCAGGTTCACCAGCGCCGGATTGGTCGTCCCCTCGTTCCCCGCCAAAAAGGGATTGCTGGGCCCCTGCACGAACTTGCGCCCCGCCTCCTCGGCCAGCTCCTCGGTTTCGTCCACGTGTACTTTCCACAGATACCCCAGATTCTGCGGCCCCGATTCGTACCCCAGCTCCGCCGCGGTATCGTGATACAACTGGAACGCCCGCTTGGTAGGCTCCAGCTCGGTGGACAGCATAATGTAGGGGATCCGCTTTTCCGCGGCCCACATCAGCGAATCCCGGCTGATCACCCCCGGCAGCCAAACCTGCGGGTGCGGCTTCTGGTACGGCCGCGCCCACGGGTTTACGTGCCGGAACTGGTAATGCTTTCCCTCCCACCGGAACGGCCCCGGGGTAGTCCAGGCTTTCACGATAAACTCGTGCGCTTCTTGGAACCGCTCCCAGTTATAGGGCGGCGGGGCGTTATGCGCCACGCTTTCGCGCCCCGTACCCCGCACCCAGCCCGACACCAGCCGCCCGTGGGAAATCATATCAATCATCGAAAGCTGCTCCACCAGCCACAGCGGGTCGTCCCAGATGGGGATAATGTTCCCCAGCAGCACGATTTTGGCCCGGCGGGTGATCCGGGCCAGAATGCTGGCTTCGACATTCATCGCCCCGCCCATGCAAAAGGGCGTGCCGTGATGCTCGTTCAGCATCAGGCCGTCGAAACCCATTTCCTCGGCGTACAGCTTTTCGTCCAGGTAGCGGTTATACAGATGGGCGCCCAACTGCGGGTCGTAGATTTCGTTGCTGACCGTCAAGTCCATAATCGGCTTGCCGGTAGCCCCGAAATACCCCGACTGAGGATCCTGATACGGCCGCTCCGTAAAGTATCCGATGTGCATAATCATCTCCCTGCCCTAAGCGACTGCGCCGCCCGGCGGCCCAAGCAGCCGGGGGGCAACCCGCGCATTATACCACCATTCCGCCGCCCACGCCCCGGCGTCATTCATCCCAAAGCGCGAACCCGTGATTTCCTTTGCCGGAACAAACCCGGCAGTCTTGACTAAAGGGGCATCCCGATATATGATTATCTGCGCTATGATGTTACTGCCCCCCCCCCCCCCCCCCCCCCGACTTTTGCGGTCCGGACGCTGTACGATGCTGATGGCCGCCGTAGTAGCGTTCAGCGTTTTTCTTGCCCTGACCGTGGCCTGCGGCGGCGGCGTGGCCGTCATTGACCATAGCGCAGCCATCAGCCCCGCCAACTCGCTCATCGCGGAAGTCCAAGTGACCCTATCCCGCGAGGCCCGCGTATTCGTCGAATACGACAACCCCGACGCCGGCAAATTCCGCACCGCCCTGAGCGAGCCGGGAACCGCCCATACCATCCCGGTGGTAAGGCTGCGCCCCGAAACCGCCTACGCCTACATTATAGGGATCCAAGATGCCGACGGCGCAGAAACCCTCGGCCCCTCCGGGGAGTTTACCACCGGGCGGCTGCCTTCGCGCCTCGATATCCGGCAAACGTGGGTTAGCGGGCGAAGCACGCAGCCCCTGATTGTAACCGGCTACCGCGCTCGCGATGATATGTACTATCTCTTTTGGGATGAGACGGGAAACATTGTTTGGTATTATATCATTAACCATGAGAGAGGATCTGGTGTTACCGGCTCGCCTAATACAATTCAGCAAAAGCCCAACGGCAATTTGGTATATGTAGGATATAAGTGTTGCATCATTGAAATTACGCCTTTGGGCGAGATGGTTGACCGGATTGCGGCAGGCGATGCGGCGGGGATCCCGCACCATGATTTCTTGATGCTGGAGGACGGGCGCATTCTTTACCCCAGCGACACCCATATCACGCTGGACGAATCAGCCAATGGCGGCGCCCCGGACACCGCCGCCGTGGTCGACACTCTGAATATCTGGGACCCGCAGACCGGAATTATCGAACAAGTATGGGATTCCAGGGATTTCTGGGACATTTCCGACCAGTCTCAGCGCGGTATATGGGATAGCAATCATCGCTGGACGCACATCAATTCCGTTAGTGCCGGGAGGCGCGGCAATTTTATTCTTAGCTCCCGCAACCGGCACCAAGTCTTTTCCCTATCACCGGACTTCCAATCCATAGAGTGGCAGCTTGGCGGGCCGGACAGCGATTACGCCTTTCCCGACCCTAATGACCGCTTTTATGGACAGCACAGCGCAGCGGAACTGCCCAACGGCAACATCCTAGTATTCGACAATGGCTTAAATCGCCCGGATTCCGAGGGCGGCGAATACTCCCGCGCCCTGGAACTGCGCCTGGACCATGACACCCGCACCGCAGTTAAAGTGTGGGAATACCGCCCCGCGACGGATACCTACTCCAGTATCGTCAGTAGCGCATTCCGGCTGGACAACGGCAATACTTTAGTCAACTTCGGCGTGACGCCGCTCGGCGCTATATTTGGCCCGCTCACTTTCGTTGAAACCGGCCCGCAGGGAAATGACGTTTTTAGAGTCGAAACATTCCAGCCGGACATTACCCCTCAGGTACGTATCCGGCGGTATCGGGCCTATGCCGGCATAACGGCGATAATGGGAGAGACTATGCTGCGCCCCCCGGTCGCCCGCCCGGTGACCGGCGAATATCCCTACAAAAGCCGGTACCGGCAAATCCAGGACACTTATGCCGGCCTGGATAATTCGCCGCCCGCCGCCAGGGGACGTTTTGATATATACTTTAACGGCGACCGCGTGATTTACCGCAAAGAACAGTGCGCCGCGGCGGATATAGCAGATGAATTCTTTCTGCACCTTTTTCCGGCCAACCCCAACGATCTGCCCGATGATCGCCGGGAATACGGGTTCGACAACCTGGACTTCTACTTCCGCAGCCTCGGCGTTATGTGGGATGGAAAGTGCCTGGCTGTCGCCAACCTGCCCGATTACGAAATCGCCCGGATCCGCACCGGGCAGTACATCCCCGGCCAGGAACACCTTTGGAAAGCGGAGTTCCCGGCAACCCAATAATTCCATACCCCAATCACCCCAACTGCTCCAGCGCCCCCCGATCCAGCAGCATCTTAACCGGGCTGATTGGGCGGAAAGTGCGCGACATTCGCACATCCCCCGCCAAACTCAGCAATGTATAAGCGTCATAAGGCTCCATCCCTTTTTCCCGCACCAGAAAATCCACCATACTGCGAACCGCCCCTTTCATTGCCGGCCCCAGTTCCTCACCGTAATACAGAACCACAAAATAATCCGGCGTCATCGCCTGCGGACCAGCGATATTCATACCCTTTTCCACTGTCACGCGAATATGACTGTCGGCCGCGCACTCCGCCCCGGTGCCGCCTACCGCCCCGTCGCCGACTACCGCGTGGCAATCCCCCATCGCCAGCAATCCCCCGGTCACCAACACCGGCAGCCACAACGTACTCCCCTCCACCAATTCCTTAATGTCAATATCGCCTCCATAAGGGCCACTATCGCTGGCCGTAAGCTGCGGATAAGTGGGCGTAGTAGCCACCAACCCTATAGACGGCTTTAGCGGCAGTTTGACCCCGCTGGGTAGAACCACGCAGCCATCCTCAATAGCCATCACCGTAGGATAAGCCCGGTCAAACTCCTGCTCCAGAAAACCCCGGCCCGGCGAAACCATGTGCGCCGCCCCCTCATCCGCCCGGGGCGTAACGCTGATAAAATCCACCCGCAAGGCGTCCCCCGGCTCCGCGCCGTTCACATAGATAGGCCCAATCGCCGGGCCCTTAAGTTGTTTCTCATCCAGCGCCTGCGGATCGCGGATGCCCTCGAAAGCGTCCCAAGTTTCCACCATCAGCTCCTCGCCGGAATCAATCACCATAGCCAGCGGGTTCGCCGGGTCGAGAACATAAATCTTATGGTCGCGGGTAAGCCGTTTCATAACAAACCCCCATCGCAAGGACTGCGCCTTTCGCCTTTCAATGATAGCAGAGATAGCAGAAAATCGCCGCCCGCCGCTCCAGCCGCCTACCCCAACCGCTCCAGGCGGTAGCTGACCCCGGCCGCCGGGTCCAGATCCACGACGCACACGGCCCCCTGCTCCGGCGCTCCGATTGGGCCGTAGGGGCAGCCGGAATATACTGCGGTTGTGCCGCCGCGGGATACATCGCAATGACGATCCCAATGGCCCAGGGCTAGATAGTGGCACTTGGCCGCCGCGACATCCTCCGGGTAGATTGGCGAGGAACGCTGCTCCCGCTCCCCCTCGCCGTGAAAATGGCCGTGCGCCAGTGCTACCAGCCACCGCCCGGCCGTTGGTTGCGGCATCCCCCGTAGCGGGCGGAAATCCGGCGTGTGCGACAGCATCCCCCGCCCCCAAACCTCCAGATCCAGCTCGGGATATAGCAGCTTTTCCCCATCGGGCGCCAGCAATACCCGCAGATTGCGCGGGGCATCGACGAAAGGCGCCCGGCGGTACACCGAACTCTTATGCGCCAAGTCGTGGTTGCCCGGCAGGATTATCACCGGCGTATCCAGCCGGCCGGCCTGCGCCACGAACCGCGCCAGCGCGTCATCCGATACCCGCTCGTTATCAAACACATCCCCGGCCAGTAGCAGCGCATCACCGTCCAGCCGCGCCACCGCATTCACCACCGCGGCCAATACCGCGTCGCCCCGCGGATGCCCGGCGGGATCCCCTAAATGGGTGTCGGAGGTGTGGATTAAACGCAGTTTTTTCATTCGTCTTGCCATCCGGTCAAAGATCAACTAGGCCCCGCTGCCGCCGATCACCCCCCGCGCTTGCCAATCCGCGATCTGTGTTGCGCTGTAACCTTGTTCCGCCAAAACCTCCCGGTTATGCTCGCCCAGCAATGGCGGCGGACGCCGCAGCGACGCCGGCGAATCGGCCAGTTTCAGCGGCGAATTAGGCACTTTCAGGTCGGGAACATTCGGATGTTCCATTTCCGCGACCATATTCCGCGCCAAAATTTGCGGATTAGTAACCACCTCCGAAACCCGGTTAATCGGGCCGCAGGGAACCCCGGCGCCGTTGATGGCCGACACCCAGTAATCGGTGGACTCCTGCCGGAAAACATCGGTCAAAATCGCCACGCACGCATCCCGGTGCGCCACCCGGTCGGTGTTAGTGGCGAAACGGGGATCCGCCAGCAAATCCTCCCGCCCGATGCTCCGGCACATCCGCTCCCATAGCCCTTGATTGGCGCAGCCCAAGATAAAATAGCCGTCCGAGGACGCGAAACTTTGGTATGGCACCAGGCTGGGATGCCCCGAACCCATCCGGTGCGGTTCCTCGCCGGTGCCGAAATAGCGGGTGGCGTGATAACTCAACGCCGCCACTTGCCCATCCAGCAGCGATGCCTCGACCCACTGCCCCCGCCCGGTGCGGTCGCGTTGCCGCAGCGCGGTCAGCACGGTGCCGTAAGCCATCATCCCGGCGAACAAATCCACCAGCGAAAACCCCACCCGCAACGGCAGCCCGTCCGGTTCCCCGGTAAGGTGCATCAGCCCGCTATACGCTTGGATAATCAAGTCATACCCCGGCAGATCCGACATCGGCCCCGTCCGCCCGTAGCCCGAGATGGAACAATACACAATGCCCGGATTCGCCGCGCTGATCGCGTCATACCCCAGCCCCATACGGTCCAGGGTTCCCGCCCGGAAACTTTCGATCAGCACATCCGCGCCGGCGGCCATCCGCCGCACCAGCTCCACCCCCTCCGGCTCTTTCAGATTAACCGTCAGGCTGCGCTTATTGCGGTTAAAGGTCAAAAACTGCGTGCTTTCGCCATTCCAGAACGGGGTCCAGTTACGGGTTTCATCCCCTTGCGACGGCTCCTCGATTTTCACCACATCCGCGCCCATATCCCCCAGCAGCATAGTGCAAAAAGGCCCGGCCAGAGTCCGCGTAATGTCCACAACCTTAATATCATCCAGCGCAGCAGCCATAATTCCCATTCTCCGGCAGCTAAAACTTGGCAACCCGCCGATTATAGCACGCCCAACCAACCCGCAGATCCATTGACCCGCCATCCCGCCGATGTTAGCTTACCGCCAACCCCCGCCCCGGACAGGATCGATGATGAGCGGCAGCAACCCCCCGGCCATAGCGGTGCTGGGCGGCGTAAATATGGATCTGGTCACGTATTCCTCCCGGTTTCCCGGGCCTGGCGAAACCATCGCCGGCCGCCGGTTTCTGACCTACCCGGGGGGCAAGGGGGCTAATCAGGCGGTAGCCGTTGCCCGCCTCGGCGGCCGCGCGGCGATGATCGGCCGCGTTGGCGATGACCTGTTCGGCCCCCAACTCATCGACGCCCTGCAAACCGCCGGGGTCGACACCTCCCGCATCGCCATCGCCCCCAATCAAACCTCCGGCATTGCCGTAATCAACATCGACTCCGCCGCCCAAAACCGGATCATCCAGATCCTGGGCGCCAACGAAACCTGCGGCCAACCCGAAGCCGCCGCCGTTGCCGATGCTATGCAGCAGGCATCCGTGTTGCTGCTCCAACTGGAAGTCACCCCGGAACTATCCGCCCGTGTAGCCCGCGCCGCATCCGCCGCTGGCAAAACGGTAATCCTGGACCCCGGCCCCGTCCGCCCCTTCCCCCCGGAAATGTACCGCGCCTGCTCCATAATCACCCCCAACGAAACCGAGGCCGAAGCCCTGGTGGGTTTCCCCGTAACCGCCCCAACCGATGCCTTGAGAGCCGCCCGGATCCTGCTGGGGCGCGGCGTCAAGACCGCCATAGTCAAGCTGGGATCCCAGGGCGCGGTCTACGCCGACAGTAGCGGCGCCGGCCATCAACCCCCTTTCCCAGTGACCGCCATTGACACCGTAGCCGCCGGCGATGCTTTCAACGCCGCCCTGGCCGTATCCCTGGCGGAGGGCGACTCCCTGCCCGTTGCCGTCCGCTTCGCGTGCGCCGCGGGGGCTCTGGCCGTCACCGCCGCCGGCGCCCTGGACTCTATGCCAACCCGCGCCGCGGTAGACGCCCTGCTTTCCCGCGGCTAAAAACCCTAAAATCCCGTTTGGCAATCATCCCCTCGCCGTGGTACAATCCAAACAACGCCCGCAAATTTCGGGCCATAAACTCCAGGGGGATTGCCGCTGATGGCGATACTGCTGTTTCTGATACTGGCCTTATCCCTGCTTGCCGGGGGGTTGATGCCTGATATTGCCGGACAACGCCCTGCGCCCGGACAGGAATCCGGGCAAGTCTCAAAATACACCCAGCCGGGCGGCTACCCCGTAGGGATGTCGCCCTTGTACTTTCACGACCCCGCCCGCCCTTTCGATGGCTGGAATGCCAACCATGCCACCGACAACTATAAGGCTACGCTGAAGGCGATTAACGATGCCGGAGAAAACCAGATTGTTGCCGCCCATATCTGGTATCCCGCCGCGCCCGGCGCCGACGCCCGCCTGGCGACTTTCGACGACTTCGCGCAAAGCGCCAGCTCCGTTTTCCGCCAAAGCTACGAATCCGTCGCCTTTTATTTCCTTTCCGGCATCACCAACGAGCAGGGCCAAAGCGCCATGCAAATCGCCTTTTCCGACCGCGCAACCGCCCAAGCCATCGCCGACCAAGTAAAGGAGCGGCTGATCAAATCCTACTACCAGGCCCCCATCGCCGCCGGTTCTTTTCCGGTAATCATCGCGGCGCACGGCTTGGGCGGGAACTCCATTATGTGGACCGCCTTTGCCGAATACCTGGCCAGCAACGGCTACATCGTCGTCGCCCCCAGCTTCATATCCGACAGCTCCACCCCCAACGTCCTGGACAGCCCCGACTCCCGATTCGCCCAATCCGCCGATGCCGACGCCTTGAACGCCGCCTATCAGACCATCTTGAACGAGGAAAAAGTCATCCCCGGCTTTTTCCGCTACTTCTTTGGACAGGATCTCCCCGGCGGCGCCGGTATGCCTGATCTGTCCAGCCTCACCGCCGTGGCCGGCGGCGGCCAGCGCGTCGGTCAAATGATGGCCGAGTTCTTTACCCAGCGCGTCGGCGACGTATCCACCATCATTGACGGGTTGGAAAGCCTTAACAAAACCGACGCCGCTTGCCAGTCGGACTACGCCGCCCGAGGGCAAACCGCCCACGCCGCCCAAGTCTGCGGCAGGTTCGCCAATGCTATCGATCTAGATCACATCGGCATCTTGGGGCATTCCCTCGGTTCGATGACCGCCCAATTCACTGTGGCGCAAGACCCCCGCGTTGCCGCTGCGGTGGGCTACAACAACGGCGCGCCCCGCTACTGGGAACCCCCCGGCATTTTCGGCGACGGCCTGGCCCCCGACGGGCAGCCCGCCGGCAACCCCAACCCGGTAATGCAAATCCACGGCTCCGAGGACGCCTTTGTTCAAGATGTGTTCCGCGGCCTGATGTGGAACGCGCTCCAGGCGGCCGGCGGCGATCCCCGCGAAATCTGGACCCTCGAACCCGAGCAAGCCCTGCCCACCGACGAAAACCCCCAGCCCATCGCCCGCAATGCCTACACCCGCGCCACCGGCGACAAAGTCATCATCTCGGTCAAAGATGTGAACCACGGCAACTTGGTGGACGACTTCCTCGCCGCCGTAACCCGGGAAAACCCGATCACCGTCAACGGCGAATCCTACTGGAACGTCATCACCCCCGCCCCCCGCAAAGCCGTCGGTGATGACGTACTCAACCCCGCTTTCACCGGCCAACCTTTTACCCCCTTGAACTGGGGCGAAGTTGACGGCCAAAACGTCTACCTGCCCGCCTACATCCGCAACTACTACACCATCAACTGGTTCGACTACTACCTGAAAGGCGACCAAACCGCCCTGCGTTTCCAGGACAACCCCATCGCGGACCAAAACATCATTGACCTCCGCAGTTCCATCACCCCTAAATAACCGCCCGCAGCAGCCAACCCCCCGGAGCGACAACCGCCCGTGCCGGACAAATTCTGCGCCTCCTGCGCCGCCCCGTTGCAACCCCGGCAGGTATTCGGCGCCACCCGCCCCGCCTGCCCCCAATGCGGGCGGATCGTGTTCTACGACCCCAAAATAGCCGCCGTTTGCGTAATCCCCCGCAACAACGCGGTCTTGATGATCCGCCGCGCCACCGAAACCGGCTACGGGCTATGGAGCCTCCCCGGCGGATTCGTCGACCGCGGCGAAGTAGTGGAATCCGCCGCCGCCCGCGAAGCCCGGGAGGAAACCGGCATTCAGGTAGCCATAACCGGACTCATCGGCCTATTTTCCCTGCCCGATGACCCGGTGATCGTAGCCGCCTACACCGCCCAAGAAACCGGCGGCAGTCTAACCCCCGGGCCGGAAGCCCTGGACGCCGCCTTTTTCCCCACTAACGCCCTGCCCCCGTTAGCCTTTCCCCGCGACACCCAAATCCTGACCCGCTGGCAAACCCGGCATTAACCCGTCAAGCCCCATCATCCCCGCCAATGCCGGGCATACTCATAAAAGACGGGCAAATACAAAACGGGAGCATACCCCGATTGCTGTCAAACCTGACCCGCGCTGCCCTGGACTTCCTATTCCCCGCCCCCTGCGCCGGCTGCGGACGCGATGGCGGCGTCATCTGCCCATCCTGCGCCGCCCGCCTAACCCCGCTGACCGCCCCCTACTGCCCAATCTGCGCCGCCCCCGGCGTCGGCGGAATCTGCGCCGAGTGCCAAAATTTCCCCCGCGGCTTCGACTCCTTACGCGCCCCTTACCGCTTTGAGGGACTAATACGCAATGCCATTCACCGCCTGAAATACAACGGCGAAAAAACCGCCGCCAAACCCCTCGCCGCCCTGATGTCCCAATACCTGCAAAGCAACCCCGCCGACGGCGACGACGCCTTAACCGCCGACGCCGCTAACTCCCCAACTGCCGACGCCGCATCAGCTACCCCCCCAACCGCCGACGCCGCCATCGCCGCCGCCCTAACCGCCGACGCCCTGATCCCCGTCCCCCTGCACCCCCGCCGCCTGCGCCGCCGCGGCTACAACCAATCCGCCCTACTGGCCCGCGAAATCGGACGCGCCCTCAACCTCCCCCTGCAAGAAAACCGGCTAATCCGCGTCAAAAACCCCCAGCCGCAAGCGCAAACCCCATCCCCCCAGCAGCGGCGCAGCAACGTATCCGGCAACTTCGCCTGCCCCGCCGACGCCTCCGGCCTAACCGCCCTCTTGATTGACGATGTAGCCACCACCGCCAGCACCCTATCGGAATGCGCCGCCGCCCTGAAAACCGCGGGCGCAACCCAAGTCCACGCCCTAGTTTTGGCGCGGGATGGGTAGCGGTTTTATGCCGAGATCAGTTCTGAAAAAGGCTTTCGTAACACTCCCAAAACCTTTCCACGCTCAACCCATTCTGCTCCAGAGTCCATTCAACGTCTTCGGCTGGCAGATCCCAACCTTCGGTCAAGAAAAGGACTCGTTCTCCCGGTACGCGATTCAGGAAAACTCGATATGGACCTGCCCGGTGATGCAGGGTCAGGCCCATCAGCTCCAGGGTGCGTATCAGTTCAGGGCCGTTGATGCTAGACGGACGCTCCAATGGGAACCTCAACATGGCGCTGGAAATAGGATTCGGTGTCTGCGGTCGCCAACTGGTATTGGATCCCTTTGTCTTCCAAGTACCGGCGCAGCGAAAGATCATCCCCAAAGCTGCCGAGTAAGGCCGTAACCGCCTCCCCAAAAGCCTGGTTAGCTTCCTCCCGCGTGGCGCCGTAGACCACGAACCCGAACTCGGAGGATTTGACTGCCCATCGATCTTCCCGTTTTTCTTCGCTTCCCTTCAGCGTCAATCGCAGTGTCGCAGAATCGTTCACTCTTACGCCTCCCCTTACCCATTGGAGAAAACCCGTCCGTGGCCTGGGGAAAATTCCGGTTCATCCGTAAATCAAACCGGCCCTGCTAAGGCGGTAGACAAAGGCTATCTTAACACCGGCAGCGCTATGCCGCAACTCAAGCACGTCCTAGCCCTCGCCCGTGACGGCTAAAACGCCCCCGATGACGTTTACCCCCTTGACAAGCCCCAACCTTGCTTAGGATGATATACGCGGATGGCGCAAACACCCGCGCCCTTGCCGTCATTCCCGATCCCCGCGGAAATTGACAACAACCCCCGCGTCTGTTGAAATAGCCCCATTACCCGACATAAAATCATCCGAAAGGAGCGCGCTATGGCAGGCAGTACCCTAATCTATGTAGGCGCCGAAGCCGACGGCCTTTATCGCAAAGAAGCCGGCGCCGGTCGCTGGGAAAAACTGGCGAAAGGAATGCCCCCGTCCCCGCAAGTGCGGGAAATCGTCATCCATCCCCGAGACCCCAATACCCTTTTCGTCGGCACCCAGCGCGGCGTCTACCGCTCCAAAGACGGCGGCGACACCTTTGAGCGCATGAACCTCACCGAGGGGCGCATCGTCTGGGCCATCCAATTCCATCCCCACAACCCCAGCGTGATGTACCTCGGCACCGAGGGCGCTGAGGTGTTCAAGAGCATCGACGGCGGCGAAAACTGGCAGTACCTGTCCACCATCGCCAACCCCGATGCCGTCCAAATGGCTTTTGCCACCCGCATCTTGGGCATCGGCATCGAAAGCGGCGACCCGCACCAGATGTACGCCGCCCTCGAAGTCGGCGGCGCCGCCCACAGTTCCGACGGCGGCAAATCCTGGACCACCGTCAACAGCGTATTCGACGGCGATGTTGACTTGATGGACCTCCACGGCGTAACCGTAGGGGTCAACGAATCCGTATTCATTTCCAACCGCACCGGCGTCTGGCGCACCCGCGACCGCGGCCAAAGCTGGGAGGATCTGCGCTTCGAGCAGTTTTCCAACATCCGCTATTCCCGCGGCGTCGAAGTCGCCCCCAACGATCCCGCTACTCTTTACGCCTGCGTCGGCCTCAACTTCGGCAGCGAGGAAGGCGGCGTGATGCGCTCCACCGACGGCGGCGACACTTGGAGCCGCTTTGATCAGGGCGTCGAACCCCTAAGCACCACTTTCGGCATCGCGGTAAACGACCGCGCCCCCGAGCAAGTCTACTTCTGCACCCGCAAGGGCCAAGTATTCGGCACTCACGACAACGGCGCCACTTGGCAAGGGCACGACCTCCCCGAGATGGCCGCCAACGTCAAAGCCATCGCCTGCACCTCGGTATAAATGCCCGCCGCGAACCATCCCGACATCGTGGCCGCGGCCCAAGCGCTGCGGCCACAAATAACCGCCGCCCGCGATGAAATCGAGGAATCCCGCCGCTTGCCCCCCGCCCTGATCGCGGCGATGGACCAGGCCGGGCTATTCCGCATCTACGTCCCCCGTTCCCTCGGCGGCCCCGAAACCGATCCGCTAACCGCCTTTCGCGCCGTAGAGCAGCTTTCCATCGCCGACGGCTCCGTGGGCTGGTGCAGCTTCATCGCCGGCGCTATCTGCCTCTACTCCGGCTGGCTGCCCCCCGACGTGGCTCGCGAAATTTTCGGTTATCCCTCTGCCTTGCGCGGCGCCGGATCCTTTCGTCCGCTGGGCACCGCCCGGATAACCGGCGGCGGCTATATCGCTACTGGGCAATGGGATTTCGCCAGCGGCTGCCGGCACGCCAACTGGCTGTTCCTGAACTGCGTAGTAGCCGATGATAACGGCCCCCGCCAAAACCCCGACGGCTTGCCCGCCCTGCGAATGATGACCGTTCCCATCGAAAGCGCCCAGATCATCGATAACTGGACCGTATCTGGGCTACGCGGCACCGGCAGCCACGATGTAGCGATCAGCAACCTGTTTGTGCCGGAAAACCGCACCTTTGCGCTGACCGACCCGCCCCAAGACCCGGCGCCCCTATGCACCTTGCGTTCCGCGGTGGCAACCACCTTTACCTTGCTGGCGGCCAACACCCTGGGCATCGCCCGCGGCGCAATGGACGCTTTCCTGGAGCTGGCCGGCGCCAAAGCTACTACAATGAACCCCGCCCTCCTGCGCGACCGCGCCCAAGCGCAACATACCGTAGGCCAGACCGAAGCCATCATCAGCGGCGCCCGCGCTTATGTGCTAACCGCCGTAGGGGCAATGTGGCAGGCGATACAATCCAATAAGCCCGACCCGTCTCAAGAAATCTTGCAAGCCCGTCTGGCCATAACCCACGCCGTCCACGAATCCGCCCGCGCCATAGATCTGTTATACCACGCCGCCGGCACCAACGCCGTCCGCCGCGCCAATCGGCTGGAACGCCCCTTTCGCGACATTCACGCCGCGATGATGCACGCTGGCGGCCTGCCGGCCAACTTCGAGCAAGCCGGCCGCGTAACCCTCGGCCTGCCCCCCGCCGCGCCCGGCTGGTGACTACGCCGTCAATTAGCCGCAAGGGTATACGCCGCATAGCCGACAAGCGCAAGGGAAAGTAACAGGAACATTACCGGAACGTATTGTTCGACTCTGGTAAGCTGCAAATACTTGGGCTTGCCTTGAGGCGGATGCATCGACAATTCCCATTCCCGCTTATATCCGGGGAACGGCAGACTTGCTTCTATTTCTTGGATCACGGCAAACTTAGCCCTGTTAAGCACCCGGTATGATTCAATGTTAAGCCGCCAAATAAACGCCAACGAAGTTCCAACAATGCCAACCGCCAGAAACACGATCCCCAATGTGCTGTCGGATAAATCAAACCTAGCCGCCAACAACAGAACGGCAGCCAGCGCGGAATAGACCGTTGCGTAGAATTTGTTGGACTGGTCCCGCCGCTGGCTGATGCGGTCTGCCATTTCTACATAGAGCTTATACTGCTCCAGCAAATGATCCGGGTATTTTTCCCCGTATTCTTTCGGCGTCATAAAACACAACGGCGAATTGCCGTAACAATTTGCCGCAACAATAGATTTAGCGTTCCAACCAACCATATACTAGGAGCGCAGGAATGGAATCCATCCCCGCGCTCCCGGCCGCCAACATCATCGCCTACGGGCGCACCCACGTTTCCGACCACGCCAGGCAGGCGGTGCTGCTTTGCTTGTCCCCCCGCATTTCCAGCCCCACCGACCCGTCGGCCTCCTCGCTGTTGACGGTGATCCGGCCGGCCCGCGCCGGGATGAAGCAGCTATATACCCCGTGCGGCCGCCCCGGGGCGCTTCCCGCCGGAACCGTAAGCATAAACGGCTCCAGGAAATCGTGCCAAGTCAAGGTGATCTGGTCATCGTCGTTTTCCACGGTTTCGGTCCAGAAAGTATAGGTATCTCCCTTCCGGCTGAACTCCGCATCAATCACCGGCACCGACTGGTCGGCGAACTCGGGAAACAGCAGGCTTTCGATTTCCTCCTGCAACCAGCGGGCCAGCGCGATGTTGTCGGCGTAAATTCGCACTCCGTCCACCAGTTCGCTCTTGATAAACAGCACGTGTCCCGCCCCCGCCGGGGAATACAGCACCCGCCAATGACTGGTTCGGGTGGTTTGATCTTCGCCCTCCAGCAGGCGGATAAAGGAGTTTTCGCCGGTAAGCCGGACGCTGTTGGGATCCACCGGATTGGCCGTAGTCATAAGCCGCCTCCTGTCTTTTCGCCGTTCCGTTAAATTGTGCGCTTTTTCCCGGGGAAAAAGTCCCGGGTATACAGTTTGTCGCGTACCTGCGCCTTAGTTACGTAAATCGAAGCCGAGGCCCCCAGCACCCCGTTGATCCCCATCACGCCGAACCCGGCCCAGGAATTGCCGGTCAGGATCAGCAGCAATGCGATCCCGGTGAGCAACATCGCCAGGGCGAACCCGGCGGCCATTCCCATATACCCTTGCCGCCCCCGCTGCTTCAGCAGCTCCAGTTCGGTATCGCCGTCTTGCTCCAGCCTTTCCGACGCCCGGTTCATAATCCGGTCGCAGGCGCCCGGCACCATATTTTCGTAGCGCAGGATAACATCTTTGGTCGGCATCGGCCCCAGCATAACGTTGGCGGCGGAGCAGCGGCAACGGTACAGCATCGCATCCCGCGCCAGCTTGCGGGTTTCCTCGGCCTCGAAGGCGGATATGGAGTCGCGGATATACCAGGTGACGATCCGCTCGCTCCAGCCTTTATCCCGGCGGCGTTCCCTTTCGGGTTCATTCCGCTGCCGCCGCTTGACCAGTTCCACTAGGGCGCCCCAGTCAAAGCTGCGCACCATCCCCTCGAAAAATGCCAGGACGGGCGTAGTGCGATTGTAATATACGCTGTACATCCTTATCGATCCTTGCCATCCCCTGATTGGCGCATCGGGATTATCGCCCCTATTGTACCCCACTGCGGCCAACGCGCAACACCGCCCGCCGCGGCGATGCGGCGGGCGGCGCGGTCAATGCCGGTCAGAACGCGGCCGACGGCCTACTCGCCTTTGGCGGGAAACCAGTCCTGTTTCCAGGGAAATTCCCCATCGGCGGGATCGAAAGCGGGCAACCCCCGCTCCAGCCGATCCCGGTAAGGGCTGGTGATCGGCTCCCGGTAGGGATAAATGCCGCCTTCGTACACTTCCGGCCCTTTCTTGAAGTGCTTGGCCTCATCCAGCGTTTCGATGAACGGGGCATTCAGATCGTAGAGCTGCTCCACCCGCTTGGGGCGGGGGCCGGCCTTGGAAACGTGGCCGTAGAGTTCCCGCCCGATGATGCGCTCGGCGGTCCAAACGCAGTCGATCAGCTTGTCGATATCCACCCCGGTATCGATCCCCATATCCTCCATCATGTGGAGCAGATCTTCGGTGGGCGCCATACCGGTGGCCCGCCCGTTGCCGCAGTAGGGGCAACCGCCGAACCCCCCGATGGTGCCGTCCAGCTCCAGGGTGTCGTCCGCCCCCAGGGTGCGGATGGCGGCGTAGGCCGAGGCGATCGCCATATTCCGCCCGTTGTGCAGGTGCAGGCGGAAATGGTCGATTTCCGGCCACCGCTCCTTGACCCGGTACAAGCTCTCCTCCACTTTGGCCGGAGTGCAGTGGCTCATGGGATCGCCCATCGAAACGCTGCGGACGTTGATGCCCACTTCGTCCCACATCGCGTGCTGCTTTTCCAGCAGCGTCATCAGGGTGTCCACCGGAAACTCGCCCAAGAAATTGGATCCCCAACTGGCGTTGCAGCCGATGCCCGCCTCTTTGATGTTAAGTTCCTGCGCCTGCGCCACGATCTGCGGCCAGCGCTCCATTTCCTGCATCTGCGTCCGGTTAGTGTTGCGCCGGGTGAACACATCGCACAGATGGCAGGAAAGCCGCGGGTAGCCGTCGCGCTCGATGGTCAGCGGCGGCGAATAGGCGCGGGCCCGCTCCACCCCCCGCGAATTCAGCGCCAGCGCGGTATAGGTGACGCCCGGCCGGGGCGTAAAGCGGGTTACGATTTCGTCGATCCGCTCCATCTGCGGCGTCCACTTGGGGCTGACGAAGGAACCGACGACGATGTTCCGCAAGCCGGTTTCGGATAGCTGATCAAGGAGTTCAACCTTGTCGTCAACGGAAATGTTGGCGTCCTCAATCTGCATCCCCTCGCGCATACCCTCTTCTTTATAGGTCACTTTCGGGTAGCTGGGCATTGGGGGCCTCCTTTGGGCCGGTTGATTGCCGGGCCGTCTTGGGGCGCCGGATTGACGCCGATTGTAGGGTTGCCCGCCCCAACTGTCAATCGCAACCCCCCCAGCGCCAGCCCGGCCTGCCGGTTCACGGCCGCCCGGCGGTCAAAACATCCCACCGTTCCCACACTTCGTTAAGATCCAGGGCGAAATTGACGCTATCCAACGCCGGGTCGCCGCAGGTATTCATCCCGACAATCACGCCGTCCAGCGTCATCATCGGCCCGCCGCTGTTCCCCGGATTCATGGCCGCGTCGGTTTGCAGCCAATAGACGTCATAATTCGGAAACCCGCAAGCCCCGGCCACTTTCCCGTGCGATATGATGCCATAAGTGACCGTAGTTCCTTTAACTTCACCGACACCGAGGAGCATTCCCGGATAGCCAACGATGATGATTTGCTCCCCGGAAAGGTCGCCCCCGCCGTATCGGTAGGTAATCCCCTCGCCCGCGGCAATCCGGCTTTCGCCGTCCGGGGCGAAATCCGATGGCTGCGCGTCCAGCAATGCAACATCGGCCTCCTCATCCCTGGCGATGACGTCTACTTCCGCCGAATTCAGATCATCGGTCCATCTAAGGGCCACCCGGGCATTGGCTTCCACCACGTGCGCGTTGGTGATGACGAACCATCGGTCGGGATTTGCCGGATTCTGGATAAAAAACCCCGTACCCGCAAACCCGCCCGGCGTGGTGACGTCCACGATGTAATGGTCAAGGGCGGCTTTCAACTCAGGAATCGACCGCCGCCCGGATGCTGCCGGCCGGGGCGTAGGAGACAACCCGCGAGCCGCGGTCGGCGTCGGCGTCGGCGCGGGCGCCGGCGTATTCGTGGGCGCCGGCGGATCAGCGGGAACCGGCGTAGGCGTCGGGATGGGTAGCGCGGTAGGCGTCGGCGCGGGAACCGGCGTAGGCGTAGGTGCGGGAACCGGCGGATCCGCAGGGATCGGAACCGGCGTAGGCGCACCCCGTAACGCCGCGATAGTAGCGTACAAGTCGGGCGTAGGGGTAGCGACCACGATCACCGTCACCGGATCAGCCTCTCGCAGGGCGACGATGGTAGCCGCCAAATCCGGCGCATCATCCCCGCCCCCGCAGCCCGCGCCCAAAATGCCCACGGCCAAGAGCATAACGACTGCCATGCATCTAAGCATCAAAACCGCCCCGTTCCATAATTAGCATTAACGCCCCCGGCGTGTTTACCTCACCGCCGCAATGCCGGCCGCCGCAATCATAGCCCCGATTATAACACCGCCCCCGCAACCGCCCGCGCCGCCGGGTTGACACCCCCGCCGGCGCAACCCTATAATCCCTGAAACTCAAATCCCCGCCGCCGGGGCCAACCGCGGCGAAAAATGGCGGAGAACGGGGGATTATGGAAAATTCGCCTTTGCCGATTTAGTGACACAGCCGGAAATTTGGGCGCGCAGGGGAGCTCGGTTGCGCCGGGCTGAGAGGGCGGCCGGCAAGCCGCCGACCCTTGCGAACCTGACCTGGGTAATGCCAGCGCAGGGAAGCGTGCGGAAATCCAGAGGCCGCCAGCCTGCCGTTGGCGGCTTTTTGCCTTTTACCCGCCCGCCCTGCCCCCCGATTCTTAGCATGGGCCTGATTCTCAACGTTAGGAGAAGCGACATGGTTCAGACCGAATACACTAGCCAGTTTCTGGGGAAATCCCAATTTCCCGCCAGCCAAAAAGTCTACCGCCAAGGCTCGCAGCCGTCCATCCGGGTGCCTTTCCGCCAAGTGACCCTCACCCCCACCGGCGGACGCTTCGGGCAGGAGCAAAACCCGCCCCTGGCGGTCTACGACACCAGCGGCCCCTACACCGATGACCACGCCGCCCTCGACCTGCGCCAGGGCCTGCCCCCCCTGCGCCGCAACTGGATTATGGCCCGCGGCGACGTCGAGGAATATGACGGCTACGGCGTGCCGCTGCGGGGCAAAAACACGGCGCAGCCCTTCCCCGGCCTCGCCCGCAAACCCCTGCGGGGCAAAAACGGCCAGGCGCCTACCCAGATGCGCTACGCCCGCGAGGGCATCGTCACCCCCGAAATGGAATTCATCGGCATCCGCGAAGGCATCGACCCCGAATACATCCGCCAAGAAATCGCCCGCGGCCGCGCCATCATCCCCGCCAACATCAACCACCCCGAAACCGAGCCGATGATCATCGGCCGCAATTTCCTGGTCAAAGTCAACGCCAACATCGGCAACTCCGCCATCACCTCCTCCATCGAGGAGGAAGTGGAAAAAATGCTGTGGGCCACCCGCTGGGGCGCCGACACCGTGATGGACTTGTCCACCGGGCGCGATATTCACACCACCCGCGAGTGGATCCTCCGCAACTCCCCCGTTCCCATCGGCACCGTCCCCATCTACCAAGCCCTGGAAAAGGTGGGCGACAATCCCGAGGAACTAACTTGGGAACTCTACCGCGACACCCTCATCGAACAGGCCGAGCAGGGGGTCGACTACTTCACCATCCACGCCGGCGTGCTGCTGCGCTATGTGCCGCTCACCGCCAACCGCATCACCGGCATCGTATCGCGGGGCGGTTCCATAATGGCCGGCTGGTGCCTCGCCCACCATCAGGAAAACTTCCTCTACACCCACTTTGAGGAAATCTGCGAAATAATGCGGGCCTACGACATTTCCTTTTCCCTGGGCGACGGGCTCCGCCCCGGCTCCATCGCCGACGCCAACGATGAAGCCCAGTTCGGCGAGCTGCAAACCCTCGGCGAGCTAACCCAAATCGCTTGGAAACACGACGTCCAGGTGATGATCGAAGGCCCCGGCCACGTTCCCATGCACAAAATCAAGGAAAACGTAGACCGCCAAATGGAAGTGTGCCACGAAGCGCCCTTTTACACCCTCGGCCCATTGGTCACCGACATCGCCCCGGCCTACGACCACATCACCTCCGGCATCGGCGCCGCGATGATCGGGATGTACGGCACCGCCATGCTCTGCTACGTAACCCCCAAAGAACACTTGGGCCTGCCCCACCGCGAGGATGTGAAAACCGGCGTCATCACCTACAAAATCGCCGCCCACGCCGCCGACATCGCCAAAGGCCACCCTATGGCCCAGCACTGGGACGATGCCCTCTCCAAGGCCCGCTTCGAGTTCCGCTGGGAAGATCAGTTCAACTTGGCCCTGGACCCCGACACCGCCCGCGACTACCACGACGAAACCTTGCCCGCGCAAGGCGCCAAAGTGGCCCACTTCTGTTCGATGTGCGGCCCCAAGTTCTGCGCCATGAAAATCACGCAAGACGTCCGCGAATATGCCCAAAACCGCGGCGTCGCGGTAGAAACCGCCTTTGACCAGGGCATGGCCGAAAAGTCCCGCGAATTCCGCGAATCCGGCAGCAAAATCTACCAGAAAGCGTAAACCATCCCCCCGAAATTTCCCCCGCCGGGAAACACAACGGTCAACCCCGCGCAACCCCCCGCCTCGTCCCGCCCCCGCCGGCGGGATGGGCCGGGCGGGGGCGAAATACAGGATGAGGGCAGTACAATGGCGATTTACTTCCTGCTGGGCCGCCTCAGCCACGAGGGGCAGCGGATGCTCCACCAAACCCCCGACTTGGTGGCCCACACCGCCGCCAACCTCGAAGTAGACGGCACGCGAATCTTGGGCCAATACGCCGTGCTGGGTCATTACGATTTCATCACTATGGTGCTGGCCGACGAAAACGAAGCCGTAGCCCGCCTGTCCGCCGAATTCGGCGCCCGCACCGGCCTCCACTTCGAGACCTTATCCGGCGTAGCCGTAGGCTTCATGGCCGACCACGAACCCCAAGACGGCATACCCGACGAAACCTCCGTCGAGCTAAAAACCCCCCAAACCGGTTGACCGCCCAACACATCCCCGGCAATCCCTTTCCCGCCAACCGATGACGGCTATGCGATGGGTTGCGATGACAACGACAAAAGAAAAGCTGCTAACCGCCGACGACCTGCTCGCCCTCTACGGCAAGGGCGTCAAGGGCGAACTAATCCGGGGGGTATTCTGCGAAACCGGGTCTGCCGGGATCGAACATGGCGAAATCGCGGGCAACTTCAGCGGCGAGTTACGGGCCTTCGTCAAGCCGAGGCGCTTGGGGCGAATAGTGGTCTCCGATTCCGGCATCCGTCTGGAGCGAAACCCGGACACGGTGCGGGAGCCGGACGTAGCCTTTATTTCAGCAGAGCGGCTGCCCCTGGACCTCCGGGTTCCGGGCTACTCGGAAGTCGTCCCCGACCTGGTGGTAGAAATCGCATCCCCCAGCAACTCCCGCCGCGAGGTCAACGACAAATCCCTGATGTGGCTGCACTTCGGCGTCCCCCTAGTATGGGCCGCCTACCCCGACACCCGAACCGTAGACGTCTACCGCCCCGGCAGCCCGGTCGCCACCATCGGCGACGACGGCACGCTGGACGGCGCCCCGGCCTTGCCCGGATTCCTCTTGCCCGTAATAAACGTCTTTGACTAGAAACCGCCCCATCCCGCCCCCCGGCGCAATCAACGACGGCTATGCGACAATCTATGATGCCAACAACAAAAGAAAAGCTGCTAACCGCCGACGACCTGCTTGCCCTCTACGGCAAGGGCGTCAAGGGCGAACTAATCCGGGGGGTGTTCTGCGAAACCGGGTCTGCCGGAATCGAACATGGCGAAATCGCGGGCAATTTCATCATCGGAATGGGAAATTTCGTAAAACCCCGCAAACTGGGCCGGATTTTCGGCTCCGACTCCGGCATCCGCCTGGAGCGATCCCCGGATACGGTGCGGGAGCCGGACGTAGCCTTTATTTCGGCAGAAAGGCTGCCCCTGGACCTCCGGGTTCAAGGCTACTCCGAAATCGTCCCCGACTTGGTGGTGGAAATCGCATCCCCCAGCAACTCCCGCCGCGAGGTCAACGACAAATCCCTGATGTGGCTGCACTTCGGCGTCCCCCTAGTATGGGCCGCCTACCCCGACACCCGAACCGTAGACGTCTACCGCCCCGGCGCCCCGGTCGCCACCATCGGCGATGACGGCATACTGGACGGCGCCCCGGCCCTGCCCGGATTCCTCTTGCCCGTAAGAAACGTTTTTGACTAGAACCCGCCCCATCGCGCCCCCCGGCGCAATTAAATTCGCCCGCTGATTCAACCCGCCGTCAAGGGCGGTCATCCCATCCCCGTGACTGCGCTATAACCCGCGATTGCGCTATAATAGGCAGCGGCCCGCCCGTAACCCCCACCCTTAGCCGGACGTCATTGCCTTATGTTCAATCCCGTTTCCAGCCGCGTCAGCTTCCCCGAACTGGACTCCCGCGTCCTCCGGCACTGGAAAGAGCGCGACGTCTTTCGCCGCGCCGCCGTGGAGCGGGAGGGCGCACCCCGCTTTACGCTGTACGATGGCCCCCCCACCGCCAACGGCAGCCCCGGCATCCACCACGTCCTGGCCCGGATTTTCAAGGACGTCATCTGCCGCTACCGCACTATGAAAGGCTATCATGTATGGCGCAAAGGCGGGTGGGATACCCACGGGCTCCCCGTGGAGCTGGGCATTGAGCAGGAACTGGGCCTTGCCAGCAAGCGCGAAATCGAGGAATACGGCATCGAAGCGTTCAACCTGAAGTGCCGCGAAAGCGTTTTCCGCTATGTCAAAGAGTGGGAAACCATGACCGACCGCATCGGCTTCTGGGTCGATATGGACGCCCCCTACGTCACGCTGGAAAACGACTACATCGAAACCGGCTGGTGGATCCTGAAATCCCTGTGGGATCGCGGGCTGCTCTATCAAGGGATGCGCGGCACCCCCCACTGCCCCCGCTGCGTAACCAGCCTCAGCTCCCACGAACTCGCCCTCGGCTACCAGGAGGATACCCCCGACCCGTCCGTATTCGTCAAATTCCGCATCGACATCAACAAGAGCAGAGATTTGCCTATTATTTTGTCCTCGAGGACAAGGTGGGCTGATCTCACCCGTGTACCGACATATCTGCTGGCCTGGACCACCACCCCATGGACGCTGCCCGGCAACACCGCCCTCGCCGTAGACCCCGACGCTGAGTATTCCGTAGTGGAGCTGCTGGGCGATAACGGCCCGGAGCGGCTGATTATGGCCTCGGCATTGCTGGACGCCAACATCCGGCAAGAGCATTCCGTTGTCCAAACAGTGATGGGGCGCGAACTGGAGGGCTTGACTTATTTCCCGCTTTACCCGCCGGGCGAATACGCCGCCCAAGTAAACCGCTTCGAGTCCGGCGTTCTAACGGCATCGGACAACGCCGCCGATTTCGCCCCCCGCGTCGTAGCCGCCGATTTCGTCTCGATGGACGACGGCACCGGCATCGTCCACATCGCCCCTGCTTTTGGCGACGAAGATCTGGCCCTGGGCCGCGAAAAAGGTCTCGACTTCATCCAGCCCGTAGACCTGCAAGGCATAGTAACCGGCGACTATCCCTTTGCCGGCAAGTTCGTCAAAGACGCCGACGCCGACATTATGGCCGACCTCAAAGCCCGCGGGCTGCTGCACCACCGAGACATTTACCGCCATACCTACCCCTTTTGCTGGCGCTGCGACAACCCGCTGCTTTACTACGCCAAAAGCTCGTGGTACATCCGCACCTCGGCGCTGAAAGACGAACTGGTAAACGGCAACAGCCGCATCAACTGGTATCCCGACCATATTAAGGAAGGCCGTTTCGGCGAATGGCTGCGCAACAACGTCGACTGGGCCATTTCCCGCGAGCGCTACTGGGGAACCCCGATCCCCATCTGGCATTGCCGGCAGTGCGGCAATATGGTCTGCCTCGGCAGCCGCGCGGAACTCCAGCAACGGGCCGGCGCCGCCGTCAACATCGCCGATCTGGACCTGCACCGCCCTTATGTAGACGAAGTGACCATCCCTTGCGACGCCCCCGGTTGCCAAAACGTAATGCGCCGCATCCCCGAAGTTATGGATTGCTGGTTCGATTCCGGCGCAATGCCTTTCGCCCAACTGCACTATCCCTTTGAGCATTCCGATATGGAACGGCAGGGGCTGTTTCCCGCCGATTACATCTGCGAAGCGGTAGACCAAACCCGCGGCTGGTTCTACAGCCTCCACGCCCTATCCACCCTGCTGAAAGGCCAGCCATCCTACAAGAACGTAATCTGCCTCGGCCTAATCCTGGACGAGCGCGGGCGCAAGATGAGCAAGCGCACCGGCAACGTGGTAGAGCCGCTGCCCCTCTTGGACGAACACGGTGCCGACGCCCTGCGCTGGTATCTGTTCACCGCCTCCCAGCCCGGCGAAGCCCGCCGCTTTTCCTCCCGCCTCGTCAACCAAACCCTGCGCCAAATGCTCCTGACCCTATGGAACATCTACTCCTTTTTCACCGGCTACGCCGCCATAGACCGGTTCCACCCGTCCCAAAAACCCGACGGCTGGCAACCGGAAAACGAGCTTGACCGCTGGATTCTTTCCGAACTCAACGAACTGGTGGCCGATGCAGACCGCTATATGGACCGCTACGACCCCACCAACGCCGGCCGCCGCATCCAGGAATTCGTCGACCGCCTTTCCAACTGGTACGTCCGCCGCAGCCGCCGCCGCTTTTGGCGCAGCGACGAAAGCGACGCCGACAAGCTGTCCGGCTACATCACCCTGCACACCTGTCTGGTCACCGTGGTCAAGCTGATGGCCCCGCTGGCCCCCTTCGTGTCCGAGGAAATCTACCAGAACCTGGTTTGCGCCGTAGACCCCGACGCCCCCGACAGCGTACACTTGGCCGATTTCCCGACGCCCGACCCCTCGCTGGTAGATCCCGCCTTGATGGAAGCCACCCGATTGGCGATGCGCATTTCCAGCATGGGCCGTTCCGCCCGCTCCAAATCCGGGCTGAAAGTGCGCCAGCCCCTGGCCGCCGCCGCCATCAAAACCCGCACGCCCGCGGAACGCGCCTACATCGCCCAAGTCCGCCCCCAAATCCTCGACGAACTCAACATCAAAGACCTCGAAATCCTCGAAGCCGACGCCCCCCTCTACCAGCAGGCGCAGGAACAGGCCAACGGCGAACCCAACGCCGTAGTGCAGACCGGCCAATACACCGCCACGCTAGAGGCGGGCTACATGGTAGCCATCGACCGCCGGATCACCCCCGAACTGGCTGAGGAAGGCATCGCCCGCGAACTGGTGCATCGCATCCAGGGCTTGCGCCGCGCCGCCAACTTTGACGTCACCGACCGCATCCAAACCTGGTACCACGCCCCCGATGACCTATCCCGCGTAATGCGCGGCAATTTCGCCCCCTACATCCGCGAGGAAACCCTGAGCGACCAGCTCCGACCCGGCCACCCCCCCGACGGCGCCCAATCCGAAACCGCCAAAATCGAGGGCCAAGAAATCACCCTATCCGTCCGCCGCGCCTAACCCGCCAATACCCCCTCTCCCCCTGAGAGAGGGTTGGGGTGAGGGCGTCCCCCGGGAACAACCTATGCCGGAACTCCCCGAAGTAGAAAACGTCCGCCGCAGCCTAATCCGCGCCAACCTGCCCGGACGCGCCATTACCCGCGCCGCCATCGGCTGGCCCAACTGCGTAAAGCGCCCCTCCCCCGAAGCCCTAGCCGCCGCGGTAGCCGGACGCGCCATAGCCGGCGTCAACCGCCGCGCCAAATATCTGCTATTCCCCCTAACCGGCCATCCCTCCGCCACCCTGATCGCCCACTTGGGAATGACCGGCGACTTGGCGATACATCCCGCCCAACGCCCCCCGCCGCCCCTAACCCGCCACACCTTCCATCTTGACGACGGCCGCGAACTGCGGTTCATAGACGGGCGCAAATTCGGCAAGCTATGGCTAACCGCCGACCCGGCAGAAGTGCTGCCAACCCTTTCCCCCGAACCGCTAAGCGATGATTTCACCGTAGAATGGCTGGCAACAGCGCTGGCCCGCCGCAACGCCCCCGTCAAAGCCATGCTGCTGGAGCAATCGGTAGCCGCCGGCTTGGGCAACCTCTACGCCGACGAAGCCCTATACCTGTCCGGCATCCGCCCAACCCGCCCCGCATCGCAACTAACCGCCGGCGAAATAACCCGTCTGCGGCAAGGCATCATCGACTGCATCGCCGCCGGATTCGCGGTCTACGACCGCGCCCGCGACCAAAGCTGGCCCGAGCCCCCAAACCAAACGACCACCTGGAGCCACCCCCGCAACGCCAAAACCCCCTGCCCCCAATGCCGCGGCCCAATGACCGCCGCCAAAATCCGCGCCCGCGCCACCTGGTACTGCGCCCAATGCCAGCAGTAGCCCGCCCCCCGCAACGCCGTCACAATATGTCGGAGTGGGTGCCGGTGCGCGACAAAATCAGCCAATCGCCCTCCCATCGCCAAACCAGTAGCCAGTTGTTTTCGATGTGGCACTCCCAATATCCGGCCCAGTTTCCCGTCAATTGATGCAGACGGTTGACCGGAGCCAGAGGCTGTTCCGCCAAAATGAGAGCCACCACAGCCCATAGTTTATCCATATCCTTGCCGCGCCGGGACACGCGCCGCAGATCCCTCCGGCACCGCGCTGTGATGTGCAGCGGCATAGTTCAGCTAAACTCCGCCATGAGTTCATCCAAGCTGTCGTATTTGATCAACCCCTCCCCCCTGTCGGTCGCCTCCATCGCCGCAATGGTTTCGGCGTTGGGGATATGCGGGTTAAACGGGTCGCAGCAGATCGAAGCCAGCCGCTCGTAAAACATCGTGACCGCCTCCTCCACCGACATACCCAGTTCAGCGATCCGCGCTTCCGCTTCCCGCTTCAACTCCGGATCAATAGACACGCAAACCATTTCCGTCTTTGCCATAATTTATATCCCCCTTAAATTCAATCTGCGCCCTCGGAATCGAAAACCTACGCCGCCGTCCCATAGATATGCGCCGGAACGACGATAATGGCGGAACGGCGGTCGGCCACCATCGCGGCGTCATATTCCGCCCAATCGGAATGTTCCCGCCCCGCCGCCGCCCGGTAAACATCCCGCAAAACATCCCGCAACTCGGCGGCGTCCGTAACCCCCGGCGACAAAACCCGCGCTTGCCCCTCCAGCACCACAAAAGGCCGCCACTCATCCGCCGAAATCAGCAGCGAGCAGTTAGGATTGCGCCGCAAGTTATGCAGCTTCGCCCGCTCCTCGGTAGTCGTAAACGCCACCCCGTCGCCATAAGCCCCGCAGGTAACAATACTCATCTGCGCCGACCCGTTGCGCCGGAAAGTAGTCAAAACCCCCTGGTGATTATGGACCGCAAACTCCCGCACCTTATCCGGCAACATCTTGTACCTCCTTGAATGTCGAAAATCAAAATTCCGATTCATATATATAATAGCGCGTCCGCGACATCCCCATATCCCGGTAAACCGCTTGCGCCGCCGCGTTATCCATCGCCACATAAAGCCGCAGCCCGCAGACATTCCCCGCCGCCCGCGCCGCCTCGCTCACATACCCATGCAGCGCCCGATACACCCCCTGCCGCCGGTACTCCGGGCGCACATAAACGCTCTGGATCCACCAGAACATCCCATTGCGCCAATCGCTCCACTCAAAAGTGACCAGCAACTGCCCCGCCAGCCGCCCGTCAACCTCGGCCACCAGATAAAACCCCAGCGCATCATCCCCCAAAACCGCCCCCACCCCCAACCCCAGCGCATCGACATCCAACTCCCGCCCCTCCGACTCCAGCGCCATAGCCGCGTTAGACGCCACGATAAACCCGGCATCAGCAGGCAAAGCGCGGCGTATGCGTATCGCATCGGTCATAGCGGCATTCTAGCAGAAATCGCGCTCCGGCGCAGAATCCGGCCCGAAAGAATACCCCGCAGATAAAAATTTATGCTATACTACCCAACGCTAGATCCAACGGTTTCTGTGCCGCTCCTGTAGTTGGGCATCGTACGCTTTTGCGTGTCGGGGTATGGGCTTGCCCATGCCCCCTGCCTGCCCAACACAGGAACTAGGTGGATCTAGCAAGTGCGCCTGTATCCTCGACAGCTTGCAGGGGGTTCCGCCTTGTCCGCCTTAATCCGCCGGATTGCCTTTCCCATCCTGATACTGGCCGCAGTGCTTACGGCCTGCACCGCCAACCCCACGCCCGTGCCCACCATCGACCTCGCCGCCACCATCGCCGCCGGAGCCGTCGCCACCATCGCCGCCATGCCCACCCCCGTCCCTACGCCAACACCCACCCCGGCGCCCACCGCAACGCCGCAACCAACCTATACGCCCTACCCCACGGCCACCCCCTACCGACCCACACGCCCTACCCCACGGCGACGGCATATCCTACGGCGACGCCCTTGCCAACCCATACGCCCTACCCCACGGCTACCCCATACCCGACGGCGACGCCGTACCCGACGCCGCGGCCGGTCATCAGGACCCAGACGGTTGTTGAAACCGACAACTGGAAAGATCTTGGCAGCACCTACGAAACAAACGTCAGTACTTACGCTGCCATATCACGATCCAGTTCGTATGGAGTTTGGATACTCCAAGTCTATTGTAATACAGGCGAGTCGTTTGTTATTCTGACGGAAGTAAATGGCACCATGTTCAGCGACTCATGGAGTGCCAATTTTTCTTCTGAGGAGAGTCTTCTAGTCACCATTGACGACCGTACGGAGGAACAAACATGGGTGCTTTTTCCCCCAGAGGGGACTTTAACTGACTATTTTTCCGCAAAATGGGTGCACAATTTGCTCAGGAACCTCTTGGATGCCGAAAAACTTGAGATAATCATCCCCACCGTCGGGAGCGACAATTACATCATATCCTTTGATGTCGATGGTCTCGACCGCCACATAACCAGCGCGTCCGACTGCGGCAGCGGTTAGCCGCCCACCGAAGCAACCGCGCCCGGACACGGCAAAGGGCGGCCCAACCGAAACCGGGCCGCCCCATCCGCCCATACAACGCAAATCGCGCGGCTTATACCCTACCCCCCATCCCGCCGCCGCAACTCCGCCTCCAGCAACCGCACCCGCTCCTCGGCAACCTCCCGCCGACGCTGCTCCTCCTCCCGCAACTGCTGCTCCTGCTCCCGCCGCCGTTGCTCCTCCTCCCGCCGCCGCTGTTCCTCCTCCCGCCGGCGTTGCTCCTGCTCCCGCCGCCGCTGCTCCTCCTCCCGCAATTCCTGCTCCTCCTCCGGCGTACGCAAAAACTCCTTGGTATCGTGGTCGCGCAACCGCAGATTCCCCCCATCCCAGCACAGTTCCACATCCAGAACCTCGCTATACCCCCAGAGCAGACCATCCAAATCCCGGTGAACCGGCAGCGGCCGATACCGCCCCTCCACCAGCGTATCCCCGGCCAGCGCCGCATCGTGGTAACGCCCGCCGGTATAATCAAACCGCCAGTATTCCCGCACCCCGTAGTCCGCATACCCATCGCGTTTGACGGTATAATCCCGCGTCCCGGTACTGCGCGACCCCACCTCCAGCACAAAATCCGGCGGCTTGCCCACCTCGCCAATGACGTACCCGTTGCGTTCCGTTATCCCTCTGGGATTGACCCCGAAGGCGACAACGCAATCCGGGACGAAAATCTCGGAATCGTCCCCCGCCCGGCGGCGCAGATACCCGCCCCCGGCGATCAGCACATCACCGCGGCGGGACAGCCGCAGATGCAAAATCCGTCGAAAATCATAGATGCGAATATCCTGCTGCATATCCGGCTCCCGAGGCGGCGGGTCGGGCAGCGGCTCCAAGTGGCAAAAGTCGGCGATTTGCGGACGCAGTTGAGCAGTCATAGCCGGACTCGCTTGTCAACCCTGATTCGGCATTGCGGCGCCGCCTCTATAATAGCCCCGCCTTTCCCGCGATGGCAATGGCGATATGGAGTATAATCAAAGCGGAAATCGCAGAGATTCAACGGCAGGCAGGGATTGCGATATGTTCGAGAACCTTACCGAGCGGCTTACCGGCGTTTTCAACCGCCTATCCCGCAAAGGCCGCCTTACCGACAAAGACATTGACGAAGCCCTCACCCTAGTCCGCCGCTCGCTGCTGGAGGCCGATGTCAACTTCCGCGTGGCCCGCGACTTCGTCGCCCGCGTCAAAGAACGCGCCCAAGGCGCCGAAGTGCTGGAAAGCCTCACCCCCGGCCAGCAGGTAGTCAAAATCGTTCACGACGAACTCACCGAACTCCTCAGCGGCGGCAGCCACACCCTCACCCTATCCAGCCAGCCCGTTTCCGCCCTGATGCTGGTAGGCTTGCAAGGCTCCGGCAAAACCACCACCGCCGCCAAACTGGCCCTCGAACAGCGCAAGCAAGGCCACCGCTCCCTGCTCATCGCCGCCGACCTCCGCCGCCCCGCCGCCATCCAGCAGCTTGAAACCCTGGGGCGGCAACTGGACATCCCGGTATACTCCGAAAACCCGCAGGAATCCAACGCCGTCCGCGTCGCCCGCAACGGCCTGAACCGCGCCTCCGAACTGGGCGTCAACTGGGCCATCATCGACACCGGCGGCCGCCTGCAAATCGATGACGACCTAATGGCCGAACTGGCCCAAATCCGCCAGGCGGTCAACCCCCACGAAACCCTGCTGGTGGTCGACGCCATGACCGGCCAGGAAGCCGTCAACACCGCCGAGGGCTTTCACCAGCAAGTCGGCCTGACCGGACTGATTATGTCCAAAATGGACGGCGACGCCCGCGGCGGCGCCGCCCTGTCCATCACCCGCGTAACCGGCGTCCCCATCAAATATATGGGCATCGGCGAGCGCCCCGACGGGCTGGAATCCTTTCACCCCGACCGCCTGGCCTCCCGCATCTTGGCCATGGGCGACGTCCTGACCTTGATTGAACGGGCGCAGGAAGCCGTTGACGAAAAAAAGGCCAAAGAGATGGAGCGCAAGTTCCGTCAAGCCAGTTTCGACCTCAACGATTTTCTGGACCAGCTCCAAAGCGTCAAGAAAATGGGCTCCCTAGACCAGATTATGGATCTGATACCCGGCATCGGCCAGGGCAGCGCCCGCCGGATGTTCGCCGGCGACCTGGACGACGCCCGCCTCCGCCGCATCGAAGCCATCATCCGGTCCATGACCCCCGAGGAGCGCCAGCGCCCCGAAATCATCAACGGAAGCCGCCGCCGCCGCATTTCCCGCGGCAGCGGCACCACCCCGCAAGACATCAACCAGCTGCTCAACCAATTCAAGCAAACCCAAAAACTGGTCAAACAAATGAACCGCTCCCGAAACCCCGCCTCCATAATGAAAATGTTCGGCGCCCGCTAACCCCGCCCCGCCCCAACAAAACAAAAATCCCCTCCCCCTCAGGGGGAGGGTTAGGGTGGGGGAGAACCCCATCCCCCAATCATCCCAAGCCTGTCGATCATCCTGAGCTTGTCGATCATCCTGAGCTTGTCGATCATCCTGAGCTTGTCGATCATCCTGAGCTTGTCGATCATCCTGAGCTTGTCGATCATCCTGAGCTTGTCGAAGGATACCCCCCCTACCCCCGCAAAGGATAATGCATCTCATAAGGAATCTGGCAAAAAATTATCCCCAGATCCGTAAGCGCCCGCTGCCCGATATACTTTCCCGCCGCAAACACCACCGCCCGCCGCCCCAACCCCGCAATCCGCCGCGCCCGCTCCTCATTAAACATCGCCTCATTACTCCGCAGCCACTCCAAATCCGCCCGGTACAACAAATAATAATCCCGATTATCCCCCGAATAAAACAACCCATCATCATTCAAAGCCCGCAACTCAACCCCCGCCGACACCCCCGTCGAAACATACAACAAATAATTCGCCAACGCCCCAAACTCCGGCAAAGCCTCCCCCGTAAGCATCGCCTCCTCGTCAATCGGCTCCCCCAAATTGCAATAAGTAAACGACCCGCCCAAACCCGCCCGCAAATCAACATCCCGCGCCCCCGGCACCCCGGAAATCACCCGCCGCACCCGCTCCGCCGTAATAGTATCGGCATAATCCTCACATTCTACCAGAATAAACTTCCGATTCCCCCCATCCGACTTATTCAACGCCAGCACCGCATGAGCCGTCGTCCCGCTGCCCGCAAAAGAGTCGAGTACGATGTCGTTGGGGCCGGTGGCTAAAGATACAAGCCTTGTGATCAGACCGACCGATTTCGGCGAGCTAAATACGTTGCCCCCCATTATGCGGCTCAATGTCTCAGTAGCGCGTTGTGTAGAGCCAACCTCGTCGGTTGTCAGAACAGAATTTGACACCATACCCGGCATCACATCTGACAGATATTTTTTGAGCCGCGGAACATTCCTGCCGCTTTTCCCAAAGTAAAGATAGCCTTGTTCGTACAACTCAATAAGACGATCTTCAGTGAATTTCGGGAAAGTGCCACTTGGCGGCGTCCACGAAACACCATTTGGGAAAGTAACGGAGTATACGCTGCTCGTCGTGCCGCTCTTTGCTTGAAGTGCCACGCTTTGCCAAGGGCCGCGCGGATCGTCATCGGGATTCGTATATCTAAGGTTGGCTTGTTCAGTGCGGGGAAGCGAATTGAAACGCACCAATGCATCGGATTTGCGATAACAGACCACATATTCGTGATTCACCGATGCAAATCGCGCGTCGTTCTGAACAACGTTTTTCTTGTTCCATATAAAATCAGTTACAAAATTATCCGCGCCAAAAACCTCATCCATCAACATCCGCAAATGATGCTGTTCATTATCATCAATGGAAACAAAAATAACCCCATCCTCCGAAAGCAACTCCCGGAGCAAATGCAACCGCGGCCACATCATGCACAACCACTTATCATGCCGCTCCAAATCCTCCCCATCCACCGGCCCAACCTGCCGAAGCCACTCCCGCATCAAAGGGCTGTTCACCTTATCATTATAATGCCAGCCCTCATGCCCCGTATTATAAGGCGGATCAATATAAACGCACTTAACCCGCCCCGCAAACCGCGGCACCAAAGCCTTCAGCGCGTGCAAATTATCCCCGTGAATAATCAGATTATCATCCGCCTCCACCGGATTAACCGACCGCCCCAAATCCGCCACCAAAGGCCGGTAAGCCACCGTAAGATGATGCGCATAAATATGCTGCTTCCCCTTAAACTCCAACCCCGGCATAAACCCTCCAACCGCCAATAACTACAAGAATGGTCAGCATATACCATACCGCTAAGGGAATGTCAAACTAATCCCTTCCCCTACGGGGCGGGTAATTGGGCAGTGGGGCATAGGTTGGATAGGGGGCATTGGGGGCATTGGGGGCGGGTTTTTTGGCAGGTGGTTTTGGCGTGATGGTCCAGCAGGGCGTGAAATTCGTTGAATAGCGCCGGGTCGGGCGGGAGGTTTTGGTGAAACAAGGATTGGTAGGCGGCATAGCCAGGGTTGCGGCCGGGGGGCGGGAACCCCATACGGTCGATGATGCGGCGGGTGTAGGCATCGATTACGAAAGATGGCTTGCCGGCGGCGTAGACCAGAATGTCATCGGCGGTTTCCGGGCCTATGCCGTGAATCGACAGCAATTCTTGGCGCAGGGGGGCGGTTTCTTGAGCCAGCAGCGTATCCAGTCCGCCGCGGCCCATGACGTGAATGGCGAAAGCCTGGAGTTTGCGGGCTTTGGCGTTGTAGTAGCCGGAGGAGCGGATGACCGCAGCCAGCCGGGGTTGGGGGGCGGCGGCTATGGCTTCAAATGACCATAGTCCCGCCTGTCGCAGGGCGGTCAACGCTTTTTCTACATTAGTCCAAGCCGTGGATTGGGTCAGGATGGCGCCTATGACGACCTCAAAGGGGCTGTCGGCCGGCCACCAGCCCTGCGGTCCATAAGCGGCGTAGAGGCGGCGGTAGATTTCGGGCAACAGGGCGGATAGGGGCAGCGTCATCGGGCCGGCTCCTGGGCGGGGTAGTCGTGGCTTACGGGGTAATCGTGAATTATGGGGATACGTTGGGCGAGGCGCACTTCGTTGGGGGTTACGGCGCAGTTGTAGGCTTGAGCGTCGACCCCGGCGGCGATGGCGCGGCGCAGGGCGGCGGCCAGCGGCGGATCCGCCGGCCGGTTGGCGGCAAAGGCTTGGGCGTCGGGGCGCTGGATTACGAAAATCACGGCGGCGCGGTGGCCGGCCTGGATTGCATCGGTCAGGGTGTTGAGGTGCTTGGCGCCGCGGGTGGTGGGGGAGTCGGGAAACAGTCCAATGCCTTGCTCCACCAGGGTGACGGATTTCACTTCTATATAAGTGCGTCCGCCGGGGGATTCCAGCATCAAGTCGAAACGGCTTTCGCCGAAAGATGCTTCGCGGCGCAGGGATGCCGGTTGGGGGATGCCGTCAAGCCTTCCGGCAGCGGCGGCTTCGGCCACCAGGGCGTTGGGCAGGCGGGCGTCGGCGGATACTAGGGCGCCGGCGGTTTCCACCAGGGCGAGATCATAGGCCGTCTTGCGCCCGGTATTGGGCGCGGGTTTTAGCCATACCGCCGCGCCGGGCAGGAACAGCTCGCGCAGGCGGCCGGAGTTGGCTACATGAACCGGGGTTTCTTGCCCGTCCAAGTCGACGCAGGCTAGAAAGCGGTTGACCCGGCGGAGGAATTTAGCCGGTATCAGGTCGTTGCCTAGATGCATTGACGATTCCTTGTCTGGGCGTTGGGCGGCCCCGGGGCGGGCGCGGCGCTTGCATTCGGCGGCGGTAATGGTAACAATGGACGGGTTGGATCGGAAAGGGGGTATGGCGGTTATGGGGGGGTTTTTGGATCGAATCGCGCGGGCCTGCGAATCCCGCCGCAGCCTGCTTTGCGTGGGGCTGGACCCGGATCCGGGGCTTATGCCGGTGGCGGATGCGCTGGAGTTTAACCGGGCGATTGTGGACGCCACGGCGGAGGCGGTCTGCGCCTACAAGCCTAATCTGGCCTTTTACGAGGCTATGGGAGCGGTGGGGCTGGCGGCGCTGGAGGGAACGGTGGCACATATCCGCGAAACCGCCGGGGATGTGCTGATTATCGGAGATGCCAAGCGGGGGGATATTGGGCCGTCGGCGGCGGCTTACGCCAAAGCGATGTTCGGGGTTTGGGGGTTCGACGCGGTTACGGTAAACCCTTGGGGCGGGGCCGATTCGGTGACGCCGTTCCTGGAGGATGCATCGCGGGGGGTGTTCGTGTGGTGCCGGGGATCCAATCCCGGGGCCGGGGATTTTCAGGATTTGACTACCGGGCAAGGCTCGGAATCGGGGGATGATCGGGCGTCAATGCCGCTGTATGAGCGAGTGGCGCTGGCCTGCGCCGGCTGGAATTCGCGGGGCAATGTCGGGCTGGTGGCGGGCGCCACGGCGCCGGAGCCGTTGGCCGCGGTGCGCCAATTGTGCCCGGATCTGCCGCTGCTGGTGCCAGGCGTGGGGGCGCAGGGGGGCGATTTGGCGGCGGCGGTGCGCGCCGGCACGGATTCGGCGGGACGGCGGGCGATTATCAATGCCTCGCGGGGCGTCATTTACGCCTCGGACGGCGCCGGATACGCCGCGGCGGCGGGCGCGGCGGCGCGGCGGTTGCGCGATGCCATCAACGCCACCCTGGAGGAGGATGGGCGGGGATGGCCTTTGAGTTAAAAACCGGCGATGTGGTGCGGCTGAAAAAGGCGCACCCCTGCGGCGAGTTTCGCTGGACGGTCACGCGTCTGGGGGCGGACATCGGACTGGTATGTTGCGGGTGCGGGCGGTACGTGCTGATGCCGCGGTCGCAATTGGCGCGGCGGGCGCGCGCGGTCACGCCCGGCGGCGCGGAGTGACGTAAGGGGGCGCGGCGGGCGTGGGATAGGAATCGTCGGGGTTAGGCGTCGTCGATGATCGGCACGGGGGGGCGGAACTGGGGGGATGGGGGGGCCTGGGTCATTACGATGTCGGCGTGGTAGTTGCTCATGTGCAGCGACATCAAGTCCATAAAGTTGCGGACGCCCTGGCCGGCGAATTTGCCTTTGAGGGTGCAGATGCCGATGGAGGAGCCGGGCAAGATGTGGCCCAAGGGGGTCATATCGATGCGATGGGCGTCCTCGGGGTGGATTACGAAATCGGGGGCCACCGCTACGCCCATGCCGATTTCCACATAGCGTTTCATCGATTCGGTGTCGTCCATCGATAGCATTACATCCACGGACAGCCCCTGGCTGCGGAGGCGCTGGTCGAACTGGCTGCGCAACAGGCTGTCGGGGCCGGTGAGGATCAGCGGCCACTCGGCGATGTCCTCCAGGGCCACCCGCGGGATTTGCGCCAGGGGGTGGCCTTTGGGCATCATCAGCAGGATGTTGTAGTCAAAGAGTTTCTGAAATTCCAGGGAGGTTTCGCCGGGGGGCGGGGGCGAGCAAAAGGCGAGGTCGATTTCGCCGGAGTTGACTAGCTGCATCAGCGGGCTGTAGGGGCGGGCCAGCATCTGGATGCGGATTTCGGGGTAGGCTTGGGTGAACTCCCGCACGCCCAGGGGCATGTGGTGCTTTATCAGGTCGGGGTAGGCGCCGACTTGGAAAGAGCCGCGCCTTTCGGCGTAGTCCATGGTCGATTTCAAGGTTTCGATGGAGGTCACCACCGGGGTGACCAGCTCCAGCAGGGTGGAGCCTTCGGAGGTCAACTGTATGGGCCGCTTGATGCGGTCGAACAGGGTTATGCCGAACTCGCTTTCCAGCTTGCGGAGGTGGGTGGTGACGGTGGGCTGGCCCAGCTCCAGGGTGCGGGCGGCCTTGGATACGCTGCGCAGCCGCGCCACGTGGTAAAAGCTGACTAATTCCCGTAGTTCCATATTCGCCCCCGAATACCCGGTTACATCCTGATATGATATATCATACATTATCCCTTGACAAAATACGGAGGGCGGCACAAGAATTGCGGCAGACGGTCAGCAGCCGGGCGCAGGGCCATCGGGGCGGCGCAAGCGGGGGGGAATGCCGGCCACAGCGCCAGCGGCTCCAGGTTAGAGTATGCCATTCGTGATAACCGAACCCTGCATCGGCGTGAAAGACGCGACCTGCGTTGAGGTGTGTCCGGTGGACTGCATCGTCACCGACGACGACGCGCCGCAGTATTTCATAGACCCGATAACCTGCATTGACTGCTCCTACTGCGAGTCGGTGTGTCCGGTGAACGCTATTTTTGACGAGTTTACCGTGCCCAGCCAATGGCGCAGCTTTATCGCCAAGAACCGCGACTATTTCAAGAAGCGGTAGGCTTCGCCCCCCCTTAAATTCCCCCCCAGAGGGGGAAGGAAAGGGAACTTATCCCGCCTGTCGGGGGGGATGATGGGAAATCCCGCTTGCCAGGGGATACCGGGAACCCCGCCGGCCGGGGGGTGATGGGAAATCCCGCCCGCCGGGGGTGAAAGGGGGGGCGGGTAACGCTTTGCGCCGTTGGCGTCCGCCATTTTCCGCCAATCCGGGGGTGTTTGATATGGCCTTGTTTCTGCGCGATGAACAAGTGGCGCAGTGCGTCAGTATGGATGAGATGCTGGCGGCGATCGAAAATATGCAGGCGCGTTACGGGCGGGGGGAAGCCTGGAACTTGGGGCGGCGCAAGATCATCGCCGAAACCGGGATGCTGTCGGTGATGGGCGGGGGGCTGTATTACGACGGGGTGCTGGGCGTCAAGACTTATACCGTGGTGCGGGGGGCTTATTCGTTTCAGGTAAGCCTGTATGATGCGGCGACCGGGGGGCTGCTGTGCTATACGCAGGCCAACCGGCTGGGGCAGTTGCGTACCGGGGCCACCAGCGGGGTGGCGGTCAAGCATTTGTGCAACGACGGGCCGGTGCGGGTGGGGATCATCGGAACCGGGGGGCAGGCGCCGACGCAGTTGCAGGCAGTGGCCGCGGTGCGGGATCTAGCGGCGGTCAAGGCGTACAGCCGCGACCCGGAACGCCGCGCCGCTTTCGCCGCCCGGATGTCGGAATCGCTGGGGGTTGAGGTGTCGGCGGCGGGCAGCAACGAGGAAGCGGTGCGGGATTGCGACTTGGTAATCGGGATCGCGGCCACGATGGAGCCGGTAGTGCAGGGCGACTGGCTGCCAGCCGGGGCAACGGTGATCGGCGCCGGCCCGACTACTTGGCGGGCCAGAGAGGTGGACGAACAAACCCTGGTCCGCGCCGACAAACTGTTTGTGGATTCCCTGGACCAGGCGCCCATCGAGGCCGGCGATATCGCGGCGGCGGTAGATCGGGGGCTGCTGAATTGGGGGCAGCTATCGGAGCTGCGGCACGCGGTCTGCGGCGCCATCGCCGGCCGGGACGATGCCGGGCAAATTGTATACGCCAAGCTGATGGGCACGGGGGTGGCGGACGTAGCGGCGGCCAAGCTGGCCTACGACAACGCCCGCCGAATGGGGCTGGGGACGGAGCTGGAGTGGTAGATAGGGGCGGCGTATTTCATAGCGTTGCCGCTTCGATTGCTTGGGGTTGCGTATGTTCTACGCCCTCGATATCCACTTCAACCTCGTCCAGGGTTACTTTGAGATCATCGTATTTCGCCGTATCATCCGCTATATCCTGGTTGATTTCGCCCCAGATTGCCTCCAGAAACTCGCGGATGGCGATTTGGATTTCCGCAAGGGCTTCCTCGACGGTGTCGCCTTGAGTAATGCACCCCGGCAAGGTGGGGCATTTGACGGAGACTCCCTCATCGTGTTCGTACAGGATTACCTTGAATTTCATCGCATTCCTCCGGGCTAATGGCGGTTATAGCAGTTGGCGGAATTGTTGGACGGTTAGGCCGGCATCGCGGGCTATGCCGCCCATAGGTTCGGCGTTGACGGGGTTGTTCCGCGGTATGTGAACTTTGCGGGATCCGTCGCTCATTGCGATGTGCTTGCCTTGCCGGGTAATTCGGAAACCCGCCTTTCCAAAGCGCGGACTGCTCTTTGGTGGTTGACTCCGGGGATTCGCGGCATTGGTTAGACGGCCGCTTCGATTGCTTGGGGCTGCGTGTATTCTACGCCCTCGAGATCTACTTCAACTTCGTCAAGGGTTACTTTGAGATTGCCGTATTTCGCCGTATCATCCGCTAGATCCTGGTTGATTTCGCCCCAGATTGCTTCCAGAAATTCGCGGATGGCGATTTGGATTTCCGCAAGGGCTTCCTCGACGGTGTCGCCTTGAGTAATGCACCCCGGCAAGGTGGGGCATTTTACGGAGACTCCCTCATCGTGTTCGTACAGGATCACCTTGAATTTCATCGCATTCCTCCGGGCTAATGGCGGTTATAGCAGTTGGCGGAATTGTTGGACGGTCTCAGGCCGGCATCGCGGGCTATGCCGCCCATAGTTTCGGCGTTGATGGGGTTGTTCCGCGGTATGTGAACTTTGCGGGATCCGTCGCTCATTGCGATGTGCTTGCCCTGCCGGATAATTCGGAAACCCGCCTTTTCCAACGCGCGGACTGCTCTCTGGTGGTTGACGCCTGGTATTCTTGGCAACGGTCAGACTGCCGCTTCGATTGCTTGGGGTTGAATTTGTTCTACGCCCTCGAGATCTACTTCAACCTCGTCAAGGCTTACTTTGAGATCCCCGTATTCCGCCGTATCTTTCGCTAGATCCTGGTTGATTTCGCCCCAGATCGCTTCCAGAAATTCGCGGATGCCGATTTGGATGTTTGCCAACGCTTCTTGCAAGGTATCCCCTTGGGACCAGCACCCCGGCAAGGTAGGGCAGCCGACGGCGTAGCCCTCATCCGACTGGTATAGAATCACCTTGAATTTCATTGCATTCCTCTCAGGCGCGGCGGGCTAGGCGTGACCGAGGTAGTCGCGGGTGGTGCCTATGGCGTAGGCGGAATGGCCGGTTAGTAGGCTTTCTACGGCGGCGCGGGCGGTGTCCAGGGAGGTGAAGCAGGGGATTTGATGCTCTACCGCGGCGCGGCGGATGTGGAAGCCGTCGCGCAGCACTTCGCTTATGCCGGATATGGTGTTGATTACGGCGCCGACGCTGTCGTCATTGATTACGTCGACTACGTTGGGGTGGCCCTCGCTGAGTTTTTTGGTGGTCATGGTTACGGGCAAGCCCATGGCCTGGATCATTGCGGCGGTGCCTTCGGTGGCGTAGAGGGGGCAGCCGGCGCGGTTCAGTCCCTGGATCAGGGATACGGCTTCGGCTTTGTGCTGGTCGGCGATGCTCAACAGCACGCCGATGCCGGGGCGGAGGTTGAGCCGGGCGGCCAGCAGGGCTTTGGTCAGGGCGGCGGAAAAGTCGTGATCGATGCCCATCACTTCGCCGGTGGATTTCATTTCCGGGCCCAAGTGCCAGTCGACGCCGATCAGCTTGGCCATGGAAAACACCGGGGCTTTTACGCCGACCAGCCCCTGGCGGGGCCATAGCCCGGTGGGGTAGCCCTCCTCGGCCAGGGTGCGGCCCAGCATCACGCGGGTGGCGAGGCGGGCTACGGGGACGCCGGTGACTTTGGATATGAACGGGATGGTGCGGCTGCCGCGGGGGTTGACTTCCAGCACGTAGACCGTGGTGTCGGCGGGCATTGGCGGATGGTTGGGCGCCCCGGCGGTTTCCTCGTAGACGGGGGGGGGTGGGGTCAGGGGGGCGGACATTGCGCTGCGGTAGGCGGGGCCGCCGTGGATCACGAACTGGACGTTCATCAGCCCGCGGACGCCCAGGGCGATGCCGATGCGGGTGGTGTAGTCTACGATGGTGTCAACTTCGGATTCGGTAAGGTTGAGACCGGGGTAGATCGCCATGGAGTCGCCGCTGTGGACGCCGGCGCGTTCTACGTGTTCCATCACGCCGGGGATCAGCACGCCCTGGCCGTCGCAGATGGCGTCTACTTCGCACTCCTTGCCCTCCATATAGCGGTCGATCAGCACGGGCTTGTCGGGGGACATTTCGGCGGCGGCGGTGAGGTAGCGGATCAGCTCGGTGGCGTTTTGGACGATTTCCATCGCCCGGCCGCCGAGGACGTAGCTGGGGCGGACCACGGCGGGGTAGCCGATGGTTTGCGCCACCTGCAACGCTTCGCTGACGGTGGTGACGGCGGCGCCGGGGGGCTGCGGGATGCCGAGACCGGCCAGAAAGTCGTCGAACTTGTGGCGGTCGGAGGCGATGTCGATGGCTTCGGCGCTGGAGCCTAATATGGGCATTCCGGCTTGGGATAGGGATTGCGACAGGTCGATGGCGGTTTGGCCGCCGAATTGCACCAGCGATGCCGGGGGGCGGATGTCGGGCAGGGTTGGGGGGGCGGCGTTGCCGTCGGCGGGCGGTTCGGTTTCGCCCATTTCGTTTTCGATAATGTCGCGCACCGATTCCTCGTCCAGCGGCTCAAAATAGAGGCGGTCGCTGGAGTCAAAGTCGGTGGATACGGTTTCGGGGTTGGAATTGACCATAATGCTTTTGACGCCGGCTTCGGAGAGGGCGATGGCGGCGTGGACGCTGCAATAGTCGAACTCGATGCCTTGCCCGATGCGGATGGGGCCGCTGCCGATGACTAGGGCTTTTTCGCCCTCAAGGGGCGGGGCTTCGTTTTCGGTGTCGTAGGCGCTGTAGTAGTAAGGGGTGACGGCGTCGAATTCAGCGGCGCAGGTGTCTACGGTTTTGTAGACCGGGCGCAGGCCCCATTGGCGGCGCAGGTTGCGGACTTGCTCGGGGAGCATATCGGCGAGGGTGCCGATCTGGGCGTCGGAAAAGCCGAGCCGTTTGGATTGGTACAGTAAATCGGGGGTTAGGGGTTCGGCGAGCAGGCGGCGCTCCATTTGGACAATGCGCTCCAGGGCGATGAGAAACCATGGCTCAAAGAGGGTGCGCTCGACCAGTTGGCTGACGCTCCAGCCGCGGCGGAGGGCGGCCATAATCCCCCATAGGCGCATATCGTTGGGGCCTAGGGGGAGTTCGGGGGCGTCATCGCCGGAAACGCCGGACTCGGGGGCGGCGGATTCGGATGGGGGGGATGGGCGCCAGGCGGGATCTTCCCATAGCAGGGTGCGGCCGCCCAGTTCGAGGGAGCGGGCGCCTTTTTGCATGGCGGCTTCAAAGGAGCGGTCGATGACCATTATTTCGCCGGTGGCTTTCATTTGGGTGGTGGTGCGGCGGTCGCCGTGGGGGAATTTGTCGAAAGGCCAGCGGGGGATTTTGACTACGCAGTAGTCCAGGGCCGGCTCAAAGGCGGCTTTGGTGCGTCCGGTGACGGCGTTGCTGATTTCGTCCAAGCGGCGGCCGACGGCGATTTTGGCGGCGACGCGGGCGATGGGGTAGCCGGTGGCCTTGCTGGCCAGGGCGGAACTGCGGCTTACCCGGGGGTTGACTTCGATGACGTAGTAGGGGGAATCGGGGCGCCATTCCAAGCCGATGATTTCGGCGACGCTGGGATGGGGCTGTAGGGCGAATTGGACGTTGCAGCCGCCCTCGATGCCCAAGCCGCGGATTATCTTGATGGCGGCGGTGCGCAGCATCTGATATTCCTTGTCGGTGAGCGTCTGGCTGGGGGCGACTACGATGCTGTCGCCGGTGTGAACCCCCATCGGGTCCAAGTTTTCCATATTGCAGATGGTGATGCAGTTGTCGGCGCCGTCGCGGACTACTTCGTACTCGATTTCTTTCCAGCCGACGAGGGAACGCTCCAGCAGTATTTGGGATATGGGGCTGGCGGCGAGGCCGGATTGGGCGATGGCTTCAAATTCGGCTTCGGTGTTGGCGATGCCGCCGCCGCTGCCGCCGAGGGTGTAGGCGGGGCGGATGACTAGGGGCAGGCCCATACGGGCGGCGATTTGGCGGGCTTCGGGCATGGAGTTGACGGTGACGTTGTCGGGTTCGGGTTCGCCGATTTCGTGGAGGAAAGTGCGGAAAAAATCGCGATCTTCGGAGCGGCGGATGGTCTCCAGCGGGGTGCCCAGCAGGCGGACGTTGTGGCGTTGCAAGACGCCGGCGTCGGCGAGGGCGACGGCGAGGTTGAGCCCGGTTTGGCCGCCGAGGGTGGGGAGCAGGCCGTCGGGGCGCTCGCGGGCGATGATGCGCTCCAGGACTTCGACGGTCAGGGGTTCGATGTATACGTGGTCGGCGATGCCCTGGTCGGTCATGATGGTGGCGGGGTTGGAATTGACGAGGACGGTTTCGACGCCTTCCTCGCGGAGGGCTTTGCAGGCTTGGGTGCCGGCGTAGTCAAATTCGGCGGCCTGGCCGATGACGATGGGGCCGGAGCCTATGACCAGTACTTTTTGCGGTTGGTCTGCGATTTTGGCGCCTCCTTGTATTACGCCCCCACCCTAACCCTCCCCCTCAGGAGGAGGGGATGGATGGGCGGGGGGTGGGGGTTTATGGGCGAGGGGTGGGGGCGGTGAATATACATAAGATTAGTTTAGGGTTGGGGTTTCGGGGTTGGCAAGGGGCAAGGGTTTTATTTCCGGGGGAAAGGTTGGCGGTTTCCGGCGTTTCCGCCGCGTTGGGCGGGGTTGTTGGGCGCGATGAAACCCGCCCGCGGTTGGCGTGGGGCCGCGGGCGGGTTGGGGTTGCCGTCCCGGCGGGTTAGACCTTGGGCAGAACGCCGGGCAGTTCGATCAGGCGCCGCTCGTGCAGCGAGTTGAGCAGTTGGCACACAAAGGCGCCGAATAGCTTGCCGTCCCAGTCGGCGGCGTCGGTGCCGGGCACCGCCTGCTCGGCCCTGGGCGGTATGCTGACGGACAGGCAGCCGTTATCCTGCGCCTCCAGTTCCATGCGGCCCAGGGGCGTCAGGGGTTGGCCCGGGTCCGCCAGGGGGTGGGCGCCGACCACGAAAGTCCAGCGCCGCCCGATGGTGCCTTTGCCGGGCCTTACGTTGTAACCGAAATCGCCACACTCGTAGCGGGGAACTTCAGCGTCCAGGATCGAGGTCACGTCCGCGAAGTCCGCCGCCACTTCCACATCCACCCCCCCTTCCAGCAAGACCATTGAAAAGGACATAAGGATGATTCCTCCGAAAGGATTGCGCTTTGCTGCTGTTTTGGGGAAGCGTATTGGGTTGTGCATCCCTGGCCGGGGGACGGGGATGGGCCGTTTCACCTCCTGGCGCCGGCTGGTCCGCGGATGGGCCGGGTTAGCCGCGGAAATCGCGCATTAGCTGCACGAACCGGTCGAAAAGATATTCGTTGTCTCGGGGCCCGGGCGAGGCTTCGGAGTGGTACTGGATGGTGAACAGGGGCAGATCCCGGTGGGTTAGCCCCTCCACGGTGTCGTCGTTGAGGTTTAGGTGCGAGACTTCGAGTCCGGGGGGCAGGGAATCGGCGCGGACGGCGTAGCCGTGGTTTTGCGCCGTGATGTAGACCCGTCCGGTGGCGAGGTCGCGCACGGGGTGGTTGCCGCCCCGGTGCCCGAATTTGAGCTTGAAAGTTTCTGCGCCGAGGGCCCGCGCCACTATTTGGTGTCCCAGGCAGATGCCCATCACGGGGGTTTGGCCCAAGATGCGGCGGGCGTTATCGACCACATAGCCGAGCAGTTGGGGGTCGCCCGGCCCCGGCGACAGAAGCACGCCGGAGGGCTTGAGCGACAGCAGATCGTCGGCCGGCGTACCGGCGGGGACGACCTGGACATCGCAGCCGCGGCGGTTCAGCTCGCGCAGGATATTGTATTTAAGGCCGCAGTCCGTTACCAGCACCCGGAGGGGCGTTTCCGGGGCGTTTTGCGGCGCGGGGGGTTCGGCGGGCCGGCCCCAAGCGTAACTTTCGGCCGTGCTGACGGTGCGGACGTGGTCGAGGTCGCCGTAAGCCGGGGCGCGGCGGAGGCGGGCTAGGGCGCCGGCGGGGTCGGGGGTGATGATGCCCATCATGACGCCCTGGGAGCGGAGGCGGCGGGTGATGGCGCGGGTGTCGACGCCGCTGATGGCGGGGATGTTCTGGCTTTCGAGGAATTGGTGCAGGGTGCGGTCGCTGGCGCCGTGGCTGGGGCGGTCGCAATGCTCGCGGACGATGAGGCCGCTGACCTGGATGCGGCGGGACTCGAAATCGGAGCGGTTAATGCCATAGTTTCCGACTAGGGGATAGGTGAGGGTGACCAGTTGGCCGGCGTAGGAGGGATCGGTAAGCACTTCCTGATAGCCGGTCATGGTGGTGTTGAAAACCACTTCGCCCAAGCCTTCGCCGGCGGCGCCGAAAGCGTAGCCGCGATGGGTGGATCCGTCCTCCAGTACCAAGTAGGCTTCGTTGGCGGTATGGGGGGCGTTGCGGGGGGGGATATGGGGCGTGGTGTCAGGCGGCATTGGGCGCTCCCAGTTTTTCGTTGAGGAAAGCGATTTCGCCCCCGGCGATGGTGGCTAGGACGCGGCCGCGCAGTTTGACGCCGTGCAGGGGGGTGTTGCGGCCTTTGGAGGCGAATTGGGCGGCGTCAACGGTCCATTCCAGTTCGGGGTCAAAGATAGTAATGTCGGCCGGGGTTTGGGGGGCCAGCGATGCCAAGGGGGCGTAGGGCGCTCCCAAGACTTGCGCCGGGCCGACGGTCAGGCGGCGGATCAGGTCGGGCAGGGGGATGCGGTTTTGGTGATACAGTTGGAGCAGGGAAGCGAGGGCGGTTTCCAGTACGCTAATGCCGAAGGCGGCGTCCTGGTAGGTGACCTGCTTGCTGGCGGCGTCGTGGGGGGCGTGGTCGGTGGCGATGCAGTCAATGGTTCCATCGGCGAGGGCCTCTACCAGCGCGGCGGCGTCGGCGCTCCGGCGTAGGGGGGGGTAGACTTTGGTGGCGGTGTCGTAGGCCAGTTCGCCGGGGGGGCGATGTTCCCGCATTTTACCGGGGCGGCGGGTTTCGCCGGGGCAGCCCAAAACCCAGTCGTCGGTGGCGGTAAGGTGGTGGGGGCAGACTTCGGCGGATACGGTCAAGCCGCGTTCTTTGGCGCGGCGGAGCAAGGGGATGCTGCCGGCGGTGCTAAGGTGGGGGAGATGCAGACGTCCGCCGACGGCTTCGGCGAGGGCGATGTCGCGGGCGATCATCGCATCCTCGGCGGCGGGGGGGATGCCGGGCAGTCCCAGGCGGGTGGCTACGGGGCCTTCGGCCATTACGCCGTCGCCGCTTAGGGGTAGATCCTGGCAGTGGTTGATTACCGGGCGGCCCAAGTCGGCGCTGTAGGCCAGGGCCATACGCATCAGGTTGGGGTTATGGATCGGGTCGCCGTCGTCGCTGAAGGCTACGGCGCCGGCGGCGGCCAGTTCCTCCAGATCGGCCAGTTCGCGGCCGGCGCGGCCGCGGGTTACGCAGCCGATGGGGAGGATGCGCACCGGGCCGGCGTCGCGGGCGCGGCGGAGGACAAATTCAACCACCGATTCGGAATCGATCGGCGGGTCGGTGTTGGGCATACAGCAGATGGTGGTAAAGCCGCCCCGGGCGCCGGCCTGGGCGCCGGTGGCGATGGTTTCCTTGTATTCGTAGCCCGGCTCGCGGAGGTGGGCGTGGAGGTCGATGAAGCCGGGGGCGGCGATTAGTCCGGCGGCTTCGATGATGAGGGCGCCGTCGGGGGCGGCGTCAATCAGCGGCTGGGCGGCGGCGATTTGGCCGTTGGCGGTCAGCAGATCGCCGACGAAATCGCGCCCGTTGGCCGGGTCAATCAGCCGCGCCCGGCGGATCAGCACGGGGCGGCGCTTGCCCGTAACATCAAAGGCGTGCGCGGGGTGGGGCGGCCCGGCGTTGGGGGCGGAAAGGGGGGACATTCTTAACACCCCTCGCCGTTGGCGTTTAGCTGGTACAGCACCGCCATGCGGACGGCTACGCCGGCGGTTACTTGTTCCTCGATGACGGAACGGCTGCCGTGGGCCAGGTCGGTGCTGATTTCGATGCCCTCGTTCATCGGGCCGGGGTGCATTACCAGCGCGTTGGGGCGGGCGCGGGCCAAGCGGGCGTCGTTCACTTGCCAGCGGCGGATGTATTCGCGGACGGAGGGCAGGAAACCGCCGCGCTGCCTTTCCGACTGGAGGCGCAGGGCCATTATTACGTCGGCGTCCTCTACGGCGCGGTCTAGGTTGGTGTCCACTTCCACCGGGGGCATTCCGTTGGCGGGGTATGTGCCGGCGCATACTCCGGGGCGGGCAGGGGGCATCAGGTCCGGGGGCATCAGCGTCGGGGGGCCGGACAGCACTACGCGGGCGCCCATACGGGTGAAGCCCCAGATGTTGGAGCGGGCGACGCGGCTGTGCAGCACATCGCCGACGATCACGATCTTGCGGCCCCGGATGCCGTTGTCGGGCGGCTCCGCCGCAATCATCCCGGTTGGGGGGGAGTTGGCGGGGGGGGCCAGGCGCGATTGGACGGTGTACAAGTCCAGCAGGGCTTGGGTGGGGTGGGCGTGGAGGCCGTCGCCGGCGTTGACTACGCTGACCCGCTCCAGGCGCCGGGCGAGGAAATTGGGGGCGCCGGAATGGGGGTGCCGGACGACCAACGTGTCTACGCCCATCGCTTGCAGGGTCAGGCCGGTGTTGAGCAGGGATTCGCCCTTATCGGAGCTGCTGCCGGCGGCGCTCATATTGATTACATCGGCGCTTAATACCTTGCCCGCTTCCTCAAAGGATATGCGGGTGCGAGTGCTGGCTTCGTAGAACATAGTGACGATGACGCGGCCGCGCAACGCCGGGGTTTTTTTGATGTCGCGGCCCAGGACTTCGGCCATAGAGTGGGCCGATTCCAGGGTGGCGGCCAGTTCGTCGCCGGAATAGTCGTCCAGATCCAGAACGTGCCTGCGGGCGGGGGGCGGGGGCAGTGTCATATCGGCTATGTTGCCCCCCCTGTAATCCCCCCCGGCAGGGGGGATGGGATGGCGGGATCCCCCCCGGTTTCGGCGGGGGATAGTATGGGGACGGGATCCTTATCGGGTTCGGCGGGGGATGTGGTGAGGGCGGGATCCCCATCGGGTTCGGCGGGGGATGTGGTGGGGGCGGGATCCCTATCGGATTCGGCGGGGGATGTGGCGGGGGCGGGGCGCAGGAGGGCTACTTGGTCGAGGCCGTCGTTTTCGGTTAGGCGGACGGCGATGATTTCGGCGCGGGCGGTGGGGATGTTGCGGCCTACGTAGTCGGCGCGGATGGGGAGTTCGCGGTGGCCCCGGTCGATCATCACCGCCAACTGTACTTGGGTGGGGCGGCCGAAATCGTTGAGGGCGTCGAGGGCGGCGCGGACGGTGCGCCCGGTGTACAGCACGTCGTCCACCAGCACGAGGCGGCGGTCCTGGATGCTTACGGGGAGGTGGGTGCGGTGCAGGCGGACTTTGGGGCGCTTGCGCTCGCGGAGGTCGTCGCGGTAGAGGTTGATGTCCAGCGAACCTACCGGCACGGCGGCGCCCTCGAACTCGGCGAGGAGTCCGGCGAGGCGGTGGGCCAGCGATACGCCGCGGCGGTGGATGCCCACCAGCAGCAGGCCGCCGGCGCCGCGGTTACGCTCCAAGATTTCGTGGGCGATGCGGGATAGGGAACGGCTGATGCCTTCGCCGCTCATAATTTCCCGTTCCGCCATTCCGGGGACGACCTCGGAGGGCATAGCCTATCTCCTTAGCGGCGCGTTGCCGTAATGGTTAGCGGCGCGATGGCGCGGGCGGGGCGGCGAGAAAAAACCCTTGCCGTTGTGAGGCAAGGGTGCGGATACGGCCCGGCGGGTCCGCCGTCGGCGCGGGGGCCGGGGCGGGCGGCGGGGACAGCATCCGGGACGCCCTACTTTGCCAGCCTCACAGGACTGCCTTAAAAGCGCGACCGCCCGGCGACCATCGGGGATTATCTGATAGCGATAGCTATTCTAGCATACCGCGGGCGGTTGGGAAAGGGCGGGGCGAGGGGAAAAGGGGGGTTATTTTCGTGTATTATGGCTCCGCTATGCTGTCGATGTTGCGCCGATGCCGATTTACGCCGCTGCGCCGTATCCCGTTTCCGGCGCTGGCGCTGGGGGTGTGCCTGGTGTTCGCCGCGGTGGGGGTGGGTACTCTGGACGACTACGGCGTTGGGGCGGACGAGGTGCACTGGCGGGAAAACGCTGTAATCAACGCCGACTATATCTTGGGCAAGCCCTACGAGTTTCCCTACGAGCATAACCGCTTTTACGGCGCGGTACTTGAGCTGTCGTTGTTGCTGACCGAGCGGGGGCTGGGGTTGCAGGATAGTAGAAGCATCCACCTGGTCCGCCACATTGTTACCCACTTGTTCTTTATCGCCGGCGGTTTTTGTTGCGGCCTGCTGGCCTACCGGATGTTCGGCAGCCGCCGGATAGCGCTACTGGCGATGTTGTTGTTTCTGTTACATCCCCGACTGTATGCCCATTCGTTCTTTAACATCAAGGATCCTACCTTTGCGGCGATGTTCATGATTGCGCTGTATTTCACGCATCGGGCATTTCGCAAGGATACGCCGGGGGCGTTTGCATTGTGCGGCGCAGCGGTTGCCCTGGCAACCAATATGCGTATTTTCGGCCTGCTACTGCCGCCGATGATCTTGGCGATGCGGGGGCTGGACTGGCGGTTCGCCGGGGGATCGGAAAGGCGAAAGAGCATTGTTATCACCGGCGCGGCGTTTGCCGGGGCAGGAATGCTTACCTTTTACATCGTTAGTCCGTTCTTGTGGGAAAATCCGTTGCGGGTGGTTGAGTGGTTCCAGATGCTTTCCCAGATTCCTACCCGGGTGGTCAATCTTTTCTTGGGTCGAACTATTTTGCCGGACGAATTGCCGCCGCATTACATACCCGTCTGGTTCATAATAACGGCGCCGCCGGCGGCGTTGCTGCTGGGCGGGGCCGGGGCGGCGGCGGTGTGCTGGCGGGCGTTCCGGGGGCCAATAGCGGCGCTGCGCTCCGGCGAACTGCGTTTCCTGGTTATGTTGCTGGGCTGCTTTGTCCTGCCCATTGCCGTGGTTATCGTATTGCAGTCCAATACCTACAATGGCTGGCGACATTTTTATTTTCTCTGGGGGCCGTTCTGTCTGCTGGCGGCGGCGGGACTGCATTGGCTGGCGGGCAACGGCGGGGGCGGGGGGAGCGGCTGCCGCTATAGAATGTTGCGGCGGGTTGCGGTGTATGGGGCGGCGGGCGCGGGGATTATCAGCATCGGGGCGGCGATGGTGTCGCTGCATCCGAACCAGCACGTATACTTCAATGCGCTGGCGGACCGGGAAACGCCGGGGCGGTTGGGCGAGCGGTTCGATTTGGATTATTGGGAAGTGAGTTTGCCGCAAGGGATGAAATATCTGCTGGAGCGGTATCCCGATGCTACGGTGAAGGTGCTGGATGCGCCACAGGTGGTTAGAAACTTGCCGATACTGCCGGCGGCGGAACGGGGGCGCATCGCGCTTAGCGGGGATCGGGCGGCGGATTTCCACGTCGGGAACGACGGGAATATGCGGGCGCGGGCGATGGCGTCGGAGCCGGCGGTCTATACTATCCGGGCGTATGGCAGCGACTTGCTGGCGGTGGTGGCGCCGCGGCTGGTGTGGGGCGACGGGGTGCGGCCGGGGGAGGATGCCTACCGGGCGGCGTACCGGGCGGTGACGGCGGCGGGGAATCCGGCGGCGCGGTCGGATTTTGAGGTCTATATCGGCGATGGCGCGTTGTACTATGTGAAAGATGATTGCGCTCCGGCGGATACGGCGGCGCGGGTTGTGCTGCACTTGTATCCGGTGGACAAGGGCGATTTGCCGGCCTACCGGCGGGAATACGGGTTTGACAACCGGAGTTTCAACTTTGACTGGCGGGGGGGATATTTTGACGGCAAGTGCATCACGCAGGAGCCGCTGCCGGATTACCCGGTCGCCCGCATCCGCACCGGGCAGTGGATTCCCGGGGAGGGGGATATCTGGCGGGCGGAGTTTCGCGTGGGCGGGCCGGGCGGCGGGCGGTGACACCCGGCGGCGGCCTTGACTTTCGCCGGCTTGCGCCATATAGTTTGGCGTTAGCGTTATGTAAATTGTTTGGCGGTAGACCAATGTCATTGACTTCCCCGCAACACCTGCTCGCCGCGGCGTTCCGCGCCATAGCGGCGCCCATCCGTTCCGCCGGGATAAACCGCCGCTTTCGGCGGGTTGGTTTCCCCGGCATTGCCGTAATTTTGGCGCTGGCCCTGGCGGTGGCCTGCGAGGGGGATGGTGCCGCGCCGGCGCCGCCGCCGGCCGCCGTCGATGAGGCGGAAATCCGGCGGATTGTATCCGAGGCCACCGCTGACGTGCCGACGACGGCGGAAATGGAGTTTCAGATAGCCGATGCCATAGGCCGGTTGGCGGCGCCCCCCACTACGGGGGAAATCGAAACGCTGATTGCGGACGCCATATCCGGCGCCTTGGCCGATTTGGAATCGCCCCCCACCGATGACGAATTTCGCCAAATGATTGCCGATGCGGTGTCCGCCGCGCTGCCGCCGAAAGTGGTTGAACATAGCGCGGGCATCAGCGCTGCCAACTCGCTCATCGCGCAGGTTAGCGTATCGCTGTCCCGCGAGGCCAGGGTGTTCGTGGAGTACGACAACCCCCGCGCCGGGCGGTTTCGCACTGCGTTGAGCGCGCCGGGGATGGAGCATGATATTCCGGTGGCGCGGCTGCTGCCCGGCTCCGATTATACTTATACCGTGGGTATTCAGGACGCCGACGGCGCGGTTACTATAGGCGCGTCGGGGGAGTTTGCGACCGGGCAGCTTCCCCCCGAAATCGCCGCGCTGGAAACAACGGTCAGCGGCCGCAGCACCCAGCCGCTGATCCTTGCCGATTATGGGATCGGCGCCAATTCCTACTACGTCTTTCGGGATGAAGTGGGTAATATCGTTTGGTACTATCCCGCCGGGGCAACGGACGGGGCGGATGCAGGGGAGGACTATACGGGCGGAATCAGGCGAAAGGCTGACGGAAATTTGGTTTATATCAGCAATCAGTGTTGCATTACCGAAATAACGCCTTTGGGCGAGGTGGTTAGCCGGATTGACTCCGGGGCCGATGCGGGAATCCCTCACGATGATTTTGTCATTATGGACGATGGGCGTATCCTTTACCCCAGCGATACGCATATCGAGTTTGACGACTCGGCCAACGACGGTTATGCCAATGCCCAGGCCGTTATCGATACTATGCACATTTGGGACCCGGCAGCCGGGAGTGTTGAACAAGTTTGGGATTCCAGGGATTTCTGGGATATATCCGACCCGGCCGAGCGGGTAATCTGGCGCCCCGATCCGGTCTTTCGTTGGACGGATATCAATTCCGTGAGCATTGGGCCGCGCGGCAACTTGGTATTGTCGGTCAACAATCGGCGGCAAGTTATTTCCCTTTCGCCGGATTTCCGGGTTATCGAGTGGCAGCTTGGCGGGCCGGGCAGTGATTACGATTTTCAGGATCCCGGCAATCGGTTCTATGGGTTGCATACTGCATCGGAACTGGCTAACGGCAACGTTCTGGTGTTCGACAATGGCACGGAACGTTCGGTTTACGAAGGCGGCGAATACTCCCGCGCGTTGGAACTTCGTCTTGACCGGGAAAGCGGCAGCGTGACGAAAGCGTGGGAATACCGCTTCGACCCGGACATTGTCTCCGATGGCGTGAGCGGCGCATCGCGGTTGGACAACGGGAATACCTTGGTCAACTTCGGGGCGACGGCGAACCCGGCGCTGATCCCGTTGACTTTGGTGGAAGCCGATGCGCTGGGGGGCGAAGTGTTCCGGGTGGAAATTTTCCAGCCGGATAATGAGTCCGGTTTCATCAGGTCTTTCCGGGCTGATGGCGACATTGGGGCGATAATGGGGGAAACTATGTTGCGTCCCCCGGCCGACCGCCCCGGGGCGGAGCGGCGCGTATCCGGCGATGGGCAGTACTGGCCGGCCGATGATATAGAGGCCAGGCTGGCCGGTTTGCAGTTGGCCGCCAGCGAGGTTTTCGATGTGTACCTTGACGGCAATATGGTGGCGTATCGCAAGGAACAGTGCAGCGCGGCGGATACCGAGGGGAAGTTTTTCGTTCATGTAGTTCCGGTTGACCAAGCCGATTTGCCCGCCGACCGCGAGGGGTCGACTTTCGACAATTTGGATTTCGCTTTTCAGCAGCAAGGGGCGCTTTGGGACGAGAAGTGTCTGGCGATTACAACGCTGCCCGAATATCCGATTGCCGCCATCCGCACCGGTCAGTTCATACCCGGGGGGGCGAAACTCTGGAATACTGAGATTCGCATGGATCAGCTGCCGCGAATAAAGGAGTTGGAGACGCGGCTGGATGCGGGGCGGTTTGTCGCCGGCGAGCTTTATGAAGTGTATATCAGCGGCGACCGGATGATTTATTTCCGGGATTCGTGCGAGGCGGCGGATACCGAGGCGCGGTTTTTCGTTCATGTAATTCCGGTTGACTTGGCGGATTTGCCCGCTGACCGCGAGGGGTCGACTTTCGACAATTTTGATTTCGATTTTCGGGAGCAGGGCGCGAGGCAGGGCCGGCGATGTTTGGCGATGGTGACGCTGCCCGATTACCCGGTGGAGCGGGTTCGCACCGGGCAGTTCATCCGCGTTGAGGGCGGTTCGGAACGGATTTGGGAAGTGCGGTTCACGCTGGGCCGGTAGATGGGGGCGGCTCCTGGCTAGGATGCTACGTGTTTGCGGCGGTTGTTGAGGTAGTCCACCAGGACGAACTCGCTTAGGTTGGCGGCGCTGGTGTAGAAGGCGCGGCCGCGGTTGATGCGGGTCATGCGGTCTACGAAATTCACCAGTTGGTAGTTGTTTTCCAGCATAAAGGTGTTGATCAGGATGTCCTCCTGGGTGCAGCGGCGGACTTCGCGGAGGGTTTCCTGTTCGGTGCGGTAGCTGGGGGGGTAGCTGAAATAGGAGCGGTCGCCCTCCAGGTGGGAAGTGGGTTCGCCGTCGGTGATGACCAGGATTTGGCGGGTGCCGCCCTTTTCTTTGGCAAGCAGCTTGCGGGACAGCATCAGGGCGTGGTGCAGGTTGGTGCCGGATACCCAGGCGTTCCAACTGGTGGAGGCCAGGTCCTCCTCTCTGATTTCGCGGGCGTAATCGGAAAAGCCGACTATGCGCAGGGTGTCGCGGGGGAACTGGGAGCGAATCAGCGCCATCAGGGCCAGGGTCACTTTTTTGGCCGCCTGCCAGTTGTCGAAAAGGCCCATAGAACGGCTCTGGTCCAGGAGGACGATGGTGGCGGCTTTGGTCATGTGTTCGGTGCGGTGAACCTCGAAGTCTTGGGGGGTTAGGCGGACGGGGACTTGGGGGCCGCCGCGCAGGACGGCGTTTTTGACGGTGGTTTGCAGGTCGATTTGGAAAGGGTCGCCGAATTCGTAGGTTTTGGTTTCGCCGAGCAGGTCGCCGTTGGCGCCGCGGGTGTCCATCCGGTGGCCGCCGATGCGGTCTTTTTTGAGGTGGGCGAAAACCTCTTTCAAGGCTTTTTGGCCGATGCGGCGGATGCCGCGGGCGGTTAGCTCGGTTTTGCCGCCGCCGGTGATGTAGCCGGCCTCCTCCAGCAGCTTGCGGAGGTTGTCGAGTTCGTCCCAGATGCGGCGGGCGTCATCGCCTAGTAGTTCGGCGAGCTGGTCGGGGTCTACTTCGCTCAGGTCGCCGGTGCGGATGGCATCTTGTAGGGCGGCTTCGAGTTGGTCTAGTTGTTGCAGTTCGCGCATCATCTGCATGGCTTGTTCCATCGTGAGGCTGTCGTCGCCTAAGAAGGGGTACTGGCGGCGGAGGTCGTCCATGGGCATAAGCTGTTCCATGAGGCTGGCGAACTGGGCCATTTCGCGGCGGGTTTCGGGGTCGAGGGCCTGCATTAGGGCGTCTTGCATTTCTTGGCGGGCTTCGGGGGACATACTTTCCAGCATGGACTGCATCTGCGCCAACTGCCGTTGCAGCATTTCCATCAGTTCATCGAAGTTTTCGGGCGGGTTGGCGCCGAACATTTGGCCCCACTGATCCATAAAGCCGTCAAAGTCGGGCTGGCGGCCCTGCATTTTATCGCGCATCATTTGGTTGAGATCGCGCATCATTTCGCGGGTGGCGGCCAGGTCGTCGGGGGACATATTCTGGATGGTCTGTTGCATTTGCTGGGAGATGTTTTGCGCCATTTGGCTTTTGAGCAGATCCAGCAGTTCCTGAAACTTGCGCTGGGCGTCGGGGTCGATGAAGTCGTATTCCATCAGTTCTTTGAGTTGGCTGCCTACGCCTTCGGGCAGGTGGTCCAGCTTTTCCAGGTTGCGGTTGGCCCGCTGCTCCAGGAGGTTGTAGAGGGCCTGCTGCTGGGGGCGTTCCGGTTCGGGGGCGTTGTCGGCTTGCTGGTGGGCGTCGTCCAGGCGGTTTTGGATGCCTTGCCTTTCGGTGTTGATGATGTCGTCCAGGCGCTCTTTGAGGTCGTCCAGCACCGAGTCCATGTTGTGTTGTTGCATTTGCTGGCGGCGGCGGTCTTTGAGTTGTTCCATAAGCTGGCGCAGGCCGGGGGTTTGCTGGCCGTCGCGGTTGGGCATACCTTGACGGAGCAGGTCGCGGAGGGCCTGCAAGATGTCGCCGTTTTGCATGACGTCGTCGGCCAGCAGGTCCATTAGCTGGTCGGCGTCCAGGTCAAAGATGTTCTGGGAGCCATCCCAACGGGAGTAGCGGTAAGTGCGGAAAAGCATGGCGTCTCCCCATAAAGCGGCTGTGGCCGGACAAGGGGATGATACCCGCCGGGGCGGGTTATGGCAACCGGGGGGGCGGATTTGGCGGTGGGGCTTTCGCTGGGTGTTCACATTTCGGGGTTGGGGGTTGGGCTGCCGCTGGTTGGGGCTGCCGGGGGCGGGAATTTTTTTATTTCCCCCCATTTCCCCCCATTTCCAACCATTTCCAACCATTTGGCTGGGCTTTAGCTTTGGGGGTTGCCGCTTTTTGGGGGGGTAGTGGGGGGATTTTGTTGATTTTTCCCCCCATTTGGCGCCGTTTTGGGGGGTTTTGGGGGGTTTTGGGGGGCTGGGCGGTCGGGAACACGGGTTAGCGAGCAGGCGGGTACAAGTTCATTATTTGGGACAGCAGGCCGCTTTGGTGGGTTTGGGGGAGTAGGGTTCGGATTATGTCGTAGGGGTTGGGGTTGGTTTTTTGGCCGGCGGCGGCGGAGGATTAGCAGAGGGGGGGCGTATTTGCGTTTTAGGGCGTTCAGGGGGGCGTGGAGTTGGGGGATGGTCATGGTGGCTCCTTTGGGTTGGGCGGGGGTTTAGGTTATTAGTTCTATTGTATGGCGGGGGTTGGGGTTTGGCAAGGGGTGGGTGTCATTGGTTGGCGGCGGGGGGACGCCCCCACCCTAGCCCTCCCCCGGAGGGGGAGGGGATTTATTGGTTGTTGGGGGATGGGGGTTGTTGGTTTGGGGGGGCGTTGGGGTCGGGGGCAAGGGGCGGCGATGTTGGGGGGGGCGTGGCTATATTACTTGGGCGCCCAGGATGTGTTGGCAGTGGGATAGGGCCCATTGGTGGGCTTTTGGGTCGGGGGCGGAGACGCAGTCGGAGTAGATTTCTACGGCGTAGTCGCGGTTGCGGGCGTCGGATACGGTGTGCAGGACGCATACGTTGGTGGCTACGCCGCAGATTAGCAGCTTTTCGGGGGCTAGATGCGCCAGGCGGTCGGCTAGGGGGGTGTTGTAGAAGCCGCTGTAGCGTTTTTTGGGGATGATGTTGTCGGGGGCGGCGAATTGGGTTAGTTCGGGGATGATTTGGGTTTCCTCGGTGCCGATTACGCAGTGAACCGGGAACACTTGAAACTCCAGGTCGTCGGGGTCGTGGTTGTCGGCGAGGAACAGGATTTCCGAGCCGGCGGCTTTTTCTTGGGCGATCAGCTGTTGGACGTTGGGGATGATGCGGCGGGAGTCGGCGTGATATAGGTTGTGGCCGGGTTCGAGGAATCCCTTTAGCAGATCCACTACTAGGACGGCGTTGCTCATAATGGCCTCCGGGGGTGGGGGTAGGATGGGGCAGGCGGCGTTGGGGCAAGGCCGTACCTGCCGACGTCGGGCTTAGATTCGTCTATGCGGAGACGCTACTCAGCGTCTCTCACAGTTAGAACAAATATACATCCCTCTCAATTCGGCTTCACGAATAGTGATTCTCTCCAAGTTTTCGCGATAAATCATCCTCCTGTAATGGCAAGACCAGTTGGTATGGTAAACGTGGTCATTATTGGAGGGTTCTCTGCTTACCCAGCACATAGATTCCTGATTGGTCATCGTATCTGTTCTGTATAGGTTGCTGGGTAGCCCCTACGAAAAGCGGATGTCGCGGCAACAGATTCCGCCTTGCTTAACATCAGCAAGATTCCGTCACATCCTCAAGCAATTCAGCCGCTCTCGTCGCCGCGGACATCCCCACGGCATACTCAGGCGGCGGATCCCCGAACAACCCCAAATCGCGATATATTGGATCCGTTTTCATCGCCTCCGCCGCCCACCCGCCTCCAAGCAACCCCAGACAGCGCCATCGTTCCCTATCCGAGCAGAATAGAACATCCGGCGGCACTGTATACATTTTTTGACTCTTGCCTTGAATTGCGCCCCCTTTTCGCCGGTAAATCGGCCAGTAATCTCGCGTCACATAGCAGGTTTGGATATGCCCCATCCTATCCGCTTGGGCTTCCTCCCGCGGGTAGAACTTCTTGCAAACGTATCCGCATAGAGGACAGGAGGCTATGCCTTTGGCTATCGTGCCGCGGGACGTCTTAGCCGCGGTGACCACCTTGAACTGCACCACCTTATATTCGGGGGTAGGCACCATCATCAGCCCCAGTTTCGGCGACAGCCTCCAGTTGGGCGACAGCGGTATAAGCGCCGTACAGCTTGGGCAAAGAATCGTCCTGCTCCACAGGTAAGCCATCACAAGCCGCTCCGCCCTTGGCTCCCCTTTGCCAACCTTAATTTCTTTGTCCCATATCGGTTTGTCCGGGTTGAATGTCCATCCCCGTTGGGTAATCATCGCCAGCCCCTTATTGCGAAATCTTGCCAATGCGCTTGCGGAATCCGGTTTTTTCTTGTGTCGCCCATTCTGGCGGATTCCGAAACTAAATTTGTCGGCTTTCGTAAAGCTGATCTACCCAGCAACCTATACAGAACAATCGTATCACTCCTTTAGGGATTTCCGTGGTTGATAGGAATATTTGCATTATACAACAAGGTTAGGGCGCCTGCGCCTCTAGCCCAAAGCATACCCGCCCCTTGCCGTGGAACCAGGCGGTTTCCGAATACCCGGCATCACGGCGCGGCGATTCTGCGGTGTCGGTGGCGAATATGGCGCATAGTTCGTATTCGGCGGACTCGAGTCCGTTTGATGGGCGGTATTCGTAGGGGGTTGCGGTTTCCGGGTCGTCAATCCGGTTCAGGTTGTAGCGGGGGGCGTACAGATCCGACAGTTGCGCCGGTAATGCATCGTTCAATTGCCAATACTGGTCGATATTGGATGCGATGTTCGCCAAGTCGGATCTTCGTTCATTGTCTAGGCGGAGGTCTCTTTGCTGGCTTGGGGTTCCCATTAGCACTAGGGCGTAGGCGATGCAGCCGGTTACGGCCAGGATGGTTGCGGCGGCCAAGGGGCGGAGGGCTTTGTTGGCGGTTTGAGGGGCGGCGGGGGTTTCGGATTGGCGCATATCCCACAGGTAGAAGCCGAATACGGCGGCGCTGATGGCGAGGACGGATAGCGCTTTGAGGGCGAAACGGGTTGTGGGGTCGCCGGTCAGGACGTTGGCGAGGAGGGCGATCAGGTCGCCGAGGATGATGCCGGCGGCTACTACTAGGGTGAAGTAGGTCAGCCAGCGGCGCACGGGGGATTGGCGGCGTTCGGGGTCGGCGGTGGCTTGGCGCGCCAAGTGCCGGGTGAGGAATAGGTATAGGGGGAAGGCGACGATTACGGAGGCGATGGCGGTGGCCTGGCCGGGGGAGGGGTAGTTTTCGCGGTAGTCGAGGATGTCGGGGAAGGCGTGGTCGATGAGGCCGAAGGCGACCAGTCCGTAGCTGATGGCGGATACGTAGAGGGCGATGAAGGAGACGAGGTAGAAAAAGGCTTCGCGGGCGTAGAGGTTGGGGGCGGGGCGGGGGACGGGTACGGGGAAGTCGATGGAGGCGAAAGCGGCGAGGCCGTTGCGGATTTCGCTTTCCTGCCAGCCGGATTGGAGCAATGCCTGGCGGATGGCGTCGCGGCTTTGCCCCTGCCGGAGGGCTTGTTGGATAAATTCCCGCAGTTCCCGGTTCATTTTGGCCTCTGCGTTGGGCTAGAGCGCGGCGGGGCTGGCGTAGCGGGCGTCGGCGGCCAGCATATCGGACAATCCGACGGCTTCGAAGCAGTCTTGCAGGCTGGTCATATTTTCCAATAGGTGGGCGGTGGTGCCTTGCTGTTTCAGGGCGGCGAGGGTTTGGCGGACGGCTTGGGTAGCGGTGAGGAGGGCGCTGGCGGGGAAAATGACGATTTTGAAGCCCAGCCGCTCCAGTTCCTGCGCCGATAGCAGGGGGGATTTGCCGGTTTCTACGTAGTTGTAAAGCAGGGGGATGTCCAGCTCGCGGGCGGCGCGGGCGACTTCGTCGGGGGTGCGGAGGGCTTCGACGAATAGGGCGTCGGCGCCGGCGTTGATGTATTCTTGGCAGCGGCGGATGGCGTCGTCCCAGCCGGTGACCGCTAGGGCGTCGGTGCGGACGATGATGGTGAAATCGTCGTCGGTGCGGGCGTCAACGGCGGCGCGGATTTTGGGGAGCATATCGGTTAGGGGGATGACGCGCTTGTCGTTCAGGTGTCCGCAGCGTTTGGGGGATTCTTGGTCCTCGAGGTGGAGGGCGGCGACGCCGCTGCGCTCGTATTGCCGGATGGTGCGGCGGATGTTGAGGATGCCGCCGTAGCCGGTATCGGCGTCGGCGATTACGGGGATGTCGACGATGGCGGCGATGGCGGCGGCGTTGTCGCGCATTTCGGTCATGGTGGCGAGGGCGAGGTCGGGGTAGCCGAGGCGGGCGACGGAGGTGCCGGCGCCGGTCATGTAGACCGCGGGAAAGCCGGCGGTTTCGATCAGCTTGGCGGTTAGGCAGTCGTAGGCGCCGGGGGCCATTATGATCCCGGGCTGGTTTAGCAGGCGGCGGAATTGGGTGGTGGGGCGCATTTTTTGCTCCGATCCTTCGACAGGCTCAGGATGATTGTATGGGGGGCAAGGTTGGGATGATTGTATTGGGGGGAATAATAGTTATGGGGGCGCGGATATAGATGGATTAGGTTAGGGTGGGGATGGGTGGGGGTTAGGCGATTAGGCCGCCGTCTATGGTTAGGACTTGGCCGGTTAGGTAGCCGGCGCCTTTGCCGCTTAGGAATAGGATGGTTTCGGCTACGTCATCGGAGGTTCCGAAGCGGCCCATAGGGATGCGCTCGAGGATTTGGTTGCGCTGTTCGTCGGATAGATCTTCGACCATTCCGGTGGCGATGTAGCCGGGGGCGACGGCGTTGACGGTTACGTTGCGGGAGGCTACTTCGCGGGCGACGGCTTTGGTGAAACCGATGAGGCCGGCTTTGGCGGCGGCGTAGTTGGCTTGGCCGGGGTTGCCGGTGAGGCCGACGACGGAGGATATGTTGATTACGCGGCCGTAGTGCTGGCGGATCAGGTAGGGCATTACGTAGCGGGTGCATAGGAATGCGCCGCGGAGGTTTACTTGCAGGACTTCGTCGAAATCGGCGGGGGTCATGCGGAGGAGGAGGCGGTCGCGGTGGATGCCGGCGTTGTTGATCAGGATGTCGATGCGTCCGAAGCGGTTGATGACGGTTTTGATGGTTTCTTGGGCGCCGGTTTGGTCGGATACGTCGCCGGCGATGATGATGGCGTCGCCGCCGTCGGCGGTGATGGTGCGCATCACTTCAGTGGCGGCCTGGAGGTTGGCGTTGTAGTTCAGGGCGACGCGGGCGCCGGCCTGCGCCAAGCGGCGGGCGATTACGGCGCCGATGCCGCGGGAGGAGCCGGTGACTAGGGCCACTTGGCCGTCGAGGTTGGTTGCGGGGTTAGTTTCCGGCATTGACGGCCTTTCCTACGCGGGTGTCGGCGTTGTTGATGGCGGCGAGCTGCTGGCGCATTATGTCGAGCAGCCCGACTTTGACATAGCGGACGGCGGTGCGGACGGCGCCCTCGACGCCGTTGGCGCGGCAGGAGCCGTGGCCGAGGATCACGGGGGCGTTGACGCCGAACAGGGGGCCGCCGCCGACGGTTCGGGGGCGGTTGGTGGTTTCCCAGAGGTCTTGGGCCAAGCCGTTGACGATTTCGGGCGGCACGGAATCGGGCAGGCGGCGGCGGACGAAATCGGCGAGGGCGCCGCCCATTCCCTCGGTGAATTTTACCAGGATGTTGCCGACGAAGCCGTCGCAGATGATTACGTCGGCTTTGTTGGTGAAAAAGTCCATTCCCTCTACATTGCCGACGAAATTGAGGTGGCTTTCTTGGAACAATTGATAGCTTTCCTGGACTTGGCGGTTGCCTTTGGCGGCTTCGGCGCCGACGCTGAGGAGTCCGATGCGGGGGTTTTCGATGCCCATATAGGTATGGGCGAAGGCGGCGCCCAAGACGGCGAAACTCAGCAGCAGGCCGGGGCGGCAGTCGAGGTTGCTGCCGATGTCCACTAATACCGTGTTGGGGGCCAGCCCTAGAAAGGGGCCGCCGAGGCAAGGGCGCTCCAGTCCGTCCATCAGCCCCAGCGCCAGCACGGCGCAGGCCATAGATGCGCCGGTGGAGCCCATCGACACCACCACGTCGGCCTGCCCCTGCTTCACCAACTGCGTCGCGACCATCACCGACGCTTTGGGCTTGTTGCGGAGGCCCTGCAAGGGATGTTCGTCGTCCAGGATCTTGCCCTCGGCGGGGATGATGGTGACCGGCAGCCCGGCGGTGTCGTGACGGGCCAGCTCCGCCCGCACCGGGGCGGGGTCGCCTACCAGCAGCAGCTCGGCCAGCCCTTCGCTGGGGGGCTGGCGGTCGGGGGGCGGGAAATTCAGGTTGCGGAGGGCCTGGAGGGCGCCCTTGATGGTTTCGGCGGGGGCGAAATCGCCGCCCATAGCGTCCACGGCCACCCGCACCGGGCGGCTATGTCCGTTGGCGTTGTGTTGCATACCTACCTCATAGGCCGGCGGTTCGATGGCGGGGCCGCCGGCGGGGTTCGCTGGGTTAAGGGGTTTTGACGGCGGCGGCGGCGGTGATCAGATCTTCGCCGGTGGCGCGGTTTCTGACGCCGGCCGCGAAATTTTCCTCGTTTTCGTTGCCGTTTTTATTTCCGGTTTCGTTGGGGGGGGCGGGGCGGCCCCAAGTTTCTACGGTATCGCCGATGTAGGCCGCGCCCTTGAATCTGGCGCGGAGGGAGCCGGCGGTCAGCCAACGCTGGCCCAAGGCGGCGGTCAGCATTTCCGATAGCAAGGCCAGGGTTAGCATTCCGTGGGCGATGATGCCGCCGAACCGGGTGGCGGCGGCGAAATCGGGGTCCAGGTGCAGGGGGTTGTGGTCGCCGGCGGCGGCGGCGTAGGCTTGCAGGCGCTCCGGCGTAATCCGGCGGGATATGATGGGCAAGTCGCTTGGGGGGGCGTCTGGGTTTGGGGCGGGGTTTTTCCGGGGGGCGGGATTATCCGGCGCATCGTTGGATCCCGATTCCGGGGGCGCCATTACGGTGGTCTTGCCGGTAAGCGCCGGCGCGGGAACGGCGGACGGATCATCGGCTACGGCGGTTAGGGCGCAGGAGGCGGTGATGAATTGCAGGCCGCCGCGCTGCCGGGGACGCTCCAGGTCGGCGACGGCTTGCAGTTCCCCGCCGATGGCGATGGGGGATCGGGTGTTGATTTCCTGCAAGCTGTGGATGGCTCCGGGCGGGAGTTGCAGGGTTTTCAGCAGCAATCCCAAAGCGGCGGCGGCGGCGTAGAGCGGGGGGGCCAGTCCGGTTTGGCGGTAGATGGGCAGCTCATCGCCTATCGCCCGCAGGTAGGCGTCCACCGGCTTGGCGGCTACGGAGACCCGGCCCAGATGCCACGGGCCGGGATCCAATGTCTGATGCGTTGCGCCGCCGGACTTGCCGGTCATACAGGTTGCTCCCTTGCCCGGTTTCCCGGCGGCCGCCCATCGCCGGGTTCGCTTACGGCCTAGAGTATACATAGGGGCGGGGTTGGGGGGCAACAATATGTCAAGCGGGGTATGGGCAATTAGGTCGTTGGGCGGGGCGGGCGGGGGGGCTAGTCTAGGCCAAAGGCTTCGGCGGCCAGGGCTACGATATGCTCGCCGATCGCCAGCGATGAGGTGGCGCCGGGGGACGGGGCGTTGAGCACGTGGACGGCTTCGCGCCCGCGTAGGATGTTGAAATCGTCCAGCAGCGCGCCGTTGGCGGCGACGGCTTGGGCGCGGACGCCGGAGCCGCCGGGGGCGAGGTCGGTCTCGCGGATTTCCGGCAGTAGCCGCTGCAAATCGCGCAGGAATATGCCTTTGCTGTAGGAGCGGCGGGTTTCGCTCAGGCCGGTGCGCCAGTGTTTGGCGGTCATTTTCCAGAACCCGGGGTAGGACAGCGTGCCGAGGGTATCGCCCAGATGCAGGTCGCGCTTGCGGTATCCTTCGCGGCTGAGGGCCAGCACGGCGTTGGGGCCGGCTTCGACGCTGCCTTGAATGTTGCGGGTGTAGTGGACGCCGAGGAACGGGAATCGAGGATCCGGCACCGGGTAAATCAGGCCGGATACCAGATGATGGCTTTCGGGGCGGAGGGTGTAATACTCGCCGCGGAACGGCACGATGCGGACGTCCACCCGCGGCTCGAGCATCGCCGCCACCCGGTCGGCGTAAAGGCCGGCGCAATTGATGATATGGGCCGCCTGCACCGCGCCTTTGGGGGTTTCTAGGGTGAGGGCGTTGCCGTTGCGCCCGCCGCCGCCGCGCCCGCTACCGTGTCGGATAATGCGCTGCACCGGGGCTTCGGTGAAAATATCGCCGCCGGAATGGGCGAATTTGGCGGCGTAGACTTGGGCCACTTTGGGGTAGTCGGCGATGCCGGTGCCGGGGGCCCACAAAGCGCGGATGCCGGCGGCGTGGGGTTCGATTTCCCGCAGGCGCTCGGGGCCGATGATTTCCAGGCCCTGGACGCCGTTGGCGATGCCGCGCTGGTGCAGATTTTCCAAGCGGCCCAGTTCGGATTCGTGGGTAGCCACGATGACCTTGCCGCAGCGTTCATATTCGATTTCGTTTTCATCGCAAAAGCGCAGCAGCTTTTGCACCCCGGCGACGCAGAAATTCGCTTTGTGGGAGCCGGGGCGATAGTAAATGCCGGAATGGATTACGCCGCTGTTGTGGCCGGTCTGGTGGGTCGCCAGCTCCGGTTCTTTTTCCAGCACCGCCACCCGCAGGCGGGGGAAACGCTGCGCCAGGTGCATGGCGGTGGAAAGCCCGATGATGCCCCCGCCGACGATGGCGGCGTCGTACTTTCGAGAGTCCATATTGCGGCGGCCTCACAAATTCCATCGGTTGAGGATGGGGATTGGGGCTGGAGCTTAGTGTCGCGGCGGCGGCGGGTCAAGTTTGACAAGCGGGGATGGCGGGATAGAATGGGGGCCGTGGCATATAATAGGGCTAAGTATAACAGGGGAAACTTGTACCGATGGCAATAATCATTCCGGCGCTGGTTTTCGGCGGATTGCTGACGGTTTTCGCGGGGCGGATTGGATTCCGGCAGGGGTTTGTATATGCCGCGGCGGTGTATGCGCTGGGTTTGGCGGCGGCGGTGGAACTGCTTTCGCTGGGAAGCTGGCTGACTTTTTGGCCGCTGCTGGGGTTTTGGGCGGTCATCGCCCTTGCCATTGGGTTGTATCTGCGGTTGCGCGGCGATTGGAAAGCGTTGGGCGATCGGTTGCGGGATGCGCGGGCGTTGTTTTTGTCGGCGCGGTTGGAACTGTCGGCCGCGGTCTTGGTATTGGCGATTGTGCTGCTGGTGGCGGTGGTGGCGCCGCCGAATAATTGGGATGCGATGGCCTACCGGATGGCGCGGACGGCGATGTGGGCGCAGCAAGGGAATATCGAACATTTTCCTACGGCGTATATGCCGCAGTTGCATCATCCGCCGCTTACGGAATGGAACTTTCTCAACTTTCAGATCTTGTCGGGCGGCGACTATTTCGCCAATACGGTGCAATGGTTTTATTTGGCGGGCTGCGGGATTGCGGCCAGTTTGATTGCCCGGGAACTTAAAGCGGATTTTCCGGTGCAAGTATTGGCGGCGGTGGTTGCGGTCACGCTGCCGATGGGATTGCTGCAAGGCTCCAGCGCCCAAAACGATGTAGCGGTTTCGTTCTGGATTCTGGTATTCGCGCTGTTTACGATTCAATATCTGCGGGAGCCCTCGGCGGGGCGGCTGATCTTCTGCGGGCTGGCGCTGGGGTTTGCGCTGTTGACCAAAGGAACGGCGTATGCGGTGATCCCGGGGGTGGCCGTGCCTTTGTTTCTATACGGGATGATCCGGGCCAAGGAATGGCGGCCCTCGGCCAAGATCGTATCGGGCGGATTGGCGATACTGGCGATGGCGCTGCTGCTGAACGCCGGGCATTACGTCCGCAATTGGAACCTGTTTGAGCATCCATTGTCGCCGACCGGTGAAGCGTTACATTCCTCGACGCATCTCAACGAGGAATTCAACTTTTCGGTAACCTGGGCCAATTTGGTGCGAAATTCGGCGATGCACTGGGGGGTTCCCAACCGCGAAATAAACGACTTTACGCTTGATGCGGTCCGCACGATTTTTGGCGAAGGGATTGATCAGGTTCCGGGTTCGACCTTGGGCCGACTGTCGTTCTATGAATGGGGCATTCTATTCAGGACGCATGAATATCATACGGGGAATTTCCTGCATTTCTGGGTCTTGGCGGCGTCTTTGCTGGGGGTTTTCCTGCTGGCGAAATGGCTCAAGTTCGATGCACTGACCGTGTGTTTGGCGTTGACGGTGGTTGCGGCGGCGTTATTGTTCAGTAGCGTGTTGATGTGGGAAAGGTGGAACACCCGCTATCATACTCCCATATTTATGCTGGGGGCGCCGGTGGTCGCGGTATTCATCGGCGGGTTGGCGGCGAGGGTAAAATCATCGTTGCCCGCTGCCCGGCCGCGCCCGGTTTCCCGGCGGGAAAGGCGGGCGGCGCGGCGGCGGCCGGCTGATCCCACGGCTCAAGTTTCCGGCTATGCCGCCCGCTTGTTTACCAGCCGCGGGTGGGTTGGAATGGCGGCGGGGCTGTTCTTGATCATGAGCCTACCCTGGGTTATTTCTAATGAATTGCGCCCGGTGGTCACCAGTTCGGGGGCAATTCATACATCCAGGCCGTCCATTCTTGACGCCGAGAGGACGGAAATGTATTTCCGCAACAACCCCAGTTTTTACATCCCATATATCACTGCAATTGACTATCTGGCGACAGAGGGGGTGAACGAGTTCGGCATTTATATGCCGGCGAGCGATTACGATTACCCGATCTGGGCGTTATACCGGGAGCGCACCGGGGAATGGCCGCGGCTAACGCACGTAGGGGTGGAAAACATATCGGCGGAGTTGCGGGAGGGCAATTATGCGCCGCAGGTGATATTTTCCAGAAACGGCGCATTTGAGACGCTTGAGGGGCGGGCTTATTCAGTGGCGCAAGAATTTCCGGGGGTTACAATTATGGTCAGGGACGACGATGCGGGTTAGGGTTAGGGTTTTCCCAGAGTCACTTTTAACCTTTTGGTTGACGTCCGCGGGATATTTTGCCGGTTACTAGAGGCTTAATTGTCCGCTCCAGTATGGTTCGCATATTAGTAAATTCGGCAATGGAGCATTGCCGAGCTTGCGGACAATTCTCATATCCCAGAAAAATGCTTCGTGGCAACCAACGCGCAACGCGCTCGCAACTTGGACTGCATCCATTAGCGGCAAGCCGTACCTAACGGCTAGTAGCCTTGCTGAAATCGCTACATCTCGGTCAAGTTCAACGAATTGTGTTGAACTTCGACTGAAAAGCGCATCTATTTTAGCAAATACCTCTGATTCTGACTCTTGAGTCACATTTTCCCCTCGCCGGACTTCCACCAAGCTGACGGTGGAAGTAAATAGGCTTACTTCGCCCGCTTCGGCTCCATCGAAAATGAGTTTCGCTAAACTTACGCGACTCATATTGTTGTATGCCGGGATAGTTTCGCCTTTCAAGAAGGCGATATACACCGACGAATCCAGATGAATGCGCTTATTCTGCGGTGTTGTCATCACGTATCATCCTGATAAATTCTTCCGTGCTGAGGTTTCCCGTAAGGTCTGGAATGCTGCCCATCAGGTCGTCCAGCGTCGGAATCTGGTGTTTTTCGGGTAGAACCGTCAGCTTTTCTACGGTCACTTTTACCGGGTCTCCGTTCAAATTGCGATGGACTTTTCCCGAAACTACTACTTGTTGTCCCAAGGCATCAATGACCTCTTTTTCCAAAGCCAAAGACAAATCACACTGCACCGCTTTGCCGGTAACAGAGGGATATACATTAAATTTGCGATTGCCTTTGTGAATGGAAACGAGTTCAAGTTTTCCTTCAACAGAGCCAATAGTTATCCGTTCATTGAGCAGCATCCGGTTAATTTGGCGCGCCATCGTATGCGAAATACGCCCCATTTGCTTGGTAGCATCAGATGTTACCAGCAGTTCGTGTTCAATATCTTTGGATTTCAATGCGCCCGCAACGGACCGCACTTCTTTAAGGGTAGCCTCTTTCAATTCTAGCGGAACATCCCGCTGATACTCCAGACAGTTGAAACCGTCAATAAGAATAGACGCGATTTTATCGGGGTTATGTCCATTGCCGCTATATTGGTTTGGCGGTGTTTCCAATTCTATCGTGAAACTGCTGATGCTAGTATCTTTGATCTGCCATTGGCTTTGCCGGGCGTTTCGTCCCGCCAAATCCCGCTCTGCCTGAGACAACATCCTCGCGCAGGCGCCGAATATTCGTAGCATGGATTGAAAATCTATGTTACCGCCGGCACCCCCGGTTTCCCGGTCATCGTTGACGGATAACCGGCGCAAGGTGAATTTCAGCATAGTCATGGCGACTCCTCCCCGATTATCTCAAACTTAGAATGGCGGCATAATGCCAGAATCTTGCGGGCAAGGCAAGCCGCTTGGCGGATTTGGCCCCCGCCGTGCTATACTTTTGGCGGCGCGGCGGACGGCGGCGCGGCGGACGGCGGCGCGGGATTTTTGGAGGGGATATGCACTTTGGGATCTTTATGGAGTTCGGCAGCCGGCCGGGGGTGTTGGAGGGGGAGTCGTTCCGGGAGGGGTTCCGGCTGGTGGATGCGGCGGAGGATTGGGGGCTGGACGGGGTGTGGCTGGCGGAATTGCACTTCAATCCGGCGCGGTCGGTGCTGTCGGCGCCGCTCGTGGTCGCCAGCTCCATCGCGGCCCGGACGCGGCGGCTGAGCATCGGGATGGCGGTTCATGTGCTGCCCTTGAATAATCCGTTGCGGATTGCCGAGGAGGTAGCGACGCTGGATCAAATCAGCGAGGGGCGGTTCGAGTTCGGGGTGGGGCGCAGCGGTTTCGCGCGGTCTTATGATTTGTACGGCATTCCCTACGGCGAAAGCCGGGAGCGTTTCCGGGAGGCGTTGAACATCATCCTGGAGGCTTGGAAGGGGGAGCCGTTTTCCTACGATGGGGAGTTTTACCGCTTTGAGGGGGCCACGGTATCGCCGCGGCCCTGGCAGCAGCCGCATCCGCCGTTGCGCATCGCGGCTACCACCGCCGAAACTTTCCCGCGGCTGGGGCGGGAGGGGCGGCCCATTTTCGTGGGGCTGCGGGGGATGGATCTTCCCGAACTGCGCGGCTGCCTGAAGGAATACCGCAAGGCATGGCGCGAGGCGGGGCATAAGGGCGACGGCGATGTGTCGCTACGGATTCCGGTGTACGCCGCCGACCGCCAGGACGCGGCGCTGGCGGAGCCGCAAGACAGCATCAACGCTTATTTCAACCGGATGGGGTCGTTGCTGCGCGACAGCGCCGCCCGTCCGGGGGCCGACACGCAACGCCAAAGCCGCGCCGACCGCCTGGCGTCTATGTCGTATGCGGAAATGCTGAAAACGAAGGTGGCTTTCGGCGCCGGGGAAAGCCTGATTGACCGATTCGCCGAATTGAAAGAGGAGCTGAATTTGGACGGGCTGGTGGCGGAATTGAACGCCGGGGGGCTGATTCCCGAGGCGGCGGTGGCCCGCAGTCTGCGCATCATCACGCAGCAGGTGATGCCGGCGTTCAAGTAGCGTGATTCCCGATCGCCATTCCCAATGAGAGGGTTGACGGATGAAAGTTGCCGTTTTGGATGACTATCAAAGCGTGGCGGAAAGCATGGCCGACTGGTCGCAGTTGCCGCCGGGGGCGGAGGTGGTGTTTTTCAGCGACCATCTGACGGACGAAACCGCGTTGGCGGAGCGGCTGGGCGGTTTCGATGTGGTGGTGGGGATGCGGGAGCGGACGCCCTTTCCGCGCTCGCTGCTGGAGCGGCTGCCCAAGCTGCGGCTGCTGGTGACCACCGGACGGCGCAACGCATCGTTTGACATCGCGGCGGCGACGGAGCTGGGGGTGGCGGTCTGCGGCACGGACGGCGCGGGCGAGGGGCCGACGGAGCTGACTTGGGGGCTGATTATCGGGCTGCTGCGGCAGATTCCGCTGGAGGATCGGCGGTCGCGGGAGGGGCGGTGGGGAACTACGGTAGGGGTGGGGCTGAAGGGCAAGACCATCGGGCTGCTGGGGCTGGGGCATATCGGGTCGCTGATGGCGCGGGTAGCCAACGCTTTCGATCTGAACGTGATCGCCTGGAGCCAGAATCTTACCGCGGATCGCGCCCGGGAATGCGGGGCAACGCTGGTGGATCAGGATACTCTGTTTCGGGATTCCGATATAGTGTCGATCCATGTAGTGCTGAGCCAGCGCACCCGGGGGCTGGTGGGCGCCCGCGAACTGGGGTTGATGAAGCCGACCGCTTATCTGGTGAACATATCGCGCGGCCCTATCGTAGACGAGGCGGCGCTGGTGGATGTGCTGCAACGCAAGGCGATCGCGGGCGCGGCGCTGGATACTTTCGATGTGGAGCCGCTGCCGGGGGATCATCCGTTGCTGCGGTTGGACAACACTCTGATTTGTCCGCACCTGGGCTACGTAACCGACGATTCCTACCAGGCGATGTACGCCGGGGCGGTGGAGGACATCCGCGCCTTCGCCAGCGGGGAGCCGGTGCGGGTGATCAACGGGGAGGCGCTGGCGGCGCCGCAGTTTCGGGGGTATAATTAGGGGGTATCGCAAAAATCTAGGCATGGAGGAGGCCGCAATGGGGCTTGACCAGGAAATAGCAGCCCGCCGCGCCGAAATTCGCAGCGACGGCTACCCAATGTCCATTGGGGAATTGATCAGCATTTACCGGGATGATGAACTGGATATTCACCCGGAATTTCAGCGGTTTTTCCGGTGGACGGATGACCAGAAATCCCGGCTTATCGAGTCCATTCTGCTCGGCATCCCATTGCCGTCTATTTTCGTTTCGCAAAGGGAAGACGGAGTTTGGGATGTGATTGACGGGTTGCAAAGGCTTTCCGCAATCTTTCAATTTATGGGGATTCTTAAAGACGAAAAGGGCGAGGAACTGCCTTCGCTTACATTGAAAGAAACAAAATATCTACCCTCGCTGGCCGGGAAAAAATGGGGTGATGATGACCGGGAATTATTTATTGGCAACGACAATCGGCTACTCATCAGGCGCGCAAAAATCGATGTCAAGATAATCCTGCGTGAAAGCAGCGAATCGAGCAAATACGAACTGTTCCAGCGTCTTAACACTGGTGGCACTCAATTGTCGGATCAAGAAGTAAGGAATGCGATGTTGCTTATGGTAAGCCCAGGTGCTTACCATTGGATTGAAAGTCTAGGCAAAGATGATAATTTTCAGAACTGCATAGCTTTGTCGGACAAAGCATTGGATGAACGTTACGATTTGGAACTGGTGACACGATTTTTGGTATTCCGAAACATCCCGGAAAACGACCTCCGTTCATTAGGGAACATGGGGGGTTTTCTTAACGACAGAATTTCGGACCTGGTTCAATCCAAAAATTTCCCGAATGCGCGCCAAGAGGAAGATGTAGCTTTTAGGTCCACATTCCATTATCTGGCGAATTCCCTCGCTGAACGCAGTTTTCGGAAATATGATCCCGAAAAAAACGGCCATCGCGGCGGTTTCTTGATTTCAGCATTCGAGACCATCGCCTTGGGTATAGGCCACAATGTGAGGGGGTACAACGGAAACACCGACACCCAAAAAATAGAAGAGAAAGCTAAGGCGTTGTGGAGCGATCCTGAATTTCTATCCCACATCGGAAGCGGGGCGGACACAACAGCGCGTTTGCGTTCTAACATCCCGCTGGGGCGCCGACGGTTTGCGCTATGAGTATACGAACACTCGATCAATTGTCCGAGAGTCTGGACGATGACTTGCAATGGCGCAAAAACGAGTTGACAACAGCAAAGGTTATGCTTGAAAAATCCAGATCTCATGAAAAGGAGGTTATGCTGCGATCTGGGGTTTGCCTTCTTTATGCCCATTGGGAGGGTTTTGTAAAGATGGCTGCAACCAGCTATGTCTCTTTCGTAGCACTCCGAGGATTGCGATATCGAGACCTTTCAGCTAACTTTGTGGCCCTAGGACTGCGACGACAGATTCGGACCGCAGGCCAATCTAATCGTCCGACGATTCACATAGAACTCACCGAAATGCTAATGTCTGATTTGTCAGAGAGATACCATCACATAGATTGGGAAAACTCAGTTGATACCCGTTCCAACTTGAACGGCGAAGCTTTGCGGGAAATTATGACCCTGTTAGGGCTGTCCTATAAAGAGTATGAGTCCAAAGAACAATTGTTGGACAAAAAGCTGTTAGCCAACAGAAATTTGGTAGCGCATGGTGAACGGGTAGAGATTGACCCCGATGACTACAACATTCTTCACACCGAAATAATTGGCCTCATAGATCGATTTAACACGGATGTGCAGAACGCCGCGGCGACGGAACAATACCGCCGCTTGCCGATCCAATAACCGGCAACACTTATAGCAGGAGAAAACAGATGAAAGCGGTACGGATTCACGAATTCGGCGGGTTGGATGTGCTTCGGTGGGAGGAGGCGCCGGAGCCGGAGTTGCGGGCGCATCAGGCGCTGATCCAGGTGGACGCGGCGGGGGTGAATTATGCCGATTTGATGCGGCGGGGCGGGAATTACCCGGGGCCGGATTTGCCGGCGTCTTTGGGGCTGGAGGCGGCGGGGACGGTGGTGGCAGTCGGGGCGGAGGTGACCGGGGTTTCGGTAGGGCAGCGGGTGATGGCTATGGGGCCGGGCGGACAGGCGGAACTGGTGGCGGTGAACGGCAATTTCGTTTTTCCCTATCCCGAAACCATTGACCCGGTGCAGGCCGGCGGAATGCCGATCGTGTTCCTTACCGCTTACCATCTACTGAAAACCCGGGGGCAATTGGAGCCGGGGCATACCGTTCTGGTGCAGGCCGGGGCGTCGGGCGTGGGAACCGTGGCGATCCAGTTGGCGAAAGCCTGGGGCGCGCGGGTTATCGCCACCGCGTCCACTCAGGAAAAGCTGGATTTGTGCCGCTCTCTGGGTGCCGATGTTGTTATCAATTACACCGAACAGGATTTTGAGGAAGCGGTCAACGAACAGTCGGGCGGCGCCGGGGTGGAGCTGATTTTGGAGTGCGTGGGCGGGCCGGTGCTGGAAAAGAGCCTGCGCTGCGTGGCGTCTTACGGGCGGATGATAACCTACGGCAACGCCTCCGGCACGCCGGCCAGTTTGCCCGCGGGGGAAATTTTCGCCGCCAACCGCACGGTTATCGGGTTCAGCATCGGCCGCTCGCCGCAAGGCCGGCTGGATCATCAGGCGGCTATGTCCGAAATTTTCCCCTTGCTGGCCGACGGCCGGGCGCGGTTGGTGGTTGACCAAGTGCTGCCGATGTCGGAAGTGGCCGCCGCTCACCGGCACTTGGCCGGGCGGGGAACGCGGGGGAAAGTGATTCTGCGCCCGTAGGGGGTGAAATGGTTGATGGGATTGGGGAACGGCTGGAGCTGTCGCGCGAGTTGTTGCAAGCGGCCCGGGACGAGTTTGCCCGGGCCACAGAGGCTAGAGGCGGGGCGGCGGTAATCGGTTTGCGTAATTCTTGCGGCAAGGGGTGGCTGGCGGCGTTGGAGGCGGTCAACGGCTATTTCTTGAAGCAGGGCGTGCCGGAGGCGGAATTGCCGGGCAACGACCGGGGCCGGAAATACTTTGCCGGGCGGTATATGGGCCGGGAAATGGTGCGGGCCTATGTTTACATCCGGCAAACTTTCCATATCGACGGATACTACGAGGGTATCGTGGAATTCGACGATATGCCGCGTTACCTTGACGAGCTGGAGGAGTTTATCGAAAGCGTCGAATCATCCGGCGGCCCAATCTCTCATTAACGCGGCTATCCGTCTTTGACGCGGTTATTCGTCGCGCAAAAAGTTCAGCACGTGGGATGCGTACTCCTCCGGCTTCTCGAAAGGCACCCAGTGGCCGCAGTTGTTCAGTACTACCAGGCGGGAGTCGGCGATGTTGTTGAGGGCGGCTATGCCGATTTCAAAGACGCACATCCGGTCGTAGCGACCCCAGATGATCAGGGTGGGGGCGGTGATGTTGGGCAGGTCTACGCCGTGGTCGTAGGGTATGCTTACCGATTGGGCGTCGGCTTCGATGTGCGATGGGTTGCCGGTATAGTTGTTGTGGATGTAGTCCACTAGTTGGTCGGTGACCAGAGCATTGTCGTCGATGTGGGTTCGCAGATAGCGGCGGACGTTTTCGCGGGTGGGATTGTCGCGCACTTCGCGGGTTATCAGACTGCCCTCCGATGGGCGGTTGCCCATCAGATACAAGTCGCCGCCGGTTCGGATGTGGCAGGCGCCGAATACCAGCTTGTTTACCCGCTGCGGCTCTTTCATCGCCAGCACCATCGCCGACTGCCCGCCCTGCGAGTTGCCTACCAAGTGGGCCTTTTCGATGCCGAGGGCGTCCATCAGCCCGAGGGCGGTGCGGGCTTGCAGGTTGTGCAGCGGCTCGTTGTACACCACCGGGCCGGTGCGCCCGAAATTGGGCAAGTCCATCACGATGCAGCGGTAGCGCTGGGCGAAGGCGGGCAGCGTCTTGTGGAAGGTGATCCAGCCGGTGGTGCCGGGGCCGTAGGAATGGAGCATTACCACCGGGTCGCCGTGGCCTACGTCGTGGTAATGCACTGGCAGATCGCCCACGTTTATGGTTCGGGAGGTTGATTCCTCGGTGAATGTATCGGGCATAAGATTTCCCTCCGGGGCAATACTTGGGGTTGATCGCGCATCCGGGTTGGGCGGGGGCGCCCGTTGCGGGCGCCCGCCGGTTGCCGATGAGGCCGCGCGTTAGACTAGGGCGGGTTCCTGGAAATGGGGCATAACTTCGGCGGCGAATAGTTCGATGGAGCGCATGACTTTCCAGTGGGGCAAGCCGGCGAAACCGAAGTTGCCGAATATGTGGTTGATGCCCGCTTCTTGGGTCTGTTTCAGCCGCTCCGCCACTACCTCCGGGGTTCCGCGCAGGGGCGGGAGGCCGGCGTGGCCAACGTCGTCGCGGCGGTCGCGGTCGCGCTGGCGGTTGGCCCAGTGTTCGTAGCCTTTGGCGATGTTGCCGTGCTGGTCCATCGGCATCCCGATGGGGGCGCCATTGGCGCCGGCGGAGCGGAGGATGCGCGAGGAAAAATCCTCCAGCCCTATCGGGTCGCGTTCCGCTTCCTCCATCGTGGGGGCTACGTAGATGGACTTGGACATTGGCGGGTCCAGGTGGGCGTGGGGGCGGCCGTATTGTTCCATCTTTTCGCGCCACAGTTGGATGACCTGCGGCGCCTGGCCCAAGATGTCGGTGGGGCCGCCGGCGATTACCTGTATCCCGCGGCTGGCGGCGAAATCGATGCTGGCCGGGCTGGTGCTTACCGCTTGAAACAGCGGCGGATGAGGTTTTTGCGCCGGCTTGGGCAGCACCCATAGATCTTCTACGTTGGTGTACTTGCCGCGGTAGGTGAGGCGCTCCTCGGTCCAGGCTTTGATGATGACGTCTACCGCCTCCTGGAACCGCTCGCGGCTGGTGTCGATGTCTACGCCCACGCCGTCGAACTCCTGCTGCTGGTAGCCGGCGCCGATGCCGAAATTGATGCGGCCGCCGCTGATGACGTCCAGCATCGCCACTTCCTCGGCCACCAGCACCGGGTTGTGCAACGGCAGCACGATGACCGCAGTGCCGATGCGCATATTCTTGGTGCGGCCGGCCACCGCGCCCAAGAACGACCAGATCCCCGACAGCAATCCGTGGCGCGAAAAGCGGTGTTCCCCCAGCCATACCTCCTCGATGCCCAGCCGGTCGGCGTACTCGATCTGCTCCAGCGCATCGTTCAATGCCTGCTGCTGGGTAAAGTCCTCGTGGTAAGGAACGATGGTGAAAATTCCGAACTTCATGCCTATTCCCCCGTGTCAACGCGGTTGGATTCCGCCCCTACTGTACTATATGGATAGACAGAACGCCTAGAATAATAGCATACTAGGGAATGCGCCCCATACCCCCAGCCGCGGGAGGCCGTGATGTCAGCGACCGGCGGAAAATATCGAGTCATAAATATGGAAACCGGGCAGCTTGACCGGAGGATTTTCGTTGACCCGGACATATACGCCGAGGAACAGGAAAAGGTGTTCGGGCGGGCGTGGCTGATGATTGGGCATGAGTCGCTGGTTGCCAAGCCCAACGACTTTTTCCATACCTATATGGGCGAGGAGCCGGTGATTTTGTGCCGCGACGGGCGGGGCGATTTGCGGGCTTTCCTGAATATGTGCCGGCACCGGGGCAACCGGATTGTGCGTACCGATGCCGGCAACGCCCGCAATTTCGCCTGCGCCTATCACGGCTGGACGTTTTCCAACCAGGGCGAGCTGGAATATCTACCCGGCGAGGAGGAGGCGTATTACGGGGCGCTGGACCGCGATTGCCTGCGGCTGGCGGAGGCGCGGGTGGACACCTACGCCGGCATCGTGTTCGCCACTTGGGATCAAGATGCGCCCAGTCTGGACGATTACTTGGGCGATGCCCGCTGGCTTTTGGATGTCAGCTTTAACCGGCTGGACCACGGCACCGAGGCGTTGGGGCCGATCAAGTGGCTGGAGCCGGTCAATTGGAAAACGGCGGTGGACAATTGTTCCGACAATTACCATGTGCCGACCACCCACTTGTCAACCATCATCGTGCAGGGGCGGCATCGCGGCATTCCGCGGCTGACCCATGAACAGCAGTTTCAGTCGGATAACAAGCATCTGTTTGTCAACGGGCATTCATTGACCTTGCGGTTGCTGGAGCGGGCGGACCAGGCGCGGCAGACGCACGGCGTGACCGCCGACAACCGCGCCGCCTTTGAGGAATACTACCGCCAAACGCTGGCCGAGGCGGAGCGGCGGTTGGGCAGTCTGCGGGCGCGGCGGCTGCAACTGGGCAACCACAGCCTGTTTCCCAACGGCGTGCTGGGCCTGCGTTTGGCGCATCCCCGCGGGCCGTTGCAAACCGAGTTCTGGCACTTTGTCGTGCTGGAAAAGGATCTGCCGGAGGAGTTGAAAACCGCCCTGCGCCGGGGCAGCGCCAATTACAACGGGGTCAACGGGATTTTCGAGCAGGATGATATGGACAACTGGCGCGGGGTCACCAATTCGGCGTTGACCGCGATGGGGCGCCGGTATACGCAAGATCTGTCAATGGGCGTAGGCCACGACCGCCGCCATTCGCAATACCCCGGCATTGTGGCGGAACGCTACACCTCCGAAAGCAACCAGCGGCTTTTCTACCGGCGCTGGGAGCAGTTTATGAACGCCGACAGTTGGGATGATATACCGTTGGAACCCAAAACGATGCCCTACGAAGGCGCGGCTACTTTGCGCGGCTAACGGCCCGCCGTCAACGTCATAGCGGGAATCCTGGCAGGAGTCGGAGATATGGCAACGGAAACGCGGCCCATCGCAACGACGCGGCTGGAGCTATGGCACGAACTGATGCAGTTTTACATCCACGAGGCGTGGCTGCTGGACGAGCGGCGGTTCCGGGAGTGGCTGGATTTGTTCACCGAGGACGTGTTTTATTTTATGCCGCGCCGCCTGAATGTTCATCGCACTGAAACCGATCGGGAGCTTACCCCGGTGGGCGATTTGGCGATCTTCGAGGACGACAAAACCTATCTGCGGATGCGGGTGGAGCGGCTGGAGACGGGGATGGCGTGGGGCGAGGATCCGCCGTCGCGCACACGGCATCTGGTGGGCAACCTGGTAGCGGAGCCGCTGCCGGGCGGCGAGGTCAAGGCGAAAACGGCGTTCATCCTCTACCGCTCGCACCACGAAACCGAGGAAAACGTGTTCGCCGGCTGCCGGGATGATATTCTGCGGCCGGTGGGCGGCGAATGGCGCATCGCCCGGCGTACCATCGTGTTGGACGCCAATGTGATTTTGGCGAAAAACCTTAGCGTGTTTTTCTGATACGCCGCCGTCCTTCCCCCTTTCGCGGGAATGGCGGATGGCGCAACGCGCGAAAAAGGGCGGCCGGATGCCGGCCGCCCGATGCTTTGCCGTCGGCGTCGCCGAGCGGTTTAGTGTTCCGCTTGCGGCCCCATAGTGACCGGAACCTGCACGATCTCAAAGCCGTCTTCCGCGGAGGGGTTGACCCTGATTTCCAACCCGACGAAAGGCCCGATCTTTTCGTTGAACACATCAACGGTATCCTGGCCTTGTTCGGGGTAGCCGACGCGCTTGAGCCAGTTGGGAATCACCTGATTGCGGGCGGCTTCCCGGCTCAGCTCCTGCGCTTCGGGGCCGAACTCCACCAGCTCCAGACCGGCATCGACGTTGCGGGTGATGCCGGTTACGTTATGGATAGCGGTCAGGCGCAGGGCTTCCAGTTCGTGCTTGGCGCCTTCCTCCAGCAGGATCTGTTGCAAGTCCGCCGGGATGCCGTCCCAGACGTCCTTGTTGACCACGTTGGTGGTGGAGTTGAAGCTGTACAGCCGGCCGTTCATATAGTCGGTCACTTCGTACCACCGCTGGGAAAGGCCGGGGTTGGCGCCGGTTACGCCGGCGTCCAGGATGCCGCGCTCCAGGGCGGTATACACTTCGGCGAAAGCCATTGCCTGGGCTTCGGCGCCCATATAGTTGATCCAGTCGGAAAGCTCGGTGCTGTGACTGCGGGTCTTGAGCCCCTCGAAATCGTCCGGGTGTTCCAGCCGGTGCTTGCTGAAAAAGAACTGGTCATCGCCGGCGATCCAGTTGCGGAACAGCACTTGAGCCCCGGTTTCGTCCTTAATCACCTGTCCGATGTCGTCGAAAATGTTGGTAAGCACCTTGTAATGGGTTTCGTGGTTGGGCCACAGCCCCCACAGGTATTGCACCGCCAGGGTGGGGAACTCGCCGCCCACATATCCGCCGTAGATTTCCGACAGCGACAACGTGCCGTCGGCCAGCAGGGACATGGTGTCAAACCCGGCCAGCCCCAGCTCCGGGAACGAGGTAATCTCAATCGTTACCTGCCCGTTGGTGCGCTCCAGCACGTTGGGAACGAAATAGGCGTCCATGTGCTTGCACCAGAGCAGCGTCCGGTTGATGCAGGCGTGTTGCAGGGTAATGTCTTCGCCCTGAGAAACCAGTTCCGTCGGGTTGGTCAAGCGGGCCTTTTCCGGCAGGGAGCGATAGTATTCGGACTCGAAAACCCACTTGATATCCTCGATCGCGTCCAGGGGAACGTTGCCATCGTCGTCGCCCAAGGCAATGGCGAGGTCTTCGCCAAATTCCTCAATGGCCCCTGGCGTAACGGACGGGCCAACCAGGGCTTCGAAGTTGCCGTCGCCGATGTAGATGGCGCCGGGGCCGCCGGCGTGTTCGGCGGCGTAGGCTTTCAGCGCATCGCTGACTTCCCACATCATCGCGTCGCCGTGGGGTTCGTCGTGTTCTTCCTCTTCTTCCATCATCGCCGTCGGCGCTTCCTGCATCGCGGCAGTGGGGGCCACGGTGGGCGCGGCGGTAGGCACGGGGGTAGCCGTGGGGACCGGCGTAGCGGTAGGCACTGCGGTGGCCGCCTCCCCGCACGCCACCAGCAGGGCCACCATCAGCACGATGGCGAATGACATGATAACCGAGGTTCGCATTTATTCCTCCCCTTGAAAATGTAGAATGTTGGCGCGGCGCCCCCATCCGCCGGGGCCGGGCGCAACCCCTGGGGCGGCGGCGTCAAAAATGTTCCGGTATCATAGCACAAGAATTGGCCGAATGCGTTAATGTTATGTCAGGAATCCGTTACGGGATATGCCAAATTTCGTAAGTATCAAAGCGCAAAGTATCTATATTCGTTAATTCAAGGGATAGAAATTAACGATTCACAGTAAACCAAAGGGCATTTCCGAAAAAATCGGGCGCAGAAAAATTGGCGAAAATACGCCGGGCCAGGCGCGAAAGCCCGCCCCAACCGCCCGATTCCGTCAAGTCCAGCCGGCCCATCCCTAACACGCCAACCCCCCATCCCCACCACGCCAACCCCCCATCCCTACCGCGCCAACCCGTTCATCCCCACCGCGCCAACCCGTTCATCCCCACCGCGCCAACCCGTTCATCCCCACCGCGCCAACCCGTTCATCCTGAGCTGGTCGAAGGATGCGCTACCCCCAGGAATCCGCCCACGCATCAAAGTCTTATGGGAAACGCCTCCAGTTGCGGGTGGTTTAGAACCCGCTCGATGCCGGCCGCGCTCCCGCCAACCCAAGTTTCCATCGCGTCAATGTCCGTGATGATGCACCAAGCGCGGTCGGCGGGCCACCAGATATTGGGCGACCGGGAGCGAAACGCTTGCTCAATCCTCCCGGAGTCCAGACGCCCGCGAAACAGGAAATAGTTTCTCAGGTCAATTCCTAGATCAATGCGAACCTTGGGCCGGCCCCTTAAGGCCGGGAAAAACTCCTCTTGTCCATAACCATCCCAAAAGCAGAAGTAGTGCAATTCGGGCGATCCGGTAAATTCTTGCATTAGGGCGGCCAGAATCTGGCATTCTGCGGAGGGCAGACGCCCATCGCTGGGCCAGTCATCCAAATGCATATTGCCGCCGGGGTTTGATCTTCGGAGGTTGTGAATATGGTAGAAACCGATCCGAGGGTAGTTTGTCAATCCGTTCTGGGCAGCTATTTCCGCCCACCGCACCGGCACCCTTTCCCCGGCGCCATTCAGCCGATAGGCCGGATGGAGCAGACGGGCGTAGGCATCGAATCCGTCTGGAATGTAGCATTCCAAATAAGGATCCTGCTTTCTATCGTTAAGCCAGCGGCGTATTCCCTCCACAACCCAATCGGCTTCTGACAAGTCGGGCGCCAGCTCCAGCCAGTCCTGCCCCCACGGGAATGCATGATAAGGGTAGCCGTCCGGCTCGCCCGGCCCCCCTCCCAAACTAATCCAGCGCGGCATAGAACGCTCCTTGTCGGGCGGGTAGGATATGCTAGAATACACCTCTGCCGGCGTCCGGAACGGCGGCCCGGCAGGCATTCCTGACGGGCATAGGCCATTACTGACTCTTGGCCGTTGACTGATACTAAAACCGGCGTATACTGGGCGGCAACCGCCGGGATGACGGGTTGCCGGCATCGCCCCCGGAATCCGGCCGCGCCTCAAGGGTTATGGGGAGCGACTCCAGCTCCGGGTGGTTCGGAATCCCCAGTTCTGTTGCATTCGCCGGGTAGCCCAGACCCTTGACTACCCAAATGAGGAGATGAGCAAAATGTCCATATTCACACCAGAGGGATTGGCGGCGGCTAAGGAACGTCTGGCAGAACACCGGCGGAAGTTTCCCATTCTGCCCATAGACGGCGAGGCGGTGGAGGCGGCGCTGTCCTACGATGGGGATGCGAATCCGTATTTTATCACTACCCATCTGTATTGGGACTGCGAATGCGAGGCCGATTACATCAGAGCTTCCGGGGCTGGCTCCTGCCCTCGGTGCGGTTGCGAACAAGACGAAATGCCCGACTCACGGATTAACGAAATGCTGGCCGTAGGCATCGTTCTGGACTGGCTCCATCCAGATGTCATAGCCACCTACTCCGAGTATAGCCTAGAGGGGCGGCCGGGGTATCCGAAAGCGTAACGCCCGCAGTCGTGCGGTTAGACTACTACGGGCGCAGGCTACCGATGGTCTAGGCATTGGTAGCTACTCAGCAGTCGGCTTCGGATAAATCTGGCGCCAGCTCCAGCCACTCCTGCCCCCACGGGAATGCATAATAAGGGTAGCCGGCAGGCACGTCCGGCTCCCCTCCCAAACTGATCCAACGCGGCATGGAAGTCTCCTTGTCGGGTGGGTAGGATATACTAGAATATGTCCGTTGCATTAAATTATACGGAAAGGGGTGATGTTGTGAAAGAGCATCACGACAAGGATTTGGAATCGCTGCTGCGGCATGAGCTGGATAACGCCCCGAAAGTGCGGGTGGCCATTGACGCTTACGCGGAACTGAGCGAATCCGAAAAGCTGCTATTCCGTCTGGCCGCCGGAGTTAGCCTGGATGCCGACGCCCAAAGCGAAAGGCGCCGCCCCGCCGCCGGGGCAATCAGCGATTCCCCGGACGCAGTAAAGGATAGCCCAGATGCCGCCGTCAAAAGCGAGGGGCCAGCCAGCACTTCGCCAGCAAAAGCCCGCCAGATTCAGCCGTTGGTACGAAACCTGATGAAAACATTGCTGGAGGATTACCCTACGTTTCTTTCTGACACGGATATACGCAACCTGCAAGATAAAGACTACTGCAAAAACAACTTGGGCTTCAAAATTTACAATCCACTTTTACGTAACACGGAAGCCGGTACTAAAGGATCAGATAATGATAAGTACAATAGATATTGGGTCACGCCGTATAATAAGAGATTTTACGTCTGCAAGGAATGGCAGAGAGATGACCACCTGCTCAACGCCAGAAACCTGCTCCGGTTTGTAGACGATCTCGCCGCCCGGCATCCGGCCCATCCCGGCACCCCGGCATTGGAGCGGCATAAGAAGGCGCTCAACGATTACATCGCCCAATTCAGGGATGATGCGTAGATGGGCGGAGGGGCGCAAGGGGGGTTAAGCGTATGCGGACGATTTGGGGCGATGGGCTGGATGATTAGGTTACGGGTTGCCCTCAAACTCATAGTGAATCATATCGCTGAACAGGTCTTTCAGCGGCTCCTGCAAATTCCGGCGCATTTCGCCAACGACGGTTTTCAGACAAATCCCCCACAGAACGTCCGCCTCCTCGTATGGGCAATTGAAGTCCATCACCAGCAACAGATACTCCCAATCAACTTCAGGGTCTTGATAATGCTCTATCCTGATTTCCTTGAGCGGCCATTGGCGTTGCGCGGCGGTCTGGCTGATTCGCTCCAGCAACTGATTCAGCAACGGGCGGCCGGTATCGCCTAGCAGCCGGTCAACTACTGCGGGCTTGGTTTGCCAGTTTATCGGGATTGGGGATGTTGTGCTAAGCATGGTCTTTTCCGGCGGCAAGCGCACGGGCCTTTTCTCTAATTTGCATCGGAACGTTTTTTGATTGGCTGATGTTAATCAAGGCGTCTTTAGCCCGCCCCGCTTTGATGATGCTTCGGGAACTACTTGTGCGAGATTTGCAGGTGTTACAAGAGTAACCCTTCTCCGATTTGATCTGCGCGGCGATATATTCGTTGGATAGAAAAGGGTCAGTGAACTTTGTATAGTAGGTTACAAAGCACTCTTTCCCTATGGAACGCAAGGTTTTTTCCAGTCGTTGATCATCCATATCATCCCCCAATGTCAAGAATGTTGGGAAAGGCCGCCCCCGCTATTGGGCGGCCTTTCCCGGTTGCGGGCGGTTGGCGGCGGTTTCCGCCCCTAATCCTCGCTCATGGTGAACGGGATTACGCCGGGCATCCACCACTTTTCCCAGGTTTCGTCTACCCGGCGTTGGAAGTGGGCTATGTCGTCTGGCGTGAAGTGGGCGAAGCGGCCCTGGCGGGACAGGTATTCCTGGATCGGCTTGCGCTTGCGGATGCCTTTGGCGATGCTGCGGCTGGGGCCGTTGAGAATCAGCTCGCCGTCGATGATTTCGTACTGCACCCATAGGCCGGTTTCGATGGCGAGCATCCCCAGCTCGTGGGAATACTTGGGGTCGTAATCCCAGCCTTTGGGGCAAGGGTCGATGCTGTGGATAAAGGTCGGGCCGCCGATGGTCAGGGAGCGGCGGATTTTGTTGTTGAAATCCAGACCGTAGCTGCCGCAGGCGGTGGCGATATAGCGGCAGTCGGGGTGGCCGGCGGCCAGCATCGGCGCGGTGTTCTTTTTCCAGCGGCTGTTCATTATGCGATGCACCTTGCCCGGCGGGCTGAAAGTGCTGTTGGCGCCCCACGGCGAGCTGCCCGACACCTGGATGTCGGTGTTGGCGTAGGATTCGTTGTCGTAGCAGAGGATCAGCAGGTTGTATTCGTCATGCTGCAAGGCGGCGGAGATGGCGGAGAGGCCCATATCGACGCCGCCGCCGTCGCCGCAGAACGCGATGACGTTGATGGGTTCCCGGTGCATCTTGCCCTTGCGCATCATAGAGGCCAGGCCGGCGGCGGTGCCGGTGGCGGCGCTGCCGGAGGAGCCCAACTGCGTATGCATCCACGGCACCACCCAGGGGGTGCTGTAGTAGGTGGTGTTGGCGACGTACATACAGCCGGTGCTGCCCAGCACGATGGAGCGGGGGCCGGCGGCCTTGATCATCAAGCGCATCACCAGCGCCGACTCGCAGCCCTGGCAGGTGCGGTGCCCGGAGGAATAGAACTCCTCCACCGGGATATTTTTGACGCCGCGAACCCGGGGCAGGTCCGTTTCGGTCATCATCGTGGTCATTTCTCTTACTCCCTTACCGCAATCCAGGTTGTTTCCTGTTGGATTTTACCAGTGGCGACCGCCTTTTCGGTAGCTTCGACCATTTCGTTTACATCGCGCACCATCACCTCGCGCCCGCCCAGGCCGGCGATGAAGTTCAGCATCAGCGGGCGTTCCGGCAGGGGGTACAGGGCGGAGCGGAGTTCGTGGAACAGCACGCCGCCGAAAGCGGGGGAGCCGTAGGAGTAATCGCGGTCGATGACGGCGATGCCCTTGGCGCCCCGCAGGGCGTTCTGGATTTCGTCCACGGCGAAAGGCCGGAAAAACTTGACGCGGACGAAGCCGACTTTCCGGCCCTGCTCCCGCATCCGGCGCACGGCGACCCGGGCGGGCATCGCCAGGGTTCCCATGCCGACCAGGATGATTTCGGCGTCTTCGGTCATATACTCTTCGATGAACGGGCTGGGGTCGCCGCGGCCGAACACATCCTTGAACTCGTCGTAGGCTTGATAAATCACGCCCACGGCGCGGCGCATGGCTTCGTCGGTTTGGCGGCGGATTTCCATCAGCCAGTCTTCGTTGACTTGGGGGGCGACGGTGATCGGGTTGTCGGGATGCAGTTGCAGTTCGTGGCGGTTGTAGCCGGGCAAGTAGCGGTTCACCTGCTCCCGGGTAGGCACTTGCACGATGGCTTGGGAATGGGTGAGGAACGAACCATCGCAACTAATGGCGAAAGGCAGCAGCACGCTGCGGTCTTCGGCCACCCGCCAAGCCAAGAGGGCGATGTCCAGCGCTTCCTGCGCCGTGGCTACCCAGTACAGGTGCCAGCCCAGATCCCGCACCGCCATAGCGTCGTTATGCTCCACGCCGAAAGCGCCGGGGTCGTCCAGCGCCCGGTTGCCCACCATCGCCACCACCGGCATCCGCAGGCCGGCGGTGACCGTGATGGCCTCGAAGGCGTAGAACCAGCCCACGCCGCTGGAGCCGCAGAAAGTGCGGGCGCCCACCGCCGAGGCGTGTTTGACGATCTCGAACTGCGAATGTTCGCTTTCCGCCACGATAAAGTCGCAGTCAAAGGCGCCATCGGCCTTGAGCTTGGATACGTACTGCATCACGGTGTCATAGGGGCGGATGGGGTAGGCGGTGATGACGTCCACGTCGGCCAGGGCGCAGGCGATGGCGATGGCTTCGGAGCCGCTGATCAGCTCTTCGGTGGACTGCTGGAACATTTCGGTTTGCAGGGTGGTGGTCATTTAGTCTGCCTCCGCCGCCTGGATCTCTTCGGCGTAGCCGCCCACGTGGTGAAAGCCGTGGGTGCGGGTTTCCGCCTTTTGTTGCGCCACCAGTCCGGTCATCCACTTGTTATAGCCGTCTTTGTCTTTCTGCCACCATTGCCACTGGCTGGCGTTGTCGTTGAACTCGGCTTCGTTGACCATCGTGACGCAGTCGGCCACCGGGCAGACCGCTTCGCAGACGCCGCAGCCGCAACAGGATTCCATATTGGCGTCATACAGCCCATCGGGGGTGACGTCAAAGCAGGTGTCCGGGCATTGCAGCCAGCACAGGGTGCATTTGATGCAGGTCTCGAAATTGACCACCGGGCGCATTGAACGGGTGCTGAACTTCTTGAAAACGTCGCTGCGGCCCGGCACATAGCCGCCCTCGCCCTCGGCAAATTCCCCGCCTTCGGGGATGGCCTGGATCACCAGCCCCTCCTGCATGGATTTCCAGCCGGGCAGGGTGAACTTCATTTCCCGGGTGTTGCCGCCCTCGCCGGGCTCCACCGGGCGCAGCCCGGCGCGGTCGTAGGAACGCTGCGCCGACGCTACCTTGGTTCCGCCGCCCATCTGTTCCTCGATGGTTTCCAGCATCGCCTCCAGGCTCACCAGCTCGGGGCATACCTTGCACAAGGCGCCCAGAACCCGCACATCGGTATGGTCGTCCTTGTAAACCCACAAGCCGGAAAAGCTGGGGATGCCGGTCACGATGGACAGGTTGTAGGGGGATTCCTTGGGGTGGATATCCTCCAGCAGCGCGTCGGCCTGCTGCCGGGAGGTGATGATGAGCGTGCCGCCGGGCTTGGTAAGCTCGTTGATGGGTTGCAGCCCGTACCAGGCCCAAGATTCGATGCCTTTGCACATCGTATCGTCAACGTTGATGGTGACGTCAACGCTGGTGGCCTGATAGACCGCGAGGCTTTCCTCCAGCTCCTCGGGGTCGTCGGCCACGATGGCGAACTGCTTGGCGGGGATGCCGTTGCGCTCCGGGGAATCGCCGTAGCGGCCAAAGGCGGTGCCGATCTTGCCGTCTTTGCGGGCGGCGAACACTATGGAGCGGACAATGTTGCGCGCCAGGGTTTTCTGAAAGATGCCCCGGTACACGACCTCCACAGCAAGGGTGGACATTCTGCTTTCCTCCTTAAATCGTTGGGGCTGAGTCGTTGGGGTTCCCGGTTGCCTTTCCTAATCGCCAATAATTCTCTATCGGCATTCATTCATTGCGCCATTCTAGCATATCCGCGGCGGATCGGGGGGATTTGGCGAGTTGGGCTTTCCGGGGGATAAATCGGCGGGGGGAATGCCGCCGTTCCCGAATTGCCCGGCGGACTGTGATAAAATCATACTCCGGCGCCCTTGACGGGCGGGCCGTATCCCGGCGGGGAGGCTGACCTTGCCCCGAATTTCCTTTTGGCCGTTGCTTTTCCTGTTGTTGCCGGCGGCGGCGCTGCTGGTTGCCGGCTGCGCGTTTTTCGGCGCGTCCAACGCCGCCGACGAAAGCCCCGGGCGGGCGGCGCTGGCGGATCTGCCGCCGGAGTTCGCCAAGCTGGGCGAGGTCTGGGAGCTGCTGGAGCGGGAACACATCGACGCCGATTCGCTGGACGCCGCCGCCGCCGCCAACGGCGCCATCCGCGGGATGCTGGACTCGCTGGACGACCCCCATGCCGGTTATCTGGACTCCCGGCAGTATTCAATGACGCGGCAGGATATACAAGGCTATTTCGAGGGCATCGGGGCCGAGGTAAGCATCCAGAACGGCTTGGTCACCATCGTGGCCCCCATCCCCGACACGCCGGCCGACAAGGCCGGAGTCCGCCCCCGTGACGTCATCTTGGAAATTGACGGCGAAAGCACTGTCGGGCTGGAGTTGTTTGAGGTAGTCAACCGCATCCGAGGGGAAAAGGATACCATCGTCCGTCTGCTGGTGCGGCGCGACGGTTCGGGCGAAACCGAGGAACTGGAAATCGTGCGCGGCGTCATCCCCCTGGAAAGCGTCCGGCTGAATATGCTGGTGGGCCGCATCGGGCATCTGCGGATCACCTCCTTTAGCGGAACCAGCAACGAGGAACTGCAACGGGCGATGGAGCGGTTCCGGCGCTCCCAGGGGTTGGGGCTGGTGGTGGACATCCGCAACAACCCCGGCGGCCTGGTTTCGGCGGTGGTGGAGGTGACCGGCCAGTTTATCGACGAGGGGCTGGTGCTGTACCAACTGGACGGGCAAGGCGACCGCCGCGATTGGAACGCCGAATCGGGCGGCGTGGCGCTGGACGTTCCGGTGGTGGTGCTGATGAACCAGGGCAGCGCCTCGGCCAGCGAGGTTTTCGCCGGGGCGATCATGCACCACCGCCGCGCCCAAACCATCGGCGTCACCACCTACGGCAAGGGCAGCGTCAACAACCTGTGGCCCCTGAGCGACGGGTCGGCGGTCAACTTCACCGTCGCCCGCTGGTACACCCCATCAGGACTGCTGATTGAGGGCGAGGGCATCACCCCCGACATCATCCAGGAAGCGCCGGAGGATGACGATGACGATGTCCAGCTAGACTTGGCGATCGAAAAGCTGGAGCAACTGATCGCAAACTAACCCGCGGCAGGAAAGGGCGGCCCGGAAATAAGGCGGCCCGTAAATTAAGGTGACAAGAATGGCAAAAAAGAAATCGGCCAAAACCGCGAAAAACGGCAGCAACGGCGCGGGCGGCATCCGCACCGCGGCCAGCAACCGCCGCGCCACCTTCGACTACGAAATCCTGGAGCGCCACGAGGCCGGGCTGGTGTTGACCGGCACCGAAATCAAGTCCGTCCGCGCCGGCAAGGTTGACTTGAGCGACGCCTACGCCCGCGCCCGCGACGGCGAAATGTGGCTGCACCACACCTACATCGCCCCCTACGACCCGGCCAGCCAGTTCAACCACGAACCGCGGCGGCTGCGCAAGCTGCTGCTGCACCGCGACGAAATCCGCAAGCTGGAGTCGGAAGTGGCGGAAAAGGGGTTGACGCTGATCGCCCTGCGCATCTATATCAAGCGTCATGTCGCCAAAGTGGAGCTGGCCCTGGCCCGGGGCAAGCGCCGCTACGACAAGCGCCAAGCCATCATCAACCGCGATATGGATCGCGAAGCGCGGCGGGCCGTCGGCGCCGTCCGGTACTAAGCGGCCGGTAAAACGCATACACGATAAAGGAGCATCAAGTTGATTCGCACTCTCAACGGCGTTACTCCCAAGATTGCCGAAACCGCTTGGGTAAGCGAGTTCGCCTATGTGGTCGGGAACGTGGAAATCGGCGAATACGCCAGCATCTGGCCTGGCGTAACCGTCCGCGGCGACGGCGATGACGCCATCGTCATCGGCGATTACGTCAATATACAGGAGGGGTCGGTAATCCACGGCAACGGCCTGACGCTGGAGGATCGCGTGTCGGTAGGCCACAGCGTAGTAGTGCATTGCGACCGCGTGGGCCGCGGCTCCCTGCTGGGCAACAACAGCACCGTGCTGAACAAGGTAACGCTGGGGGAGAACTGCCTAGTAGCCGCCAACGCCGCGGTGTTGGCGGGAACGCAGATTCCGCCCAATTCTTTCGTGACCGGAATACCGGCCCAAGTGAAGCGGACGGTGACCGAAAAGCAACTATCGGCGATGCAACACACCAACGAGGAACTGGTAAAGCGGGCGCAGTGGTTCAAAGACAGCGGGCTGTAAAAACCCCATACTCAACCGGCTGAACCCGCCGCCGGCGAAGATCAACGGCCCAAAGGCGAGCGGGAAAGCAGGTTAAGTATCGCCTCCAACATCCCCTCCAGCCGCGAATACCGCTGCTGCACCTCCGACACGCTCGCCTGCAACGCGTCAAACCGCGCATCCGTGTGCCGGGTATGAGCGTCAAACCGCGCATCGATGCGTTGGGTATGCGCGTCAAACCGCGCATCGATGTGCTGGGTATACGCATCAAATTTCGTATCCATGTGTTGGGTATGAGCGTCAAATTTCCCATCCACGTGCTGGGCATGGGCGTCAAATTTCCCATCCACGTGCTGGGTATGGGCGTCAAATTTCGCATCGATGTGTTGGGTATGCGCATCAAATTTCGCATTCGTGTCCTGGGTGTTCCCGTCAAACCGCTGCTCCAGCGAATCCAGCCTTCGCTCCACCCCGTCAATCCGCTTGTTCAATATCTGAAACAGGACCACCAGCAGGCCGGCCAGGGCTATTATCAGACTGCCCAGGCCGACGCCGACGGCGATTATGGCGGTTGTCTGCGACTCCATCTTTTCCCCTTTTCCCGCGCCCGCATTCGGATTCCCGCGGCAAGGCCATAGTCGCATACAACCCCGCAACGGTCAATAACCCGCCACCGCCGCCGCTCCCATTCCTTGCTTACCCCAGCCGACCGGCGGCCGGCAGCACCGCCTCGGCCAGCCGCTCCATCACCCGGATGCAGTCGGGCAGCTCGCTTACGCGGAAGTCGTAGGTTAGCTGCCCGATGCCGATTTCGTGGCAGGCGTGCAGGTCGTCGACCACCTCTTGAGCGCTGCCTACCAGCGCCCCGCCGCTGCGCTCGCTCCCCATTTCCGGCAGGCCAATGTCGGTGAAATGCAGGCTGCGCTTCAGCGAAACCGTAACCTCCTCAACCTTGCGCCCCTGCCCCTCGATTTGCCGCCGCAGATAAGGGATGTGCGACGCCACGAACTCCGGCGTCTGGCGGGTGGTATGCCAGCAGTCGCCGTACTTGGCGGTGCGGCGCAGCGCGGCGCGGGTATGGCCGCCCACCCAGATGGGCAACGGATTTTGCGCCGGCTTGGGGTAGAATTGAATGCCGTCGAACTGGTAAAACCGCCCGTGATGCTGCGGGTGTTCGTCGTACCACAGCGTGCGGAAAATCTGCAAGAACTCATCGGTCAGCGGCCCCCGCTCGGCGTAGCTCACCCCTAGGGTATCGAACTCCTTTTCCAGCCAGCCCACGCCCACGCCGCAGATCATCCGCCCGCCGGTCAGCGCATCCAGCGACGCGAACATCTTGGCCTGCACGATGGGGTTGCGGTAGGGCAATATCAGCACCGTGCTGCCCAGCCGGATGCGCTCGGTGCAGGCCGCCAGATACCCCAGCAGCGTCATAGTCTCCAGGAATGGCTCCTCCGCCGGACGCGAAAACCCGCCCGACGCCGTATAGGGATACTGCGTAGTCCCGCCCGTAGGCAACACGATATGGTCGCCAATCAGCACCGACTCAAACCCCAGCGCCTCCGCCGCCCGCGCAAACTCCCGCAGCCCCGGCCCGTCGGGGATACGGGGCATAGAAACCCCAATTCGCATATCGCCGCTCCTTGCCCGGTTATAGATCTTGCCACGATGGGCAATACTATCGCATAACCCCGGCCTTTGCTAACCCCGCGCCGGGGGATTACAATGATGCTTGGCGACAATGCCGCTACCCCAAGTTTCCGCCCGGCGAGGCCGATATGACCACCAAACGCATAGCAGCTCAAACATCCCGTAGATCGGACATCATCAAATTCCCAGACCGCCCGGATTCCTTTGATATGACTACCTATCGGCATTTGACCAGTCACGGCTTGCAGGCATCCTTGTCCGCCCATTTCGGCGACCCTGAAACCACCATCGTCAACAGCGAAGTGGCCGCCGGAGTGCGGCCAACGGAAAGCTACGAAGGCGTCCTGTTTCCTGACCTGCTAATCGCCTTTAATGCGGATCTCGAGGCCGAAAAAGCCAACAATGGCTACGCCATATCCCAACAGGGCAAGCCCCCCGATTTCGTGTTGGAAATAGCATCCGACAGCACTGCCAAACGCGACGAAACCTACAAGCGGCGGGCCTACGCCAATATGGGCATTCCCGAATACTGGCGCTTTGACGCATTCGTCGAAAATGAAGAGTACTACGAAGCCCCCCTGTCCGGCGACCGGCTGGAGAACGGCGTCTACGCGCCTATTCCCATACACCGGACGGACAACGGACTCCTATGGGGCCACAGCGATGCTCTGAACTTGGATCTATGCTGGGAAAACGGCAATCTGCGTTTTTGGGATCCCGTCACCCGCCTCTATCTGCCGACATTTTTGGATGAACGCGCCGCCCGCCGTGCCACCGAAGCACGCGCCGATGCCGAAAGCGCCGCCCGCCGCGCCGCCGAAAACCGCGCCGATGCCGAAAGCGCCGCCCGCCGCGCCGCCGAAGACCGCGCCGATGCCGAAAGCGCCGCCCGCCGCGCCGCCGAAGACCGCGCCGCCGCCGAAGCCGCCCGCGTCCGCCAACTGGAAGCCGAACTGCGCCGCCTGCAAAACCTGTAAACTGCCCCCGGCAACACGAATTCCCATCCGCGTTCCTCGCTTGATAAAATCCTCCCGTGAAATGCCGCCATCCCAGCGCGAGGCTGATATGACCACCAAGCCCAGCTACCTGCAACTGGATGCCGACGCAGGGGAAATCGTCCAATTCCCGGAGCCGCCGCCTGAAGAAATGACTGCCTACTATAGCGTCAATCTGCCGGGTTATCCCGGATCTCTTGCCGAACATTTCGGCAACCCGGATACCACCATCATCACCAGCGAAGTGGCCGCCGCCCTGATGCTCACTGCCGACCGCGTGGGCGTGCGTTACCCCGACCTGCTAATCGCGTTCAACGTCAACCCGGCGGCCAACCGGGCCCGCAAAGGCTACCTCATCCCGGAGCAGGGCAAGCCGCCCGACTTTGTGCTGGAGGTGGCGTCCAAAACCACCGGCGAGCATGATGAAACCGACAAGCGGGAAAGCTACGCCCGGATGGGCGTTCCCGAATACTGGCGGTTCGACGATACCGGCGGCGAGTACCACAGCGTCCCCCTGGCCGGCGAGCGGCTGGTGAACGGCGTCTATGTACCCATCCCCATACATCACACCGATGACGACTATCTATGGGGGCGCAGTGCGGCGCTGAACCTGGACCTATGCTGGGAAAACGGCAACCTGCGTTTCCGCGACCCGGTAACCGACCTTTACCTGTACACCTTTTCCCAAGAACGCGCCGCCCGCCTGCGGGCCGAGGCCGCCCTCCGACAAGCCGAGGTCACCCTCCGCCAAGGCGAGGCCGCGCAACGCCAAGCCGAAGCCGCCCGCGCCGAGGCCGAAGCCCGCGCCGAAGCCGAAGCCGCCCGCGCCCGCCAACTGGAAGCCGAACTGCGCCGCCTGCGAAACCCGTAAACCGGTCGGCAAATCCGGCCGGTTTTCCCCCTTGCCTTTTGCCGGATTTGCGGCTATCATATTCGCGCCACAGATACCTGTTAGTTCCTTGCGCCCTGGACATAGGCGGTTCCAGCAAAGGGTGAGAGCCTTTTGTACCCCCTTGCTTACCGCCTATGGACTAGGGTATCTGTGGCAAGAGCCCGCATCCGAAGCTGCAAGGGGGTTCCGTTATGTTTATCCAGAGCCTGCTCCAGGCAATTGGTTCAACATTGGGCAACATTTTGGGGAGACTCATCGGCTGCGGGCTGATTCTCCTCATCATCGTGATCATTTTCGTTATTGCGTTTGCTTGCTCCACAACTGGGTAGCATATTCGCAAGAAAGATAGGCCAAAACGCTGGGCAAGATACGTCTACCTTGTACGCAAGGTTCAGGGTAGTCATCTTGACTCAGCATCGTTAAACCGCCAGCACATTCCGACCCAGCGGCTCGCCCCAGCGCAGGGACTCAAACGCCGACTCCACGTCCGCCAGCGCGAACACCCGGTCAACCACCGGCGTAACCCGGCCCTGCGCCACCAATTCCATAGTATCCGCCAACTCCTGCCAGTTCGTCCGCCCCAATTCGCCGGCCAGCGCCAGCCGGGCGTCGTTAATATCCACCGCGATGGTTCGCGCCCCGGCCATCCGCGCCAATGGCAGCGTGGGCAGCCCCACCCCGCCCACGCCACGGTCATCCCCGGCCGCGCCTGCGCCCGCTGGACTACCGTACGACGTCGCCACCGCGTCGTCCAGGACGCACGCCCGCGCCCGCATAAATCCGCCCCCGGTATCCCGATTTCCCGCCGGACATTATACCCGCATTCGCCCTATATATAAGGAAAGGCACCCCAGTGAACATAAAATCGGAAACTTGCCCCGCCCGCTTGCCATACTAGCCGTCCGTGATATAATTGTTGCCAAGCGGGGGAATCCCCCGGCGCCCCAGCGCCCCACTACCACCCCAATCATAGCAACGGAGGAGGCACAACGTGGAAAAGGGCAACACTGTCATCAACGCCGGCCCCATCGACATCGCTATGAGCTACCGCGCCGAAATCATGGACGACCAGGGCCTCTGCCTGCAAGTGTACTCGGAGGTTGACGGCAAGGATACCGAAATCCTGCGCTTCGACTGCTTCGACCAGGCCCCCCATTACCACTACGGCCCCGAAAACCACAACATCCGGCTGTTTATGGACAAAACCACCGCCGGCAACCCCCTCGGCTGGACCATCGGCAACCTGCGCCACAACCTGCCCGATATGGTGCGCCGCGCCGGTTACGGCGACCTGGCCGACCGCCTGGCAACCAGCCCGGTGGACACCGCCAAGCTGGACGAAGCCGAAGCCACCGCCCGCGAAATGTCGCTGAACGGGCGCCGCACCGTGCATCACCTGATGCCCGAAATGCTGGACGGCGACAAAATCACCGTCGGCAATCTGAAATTCGGCTTGGAATACCGCCACCTGCCCCAAATCAACGACGAGGGGATGGCGATCCACGTCCTGACCGACATCGCCGGCCAGGAGGTCGAAGTGCTGGCCTTCGACTGTTTCCAGAACGGCCCCCATTACCACTACGGCCCCCGCAACCAGGATGTCCGCATCTACTGGGACACCACCACCAGCGGCGAAACCCTGCGCTGGACTCTGGACCAGTTCAAGCAAGGCAAAATCAAGAGTATGATCACCCGCGCCGGCTACCCCACGGTAGCCAACGATGTAGACGAGGAACTGCTCCAGTCCATGCTGCCGGAAATCGAGCGCCGCAGCTTCGAACTGGTAGACCAAAACAACGCCCCCGCCCAAAACGGCGACCCCAAAGCGGCGCTGATAGCCGAGCTGGACGCCCTACGCGAAAAGGTAGCCGCCCTCTAACCCCCAACCTTTCCGGCGAAACAAAGGCGGCCCCGGAACGCCGGGGCCGCTTCCTCTATAAAAAGTATGGTAGACTAAAATTTTCAATAGCATGACATTCCGGTAGCATGAATTTAAGGAGAAGGCGATTGAAGCCCCAAGAATCTGAACAGCCAACCGACGAGGAAATGCGGATAGCGATTATGAATTCGTTGCGCAAATTGGGGTTTGTAATCGAAAATGATAGCCGGTTACGGCTACCATCCGATGGAAAAGATCAAATTAGGGAACTTAATATGCTGGCAATGGCGCACAAGCGAAATCGTTCCCGCCCTGCGTTAGAGCGGCGCGAAGAAAAGCTACTGAAGAAACTTGCCTCCGGTAAAGAGGTAAATGTCAATGCCATTTCACCAACGCTGGTGGAGGTAATTAGTGGGTCGGAAGACGAGCTTCTATTTCGGTATGCGACACTGCACTGGAGCATTCCGGTATCTTCAGGCTATGGACGGAGGTTGCGTTTTCTGATAATAGACCAGCACAATGGAAAGCTGATGGGCGTAATCGGATTAGGTGACCCGGTGTTTAACTTGGGGCCGAGAGATCGTTGGATTGGCTGGAGTAAAACTGCCGCTCGCGACCGTCTGCGGTATGTTATGGATTTATTCGTGCTGGGCGCTGTTCCGCCGTATTCGTTTCTGCTATGCGGCAAGCTGGCAGGGCTATTAGCTACCAGCAACGAAGTACGCGTTGCGATGTCTCAAAAATACTCCGGGCGGGGCGCACTCATTTCTGGTAAACCTCACGATGGATCTCTCGCTCTTTTGACCACTACATCGGCCCTTGGTCGCTCTTCGATGTATAATCGCCTGAAGTATCACAGCCAGACAGCCTTTATTAAAGTAGGTTCTACACGCGGATATGGGGAATTTCAGTTTTCCGATGGCATATATGACACACTATCGGAGTACGCATCCACTAATTTATTGCCATCCGGTAAACACCACGCATGGGGCAAAGGATTCAGGAATCGTCGCGAGGTAGTGCGCAAAGTGCTAGACAAAGTTGAACTGTCTAAGCAATTACTGAATCACGGTATAAAGCGGGAGGTGTTTGCAGTTCCATTGGCGGAAAATTACCGCGAATTTCTACACGGCCAAGAAAATTTTCTAGTGAACTACAACCGCCCGGTGAACGCCATATTTTCTTATTTTCGTGAACGATGGCTCATACCGCGTAGCCAAAGAGACCATCGTTACACTGAATGGCGCCCTGATGAATGGCGAATATGGGGTGCTGGATAAAACAAATAACAGGAGAGGGTTATGGCAGAGGAATTTGCCGATTTGCCGGATGCGCTGGTGAAAGAGCTTTTGGATTCATCAACCGAAGTGTCGAATTTGGTAGGAACTCAATTTCAACGAATGAGGGGCAATCGCGAACGGTACAGGGACAAAGCAAAAAGTGAAGGATTGATTAACCGAAAGGCTGATCTAGATGTGCCTAGAGAGCCTTCAGTCGCTGCTGTTGACGGTTCTTATCAATTGCACCACCTCACTGCGCTGGACATTTGCGCGGCTGCCGCGGTAGCAGTTGAAGGCACCTCAAAAGAAGCAATCCGACATTGGCCAGAGCCGTATCATCGAATCATCATAAAACCTGCCGCACATAACGCGGATAATCAGAACATACTTCGTGGTCTCATGGTGTCAATGGAATTGGAATTAGCGGACATTGCGCCCCACGACGTCACCCTTATTGACGGCGCATTTGGATCTCTTATCATATATCTGAATCAAGGTTTGTCTAACATCAGCCGCGACACTGGAGCTCTTGGAGTCGAATTGAAACAACGCTGGACCAATGAACGAATCAATGAACGTTTACTCCGGGTTTTGCAAAGCGACCGGAAAGTAGCAGTTCCCAAGTACACATCGTTAAATGAGCTTAAAGGACCTTTGGGATTGGAAAATATTAGAGTTCCCGACGGGCGCACATTGGCCACACTCATTTTGGAACCAGGAGAGTATACTTGCCCATTGCCGGTGTATACTGAGGATTACCATTTGCCGCACAAATTTTGCTCTGCCAATGATGACAAAAGACTTAACAACGCTTTACGGGGTATCCGGTCTACTTACTATCGCCCTTATGCTTGGGGACCTGCCATCAGGATAGAGTTGCCAAGCACTATAGCAAACAGTAATACTCGTCTGTCTAAAGTCTTGGAGGGAATTTACCGGCAATTTTTTAGCCCGGCAGTGTCCGAGCCATACCCTCTATTTCTAGCAGACCGTATGGTAAAGAGTTTGGGTGCTGGGATTAACGTAATTGAGCAAGCCGTGTCTCAAAAAGTGGTGGAGCAAGAGCCGGATTTGGAATTATCTATGATCCTCCTACGGAATTACCGAACAGAAGGAGGACGAGGGGGAGTGTAATGCAACAGCTTTCCAACCAAGACATAGGGGTTATCGGCAGCCCTTCCACGAACACGGAAATCACTACCGACCTGTTATTGGAAGCCTCGGAGGAACGCATCGTAGGCGCGCTGGTCGCTTTCGACGCTATTCAAAACGGCGCGTCCATTAAATCGGTCGGCCAAATCGTTGGCATTGAACTGAAGAACCGATGGCATGAAGACTCGGTGTTTCGCAACCTTATCAAGCGAACCGGAGAAATCCCGCCCATAACCAACCGTCAAGACACTCGCACCGCCAACTTAGTCGTAGGGGCTACCTTCAAGAAAGGATACGAAGGCTACGAACCTGATGTCTTGGGCATGGTTCCGCCTACCGGCACTCGCATCAGCCGGGTCGAGCAACCCTTGTTGGATTCCCTGCTGTCAGTGTATCAAGAAAATGTTTTCTATCTGGGTCGGGCATACGCCAATGATGTGTACTATCCGATGTGGTTCAAGCATTTTGGCTCTGGGCCGAAAGGTGCCGGAGAGGCATACCACATAGGGATCTTTGGGAAAACCGGCTCCGGCAAGTCTGGCTTGGCTAAAATGCTGCTGTTAGCGTATGCCAGGCACCCGGAAATGGGAATACTTATCATTGACCCTCAAGGGGAGTTTTCCTATGAACTGCAAGGTAGGAGAATTGGCGAGCAGGGTTTGGCAGTGGATGCTGCTATTCGAGGGCTGGGGCGTGATATTCAACGATACTCCATCACTGACATCAGCCTTGACCAGTGGGATTTATTTGAGGAACTTCTGCTTCAAAGTAATTTTCTACAAGATGGATTGGGTATCCGTGCTACCAGTAATGCTGAATTTGCAGCCGAAATAGTCAGGGTAAATTTGGAGAAAAATCAAAGGCTTGGAGAGCTTTCGGGAGACGATGTATTGAAATTTGTTCTTCGGACGGTTTACAGCCAATCGGGAAGCATATACACAACTCCGAATCGAGCCAAGCAGCTTAATGAAAAGATCACGGAAGTGAATAATTCTGATTTTGATTCAGTTTTGCAACGATATTGGAATCCTCTTGCTGAACTGTTCAGCACTCACAATAATAAGCGGACACTCTATGGGATTGTGAACGATTTATTGGGAACACATCAAGGCAATAAAACGAAACCAGTCATAGTAATTGACATTTCACAGCGAGGCAATACGAGGGTTTGGAACGAGGAATTGCAAAGTCGAATTCTTGCTCGGCTTCTGGATTATCTAATTCTTAATTCTGCGGAAATGCTATCGCAGGATTCGCAAGCAAACGTTTTGGTGGTGCTTGACGAGGCACACCGCCATGCACCGTCAGGTTTCATCGAATCTGATTCTCAAGCAGCACGGCTAAGAATTGTTTTAAGGAGGGCGGTGCGCGAGACACGGAAATATGGTATCGGCTGGTTGATTATAAGCCAGACTCTTGGGGGTATTGATACTGAACTGCTACAGCAACTAAGCACGCTCTTCTTTGGTTTTGGTTTAGCTCTAGGTGACGAATACCGTAAATTACGGGAATTAGCAAGTGGTGATGAGCGAGCAATGGAGTTATACCAATCTTTTCGCAATCCTCAAAACGCTCCAAGAAAAGACCTAAAAGAGTTTCCTTTTATGGCGATGGGGCCTGTTTCACCATTGTCATTCAGCGGCAAGCCGATGTTTTTTTCGGCCTTCCAAGACCCTGATGAATACCTGCATATTAACAAGCTACCATCGCAAGCAACACTCTTGACCTTGTGAATGCCATAGGTTAACTCACGCCATCGTATACCCCCCGCTTACGCTGAGCGTCTGGCCGGTGATGAACCCCGCCGCGTCCGATGCCAGGAATACTACGGCGTTGGCGATTTCTTGGGCTTCGGCCATTCGCCGCAGGGGGTAGGCGCGGACGGCTCGCTCTCGCGCTTCCGGCGTGAAAACTTGCCGCATCTGATGCCACATACTGGTTTCGCTGATGGATTCGTCCTCCGGCGGCACTACCAGCCCGGGGCAGACGCAGTTTAGACGCAGTCCATAGCGTCCGGTTTCGCGGGCTATGGACTTGCTTAGCGCAATCACCCCCGCTTTGCAGGCCGAATACACCGCCTCGCGGTATTCCCCCATCCGCCCGGCGTCGGAACTGACGCATACGATACTGCCGCCGCGTTGCGCCACCATTCCGGGCAGCACCGCTTGAATGCAGTTGATGGCGCCCCACAAGTTTACTTGCACCTCGCGCTCCCACTCGGCGCGGGGCTTTTCCAGAAACAGGCGGTCGATGGTCCAGCCGGCGTTATTCACTAGTGCATCTACACCGCCGAACTCGGCGGACGCCGCATCCGCCATCGCGCCGGCTGAATCAGGATTGGTGACATCGGTAGCGATCGCTATAGCCTTTCCGCCGGCGTTCAGGGCGGCGATTTCATCGGCTACCCGCTGCCCTTGCGCCAAGTCCAGTTCCGCGATAACAACGTTGCTACCCTCGGCGGCAAAGGCATTGGCAATAGCCCGCCCGATGTTGGATCCGCCCCCGGTGATGATAACCGTTTTGCCCGCAAGCCCCAGTTCCATAATCGATTGCCCTCAATAATATGCGATATGCAAAAGATGATTACGGCGGCGGCGCGACTTTCGGCACGCCCCCGAAGCGCAACCGCAACAACCCTTTGATGTTCTCGACGGCGGTATTAACCACGTTCACCGTAGTAGAGGGATCATCCTGCCAAGCCACCGGAATCAGCCCGATGTTATAACCGCGCTTTTCGGCGATTATCAGCAATTCAGTATCGAAAAACCAGTTATTGTTTTGCACATACGGAACAATGGCTTGGGCCGCCTGCCGCGTCGCCGCCTTGAAACCGCATTGCGCATCGGGGAAACTCACCAAAAACATTGACTTGATGAGCAGGTTGTAAGTGCGCGAGGTAAACTCCCGCTTGAGACTGCGCTGCGTAACCAGCGATCCGCGGCTGAGCCGGCTGCCGATAGCGACGTGACAACCCGATTCCAACGCCCCGATCAGCGGCGGAAAATGCGACAAGTCGGTAGACAAATCCACGTCCATATAGCTAACAATGTCGCACTCGCTGCCCAGCCACGCCCGCCGCAGCGCCCGCCCGCGGCCCTTTTCCGGCAGGCGCAGGTAATGCACTCCGTCCATTTCGCGGCATAGTCGTTCCGACACCGTGCGGGTGGCGTCTATTGATGCGTTGTCGGCGATGGTCACCCGCCACGGGTTGGGCAGGTTGTCTTGCAGGAACGCGCACAAGGCCGGAATGCATTCCGGCAGCGCGGCTTCCTCATTATATACGGGTATGACAACATCCACGCTGGGGCGGTTAGTGGCGGAAATGACGCACCCCCGTAAACACCATCGCCAGCCCCGCTTGGTCGGCGGCGGCGATTACTTCCGCATCGCGCACCGAGCCGCCGGGCTGCGCGATGGCGGCGATTCCGGCCTCGGCGGCCAGTTCTATGTTATCGGCAAAGGGGAAAAAGGCGTCCGAGGCCAAAACCGCCCCCCGCGCCTTGCCGCCGGCGATGCGCTGCGACAAATGCACACTGACCACCCGGTTGGGCTGCCCGGCGCCCATCCCCACCAGCGCCCGCTCCCGGGCGAACACGATGGCGTTGGACTTGATCTGCTTGGCCGCTTTCCAGGCAAAGGCCAAATCTTGCCATTCGGCGGCGCTGGGTTCGCGCCGGGTCACCGTGCGCCAATCCGCCGGGTTTTCCGCGATATCGTCGGCGGATTGAACCAGCATCCCCCCGGCGATGGGGCGCACGTCCAGGGCCGCGCCGGCCGCCGCGCCCGCCGACAGGATACGCAGGTTGGGCTTTGTCCGCAGGATTTCTAGGGCATCAGCATCGTATCCGGGGGCGATCACCACCTCGTAAAACACCGGCTCCATCGCGCGGGCGGCGGCGGCGTCCACCACGCGGTTGAACCCCACTATGCCGCCGAAAGCGCTCACCGTGTCGCCCTCATAGGCCAGTTGGTAAGCCTCGGCGATGCGGTCGCGGCTGGCCAGCCCGCAGGGGTTGTTGTGCTTGACCACCGCAACCGTAGGCTCCGCGAAATCCGACACGGTTCGCCAGGCGGCATCGGCGTCCATCAAGTTGTTGTACGACAGTTCCCGCCCGTGGAGCTGCGTGGCCCCGGCCAATCCCGCTAGCGGCGCCCCCGCCGGCGCGTACAACGCCCCGGCCTGATGCGGGTTTTCCCCGTAGCGCAGCCCGACCACCTTGTCCAGCGTGATGCTCAAGCGGGCGGGCAGCGCATCCTCCGCCCCCGGCGCGGCGTCCAAATAGGCGGTGACCGCCGCATCGTATTCCGACACATGGCGAAAGGCTTTCGCCGCCAGCCCCCGCCGGTCGCCGGAAGTCAGCCCATCGCCAGCCAGCTTATCCGCCACCCAGTCATAGTCCGCCGGGTCAACCACGACGGCCACCGATGGGAAATTTTTGGCGGCGGCCCGCAACATCGTCGGCCCGCCGATGTCGATGTTTTCCAGCGCATCCTCCAGGGTCACGCCGGGCCGGGCTACCGTGGCGACAAAGGGGTACAGGTTCACCGCCACCAAGTCGATGGCGTCAATGCCGTGGGCCGCCAGTTCGCGCATCTGTTCCGGGGAATCGCGCCGGGCCAATAGGCCGCCGTGGATTGCCGGGTGCAGCGTCTTGACCCGGCCCTCCAGGATTTCCGGCGAACCCGTGACCTCCGCCACTTGGCGGACGTCCAAGCCGCCCTCCCCGGTCAGCGTGCGGTGTGTGCCGCCGGTGCTGACCAGTTCGTAGCCGGCATCGGCGACGCGGCGGGCGAATTCCACCACGCCGGTTTTGTCGTAAACACTGATAAGCGCTCGCAAACTTTTCTCCGGGATTTCCGATTTCGCGGGAATGACCGGGTTAGATCGATAATGACCAGTTTATCAGGATAGCCCGTCCAGGATAACCTGCCGGGCGGTTTCGCGGGGCGCTACCCGCCCGATGGGGATGGCTTCGGGTATTTTATCGCAAAAGGCCGGCACATCGGACTCGGGGCAGACCGCCGCCATCCCGATGCCCATATTGAACACCCGGAACATTTCGGCGGCCGACAAGCCCCCCTCCCGTTGCAACAGCGCGAAAACCGGCGGCGGCGTCCAGGCGGCGGTGTCGATCTGGGCCGCCAAATCATCGGGCAGCGCCGCGGGCAGTTTGCCCGGTAGCCCCCCGCCGGTGATGTGCGCCAACCCGCTCACCAGCCCCAACACCGGCTCCAGCAGCGGCCAGTAGCCGCGATGATGCAACAACAGTTCCTCGCCCAACGGATGATTCAACCCGTCAAAGCGGCGAAACAGCGCCGCGGGGTCGGCGTCGGTATTGAAAACTTGCCGCACCAGCGAAAACCCGTTGGTATGCAGCCCGTTGGACGGAATCCCCAGCACCCGGTCGCCCTCCCGGACTTTCCCCGGCTCCAGCAGCCGTTCCCGCGCCACCATCCCCACCGCGAACCCGGCCAGGTCCAGCTCCCCGTCGGCGTACACCTGCGGCATCTGCGCCGTTTCGCCGCCGATCAGGGCGCACCCGGCCTCGCGGCAGCCCCAGGCTATGCCCCGGATCAGCGAATCCAGGGACTGCGCGTCCACGCTACTGAAGGCCACATAGTCCAGAAAGAACAGGGGGCGGGCGCCTTTAGTAAGAATGTCGTTGACATTCAAGGTCACCAAATCGCGCCCGATGGACTCGAAATGCCCCAACTGCGCCGCGATCTTGAGCTTGGTGCCAACCCCGTCGGTACTGGCGACCAGCACCGGCCCATCGGCGCCGCCCAACTGGTACAACCCGGCGAAAGCGCCCCCGCCGTCCAGCGCTTCCGGCCCGTGGGTGCTGGCCGCCAAGCCCCGGATGCGTTCTTTCATATCATCCATACGGCTCAAGTCAACGCCCGACTCCCGGTAGGCGTCAGCCGCCGGATTGCCGCTCAATTCCCGATCCGCCGCCAACTTACCGCGCCCTTTCGCCAATTTTGTCGGCCAACGCTACGATTTCCGCCGCCATAGCCAGCTTTTCCCGCCACGAGGCCGGGATCGATTCAACGCCGTAATACGCCCCGGCGATTTGCCCGTAGACCGCCCCGGTAGTGTCGGCGTCATCGCCCAGATTGACCGCCAGCAACGCCCCGTCGCGGAAATCGCCGGAATGGTGAAAAGCCCACAGCGCGGCCTCCAGCGTGTGAACCACATAGCCCGTTGCCCGGATTTCCGCCTGCCCCTTTTCCTTGAAAGACCCGTTGGCTATGGCGTCAATGGCCGGGGCCAGCGGATTGGCGTCCCAATAGCCATCCCCGGCCGGGCAGTAACCCGGCGATAGCAACGCATCTTTGCCTACCCCGCGCAACGCCCCGGCGATCAGCCCGGCGAAATAGCGGCAAGCGTCAACCGCTTCCCGGGCGCCGTGGGTGGTCCGGGAACTGTCGCCGCCGCGGGCGATGGCCTCCGCGGCATCGGCGGCGAAATACATCGGCGCCGCCGCCAGCCGCATCAGCGAACCGTTGCCCGCCGACATCGCAGCCGCGGAGCCGGCGTAGGCTTCGCCGGTATCCCTGAACCGGGACAAAGCCCCGCGGGTAGTTATGCCAATGTCAAAGCATCGCCCGGTAGACGACCAATAGCCATCCTGCCACCAGCGCACATACCGCCGCATCTGGTCCTCGGCGTCAAACCCGCCGCATTCAACCAGGCTTTCCGCCAGACACAAGGCCATCGACGTATCATCCGTCCAGTAGCCCGGCGCCAGCCCGAAGGCGCCGCCGCCGAGCAGATCGTCAATGGGCGCAAATGTGCCGGGCGGCTGAAACTCCAGCGTCACGCCCAATGCATCGCCGGCCGCCAGCCCCAAGAGGCAACCCCGGTAACGGTCGCCGCGGCTTAGATCCGCCATTCTTGGCCCATCCTATACCAATACCCGATACGAATTATCCGCCGGGGATTTCCAGCACCAGCTTGTCCATTTCCAACTGCACCGGCACGGGGTAATTGCCGGTAAAGCAGGCGTCGCAGAAACCGCCCCTTTCGCCGCGCACGACTTTCAGCAACCCCCGGACGCTCAGATAGCCCAAAGTGTCGGCCCCGATGAAATCGCGGATTTGGGGAATGCCGATGTTGGCCGCCAGCAATTCCCGCCGCGACGCCATATCCACGCCCATAAAGCAGGGGTGGCGGATGGGCGGGGCGCACACGCGCATATGCACTTCCGTGGCCCCCCCGCGGCGCAGCAACCCCACCACATGGGGCGTGGTAGTGCCGCGCACGATGCTGTCGTCCACCACCACGATGCGTTTCCCGCGGATAACATCGCCCAGGCTGTTGAACTTCTGGCGCACGCCCAAATCCCGCAGCTTTTGTTCCGGCTCAATAAAAGTGCGCCCTACATAGCGGTTCTTGATCAGCCCCTCGCTGAACGGTATCCCCGACTCCAGGGCGTAGCCCACCGCCGCCGCGGTAGATGAATCGGGTATGCCGATCACCAGATCCGCGTCTACCGGATGCTCCCGGGCCAGTTCCGCCCCCATTTTCTGCCTTTGGGAATGCACCAGTTGCCCGTCCATAATGCTGTCCGGGCGGGAAAAGTAAATCAGCTCGAAAACGCACAAGGCGCGGGGCCGGGCTTCGTCCGCCCCCGGCAGCACCGCGCAACGCAGCCCATCGCGGTCGATCACCGCCACTTCGCCGGGGGCGATTTCCCGCACCAGCTCCGCCCCCAGATTATCCAGGGCGCAGGATTCCGATGCGATAACCCACCCCTCGCCCCGCCGCCCCAGGCACAGCGGGCGAATCCCCAGCGGATCCCGGGCGGCGATCAGCGAGTCGGGGGTAAGCCCCACGATGGAGTAGGCCCCCTCCAGCCGCCGCATACATTGAAACACCCGCTCCTCCCAGCAGGGGCCGGGGGCGTTCACCAGCATTTGCGCGATAATTTCGGTGTCGGTGGTGGAAAGAAAAGGGCTGCCCCATTCCTGTCGAAGCTGCTCTTTCAATGGCGCGGCGTTGATGATGTTGCCGTTGTTCGCCAGGGCGATTTCGCCGTTGCGCCCCTCCGCCAGCAATGGCTGGGCGTTGCACAACTGGCTGCTGCCCGTAGTGGAGTAGCGGGTATGGCCGATCGCCATATCCCCGGCCAGCGGCGAAAAATCGGGTTCCCGGAACACCTGCGAAACCAGCCCCATCCCGGAATGCACCGCCACCTTTTCCCCGGCGGCGGCGATCCCGGCGCTTTCCTGCCCCCGGTGCTGCAAGGCGAAAAGCCCGAAAAAGGCGAGCCGGCTGGCGCTTTCCTGCGGCGAATACACCGCAATCACCCCGCACTCCTCGCGGGGGACATCCCAGGGGCGGCCGGCCATTGGCGAACACGGCGCACTATTCACGGCGGTATTCTTTCACCCCTTCCCCGGCGGTCAACCCGAAAGCCGACCTGCCACGGACGGCCCCGAAAGGCCGCGCCGCCCAACCGGGAATCTTTGAAGCCACCGGGCAATTGCCGCAAAACCGGATTATACGGCAAGCCGCGCCGAACCGCGCAACTTGCCGCCAACAACGCGCCTACTGGTGAAACAAGTTCAGCGCCGAACCTAGCCGGAACCACTCCAGTTGCGATTCGCTGTACGAATGCCGCAACTCCAGCGTTTCGGAAGTGCCGTCGCTGTGCGCCACCGCGCATTGCACCGGCCGCCCCGGGGCAATATCGCCCAACCCGGTAAGGCTGATGCGGTCATCCTCGCGGATGCGGTCATAATCCGCCGGGTCGCTGAAAGTGAGCGCCAGCAGCCCCTGCTTTTTCAGATTGCTTTCGTGAATGCGGGCGAAGCTGCGGGCGATGACCGCCGCGCCGCCCAGCAGCCGCGGCGACAGCGCGGCGTGTTCCCGGCTGCTGCCCTCCCCGTAATTGGAATCCCCGATGACCACCCACTTGACGCCTTTGGCCTTGTAATCCCGGGCGATGGCGGAAAACCCTTGCCCGGTTTCCCCGGTAAGCGCATTCAGCCCCTTGCCCGCCTCGCCGGTGTAGGCGTTGATCGCCCCCATAAACATATTGTCGCTGAAACGATCCAGATGCCCCCGGAAACGCAGCCACACCCCGGCCGGCGAAATGCTGTCGGTGGTGGTCTTGCCCTGCGCCTTAAGCAGCGCCGGCATACCCAGGAAATCCCCGCCGTCCCACGCCGGCCACGGCTCCAATAGCTGGATCCGCTCGCTGTCCGGCGATACCGTCAAATCGATGCTGGCCCCATCCTCCGGCGGCGCCTGGTAGAAAGAGCGCCCCTCATCGAAATCCCCCGCCGGAACCTCGGGCGCCTCCTGCGGCGGCGCCAGCCGGAACTCCGAACCGTCGGCGGCGGTAAGCGTGTCGGTGATGGGATTGAACGACAACCGCCCCCCGATCGCCAGCGCGGTCACGATTTCCGGGCTGCCGATCAGGTTCATGGTAGACGGCTGGCCGTCATTCCGCGCCGGGAAATTCCGGTTGTAGGAGGTCACGATGGTATTCGGGCGGCCCACCGATTCCCCCGCCCGCCGCCACTGTCCGATGCACGGGCCGCAGGCGTTAGCCAGCACCGTGGCGTTGATGTCTTTCAGCGACTGCATCTGCCCATCGCGTTCAATGGTAGCCCGCACCTGCTCCGAACCGGGGGTCACCATAAAAGGCACCGCCGCCTGAAGCCCCTGCGCTTTCGCCTGCTCGGCCACATCGGCAGACCGGCTCATATCCTCGTAAGACGAATTGGTGCAACTGCCGATCAGCGCCGCCGAAATTTCGTCCACCAGCCCGGCATCCGCCCCCAGCTCCGCCGCCATCCGCGAAATGGGCCGGGCGCGGTCGGGCGAATGCGGCCCTACCAGATGCGGCTCCAGTTCCGACAAATTGATTTCCACGATGCGGTCGTAATACGCCCCCGGGTTCGCCTCGCACTCCGCATCGGCGGTAAGCAGGTGGCGGTACTGCTCCGCCAAATCCGCCAAATCGCCCCGCCGGGTCGCCCGCAGGTATCGCGCCATCCGCTCATCGTAGGGAAAGACCGAAGTGGTAGCCCCCAGTTCCGCCCCCATATTGGTGATGGTGGCCTTGCCGGTGGCGCTGATGGACGCCGCCCCCGGCCCGAAGTATTCGATGATGGCGTTAGTGCCGCCGGAAACCGTCAACTCCCCGGCCAGATACAGGATGACGTCTTTGGGCGCGGTCCAGCCGCTCATTTCCCCGGTCAAGCGCACCCCGATAAACCGGGGATACAGCACTTCCCACGGCAGCCCGGCCATCACCTCCACCGCATCGGCGCCCCCCACGCCCACCGACAGCGAACCCAAACCGCCGCCCATCGGGGTATGGGAATCAGTGCCCAGCATCAACTCGCCGGGATAGGCGTAGTTCTCAAAAGCCACCTGGTGGATGATGCCCGCCCCCGGCGCCCAGAATCCGACGCCATACTTGGCCGACGCCGTCCGCAGGAAATGGTAGACCTCATCGTTTTCCGCCAGCGACTCCGACAAATCGCGGGATCCTTCCGCCCGCGCCTGGATCAGATGATCGCAATGCACCGATGTCGGCACGGCGGTGGTCGCCCGGCGGGTCTGCATGAATTGCAGCATTGCCGTCTGCCCCAGCACATCCTGCAAGATCACCCGGTCGGGACGCAACTGGACATAAGTCTGCCCCCGCACCATTCCGGTAGCCGTGGGATCATCCAAATGCCCCAGCAGGATCTTGTCGGCCAGGGTAAGGGGCCGGTGCTGCGCTGCCCGGACGACGCCCAAGTTCTGGTTCAGCGTTTCATATACCCGGGAAACAACCTCGCGGGTTGGCTCAATGGCAATCAAAGCAAGCCCTCCTCCGGCTCTGCAATCTAGCGACTCCCAACGCCCGGCCTGAGCGGGCCGGCCCTATAGTACCAAACCCAACCCCCGCGCGGTAGGGGCGGCAACCCCGACGGAAATGGTCCGGTTGCCCGATGCCTTGCCCGGCCAAACCCGAAAATCCCCCTGATAAGGGCTAGAGTTGGCCGCCGCCCGCCCGAAAACTAATCCCGCCGCGGCATAATAGTGACCTTGCGGTTTTCGCCCTCCCCCGCGCTTTCCGTCCGCACCTCTGGATGCTGCGCCAAAGAAGTGTGAATAATCCGCCGATCCGCCGGCGGCATCGGCTCCAGGGTAATGCTGCGCTGGGTTTGCGCCACCCGGCTGGCGACTTTCGCCGCCATATCCCGCAGCGAGCTTTCCCGCCGCTGCCGGTAATTTTCCACATCCAGCACCACCCGCACATCCTCCCCCAGCTTGTTGCGGACAATCAGGGTCACCAGAAACTGCAAGGCTTGCAGCGTTTGGCCCCGCCGCCCGATCAGCAGCCCCGAATCCTCCCCGGACAAATCGATCACCGGCCCCCCGGCCTCCGGGTCATGCTCCGAGCGCAGCGTGCGGGTGACATTCACCCCTGCCGCCTCCAGGATACGCCCCACCGCGGCGCTGGCCAAAGCGGCCGCCGTCTGCTCCCCGGCATCGCCATCGGCAACCCCGGCGGCAGTCCCGGCGGTGGCCCCGGGGACGGCCGGCGCCGCCGGGGCGCCGCCCAATCGGGTGACGCGCACCCGCGCCATTTCGGCCCCGATGCCCAAAAACCCGGCCTTGCCCCTACTTAGTATTTCGACCTCGGCCTCGTCGCGGCCGACGCCGATTTCTTTCAGCGCCAGCTCGATTGCCTCTTCGACGGTTCGCGCGCTCATTACGAGAGGTTCCTGCATCGCCGTCAACCTCCTCAGAATCATCGTAACGGGATGGCCCCGACGGCCCCGCGGCCGCCGGCTCCGCCTTCGGAAACAGCGGAAAGATCGGCTGCCACCCGGTAATGAAATACTGTATCCCAATGCCGATGACGTTCGACGCGATCCAGTACAGCGACAGCCCGCTGGGCAGCGTAAAGGAAAAGAACGCGATCATCAGCGGCATCAGCCACAGCATCATCGTCTGGTTCGTCGCCTGCCGCGGATCCACCGAGGGGGTCATCGTCATTTTCTGTTGCAACCAGGTGGTGACGAAAACCAGCAGCGGCATTACGATATTGCTAGGGTCCGGTTCCGACAAATCCATCCAAAGAAAAGTGGCGTTCAGCGGCGCCGTGGCATAAATCGGAAACACCGGAATCCAGGCGTAAAACTTTTCCGACAGCGCCACCAGGTTATCCGGCCGGGAAAAGAGCGTCTGGATCAGCACTCGGAACAGCCCGAACAGGATCGGCATCTGGATCACCAGCGGCCCCAGACACCCCACCGGGCTGACCCCCGCCTCCCGGTACATCCGCATCGTTTCCTGCGAAACCCGGGACCGGTCGCGCCCGTAGCGTTCCTGAATTTCCCTCAGCCGCGGCTGCAAATTGGTCATCGCCCGCATCTGCCGCAACTGCTTGATGGTCAGCGGCAGCGTCACCAACCGGACGATAACGGTAAAAACGATAATGGCGATGCCCATATTGTTGAAGCAGATGGTATACAGCACCACCAGCAGGTTCAACATAGGCCGGATGATGATCTCGCGCCAGAGGTCCCCTATCAGCTCCAAAAAACTCGCCTCGCTATCCCCTATATCCCCTGCCAATATCCCGACAAGGATGATCCCCGAAAACCTTACCTCCTCCCCCCTTGCTTCATTATCCCCTCCCCCTCTCTCTTATCCCCTCCCCCTTAGGGGGAGGGTTAGGGTGGGGGTGAACCCCCTTCAGTTACATTGATTCCCGTCATTCTCCGGGTGCCAGCACCACCACTCCTCCAGCGGGCGCCGCGTAGTGGCGTCCACCCGCCGCACGCTGCCGTCTTGAGACCCGACAAAGATCGAATCCCCCACGGTATACAACGGCGCGGTGATTTCCGCCCGGCCCAGCGGCAGCTTGCGCAACTCCCGTTGCGACGCCCCCCGCGCAACATCCAGCAGAACCAGCTCCCCGTCCCGGTTAGCCGCCGCCAGCCCCGCCGGCAGCAACGCCGGCCGCGACACGATGGGCGCCCCGGAATCGTACTCCCATAGCAAAACGCCGTCCCGGCTCAGCGCATACACCCGCCCGTCCATATTCGGCGCGAATATATCGCTACCGTTGCTCACCGCCCCCCCCCAGAACCAGTTGCCCCCCTCAAACTCCCACAGGTACGAGCCGGTGCGGGCGTCTAGGGCATACAGTTTCTTGTCAAAAGAACCGGCGATAATCATACCGTCAAACAGTAGCGGCCGCCCCGCCACCACGCCGCCCGTGCGGTATTTCCACATTTCCTGCCCGGTGGCGACATTGACCGCATAAACGTGACGATCGTGCGATCCGAACCACGCCATCGCCCGCCCGTCCAAAGTCCCCACCGCCGGGCTGGACCAGATCTTCTGGTCCTCGCCCCCGGCCTGAACCTCAAAGGGAGCATCCCAGATTTCCTCCCCGCTGTCGACCGCATAGCCGTACAACCGGCCATCCTCCGACGGCGACAGCACCATCCGGTTCACCGGATCATAAGCCGGCCCGGCCACCAGCGGCTCCAGACTCTGCGGCTGCCCCCGCGGGCGGCGCCAGCCCCGGTTGTCGAAATCGCCGTTTTCCGGGTCCAGCGCATACAGGAAACCGTTTTCGGCGGCCACAAACAACAATCCCTCCGCCACCAGCGGCGTACTGTACACCCCCTTAATATCCCCCGAGGCGCCCGGCCCCGGGAAACGCCAGAGGCTTGGCGGCACATTGGAATCGCCATCGGCCAGCGCCTGCACCCACCCTTCCTTGGTGCCGACGTATACCACGCCGTCATGGACGGTAAGGGCGTTCCACCCGGAGCCGACGCCGCCGATATTGTCGGCGGTGCAACCGGCCAGCAACATCAACCCCGCCAGCAAAGCCAAAGCCGCCGCCCAACGCGCCGCGGCAACAAAACGCCCCCGGCCTCCGCCGGATAGCATACCGCCGCGGCCGGTTTCCGACACGCCTCCGGGGTTATTTGCGGGAAAAATGAAGGAATGGAGCAAATTCAGCTCAAACGGAGATTCCGATACTCACGGCACCGGGTCATACCCCTGGCCCCCCAAGGGATGACACCGCGCCAAACGCTTGACGCCCAGCCAGACGCCTTTCAGCACCCCGTATCGGTTCACTGCGTCATGGGAATAACTGGAGCAACTGGGATGATACCGGCAAGAAGTCGGCAGCCACGGGGAAAGCCCGAACTGATAGGCCCGAATGCACCACAGTACCGCCGGCTTCATTTTTCGGCCCCTTCCCCGCCTTTACTGGCGTCCGCGCCGCCATCGCCACGCCCGCCGCCCGGAGGCGCCGGGCCGCCGCTCAAGTCGGCGATTTTGCTACGCCGCAACAGGTTCCACGCCGCCCGGTTCACCTCGCGGAAACTGGCCTGCTCGATGCCCCGGCGGGCGATGAACACCGCATCCCACCCGCCGTTAAGCGGGCGCGACCGCACCGCCTCCCGCAGCCGGCGTTTCACCCGGTTCCGCGCCACCGCATTGCCCACCCGCCGGCTGACCACAAAGGCGAACCGGGTATGCTCCAGCCCGTTGTCCAGCCAGCGCAACACCAGCAGTCGGTTCACGACGCTGGTGCCTTCCCGGTGAATCTGGGAATGCCGCTTCTTGCCGGATATGCGGCGCCAGCGTTGCATCAGGGCCGGCCGGGATTACACGCTCAGCTTATGGCGGCCTTTGAACCGCCGGCGGCGCAGCACCGCCCGCCCGTCCGAGGTAGCGGAACGGGAACGAAAGCCATGCACCCGCGCCCGGCGGCGCTTTTTCGGCTGATATGTTCGTTTCGGCATATCTCCAACTTCCTGCCGCCCAGATTATAGGGTTTCCGAATTTCGCAAGTCAAGGGAATCCCCGCCCAATCCCGCCCCCGCCCCGATAATCCCGAAATTGCCCCTTTTCTTTCCCCGGATTTTCCGGTATCATACCCCTATGCCGAAGTGGCGGAATGGTAGACGCGCCGGTCTCAAAAACCGGTGGGGGCAGCCCCGTGTCAGTTCGACTCTGACCTTCGGCACCACTTAATCGGACAGGGCGCCCCTCCGGCCCGCGCCCCTGCGGATGGTCAATGTTCAAGATGAATGACCCGCTGGACGACCTGGGGCTAGAGGCTATGGCCGACTGGCTCGCCCCCCGCATCAAGGAATCCCCCCTGTGGAAAATGGCGATGTCCAACCACGACCCCGAACTAATCGCCATAATGCTGGAGCGACTGCTCCCCGAATACTTCGAGAGCATCGAATTCCCCGCCATAGTCACCCGCAAAGGCACCCTAGTCTATATGCAGGTGCAAGACGAGGATGACGACGAGCCGGTAAACGTAAGCGTCCCGTTCACCGAAGCCGTCCTATCCCGAATGGGCATCCGCCCCGTATTCTGACCCCTCACCCCCATCCCGATGCGCCCCAATGCCCATAAACAACACACACCCCGCGCCCTTACGGGCGGTCAAAGATCGGGGGGATATTTCTTTGCTGCGGATTAGGTGTCAGCATCGCTTGGGCACTGGCCGGCCGCGCATAACTTTTAGCCCGTATTTCCTGCGCTTCCCCAGACCGAGGCAAGTGCCACTCCTCCGCCGTTGACGCCCCGACGCACACGGCATCGGCCCAATGGCTTTTCGCCATACCGTCCCGCGTCCGGTTGTACTTAGTCTGCCCGCCGGCGCCGGTTTCCACGGACAAGCCAAACCCCTCCAGCAGATCGCGGATGGCGTAGCGGGCGGCGTTCATCATCGCCGCGTCCGGCAACGGGCGGCGGGCCTGCGCCTGCACCGACGGGTGGCCGAACTCGGCGGCGGTCAGATCCCTTTTCCGCTGATTGCAGGGCGGGCAAGCCAATGCCAAGTTAGCAACCCGATTGCCCCGCGAGCGCCGGGGTCTAGCTATAGATATGTAAGCCCCTCGTCGAGGATTACCATACGCGCACTGGGCTTGTTTAAGACAGCTTATTGCCATACGCCCGTCAAGCCGGCTGGCCCCGCGAGCGCCGGGGCCTGCCTTGCCAACGGTTGGCGCTTGCGTTAGCATTCTAGTATCATTATCAATAACCAGCCCATTCGCCCGGCCACCCGAACCGGCGCGGCGGATGGGGATGCGTCGGCATATCCTTAATATATAGTATATATACGCCCAAACCGGGGGCGAACCACCATCTAGCCCATATCCTACCCCCAAGGAGCTGCCCCGCTGATGGAACGCTCAACCTACAACCCCCTAACCCCGCAGGAACGATACATCATCGAACTGAAAGGCACCGAGCGCCCCTTTAGCGGCGAATACGATAACTTTTACCAGACGGGAACCTACGTCTGCCGCCGCTGCGACGCCGAACTCTATTCCTCCGACGACAAGTTTGACGCCCATTGCGGCTGGCCTGCCTTTGACCGGGAAATCCCCGGCGCCGTCCGCCGCTTGCCGGACCCCGACGGTTTCCGCACCGAAATCGAATGCGCCCGTTGCGGCGGACACTTGGGCCATGTATTCATGGGCGAGCGCCTCACCCCCAGCAACACCCGCCACTGCGTCAACTCCCTGTCGATGCGCTTTATCCCCCAACCGTGAACCGCCGCCGCCCCCGGTCAGCGGTCGTCCAAGAACTTCAGGATTTCGGCGGCGGTTTCCTCCGGGGCTTCCTCGGCCAGGAAATGCCCGCAATCCAACGCCCGCCCGCGCACATCCTCCGCCCGCTCCCGCCACGCCGACAGTAGGTCAAGCCCGCGGCCGGTCTGCCAGCCGGGGCGTTTCGCCATATTGCCGCCCCATAGCGCCAGCGTCGGGCAGGTCAGCTTGCGCCCCCGGTCGACTTCATCGTGCGCCAAATCGGCGTCAATCGCCCGGTAATCGGCGCAGGTCGCCCGGATGGTTTCCGGGTCGGCGAAACAGCGCAGATATTCGGCGTAGGCCGCCTCGCTGATCGCCCCGTCTACCGCCGTCCACCGCTCCAGCAGAAAGTCTAGGTAGAACTTGGGATCAGCCCCGATCAGCGTTTCGGGAAAGGGATACGGCTGGCGCATCAGATGCCAGTGAAACCAGGCGAAAGCCAAACTGCTGTCCATCGCATCGAATGCCGCCTGCGACGGCGCTACGTCCAGCGTAGTAAAGCTCCGCACCCGGCCGGGCGCATCCAACGCCATCCGATGCCCCACCCGGGCGCCCCGGTCGTGGCCCACTACGTGGAATCGCTCGTAACCCAGCGCGGTCATCGCCTCCAGCAGATCCTGCGCCATACGGCGCTTGCTGTAGCGTTCCGGGTCGCCGTTCACCTCGGGCTTGCCGCTGTCGCCGTAGCCCCGCAAATCGGGGGCGACCACCGCGTACCGGGCGGCCAGCAATGGGGCGACTTTGTGCCACATTACGTGGGTCTGCGGATACCCGTGCAGTAGCAGAACCGGCGGCCCATCCCCGCCCGCTACCAGGTTGATCGCCGTCTCCGATGTTGCAATGACCGCCTGCCGGAAACCCGATGCCGGGCGGAACCCCTCGAACATCGCCCGCCCCCTTACGCCCCGTGGCAGCGCTTGTACTTGCGCCCGCTGCCGCAGGGACACTTTTCGTTGCGCCCGATTTTCCCCCGCTCGTCCCGCATCGTCCGCCGCTCGGCGCACCGGGCGCAAGTGCAGGCCGGCGGATGTTCGCTGTGCCAGTTAGTTCGAGTCGTCATAAGCATCCCGCCCCACCCGGAATTTGCCCCGTAGCCGATGTTGAATTAGCGGATTATAAGCTAAAATAGCGGCAATCCCAACCTTCCCCGGCAATCCCGACTTTCCCCGGTAATCCCCACATTCCGGTGACTTATGGCGACATCCCCATCCGATGGCTTGCTGGCGCCCTACCGCGTGCTGGATTTAACCGATGAGCGGGGGCTGCTCTGCGGCAAGATCCTGGGGGATTTGGGCGCCGATGTGGTGCAGGTCGAGCCGCCCGGCGGCAGCCCGGCGCGGCGGATCGGGCCGTTCTACGCCGATGACCCGGCGCCCGGCAACAGCCTCTACTGGTGGGCCTACGCCGCCAACAAGCGGGGGATTACGCTGAACCTGCCCCACCCCGCCGGACGCGACTTGCTGGCGCGGCTGGCGGCGTCGGCCGATTTCGTGATCGAATCCTTTGCCCCCGGCTATCTGGACGAGTTGGGCATCGGCTATTCCTGGCTGTCGGCGATCAACCCGCGGGCGGTGATGGTGTCGATCACCGCCTTTGGGCAAGACGGCCCCTATGCCGACGCCCCGGCCGCCGACATTACCGGCACCGCGCTGGGGGGGTTCATGCACCTGACCGGCGACCCCGACCGGGCGCCGCTGCGCCCCGGCTTTCCCCACTTTTACCTGCACGGTTCGGCCGCGGCGGCGGCCGGCGCGATGCTGGCCCATACCCACCGCGCCTTGACCGGGCAGGGGCAGCGGGTAGACGCATCCTGCCAGCAGGCGGTAGCCCGCACCCTGGCCCACGCCCCGCAGATCTGGGACATCGAGGGCGCCATCCTGCAACGGATGGGCGTCTACCGCCAGACCTCCGGCGAAAACCGCCTGCGGATCAACTGGCCCTGCGCCGACGGCTTCGTCAACTATATGCTCCAGGGCGGCGGCGTGGCCCCCAGCACCCGCGCCCTGTTCCAGTGGATGGCGGACGACGGCTTCGATGTATCGCAGTTGCAGGCGGTCGAGTGGGAAAGTATGGGCTACGGGCGCATCACCCCGGAGGTGATGGATCTGGTAGCCCCGCCGCTGGGCGAGTTCTTTCTGCGCCATACCCGCGAGGAGCTGACCCGCGAAAGCGTAACCCGCCGCATTCTGCTGTTCCCGGTGGCTACCCCGTCCGACCTGCGCCGCCACCCGCAACTGGCCGCCCGCGGCTATTTTACTCCCCTGCATCACCCGGAGTTGGGAACGACCATAGACTACCCCGGCCCGTTCATCCAAACCGCCCCCAACCAATCCGGCGCCCCGCCCGCCGCAACTCTGCGCCGCCGCGCCCCGCTGGTCGGCGAGCATAACCGGGAAATCTACGGCGGCGAACTGGCCTTGCCGCCATCGGAAATAGAATCCCTGCGCCGCGCCGGAGCGATCTAACCTCCGGCATAACATCTTATTACCGCAAGGCTTGACTTGATGACGCATGAACCGGTGTTGCCCAAACCGTTGGACGGCGTGAATGTCCTGGATTTCTGCTGGGTGGCGGTAGGGCCGATGACCACCAAGTATTTGGGGGAATACGGTGCGACGGTGGTCCGGGTGGAGTCGGCCAAGCGGCCGGGCGCCCTGCGCTCGGCGGCGCCCTTTCCCGGCGGCGTGGCCGGCATCAACCGCAGCGCCTATTTCGCCAGCTACAACGCCAACAAGATGGGCATCGCGGTGGATCTGCGGCATCCCCGCGCCCGCCCCTTGATCCTGCGGCTGGCGCAATGGGCGCATCTGGTGACGGAAAACTTCACCCCCGGCACGATGGAAAGCTGGGGGCTGGGCTTCGATGCGCTGCGGCAGGTCAACCCCGGATTGGTGATGTTCAGCGCGTCGATGATGGGCCGCGGCGGCCCGATGGAACGGCAGCCCGGCTTCGGGCCGGTGCTGTCGTCGCTGGTGGGGCTGACCAACGTCACCGGCTGGCCCGACCGCACGCCGGTCAACCCCTATGGCGCCTATACCGACTTCATCGTACCCCGCTTCGCCGTGGCCGCGATCCTGGCGGCGCTGGATTACCAACGGCGCACCGGCCAGGGGATACACCTGGATTTGTCGCAACTGGAAACATCCCTGCACTTCCTGTCGCCGCTGCTACTGGACTACGCCGCCAACGGGCGGGAGCAGCAACGGCAGGGCAACCGCGACGCCGGCGCCGCCCCGCACGGCGTATATCCCTGCCAGGGGCAAGACCGCTGGCTGGCCCTCGCCTGCCGCACCGAGGCCCAATGGCAAGCCCTGCGGAACCTCGCCGAACCCGACGGCGGCCCCCTGCACGCCCCCGCTTTCGACACCCTGCCCGACCGCAAGGCCAACGAGGACGCTCTTGACGCCCTGATCGCCCAATGGACGGCGCAGCATCGCCGCCGCCCCTTGATGCAGCGGCTAATGGACGCGGGCGTCCCGGCGGGGATGGTGAACGACCCCCGGGATCTATTCGACGACCCGCAGCTCCAACACCGCCAACACTTCCGCTGGCTGGATCACCCGGAAATCGGCCCCTACGCCACCGACCGCAGCGAGTTTGACCTATCCCTAACCCCCGGCAGTCTGGACGCCCCCGCCCCCCTGCTAGGCCAGCACACCGAGCATTTCCTCCGCGAAATCATCGGCATGAGTCAAGACGAGTACCAATCTCTGGCAAAAGATGGCGTGCTAGAATAAACATCCATCCCCGGCAATATGATTCCCTATAAGGCAAATACCCGCCCATAACCCCATATCCCCGGATGGGCGAGAATACCGCTAATTCATTATAGCACAAATAGCCTATTCGACAATCCCCACCCCCGGAGCGCAAGCCCGCGATGAACATCGATGAAGCCATTGACGATGCCGTCCGTCCGGCGGCGGATTTCCTGTCGGGCATTGTGTTCTACCAAGCGCCGTTGCTGGGCGTCGAAGTCCCGCTGATCGTGGTCTGGCTGGTGCTGGGCGGGCTGTTCTTTACCTTGTATTTCCGGTTTATCAACGTGCGGGGGTTCCTGCATTCGGTAGCCATCCTGTCGGGGCGCTACGCCGACCGTAGCGACCCCGGCGAGCTTACCCAATTGCGGGCGCTGACCACCGCGGTGGCCGGAACCGTGGGCATCGGCAATATGGCCGGCGTCGCGGTGGCGATTTCCGTAGGCGGCCCCGGCGCCGCGTTCTGGCTGGCGGTGGCCGGACTGCTGGGAATGTCCACCAAATTCACCGAATGCACCCTCGGCGTGCTGTTCCGCCGCGCCAACCCCGACGGCTCGGTATCCGGCGGCCCGATGTACTACCTCGAAAGCGGGCTGCGGCAACTGGGCTGGCCCAAATTGGGGCGCGGGTTGGGCCTTTTCTACGCCCTGGCGATGGTCATCGGGTGTCTGGGCATCGGCAATATGTTCCAGTCCAATCAGGCCGCCGATATGTTCGTCATCCTCACCGGGCGGGAGGACAGCTTTTTCGCCGACAAAGCCTGGCTGATCGGGCTGGCGCTGGCCTTTGTCGTGGGGCTGGTGATCATCGGCGGCATCCGCTCCATCGGCAGCACTACGGTGCGGCTGGTGCCGGCTATGGCCCTGCTCTACATCATCATGGCGCTGCTGTTTATGGCGTTCAACATCGAAAAGGTGCCGGGGGCCATCGCCGCCATCTGTGCCAACGCTTTCAACCCCGAGGGTTTAGCCGGGGGAGCGTTGGGGGCGCTGATCATCGGGTTCCAGCGGGCCACCTTTTCCAACGAGGCCGGACTAGGCAGCGCCGCCATCGCCCACTCCACCGCCCGCACCCCCCGGCCGGTAAGCGAGGGATATGTCGCCTTGCTGGAGCCGTTCATCGATACCGTAGTTATCTGCATGATGTCGGCGGTGGTGATCGTCATATACGGCGCGCCAAACACCGGCGGCGAAGTAGTCGGCATCGAGCTGACCATCACCGCTTTTGAGTCCACCCTGGGCTGGTCGGCCACGCCCATAGGCATAGCCGCCATATTGTTCGCCTTTTCGACGATGCTGGCCTGGTCGTACTACGGGCTAAAGGCGTTCACCTACCTGACCGGCGAGGGCCGCCTGCGGGATATGGGGTTCAAGCTATTTTTCCTGTTATTCGTAATCATCGGCGCCAGCCTGGAGCTAGGCGCCCTGGTAAACCTATCCGACGCCCTGATCCTGATCGTAGCCATCCCCAACCTGCTGGGGCTATACCTAATGGCGCCCATAGTCAAGCGCGAACTACAACGCTACCGGGCGGCGGACACAAACCATGCGGCTAGGGTTGAAAAACGGTCCCCCTAAAATCGCCCTTCACCGCCATACCATATCCACAACGTCCACTACCACCAGAGCACCGCTGGCTGCTTCAGAGAGACTACCCCCTACATCATCGGCCTCCTAAATCCACTCCCCCTTTGACTTTGCATGTTTTGGAACATCAGCTCCATTTTTACTCATCATCAGGTAAATCTGCATCTAATTCAGTTGTCAAATGTGACTGATTGTATGTAGACAAATCGCCTAAGCACTATTATATAAGTAATGATGAATATCACTGTGCAGTTTGGTGAAAATTTACGGGCATACCGCATCAGTCGCGGGCTTTCTCAGGAGAAACTAGCTGAGATGGCTGGACTACATCGTACCTACGTAAGCGGGCTAGAGAGAGGGATACGTAACCCTAGCATCGTCATCGTAGCGCGACTGGCGGATGCTCTGGGTATTGAACCGAGTGCACTACTTGAGAGGTACAACTCGCTATGAGTATTTTCTCCACGGTAGAGCAGCTTGAAGAGATGCGGCGAATACTCACGAATTGCGCTAAACTGCCTTTCGTACAAGATGCTATTCCAGGAGCATGGATGGAATCTATTTTATCTCATGTTAGAGGCGGTGATGTGTTGAATACATACGACTTTGTAGATGTCATACATCGCGAAAATAACATTGGTTGGCAAGTAAAATCAACAAAAGAAAGTACGCCAGTCACGTGGAAACGTGCAAAACTGCCTAATGCAACTGAGCTAATTGCGGCGTCTAAAAAATCAGCAACAGGGCGACAAGCTCTGGGAAATGCTATCATTGAGTTTTGCAATGCTCATGCTCGCGAGAGCATAAGTAAGTATAAATTGACGCATATCGGCTACTCACGGTTGATGGTGCATAAAAGTGGTGATGCCACTTATTTTGAGCGTCTATTGTGCACATCTAAATCTCCTGATATTTTCGATCCAGCAGAATTTCGTTGGCAATGGTCAGCTCAGAAAAAGACTAAAGGAAAAACACAACTGCAATCACTTCACGGAATAAACAGGAAAACTAAGGCAAGGTGGTGGGCGTGGCATGGATTAGGGGAAAATCAACTCCATTTCACCAATGAATCTATTTGGTGGCCTAGTGAAAATGATCAGAATAAGTTTACCTTTAAATTACCTTCGAATAAAGAGAAGGTTTCTTTCGGTAAACTAGCAGATGCATTGTCGTCTTAGATATTTAGCTGTGTTCTAAGTTCGATGCCGATTTGTTCAATTAACAGAGGTGGCACAGCATTACCAATTTGCCCGGCTTGTTGCACAAAACTTCCAACGAATTCGTAATCATCTGAAAAGCCTTGTATTCGAGCAGCTTCACGAATTGTAAGGGTCCTTATATCTACTGGATGCCCCCAACGGCCAGACCCAGGATGGAATACCCACCTGGTGATTGTTGGCGCAACCATATCTTTTGTTAGCCTGCCGTATGCTCCACTATATCCGCCACGCACCTTGAATTCAGCGGGAAGGTCTTTATGCCCTTGACCCGGCTGTAATGATGCCAATCTAGCATACTGCATAGGCTCAAGATGCCTAGCTATATGGTTGCGAACTTTTCCGTTAGAAGTTCGCATTTTCTCTTGGTATTCAGAAAATGGATCACAGTGATACTCACATGGGTCAGTGCCTTCCCCATGTCGAACACTGGGTAAATCTCCAATTGCATCCCATACAGTTACGTATGGAGGTTTATCTAACATCCCAGATTGTTGCGAAGTTCCGATATGTGTAGCTGATGGAGCTGCCAAAGAAACCGTTTCTTTGGCAGCTAAGAAAAAGGCTCTTCGCCTTCTCTGAGGAATACCATATTCAGCTGCGTTTAGGATGACAGAATTCACTGAATAACCCATATCATAGAGGCTCGCTATAATTTCGTCACTGAATTGTCGAGAGAAACCGTTCTTCATTTCGGCAACGTTTTCCATAAGAATCACTTTAGGATCAATAAATTCGCAGTAATTCAAAAATGTGCGAATCAATAAATTATTGCTATCATCCATATATCGGAATTTGCGAGGGACGTTTTTGGAAAACCCTTGGCAGGGTGGGCCGCCAGCTAATAAATCTATTTCGCTGGGTTCCACTCCAACTATAGACATAAACTCTGAGGGTGAAACTTTTGCCAGATCAAGATTTAAAGATATCGCGTTTTGGAAATTGTGTTGAAAAGTCGCCAAGTACTTTCGTTCAACATCAACGCCCGCTATAACATTAAAACCCGCAGATTTAAGCCCTGCGGAAAGTCCTCCACAACCACAGAACAGATCAATTGCATTTAGACTCTTGGAATTAGTCATCTGCTCATCTCCCAATTGTGTGGATTCCGATGGTCCGAAAAATTATATCACGGAGCTTTAAGTTGTCCAGCGGGGCGTCGGCAACCAAAAAGCGAATTTGGTGCCGACGCCCGCTACGCCGCTACAGGGTCTGCCAGTCGGCGGCTTGCTCGAAGGCGTGGGCGGCTCTTAGGACGGTGGCGTCGTCGAAGCGACGGCCTACCAGCATTAGGCCGACGGGTAGGCCGTCGGCGGTCTTGCCGCAGGGTACGCTTATGGCGGGATGGCCGGTCATATCGAAGGGGGCGGTGTTGGCGAGCATATCCCAGCCGTGGGCGAGGATGGCGTGAGGGTCGCCGTTGGCGTCGTTGCGGTGGGCCGGCATGGGAGTGGTGGGCATTGCCAGCACGTCGCAGCGGGAAAGGGCGTCATCGTAGGCGGCCCGCAGTTGGCGGCGCATATTCTGCGCTTTGGCGTACATCCGGCTGTTGTAGTTTTCGGTCATATAAGTGCCGATCAGCAGCACCAGTTTGACGGTGGGCGGGAGGTCGTTGCCCTGGGCGCGGCGGCCTTGCCCCAAGGCGTGGGCCAGGCCGGGGTTGTACTGCCCCTCGAAGTGGCGGCCGGATCCGCCGGTCTGGATCAGGGCGGTGGCGCCCTCGGCCATCAATCCCCATACCACGCCGCCGGCTTGGGCGTGCCACGGGATGGATACGTCGGTCACTTTTGCGCCCAGCTCGGCCATCAGGCGCAGGGCGCGGCGCACGCGGTAGTCCACGGCGAGGTCGGATTCGGGGAGGCCGAAACCCTCGGTCAGCACGCCGATGCGGAGGCCGGAGGCGCCGGTTTCCAGGGCGTCGGTGTAGGGCTGGGTGGGGACATCATCGCCTTGCCGGGGGTCGAGAGGGTCTTTGCCGGCGATGACTTCCAGCATCAGGGCGGCGTCGTAGACGGTGCGGGCCATAGGGCCGGCGTGGTCAAAGGTGTTGTCGATGCCGACGATGCCGGTGTAAGGCACCAGGCCGTGGGTGGGCTTGTGGCCGACGACGCCGCAAAAGGAGGCGGGGATGCGGATGGAGCCGCCCTGGTCGCCGCCGATGGTGATGTCGATGTCGTCGTAATACAGGGCGGCGGCGGAACCGCCGGAGGAGCCGCCGGACAGGTGGGCGGGGCTGTGGGGGTTGAGGGTGGGGCCGAAAGCGCTGGTGTCGCCGGCGCCGGAAAAGGCGAAGTTGTCGAGGTTGAGGATGGCGTTGATTTCGGCGCCCTGGTCCAGCATCCGGGTGACGATGGGGGCATCGGCGTCGGGGATGTAGTCCTCCAGTATCAGGGAGGCGCAGGTCATGGGGAAGCCGGCGATGCAGATGTTGTTTTTCAGTCCGATGCGCTTGCCGGCCAGCTTGCCGCCGGTGGCGCCGCGCAACTGGCAGCGGCGCAGGATGGCGTTGTAGGGGTCGGCTTCGGGGGCGGGCCGGGTTCCGGGGTCGCGGCTGGGGTAGCGCAAGGGGGCGCGCTCCTCAGGCATTTGGGCCAGGGCGTCGTAAGAATGGAACAAGCCGGGGATCATTGACTGGAAGGCGGCCATTTCCTGGTCGGTGATGTCAAAGTGGTTGGCTTGCGCCAGGCGCCGCAGGTCTTGGGCCGTGGGCCGTCGGATGGTCATTTCCCGCCTCCGCTTTTTGAGTTTGGGTCAGGATAGCAGAATGGTCGGGGGTTGGGTTGCCGCGCGTTGGGGTTTCCGGCGGCGGGAATTTTTTATTTCCGTTCCATTTAGTTCCATTTGGTTCCATTTTTCCGGGTTTTAGCTTTGGGAGTGGGGGTTGGGATGGGACTTTTTGGAACTGAAATGGGGCGATTTTTTCCATTTTAGTCGCATTTTGTTCCATTTTCTGCGTTTTTGGGGCTTTTTGGAACTTGGGTTTGGGGCGCGGCGTTGGCTTTCTTGTTTGGGTGGGATTTTAGGTTGTTAGTTCTATTGTAGGGCGGGTTTTGGGGGTTGGCAAGGGGTGGGTGTCATTTTGGCGATTTCCGCACGCTCACGGCAACACGGCCAACTCCCTGGCGTGAAAACCCCTTGGGCGATGTTAGCGTGCCGGCGGTTTGGGTTGCCGTTGTCTTTATGAAAAGCCTTGCCGGGTTTCTTTCATGCTGACGTAGCGCTGACCGCCGCCGATTACCAGGTGGTCCAGCAGTTCCATACCCAGCAGCTTGCCGGCGTCGTACAAGTCGCGGGTGATGGATATGTCGGCGGCGCTGGGGGACGGGTCGCCGGAGGGGTGGTTGTGGACAGCGATCAGGGAGGTGGCGTTGCTGCGGATGCCGGGGCGGAACACTTCGGCGGGGCGCACAACGGAACTGTTGACGTTGCCGATGTAGATTTCCTCAACGCTCATCACTTCGTTGCGGGTGTTGAGCAGCAGCACCCGCAGGTGTTCCTGCTCAAAGCCCGACATTTCCGCCGACAGCAGGTTGGCGGCGTCTTGCGGACAGTTGATGACCGCCCGCTCCTCCGGGGCCAGCGACACGAAGCGGCGGCCCAGCTCCAGGGCGGCCAGGATCTGGCAGGTTTTAGCTTCGCTCAACCCCTTTTCGGCGCACAGTTCGGCGAAGTTGGCCTTGCCCAATCCCCGCAGTCCGTTGAAGCGGGACAGAATGCGGTTGGATTGCGATATGACGTTTTCGCCGGCCGACCCGGTGCGCAGCAGGATGGCGATTAGCTCGGAGTTGTTGAGATGGCCCGGCCCGTAAGCCGCCAGCCGCTCGCGCGGCCGCTCCTCGGTAGGCAATTCCCGGACGGTCGGCTCCTGGCCGTTCCGTTGCGCCGCGCCGTTCATTATGGTCACCATATCGCCCCCCTTAGCTATTGACATAACGCTTGCCGGTATTTCAACTTAACCTGCCGTGGCGGGGCAAGGGGCAAGTGTCATCAAATTCGGAAAAGGGGCAGGCGAATCAGCGACAAGCGCGGGATTAGCGGGGGCAAGGTTATGGGTTGGGCGGCGGGCAACATTGCCGCTATGAGCGAAACCCCGGCCGTAAACGAAACCCGTTCATCCTGAGCTTGTCGAAGGATGAACGGGTTTCGCTATGCCGCGGGTTTTACTACGCTGTGGGCTTCGCAATGTTACGGGTCTCGGTATGCCGCGGGTTTCGCTATGCCGCGAGTATTACGGCTGGAGGATGAGGCGGTTTTCGGTGGTTGCTTTTAGAACTTGGAAAACTCGCCCTCGTCGCGGGTTATGAATTCCAGGACTGCGGGTTCGCCGGCGGCGGTGGCGGCTTGGGCGCGTTGGATGGCGGGGATGATTTCGTTGGGTTCGGCGATTTTTTCGGCGTGGGCGCCCATGGCGGCGGCTACTTCGGCGAATTGCCCGCCGAGGCTTTTGACTTGGTATTTCTGCATGGCTATGGGGAAACGGCTGTTGTCGTAGATCGACATATAGGAATTGTTGTTTACCACCGTCATTATGGGGATGTGGCAACGAACCGCGGTTTCGATGTCCAGGCCCACGGCGCTGAAAGCCATATCGCCCATTACATTGATGACCTGCTTGCCGGGGAAGGCCATTTTGGCGCCCATAGCGAGGCCCAGGCTGTAGCCTAGTTGGGTGGATTTGCCCCAGCCGATGAAGCTGCGGGGGGCGCGGGATTCCCAAAAGGGCGACATATACTCGCGGGCGCTGCCGGATTCGTGGGTGACTATGGTGTTGTCGAGGTCTACGGTGTGCATTAAATCCCAGATTACGCGGTAGGGGTTGATGGGCGTTTCGCCGGAGGTGAGTTTGGGCATCCATTGGGCCAGCCAGGCTTGCTTGACCGCCCGGATGTCGTCGTGGAGGGGTTGGTTTGTCGGACGGGGGGCGCCGGCGCGGTCTTTGAGTTCGTCCAGCAGTTGGCGCAGCACCAGCTTGGCGTCGCCCAGCATCGGGTAGCGGCAGCGGTACTCGCGGCCGATGGCGTCCTCGTCGTTGGTGGCATGGATGAAGGTCTTGTTGTCGGCGATGGGAACGGCGAAAAAGCTCTTGGTGAGGCTGGCGCCGATGGCGAATACTACGTCGGCTCGGTGGAGGTATTTGTTGACGGCGGCGGTGGTGCTGGGGCCGCCGGCGCCCAGGGCGAGAGGGTGGTTTTCGGGGAAGGCGCTTTTGCCGGGCAGGGTGGTCATTACCGGGGCTTGCAGGAATTCGGCCAGTTCTACCAGTTCGGCGGACGCCTCGGCGTACAGCACGCCCTGACCGGCCTGGAGGACCGGGCGCTCGGCGGACAGGAGGGCGGCGGCGGCGCGGCTTACGTCGGAGGGGTCGGCCTGTTGTTTGACGGCGCGAGGCGGTTCGTAGTCGAATAGCTCTTCGGGCAGTTCGGCAGCGGCTACGTCGGCGGGGATTTCCAGCAGCACCGGGCCGGGGCGTCCGCTGCGCAGCTTGGTGAAGGCGCGGCGCAACAGCGCGGGGATGCGCTCCACCATATTGATTTCCTCGGACCATTTGGTGATGGTTTCGTAGCTGCGGGTGGGGTAAAAGTTGGGGTGAACCCCGCGTTTTTCGCGGGGCATTCCGGCGGGCAGCAAGAGGATAGGCACTGATTCGGAGTAGGCTTGGGCCACGCCGCCGAAGCCGTTTTCGGCGCCGGGGCCGTTTTGCATCATAAAAACGCCGATGCGCTTGCCGTTGGTCATCCGCGAATAGCCGTCGACCATGTGAACGCCGGTGACTTCCTGCCGGAAAATCAGCGGGCGGATGCCGGCGATGGCGGCGGCTTCCAGCAGCGGCTGGTAGGGGACGCAGCCGATAAATTCCACGCCTTCCATTCGCAGTATGTTGGCGATTGCGGTAACTCCGTCCATCCGTTTTCCTCTCTTATGGGCATTCATCAGGTTGGGGCAAGTCTAGAGAGCCGCTTGGGGGGTGTCAAGCGGGGGCGCGTTTTAGGGTTGCCGGGTGCGTCCGGGGGGCGGCGCGATGGGGATTTAATGAGGGAAAGCCAAGTAGGTGATGCCAAAATCGGGGTGATGGTTGATGCGACGGCAGGCGGTTACTGCGATGCGGGCGGGGCGCCGCCGTTGAGTCGCTGGGTGAGCCGTTCGATGATGGCTAGAAACCGTCGGCGTTCTTCGGCGGCCTGTGCCTGCGCCGCATCCAATCTTGCCAACCATGCGGCGCGTTCTGCGGCGGATCGCGCCCGCTCCGCTGCGGACCGCGCCCGTTCCTCGTCCAGCCGCGCGATCAATTCGGCGCGTTCTGCGGCGGCCTGCTCGCGTTCTGTGGCGGATTGCTCGCGTTCTTGGGCTAGGTTCTTTTCGGCGGTTTCCCTGGCATTGCGTTCTCTGGTAATCATATAGCCTTCTGTTACTAAACGGCGGATTGGGTTACTGCGATGCGGGCGGGGCGCCGCCGTTGAGTTGCTGGGTGAGCCGTTCGATGGTGGCAAGAAATATCCGGCGTTCTTCAGCGGCTTGCGTCTGCGCCGCGTCCAGCCGCGCCAGCAATTCGGCTCGGTCATCGGCGGATTGCGTCCGCTCCGCGGCGGATTGCGCCCGTTCCGCGGCAGATTGCGCCCGTTCCTCGTCCAGCCGCGCGAGCAATTCAGCGCGTTCTTGGGCGGCCTGCCCGCGTTCTGCGGCGGATTGCTCGCGTTCTTGGGCCAAGTTCTTTTCGGCGGTTTCCCTGGCTTTGCGTTCTCTGGTGATCATTATGTAGCTCCAGATTCCCCCGCCGCCGGCGGCTATGGCGGCGTGGGTTAGTATCTTGCTTAGCACTTCCAAGTTTATGTAGCGGGCGATTTGGCCGGGGTTGCAGCCGATGATGTTCGCCAGTTCGGGGGAGCAGGGTGCTTTGGTAAAATACCAGACCAGCCAGGTGGCGGCAACGACTGCGCCGGACAGCAACAGCGGAAGGCTGATTATTTCCCACAGGTCGCGGATGGTGATGCGGCTGTCGTTGGGCGGCTGGAGTTCGGGCATATCGGCGCTGCTCCGGTTCGGGGCAGCGGGGTTTGATGCGCCGCCCTTTTGCCATATACCGCAGTGTATGACGCCTAAAGCATAGGGGGAAAGGCGGGGGGCGGTCAACGGGATGGTGTCATTAGTTACGCATCGTCATCGCCCCGGTAGCTCCAGGCAGTGTAGTGTTGGGGCAGCAGCTTGATTACCGGGTTGCCGTCCAGCGCCATATCCCGGTATTGGAGATATTTGCGGCGGAGCAAGGCGACGGCCTGCGCCGCTTCGGTTTCGGCGCCGGTTAGCAGTTCGGCGCGGCAGGATACTAGGATGTAGCGCAGGGATTGCCAGTTTTCGTCATAGTGGTCTACTACCAGCGCGGCTTGGGGGTTGGAGCGGATGTTGCGGACGCGGCGCAGGCGGGTTGGCCGGGCGGTTTTGGGCTTGTGGTCCAGGACGGAATATATGGCCGTTGCGCCGCCGGGTTCGTTCCATGCCACGGCGAAGCAAACGGGAATTACATGGGGGCGGCCGTTGACGTCCGCCGTGGCCAGACGGGCTACGCGGGCGTTAGACAAATAGCGGGCTTGGGATTCGGTTAGGGATGGCAAGGTCAATTTCCTCTTAATTTGTTTACGCCCGGTTAATCCGCGGCATTTGTTTCGATATTAAGGCTGGCGGCCGTTCTCTGGAATGACAATGCCAGCAGGTCGATGCGCGGCTTGTTCTTGAAATAAAACAGGTCGTCTTGCTCCAGCCCGGTGATGCTCAGGGCCAGAGACAACATACGCGGTTGCAGGTGGCGGTTGAGATACATTCCCACTCCTACCCCGGCCAGGGAACCGGCGATGCCGCCGGCGAGGTTGCCGACGCCGGGAATCGCGCTGCCGGCCGCCGTTCCTCCCAAGCCGCCGGCGTAGGCCAATACCGAGCTTATTCCCATTCTGGACATTAGCGTCAAGGTTTGCACTACCTGGATTTTGTTTTTCGTAGTGCGGTCGGCGGCCTGAAATTCCTGCTCCGTTCTTATGACGCCGTATAGCAACCGGGCGGACGCCGCGATTGCCGCGCCGTAAGGGATAATTTCTGACAAGTTGTCCATGATGTCTATGCCCAAGTTATTGCTCAGGGTTTCCAATCCGTCCTGTATTCCGTTGACTAATTCCAAGTCGGCGTCAAGTTCCAGCATTCGCTCCGCCATTTCCGGGGCGGATTCCGATATTTGATCGTGTATTTCCGAGCTGACCGCGAAAGGGACGTCGGGGCTTCGCTGCATAGCGTCCAGCACTTCGCCGGCGTAATCCGCCCCTCCGGTTTTAACTTGCCAACTAACTTCAGCGCCGCCGCCGGGAGGAATTGCGGTGATGTCGAATACTGCCTGCGTCGGATTTTCGGCGATGGTTACGTTGGTATAGCCGGCATCCCTTAATTGTTCCGCCGCATTAAATTCGGCCAGCTTGCCTTTAATGCCATTGATGAACCCTTGCATTGATCCTTCGCCGCGGTCCATCATTGATTGCCAGTATTCGCAAAGGGAATGGTCGACCGCTTGGTTTGGGTACTGAGCTTCGTATGCCGCCCGGAGATTGTCGTCTACGTTAGCTTCGTCAAACACAGTCCATAGTCCGGCGGAGGATGCGGACGAAATTTCGGCGGCGTAAAGCGCCCGGTCCGCGCCAATCAGGGCCGTGAGGCGGTCGCGGGATGACTGGGGGCTGTCCGATGGGCCGGCGGGGAGTTTCAGCAGTTCCGGCATCAGGTTCAATGATTGCATCGCCATTCCCCATTTCTTTTAGAGAATCACCGCCAAGACCATAGCCGTTGCGGCGACGGCGCAAGCCGCGATCGCCAATAGCTTCGTCCTGCGGTTATCTTTCTTTGCCAGAGTTAGTTGGCGGTTTTGTTCTTCACGCTCGGCGCGGGCGGACTCCAGTTCCTGTTGATATTCTAACAATCCTTGTTCAACCGCTTGCCGGGCGGCGGCGGCGGCGATAATGGGCAGGGTTTCGTGATCTCTGATGTGGGCCGTGAGCATTTCATTTTGGCGAATCACTCTGGGGATGAGTTCCTGGTTGATTTTGTCCTGTTCCTGCCAGAATTTCACCTTTTCGGCGATGCCGATTGCTGCTTGAGTTGCGGTTGGGGCGGTTTCGGCATCCGGGGAATCCGGCATTAGTTCCCGGATTGCGTTTACCAAGGATTCTACTGTATCATCTTTCCGCATCCGGTATTCGTGGCGGGCGTCATCGCCGGTTCGGATGACCAGGGTTCGTCCGTTGCGCCCGATTTCTTTGATGCCGCTGTAGGGCGACTGGAATGCTATTCCTTGTTCTTTGTGGGTTATCAGAATTTGCTGGTTGGTGACGGCGATAATCTTTGATTCATGGTCAAACCCGGAAAGCGCCAGAATTTGCTCGCCGGGGACTATTGTCTGGTCGACGATGCTCATTGCATCTGCGTCAAGTTTTTCCTCGCCAAAAACGGCTGGGCCGGTTTCCTGCGCCATAGCTTTACTCTCCTAATCCCCCGGGTAGAGGCGCATGGGGTCGTCCAGAAATTCCAAGTTTTCCAGTTCGGCGTGGGCGGCGTCGGACATTGCGGCGTCGCCTTCGCGGACGCAGTCGATGAGGGCGCGGCGGGCAAGGGGGCCGCCGATTTTGCCCAGGGCGGTTATGGCGGCTATTCGCACTTCGGGGTCGTCGTCCTGGAGCAGTTCTACCAGTGGCGGGGCGGCTTCTTGCCGGCCCAGTTCGCCGCAGGCGTGGGCGGTTTCGTAGCGCACGGCAGGGTCGTAGCTTTCCAGTTCCTGTAACAGGGTGGGCAGCCAGACGCTTTCGCCGGTGCGCCCCATCGAGTAGACGGCGCTGGAGCGCAAGTCCTGGTCGTCGTCATCGTAAGCCCAACGGATGTAGTCGTGGACTTCCTCGGTGTTGTAGGGGGCGACGGCTTCCAGACAGCGGCGGCGCACTTCCAAGTCTTCGATGTCGTCTTCCAGAAAGTCCATCAAGATGCGGTATACCAGTTCGCTGTCTTGGGGCGTGAGCTTGTTTTCTTGGGCCAGGGTGGCGAATTTGCCCAGGGCCAGGGCGGCGGTGGCGCGGGCCTGCGGCCCCCGTTCCGAGCGCAACAACGCCACCAGTTCGGCGACCAGCCAGCGGTCTTCCTGTTCCCATAAGCCTTCTACCGCCAATTGGGTTAGCCGGTCGTCTTCGTCTTGCAGGCACAGGCGGAAAATGGCGGTGAAATCCAGCTCCAGGTTTTCTTCGGCCTGCTCTACCATTTCCGACACTACTTCGCGGCGGCGCGCTTCGCCCAAGCCGGCGCAGACGCGGGCGAACTCGGCCAGATCGCCGGGCGCCGGGTCGGATGCTTCGTGAAAGGGGGCGTCCGACAAGGAGGCCGACGGGTCGGCGATGATTTCTATGAACTGCTGGAAGGACAAATCACCCCCACCCTAACCCTCCCCCTTAGGGGGAGGGGATTGTTGCGCCTTAGCTATCCCCTTAAGGGGAGTTGGGTATGCCGCCCGCCCATCCCGTTGGGAGGGTATGGTATGCCGACCATCCCGTTGGGGTAAGGAATTATAGTTTATCACGGCGGAGGGCGGCGATGGTTGGGGGTAGGGCCTCCAGCAGGTCGGAGGCGGCTAGGCCGGTTTGGCCTATGCGGGCGGTTATGCGGCGTCCAGCGGCGGCGTGCAGGTATACGCCGCCGGCGGCGGCGGTGGGGGGCGGCGTTCCTTGCGCCAGCAGCCCGGTTATGACGCCGCTCAGGATGTCGCCAGTGCCGCCGGTGGCCAGGCCGGGGTTGGGGAAAGGGGCAATGCGGGTCGGGTGGCCGGGGGCGGCTATGACGGTGTGGGCGCCTTTTAGTATCAGCGTGACGCCCCATCGGTTGGCCCATTCCTGCGCTGCGGCTATGGGGTCGGATTGGATTTCGGCTACGGGCCGGCCGGTGAGGGTGGACATTTCGCCGGGATGGGGGGTTAGCAGCATCGGGCGGCGGATGCGGGCAGGCCAGTTTTCGATGGCGGATAGGTTGTTCAGTCCATCGGCGTCAATCAGTATGGGGATCTTGGGCAGCGTGTCTTGAGCATCGGTAAACAGTAGTTGCTGGATGAATGCGGCGGTGGCGGGCGACCGGCCTATGCCGCAGCCGATCAGGGCCGCGGTAAACCGCCGCTCCGACCGGCGGATGACTTCGGCGGCGGATGGGGCGATGCGCCCGGATTGGTCATCCGGTAATGGCAAATGGATGGCTTCGGCGCCTTTGGCCGCGGCGATGGGGTAGACGCTTTGGGGGCTGGCCAGGGTGGTGAGGCCGGCGCCGGTTCGCACCGCTGCCTGCGATGCCAGCCAAGCAGCTCCGGGGTAGTGGCGGGAGCCGGCGATGATCAAGGCGTGGCCGTAGGTTCCTTTGTGGGAGTCCGGGGGGCGGGGCGGCAACTGCGCCGCGGCCCATTGGGGGGTTAGCATTTCCAGATCTACCGCCTGCGCTTCAGGGAGGTTGGGAGGGATGCCGATATCCAGTATCCGCAGTCGCCCGGCGCGTTCGGCGCCGGGGAAGCGCATTAGCCCGGCCTTGGGGTAGCCCAGGGCCAGAGTGACGTCGAATAGAGGGCAGGCCGGGTCAACCTCGCCGGTATCGGCGTTCAGTCCGGTGGGCAAGTCGAGGGCCAAGAGCGGCGGCGGATGGGGCCGTTCGCGTGTCCGTTGCAGCATCAGCATGGCATCGCGCACCGGGCCGTTCAAGGGGCGGGAGCGGCCAGTGCCTAGCACGGCGTCTATGATTAGTTTGGATTGGCGCAGTAGCCGCTCCAGGTCATCGAGGCGGGTTGCGATTTGGACGTCGTACTGCCGGGCCAACTCCAGTTTGGGGTCAAATTCGGGGCGGCGGGTAAGCAGACCGCAGACGGTTTCGGCGCCCCAGCGTCGCAGATGCCGGGCGGCGACCAGTCCATCGGCGCCGTTGTTGCCCGGCCCGACCAGCACGGCGATGGGGACGCCCGCCACTGCGCCGCCGAGTTCATCCCGGGCGGCATGGGCTACGGCCCGTCCGGCGTTTTCCATCAGCGTGTCGGCGGCGATGCCGGCCCGCGCTGCCGCCTGTTCGATGGCGGCCATTTGGGCCGCGGTTACTACTTTCATCGCCTTGCTTCGCGTGTTGCCGCTTAATGGTCTGTTGGGGGGGCATTGCCGAAAATTTCTGCGTCGACTTCCGGGGGCAGGGCGATGCCGCGGCTTTCCAGCAGTTTCTTTATCCGCCGGTTTTCATCCTCTTTAGCTTTCTTTACCAGCTCCGCTTTTTTCGCTTCCCTGATGGCTTTTCCACGCTCAAACATTTTCTCCCTGCGCGCATTGCCGCTTAGGGGTCTCTTGGGGGCGCATCGCCGAAAATTTCTGCGTCGATTTCCGGGGGCAGGGCGATGCCGCGGCTTTCCAGTAATTCTTTTATCCGCCGATTCTCATCCTGGCTGCCTAGCCGGATGCCTTGTTGGATGCCTTGTTGGATGCCCTGTTGGATGCCCTGTTGGATGCCCTGATGGAGTCCGTCTTGCGTCGCTTGCTCTACCAGCTCCGCTTTTTTCGCTTCCCGGATGGCCTTTCCGCGCTCAAACATTTTTCTCCCCCAGTCGAATAGGGCGGCCAATGGCACTATGAACGCCCAATAGAGGTCTACGGCTATCCGCTCAAACCATTGGTACAGCCAGAAATCGTTTCCTTGGAATGATTGCAGAATCGCTACGCAAGCGAAGCCGGTCAGGGTGAAGCAAGCGGCCTGCACTCCGATCCCGCGGTCTGACAGGGCTTCCGGGATTTGGGGTTGCGATGGTTTCATTATACTACACGCATTCAATCCGGGGCTTGGCGGCGCATTACGACGAAGGCTATGGCGTGGTCGCGGGAGTCGGACATACTTAGGGATGTTTCCAGTATGCCTAGCTGTTGGGCGCGGCGTTGGGCGCGGCCGTGGAGCCGGAGGTTGGGGGCGCCGCTGGGGGCGCGGGTTACTTCGATGTCTTGCCAGCTTACGCCGCGGACGCCGGTGCCCAAGGCTTTCATGGCGGCTTCTTTGGCGGCGAAGCGCGAGGCCAGCTTGGAAGGACGCTCGCGGCAGTATTCCAGTTCGCCGGGGGTGTAGATCCGCCGCAGGAACCTTTGCCCGTAACGCTCCAGCGTTTGGGCGATCCGGCTGATTTCGATGATGTCAACGCCGGTGGATAGCATATCGCGTATCGCTCTTGTCCGGGGCTTTTCCCTATATATAAGGAATGCGGGGGCGGTTGCTACTAGGGGGCACGGCCGGGGAGGGCGATGTTGTTTAGGATTTGGGATACGGAGTAGCTGCGGTTTAGGACGTAGAAGTGGACGCCGGGGACGCCGGCGGCCCATAGCTCGTCCAGTTGCCGGGCGGCGTATTCGATGCCCAGCTCGCGGACGGCGGCGTCGTCATCGCCCAGGCGGTTCAGTTCGGCGTCCAGCTTGGGGGGGATTTTGGCGCCGCAGAGGGCGGTGAAGCGGCGGATTTGCGGGGCGCTTAGCACCGGGAGGATGCCCGGCACTATGGGAACGGCGATGCCGGCGGCGGCGGCGCGGTCGGCAAAGGCGAAGTAGTCGTCGTTGTCGTAGAAAAGTTGGGTAATCAGGAAATCGGCGCCGTGAGCCACTTTCAGTTTGGCGTATTCCAGATCGCGCTCCGGGCTTTCGGCTTCGGTGTGGCCTTCGGGGTAGCAGGCGGCGGCGATGCCGAAGTCGTAGTTGGCGCGGAGGTGGGTTATCAGGTCGGAGGCGTGGGGGAAGCCGCCCTCGCGCGTCGCGGGCGGCGTTTCCCCGCGGGGCGGGTCGCCGCGCAAGGCGATTATGTTTTCGATGCCCGCCGATTGCAGGCGGCGCAGAACGTCGTCCAGTTCGTCCGCGGTTTGGCCTATGCAGGTGATGTGGGCCATCACCTCGACGCCGGCCGACTGCTTGGCTTGGGCGGTAATCCGCTCGGTGAAGCGGCGGGTGGAGCCGCCGGCGCCGTAGGTGACCGAGATGTAGTCGGGGCGGTGGGCGGCCGACATTTCGGCGATGGTTGCCAAGACCGCGGGGATGCCGTCCTCGGCGCGGGGGGGAAAGAACTCGAAAGATATGGTGCGCTTCCGGCGAAGCAGATCGCGTATTTTCAAGACCTTAATCCTTGCGCGAAATCAATCTTTGCGCGAAATCCGGGGTTAGGGTTACGAAAGCATAGCACCGGGCGTCGCCGGTGTCTAACCGGCCGGCGGTGCGCCCGTCCGGGCGCGGGGATTAACCCCGGAGATTTTGGGGGTTGCCGGGCATATTCTCCGGGGTTAATTATGACTTGGGGATGTTGGGCGCGGGCTAAAACTCCGGGGTGCGCTTTTCGACGAATGCCTGGACGCCCTCGGCGGGGTGGGCGGAGGTGGCTACATACTGCGCGAAGGCCAGGCCCTCTACCGCTACGCCGTCGCGGATGGACAGATCGCGGCCGCGGTGGGTGACCTGTTTGATCCAGCCCAGGCCGGGACGGCTTTTGCCGCGCAGGGGGGCGATCAGCTTTTCCAGCTCGGCGTCCAGTTCGGATAAGGGGGCGGAGCGGAGGGCCAGGCCCCACTCGACGGCTTGGGGGCCGTTCAGCCAGCGGCCGGTGGTCAGCAGTTCCATGGCCCGCTGCGGGCCAACCAGCCGGGGCAGGCGGATGGTGGAGCCGCCGCCGGGCATCAGGCCGAAGTTGACGTGCTGGTCGCCGATGCGGGCGTCGTCGGCCACCAGGGCCATATCGCAGGCCATCATCAGCTCCAGGCCGCCGGCCAGGGCGAACCCGTGGACTACGGCGATCACCGGGAGGGGCAAGGCTTCCAGTTGGAACAGGACGCCGTTGATTTCCGACAGGTAATCGCGCAAGGCGCCGGGGTCTTGAAAGGCGTCCTGGAAATACTTGAGGTCGGCGCCGGCGCAGAAGCAGCGGCCCTCGCCCCGCAGCACCAGCGCCTTGACCGATTCGTCCCCGGCTACGTCGTCCAGGGCGGACGACAGGTCGGCTACCAGTTCGCGGCTGAGAGCGTTCATGGCGTCGGGGCGGTTGAGGCGGATGGCGGCGATGTTGTTTTCTTTGATCAGCTTGATGTTGGCGTATTCCATAAGCGGCTCCGGTAGGGGCTTGATTTGGGGTATACTATACCCGATTTGCGCCGGGCAAGGCAGTTTTGGAACGCCCGGGGTTGGACTTTAATATGTATGGACGGGAAAGGTTGCGGCTTATGGCATATATGAATTTCGGCTGGATTCTGGACAATGAATTGGGCGGGGCGCAAGGGCCGGCGGGGATGCGCGATTTGTTTTACTTTTACCAGCAGGGGGTGCGGGCGGTTATCCGTATGGAGCAGCGCACCATCCCCGCGGATGGCGACGGTATGCTGGATATCGTGGATCTGTATGAGCCGGTGCCGGACTTTACGGCGCCGGGGCCGGAGCAAATCGGGCGGATGCTGGCGTTTATTGACGCCCAGACCGGCGCGGGGCGTCCGGTGGTGGTGACCTGCTATGCGGGTATCGGGCGCACCGGCACGGTGCTGGCCTGCTATCTGGTAAGCCGCGGGGCCGAACCGGGCGACGCGGTGGCGGAAGTCCGCCGGCTGCGTCCGGGTTCGATTCAGACGCCGGAGCAGGAGTCCGCGGTGTATCAGTACGCCCGGGAAAGCGCCCTACGACAAGCTCATGGCGATGGGGAAATTCAAGACGGGGGCGGGGAATTGTAGCGGGGAACGGCGACGGGGAATTGTGACGGGGAAGCGCGAGTTAGGAGCAGCGTGATGGTGCGAATCAGCCGCGGTCTGGTGGATGAAATGGTGGCTCATGCCCGGGATGCGCTGCCTAATGAGTGTTGCGGGATTCTGGCCGGGCCTTTCGATTGGGGCAGGATGGAGGGGGAGGTGGCAAAGAGTTACCGGATGACTAATGTGGAAGCCAGCCCGTTTCGTTTTTCGATGGATCCGGGGGAGTTGGTGGCGGTGGATGCCGAGGCGGGGGGCAATGGCTGGGAGCTGATCGCCATTTACCACTCGCATACGCAGAGCGAGGCTTACCCGTCGGATACCGATATTCGCATCGCCGGCGGCACGGCTGAATTGTGGCCGGATACCCGTTATGTGCTGGTTTCGCTGATGGATGCCGATAACCCGGCGGTGCGGATTTTCCGCATCGAGCGGGGGGAGGTTGCGGAGGAGGCGCTGGAGGTGACGTAAGCCGCCGGCGCGGGATTTGCGGTTTAGGGTAGGGCCAGGTTTTCGGCGTCTTGGATGTAATCGATGGTTTCGCGGATGCGGCGTTGTATCGTTTCCGCCGGTTCGCACATCCCGAAATCGAAGCAATTTTCGTGCAAGGATATTTGGCGGGAGTAGTATCGTCCCACCAGGCTTTTTGCGGCCGGTTCCTGTTGCGCCAACCGGTCTAATCCGCGGGAAGTGGTGTGCATCGCTTGCGGCTCCTTTCCGGTTCTAGCCAGAATTAGGGCGTTGGTAGCGCATAAGGTTGCGTACCAAGCCTTGCCGGCGGCGTTGCGGATGTCGCCGGCGGCTAGAAGTCCCATTGCATCGCGGTGCGATGCGTGGGCGTTGGAAAAGGTTTCTTTCACTTGATCGGTCGCTAACATTTTCTTGACTCCAGTGTTGCCTTGTTTGGGGTTACTCAAAAGCAAAGGTTTCGGCGTCTTGGATGTAGTCGGCGGTTTCATATATTCGGCGTTCTATTTCGCTCCGATAGTCGAGGATGCCCAAATAAAAACAGTCGCCGTGCAGGTGCGATTGGCGGGAGTAATATCGCCCGATCAGGGTTTTCAATCGCGGGTCTGCTTGGGTCAAGGCATCTAATCCTCTGGTAGCGGCGGGTGTCTTAATCGGTTCGATGCCAGTTCGCGCCAATATCAGGGCGGTGGTGGCGCGGAAAGTGGCGCACCATGCCTTTTCGGCGGCGTCGCGAATGTCGCCGGCGGTCAGCCGCTCCAGGGCGGCGGCGTGCATTGCTAGAGCGTCGGCGAAAATTTCTTTTACCCGGTCAGATGCTAACATTTTCCCCTTATTTTATCCGGTATTCGGCCTGCGCGTTGTCCCCGCCGTTTTGTTGTGTTGTGTCGTTGCCGGAGTCGGCGCCGCCGAGGTAGCCTACGCCTATGGCGGCGGCTATGTAAATGGCGGCCATTAGGGCCAGGGCGGTTCGGGCGAACCAGGGGGCAATCCGGTCGCGGCCGTTGATCAGGGATAGGCCGGACAGCATCAGGAGGATGGCTACGCCGCCGGCGAGGTAGTGTTCCGGCTCGGCGCGGTTTACCAGGACGGCTATGTTGTCGGTAGCCGTGCCGGCGCCTCGGACTACTTCGCCGCCGCGGTAGAACAGGTCGGCGTAGAACAGGATGGTTACGTTGAAAGCGCAACTGCCGTAAAGTCCGGCCACGCCCAGGTCGAAGGCGCGGATGCGGGCCGCGGCGATGGTGGACGATGCCTCGGGCATGGTGGTGACCAGCGACACCAGCAAGATGCCTACGGTGCCTGAGGATATGCCGGTGATTTCGGCGATGCTGTCGGCGCTTACGCTCAGGAAGTAGCCGGATACGATCACGCCGGCGGATACCAGCAGAAACATCGCCCACGCTTTGCCCAAGCCCATATCGGGGGGGGCGTCGTCATCGCCCTCGCCGGCCGGTTTGGTTTTGTAGACGATATACATTCCGGCGATGAATACCGCGATCAAAATCAGCGACGCCAAGCCGATTTTGTAGACGGCGAGGTCCAGCTTGAGGGCGCCGAACAGCAGGGCCAGTCCGGTCAAAAGCGCGGCGGTGACAATCAGGTATGCCTGTTGCGGGGCGACCCGTTGCAGGAACACTTTGCCGCCGAAAACCAGGGCGACCGCGGCGAAGGTGAACATATTGAGCATATTGGCGCCCACCACGTTGCCCACGGCGAGGCCGGGGTTGGGCGGGTCCACCAGCCGCACCGCGGTGATGTTGGCGGCCAGTTCGGGCAGCGACGTTGCCAGGGCGATCAGGATGCTGCCGACAAACAGCCGCCCCCATCCGGTCAGCGAGGCCAGGGCGTCGCCGTAGACCGCCAGGCGGATGCCGAAAAAGATTACCGCGGCGGCGCTGCCTAGAAATACCAGCAGGGCAATCCACAGTTGCGTAAATTCAATCATCCCTTTTGTATCCCTTTCGCCTTTAGTTGAACGCGGAACGCGCGGAGTGCCGGGGCAATGGATCCGACGCGGCGTTTAGGTCGATTCGATGGCGGCGACTATACGGTCGCCCATTTCGGTGGTGGTTACGGAGGGGCCGTTGCCGGCGATGTCGGCGGTGCGGACGCCGGATTCCAGGGTCTGCTCCACGGCCCGCTCCACGGCGGCGGCGGCTTCGGTGAGGCCGAGGGAGTAGCGCAGTAGCATCGCGGCGCTGAGGATGGCGCCGATGGGGTTGGCGATGCCGCGGCCGGCGATGTCGGGGGCGGTGCCGTGGATGGGTTCGTACATTCCTACGGACGGCTGACCGTCCATTGGCACGGTGGCCAGGCTGGCCGAGGGCAGCAGCCCCATTGACGCCGCCAGCACCGATGCCTCGTCGGTTAGGATGTCGCCGAAGGTATTTTCGGCTACGATGACGTCGAAGCGGGCGGGCTGCTGGATCAACTGCATGGCGCAGGCGTCCACCAGAACGTGCTCCAGTTCGATGTCGGGGTATTCCTGACCCAAGCGGGTAGCGACGGCCCGCCATAGGCGCGAGCATTCCAGCACGTTGGCTTTGTCTACGGAGGTTAGTTTTTTGCGGCGGTTGCGGGCCAGTTGGAAGCCTACGCGCAGGACTCTTTCGATTTCGTTTTCGGTGTAGCGCATAGTATCCTCGGCGATGATGCCGCCGGGGGTTTGGCGGCGGCCCCGGGGTTCGGCGTAATACAGGCCGCCGGTTAGCTCGCGCACTACTACCAGATCCACGCCTTGCAGGGCGGCGGGTTTCAGGGGGCTGGCGTCGGCGAGCCAGGGGTAGACCTTGACCGGCCGGATGTTGGCGAAAACGCCCATGTGGGCGCGGATATCCAGCAGGCCCTGTTCGGGGCGCACGGCGGCGTTGGGGTCGTCCCATTGGGGGCCGCCCACGGCGCCGAACAGCACGGCGTCGTTGGATTCGGACATTGCCCGAACTTCGGGGGTGAAGGGGATGCCGTGCCGGTCGATGGATATGCCGCCGATGTCGCCGTAGGACAGGTTAAAGCGGTGGCCGAAGGCGCGGCCGGCAGCTTCCAGGGCGCGGACCCCCTGGTGGGTTACTTCGGGGCCGATGCCGTCGCCGCTTAGGACTGCGATGTTGAATTTCAAGGGGTTCACCCCCACCCTAGCCCTCCCCCTAAGGGGGAGGGGATTTTCTGTAACCCGCCCGGTAGGGGGCGGGATTTTCGTAACCCGGCCCGATAATGGGCAGGATTTTCGTAACCCGGCCCGATAATGGGCAGGATTTTCGTAACCCGGCCCGATAATGGGCGGGATTTTTCGTAACCTTGCCCGATAGGGGGCAGGATTTTCGTAGCCCTGCCCGGTAGTGGGCGGGATTTTCGTAACCCTGCCCGGTAGGGGCGGGATTTTCGTAACCTTGCCCGATAGGGGGCGGGATTTTCGTAACTTTGCCCGATAAGGGGCGGGATTTTCGTAACCCTGCCCGGTAGGGGGCGGAATTTTTGCGCCCGGCCTTATCCGTGTTTGAGGGTTGCGGGCGCGGAATGTTTGGCACAGTATACAGGGTTGCGGGGGCGGCGGGTAGGGGTGGGCGGGCTTTGGCGTCCGGGGCGGCGTCAAAGCGCGGTTTGGTGGTATATAATGCGGGGGCGAGCCGGGGTTGGGGCTTGCTATCTTGTTGCGCCTTATGGGGCTAGGGGTTATGAAGTTTTCCGCCGCAAGCCGCCGTTGGCGGGCCTGGTTGCCCTTGGCGTTGTTGTTGCTGGCAATGTCCACGGTGTACCTGTTCGGGGATGGTTGGGATGGGTTTTACCAGTATCGTCACGGGCATAATTGGAACTCGGCCAAGAATATGGCGATCGCGGAAAACCTTTCCCGCGCGCATAATTTCCTGATGTTTATACGGTTGCAGCCGGGGGCGGGCGAGGCTCCGGGATATGAACCGTACAATCGCTTTCCATTGGGCAGCTATGCGCTAATCAAGCTGGTTATTTCGCCCTTTGGCGATGATTTGTCGGCGAAACTCTACGCCGGGCGGATGCTGATGCTGCTGATGTTCGCCGGGGCGGCGGCGTTGGCGTATCTGTCTTTGCGGCGGATTATTGCCAGCCGCCGGATTGCCTTGTCGGCGACGCTTTTGGCCTTTTCCTCATATTACATTCTTTATTTCAACGATATGGTTTCCAACGAAATAACGATGGATCTGTTCGCGGTGCTGCTGGTTTTTCACGGGATGACCGTCTTGGTGCAGGAGGGGCGTTTCGGGCAGTTGCTGGCGAAAACTTGCTTGGCGTTGCTTGTTGGCTGGCACGTATATGCGCTGTTGCTGCCGTTTATCGTCTTTGGATTGGGCGGGGAAACCATCCGGGTGTTGCGGGGCGGTAGGTCCGGCAATGGCGTTGTTGCCCGCATCCGCGTGTTGGGCGCCGCGTTGGTTCGCAGCCGGTACTTGCGGTTGGGCTTGACGGCGTTGTTGTTTGGGTTGGCGGTTTTGGGTTTCGGTTTCGCCAACGAATACGCCGCGCTGGAGGGCGGGACGCCGTTCCGGGAACTGCCGTCGGTCGAGGCAATGATCGAACGCACCGGGCAGGATGCGGAGTATAGGGAATCCCTGTCCGAATTTGTGGACTGGGGGCCTTTCTTAATTGAGCAGTTTAGACGCATTGGCCGGATGGCTTTGCCTTATGCGGTGACCGTCCATACGAACAGTTTGCATTATACGCACCCGTCGGGGCCGTTGAGTCTGCGTTATGAGGTTGTCGGGATGGCGGCGGTGGGGGCGTGCCTGCTGGGGCTGCTTTTCCTGCGCCGCCGCCGGATGTTGTTGGCAACTTTGGTATTGGGCGGGTTGTGTTGGGGGATCGGGATGCGGCTTAATACCGGGCTGCACCATTTTGAGAGCGTATTTTACATCGGCATCCCGTTGGTGTTGTTCACGCTGATTTTGCTGGGGTTGCGGCGATGGTCGCGACGTCTGTTGCCATCGGTTATGGCGGTGGTTGCCTTGCCGGTTTTTGCGCTTTCCGCTTACCAGATGCAACAAACGGATGCCCAGATACGGGCGCCGGCGCTGGCAACAAATGCGGCCGTGATATCTGATCTTTTGGAAATTCGCCGGATGACGCCGGGCAAAAGGGTGTATGTGCAAGGGTATGAACTGGCTCCTTATGTGCGGGATGATTACCATATAATTGACTATTATTTGACGGGAAGCATCATTCAATTGGAGGAAAGGCCCATATCCGGTTGCGGGCCGCTTTGCGGGCAGTACTTTGATTTTGTAATCAGCAGCGACCGCAATCTGTATCCTGATAACCTGCTCACTCCGTCCAACCGGGAGGTGTTTCTTTTTGATACCGGCGGGATAGATACGGACGGTTTAACCGCCGGATACCGGGCGGTTTACGATGCTGTAACTTCGGGCGGTTATGGGGCGCCGATGGTCCGGGCGGAATATGATTTGTTTATAGCCGACGGCAAGGCGGTTTATTACAAAAGCCGGTGTAGCGCAGCGGATACGGGGGACAAGTTCTTTCTGCATACGATGCCGGAGTACAGGAATGATTTGTCTGATGAGCGCAGGAAATAAGGTTTTGATAACCTGGATTTCGATTTTATGCGACGCGGCGCGGTGATTGACGGGGATTGTATTGCGATGGCGCCATTGCCGGATTACCCGGTCGCCGGTATTCGCACCGGGCAGTATGTGTTCGGGCAGGGGCGGGATATTTGGAGTGTTGCGGTTTCGCTTAAGAGTCCGTTGGAGTATGATGCGGCGGTGTCCGCGATAGTTGCGGGGGGGTATGGGGAGGCGGCGGGGCGCGGGGTTTTTGATGTGTATTTGGGGGATGATGCAGTGGTTTATTTTAAGGAGCCTTGCGCTGTTGGGGATGTTGGGGCGCGGTTCTTTTTGCACTTTGTGCCGGAGGATGAGGGCGATTTGCCGTTGGAGCGTTTGGGGCAAGGGTTTGATAACCGGGACTTTTTCTTTACGGAGCGGGGGGTGATTACGGGCGGGCGGTGTGTGGCGATTGCGCCGCTGCCGGATTATGCCGTTGCACTAGTACGTACCGGGCAGTTTGTGGCAGGGGAAGGGCAGCTTTGGGCGGTAGAGTTTCCGGGCGGGCGATAGGGTTAGCGGCGGAGTTTTGGGGCGGGCGGTAGGGTGTGGTTAGCGGCGGCGCTGGTCGCGGTAATTGGGGGCGGCTATGGTCACCCATTCCACTACATCCCGGTCTACTAGGCGGGATGCTATGCCGGGGCGGGAATTTTCCAGATCGTCCATTGTTGAGGCGGTGGTGATTACGGTGGGCATTCGGGTTTGGTGGCGGTGGACTATGATTTGGTATAGTTTTTCCTCGGCCCAAGGGGTGCTGTTTTCGGCACCCAAGTCGTCCAGAATCAGTATGGGCGCGTTTACTATTTGATCGAATAGTTCGTCGAAAGGTACGGCGCTGTCGGGGCTGTAGGTTTTTCGCAAATGGTCTAGTAAGGTGGGTACGAAGGCGAAAAATACTTGATAATTTTGTTGTAGGCATTGGTTGGCGATGGCGACGGCCAAGTGGGTTTTGCCGGCGCCGCGGTTGCCGGTGAATAGCAGCCAGCTATCGGGGAAGGTGGCGAAACGTTGGGCGGCGTCGGCGGCGTTTTCCAGATCTTTACGATCTTCGCGGGTGGCTTTTTGGCCGCCGGCGGGGTTGAAGGTGGCGAAGGTCATTTGGCCCAGCATTTCGGGGCTGATTTCGCCGATGCCGGGGGTTAGGCGGTTGGTGAATTGGCCTAATTGCCAGAGGGCGCAACGGCCGTCGGCGGCTTCCAGGCGGGTGCGCAGGGTTTCGTCTAGGCGGTGGAGGGGGCCGCGGACGGTTACTACGGTGGGGAGGAGGTTGTTGTAGCGGTGGTTGATTACTTGAAACAGTTTTTCTTGGGCCCAGGGGGTAGCGCTGTGGACGCCGAGGTCGTCCAGAATCAGTAGCGGGACGTTGCGGACTTGCTCAAAGAGTTCGTCGTAGTGCATGGGGCTTTCCGGGGCGTAGGCGGCGCGTAAGTGATCCAATAGGTCGGCTACCATGGTAAAGAAGGTGGTTTGCTGGCGCTGGATGCAACGGTTGGCTACGGCGGCGGCGAGGTAGGTTTTGCCGCTGCCGGAGGGGCCGGTGAACACCAGCCAGCCTTGGGGGTTTTCGGCGTAGGCGGCGGCGTGGGAGTGGGCGTCGGCGAACATCCGGCGGGATGTGGGGTCGGGCGATGGGCCGTCGGGTTGGGCGGCGGCGAAAGTGGCGCGGGAAAGACCGCCCAAGTTGCTGTAGCGGCGCAAGGCGTCGAGGCGGGCGGGGGCGTCGGCGTCGCCGCGGCATTGGGGGCAAGGGGATGCTTGCCCGAAATTGGGGTGTTCCACGGAGAGGCGGCGGGTGACCCAGCCGCGGCCTTTGCAGGCGGGGCAGCGGTCATCCTCCGCTGCCGGCGGGAGGTTGATATGCGCCGCGGCGCCGTTCATAGTCTTCGCGATACTTGCGGCGCTGATCCTGCGGAGTATTTCCCCCAGGCTTTCCATGGTCATGGTTTCCCCCTTGGCGTCCGCTTTTGCCTTCGGAACCCCATCGTTTGAGGATGGCGTCGATGTAGCCCCAACTGCGTTTGTTTTCGAGGGCGGCGATCTCAAAGGCTTCCCGGATCCAGCCGGGCGGGTAGCGTTGTTCGGCTTCTTGGAGGCGCTCGGTTAGGATGGGGGTTAGGAGGCCGATGGTGTCTTCGTAGAGGGCGAAGATGTTGAGGCGCTCGCGGGGCGGGGCTTCTTGCGGGGTTAATGGGCCGGGTTGGTCCGGCGGGGCGGCGGCGTGTTTGAGTTGGGCGATGGCGCGGCGGCCGGCGTCGTTGTTGAGGGCGAAATAGACTTGTCCGGGGGCGGTTTGGTGGGCGAGGAATACGCCGCGGCGCACGGCCTGGCGCAGGGCGCGGCGGATTTCGTCGGCGGGGTCGGCGGATTTGTCGGTGGGGTCGGCGGATTCGGGGCCGGGGCGGATGCCCCGCAGGAGGGTGGGGTCGGCGAGAAATTCGTCCAGGGCGATGGCGCGGGTTCCCTGCCGCTTGCGGTGCAACAGCCATAGGCCCCGGAGCGTTGCTTTTAGCTCGGCCAGGTCGTGGATTTCCTCCAGCAGGGAGCCTAGCAACGGGTCGGGGGTGGGGGTGTGCAGGGTGTCGCGGGGGAAGCCGTTGAAGGGCATTTTGGGGCGGCTCCGGGTTGGATTTTGGGCGGGTCTTTTGCGCTGGGGCGGGTTCACACTAGGCGGGAAAAATTTATTTCCGTATTATTTTGTATCATTTTGCCGCTGGGATGGCATAGGGGGGCGGGGTTAGTATTCGGGGGCGCGGGCGAAGGAGTCGAAGCGTACTAGGTTGTCGCGGAATTCGAGTTGGAGGTTGCCGGTGGGGCCGTTGCGGTGTTTGGCGACGATGATGTCGGCGATGTTGCGGGGGTAGGGCTGGCCGGGGCGTTGCTGTTCCCATTCCTCCTCGGTGGTGTAGACGTCTTCGCGGTGGATGAACATTACGACGTCGGCGTCTTGTTCGATGCTGCCGCTGTCGCGGAGGTCGGATAGCTGGGGGCGGTGTCCGGGGCGGTTTTCGACTAGGCGACTTAGCTGGGAGCAGGCGATGAGGGCGATGTTGAGGTCGCGGGCCATGGCTTTGAGGGAGCGGGATATTTCGCTGATTTCCTGGACGCGGTTGGCGCTGTAGCCGCGGCCTTGGCCCTGGACCAGTTGGAGGTAGTCGACTACCAGGAGGTCGAGGCCGTGTTCTAATGAGAGGCGGCGGGCTTTGCTGCGCATTTCGGTCATTGATTGGTAGGGGGTGTCATCTATATATACGGGGAGGTCGGAGAGTTGGCCGATGGTGTCGATGATGCGCTGTTCCTCGGCGGCGGCGAAGAGGCCGAGGCGGAGGCGGTGGGAATCGACTTCGGCTTCGGAGGCGAGGATGCGCATCGCGAGTTGTTCGCGGCTCATTTCGAGGCTGAAGACGCCGGAGCGGGAGCCGTTGCGGGCGGCGTTGAGGCAGATATTGAGGGCGAGGGTGCTTTTGCCGATGGCGGGGCGGGCGCCGAGGATGACCATATCGGAGCGTTGGATGCCGCCGAGGAGTTCGTCGAGGTCGTCGTAGCCGGACATTACGGGGCTGGCGGCGTCGGTTTGGGGTTCGTCCAGGGCCCAGAGGTCTTGGAGGTAGGCGTCGTAGATTTGGCGGAGGGGGATAAAGCCGCGGGATTGGCCGGTGCCGCGGACGTTGAAGAGGATGTCCTCGGATTCGCGGAGGGTGGCGTCGAGGTCGTCGGTGTCGTTGTAGCCGAGGGCGGAGATGCGGGCGGCGGCGTCGATTAGCTGCCGCATCGTGGAGGTGCGGAAGACGGTGCGGGCGTAGTCCTCGGAGTGGGCGGAGGTGGGGGTGATGGATACGAGGTGGGAGAGGTAGGCCATGCCGCCGATGGCGTCCAGCTTTTCGGTGCGGGCGAGTTCGCCGGCGAGGGTGAGTTGGTCGATGGCCTGGTCGCGCTGGAAGAGGGCGAGGGCGGCGGCGAAGCATAGGCCGTTGCGCTCGCGGTAGAAGTCTTTGGGCTGGATGATGGGGGCGAGCCGGGAGAGGCATTCGCCGTCGATCAGGAGCGAGCCTAGGACGGCTTCCTCGGCTTCCAGGTCGTGGGGAAGCAGTTTTTCGGCGTACATCGTCATAGTCGAGTCCGGGTCATGGCCGAGTCCGGGATGGGGGTCGGGTTGGGTTTATTCCTCGGCTTCGGCGGTTAGGTTGATGGTGGCGGCGATTTCGGTGGATAGTCGGAGGGTGATGGCGTATTGTCCGGGTTCGCGGATGGGTTCGGGGACTTCGATCCAGCGGCGTTCGATTTCGCGGCCGGTGATTTCGGATAGGGCGGCGGATATTTGGGTGGCGGTGATGGCGCCGTAGTAGCGTCCGGTGGGGGTTATGCGGCCGTGGACGGTGATAGATGCGCCGTCGAGGCCCTCTTTGACTTCCTCGAGGGCTTGGGTTTCGCGGAGGCGGACTTCGTCGCCGGTGGTCTTGATTTTGTTGAGGCGTTTGAGGACTTCGGGGGTGGACATAACGGCGAGGCCCTGGGGTAGGAGGTAATTGCGGGCGTAGCCGTCGGGGACGCGGCGGATTTCGCCGGCGCGGGCTTTGTTGGGGACGTCTTGGGTGAATACTACTTCCATTGGGGATTTCTCCGCCGTGTCCCGGCTGGTGGGGGGACATCGGGCCGCAGATTTTTTTAGGGGGCCGCCGTTTCCGCCAAAATCCGCCATTTTGCGGGGATCCGGCGGGCGGCTGCGTATCATTATACGCGCGGCGGGGGCGGGGGGAAAGCGGCGGGGGGCGTTGATATGGGGGATATTTGGGGATATGGGGATATGGCGAATGGGGCGTTGGCCGATAAAGGCGGACAGCGCGAAAGCCCGTTGCGGGGCGTCTTGCTTGCCGCATCGGGCTTTGGCATCCGATTTCCGCCGCTTAACGCGCGGGGCGTTTAGCGATTGGCGGTTTGGGATGCGTAGGTTGCCCGGTGGCCTGGGCTGGGCCAGGCTACGGGCGATTTTTGGGATCCGGTGGTTTCCGTAGGTTTTAGGGCGGCATTATACGCTCCTTGGGGTTAATACGGGTTGGCCCCGGTTGGGGTTTTCCGTTGGATCGGTTTTCGGGGTTTCCTTGTCGGGGTTGCCTTTGCTGGGGTTTCTTGTTTGGGTTGCCATTGGTTGCCTCTTGGGTTGGATTTTTAAGCAAGCCGCCGCCGGCTGCGGCTGCCCCCGTTCGTCGCCACACCACACCACACCCCCCACGCACACCCCCCACATCCGCCCCACCCGTCACCCTTATATGACCGCTTCGGGATGGAGCCCCGGAGGCCACCCCCCCGCGGGACATCCTTTGACACGATCAGGTTTAGGGCGGTTCCGCAGGTCATCCTTCGACCCGCCCGGGATGGATCCCCGGAGGCCACCCCCCCGCGGGACATCCTTTGAGCAGGCTCGGGACTAATGCGGGGCGGCCACACCACACCACCACAAGTCCGGACACACACACACCACACAACTGCCTGTCTTTATCCCGGCCGGGACTTTACCCCGTAGCTCCCCCCATTCAGCGCTGTCCGGGGGAATGAGGTTTTGGCATTGGGGTTATTGTAGAACGTTGGTTTGGGGGTTGTCAAGGGGGGTGGGTGGGGGATTTTTGGGGTTGGGTTTTTGGGGGGGTATGAGGGATTTGGGGGGTACGCCCAATTCATCCTTCGACAAGCTCAGGATGAATTGGGGGGGGGTTGGTTTTTGGGGGGGGATTCACCCCCACCCTAACCCTCCCCCTAAGGGGGAGGGGATTTTTTTGATGACATTTGCCCCTTGCCAAGCTCTGAATCCCTTTCCTACAATGGCTGGAGCGATTGGCAGTTCGTAGCCAATCCGCCAACCTGGTGCCCTGAAATCCGGCGGAAGGGTTGGGGCGGCGTTAATCTTGGGGCGTTGAATGCCTGGAGCGTGATTTAGGAATGGAATCGATCCGGCCGCTAATCGAAAGGCTGCATGGCACACGGCATAAGGCGGCTCTGGCGGTGTCGGGCGCTGGGACGCAGGCGGTGGCTTGGCTGCTGGGGGTGAGCGGGGCGTCGCGCACGGTGCTGGAGGTGGTGGTTCCTTACGGGCGTTTGGCGATGCGGGATTATTTGGGTTTTGAGCCGGCGCAGTCCGCCGCCGCCGCAACCGCCCGGCGAATGGCGCGTTGCGCATACGGTCGGGCTTGCGCCCTACGGGAGGACGACTCGCCGGTCGTTGGGCTGGGTTGCGCGGCGGCAATCGCTACCGACCGGCCGCGGCGGGGCGAGCATCGGGCTTTCGTGGCCGCTTGGGATGCGGCATCGGCGGCGGTTTGGTCTTTGACTTTCCATAAAGGATTGCGCGACCGCGCCGGGGAGGAAAGCGCGGTCAGCCGGCTGATTGTGCTGGCCCTGGCGGAATTTTCGGGTCTGGAACCGGCGGGGCCGGAGCGGATCGGCGGCGCGTTGGGGCTGGGCGCGGGGGATGCGCTGCGGGTGGAGCGGGCGCCGCATTCCGGGCCGCTGGAGCGGCTGCTGGCCGGGGAAATCCGCTGGGTCACCCGGCATCCCGATGGCGGGATGGAGGCCGAGGGCCCCGTTCCTCCGGCGCTGCTGCCCGGCTCGTTCAATCCGTGGCACTTGGGGCACCGGGAAATGCTGGCCGTTGCCGGGCGGCGCGCAGCTTACGAATTGTCCATTACCAACGTAGACAAGCCGCCGCTGTCGGAAGGGGAAATTTTGCGCCGCTTGGCTCAATTTCCGCCCGGCGCCGGCGATGCGCCCGGCGATACGATAATCCTGACCCGCGCCGAAACGTTTTATAAAAAGGCGGCGCTGTTTCCCGGCACGGTGTTTATTTTGGGGTGGGATACCGCCGCCCGTTTGGTGGCGCCGCGGTACTACGGGGGCGAGGGGCAAATGATGCTGGCGCTGGCGGAAATGATGGCCGGCGGCGCCCGATTTCTGGTGGCTGGCCGTTTGGCCCCGGCGGGAAGCGGCGGTTCGTCCGCTTTTCGGACGTTGGCGGATGTGCCGGTGCCGGCCGGGTTTGCCCCGATGTTCTCGGAAATTCCCGAACCTCAATTCCGCCGCGATCTATCCTCGACTGAATTGCGCCAAAGGCCGCCGTCCGCCTTATAAACCACATTTACTATAAACTTTCCTGCCTATAAACCATTTGCCCAACATCCAATAAATCCCATCCCCCGGAGGGGGAGGGTTAGGGTGGGGGCGTCCCCCGATTTTCATCCTTCGACAAGCTCAGGATGAATGCCCCCCCTTAATCTCAGGATGAATGCCGCCGATCCCCCGCCGCCAACCCTTGCGCCGCCCGCCCCGATCTGCTAAACTCCCCCGCAGCGAACTGCCGAATCCATACTGCGTAGGAGCGCCCAGAAAAATGAAACCCCCAATTCACGGCCTGAAACTCGGGGGGGGGGGGGGGGGGGGGTAGAAACCCCGCAACCCGCGCCCTTGCCGCCCTAATCCTAATCGCCGCCCTCGCGGCCCTAATCCTCCACGCCGCCATTCCCGCCGGAGCGCAGGCCACCACCGACTACGACTCCGATGACAACGGACTCATCGAAATCAGCACCCTGGACCAGCTAAACGCCATCCGCTGGGACCTGGACGGCAACGGCATCCCCGCCCCCGCCAACACCACCACTTACGCCGCGGCCTTTCCTAACCGCATTACCGCCACCAGCACCCCGATGGGCTGCCCATCGGCCTGCGCGGGCTACGAACTAACCCAAAACCTCGACTTCGCCGCCGACGGCGTGGCCGTAACCTCCACCGATGCCTACCCCAACTGGACGCCCATCGGCGACAACGCCAACCGGTACGCCGCCGAATTTAACGGCAACGGCCACACCATCACCCGCTTGACCATCACCACCAGCGGAGGCTTCTCCATCGGGTTGTTCGGCGTACTGGCCGCCAACGGAGTTATCCGGGATCTGGGAATGATCGACGCCAGCGTAAGCAGCGGCGGGATTCACATCGGCATTCTGGCAGGAGCTAACGGCGGCGGCGATATAACCGCCAGCTACACCCAAGACGGCTCCGTAACCGGCACCGGATCCTTTAGCCTCAATGTGGGAGGGTTGGCCGGCATAAATCAAGGCACGATTCGGGCCAGCTACTCCACGGCATCGGTAAACGAAACCAGCCCCAGCGGCACTGTCGTAGGCGGTCTGGCGGGCCGATTGGACAATGGCATAATCATCGCCAGCTACGCCGCCGGCCCCGTGTCCGGCGCCGGCGCCAACACTTATGTCGGCGGAATCGTGGGGAGGGCAACCAGCACTTTCGCCATCACCGACAGCTACTGTAGCGCATCCACCGGGCAAGCCAACTGCGTCGGCAACCCCGCTTCCAGCGCCGGCCGCTACACCGCCGCCCAACTGCAAGCCCCCACCGGCTACACCGGCATTTTCGCCAACTGGAACATCGACGTCACCGGCGACGCCATCCCCGACAACCCCTGGCGCTTCGGCACAACCAGCACCTACCCCGCGCTGAACCGGCCGGCCCAGCGAATCGTCGACCACGATGCCGACGATGATGGGCTGATTGACGTGGATTCGCTGGATAAGCTGAATGCCATCCGTCACGACCTGAACGGCGACGGGCTGCCGGCGTCGACCGGCACGTATGCCGCCTACGCCGGCGCCTTCCCCGGCGCGGACGTCACCGCCCCCACCTCCTCCCCGACGCGGATGGGCTGCCCGTCGGCCTGCACCGGCTACGAACTGACGGCGAACCTGAATTTCGATGCCGATGGGATGGGCGGCGTGACTTCCACGGATCCCTACCCCGACTGGACGCCGATCGGGGGGAGTTACGCCGCGGTGTTTGACGGCAAAGGCTTTACCATCAGCAATTTGACCATCGCCGGGGCAACCGGCAACTCCGGCCTGTTCGATACCCTGGCATCGGGCGGCGTGATCCGGGATGTGGGAATGGTCGATGCCAGCATCGGCAACGATGGGGCCAACGCTTATGCCGGCGTACTGGCGGGCGATAACGATGGGGGGATGATCATTACCAGCTATGCCTCGGGCGGCGCGGTAACGGTTACCGGGACGTCTACTTATGGCGGAGGGCTGATTGGGCGCAACGCCGGGGATGTCCGGGCGGTTTACTCCACGACGGCGGTAAACGCCAGTAGCACGGCCACCAGCACCATCGGCGGGCTGATCGGGCTGCACGCCGGGAGCGTAACCGCATCCTACGCCGCCGGCACCACCACCGGCAGCGCCGCCGCCATCGTCGGCGGGTTCGCCGGCGCCGCCAGCAGCACCGCCGCCGCCATCACCAACTGCTACTGCGACACCGACGCCACCGGGCAATCCGCCTGCATCGGCGCCCAGACCGCCGGCGCAACCGCAACCTCCACCGGCTACACCACCACCCAACTCCAGACCCCCACCAGCTACACCGGCATCTACGAAAGCTGGAACATCCCCCTAGGCACGGACAATATGCTGGACGACCCGTGGGATTTCGGCACCAACAGCGAGTACCCCGCCATCAAAGCCGCCGCCCAGCGCGTGTCGACCACCCCGCCGCCGCCGCCAATCCCACCGCCGCCCCCGCCCCCGGATCCGACTCCCTCCCCGACGCCTGACCCTACTCCTGACCCGACGCCGGATCCTACTCCCGATCCGACTCCAGACCCGACGCCGGATCCAACCCCGGATCCAACCCCCGACCCGACGCCGGATCCGGTCCCGGGAGATGACGGCGATGGGGATGGCGAAACCGCCACATCTACGGATACTTTGCCGCCGCCGCTGCCGCGCAACATTCCGCCGGAGCCGGAGCGGGCTTACGACCCGGCGGCGGATCACCCCGAAATCTATCGCAATGCCGAGTATGGGATGGCGGCGGTTTGCGAAACGCACGGCGTTGATGCCGAGACCGGAAAGCCGCGGGCGGCTACGGTGACTTTCGATTTGGGCAGCTACACCGGCCCCATCCTGCTGCATCTGTCAATCTGGCGCAACGGGCGGTATATGGCCTACGAAACCCAGGGGATTGCCTTGCCGACGCTGGATCGCGATGGGAAGCGGGCTTGGGTGCGGGTGGAAACGGATCCGGCGCAGACGCGATTCCGGCTGGATGGGCGGCGGCATGGGTTGGCGGCGAATTTGGTTTTGGGGTATGCGGATTGCCGTCGGGATGATCCTTGACGGGGTAGGATCTGCGTTTTTGGGGGTTCACCCCCAAGCACTGTAGTAGGGCGGTTATTCATCCTTCGACAAGCTCAGGATGAATAACCGCCCCTCTGAAATAACCGCTCCTCTGAAATGACCGTCCCTCTGATGAATAACCGCCCCTCTATGGTATTTCCCCCTTGCCAACCTTGCAGTAAACATTGGCGCTATGCCGCCCCAGCGCCGGGGCCGGTTGCGGCGGCGCTGGGGCGGCGTCGGATAGCCGGCGGGCGGGGTAGGGGGGGGTATGGTGCGGGCGGTGCGGCGGCGTAGCTGGCTAGGGTGTGCAGGTGGCGGGCTAGTTCGTTGGGGGCGGATAGGAAGGGGGAGTGGCCGGTGGGTAGGGTGATTACCTCGGCGCAGGGTTGGGCGGTGTACATTTCGCGGGCGCGTTGCGGGGTTACGGCGTTGTCTTGGGCGCATTGGATGTATACCCGCGGCACCCGCCCGTAGTTGGCGGCGGTTACTTGCAGCGGCGCGATCAGCGGCCCTACGGGCTGGGGAACCAGCATGGACTGCGCCCATGCCGTATCCTCGGGTGGGCAGTCGTTGTAGAAACGATGGGGCGCTAGTTCCGGCTTGTAGGTTACATGGGTCAGGTCGTCGGAAATGTTCCAGCTATCGCGGGTTGCCAGAGCGCGGCGCACGTCGTCGGGGTCGGAGGATTGGACGGGCATAAAGGCTTGCCCCGGCTCCAGTAGCAGGGCGGTGAGGTAGACCAGCACGGCGACGCGATGCGGGCGCAGTTCGGCGGCGCGGCTGATGGTCAGGCCGCCCAAGCTGTGGCCTACCAGCACCGACGGCGCATCGTGGGCGTCCAGAACGCCGCTCACATATTGGCCGTAGGTTTCCAAAGTAACATCGGCCAAGGGGGTATTATCGTGGCCGTTGCCGGGCAAATCCGCCGCGACGACGGTATGGCCTTGCCGCCGCAGGAGGGGGATTACCCGCTGCCAGCACCAGGAGCCGTGGGCGGAGCCGTGAACCAGAACGTAGTTCGCCATATCGCTGTTCCTTATGCCGGGCGCCGCTTTCGCGGGAATGCCGGATGTTGCTTGCCGGGCGCCGCTTTCGCCGGAATGCCGGACGTTGTTATGCCGGATGCCGCTTTCGCGGGAATGCCGGACGCTGAAATGCCGGATGTTGAGACGCCGGGATTGGCAACATTGGGTATCGTTGGGGCGGCGGCGCCGGAGGCGTCACTCCAGCAGGTTGCGGCGTAGTTGGCTGAGGGTTTCGGGGGTTACGCCGTGGCGTTGTAGGTAGGATTCGGCGCCGCCGTATTCGTGGTGCAGAGTGTCGTGAAAGCGCTGGAAGGCGGCGGGTTGGGCGGCCAGGGATTGGGTGGTGGGCGATGCTTGGGGCTGCATGGCCTTGATGCGGCGCAGGATTCCGTCTAACGCTTGGTTGGTCAGCAGGTAGTCGGATTTGATGGTTTCGGCGTCTACGCCCAAGACTTCTAGGATCAGAGCGGCGAGCAGGCCGGTGCGGTCTTTGCCCGCGCTGCAATGGAATACCGCGGCGCGGCCGTCGGCGGCGGCGATGGCGTTCACCGCGGCGGCGACGCGGGGGCCGGAGTGGTGTACCAGCCATTGGTAGGTGGCCGACAGCCGCTCCACCACATCGCCGCCGGTGAAGGGCGGGAAACCGCGCTCCTCCAATAGGGGGAAATGGCGGTATTGGGCGCCCATACCGGGCAGCGGCCCGCGCCCGTCGCGCTGGGCTTCGTCGGTGTTTCGCAGGTCGACCACCAGCTTGACGGCCAGTTCGCCGGTTACGAAAGGGGCGGCGTCCGGGGGGATGTCTTGCAGGGCGTCGCTGCGGAACAGGCGGCGCCAGCGGACGGTTTGGCCGCGGCGGTTGGGGTATCCGCCCAAGTCGCGGAAATTGACGCAGCCCGGCACCGGCAGCCAGCGGGAATGGGGGATTGCGGTCATGCGCCCGGCACTCCCATTTCCCGGGCCATTTGGAGCATGGCGCGGGCGGTTTCCTCGTGGGCGATGTCGACCATATCGCCGCCGAAAGTTACCGCCGCGCCGCCTTGGGCCCGCTGGGATTCCATCGCCTCAATCAATCCCCGGTAATGCGCCACTTCCTCGGCGGTGGGGGTGAATACATCGTTGACTACCGGGACGTGGGAGGGGTGTATCAGGTGCATTCCGGTGTAGCCCAACTGCTTGGCCTGCCGGGCGGCGGCGCGTAGGCCGTCCAGGTCGTGAAGGTCCATCCAGCCGCCGCTCATGGGGTAGGGGATGCCGGCGGCGCGGACGTCGACCAGCACTTTGGAGCGCAGGAACAAGGTTTCCATCCCTTGGGGCGTCCATTGGAAGCCGATGGAGCGGGCGGTGTCGCCGCCCTTGCCGCCGCTGGCGCCCATATAGGCGATGCGGGGGGAGGCGTTGGCGATTTCCCACGATTGGCGGATGCCGGCGGCGGTTTCCAGGGCGGGGTCGATGAATATGCGGCCGGTTTCCAACCCCTTTTGACGCTCGACATAACGCAGCAGGGTGTCAACCTCGACTACATCGGCGGGGCCTTCCACTTTGGGCAACAGGATGCAGTATAGATGGGGGCCGGCGACGGCTTCGATATCGGCGCCGGTCAGCCCGGTTTCTAGGCGGTTGACGCGGACGACGATGGTCTGGCCGGCTTGGCCCAGTTCGTCAACCATCCGGGCTACGGATTGGCGGGCGGCGGGCTTTTGTTCGGGCGGGACGGAGTCCTCCAGGTCCAGGATCAGCGCATCGGCGCCGTATTGGGGGGACTTGCGCATCCAGTCATCTTTGTTGCCGGGGACGAACAGCTCGCTGCGGATGGGTTTGGCCTTGAATCTCACCTGCGTTCCTCCTGGGGCGGCTGGCGGCGGGGGGGCACCCCCACCCTAACCCTCCCCCTAAGGGGGAGGGGATTTTCGCTTTAGATTACGCCCTGGGCGGCTAGTTCGGATAGTTGGGCGTCGGTTAAGTTTAGTATGCCGGAAAGGACTTCGTGGTTGTGCATTCCGAGGGTGGGGGCGCCGGGGAGCGGGGGGAGTTCGCCGCCGGAGAACCGGACGGGGAATCCGGCGGCGACGGCGTTGGCGACGGGTTCGGGCATTGCGCCGTGGCGCATCGGGGTCAGGCTGCCCCGCTGCCAGAAGTGGCGGTCGTTCATTACCTGCTCGGCGGTGCGTACCGGGGCGCAAGGGACATCGTGGCTTTCCAGACGCTCTAGGGCGGCGTCCAGGGGCATTGCGCCGATGCGCTTTTGGATTTCTTGGCGGGCTTGCTCTACGTTTTCGGTGCGGGCTACGTAGGTGTCGAAGCGGGGGTCTTGGAGCAGTTCCGGGCATTGCAGGGCGTCGCACATCCGGCGCCATTGGTCGTCGCTGGTTACGGTGATGGAAAGGTCGCCGCCGATGGCGTGGTACAGTCCGGTGGGGCCGCTGCGGCTGATGTTGCCGGTGCGCAGGGGGAGGCCGGCGTCGATGCTTTCCTCCAGGTTTTCCATAAACATCAGGGATACCAGGGTGTCCATCATCGAGACGTCCAGGTGCTGGCCTATGCCGGTGCGGTCTTTTTCCCGGAGGGCGGCGAGGATGGAGTAGCAGGCGAACATCGGGGTGACCAGGTCGCCGATGTAGAAGCCTACTTTGACGGGCGGGCCGTCGGCTTCGCCGTTGATGTCCATCAGGCCGCTCATGCCTTGGATCTGCGGGTCGTGGGCGGGCTTGTCTTGGTAGGGGCCGGTCTGCCCGTAGCCGGAAATGGAGGCGTAGACGATGCCGGGGTTGACGGCGGCGACGGCATCGTAGCCCAGTCCGGCGCGGCGCAGGGAGCCGGGGGCGAGGTTTTCCAGCACAACGTCGGACTGTTTCGCCAGCTCGAGGAAAAGCTGTTTGCCTTTGGGGGTTTTCAGGTCAAGGGTTATGCTCTTGACGCCCTGGGTGCGTTTCAGGAAGCGGGTGGAGAGGTCATCGGCGGAGTTGGGGCGGGGGTGGGTGCCTTCGGGGCCGGCGAAGGGGCCGTTGCCGCGCACTGGGTCGCCGCGGCCGGGGATTTCGATTTTGATGACTTCGGCGCCCAACCGGGCCAGGCTCATGGCGGCAAAGGGGCCGGCGAGGTAGACGGTGACGCTCAGGACGCGAATGCCGGCTAGGGGTTGCATAGCGGCCTCCGGGCGCGGTCGGCGCGGTTCGGATGGTTCGTAGGGGATTATACCATTGGCGGCGAAGGGGGCGGCGGGTTGGCGGCGGATACGGGGCTGGTGGGCAGGCTACGGTTGATCGGGGTTTTGCAGGCGGCGTAGTTGCTCCTCCAGCTCGCGGGCGCGGGCTACGGCGGCGTCGCGCTCCGCTTGCACAGTATCTAGCCGCGCTTCGGCAATACCACGCTCCGCTTGCGCACTATCCCGCTCAATCTGTGCAATATCACGCTGCGCTTCGGCACTATCGCGCTGCGCCTGCACAGTATCCAGTCGCGCTTCGACAGTATCCCGCTGCACCTGCACAATATCCAGCCGCGCTTCGGCAGTATCCCGCTCGGCTCGGGCGGTATCGCGCTCCGCTTGCGCCGTATCACGCTGCGCTTCGACAATACCACGTTCCGCTTGCGCACTATCGCGCTGCGCCTGCACAGTATCCAGCTGCGCTTCGGCGGTATCCCGCTGCGCTTCAGCGATATCCCGCTCGATCCGGGCGGTATCCCGCTCCGCTTGCAAAGTATCCAGTCGTGCTTCGGCAGTGTCCCGCTCGGCCCGGGCGGTATCGCGCTGGAATTGGGCGATACTGCGGGCTTCGGCCGATTCATCGGTCGCTTCATCGTAGGATAGCAGGTAGCGTTGCTCGGCCGGGTCGTACCATAGGAGTTTGCCGTTTTCCCAGCGTAGTTCGATGTTCAGCGCCGGGCTGTAGCCGCGATAACCGCCGTTGTCCGTCCGGTGGATGGGGAAGGGTTCGTATTGGCCGTTGACCCAGCGGTCGCCGGCCAGCGCCGCCCCTCTATGGAACTCCCCGCCGGAGGGATCGAACCGCCAGTATTCCGGGATGCCCAGGTTGGCGTAGCCGGCGCGCTTTTCCCGGACGTCCCGGAGGCCGGTTGAATCCGAGCCTACTTCCAGCACGAAATCCGGCGGTTTGCCCTGCTCGGCGATGACGAATCCCTTGCGGGCGATGATGGCTTCCGGATCTACGTCAAAGGCGATCAGCAGGTCGGGGTAGAACAGCCCCTTCTGCGTCCTGGGGAGCTGCCGGGAAACATAGATGCCCGCCATAACCGCGGTGGTGTCGCGGTTTCCCAAGTGCCGGATCAAGGCGGGCGGGTAGCCGGGTACGGACAGGAAAAGGTAATCGTTCATATCATCCGGCGGCGGAGGGTCGGGAAATTTGTAGGGGGCGCGGCGCACGGCTTCGCTTACGGGAAAGGTTCGGGTGGTCATGGGGGCCTCGCTGGGCCAAAGGTTGGAGTACCAGGTTGGGGGCATTATACGCCCCCCGGCGGCTGGGGGAAAGGGGCGGCCTTTTATCCCCCCGCCTGTGGTACAATGCCCCCCGGACTAACCCCGGCATCCAAGACTCCGCGCGAGGTGGACTCTGATGGCATCCAACATTGTGCTATCCAATACCGACTACAAGGTGGTTGGCACCCGGCCGGTGCGGCATGACGGCGTTGACAAGGTTACGGGGCGGGCTAAGTATGGGGCGGATTTCGTGGCCTCGGGGGTGCTGCACGGCAAGGTTTTGCGCAGCCCTTATGCCCATGCCCGCATTAAGGCGATCGACACCGGCAAGGCCGAGGCCGCGCCGGGCGTCCGGGCGGTGATTACCGGGGCCGATGTGCCTGCCGATGGGGCGGCCGCCCGTAAGGTGATGGCGAAAGACAAGGCGCTGTATAAGGGGCATCCGGTGGCGGCGGTGGCGGCGGTCAGCGCCCATGACGCCGAGCAGGCTTTGGCGCTGATCGAAGTGGAGTACGAGCCGCTGAGGGCGGCTACGGAAGTGCGGCAGGCGATGGCGGACGACGCCGAGCTGCTCCACGAAGATCAGACTACCGAGGAACTGGGGCAAAAGACCGACAAGGCCAGCAACATCGCCACCCATTTCCGCCACGAGCAGGGCGATTTGGAAGTGGGCTTCGCCGCCGCCGACGTCATCGTGGAGCGGGAATACGCCACGGCGACGGTGCATCAGGGGTATATCGAGCCGCAGAACGGGGCGGCGCTTTGGAACAATAACGGCGAGCTTACGATCTGGACCAGCACGCAGGGGGCGTTCACTACCCGCGACAGTCTGGCGGGGGTGCTGGATTTGCCGGTTTCCAAGATCAAGGTCATTCCGATGGAAATCGGCGGCGGCTTCGGGGGCAAGATACCGATTTACCTGGAGCCGGTGACCGCCCTGCTGTCGAAAAAGGCGGGGGCGCCGGTCAAGGCGTCGATGACGCGGGCCGAGGTTTTCGAGGCTACCGGCCCCACTTCGGGCTCCTATATGTGGATCAAGATGGGGGCGACCAACGACGGCCGGATCACGGCGGCCGAGGCGTCGCTGGCCTTTGACGCCGGCGCTTTCCCCGGCTCGCCGGTGTCCGCCGGGGCGCAGTGCATCTTTGCCTGCTACGATATCGAAAACGCCCGGGTGGACGGGTATGACGTGGTGGCGAACAAGCCGCCGGTGGCGGCGTACCGGGCGCCGGGGGCCCCCATCGCCGCCTTTTCCTGCGAGACGGTGGTGGACGAATTGGCGGAAAAGGTGGGGCTGGATCCGATCGAGTTCCGGCTGCGCAACGCCTCCAAGGAAGGCACGCGGCGGGTGGATGGTCCGGTTTTCCCCAAGATCGGCAATATCGAAACCTTGGAGGCGTCCCGGGACAGCGAGCATTACCGGAGCGAGTTGTCCGGCGCCAACCGGGGGCGCGGGGTGGCGTCGGGCTTCTGGTTCAACATCGGGCTGCAATCCAGCGCGGCGATCAGCGTGCAGGCCGACGGCACCATTTCGCTGGTGGAGGGGTCGACGGACATCGGCGGCACGCGGGCGTCCATTGCGATGCAGGCGGCGGAGGTGCTGGGGATCCCGGCGGAGGATGTGGATCCCAGCGTGGGCGACACCGATTCGGTGGGGTACACGTTCCTGACCGGCGGCAGCCGCACCACGTTCGCCACCGGCTGGGCGGCCTACGATTGCGCTCAGGAAATCAAGCGGAAAATGATTGAGCGGGCGGCCGGGATCTGGGATGTGGACGCCGAGGTGGTCGACTTGGTGGACGGGGTGTTTCAGCACACTTCCGACCAGGAACTGCGGATGAGTTTCAAGGAATTGGCCGGGCAGTTGAACCGGACGGGCGGCCCCATATCGGCGCAGGTCAGCGTTGACCCGCGGGGCGCGGGCGGGGCTTTCGCCACGCACATCGTGGACGTGGAGGTTGACCCGGACACCGGCAAGGTGACCGTGCTGGACTATACCGCGGTGCAGGATGCGGGCAAGGCGATCCATCCCAGCTATGTCGAGGGGCAGATCCAGGGCGGCGTGGTGCAGGGCATCGGCTGGGCGCTGAACGAGGAATACCGTTTCAGCGCCGATGGGCGGATGGAGAATTCGTCCTTCCTGGATTACCGGATGCCTACCAGTCTGGATTTGCCGATGATTGGCACGGTGATTGTGGAGGTGGGCAATCCGGGGCATCCCTACGGGGTGCGCGGGGTGGGCGAAGTGCCGATCGTACCCCCGATGGCGGCGATCGCCAACGCGATCTACCACGCCGTCGGGGTGCGGATGAACGAACTCCCGATGTCGCCGGGGGCGGTGCTGGAGGGGCTGTGGGCGAAAGACGGCCAACCGGCGGCGCTGGCCGAGGCCGCCGATTAGGGGCGGGATATTCGCGATGTTCGGGCGCGGCGACGCGTTATAGGTTTGACCGTGCAGGGGCGGGGGATATGCCTGCCCCTGTCGTTTTCACCCCCACCCTAGCCCTCCCCCTAAGGGGGAGGGGATTTCTGTTTGGGGTTGTATTGGGTTGTATTTTGGGCTATTGGGTGAGAGGCGGCGAGGGTTGGGGGCCCCGTCATTCATCCTTCGACAAGCTCAGGATGAATGACGGGGGCAAGGGGGGACGCCCCCACCCTAACCCTCCCCCTCCGGGGGAGGGGATTTTTTTTGTAGGGGGGATTTTTGTTTTGTAGGGGGGCGCCCTGGCATTCATCCTGAGCTTGTCGAAGGATGAATGCCGGGGCGGGCAGCGGCGGCGGGATGGGCGCCCCGCCGCGTTCATTGGTCGTCGGTGTGGCAGTCGGCGTAGCCTAGCAGCAGGTTCTGGCGGGGGTTGCCGCCGTCGATGCGGAATCGGGTCTGCGACGGGTTGGTGGTTATTTGGACTTGGGCGGTCTGGCCGGTGCGGATTAGGGGCGGTTGGGCGATGTCCTGGGCTTCGTAGCTTTGGAACGCTTGGCCGTTCCATAGGGATAGGGTGAGGATGATATGCCGGGGGTAGCGGCCCAAGTCAAAGGTGATCGTCGCGCCGCCCCGGTGGGTTTGGCAGGTTGCTGACATCCCGTAGCCCGCGTTGGCGTAGATTTCGGGGTGGGCGGTATCGGGGTTGTAGGGTTCCTCGGCGGGGGCGCTGCCGATGGCGCCCGGCAGCGGCGGCGGGGCCACGTCGCCGCCGTCGCCGCCGTCGCCGGGGGGCGGGGTGGTGTCGGGCGGCCGGATGTTGCCGTTGCCGGGGTCGGTGGTGGTCGCGGATCCTTGCCGGCCGCCGGGGGGTGTGGTGGTGCCGGGCTGCTGGCCGCCGTTGCCGGGATCCGTGGATGTCGCCGGCTGCTGGCCGCCGTTGCCGGGATCCGTTGATGTCGCCGGCCGCTGGCCGCTGCCGGGATCCGTTGACGTCGCCGGCCGCTGGCCGTTGCCGGGATCCGTTGACGTCGCCGGCTGCTGGCCGTTGCCGGGGGGCGTGGCCGGGCCCCTGGTTTGCGTGCTGGTGGCCGGCGGCGGCGGAATGTATTCCGCCGGCAGGGCGTACCTGGGCGTGGGGTAGGTGGTGGTGCCGCCGAAACGCCAGGGGTTGTCGCCCAACCCGTCCCCGTCCAGATCGATGTTCCAGTTGGCGTAAATCCCGGTGTAGCCCACCGGCGACTGCAAGGCGGCGGTGGTGGTGGCGACGACGCCGGTGGTGGTGGCGCCGCTGCTATAAAATCCGATGCAGGGGGTGCTGGTGCTGATGCGGGGGGATGCGCCAACGATGGTGCGGTCGCAGTGGGAGTCGACTATCAAGCTACGGGATCTTTCGTTGGCGGTTACGAGTCCGCCGGGGGCGCCGGAGCCGGCGGTGATGCGCCCGGCGGCGTAGCTGGCGATTATGGTGCTGTCTAGGTTGGCGCCGACCAGCCCGCCAGGTATGGAACCGGAGCGGCCGCCGTCGCTGACCGAGGCGGTGGAGTAGCTGGCGGCGATCAGACCCAAGTTATTATTGCCGGCGAGCCCGCCTACGCTGACAAAGTCCGCGGCGGCGGTGATGGAGCCGCCCTGCACATAGCTGGCGATTATGGCGCCCCGGTTATCGCCCACCAGGATGCCGGCGTGGCCCAAATCATACCCGGCGGTCACGCCGGCGTCGATGATCCCCAAGTTTCGGATTACGGCGCTGGCGGACGTTTTTCCGAACAGGCCGTATTGCCCGTCGGCGGCGTTGTTGATCGTCAGACGGGTGATGGTGTGGCCGTTGCCCTCAAAGACCGCGGAATAGGCATCGTAGACGGAGGTACGGCCCGGGATGAGGTTGCCGCCGATGGGGGTCCAGTTGGGGTAGTCGTCGTTGGAATCTACGTCGTTGTCGTTGTCGGTGTCGAAATCGAGGTCGGCGGTCAGTTCGTAGCCGACGCAGTTGCCGGAGGGGCAGCCCATCCGGCCGCCGGAGGTAAAGTCGGCCCCGGGAAAGGCGGCGATGTAGCTTTGGCGGTGGGTGGAGGATTCGGGAAAGCCGTCGCCGTCGAGATCCCAGCGGACGGCGTTGAGCTGGGCCAGGGTATTGATTTCAATCAGGCGGTTGCCGTTGGCATCGTAGTCGGTGGGGTTTTGGCCGGCGAATTTGAGGGCCGGGTAGGTGGTGGTGGCGCCGAAGTCCCAAGGGTCGTCGGGCCGGGAATCGCCGTCTATGTCTACGTTCCAGTTGGCGTAGATGCCGGCGTAGCCGGCGGGGGACTGCAAAGGGGTGGTGGTCTGGCGGATCGCGGCGGGGCGGGTGAGGCTCGACTGGTAAAAGCCGGTGCAATAGGTAGTGCTGGCGGCGGCGAGATCGCAGTAGCTGTCGGTAACGCGGCCGTCGAAGCTGTAGTAGCCGGTCAGTCCGCCGACGTTGGTGCCGCGGCCGTATTGGGCGGATGCGGAGGATGCGGCGACGGTTCCGATGGCGTAAGAGGCGGTGATGCGGCCGCCGTGGAAGCCGACGAGGCCGCCTACGTTGGCGATGGGATGGGCGCCGGCGTCGACCGGGACGGAGGACCAGGCGGCGCGGATGCGGCCGTTGTTCAAGCCGACCAGTCCGCCGGCGCGGGAGCGGCCGGCGTTGAGCCGGATGGCGCCGCCGGAGGCGTAGGAAGCGGTGATGACCCCGTAGTTGCGGCCGGCGATGGCGCCTACCGAGGCATGGGTGGAGGAGGAGGAAATGTCGGGGTTGATGATGCCCAAGTTGCGGATGAAGCCGTTGGAGTTCAGCACCGCGAACAGCCCGGCATGAGTGCGGGCGCCGCTGATGGTCAAGCGGTTGACGGTGTGTCCGTTGCCGTTGAACACCGCGGAATACGCCGGCAGCGGCGTCCAGTCGGGGTAGGCGTCGGCGGAGGTTACGCTATTGTCGTTATCCGTATCGAAATCCAGATCGGCGGCCAGTTCGTAGCCGAAACAGGCGATGGCGATGCAGCCCATCCGCCCCGCGGGATAAGGGTTGCGGTCGGGAAAGGCGGCATCGTAATCCGCGGCGTTGGCGGCATAGGGGTTGCCGTTGCCGTCGGGGTCCCAGCGGACGGCGTTGAGCTGGTCAAGGTTAGCGATTTCAATCAGCCCGTCATCATCGGAATCGTAGTCGGTCACCGCGGGGGGGGGGGAGATTTGCGCGGCCGCCGGCAGGGCGGTGTAAAGCAGAGCCACCAGGGCGGCAACCAGCGCGATGGACAGGAAAGCGGTCAAGGGGGAAAGGCTTTTCAGTCGTTGCCATACGAATTGCAACGGGGTATCGGGGGCGCGGGCGGGTATCTGTGCGTATCGCATTGGGCGGCTCGCTTTATGGGGATTTTCTTGGGGGCGGCCGGGGATTGGGGGTAATGGTAGCATATTTTGCGGGGTAGTTGGGGGCTGAGGGGGCGCCTTGGCATTCATCCTTCGACAAGCTCAGGATGAATGACGGGGGGTTGAGATGATGGGGTTGGATTGACAAGGGCGGGGGGTATGGTGTATTTATTTGATGGTTTCTTGGGTTGGGCGGGGGGATTGCGGGGTAGTTCAGGATGGAGGAGGAGTATGGCCGAGACTTATTATGCGCGGGTGAGCAACTTTTTGTCGGATCCGCGGGACCGCTTTATCGCGGTAGGGGCAACGGCGGATGAAGTGCTGGCCAAGATGAACGAGTATCTTACCAGCGAGGCGGCGGTGGCGCGGTACGGCGTGATGGATCCGAAGGAGCTGGAAAACAACATCCGCACTTGCATTTTCAAGAAGGGGACCAAGAATATCCATAACCGGGCGCCGGATACGCGGTTTTATCACACGCCGCCGCCTACGGATTAGGCATCGGGCGGCGGCCGGTTGCCGCGGGGCGCGTTGCTGGTTGCGCCGGCGGATTCGGCGTTGGGTATGGGTTTTGACCCCGCATCCCCCGTGCGGGGTCTTTTTTGTGGGGCCAGCAGCGGGCGCTTGGCGGGGATTCCGGGGCGGCGGGGGTAGCGTTGGGGCGTGGCGGCGGTTTTTCGGAAAGCGGCGATCAGGCGATGGTCGGGCAAGGCGGCTAGGGTTACGGGGAATAGCCCGGCAGGTTGGGCGGCCAGTTGGGATAGGGCGAATTGCGCCTCGGCCAGTTCCTGTTCAATGTCGCCTTGCTTGAGGGCGATGGCTTTTCCGCCGGGGCGGCAGAAGGGGAGCGCGTATTCCAGCAGCAGGGGCAGGCGGGCTACGCCGCGGGCCAGGGCCAAGTCAAAGGAATCGCGCAGTTCCGGTTGGCGGGCCAGGGTTTCGGCGCGTCCGGTATGGGCGGTCACGCCCGGCAGGTTCAGCGCGGCGGCAATGTGTTGCAGGAAGGCGGTTTTTTTGGCTACCGAGTCGATCAGGTGTAGCTCGATTTGGGGAAAGGCGATTTTGAGGGGAATGCCGGGGAAACCGCCGCCGCTGCCAATGTCGATGATGCGGGCGGGTCCGGCCAGCTCTTGCCGGGCGGCTAGGCATACGGTCAGGGAGTCCAGGAAATGCTTTATTTGGGTGTCGCGGCAGCCGGCGATGGCGGTCAAGTTGATTTTTTGGTTCCATTCGGTTAAGCCGCGGTAGTAGTCGGCGAATTGGGCCAGTTGCGCGCGCGACAGGGATAGGCCCAGTTCTAGGGCGCCGCGGGCCAGGCACATCATTGGCGGTTGCGTCGTTGGCGGTTTCATTACTCCATTATAGGATTGTAATTGACAGTTTTGCAGGGCGAGCCTAAAATTGGCGCTGGTAAAATTTGCCGATGGGGAAGGGTACAGGATGGCGACGAAAGCGTATTTGTTGGTGGAAACGGCGGTAGGGAAAACCCGGGAAGTGGCGGCGACCTTGACCGGGTTGCCGGGCGTGGCGACGGTGGATGTGGTGACCGGGCCTTACGACATCATCGCGATGATTAGCGCCGAGGATATTTCGGTGGTGGGGGAGCTGGTGACCGGGCGCATTCATACGGTCAACGGCGTGGTGCGGACGGTCACTTGCGTGGCGGTCGGGGGGTAAGGCGCGGGTTGCGGGGCCGGCGTCCTGCGACCGGCTCAGGATGACGGACGCCGGCCCCGGTTGCGGGGGCCTATTTTAGAAATTCGCATTGATGTTGAACGGGAGGGTTGTTTTGGATTTCAAGTTTACGCCGGAAGATGAAGCCTTTCGCCAAGAATTGCGGGCGTTTTTGGATACGGAGCTGCCGGGGAGCTGGGAGGGCGGCGGGCGGTATCCCGAGGAGGACGATTGGGATTTGACCCGGGTTATCCGGCGCAAGATGGCGGATCGGGGCTGGCTTACCATGCATTGGCCGGAGGAGTACGGGGGGCAGGGGGCCTCGCCGGTGAAGTCGGCGATTTTTAACGAGGAAATCGCCTATCTGCGGGCGCCGGGGCGGGATATTTTCGGGGTGCGAATGCTGGGGCCGACGCTGATGATCCACGGTTCGGAGGAACAGAAGCGGACGCACCTGCCGCCGGTGGCGCGGGGGGAGGTGCAGTGGTGCCAGGGGTACAGCGAGCCGGAGTCGGGTTCGGATTTGGCGTCTCTAAGCACCCGCGCGGTGCGCGACGGCGATGATCTGGTGATTAACGGCGGCAAGATCTGGACCACGCTGGCGCACCGGGCGGACTGGATTATGCTGCTTACCCGGACGGATCCGGACGCCCCGAAACACCGGGGGATCAGCTTTGTGCTGGTGGATATGAAATCGCCGGGGGTGTCGGTGCGCCCGATTATCAATATGGCGGGGGGGCATGAGTTCAATCAGGTGCTGTTCGATAATGTGCGGGTGCCGCGGGCCAATGTGGTGGGGGAGGAGGATCGGGGCTGGTATGTGGCGGTGACGCTGCTGGATTTCGAGCGTTCCGGCATTGACTACTCGGCCAATGCGCGGCGTCTGCTGGATGATGTGCGGGAGTATGCCACGGCCACGCGGCGCAACGGGCAGGCGGTGATGGACGTCCCCTGGGTGCGGAGCCTGATGGCGGATCGCTATATCGAGTGCGAGGTGGCGCGGCTGATGGCGTACAACGTCGCCTATATGCAGTCGCAGGGGCTGGTGCCGACGCGGGAGGCGTCCATGAGCAAGGTTTTCGGCAGCGAAACGGTGCGGCGGGTGACCGAGGCGGCGATGGACGTGCTGGGGCTGTACGGCACCCTGGGCCGGGAGGAGGAGCGGGCGCCGCTGCGGGGGCGGGTGCAGGAACATTGGATGCTGAGTTTTTCGGGAACCATCGCCGCCGGGACTTCGGAAGTGCAACGGAACATCATCGCCAGCCGGGGGCTGGGGCTGCCCCGGGGGTAGCCGGGGCCGATCCATTCATCCTTCGACAAGCTCAGGATGAATGGATCGGCTCAGGATGAACGGGGTTGCCCCGGATAAATCGGGTAACCCCGGATGAATGGGGTTGCCCACTGCCGGGGCGTCGACCTCCGGTTGCGACGGCGGGTTGCCCCGGATGAATGGGGCAGATCCATTCATCCTGAGCTTGTCGAAGGATGTACAGGGCCTGCCCCGGGGTTAGGCGGCGAGGGGGAGGTCGGCGGCGGGGTGGGCGATGGCTTCGCGGCAGCGTTGCATGATGCGAAAGATGGTGCGGGGGGTTACGGCGAACCGCTCGGCGGTTTGCTCAATGGTGAGGGCTTCCTGCTGCATGACCTGGACGATGCGGAAGTCGTGGGCCAGGCGGCGGTTGCGCCGGTACCAGACGGGGTCGTCATACTTGCACCGGGGCAGGGGGCAGTCAAGGCAGGTGTCGGAGGCTTCGCAGCCGTTGTCGGCATAGTGGTCAAATTCGGAGGGGTCATCGGTTGGGGCGGCGGCGGGCCGGGTCCTGGGGCTTAGGGATCGCGGTCGGGCGGCTTGTAGCGTTACCATATCATCCCCCCAAACGGTTGTTCTGAATACTGCGGGGTTAATTTAGAACATCCGTATGGCGAGAGTCAATGCTTTATGGCGGGATTTTAGGGAAAATGTTCGGGTTTTGCGGGAATGGCCGGGATCGCTTTTCTTGGGATGTACCCTAGGGTAGAATGGCGGCACTGGGCCGGATATGTCTGGAGGCGCTGTCAGTGACCGGATTGGTTTCGGAGACGAAGGTTGCCCCGGCGGACGCCGCGATCATCGGCGGCAACGGCGCCGGGGGGGACGACGGCGGACGTATGGACCCGCAGACGCTGATCCGGGCGCCGGTGCTGGTGCTGAACCTGAACTACGTTCCGGTGAACGTCTGCACCGTGCGCCGGGCGGTGGTGATGGTGGATAAGGGCAAGGCGGAATTGCTGGAGCAGCACGAAGGGCGGCTGCATACCATTGCGGGGCCGGTTGATGCGCCGGCGATTATCCGGCTGGTTTATCTGGTGAAGCGTCCGTTTCTGCCGCGCAAGCTGTCGAAGCGGGAAGTGTTTATGCGCGACCGCTTCACTTGCCAGTATTGCGGGAAAAAGGCGCCGGATTTGACGCTGGATCACGTAATTCCGCGGCATCAGAAAGGGGGGCATACTTGGGAAAACGTGGTGACCGCCTGCACCCGCTGCAATCTGCGGAAGGCGGGGCATACGCCGGCCGAGGCGCGGATGTCGCTGCGGGCGCCGCCGCGGGCGCCGGATCCTAACCCTTATCTGATCCTCCAGAACCGGACGATTCTGGACGCCTGGAAGCCTTATATCCCGTGGAATTTGGAGTGACGGCGTTGCGGCGGGCGGGCGAACATCACGAGGGCGGCGGCGGATAGGGCGAGGATGGCGAAGGCGGCGAAGGCCCATTGATAGCTTTCGGTGAGGTCGAATACCGCGCCGGACAGCACGGCGCCGATGGCTTGCCCGAAGCTGGTAAGGGGTTCGGCCACGCCGCGGATAGCGCCCAGGGAGCGGCGTCCGTAGTAGTCGGCATAGATTACCGGCGGCACCGACAGCAGTCCGCCGACGCCGAAGCCGAACAGCGCCGAATAGACCAGGGCTTCAGTTGTTGTGCCGGCGGCGATGAAAAGGGCGGAGGCGGCGGCGACCGACAGCGCGATGGCCGCCATTACATAGCGGGCGGTGATGCGCTCGACAATCCAGCCCCAAGCGATGCTGCCCATCCCCAAGAACAGGGCGTTGAGGCTGATGCCGATGCCGGCGAAGGCGGCGCTGAGTTGCTGGTCGCGCAGGTAGGCGGCCAAGTGGGTGTTGACGCCGGCCTGCACCAGAAACAGGGCGCCAGTGGCGGCGGCGACAATCCAGAGGGTTGGCGTGCGGACGGCTTCCTTGAGGGTCCAGACGGGTTCGTCGGGGGCGGGTATAGTGGGGGTTTCCGGGGTTTCTTTGGCGTTGGGGGTTAGAGGGGCGTCGCCGTCGGGTTGCAGCCCCACATCCTCGGGCTGCTGCACCAGCAGCAACCCGGTGGGGAGCAGGGCAATGGCCCATACCAGCAGGCCCAGGACGATCCAGGCGTCGCGCCATCCGCTGGCGCCGATGATCAGGGATGCGATCAGGGGGAACAGCACCAGTCCGACGGAGTGGGAGCCGAACAATATGCCGCTGGCGCGCCCGCGCATCCGAATAAACCAGCGGGATACGACCACCGATGAGCCGATTTGCACCGGGCTGGAAAAGATGACCCGCCCAACGCCGTAGGCGATATAGAAAGCGGCGGGGACGGTAGCCCAAGCCAGGGATATGGTGGACAGCCCCATAATGAGGATACTGGCGAACAGCACCAGCCGGGCGCCGTATTTGTCGACCAGCCAGCCGACGGCGGGCGACAGGGCCGAGGCGGCCAGTCCGCCAAAGCTGGCGGCGCCGGCGATGAGCGTCCGGCTCCAGCCCAGTTCCTCAGACAAAGGGAACATAAAGACGGCAATGGTCAAACTAGCGGCGGCGTTGCGGACAACCTGGGCGCTGCCGGCCGAGGCCAAGATGATCCAGCCATAGAAAAAGGGGGTCCGCAACGCAAGGCGCGGCCCAAGGTTGACGGCGGATAGGAGGGCGGATAGCATGGCGGGGGTATGGTAGCACAGTTTGGGGCGGGGCGGCAGCAATTAAAACAGGCCCTTGATATACTCAAAAACTTTAATTGCCGCTGATGCCAGAGGAATTGATTTCACAAACTTAGAAATAATGGCAAAAGCCCATCGGATTTTGGATTTCAGCGATACTCTTGTGGATACGCCCAATTCACTAGACATCATTTCAACGGCGACTTGGGCCGCCGTTTTTGCATCGCTAACTCCGCGGTTCAATGAGATTGTTTGTAGCCTGTTGATCACGTTTGGGTGTGTATTTGGGAAAAAGCGGTTGGGGTGGGACATCATTTCACGGTTTAATGTTACTGCGCCATCACCGTCGTTCTGCGATGCGCCGAGGTCTAAATCCAGCGGCAACACCGGTTTGCCTGCGGCTGTCATTTTCGTTCCGATAGAATAGGTTCCTTTCCCGCCGCCTATGGCGAGCATAGCGTCAGCCAAATCGAGTTCCGCTTTCCGATATTCTCCACCAGTGAATACTTCCCGTCGGATGTGATGAATTTTTATAACGTTTCTCTGTTGCAATTCTCCCAGGGTTAGCAAGTTTGTGTCGTCGATCTTTGATTCGGTTGCTGCATCGGACATCACAACTTTGGCGTAGCAACGCGGGTTATCGGTAGTGGTTCGGGCGTACTGATTGACTTCCCGCAACACGACCCAATCGAAAATATGCGGTATGCCACGTTGGTCTTTGGTAGCCTCCTCGGCTCCGGCCAACACTACCAGACCGCCGCCGCGCCTTAGCACTTCGCTAGTGAAGCACTGCACGAATTCGATGGCAAGGTCCAGCTTTTCCGGTTGGCGCGAAAGCCCTGCGCTTCCTGAAATGAGAATGAATTTTTCTTTCATTAGTATTTTTCCTGCGGTGATTAGGCAAACAAGCTGTCAAGATCTGTAGCAGACCGGCAACTGTTAAGGCTGCTCTGCATTTTTCGGAAGGCAGCGGCCGCCCTTTTGCGCCCAGGACTCCCCGGTGGGCCAAGGTACTCGTCTACCAACCTAGACTGTCCAGTGGAGTCTTTGATAGGTTGTAGGACAGCGCCAGCAGAAAAACCGAGGAGGTGATTTACCATGCTTTTCAAGTCGTGAGGCCCTCGATAATTGTTGAACGCTTCGATTGCCAAAGATTCCAAGTGATAGCCGCTGATTTTGTCTTTCTCGCGTTGAATGCTTCGGGCCGCTAAACCTTTGGTCAGCTTGATTGCCGGTATGACGCGACCTTGATTTTCCTGATTGACATTTGTAAGTTTTTCGGCAAATTTTTCCGGGTGAATCACCTTGCTCCAGCCGTTGCTCTTTGGGTCTGGGATACGGATGCCCGACTTGGTCTTTATGGCGGGCAGGATCTGGATTTCTACTCCATCGGAGTAGCTGACAGTCACCGCCAGCTTGCCGGTAGATACATCTGTCCGGGGCGTATATGGTAGCACGGTTTGGGGCGGGGCGGCAGCTTTTTACATACTACCTGTTGAGTTCTGCCGTTATCTTGGGATAGTGAGTTCCTGAACCCGTCCGCAGCGATGCTAAGGATTATTTCCTTTTCAGACGGATTTCACCATACGTATTTCTACCCCTTCCTGTGAAATACCCACCTTCAAGACTTAAGTTTTTGTACTCGAGGAGTGCAACCCCCCGATGTATATGCATTGTATTGGGTGAATTAGACTTGGGTTCGTTGATATACGTGTATATAAGTTCAGGAAAAGGAGAGTCAGAGACTTTCAAGCTCGCAACGTTGCTACGGGAGCGAGATTCACGAGTTTCTAAAGTTATCGAAATTTTTGACCAGTTCTGCATTATAATCACTGTGAATTGTTGAGTGGTATTTTCACTGTAAGATGATTGGACTATACCTTCCCACTCCCCATTAAGGTCTGGAACGTTAAGAATCCTCAGTTTTCGTAGAAAACCCCGTCGCCACATGTAGCAATTGAACAGCCAGTACAGAACAGAATAGAAGCCGGCAAAGGAAGGTGTACTCAACCACCACTGCGGATCATAGTTGATGGCATTCAGTCCTGTATCAAGAAGCCAAACCGGCAATATACTGAGTGCGGCGAGCCCGATATATATTTTCGCCCTTCCTTCCAAGTCGTAAGAATGCATTTGCGCTCCTTTAGCCCCAGTTATGCCACAACGTTACAAGCTGATTCACAAGTGTTTTGGCGTTATTAAGAGACCACTGTTGAGGAGAAGGGCCAAACAGGGATTGCTGTCCGTTCTGGCAGACAGATCTCTCTAGGTTGTTCTGCGACATCCAGTTGACAACTGAGCAGTAGGTATCTTGAAACCCCGTCCGAAAGGCTGAGTCCGGCACGTTGTAAAGAAGGCACTCTAAGAAGTAAGATGGCGCAAGATTGGAGCTAATCAGGTTATTGGAAGCCAAGTGGTTTCTGGCGTTCTTGAACATACGCACAGTCCGTTTGTATCGGTCTCCAGTGCGCTTGCTTTTGTCCGCGCCATTGTCATAATGCTGTTTTGGGTAATTGAGTATCCAGTGTTTGTCATGCAAAGCCCAAAATGTAACCCCTTTTTCGTAACGATTGTGCAAAGTATATTTGCGGTATTCCATACAAACTACAACATCGGCGGCCAACCTTGGGCGGTTCGCCTTCAGTTTGATGGATTTGTTTCCTTGACCTACGAGTCCTCCGCCAAATCCGTTTGTCAATGCTTTCAGAGCCTCGCGCCTAAAATCATTCCAATCATACTTTGGCGGCTCAAAAGACTTTGCCAGACGATTCCGATCAGATTGAGAAAGCGAGCTTGTATCATTCCGTAAAGTTGAATTGAGCTCCAACATCACGTCAACATCGCTGTCGCCACTGATATTGGTGTCGTTTCTGTACGAACCTTGCAGAAAGAAATCGTAGGTCATTCCCGAAGGCCACGGGTGGGCCTCCAATACCCTTCTGATGGCTTCGTGAGTCTTTATTGAGGCATCTTGCGACCCGTGGTGAGACCATCCGCTCAATTGGGATTCTGGAATGGGCATATTCGTGATTGCCTCCCTGCATATTTTTTCATTTGGGATTATACGCCTATGTTTTATGGAGCGCAATAGAGGTTCTGGCGGGTATTTCAGATTCCCCCATCACTCCACATTCAGCAGCAGCGTCTCCAGGGCCAGGCGGGGGCTGGCGTTGGCGTCTAGGGCGGCTAGGGTGGTTTGTAGGCGGCGGATGTAGGCGGTTATTTGCGGGGTGGTTAGCGCGGCGGCGTGGGAGCGCAGGGCGGGGGCATGGTCGGCGTTGTGGAGGTATTCGCCGGCATCGGCTTTGATTAGCAGCAGGTCGCGCCACCAGCGCAGCCATTGCGACAGCAGTTCGCGGGCCGCCGGACGGTTGGCGCTGTGCAGCGAGGCTATTTCCGCGGCGTAGGCGAACCGGGCGTCGAGGCCGGCGGATATGGTTTCCCGCATCCGCTCCAGGTCGGCCTGGCGCTGCTCCAGCAACTCCGGGCTGCTTAGCGCGTTTATGGCCCAGCCCAGGCAGCCGCGGGATAGCCGGTAGAGCAGATCGGCGTCGGCTTCGGTTACGGGGCGGCCGTCGGGGCCGGTCTGCTGCATCAGGAACGCCAGCATATCGCGGCGCGGCATCGGCAGCAGCGACAAGGTCTGGCAGCGGGAGCGGATGGTGCTTAGCAGGGCGTCCTGGTCGTCGGCCAATAGCAGGAATAGCACGCCCGGCGGGGGTTCCTCCAGCGTTTTCAGCAGCGCATTGGCCGCCTCGGGGGTCATGTTGCCCGCGCCGTCGATGATTATCACGGTGCGGGAGCCCTCAAAGGGGTTGAGGTTGACCGCCCGCTCCAGTTCGCGGACGGCGCCGATGGTTATGACGGTTACGGTTTCCCGTCCCTCTACTTGGCGGCTGAATTCGATGTCTACTATGCGGATGTCGGCGTGGCGTCCGGCGGCGATGCGGCGGCATTGGACGCATTGGCCGCAGGGGGCGCCGGGGCCTTGCAGACAGTTGACCGCCTGCGCCACTTCCCGCGCCAAGGTGAGTTTGCCGACGCGGGGGGGGCCGGTGAGCAGGTAAGCGTGGGCCGCCCGCCCCTGCTCCAGCGCGGGTTGCAGGCGGGCTATGATGTGATCCTGGCCCAAGGTTTGCCACGGCATTGGGTTATATTAAACGCCGGGGGCGCGGATCACGCAGGGATTTTTGGGGCGTTTTTCGGGCGTTTCGCGGCGCGGTTTATTATTCCAAATCGCAGTGCATCAGATCCTGGTAGCTTTCGCGGCGGCGGATCAGGCGGGATGCGCCGTTGGCGGCCAGCGCCATCGGCGGGCGGGGGTTGAGGTTGTAGTTGGAGGCCATGGATGGGCAGTAGGCGCCGGCTACCGGGATTGCCAGCAAGTCGCCGGGTTCGATTTCGGGGAGCATAACGCCCTGCGCCAGCAGGTCGCCGGATTCGCAGTATTTGCCGGCGATGGTGACGGTTTCCGTGGGGGCGGCGTCGGCTTTGTTGGCGGCGATCACTTCGTACTGCGCCTCGTACAAGGCGGGGCGGATGTTGTCGCCCATCCCGCCGTCGACGCTGATAAATTTGCGGACGCCGGGGATGTCTTTGATGGCGCCGACGCGGTAGAGGGCGACGCCGGCGGGGCCGATGATGGCGCGGCCGGGCTCGACTACCAGCGCCGGGATTTCCATTCCCAAGTCGCGGCAGGCGGCGGTCGTTGCGGAGGCGATGGTTTCGGCGTAGTCGGCGATGGACGGGGGCGACTGGTCGCGGGTGTAGGCCACGGCGAATCCGCCGCCGGGGCTGAATTGTTGCAGTCGCAGGCCCTCCTCCCGGAACTGGGCGGCGAAGCGCAGCGCCAGATCGGTGGCGACGCGGTAGGGCTCCAGCTCGAACACCGGCGAACCCAGGTGAAAGTGAAGGCCGCGCAGGTTGAGGTTGGGGGCGGCCAGCGCCTGGCGGACGGCGATGGCGGCGTGGCCGGTCTGGATGGAAAACCCGAATTTGGAATCCAGGATGCCGGTGGTGGTGTAGACGTGGGTATGGGGATCGATGCCCGGCGAAACCCGCAACAGGATATCCTGCGTCTTGCCGGCTTCAGCGGCCAGCCGGTTCAGCAGCTCCAGTTCGTGGAAACTGTCCACCACGATCCAGCCGATGGACTGCTCCAGGGCTTCCTGCAATTCCTGCGGGGTTTTGTTGTTGCCGTGGAAATAGACGTCGTCCAGCGGAACGCCGGCGTGGCGGAGGGTTGCCAGTTCGCCGCCGGAGACTACATCGAACCCCAGCCCTTCCTCGTGCAGCAGGCGGGCGAGGGCGGGATTGATAAACGCTTTGCAGGCGTAGGCCACTTTGGCGCCGGGGGAGCGCTGCCGGAATTCTTGGATAAAGGAGCGGCAGCGGGCGCGGATGGTGGCTTCGTCCAGCACGTAGACCGGAGTGCCGTATTCGGCGGCCAGGTCCGGGGCGCTACATCCGCCGATGGTCAAATGCCCCTGGGGGTTAATTTCGGCGGTGTCGGGAAAAACGGCTTTCGGGAACATCGGGCATATCCTCCCAGTAGTGCGGCGTCGGCGTCGGCGTGTCGGTATGGGATGATAGGGCGGCGGGCGGCGGGGCGCAAGGGGCGGGCCGTCATACGCCGCCCGCGGATGTGCGGATATGCCGCCGCATTCCTGTTAAACTGCGGTGAACGCGCCTATCAGAACGCTAGCAAGCCTTGCGAGGCCCGACATGACTACCGCCAACCTGGCCGTTGCCGTAACCGATGCCGACCCTGTCGCCGCCGCAACCGATACTTTCCGCCTGCCGGATCCGCCGGAGCGCGGAGCGGATGAGAAAATGACCAATTATATCCATATATTCGACCGGGGACAGCCCGAAAACCTCCGGCAGCACTTGGGGAACCGGGAAACCACGTTAATCGGCGCCGAGCTGTATATCACCCTGGCGCCGGGCGACCACACTATACCCCGGCGTAGGCCGGATTTGCTGATCGCGCTGAACGTCAACCTGGAAATGTACCGGCAAGATAACGGGTACATCGTATCGCGGCAGGGCAAGCCGCCGGATTTCGTGCTAGAGGTGGCGTCGGAAAGCACCGGGGCAATGGACACCGGGGTGAAACGGGATAATTACGAGTATCTGGGGGTGGCGGAATACTGGCGCTTCGACGAAACCGGGGGGTGCTGGCACGGCACACCCCTGGCCGGCGACCGGCTGGCGGACGGGGTCTACCGCCCCATCCCCATCGAAAGGGGGGAAACGGCAGAAGGCACTGTCTATCAGGGATACAGCCGGGTACTAAACCTGATCCTGCGCTGGGAAAGTGCCACGCTGCGGTGGATTGACCCGCTGACCGGGCGGCACATCGCCACCTACGACGATCTGCGCGAGGAACTGGATCGGGAACGGGAGGCCCTTTTTCAGGAAAGGGAAGCCCGCATCCATGAACGGGATGCCCGTATCCGGGCGGAGGCGCGTATCCGGGAACTGGAGGATGAGCTGGAGCGGCTGAAAGGCGATTGACCGGGGCGCAGGAATGCGCCGCAGCGGAATCAGCCCGTTTATACTAGCGAAAAACGCGCATCCGCAATCAGAACGCTAGCAAGCCTTGCGAGGCCCGACATGACTACCGCCAACCTGGCCGTTGCCGTAACCGATGCCCGCCCGGCCGCCGCCGCCGCAACCGATACTTTCCGCCTGCCGGATCCGCCGGAGCGCGGAGCGGACGAGAAAATGACCAATTATATCCACATATTCGACCGGGGACAGCCCGAAAACCTACGGCAGCACTTGGGCCGCCGGGAAACCACGTTAATCGGCGCCGAGCTGTATATCACCCTGGCGCCGGGCGACCACACTATACCCCGGCGGCGGCCGGACTTGCTGATCGCCTTGAACGTCAACCTGGAGATGTACCGGCAGGATAACGGGTACATCGTATCGCGGCAGGGCAAGCCGCCCGATTTCGTGCTAGAGGTGGCGTCGGAAAGCACCGGGGCAATGGACACCGGGGTGAAACGGGATAATTACGAGCGCCTGGGGGTGGCGGAATACTGGCGCTTCGACGAAACCGGGGGAAGCTGGCACGATGCGCCTCTGGCCGGCGACCGGCTGGCGGACGGGCTATATCGCCCCATCCCCATCGAAAGGGGGGAAACGGCCGACGGCGTAGTCTATCAAGGATACAGCCGGGTCCTAAACCTGATCCTGCGCTGGGAAAGGGCAACGCTGCGGTGGATTGACCCGCTGACCGGGCGGCATATCGCCACCTACGACGACGTGCGCGAGGAACTGGATCGGGAAAGAGACGCCCGTATCCATGAAAGGGAAGCCCTTGTTCAGGAACGGGAAGCCCGTATCCGGGAACGGGAAGCCCGTATCCGGGAACGGGAGGCGCGTATCCGGGAACGGGAGGCTCGGGATCGGGCGGAGGCGCGGGTTCGGGAGCTGGAGGCGGAACTGGAGCGGCTCAGGGGCGGATGACCGGGGCGCGTTGACGATGTTGGGGGGCGACATTATACTGCGGGGTATTCGGCTCAGGCTGCCGAATTCTACCCCGGAGGGGGCTGTATTGAAAATTCAGATGACTGTCAACGGAGAGCGCCGCGAAGGCGACGTGGAGCCGCGTCTGCTGCTGGTGCATTTCCTGCGGGATAACTTGGGGCTTACCGGCACTAAAATCGGCTGCGATACTAGCCAGTGCGGCGCCTGCGTGGTGCGGATGGACGGCGTTACCGTGAAATCCTGCACCTGTCTGGCGGCGCAGGCCGACGGCGCCGATATTACCACTATCGAGGGGCTGGCCCCCGGCGGCGGGCTGCACGCCATGCAGGAAGCCTTTTGGGATAACCACGGCTTGCAGTGCGGGTATTGCACCGCCGGCATGATTATGACCGCCGTGGAACTGCTGGAGCGCAATCCCAACCCGACCGCCGATGAGGTGCGGCAGGGGCTGGAGGGCAATATCTGCCGTTGCACCGGCTACCACAACATCGTGCGGGCGGTCCTGGCGGCCGCCGAGGCCAAGGGAGGCTAGGGTATGACTACCAGAATTTTCGGTTCCGGGATCCGCCGGCGGGAGGATCCCCGCCTGATTACCGGCGGCTCGGTCTATACCGATGATGTGACTTTGCCGGGCATGGTTCACGCCGCTATCCTGCGCAGCCCCCACGCCCACGCCCGCATCACCGGCGTTGACACCGCCGCCGCCGCGGCCGCTCCGGGCGTTATCGCGGTCTATACCGGGGCGGATGTGGACGGCGTTTTGGCGCCCATCCCCTGCGCCTGGATTCCGCCGGACTCCGACGTCAAGGCCGTGGCGCACCCGGCCATCGCCAAAGATATAGTCCGCTACCAGGGCGACGCCGTGGCCGTGGTGGTGGCGGATACGCGGTATCAAGCCGAGGATGCGTTGGAGCTGATCATCGTCGGCTACGAACCATTGCCGGCGGTGGTGAATCCGGCGGCGGCGATGGACGCCGGGGCGCCGCAGCTCCACGACGACGCCCCCAACAATCAAGCGTTTCACTGGGTCGCCAGCGGCGGCGACCCCGATGCCGCCTTTGCCGAGGCCGATGTGGTGGTGAGCGATACCATCGTGCAGCAGCGGCTGGTGCCTAACGCGATGGAACCCCGCTCCGCGGTCGCCAACTGGCTGAAGTCGATGGGCGAGCTTACCTTGTGGAGCACCAGCCAGAATCCGCACATCGTCCGTTTCCTGGCGTCTCTGATTACCGGGGTGGCGGAGCATAAGATCCGGGTGATCGCCACCGAGGTGGGCGGCGGTTTCGGCAGCAAGATCCCGGTCTACGCCGATGAAATGATCGCCGCCTTTTGCGCCATGCGGCTGAACCGTCCGGTGAAATGGACCGAAACCCGCATCGAAAATTTCCAGGCCACCATTCACGGGCGCGACCATGTGGAAAAGGTGGAAATGGCGGCTACCCGCGACGGCAAAATCACCGGCGTCCGTTCCGTGGTTCACGCCGGGATGGGGGCGTATCTGTCCACCGCCGCCCCGGGGGTGCCGACCATCCTGCACGGACTGATGTACAGCGGGCCTTACGCCCTCAGCGGGGTCAAGGCCGATATCTACGGCGTGTTCACCAATACCACGCCGGTAGATGCCTACCGCGGCGCCGGCCGCCCCGAAGCCACGTTCCTGCTGGAGCGGCTGGTGGACTTGGTCGCCGCCGAGCTGGGTATGGACTCGGTGGCGGTGCGGCGGCGCAACCTGATCCCCAAGTTCGATAACGGCCACGATGTAGTCGCCGGCCTGACTTACGACAGCGGCGATTACGAGGCGGCGCTGGACCTGGCCCTCAATCGCGTGGGCTACTCCAGCCTGCGCGAGGAACAGGCCCAAGCCCGGGAACTGGGCCATTACACCGGCATCGGCGTTTCCTGCTACTGCGAAATCTGCGGACTGGGGCCGTCGCAGGTGGCGGGCGCCGTCGGCTTCGGCGGCGGACTGTGGGAAAGCGCCGTGGTGCGCTTTCACCCCTCGGGCAAGGTCAACGCCTATGTCGGCGTATCCCCCCACGGGCAGGGCGAGGAAACCACTTTCGCGCAGATCGTTTCCGATACCCTGGGCGTGCCGTTGGACGACGTGGAAATCGTCCACGGCGACACCGATAACACGCCGATGGGCTGGGGAACCTACGGCAGCCGCACCACCGCGGTGGGCGCCGGCGCGTTGGTGCTGGGGCTGAACAAAATCAAGGACAAGGCGCGGGCGCTGGCGGCGCATCTCCTGGAAGCGGCGGAAGCGGATATCGAGTACGCCGACGGCCAGTTTTTCGTCCGGGGTACGCCGGATCAGAGCAAGTCGATCCAAGAAATCGCGCTGATGGCTAATGTAGCCTGGAATATGCCGGAGGGGATGGAGCCGGGGCTGGAGGCGTCGGCTTTCTACGACCCGCCCAACTTCGTCTACCCCTTTGGCGCTCACGCGGCGGTGGTGGACGTCGACCCCGACAACGGCCATATCGAACTGCGCCGCTATGTGGCGGTGGACGACTGCGGCCCGCAAATCAACCCGATGATTGTCGAGGGGCAGGTTCACGGCGGCGTAGTGCAGGGCGCCGGGCAGGCGCTATGGGAGGGCGCGGTCTACGGCGACGACGGGCAACTGCTCACCGGCTCGATGCAGGATTACGCCCTGCCCAAAGCGCACATGGTGCCGGACATCGAAACCTACTCCTCGGAAACCCCGTCGCCGCACAACCCCCTGGGCGTCAAGGGCATCGGCGAAACCGGGACGATCGCCTCCACGGTCACCATCTACAACGCAGTGATTGACGCCCTGCGCCCGCTGGGGGTGACGCGCATTGAAATGCCGCTGACCCCGCAACGGGTTTGGCAAGCGATTCAAGAGGCGCGGGGCTAAAAGACAATTTTCCAGCCGGAGGAGGGGGCGGCCGCAATTGCAATTGCTCCCTCCTCAATGCATCCGGCAACGGGAGACGGGAATGACGGTTGTATTTTCCACGATCAGGGAACGCCCCGCGCAAATCAACAAACCGGCGGAGTGGCCGTTGCCGCTAAACCGGCGAAACCAATATAACGGCTTGGCATTACTGGCGGAACTGGAGCCGGATTGCGTCCCGCTATGCTTCTTTGACCCGCAATACCGGGGCATACTGGACAAGATGCAGTACGGCAACGAGGGCGAATCCCGGGGCCGGCGCCGCTCCGAACTAACGCAAATGAACGATGCGGAAATTTCCGAATTCATACAAGGCATTGCCAAAACGTTGATCCCATCGGGGCATTTATTATTGTGGGTCGACAAATACCATCTATGCACCGGCGTGAACGGCTGGCTGCCGGATGGCCTGTCCATAGTCGACCTCATAACTTGGAACAAAGATAAAATAGGAATGGGCTATCGTTCCCGGCGGCAAAGCGAGCATCTGCTGGTGATCCAAAAATCGCCGAAACGGGCCAAGGGCGTATGGCAAAAACACGACATCCCGGACGTCTGGACCGAAACCGTAACCAAGAACGGCCATACGCACCGCAAGCCGGTCCAGCTACAAGCGGCATTGATCCAAGCGGTTACACTACCGGGGGACGTAGTCATGGACCCGGCGGCCGGCAGCTACTCGGTATTAGATGCGGCAACGCAAGCCGACCGGCAATTCTTGGGGTGCGATCTATGGTCAGAATAGCGCAAGGCAAACCGGGGCGCCGGGACGGCGGCTATGCCCGTATGTTTGACGACGCGGATCTGGGCGAGCTGATTCCCATCCCGTCTTAGCGCGTGGGACGGAGTCCGGGCGCAAGGGCGGCGGAATACCGGGGCGTGTCGGCGAAACCGTCCGGCTTTTGGCCTTGTTTAGTAACTCTGCGGGTGGTACATTTACAGGTAATCACGTGGGGCATTTCAGCGATTGATATGATCTATTTGGGGAGGTGCAGATTTGCCTAGGTGGTCTTACGACGAGCGACGGGAAATATTTAGGGGTTCTGGGGGGAAGTGTCATCGGTGTGGTCACAAGCATACCTTATCACGATACAACCGTGATTGGAATGTGGATCACGTTTTGCCGCGAAGCCATAAAGGGCCTGATGCATCGTACAATTTGGAGGTTGCTTGTATTCATTGTAATTCAGGCAAAGGCAACAACTTCGATGAGGTCGACCGTGCCACCCTCATTGCCAATAAGACGGTGGACAAGATGGTTGACAGGTTTGGAGACAATTTTCCTCGATACGACGACGGTGGCAGAGCCAATACTAGAGAGCGGGGCGGCGGTAGCAGTGGTGGGGGTCACTCCGACAACTTCCGGCAGGGCGGCGGTCGCAATGCCGGGGGGCACCCCAGCGGCTCAAGGCAGAGCGGCAGTAGCAATAGCGGAGGGTATTCCGGCAACTCCCGGCAGGGCAACGGTCGTAATACCGGGAGTTATTCCGGCGGCTCAAGGCGGGGCGGCGGTGGCAACAGCGGAGGGTATTCCGGTAACTCCCAGCAAGGCGGTGGTCGCAGTGGCGGAGGGTATTCCGGCAACTCCCGGCAGAGCAACGGTCGTAATACCGGGAGTTATTCCGGTGACTCAAGGCAGGGTGGCGGTGGCAATAGCGGGGGTTATTACGGCAACTCCCGGCAGGGTAACGGTCGTAATACCGGGGGTTATTCCGGCAACTCCCGGCAGGGTAACGGTCGTAATACCGGGGGTTATTCCGGCAACTCCCGGCAAGGTGGTGGTCGCAATGACGGAGGGTATTCCGGCGGCCACCAGCAGGGCGGCGGGCGCGGCGGCAGCTACCAGCAGGGTGGTGGGCGGCACGGTTGTTGTAAGCTTTGCGGTGAGGTCAGACCTTTAACAGGAGCTTTTTGTAATTCTTGCAACAGGAAATCTGAAGGGCGCAGGATACCGAAAGATTTTGACGAATGCGCCTACGGTCGTTGCACGGAAAAAAGGGTAAACTGGAATAATTTTTGGGGTGGCCCCATAGGCAAATATTGCGAACGTCACCAAAAGCAGTACGAGCGAGGCATCTTATACGAATAATGGAGAAATTGACGGTTGGGTGCGTAAAAATTGCCCTACTGATTGGGAGGCAGCGGGGCAATTTTCTGATATTGGGCTTTCGGTGATTCCCATTAACCTAGTATGAGCACGCACTAGGTGCCATACCCGGCGTTACACCTGGGACACGCCACTGACCGGCGCCCGGACATCTCCGACAGCATTCCATGAATGCTATCCGGGGCTCGACTTGATTTCCTTATGTCAAAAACAAGCCCGCACTTCGGACACCTCGTACTCCGGGCGGCGTTACGATTGTCCCTCTGCGCCTTGCTCATCCCGCCTTTTCCCCTGCCAGACATCAAAGCCTCCTTATCCGCCTCCTTATCCGCGGGGATTAGAATAAGCCAGTCTCTGCTTGATATTCTTATATCTGTCAAGCTGCCCTTGCCAGCGGCAAGCCTCGCGCCTATAATCCAAGAAATTCCATTCCCCCGGTAGAGAGAACGTAAATGCGGACGGGAGTTTAGCGATGTATCCAGCGCAGTTTGAGTATCGCAAGGCCGGTTCGGTGGCCGAGGCGGTGCAGGTTTTGCAACAGGATTCCGATGCGAAAATCATTGCCGGAGGGCATAGCCTGATTCCGCTGCTGAAGCTGCGGCTGGCGCGGCCGTCGCAGGTGGTAGACATTGGGGGCATCGCCGGGCTGCGGGGCATCAGCGTGTCGGGCGGGGTGATCAGCATCGGGGCGTTGACCACGCATCACGAAATCGCCACGTCGCGGGAAGTGCAGGCGGCCTGCGGCATTTTGGCCGAGGCGGCCGGCGGGGTGGGCGACCCGGCGGTGCGTAACCGCGGCACTATCGGCGGCAACGCGGCCCACGCCGACCCGGCGTCGGATTTGCCTACGGTGCTGACGGCTTTGGGGGCGTCTTTCAAGCTGGAGGGGCCGGCGGGTTCGCGGACGGTGCCGGCGGGCGAGTTTTTCATCGGCCCGTTCACTACCGCGCTGGGCGCCGATGAGGTGCTTACCGGCGTGGATGTGCCGGCGCTGGCGGCGAATCAAGTGGCGGAATACGCCAAGATGGCCCATCCCGCCACCTCCTTCGCCGTGGTAGGCGCGGCGGCGGTGGTGACGCTGGAGGGCGGCGGCGGTCACGGGCATAATCACGGACACGACCAGGACCACGGGCATAGCCATTCGCCGCGCTGCGCCGGGGCCAGCATCGCCGTCGGCGGCCTTACGCCCCGCCCCACCCGCGCCCCGTCGGTAGAGGCGGCGCTATCCGGCAGCGAACTCACCGCCGACAGCATCGCCGCCGCCGCCGCTCTGGTGGACGGCGATTTGGGGGATGATTTGCTGGGGGATGTATACGCCTCGGCGGATTACCGCCGCAGCATGGCGGCGGTGGAGCTGAAGCACGCGCTATATCACGCCGTAGGGCTGGCGCATCATTAAGGGGGATTTCGTTATGGGGGTAGGTAAGGGGACGCCCCCACCCTAACCCTCCCCCGGAGGGGGAGGGGATTCTGGGGATGTGGTTGGTTTGTGGGTGAAAGTTCCATTCCCCAAGATGGGGATTTTGTGGTGTGTCTGGCTTGTGGATGAAAGTTCCATTCCCTAAGATGGGGATTGTTGGGGCGTGACTGGCTTGTGGGTGAAAGTTCCATTCCCCAAGATGGGGATTGTTGGGGCGTGACTGGCTTGTGGGTGAAAGTTCCATTCCCCAAGATGGGGATTGACGGGCGTAGCTGGCTTATGGATAAAATTCCCTCCCCCTTGTGGGGGAGGGTTAGGGTGGGGGCATTTTTCTGAAAATACTGGTAATCAACGATGATGGCATTGCGGCGGCGGGGTTGTGGGCGGCGGTGCGGGCTTTGCGGGGCGTGGGCGAGGTAGTGGTGGCGGCGCCGGCGCGGGAGCAGAGCGGCGTGGGCGCGTCGCTTACGCTGCATTCGGCGGTTCGGGTTACGCCTTGGGCGGTTGATGCGGAGTTTCAGGGCGGGTTGCCTAATGGCGGGTTGGATGGTGGTGATGCCGCGCGGCGGTATCCGGTTACGGCTTATGCCGTGGCGGGTACGCCGGGCGATTGTTGCATCTTGGCGCTGGAAACGCTGGCGGGGGCGGTGGATTTGGTGGTTTCGGGGATCAATTCCGGCTCCAATACCGGGTGGGATGTGATGGTGTCGGGGACCGTGGGCGGGGCGGTGCAGGGGTATGTGCGCGGCTGCCACACTATCGCGGCGTCAGTGGCGTCGGTGACCGCCCCCCGCTACGATACGGCGGGGCCGTTGCTGGCGGGGCTGGCGCGGCGGCTGGCCGGGCGCGAGGGGGAGCCGCTGTTTCTGAACTTGAATGTTCCTAATGTGGCCCCCGACCGGGTGGCAGGGGTGCGGGCTACCCGGCTGGGCGGGCTGTCGTACCGCGAGTCGGTGCGGCTGGAGGGGGCCGACGGCGATGCCAAGAGTTACCGCATCGCCCGCAACCGCCCCGGCAACCGGACGCCGGCTGCGGATTCCGATATTTGGGCGCTTCAGAATAACTACGTTTCCGTAACCCCCCTACGTCCGGGGATGGGCTACGCCGAGGATTTGCCGCGGGTTGAGGCGCTGCTGGAGGGGTTGGGCGCGGCAGATGGGGGATGATGCGGGAAATTCCGGTTGCCGCGCGTAGCATCGTCATTCCTTGTTGCCGGGCAACATTGTCATTCTTGTCGCCCAGCAACGTTGTCATTCCCGCGAAAACGGGAATGGGGGAATGGCCGGTTGCGGTTGTCGCCCGGCTAACCGGCGGCGGCCAACTGCGGCGTCAACGGGTGGGATACGCCGATCATCGAATCGCGGGTTACCAGCGTGGCCAGTTCGTCCTCGCTTAGGTTGTCGGCACCGGGGGGGCGTTGGGGGAGTATCAGATAGCGGAGGTCGGCGGTGCTGTCCAGCACTATCACTTGGGCGCTGGCGGGGATTTCGGTGCCGAATTCCCGCAGCACGCCGCGCGGGTCGCTTACGGCGCGGGAGCGGTAGGCAAAGCTCTTGTACCAGTCGGGGGGGCGGCCCAGCAGGGCGCGGGGGTAGCAGGAACACAGGGTGCATACTACCAAGTGGTGGACGGCGGCGGTGTTTTCCGCCACGGCCAGCTTGGGGGTGGGGTCGGGGAGTTGGTAGCCCAGATCGGCGAGGGCGGCTTCGGGTTCGGCCAGCAGGCGGGCCTTGAACTGCGGGGCGCGCCAGGCGCGGGCCACCACGCGGGCGCCGTCGGCGGGGGAACGGGATTCTACGGCGTCCACGTTGCGCTGCACTTCGGCGACGGTGATTATGCCCTTTTCCGCCAGCAGGGTTTCCATCGCGCGGACGCGGCGGGCGTGCCAGCCCAGCTCCTCGGTGTCTATTCCGGGATGCGAATGGTCGCCGTGGTGGGCGTGGTTATCGCTCATATTCAGCGGCCTCCTGTTGGGCGGCGGGGATTAGCCAGGGTTCGTAGATGTCCGCTTGCAGCCGGTCGGCGGGGGCGCCCCGGTAGTCGGGCCACAGGGTTGATTGGGGAAATTCGACGCGGTAGAGGGGCTTTCGGGGCAAGCCATCGCCGCCGTGGGCCAAGGATTCAGGGTCGGGGTAGATGCCGCAGAGGGCTACGATGCGCCCGGTCCGGCCCTGGAGGTAGGCCGGGGTGCGGTAGTGGGTGGGCGGGTTGCCGGAGCGGACGGTTACGATGTCGCCGTTGGCGAAACGGGGTTGCGCCGACATTAGGGGCCTCCGGGGCGGTCTTGCCGGGCCATAACGCCGTCCAGTTCGGCGGCGGTCAAGAGGCCCTTTTCGATGAGCAGCGATTCCACGGCCTCGGCCCAGCGCTGGTAGTAGGTCAAGGCGCGGTAGCGTTCCGGCGGCAGGTTTTCGATGGCGCGGCGCAGTTCGTCCACAGTCATATAGCCCTTGTCGCCCAAGACGCCGCGCAGGGCGTCAATGCGCCGTTCCCAGTCCATCAATATATGCTCGGCATGGTCGATCGGGTCAAGGTTGGGCCAACCGCCCATATCGTGAACTTTCGGGGTGTGGGGCATAATTTGCGCTCCGCTCCGGTGGAGATTGGGGGTATGGTAGCCGCGGCCAGCGGGGTTGGCAAGGCGGCTAGAGGGGTTCGGTGCCTTCGGACAGGATGTCGATGTAGCGTTGATAGCAGTACCGTCTGTCCCGCTCCCGCCCCGTAATTTCGCGGGCTATGCCTTGGGACTCCAAGACGCGCATTCCGGTGGTGGTTGCGGTAGAAGCCAGGCCGGCGCGTTCCCCGGCCTCACGCAAGGAAAGGATGGGGCGTTCCTGCAATGCCCGGTGGATTCGCAGGGCCGAACTCGCTACCCGTCCCTGTTGCTGGATCGAGGATGCGTCATTATCGAACAAATCCAGCAATTGCCGGGCGGTTGAAGCGGCTCTTTCTGCGGTCTGAGCTACGCCCTCCAAAAAGAAGTGGAGCCACTCTTCCCAATCGCCGTTGTGTCTAAGGCTGTTTAGCAGATCGTAGTAAGTTTGGCGGTGCTGTTTGAAGTACAGGCTCAGGTAGAGCAGCGGGTTGCGTAGCACTTGATTGTGAACCAGCAGCAGGGTAATCAGCAGCCGCCCTACCCGCCCATTGCCGTCTAGGAATGGATGGATGGACTCAAACTGCGCGTGGGCGAGCCCGGCTTTTACCAGCAGCGGCAAGTTGGTGTCTTGAGAGTGCAAGAATTTTTCCAAATTCCCCATGCAATCTTGGACGGCATTGGGGGGCGGCGGGACATATTGGGCCGTTCCGGGGCGGGTGCCGCCAATCCAGTTCTGGGAACGGCGGAACTCTCCCGGCAGCTTGTCGCTGCCGCGGCCCCGCGATAGCAGCACGCCATGAATCTCGCGGATTAGGCGGTTGCAGAGCGGAAAGCCGCCGGCAAGGCGTTGCAGTCCGTGTTCCATTGCCCGAACGTAGTTGGAGACCTCTACCACGTCGTCAATAGGAACGCCGGGGGCGTCATCCGTTTCATACAGCAACAAATCCGACAGCGAGGATTGAGTGCCTTCGATTTGGGAGGATAGCACCGCTTCCTTGCGGACATAGGAGTAGAGGAGCAACGGGGTATCCAGCAATTGCGGCGCATATCCATCCAACCGCCCCAAGCCTAAATGCGCCCTTGCCATAACCGGCTGTAGGTCTCCGATGTCAAGGGCAGGAACGGGCGGCAGGGGCGCCGGGATGAATGCCCGAACGGTTTCGTCGGTCGTCCATGTTACCTCGTAGCGGCCGGTGTTCTCCCGTTTCATGGTCAATCCTTAATTACGGAATCAAAATAACGCCGAGGGTTATTCACGATTGGGCGTTAAGTGTAAATTATCTTGGCGGAAATGTCAATAGCGCCCGGCGTTATTCTTGAATCAAAAATTATGCCGGGCGTTATTTACGATTTAAGGGTTTTCGTGAATAACGCGCCCGCCAATCACCCAGCCGGGGCGAACAGGCGGGCGGCGTCCAGGGCGCGCATGAACTGGACGTTGGGGCGGGTTTTGATGTGTTCGATCAGGCGCTCCAGCATCAGCAGGCGGCCGGGGCGGCCGATGTATTGGGGGTGCATGGTTAGGACGAAGGCGCGGCCGTAGCGGTAGAGGCCCTCGAACTCGGCGGCCCAAGTTTCGTAGACCTCCTGGGGGCTGCGCATGGGGCCGAGGCGGTTGGCTACCGGGGCGTAGACGAAGTTGGGGGCGTCGTCCAGCAGCCAATGGATGGGGATTTCCACCAGCCGGCGGCCGGAGTTGGGGGCGGTTTCGATATAGGGGGCATCGTCGCCCATCAGACTGCTGTCGTACAGGAAGCCGTGGGCGGTTAGGAGGTCGAGGGAATGTTCGCTTAGTTCCCAGCTTGGCGAGCGGTAGCCGAGGGGCCGCTGGCCGGTGAGACCGCCCAGGATGTCCAACCCCCGGCACAGCACATCGTCCTCCTGCTGGCGGGTGAGGGTGGACGGGGGTTCGTGCATATAGCCGTGATGGGCGACTTCGTGGCCGCGGGCGGCGATTTCCCGCACCAGTTCGGGGTGGGTTTCGGCGACATAGCCGGGGATGTAGAAGCTGGCCGGGATGTGGTGGGCGTCCAGCAAATCCAGGATGCGAGGGGTGGCGACGCTGGGGCCGTATTCGGCCATCGACATCAAGCTGGGGTGGTTGGCGTAGCCGGGGTCGCGGTTCAGCCAGGATGAAACGCCGTCCACATCGAACCCCAGCATGGCGACGCATTGGGTATCGCCGGGCCAGATTCCTGCCATTGCTATCCTCCTTAATGCGCTGCGCTTTGGGCCGGCGCCGGGGCTATACGCCGGGTTGTTCAGTTCAGACCGGGTTGTTCAGTTCGGGCAGCGATAGTAACCGGCGCACCAGCCGCCGGACCGCCGGACGCTCCAGGGCAAGATCGTAATCGCTCATATAGCCGTGGTAAAAGTTGGCGTGAAACCTTTCGGCGGAATCGAAGTCGGCGGCGATAAGGGGTTCGCCCATTTCCCGTGACAGGCTATCGGCCATTTCGCGCAGGCGGCTATGGCGGCCCAGCCGCATACCCCGTATCCGGGCGACGGCCAAGACCGCGTGGGCGGCGGCACCCCACAGTTTTTCCGAACCTTGCAGCCGGTCGCCGGCGGCAAAATAGCGGTCGGATCTGCCCAGAAACTCCCGCGCCGTTTGGATGTGTTCCTCAGACCGCACAGGTCAGCATTCCGCGCCGCCGGCGTTCTGCGGCTCCAGCAGAGACAGCATACGGTCAATGAAATGGCGGGCGCGGGGGCGGGCGCTTTTCAGTTGAAATTTCTCCATAAAATCGAACTCAACATTGTCCCGAAACATCTTGACGGATGCGAAACAGGAACTCAGCAACGGCTCGTCCAAGTCCTCCGCCAAACGTTTAACGGCGCGGTTCAAGTCGTCGGGGCCGGCGTGGGCCCAGCCGCGCTGCTGGGCGACGGCGGTTATGGCGTGGGCGGCGGCTTGCCATAGCTTTTGGCACGCCTTTAGATGGTCGTCGGCGAAATCGGCGTGAGATTCCAATAGCAGGGCGCGGGCTTTTTGGGCAGTTTCCCAGTATATCTGGGTTAGCATCAGCTCACTTCAGCCGGATTGTTCATTTCGGGCAACGATAGCACGCGGTTAACGAAACGGTGGACGGATGGGCGCAAGGATTCGATTTCCGGGGCGTCCATAAAGCCGTGGTAAAAGTTGGCGTGAAATTTTTCGGCGACTTTGAATCGTTGAAACAGAATAGGCTCGGCCAGTTCTGATGTCAGTGCTTGGGTATTTTCCCGCATATCAATGTGCTTGCCTAGTTTCCAGCCGCGGCGCCGGGCGACGGCGGTTATGGCGTGGGCGGCGGCGCCCCATAGTTTTTCCGAACCTTGCAGCCGGTCGCCGTCGGCGAAATAGCGGTCGGACTTGGCTAGAAAGTCCAGAGCGGTTTGGATATGTTCCTCCATCTGCATAACATTCAGCACCCGGCATCGCCGTTGGACGGCATTTCGGGGAGCGATAGAACCCGCTCGATGAAAAGGCGCACATCCTGGCGGTCGCCCTCTAGTTGGAAATCCTCCATAAAGCCGTACTCGGCGTTGACGCGGAAGGTGTCGGCTACATCGAATTGCAGGAACAGCATTTCGTCGTCCAGTTCCTCAGACAAGCGGTTGACGGCCAGGCGCAGGGATGGCAAGTCGTCGTGGGGCCAGCCGCGTTGCTGGGCGACGGCGGTTGTGGCTTGGGCGGCGGCTTGCCATAGCTTTTGGCACGCCTTTAGATGGTCGCCGCCGTCGGCGAACTCGGCTTGGGATTCCAGCAATAAGGCGCGGGCTTTTTGGGCGGCGCGGGCGGGTTTGGGGGTTGGCACAATCCACCTCGCTAGGGCGGTTCGATGCGGTCGAAGCCGGTGTAGGGGCGCAGCGCTTCGGGGATTACGACGCTGCCGTCGGGTTGCTGGTTGTTTTCCAGGATGGCGATGATCACCCGGGGCAGGGCCAGGCCGGAGCCGTTGAGGGTGTGCGGCCACTGCGGGCGGGCGCCCGTTTCGGCGCGGTAGCGGATGTTGGCGCGGCGGGCTTGAAAGTCGGCGCAGTTGGAGCAGGAGCTTACCTCCAGCCATTCTTGGCTGCCGGCGGCCCAGACTTCGATGTCGTAGGTTTTGGCGGCGGCGAAGCCCAGATCGCCGGTGCAAAGTTCGATTACCCGCCAAGCAAACCCCAAGCGGCGGCAAACTTCCTCGGCGTGGCCCAGCAGCCGCTCCAGGGCGTCGGGGGATTCCTCCGGTTCGACGAACTGGTACATTTCCACCTTGTTGAACTGATGCACCCGCTTGATGCCCCGCGTATCGCGGCCGGCGGCGGCCTTTTCGCGGCGGAAGCAGGGGGTTTGCGCCACATAGCGCAGGGGCAGCAGGCCGGGCGGGATGATTTCATCGCGGTACAGGTTGGTGATGGGCACCTCGGCGGTGGGAATCAGCCAGAGGTCATCCTCGGCGTCGTGATACAGATTATCGGCGAACTTGGGCAGGTTGCCGGAGCCTTCCATCACCTCGCGGCGCACCACGGCGGGCAGGGCCAGCTCGGTATAGCCGTGTTCGCGGGTGTGCAGATCCAGCATCCAGGATATAAGGGCGCGTTCCAGCCGGGCGCCGGCGCCGCTGGTGGTGTAGAACCGGCTGCCGGAAAGTTTGGCGCCGCGCTGGAAATCGATGATGCCCAGCCGTTCCCCCAATTCCCAATGGGGCTGGGCGGGAAAGTCCAACTCCGCCGGCCGGCCGGTTTCGCGGCGGATGGGGTTGCTGTCGGAATCGCCGCCTACCGGGACGCCGGGCAAGGGGATGTTGGGCAAGCCCAGCAGCAGGCGGCGCATCCGCTCCTCGGCTTCTTGGGCGGCGGCTTCCAGTTGGTCGACCTGCTGGCCCAGGGAGCGCATTTCGGCGATGACTTCAGGGGACGGGGGCTGTCCGGCGGCGCGGGCGTGGCCGATTTCGCGGTTGACTTGGTTGCGGCGGTTGCGGATTTCGTCGGCCTGCGTCCGGTCGCGGCGCCAGGCGGCGTCCAGATCCAGCAACTCGTCCACCGGGTCGGGTTCGCCGCGGGACAGCATCGCCCGGCGCACCGATTCCGGGTCGCGCCGCACTTGTTCGATGGCAATCATTCGCGCCAGCCTATAGCGAGTTTATTATGGGGCATACAATACACTTAAACGGCGGCGCGGCGTATTGTCAAGGCGCGATGTACCGGCAAGGGATTCACAAGTTAAATAGAAAGTCTTTGATTGGCCGGAAAGCCGGGGAATCCCAATTCCATACGCCGGCATCGGCGGCCTCGCCCAAGCGCAGGCCGGGGCGGCGGCGGGCGTTGGCGGCGCTGCCGGCAATGCGGGCCGGCCCGGCGGCGAGATAGGCGTGCAGCCGGGCTTTGGCGATCCGGTTGGGGGCGATCAGCGGAGTTGTGTTGCCCAGACAGTCAAAATAACGGTCAACACATTGCATATCCGGCGACCCGGCGATGGAACTGAGGCAAACATCCTCCAATTCCCCGCGGGCGCCGTCCGGGGGCAGGATCAGCACGGAAACCCGCAAACCATCCCGTTCCGCGGGCGTAAGGGGGGCGGCGGGTATGGGCAATTCCGCTTTCCGCAGCGTACTGACCACGCTGGCGAAAGCGGAACCGGAGTTGTTATCCGCATCCCGCACAATTCCCACACCGGATAACAAGTGAAAATCGGGGTTTACCGCGCGCGCCGGTAAATCCGTTAGCAAGTTGGATTTACCGTTGTAGCTGCTTATTTCTATGCCGTTTATGCCAAAATACCGGCACATTGCATTGAAAAATCGAAGGTCATCATTTCCTTCTACCAGCAATAGTTTGCTGGGATTAGGTTCACCGGGGTGGGATAGCATTAGCGCACCTCGCGCCCGTATTTCAAGGAGTAATTGAAAACCTCGAGGTCATCATAAGCCACGCAAACGATGCGCTGGGTTTTGTGATGCCGTTGCAGACGGACGTAGGCCAGCTCATCGGCGACTTCGCCCAGCTTAAATGTGGTATGCGCGGCTTTGATGCATTCGTATCGATGGGTGGCGGCGAACACTTGTACGTTGAATTCTTGAGACAGATTGTACAGATGTCGCCAGACTTCCATCAGCGCTTTATGGTGCAGTCCGTTTTCCACTTCGTCAATGAATATCGCTCCGTTTCGCGCGGTCGGGAAAGCCAATGCCAATGCCAGCAGCCGCCGGATTCCCTCCCCCATCATCGTTAGGGGGTACAATTGGCCGTCGCCGATGTCGGCGTGAATTGACGGGTTTCCGCGACGGTCGGCAATGGTAGTCAGCCGCTGCAACCTCGGTTCAAGCAGCCGGATTATCGCCTCAATGGACGGGCGGTATCCCGCCAGTTCCGCCTGGTCGAACATTGCGGCGATATCGCCAGGATTGCGCCGGGTATTGGGATGCTCAAACACGCATGGATATGCAGGCATCGCGGCGGATTCCCGGTTATCCTTTAACGCCGCACGCAACTTGCCGGACTTCGCTTCGGCGTCAAGCCAGGCGCCGGTCAGCGATTTGTTGCCGGATTCGTCGGTATGCTCAAACACCAGCTCGCGGTCGAAATCGAAACCGGCGATGGCGTCATCGTTCAACTCGATATCGGATACGCCGCCCCGGTCAATAATCGCCTGCCAGGCGCGATGTTGGCGGCGAATACGGAGCGTTCCGGGGCCGCGCTTTTCCCGGTCTTGGCTCTGCAATTTGATGGTTAAATCGGTATCGTATTGCGGAAACAGATCGGCGAAAAGATCCCCTGTCTCATAATCGGCGATGTTGCGCCAACCGGCGATTTGCAGCGCATCCCGCGGCGCCGTGGGGTGACAATAAATCCACAACGCCTCCAGCAGCGCCGTTTTGCCGGCGTTGTTTTTCCCGCCGATCAGATTGACGCGGGCCAACGGCGCTACGGTCAACTGGTCAAACAGCTTGAAATTTTCGATGCTGAATGAGGTATACATTCGATTTAACCTCTGTAATCGCGGGCGGCGCGTTCTTTAATCCCGAAACCGGAACTCCCGCAGCTCCGCCGACACCTGCAACGCGGCGTCGGTCTGCGCCTGAATTTCCTCGACCGTCCAGCCCGGGGCGTACTCCAGCAGCTCGAAGCCGGACGGGGTGATGGCGAACAGGCCCAAATCGGTGACCACCATCTTGACCGCGCCGGGGGCGGTTACGGGCAGGTGGCAGCGGCGCAACAGGCGGGGGGCGCCCTCGCGGGTGGTGTGTTCCATGGCGATGAACACCCGCTTGGCACAAGCGGCCAGATCCATCGCCCCGCCGATGCCGCCGCCCTTGCGGGTGGGGATCCGCCAGTTGGCGAAATCGCCGTTTTCCGCTACTTCGTAAGCCCCCATCACAGTGACGTCAATCATCCCGCCGCGGATAATCATAAAAGAGTCGGCGTGATGCACGATCCCCATCCCCGGCTGAGCGGTGACGTGCTGCCCGCCGGCGTTGACCAAGTGGCGATCTTCGCCGCCCGCCGCCGCCAGCGGGCCGTAGCCGATGACGCCGTTTTCCGAATGGTTGATGATGCTCCGCGATGGGTCAACATAGTTGGAGCAAAGGGTGGGCATCCCCACGCCCAAGTTGACAATCCAGCCGTCCTGGAACTCCATCGCCAGCCGGTCGCACATCGCTTGGCGGGTCAGTTTCGGCTTATCGGTCATTTTCGATACTCCTTTGATGGGCGATCGGCTCTTAGGGGACGCCTCCACCCTAACCCTCCCCCGGCGGGGGAGGGGATTTTATTGGATGGGGAGGGAATTTCATTGTAAGGGGAGGGAATTTACTGGATGGGGAGGGGATTTTATTGGCTACAGCCCCGGCTTGGCGCCGTCCCAGATGCCGTCCTCGGGGATTTTGACGATGCGGTCGACGTAGATGCCCGATACATGGACCTGGTCGGGGTCTATTTCGCCGATTTCCGCTACTTCGTTTTCCACCTCAACGATGGTTATGGCGGCGGCCATTGCCATAATGGGGTTGAAATTGCGCTGCGCCAGGCGGAATTGCAGGTTGCCGAATTTGTCGGCTTTCCAAGCGCGGATCAGGGCGTAATCGGCGGGCAAGGGATACTCCAGCACATAAGTGCGGCCGTTGATTTCGCGGTGTTCCTTGCCCTCGGCCAGTTCGGTGCCGACCGATGTAGGGGTGTAGAACCCGCCGATGCCGGCCGCGGCGATGCGGATGCGCTCCGCCAGCGTGCCTTGCGGCACCAGTTCGGCGTCCACCAGCCCCTCGTTGTACATCCGCACAAAGGGGCTGATAACCGAGGGATGCGTCGGGGCGGTGAAAGCGCAAATCATTTTCTTGACCTGCCCCGCCTCCACCAACGTGCCGACGTCCACTAGTTCGTCGGTAGTGCCGGCGTTGTTGGAGATGCAGGTAAGTTCCCGGGCGCCCTGGCGGTTAAGGGCGGCCAGCAGGTTGCGGGGAACGCCCACGCCGGAAAAGCCGGGACACATAACAACGGAGCCGTCGGGTATGCCGGCCACTGCGGCGTCCATAGTGGGGTACACCTTGTTTTTCATAAACGCGCCTTTGTCCGAATTGGGATTTGGGGGGCGGTTACAGCGATTTAAGGGGCGGCAAGGTAAGATATTAGCGCAGACCGGGCGGTTGCGCCACCGGGCGGAGGCCGCCGCGGCCGCCCCTACGCCAGCCGCTCGGCGTCGCGGATGTAGTCAGCGGTTTCGCGGATCAGCTCGGCGTGGTAGTCCTCCGGTTCGCAATGATTGTCAATGTAGCAGTCGCCGTACAGGAAAGCCCAGGCGGTACTGTATCCGTGGTCCAGAGAGCAAAAGGAGTCGTCCTCCAGAGTGAGCCAGGACAGGGATGTGGATATTTCCCACGTTTCCGTAGTTTCCCGCCCGGTCCGCTCCAGAACCAGCGCGCTGGCCGCCCGCCGGACGGCGCACCACGCTTTTCCGGCTGCCTCGCGCAGGTTGCCCTGATCCAGAAGGGCGATGGCTTCGTCATACTGCGCCCATGCCCCGTCCATAATGATTTTGCCCTGTTCCGTTTTCAGCATTAGCTACCCCCAATCCCGTCCGACAAGCGTTCTGCATCTGCGATGTAATCGGCCGTATCCAGTATAAGGCCGGTTATGGCATTCGCCGGTTCGCAAATTCCGTTATAGAAGCAACTCGCGTGCAATTTGGCTACCCGGTCTATGTACCTGACTCGCAATGACCTGAATTCCGCGTTTTGCCGGGCCAGCGCCTTTAGCCCGCCGGATGTCTGCGATGTCCGTTTGGGTTCCCGCCCCGTCCGCTCCAGGATCAGCGCATCGGTAGCCCGCTTGGTGGCCCCCCACGCCTTTTCCGCGGCGTTGCGCAGGCGGCCTTGCGCCAGCATTTCTAGCGCATCGGCGTGCAGCGACCAGGCATCGGCAATCAGATATTGGCCTCGTTCAGTATTCGGCATCACCCCCCCAGCCCGTCGTCCGCCGCCGCGGCGGCGTCGCGGATGTAGTCGGCGGTGGCGTGGATGTCGCGGATGATAGGCTCTTGCGGCTCCAGGATGCCGTCGTAGAAACAGGAACCGTGCAGATCCTGCATCCGCTGGCTGTATCGGTTGGCCAGGCTTTCCAAATCCGCGTTCTGATGCCGCAGGCCGCGGATCGCGCGGTAGGTGATGCCCGTAGTTCCGGGTTCGCGGCCGGTACGCTCCAGGATCAGCGCATCGGTGGCCCGCTTGGTGGCGCCCCACGCCTTTTCCGCGGCGTTGCGTATGCGGCCTTGCGCCAGCATTTCCAGCGCATCGGCGTGCAGCGACCAGGCATCGGCAATCAGATATTGGCCCCTTTCGGATTTTGGCACTTTTATGCCCCGTATCCTTTATATAATGGATTTTGTCAGTTTATTTTACCACGGGGCGGCGGCGTGATTGCCTTGCCGGCCGCCGCGCCCCTTGACAAGCTGGCGGGTTAGGCCAAAAATCCAAAGGGCAATCAACCCATACAGGAGCTGCTATGGTTGCGACCCATCATCGTACCTATACCTACATCGGGCTGGCCGGCGAGGGCGACTACATCGGCGAGGGCGGATTGTTGCGCCAAGCCGACGGCGAGGACGGCTGGGCCGATATTTCCGCCGGGTTGCCCGGCAACCCCCAAGTACGCGCCCTGCTGCTGAAGCCCGGCAATCCCGAGGTGGTGTTCGCCGGCACGCAGGACGGCGTCTACCGCAGTCCCGACCGCGGCGAAAGCTGGCAACGCCTGCCCGACCCGGCGCTGGGGCGCGAGGTCTGGTCGCTGGCGGTGCATCCCTCCGACCCCGAAACCCTTTTCGCCGGCTACGAACCCTGCGCCATCGCCCGCTCGCAAGACGGCGGCGAAACTTGGCGGGAAATGGACACCAGTCAAGTCATCTACCCCCACATCACCACCTATATGCCTCCCTTGGGCAAGCGGGTCATCGGCATCGCCATTGACCCGGTGGACCCGGCCAATATGTACGCCGCCATCGAAGTCGGCGGGCTGCTGGCCAGCCGCGACGGCGGCGAGACTTGGCGGCAGTTGCTGGACGGCCCCTATCTCCGCAACAACACGCTGGACTTGCATCAGGTGCAGGTAAGCGCCGCCGACCACGACACGGTGCAAATCGCCACCCAGATCGCGATGTTCCGGGGTCGCCAACAGGGAACCCGCTGGGAACACGTGACGGTGCAGGATATGTTCCCCGGCGGCTCGTACTGCCGCGACCTGCTGGTGGCCCCCGACGACCCCGGCACTATTTACCTGGCCTCGGGCGCCGGCGGCGGCGCGGCCCCGCCCGACACCGTTCCCGAAGGCGCCCTGTTCCGCAGCCGCGATGTGGGCCACACTTGGGAGCGCCTGGACTTGGGCGACATCCCCCCCGGCCGGATGATGCAGGTAGCCATCGACCCCGCCGCGCCCGCCCGCATCAGTTGCGCCGCCTACTCCGGCGAGGTCTACAGCAGCCACGATAACGGCCGGACTTGGGCCAAAAGCGTCCTGCCCGTAGAATCCACCCGCTACCTCCACATCTACCCGATGGTCTGCGGCTAGGGCGGCGCACTCCCCAACCATCCCTGCCCATAAGGAGCTGGTTAGGGCGGATTCCGAATCAACCCGCTCAATGATGGGATGGTTGGGCGCATTCCCCCCATTATTCCCTCCCCCTTTGGGGGAGGGTTAGGGTGGGGGCGAACCGCCGCAACCGGCAACCTCAGTGGGATAGTATAATTATAACTAAGGAATGACGATACCAAGGAGGCCCGGTTTGACCACCTCTGCCATTACCAGAGCCACCTACCGCGTCACCCAAGAAACGCTGCCCGATATGGTGCTGGCGAAAAACGAATTTCCCGGCGATTTCCAGTCGCACCAAATCATCCGCGAGGGCGAGTTGGACAACGAAACGCTGGCCAGCAACGGCTTCGCCGGCAACACCGCCCAACGTTTCCAGGCGGCCGGCCGGGTAACGGGCAATATGCTCGAGCTGGGCCCCACCTCCGGCATGGCGATGAACGACGGCTTCGACTTTATGGCGGCATCGGTGGTGCATCTGTTCGACACCCCCGAATCGGTAAGCCGCTGGATGCGCGACATATTCCTCAAGGATTTTGAGGAGCGCGTAGGCGACAGCGTAGGCCAGGGGCATCAACTGGTATCCGCCACGCGGCTGGAGACCGAGGGCTTTTTCGACGAAACGGCGGCGCTGCGAGTGCTGCAAGGCGGCCCCACCGGCCTGATTTCGTCCACGGTGGTAGACTTCCGCCTGGGCCGGCTGCTGGGCGTCGCTTTCGTAGGCACCATCGGCGACCACCACCGCGCCGAGCTGGCGATGCAGATCGGCCAGGCCCTGGAAAAGCGCATGGCCTCGGTAGTGCTGGGGGCGTAGCGATGTCCGCCGCCGGCAACCCGCCCCCGCCGCCAACCCGCCCGCCAGCGTGGGGGAAGTACATAGACGAGGAATCCCCGCGCAATGTGCCGGTGCTTCGGGAAAAGGGATATTCGGTCTGGTCGGTGGTCCGTTCCTACGTGTCTTGCGAAAAGGACAAGGTAGGCACGCTGGCGGACTACGGCGGCGAATTAACCGCCGAAGAGCTGGAGGCTGTTCTGTCCTACTACCACGCCAAGCCCGAAGACATAGACCGGAAGCTGGCCGAGGTTTTTACGTAGGTGGCGCGTATCTACCTGGACGAAGATATATCCCGCGACACGGAGCGGGTTCTAAGACAATACGGCCACGACGTCGTTCACTCGGTAGATATGGGAAACCGCGCCAAGTCTGACCCGGAACACCTGATGGCCGCGGCGAAAGCGGGCCGGATTCTGGTTACGTTTAACCGGAAAGACTTCCGTGAAGCGCATCAGATTTGGGTTGCCGTCAACATCTGGACCAAACTCCACCCGGCTCATTCAGGGATATTGACGCCTTGGGGACAAATCCCCAACGCCCAATGGGCGCATTTAGTTCACGATTTCGTGAGCGGAAACACAGTCCAGCACAACGCTCCGCCTTTTTACAACCAAATGTGGGAATGGCGACGCCAGCAACAAGAATGGCGCCGGTTTGGCTGGTAAGCCCTTGTTGTGTTATATCTGTATTCATTCCCCGAACCGGACAATCCGGGATCAATACAACTGCAACGGAACGCTGAATATACGCTGGTGCCTAGATGAACCTTTTGCCGGAATGCTACAAAAACCGGGTGATTAACGACGATGTGATGTCTGTCTTGCCAGACCTGCCGGACGGTTGCGTTGATCTGGTGTACGGAGACCCGGACTATAACGCCGGTATCAGCTATGGCGGCCAGACTTTCACATCATCGTGGGATGAATATATTGACTGGTATATTGCCTTGGCCCACGAATCCCTGCGAGTGTTGCGGGATGACGGCAATCTATTCTTTATCAATTACCCGAAGCAGAACGCCCACCTTCGCGTCAAGTTTCTGGACGACCACGCTTGGGATGTTCAGGATTATGTTTGGGTGTATAACACTAATGTGGGCCACACCCGCCGCCGGTTCACTACGGCGCATCGCTCAATTCTGCACGCCACCAGATCCAAGCATAACAAATTTTACAAAGATCAGGTGGCGCAGCCCTACCAGACCCCACCGACCGCCGGATACGGGAACGGCTGCGCCAGGGCCACGCCGGCCGGATGCCTTACTCCTGGCTGAATTTCAACCTGGTCAAGAACGTTTCCCGCCAAAAAACCGACCATCCTTGCCAAATTCCTGAGGGGCTGTCCGAACTGCTGATAAAATCCGGCACGGCGCCGGGCGATACGGTGTTCGTGCTGTTCGGCGGAAGCGGTTCGGAGGTAGTGCAGGCCCACAAGCTGGGATTGAATTTTCTAACCTGCGAACTGCAATCCCGTTACTGTGACATTATAGAAAGCCGTCTCCGGAACCGGGGCGAAATAGAACAGTCATACCGCCATCCGGCGCAACTTAAGCGCGGCGCGGAAACGCCGGATAAATCCGGCCATTCCGAAGCGCAGAGTCAAATGTTGGAAGCCCGCCGGATTTACCGGGAACGGCATTGCCGGGAATGACATTGATCGATGCGAGGTTCAGCGGATAGGGAGGTGGCGAACTTGATTTTCCCATATCAGGGTTCTGCCTCGGCAAACCGCGGATAATATCGTTGTTGAAATTTGCGTCGGCCAGAAAACGGGCCATTACAGCAACCCCTTTTCCTGCGCCCGCTCCAGCAGCCGCTTTTTCCATTGGACGTATTCCGTCTGGGATGAGCAAATCCACGCCCGCAGCAAGTTGTATCAACTAGTGGGGCGCCGTGACGGGAAACGTAGGCGGCGGCGGTGGACTGATTTACGCAATCCAGGACTTGCCAAGTTTATTCAAATGACGGAAATAGCTCTAGTCTCGGCAATTTTTGGACTGTTATATCAAATTTAGCATAGACCTCAATATGATAATGCCGTTGGTATATCGAAACTTGAAGCAGTGATTGAAGTTATACGGCGTCGTTTAAAAGATCACGGGTATTATTTCGTGTCATACTAAACTCTCACTAAGTACGCGCCCATTGATTCTGTTATACAGGCTTGAGGCTGGACTATGCGCTACTGCGGGTTCGTCCGGGTTTCGGGGGTGGGGATTTGGGCGCGGATTGCCTGGGTTAGGGCGTCGGCGTGGAGTTCCTCTAGTCTTAGGCAGGGGGCGGCTAGGGCTTGGGCTATGGGGGCGGCCTGGGACAGGCGGAGGTAGCCGGTTTCGGTGTCGATTACTATTGACGGGATGCGCTGTTCGCGGATTGCGGCGGCCAGTCGGCGGGCTTCGGTTATGGGGTCGACGGGGTTGGCGGCGATGTTGGAATGGTTGGCGGCGGGGGCGATTGCGACGTTGGCGCGGCCGTCGGATAGTAGGGTTAGGAGGGGGAGGGTGTTGCGGTCTTTTCGCTTTTCGTTTTGGATTACTTCCAGAGCGAGGAGGAGGCCGCGGCTTAGGGGGGTGCGGCCGCCGGTGGGCATTTCTTGGAGGCTGGCGTGGGCCAGGTCGACGCTGGATGTGGGGGGCAGCAATAGTTGGGCGTCGGTGCCGCGAAAGGAGATCAGCCCCACTTTGTCGCGCCGCTGGTAGGCGTCTAATAATAGCGATAGGATGGCGCCTTTGACGGCGACCATCCGGCGCTGCGCCCCCATGGAGCCGCTGGCGTCTACTACGAACAGGATTAGGCTGCCGGTTTTGGTTTCGCGCACTTTTTCGCGGATGTCCCATGGTTCTATGCGGATCGGGGCGGCGGGGTTGTCCGTATCGCCGCGGCGGCGGAGCTGGTGCGGGGCGGCGGCGCGCAGGGTGGCGTCGAGGGCCAGATCGGACGGTTTGCCCTGGGGGGCGACGGCCCTCGTGTAGCGGCCGGACGGGGAGCCGCTGACCGCGGCGGCGCGGCGTCCGCCGGCGGGACGGGCGCGACGGTCGGGGGGCTTGACCGGCAACGGGCGCACCGGAAAGGCGGCGCCGATCTCAAAACGCTCATCACGGGGGGCGGAATCGCCGGGCGTATCGGGGGGGTGATTGCCGGTTTCGTCGTGATCATCGCGCGGGACGGAATCGTTGGGCGTATCGCGGGATGCGGTGTCGTCGTTTTCGCCGGGGGCGTTAGCCTGGGGCGATGGGTCGGGTTCGTCGTTGTCCGGGTCGCCGGGCGATGCGCTGCCGCTGTCCGATGGTTCGCGGTTTTGGGGGCGGTTTTGGAAATCGTCAATCATTGAGTCCAGTTGCCCGGTTTCCAGATGGGGCTGCTGGAAGGGCTGGCGGCGCTGGCGGTGGAGCAGGGCCATGGCGGCGGCTTCGCGGACGTCCTGTGCGATGACGTTGCGGCGGCCTTCGTAGGCGGCGATGGCGGCGGCGGTTTTGTACATCACGATGTCGGCCCGCAACCCGTCGACCTGGTATTCGGCGCAGATGCCGGTTATCAGTTCCAGGATGGGGGCGGATACTTGCACCTGTTCCAGCAGTTCGCGGCTGCGGGATATTCGTTCTCTTTCGGCGGCTTCGGCATCGCGCCACTGCGCCATAAAGTTGTAGGGGTCGGTTTCGTAGGCGATGCGCCGTTTTACCACTTCCTGCCTTTCGGCGGGGGTAAAGTCGCTGTCCGCTTCTACCGCCAGGCCGAATCGGTCCAATAGTTGGGGGCGGAGGTCGCCTTCCTCGGGGTTCATGGTGCCTACGAGGATGAAATGGGCGGCGTGGCTTACGGATATGCCCTCGCGCTCTACGTAGTTGCGGCCCATAGCGGCGGCGTCCAGCAATACGTCCACCAGATGGTCGTTGAGCAGGTTGACTTCGTCCACGTACAAGATGCCGCGGTGGGTGGCGGCGATGAGGCCCGGCTCAAAGCTACGGCGGCCGGTTTTGATGGCTTGTTCGATGTCCAGCGAACCTACCAGCCGGTCCTCGGTGGCGCCTACGGGGAGGTCGACGATGCGGACTTGGCGGGTCAGGGGCGGGGCGGCGTCGCCGGGCGACTGGCACATCGGGCAGAGGCCCTGGGGGGTTTCGGGGGGGCAACTGTAGGGGCAGCCGCGCATTACGGTCACTTCGGGCAACAGCGCGGCCAGGGAACGGACGGCGGTGGACTTGGCGGTGCCTTTCTTGCCGCGAAGCAGCACGCCGCCGATGCGGGTGTTGACCGCGTTGAGGATTAAGGCGCGTTTCATCGCGGTCTGGCCGACGATGGCGGTGAAAGGGAAACGGGGTTCGGCGGCGGCGTTGGCCGGGCTAGTCGCCATTAGCCGCCTCCTCCCGGGCTGCCATCCCCGGAAACGCCGGAACTTGGCGGGGGCTTTCCGTCCGTTGCCGCCATAGCAAGGCCAGGGCGACGCCCGCCGCCAGCAGGGTCCACATCAGGAACTGGCCGGACATCGTTAGGGCGCGGAAAAGCTCCAGCAGGTCGATCGGCACCGGCACGGGGTCGGGGTTGGCGGGGAAGGCGAAAACCATTATCAGGGCCAGCGCCCCGTAGAGTGCCAGCATCGCGCCGAGCCGTATCCGGCGGGCGGCCATCGACGCCGGGTTGCCGTTGATGCGGCGGACGGCGTACAGCCCCGCGCCTACGGCGGCGGCGGATAGCAGCATAAACAACGATTGCCCCAACTGCCGGGAAAGCAGCGTCGCCTCGTCGCCGACGCCGGGGGGGTTGAGGGGATATTTGATGAAAGGAAACAGGGAAAGGCTCCAGAACCCCAACGCGCCTACGGCTAGGGCCACCCATACCGCCGGCCAGCCGGGGGCGGCGCGGTGCAGCAGCACGAAGCCGGCGGAAAAGAACAGCCCCAGGATCGCCCCGTAAATGGCGGCGCCGAGTACCATACCAATGCGCTGGACACCCAGCGAAACTTCGGCGCCGCCCTCGTCCGCCGCGTCGGAGGGCGTTACTGAGGCGGAGCGTTGCTCCTCCAGGTCGATCGCCCGCTCCATTACCGGCACCATAAACAGATTGTAGAAACCGCCGACCAGAAATCCGGCGATTACGCCGACAATTACCGAAGTTATCAGCAGCCGTTTCATTGCTTGCCCCGCCTTTTCTTATAGATCATCCGAAGATCATCAGGGGATGCCGTTAGCCGTTAATCGGGGGTAAGCCCCATCCCCCGGCGCGGGCCGTAAGGATGGGGCCGCGCCGGGTTAGTGGCACATCAGGGCGACGTGGCGGGCGTGGTGAAAGAACTCGTGGATTATCGCGCCGCCGGTAGCGCCGAGGACTGCGCCATGCACCGAGCCGTCCACGAAGCCGACGAAGTACAAGACGACGACGGCCAACAGGAACAGCGGCGCCAGCCGGGACAAGCTCTCTTGCCCGATATTTCCCGCGAATACGGTTGCCATAAAGCCTCCTGAAATATAAAGTTTGGGGGTTCCGGGCTAGGTTCGGGATGGGGGGACGTAATGCACGAACACGATTCCGTCCCGGCCCACGTATTTGTCGCGCAGATCGGTAAACGCCTTGAGTTTTTCGGGCTGTAGGGGAGTGGGGTTCAGGTTTTGGTCCATATACGGGTTGGGGAAATAGCCCCGCAGCAGCGTTGTTTCGCCGGCGCCGGAAAAGCGCACGTAGTAGCTGAGGCGGTCGCCGTGGCTTTTGGTTTCCACGAACTGGATTCCGGTTATATCCGGTATATTGATGTGGCAATGCCAGTTGTCGGCTTCGATGGTCACCGTATCGTTGTGCCGCCGGGGGGTTTTGATGCCTTTGGAATGGTTTTCGCTGACCACCGGGCCGGGGCCGACAACCCACATAACGGCTTCGCTTTGGGCGAGTTCGTTCATTATTTCCAGAGCGATTTCCATTTCCGTCTCCATTGTTAGATCTAGGGGGCGCCGGGCGTTATTATTGGCTGGCGGCGCCCTCTTGCCTGGCTTCCAGCTCGGCTTCCAATTCGAGGTAAAGCTGCATCAGCTTTTCGCGCAGATCCGGGGGCGGGTTTTCCCACAAGCCGCGTTCGATGGCCTCTAGCAGTCTTTCTACGATTCCTTTCAAGGCCCATGGGTTGCTTTGATTAAAGAAATCCCGGGTGGCGGGGTCAAAGACGTAGCTTTGGGTTAGGTTTTCGTACATCCAGTCGTCGATAACTTGGGCGGTGGCGTCGTAGCCGAACATATAATCGACGGTGGCGGCCAGCTCAAAGGCGCCTTTGTAGCCGTGGCGTTTCATGGAATCGATCCACTTGGGATTGACCACCCGGCTGCGAAATACGCGGCGGGCTTCGTCTTGCAAATCGCGGTTGCGGGCGCGGGAGGGGTCGGCGCTGTCGCCAAAGAATTGACGGGGGCTGCGTCCGGCGAGGGCGCGGACGGTGGCGATCATTCCGCCGTGGTACTGCATATAATCGTCGCTGTCAAAGATGTCGTGTTCGCGGGTATCCTGGTTTTTGGCGGCGACGACGATCTGGCTGAAGCGGCGGCGGAACTGGGGGCGGGCGTTGACGCCGTGGGCCTGCTGCGTGTAGGCGTAGCCGCCCCAAGCGGTGTAGATTTCCGCCAAGTCGTTCACCGTTTCCCAATTGCGCTCGTCCAACGCGGGCAAGATCCCGGCGCCGTAAGCCCCGGGCTTGCTGCCGAATATGCGATATAGCGCCGGGTTGCCGGGGTTGCCCGAATCAGGGCGCGCGGGATTTTCGGGGTGATCATCATCCCGGTTATCCTCGCGCAAATGTTTGACGATGTAGTTATCATCGGGCGATTCGTCTTGCGCGGCGGCCAGTTCTACGGCCTGATCCAGCAGATTGATCAGATTGGGGAAAGCGTCGCGGAAAACCCGCTGATGCGGACGGTGACGTCGATGCGGGGGCGGCCCAGCTCGGGCAAGGGTATGATTTCCAATCCCGACACGCGGCGGCTTTCCGGCTGCCATACCGGGCGGACGCCGAGCAGGTGCAGGATTTGGGCGAGGTCGTCGCCGTGGGTTCGCATGGCGGAGGTTCCCCATACCACGAGGCCCACCATTTCGGGGTAGGCGCCTTCCTCCGCCAGGTACTTGTCCAGCAGCGATGCGGCCAACTGCTGGCCGGTTTCCCAAGCGGCGGGGGAGGGGATGGTCTTGGGGTCAACGGAATAGAAATTACGTCCGGTGGGCAGGATGTTCGCCATTCCGCGGGTGGGGGCGCCGCTGGGGCCGGGCGGCACGAATTGGCCGGCCAGCCCGCGCAACAGGTTGCCGATTTCGTCAGGCGTGCGCATCAGCGCGGGATACACCGTTTCGGCTACACATTCCAGCACCGCTTGAGTCGGGGCGTGGGGTTTGCCCAATGTTGCGGTCACCGATGGGGCGGCGGCGGCGGGAGTCATATCGCGGGCCAGCATCTCGCGGTATGCCTGCCGGCATAGCAGTTCGATGAGTTCCACCGCATCGCCGTTGACGCGGAGGATGTTGGCGTCGGGGCTGATGGGCGGCGCGGCGGAATGCGCCCGGTCTTGGCAATCCTGTAGCCCGGGCAGGGCTGATTCCGGCAGGGGCGCCGCCAAATCGTCAATCAGCGGCGCGTAATCCAGTCCCAACGCCTCGGCTATGACGCGGCGCAGGCTGGGGATAGCGCCGATGTCCAACCGGGTAAGGGCGCATAATAGCCCGATCAGCTGCTCCCCGGAGGGCGTATCCCCCAAGATGTGCAAGCCGTCCTTGATTTGGGCGTCTTTCAGTTCGCAGAGATAGCCGTCGATGGAAAGGATAAATTCGCCGAAATCGTCGGGGCGGGAATCGATGCCCAAATCGCGGTGGAGTTCGGCTTGCTGCGCCAGTTCCCAGATTTGGGCTTCCAGTATGGGCAGCTTGGCGGGATCGAGGGTTTGGGATTGATAATGTTCGTCCATCAACTGCTCGAGGCGGGCGATGTCGCCGTAGCTGTCGGCGGTGGTCATTGCCGGTATCAAGTGGTCGACTACGGCGGCGTGGGCGCGGCGCTTGGCTTGGGATCCCTCGCCGGGGTCGTTGATGATGAACGGGTAGAACAGCGGCACATCGTCCAGGGCCACTTCAGGGTAGCAGGATGGGGAAAGGCCAATGCCCTTGCCCGGCAGCCATTCCAAAGTGCCGTGCTTGCCCAAGTGAACGATGGCGTCGGCGCCGAAAACATCCCGAACCCAGCGGTAATAGGCGATATAGTGGTGCGTTGGGGGCAAGTCGGGGCTGTGATAGATGGCGATGGGGTTTTCGCCGAAACCGCGCGGCGGCTGCAATCCCACGAACACATGGCCCAAGTCAAGCCCGGCGATGGCGAGACTGCCGTTGATGCGATAAACCTCGCCGGGCGGCTGCCCCCAATGGCGGGACATTTCCGCGGCCACGGCATCGGGAAAGGCGGAAAACCATTGCGCGTAACGGGGGGAATCGACGTGTCCGGCGGCGAGGCGCAACTGCTCCTCGGTCAGGGAATCGCGGTCGTTGCTGCAACGGTCAATGATGCGGCGCACCAGCTCGTCGCCGTCGGCGGGGATGTCCGTGACTTGATAGCCGGCATCCCGCAGGGCGTGCAACACGGCGATGGCGGATGCGGGGGTGTCCAGCCCGACGGCGTTGCCGATGCGGGCGTCTTTGGTGGGATAGTTGCTGAGGATTAGGGCGATTTTCTTGTCGGCGTTGTCTTTCAGCGCCAGCCGGGCCTGCTTGATTGCCAGCCGCGCCGCCAAGTCCACCCGGTCGGGGCGGGGGGCGTAGCGTTGCAGGCGGCCGGCCAGTCCGCCGGCTTCGGATTCCTCCTTGAACGAAACCGGCACGGATATTATCCGCCCGTCAAATTCGGGCAAGGCAATGCTCATGGCGGTGTCAATGGGGCCCAGCCCGAGATCGCTTTCCAGCCATTGACTTTGTGGGCCGGTGCCGGCGATGGCCTGGATCACCGGCACATTGAGGTTGTCGAGGTAATCTACGGACCAGCCGGCGGCGATGGATGGGCCTTCGGCAGATATTTGGCCCATCGACATCCCCATAGTGTTGATGATGCAGTGAACCCGGGGCTGGCCGTCGGGGCCGGCCAGATACTGAGTGAAGGCGCGGTTGCCGCCCGGGGCGGCGGATTCGGGGCTGTGTTTCAGGCTGAAAGCGAACACGGGCAAGACGTTGGCGCCGTGGCTTTCCAGGCTGCGGATCAGGGCGTCAATGGGGAGCAGGTTGCCGGACATCCAATGGGCGCGGTAGAAAAGCAGGCCAATGGACGGGCGGCCGGGGCGGAAACGGGCGGCGATGTAGGCGTCAACGTCCATCCCGTCGGGCAGATCGGGATGGTAGATGCCCTCCCACGGCAGGGGGGCGGGGGCTTCGTGGCCGTAATCGGTGCCGAAATAAGTATCGCTGAGGAAAAGAAACAGGTTCTGAAAGTTCGGAACGCCGCCCTGCATCAGATAGGCGAAAACGGTTTCCACTTCCGCCACGGCCACGGTGCAGGCGGCGACCAGATCCTCGTCCCACTCCTGGTGACCGGGGCAGGCGATGAGGGGAATGCCGGAGTTGTGGCAATGCCGGACTAGGGCGTCAAAGGCGGCGGGCATCGCCCGTTTGCCGCCCAACAGCCGCAACGCCACCGCGCCGGCGTCCGATGCCAGCGCCATTATTTCGCCGCTGTCATCGGGGGGCAAAGACGTTGGGTTGACCGCGACGACCGGCGGAGCGCCGTCGGGCAGCCCCGGCAAGGCGCGTTCCGCGGTAAGGATGTCGGTGTCGGCGGTGGTGATCAACAGTATGCTTTTTGGTCGCATAATCCTAATCCGGGGCGGATAACGTCATATATTGCTACGGGGCTATACCCGTATGGGGCTAGGCCGCGGCGGGGGTTTCGCCGCTGAGGAATACCATCAGGGAAAGGTCGCTGAATTCGGCGGCGATTTGGCGGCACTGCCGCAGCGTTCCCTGCCACTGCGTTTCGGTGTCAAGGGTCAGGCATTGGTAAACCAGCGTCGGCAAATCGGCGGGGGCCCCGGCGGCCAGCAATCCGGCGGCGATGGCGGCGGGCATTAAATCGTAGGGGCGGGGCAATAGGATGATGTGCCGCCGCGCTTCGTTGATGTAATGCATCGCCTCGGCCAGTTCGTCGGCGGGGGTTGCCCGGCGGTGCAGGGTGATAAACACCGAATCCTCGAGGGAGATTCCGGCGCGGGCCATGGCCGCCTGCACCGAGCTTATGCCGGGGATCAGGCGCACGGATCCGAAGCGGCGGCGCACCCGCGCCAAAAGCTCGCGGGCGGAAACGTTCAAGTCGCCCCAGCAGCAGACCACGCAGCGTTGGCCCGCCTGGACTTGCCCGGCGGCGTAATCCAGCACTTCCTCTTGATTCCGGTAGGTCATAGGGCGGACTTCGGCGTGGTCCAGCCAGGGACGGACTACATCCAGGACGGTGGCGAAACCCACGGCCAAATCCGCGCCGCGCAGGGCGTCGCGCCCGGCCAGGGTAAGCAGGGCGGGATCGCCCGGCCCTACCGCCACCACGGTCAGGTCGCCGCCGTTGTTCGCCAAATCAGAAATCGGCATTGCCCTCCGGCTTCCGTATCGGAATCTCAAAAATGGAAGCCACAAAAAAATCCCCGGCGCTACCGCATCCGGGGACATAGACAGATTCCGGGATTGACGCATGAGCGTCAAAGGGCTTTTCTGTTTAGCGCAGATGCAAAGCGCCCTCCGCCCGGGAAGGTTTTCTGGCTTGCGCGGATTACCGGATGGGCAATCCCCGCTTACAGTGGCGCAACCGCGGCGGTCTTTCACCGCCTTCCCCTTATGTTTGCCTAACGGCGCACCGGGCGGGCCTGTCGGTTGTTAATGGAGCGTCGCATCGGACGCTAGGAGTATCAGTATAGGGGGCGCTGCGGGGGTTGTCAAGGGTTATCCGGGGGATATTGCCTACCCCCACAGTATGCCGCCGCCGACGATACGGCGGTGGCTGGCGGATTGCAGGCCGGGCAGACGGCGCCGGGCTTCGGCCGCCGCCCTTGCCGGCAATGACGGGGAGTCGCCGGGGAACAGCAGTCCGATGACGGCGCCGCTGTGGGCGGCGTTGACGCCGACGGCGCCGACCCGGCGCGACAGTTCGATAGCGGGTTCGAGGTGGGGGTTGAACAGTATCCGCTGGTTGGCGGCGGCGCTCAGGGTGGCGCCGCGGCCGATGCGCAACGGGTCGCCGCGGGCGATGCCCTCGGTGATCAGGGATACCGCTTCCGTCATCGTGGGCGACAGTTCGCGGAGCAGGGCGTCGCGGTTGGCGCGGTTGAACTCCAGGGTGTCGACGCTGCCGCCGAAATCCAGTATCAGCGCCCGCATAGGCGGCGGGGGGCCGAGGGTACGGGCTACCCGGCCGCGGCGGTGGTCGAATATGGCGATGCCCGGAAACATCACGCCGTCGCTGGGTTCTATGGATAGGGCGATTTCGGCTATTTGCGCCGGCGGCAAGGGGCGCTGCATCGCGGCGGACACGGCGGCGATGGCGGCGGCGACGTCGGCGGTGCTGCTGGCCATGCCTTTGCCGCGAGGCAAGGGGGAATCGAGGCGCAAGCGGCCGGTCATTCCCGATCCGCCCAAGCAATCCAGCGCCGCTTGCGCCGCCTGCGCCGCTTTGGGGGCATCGGGCGGCCCGGCGATGTTGCCGTCGCCGGGGCGGATTGCCACGGTCGCCCGGCTGTATAGGTCTATGGGGCAGGTCACCATACAGAGGATGCCGTCCAGCATCCCTTGGGCCAGTTCGCCGCAGGTTCCCGGCGCCGCGGCGGACGCTATCCGCGGCACGGCGGCGCATCGCTTGGGCGGGGGATAAACGGGCGGATGGGGCGGGCGCCGAGGGATTTCAGCTCCAGCGCCAACCCGGCGGTCATCAGATACACTGCATCGGCTTGCGCCGCTACCGCCTGGTTGACCCGGCCCAGGGCATCGCGGTAGGCGGCGCCCAGGGCCGTTGCCGGGGCTACGCCCAAGCCCACCTCGTTGCTTACCATAATCCAAGTGGCGGTTGACTTCCGGCAAACTGCCAGCAGCGCATCGGCGGCGGCCAAGATTTCCGACTCCGCATCGAGGTTTCCCTCCCGGCGCAGCAGCATATTGCTTACCCATAAGGTAAGGCAGTCCAATAGGCAAATGTCGTAGCCCTTGAGGGCGGGCGGGATCGCAGAGGCCAAGTCGAGCGGCTGCTCGAGGGTAGCCCATTCCGGCGGGCGCTGCCGACGATGGGCGGCGATGCGGCGCTCCATATCGGGGTCCAGGGCCTCGGCGGTGGCGACGTAGAGCGTCCGCCCGCCTTGACGCCGCGCCAGTTCCTCGGCAAAGGCGCTTTTGCCGGAACGGGCGCCGCCCAAGATCAGAATCAGTCGTTCAGACACCGGCGTCGTCCTTTGATATGTTGCTTGTCTTGGATCTACCGTTTGGCATTGGCTTACCGCCCAACGATTCCAGAACCTGCCGCAAGGCGGCGGATAGTTTGCGGTTGTCGTCCATTACGCGGACGCCGATGCGGATGTATTGGGGCAAGCCGAAAGAGGCGCAATCGCGGACGCAGATTTTATGGCGTTGCAGCAATTCGGCGCGGACTTCGGCGGCGTCGCCGACGCGGAACAGCAGGAAATTGGCGGCGCCGGTCACGCATTCCAAGCCCAAATCGCGGGCGGTGTTCGCCAAATAGTCTTTGCCGGCGCGGACGGCGTCGCGGCCCCGCGCCACTTGCCCGGCGTCGGACAAGGCGGCGATGCCGGCGGCCTGCGCCGGGGCGTTGACGCTCCAACTGTATTGCAATCCCGCAACCCGCGCGATGATCTTTTCGGGGGCCAGCAGATAGCCCAGCCGCAAGCCGGTAAGGGCGTAATCTTTGGTCATTGAGCGTAGCAGCGCCGCTTTTCCCGCGGGCAATAGCGGCGTGGAATCCCATGCGTTTTCGGTGAAAGCTACATAGGCTTCGTCAAGGATCAGCAGCCCGGCGTCCGGCAGCGCGGCGGCGATGGCCCCAACGGCGTCTTGGGGCCAGTATACGCCGGTGGGGTTGTTGGGGTTGCACCAGAAAACTAGGGACGGGCGCAAGGCGGCGATGCGCTCCAGCGCGGCCGGCAAATCCCACCGGAAACCGGGGCCGGCGGGATGCAGCGTATCGGGTTCGACGCCTTGGATCCGGCAAGCGGCGGCGTATTCGCCAAAGGTGGGGGCGAAGATCAGGGCGTCGTCGCCGGGGCGCAGATACGCCCTTGCCAGTAAGTGGATGAGTTCGGTGGAGCCGTTGCCGGGCAAAATGCATTCGGGGGCGACGCCCGTCGCCCGCCCGATGGCTTGGCGCAACATGAGGCAGTCCGGGTCGGGGTAGGCGGCGAGGTTCACGGCGCGGGCGGCGGCCAACGCCCGCGGCGATGGGCCCAGCGGGTTGACGCTGGCGCTGAAATCGGTTACATCCTCCGGGCGCAATCCCAGCGATTGTAGTTCGGCGGGGTTCAACCCCCCGTGCGCCGGCCGGCCTGGGGTATCCGGTATGCCTGTGACCGACTGCATTATCCTTATCCTTAGTCCGGGCTTATCCTTAGTCCGCGCTTACCCTTGCCATAGCCCGGTTGCCAGTCCGCGCAGGGCCAGGGCGGCGGCGGTTAGCGGGATGCCGAGGGCGGCTACGGCGTAGGCGATGCGGATGGATTGTCCAATGCTGACCGCGCCGGGATCGGGCCATTGGCCGCCGATGCGGTAATGTCCCGGCTTTTCCAGGGCCACGCCCAGCAACCCCGACATCGCGCCGATGGTCCAGCCGGCGTTGGGACTGGCGGTCAGTAGCCGTCCGGCCCGGGCGCCGCGCCAGCCGCGTCCGGGCGGCCGGCGGCATAACGCCCCGGCGCCCAGCATCAAGGCGGCGCTGATTCGCGCCGGAATCAGGTTCATAGCATCGTCCAGCCGCGCCGACGCCTTGCCCAAGTATTCATACTTTCCCCGGTAGCCGATCATACTGTCCAAAGTGTTTACCGCCCGGAAAGCGAAAGCGCCGGGCAGGCCCAAGGCGGCAAAGGCCAGCCAGGGGCCGATGTAGCTGTCGGTAGTGTTTTCGGCGACCGATTCGATGGCCGCCGCCGCCGCCAACGGACGGCTAAGGGCGGCGGTGTCGCGGCTTACCAAGCTGGACAGCCCGCGCCGGGCGTCGCTGATGTTTTCCGCATTCATCGCATCCTGTACACGCCGCGCGGCGCGGGCCAGTCCGCTCACGGCAAAGGTTGTGCTTAACAACGCCGCCGTTCCGATGATATAAGGGATGGCGCCCAGTTCCCGCAACCCGATAGCGGCAAGCCAGGCCATCCCGCCGCACAACGCGGGAACCAATACCGCCATCGCGCCGCCCCAAGCCAGGGCCGCCGCCTTACGCTGCGGGCGCGGCCCGATACGCTCCAGCCCCGAGACCAGCTTGCCGATCCATACCACGGGATGCGCGGCGTTGGGCAGTTCCCGCAACGCCAAGTCCAGCGCCGCCGCCAACAGCAGCGCGGCGGCGTCAAGATACCACTCTCCAGGCCACAACCGCCATTCCATTCAGCGCATTCCTACCTGCCGTATCATCCGGGCTTTCATCCTTCGACTAGCTCAGGATGATTGGGGTTGCCGACTGCCGTATCATCCGGGGGTAGACGCCCTCCGTATCATCCGGGCTTACCATATCATTTGGTCTAGGGGCTGCCATAGCGTGTCGGAAAGGGCGTGGGCCAGGATTGCCGCCAATAGCAGCGTGGCGGCTTCGGCGGTTTCGTTGATGGCGCCGTAGACATCGCCGGTTACGCCGCCCAAGAGTTTCGAGGCCCACGCGCCCAGGGCCCAGGCCACGGCGCCGGACGCCGCCAGCAGCGCCAACCCCGCGGGGCCGGTAAGGGCAACGGCGGCGATGACCGCCACGATCAGCCCGGCCAATAGCGGCCCGCGCCGCCAAATCGGGCGCCCCCCCGGCGGCTGAAAGGCGGTTCCAATGCCTTGCGTTCTGGTATAGGGAAACAGTTCCAGGGCCAATAGCATCGCGCAACGGGAAAGGCAGGGAAAGACCGCCAAGATCCAGACCCGCCCGGCCGGGGGCAAGGCCACAATGGCAGCGACCTTAATCAGCAGCAAGCCGGCCGCGCCGGCTACCGCGAATGCGCCTACCCGGGAATCGCGCAGGATCGCCAGCCGCCGCTCCCGGTCAAAGCCCCCCAACAGGGCATCGCAACAGTCCATAAACCCGTCCAGGTGCAGGGCGCGGGTAAGGATCATCAACGCCACGGTTATTATGGCCGCCAGCAGCAGCGGCGGAAAGGGGCGGTATTCTTGGGCGAAAAGCGGATAACCGGCGTTGAGGGCCAAGTCGACGCCCGCCAGGATCGCGCCCAAGAGCAGCCCGACCGCCGGAAACCAGCCGCGGGCGGTCGCCAATCCGCCGGCAACCGGGGCGGCGGCGCCGGCGGGTATAATCGTCAAAAAGCCGATGGCGGCGCGGAGCCCGTTCACGCCGCCCCGCCGCTATCCGGTTCCCGGTCCGACACGCCGGCCTCGGCAAAAGTCGCCATTTCGGAAAGGCAAGCCGCGGCGGTTTCGATGATGGGCATTGCCAGCACCGCGCCGGTGCCTTCGCCCAAACGCATCCCCAAGTCCAAGAGCGGCGTCAAGCCCAAGCGGGTTAGCGCGGCGCGGTGGCCCCGTTCCGCCGATAAGTGGGATGCCAGCATATAATCGCGGGCGGCGGGGGCCAGGGCATCGGCGATCAGGGCGGCGGCGCCGGATATGAAACCGTCGATTACCACCGCCCGCCGGGTCATGGCCGCCCCCAAGATTACGCCGGCCAATACGCCGATCTCAAAGCCGCCCACTTTCGACAGCAAATCAAGGCCATCGGCGGGGTTGGGGGCGTTGACGTCCAGCGCCTTTTGCACTACCGCGGTCTTGCGGCGCAGTTCGTCCAGCGAGCGGCCGGTGCCTTGGCCGGTGGTTTCGCCGGGGGGGACGCCGGCGGCGGCGGCGGTTATCGCGGCGGACGCCGTGGTGTTGCCGATGCCCATATCGCCGGTTGCGATGAGGTCTGCGCCCGCGGCCGCGGTTTCCGCGGCCAGGCTGATTCCCGCCTCCAGGCACTGCCCGGCCTGCTCCCGCGACATTGCCGGCCCGGCGCTGATGTCGTCCGTTCCGGCGCCGATTCTGATGGAGCGCAGTTCCGGGTGGGGCGGCAGCGGGGCGGCTACCCCGGCGTCAACGATGACCTGCCGGATTCCCAAGCGGCGGCACATAACGCTGACGGCGGCGCCGCCCGACAGGAAATTAAGCACCATCTGGGCGGTGACCGCCTGCGGGTAGCCGGTTACGCCCTGGGCCACGACGCCGTGGTCGGCGGCGGCGACGATAACCGCCTTGCCGCCAATGGCCGGGCGTTCCGCGCCATAGATTCCCGCCAGCCGGATCGACAAATCCTCCAGCCGCCCCAGACTGCCGGGGGGCTTGGTCAAGACCGACTGCCTTTCCGCGGCGCGGCGCATCGCATCGGCGTCCGCGCGGCGGATACGCTCCACGGCTTGGGCTATAGTTACAGGGCCGGAAACCATAACGCTGCACCTCCACATCGGGTTATAAGGGGAATGGGGATTACCGGGCAGGGCCAATCAGCCATACTTGGGGGCGGCCGGTGGCGGGATCCTGTTGCACCGAGGTTTCAACGCCGAAAGCGCGGCGCAGGTTGGCGGGCGTAAGCACGTCGGCGGGGGCGCCTTCCGCCGCGATGACGCCGTCGGAGAGCAGCGTCAGCCGGTCGCAGTAGCGCCCGGCCAGCGACACGTCGTGCAGGGCCACGACCACGGCGACGTTGCGGGTTGCCGCTTCCGCCCGCAGGGTTTCCATCATCGCAAGGCGGTGGCGCAAGTCCAGACTGGCCGACGGCTCGTCCAGCAGTATCACGCCTGCCTGCTGGGCCAGGGCGCGGGCCAAAATTACCCTTTGCCTTTCCCCGCCCGACAGCCGGTCCAGTTGACGGCCCTGGAACTGGGCGGTGTCGGTTCGGGTCATGGCGTCCAGGGCGATGCGGCGATCCTCGCGGCCTTCCAGCTCAAAGCGGCCCAAGTGGGCGTAGCGGCCCATCAGCACCGTTTCCAGGGCGGTGAACGGGTGGGCGGCGTCGTGCTGGGGCATAAAGGCGATGCGCCGCGCCCGCTGCCCGGAGTTGAGGGATTTCAGGGGCGTATCCGCCAACTGCACCGCGCCGCGGCCGGGGCGGATCAGCCCGGCCAGCGCCCGCAGCAGCGTGCTTTTGCCCGCCCCGTTGGGGCCGATCAGCCCGGCCACTTGCCCCGCCGGCGCCGCAAAGGAAACCGATTTCAGCACCGGCGCCCCGCCGAGGCTTACCCACAAATCGCGGGCGACGATGGCGGGATGACCGGCGATGGCCGCCATTGGGCTATTCCCCATTCTGCCAATCCCCACAGTACTAATCCCCACCGGGCTAATTCCCATCGTAGGGCGCGAAATCGGTAAAGGTCACATCGGCGAACCGTTCCGGGTACAAGAGTTGGGCGGTGCGCTCCACGCCCCGCACGGTCCAATGGGACAGCACGATGTAGTTGGGCGGGTGAACCAGGTGAATCCGCGCGTTGACTACCGCGGGAACGGTGGCCAGCACCGGGTCGGCCAGCAGATCATCGCGCAGCTTGGCGGCGCCCTCGCCGTCTTGGGGTATCAGGATGAAATCCGGGTTCATGGCAAGGATCGATTCCACGCTGATGGTCTTGAATCCGTCAATGCCGTCTCGCGAGGCGGCGTTGACGCCCCCGGCGGCTTCGATGATGGCGCTGCCGGTAGTGCCGCCGCCGGATATGCTGATGGAATCGCTCCAGCGGGTGATGGAAATCACCGCCGGCCGTTCCGGGTCGCCCGGGGGCGGCACGAGGGCGGCTACCAGATCCATCCGTTCCCCGATTTCCGCCGCCAGCTCCAGCGCCCGTTCCTCGGCCCCCAGCAGATAGCCCATCAGCAGGATCTGCGAAATGTTGCCTTCCGCCGCATCCTCCAAAGCGGGGCGGGCTACGGGAATGCCGGCCTCTTTGATCAGCGCCACGATGTCCGCTTTGGTGGATTTGGAAACGATGAATAGGTCGGGGTTTTCCGCCAATACGTTCTCGGCGCCCTTTTCGTAAACCGGGAAATCGGCGGCCAGATCCGCCACATTGGAGTAAGACGGGTTGCCGGTGAACTTGCCCAAAGCGGCGATGCGCTCCGCCGGAACCAGGGCCAGCGTCATTTCATCGTGACCCAGCGAATAGGTAAGGATGCGTTGGGGCGGCGCGTCCAGAGTAATGACGCCCTCGGCGGTTTCCACTTCCCGCGGCCAGCCCAAGTTGGACGGGTCAACGATGCCCGGCGTTGCAGGATAAATCAGCGGCTCCGGGGTAGGCGTAGACGTAGGTTTGGGCGCAGTTGTGGGCGTCGGCCGGGGCGTCGCCGTCGGCGCGGGGGTAGGCGTGGGGCGGGGCGTAGCGGTGGGCGCGGCGACGGCCATTGTCGCCGTCGGCGCGGCGGGCATCGCGGTGGGCGTCGGGGCGGTGGTAGCTGACGGCGGCGGCGCTGTCGGTTGCGCCGCGCTGCCGCAGGCCGCCGCGGCCAGGGAAAGCAGCACAATGGCCGCCATCGCTGCCGCCAAGACGATTTTCCGGTTAAGCATAATCCCCTCCTAAGCTATGGTATGTCCGGTTAATCCCGATGGGGGCAAAAGGCTAGAGCATGGACGCCCGCGCCTTGTTTCGGATCAGCAACGCCAAGAAAAAGGGCGCCCCTACCAGGGCGGTAATAATGCCGACGCTAACCTCGGCGGGGGCGATCACCAGCCGCGCCAAAGTATCGGCGGCCAGCATAAACACGCAGCCGCCCAAGGCGCTCAACGGGATCAGCGTCCGGTGATCCGCCCCGGTCACCAGCCGCAGGGCGTGGGGAACGATCAGCCCGACAAAGGCGATGGTGCCGGAAAAGGCTACCGCGGTTCCGGTGATCAGCGACGCCGCCAAAAGCAGCGAGTTGCGGGTAAGCCCCACGCGCACCCCCAAAGCGCGGGCTTCATCCTCGCTTACCATCAGCAGATTCAAGTCCCGCGCCATCACCGCCGCCACCGCCACCCCGAAAAGCACGAAAGGCAGCGACAAGCGCACATCGCTCCAGCGCGAGGCGTCCAGCCCCCCGGCCAGCCAGAACAGCATATCCCGCTGGGCTTCAAGGTTTTCGGTGAACAAGATGATGGCCGATATGATGGCGGCGATAAAGGCGCTCACGGCAACGCCGGAAAGCAGGAGGGCGGACATCGAGAAACGCCCGCCGGCCGAGGCTACGGCGTAGACCAGGGCCAAAGCCCCGGCGGCGCCGGCGAAAGACATCGCGGGCAAGGCCAGCGCAAAGGCCGCCTGGGCCCCGGTGGCGATGGCCGCCACCGCCCCCAACGCTCCGCCGGTAGACACCCCGATGATGCCGGGATCCGCCATCGGGTTGCGAAAAAGCCCCTGCATCACCGCCCCGGCCACGCCCAAAGCCGCCCCGACGGTAAGGGCCAGGGCGATCCGGGGCAGCCGGATGGATGCGATAATAGCCTGCTCGGTTTCCGGCGCCGCGGCCTGCCCCAAGCCAATCTGTTGCAAAAGAATGTCGAAGGTGTGGGCAAGAGGGATGGAATACGGCCCCATAGCCGCGGCGAAAAGGATAAGCGCGGCGCCGGCGGCCAGCAACGGCAGGGCGCCCCCGGCCAATCGCAGCAACACCGGCGAGCGGCCCAGCGCGGGCGAGCGGCCCAGCCAGCCCCAATACAGCCGCAAAACCGGCTTGCCCCGTACCGGGGTTGGTCCGGGGGGTTGTCCGGCCGGCGGCCGGTCGTCATCGGAGCGCAGGTCCGGCGCCCCGGGATCAGCGGTATGCAACAAAAAACCCCTGCCGCCCTAACGACAGGGGATGCACCCGGCGGCCCATTGCCCGCATCGCCCGTCAACCGGGCAATGCCGCCATACCTCCCATAAAGGGGACAGCCAGCGCGGAAATGAGCGGAAACCTGAGCGCTCCCCAGGACGAAGAGCGGCTGCTCAGCCCAGCCCGGCAGGTCTCCTGGCTCCCGGGTCATCGCCGAACCCGCGCCTTCCCATCTCGATACCAAGACAGTGGCGTCAGCGGGCGGCTAACCGGGTTACAGTGGCGCCTCCGCAGCGGATTTTCACCGCTTTCCCTAAAACGCGCCCGCTTTTCCGGGCGCACCGGGCCAGTTGGCCTAGATTGTTGCCGATAACATTAACACCCCCCGCCCCAAGTGTCAACCGCGCCAATTGCGGCGGAAGATTTGCCGGATTCGTAACGGCCAAGGGTCATAGCGGGAACATCCAGATCAGAGGCAAGTCCCGATATGGAAACCCGCGCGAGAAGCGTGCCAAGGTGACCATCTCAGGATTCGCCGGCATCTTATACCTCACCAATAAGCATCGGACGGAAAGGGCATCGGCAAGACGCAGTTACCAGATCACGGGTAAACGCCGGAATCAAAAGACCCCCGGGAAACCCCAGAGGAAGACACCCAAACCGTGTCGAGTATCCGACGGCCGACACGGAACTGAAACCCGACATCATAAAGAGAACCCGCAAGAGTCAATAGGATACTTCACCCTGCCCGAAGGCCGCTCCGGCATCATGGCCGGCGAAAACTGGGAAAGAGACCTGCCAGCCGCCACCAGGATCACCGGCGACCTCAACCCGGTCGAAATCCAGGCCGTAGCCCAATACCGCATATCCGACCTCAACAAATACCTGTTCCACGCGACGACCCCGGAATGGAGTTTGAATACTCCGACCAGGAAAACCAGGAAATCCGGCGCCACAGATCCCACGACCCCGGCCTGCCCGACAGACGCACCATCCGGGTGACATGGAAATCGCCGCACCAAAGGCCATGAGACTGCGCAACATCGACCAACCCCTAGTGTCCCAGAGAGAATCGGGTGAAGCCGAAACCATGTCCGAAACGCCGCAAACCCTCGACCGGCGGCAGACCGGCATCACCATAACCGTCATCCGGCACAGGAAGCCTTTTAACGACGTGATGAGTGCCAAGCTGCGCCCGAAACTATCGCTTGACGGAAGCAAATCGAAACCATCAGAAAGGCGCCCCCCAACATAAAATTCCTAGTATCTGAGGATTAACAGGTAATCATCAGAGGTCACCTACCCGTACCTGCACCTCGGCATGGAACACCTCATCTGGAACATAGCAGGACTGGCTGTCGCGGGAACGGTCCGCACTCGGCGTTGCGCCGGTCCTGATAACCCTGGGCCGGCTTGACCGCCCCGAAAAAGCGTAAAACGCGCCGGCGGCTTCCCTTCCTGCGGGAAAGCCGCCCCCCTGTACGGGAAAAGCGGAGAAAGTGGGAATGGGAACCTGAACGCCGGCTTGTGCCCATAGCATCCCAACCATCCCCTATGAAATAGGATCCATTCCATAATGACAGCCAAGAACACCCATTCGCCGAAGCGCGAATCGTGGAGCAAGACAGCCGCTGGACGATGGGGAAATTAAGCCAGATAAGCGCAACTAAGACCAAGACGCCACAAAAAGAAAGGCAGCTTGGGAAAACACCATGTGTTACCACTGCCCATAACCCGAATATCAAAAGGAAAGACTTCCACCAAGTTAATGAAAACGACAGTCGCAACAGGGTTGACAACCCTAGAAAAAGTAGGTATATAGGGATAATGTCAAAGGGTGACGAAAATCTAGATTTAAAGGAGCCTACGCTATGGTGGTCAAATTCCTAATAACGTTGTCAATTATGGTAACAATATGGCAAGTTTCACCTCAGCTCGGGTCGCTGATAACCAAGCCCGTAGTATTAACAGTAGAAACTAAGTCTAACAAGGTGAATATCAGCGTGCTGAATTCATCCAGTACGACAAAATTTCGCTACGCGGTTAAGCACTCAAAAGTGCTCTCGTTGCAATGCCGTAACTTTTTTATAGCCAAATACCCCACAGTCGCAGGAGTTTCTAAATGATCACAATCAAACCACCCCTCGACATACCATCTGATTTTGCAGAATTCGAGGTTCAGCTACGCGAAAGCATCCGCGAGTCCCTATCCGAGAAAGCCCGCGATGAAGGGCGCGACACCAAGGACCAAGTCCGGGCAATGCACATCGCTGCCCGTATTTCCCGTCTAACGGACTCCCAGAAATGGATACAGGATACTTGGCCGAAACGTCAACATCGTTTCGCGGACGGCGAATCCATAAATCCGCATTCCATCAAGCCAGTACTGGTACCGGTAGAAACTCAAGAACATCAAGACCTGTTCCGGCTCGCCCGTTGCACCTGGTCCTTGCCATATTCCCGGGGATATGGTCGGCGCCTGCGCTTTTTAGTAATGGACGAATATCATGGCACATTGATGGGGGTTTTGGGGCTACAGTCCCCTCCCATCGATTTTGCCCCTCGAGACAAGAATATAGATTACCCTGACCAGCTCAAGGTAACTATGATCAATCAGACCATGGACATCTTTACACTAGGAGCAATCCCTCCTTACAATCATTTACTAGGTGGCAAATTGATGATTTACGCCGCGGCCAGCAAGGAAATCAGGGATGCATATCAAAAACGCTACTCCGATGCGACAACGCAGATAAACGGGCAGGTTATACCACCGCACCTAGTAATGCTGACTACCACCAGCGCTTTTGGACGGAGCAGCATATATAATCGGGTAACCTACCCAATCCAAGGCAGCCACCTCAAGCGGCAAGTCGCCGAGCGTCTAGGTTACACTAAGGGCTACGGCTCACTTTTCCTGGAAGACCTCTACCCGCGCATCAAGCAATATCTGATCCAACGCGGATACCAGCCTAATAAGGGATTCGGAGAGGGACCCAAGCCGGTATGGCAAAACATCAGCAAAGCTATGACCCTGCTCAATCTCAGTGACGGATTGAACCACGGAATCCGGCGCGAGGCATGGCGTATCTCCTTGGCAAGCAATGCCGGAGAATACTTGTCCGGCAAGGCTGAGACGCCGGACTACTACCCGGAGACCTTCTCCGAATTAGCCGCCTGGTGGCGGAAACGCTGGCTGTTGCCGCGCGCGGAACGAAGTCGTGACTGGGTTGACAGCACAAAAGCATCGGTGTTAGATTCCATAACCGTGCCCAGCTGAGGCTAAAAATTGGCATCGGAGCGCCCACTTAAATCCGGGTACGTCATACCGGGTGAAACGCCTAGAGGTGCAGATCATGCAACTCACGCCGAACCAAGCGGTTGAACATTTGAAAGAGTCCCTTGCCGGTTACCTTGAGGCGCAGTATCGCATCTCGCACCCGCTTATGTTCGCGGAGCGCGGTGACTTGCTGCGGCGACGGGGTGTCATCGCTCAGTCCCCCTTTGTCGAAGCCACCCCAGCCTTTGCGACCGGCCGGCTCTTGCGTGATCTGGAACGGATCCGCCCTCAACACGTCCCGCCTGGTCTGTCGGAACTGATGTGCCACGGCATCCCAATGGATCGTTTCCCTCTTTATACCCACCAGGAAGAAGCGCTAACCGCAGCCTTCGGGCCAGCCCATAACCTCCTCGTTGCAACCGGCACCGGCTCCGGCAAAACCGAGGCTTACGTGCTGCCAATCTTGGCGCGAATTCTGAGCGAGGCAGACTCTTGGCCTTCACCCGTGGGAACAGCCGGCGATGGCTACTACGATCCAAACACAGAGACTTGGTGCCACGCGCGCCGCCACGAAACCCGTACGCCAGCCCTGAGAGCCATCATCCTTTACCCTACAAATGCGCTGGTGAATGACCAGATGTCACGGCTCAGGAAATTGCTGGCTCTGAGCGGCTCCCCCGAATGGCAACAGAACCGATTGTCTAACAATCTGATCCACTTCGGTATGTACACCAGTATGACCCCGCCGACCCGTGGCCCAGACGACGAAAAAAAGCGACAGGATTTTCAACAGTACTTGGAACACATCGATGAAGAATGGAATAGCCTATCCCTCGACCTGCAAACTACCGGCAACTGGCCCTGCCCAAACGGGCCGGAAATGCTGTGCCGGTGGGATATGCAAGCCGCTCCGCCTGATATCCTAGTAACAAATTACTCCATGCTGGAGTATATGCTCGTACGGCCTATCGAAAGCCCAATCTTTGGCAAGACTAAAGAGTGGCTGGCCGAATCTGAAGACAATACCATCACCCTCGTGCTGGACGAGGCCCACACTTACACTGGGGCAAAAGGAACGGAAGTAGCCTACTTGGTGCGCCGCCTCAAGGAGCGTTTGGGGTTGGCATCCGGATCTAGCCAGTTTCAAGCCATCGCCACCAGCGCATCTGTTCCAGTAACAGGGCAAGCCGACGAGACAGGCCGATTAGTCAGGTTCGCTGCGGAATTATTCGGCGAACCGTCGGATAGTTTCTCGATAATCCACGCTGGAGTAGCCGATCAAGCTCCCGGCGCCAGGAAATCAACCGCCCGGTCTTTCAACGCTTTCAGCCGGTTTCAGCAGGACTTTAACCAAGCTGATCCTTGGCCCGCCATCCATCAGATGTCTACATCATTGCGCTTGCCACAACCTGACGAAGCCGACGAACCCCAAGTGGCTCTCTACAAGCTGTTAGAGAACAACGAAGATGTCAAATGGGTACGGGCACGCACCGCCCGCAACGCGACTCTCTTGTCAGAACTAGCAGACGAATGTTGGCCGCTAGGCAAGAACCAAACGGAAAAGGAACAAGCCACTGCCGGCCTGCTGGCCGCGGCCAGCTTTGCTCGCCCTACGCCATACCCCGACACACCGCCAATTCTGTCTATGCGACTGCATACATTCTTTAGGGGACTCCCCGGACTGTGGGTATGCCTGAATCCGGCTTGCCCGGAAGTGCCGGCGGCTTACCGAGGTTCCCGCCCTGCCGGCAGAATCTACACTGACCCCAGGCCATGGTGCTCCGAGCAGTGCGGAGGACGGGTGCTGGAACTGTTTTCCTGCCGCAAGTGCGGTCTGCTGTTTGCCGGCGGAATGACGGACAGCGGCCAAGGCCACCTATGGCCTTGGCGAGACGATTTTAACAACGACGGATTTGGACTGCCCTCTCAGAATTTTACCGGTTTCCAAGTCTTCGGTTTGGAGTCCCCCCACCCCCAATATACAGTCAAGCATCGTTCCATTAAAAGTACCCTGCCAGTCGAGAGCCAAAACCCCAATGCCAGGCCGACATACGAGGTCGAAGCCGCCACTGATCGGGATGGTACAGTACTATCATCCTTCCCTGCCCAGTGCCCCCGATGCCAGAATCACCGCCACCCTCAAGGGCAGCGGGAAATCATAGAACCGCTACGCACACGCGGACCACGCTCCATATCTGTCGTGGTCGAGGATATGTTGCGGGTACAACCGGGCAATACCGGACAGGACGATGCCAAACAACGTAAAGCCCTAGTCTTTTCCGACTCCCGCCAAGATGCAGCTCTGCTAGCCGCAGATCTGAGGAATGACCACCGTTACGACCTGTTCCGGCAATTGCTCTATCGCGCACTGCATAGCTGCAAGATATGTGAGGGACGCGGCTCAGTAGTAACCGAAGAACTCTACTTGGACGATGACTACGCATCAGAACCCGAAAGCGTTTGCAGCAGCTGCAATGGCACAGGTCATACCGCGCAACCTACCGCCATAGTGTACAGATACCTCCGGGAACAGGTTATCAACCTACAGATTGAAAGGGGCATAGATCCTACCTTCGGATATTTGCCCCGTCCTTTCCAAAAACTGGAAGATGATGAAGATGTCTTCAACAAGGAAACCGACATGGCATTTGATCTGGCAGCCCGCCGGGAAATTTCTCAAGAGGAATTCGGGCTGGAGCCACTAGGACTCGCAGTTTGGTCAGTCAGCTTGCCGTCTGATGTCAAGCAGTTCAATCCCCTCACTGATGAAGAATCTCGCCTGTTACTGCGGACCGTAGCCCGAATCCTGGCGACGGAAAACATCCTGCTACCCCCAGAGCCTGCGAAACCATGGGAATGGCCCTTCGATGACCGGATTCAGCCTTACGAACGGCAACGGATAATCCCAGCGAGAGGACGACCTGACGGCGAAAACATCGTACCATATAACCTTACCCCCTACCGAAAATTGGGACGCTACATTCGCGCTGTTGCCCATGCGCTGGTGCAACACGGTCGTATCAAAGACGATGAGCAATGGGTCTCTGACCTACAGTGGAACCTGTGGAATGCTCTCAAGGCAGCGAAGGTACTGATTCCGGCCGGCAGAAGAAAGTCTTACCGGTCGGGTCGAGGCAGCACAAGCCAAGTACCCCATGGCATCCGAATAGACTCCTTTGAACTCCATCCAGTTGACAACACAGTATTTCAATGCACCGCCTGCCGATATGTGATGGGAGAGACCCTGTTCAGCATCTGCTACCGCTGTGGACAAACCACAAATCACGTTCCGTCCGATTCCATCCGGAACTACTTCCGGCAGTCGGCACTGTTCGCTCATCCTAGTAGCCATTATCCCGACCCTTACCAGATACAGGCCATAGAACACACAGCTGCCGTTTCTCGTAACGAAGCGCGCAACATTGAGCGATGGTTTCAAGATATGTTCCGCTCCAGCGAAATTGCTGAAGACCACCGGGTAAACGTTCTATCTGTCACCACAACAATGGAAATGGGTATTGACATCGGTAGCCTGTTGAGCGTCGGTATGCGCAATATGGCGCCAACCGTCGCCAACTACCAACAGCGCGCTGGACGCGCCGGGCGCCGGGGCAGCGCCATCGCTACCGTAGCTACCTATGCCCAGAACCGTAGCCACGACCAGTACTACTTTGACCGTCCCAATGAAATCGTCTCGGAACCGCCGCGTATACCCGCCCTATACCTCTCCAACGAGGTTATCGCCAAGCGGCACGTGCGTTCCCTTATCCTTGGGAACTTCTTCCCTCAATGGCTACCGATGAGCGGGTCCGCAAACCTGTTTTCAACTTGGGGATCCACTGGCGGTTTTGTCAACAACGACGGCTATAACGCTTTACAAGATCATATAAAGGACAACTTGCCCGCACTGCTCTCTCGTTGCAGTGCTGTGATCGAAGGATCCCTAACCAACCAGCTACCCAAGTGGTTGAATGACCTCGCATCTGAAGTAGATGTCGCTGCCAAAGATGCTGCCAATAGCAACTCCACATCCGGATTGATGGAAGAGTTGTTACAACGCGGCCTGTTGCCCAAATACGCATTCCCTGTGGATGTGGTAAAGCTGTCCATACCGGAAGAAGGTCTGCTAGAAGACGAGTACGAATCCCAAGATTACTACTCTGGCATTGACCGTGACCTGAAGATTGCCATCACCGAATATGCGCCTGGCGCCGAGATAGTTCGGGGGAAATTCCCGGAAACATACATTTACCGGGTCGCTGGCATTTACGACCCATCCGCTACTCAGCCGGATTACCGCCCCAGCGGACAGCTATACGAATGTCGGCAGTGCCGGGCTACAATCCTGTCGGATACCGGCGGGCAAACCACTCGCCGTTGTCCAGAGTGCCATTCTGTCAACCTGCTGGCGATGCCATACCTGCGCCCTCCGGGATTTACGGTAGATGCGGCTCTGGAAGACTACGGACGGCAGAAGTACCAAGGCGGCGGCAGGGACCGGGCCGGTTTCAGCTCTCCGGCCCAACTTCTCGTCGGAACAAATGCTCTATACAGCGGCAACAACAACCCCGCCTTTGCTCCCAATCTGTGGTCCACTGTGCATACCGGCGACCTCTTTATGAGAAATATGGGGCCTGACCGGGAACAACCGGGATTTGCATTGTGCCCAACGTGCGGACGCCACTTGACCGCCCAAATCCAAGCGCGGCACCAATATCCGTCTAATGTGCCGCCTCACCGCGGCCGCCGTCTGGGGAAGCGGGCCGGTAACAGTTGCCCCAACTCCGGCAGGAATGTAGAAAAGGTAGCCCTCGGCCATCGTTTCAACTCCGAGGTCGCGCTATTCGCCGTTGACCTGCCGGATACTCTGGACGCTCCCTTTACCGAGCCACACGGCAAAGCCGTATGGTATTCCTTCGGCACCTTGATGGCCGACGCAGCGGCCAAAACCCTGCAAGTCAACCCTGATGAGATACAAGTCGGAGTCCGTTCTATGCGCGACCGGCTGAATCGGATTCAAGGCGAGGTCTTTATTTACGACGACGTGCCAGGCGGGGCGGGATACGCTAGGGCAATAGAAGCAAACCTAGAAGAAATCAGCAAATTGGCATTGTCTCTCGGTCAAACCTGCGTCAACCTTGACTGTAGCGGCGCGTGCTACTATTGCCTGCTGGGCTATCGGAACCAAAGGATACACAACCTGCTGGACCGCAACTTGGGGGTAGCAGTCTTGGACTACCTGTTGAGCGGCAGACAACCCAGGATAAACCAGCAGGACGCAACAGAAGCCGCCTCCAAAATCCTTGCGTACCTGCCGGATACTTGGCAAGCGGTAAATACGACCCAGCCCACGCACCAGTTCACTCTGGTACTCGCCACCGGCTCCAGCGACCGGATTGGCTTGCAAGTTATCCATCCATTGGCCACAGGCCCGAGCGATGCCGACTTGAAAGGAATTGAGGAGAGTACCGGAATAGCTCCGAGGTACTTCACCCAGTTTGATCTAATGCGCCGACCTTTCTGGGCAGCCAATAAACTGCAACAACCTCGAATATAATCAGGAACATATCGGGCAACGCCACCTTCAAGCCATGCCGGAAACGCAGTGGTAGCTCAGACCCCAATCCCATACAAAGTCAATGAAAGCTTTCCTAGAATTTTTCGGGAAGATTCCTAGAAAGGGTTGACAAACAGCGACAAAGCGGAACTGGCGGAAAAGTACCCGGACCAGTGGGCCGGCGCCGACGAAAACGGTCTGTCCGCAACGTCGTCGACCCGCACAGAAATGATTGAAACCCTCAAATGCCAAGGAACCGACCTGAAAACCGCAGCGATCTGCCTGCTGGAAACCGACCCTCCCATACTGATACTTTGACGCACGCCCCCGCCGTCCTACCAAGCCAAGAAAGCAAGACCGACGCATAGCCCTGTCAACTGCGGAGCTACGCATTCAGGAGTGAATACCATTCCCGCCGACCCGGAACTGCTCAAACGTATCACCGTCCGCCCTGACGTGTTCGGCGGCAAACCAATCATACGCAATATGCGCCTATCAGTGTAGCTGATCCTCAGCCTGATGAGTCAAGGAGAGACCGTAGAGAAACTCCTGGACGACTACCCCGAGCTGGAGCCGGAAGACATCCGAGCCTGCATTGCCTACGCGCATACGGTAATTGCCGGCGATAGTCTGTCCGCAATTTCGGTTGTTGCGTAGTGAGGTTCCTTGTTGACCGCTGCGTCGGCCCCAATCTGGCAAAATGGCTACACGACGCCTGGCACGACGTGTTTGAAGCCCGCAACTTCGGCACGGATCCCGGAGACCGCGCCCTGCTGGAACTGCCCTTCATCAATCTGGGTTACGGTTACCATTGACGCCGACTTTGGCGAATTGATCTACCGGCGCAACGTTCCCCGCGCGGGACTAATCCGTCTGCCGGACGCGTCGACGGAGCAGCGCATTGACCTAGTAGCTGAGATAATTGTCCGTTACCGCCAAGAATTGAAAAACCGCGCCATAGTAACGGTGCGAGGCGAGCACATCCGGGTTTCAAACTCGCCCAACAACTGAACGCCAAGTAAGAAACTATTCTATGGAACCTCGGTACTACGCCGTAACAGCCCGCCCGGATATACGGAACGGTCGTTTCCTTTTAGCGACATATCGGCAATCTAATGCAATGACATGTAAGGAATCAACCTGGAAAACATCAGCTATATCCCGACTGGAAACAAAACCTCCTATATTGATACTTTGACGCGCAGTCGGCCAACGCCCCAAGCTTATGCTGCTGGACCACCCACACAGAGCCTCCGGAGACTGAATGGAGAACAGTGAAAGGATCAATCCTTTCACTCATCCGAATTCCGCCGTCCAAGCCGCAACCTTGCATTCTCCGAACACCGCGGCCCGGCTTGACGAATTTCGGAATATGCGGAACCGCTGGCTGGAAGGCGAAGGATCCGCTCCCAGCCACGCGGGGATGGACCGGCTCGCCGACAGCTTCGACCGGTATTCCCCGGATGAGACCCATTACCGTATACCTATCCGAACCGTTCGGTTGCATTTTGCTGGGTAGCCTAACGCGCTCAGGATGGCGGCAATTCCGCTAGTCGCCGCGCCATGTCTTCCGCCGCGGCCTTGCTTTTAGTGAGCGAAGTCGACTTCCCTGAATAGCGTGCGCTCCAGACTCATTCACCCTAGCTGTTTTTCGCTACAGCCGCAACCAGGACTCCATCCCGCTACCCTAGATCTCCTCTCCAAATTCTTCGACCGTCCGGTGTGGTCTCCTCATGCTATTTAGCCATCATCGCCTACAGCTACCCAGCAAATGCAACAGAACCGATTTCTTTGGCTGGCCGGGCTGCTGGGGGTATAGCCTTGTCGTGGCTGGCGGCCGGCTCCGAGCCTTATCCCGCGGCTTTCGGACCCGCTCCCGGTTTTTGGGAAATGATGGTCTCCGGGGATCGCGGAGGGGTTGGATCGGGTGGAGGATTTGGTGGAACTGCTGGCTCCGCTGGCGGGGCAGGCAGGGGAGGAATAGTCCGGCGTTTGGCGTCGGCGGAAAATCCGGTTGCGCCTTAGGTTTAGGATGAGCAAAGATGATTGACGAATCCTTTGACAATGTATCCGGTTACGCGGCGCAAGCCCGCGAATTTCTGGTCAAGGGCCGTGAGTATCTTGCTGCCGGTGATTTGCATCAGTCGTCGGAAAAGGGATGGGCGGCGGCGGCGCGTATGGCGGAGGCCGTGGCGCTGGCGCAGGGGTGGCAGTATTCGCAATATAGCCATCTTCACCGGGTAATGAACCGGGCCGGCGAATTGGTCGACGGCGATGGCGATTACTTGGCTTTCTGGCATGGCCGGGCGGAAATTTTGCACGCCAACATTTACGAACTCAAACAAGACTTGAACGCTAGGATTATCAGCCAAGACCTGGAATATATGTCGGAACTGGTAGAGATTATGGTGCCGCTTACGGGGCTGGCGGCGGATGAATAGCCCAGCGGCGGGCGTTAAGGGCAAGGCCGCCGTGTCCGGCCAAGCGGGAATCAGGGCAAAGGGCTGGGGTTGGCGGTGCAGGTGGGGCCTGGTTTCGGGGAATTTGGGGAATTGGGCGGGTTGGGTATGGACAAGCCGGGCGGTTGTTGGTATTATAGTCCCTGAGTTGCCCGGCAGTCTTGGATTTCCGGGGGCTTTGCGAGCGGAAGTGGCTCAGTGGTAGAGCACCTCCTTGCCAAGGAGGGGGTCGCGAGTTCAAATCTCGTCTTCCGCTCCATTTTTTTGTCTGCGTTCCGGTGGCGCCCGGCTTGCGGGTTAGCGGTAGGGAAACTCCGCTTGCCAGACGCGGCTCCCGTCGGGGGTAAACTGCCCGGTCTGGATGGCGGCGATTTCGTAGCCCGGCAGCTCCACCGTCGCCAGGCATTTGCCGTCGAACAGCGTTCCTTGATTCGCGAAGTCGAAGTTCAGGTTGTCAAAACCGTGCTGCTGCCGCCCGGGGGGCAAGTCATTTACGTCCCGCGGAATCAGGTGCAGGTAGAAACGATCCTGCGTATCCATCGCCCGGCAGCTTTCCTTGATGTACGTCAGCCGGTTCCCATCGCGGTACACGTCAAAGACGCCGCGGGCTAGGGGCGTCCCGGCGGTGACCGCGGCGTACTCCGCTTGGAACGATTCCATGACGGCTTTCGGCTCGGTTAGGGCGAACTCGCTGCTCCAGACCCTTCCGGCGCCGGAGATGTGCTGCCCGGTCTGGATGGCGGCGATTTCGTAGCCGGGCAGGTCGACTGTTGCGATGCACTGGCCGTCAAACATTCCCCCCTGATCCGCAAAGACGAAATCCAGGTTGTCGAAACCGTGCCGCCGGCGGTCGGGGGGCAGGTCGTTGACGTTCTGCGGGGTTAGGTGGAGGTAGAAACGGGGTTGCGTATCCGCCGGCCGGCAGTTTTCTTTAATGTAGGTTAGCCGGTTGCCGTTGCCGTATACGTCAAATACGTTGCGAGCCAGGGGAGGGCCGGCGGCCACCGCCGCTTGGGCCGACTCTAGCGCGGCTTTGGTCAGATTGAGGGGGAACTTGCCGCTCCAGACAGTGGTTCCTACGCCATAAATGTACTGCCCGGTGCTGACCGATACGATGTCGTAATCCGGCAGGTCCACTACCGCCACGCATTTCCCCAGCGCCCACCGCTGGCGTTCTTTGAAGTTGAAATCCAGATTGTCGAAACTAAACTCCCGCCGCTCATCGGGCAAATCGTCCGTGTTTTGGGGCGTCAGGTGCAGGAAAAACCTGGTGCGGGCGTCAACCCAGCTGCAATCCTCGTTGATGTAAGTTAGCCGTCCGTTAGTGTGGTATACGTCAAAGTCGGCGTTAATTACCGGGGGGTTGTTGGCGGCTACCCGGTCGGCGTCGATGTGCCAGTAGGCGGCTATGCCGATGATGGCAGCCAAGCCGATGGCGGCGGTCGCCGCGGTTGCGGTTAGGACGCGGCGATTCATTTGCGGCAGGGCCAACGCCAGGGCGATCCAGCAGATCGCCAGCAGGATGATGGCGAAACGGGAGTTTCGGAAACCTATGTCGTTGGGCAGGAAAAATTGGACCGACGCCAGCAGCGCCAAGGCCCCCAGCCATAGGATGCTACGCCCCAATTCTTTTTGCCCCCGTCTTGCCTGCCAAACCGCGACGGCTACGGCGGCAGCCAGGGCGAGGGCGGAATAGGCGCCCAGCAGGTTGCCGGCCGGGATGCCGAAGGTGTTCATGATCCAAAAACCGCGGATGTCTCTGATGATAGGGAATCGTTGCCAGCCGGATTCGTTGCAGCCGTCGCAGTCGGTGATTTCGTAATCAGGTTCATCGCCGATTATGTCCGCCAGGGTTCCCGTGCCGGTCTGGTCTAAACGGTAGGAAACGGTCTGAAAGAAACTTTGGACTACACCCCAGCCGGAGTAGTCGGTGGCCCATTCTACTACGCCCATCTTTACGGCTTGGCCCAGGGCGATGCAGAGGGCGAAGGCGGCGATGTAGAGGGCCAGGCAGGCGGCGGCGCGGCGTATGGGGGCGCTTTGCTTCAGGCGGGCGTAGCCCAGCCACGCGATCAGCCCAATCAGAAACATTGCCAGGGCGGTGTGTCCATCGGAAAACCATAGGTAGGCGGATACCATTCCGGCGATGAAGCAGATCAGCGGGGCCCAACGGGCGGTCTTGGGGCGGAGCAGCAATAATGCCAAAATGGACGTTGCCAGCAAAGTCCATAAGTACGGCAGGCCGTTGGTAATGTCGGCGAAATAGCCGACGCCGGAAAATAGACCGCCCAGAATCAGCAACGGCGCCGCGGTTAGCAGCGTCCGCCAACCCATCAGCAGCAACGATGATGCCAGCAGGGCCCAAGACATATAGGTGGCAATCAGTATCAAAAGGTGGATGTCATATATGGACACGAAACGCAGCAGGATGGATAGCGCCGCCTTGCTGCCCCACCAGTAGCGGTATTTTTCGGATGTTCCGGCCAATTCCGCGCCGCCGGATATCGCTTGCAACTCGGCGCAATAATTGCCCTCGGGTTTTATTTCCTTGCTGAAAGTCTTTAGACGGATGGCGTCTACCAGGGGGTTGGCGGAGGGGTCGGGGCGGGCTCCGCCGATTACCATCAGGGATATTTGGCAGAACTCCCAATCGAACAGGGGACGTTCCCCGTTGAAGTAGCGGGCCGCGCCGCCGTCGGTTTTCTGGGCGGCGAATTCGTCGGCGAAGCGCTGCTTGGCGAGATCGTAGGGGATGTTGTTGCCGATGTAGTGCAGGGTAAAGAATAGGATTATGCCCAGCACCATCGCGGCGGCGTAGATGGATACGGTCTTGATCGTCCGGGGGCTACCCGGAAAGCCGTGGGGCATAGGGGGGCGGGGGATGCGGCTCAAGGCGAGCATCATAGATCTGGGGATGCGATTTATTAAGCTGGGCGTCATCGTTAGCGTTGGGCGGCGGCGGTGGCGAATACTCCGGCGATGATCAGGGTTACGCCCAGCCAGTAGGTCAGGCTCAGGCGCTCGCCCAAGAATAGGAATCCGATGGCGGGAACGACTACGAAGGTTAGGGCGATGAAAGGCATGGCGCCGGTCAGGGGAACGCGGGATAGAGCGAATACCCATAGCAGGGTAGCGGCGCCGTAGATCGCCAGGGCGGCCCAGAACCAGGGGGAGGTCAGCAGGGATAGCAGGAATTGGGCGAAAGTGCCGGCCTCCAGCGACAAGGCGGTTTTCTTGAACAAGAATTGCCCGGCCGACAGCATCAGCGGCGTTAGCAGCAATAGCAGCAGATCCAGGGGCCGCATAACGGTCACCGGCGCCGGACGGGGGGGCGGGATGTTGGCGTCATCGGCGGGCCTCTTGCAGGGCCAGGACTGAAATCAGGAAGCCGTGAAAGGCCAATTGGGCGCCCAGGATGACCATCGTTACGCCGGCGATTAGCAGTCGGAGGCGGGGTTCCAGTTCGCTGCCGCCGACTAACAGTATCAGGCTCCAGGCGGCTATCGCCATACCGGCGGCGGCTAGAGTCAGGCCGACGGTCAGGCAGGTTTCCAAAATATGGTAGCGGCGGAGGCGGGCGGTCAGACTGCCGCCGATTATTCCGGCGGATTCGTAGAAAATCCGGGCGGACAGGTAAAAGCCGATCAGCTGGGTTCCCAAGATGAAAAAGGCGGCGCCGAGTAACATAGTATAGGCGCCGAACAGCCCGCCCTGTTCGGTGGGGTCGACGAATGGCACTACCATCGCCATTACGCCGGCGGCCAATAGCAGCCAGGCGGGGTACAGAAACAGCCATTTGGGGGACAGCATCAGGAGCAGGCGGAGGTGCCGCCAGCCGTCGCTCCAAGTGCGGAGGTGAGGGGTGCGGTCGGGGTCAAAGGCGCGGCGCTGGGCTACCGGGACTTCGGCGATGGCGAGGTTTTTGTGCACCGCTTTGACGATCATTTCGCTGGCAAGTTCCATTCCGGGGGATTGGAGGCCGAGGGAGCGGACGGCGGCGGCGCTGAAGGCGCGCAGGCCGCAGTGGAAGTCGCTGATCGGGGCGCGAAATAGCAGCTTGCCGATGCCCGATAACAAGGGCGCCCCGATGTAGCGGCGGAGCAGGGTGCTGGCGCCGGGCGCGGTGCCGCCCTGAAAGCGGTTGCCGATTACCATGTCAAAGCCGCCGCGCAACTTTTCCTCGAACTGGTCCAGGGCGTCCAGGTTATGCTCGCCATCGCCGTCGCCGAGGATGATGTAGCGGCCCTGGGCGGCGTTGATGCCGGACAGAATGGCGTTGCCGTAGCCGGGGCGGGGCTCGCAGACGACGCGGGCGCCGGCCTGTCGCGCCAAGTCGGCGGATTGGTCGCGGCTGCCGTTGTCCACGACCACCACTTCGCCGGATATGCCGCGGCGCCGCAGGAATCCGCGGGCTTCATCTACGCAACGGGCGATGGCGCGTTCCTCGTTGCGGCACAGGATTACGATGGTCATTTCGGGCGCGGGTTGCGGCATAATCGGCGGCGCATAAGTCTGGGGCAGGCTTCTGCTGCTTACCTTACCTTAGCGGCGGGGGGTAGTCAACCGGGGGCATCCTTCCACCAGCTCAGGATGATGGGATTTAGGGTACGCCCCCACCCTAACCCTCCCCCGGAGGGGGAGGGGATATATAGGTATGGGGATGGGGATGGAATGGGCGGCGATCTGGGGGACGGGTGGTTGCGGGTGGGGGTGGTGGGGTATACTGATTAAAGTTTTGAGTTTGGGGCCAGGAGGGTTTGGTTATGGCCGGGCGGATGGATTACCCGGTAGAGCTTTCGGTGGAGTATTCGGAGCGGGTCAACCGGGTGCTATGGCTGGTCAAGTGGATCTTGTTGCTGCCGCATATCGTTATCCTTACGGTTGTCGGCATTCCGGTGATGGCGACCGCGCCGCTGGCTTGGGCGGCGGTGGTGGTGATGGGGCGGTGTCCGGGGTTTTTGTGGGGTTATCATTACGGGTTGATGCGGTGGAGCTGGCGGGTGAATTTCTACTCATCGGAAGCGGGCAATACCGACCGGTATCCGCCGTTTACTTTCGGGCCGCGGGATGATTACCCGGCCGATTTGGTCATCGAATACCCGGAGTCGTCATCGCGGCTGACCGGGCTGGTGCGGTGGCTGCTGGTATTGCCGCATTGGGTGATTTTGTACTTCCTCGGTATGATCCGGGGCATCTTGGTGCTGCTGGCGCTGTTGGTGGTACTGTTCACCGGGCGGTATCCCGAGTCGCTGTTTGACGTGATTATGGGAATCAACCGCTGGGATTACCGGGTAGCGGCATACAGCCTGCTGCTGGTAGACGACTACCCGCCGTTCAGCTTCGAGTAGCGGCCGCCGCCGGTTTGTTGCGGTTCGGGCGATGGCCGGAAAGGATGGGGGCTGCGGCCATCGCCGGATTCGCGGGCGCGGGGGCGCGTCTGCGGGATGCGTAGCGTGGGCGATGGAGGAGTAGCGGCGGGGGGTATTGGCGATGCCGGAATATCATCCGTGTCCCTATTTTGACGGGGACTTTGTTGAAATCACTGATGAAAGGTATCGGCACGTGGTATCCAACCACGATGATTTCGCTCTTGGCTATTGGGAAAAAGCTGGGGAAACCATACAAGACCCGGACTTGGTAATCAGGCGAAAGCGGGATAACGGGGCGGTGATGCTCTACCGATGGTATGATGATCTTGACAAAAATGTGGTGGTGGTGGTCAGGAGCGACTTGAACGGGCGCAACTGGCTGGTGACTGCCTATATGACCAGAAAGTCGGCAAAGGGGGAGTTGCTGTGGGCGAAAGGCTGATCATCCGATACGACCAAATCGGGAGTTTCCTGTTCATAGAGGTATGCAGCCCCTACGCCCAACAGGATTCCGACGAGATTGATGATGCGGTGCTAGGCCGGTTCAATCTGAAAACGGGCGAGCTGGAGTCGGTAGAAGTCCTGTTTTTCGAGTCCTGGCTTAGGATGGAGGGGGAAATTCGGATTCCGGTGGCCGCTTCGCTGGGGCTTGACGGCAAGGTTGGGGGGAATGGGGAGGCGCGGCCAGGGGGCGCTGATAAGGGGATGGTTATCAAGTATGATCATTCCGGGGATGTTTTGACGATGGATTGGGGCGATGGGCGCTGCGGGGGGTATAAGAGAGTGATCGCTGATGGGGCGCAAGGTTGGGTGAATGGGGCTACGGGGGAAGTTGAGGGTTTAGAGGTTTCCGATTTCATGGCGCGGGCGGCACGGGACGGGGGAGTGGTATTGCCGGTCAAGGCCAAGCTGCGGCTAGTGGCAAGCGCAGTGTCGGCGGAATGGATTGGAGGGTGATTGCCATGGGCAGGACGTTTGTCCCAGGTACGATTGCCGGCCCCGGGGCTACCCGGAGTTACGATTTCTTTGTGGACACCGGGTCGGCGATTATGGGGCTGCCGATGCCGGAAATCGAAGCATTGGGGCTGGAGCCGGTGCCTAACGGGCAAAGGCGTTTCATCACCGCTACCGGGGCGGTGTGGTTCGATACCTACCGGATTAACGGCGAAATACGGGGGCGGGGGTTTACGACGATGGTTGCGCCGTGCCCGGTGCCGCTAGTGGGCTACGAAATGTTGCAGACGATGCGGCTGCGGGTAAACCCGGTCAACGAGGAAATCGAGGAGGTGCCCGATGATGAAATTCATCCGCCGTATTTCATCAGTATGTTCCCTTAGCGGCGGGCGGGGGTGATGATGCTGATCTGGTGCGGAGATAGGGTTCGCCGGTGGGTAATGACCGCGTATTTTGCCCGGAAGCTGGAAGGAGAGTTGCTATGGGTGAAAGACTAATCATCAGATACAACCAAATCGGAAGTTTCCTGTTCCTAGAGGTGTGCAGCCCCTACGCCCAACAGGATTCCGATATGATTGACGATGCGGTGGTCGCTAGGTTTAAGTGGTATTGCCGGTCAAGACCACGCTGCGGCTAGTGGCAAGCGCAGTGTCGGCGGAATGGATTGGAGGATAATTGCGATGGGCAGTACATTTGTGCCGGGGACGATTGCCGGCCCCGGGTCTACCCGGAGCTACGATTTCTTTGTGGATACCGGATCGGCTCTCATGGGGCTGCCAATGCCGGAAATCGAGGCATTGGGGCTGGAGCCGGTTGCCAACGGGAAAAGGTGGTTCATTACCGCCACCGGCCGGGAACAGTTCGATACTTACCACATCAAAGGCGAAATCTGGGGCCGCGGGTTCGGGGCGATGGTCGCGCCTTGCCCGGTGCCGCTGGTGGGCTACGAAATGTTGCAGACCATGCGGCTGCGGGTAAACCCGGTCAGCGAGGAAATTGAGGAGGTGCCGGATGATGAGATTCATCCGCCGTATTTCATCAGTATGTTCACCTAGCGGCGGGCGGGGCTGGTGACGGCTTACGCCCAGAGTCTAGTAGTGAACGCCCCAAGGAGAGGGGTAGGGTGGGGGCGGCCCCGGCCAGAATATAACGACAGGCGGATGCAGCTATGAACCAATCCGAAACCCCGGAAACCGCGGTTGAATACAGCGACACGGTGGAAATCATCGAGGAATGCTACCGGCTCGGCTGGAGCGACGGGCTGCCGGTGGTGCCGCCGGTGGAGTACAAGGTGCGCGAAATGCTGGAGCTTTCCGGCTTTAGCGGCGAGGAGGAAATCCTGTCGCTGGATATGCGCCGCCGGGCGCTTACCGCCGAAAACGCCGCCGCCAACGCCGTGATGGCCGGCTGCCTGCCGGAATACTTCCCGGTGCTGACCACCGCCCTGCGAACCCTGGAGGAGGAAAAAAATTTCGTCAATATGGCCGCATCCTCCACCAGCTCCCCGGCCATTCTGATGATCGTCAACGGCCCCATCCGGCACACCCTGGAAATGAACTCCCGCGACGGCATTTTCGGCCCCGGCAACCGCGCCAACGCCTGCCTCGGCCGGGCGGTGCGGCTGTGCTTTATGAACGGGTTCGAGGCCCGCCCCGGCATCCTGGACCGCGGCACATTGGGCAACCCCAGCAAGTACACCCTCACTTTCGCCGAAAACGAGGAGGATTCGCCGTGGGAGCCGCTGCACGTAAGCCGCGGGTTTCAGCCGCAAGACAGTTGCGTGACCGTGGCGGTGGCCTATAACCCCATCACCGTAAGCAACGCCTACGGGCATACCGGCGAGGTCATCCTGGCATCGGTAGCCGATACGCTGAAAAGCGCCTGCCTGGCCTGGCGGTTTCCGGCGCAATGGGCGCTGGTGTTCGGCCCGGAACACGCCATCACCCTGAACGAGGGCGGCTGGACCCGCCGCCACATCCAAGAATACCTGATCGAACACGCCGCCCGCCCCCAAGCCGAGCTGATCCGCTTAGGCATCGCGCAAGGCCCGGAACGCGAAGGCGACGACCAGCTACTACGCCGCTGCGCCCGAGACCCGGACGACATCCTGATCGCCATGGGCGGCGGCGCCGGCGGCCGCAACAGCGCCATCATCGACACCACCAACTACCGCATCCGCACCCGCCGAATCGCCGTGCCGGGGTAGGGGGCGGAGGGCAGGATTCGCAGAGGCAGATGTGGCAAGGAAAAGGCGCATTCCCCCACGGGCGAGCGGGGGTAGAGAATTTCCTAGCCCCAGGGCGGACGCTCCATTGCCAAGCTGGTTATCCGGGATTAGCCAGAGGGCTTGACACCGCCATCTTTTCCTGCAAGAATCGTATTGGAGTTGCTATTCCTGATAAAGGAGGTGGGGGTATCATCCCGTAATCTTGCCCTTTTCGGGCTGGCATTACTGCCGAGCATACCCCCTTGCCCCAAAGCAGACGCTCAGTGCCAAGCTGGTTATCAAGGATTAGCCGTAGGGCTTGACGCCGCTGCCTTTTCCTGCAATAATCGGACTGGGGCTGTTATTCTTGATGGAGGAGGTGAAAGGCTATGCTGAACCCGGATGGCAGCGTAACTGTATCCGCTGAGAACGTTGCAGCGCACTTGAGCGGAGTCAATTATATGGCGGAAAAGATTTCTGAACTGAACGACGAGGGAGAATCTCTGGTGGCCGAGGCTAAAGACCTTGCCCTTCGTGGTGAATCTCAAGCGGCCGAGGCTAAAGAAATTGCTCTGCGTGGTGAATCGCAAGCGGCCGAGGCTAAGGGGCTTGCGCGTCGTGTGGAGGCGTACCACGAACGGGTCGTAGTCGCCAAGCGGCAAGTTGAGGCCGTTCGCCAAGATGCCAATCAATTACTCACCTAACGCGTTAGCGTACGCGTAGCTTCAGCCAATCGTCTGGATCTGTATTGGCGGAAGTTTGACCGGATTTGAAGCCGACGCCATTTCCTGCAATAAGAGAATTGGCCGTTCCCCACCATTCGCCGGGTTGCCATCGCGGAGGTCGCCTCCCCTTTGGCGCGAAAGCTCGCCCAGTTTTCCCGGCGATTTTGCTCGCCTCATTTCCCGGCAAACCCCGCGCAGGATAGGCGCAGAGCGCGATGGCGACGACCAACCGCTGCGCCCGAGACCCGGACGACATCCTGATCGCCATGGGCGGCGCCGGCGGCCGCAACAGCGCCATAATCGACACCACCAACTACCGCATCCGCACCCGCCGAATCGCCGTGCCGGGGTAGCCGCAATGCCGCAACGCTTGTCATTCCCGCGAAAGCGCGAATGACAGGCAGTAAGTCTGCCCTCATCGGGTGTGACTCAGCTGGCGCAAGGCAGACGGAAGTAGTTAGTGGTGAATCCCCTTGGATTGAAACGCCCCAATATAGTCCCGAAATCGCTGGCTATCCCAATTATTACAGTCAGCCCCGTTCCGTCCGCGAATCGAACCAAGTTGATAACGTCCCCAGAATCGTCGCTGTCCAGATATACGCCATCATCAGTCCCGTCTGCTGGGGTGTAAAAACCCTCAGCGCCATCATCGCCTACACGGATTTCCAGCACCGTTCCTGTTCCGATGTTAGGCCCGCCCCCGAGGAAAAAGAATGTAGGTTCTGGGAAACACCCTACAATAATGTTTGGCTCGGTGTGAGGCGACTTGTTAGTGTGGGAAAAAGCCCCCAAAGCTACAAAGGAGGTGTTCGACGAACTCGGAGCGCAATTCAGATAGGCGCGTGGGCATTCCGGCCCGAAATAAATCCAGCCTCTGTCGCCAGTTGACGGACTTGGTCGGGGTATCGGCGTAGCCGTGGGCCGGGGAGTGGGCCGGGGCGTCGGCGTCGGCAGCAGTGCTTGGCCACCGCCGGAAAGGAAGTCCAGCCGGTCTTTCAGTTCGTCTACCGCCAGAGCGAAGCCTACGCCCTCAACATCTCTGCCACTGTCCCAATCGTAGTCCAGCCGGGAAGTCACCACCCCGATGACGCGCCCGCGGTTGTCCATCAGCGGGCCGCCGCTGCTGCCGGGGTTGACCGGGGCGTCCGTCTGGATCCATTTGGCGCCGTCCACCGTCCGAACAGACGACACGATCCCCTTGGTCACGATGGGGGAATCGCCGGGGGAGCTATCCAGCGGGAACCCCAGAGCCAAAACATCTTGCCCAGGGGAAACCCGCGCCGAGTTGCCCATAACGGCGGACTGGAGCCTCTGCCCATCCGGCAACCGGATGTAGGCCAAATCAAGGTATTCATCTAGCCCCACAACCCGGCCTTGCAGTTCGCGCCCGTCGTGCAGCCATACCGACACGCGGGAATCGTCGCCCACCACATGGGCGTTGGTTATAACGCCCTGCCCGGAATCCACGATGAACCCCGAACCGGCCGAAACGTTGGAAGTTACCTGAACCAAGCTGGGGCTGGTTCGCCTAACCACATCTTGGAGGGTAGGCGTGGGCGTCGGCATTGGGGTTGGCGTCGGAGTAGGAGTAGGGGTTGGCGTCGGCGTGGGTGTCGGCAACGGCGTCGGCGTGGGTGTCGGAGTGGGCGTCGGCGTCGGCGTGGGCGTCGGGGTAGGAATGGGAGTCGGCGTCGGGGTAGGCGTGGGCGTAGGGGTTGGGATTGGGGTCGCTGTCGGTTGCGGCGTAGGGGTTGGCACCGGGGTGGCGGTGGGAATGGCGGCGATGCCAGCGGCTACCCCCGCCGCTACCGTGGCGGGAATATCCGGCGTCGCCGTGGGAATGGGGGTAGGGGTAGGCGTCGGGGCGGGGGTGGGCGTCGGGCTGGAGCAGGCAATGGCAAGGATGATGATTGACAGGATGGACAAGATCGCAAGCGGAAGTTTGGCGACAACGATGGAAGCACCCCCTGCGGCGACAGGATGTAGGCCACTTGCTAGAGCCGCCCGGTCCATGTTGAGCGCGACAGGGGGGCATGGGTTGACCACACCCCATAGCGCGGCGCTCAACAGCGACAAGGCGATCGGAAACCAACGGCTCTAGCCCGGATATGCTATCATAGCCCGGACACGAAATCAACCGAGGCAGGAGGGCGCTATGGCAGACACGATCACCGTCAAAAACGTCAGGTTGGTGAACCCCACCGGCGTGGCGCTGGCATCCGGGGATTTCCGGCTGAACGAACGGCCCAATTCGCTGCAAGGCAAGACCCTGGGGCTGCTGGAAAACTCCAAAGCCAATTCCGACAAAGTGCTGAACGAACTGGGCCGCATCTTGCAGGAAAAGTACGGGCTTAAGGAAGTCCGCCATTTCAGCAAGCATTCGGCCTCGTTGCCCACCAAGCCGGAAACCATCCAGGAAATGCTGGACGGCGTGGATCTGCTGGTCACCGGCGTCGGGGATTGAGGCTCGTGCAGCTCGTGCAGTGTGCACGATGGCATCGAAATGGAACGGCTGGGCATTCCTACGGCGTCGATCATCACCCACGTGTTCAACAACACCGCCAAAGCCATGACCCGGATGATGGGCGTGCCGGATTACGAATACGCCATCGCCCCGCACCCGCTATCCAGCCTGACCGACGACGAATGCCGCCAGCGGGCGGAGGAACTGGCGCCGGAAGTGGAGCGCATCCTCCTGGGCCGCGTAGCCGCCGCGGGGTAGCCGCCCCGCGCCCGCCGGGATCTTCGGCGGCGGGCTGGTCGCCGGTTTGCCGTATCCGGGGCGGAAAGGTCATCCCGCCCCGGATCTGTTTCCCGTAGCCGGCGCATAGATGCGCGTCGCGCGGTTGAATCGCCCGCCGCCGGTGTGGTACTATCGTTGCGATTGTTAATTCTTTCACTAACGGGGCGGTCGTTGGCACGCGGGGCATCCCAATACCCGCCGAGGAGTCCGGCCGGATGGATGGGCTGGAGCAGCGAATAGACCGGGCGATCCGGGGGCAGGCGCAGCCCACGGTTACCATACTGTCGTCCCTGCTGGCCGTGGCGGACGAGCTGCACTACATCCCCCGCGAGGCGGTGGAGCGGGTGGCGGCGTTCACCGGGGCCACGGTCAACGATGTTTGGGCGGTGGCGTCTTTCTACCCCAACTTTCGTTTCCGCCCCCCGGCGGCGCGGCAGGTGGAGGTCTGCTGGGGGGCGTCCTGCCACTTGATGGGCGCGATGGGCGTGATGCAATCGGCGCTGGCGGCCGCCGGGCTGGAGGACGAGGGCGAGCGGCCCGACCACCGCCTTTCGGTGCGGCTCAATACCTGCTTGGGGGCGTGTTCGCAAGCCCCGGTTATGGCCTTTGACCATCACCTGGCCGGACGGGTGACCCCCGATATCGCGGCGCGGCGCGTGTCGGAATTGTTGCGGGATTCCGCGCCCGTAGAATCCGCCCCGCGCGGCTATTAAGGAACGGCAGACCGATGCCCGCTGACTTCGCCCAACTGGAAGCGGAAGCCCTGCGCCGCCGCGACGCCGACGCCGCCCGCCCCTGGCTGCGGGTCGGCGCCGCCCTGTGCGGACAGGCCGCCGGCGCCGACGCGGTGGTCGCCGCTTTGCGCGACGCTCTGGATCGCCAGGGGGTTGACGCCCGCCTTACCGAAGTCGGCTGCATCGGCCTCTGCTACGCCGAGCCGCTGCTGGATGTGCAGCTCCCCGGCGGGCGGCGGGTGTTCTACGGCAACTTTGACCCGCAACGGGCCGAGGAAGTGGTGACGGCCCACGTCCGGGGCGGCCAGCCGGTGACGCCGCTGGCGCTGGGCTACCTCGGCGACGAGGGGGCGGCCCCGCCGGGCTTGCGGGATTTGTCGCTGCACCCGATGCGGGCGTGGGAAAACCGCATCGCCCTCCGCAACGCAGGCAACATCGACCCGCTGGATATCTACCAGTACATCGCCGCCGGGGGCTACCGGGCGCTGCACCGGGCACTGCGGGAAATGACGCCCGCCGATGCCTTGCAACAGGTGAACGAGTCCGGCCTGCGGGGGCGGGGCGGCGCCGCCTTTCCCACCGCTACCAAATGGCGCTTCCTAGCCGGCAACCCGTCAACGGATAAGTACGTTCTCTGCAACTGCGAGGAGGGCGACCCGGGGGCTTTCAACGACAAGGCGATTCTGGAAAGCGACCCCCATACCCTAGTCGAGGGCGTCATCCTGGCCGGCTATGCCACCGGGGCCGGCAAAGGGTATATCTTTATCCGCCACGGACACGACGGCCCCATCGACCGCTGCCGCGCCGCCGTGCTACAGGCGCAGGAACTGGGGCTTTTGGGCGATGATATCTTGGGCTCCGGGTTCAGTTTCCGCTTGGAAGTGGCCCTGACCGGCGATTCCTATGTCGCCGGCGAGGAAAGCGCCTTGATGGAAGCCATCGAAGGGAAACGGGCGATGCCCCGTTTCCGCCCCCCCTTTCCGGCCCAAGTCGGGCTGTTCGGCAAGCCGACCAACATCAATAACGTCAAAACCCTGTCCTATGTCCCGGAAATCGTCTCCAAAGGCGGCGCCTGGTTCGCCGGCATCGGCCACGACCGCAGCACCGGCACCGCTATCCTGTGCTTGTCCGGGGCGCTGAATTATACCGGCATGATGGAAGTGCCTTTGGGGATGAACCTCAAGGATGTGCTATACCAGGCCGCCGGCGGGATCCGCGGCGGCAAGCAACTAAAGCTGCTCCAAACCGGCGGCCCCCTGGGCGGCGTGCTGGGCGCCGATAACGTAGACGTAGTCCTAGACTTCGAGGTGCTGCGCAACGCCGGCGCCATCCTCGGCTCCGGCGGCATCATCGCCGCCGACGAGGATACCTGCGTGGTGGACTTGACCCGCTCCTTGGTGGCGTTCTGCCAGTACGAATCCTGCGGCAAATGCTTTCCCTGCCGGATGGGGATGAGCCATTTATTGGAAGTCCTGGAGCGGATTTGCGACCTCAAGGGAGAACCGGAAGATCTGGATCTGATGCGCCGCACCGGGGAAAATATGCAGGCCGGGTCGCTCTGCGGCCACGGCCAGTTGGGGTTTAATCCGGTAGCCTCCGCCCTGCGCTATTTCCCCGCCGAGTTCGAAGCCCATATCCTGGAGCATCAATGCCCCACCGGAACCTGCCACGGCCCCCGGTTTTCCCCCAGCAGATCGCGGCGGTAGCCCCACCCTGACTCTACCCCTCCGGGCGAGGGGATTATACCCGGCGGAGCGAGCGATGCCCGACGACATTACCATCAGCATAGACGGGGTCGAGGTGACCACCCAGCCCGGCAAGATGGTGCTGGAAGCGGCCATCGACGCCGGCATTTATCTGCCGTATCTGTGCTATCACCCCGGGATGAAGCCCTACGCCGCCTGCCGGATGTGCGTGGTGGCCGTCGAGGGCCAGCGCGGCTACCCCGCCGCCTGCACCCTGCCCGTCGCCGACGGAATGGCGGTCCGCAATCAGTCGCCGGAAGTCGACCAACTGCGCCGCTCCGTAATGGAAATGCTCATCGCCGAACACCCCAACGGCTGCCTCACCTGCCACCGCATCGACATCTGCGGCCCCAACGACGTCTGCCTCCGCCATGTCTCGGTCAACGACCGTTGCGTCACTTGCCCCAAAAACGAGCGTTGCGAACTGAAAGACACCGTCCGCTATCTCGGAATGAACCTCGAATCCCCCCTGGGCTACAAGTATCGCAACCTGCCGCTGGAAGTGTCCGACCCCTTTTATGACCGCGACTATAACCTGTGCATCGTCTGCGGGCGATGCGTCCGGGCTTGCGAGGAACTGCGGGGCGATGACGCCATCGGTTTCACCGAGCGCAGCGGGCAGGCGCTGGTCGGCACCTCCTTTGGCACCTCATTGCTGGAATCCGGTTGCGAATTCTGCGGCTCCTGCATCGACGTTTGCCCGGTGGGCGCGCTGGTGGAGCGCAACCATAAATGGGAAAAGGCGCGGCGGGTGGAGCGTTCCATCTGCCCCCATTGCCCGGTGGGTTGCCAGTTGAATCTGGAGTTCAACGGCCAGGATGCGCTGATCCGCGCCGTGCCGGAACTAAATTCCCCCGCCAACCGGGGGCAAGCCTGTTTCAAGGGCAAGTTCGGGCTGGAGTTCGTCAACGACCAAAGCCGCCTTATAACGCCCCTGATCCGGCGCGACGGCGTATTGCAGCAAGCGTCCTGGGACGAGGCGTTGGATTACGCCGCCGCCCATCTGTCGCAGATTAAGGGGGCAGAGTTCGGGCTATTGGCATCCCCCGCCGGCACCAACGAGGAGCATTACCTCGCGCAAAAGTTCGCCCGGCTGGTGATGGGCTCCAACAACATCGACCATACCTCCAACACCAGCCCCGAGCTGGTCATCGGGCTGGAGCAGTCCCTGGGTTTCGCCGCCGCCACCAACCCGATCTGGGAACTGGAGCAGTCGGGGGCGATCCTGGTTTTCAACGCCAATGTCACCGAGGAGCAGAACGTGGCCGCCGTTCCCATCAAACGCGCCGCCCGCAAGAACGCCCAACTGGTGGTGATCGACTCGCGGGAAGTGGAGCTTACCCGCTACGCCCGCTTGTGGCTGCGCCCGGCCCCCGGCGCCGAGCTGCTGCTCCTAGGCGGACTGCTGCGCTCCGTGGTGGATCAAGGATTGACCCGGCCGGAATGGTTGGCGGAAAACTGCGAAAGCCCCGCCACGCTGAATTACGCCCTAGGCTCCCTGGATCTGGACGAAGTCGCCGCCGCCACCGGCGTCCCCGCCGCCGACATCGCCGCCGCCGCCCGGCTATACGCCCAAGCCGCCGCCGGCGCGGTGGTCTACGGACTGGACAACATCCCCGCCAACCACCAGCGGCATTGCGCCTTGTCGCTGGTCAACCTCGCGCTGCTTACCGGCAACCTCGGCAAGCCGGGCGCCGGACTGTATCCGATGCGCCGCGGCGCCAACGAACAAGGCGCTTGGGATGTCGGCTGCCTGCCCAACCGCCTGCCGGGATACGGCTGGGTTTCCGAACCCGCCGACCGCCGCGCGCTGGAAACCCTGTGGGGCGCCCCGCCGCCGCCAACCCCGGGCCTGGGACTGCCCCAAATGCTCGCCGCCGCCCAAGACGGCCGCCTCAAGGCCGCGCTGGTAATCGGCGACAGCCCCAATTTCAGCAACGGCAAGCTGGGCGACGCCATCAACGCCCTAGCCGGACTCGATTTCCTAGCGGTTCACGACACTTTCCTAACCCCCCTGGCCCAACGCGCCGATGTCGTATTTCCGCGGGCCGCATTCATCGAAAAAAGCGGCACCTATACCAACCTGGAGCGCCGCATCCAACTGCTCAAGCCCGGACAGCGTAAACCGGCGCCTGCCGCCGCTTCCGGTTCTGATGCTAATGCTGATCTTGCCGGGGCGCAGCCGGAAAGCCGGGTCATCACCGCGCTGGCCGACCGCATCGCCCCCGGCCGATTGCCGGATCAGACGCCCGCCGCCGTAATGGACGAAATCGCCCGGGCGGCGCCGGCGATCTACGGCGGCGTCTCCCACCGGCGGCTGGAGCGCGAAGGCGCGTTGCTGCTACGGACACAGTTGGAAAGCCCGCAGCCCACCCAAGTGTTGTACACCGGACGGCAACACCGCGGCTTGCAGTGGCCCATCCCGGCGGCGGCCGACGGCGGAAAAGCCCACCCCGGCACGCCGACGCTGTATTCCGGCGGTTTCGCCGGGCGCAAGGCCGAACCCATAACCCCCGCCTTTAACCTCCCCGTCCCGGAACCCCCGCCGGAGTACCCCCTATGGTTCGCCCCGGGCCGGGTGCTATTGCAGCAACACCGCGAAATGGAAATAGTCAAAGGCAAGCGCAACCGCATCCGCCGCGAGGAATGGGTAGAGCTGAACCCGGCAGACGCCGCCGCCAACGGCCTAGCCGAGGGCGACCAGGCCGCGGTGATGTTCCCATCCGGCAACAACGGCGGCGGCGCGGCGGGATCGGCATCGCCGCTCCCCGGCGTAGTCCGCCTAAACCCCAACCTGCCCCCCGGCGTAGCGGCCTCCACCGCCCTATTCGGCCAGTTGGCGATCGATATGCAAGCCAGCGAGGAATTCGACCCGGCCGCCATGCTGCCGGGACTGGAAGTCCGCCCGGCGCGGCTGGTTAAGGGTGAGTTGCAATAAAGGATCGTTATTTAGCGGCTTTCCCGCTAAAGCGGGAATCCGGGGGCGCGGCAACGGATACGGGATAGGAGTCAGTTATGGTTGAGCCGGTGATTTCCGATGCGGTCAAGAGCGCAGATCTGACCCCCAACCCCGCTTTCCCCAAAGCGGCGGTGGTGGCGCGCCGGGATATTACCGATGATTTGATGGTAATCAAGCTGGAGCCGGAGGAATCGGGCAGCTTTAATTTCAAGCCCGGCCAGTATTGCACTCTGGGCCTCGGTTCGATTGAACGCGCCTACTCCATCGCCTCGGCGCCCCACGAAAAAACCATCGAAGTATTCGTGGAACTGGTGCCCGACGGCGAACTTACCCCCTTGATGTGGCGGCTGCGCCCCGGCGATGCAATGTCCATCCGCCCCCGCGCCAAAGGCATTTTCACGATGGACCGCCGCGTCCATCATCATTTTATGCTGTCTACCGTAACCGGCGTTTCGCCGTCGGTGAGTATGGTGCGCGATTACCTGCATCACGAGGGCGAGGGACATACTTTCTATATCCTGCTGGGCGCCAGCTATTGCGATGAACTTACTTATGACGCCGAGTTGCTGGATCTGGCGGAAAAATACCCCGACACGGTGAAATTCATCCCTACCATCAGCCGCCCCGACAGCCCCCGCAACGCCGGATGGGAAGGCGCCGTCGGCCGGGTCAACGCCATCGCCGGGGAATACCTGGAACGTTTCCGCCTGCCCCAAGACGACACCCTGGTCTACGCCTGCGGCCACCCCGGAATGATCGAAGCGATGAAAGCCACGCTGCCGCCGCAAGGTTGGCGTTTCAAGGAGGAGCGTTTCTGGAAAGAATGATTCCCCCGCCATTATGTCACGCCATAAGGGGCGGGGGCTGAAACCCGCCCCTTACGCTTGCCCGGCGTATCGGATTGCCGGGCGGTCGTGTTGTAAAATGACGGTATGCCTACCGCCGGGGATCTGGGGGCGCCGTGACGCCGGTTCGCCGTCAATACCTGAAAATCAAGGAAGCCTACCGCGATTCCATCGTCCTGTTTCGCATGGGCGATTTCTACGAAACCTTTGACGACGACGCCCGGCTAGTCGCCCGCGAACTGGACATCACCCTCACCAGCCGCAACTTGGGCAAAAACCTCCGGGTGCCGATGGCCGGCGTGCCGGCGGTCGCAGTGGAATCCTACCTCGCCCGGCTGGTCAAAAAAGGCCACCAAGTCGCCCTTTGCGAGCAGTTGAGCGACCCGGCCCTCTCCAAAGGGCTAGTCGACCGGGATGTGGTGCGGGTCGTAACCCCCGGCACCGTCTTTGAGGATTCCCTGCTGGACCAGCGCGCCAACAACTACTTGGCGGCCGTGACCGCCCAGGGCGAACAAGCCGGACTGGCCTACGCCGACATCACCACCGGCGAATTCGCCGCCGCCCAAATGCCCGCCGCCCAACTCCCCCTCGAGCTAAGCCGCATCGCCCCCGCCGAAACCCTGGTTTCCCCCCCGGCCATGAATCTGCTGCCGGATTCCGCGGATGTCGGTAACGCCGACGACGCCGGAAACCTCCCCGCCGCCGCCCCCGATTCCCGCGATGCCCCCTGGCGCCTTACCCCCGCCGACGCCGCGCCCTTTGAGCCGGAAACCGCCGCCGCCCGCCTCTTGGCCCACTTCCGCATCCACACCCTAGAGTCCTTCGGTTGCGAAGATCTGCCCTTGGCCGTATCCGCCGCCGGCGCCATCGTCGACTACCTGGAGCGCACCCGCCCGTCGGCCGGCGACGGGTTCGGGGCGCGGGTGCAGCTCAACCACCTGTCGGTCTATTCGGCGCAACAATATATGGCGCTGGACGCCCGCGCCCGCCGCAACCTGGAACTGTTTCAAGGCGGCCGCGGCGAACAACGCGAATTGTCGCTCCTCGCCGCCCTCGACCGCACCCGAACCGTGCTAGGCGCCCGGCTGCTGCGCCGCTGGCTGGGACAGCCCCTGCTGGACTTGACCGCCCTGGAGCGGCGCCTCGACGCCGTGGAAAGTTTCTACCGCGACGGCATTACCCGCTCCGCCACCGCCGCCGCCCTGTCGGACGTCCCCGACCTAGAGCGCATTATGGGCCGCGTGACCGCCGGCACGGTCGCCCCCCGGGAACTGCTGGCCCTCAAAACCGGCCTTGACGCGCTGCCCGAACTCCGCCAGCGCGTCACCGACTTGGGCTTGCACTGGCTCCAGTCCGACCTGCCCCCCGCGCCGGAAGTGACCGGCTTAATCGAGGCCGCAATCCGCCCGGAGCCGTCCGGGGCCGTGGGCGACGGCAATGTCATCCGCCCCGGCTTTTCCCCCGAAATCGACCAACTCAAAGACGCCAGCGCCAACGCCCGACAGTACATCGCCGGCCTCGAGCGCAAGGAACGCGAGCGCACCGGCATCCGTTCCCTCAAAGTCGGCTATAACCAAGTTTTCGGCTACTACATCGAAGTATCCAAAGCCAACACCGCCGCCCTGCCCCCCGATTACATCCGCCGCCAGACCCTCACCAACGCCGAGCGCTACATCGTCCCCGAACTAAAGGAATACGAATCCCTCGCCCTCACCGCCCGCGAGCGCCTCGCCGAAGCCGAGGCGGAAGTCTACCGCCGCGTCTGCGCTCAAGTGGCGGAATCAGCCGCCGCCATCGCCCGCGCCGCCGCCGCCATCGCCCAAGCCGACGTGTTCTGCGGCCTGGCCCAAGCCGCGGTCGACCACAACTACGTGCGCCCGGTAGTGGACCACGGCCCCGAAATCCGCATCCGCGAAGGCCGGCACCCGGTGGTGGAGCGGGTGCTGCCCCCCGGCCGCTACGTGCCAAACGATGTAGAGCTTTCCCGCGATGCCCGGGTGCTGGTGCTTACCGGCCCCAATATGGCCGGCAAATCCACCTACATCCGCCAAGCCGCGCTGATTACCCTGATGGCGCAGACCGGCAGTTTCGTCCCCGCCGCCGAAGCCCACATCGGACTGGTCGACCGCATCTTTACCCGCGTCGGCTTGCAGGATGATTTAGCCACCGGCCAGTCCACTTTTATGGTGGAAATGGTAGAAACCGCCGCGATCCTGAACCAGGCCACCCCCCGCTCTCTGGTGATCCTAGACGAAATCGGCCGCGGCACCAGCACTTACGACGGGCTATCCATCGCCCGCTCGGTAATCGAACACCTGCACAACGACCCCCGCCTCGGCTGCAAAACCCTGTTCGCCACCCATTACCACGAACTCACCCAACTCGCCGCCACCCTCCCCGGCGTCCGCAACTACCGCGTCGCGGTCACCGAGGAAGGCAGCGACGTGGTTTTCCTCCACCGCATCCTACCCGGCGGCGCCGACCGCAGCTACGGCGTCCACGTCGCCCGCCTAGCCGGACTCCCGACCGGCGTGGTAAACCGCGCCTGGGAAGTCCTGGCCGATCTGGAATCCCAAGCCGACAGACGCCGCAAACGCGCCAACCCGGCCACCCGCCAACCCCCATCGCAACAACTAGCCCTATTCGCCCCCGGCCCATCCCTAGCCGACACCGTCCGCGCCCTAGACGTCCCCAACATGACGCCCCTGGAGGCCCTAAACAAGCTCTACGAATTGCAGGAGGAAGCCAACCGCGAGGGGCATATCTAGCCGTTGCCCGGCGCGATGGGCGTTGCGGTATCGGCGGGTTACGGGCAATTATTCCCCAAAGCCGTACACCGTTCCCCATCCCCGGCCAACATCGCCCTGCTAGAATAACCGCATATCAAAGACCAAAGAGAGGCCGGAATGAGCCAAAAGGTGCAGTTCTACTGGTGGCCCCGTTGATCCACCTGCCGCAAAGCAAGGGAGTTGCTCTTGCAAGCCGGACTGGAAGTCGCCGACCGGGATTTTTTCAAGGATCCATTCACCGAAGCGGAAATCCACGAATTGGGCGCGATCACCGGCATCAACGAAATTTTCGCCCGCCGCAGCCCCAGCCTCAAGCAAATGGGCATGGCCGGCCAAGAATTGACCGACGACCAAATGGTGCGCCTAATGCTACAAGAGCCAAAACTGGTCCGCCGCCCCCTAATGCGCATCGGCAACCGCCTAATAGCAGGCGGCGCCGCCAGTGCCGTAGCCGAAGCCATCACCGCCGCCGGATAGCCGCCGCCCGCCAACCCCCATCCATCCCGCCAACCATATTCATCCTGCCAACCCCATATTCATCCTGAGCTTGTCGAAGGATGATGCGATCAGCAACGCCGGGCAGCCCCCCCGCCGCCCCCCATCGCCGGAAAACACCGGATTCGCCGCCGGGATACTTACAATCCCGACCTAACTAGCGTATAATCCCAAACGCCTCGCCGGTGGGAATGCCCGCTTGGATTGGCCCCGACCGGCATTAGCTTTTAAGGAGTGAAAGCCCGCCCTGTCCATGAAAATATTTTTTGACGTTGACTACACTATCCTCGGGCTGGACAACAGCCTGCGCCCCCAAACCAAAGAAACTTTCCAGGCCCTATTGGACGAAAGCCACCAAATCTATATCTGGTCCGGAATGGGCGAGCGGTGGGAAGTCATCGAAAAACACCAGCTCAACGGCTACGTGAGCGGGGTGTTTGAGAAGCCCACGCACCATTTCCACGAGCGGCTGGATGAGCTGGGCGTACCTTTCGAGCCGGATTTCGTCATCGACGATTACCCCGAAGTAGTCGCCGCTTTCGGCGGCGTCTGGGTGCCGCCCTACTTTTTCAAACGTTCCCCCGACCGCGAAATGGAGCGCGTCTACCGCATCGTCCAGGATTTCGCCGCCACCGGCACCTCCGAGGACAAGCAGTACCGCGCCAAAGGCACCATCGTACCGCTTTTCTGAAACATCCCGCCGCCCCCCAATCCCGGCGGCCGGGCCAGAGTAGCGCCTTATGCCAATCAGGGTTTTGCCCCCGGCCCTCGCCGCCCGCATCGCCGCCGGCGAAGTGGTCGAGCGTCCGGCATCGGTGGTCAAGGAACTGGTGGAAAACTCCATCGACGCCGGAGCATCGCAGATCACCGTCGAACTGCGCTCCGGCGGACTAGAGCTGATCCGCATCATCGACAACGGCGGCGGCATCCCCCCCGACGAGGCCCCCCTCGCCTTTCACCGCCACGCCACCAGCAAGCTAACCGACCCCGCCCAGCTCGACTGCGTGGCGACCATGGGTTTCCGCGGCGAAGCCCTGCCCAGCATCGCCGCCGTCTCCCGCGTCGCCTTGCAGACCCGCCCCCCCGGTGAAAACGCCGGTTTCCGCATGACCCTGCTATGGGGCGATCCCGTGGAATCCGGCAGCGACGGCTGCGCCCCCGGCACCGTGCTGGAAGTCACGCAACTATTCGGCAACCAGCCCGCCCGCCGCAAATTCCTGCGCTCCCCCCAAGCGGAAACCGGCCGGGCGCAAGAAGCCGTCAGCCGCTACGCCCTCGCCTACCCCGAAATCCGTTTCCGCCTGCTCAACGACGGACGCCCCCTGCTATCCACCCCCGGCAACGGCCAGCCCCGCGAGGCGCTCCAAGCAGTCTACGGAGCGCCAACCGCCGCCAATATGCTGGAAGTCCACGCCCAGGATCCCGCCACCGGCTACGCCGTAGAAGGCTACGCCGCCCCCCCCAACATCAACCGCGCCAACCGCACCTATATGATCTTTTTCGTCAACCGCCGCTGGATCCAAAACCGGATGCTCGCCCACGCCGTCGAGGAAGCCTACACCGGCCTCCTCCCGACGAAACGCTACCCCGTCGCGGTAGTCAACCTAGTAATGCCCTACACCGACGTCGACGTAAACTCGCACCCCGCCAAGCGGGAAATCCGCTTTCACCACGACCGCCAAGTATTCGCCATCACCCAGCGAGCCGTCCGGTCAGCGGTAGTATCCGGCGCGCCGCCGCCATCCTTCGACAAACTCAGGATGAATCGGGATGGCGAGGCCGGTATAGGGGCGGATGATGAGTCCGATATGGGGACGGACGACGAGTCTGGTATGGGGCCAAGCTACGGGGCCAGTATGGGGCCGGCGGGAGTATGGTCACCCGGCGGCGGGCGGCCAAGCGGCGGCCGATCCGGCGCGGGCATGACCGGGTTCCCCCCCTACGGCGGCGCGGCAACCGGCGCCGACGCGCTCGCGCTACTGGGCCGCCCAAAGGTTCCCCTGCGCGTAGTAGGCCAGCTAAAGCAGACTTACATCGTAGCCGAGGGCGCCGAGGGAATGTATCTGATCGACCAGCACGCCGCCCACGAGCGCGTAGTCTTTGACCGCCTAATCACGCAACGCGACGGCCGCGAAGCGATCTCGCAGTCCTTGTTGTCCCCGCAAACCGTAGAGCTTTCCCCCGCCCACGCCGCCATCCTAGGCGAAAACCTGCCATCCCTAACCGCCTACGGATTCCAACTGGAGCCTTTCGGCGACGGCAGCTATCTACTACGCGCCGTGCCGTCCCTCCTAGTAAACCACGACCCGGCCCAAGCCCTAATCGACGTCCTAGATATGGCAACCCTGGAGGGGCTAACCCGCCAGAAAGAGGACATCATGGCGGCATCCATCGCCTGCCACGGCGCCATCCGCGCCGGACAAGCCATGACCGAACCCGAAATGCGCTCGCTACTAGAGCAGCTAGAAGCCACCCCCAACCCCCAAACCTGCCCCCACGGCCGCCCCACAATGGTACATTTCAGCTCCTACCACGTAGAGCGCGGCTTCGGCCGGCGGTAGGCGGGAGTATTATGCCAATTGCCAGTAGCGGCGCCCCTCGGCGCGGATCACCCGCCCAAATCCCCCGTGGTGACAAATGGCGATAACGGCGTTTTCCGCTTCAGCGCGGTCAATCATCGCCGCGCGGGTAGCCGCCCCCTGCGCGGCGTCCATATCGAAACTGAACTTCCACCCCGTTTCGGTCACCTGCGCCGGCCCGTGGAACACATCGCCCAAGATGTAAGCCCGTTCCCCGCCGGACACCACCGCCAGACTCATGGATCCCGGCGTATGCCCCGGCGTCGGGATCGCGGTTATTTCGCCAGTGAGCGCCCGTTCCCCGTCCAGCAAATCCAAGACGCCCAACCCGGCCAGCGGCCCCAAAGTCCAGTCCCAATGGGGCGGAAACAGCGCCATCACGTCCGGGCGCTGGAACGCTTCCCAATCCGCGCGATGCGCCGTATAGCGAGCGTTGGGAAAGACCGCGCGGGATCCGCCGCCGGGTTCGTGCCGCAAATTCCAGCCCACATGGTCAAAGTGCAGGTGACTGAAAAAGACGACGTCAACGTCGTCCGGGCTTACCCCGGCGGCGCGGAGTTCCTCCGGCAGCCGCCCCCCCGCGCCCCCGGTCATCGCCTCCACCGAGTGAGGATTGCTGGCAACGCCCCCCAGCCCGGTGTCCATCAGAATGGTTCGCCCCTCCGACCGGATCAGGTAGCACTCGAAATGCGCCAAAAGATGTTCCGGCCCGCTGAAACCCCCGGGATACCGCCTCTGATACGGCGCCCAAGCCCCCGCCGGCACCTCGGGAAACACATCCCGCAACGGCAGCGTCGCCTCGTTATCATTCAGAGACCAGATTTCCACATTGCCCACGGTTAGCCGGGCTTCAGGCATAACCCATCCTCGCCGAACCGACTTGCGGTCTGCACCGGGATCTGAATCGGATGCGAATGCCGGGGCCGCCGCTTAGCCCCGCCCCCGCCGCCGCGGATCCCGGCGCGGATCTACGGCGGGATGAAAGATCGAATCCTCCCCGGGAAATTCCCCGCTTTGCGCCGTCGGCCCGCCGCGAGACACCAACCCCCGCAGCGGGCCGGCCACCAGCGCCAGCGCCGCCGCCCCAATGCCCAGTTTCGCCAGAAAGCTGCGCCGCGATTCGCCCGATTTGCCCGGTTTAGTCGATTCCGCTGAATTAAGCTCGGACGCCACTTTTCGCTCCTTGGCTCCATACCGGATTATTCAAGCCGCCCTAGATTTTACCCCACGCGGCGGCAATTGCAACCGCCATCCCGCCCCGCCCGTCTACCCCGCCGCATCCTCCATCACCATCCGCGCCACTTGACGCCCCATGCGGATGGAGTAATTAGTGCCGCGATCCTCCGGGAATATCTGCGTCGTGTTAGCCAGATAAAGCCCCTTGACCGGCGTCCGATGCGGCGGAATCCGCCGGCTGTAATTGCGGCTGATAATCGGCTGCGCCCCGTCGACCCGGTGATGATGATACGCCCGCACCCACGACAAATCGAAATCAGGGTTCAATTTCCGCAGATGCGGAACGAACAACTCCAGCAGCGCCTCCGGCTCCATCCGGTACAGCTCGCTGTCCCGGTCGGGATAGTTGCTGATGTACACGATATGACTGCCGCCGTACAACGATTTGTCAATCATATTGGTATGTTCGATGATTGCCACAAAAGGCATTTCCTGGTCGGCGATATTCAGCCAGTACTTGGCGGTCAACGGGCGGTCCAGCTCCAGCACCAGCATCACCGCCGACAAATAACTCACCCCGGTAAGCATCCGCTGATAGTCCTCCGGCATCGGCGGCGCCAGCCGGGTGAACACATAAGACGGCGTAGTGGCGATCACCGCATCATACTCGCGGCTTTCCGGCGCGGCGCCCCCGGTCTGCACCTCCAGCCCGGCCGCCCTTTCCCCCTCCACCAGCACCCGGTTGACCCGGGCCGAGGTATGCGTATCGCCCCCCTGTCCCCGGATCCGTTCCGCCAAAACGTCGATCACTTCCCCGAAACTGCCCATCGGGTAGCCCAGCCGCTCCTTTTGTAGCGCCTTGCCCCGGGACGCGACCCGCAGCCGCACCTTGCCCCAAAGCCAGGTCATGCTAACCTGGTCGTAATAATCCCCGAACTTGCCCCGCAGCAACGGCTCAAACAGCACTTCATACGCTTTCGCCCCCATATTCCGCGAAAGCCAGTCGCGGGCGGTAACATCCTCAAAACGGTCGTAGTCCGCGATGCGTTGCAGCCGCAGCGTCCACCACCCCACCCGCAGCCGCTGCCACAGCGACAACGGCGTGAACCGCAACAAGTCCATCGGCGTGGCGAAATTCCAAACCCGCCCCCGGTAATACAACCCGACCTTCGACTCCAGCCACGCCAGCTTATGCCCCAACCCCAACTCGTGAATCAGCTCGGTAATCGCCCGGTCGCTGACGAACAAGTGATGATACCCCCGCTCCAGTTGCCCGCCGCCCACCGGAAAGGTCGACGCCTGCCCCCCCAAAAACGGCGCCACCTCAAACACCTCGGCGTAATGCCCCTCGCGGGTCAAATCATAAGCCGCCGCCAGCCCGGACACCCCCCCGCCGATAATCCCCACCCTCAAGAGTCGCCCCCCGCCGGCCCCGCCGTCGGCGACGCCGGCACCCGTATCGCCCCCTCCGCCGGCGGCTCGCCCAATAGCTGCCTCAGGCTAATGCTCTGCCGCGCCAAGATGACGATAATAATCGCGATCCCCACAAGGTTCACCGGCAGCCACAACGCCACCAGATGCACAAACACCGAATACGCCCCGGCCACCGTAGCCCCAATGCCCAACGCGATCAACGTCTGTTGCGCCACCACCTCAAAAGGCCCAATCCCCCCGACGGCGCTGGGGATCCCCGTAGCCAGGTTGGAGGTAGCCGTCAACAACCCGATCGCCAGCAGATACACCCCCAGCGAATCGAAATAAGCCCCGATATTGAACGAGTAGGAAACCAGAAAGTAAACCAGAAACTCGCAAACCCAGATCGGCAGCGACAACCCGATCAGCGCCAGATGCTTGCGCGGCGAGTTAAGTATCCCCAACGCCGATACAAAAGATGCGAAAAAGCTCACCGCCAACCGCCCCGGCTTGCCGGGAATCAGCCGCAGCAACCGCGCCACGGCGGCCTCGAACCCCGGCCACGACGCCAGCAGCGTAAAAAACGCCAGCAGCCCGCCGAAAGCCAGCACCACCACTGCCGCCAACGCAATCGCCGCCGACTGCGATATCCCCGTCGTCCAGTCGAACTCCCCCAATAGCAGCAACAACGGCGCGGTCAACGCCACCAGCGCGATCAGCGTCAACCCATCGAACACCCGCTCCACCGCCACGCTGCCCAACGCTGAGCTGGTGCTGAGGTTTTCCCGCCGCGCCAGATAGTAGGAACGCACCAGTTCGCCCAAGCGCATCGGCAGCAGATTATTGGCGGTATAACCGATAACCACCACCGGATACAGCCGCCGCACCGGAATCCGCCGCATCGGAGTCAGCAGAAACCGCCAGCGATAAGCCCGGAACAGCACCCCCAAGAAATAAAGCCCGACCGCCGGTATCAGGTAAACGTAATTGGCCTCCGCCAGCAGCGTTACCATCTCCCCCGCATCGAGCTGCGTAACGAAAAAAAGCAGCATCGCCCCGCTAATGGCAATCCCCAGCCACAAATGCGGCCGGGCGGTGAAAACCCCCGCCAACTGCCGGCCCTTGCCGCCGCCCTTGCCGGAGGATGACCCTTTGGCGTCAATCAATTATCGCCTTCCTTAACCTTAATTCCCAACCCGCCGCCCGCGCAACGGCGATCCAGTATACCCCGCCCCCGTATGCCCCCTCAAGGCAGATAACTGTAATAATTCGCCGTATACCAGTCTTTTTCCAGCTTGCGGAAAATCAGATAGTTCAACGCATCCGCCCAAGACTGCCGGCTGGTCGCCACCTCGCCAAAGAATCCGAAATCCCTGACCAACTGGAGCGTCATCGCCTCCTCCTCCCGGTTTTCGTCAGGCCGGCGGTAGGTTTCGGGAAACCAGAGCAGATTCCGGTGCGGCCCATCCCGCCGGTAGCTTTCCCGCACCTCCCCGTCATCCCCCGCGTGCCCGTCCTTGACCAGCAGCCCCCCCGGATTGCCGAACTTGTACCCCCCATCCGCCTCCCGGCTGCCCGCCAATGTGATGCAGTTGGGATCCTCCTCCGGCGACGCCTCAAAGCACCGAAACGCCATCCGCCCATCGCGCGTATAGTCCCGCACATACCACTGGAACGGATACCACAAATCATAATCCACCTTCACCGACTCCACCCCGTCCGGCAGCGGATAGACCTCCTGCCGCAATGTCCGGTAAGTATCCTGCAAATCCGCCGCCCCCTGCGAATAGACCATCAGCTCCACATTGGAATCGTCATAAGTATAAGCCGCGCGAAACGCCCCCCAAACGCCGACGCCCAGCAGCAGCGCCGCGATCCCCAACCCCGCCGCCGCCGTCGCCCCCGGAAACCCGCCCACCAGACCCGACACCCGGTAAATGTAAGCCCCCACCAAGGCGGCCACAACGATCGACGCCAAAAGCAGCCAATGTTCCGCCCCGAAAGCCCGCTCCGGGTCAATGTACTGGAGCAACAGGTAAACCCCCATCCCCGCAACCAACGGCGTCAATACCAGCAAAGCCGCGGCCAGTGCTCCGCCCCGCCCCCAAATGCCCCGCCAGGGAATATCATCCGCCAATTTCCCCAAAAACCCCGCGGCCAGCAGGATGAATGGCGCCGTGATATTCACCAGCAGCCAGGGCATCTTTTCCGCGGCCACCGTGTACGCCGCCAGCGACAACCCCGCCCACGCCGCCAGCGCCAGCCCCAGCCCATCCCGCCGCCGGTAGAAATACACCGCCCCGGCAATCCCGAAAACCAGCGGCAGCAATTCATAGACCGACAGCCCCACAAAATAGTAGTACCACGGCTGGTTGCCCCGCGCCACATCCTGCTGCGCGATCCAATACCCCATCCCCTGCCACGACCCGGTGAACAACCCCGACAAGTTGGTGAACAAGGTAGTATAAAGCGCGGCCCAAATAATATAGAAAACCGCGGCGCAAATCAGCCACACCCGCCCCAGCCACCAAATCCCCACCGCTGCCGATACCGCCAGCGTACCCAGCAGCATAACCGCCGCTACAACGTAGTTGACCGGCAATCCGTCGCCCGCCCCCGGCACGGTAGCCCCCCCCGGCAGCACCGCATTGACCACCCCCGGCACATCCAAAGCCGGCGTAAACAGCAACGAATACACCGCCGCCAACCCCGCCGGCGCCAGCGCCATCGCCGCCGCCCGCCGCGCCGTAAACCGCCCCGACCGGGCGCACACCACCGCCGCGGCAACGGACAATACGATCATCACTACATCCGCGATTTGCAGCGCCACCCCCCCCGAACCCAGTGCCGAATAAGGCCGAAACACCAGCCAGCAGCAAGCCAGTACCGACATCAAAGGCAACCCCACCACCCCCGCCACCCGGCCCTCCGCCCCGCCCTTGCCCCCAACGCCGAATAAACCCCTGCCGCCTGATGCGCCGCTACCGGATGAACGCCGCAACAGCCAAAGCAGAACCAGCAGCCCCACGGCAACCGCGACGGCGTGAACCGGCCACGGAACGTCCACCAACGGGAAAGACACCGTCCCGCCCTCCCAAGCCGGCGCCCCGGTCATCCCCTTGCTCCCATCGGCGTTAGCCACATTATCGCCCGTACTCGGGTCGGGATTAGCCAGCGTCAACCCCAGCGGCCCCTGGATCATCCCGATACTCGCCGACCACTGCGGCAAAGTAAGCGTAACCAGCAGCAACAGCGCCGCCAACGGCGTCCCCTCCAGCCGCAAAGGCCCCCGCCGCCGCGCCCAATCCGCCAACTCCGGCAAAGCCGCCGCCAAAAGCATCACCCCAAAAATCGCCGCCAGCAGATAAGCCGTCTCCTTGGTGGCAAACATAAAAGCCAAAACCGCCGCCGCCAAGTAAAGACAAATATGCCGCCCCACCCACCGATCCCCGCCCCCGGCAGTTCCCCCCCCCCAGCCCATATACCGCCACATCAAAACAAACAAACCCACGGCCCAAAACATCATAATAATATCGTTGCGCCCAAACCGGCTGAAATAAAGCAACGCCGGCGACACCGCCAGTAGCGCCGCCGCAATCAACGCCGCCCGCCGCCCGATCTGATCCCGCAGAAAATAAGGTAACGCCACCAAACCCGCCCCAAACAGCGCATACCCCAAACGCGAAGTAAAATCGCTGTCCCCCAAAAGCGTGAAAATCGCCGCCACCATCTCAATCTGAAAAGGCCCATGCATCCAGGCGGAATGAATATAATCCGAGCCGAAAATCCACGGCCACCCCAGCGCCGCCCCCGGACTATTCGCCAGCTTGAACGCGAAATGCACATGAATCGCCTCATCATAGTGCATCGTCCGCCCGCTAAGTTCCCACAACCGCAGCCCCAACGCAACGGCAACCACCACCACAAACGACACCTCAAGCCACCCAACCCCTCGCAGCCTACCCCCCAACCCCCAACCGCGATCCGCTGCCGCCGATGGGCGGGGAGCCAATCCGCGCCGCGCCGATTCCCCCCCCGCCGCGCCGCCGCCATCCCCGGTCAAGCCGCCATCCCCGTCCAACGGACGATGCGGCCCCGCCGGTTCGTCATGTTCCTGCCTAGCCTGCAATCGGTTTCCCGCCTAGCCCGCGCCATAATTGCCCCGAAATCTAGGGCGACCCCGGATCCACCACTTCGTACACTATTACGCCATCCTGCCGGAAAACGGTTTTAAGAAAATCGCCATATTCCGCCAACTCGGAAACCCCATAGCTTTCCCTTTCCCGCCCCCCCAAGTAAACGTAACGCACCCCATAGCGCTCCAGCAACCGCCGCGCCTCCGCCGGATCGCCCCCCGCGTAGATCGCCGCCACATCCTCCTCCCGCCCGGCAAAGGCGCGCGACGACCCGCGCCATTGTAGCTCATGCCCTTTCCAACCCAGCACCGTAGCCCGCCCCGTAGCCGCCGATATCCGCCCGTAATCCGAATAATCATCCCCCACCGCCTCGACGATCCGCCCGCGCGGCGCCTCCTCCCGCAGCCATTGTATCGCCGCGTACTCCCCCGGCGAACTCCGCCGCAAAAACGCCAACCCGTCCAAAGTTCTCCCCCCATACCCCTCGCCGCTCCGCCCCGCAATCGCCCCCGCAGTGTAATAAAAAGATGCCGCCAGCAGCAGCACCACCGCCGCCCCCCCGATCCATCGCGCCGCCCACGCCGCCCGGCCACTACCGCCCCGCCGCCCGCCAACCCGCCGCCCGCCGCCCCGCCCATCATCCCCCATCCGCCGCGCATTGAACAAAGCGAACAAGGCAAAAGATGCCGCCAGCCCCAGCAGCAGCCAAGCCTGGTAATAAAACTTGAACACCGTATTCATCCGCCGGTGCGCCCCGCCAAAAGAATCCACGATATGAAACAATTCCGCCCCCATCATCAGATAAAACCCCAAAGCCGCCAGCAGCAGCGCGAAAACCCCCGCCGGCTCCTTGCCCCGCCGCGACAGCATCAGAGCGCAAAACAACGCCGCCCCCCCCACCACCGCCCCCGGCCCAACCAGCGTCAGCCGCCGCCCCAACTCGCTGAACGCCGCCCCCGCCCCATCCGTAACCCATGCCACCAGAAACGCCGTAACCACCCAAATAGCGACCGGCAGCCCAACCACCGCCAAAGCCGTCGCCGCCAACGGCGCATCCTCCGGTTCCGCCCGCCCCCGGCCCTCCGCCATCAAACGCCACAACATCCGCCCCAGCAAGCCCAGCGCCAGCAGCATAAACGGCCCCATCACCACAAACAGCAAAAACGGCCGCGTAGCGACCTCCCGCAACGGCAGTATCCCCGAAGCCTGCCCGCTATACGCGCTGAAATGAAACGGAGCGAACATCGCCGCCGACAAAACCAGCACCGGAATAAAAACCGCGCCCCCCGACAAAACCGCATCCCGGAAAGACCCCGGAAAGTCCCGCACCCCTTTCAGCAACAAAGCCCCCGCCAGCAGCGCCAGAAACATCGGAAAATCCCAAAAATTGATAAACGCCAGCGCCCCCCCAACCAAAGCCAGCGGCAACAGCAACCCCGCCGCCCGCCCCGGACGCCGCCGCAGCCACGCTAACCCCAAAGGCTCCGGCCAAAGATACAAATGCAGCGCCGCCGCCGCCGCCAGCAGCACAAAAGGAATCGCCAAAACATGGGCGTGCAAATCGCCCAGCACAAAGCTGAAAGCCGGAAACTCGGTAATGGTATAATCCAAACTGGCCCCGGTTTCCGACAAAGTGTCAATCACCCGGCTGCTACGAAACCACCACCAAAACTCCTGCGGAAAAAACCCGCCGACCGCCGGAGCGGCATCCAACCCCTTGACCGCAACCCAATCCCAAAACCCCTGCCCCGCCCACCCGCGGATCCGGACCAACTCCAAAGCCCCCATCAAGTTGCCCGCCAGCAAAATCAAAGCCGCCCCCGCCCCGCCCCAAGCCAGCCCCACCCGTAACCCGCCCCCGGCCAAACGCACCAAATTACCAACCAACCCAAAAACCACAACCCCAGCCAGCGCCGGCACGGTAGCCACCCCCAAGTTATAAGCCACCGTCGGCGCCGCCCCCGCCAGCTTAGCCACCACCGCCACAACGATATGCCCGAAGTAGTAATAACTAATCGAATGCCCCGACAGCCACAAATCCTCTGCCGGAAAAAACCGCGTCTGATAAGCCGCATTCAACAGCATCAGATCCATCGGCTTTTCCGTATGGCTAATCCCCGCCGCCCCCGACACCACGAAAGCCCAAAGCCCAAACATCCCAACGAACACCAATTCCGCAACCACCAGAACCCGCCATTCCCTGAGCAAAAACCCCCGCAACTCCCCCCAACACCGCCGCCCCACCCAAACCGCCCCCACCCCCGCCAAAACCAAAACCCCCCAAACCGCCCAAGCCGTATTAGGCAAAACCTGCGCCAGCCCCAAAACCCAAACCGCATAAGCCAGCAAAAGCAACCCAACCGGCTTAGCAAAAGCAACCCCCCGATCCGGCAGCCGCGGAAACAAAACAAAAACCCAAGGCAGCCCCACCACCCCAACCAACTCCAGCGTAAAAAACCACACCAAAGCGCCGGACACATCAGAAAACATAGCTAAATCCGGTTCAACCCGCCGTCAGCAACCACCATCAGCAAAAATCAATGCCAGCTAATGATGTGAAGGGGCAGGTCTATAGCGATTGGAGACGTCTCCTGCCCTTGTTTTTCACCCGGCACCGTAAGGGGCAGGCCCATAGCGATTGGAGACGTCATCACCTCGCAGGGCCATAAGCACCAGAATCCAAACGCCACAGCAGAACAACGGAATGATCCACACCAAGAACAAAATTAACCCAACTGAGGGAATAAACAACAGCGAAAACCAGATGAGCAAGGGGAGAACTCCCAAAAGCAACCACCACGCACTCCGACCAGTGTCGTGCAGACGACGAACAAACACCGCCAAACCCGGTAGCAGCAACAACAAGGCAACGACCATTTCCAGAACGCTTGCCTCTAAGTCTACATCCCCAACCGTCAGAGAGGCCACGGGCAAATTCCGGGATATAAGAGAGGCCACTGCCTGGAAAAGAAAAAACCACCAGTATTCCGGTCGGCTCGCCCGCCCGCTGAAAACCGCGTATTTCCTGAAGCAAGTCTTAATGCTTTCGATCGGATTCAAGGCGTCAATATCTCCTGCACACTGGACCAAGCAACGGGCATTATAACCCCGGCGGATGTACCGGTCAAATCACCCCAATTATTAAGGTTAGGGATATGTCGCCGCCCGCCGCGGTTGCCGACAGCAGGAAATTTGCGCTTTTCCCGCCATTATCCGCCATTTCGAGTCGGAGGGCAAGCGGCGGCAATGTTGGCACAGGGATTCGCCCCTTTCATCCGTTCGGGCCAGAGGGCAAGCGGCGGCGATGTTTGGCGCAGAGATTCGCGCCCCTTTCATCCGTTCGGGCCAGAGGGCAAGCGGCGGCAATGTTTGGCGCAGAGATTCGCGCCCCTTTCATCCTTCGACAAGCTCAGGATGAAAGGGGCGGCGGGGATGGCAGACGGAATGCTAAACGCACCTACGGAATACTAAACGCGCTTATCGCTGGAAAAGGTTTCAAGTCGTTGGCAATGGAAATATATCATTAAAGAATCGTAATCCCCCCGGCGCCAGCAGCGCATCCACGAAACCCCCGGCGTCAAAAGGCGCAATATCCCCCATCCTCTCCCCCGTGCCGATGAACAAAATCGGCGCTCCAGCTACTGCCGGATCGCCAGCACAATGCCCCCGCGCCATCCCGTCCAGCTTGGCGAGAAATATCCTTGAGGGTTAGGTTGCCGCCCCCATGGTTCCCGGCAACGGGAAATTTGCGCTTTCCCCGCCATTTCCCGCCCGTTTCGAGTCGAATGGCAAGCAACGGCAATGTTTGACCCAGGGATTCGCCCTTTCATCCTGAGCTTGTCGAAGGATGAAAGGGGATGGCAGACGGAATGCTAAACGCGCCTATCGCCGCAAATGGTTCGGCAATTGCCAAAAGGAAAAGCCGCCAGCCAACCGCGCGCCCCCCTACCCCCCCGGCGCCAGCAGCGCCTCCACAAAATCCTCCGCGTCAAACGGCGCCAGATCCCCCATCCCCTCCCCCGTGCCGATGAACATAATCGGCATCCCCAGCTCCTGCCGGATCGCCAGCACGATACCCCCCCGCGCCGTCCCGTCCAGCTTGGCGAGAAAAATGCCGCTGCAATCCACCGCCTGCCGGAACGCTTTCGCCTGCGCCAGCCCGTTATGCCCGGTAGTCGCGTCCAAAGTAAGAATCACCTCATGCGGCGCCGCCGCATCCTGCCGCTTCAAAACCCGGTGAATCTTACGCAGCTCCGCCATCAGATTCGACTTCGTATGCTGCCGCCCCGCGGTGTCGAAAATCAGCACATCCGCCCCCCGCGACTTGCTCGCCTGGTAAGCGTCATAAGCCACCGCCCCCGGATCCGCCCCCGCCGTATGCCGGATAACGTCCGCCCCCACCCGCCGCCCCAAAATCTCCAACTGCTCCGCCGCCGCCGCCCGAAAAGTGTCCCCCGCCCCCAGCACCACCTTGCGCCCCGACTCGCTGAAATGATGCGCCAGCTTGCCGATGCTGGTGGTCTTGCCCACCCCGTTGACCCCCACCATCAAAACCACATAAGGCCGCCCCGGGCCGCAATCCGCATCCCGCCCCTCCAGCCCCCCCCCGCCCGATATAGGCGCCGCCAAGTTTTCCGTCAACGCCCCCTTCAGCGCCTCCATCACCGCATCCGGCGTCTCCAGCCGATCCCGCCCCACCTGCATCTTGAGCCGCTCAATCAGATGCAGCGACGTATCAACCCCCACATCCGCCGAAATCAGAATCTCCTCGATCTCCTCCCACACCGCATCGTCCAGACGCGATGCCCCCAGCAGCCTGGCGATGCGCCCGAACCACCGCTTGCGGCTCAACATCACCGCCTGCTCGGTAGCCCGGATTTCTTCTTGCCGGTTGCGGCGAAACAGTCGAAGCATAAACCGCCCGCATATTTTCCAAATCTAGGATTAAATAATTATCGGGATTCCCCGCCGCCCCTGTCAATCAAACCGCAACGCCCCAAAATCAGGAATGGACGAAATCATCCGCCCCTTCCGATCCGGGCATCGCCAGCGCCGCCAGCGCCGCCTCCGCCGCCGCCCGTTCCGCCTCGGCCTTCTTGCCCCCCCGCCCCACGCCCGCCGCCGCCCCGTCAACCACCGCTTCAACCGTGAAAACCGGACTATGATCCGGCCCCTCGCGCCCAATCACCCGGTAAACCGGCGTAGCGCGCCCCAAGCCCTGGAGATACTCTTGCAGACGGGATTTAGCGTTTTCCGGCAACGGCCCGCTAACCCCCGCCGCCGCCAGTTCGTCCACCATATTCACCCCGACAAACTCCCGGGCCGCCTCAAACCCCTGATCCAAATAAACCGCCGCGAGCACCGCCTCCACCGCCGCCGCCAGCGTCGAATCCTGCTCCCGCCCCCCCGACTCCTCCACCCCCCGGCCCACCCGCAGCCGCCGCCCCAGCCCCCACCGCCGCGCCGCCCGCGCCAGCGCCGCATCCCGCACCAACGCCGCCCGCGCTTTCGTCAGCCGCCCCTCATCCGCATCAGCAAACCGCCGGTAAAGATGCGCCGACATCACCAGTTGCAAAACCGCATCCCCCAAAAACTCCAGCCGCTCATAAGACTCCGTAGCGTCCAATCCATGCTCATTGCAGTAAGACCGATGCGTCAAAGCCCGGCGCAAAAGGCCGGGGTCCCGAAACCGGAACCCCAGCAGGATTGCCGTTTCGCCGCCCATCGATTCCCCCAACTCAATGGCGGAATCAAAACCGCGGGCGGCGGGCTTAGATGACCCCATGCGGCCACGGCGGTTGCGGGCGCTTGAACTCGCCCACATGAGCGAACTCGCTCATCGCCTTCATCATATTGTCGTAGATCTCCACCGCCTGCTCATCCGGCGGGATGAACATCTTGAGGAACGCGAAGTTGCCGCTGTCAAACACGAAGGTCGGCACCCCGAAAGCGCCGTATTCCTCCACCGCCTTGGTATGGCTTTCCGCCAATTCCCGCAGCAACTCCGGGTCGGCGATATCCTCCCGGAAACGCGCCATATCAATCCCCGCCGCCTCCCCGGCCGCGTCAATCACCCCCTGGTCGTTCAGATCCGCCTTATCCTCATGCCGCGCCTTCAGCAGCGCCATAAAGTACGCCTCGAAAACGTCCTTCCCCTGCCGCTTCACCGCCAGCCCCGCCTTATGCGCCAGCAGGATCGGATCCGCCCCGCTCCGCACATCCGGCCGTTCCCAGACGTTATCCCCGTCCTTGTTGTTCACCTGCGCCAGCGAGAACGGCTGCCAGTCAACGTCAATGTCCTTGCCGGTCTGTTCCCGCACCTTTGCCAACCACATGTTGGCATTGTAGACAAACGGTCAACGGAAATCGTAATAGCTGGTGAAATCAGCTTCCGCCATCTCGTCCCTCCTCCCGATTTTGGCATTCGCCCCCGCCGCAACGGGCAACGGCCAACCCCAATTGTAACCATCCCGCAACCCATTGTCAAAGCCGCCCCCCTTTCCGCCAATATGGAAAAACGGTATGGGAAAAAGCGCTGCCCTTACCCGCCGTCAAGCCCCCCCCTTACGCCAAACATCGGAAAAGCTATGCTATAATCCCATCCCGCAACCCCACCGCCCCACCGCAACACGGAGGCCCCCTACGACGACCCTAGCCCGCCGCCATCTATCCCCCAACGCCATCGCCGCCCTGCTGGACGGCGAGCAGCGCCGCGCCTTTGACGCCCTCCGCCAACTTTCCGCCCAAACCGCCACCCCAACCTACCTAGTAGGCGGCCCAGTGCGCGACGCCCTCCTAGGCGCCCCCCTCCTCGACCTAGACTTCGCCATCGAGGGCAACGCCCCCGCAATAGCCCAACAACTAGCCCAACAACTAGCCGAACACCTAACCCCAAACGCCCGCCTAACCATCCACCCCCGCTTCGCCACCGCCACCATAACCCTACCCCCGCCCACAACGCACCCCGCAACCCACATCGACCTAGTAACCGCCCGCCGCGAATCCTACCCCCAACCCGGCCAGCTACCCCAAGTCACCCCCGGCGACATCGCCGACGACCTCGCCCGCCGCGATTTCACCATCAACGCCCTAGCCCTACCCCTAACCCCGCAGCCATCCCCATTACTAGACCCCCACGGCGGCCTAGACGACCTAGCCGCCGGCATCATCCGCCACCTGCACCCCAACAGCTTCGCCGACGACCCCACCCGGATGCTCCGCGCCGTCCGCTACGAACAGCGCTTCGACTTCCGCATCCACCCCGAAACCCAAGCCGCAATGTCCGATGCCCTAGCGCAAGGCTATATGGACACCGTAAGCGGCGACCGCTGGCGCCGCGAGCTGGAGCGCATCCTAGACGAACCCAACCCCGCCGCCCCCCTCCAACGCGCCGCCGAACTTGGCCTCCTAGCCGGCCTGCACCCCGCCCTGTCCCAAGCCCCGGCACTGCGCCAACTGCCCCCGGACAACGACCGCCTGCAAACCCAAGATAATTGCCTAGCCGCCCTATTCGCCCCATTAAGCCCCGCCAACGCCGAGCAGGTAATCCGCCGCCTGCGCCTATCCGGGCGCCGCGCCGCCCTTTCCCGTGATACCATAGCCCTAAGGGAATCCGAACCGCAAATCCGCGCCTGCGCCAACCAACCCTCCGCCCTAACCCGTCTCCTCGCCGGCCGCCAGCCGGCCGCAATCACCGCCTGGGCCGCCCTAACCCCGGACCCGGAAGTAGCAACCGCCCTACGCCGCTACGCCAACGAACTCCAATACATCAAACCGCATCTGGACGGCGCCGCCCTGCTGGCAATCGGCATCCCCCAAGGCCCAACCATCGGCGAAATCCTCTCCCGCCTCCAAGACGCCCGGCTCGACGGCGCAACACAAACCGCCCACGACGAACTAGCCCTGGCGCAACGCATCGCGCGAAGTAGAGACGATGACCCAACAACCAGCTGACCCCGCCGAACTCGAATCCTGCGTAATCTGCGGCGAAGCCCTCGACGGCTTCAACGAAACCTCCTGCCAAATGTGCGGCGGCAAATTCCACCAACCCTGGAGCCAAAACTCCCCAACCCCCCAATGCGGCCGCATCGGCAGCCACGAAGACGCCCTAGCCATAGTATTCCTATGCGACGACTGCTACTACGGCCGCCGCCCCTAAATGCGCGAAAATAAAAACCCCCTCCGCCATTCATCCTGAGCCTGTCGCATTCATCCTGAGCCTGTCGCATTCATCCTGAGCCTGTCGCATTCATCCTGAACCTGTCGCATTCATCCTGAGCCTGTCGAAGGATGCCCCTCCCCCAACAACCCACAAATCCCCCTCCGATCCATCAAATCCCCTCCCCCTACGCAACAAATCCCCTACCCCTTAGGGGGAGGGTTAGGGTGGGGGCGCACCCCCGCCCATCCAACGCCATCCCCCCCTTGCCAACCCCCCAAACCACCCCTACAATAGAACAAATAACTCAAACAAGGAGCCACCCATGACCATCCCCCAAACCTATAACAACCACCCAAACCCAAACCCCACCAAAACCGCCCAAAACGCCGAAAAATGGGCGGAAAAGTGGAAAAAACCCCACCAAAAACCCCACCAAATAGGCCACCAAAAAGCCAACCCCCCCCCAAATGGGCGGAAATGGGCGGAAATGGGCGGAAAGTAAATTTTTTCCCGCCATCCCACCCCGAAACTGCTACCATCCCATCCCATACCCGCCCCCATCCCGAACCCGCCCCCATTCATCCCGAGCTTGTCCCCCCAATCATCCTGAGCTTGTCGAAGGAGGCCCCCCCACCATGCAGGCGGTATACATCGAAGCCCACGGCGGCCCCGAAGTCCTCACCCTCGGCCAGCGCCCCGAACCCGACGCCGCCCCCGGCCAAATCAAAGTCCGCATCAAAGCCACCGCCCTCAACCGCCTCGACCTCTACACCCGCGCCGGCGACCGCGGCCTGGAACGCCAATTCCCGCCCCCCCTCATCCTCGGCGGCGACTGCGCCGGCGAAATCGCCGCCCTCGGCCCCGCCGTCGCCGGCCTTAAAGAGGGCGACCGCGTGCTAATCAACCCCCGCCTATCTTGCCAGCAATGCCCCGCCTGCCTCTCCGGGCAAGACGACCTCTGCCGCCGCTCCCAATTCCTCGGCAGCGCCATCGACGGCAGCTACGCCGAATACATCGCCGTCCCCGCCGCCAACGCCCACCCCATCGCCCCCAACGTCACCTACCAACAAGCCGCCGCCGTCCCCACCACCTACCTCCCGGTATGGAATATGCTCGCCCGGCGGCTGCAACTCAAACCATGGCAAACCGTGCTGGTCCTATCCGCCTCCGCCGGCGTCGGCGCCGCCGCCATCCAAATGGCGAAAGACGTCATCGGCGCCCAAGTAATCGCCACCACCAGCACCCCCGAAAAAGCCGACAAAGCCCGACAACTAGGCGCCGACGCCGTCATCAACTACACCGAGGAGGACATCCGCCAGCGCGTCCGCGAAATCACCGCCGGCGCCGGCGTCGACTGCGTCGTCGACCACGTAGGCGCCGACTTCTTCGCCCCCGCCTTCGCCGCCCTCCGCCCCGGCGGACGCTACGGCATCTGCGGCGCCACCACCGGCCTCCGCGCCGAACTCCACCTCGGACTGCTATTCAGCCAGCAAAAAGAAATCTACGGCGCCTACATGGGCACCAAAGAAGATCTGCGCCAAATCACCCAAATGCTAAACCAAGGCGCCATCCGCCCCGTAATCGACCGCCAATTCCCCCTACCCCAAGCCCCCCAAGCCCACCGCACCATGGAATCCGCCAACTTCTTCGGCAAACTACTCCTAACCCAACCCTAGCCGGATCATAACGCAGCCAGCGCAAACCCGCATCGGGATTTTCGGGCGTACAGGTTAAAGCCGCATCGGGGATTTTTGACATACGGAGCAAAGTCGCATCGGAATTTTCGGCGGCCGACGCAAAGCCACATCGGAATATGGGCGGCCGGCGCAAAGCCGTATCAGGATATTTGACGGCCGGCCCAAAACCGCATCAGGATTTCGGGTTCTGTCGCATTCGCCGGGTAGCTAGGGGGTAAGGATGACCGAAAATCTGTTGCCGGGCATCGAACTGATGAACGGCGATTGCGCCGCGGTATTGCCGGAGTTGCCGCCCGCGCACTTAATCCGCACCTCGCCGCCCTATGACCATCTGCGGGAATATGGCGGATACAACGATGCCTTTGACTTTGACGCCGTTGCCGCGGCTTGTGTCGCCAACCTTGCGCCGGGCGGTGTACTGGTATGGATAGTCGCCGACCAGATCGTTGACAGCGGCGAAAGCGGGACAAGTTTCCAGCCGGCGTTGGGCTTTAAGGCGCTAGGGTTGACGCTGCATCAGCCACTTTTTCGAGGCAGCCCATTACCGTCCCATAGACCAAAGCCGGGCGTTACGGAGGGTGCAATATATGTTCGTGTTTGCGAAAGCTAAGCCTATGGTAGCAAACATCCCTATTGACCGCCCCAACGTGAAAGCGGGGATGCGCGTTGCCAAATCTCACGCGCCCGGCAGTAGCCAGGATGGTTCTAGGCAGTCTGCCAGTACGAGAGTCAAGGATATTGCCGACTTCGGCAAACACGGCCCGATATGGCGATCTGCCACGGAATGTGGGTTCGACATCGGGCATCCGGGGGTTTTCCCTTATGCCCTTGCCAGCGACCAAATCATTGCTGGACAAACCCCGGCGGCTTAGTGATTGACCCGATGGCCGGCAGCGGCCCAACGCTAAGGGCGGCGGCGGATTTGGAGCGGCGGGCAATCGGGATAGAAATCAACCCGGAATACAGCGATTTAATCCGGCAGCGGCTGGCGCAATCCATACTACCAATGGAGGGCAAGGCTTGAACTACCCCACGAATGCAACAGTACCGGATTTGGGGCAACCGGCGCAAAGCCCCATCGGAATATGGCCGGCCGGCACAAACCCGCATCGGAATTTTCAGCGGCCGGCACAAAACCCCATCGGAATTTTCAGCGGCCGGCACAAAACCCCATCGGAATATGGGCGGCCGGCGCAAAAACCCATCGGAATTTGGCCGGCCAGCGCAAACCCGCATCGGGGTTTCGGGCGTGAGGCGCAAAGTTGCCTGGGATCTTTGGCGGCCGGCGCAAAGCCGTTTGGGATCTTTGGCGTACAGGTTAAAGTCGCATTGGGATTATGGGCATACGGGTTAAAGTCGCATCAGGATTTTCGGCGGCCGCCCCAAAGCCACATCGGAATTTTGGGCGCGGCGCAAAGCCGCATCAGGATCTTTGGGCGCGGCGCAAAGTCGCTCGGGATCTTTGGCGTACAGGTTAAAGCCGCATCGGGATTTTCGGCATACGGGTTAAAGTCCCATCGGAATATGGGCGGCCGACCCAAAACCCCATCGGAATATGGGCAACCGGCCCAATGCCACATCGGAATATGGGCAACCGGCGCAAAGCCCCATCGGAATTTTCGGCATACCGGTTAAAACCCCATCAGGATTTTCGGCGTGCGAGTTGATGTTGTCTCAGTACAAGACGGCGATTCGCTGGTAGTGCGCCCCCGGCGCTCCCTCTGGCGCCCCCGGCGTTCCCGCCGGCAAATAACCGTGCGCCTCTACGCCATCGACGCCCCCGAAACCGACCAACAACGCGGCGCCGAAGCCCGCGAATACCTCCGCCGACTAGTAACCGGCCGCAACGACCTCGACCTCCAGCCGGTCCACACCGACCGCTACGGACGCCAAGTAGCCATCCTCTACTACCGCCGCCGCGGCCGCAAACAATCCGTCAACCGCACAATGGTCGAGCAGGGCCTCGCCCGCTGGTACCAAACCTACGGCGGCCAAGAGCTGGGCCTGGACCACGCCGAGCGCCAAGCCCGCCGCCGCAAACGCGGCGTATGGTCATCCCGCCGCTCCGTAGCCCCCTGGGACCACCGCCGGAAGCAACGCCAAGCCGCCGCCCGCCGCCGCCAACGCCCCGGCCGCCTACGCTGGGCCCTACTAGCCGCCGCCATCGCCGCCGCAATAGCGGCCGCCGTAGCCCTGGGGCTATTGCCCCCGTAACTTTACTTTTCCGATTGCGTCCTAATGTCGTGAAAAATGAACTGCCCGGCATAACCCGCGTATTGCCCAAAATAATCTTGAGCTTGTTTCCGCGAACCGGAACGGCCCATCTGCATCACCTGCCCCAAACCCCGCGCGATGTGCCGGTCAATAGGAAAGGCATCTGTCTTGTCCAACGAAAAAAGGGCAACGCAATGAGAAATCTTGTCCCCCACGCCGTCAAGGGTTTTCAATTCCCTGACAACTGAGTGCCACGACGGATTTTCCCGCAATGAGTCGAAGTCCAAGCTCTGGTCTTGCACCGCTTGGGCGGCTTTATGTATGTTTTCCGCCCGTTTCAACCCCAACTTCAGTTGCTTAAGCTGATCTAGATCTGCCGCGGCAATCTGCTGGTAGCTGGGAAAAGCGCGTTGTTCGTGGCCGTTTATCGGACTGCCAAACTTGTCGCAGATTTGATCGACCAGGTTTGCGATTTGCGGGACATTGTTGTTTGCCGAGCAAATGTAGGAAACCAGACACTCCCAAGGTTCCTGCCGCAACAACCGCAACCCGCGGTAGCGATCCACCAATTCCGCCATTCGCTCATTCCGGCTGATGCTCTGATAAATCTCCGCTATCGGATCATCCAGCCGGAAATAGCGATGCAGCAATTCCCCAACGTAACCCTCCGGCCCAGGAGCGCACTCAAACTCCAAATCACCGTCGCCCTCTTGCTGGCGAATGCGAACCAATTGCCCGCTGATCACCCCATTCCACCATCCGTCACTCCCCTTTTCTTTACGCCACCGGAACGCCTGCCCCGCTTTCAATGTCAAACCCAAATCCAAAGGTTGCCCCTGCGTCTGAAGTATCATCATCGTCCATCTCCTTGCAATTTCCGGTCCCGCAACCGCCGCCCGTGAAACAAGTACTGATTGGCGTACCCCGCATAGCGCCCGAAATAACCCTGCGCCCACTCCAGCAATACCCGGTTGGACGGGGTTTTACCATCGGGAAAATACCATTCCGCCAAAGCCCGGCGCACCCAAACATCTATCGGAAACGCTTCCATCTTTTCCAACGCCATCAACGCAATACAGTCGGCGATCTTGTCGCCGATGCCCTTCAGCGCCGTCAATTGCGCTTTCACTTCAGGATAAGGCGCGGCGATCAAATAATCCAAATCCAACCGCTTTTCCGCCACCGCCATCGCCGCCTGATGCACATAAGGCGCGCGAAACCCCAGCTTCAGCCGCCGCAGTTCCGCCTCCCCCGCCGCCGCCAAATCCGCCGCCGCCGGAAACGTATGCCGGCGGAGCACCGCCCCGCCCTCCGCCATCGGCAAAGCCAGCGCCCGCGGCGCCCCAAAAGCATCCGACATCCGCTCCATATTCAGATGTATCGTTTCAATGTTGGAATTAGCCGAGCAGATGAACGCGATCAAACACTCCCAAGGATCCTGCCGCAACACCCGCAAGCCCGGATAAAGCCCCACCTGCGCCGCCACATTAGCATCGAAACCGATTTCCCCTTGAATCGCCGGCAAATCATCATCCAACCGCAAGTGCCAACGGATCCGGGCCGCCATATCCCCAACGCCCGATGCCCCGCAGTAAAACTCCAGCCCGTCCCCCTCCCGCCGGATCAGCGCCAAATCGCCCCAAAGCACCCCGCAGCACCACCGCCCCTCCCGCCGCCAGCGATGCGCCTGCCCCCCCAGCAGACTAGCCTCCAAGTCCACCGGCTGATCCGGCGCCAGCGAAATCACCCCCATCCCCCCAACATCGGGCAGGATGGGCCGGTTAGCGCGAGCGTCCGCCACGGCGTCCCCCCTCCAGCCACTGCGCCGCCAGCCGCCCCACATTCCCCGTCAAACACGGCGTCCGCCGGCACGGCGGCATCGAGTTCTGAAAGGCCGGCCCATACCCATGACTGATAATCCGCGAATCCAAAACCACAATCGTCCCCCGGTCATTCTTGTTCCGAATCAGCCGCCCAATGCCCTGCCGGAAACGCAGCACCGCATTGGGAATCGAGTACTCGTTAAAGGGATCGTCATACAACGCCGAGCGCGACTGCACGATCGGATCCGTAGGCACCTGAAACGGCAGCCGCGCGATCACCAGCGCCTTCAGCAACCCCGGCGGCAGATCAATCCCCTCCCAAAAGCTGGCCGTCCCCAACAGCACGCTGTTGGGCGCCTCCGCGAAGGCCGACATCACATATTGCGCCGACCCGTCCACCCCCTGCGCCAGCACCGGAATGCCATGCGGCTCCAGCGCCGGCCGCAACCGCTGCGCCACCGCCCGCAACGACGAGTGCGAAGTGAACAACGCCAACGTCCGCCCCTCCAGCGACTGCCCCAACTGCCCCAGCACCTCCCCCACCGCCGCCACATACCCGTTGGCGTTGGGCTGCGGCATATCCTCCGGTATCAACGCCTGCGCCGCCCTTTCGTAATCGAAAGGCGACCCCACCAGCAACTCCCCCGCCCCTTGCCCCCCCTCCGCCGCCGAACCAGGAAACCCCACCCGCCGCTTCAGATACTCGAAATCCCCGTTGGCGCTAAGCGTGGCGCTGGTCAGGATCACGCAATCCTTTTCGTCAAACAGCTTTTCCGCCAAAATCCCGCTCACATCCAACGGCGCCGAATGCAACGAAATCGCCTCCTGCTGCTGCGGATTGACCTCCAGCCAGTGGATCGAATTGTCGTCCGGCTCCCCCCCCAGGATCGACTCCAGCCGCCCCGAAAGCGCCTCCAGCCCATCCGCCAACGCCGCCGCCTCCACCGTCAAAGCATTCTGATCCGGCGCATTCTGAAGCCGGACGGAACTAAGGAAATTGTGCAGATTAACGGCGGCATTACGCGCCTCCGTAAGCCGCACCTCCAAGTTTTCCCAAGCCAAATGCAACTCCCCCCAAGCCGGAGTCCGCCGCACCTCGTCGGTAATCAGCAACTGGTTCTGATCCGCCTGATCCCGCCGCCGACCCTGCCGCCGGCTTTCCCGCAACATCCGCAGCGCGTTGAACAACGTATCCCAAGTTTCCCGCAAACGCGGCCCCGCCGCCTCCAGCCCCGACATCCTTTGATCCGCGTTAGCCGCATCCGCCGCATTATCCGCCGCCTGCCGCACCACCGCCGCCAAACGCCCCACCGGCTCCCAAACCCGCTCCAATTCCCCCTGCGCCAACTCAAACCCGAACTGACTGGTCGCGGCATCCTCCAAATGATGCGCCTCGTCGATGATGACATTCCGGTATTCGGGAATCAGCCCCCCCCCAAAGGCCAAATCGGTCATCAGCAAAGCATGGTTGACCACTATGACGTGCGCCTGTTCCGCCCGCTGCCGCGCCGCCCGCAGAAAGCACGGCGACCCATCCCGCAAATCCAGACAAAACCCCTTTTCCCCCGCCGATATATGCCCCCAAGTCACCGCATCCCGCCCCATCAAGTTGATCTCCCCCCGATCCCCCGATTCCGTATCCTGAAGCCACACCGAAGTCTTGGCCAGCAGCTTGGCATCATCCACCGGCAAAGCCTCGCTGCGCGACAACTGGCTCCACCGCCGCAAGCACAGATAATTCGCCCGCCCCTTAAGCAGCGCCACCCGGAGCGCCCCCGGCGCCAGCGCCCCCGATTCCTCCAGCACCCGTTGCAATGCCGGAATATCCTTGCCCGTAAGCTGCTCCTGCAAGTTGATCGTATTGGTCGACACCACCACCCGCTGCCCTTTCGCCAAAGCGAACAACGCCGCCGGCAACAAATACGCCAGCGATTTCCCCACCCCCGTACCCCCCTCGATAATCAGCGGACGCCGGTTGTAGATCGCCTCCGCCACCGCCTCCAGCATCTGCTCCTGTTCCGGCCGATGCTCAAACCCCCCGAAAGCCTGGGCAAAAGACCCCTCAGGCCCCAGCATACCCCGGATCTCGCCCTGGCCTACCGACAACGAGTCCTCGCCGGCATCATCATCCGGATCCGGCCCGAAATCCGCTTGCCCCCCGCCCTGCCCCCGCACATCCAAACGCCGCGCCAGCCCCTCGTGATCCAGCCCCGACGGCCCCACCGCCGCCGCCCGCCGCGGCGCCGCATCCGACAACCCCGCCAACGCCGGATACAACGGCCACCCGCTCCGCCGCGCCAACTCCGTGATATACGCCAGCAACCCCCCATCCTGCTGCCCCGCCAAACGCAACAGCTTGACGAACAACTCCTTATGCGCCAATGCGTCATAAGTCGCCCGGTGACTGCGCTGATCCCGCCGGTTGCGCTCCGGCGCAATCCCCAACTGCGCGATCAGCCACGCCAGCGAATACCGCCTCTGAAACGGCAGAAAAACCGTCGCCAAATCCAAAGTATCGTAAGCCGGATTAGCCAATGGCAGCCCATGCGACTCCAGAAACCCCAAATCAAACCCAACGCTATGCGCCACAATCGGGTCAACCCCGATAAACCGCGCCAACTCCTCCCGCACCTGCGGAAAAGGCGGCGCCCGCCGTATATCCTGCGGCGTAATGCCGGTATAACGCTGCACAAACTCCGGGATCTCCCGCCCCGGATTCACGAAAGTCTGAAACGTGTCCAACACCTCATCGCCCCGGAAACGCACCGCCCCCACTTCCAGGATCGCATCGCTATCCGCCCTCAGCCCCGTAGTCTCCAAGTCGATCGATACGCAAACCTGTTCCAAAGGGGAAATCAACTGTCGCGACGCAACCATCACGCTCCCAATATCCCGCGCCAAAATTCCACAAGATTACGGCGCTAGTATACTAGCCCGGACGCCCCCAACCCAACCCGCCCCCGCAGCAGGAGCGGATCGCCCTGTGATGACCGGATTCCCGGCCCGCGGGATTCCCGGATTGCCGGATTTGCCGCTTGCGAAATCCGCCGGATCGCGGTATTCTAAGAACAAACGGTCGTAAGCGGCTACCCCCCGGAATAGCGCCGCAAGTCGCCATGCCGCAGTCCGGTAACAGGATGGTACAACCCCGAATGCAGCGCCCTAAGAAACTCCGCCTCGGAAGTGATCTCATCAGGAAATTCGGTGACGAACTTGCCCAGCCCATGCAACGAATGCGCATCGCTGCCGCCGGTCACCGGCAAATTCAGCAGCCCCGCCACCTCCAGCGCGAACTGGTTTTCCCGGTCAACCGTTCCCCCGTTAGCCACCTCCACCGCATCCGCCAGCTTGAACACCGGATGCTCCAAGGCATCGTGCGGGGTATGAGGCAACGCATCGGGAACCGACTGGTAAAGCAACGCCCGGGATCGGTTGCCGTGGCCGCTGATCACCCCCCGGAAAGGATGGGCGGTAATCACGAACCCCCCCGCCGCGGTAGCCGCCCGGCGCAATTCCGCCGCCTTGTTAAAACCCGGCTGATACCGATCCAGCCCAAAGGCCAAGATATGCCCCAGATCCGTCTCCACTTCCATCGCCCGGATCAGCACCACGCTATGCCGGGCGGCGAACTGCTGAAACTCATGCCGGTCCCAAGGCCCCGCGTGTTCCGTGATGCAAAGCCCCCGCAGCCCCAAACGGTCGGCCTCCAGCACCATATCCTCCGGGGTAAGCGAACTGTCGCTGCTGCCTTTGGTCGTATGTATATGCAAGTCAAACAATCGCGCCATAAAACCATCGCCGCCTCGCTCAATTTTCCCCACCCCGCCGGATTATCCCGCCAATCCCGAAATCCTGCAAATCCCCCGCCAAGCCGCCGCCGCCCCCTAACCGCCGGCGTCATAAGGCGGCCGATGCGCCATCGCGCCCGCCAGCCCCGGAAAACGGGAAAGCGGCAAAACCTCCCCGGTCTTTTCATAATGCCCGATCAGTTCCCGCAATTCATCAGGAACCCGCCGCGTAGTCCCGGCCGCAGCGTCATAACCCGCATACACCGCCTCCACCGTAGTCAGCAACCGTTGCGGATCAACACGATGCAATTCCAGATCCATCACAATGCTGGTGTTGCCGATCCGGGAAACGCGCACCCGCGCCTCCACCATTTCATCCACCCGCGCCGGCGCCTTGAACTCCAGCGTAGCCTTGACCACCGCCAAATCAAAATAACCCGAATGCGGAATATGATAAATCCCAACCCCCAAATTGCGGTAATACTCCGCCTGCGCCACCTCCAAATACCCCAAATAAGCCCCATTAAACGCAATCCCCTGCGCATCGCACTCCATCCAACGCACCCGAAACCGGGTACGAAACCGGAAATCAACCACCGCCATCGCCATCAACCTCCTAGCCTATGCCCGAATCCGAACCATCAAAATTACCCCGCCGCCCCCAACCACCCGGCGCGGTACTGTTCCGTTTGCTGGGTAGTTTATCATAGGGGGATGGAGCATTTGTGCGGGTCAACCGGCCAGCGCAAAACCGGGCAGCCTTGCCAAACCGGCCGGACATCCGGCGGGGCGCGGCTGGTCCCGATTGACGACCGCGGCAAGCCGGTTAAACCGGATGGCAAGCATCCCCACGCCACGCCCCACGAAAAGGGCGCCGCGGCGGATCTGTATGGATCTGTGTGATGGATTCCGACACCCGCTTTGTGCTGGCGGCGTATCTATCCCCGGCGCGAACCACGCGGGCCGCGGCGACAGCGTTGGCATTGGCGCGGGAAAGGGCGGACAACCCGCCCCGGCAGATTAAAACCGATGGACTGCGTTCCTACAGGGATGCCGTGCCGCGGGCTTTTCCAACCCGCCCGGTGAAACCCGGCGCCAGTCAAGGCATTAAGTCGGAAATCAATAACAACTTAAGCGATAGGTTGCAAGGCACAATCCGGGATAAAAATAAAACGCTAAGGGGCTTAAAAGCGCGGGAAACCGGACAAGCCTGCGTTGACGGGCTGGCACTCCATTACAACTATCTTCGCCCTCACGAAAGCCTGAAAGGTAAACGGCCGGCGGAAGCCGCGGGCGCGGAACTGCCGTTCAAGGATTGGGAGGATGTGGCGGCGATGAAATCCAACTAAAGGGGCCGGATGATGCCGGAATCGAAGCAGTTTCACCGAGGATTTACCTATTCCAGCGAGCAAGACGGATGGGTGAACGGGGAATTCGCCATACTTATCCCGAAGGATAAGTATGCGTACGAAGATCAGGGGTACGACTATCCGACTGAAGGGAAATACGCGGGGTTTCTGTGGCTTGCGCTATGGCAAGGGAAGGCGATAGGCCAAGGGCGGTCACTGCACAAGGCCATCATTGAACTCGAGGACGATGGTTATATCCCGGTATTCGATGAGGTAGAGGAAGGCGAAACTGTGCCAGTTGGGGAACCGACGCCAGATGATGGCAACAAGAATGGAGATTCTGATCGATACGTATCCCATTTTCCGGCCACTTGCAAAGAATGCGGAGGCATCAGGATGTTTTCGGGGTTTATCAGAATCTATGAGGTTCCTAAAGTCAATGGTGGGACTGCATGGCAGTGGCAGCTTACCGGCAAATGTCATGACTGTTCGAGGGGGAAGCACATACCCGTGAAAAAGGAGTTTAAGCCGCTAATACCGCCGGATGTTAAAGCCGCGGCATTGGCGGCCGCGGGTTTAGGTTAGGGGCGGATGATGGGCTACCCAGCAAACGAAACAGTACCTCCGGCGCCGATTCCGCCAACTGCGCCCAATAACCCCGGCCATCGGCGGAAATCAGCCACCACCATCGCCATCAATCCCCTTTCCACCGCCCGGATCCAAATCATCAGAATTATCCCGTCGCCCCAAATTATCCGGCGCCGATTCCGCCAATTGCGCCGGATAAGCCCGATCATCGGCGGCAATCTCGGCGGATTCCGACAATTGCGCTGGATCAGCCCGGTCATCAGCGGTAAAATCGGCGGATTCGGACAATTGCGCCGGATCAGCCCGGTCATCGCCGGTAAGATCGGCCGATTCCGCCAATTGCGCCGGATCAGCCCGGTCATCAGCGGCAAGATCTGCGGATTCCGCCAATTGCGCCGGATAAACCCGGTCATCGGCGGCAAGATCTGCGGATTCCGCCAATTGCGCCGGATCAGCCCGGTCATCGGCGGTAAAATCAGCAGATTCCGACAATTGCGCCAGATAAGCCCGGTCATCGGCGGTAAGCTCGGCGGTTGCCAGCAAATCGGGGCGGCGCGCCCAAGTGCGCTCCAGCGACCGCCGCCGCCGCCACCGGGCGATTTCCCCATGATGCCCCGACAAAAGCACCGCCGGCGCCGCCATCCCCCGGTACTCCGCCGGACGGGTATAAAGCGGATGCTGCAACAGCCCGGTAGTAATCGAATCCCCCGCGTGCGACGGCCCCGCCACCCCCGGCAGCAGCCGCGTGACCGCATCGATCACCAGCATCGCCGGCAGCTCCCCCCCGGTAAGCACATAATCGCCCACGCTAACCTGCCGGGTAGCCAGCCCCTCCGCCACCCGCTCATCCACCCCGGCATAATGCCCGCAGACCAGAACGATCGCCGGCGCGCCGGCCAATTCCTCCACCAGCCGCTGCGTAAGCAACTCCCCCTGCGGAGTAAACAGGATCACCGGAATCCGGTCCCGTTCCGCGGCATCATAACCCGAAAGCGCCGCATCGGCCGCCTCAAACACCGGCTCCGGCTTCATCACCATCCCAGGCCCGCCCCCGAACTGGTAATCATCCGCCGTCCCATGCGCATCCCGGGTAAACCCCCGAAGATCCGTAACCTCCACCGCCGCCAACCCCCGCCCCACCGCCCGCCCCACAATGCTGAACCGCAAAGGCGCCCCAAACGCTTCAGGAAACAACGTCAAAACATGAAATTTCATAAAGGGCATAATAGCCGAAAACCCGGATCTAGGCAAGTTACTGCCAACGGTCTAAAATTAAGCCGAATCCAGGATCGACCTCATTATGGGTACAAGGGCGCAAATCTACTCATCAGCTTCGATGTCGATAAAATGCATTCCGCCCCCAGCAGTCTGCACCGCCCGAACCAACACGGGTTGATTGACCAGCGGGCCAATACGGTCGTCAACCTCCTCATTAACGCCGTCAATTCTCCATTTGACGAAGTCTTCTGTCCCCTCAATCTTTTCTGTTACCTCAATCCAATCGTTATCAAGGTGCAATGCCCGCAGAGTACCATGAATTTCTACATCCTTCCCTGACGGTAAAGAAAGATTGTATTCTTTGATGACATTGTTAATTTTACCCCTAGTGGCAGGGAGAAAAATAACTGGGTCAGCAAAATTCGCTGACCTAATATCAAGCCTTTCGAATCGATTTTCTTTCGCGGCCGGCGCCAAATCACGCGCAATTTTAAGAAATGTTTTTCTGTAATCCGCATCGCCTACTGCTTCCTGCAACCTCGCTTCAGGGGATTCAGCGCAGGCTTGCAATATGTCAAACGACTTGTCAATAATTTGCTCCCCAAGCAAATTGTCATCGAACAGATCCAATTTTTGAGCAGGTTGTACGGATGCCAAAAATTGGTAACTGCCAGGCGCAGTCTGAAAGATCCAAGGCATATATGCGCGTCGAATTTCCCCTTCCGGCTCTCCTCGTTTGCGATGGGGCAGCCCTTTCATATACTCTGTAGTTCGGTATATGAACGACTTTATGCTTTGGGTTTTCGCTAGGACCAAATCCATAGGAGCGCCGCCACGTAAAATTACGCCGCCGATCATTGAGATTTGGATCTGCGCGGTATCCAGATTGATGCCGGCTTGCCGGGCTTTGATGCTATCCAGCAGATCATCCAACTGCCGGTATGCAAAACCGGGCAACCGTTCCGAACCGAGGCAGCGATGCGCCAAACTGCGGGCGGCCTGCCATTCCTCCGCCTTGAAATACAGGGAAACCGCGCTCACCGCGGTAATCCCATAAGTCCGCGGTTTATCATCCTCTACTTCCCGGAGCGCGTTTACTTCAGCTTCCGCCGCCTTATTATAAAGCGCCCGCGCCCGCATACCGTCGCCCCGATGCGCCGTGATTTCCCCCTCAGACGCCAGCCGCTCGCTTTCCCGATGATACTCCAGCCAGCTCACGAATCCTCCAAACGAGCCAAACTTATCAGCAACGCGCGAAATCCAATCACCCCCGCCATTGCCGGGAGATTACTGTCGCCCATCTTGGCTTGTGCCAGCTTTTCCCTAAGCCTGCGGGCAACTGCGGCAGCGTTTCCCCGGTCAATCCCCGATACTTCCAGCCGGATGCAACTCTCAAGATCATCGGCGGGCGTCCCCGGCGCGGCGACGTAATAATCGGCCCCGGTTCTAGTTTCAGCCCGCCGGACGGTTATAAGTCCCTCCAGCAATTCTACCGCCGCCAAAACGCAGGCGCAGGCCCCTATTTCCGTAGTGTCGATCTCATTCCCCCATCCGAATTTGGTATTTTCATCCGTAGCTTGCCACTGCACCATTGCCTTGACCGTCTGCGTCAATCCCCGGATTTCAAACGTCGCCGGGGATCTATGATGCCGGTCAAGGCATACCCTCGCCCCCTCGGCCAGATAAGCGGCAATGCCGGCGGTAAGGCCACTATGCCGCTGATCCATATCCCGAATTGCGAGCTGCGGGTTCTGCATACACCAGCGTCCTATACCAGCCCGTTGCCCTTAAATTGCCCTTTCGCCCGTCCCTAGTTCGCCGCCGCCGCCAGCCGGTTCACATACGCCGCGCCGCCTTTCATCACCAACTTGATCGCCCCCTTGTCGCGCAGCACGCCTACGTTCTTTAGCGGATCCCCCGCCACCGCCAGCAAATCCGCCTGCTTGCCCTTGGCCACCGTGCCGATTTCCTTACCCAGCCCGATGCATTCCGCCGCCCAGCTCGTCGCCGTCTGGATCGCCTGCATCGGGGTCAGGCCGCGATCCACCATCAGCTCGATTTCCCGGGCGTTATCGCCGTGGACGAACCCCCCGGCGTCGGTGCCGGCGGTGATTTTCGTCCCCGCCGCCACCGCCCGGTGCAGGCTTTCCCGGTGGGTATGGAACAGCGCCTCCGCCCGCGCCTTGATATGCGGGGCGCTGATGGTGGAATGAAACTCGTACACCTCAAAGGTGGGCGTGAAAAAGGTATTGTTGTCGGCCATCATTTTCAGCAGGTCGGGGTCGTCGGCCAGATAGCAGCCATGCTCCACCGACCCGACCCCCGCCTCGATGCACATCCGCAGGCCGGGGCCGCCCAGGGCGTGGCACATCGTCAGCTTGCCGTGCGCCGCCGCCTCGTCCACCAGCGCCTTGACTTCATCCGGCCCGAAAGCCGGATCCATCGGGCCGTGGCCGGGGCGGGAACTGGCCCCCCCGGTGGTGGCGAACTTGATTACATCCGCCCCCACCCGCACCATCTCGCGCACGATCTCGCGCACCGCCCGCGGCCCGTTGGCGACCCCGATCGGCCGCATCGGGTCGTTGGCGTAAGCCGTGCGATGCCCCGACGGCGCCGCCCGGTCGCCAATCCCGCCGGTAGGGGAGATGATCGACACCGCGGTAAGCAGCCGCGGCCCCTGAATCAGCCCCTCGGCGATGGCCTGCTTGAACCCGGCGTCCAACCCCCCGGCGTCGCGGATGGTGGTATACCCCGCCGCCAGCGAATCCTCAATGGCTTTGGCCGTCTTAAGATGCGCCAGCGACGCCGGCTCCTCGATTTCCCAGCGCGACAACAGGGAATAATTCTTGTCGGCCAAATGGTCATGGGTGTCAATCAATCCGGGCAGCAGGGTAAGGCCGGCAAGATCGATTTCCTCGGCCTGCGGCGGGATGGCCACCGCGCCCCGCGGCCCCACGGCGGCGATGCGCTCCCCATCCAGCAGCACGGCGGCATCGGGCAGCGGCGGCCCCCCGCCCCCGTCAATCAAAGTCGCCCCCACTAACGCTTTCATCGCAATTCCCCCTAAACCAGGCCCCGGACGGCCCGCGATTGAGACTGTTGCCGCAATGCTAGTAAGCGGCGGCGGATACTGTCAATATAACCGGGCAAATCCGCCTAGCCAAGCCAATCCGCCGCAATGCCCCCTCATCCCCAGTTTGTTGCCCCATCATCCTGAGCTGGTCGCAGGACGCCAATCCGCCCGGCCGCCCGGCGCGGCAAATCGCCCAATCCCCGCGCCGCTAATGCCTGCAAACCGGCCCCCGCCCGTCTATAATTCCCCCCAATGGCGGTTAGCCCCCGGCGGCGGATGTTAAGGGTATGGGGTATGGGCGGCGGATGATTGCGATGCGGGAAATTTGGCGCACACCGGCCTTGATGCTGTCCATTGCGGCATTGCTGGCCGGCATCGCCTGCGGCTCCTCCGGGAACGCGATCGTGTACATTTCCGAGGTTGACGGCAAGGCCGAAATCCACGCCGTCGCCCCCGGCTCCGGCGATTCCGCCCCCGGCGCCCCGGCGGTGCTTTCGCGCCTGCCGTTGCCCCCGGGTGCCGCGGCCGGCCCCCGCTGGTCGCCGGACGGCAAGCAGGTCGCTTTCGTATCCGCCGAATCCGGCAGTCTGGATGTGATGGTCGCCGGCGGCGACGGCGAGGGCGATGCCGTCCGCGTAACCGCGTCCGGCGGCGATGAACAATCCCCCCGCTGGGGCCCTGACGGCGACCGCGTGGCCTACACCGCCGACGCCGATGGGCATTCCGACATCTATCTGTCCTGGCTGCAATCCGATGCCGGCGCGCCCTCCGCCCCCGTCCGCATCACCTCCGCCGATACCGATGAGTTCTTGGGCGACTGGTCCCCGGACGGCCAGTGGCTGATCTTTACCCGCCGCGGCGATGGCGAGGCGCAAGGGCTGTGGCTGCGAAACCCGGACGGCGTGAACCTGTTGCAGCTGACCAACGGCAACGACTCCGCCCCGGTATGGTCGCCGGATAACGACGCCATCGCTTTCGTCCGCGAGGTTGACGGCAACCGGGACATCTATTTGTTGCGCCCCCAGCAGGATAAGGATTGGCGCGGAGCGGTGGACGCCGAAGCCCTGATCGACTCCCCCGACGCCGACCATTCCCCCGCTTGGGCGCCCGATGGCGATACCCTGGCCTTCGTATCCGACCGCGACGGCAACCCGGAAATCTACGTTTTCGACACCGATGAGGGCGGCCCCCCGCAGCGGCTGACCGTCAACGAAGCCGCTGATTCCCAGCCGGTATGGTCGCCCGACGGCAATCAAATCGCCTTTGTATCCAGCCTGCACCAGCAATCCGAAATCTATGCGATGAACAACGACGGCGCCAACCAGCGCCGCCTGACCCACAACAATGCCAAAGACCACTCCCCCGACTGGTAGCCCCCGCCCGCCCATCATCCCGCGCCCCGCCCATCCCAACCCGCCCTAATTATTCATCCTGAGCTTGTCGAAGGATGAATAATCCGGCAGGGGGATAGAATGACGGATGGGTAGGCAGAGCCAATCAACCTGAGAGTGGGGTCAATCATCCTTCGACAAGCTCAGGATGATTGACCCCGTCCCCCCCAAACGCCGCCGACTCTACTAAAACTCCCCCCCAAACCCCGCCAACTTTGCTAAAACTCCCCCCAAAACGCCGCCGACTCTGCTAAAACTCCCCCCAAAACGCCGCCGACTCTGCTAAAATCCCCAAAGTTGCCGCCCCCCAAATCCCCCCAATCGCAGGCTGTCGATGGACTACGCCAAAATTGCCCCGATGATGTCTAACCTGTGGTCGCCCATTGCGGCGGTCACTAGTCGTTGGCGGGGGCGGGACAACGCGCAAATTTGCGTTTCTATTGGCGGCGCATCTATTGTAGCCGAGCGGCCTAGGGTGGTGGTACAGATTTATAAAACTAACCATAGTCATGGGATGATAACCGGCAGCGGCGCTTTCGCTCTTAATTTTCCTGCCGCCGATCAACTGGACTGGATTAAAGATTTTGGCCTGACCTCGGGCCGCGATGCCGATAAGCTGGCCGGGCGCCGGTACGCCGCCGGGGAAACGGGCAGTGCGCTGCTGGCCGATGGCTGGGGCTGGCTGGATTGCCGCATCGTGAACGCGATGGACGGCGGCGATATGACTTGTTTTCTGGCGGAAGTGGTGGACGGGCGCGCTGGTAACTCCGGCCGGCCGATGTGGTGGCGCGATGCCCGCCAGCAAATCCCGCAGGAATGGCTCCGTCTCTGGAACGAAAAACAAACCGCCGAGGTAGCTTTTTCCCGCGCCAATATGTCCAATCTGCCGCCTTAGTCGCGGCGGGCGCGGTTTGATGGAATCGGCAATGATGGGGGATAGCGCGAAAGCCCGCTGCGGGGCGTCTCTGACCGCAGCGGGCTTGGCATCCGTGATCCGCTATCGGGCGCTTAACGCGCGGGGCGTTAGCGGTTGGCGGTTTGGGATGCGGGTATTGCCCTTTGCCTGGGCCGGCAATGGGCGATTTTTTTGGTTTTGGTATCCGGTGGTATCCGTAGGTTTTACGGCGGCATTATAAGTTAAGGCGGCATTATACGCTCCTCGACGTTAGTACGGTTTGGCCCCGGTCGGGGTTTTCCTGCCGGATGGGTTTCCGGGGGTTTTATTGCCGTGGTTTCCGATCGTCTAAGGCGGCATTATACGCTCCTTGGGGTTAATACGGGTTGGCCCCGGTTGGGGTTTCCCGTTGGATCGGTTTTCGGGGGTTTTTTGATTGGGTTGCCTTTGCCGGGGTTTCCATTTGGGGTTGCCATTGGTTTCCTCTTTGGTTGGATTTTTAAGCAAGCCGCCGCCGGCTGCGGCTGCCCCCGTTCGTCGCCACACCACACCACACCCCCCACACGCACCCCCCACATCCGCCCCGCCTGTCATCCCTTATGTGACCGCGCTGGGGATGGAGCCCCGGGAGCCTCCCTCCCGCGGGACATCCTTTGACACGATCAGGATTCGGGCGGTTCCGCAGGTCATCCTTCGCTAAGCCCGGGATGGATCCCCGGGGGCCTCCCCCCCGCGGGACATCCTTGGAGCAGGCTCGGGACTAGTGCAGGGCGGCCACACCACACCACCACAAGTCCGCGGACACACACACACCACACAACTGCCTGTCTTTATCCCGGCCGGGACTTTACCCCGTGGCTCCCCCCATTCGGCGCCGTTTGGGGGAATGAGGTTTTGGCATTGGAATCAGTGTAGAACATAGGTTTGGGGATTGTCAAGGGGTTGGGGGGGGGATTTTGGGGGGATTTTGGGTTTTGGGGCGGGTTTGGGGGGGGCAATTCATCCTTCGACAAGCTCAGGATGAATTGGGGGGGTGGGGAGGGGATTTGGGGGTGGGGGGGTTGGTTTTTGGGGGGGGGTCACCCCCACCCTAACCCTCCCCCTAAGGGGGAGGGGATTATTGTTGATGGGGCGGGTTGGGGGGGAATGGGGGGAATGGGGGGTATTTTGGGCATTTTGGGGGGATTCTTTGGTATAATAGGGGCGGGATTTTGGGCCTTAGGAGGCGAAAGTGGTTGAAGCAGTTGTGAGCAAGGACGAGGTGATGGAGGCGCTGCGGACGGTGTATGACCCGGAGATTCCGGTGAATGTGGTGGATTTGGGGCTGATTTACGATGTGCAGGTGAACGAGTCGGACGTTTACGTGCAGATGACGCTGACTTTTCCGGGCTGCGGGATGGGGCCGTACATCGGGCAGCAGGCGGAGTGGGCGATTCAGGAATTGGACGGGGTGGAGGAGGTGCAGATTGAGTTGGTGTTCGATCCGCCGTGGTCGCCGGATTTGATCAGCGAGGAGGCGCGGAATCAGTTGGGGATCTGAGTCCGGGTTGAGGGCCGATGGAGGGAATATGTCGACATCGCAGCAGAACGCGCAGAATGCGCGTTTGGAGCAGATCAAGCGCAACTGGCAGCAAAAGCGGCAAATCGGGGAACGGCTGGGGAAGATCAAGACCAAAGTCGGGGTGTACAGCGGCAAGGGGGGGGTGGGCAAGACCACGGTGGCGGTGAATTTGGCGGTTACGCTGGCGCGGGAAGGGGCGCGGGTGGGGATTTTGGACGTGGATATCGACTGCCCGAATGTCACTAATGTCTTGGCGGCGACGGAGCGGCCGGATTATGTGGACGGGCAGATCATTCCGGCGCGGCAGTGGGGGGTCAAGGTGGTGTCGATGGCGTTTTTCCAGGAGAATGAGGAGGAGGCGATCATCTGGCGGGGGCCGATGATCCATAATGCGATCAATCAGTTTCTGCAAAATACGGAGTGGGAGGAGCTGGATTATCTGGTGGTGGATTTGCCGCCGGGGACTTCGGATTCGCCGCTTACGGTGATGCAGACGCTGCCGATGGACGGGTTTGTGGTGGTGAGTACGCCGCAGGATTTGGCGGTGCTGGATGCCAAGCGGTGCATCAATATGATCCGGAAGCTGAATCTGAATGTGGTGGGGGTGGTGGAGAATTACACGGGGGAGATCTTTGGGGAAGGCGGGGGGCGGGATTTGGCGGCGGAGGTGGATGCGCCGTATTTGGGGAGCATGGCGCTGCGGGCGGCGTACCGGGACCGGGGGATGCCGACGGCGCTGGCGGATGCGGCGGTGGGGGAGGAGTATGCGCGGGTTGCGGGGGCGCTGCGGCGGAGTTTGCGGGAGTTTGGGCGGGAGGCGGTCTGATTCGGGACGCTTTTCGTTGAAAATCGGGCATTGTAATCCAAAAGGGTTGACTAACGGGGGTATTTTTGCGAAAGTATCCCCGGTTGCCCTGTGCGTGATGGCTCAAATAGTCACGCAAGCCCTAAGCAATGCGAGATGACCTGGAGGTTTACAATGGCTGACAACGCTATTTCCGCGCCGGATCCGGGCGAGCAGCAGCCTACGCCCGGCCAGCCGCAAATGCCCCCCCCCCCCCCCCCCCCGACTCATAGCCGGTCTACGGGGATCTTTGGAAAGCTGACCGCCAATAAGGGTTTTCTCATCGGCGGCGTCGGCGTGGCCGCAGTCGCCGCAGTCGCCATTGTCGTGATCGTGCTGTTCGCCATGGGGATTTTTGGCGGCGGCAATGGAGGCGGGAACGATACGGATCCGAAAGACTTTATCTTGGCGGATGCGCCGTGGGTGATGGTACAGAATATATCCACCATTCTGAACGCGGAGTTTCCCGAGGGCATTCCCCAGCAAATGGCCCGGTTCGAGACCCCGTTCAATATGCCGGGGATCTATTTAGACGACGCAGAAAGTTGGCAGGATGAATGGGGGGAAGTTTTCGCGGATAATATGCCGGAATGGATGGTGGAAGCGTTTACCCTTGACGAAGTAACCTATGCGATGGCGCATGGGTTGAGCGGCACTGCCGGAAGCGGAAATTTTGGCATAATCATATCCGGCAACTTCGATTTTGCGAGCGTCCGCGCGGACTTGAAAGACGCCGGTTTGGACGACAGCGAATATCGGGATTTCGAGACTTGGGATGATCATGCCATAGCTTTGCTGGAAGACGATGGAGTCATCATATACGGCAAGGATTACGTGCGGGATTACCTGAGAGCCCGGGACCAGGACGAAGGGTTTGCTGACGACTCATACGGGCTGAAGCAGTTGATGGACAAGACAGCGCAAGCCCTGGTGTTCCATGGAGATGGGGACGACGGCAGTTGTAGCACCAGCGTATTCTTTCCAGGACTCAGCCTCAGGCGATGCGAAGCCTTCGTGGAAACGGTGGATGGGGGAGACGTTTATGAGTCGAAAATATCCGGCGCCTATCTGTTCCGAAACGCCAGCAGCGCCAGTGACGGATCAGAGGTCATTGAGGACTTCATCAAAGACGAATCCGGGCATGATGTCGACCTCGAACAAATAGAAACCGATGGGGAGCTTGTCACTCACACAGCGGTCATCCATAATGAAAAGTATGACCCGCCGGTGACGCCCGTTCCGACTAACACGCCGACGGTAGCGCCGACGGTAGCGCCGACGGCCGCGCCGGCGACCGCGCCGATACCGACTGCCGTGCCGACGGCGACTGCCGTGCCGACGGCGACGCCCGTTCCGACTAACACGCCGCCGCCTGATAAAATTTATCTGGCGTGGGATGTACTCGAGTGCGGGGAGGATTACCTTGACCCAGAGATAGTGCAAATACTGCGGGATCACAATCTGGATTTCGATCGCGCGGCAGCATTTATGGCGAACTCCTACTCATGGGATGAGCTCGAGGAAGCCTATGACCGGTTGTGCTAATTCCGGGCTTGGCGGCGGTCAGGGGCGGGTTTTTGACCCGCCCCTGACTTTTTGCTTTGGGCGTTGCGGGTTAGTCGTCGGTGGCGGTGTAGGCTTCGTGGGGTTCGCGGTCGGTTGGGGGGCGGCGGCGGGGTTGGGTGGGGCGTTGGGCGGCGGTGATGCTCATTAGGAGTTCGACTTCGCGGGTCATGGCTTCTTGGGAGTATTCGCTGGCTTCGCCCATGCGGCGGAATTTGGCGTAGCGGCGTTTCATTAGTTTGCCTTGGGACATACGGGCGAGTTTGTTAAGTTCGCGTAGGATGGCGCCTTGGAGGGCGGCGCCGGCGGAGCGGGGGTCGGTGTGGGCGCCGGGTTGGGGTTCGGGGATGATGCGGTCGGCGATGCCGAGGTCGACGCAGTCTTGGGCGGTGAGCATTAGGGCTTCGGCGGCTTCGCGGTCTAACAGGGGTTCGTGGAATCCGCCGGCTAGGTTGTGGTTCATGGAGATGGGGGAGTAGACGGCGTATTGTTGCATGAGGATGCGGTCGGCGAGGCCGAGGGCTAAGGCGCCTTCGCTGCCGCCTTCGCCGATGACTACGGAGACGATGGGGGTGGGTGCGTTGAGCATGGCGGATAGGGTGCTGGCGATGGCGTTGCCGATGCCTTGTTCCTCGGCTTCGAGGCCGGGGTCGGCGCCTTGGGTGTCGACTAGGGTGATGAGGGGGAGTTTGAAGCGGGAGGCTAAGGCGATGAGGCGCTGGGCTTTGCGGAGGCCGTCGGGGTAGACGTGATAGCGCTCGCCTTCGAGGAGGGGGCGGCGTTGCTGTCCGATGACGGCGATGGGTTGTCCGGCGAGGTAGCCGAGGCCGGTGACGACGGAGCGGTCGTCGCTGTTGAGTCGGTCGCCGCGCAGTTCGATGAAGGGGTCGAGCATTTGTCGGAAGTAGGTGGCGGCGGCGGGGCGCTCGGCGTGTCGGACGGCGGCGAGGGCGGCCCAGGGTTCGACGGGGGGGCATTCCTCGTCGGCGGCTTTGAGGATGGTGGCGCGTTCCTCTTTGCCGGGGGCGGCGGCGTTTTTTTGGTTTTGGAGGATGCGGAGGAGGAGGGACAGGCGTCCGCGGAGGGCTTCGCGGTCTACGACGTTGTCGAGGAGGCCGTGGCCTACGTGGGCTTCGGCGGTGTGGGCGTCGAGGGGGAGGGGGATGCTGGAGGATTCGCGGAGGGTGCGGAGGGGGGAGAGGCCGATGAGGGATTTGGGTTCGGCGAGGATGATGTCGGCGAGGTTGGCGAAGCTGGCGTAGGCTTGTCCGGTGGAGGGGTTGGCGAGGACGACGATGAAGGGTGCGCCTTGGTCGCGGAGGCGGTTGGCGGCGGTGACGGTTTTCGCCATTTGCATGAGGGAGAGGACGCCTTCTTGGACGCGGACGCCGCCGCCGGAGACGACGGCGATGACGGGGATGCTGCCTTTGGCGGCGGTTTCGAGGGCGGTGGCGACTTTTTCGCCGACGACGCTGCCCATGGTGCCGCCCATAAAGGAGAAGTCGAGGACGATTAGGACGGCGTCGGTGTCGTCGATTTTGCAGCGGCCGGTGACGGCGGCTTCGGTGAGGCCGGTGCGGTTTTGGTCTTGGGCGAGGAGTTGGCCGTAGCGTCCGCGGTGGGCGAAGGATAGGGGGGCAACGGAGCTTAGGTATTTGTGGGATTCTTTGAAGGTGCTGCGGTCGGCGAGGAGTTCGATGCGCTGTCGGGCGGCGATGGTGTAGTGGAAGCGGCAGAAGGGGCAGACGTGGAAGGTGAGGTAGGATTGGGAGTCGCGGATGGGTTCGTCGCAGTAGAGGCAGTTGTCGTGAACCGCGGGGAGGCGCGAGCGCTGGCCGGCTTGGGGGCGCCCGAAAAGGTGTACCAGGAAGTTCGCCAGATTCCGCAAGCTCCTCCTTGCGCGGTGTGCGGGGGGCGGCCGCGGGGCGGGGTTGGGGTGCTTGGGGGTATGATACTAGGGTTGGGGGGGAATTGTAACAGTTTCGGGGGCGGGTCGGGGCGGGGTTGGGGGGGGTATGTTGGGGGGCACTCATTCATCCTTCGATAAGCTCAGGATGAATTTAGGTGACGGTGGGGATGAATTTAGATGCCCTTGGGGGGACGCCCCCACCCTAACCCTCCCCCGGAGGGGGAGGGGATTTTTTTGTTTGGGGGTGGGGGTGGTTGGGGGTTGGTGGTTGACAGGGGTTTTGGGGGTTTTTATGATGCTGGGTGTTGGATGGCGGTTGTTGGGGGTTGGGGTTGCGGATTTTAGGAGGCTTGTTGTGGCGCTTGGGATTCGGAGTTACCGGCCTTTGGTTTCGGGGGTGCGGCACATGGTTTCCAGCGGGCATTATTTGGCTACGGCGGCGGGGTTTCGGGTTTTGGAGTCGGGGGGGAATGCTACGGATGCGGGGGTGGCGGCGGGGATCGCGATCAATGTTACGCTGCCGCAGTGGACGAGTTTCGGGGGGGTGGCGCCGATTATAATTCACGATGCGGGGCGGGGGGAGACGGTGTCGATCAGCGGGCTGGGGCGGTGGCCGCGGGGGGCGAGCGTTGATTATTTCGAGCGGCAGCATGATGGGGATTTGCCGGCGGGGGTTTTGCGGTCGGTGACGCCGGCGGCTTGCGATGCGTGGCTTACGGCGCTGCGGCTGTATGGGACGATGTCGTTTGAGCAGGTGGTTGGGCCGGCACTGGAGCTGGCGGAGGAGGGGTTTCCGATTCCGGCGACGCTGGAGTCGGCGATCGGGCGGCTGGCGGAGGCGCTGGGGGCGGGTTCCGGGGGGGGTGGGCGGTGGCCGTCTACGGCGGCGGCGTTTTTTCCGGGGGGGCGGCGTCCGGCGGCGGGGGAGGTTTTGGTACAGAAGGATTTGGCGCGGACTTTCCGGCGGTTGATTGAGGTGGAGCGGGATAATGCGGGGCAGGGGCGGGAGGCGGCGATTTTGGCGGCGCGGGATTTCTTTTATAAGGGTGAAATGGCGGGGGAGATGGTGCGGTTCATCCAGGATCAGGGCGGGTTTTTGAGTATGGAGGATTTGGCGGGGTTCGGGGTGGGGGTGGAGACGCCGCCGTCGGTGGAGTATAAGGGGGTGGAGGTGTTCGCTTGCGGGCCTTGGTGCCAGGGGCCGGTGAATTTGCAGGCTTTGCAGATTTTGGAGGGGTTCGATTTGCGGGCGATGGGGCATAACAGCGCGGATTATGCGCATACGGTGATTGAGGCGCTGAAGCTGGCGTTCAGCGATCGGGAAACATATTACGGGGATCCGGATTTTGTGGAGGTGCCTTTGGCGGGGCTTTTGTCGAAGTCTTATGCGGCGGAGCGGCGGGAGGCGATGGATCCGGGGTGGGCGGCGACGGAGATGCCTTTGCCGGGGGATCCGTGGCCGCACATGGGGATGCCGGCGGCTAACGGATACCGGCGGCCGCCGGAGGCGGTGGCGGGGGGGTTGCCGGCGGATACCAGTTACGCTTGTGTGGTGGATCGGTGGGGGAATGCGTTTTCGGCTACGCCGAGCGATAGTTTCGGGACTTCGCCCATTGTGCCGGGGTTGGGGTTTATTGTGTCGGCGCGGGGTTCGCAGAGTTGGCTGGATGGGGAGCATCCTAGCTGTTTGGCGCCGGGGAAGCGGCCGCGGCTTACGCCGAATCCGGCGCTGGCGATGCGGGAGGGGCGGGTGTTGATGCCTTTCGGGACGCCGGGGGGGGATGTGCAGCCGCAGTCGATGGTGCAGCATTTGCTTAATGTGGTGGAGTTCGGGATGGATGTGCAGCAGTCGGTGGAGGCGGCGCGGTTTTCGGGCTGGAGTTTTCCTAATTCGTTTTGGCCGCACGCTTATCATCCGGGGCTGGTGGGGCTGGAGGGGCGGATTGGGAAGGATGTAGCGGGGGAGTTGGCGCGGCGGGGGCATCGGGTGGAGGTATGGGATGATTTTACGCCGCGGATGGGGTGTTTGTGCGCGGTGCAGTGCGATGGGGGTTCGGGGGCGCGGCATGGGGGGGCGGATCCGCGGCGGGATGGGTATGCGATGGGGCGGTAGGTTGCCCCCTTTCATCCTTCGACAAGCTCAGGATGAAAAGGGCAAGAATCTCGGGATGAAAGGGGGCAAGAATCTCGGGATGAAGGGGGGGTGTGGGGTGTGATGGTGGGTGATGGGGTGCGTGGTTGATCTGTGGTGCGTGTTGGGGGTGTGATGGTGGGGGATGGGGGCGCATTGGCGTGCGCCCCGGCGTGGGTTGCGGGGGTGGTGTGATGGGGGGATGGGGCGTATTGGTGTGCGCCCCGGCGCGGGTTGCGGGGGTGGTGTGACGGGGGGATGGGGGCGTATTGGTGTGCGCCCCGGCGCGGGTTGGGGGCGTGATGATGGGGGGATGGGCGTATTGGTGTGCGCCTCGGCGCGGGTTGGGGGCGTGATGATGGGGGGATGGGGCGTATTGGTGTGCGCCCCGGCGCGTGTTGGGGGCGTGATAGGGGCGTGATTGTGGGGGGGTGGGGGCGCATTGGTTTGCGCCCCGGCGGGTTGTTGCGGGGGTGGGGTTATTCGGCGGTGCGGCCGCCGTCGATTACTAGTTCGGAGCCGGTCATGAAGGAGGCTTCGTCGGAGGCTAGGAATAGGACGCCGTAGGCTACGTCGTTGGGGGTGCCGAGGCGGCCTAGGGGGGTGCGGTTGATGCGGTCTTGGCGGTAGGCTTCGTCGGATAGGATGGGGGCGGTCATTTGGGTTTCGATGGTGCCTGGGTGGACGGAGTTGGCGCGGATGCCGTCGCGGGCGTATTGGATGGCGGTGGATTTGGTGAACAGGCGGACGGCGCCTTTGGAGGCGGTGTAGGCGGAGGACATAAAGTTGCCGATGAGTCCGGCGACGGAGGAGATGTTGACGATGGAGCCGCCGCCGTTTTGGCGCATAGCGGGGATGGCGGCTTTGGTGCCGAGGAAGACGCCTTTGGCGTTGATGTCCATTACTTGGTCCCATTCGTCGGCGGGGGTTTCTAGGACGTTGTGGGTGCGGTAGATGCCGGCGTTGTTGACTAGGATGTCGAGTTTGCCGAAGCGGTCTACGGCGGTGTTTACGGCGTCTTGCCAGGATTGTTCGTTGGTTACGTCGAGGTGGACGTAGATGCATTGGCCGCCGGATTCGTTGATTTCGGCTTCGGTGCGGCGGCCGTCGTCGTCGAGGAGGTCGCCGATTACGACTTTGGCGCCGTTTTGGGCGAAGAGTTTGGCTTCGACGGCGCCCATACCGCGGGCGCCGCCGCTGATTAGGGCTACTTTGTCTTGCAGGCGCATTTTCGTACCTCGCGTTGGGGATTGGTTTCGATTTTAGTTGTTTGGGGCGTTTCGTCAAGCGGGCGGGTTGGGGGCGTTATGATGTTGGCGGGTTTTGCGGGCCGGGGGGCGGTTTTGTTGCTGCTGCTGGTCTTGGGGGCGGGTTGCGGCGGGGGGGAGTTGGCGCGGGATTTTGATGTGGAGTTGTTCGATGGGGGGCGGTTTCGGCTGTCGGAGGCGTATTCTGATGGCGTGGTGGTGGTTAATTTCTGGTATCCGAGTTGCCCGCCTTGTCGGGAGGAGATGCCGGAGTTGGAGCGGGCCTGGGGGGAGTTGGGGGGTGAGGGGGTGCGGTTTTTGGGGTTGTTTGTGCCGCGGGGGCTGGATACGGAGTATATGGCGCGGGAGTTTGTGGGGGAGTTGGGGCTTTCGTTTGATTTCGCGACGGATCGGGAGGGGGTGATCGCGGCGGCTTACGGGGTGGAGTATTATCCGGCTACGTGGTTTATCGGGCGGGGGGGGGAGTTGGCGGCTAGGTATGAGGGGGCGATGGAGGCGGATCGGATTGTGGGGATGGTGCGGGGTTTGGAGTAAGGGGGGATTATGGGGGTTTTGGAGTGGATTTTGGTGGTGATCCGGTGGGGTCATGCGGCGGCGGCGGTGGCTTGGGTGGGGGGCGGGTTTTTTTACTTGATGGTGCTGCGTCCGGCGGCGCGGCGGTCTAAGGGATTGCCGGCGGAGACGGGGGCGGCGGTGCGGGACGAGTTTCGGAGCGTGACGGCGACGGCGATTGCGGTGTTGGCACTTACGGGGGCGGTGTTGTCGGCGGCGCGGCTTACGGGGGGCGGGGCGACGCTGCCTTATGCGGCGGTGCTGGGGGTGAAGATCGGGCTGGCGCTGTATATGTTTTATGTGGCGCGGCTGGTGCGGCGGGGGGATTATGGCGGGCGGGATGGGGCGGTGGATGGGGGGGGCGGGCGGTGGCGGCGGTGGGGGCGGCGGCTGACTAGTCCGATGGCGCTGCTGGTGTTGGGGGTGGGGGTTATCGGGTTGTCGGATGTTTTGGATGCTTTGGTGGAGTATGCGCCGGCGGGGTGATGGGCGGCGGTTGGGGGGCGGGCGGCGTATTCGTATATCTTATCGGCGTATCCTTATATATGGAGGTGGGAGTTGAAACGGGATTTGATGGAGATTTTGGTTTGTCCGGTGTGTAAGGGGGGGCTGGAGTTGCGGGTTGAGGTTGAGGATGGGGGGGAGGTGGTTACGGGGTTGTTGGTTTGCGGGGTTTGTGATGAGGGGTATCCGATTGAGGATTCGATTCCTAATTTGCTGCCGGCGGATTTGCGGGGGGAGTTGGGGTGTCCTTCGACAGGCTCAGGATGATGCGATGTTGGGGGTAAGGTCGGGATGAGTTGGGTGTGTTGGGTTTGGGGTGATTGGGGGGGATGGGTGGGACGCCCCCACCCTAACCCTCCCCTGGAGGGGGAGGGAATTGCGGAAGGCGATGAGGTGCTTGCGCCGGGTAGACTCCGTTACCCTCGCCGTCCGTTTAGCCATTGCTTTACCTCTTATTCTGTAACTGCTTTACTCCCACAACCGCCGCAAAGCCTCGTCCGCCTCCGCCAAAGCCTCGGACACATCCGCCCGCCGCCCATAGGCCAGCACCCACAACGAAGGATCCTCAACCCGCCAAGCCCCCGTAGCATCCGATACCGCGCCGGACAACTCCCCCAGCCGCCGCTCCCAGATACCGCAAGCGGCATCGCTCCATATCCAGCCGGGCAGCCTCTGCCCCTCTGCTACCGAAACCATAAGCGCCTGTCCTAGTTAAATTGCCCGCGGGGCTCATTCTATTTGATGGCAGTAGGTTATCACGCGTTAAGCGCCTGTCAAGTGTTTCAGGCGGATATTGAAAATCCGATTTCGCAAGGGGTTGACAAAGGGCGAGCGGCGGCTATAGATAAGGATGGGGTAGGGAATATGGGGGGCGTAAGGGGGGATTGGGTGGGGGGAGTGTATTGGGGAGTTGGGGTAGAAATAAGGGGGGCGGCTGGGTTTGGGATGGTATGGGGGGACGCCCCCACCCTAACCCTCCCCCGGAGGGGGAGGGGATTATAGATAAGGATGGGGTAGGGGATGTAGGGGGGTGGGATGGGATGGGGGCATAAGGGGGGCGTAAGGGGGGATTGGGTGGGGGGAGTGTATTGGGGAGTTGGGGTAGGAATAAGGGGGGTGGCTGGGTTGGGATGGTTGGGGGTGCGCCCCCACCCTAACCCTCCCCCGGAGGGGGAGGGGGTTATAGATAAGGATGGGGTAGGGAATATAGGGGGCGCAAGGGGGCGCATAAGGGGGGATTGGGTGGGGGGAGTGTATTGGGGAGTTGGGGTAGAAATAAGGGGGCGGCTGGGTTGGGATGGTATGGGGGTGCGCCCCCACCCTAACCCTCCCCCGGAGGGGGAGGGGATTATAGATAAGGATGGGTAGGGGATATAGGGGGCATAAGGGGGGCATAAAGGGGGCGTAAAGGGGGGAATTGGGTCGGGGGGTGTATGGGTGGGGTTTTGGGATGGCGTGGGCGCGCGCGGGGGGACGCCCCCACCCTAACCCTCCCCTGGAGGGGGAGGGGATTATAGATAAGGATGGGGTAGGGAATATATTAGGATGGAATATAGGGGGATGGGATGGGGCATAAGGGCAGCATAAGGGGGGCGTGGGGTGGGGGGTGGCCTTCGACAGGCTCAGGATGAGTGTTGGGGGGGAATTATGTAATGGGCGGGTTTTGGGGTTGACGGGGGGTTTTGGTTTGGTAGAATTTCTTGGGATTGCGGGGATGGGTTGGGGTTTTTGGGGTTGTGGGGGGATGGCGGGGTTGTTGGGGGTGGGGTTTTTTGTTGGCGGCGGCGGGGTTTTTGGGGTTGGCGGTTTTGTTGGGGTGGCGGCGGGGTTGGGGGGGTGGTAGTTTGGTTTTGGTTTGGTGGAGGGTTTTTATGTGGGTGTTGGATGGTTGGGTTGGGGCGGTTCCCGTTTCCCGCCTGAAGGTCGGGGGGGGGGGGGGGGGGGGGGGGGGGGGTAGGAATATTATGGGCTTGACGGGGTTTTTTGGGCTCGTGGTTTTGGCGGCGGCGGCTTTGGCCGGGGCTTGGTTTTATTTTGCGCCGGGGGTTGGGGCGCAGAGTACGGATTATGATTTGGATGAGGATGGGCTGATTGAGGTGGTCAATCTGGCCCAGTTGAATGCGGTTCGGTATGACTTGGACGGGGATGGGGTGCCGGCGGCGGGGGCGACCAGCACGGCGGTTTATGCGGCGGCGTTTCCGAATCGGGATACGGCGACGGCGACGCGGATGGGGTGTCCGGCGGGGGTTTGCGCCGGGTATGAGTTGTTTGAGAATTTGGATTTTGACACTAGCGGGGATAATTCGGTTACGGCGGCGGATGAGTATCCTAATTGGGAGCCGATCGGGTTTTATAACGCCGGTTTTGACGGGAATGGGCGGACGATTACGCGGTTGACAATCAACAATTCGGGGGTCCGGGTGGGGTTGTTCCGGGAGTTGGGGAGTAGCGGGGATGTGCGGAATTTGGGGATCGTGTCGCCTAGTGTGACGGGCAGCGGGGCTAACGCCAATGTGGGGGCGCTGGTGGGGGAGATCAATGCGGGGGGGCGGGTTAGCGCGAGTTATGTGCAGGGGGGGACGGTTACGATTACGGCGGCGAGCGCCAATGTGGGGGGGCTGGCGGGCCGGAGCGTGGGGATGATCCGGGCGAGCTATTCGACGGCGGGGGTTACGGGGAATCAGGTTTTCGCTTATGTGGGCGGGCTGGTGGGCAGCAATGACGGGGGGCTGGTGGGAAGCGATGGGGGGATGGTAATCGCCAGCTATGGGGCGGGGGCGGTGTCGGCTACGGGGGGTTCCAATTATGGCGGGGGGCTGGTGGGGCGGGCGGGGTCAGCGTCCAGCCGGATTACGGACAGTTATTGCGATACGCAGGTGACGGGGCAGAGTAGCTGCGTGGGGCGGCAGGTGGGCAGCACGTCGACGGCGGCGGCGACTTCGACCAGCGCGTTGCAGTCGCCGACGGGTTATAGCGGGATCTACGCGGATTGGGATTTGGATTTGGACGGGGACGGGGCGGCGGATGATCCTTGGGATTTCGGGAGTTCGAGCCAGTATCCGATGCTGAAGTTTGCGCGGCTGACGGTGGATTATGACGTTGATAATGATGGGTTGATTGAAGTTAATTCGTTGACGGAGCTGGATGCGATCCGGTGGGATACGGATGGGGACGGGGCGCCGGCGGCGGGGGCGACCAGCACGGCGGCGTATGGGGCGGCGTTTCGGTATCGGGATACGGCGACGGCGACGCGGATGGGGTGTCCGGGGGGCGCGTGCCGGGGGTATGAGCTGACGGCGGATTTGGATTTCGATACGGATGGGGACGGGGATGTGGACGGGGATGATGCCATTCCCAACTGGATGCCGATCAACTTTTATTTTGCGGAGGAGTTTGACGGCAACGGTCATACCATCACGCGGATGACGGTCAGCAGCACCGGCAGCTGGGCCGGACTGTTCGGCTTGGCGGGCGGCAGCAACAGTATCAAGAATTTGGGAATGATCGATGCTACGGTGACCGGCAGATCATACGTGGGGATAGTGGTGGGGCGGGCCTTCGGCGATGTAACCGCCAGCTATAGTAAGGGCGGCTCGGTAACGCTGGCGGGGGGGCAGAGCGGCAGTTTTGCGGGGGGGTTGGTGGGGCAATTCAACAGCGGCCGGATGTTGGCGAGTTGGTCGACGGCCAGGGTGATCGGCGGGACCTCGTCCAATTCCCGGGTAGGGGGGCTGGTGGGGGAACTCAACGCCGCGACGGTCGGGGCCAGCTATGCGGCGGGGGCGGTGTCGGGGGCGGGGACCAGCACGGCGGTGGGGGGATTGGTGGGGCGGGTGAGCGGCGGCGCGTCGGTGGTGGCGGCCAGCTATTGCGATGCGACGGTGGTCGGCACGACGACGTGCGCGGGGGCCATTTCGGGCTTTGCGGTTGACTTCAATATCGATCTTCAGGGGCTGCCTACGGCGGAGTTGCAGGGGCCGACGGGGTATAGCGGGATATATGAATTTTGGAACAGCGATTTGGATCGGGACGGGGGGGCGGATTGGCCGTGGGATTTCGGGACTTCGAGCGATTACCCGCGGTTGTATACGCCGGCGGAGCGGGCGGGGGCGCTGCCGGCGCGGTTTGATTATGACGATGATAATGACGGGCTGATTGAGGTTAGGACGCTGGATCAGCTGAATGCGATACGGTGGGATTTGGACGGGGACGGGGGGCCGGCGTCGTCCACGCCGGGGCGGCTGGGGGCGTATGCGCTGGCGTTTGCGGGGGGGGATACGGCGACGGGGAGCGGGCGGATGGGGTGTCCGGCGACGGGGTGCGTGGGGTATGAATTGAGGGCGGATTTGGATTTCGACACCAGCGGCGACCGGCAGGTGGACGCCAATGACGATTACCCGGGCTGGGAGCCGATTGGGACTAATTACACGGCGATATTCGAGGGCAACGGGCATACGGTTACGCGGATGCGGATTCGCACTTCCAATAACTATGGGGGGCTGTTCGATGTGGTGCTGGGGGGGGAAATCAGGAATGTGGGGTTGGTGGATCCGGACATCGATATCCGGGAGATATACATCGGCGGTCTGACGGGGCGGATTCAGGGCACGATCCGGGGGAGTTATGTCGAAGGGGGGACGATTTCGTCCGGCGGGGGCGGGGCGTTTGTCGGGGGGTTGGTCGGGAACCTGGATCCCGGGGGCGTGATTGAGGCCAGTTATTCGACGGCGGCGGTGAACTGCGATGATAGGTCGAACTGCTACGTAGGGGGGCTGGCGGGGCGGATGTCGCGAGGCGAGATTCGCTACAGCTATGCGGCGGGGTCGGTGCGGGTGGCGTCCGGCTCCAGCGCGATCGGGGCGCCGGGGGGGTTGGTGGGGTCGTTGTTCCAGACCAGCACCATCAGCAACAGCTATTGCGATGTATCGGTGCATGGGACGACGACGGCGTGCGTGGGCGATGCGGGGGGGAATTCGTTGGCGGGGGTACAGGGCAAGACGACGGCGGAGTTGCAGGGGCCGACGGGGTACAACGGGATATATGCGGGCTGGAACATTAGTTTGGACGGGGATGTGTACCCGGACAATCCGTGGGATTTCGGGACGACGACGACGTATCCGAGGTTGAACCGGCCGGGGGATCGGGTGGTGGATTATGACGGGGATGATGACGGGCTGATTGATGTGGGGAATTTGGATCAGCTGAATGCGATTCGGTATGATTTGGACGGGGACGGGCTGCCGGCGACGACGAGTACGTATGCGGCTTATGCGGGGGCGTTTGTCGGGGGGGATTTGGCGGCGACGGGGACGCGGATGGGGTGCGTTACGGGGTGCCGCGGGTATGAGTTGACATCGGATCTGGATTTCGACACGGATGAGAGCGGGTCGGTTACGGCGGCGGATGCGTATCCGAATTGGGCGCCGATCGGGCCGGTGTATCGCGGGGTGTTTGACGGGAACGGGCGGACGATAACGCGGCTGACGATAACCAGCGGGGGGTTGAATCGGGGGTTGTTCGCGGTGTTGGGGGGCGAGGGGGTGGTGCGGGATTTGGGGATGGCGGACGTCAGCGTGGCGGGGCAGAATGTGGGGGCGGTGGCGGGGCAGAACCAGGGGACGATCGCGGCGAGCTATGTATCGGGGGGGACGGTGACGGGGGGCGCGAACTTTGCGTCGGCCGGGGGGATGGCGGGGATTAGCACGGGGGCGATCCGGGCGGCGTGGAGTACGGCGGCGGTGGACGGGGGGTCGCATAGTTCAGCGCACATCGGGGGGCTGGTGGGGGCTTTGGATCGGGGGACGGTTACGGCGAGCTTTGCGGCGGGGCGGGTAACGGGGAGCGGTGGGAGCAGCTACCGGGGGGGATTGGCGGGGGCGGCGCGGTATGCCGAAACCAGGGTGCATAGCAGTTATTGCGATGTTACGGTGAATGGGACGGCGACGCCGTGCGCGAATTTGCTGTTCGGGGCGACGGTGACGGCGGAGGGGAAGACGACGGCGGAGTTGCAGGGGCCGACGGCTTACGGGGGGATCTATGAGCTTTGGAATGTGTCGCTGGAGGGGGACGGGGTGGGGGATTTCCCCTGGAAGTTTGGGACGTCTAGCGAGTATCCGACGTTGAATACGTCTACGGAGCGGGCGGCGTTGGCGGCGGCGGCGGGGTCGGTGGTGACGGATTACGATGGGGATAACGATGGGCTGATTGATGTGGGGACGTTGGAGCGGCTGAATGCGATTCGGTGGGATTTGGATGGGGACGGGTCGCCGGAGACGGGGACGCCGGGGGTGCTGGCGGCGTATCAGCGGGCGTTTGCGGGGGGGGATGTGACGTCGACCTCGTCGCGGATGGGGTGTCCGGCGGCGGGTTGCGGGGGTTATGAGTTGACGGGGAGTTTGGATTTCGACACGGATGGGGATCGGGATGTGGACGGGGATGACGATTATCCGAACTGGGCGCCGATCGGGGGGATATATGCGACGGTGTTTGAGGGGAACGGGAACACGATTACGCGGCTGACCAGCGATCGGGGGAGCGGGAATGCGGGGTTGTTCAACATCTTGGGGGGCGGCGGGGTGATCCGGGATTTGGGGCTGATTACGCCGAGCATTAGCGGGGGCAATGATGTGGGGGCGTTGGCGGGGCAGGTGAATGCGGGGGTGGTGACGGGGAGTTATGTATCGGGGGGGACGGTAACGATTACGGCGGGGGACGCCAGGGTGGGGGGTCTGACGGGGTATATGCTGGGCGGGGAGTTGCGGGGGGTGTATAGCACGGCGGCGGTGGACGGGGGGAGTCAGGTCAACTCGCAGGTGGGGGGGCTGGTGGGGCAGAACTTGTCGGGGAATGTATATGCGTCTTATGCGGCGGGGGCGGTGTCGGGCGCGGGCGCGGGCGCCAATGCGGGGGGGTTGTTCGGGTTCACGTCGGGGTCGAGGCAGAGGGCGGTGCATAGCTATTGCGACACGTCGGTGCATAGCACGACGACGGAGTGTTTGGGGGCGGAGCAGGGGGGGCATCCCGACATTGCGGGGTATACGAGGGCGGAGTTGCGGGGGCCGACGGGGTACACGGGGATTTACACCTTTTGGAACATTGATTTGGACGGGAATGGGACGCCGGATTATCCGTGGCGGTTTGGGACTTCGGCGCAGTATCCGGTGCTGAATTCGGCGGCGCAGCGGCTGGCGGCGGCGCCGGCGCCGGGGACGAATGATTACGACATTGACAACGATGGGCTGATTGATGTCAGCACGTTGGCGCGGCTGAATGCGATCCGGTTTGACTTGAACGGGGACGGGGCGCTGGATGATGCGGCGGCGGTCGGGGCGGCGGGGGCGTATGCGCTGGCGTTTCCGGGGGGCGATGTTACCTCGACTTCGACGCCGCGGATGGGGTGTCCGGCGACGGGGTGCGTGGGTTATGAGTTGACGGGGCCGTTGGATTTCGACACGGACGGGGATCGGGATGTGGATGCGTTGGATGATTATCCGAATTGGTCGCCGATTGGGGGGAGTTATGGGGCGGTGTTCGAGGGGAATGGGCGGACGATTACGCGGCTGACGATCAATGCGGGGGCGGGGGTGTCGGATGTGGGGTTGTTCGGGAGTTTGGGGACGGGGGCGGTGGTGCGGGATTTGGGGTTGTTGGATGTGGATGTGAACGGGGGGAACGATGTGGGGGCGCTGGCGGGGGACAGCATTGGGACGACGACGGCGGTGTATGTGCTGGGGGGCGAGGTGAACGCGACTTTGGGGGGGACGATCGCCGGGGGGCTGGTGGGGGTGAGTCAAGGGACGATCCGGGTCAGCTATAGCACGGCGGCGGTGAGCGGGGGTTCGGGGGCGAATGTGACGGTCGGGGGGCTGGTGGGGCAGAACAATGGGGGGACGGTGACGGCGGGGTATGCGGCGGGGGCGGTGTCGGCGTCGGGGACGGGGGCGCAGAGGGGGGGGCTGGTGGGGCTGGTGTCGGGGAGCGCGAGCCGGGTGACGTTGAGTTATTGCGATACGGCGGTGCATAGCACGACGACGCCGTGCGTCGGGGCGCAGCGGTCGGGGGCGAGCGTTGCGGTTGACGGCAAGACGACGGCGCAGATGCAGGGGCCGACGGGGTATACGGGGATTTATACGCTTTGGAATATGGATTTGGATGGGGACGGGGGGCCGGATTGGCCCTGGCGGTTCGGGAGTACGACGACGTATCCGATGTTGAATACGCCGATGCAGCGGGCGGGGGCGGCGCCGGGGTTGACGGATTATGATCTGGACAATGATGGGTTGATTGAGGTCAGCAATTTGGCGCAGCTTAATGCGATCCGGTGGGATGTGAATGGGGACGGGGCGCTGGATGCGGGGGCGCTGCGGACGGCGGGGGCGGCGGGGGCGTACGCGGGGGCGTATCCGGGGGGCGACACGACGGCGACGGCGACGCCGCGGATGGGGTGTCCGGCGGCCGGGTGCGCGGGTTATGAGTTGGCGGGGGATTTGGATTTCGACACCAACGGGGATGATGACGTTGATGGGGATGACGATTTCCCGGATTGGGATGGGTTTTACAATTGGCGGGGGGTGTTTGACGGGAACGGGCATACGATTACGCGGCTGACGGTGGATCATAACGGGGCGCGGCAACATAGCGGGCTGTTCGGGTTTGTGAACGGGGGGACCATCCGGGATGTGGGGCTGATCGATGTGAACCTGAAGGGGGGGCGGGCGACGGGGGAGGACAACATCGGGGGGTTGGTGGGGGCGACGCAGGGGGGGTTGATTAGCGGGAGTTATGTGGAGGGCGGCACGGTGGCGGCGCCCTACGGGCAGGCGCTGGTCGGGGGGTTGGTGGGGTATCATACGTTTAATGCGGTGATCCGGGGGAGTTATTCGACCGCGGCGGTGGACGGGGGGAGCAATGCCAATAGCCGGTCCGGGGGGTTGGTGGGGTACGTTGAGGGGGCGCATATCGAGGGGGGATATGCGGCGGGGGCGGTGAGCGGGGCGGGGACGAGTGTGGGCGGCCTGGTGGGGCGGGTGCGGGTAACAACCAGCCGGGTGCAGGATGTTTATTGCGACACTTCGGTGCACGCGACGACGACGGGGTGCATCGGGACGCGGTACGCCGGGGTTACGGTTACGGTGCCGGGCAAGACGACGGGGGAGCTGCGGGGGCCGACGGGGTATGTGGGGATCTATGCGTATTGGAACTTTGATTTGGATGCGGATGGGACGCCGGATTGGCCCTGGCGGTTCGGGGGGACGACGACGTATCCGCGGTTGAATACGCCGGCGCAGCGGGCGGCGTTGCGGGTGACGGGGACGGCGGATTTCGATGCGGATAACGATGGGCTGATCGAGGTGGGGAGTCTGTTGCAGCTGAATGCGCTGCGTTGGGATCTGAATGGGGACGGGGCGCCGGATTCGGCGGGGGCGGATATTGGGCGGGCGTATTATACGGCGTTTCCGGGGGGGGATACGTCGTCGACGTCGTCGCGGATGGGGTGTCCGGCGGCGGGGTGCGGGGGATATGAGTTGTCGGGGGATTTGGATTTCGATACGGACGGGGATGATGATACGGACGGGGATGATTTGTTCCCGAATTGGGAGCCGATCGGGCATAGCATGACGGTGAACTATACGGGGGAGTTTAACGGGAACGGGAATCGCATATCGGGGATGACGATCAATAGCGGATTGGCGGCGGTGGGTTTGTTCGGGGTGGTGGGATCCGGGGGGGCGCTGCGGGATGTGGGGATGGCAGGGGCGAGCGTTACGGGGGGTTCGGGGAGCGCGCCGAGCATCGGGATACTGGCGGGGTGGGTGACGGCCGGGGGGGCGGTGTATAGCAGTTATGCGGAGGGGGGAACGGTTCGGATTGGGCAGGGGCGGGCGTCGATCGGGGGGTTGGTGGGGTTCAGTTCGGGGCCGATTTGGGCGGCGTATTCGACGGCAGCGGTGGCGGGGGGCGTGTCGGTGAATTCGTCGATCGGGGGGTTGGTGGGGACGTTGAATAATGTGCCGCTGGTGGCTAGTTATGCGGCGGGGCGGGTTACGGGTTCGGGGACGACGACGAAGGTTGGGGGGTTGGTGGGTCACGCCTTGGGGGCGACGACGGAGGTGCATAACAGTTATTGCGATACGACGGTGAACGGGACTTCGACGGCTTGTCTGGGGGCGCAGCAGCACGTTAGCGGGTTGGTTGCGGCGGGCAAGACTTCGGCGGAGTTGCGGGGGCCGACGGATTACATTGGGATTTATGCGCTTTGGAATGTGGCTTTGGACGGGGATTGGGTGGGGGATTATCCGTGGGATTTCGGGACGGCGATGACTTATCCGGTGTTGAATACGCCTTTGGAGCGGATTGCGGCGTTGCCGGCGGCGGTGGGGAGCCGGGATTATGATGGGGATAACGATGGGCTGATTGACATTGCGAATTTGGAGCAGTTGAATGCGCTGCGGTGGGATTTGGACGGGGACGGGCGGCCGGCGACGGGGACGCCGGGTTTGGGGGCGGCGTTTGCCAAGGCGTTCCCTGGGGGGGATGTGACGGCGACGGCGACGGCGCCGATGGGTTGCCCGGCGGCGGGGTGCGGGGGGTATGAGTTGACGGCGGATTTGGATTTCGACACGGATGGGGATCGGGATGTGGATGCCAGTGATGATTATCCCGATTGGGTGGGGATTGACGGGTTCCAGACCGTATTCGAGGGGAACGGCAACACGATTACGCGGTTGACGGTGGATCACGGGGGGGCGAGGGGGAACAATGGGCTGTTCGGCACGATCGGGGCCAACGCCATAATCAGGAATGTGGGGATGATCGATGCCAACCTGCGGGGCGGGTCGGATGTGATTGATGTGATGGGCGCTTTGGTGGGGTTTAACAGCGGGGGGCAGGTCATCGCGAGTTATGCGGAGGGGGGATCCGTATCGGCGCCCTACGGTCAAGCGACGGTCGGGGGGCTGGTAGGCTACCTAGGTTCCTTTAGCCCTTCTACTGGGGTGATTCGGTCCAGCTATTCGACGGCGTCGGTGGACGGGGGGACGCGTACCAACACTTGGGCGGGGGGGCTGGTGGGCGGGGTGGATTCCGCCGATATCTATACCAGCTACGCGGCGGGGGCGGTGACCGGGGCGGGGGATACGGGGGGGCTGGTGGGGCGGGTGCGCCATGTCATTAGCGTCATAGGCGACAGTTATTGCGATACGTCGGTGCATAGCACGACGACGCCGTGTCTGGGGCGGCTGTCGGAAGGCGCCGACGATGCGGTGACGGGCAAGACGACGGCGGAGTTGCAGGGGCCGGTGGGGTATACGGGGATTTTCGCGGATTGGAATGCGGACTTGAATGGGAACGGGTTTTCCAACAATCCGTGGACTTTTGGGACGACGACGACGTATCCGATGCTGCTGAAGCCGGTTGACCGGGTGATGGATCATGATTTGGATGATGACGGGCTGATTGATATTGACAATTTGGACAAGCTGAATGCGATTCGGTGGGATTTGGACGGGGACGGGGTGCCGGAGTCGACGACGACTTATGCGGGGTACGGGGGGGCGTTTCCGGGGGGGTATTCGGCGAGCAGCACCTGGATGGGCTGCCCGATGGGGGCTTGCACGGGGTATGAGTTGCTGCTGGATTTGGATTTCGATACGGATGGGAGCGGGTCGGTGGACTTGAGCGATGATTATCCGCGCTGGACGCCGATCGGGAGTTGGCCTTATGAGGGGTTGTATACCGGGGTGTTTGATGGGCGGGGGCATACGATTACGCGGATGACGATGTTTTATACGGGCAGCTATGGGGGTTTGTTCGGGCGTTTGGGGGTTGGGGGGGTGATCCGGGATGTGGGGATTGTGGAGCCGAGCATCACCTCGCGGGGGGCGACGGGGGCTTTGGTGGGGGAGATTCAGCAGGGGACGGTGGTCGCCAGCTATGTGCGAGGGGGGACGCTGGCGCCCAATGCGCAGAACGGGTATTTCGGGGGGCTGGCGGGGCGGAGTGACCGGGGGACGATCCGGGCGGCGTATGCGACGGCGGCGGTGAGCGGGGGGAGTTACGATAATATGGCGGTGGGCGGATTGGTGGGGCAGGCGACGGGGGGGACGATCCGGGCCAGCTATGCGGCGGGGGCGGTGTCGGGGACGGGGAGCAGCACGGTCATCGGGGGGCTGGTGGCGCGGGTGGATTGGGATTCGGCCAACATCACGCATAGTTATTGCGATGTGACGGTGGTTGGGACTTCGACGCCTTGCGCGGGGAATCAGGCGTCGGGGGCGGATATTGCGGTGCAGGGCAAGACGCGGGCGGAGTTGCAGGGGCAGACGGAGTATATGGGGATATATGCGCGTTGGGCGGTGGATGTGGATGGGGACAACATCGCGGATTTCGCTTGGGATTTCGGGACGACGACGACGTATCCGGTGTTGCGGGATCCGGCGGCGCGGGCGCTGATCCGGGTGGATTACGATTTGGACAATGATGGGCTGATTGATGTTAATACGTTGATCAAGCTGGATGGGATTCGGTACGATTTGGACGGGAACGGGGCGCCGTCGGCGGCCAATGCGCTGGCGTATAGCCGGGCGTTTCCGGCGCGGTATACCACCAGCAGCTCGTTGATGGGGTGTCCGGGGGGGGTATGCACGGGGTATGAATTGACGGCGGATTTGGATTTTGACACCAATGGGAACGGGTCGGTGGGCAGCGGGGATGACTTCCCGTGGTGGACTCCGATGGCGGAGTTCGGGGAGAATTTTACGGGGGTTTTCGATGGTCAGGGCTTTACCATAACGGGGATGAGGATCAACGATGCCAATGGCAACGGCGGGCTGTTCGCCAGTCTTGACGGTGCGGGGGTAATCCGGGATGTGGGGATCATCAACCCGAATGTGACCAGCGCGGGGAATGGCATTGGGGCGCTGGTGGGCTTTAGCGATGGGCAGATAACCGGCAGCTATGTCAAGGGGGGTAGCGTCGCCGGGACGGGAGGCAGTATGGATGTGGGGGGGCTGGTCGGGCTGACCTCCCGCACGATCCGGTCCAGCTACTCCACGGCGGCAGTGACCGGGTATGGCAGCGGCTCGCGAGTCGGGGGATTGGTGGGGGAAAACACCGAAGGGGAAATAACCGCCAGTTATGCGGCGGGGGCGGTGTCGGGCACTTCGGACAGCAACGTGGGGGGGTTGGTCGGGCGAGTGCAGCTAAGTTCTAGCTCCATAACCAACAGCTACTGCGACACTACGGTGCATAGCACGACGACGCCGTGCGTGGGGGCGCAGATTATCTTTGCGTCGGTGACTGTGGAGGGCAAGACGGCGTTGGAGTTGCAAACGCCGGTGGGGAATACGGGGATTTACGCGAGTTGGAGCATCAGCGTTTGGGATTTCGGGGGGACGGGGCAGTATCCGGCGTTGCGGCATGAGGGTCGTCCGGCGCGGGTGGATTATGATTTGGATGATGACGGGCTGATTGATGTGGTGTCGCTGTTGCAGTTGAACGCGATTCGGTGGGATTTGGGGGGTCGGGGGATGCCGGGGGATTTCCGGGCGGCGGATTATGGGGCGGCGTTTCCGAACCGGGATGTAGGGGCGGCGGGATTGATGGGGTGTCCGCAGGGGGTGTGCGAGGGGTATGAATTGCTGAATAATTTGGATTTCGACACGGATGGGAGCGGGACGGTTACGTCGACGGATGAGTATCCGAATTGGGCGCCGATCGAGGGGAATTACCGGGGGGTGTTCGATGGGCAGGGGCATACGATTACGCGGCTGACGATTGATCGGGCGGGGCAGGCGGGGCTGTTCAATGGTCTGGAGGCGGAGGGGGCGATACGGGATTTGGGGTTGGTGGACGTGAATGTGAAGGGGCGGGCGCTGGTGGGGGCGCTGGCGGGGGTGAATCTGGGGACGATTGCGGCGAGTTATGTGCGGGGGGGGACGGTGGCGACGGTTTGGGGCAGCACGAGCATCGGGGGGTTGACGGGGCAAAATTCGGGGGTGATTGCGGCGTCATATTCGACGGCGACGGTGGATGCGGGGACGCAGCCGACGGTATTCGCGGGGGGGCTGACGGGGCATCACGCCGGTGGGGGGCTGATTACGGCGAGTTATGCGGCGGGGACGGTGCCGGCGGGGCGGTCGGGGCTGGCGGTGGGGGGGATGGTGGGGCGGGTGATTCATGCGTCCAGCACGATTGAAAACAGCTATTGCGATACGACGGTGAATGGGACGACGACGGCGTGCGTGGGGGCGCGGCTTACGGGGGCGGATGCGACGGCGGAGGGGAAAACGCGGGCGGAATTGCAGGGGCCGACGGATTACGTGGGGATTTATGCGGGCTGGGTGGTGGATGTGACGGGGGATCGGATCCCGGACTTTGCGTGGGAGTTCGGGACGGCGACGGAGTATCCGGTGTTGCTGGCTCCGGGGGCGCGGGCGGCGGTGCGGGTGGATTACGATTTGGACAACGATGGGCTGATTGACGTTAATACGCTGCTGAAGCTGGATGCGGTGCGGTGGGATTTGGACGGGAACGGGGTGCCGGCGGGGGCGACGGGTACCATTGAGTACGGGATTGCGTTTCCGGCGCGGCATACGACCGGCACGGTGATGGGGTGTCCGGGGACGTGCCGGGGGTATGAGTTGCTGCTGGATCTGGATTTCGACACGGACGGGAGCGGGGCGGTGGACGGGGATGATGCGTATCCGAATTGGGCGCCGATTGGGGGGGAGTTCAGCGGGGAGTTTGACGGGAACGGGTTTGTCATCCGGCGGCTGAGGATTGTGGGGGGGCTAACGCCGGCGGAGGCGGGGCTGTTTGCGGAGGTGGCGGCGACGGGGACGGTGCGGGATTTGGGGCTGGAGGATGCGACGGTGTCGGGGCGGGGTAATTCGCTGGGGACGTTGGCGGGGCAGAATTATGGGATGGTGCTGACCAGCTATGCGGTGGGGGGGAGCGTGACCGGCGGCGGGGGGAGTATGGCGATCGGGGGGCTGATAGGGCTGAATGGGGGGACGATCAAGGCGGGGTATGCGACGGTGACGGTGGATGGGGGGTCGTTTACCGGGTCGCGGATCGGGGGGTTGGTGGGTCAAAGCAACGGGGGGCGGATTATTGCGAGTTATGCGGCGGGGATGGTGTCGGGGGCGCGTCCGGGGAGCGATGTGGGGGGGTTGGTGGGGCTGGCGCAGTATTTCAATACGCAGATTGTGAACAGTTATTGCGATGCGGAGGTGCCGGCGACGACGACGCCGTGCGTGGGGCGGCAGAGCGTGGGGGCGTCGGTGGCGGTGGAGGGGAAGACGACGACGGAGTTGCAGGAGCCGACGGAGTATACGGGGGCATACGAGAATTGGAATGATGAGGAGGAGTTTAACTGGCAGTTTGGGACGACGACGACGTATCCGCGGCTGAATACGCCGGAGGAGCGGGCGTCGGCGCGGCAGGAGGTGCTGCCGCCGGAGCCGCCTGGGCCGCCGGAACCGCCGGAGCCGCCTGATCCTCCTGATCCTCCCGATCCGCCTGATCCTCCCGATCCGCCTGATCCTCCTGGGCCGGGGCCGGTTGATCCTGGGCCGGTGGATCCCGGGCCGGTCGATCCTGGGGATGGTGATGGCGGCGATGGTGGGCCGGGGGATGGTGGTACTGGCGGGCCGGGCGATGGCGGCGATGGCGGGCCGGGTGATGGCGGCGATGGCGGGCCGGGGCCAGGGCCGGGGCCGGGGCCGGGGCCGGGTGACGGTGGTGATGGCGGGGATGGTGGTGACGGCGGCGATGGTGGTGATGGGGGCGATGGCGGGGATGTCGCGCCGGGGCCGGGTGATGGCGGGGATGGTGGGCCGACGGAGCCGGAGGAGGTTGTGCCGCCGCCGGCGGGGGATGGGGTGACGGATGAGGCGTCGCTGCCGGAGTATGATGAGGAGGAGGCGCACCCGGAGGTGTACGCCAATGAGGAGTATGGGACGTCGGTCACTTGCGCGGCGGATGGGTTGTGGGAACGGGTGATCAGCATTGATTTGGGGAGTTATACGGGGTGGTGGATTCTGACGTTGTCGCGGTGGGACGGGAAGCGGTTCGTGAGTTATGAGGAGCAGGGGATTGATGTGCCGGAGGTGGAGCGGTTGGGGAGGATGCTGCGGGTGACGGTGATGACGGATCCGGAGATTACGCGGTTCCGGCTGGATGGGTGGCGGTGGGGGCTGCGGACGAATTTGGTGATGGGGTATGCGGATTGTCGTACGGATGATCCGGGGGATGGGGGGACGCCTTAGCGGGGGTTGTTGGGTTGGGTTGGGGTTGGTTGTTGGTGGGAGTTCACCCCCACCCTAACCCTCCCCCTTAGGGGGAGGGAATAAGGACGATGTAGGGGGAGGGGATGGAGAGGCTTGTGGGGGGATTGAGATGATGTAGGGGCGCATTGATTTGCGCCCCTGTAATGATGTTTGGGGTTTTGGGGTAGGGTTAGCCTTCGCCGGTTAGGACTTGGACGATGATGGGGGCTAGTTGTTGGGCGCGGGTGCGTAGGGCTGGGCGGTCGAGGTTTTCGATGGGGTGTGGGGTGTAGATGGTGGGGTAGTCGGGGGCGCCCCACATTTGGGCCATGCCGGTGGCGGTGGGGATGAAGCGGTCGGTGCAGATGGTGGCGGAGGGGGTGCCGGCGTTTTCGATGTGGATGCCGTCGTGCACACTGCACGCGCTGCATGAGCCTCAATCGCCGATGGCGATGATTACGGCGTCGCAGTTATGGGCGAGTTCTTGGATGGCTTGGGGGTCGGCGGGGCGGGAGGCGCTGGGCTTGCGGTGCCATTGGACGTTGCTGATTTCGTAGCGGGTGGTGAGGAGGTCGGCGATTTCCTCGAGGAGGACGTCGGCGTTGCGTTTGCTGTCGTCGATGATGCCGAGGCGGGCGCCGGCGAGGGAGGCGAGGCGGGGGGCGCCGTTGAAGGGGGCGATTACGGGCTGGGTTACGGGGTTGACTAGGATGTGCTGGTTGTGGTCGGGCATTTTTGGGCTCCTTTGGGGTGGTTGGGGGTATGGGGTTGGCCCTATTTCTTTAGGGGATGGGGAGGGTTACGGCGGCGCTGGCGACTTTGGGGCCCCAGCTTGGGATAACGGAGGACATATTGGATTCCTCGCCGCCGGCGAAAACTAGGAGGATGTCGGAGGGGTCGGGGATTAGCGGGATGGTTTCGGCTTCGTCGCCGGGTTGGGGTTCGGCGGCGATGACTTGGGCGCGTTTGAGGTCGGCGAGGGTGCGATGGGCGCGTTGGAAGATGAAGTCGCGGACTTGGGGTTTGGTCCAGTCGTGCCAGAGGGCGGAGTTGCCGGCGATGGTGACGACGATTTGGCCTTGCCGGACGCCGGCGTCGTTTTGGCCGACGGAGCCGGAGGTGGACATACTGGTGCCGAGGGAGGCGGCGGCGTCGGCGATGGCGAGGAGGATGGCGTTGGGGTGTCCGATGGCGCGGACTTGACGGGGGGCTTCGCCGGCGAAGACGGTTACGGCGCTTTGGTGGGAGGGGATGCCGCGTTCGGCGTGGAGGGGCGTCCAGTGGGTTTCGGTTTCGGCTTCGGCGATGCAGTAGGTGTATTTGCCGGGGTGACCGATGACGCTGCGGTCGAAGACGCCGGGGATGGCGGCGCAGGCGTTCATAAGGATGAGTCGGATGGCGCGTCCGATGGTGGCGTTGGCGCGGTTGCCGGGGCCGAAGAGGTTGTTGCGGGCGTTGATGTTGAGTTCTTGGACGATGGGGCCGTTGACGATGGTGAGGATGGCGGAGCCGCCCATGCTGGAGGATGGGCCGACGAGGTTGAATTCGGGTTGGAGGATGGCTTGGGCGGCGGTTAGGACGACGGGCATATATTGGGGGAGGCAGCCGGCCATGACGGCGTTGGCGGCGATTTTGCCGATGGTGATTTGGCGGCGGCGCTCGGGGAGTTCGCCGATGATGTCGGCGGCGGGGCGTCCGGTGCGGTCGATGAATTGGGCGACGCGGTCGGCGGTTGGGGGAACGACGGGGAGGCCGTCGGTCCAGCCGAGTTCGTAGCAGCGCTCGATGGCGTCGATGGCGGAGTGCCAGTGGACGGTGGTGGTGTCGCCGATATTCGTCACGGGGGTTGCTCCTGTTTGGGGGGGTGGGGGATTTTAGTCGGCGGATGTGCTGGGGGCTGGGGGGTAGAATACGGCTTCGCCGGTGTTGGGGTCGTGGCGGTGGAAGTAGATGGCTTCGAGGATGCGGCGGCTTTCGGTGCGGATTTCTTCGCGGGTTATTCTGTGTTCCTCCTTGTTTTCTTCGCGGATTTTTTGTAGCTCTGCCTTATTTTCCTCGCGGACTTGCTGCAACTCCGCCTTGTTTTCCTCGCGGACTTGCTGCAACTCCGCCTTGTTTTCCTCGCGGATTTTCTGGGACTCTGTCCTGTTTTCGTTGCGTATCGCCCGAAATTCCGACAGAATCCAAAGGAACATTGCGGTGGCGGCTACCGTTGCGGTGGACATCGTTGCCAAGAAAACTTCGATGGTCAACATAACTCACTCTCGGGTCGTTTTTAGTCTGCTGCGGGCGGAGCGGGTGTCGGCGGGTAGAATGCCAACTGGCCGGTGTTGGGGTCGTGGCGGTGGAAGTAGATGGCTTCCAGGATCCGCTGGGTGTCGGCCCGGCGCTCGCGCTGGTCTTCTTCCCTTGCGGTTTGCCACCGTTTTTGGTCTTCTTCCCTTGCGGTTTGCCACCGTTTTTGGTCTTCTTCCCTTGCCGTTTGCCATAGCCTCCGGTCTTCTTCCCTTGCCGTTTGCCACAGCCTCCGGTCTTCTTCCCGTTCCGCCTGCGATCGCTTTCGGTCTGCTTCCCTTTCGGATCTTCGTTCCTGCCGTTCTGACCGGATTTCCGATAGGATCCAAAAGAAGGCGCCGGTGGCTAGGACTGCCAGCGTGGATATGGTTCCGATAAAGACTTCGAGGGTTAGCATGGTTTCGCTCCGGTGTTTCTTTGTCCCGGCGGCGCAGATCCGGTATGCGCCGCCGGGGGCGGTTGCTTGGGATTATACCCGGCGGTATTTGGATAGGGAGCGGAGTTCGCGTGGGGGGTTCTGGTGCTGGCCGCGGATGGTGTAGGAGACTTCGGCGATGTAGACGTCGCCGCGGGAGTCGACGGCTATGCCGTGGGGGGCGATGAATTGGCCGGGGCCTTCGCCTTCGTCTGGGGAGCCGAAGAGGCAGACGCGGTTGCCTTGGAGGTCGTAGATGCTGACGCGGTGGCCGAGGCCGGGGGCGTCGTCTACGCCGCCCATTCCGTTGAGTTCGCCTACGTAGATGTGTTCGCCCCATAGCACCATGGAGTCGGGGCGGTGGATGTTGCTCCACATGGTGATGAAGTTGCCCTCGGCATCGAAAATCTGGATGCGGTGGCATTCGCGGTCGACTACGTAGACGCGGTTTTGGCTGTCGATGGCGATGTTGTGGGGGCGGATGAATTGGCCGGCGTCAATGCCGGGGCTGCCCCAGGAGAATTTGTATTCCCTTTCGGAGGAGTAGACGTGGACGCGGGAATTGCCGTAGCCGTCGGATACATAGATGTCGCCGTTGCTGGGCATAATGGCGGCGGAGGTGGGGCGGTTGAAGGGCTGGCCGCTCCAGCGTTGGGCGGGGTTGTTGCGGTCGCCGAGTTCCCATACGGGTTCGCCGTCGGCGGTGAATTTCTGGATGGTGTGGATGCCGTCGTCGGCGGCGAGGAGGGAGTCGTCGTGGGCGATGTAGAGGCCGTGGGTGCGGTTTTCGCTGAACAGGCCCTGGCCGAAGGAGCGCATATAGTTGCCGTCCTGGTCGAAAACCATGATGGGGTCTTGGCCGCGGGTGAGGACGAAAACGTTGTCTTGGGAGTCGACGGCTACGCCGGGGCATTCCTTGAAGGAGAGGCCGTCGGGGAGTTTGGCCCAATCTTGGACAAATTCGTATCGGAAATCGCCTTCGCCGTAAATTTCTGGCATTTTCGACATCCTTTTTTGGGGGATTTTGCTCCCACCCTAGCCCTCCCCCAGCGGGGGAAGGAAAGCTGAGTTGGCAAGGGTAATCGTAAGCCCGCCCGGTTGGGGTGTCAACGGGCGGGTTGGGTTTGGGGCGGCGTTTCCTTTGGCGGGCGGCGGCTATTGGCCTGCGCCTTTGGCTTTCAGCTTAGCCAGGACGCCTTTGTGGTGGGCGTTGATGGCCGGCTGGAGGCACATCATCCGCCGCCATGAATCCAGCATGGACTCGGCGGCGATGTCCCAGGGCAAGCCCAACATCAGGGTTACAATCCGGTCAATTTCCATTCGGTTGGGGTCAATGGCGGCCAGGGCGATGCGGTCTAACGGCAGTTGGCGAAGGCGGTCAAAGTTTTCGGCCGCGATACGCCGGGCGTTTTCGGCATCGGCGCAGGCGAAGTCGGGGATGGGGTGGCCGTCAATGGCGTTGACATTGATGGGGCAACGGCCCAAGTCTGATGATTGCCCGTAACCGGCCCGAATTAGGATCCCGTAAGTGCTGTTAAGGAACAGGATTATGGCTTCCTGGGTCCCTGGGGGCGTGTTGTCTTTGGTTTTAATGGTATTCCAGGAGCGTCCTCCCATACAGACGGCATCCGTGAAAGCGACGGCGACTTTATTGGCGCTGGTTCGCAATCCCCTGGACAAGTGAATGCGGCCGGCGGCGGCCAGCATTTCCCGGGCTTTATCCGGGGAACTGCGAGGTTGGCCGTAGTGGGTGGGACGGCAAGTTATGCTGTTTTGCGATGCTGCCCGCACATCCCAAATTGACGGGTTATCCCTGATTTGAGTTTTGCTTTCCGGGCGTAATAGGAAAGCTCCAGTGGGGTGCGTTCCTTCGCTCTCTGAGGAATAGCCGATCAAGTGATGGGTTGGGCCTTTATCCACTAGGTTGCCCAGCGTAGTCATTGGAAAGGCGAATTGCGTAAGGTTGCCGGTGGACGGGTGCCAAGCGTTTCCGCTAGTGATGTACTCGGTCAAGATGGTGTAATCCCCGCTGGATCCCAAAGCGGACCAAGGTTTGCCTTGCCCCAAGCCGGTCATACGGTAATAAGTGCCGACCACTTCGCCGACGGTTATTTCACCGTTGGCCTTGCCTTTGGCGATTTCCCGGCGGATAGCGTCGGCAAACATTTTGGCTTCTATTTTAGTGGCAAAGGTTCGGGTTAGATTGACGCAGGTTATTGACTGGTCGCCGGTTTGATCCGTATTCGCCTTTTTGGTGGCGACTACCAGCATTTCTTGAACGCCGGTATCGGCGGACATAGAGGCGCCATCGCCGGCGGCGGTGCTGATGGTTATTACATTCCGGTATTCGTTTTCGATGTTTTGGCGGAATCCGGCGAAACTTTCTGAGTGGGCTGCTTTAAGGGGTAAAACTTTGCCGTGCACCCCGCCGAAGGTTAGCAATTCGTGTTCGATGACGTGCATATAGGCGGCCAGCCCGGCGTTGCCGTTGGCTACGCCCTTTAATTTTTTATCCGCCAAGCGTTTGTAGGATTGCATCTTTTTGCTATTGACCGGATTTTTCGCCCCTTTTCGGGCTACAAAATAGGGGTCGTTGTTGTTGCAAATATCGGCGGTATGCCGCTCCAGAACCAGCATATCCTTGCGGCGGCCATCCCGTCCTACCAGAGATGACTCCATATTGGATATTCCTTTGCTGGTCAAGTAATTCAAGGCTCCGCCTTCGGAGGTGATGGCGAATATGGCGTTGGAACGGTAAGCCGTATGCGGCTCCAAGGACGCCATATTAGCGGTCGCCACTGATACGGACTGCTGGTTAATGTCGGTGAGGCGGATGTAGTTTTCCATGCGGTCGGCGTGAATGCTGGCTTTGTCCTCCTGGTATTGGGGATTGGCGGCGTAATGGCGGAAGCGGATGTTTTCATCGGTGGCCCGGGCCAGGGTGCCGGTGCCGGCGCAGATTTCGTTATAGCGGGCGGCGGCGGGGGACGGCAGGCGAGGCACGGATAGGTTTGCCAGCATTTCCGCCGTTACTGGCTTAGTGTAATAGGCGGCCCGCTGGTCGCGGTCCGGGATCAATGATTGCCAGATTTCCGCAGCCACGTTGGTGGTTGCGCTGATGCCGGCGTCAATGTATTGGGTAAGCGTGTCATATATGACCCGCAACGTTGCTCCTAGCTTGGCGGCCAGGGCCGAGTTTTCCAGCATTTCAGCGGCCAAAGTCGACAAAGGCTGGTAGTCGATGGATTCGATTTTGCGCCACTGCCAAGCAATGTTGGCGGGGATTCCGTGCCGCTGGCCGGTCTGTTGCCAAAGGCTGGGGTGGCCCAGGCTTTCGATGGAATCCAGTCCACCGGCGGCCCATTCTTTCAAGGATAAGTGCAGTTGCATCATACTGGCCAAAGTTCCGATGACGTTGCCGGCTACACCCTCCAAGCCGGCACCGGTGGGATTATATGCCGCCGTCAGCCGCTCTTTTTCTTGTTGGCCGGATTGATTAAGGCGGTTGGTCAAGGCAACTTTCGCGGCGGTTAGTTCGGCTAAAACTTGTTCCACGATCTGCTGGGAATAGTTTTCCGGGATCGCCGCCAGCCAGGCGTACTGCACAATATCCCGTAATGAAACGGATACCGGGTTTTCCGGGGCGATGCTGATGTTGTAGTCATCCGGGGCGGCGCCGGTTACAACCTGCAACAAGAACTGCGGTTCATCGCCGGCAAGGGCCATATAGCGGTCTCTTTGCCCCATTACGCGCATCGTTCTGGGGATTCCTACGGCAAGGATGCTTTTAATCGGCAAGGAATCAGCGTCCTTGAATTGATAGCCCAATTTGGCTTTGGCGTCAGCAACGGCCGGGGCGCCGTATTCGGTTTCGACAATGGCGCGCAGGCCGTAGGGCATTTGGACTTCGATGTCCGGAACGGTATTTCCTTGCCGGGCGGTGCCTTGCTGCTCCGCTTTTACCGAATAGCCGGGCGGGGCTTGCCGTTCCATGGCATCGGCTATATGGCCGTTCAATGTTCTTTCGTTCATTACCATTGGTTTGCCCTTTTAGGTGCGTCTGGTGAATAAAGGGTAATCGTAAGCCTGCGCTGTTGGGGTGTCAACGGGCGGGCGGGCAGATTTCCCGGACAGGGCCGGGTTTGGGTTGGTAGTCTGGTAACTATATACGCCGAGCGGTGATGGAGAGTCGTTTGCCGGTTTTGATTCAGTGTTCGTTGCCTGATACAAGTGTATCAGGATAAGAGTATATAAATGGCTGTCACCCCGGCCATAACCCCAGAGATTACTAGGCCAGCTAGTAATCCTTGAATCATACACCTCGCTCCGTCTGAAGGCCATCTGCCCATAGTTTTATGGGTGATAAACACACAAGCTATCCCCCACAATACTAGTACTGTGGTGATGTACATGGCTGTGTCAGATATACTCCCAAGAGTGGTAATCCAATCTCCCAGTAATAGCCCATTCAACAGGCCCATTACTATGGTCGGCCAACGTATTGACGGAGGTATTTCAATCAACGTATCTTTTGTCCATCGATAGGTTGATATTGCCATTTCTGTGGTTACGCGCAAGGCAGTGATGAGGAATTTTAACGACTTGCCTCCAACTCCTTCACGTGTGTTGCCCTGTGCCACTTGATGCGTAAGGGTTTGTGGCCTTGCCGGTTGAGTCCGTGGCCTACGGGGAGGCGGCGGAGCTGGTCGAGGTTGCGGACCGGGCGCAGTTTGTTGCGGCGGTGGCGTTGGATTATTAGAGCGTGCCGGGGCGGCCAGATCCTCCAGCGCATCTGCCATTTCTTGGGCCGAGGGGCGGGCTGTTCCATGCTGCCGATGGTCCAAAGCCTGGATTAGAGACTTGCGCGTCGGCATAGGCAAGCTATTCCATTGACTCTTGGATTTTGGTCTGGGCAACCAACTTCGCTCTCGCGCATGGGCGAACCTGCCGGATTGGATACGACTTCCGAGTTCCGCAGGCGCGTTTTGTTCGTTAGTTGGATCTATTCCCATGAACGGATGTTGGCCATCAAGTAGCAGTTGGTAGGTTATTACTGCTAAACCAAAGACATCCGTGGACGCGCCGATAGGCCGGTTCATATCACGTTCGGCCGGCTGATATTCCGGGTTGCCTACCGTGGATGGAAATGTCCGGTTTGCGTTGGCGGGGTCCTGGATTTGGAAGCTATCGATGTCGATGATGATAGGTATCTGATTATCCCGGCGGACCAGTATGTTCAGGAGGTTGACATCCCCGACATAGCATGAATTTCGGTGCAGTGCGTTGAAAATAAGGGCTATTCTCTGGGCCAACAGGGCCAAGTTCTCTTGGCCCATATTGACGCCGGCATTTTTCCGCCTCGTTGGAGTGAGGCAATTGTACAGAGGGATAGCGTTTTCCGCTTTGGGCATTCGGTAGCCTACGGGTTCGGCTCCTTCGTACAGAATTTCGTCAGGCCAAGCCAGAATTGGCAATCCCTGAATGGTCAGACTGGGTTGAATCCGGCACATCGCTTGTAGTTTGACAACCCGCTCCCGGCTACGCTTATCGGGATGCCATACTTTGGCGCACCGGGACGGGTCGCCTTGAATTTCGTACACGACGCCCTCGCCGCCCCGGCTTATTTCGCGGCCTATTGCGACCGGCTGCCTTGAGCTGTCGGTTATTTGCTGACGCATTAAAGCGATACCCCCTTAAACTTCCAGTTCACCAGCCCAAGTTTTTATGGGGGGAAGTTCAATTTTTTGTCCAGACCGGGAATCGGCTACCATGGCCATTGAGTTGGATAGCCATACGAAAAGTTCACGCCAACCGTCGTGCTTCAGCATTTGCGCGGGGCCGCAACCTTTCAGGCTACGGTTAATGGCCTCGACGCCTCCCTGGTCTATCCCGATGGGAAACCAATGCAACTCCCGGCCTTCGATTGCTTGTAGCAACCTTTGTTCTGCGGCCCGTATCGCCTGTTGGGAGCCGTTATGTTCGCCATCGGACAATAGCATTAGCCAGGGGCGGTAGTAAGGTATGCCGTTGCGACGGTAATTGTCTTTGCGCTCGCGCAACATCCTGATGGCGGTCTCAACGCCTTGGGCTATGTCAGTGGACTCCCGGCAAGTTAGGGTTGGCGGATTGAAATTCCGCATCAAGGCGAATTCATGATCTATCCGCGTGTCGTGGGCGAAAGATACTATCGCCGCTTCCACGCGCTCCGCGGCTACGGCATCCTTGGAAACTTCCTCTTTGAAAGTCTTAAGCCCCCGATTAAGTTCTCGGATTTGGCCGCTGTATTCCATTGAGAAGGACGCATCGCACAGCAATATCACAGGGCAGCGTTGTTCCGGATTGTTGGCGAATTCTATTTTGTCCATTTTGCTGGTGCCCAAATCATCCCGGCGGCGGTCAATGTTACTCATAGTCATCTCCTTCTGTATGTTGGCCGTTCAGGGCCATTACCAGAGTGATGTCGTCCGGGCTTTTGCGCCGCGCTTCAGGAATTGCCAAGACTTCCGCTATGGCAAGGGCCGCGTCATCGGCGTCATTTTTTTGGCGCAGCACTCTGAAGGCTGGCGCGTAGAATCCATAATGCGGCTCGTCTCTAGACAAGTTCACGGACAGCGGATCCAAGCCGTCGGTGCTCACCGCTATTCCAGTTATTTTTGCGCCGCTGATTTCCCTCCTTTGCAAGGCCGGGTTGCTGTTGGCCAGCGGGTCATCGCCGGTAGTGATAAATGACGTTTCGTTGGCGTATTCCCCGTTGTAGGGGCGGCTGAGGTTGAAGTATTCGTCGTTGCCGTCGCCGGCGACGGTGCGCCCGTCGCCGATGTGCAAGGTTGCAATTAAATGTTCGTTGGCTACAACAAGCTGAATTGTAGTAGCCATGGCTTGGAGACTTGCCCGTTTCTGCCAGGCTTTTTCCTTTAGGACTTGGCGGGCATATTGAGCCGCTTGGCGCAAGGCTTGGCGGGCTTTGTCCTGCCGGATGGCTGCATCGGGATCCAGCCTCAGCAGCGTGTACAGGAATGCGACGGTTGCGCTGGCGACGCTACCTGCTCCGATGTGGGCCAGCGGGGCGGATCCGGCCCCGTCGGCTACGGCGATGATGATTGTTTCCGGCATTATACCAGCGCCAAGCAGGATACGCAAGGCATAGCTGTCCTGGTTGGGCAGGCTCTGCGTTTCATGGCTCAACCCGCGCTGGCTGATGGCAATGACGCGCCATTGCCGGCCAGTCAAGGATGTTATGCGCTGGGCAGGAATGTTCTTGCCGACGCTGTCGGTTGTTGTCTGTTGCGGGTTCATCGAACTCTCTTTCGGGTGCGTCTGTGACGCCAAGTTATAATACACCCGCCCTGATGGGGTGTCACAATGAGATTGGCGGGGGCGGGTGGGGCGGCGAGGCGGCGTTAATAAGCCGCGTCCGGGTCACTTTGGTAGAGGCCGATGGGGTTGCCTCCGGTGTCTTGGCAGATGGCAATGTAGCCTATGCCGGGGATGGGGATTTTGGGCTTTAGGATGCTTCCGCCGTTGGCTTGGACTTTGGGGAGGTACTCGTCTATGGCGTCTACGTGGACGTAGTTTACGCCGGGGATGGCGGATCCGCTTTCCGGCGGGGGGCGGCGGGTGATGCCGCCGTCTATGCCGGGGCCGTTGCCGCTGCTTACCAGGCGGTAGTCCATTTGGGGCGGGCCATCCCATTTGTTGATTTCCCAGCCGAACAGGTTGGCGTAGAAGTCGGTTGCCCGGTCTACGTCGTCGGCGTAGATCTCGAAATGCACGATTCTGGGCATTGCAGTTTTTCCTTTATTTTTGCCCTCACCCTAACCCTCTCCCAATAGAGGGAGAGGGGATTTTTGTTGTTGGGGTGATGGTTTGGGGTTAGCGGATGGTGTCGCGGGCTTCGCCTTTTAGGTAGTCGGCGGTGCGTAGGGCTAGGGCCTGGATGGTGGCGGTGGGGTTGATGCAGGCGCTGGTGGTGAAGATGCTGCCGTCGATGATGAACATATTGGGGACGTCGTGGCAGCGGCCCCAGCGGTCGACTACGGAGTTTTGGGGGTTTTGGCCCATGCGGGCGGTGCCTAGCAGGTGCCAGCCGGCGTTGCGGCGGAGGCGGGAGGCGATTACTTGTTTGGCGCCGGCGGCTTCGAGTACTTCTTGGGCGCGGGCTACGCCGTGGTCCAGCATCCGGTTGGTGTTTTCGCTTACGGTGTACTCCACTTTGGCGGCGGGGATGCCGTGGCTGTCGGTGTCGTTGGGGTCCAGGGTGACTAGGTTGTGTTCCTCGGGGAGATCTTCGGTCATTATGGTGATGCCTACGGTGTGGCCGAAGCGTTCATCGAAGGCTTGGTGGTGGGTTTGGCCCCAGGGGAGGCGCTGGCCGAGCAGTCCGCCGAGGGCGGTGGTGATGGGGGCGCTGCCGAGGGCCAAGACTTGGAGGTCGTAGCCGCGGACGAAGCCGCGGTTGGTGTCGGTTTCGTAAAATTCTTGGCTCAGCATGGTGCTGCCGCGGGGCATACCGTCGTCGGTGCCGAGCCATTGGTCGAACACGCCTACGACTACGCCGGCGGGGTGGTGCATCAGGCATTTGCCGACCAGTCCGCTGCTGTTGGCGAGGCCGTCGGGGAATAGGGGGGATTGGGAGTTGAGCAGCAGGCGGGGGGTGCCGATGCCGTTGCAGGCTAGGACTACGGATTTGGCTTTTTGTTCGATTAGTTCGCCGTCGGCGTTGTAGTAGAGGACGCCCGTGGCGCGGCCGTGGCGGTCGGTCATGATTTCGCGGACGCGGGCGTTGGTTTTCAGGCGGGCGCCGAGGGCGAGGGCTTTGGGCCAGTAGGTGAGGTCGACGCTGGCGAGGGAGCGGAGGTAGCCGCCGGTGTCGGGTTCGCGGCCGTCGTAGGTTACGGAGGATATGGCGGTGTCGGAGGCCCACCAGTGCCAGCCGAGTTGGTCGAAGCCTTTAGCCAGCAGTTCGCCGCCGGGCCGGATGGATAGCGGGGGGCAGGGGCGCTGGGGCTTGGGGGGATAGGCCGGGTCGCCTGGCAACCCGGATACGCCCATCATCCGGTCGTTGAGGTCGAAGTAGGGTTCCAGTTCGTCGTAGGTCAGGGGCCAGTCGTCGGCTACGCCGTCGAGGGTGCGGACGCGGAAATCGGAGGGATGGAAGCGGGGGTAGTGGGAGCCGTAATGGACGGTGCTGCCGCCGACGGCGTTGTACATATAGGGGGCGATGGGGGAGGCGTCGCTGTTGACCGGGTAGTCTTGGGGCAGCTTGCGGACGCTGGGGTCGGGGTGGAAGTCGGTTTGCCAGCGGAGCAGGCCGTCGGGGGTGTGGGCGGGAAAGGCGTCTTGGGGGAGCCAGTCGCCCTGCTCCAGGCATAGTACGTTGATGCCGGCTTGGGCCAGGCTCCAGACGAAAGCGGCGCCGGAGGCGCCGGCTCCGATTACCAGCACATCGGGGAGGTCTTGGGTAGTGGGCATTTTACTGCTCCTTTCGGGGGGATGGGCGGGTTGATTTTCGCCCCATCCCGATCCCGGTATATAAGGATAGGGATGGGGGCGGGATGGGGGGTTATCGGCGCTCGAAGATGGCGGCGACGCCCTGGCCGCCGCCGACGCACATCGTTTCCAGGCCGAATTGGGCGTCGCGGCGTTCCATTTCGTGGAGCAGGGTGGCGAGGATGCGGGCGCCGGTGGCGGCGATGGGGTGGCCCAAGGAGATGCCGGAGCCGTTGACGTTGAGGTGATCCTGGTGGGGGAGTTTCCATTCGCGCAGCACGGCGAGGACTTGGGCGGCGAAGGCTTCGTTGAGTTCGATGAGGTCCATATCTTGGAGGGATAGGCCGGTTTTCGCCATTGCTTTTTGGACGGCGGGGACGGGGCCGATGCCCATAGTGGCGGGGTGGCAGCCGGTTACGGCCCAGCCGCGCAGGAAAGCCATGGGCTTCAGGCCCAGTTCGTCCAGCAGATCCTCGGCGGCGACGATGCAGACGGCGGCGGCGTCGTTTTGGCTGCTGGCGTTGCCGGCGGATACGGTGCCGTCGCGCATTACGGGGCGGAGGCGGGCGAGGGCGTCCATCGTGGTGTCGGCGCGGGGGCCTTCGTCGCGGTCGAAAGGCACGGGGTCGCCGCGGCGCTGGGGTACGGGGACGGGGACGATTTCGGAGTCGAAGCGGGCGGCGGCTTGGGCGGCGATGGCGCGTTGGTGGCTGCGGAGGGCGTATTCGTCTTGTTCCTGGCGGGATATTTCGTATTGGCGGGCGAGGTTTTCGGCGGTTTCGACCATGCCGCCGGGGATGGGGCCGAAGCGTTCATCGGGGGAGATGGTGACGCGGGCGCGGGCGAGGCGGTCGTGGAAAGTGACGGAGCCGAAGCGGGCGCCCCAGCGGGATTCGTTGCTGTAAAACTCGGCGCCGCTCATGCTTTCGACGCCGCCGGCGATGACTACGTCGGCGTTTCCGGTCTGCACCAGCATACTGGCGTTGAGGATGGCCTGGAGGCCGGAGGAGCAGCGGCGGTCGAGCTGGTAGCCGGGGACTTCGATGGGGAGGCCGGCTTTCAGGGCGGCGAGGCGGCCGATGGCGGGGTTTTCGCCGCTGGGGTAGCCGTGGCCGAGGATGACGTCGTCGACTTTGGCCGGGTCCAGTTGGGAGCGGTCGAGGGATTCCTTGATGACGGCGCTGGCGAGTTCGGCGGCGGATACATCGCGCAGGGCGCCGCCGAAGTTGCCTACGGCGGTGCGGACGGGGGAGACGATGGCTGCTCGGCGCATATAACGCTCCTGTAGGGGGGTGGGATTGGGGGTAATGATACCAAATTGAGCGGGGGAGCGCAGGGGGGCGCATCCTTCGACAAGCTCAGGATGAATGACGCGGGGGCGCGGGATGATGGGGGGTAGCGGCGGGCGGGAATTTGGGGGCAGAGAGAATGCTCTGCCCCTTTGCTGTTGCCGCCTGGATTTCGGCGGCTAGTCGTCTGCGGGCGGGGCGGGGCGCGGCTCGTTGAACCGTTGGCCCGCGTTCTTGGCGTCGGCTTTGCGTTGTTCCCATGCCTCTAGCGACCGGCGCCATTGCTGCCACGCCTTGCGCTCGAGGGCGCGGCCCTCCTCACGGGCTTCTTTGATTTCCGCTTGCCTGATCCAGTGGGCCAACATTTGGATCCCCATCTACTTGAGTTGTGCTGCCGCCAAACTGTCGTCCGCTAGTCGTCTGCGGGCGGGGCGGGGCGCGGCTCGTTGAACTGTTGGCCCGCGTTCTTGGCGTCGGCCTTGCGCTGTTCCCACGCTTCCAGAGACCGGCGCCATTGCTGCCAAGCCTTGCGCTCCAGGGCGCGGCCCTCGGCGTAGCCCTTAAGCCGGCCTTGCTCCCGGGCTTCTTTGATTTCCGCTTGCCTGATCCAGTGGGCTAACATTGGAACCCCCTTTACCAGTATGGCGGGAATTTGGGGGTAGAGCGGATGCTCTGCCCTTGGGGTGTTGCCGCCGCGGTTTCGGCGGCTAGTCGTCTGCGGGCGGGGTGGGGCGCGGCTCGTTGAACGCGCGGCCGGCGGCCTCCGCGTCGGCTTTGCGCTGTTCCCATGCCTCTAGCGACCGGCGCCATTGCTGCCATGCCTCGCGCTCCAGGGCGCGGCCCAGGGCCTGCCCCTTGGAGAGGCCCAGGGCTTGCCCCTCGGCGAGGCCCTCCTCCCGGGCTTCTTTGATTTCGGCTTGCCTGATCCAGTGGGCTAACATTGGGCCTCCCTCTACCAGGATGAATGTGGCTGCTATGGCGATTACGGTTAGGCTTTCCAGGCGGGCGCCGATGCTGGCGGCGGTTTGGATCCATTTGGCGTTGGAGAACTCGGCCGCGATTGATAGTATCAGCGCCAGTAGGAATAGGGCGGTGAATACTAGGAGGAAGGCGCGGACCCGGGTTGCCGGAGGCATATTATCCTCCTGTTAAGTTGTGCTGCCGGCGCGGTTTTCGGCGGCTAGTCGTCTGCGGGTGGGTTGGGGCGCGGTTCGTTGAACTGTTGGCCCGCGTTCTTGGCGTCGGCTTTGCGTTGCTCCCACGCTTCCAGCGACCGGCGCCATTCCTGCCAAACCTTGCGCTCCAGGGCGCGGCCGAGGGCCAGGCCCTCGGCTTGGGCCTCGGCGTAGACTTTGGCGTAGCCCTCACGCCGGCCTTGCTCTCGGGCTGCTTTGATTTCCTCTTGCCTGATCCAGTGAGCTAACATTGGATCCCCCTCTGCTTTGTATGGCGGAAATTTGGGGGGTGTGGCCGGTGGGGTTTTGGCGGCTAGTCGTCTGTGGGAGGTTTGGGGAGCGGCTCGTTGAACCGTTGGCCCGCGTTCTCGGCTTCGGTCCTGCGCTGTTCCCACGCTTCCAGCGCCCGGCGCCATTCTTGCCAAACCTCGCGCTCCAGGGCGCGGCCTAGGGACTCCCCCTTGGCGAGGCCCAGGGACTCCCCCTTGGCGAGGCCCAGGGCCTGCCCTTTGGCGAGGCCCAGGGCTTCGCCCTCGGCTAGGCCCTCCTCGCGGGCTTCTTTGATTTCGGCTTGCCTGATCCAGTGGGCTAACATTGGGACCCCCTCTACTAGGATGAATGTGGCTGCTATGGCGATGACCGTCAGGCTTTCTAGGCGGTTGCCGATGCTTACGGCCGTCTGGATCCATTTCGCATCGGAGAACTCCGCCGCTATCGATAATACCAGAACCAGCAGGAATAGCGTGGTGAATACCAGTAGGAAGGCGCGTACCCGGGTTGCCGGAGGCATAGCTTGCTCCTTTGCGCCGGTTTCCGTGCGCTTATGGTGCATAGTAGCATAGTTGGTTTCTTGGCGGGAATGCGGTTTTTGGGGGGGCGTCATCCTTCGACAAGCTCAGGATGAATAATGGGGCGGGGCGGGGGTGAATAATGCGGGTGGGGCGGGGGTTTGGGGGGGATGGTTACATAATATTTGGGGCGGGGTTGGGGGCGGTTTTACATAAGTGTTGGGGATTGGGGAATTTGGGGGATTTTGCGGGGGGGTGGGGGGATCTATTGATTATTGGGTGGGGGGTGTTATTATATTCGGTTGACGTTGATTGACGAATTTTTGGTTGGGGTTTGCGCGAGGTTATTGTGGGTACGCGAGTTGGGCGCCGGGGGGCTAGCGCGGGGTTTCGGGTGGCTGGGGTTGCGGGTATGGGCGGTGGTGGGTTGCGGGGTATGATGGGCGGGTTGTTGCGGGGCGGGGGCGGGGGCGGCGGGTTGGTTGGGGGGTGGCGGGGGTTTTTGGGGGTTCGGGGGGTGGTGGCTTTGGGGCTGGTTGCGGGGTTTGCGTTGCTGTTTTATTTGGCGCTGCCGGCGGAGGCGCAGGTGGTGACTACGGTGGGGGCGGCGACGGATTACGATACCGATAACGATGGGCTGATCGAGGTCGGCTCGCTGGCGCAGTTCAACGCCATCCGCTATGACCTGGACGGCAACGGGGTGGTGGATTGGGCCAACGAAGTCGAGTATGCGGCGGCGTTTCCCGACCGTCCGACGACCACCAGCGTCCGGATGGGGTGCCCGTGGGGGGCGTGCGTGGGGTATGAGCTGACGGCGAACCTGAATTTCGACACTGATGGCGACAATGATGTGGACTCGGACGACACCTACCCCAACTTTACGCCTTTCGGGGCGTATTTCGGGGAATTCGATGGCGACGGGCATACCATATCGAACTTGACGATCAGCAACGATGGGGGGGATGCGGCGCTGTTCAGCCGGCTGGCGCACACTTCCACCTACGTAAATCAGTATATCTCGATCCCCGAGCCGGGGATTATTCGGAATTTGGGGCTGATCAACCCCAGCGTCAGCGGCGGGGTGGCGTCGGGCAGTGTGGCGGCGCTGGTGGGGCGCAACGATGGGCAGATCACCGCCAGCTATGTGTTCGGCGGCACGACGACCGCCACCCGGGGCGGGGTGAATTTGGGCGGGCTGGTGGGGGTCAACTACGGGCTGATCCGGGCGGTTTACTCCACGGCGGCGGTGGATGGGGGGAACGGGACCAGCTCCAACATCGGGGGGCTGATCGGGATGAATACCGGCTCGACCACCGTCAGCCACATGGTGGGGCGGACCACGGTCAGCTACGCGGCGGGGCGGTTGTTGGGGGCGTCGGCCACCGGCACCAATGCGGGCGGGTTCGCCGGGGCATTCACCGGCGGCCGCGGCACGACCACCGCCAGCTATTGCGACAGCACGGTGAACGGCAGCTCGACCCCCTGCGTGGGGGCGGCGGCGTCGGGGCTGGGCATTTCGGTGTTGCAACAGGCCACCAGCGCGTTGCAGGCGGCCACCGGCACCAACTACGCGGGGATTTACGCCGACTGGAACATCATTGTGGACGGGGATGCTACCCCGGACTATGTGTGGGGTTTCGGCACGGCGACCGACTACCCGAGGGTGAATACGCCCAGCGAGCGGGAGACGGCGTCGGGGGTCATCGATTACGACAAGGACGATGACGGGCTGATCGAGGTGAGTTCGCTGGCGCAGCTCAACGCCATGCGCTGGAATATTAGCGGGAATGGCCAGCCCTCCTCCGGCAACGCAGCCAACTACACTGCGGCTTTCCCCAACCGCATCGCCTCAGGAAACTATATGGGCTGCGGCGTACCGTCCGCGGGAGGCAATCCGAGGTGTGTAGGCTATGAGCTGACGCAGGATCTGGACTTCGACACCACCGGCGACGGGAGCGTGACCTCCGACGACACATACTCCAACTGGACGCCGATCGCGTATACGGGTGGTCAATGGAGGGGCCTATTTGATGGCAATGGATACACCATCGACAAACTTACCATCTCGGGCAGTCACCCCAATCGGGCGGTGGGGCTGTTCGGCACCCTATTTATAGGCGTGGTCATCAGGAATGTGGGGCTGACCAACGTCAACATCGACGTAACCGGGAACGGGTCCGCCGGGGCGCTGTTCGGCACAAATGCCGGCGGCACAATTCATTCCGCCTATGTTACCGGCAGCGTCAGGCGAACCGGCAGCGGTAGTGGCCTCCATGTGGGGGGATTGGTGGGCTACAACTCCGGCATCGGCAGCATCAGTGCGTCTTATTCCCATGCCACGGTCAGCGGGTCAGGCAATGTCGGGGGGCTAGTAGGGAGGACGGACGGCGGCGGCACGATCCGGGCCAGCTACGCGGCGGGCAGTTCGACGGGCGGGGGATTTGCCGGCAGCGCCGGCGGGACCCTTAGCAACAACTACTGCGACATTACGACTCATGGCACGGCGACTCCCTGCCGGGGCGCCACCGGCACCACGACGGCGGTGTTGCAGGCGCCGACGGGGTACACCGGCATTTACGCCAACTGGAACATCAACCTGGATTCGCGTTTTGCGGAAGTAAGGGAAGACCCGTGGTATTTCGGGACGACGACGACGTATCCGGCGCTGAATACGCCGTTGCAGCGGCAGTACAATAGCGACCCGCCGGAGCCGAATCCGACGCCGACGCCGACCCCAGAGCCGACGCCGGAACCGACCCCGGAGCCGACGCCGGAACCTACGCCGGAGCCGACCCCGGAGCCGACCCCGGAACCGACGCCGGAGCCGACCCCGGAACCGACGCCGGAGCCGACGCCGGAACCGACGCCGGAGCCTACCCCGGAGCCGACCCCAGAGCCGACGCCGGAGCCGACGCCGGAGTCGACCCCGGAGCCGACACCGGAGCCGACGCCGACAGATATACTGCCGCCGGGTTTGCCGCAGGGGTATCCGGAGCCGACGCCGCAGCCGTATAACCGGGCGAAGGATCACCCGGAGGTGTACGAAAACGAGGAATACGGGATGTCGGCGTCGTGCGAGGCGGATGGGGACGGGATGATCGTCCGGTTCGAGTTGGGGAGTTACACTGGGACGTTGGTGTTGCGGATGTCGTTGTGGACCGGCGAGCGGTTTATGAGTTACGAGGTGCTGGATTTGGAGGAGCCGCGGCTGGGGCGGGATGGCTCGCAGGCGTGGGCGCGGGTGGAGACGTTGGCAAAGGATACGCGCTGGCATTTGGTGGGGTATCCGCATGGGGTGCCGCGGACGGTGCTGATGCAGGGGTATGCGGATTGCACGACGGACGATGATCCGCTGCCGCCGCCGGATCCGTTTGCGGCGGCGGGCCACCCGGAGGCGTACGTCAATGAGCGTTACGGGATGTCGGCGGCGTGCGCGACGGAGGGGGATTACGCGGTAATCCGGATCGACTTGGGCAGCTATGATGGGGCGCTGGGGCTGGAGTTGTCGCGGTGGGACGGGGAGGTGTTCCGGCGGTATGTCTGGGAGCCGTCGGAGGGGCTGCGGCGCGATGGCAACGGGGGGGCGCAGGTGCGGGTGAACGGGGAAAGCGGGGATCCGTCGCGGATTCGGTTCCGGCTGATCGGGTATCCGCATGGGGTGCCGCGGGTGAACCTGCTGGCGGGGTACGCGGATTGCCATACGGATGATCCGGAACCGGAGGCGACGCCGACGCCGCGGATTATGGGCTATCCAGTGTCGTACCTGAACTGGGAATACTGGATGTCGGTCACGTGCGCGCCGGTGGGGGAGGATATGCTGCTCACCTTTGATTTGGGCAGCTATGAGGGGAATTTGGCGTTGGCGCTGTCGCTGTGGGACGGGGAGGCGTTTTACAGTTATGAGGCGCTGGATATCGGGCTGCCGCCGCTGGAGCGGGAGGGGCAGATTTTGCGGGTGCGGGTTAGCACGGATCCGGTGGTGACGCGGTTTGCGCTGATTGGGTATCCGCATGGGGTGCCGCGGACGAATTTGCTGCTGGGGTACGCCGATTGCTGGCGGGAGGAGGGGTCTTGATGTTTGGGGTGCGCCCCCCCCAATCCCCTCCCCCGGAGGGGGAGGGGATTGGGGGGGGTGATGGTTGATTGATGGGGGGGCGCCCGGTGGTGGGCGCCCCCTTATTCGTCCTTCGACAAGCTCAGGATGAATGCGGGGGGGCGGCTGGGGATTGGGGGGATGGTTGGTTGATATGGGGGGGCGCCTGGTGGTGGGCGCCCCCGCATTCGTCCTTCGACAAGCTCAGGATGAATGCGGGGGGGGCTGGGGATTGGGGGGGATGGGGCGGATGGGGGGTTTAGGGGTTGATTAGCTGGAGGTATTTGTAGCCGGAGCCGGTGTTGAATAGGATGGTGGTTTCGTTGGGGGATAGGAAGCGGTTGGCGATTAGGCGTTGGTAGGCGACGAGGGTGGCGGCGCCTTCGGGGCAGGCGAAAATGCCTTCGGCGGCGGCGAGTTGGTACATTGCGGATACCATTTCGGGGTCGGATACGGCTAGGGCGGTGCCGTTGGTGTCGCGGATGGCCTGGAGCATTAGGTAGTCGGCGAAGGGGCCGGGGACGCGGAGGCCGTCGGCGATGGTGGCGGCGTTGGGCCAGGGGTCGGCGGTTTGGGCGCCGTCGTGAAAGGCTTTGACGATGGGTTGGCAGCCCTCGGCTTGGACGGCGATGAATTTGGGGAGTTGGCCGGCAATCCAGCCGAGTTCCAGGAGTTCGAGGAATCCTTTGTGCATTCCGATGATGCCGGTGCCGCCGCCGGCGGGGTAGATGATGGCGTCGGGCATTCGCCAGCCGAGTTGCATGGCGAGTTCGAGGCCCATGGATTTTTTGCCCTCGGCGCGGTAGGGTTCCTTGAGGGTGGATAGGTCGAACAGGCCGTGTTCTTGGGCGGCGGCGACGGCGAGGCGTCCGGCGTCGCCGATTAGGCCGTCGACGAGGTTTAGCTGGGAGCCGGCGACGAGGCATTCTTTTTTGTTGGAGTCGGGGGCGTCTTGGGGCATAAAGACTTTTGCGGGGAGTCCGGCGCGGGCGCAGTAGGCGGCGGCGGCGCCGGCGGCGTTGCCGGCGGAGGGCATGGTGAAGCCGGGGGCGCCGAGTTCCAGGGCTTTGGATACGGCGGCGGAGATGCCGCGGGCTTTGAAGGTGCCGGTGGGGTTGAGGCCCTCCTCTTTGATGTAGAGGTTGGATACGTTTAGCTGCCGTTCCAGGTTGGCGGCGGGGATGAGGGGGGTGCCGCCTTCGCCGAGGGATACGATGTTATCGGGGTTGGCGACGGGGAGGAGTTCGGCGAAGCGCCACATATCGGGGCGGCGATGGGGGAGGCGATCGCGGTCGATTTCGGCGCGGATGCGGGGGAGGTGGTAGCGGGCGAACAGGACTTTGCCGCAGCAGGGGCTGACGCCGGCCAGCCGGTCGGCGGGGTAGGTGGCGTCGCAGGCGGTGCATTGGAGGTGGGAGAGGTAGGTGGTCATTGCGGGCGGCTCCTGCGGTGGGGTTGGGGGGTGTGGGTGGTGGTTGATCTGGGCGTTTGGTCTGGGCATTTAACCACATTGGGGGGGTGGGGGGCAAAGGGGCGGGGGCGGGCGGCGCGGCGGTTGCCGGGGGGTGGGGCGGGGGGATACAATTACGTTTTTGGGGGGCGTATGGACCAGATAGATGGAAAGGCATCCAAGACATCCGCGGAAAGGGATATTCGGGCGGCGGGGGTGATCCAGATAGAACTGGAGCAGGAAACGGACGGGCGGTGGATTGCCGATGTGCCGGCAATTCCGGGTGTGCTGGTGTATGGGGCGACTACGGATGAGGCGATTGCTAATGCGCAGGCGTTGGCCTTGCGGGTGCTGGCGGAGCGGATCGAACACGGCGAAAGCGCTGGGGGGCTGGTTAGCGGATGGTTTCAGGTGGTATGAACCGGTGGCCTGCAACCAGGGCGCGGCGAGTTTTAGGGGCGTTGTTGCGGGCGGGCTGAGGGGTGAAAAGGCAATCGGGTTCGCATAGAACTTTGTCGAAAGATGGTTGGCCGGATTATGTTTTCGCTTTTCACGACCGAGAGGAAATCGGGCCAAGAATGTTAGCCCGTATCGCCAAGTCTACCGGGTTGCGGCCGGATGATTTGTAGGCGGCAATGGGGGGAGTTTTTGAGTACGGACAGTTTTGGCCGTGACCAAGAATGCGTCGCGGATAATGGGGCGGTTTTCGGCGGCGGCCAAGTGCCGGTCAGGGAACTGTATGAATATATGAGCGGGGATTGGAATTTGTATGGGTTCTTGCGTAAATTCCCGCGGGTAACTATGGCGCAGGCGTTGGACGAACTGGAGCGTTGCGCCCGGCAAACGGCACAGCGCATTATCCGCAGCGATGCGGAAATCGCGGGCGGGGCTTTGGTGTTTGGGGGGACGGATGTTGTAGTGAAACTTATGTTTGATTATCTTGCGGGGGTGAAAAGCCTGAAGGATTTTCATTGGGATTTCCCGTCGGTTTGCCGGGTAGACGCTTGTGACGCGGTGGTCACGGCCGGGCGGATTTTGGAGCTGGACGCCTATCGCGGCGTGTATAATGGCATCGTCCATTGCGACCGGAGGATCGTGGGCGGCGCCCCGGTATTCGTGGGTTCGCGTATGCCCATCAGGATTGTGTTCGATTATTTGTCGGAGGGAAAAACCTTGAAAGATTTTTATTATGACTACGATACGGGTATTAAGGAACGTTTGGTGCCGGCCATCAAGTTGGCCTGGAAATCTTTGGCAAGGGAGTTTTATGCGGGTGCTGCTGGATGAATCGGTGAATTTCAGGCTGAATCGCCTTTTGTATGGGCATAGCATCTCGACTACAAAGCAAATGGGTTGGGATGGCTACGATAACGGAAATCTCTTGGCGCTGGCTCGAGACCGTTTCGATGTCTTGATAACACGGGACCAAAATATGGAAAACCAGCAAAACCTTACGCCGTTGGATGTGGCTATTGTGGTAATATATGCGAAATCAAACGCGATGCGGGATTTGGAGCCGATGGCGGCCAGGATTCTTGAAGTCCTGGATACTGTTCAGCGCGGTCAGGTTGTCCGCATCTATTCCTAGCCTTGAATCGAGGAGGCGCGGCTATGGATTTGCCGGAAGTATGACGATGAGGGGCGGGCTTTGGCGGCGTTTTGGGCGTTGCCGGAAGCAAGGGGATTCACGATACGGATGTTTATGGATCGGAGGAGTTATGCTAAGAAAAGCCATCGCCGCCGCCGCAATCGCAGTGGTTACTGCCGTCTTGGTCGCGTGTTCCGCATCGCCGACGGCGACGCCCACGCCGACACCGACGCCGGTTCCCTGGTATATGACCATCTTTGACGAGGAAACTTTGGAAACTGTGAAAGGCACGGCTTGCCGGTTGCCCATTGCGCTGGCGAAGCGGGCGGTCAACGAAGCCGCGGAACGCATCGGGGTGGCCGAGTTCACGGAAAGGGAAACCGAAGAGTTGTACGAATGGCTTTGCGGTGATGTGGCCGACAACTAAAGGGCAAAGGGCGCGGGGATAACACGATGGCGCCGGCGAATTGCCGGCGATTCCGGTGTTGGGCCTAAGCGGGTATAGCTTGCCGTTTCCGCCCGCTTAGGACGCCCCGTGGCCTATACATTTGGATTACCGATCGGCTTGGGAGATCTGATAGTGAGCGTTTGTTTTGAGGGTTCCGCGCCTCCGCCTTCGTCCCGATGGGAAAATGGCCGGAAAGTTCTGGCGGGCTTGTCCGACAAGATGGTGGTGTTGGGGCGTTGGCGGTTTCTGCCGTTGTTGCTGTTGTTGGCGGCTTTGTCGACGGTGTTCTTTTTCAGTAATGACCGGGGTCATTTTTACCGTGGAGGTATATCTGAAAATCATCTGGCACTGGCGGCGAATATATCTTATGAGCACAATTTCTTGGGGTTTTATCGTGAAACCCTGGATTTCGACGGGTTGCGTCAATATGAAGTGTACAATCGTTTTCCCATTGGCGGGTTTCTGCTGATCAAGCTGTTTATTCTGCCTTTCAGCGATGATTTGTCGGCCCAGATCTATGCCGCTCGGGTGTTGATACTGCTGTTTTTCGTAGGGACTGCGGTTTTGGCTTTTCTGGCTATTTCCCGGATTTCGTCCAACCGCTGGATGGCATTGGCGGTTACGGCTCTGGGCTTTTCATCCTACTACTGGCTTTATTATAATGATATGGTCGCCACCGAGGTGGCGCCGGACCTTTTCGGGGTGATGCTGGTATTTCATGGTCTGGTGATATTCGCTCAGGAGGGGTGGTTCAGGCAATTGTTAATTAAGGCTTGTATTGCGTTGCTTTTGGGGTGGCACGTATACGCGCTTCTTTTGCCTTTCGTAGTTTTAGGGCTGGTCAAGGAAGCAGTCCGGGTTCGGTCTGCTTTGATTTGCCCCCCCCCCCCCCCGCGCGAGGCTGGTTGTGGCGTCAGTGTACTCTAGCGCGGCTGGTTGCGGCGGCGGGATTTCGCAGCCGGTATTTGGCATTGGGTGTTGTCGCTCTGCTTTTCGGTATGGCGGTGCTGGGATTTAACTTGGTCAACGAATACTTGGCGCTGGACCGGGAAGTTGGGTTTACGGAATTGCCGTCATTGGTTTCTATTTTGGGACGCACTGGGCTGGACGATGCATTTGTCGCGAAATATCCTGAAGCCTTGGCCTGGCCGACTTTTTTGGAAGGGCAATTTTATCGCATTGGCGGGATGTCCATCCCTTACTCTCTGCCCGGTTACGCTAATGCGCTGGGGCAATGGCCTAGTTCTCCGTTGGGGTTGCAGGGGGTGATTACCGGGATTGTGGTGTCTTGCGTGTGTTTGATAGGGTTGGTCTTGGTGCGGCATAAATTATTGCTGGCGACATTGGCGCTGTCGGGCTTTGTATGGGCGCTGCCTCTGCGCATTAACACCGCTTTCCATACTTACGAAGCCTTGATATACACCGGCATACCGCTGGTCTTTTTCCTGTTGGTATTATTAGGCATCCGCAAGCTGTCCAGTGACCGTTTGGTGGCAGGCTTGGCAATCATAGGGCTGCTGGTATTTGTGATGTCCAGTTTTCAGATGGCGCGGGTAGGCAACGATGCCGAAACCGCCGAATTTATGAGGGAAGTGACGGACGATTTTGAGGTCATTCGCCGTATAACGAAAGACAATACTGTTATGGTGCAGAGGAATTTGTTTGATAGTTCTCAAGTTCAAGGTTTGGACAGTGCAGTAAATTACTTCCTTACTGGAAGCGTCATTATCACTAGAGAACATAAACTAGATAATGCGGACTTCTTGCTTGAGAGCAATCGTAGTACGAATATTGGGTTGCTCACGCCCGGCAATAACCATGCATTTCTTTACGACCGGGCTATATATGAAGAATGGGCAAATGGCTTTATCGAATTGGCTGGGGATCCGATAATTCGTTCTGTGTTTGATGTGTATCTGAACGAAGTTGGTCTGGTATATGTCAGAGACATTTGCAGCCTGGATGATACAATGGACAAGTTTTTTCTGCATATAATTCCGATTGATCGGAATGACCTGCCTATTGAACGCAGTCAATATAATTTTGACAACTTGGACTTTTATTTCGAAGAATACGCTATCTATAGCCCCGGGCGGTGCGTTGCGGTAGCGGAGCTGCCGGATTATGAGATTCGTTCCATACGCACCGGCCAAGTCTTTCGCCGGGAAGATGGCTCATTGGAGCAGACCTGGGGGGGCAGTTTCGATTTTCCTGTCCGGTGACGCGGTTGTGGGGGTTGGGGCAGCCGGCCGCTTGCTATGCGGATGATGCGGCTGCGGGGCAAGACTATCGGGATTGTGGGTTTTGGGCGTATCGGGCAGGCGGTGGCGGCGAAAGCACGGGCTTTCGGGCTCAACATAATTGCGGAGGGGCCGGCGGTTACGTGGGGAACGGTGGATGCTATGGGCGGGCGGCTGGTTGATTTGGCGATGTTGATGGCGGAGTCGGATTTTGTAACGCGGCACGCGCCGCTGACGGAGGCTACGCGCAATCTGATTGGGGCGGCGGAACCGGCGGCTATGAAGCGGGAGGCGTTTTTGATTAACGCGGCCCGCGGACCGCTTATTGACGAGGGGGCGTTGTATGATGCGCTGAGCGGGGGGATGATTGCGGGGGCGAGGCGGGAGGTGATGGTAGACAATTCGCCGCGACGGGAGCATCCGTTGCAGGTGTTGGATAACATAATCATCACGCCGCCCGTGGCGTTCTTTTCGCAAGAGTCAACGCTGGAGCCGGAGTGGTGGGCGGCGGCGGAAGTGGTAAGCGTGATGCAGGGGCGGATGCCGAATAATTTAGTGAACCCGGCGGTGCTGGGGCATCCCAATCCGCGGCGCCGGCCGGTTAAGTGAGGGGGCGGGCGGGGATTATTGGGCAATTTTGGGTCGGGTAGTTGCAATATCGGTTGGTTGTAGGTATGATGATGCCGTGCGCCGGCGAATCGGCTGTTGGTATTGTGTTGCGGGGCGGGGATGTGTTAAAGTCGGGATTGTTGGGCGCGGGGCGGTCTTTCGCCGAATTTTAACTTTCGCCCAAAGGGGGAATTGTCCATGTTGAGACCGAATTACAGAGAGGCGATTGCGCAGGCGATTTCGGATATCAACCGCAATCCGGGGCTGATGGAACTGAGCCAGTCGGCGATGAAACAGGGGGTAGTGTTGCGGGTATTGGACGCGGCGGGGTGGAGCCCTTTCAGCCTTTCGGACATCGAACCGGACTTTCCGATCGGCTCGTCGAAAGTGGATTACGCGCTGAAGTTGTCGCCGGCGCCCCGGTCGCAGGCCCCGGCCATGCCCAAGGTGTTGATCGATGTGCGGTCGCTGGATGAGAATATGGACAGCGAAAGGGTGCAGCGGCGGCTGGTGAACCATTGCGAAAGGGCGAATGCGGAGCTGGGCGTGTTGACCAACGGGCCGCGGTGGTTGCTGTTTCTGGGGGTTCCTGACAGCCGGCGGCAGGAAAACCGTTTCTGCGAGTTGAATATCGTAGAGGCGGAGGAAAACGCGGCGGAGGAACTGAACCGGTACTTGTCGAAAGACCGGGTGAGCAATGGGCAGGCGGTGCGGTCGGCGGAGGGTTCGTTGCGCTCGCGGAATCAGGATGAGGTTTTGCGGGTGGCGATTATAGAAGGCTGGCGGCAGGTGGTGAAGGGTTTGGATGAGGGGCTGGTGGCGATAATTGCTACGGCGGCGGAACATAAGGCCGGCACCAAACCGGATCACAGGTTCATCCGGCGGGTGTTGAATGAAAGCCGGGACGAGTTGCTGCTGGCGGCGGTGGAAGGGGAATCGGCAGCGGGGGGCAGCGGGGCGCGTATCCGTCCGGCGTCTTTCACTTTTGATTCGGAAACCCGCAGCGTCCGTTCTTGGCCGGAGTTGCTGGTGGAAGTTTGCGCGGCGATGGAGCGGCGTCATCCCGAGGATTTTGACAAGATAATGGAAATCGGCGGGCGGAAAAACCCTTATTTCTCGCGGAATGAGGAGGTGGTCAATCACGCCCGGGCGATCGGGGACACGGGGATTTACGCTTCCTGCCAGGGTTCCGGCGATATCATAACCCGCCGGGCGCAACGGGTGGTGGAGCAGTTCGGCTATCCGTCCGAGGCGCTGGTGATCGAAACCCGCTAAGGGATGGGCGGCCGGAGTTCCCGAATTGGGAGTTAATTACGACCGGGCGGGATGAACCCCGCTCGGTTGTTTTTGCGGCGCAAACCGGGGGAATGGGCCGGTATACGGACGGTTGACTGGGGTGTATAATTGGGCGGCGGTTGGATTTTTAAGGCGCGGGCAAGGGATTGGCTTGGGGGTGTAGCTCAGTGGGAGAGCGCCTGCTTTGCAAGCAGGGGGTCAGGGGTTCGACCCCCCTCACCTCCACCATTTGCCGGGAATTCAGATGGGTTGCGGAATCGCTGGGCGATTCCGTTTTTGGCTATTTGGGTTGTCCGCTCAACTTTTGATTCTCCCGAACCGGAAAAGGTTATTGTCAGCGGCGCGGTTTCCGGCAGGGGGATGGCTACCGGGAGGGGAAGCGGGCGGCGAGGATGTCTTGGATCAGGCGGGCGGCTATTTGGACGGTTAGTTGGGAGTTGTCGTAGGGCGGGGCTACTTCTACTAGGTCGAAGGCTACTAGGTTGGATTTTGACAGTAGGGCGGTCAGGCATTGGCGGGTTTCCTCGTAGAACAGGCCGCCGGTTTCGGGGGTGCCGGTGCCGGGGGCCTGGCTGGGGTCGAGGACGTCGACGTCGAAGGTGATGTATAGGTTTTCGGCGGGGGGGATGAGGTTGGCTACGGCTTGGGGGCCTAGTTCGCGGAAGCGGCGTTGGCTGATGATCAGGCTGCCGTCGCGGATTGCTTCCTGGTAGGGGGCGCGGCGGGCGGAGCGGATTCCGATGGAGGTTATGTGGGATACATAGGGGAGTTCGCGGCAGCGGCGGATGGGGCTGGCGTGGGTGTAGAGGGCGTCCTGGATGTCGTGGGTATAGTCGAGGTGGGCGTCGAAGTGGACCAGGTTCAGGGGGGCGAATTGGGACAGGCCGCGGACGGCGGGGAAGGTGATGGCGTGGTCGCCGCCGATGATGGCGGGGAGGGCGCCTTGCTGGGCGGCTTGTTGGACGGCGCGGGTGATGCGGTCGAAGTTGGCGGTGATTTCCGAGGGGACGATGGGGACGTTGCCGCAGTCGGCCATAGTGATGCCGCGCAAGAGTTCTTGTTGGGAGTCAATGTCGAAAAAGCCTTCGGCGGCGCTTTGGCGTCCGTAGGGGTCGGAGTAGGAATAGGCGCGAGGGGCGTCGCGGAGGGCGTCGGGGCCGAAACGGGCGCCGGGACGGCCCAGGGTTCCTTGATCGAAAGGCACGCCGATGAAGGCGATGTCGGCGTTGAGTTGCTGGATGTCGTGGCATAGGGGGGCGTTGAAAAACGTGCGGGGCTGCGCCCGGAGGGTGGGCCATGGTTCTTGGGGGCTGTTGGGCGGTTGGGGGGCGTTGGTCATTGGTCTCCTCGCGGTTCGGTGGGTGAATGGGATGGGTTACTGGGCGGTGGTGCCGCCGTCGATTACCAATTCGGCGCCGGTTACGAAGGATGATTCGTCGGATGCGAGGTAGACGATGCCGTGGGCGATATCGTCGGCGTTGCCGAGGCGGCCTAGGGGGATGCGATCGAGGGACCATTGGCGGCGGCCGGGTTCGTGGGAGTAGCCGGGGTCGGTGAGCGGGGTCCAGCAGTAGCCGGGATGGACGGAGTTGATGCGGATGTTTTCGGGGGCGTATTGGACGGCGGCGGATTTGGTGAAGATGCGGATGGCGCCTTTGGCGGCGTGGTAGGCGGTGGAGGTGGGGCTGCCGACGAGTCCGTAGATGGAGGATATGTTGATGATGGAGCCGCCGCCGGTTTTTCGCATTTCGGGGATGGCGTGTTTGACGCCGAGGAAAACGCCTTTGGCGTGGACGTTCATTTGGCCGTCCCAGGCTTCGATGGTGGTTTCCTCGACGGTGTGGCGGGCGCCGGTGCCGGCGTTGTTTACCAGGACGTTGAGCTTGCCGTAGTGGGCGATGGTTTCTTGGATGACTTCCTGCCAGCGAGGTTCGCTGGTTACGTCTTGGGGGATAAAGATGGCGTCGCCGCCGTTTTGCCGGATTTGGGCGGCGGCGGCTTCGCCTTGTTCTTGGCGGATGTCGGTTAGGACTACTTGGGCGCCTTCGCGGGCGAACATTCGGGCGGCGGCGCCGCCGAATCCCATTAGCTGGCCTTCTACGCCGGCGGCGGCGCCGGTGATGATGGCGACTTTGTTTTGCAGACGCATAATCAGACCTCCGGGGGTGGTGTTGCGAATTTGGGGCGATGGGGCGGGCGGCGCAACTTGCGGGCTAACCGGGGTAGGATTGGCCGAATTTTTCGCTGTGGGCGATTTCCGGCAGGGGCTTGCGGAGTTTGGTTGCGGCGGCGGCTTGGTGGTCGGGGTAGCCGAAGGCGATTACGGTTATCAGTTCTTGGTCGTCGGGGATGTTCAGGAGTTGTTTGACTTGGGCGTTTTCGTCGCCGCGGACGCCGGCGACGCAGCCGCCGATGCCTTGGTCCCAGGCGGTAAGCTCCATTTGTTGCAGGGCGCGGCCGGCGTCAAATTCGGGGCGGCCGCCGGGGTTCATTACGACGGCGATGGCGAGGGGGGCGTCGGCGATGAATGCGCCGGAGGAGGCGATTTCGCCGATGCGTTGCAGGGTTTGGGGGCTGCGGATGACGATGAAGTGCCAGGGCTGGCGGTTGCGGGCGCTGGGGGCCCAACGGGCGGCGCGGAGCATCCGGCGCACGGCGGCGTCGGGGATGGGGTCGGGCTTGAAGCTGCGGACGGTTAGGCGGGCGCGGATGCATTGGTAGACGTTCATTTTCTTTCCTTTTGCGTGGCTTTCACGGTCGGGGGTTGGGGGTTGGGTTGCCGCCGGGCGGGGTTGTTTGCGGCGGGAAAAATTTATTTCCCGCGCGTTTTGGGGCGGATGGGGGTTTTTATTTTCCGTTCCATTTTTGCTTGGTTGTCGGTGTTGGGGATGGGTTTGGTTTGGGGTGGTTATTATTGTAGGAAAGGGTTTCGGGGGTTGGCAAGGGGGAAGTGTCATTAGGGGGGGCTCATTCATCCTTCGACAAGCTCAGGATGAATGAGATTCCTGCTTATGGTGAATGATCTTGATCTGTGGGGGATGGGATTCTTAGGGGGGTTCACCCCCACCCTAGCCCTCCCCCTAAGGGGGAGGGGATTTTATTGGGCGTGGGGTTGGGGTTAGCGGTTGTTTAGTTTGGGGGAGAGCCAGCCTAGGAGGGCGTCTTCGCTGCGGGTTTGCATATAGAAGCGGCCGGGGCCTTCGAGTTTGCATACTAGGCCCTCGCCGCCTAGTAGGGTGGTTTTCCAGCCGCCGGAGCGGCCTACGTCGTATTTTACGGTGTCGTCGAAGGCTACCATGTGTCCGGTGTCTACGGTGTAGCGCTGGCCGCGGTCGAGGTCGATGCGGTGGATGGCGCCGTAGGAGGAGACGAAGAGGAGGCCGCGTCCGGAGCAGCGGAGGAGGAAGAGTCCCTCGCGGGAGAAGAAGCTGCGGGCGCCGCCCCATTGGGAGTCTACGTTGATGTTCATGGTGGCGGCGAGGAAGGAGCCGGATTGGACCATCAGGGTTTCGCCCTGGAGTTCGAGGGCTTCGATGTCGCCGGGCATGGGGGGGGCGATGGTGACTTCGCCGGGGCGCTCGGCGGTGAAGGTGTTGACGAAGAAACTTTCGCCGCCGAGGACGGAGCGGCGCAGGCCGCCGAAGATGCCGCCGCGGGTGCCGGTTTCCATTTTGATGTCGTCGGACATACTCACCATGGCGCCGGATTCGGCCTGGAGTTGTTCGCGCTGGTCCAGCCTTACGCGGGCCAAGGTGAAGGCGGGTTTGTTTAGCAGTTCGTAGTCCATTATTCACCCCTGTTGGATGGGGGAGCGTCCCCGGATGGGTGACATAATAGCACTTTTGGGGTTGGGGCGTTTGACCCTCGCGGCGGGGCGCAGTTATATTAGCGGCGCAGGGATTTTGACGGCCGGGGGCCATTCCGGTATGGCGGGGATTATGGATGCGATGATTTTGGCGGGGGGCAAGGGGGAACGGCTGCGGCCACTGACGGATACGATGCCCAAGCCGATGGCGCCGGTGAACGGGAGGCCGATTCTGGAGCGGCAGGTGGAGTGGCTGAAGGCGGGCGGGGTGGAGCGGGTGGTGTTTCTGGGGGGGTATCGGTGGGAGGCGATCCGGGATCATTTCGGCGATGGGTCGGGGTTTGGGGTTAGCGTGGAGTACAGCATCGAGGATTCGCCTTTGGGCCGGGGAGGGGCGATCAAGCGGGGCGGCGGTTTGCTTTCGGAGGGGGATGGGCCGGTGGTGGTTACTAACGGGGATGTGATCACGCGGCAGCCGTTGTCGGAAATCGTGGGGTTTCATCGGGGCGGCGGGGGGCGGCGGGGGGAGGGGGCGGCGGTTACGCTGCTGGCGGTGCCGATGGTTAGCCCTTACGGGTTGGTGGATCTGGATGCGGACGGGGGGGTGTCGGGGTTTCGGGAAAAGGCGGAGTTGCCGCATTGGATTAACGGGGGGGTGTATGTGCTGGATCGGGGGGCGCTGGCGGAGTTTCCCGATTTGGGGGATCATGAGGTGGAGACCTTTCCGCGGCTGGCGCGGGCGGGGCGGATTGGGGCGTTTCGGAGCCGGGCTTTTTGGACCAGCATTGATTCGTTCAAGGATTTGCGGGAGGCGGAGGAATTTTTGACGAGGGAAGGCGCGGCGCCGTGAGCATCGCGGCGGCGGTTGGCTGATGGCGCAGAGCAAAGGGGCGGAACGGGCCGGGGCGTCCGGCAGGGATGTATCCCCGTATGCTTCCGGGGATGTTTCCGGGGGCGCTTTCGCGGGCGGTTTCCGGGGGGTGGCGGCGATGGCGGCGGCGGTGAAGGGGAGCATCGGCCGGGCACTGGTGGGGAAGGAGGCGGTGATTGAGCTTACGCTGGCGGCGGTACTCAGCGGGGGGCATATTCTAGTTGAGGATGTGCCGGGGATCGGCAAGACTACGCTGGCGCGGAGTCTGGCGGATTCGTTGCGTTGCGGGTTCCGGCGGATTCAATGTACGCCGGATTTGATGCCTTCGGATATTACCGGGGTGCATTATTATAATCAGAAGCTGGGGGAGTTTGAGTTCCGGCCCGGGCCGATACTGGCGCAGGTGGTGCTGGCGGATGAGATCAACCGGGCTACGCCGCGGACGCAGTCGGCGCTACTGGAGGCGATGGGGGAGGGGCAGGTGACGGTTGATGACCGGACGATGCCGTTGCCGGCGCCGTTTTTGCTGATCGCGACGCAGAACCCGGTGGAATTGGAGGGGACGTTTCCGTTGCCGGAGGCGCAACTGGATCGGTTTATGTTGCGTTTGCGGCTGGGGTATCCCGAGGAGGCGGAGGAGGAGCGGATGGTGGCGCGGTTCGGTTCGGCGGATCCGCCGGAGGCGATTGAGCCGGTGGCCGGTGGGGAGGATATTATCGCGGCGCAGGGGCGGGTTAAGGGGGTGTATGTGGATCCGGTGTTGAGCAATTATGTGGTGCGGCTGGCGCGGGCGACGCGGCGGCATGAGGATGTGGAGCTGGGGGCGAGTCCGAGGGCGACGCTGGGGTTGTATCGCTGTTCGCAGGCGTTCGCGGCGATCCGGGGGCGGGATTATGTGACGCCGGATGATGTGAAAGTGATTGCGCCTTATGCGCTGTCGCATCGTACGATCGTGACTTCGCAGGCGCGGCTGCGGGGGCGGACGGCGGAGGATGTGGTGCTGGAGTTGTTGTCGGAAGTGGAGGTCCCGGTGTAGCCGGGGTTGGGCGTGCGGCACGAACTTTGGCCGCTGGTCAGCGGGCTGCTGGTGTTCATTGGGCTGCTGGCCAGCAGCGGGTTGTTGCTGGTGGTGGGTTCGCTGTCGGGGGCGGTGTGGCTGGCGGCGCGGGTTTGGGAACGGTATGGTTTCCGCCGGGTTAGTTATATGCGGCGGTTGAGTCGCAAGCGGGCGTTTACCGGCGACACTTTGGAATACACGATAGCGTTGAGTAACGACAAGATGCTGCCGCTGATTTGGGTGGAGGCGCAGGATCCGTTTCCCGAGGGGCTGGAATTGGTTGGGGCGTCGGTGCGGGGGGAGTCGCTGGAGACTAACCGGCATCATAGTATCACTGCGTCGTTGCTGCCGTATCAGCGGGCGACTTGGAAGTTTGATTTGCGCTGCCGGCGGCGGGGGTATCATCGGATTGGGCCGGTGCGGATGCGTAGCGGGGATATATTCGGCTTTACGTCGTCGGAGATCCGGCATAGCGGGGTGGATAACTTGTTGGTATATCCGCGGGTGGTGGATTTGGAGTCGCTTTTGGCGCCGCCGCGGCATCCTTTTGGGCTGGCGCGGGGGCGGGCGCCGTTGCATCCTGATACCAGCCGGGTGAAGGGGCAGCGGGATTACCGGGTTAGCGATCCGCTGAAGCAGATCGATTGGAAAGCGACGGCGCGGGCGGGGCGGCTGCAAACGCGGGTGTATGAGCCGGCGGCGGCGCTGAATATGCTGATCGCGTTGAACGGGTCGACCAGCGATTTTGTGTGGCAGGGGACTAACCGGCGGCTGTTTGAGCGGGCGGTGATTGCGGCGGCGTCGGCGGCGGTCTTGGCGGATCGGTTGGGGTACAGTTATGGGCTGGTATCCAATGCGGTGGCGTCTTATTCGGGGAAGTGGCTGAGCGTGGCGCCGGGGGCGTCGGCGGGGCAGTTGGGGTTGACGCTGGAGGCGCTGGCGATGGCGGCGCCGTATGTGGTGGCGATGTTGCCGGAGGTGTTGCGGGCGGAGCGGGATCGGCTGCCGCCGGGGGCGACGGCGCTGGTGGTGACCGGGGCGATCCCACCGTCGTTGCCGGGGCAGATCGCGGCGATCGCGGCGCGGGGGTACCGGGTGGTGGCGCTGTATGCCGGGGACGGGGATGCGCCATCGCACATCGGGGGGGCGCCGGTAGTGGGGATGGGGCATCTTTTGGACGGGCTGGAATCGGGCGGCGAGGATGATTTTTTATCCGGGGATGCGCCCGGTTTCGGTGTTGGGGAGGGGCGGGATGTCGCCGCATTGTAGGACTAAGGTTATAACTGGGGCGGCGCTGTTTCTGGAGGGGTGCGCCCTGTATCTGGTTATAGCGGTTGTTGCCGGTTTGGTCAAGGTTGAGCAGTTGCAGATGCCTTTCTGGTTGACGGCGTTGGCGATGGTTTGGGGATATGGGCTTTCGCGGTGGATCCTGGGGTTGCGGATAACGCCGGCGCTGCGGGGGCTGGCGGGGCTGGCGGTGGGGGGGCCGTCTTTGTTGCTGCTGGCGGGATGGAACGCGGGTGAAACGCTGCCTTTGGGTCTGATTGGGTTGGGGGGGATTGGGGGGGCGGGGCTTTTGGCGGGGTCGGCGGGGTTTCTGCTGGTGATTTGGTGGCGGGCGGCGGCGTTGTCGCGGGAGGAGGTGACGCTGGATGCGGTGCGGGGTTCGTTTCAGGCGGGGCTGGCGATGCTGCTGGGGGCGGCGTTGATCGATGCGGTTACGCCGGGCGGGATAGTGAGCGGGTTTTTGGTGACGGGGTTCTTTGCCGTCGGCTTGGGGGGGATGGCGCTGGCGCGGTTTTCGTCGGAAAGGGGGGAAGAGCGGGATTTGCCGGGGCAATGGGTGTGGCCGATCGGGGCCAGCGTGGCCGGGGTGCTGGGTCTGGGGCTAGTAATCAGCGGTTTGGGGTTGGGGGGGTTGGACGATGTTACGCGGGCGGCGGCTCGGGGGGTTGCGGCGGCGGGGTACTGGATTTTGGAGCCGGCGCTGATGCTGGTGGGGTTGCTGGCGGGGGCGCTGGTGGGGGTGGGCAATTGGTTTTCCGAACTGTTGGGCGGGGGGAATTTGGACGGGCTGGTGGATGCGCAACGGCGGTTGGATCAGTTTCACCAGAGTTTGCGGGAGGCGGAGACGGAACCGGGCGGCAATCCGTGGTTTACGGCGATGAAGTGGGGGGCGGCGGTGCTGGGGGCGGCGGCGGGGGCGTGGGTTGTCTTTGCGCTGTTCCGCGGCCGGCGGCGGGGGGGCCGGGGCGAGGTGATGGAAACACGGGAGTCGCTGTTCAGTCTTAGCCGGGCGGGGGATGAGTTGGGCGGGTTGCTTTCGGGGTTTCGTCCGCGGCGGCGGGGCGGTTCCGGCCGGCGGCGGCTGATCTCGGCGCGGGATTATTATCATGCTTTGCTGGAGCTGGCGGGCCGGGCGGGGCGGCCTAAGGCGGGTTGGGAAACGCCTCGGGAACACCAGCGGGGGCTGTCAGGGGTGCTGCCGGCGGATCCGGTGGGGCGTATTGTGGATCAGTTTCAGGATGCTCATTATGGGGGGGCGGGGCCGGGCGGGGCGGCGCAGTTGGAGCGGCTGGAGTCGGATCGGCGGGAGCTGGAGGAGTTTTTGCGCCGGAATCCGCCGGAGTCTTAGGGGGCGGTTAGGGCGGGAAACGGGGATGATTTCGTTGGTAATGGGGTTGAATGCGCCGGGGTCTTAGGGGGCGGTTATGGCGGGAAAGGGGGGATGATTTCGTTGGTAATGGGGTTGAATGCGCCGGGGTCGTAGGGGGCGGTTATGGCGGGAAATCGGGGATGATTTCGTCGGCGATGCGTTGCATTAGGCGGCGGAGGGCAGGGATGTCGTCGGAGTTTAGGGTTAGGACGAAATGCTGTACGCCGACGTGGGCGTAGGCTTGCAGGCCGGCGCGGAGGGCGGGGATGTCGTCGCCGGGGAGTCGGGCGCGATGGGCGGCGCGTTGGCTGGAGGGGGCGCCGTGGACTTCGACTTCGATGCGGGCGGACATTGTGATTTCGGAGAGGGGGCGTTCTTGGCGGTTGGCCAGGAGTTCGATTTCTTGGCGGCCGGCGGCGTATTGTTCGGGGGAGAGGCCGGTGGGGTGCCAGCCGTCGCCTTGCCGGGCTACGCGGCGGAGGGCTTGGGGGGAGGAGCCGCCGATCCATAGGGGCAGGCGGGGCTGGGCGGGTTTGGGGGAAAAGTATAGGTCGGAAAAGTTCCAGTGGGGGCTGTGAAATTGGGGGTTGGGGCTGGTCCATAGTTCCCGCATAAGGGATATGGATTCGTTGGTGGTTGCGCCGCGCTGGCGCATACTGATGCCTAGGGCGTCAAATTCCTCGGCCATTGCGCCTACGCCTACGCCCAGGATCAGGCGGCCGCGGGACATTTGGTCGAGGGTGGCGGCGTATTTCGCCAGCTCTACCGGGTGGTGGTAAGGCAACACCAGTACCGAGGTGCCGAGCATTACCCGGCTGGTGGTTGCGGATAGGTAGGACAGCATCGCCATGGGGTGGTAGTAGGGGCGGTTTTCGAGGCGCTCGCGGATGTAGCCGGTGTTGAACAGGTGGTCCATAACCCAGATGGAGTGGTAGCCCATTCGCTCGGCTTCGGGGCCGAGGGCTAAGACGTCGTGGGGGTTGGGGACGCCCCAGTTGTTGGGGATGGTAACGCCGAATTGCGCCATTGTTTCCTCCCGCCGGAGTTTTGGGTGGTGCGGGGCAAGGCTATGCGGTGTTGACGGCGGCGATTACGGATGCGGTTTCGAGGGCGGCGAGGGCGGCGTTGGCGCCCATATTGCCGGACTTGCCGCCGGCGCGGTTGATGGCTTGTTCCATATTTTCGGTGGTGAGGACGCCGAAAACGGTGGGGATGCCGGTTTCCATGCCGACGGCGCCGGCGCCGCTTTGGGCCTGGCCGGCGACCATATCGTAGTGGGTGGTTTCGCCGCGGATTACGGCGCCGAGGCAGATGACGGCGTCGCAGCGGCCGCTTTTGGCGAAAGCGCGGGCGACTACGGGCAGCTCGAAAGAGCCGGGAACCCAGGCCACGGTGATGTCGGCGTCGCGGACGCCGCAACGGGTTAGGGTTTCCAGGGCGCCGTTGAGCAGTAGTTTGGTGATGACTTCGTTGAATCGGGCGACGACGATGCCGACTCTTAGCCCTTGGCCGTTCAGATCGCCTCTGAGTTCCTTTGGCACGATGGGCCTCCTGAATGGGGTTTTACGGTTATTCGACGCCGGCTTGAAGGGTTTTCGCCAGCAGTTCGGATTCGCTGATCATACCGGGGATGGCGGAAAGTTCGTTGATGATGGTCAGGGGGACTTGGCGGACGGAGTAGCGGCGGGCGAGTTCGGGGAATTCCTCGGATTCGATGATGTCGGCGGCGATGCGGGGGTTTTCGATGGCTATGGCGTAGGCCAGCAGGGACATTCCGGCGGCTAGTTCGCTGGCGGGGGTTACGAATACTTGCAGGTGTACCGGGCGGTTGATGCGGCGCAATTGCCGGCGGGTGTTGGGCGACAGGCGGGTGGCACCCCGGGACAGGGACTTGATGGCGTCGATTAGGGCGGGGAGTTGGTAGCCTAGGGGCAGGCCGTAGAATTTCAGGCTTGGGCCGGGTTTTTTGGCGGGGTCGGGGGCGGAATTAGGGGATGGAGGCGGGGCGTTATCTATGACTATGGCGGGGATGCGGGATATGCGGTCATCTTGCGCCCGTTGGGGTTGGGCGTGGAAGTCGATGGTTTCGAGTTGGAGTTTGGGGGACAGAGCGGCTAGTTCCTCCATAAGCTGCTGGGTTTGGGGGCAGTAGCGGCAATCGCGGCCGGGTACGGCGATGGGGGACGGTCGCTGGGTGAATAGGCGCAGGGTTATGTCGGTTTGCAGGCGTTTGCGGAAATCGCGTTTGAGGCGGGTTTTTTCTTGGGGGGGGATCATTTCCTGCTGGGCGGTTGCCATTGGGCCGGCTCCGTTGCGGGTTGGCTGATGGGGGCGGCGGGTGGTGTTAGTTTACACGGGCGAGCGGGGTATGGCTACTGCGGGGTTGGGGTTGCGTCCTTCGGCAAGCTCAGGATGAATTCGGCAAGCTCAGGATGAATTCGGCGGGTTCAGGATGAATTCGGCGGGTTCAGGATGATAGGGGGAATTTTTTTATTTCCGTTCCATTTGGTTCCATTTCGTTCCGTTTTTCCGGTTTCAGCTTTGGGGATGGGGGTTGTGATGGGACTTTTTGGGGTTGAAATGGGCGGGATTTTTCCATTTTTGTTCCATTTCGTTCCATTTTTCTGGGTTTTTGGGGCGTTTTGGGATGGGGGGATTTTTACTCGGTGGCATTTGGTCGCGTTTTGGGGCGGCGCGGGGGCGGTGGGATTTTAGGTTATTAGTGCTATTATAGGGTGGGGTTTTGGGGGTTGGCAAGGGGGAAGTGTCATTAGTTGGCGTTGGGGGGACGCCCCCACCCTAACCCTCCCCCGGAGGGGGAGGGGATTTTTTTGTTGTTGGGGAGGGGATTTGGGGTTGTTGGGGGGATTTTGGGGTTAGGGGTTTTGGTCGAGGTTGTTTCGGATGGCGAACATTCTTTGGAATAGGGTGAAGCAGGATATGGCGGCGATGGCGGTTAGGGTTGCGGGGAGGAGCCAGGGGATCCAGCCTAATAGTAGGGCGGCGCTTAGGATGGCTACTCTTTCCGGGCGGGTCATTAGGCCGGAGCGGATGAATACGCCTAAGCCTTCGCCGCGGGCGCGGAGGTAGCTTACGCCTTGCGAAAAGATTAGGGCCAGTAGCAGGGCGGTTATGAAAAAGGCGCGGTAGGTTTCGGTGTAGTCGGCTTGCAGGGCGTATATGCCTAAGCCGACGAATAGGGCGGCTTCGCCTAAGCGGTCGAATACGGAGTCGAGGAGGGCGCCGAAGGGGGTTGCCTGGCCGGTTAGGCGGGCTAGGGCGCCGTCCATTAGGTCGAGGATGCCGCCGGCGAGGAATACGGCGGCGCCGGCGATCAGCCAGCCCATAGCGACGAGGGCGGCGGAGGCGACGCAGACGGCGAAGCCCAGGAGCGTTAGGGCGTTGGGGGAGAATCCGGCGGCGTGAAAGAGTCGGGCCGCGGGTTCCTCGAAATAGCGGCGGAGGGCGCCTCTAAGCTGTTCTCTGCCCGGCAAGGCCATTTGTCACCTGTCGGCAAGATTCGTAGTATTGCTCTACTTGTTGGGCCACTTCTTGCCAGCGGTAGCGCTGGGCGGTGGCGAGGCCGCGGCGTCCCATTTCGCGGCGTTGTTGGGGGTCGGCGATGAGGGTTTGGAGTTGGTGGGCGAGGGATTCTACGCTTTTGTTTTGGAATAGCAGACCTTCGCGTCCGTGGCGCATTACGCCGCGGTAGCCTTCGATGTCGGATGCGACTACGGGTTTGCCGGCGGCCATGGCTTCGAGGAGGACGATGCCGAAACTTTCGGCGCCGGTGGCGGGGGAGCAGAATAGGTCGGCGGAGGCGTAGTAGCGGGGTAGATCTTCGTAGCGGACGCGGCCGGCGAATTCTACATCCTGGAGGTTTTGGGAGCTTAGGATGTGGTAGGAATCCTTGTCGGGGTTGCCGGGGCCTACGATCAGGAGGCGGAGGTCGGGGGTATCCCATTTGAGGCGTCCGTAGGCTTCGAGGAGGTAGCGGAGTCCTTTGCGTTTTTCCAGTCGACCGACGAAGATGATGTTGGTTTTGCCGTCCTGGTATTGGGGCCAGGGGGCGGCCTGGCGGGAGAAGTGGTCGACGTCGATGCCGTTGGGGATGATTTCGTAGTCGCCGGGGAAGGTGCGCTGGACGTAGCGCATGGCGGCGCGGGAGACGGCGATGCAGCCGTGGAGTCGGCGGCGCCAGCGTTGGATTACGGGGCGGCTCATTTTGTAGAGGTGCTGGTGGTTGTGGCAGGCGTGGAAAGTGCCGATGTTGACGGAGTTGGAGTATTCGAGGACGGTTAGGGGGAGGATGGGGGCCATGGGTTCGTGGAGGTGGATGATGTCGTATTGCTCGCGCTGGAGCAGGGCGCGGATGCGGCGGGCGAGCCACCAGGAGAGGGATACGCGGGCGATGGAGCCGCCGCTGGGGAGGGGTACGGAGCGGCCGAGGGGAACCAGCAGGTCGCGGTCGAGGCACTCGCGGGCGGGGGAGTGGGGGGCGAGGACCTGACTTGGTGGCCCCGGCGCCCCAGTTGGCGGGCCAACTGCGACACGTGGATGGTTACGCCGCCGGGCCAGGTGAAATCGTAGGGCGAGACCATCGCGATTTTCAAGCGGCATCCTCCTGAGTGCGCCGTTATCCGCTCTTGGCTGCTTACTCGTCCCCGGCGATGAAGGCGTCGGTCAGATCCCGGGCGGTGTCGTCGGTGTATTGCACCGGGGGGGATTTCATGAAGTAGGCGCTGGGGCCGGGGATGGCGCCGGCGATGCCTCGGTCCATAGCGAGTTTGGCGCAGCGGACAGCGTCGACGACGACGCCGGCGGAATTGGGGCTGTCCCAGACTTCGAGTTTGGCTTCGAGGTTGAGGGGTGCGCCGCCGAAGATGCGGCCTTCCATACGGATGTAGCACCATTTGCGGTCTTTGAGCCAGGGGACGTGGTCGCTGGGGCCTACGTGGATATTGTCGGGGTCGATTTCGTGGTCCAGTTGGGAGGTGACGGCGCCGGTTTTGGAGATTTTTTTGGAAGTGAGGCGTTCGCGCTCCAGCATATTGAGGAAGTCGGTGTTGCCGCCGAAGTTTAGCTGGTAGGTGTTTTCGAGGGTGACGCCGCGGTCCTCGAAGAGGCGGGTGAGGACGCGGTGGGTGATGGTAGCGCCTAGTTGGGATTTGATGTCGTCGCCGATGATGGGGATGCCGCGCTCCTCGAAGCGGCGGCGCCAGTATTCCTCGCGGGCGAGGAATACGGGGATGCAGTTGACCATCGCGCAACGGGCGTTGAGGATATGCTCGACGTACCATTTGGTGGCTTGTTCGCTGCCTACGGGGAGGTAGTTGATTACCACGTCCACTTCGCGGTCGCGGAGGATGCCGGTGATGTCGGAGGTGGAGTGGGGGGATTTTTTGACTAGGTGGGAGACGTAGCGGCCGATGCCGTCGTGGGTCATGCCGCGGTCGACTTTGACGCCGGTCAGGGGGACGTCGGCGAATTTGAGGGTATTATTGGGCTGGGTGAAAATGGCTTCGGAGAGGTCTTTGCCGACTTTGTTTTCGTCGATGTCGAAAGCGGCGACGACTTCGATGTCCTCGATGCGGTAGTCGCCGATGCGGTTGTGCATCACGCCGGAGATGGTTTCGTTGTCGGGGGTTTCGATGTATTTGTGGAGGCCCTGGACCAGGGAGGAGGCGCAGTTGCCGACTCCGATGATGGCTACCTTGACTTTGCCCACTTGGCGGCTCCTTTGCGGCGGGGGTGTTTTGGCCCGGCTTTTGGTGCGGCTAACGGTCTGGGCGGCTAAGGGATTGTATCAATTCGCGGCCCGGTGCGCTACCGGAAAAAGCGGATGATGGCGGTGCGGTCGTCGTAGCGGAAGCGGACGCCGAGTTTTTCGGGGACGCGGCCTTCGACCAGGCGTCCGGCGATGATTTCCTCGATGCGGGCGGCGGCGGCTTGGGGGGTATCGGCGTTGCGGATGATGTCGGCCAGTTCGGCGAGGTCCATATTGTCGGTTACGCCGTCGGTGGCGAGGATGATGCGGGCGCCGGGTTGGATGGGGAGATCGCGGCGGGGGAGTTGTTCGAGGGAGGGGGAGGCGCCGACGGCGCGGGCGACGCCTACGTGCATGAAGCCGCCGGCGCGTCCGCTGAGGCGCTGGTGGGAATCGGGGGTGACCAGGATGACGGGGCTGTCGCCGGCGGCGGTGACGTATAGATGGCCGTGGCGGTAGAGGGCGGCGGATACGGTGGTGAGGAGGAAGCGTCCGGCGCCGACGGCGAAAAATTCCTCGTTTACGGATTTGATGGTGTCGGCGATGGTATCGATGTTGTCGGCGGGGGATTGGGCGAGGGCTTCGGCGAGTTCGCGGCTGGCTTCGGCGCCGCCGTGTCCGGTGACGCCGTCCATTACGACGTCGAGGAAATCGCCGTTGCCGAGGTCGCGGGTGAGGAGGTTGTCCTCGCCGTGGGCGGAATTGTCTTGCAGCGTGGCGAATGTGCTGGCAACCATGGTAGCGTCCTCTGCTTTGCTCCTTTAGGAGATGCGGGTGTTGCCCTGTTGCCTGGGGAGGCAAAGGGCGAATTGGCATTGGGCTGGGGTGATTTCCATACGCCTATGGTAACATAGTAAGCCCCTTGGCGGGAATATGGGCTTGACGCTTGTCCGGGGTTTTCTGCCGGGGTTGGGTTTGCCGGGGTTTCTTGTTTGGGGTTGCTATTGGTTGCCCCTTTGGTTGAATTTTGAGCTAAGCCGCCGCCGGCTGCGGCCGCCCCTGTTCGTCACCTCACCACACAACACCCCCCACAACCACCCCCCACATCCGCACCGCACGTCATCCTTCGACTAGCTCAGGATGAATGCGGGGCGGCCACACCACACCTCCCCACATACACGTGTCCACACAACCACATACCTGCCTGTCTTTGTCCCGGGACTTTACCCCGTAGCTCCCCCCATTCGGTGCCGTTTGGGGGGATGAGGTTTTGGCATTGGAGTTAGCATAGAACGTTAGTTTGGGGGTTGTCAAGGGGGTTGGGGGTTGAGTTTGGAGGGATTCACCCCCACCCTAACCCTCCCCCTAAGGGGGAGGGGATTTATGTGATCGGGAGGGGGGGCCATACGGCTGGGATGGCGCAATCAACCTTGCCGCTACCAGTTTCGGGCGGCGGCAGTTACTAGCTGTTCCTTGTAATTAAGGATGTCTGCCGGGTGTTCGATGGGGATGTTAGTGACGGCAGGTCGGCCAGTTTTTGTTCGGCTCCCATCGAACAAGCCTATCCCCGTCCGTTCAGCATTGGAGAACACCCTGCATATCGGAGTTCTTTTGTTGCCGTCCCGCCATAGAGCAACGTATCCAGTCTGTTCGAGGACCGTCACCCGATCCAGGTCGATCACGTCTTTGAGGATGCCGTGGAGCAACCGGCAGGACTCCACCACCCCATCCCTCTGGTTATCTCTCGGGACATAGGCAGACAGCAGTTGAAGTTTCTGGGTATCCTCGTCTGATGCCGCCTGTCCGGGAATGTCGTCTGAGTCTAGGTAGATACGCCCTTCCTTTATCCGGTGGCCGAGCCAACTTCGATGATAACCGGGTCTGGACAGAGCATCCCCCACTGTATCCCCGTCATTGAATTTGGCCCACCACGCCACTATCTCCGGCTTATTTTTGTCAGAGGGGCATAGTTCCTCGGTGAGGCGGTAGATTCGGGCGTGGTCGGGGATAAGCGCCTCACCGAGCTTGCGATCCTTCCCGAGATACTGCTTTTCGTGTCCCTGGTAGTACAAGCCTTTGCTGCGGGGGATGGCGATGTAGGCCGGCACTTCGGGGGTGTCCGGCGCGGTTTCATCCCCGCGGCCCTTGTCCGGTGGGGGCGGGTTTTGGGCTGGCGGCGGGGTCTGGCGTGTTTTGTCTTTCACGAAATCCTGCGCCGCCTGTTTCACCATTTCGGGCAGCTTGGCCCTGAAGGCCCCGGAGGTTTTGTCGGGATACAGTTCCCGTCGAATCCAGTCAACGAACCCCTTGTCCGGCTCGCTTAACTGCCGCTCTAGCAGACCTTTGATCCGGTCGATATGGCGGATGCGGGCCGCTTCCTCCACGGTGGCTTTGACGTCGAAGCCTTTGACGAACCGGGCCAGATGTTCCAAGCTAGTGTCGGTCAGGTTTTCCAAGTCAAGCTCAAGGAACGGGGTCGAATCCATTACGTTCTGTTCGTCGATGTCGGAAAAGAACTGATACTTTACCCCGTTGGTCAGTATCCCCAGCCGAACCCCGCCGGTGGAAACGAAGTAGCGGAACAACTGCGACACTGCGTTGGGGGCGTTGAGATTGTCGGTCACTCGCTTGCATTCAATCAGGATGACGGGTACGCCGTTATTCATTATGGCGTAGTCCACTTTTTCGCCCTGCTTGGTTCCGAAATCAGCCGTGTATTCGGGAAACACTTCCCGAGGGTCATAGACGTCGTACCCCAACGCTTTTATGAAGGGGACAATCAATGCCTGCTTGGTCGCCTCCTCGGAAACCAGCGCTTCCCTGACGTCGGGGACTTTAGCGGCTAATTCCAAGATGCCGTTTTTCAGCGTCATTACTATTTTTCCTCCCCATCCGGCTACTCATCGGCGGCGGGCTTGACTATTTAGCTTGATGATTTAGGGGGAATAGGGGGCGAGGTCGGTTTGGGGGTTGAATTGGTAGCGGGTCCAGTGGTCGGCGCGGAGCCATTGCAGGGCTTCTTGCCAGACGGCTTGGGCGGTGGGGTAGTCGGGGGCGGCTTGGTTGCGGTTGGCGATGGCTTCGAGCCAGGGGTTGAGGTCGGCGGCGAATTGGCGGTAATCGGTGTAGGCGCGGTTGGCGATTTGATCCAGCATGGTTGCGCCGCGGGCGGCTATTTCGGGGCCGGCTCCGGCCATTGCGCGGCGCATTTCGTCCAGTTCTTGGGGGATGTTTACTACCGGGCGGAGGCCGCGGGCTTCGCGGTAGCCGGCGGCGTCTTGGGGGGGCGGGTCGGGGGTGGCGTAGAATTTCAGCAGCTCCAGGCAGGCGTCGTTGACGTCCAGAGGGGGGCGGCCGCGGGGGGCGGGGTCGTCGATTCCGGCTAGGGCGCCGGAATCTATGACTTGGATCCGGGCGGCGCCGGGTTGGTAAAAGACGTTTTGGGGGCGCAGATCCATGAGGATGTATCCGGCATCGAGATATGCCTGTTCCAGCTCCAGTAATTGGTTATGGACCGGAAAGGGGGCGGCGCCGGCTGGCTGTATCAGCGGGAACATGGCGAACAGGTTTTGCCCGGCGGCGATGGGGACGCCGGTGATGCGGGACATCAGATCGCCCAGCAGGGGTATGCCGGGGGCGCGGGCCTGGATTAGGACGGTGTAGGGTTCGGGGAGGTCGTCGCCGAAAAAGGCGTTGTGGATGGCGGTATCGGTGTAGCCCAGCAGGGGGGCGAGCAATCCCCCGGCGTGGCCGGCGCGGTCGTAGGCTTGCAGCAGGCGGGCGGTGCGGGCTTCGATGGCGGCGTGCTGGCGGCGGCTTACGGCTTGGGGGACGGGGCGTTTTAGGGCGACTTCGGCGCCGGATTCCAGGTCGATGGCGGAGCGGACTTCGTAATCCGCGCCGGCGCCCAAGCGTCCGGTGATCCGGTAGCGTTGCAGGTCAACCTTTTCCAATGGCTGGCGCTTTCTCCTATAGTTGTTTGCGTGTGATAGTTGGCGGTTGGGATGTTACGCTTCGGCTTGGGGGATTTCAAGCGGGGATTATTTGGCGGCTTGATCGGATGGGGCGCGGTAGCCTAGGGTTAGCCATTCGTCGCGGGGCCATTCCAGTTCGGGGGCGAAGCCGAGGGCGAGGGCGGCGTGGTCCACTTCGGGGCGCTGGGTGGCGAGGAGGCCGGAGGCGATCAGCATTCCGTTGGGGCGGAGGGCGGGGAGGATGAAGGGGGCGCGGTCGGCGACGCCGCGGGCGGATATGTTGGCGACGGCGAGGTCGAAGGCGCCGGCCGGGGCGGCGGCGTGGGGGATGGAGCCTTTGGCTAGGGTCACCCGGTCTTGCAGGCGCAGGCGGCGGAAGTTTTGGCGGGCGGCGGCTATCGCCTGGCCGTCGATGTCTAGGGCCACGGCGGAGGCGGCGCCCAGGCGCAGGGCGGCTATGGTCAGGATACCGGAGCCGGTGCCCAAGTCCAGGAAGGTCATACCGGGGGCGACCAGTTGCTCCAGGGCTTCCAGGCAGGTGTAGGTGGTCGGGTGGTAGCCGGTGCCGAAGGCGATGCCAGGGTCGAGTTCGATGATTAGGCGGCCGTTGGCGGCCTCGCGGTCCAGTTCTACCCATGATGGTTTGATGATCAGGCGTTGGCCTACGGGCAGGGCGTCATAGTGCTGTTTCCAGCTATTTTGCCAATCCTCGGTGTCGTCCAGGTCGCGGATTGCCAGTTGGCCGAGGGGTTCGATGGCGCTGACTAGCCGGACGCCGATTTCGATGCGGGCGAGGCGTTGGCGGGAATGGGATTCTAGGTAGGTGCGGAGCAGCACCCGTCCGTTGCCCTGCGGTTCGGTGGTTAGGCCCTTGCCGTAACGCCCGAACAGGTAGGAGATGGGTTCCACGTATTCGTGGGGGACGGATATGCTGATTTCCTGCCAGGGCATTCAGAAGGCTTCCTTGATGCGGTCGAAAAGGCCCTTTTCGGGGGCGTCGGGGGGGATGGGTTCGGGGTTGGGTTCTTGGGCGGCGTCTTTTTTGGGGCGTTTTTTGCGGTTGGGTTTGGCGTTGGCGGAGCGTTTTTTGGGGGCTTCGCCGTTGAAGGAGCGGGCTAGTTCCTCGAGGAGTTCGCGCTGGCGTCCGTTGAGGGAGCCGGGGATCCGGACGTCGGCGAGGATTCGCAGATCGCCGCGGCGGTTGGAGTTGAGGTGGGGGACGCCTTTGCCGCGCAGGGTGAAGGGGGTTCCGGGCTGAGTGCCTTGCGGCACCTTGAAATTTTCCTCGAAGCCGTCGATGGTGGGGATGACTTTGTCGGCGCCGAGGGCGGCTTCGGCCAGGTTGAGGGGTAGGGTATAGATGATGTCGGAGCCGTCGCGGCGGAAGAAGTTGTGTTCGCGGACTTCGACGGAGACGTAGAGGTTGCCGGGGCCGCCGCCTTCGCTGCCGGCGTCGCCTTCGCCGCTGAGGCGGACTTGCATTCCGGTTTCGACGCCGGCGGGGATGCGGACTTCGATTTTGCGTTTGCGGCGTTGCTGGCCGCTGCCGCGGCATTGGCCGCAGGGGGTAGAGACTACGCTGCCGCGTCCGCGGCAGGCAGGGCAGCCGACGACTTGGGTGAATTGGCCGAAAACGCTGCGCTGGGAGCGGCGGACTTGGCCGCGGCCCTGGCAGGTGGCGCAGGTATCGACCGATGTGCCGGGTTCGTTGCCGGCGCCGGAGCAGTGGCGGCAATGCTCGAGGCGGTTGATTTCGACTTCGCGGGATGCGCCGAAAACGGCTTCCTCGAAGGTGAGGGTTACTTGTTGCTGGATGTCGGCGCCGCGGCGGGGCTGGCGGGCGCTGCGGGCGGAGGCGTCGCCGAAAAAGGAATCGAAAATATCGCCGAAGCCGCCGAACACGTCGAAGCCGTCAAAGGGGCTGCCGGCTCCCGGGCCGTTGGCGCCGGCGCCGACGCCGGCTTTGCCGAAGCGGTCGTATTGGGCGCGTTTTTTGGCGTCGGATAGGACTTGATAGGCTTCGTTGACTTCCTTGAATTTATCCTCGGCGCCGGGGTTTTTGTTGCGGTCGGGATGGTACTCCATGGCCATGCGGCGGAAGGCGCGGCGTATATCCTCGTCGCTGGCGTTGCGGGGAACGCCCAAAAGGGCGTAGTAGTCGTGGTCGGGCATCAGCAATCACTCAAAGGGCGGCCAAAGGGCGGCGGGATAGGTGGGCGCATTGCTTTTATTGTAGCGTAGGGGGGGCGGGCGCTCAATAGGGTTGAAAGGCGCGAAACTTTACTTTGTTGACTGAATTTATGGCATAGGGTAAAATTAGCCGTATGGTTAAAATCAATGATAGGGACGGACTGCGATGACGGATGCGGGGTTCCGAAACCCGTTTCGGCCGGGGGCGGGGCATATACCCCCTTATTTGGCGGGCCGGGATGATGAAACCGGGGAGTTCCAAAAGCTGCTGGGCCAGGATGTTATCTTGGATAACATGATTTTGACGGGGATCAGGGGCGTGGGGAAGACGGTGTTGATGGACACTTGGCGGCCTTTGGCGTTGGGTCGCGGCTGGCGCTGGGCGGGCAACGATCTTTCGGAGGCGGCCAGGTTAAGCGGCGATGCGTTGGGGAGCCGCTTGATGGTTGACTTGGCGGTGGCGCTTTCCTCTCTGACTTTGGGGGAGCGGCAAGGGCGGGGGATAGGCTTAACGAGGGATCGGGCGCTAATCCCGCATCGGCTGGATTACGATGCGCTTAGGTATGTATGGGATAGTGCGCCGGGCTTGACTTCGGACAAGTTGAGCGCGGTGCTGGAGACGGCGTGGGACGGGGTTAAGGATTTCGGGGTGCGCGGGGTGGTTTTCGCCTACGATGAAGCGCAGAATCTGACCAATGGAGGGAAAAGCCGGGATTATTCCCCGGCGGCGCTGCTGTTGGATGTGTTTCAGTCGGTGCAGAAAAAGGGCGTGCCTTTTATGCTGCTGTTGTCGGGTCTGCCGACGCTGTTTCCAAATTTGGTGGAGGAGCGGACATTCGCGGAGCGTATGTTCCGGGTGGTTACGCTGAACCGGCTGGACGCGCCGGCGTGCCGGGATGCGATAGTCAAGCCGGTGGAGGCGGCGGATTGCCCGGTGGCTTTCACGGAGGAGTCGGTGGAGCTGGTGTACCGGGCGACGGCGGGGTATCCATATTTTGTGCAGTTCTTTTGCCGGGAAGTCTTTGATGTGTGGGCGGCTAACTCGGAGGCGGCGGTGCCGGTTGAGGATATTCAGCGGAAACTGGATGCGGATTTTTTCGCCGGCCGGTGGTATCGGACAACGGACCGGCAGAGGGATTTGCTGCGGGTGGCGGCGGGTTTGGGGAATGCCAGAGAGGAGTTCAGCGTGCAGGATGTGGTTAGTGCGTCGCAGCCGCTGGAGCGGCCGTTTTCGGCCAGCCATGTGGCGCAGATGCTTTCGGCGTTGTGCGATTCGGGATTGGTTTACCGGAACCGCCGGGGGCGCTACTCGCTGGCGGTTCCATTGCTGGACGGGTTCATTCGACGTCAAGAATAGGCGGCGGCAGGAATAGGGCGGTTTCTTTGCTGCTGGCGGGGGTTTTTGCCTTGACGCTTGGGGGGGATCTCGGTATTATTCTGCTAGAGGGCAAAAATTCAGTACGGCCCCGGATGATGGGGTGTTGCTCTCGATGGGGTACAATAGGCGGATAAGGGAAAGGTGATATGTCGTCAGTTATCATCGCTGTCCTGGCCGTCCTGGCGGCCCTGGGTCTAGGGAGTTCAGTCTGGCTGTGGCTGCGGCAGCGGGGCCGGGCGTCGCGTTGGGCGGCGGCCGGCGAGACGGCCGAAAGTCTGACCGCCCAAGCTCGGGAGGACAGTAAGAAAATCCTCTTGGAGGGGCAGGAAGAAGCCCTGAAGCTACGAAACGCGGCTGAGTCGGAGGTCAAGGAACAACGCCGGGAGCTGGCCCGCTTGGAGGACAGGCACTTGCAGCGGGAGGAGCAACTGGAGCGCAAGATCGAGGCGCAGGATCAGCGGCAAGCGCAACTCTCCGAAAAGGAAGCCCATATCGAGAAGTCCCGCCTGGAGGTCGAGACGCAGAGGGCGGAGCAGACGAAGGCTTTGGAGCGCATCGCCGGGCTTACCGTGGACGAGGCCCGCGAGGCGGTGGTGAAGCGCGGGGAGGAGGATGCGAAGCATGACTTGGCCCGGCGCTATTACGAACTGGAGCGGGAGTATAAGGAGCGGGCGGACGAAAACGCGCGCAAGATTATCGCGACCGCGATTAACCGGCTGGCCTCTGACGTAGTTTCGGAAAGCACCACGGCGGTGGTATCCCTGCCCAACGATGAGATGAAAGGGCGTCTCATCGGCCGCGAGGGGCGCAACATTCGGACTTTGGAAGCTCTTACCGGGGTGGAGGTCATTATTGACGATACCCCGGAGGCGGTGACCGTATCCTGTTTTGACCCGGTGCGGCGGGAAATCGCCCGGCTGTCGCTGGAGAAGCTGGTGTCGGACGGGCGGATTCAGCCCGCCCGGATCGAGGAAATGGTCGGCCGCGCCCAGCGGGAAATCGACCAGACCATTATGAAAGCCGGGGAACAAGCGACTTTCGATGTGGGGGTCAGCGGGCTGGACCGGGAATTGATCCGGCTGCTGGGGCAGCTCAAGTATCGGTACAGCTACGGGGAAAATGTGTTGCAGCACTCGGTGGAGGTGGGGCTGCTGGCGGGGATGCTGGCCGCCGAGGCGGGGGCCAATGTGCAGGTCGCCAAAGTGGGGGGGTTGTTGCATGATGTGGGGAAGGCGCTTACCCATGAGGTTTCCGGTCCGCACGCCGAAATCGGGGCGGAAATCGCCAAGCGGCACGGGATCAACCATAGTTCCTACCGGGGGATTCTGGAGCATCACTGGGACGAACACGAAACCGTGGAGTCGTTTCTGGTGGCGGCGGCCGATGCCATCAGCGCCGCCCGGCCCGGGGCCCGCAAGGAATCGCTGGAGCTGTATGTCAAGCGGCTCAAGGAACTGGAGGCGGTGGCTTCCGGCTTCGAGGGCGTGGAGCGCACCTTCGCGATCCAGGCCGGGCGCGAGGTGCGGGTGATGGTGAAGCCCGATGATATGGACGATTTGGAAGCGGCTTCGCTGGCCCGGAACATCGCCCGCAAGGTTGAGGAGGATTTGGTTTTCCCCGGTCAAATCAAGGTGACGGTGATACGGGAAACCCGCAGCGTGGAGTATGCCCGTTAGAACCGGCAAAGGATTGCCATAGGGACAGGCCCCCCTGTCGTTCCGCCCGGCAGGCGGGGCCTTCGGCAAAGCGATGGAAAGGGACTCAGGAGCGGGAATCGCCGGCTGCTGGGTCTCTTTTTCGATAAATCAAAGTTTCCGATAAATCAGGTTTCCGGCAAATCAGGCTGCGGGCGATTCGCCCGGAGGGAAGGAACGAAATCCTTTGCGGATATTGATGATCGGCGATGTTATCGGGCGTCCTGGTAGGGAGGCGGTGCGCCGGATCTTGCCCGGTTTGCGGCAGGAAAAGGGTATAGATTTGGTTATCGCCAATGGCGAAAACGCCGCCGGGGGCTTCGGCATTACGGTGGAAACGGCATCGGAATTGCTGGATGCCGGAGTGGATGTGATTACTTCGGGCAATCATATTTGGGATAAAAAGGAATTCATCCCGCATTTGGACGAGGCGCGGGGCGATGGGCTGCCGGTGCTGCGTCCGGCGAACTACCCGCCGCAAGCTCCGGGGGTGGGGGTGTTGCGGCGCCGGGGGGCGGTGGTGATCAACCTGATGGGGCGGGTGTTTATGCCGCAGTTGGATTGCCCTTTCCGCGCCGCCGACCGGCTGCTGTCGGAACTGCGGGGCGAAGGGGATTCGCCGGTGGTGATCGTGGATTTTCACGCCGAGGCGACATCGGAAAAGCAGGCGATGGGGTGGTATTTGGACGGGCGGGTGAGCGGGGTGTTCGGCACGCATACCCATGTCGGCACGGTGGATGCCAGCATCTTGCCCGGAGGGACGGCGTATCTTACCGATGTGGGGATGACCGGGCCGGCGGATTCAGTAATCGGAAGCGATATTAACGCCGTATTGCAGCGTTTTCTGACTTCGATGCCGAATAATCTTACGGTAGCTAAAGGGCCTTGCGTATTCAATGCGGCTTTGACGGAAATTGATGATGAAACCGGACGCGCTCTGTGGGTGGAGCGCGTGGATAGGACGACGCATAAATGAGCGCAGTTGTGGATTTGCATTTGCATACGCTGGCGTCCGATGGGCGTCTTACCCCTACGGAGTTGGTGCGTTTGGCGGCGGGGCGAGGACTGCGAACCATCGCGGTCACCGACCACGATACTACCGATGGTTTGGCGGAGGCTTTTGATGCCGCTAAAGAGTTTCCGGGGGTGCGCATCATTCCAGGGATTGAGTTGAGCGCGGATGTTCCGGGGGATGAGGTTCATGTTTTGGGGTATTTCATTGACCCCGGGGATGCGGAGTTGCAGGCGGAATTGCGGCGTTTTCGCGCCGGGCGGGTGGATCGGGCCAAGACGATGGTGGAAAAGCTGGCGCAGTTCGGCATACGGCTGGAGTGGGAGCGGGTGCAGCACTTCGCGGGGGATGGGGCAGTGGGGCGTCCGCACGTGGCGATGGCGATGGTGGAGGCGGGTTACTGCCAGGAGCCGAAAGACGCTTTCCCGGAATACTTGGGGCGCAACGGGCTGGCTTATGTGGAGCGGGTCAAGCTGACGCCGCAGGAGGCGGTGGCGATGATCCGGCGGGCGGGGGGGGCGGCGGTATTGGCCCATCCCGCTTATATGAACGATATGGAGAGCGGGGTCGCCGGTTTGTCGGGGGCGGGGCTTTCGGGGATGGAGGTTTATTACGGCAAATATGGCGATGATACGGTGCGGCAGTTGGCGCGGCTGTCGCGGGAATATGATTTGATTCCGTGCGGGGGGAGCGACTATCACGGGATGGGGAACAGCGATGATGTGCCGCCGGGCTACGCCGGACCGCCGTTGGAATCGGTGGAACGATTGGAAGCCGCCGCCGATGCCGCCAGGGCAAGCCGCCGGGGGTAGGGCGAAAAGGGCGATGCGGGCATTCGGGAAAGGGCGCCGGCGGGAACCGGCACGGGAAAGCGGATGATAATCGCCGCGGTATACATCGCCGCCTTTTTGTGGGGCGCCATCCCGACGGGCTACATTATCGGCAGGGTGGTCAAGGGGATTGACCTGCGGCGTTACGGGAGCGGGAATGTTGGCGCCAATAATGTCAACCAGCACGTGGGCAAGAAATGGATGGTGGTGCAGGCGCTTTCCGATGTGCTGGTCAAGGGGGCGGGTTCGGTATGGTTTGCGGTTTATGGGGCGGGGATTTCGTGGGATTCGCCGCTGGTGATGGGGCCGCCGCTTTTGGCGATGGCGGGGAACAATTGGTCGCCGTTTCTGAAGTTTCAGGGGGGGCGGGGGTTGGGGGTGGCCGCGGGGACGTTGCTGGCCTTTTCGCCGGTGATTTTCGCGATTGCGCTGGCGATTTATTTCGGGGGGTGTCTGATTTACCGCGCCGGGGCCGGGGTTTGGGCGCTGACAGCGCTGCTTTCGTTGCCCGTGCTGTCTTTCGTGGTTCCGGGCGGGCTAAAGATGACGGAAGGGCTTACAATGGTATGGTATTGCTTGGGGGTTGTGGGGCTGGCGCTGCTGAAGCGGCTATTGGCTAACTGGTCGCCGATGCCCGGCGATTTGCCCCGCAGGAAAGTTATATTCAACCGGCTGGTCCGGGATCGGGATGTGGATGACCGGACGCAGTGGGTGGAGCGTATACCCGGAGCGACCGGATAACCCGAAGGGGCAGGAGCAAATTATGGCCACGGATCCGCGACAGGCGGGCCAAGAGGCCAGTGCCAGTTATTGCAACTGGCACCCCGAAACCGAAACTCGCCTTTCCTGTAGCCATTGCGGGAAAAGCATCTGCACCGTGTGTCTGGTGCAGGCGCCGGTGGGCATCCGCTGCCGGGAGTGCGGGCGGCCGGAAAGGCTGCCGACGTACGATGTCCAGCCGAGTTATTACGCCCGGGCGATTGGCGTTGGGATCGCGGTCGCTATCGTGGGCGGCTTGCTGTGGTATGCCGTGGATGTTTGGCTGTTGCGGGGCGTTCCTTTTGTGAGCGGATTTATCAGCCTTGCGATAGCCTACGGGGGCAGCGAGCTGATCAGCCGTTCCGTGAATATGAAACGGGGAACCGGGTTGGCGTGGATTGCGGGATGCTCCGTAGGCGGGGCCTGCCTGATTTATATCATTGCCGCCCCGCTGTTCAGCGTTTGGGATGTACTGCTGGGGTGCATTGCCGTGTATGTGGCGGTGTCCCGGGTTCGCTGATCAACTAAGGCGGGCGGGTTCCGGGCTGGTGCGGTTTAATCCTCCGGGCTTTCCGCTCTGGTGATTTGCAGTTCCTCGCGGAGGCGCTCCAGGGTTTGGCGGATTGTTTCCCCGTTGAAGCCGCGGCGGTTCAGGAATGCGCCGACCCGGCGGTCGAAAACTGCGCGGCCGCCGCCGGATTGCCGGGCGGCGTAGCGGGCGGCGGCGCGATGGGCGGCGGCGGCGGAGTCGTATCCTTCCAGGGTTTGGCTGATGATTTCGTCGGCTACCCCTTTCGCCCGCAGTTCCCGCTCGATCATTCCTTGGCTGCGGGGCTTGCGGCGCTCGCGGCTGTTGCGCCACTGTTGGGCGAAGGCGGCGTCGTTGAGCAGGCCCTGGGCTTGCAGGCGGGTTATGGTTTTTTCCACCGCCGCGTTGCCGAAACGGGTTGACAGTCGCTGCCGCATTTCATCCACCGTCCGGGGTCTGATTGCCAGCAGGCGCAGGGCGGCGTTGCTGGCCTGCGCCTCTTGCGTCCGGCAATCGGCGGCGATGGGCGGATGTTGGTCGGGTTCAATCATTATCAACCGTATCGGCGGCTTTTTTATGGGCGTGGGCGTGGGGGTTTGTTAGGCCGCGGGTTCGGGGGTGCTGCCGTTGGCGGAGGGGACGCCGCCGTAGGCCAGTTCGTCGTCGTCATCCTCTAGTTCGGGGGCGGGGGGTTCGATTTCGTTGTTGGCGCGGATGCGGTTTTCTACGGATGCGGCGATTTCCGGGTGGTGTTGCAAGAAGTCTTTGGAGTTTTCGCGGCCCTGGCCCAGGCGGGTATCGCCGTAGGAGTAGAAAGCGCCGGATTTTTTGATGATGCCCCGGGCGACGCCGATTTCCAGGAGGTCGCCCATTTTGCTGATGCCCTGGTTGAACATAATATCGAACTCGGCGACCCGGAAGGGGGCGGCGACTTTGTTTTTCACGATCCGGGCCCGCACCCGGTTGCCGATGACTTCGGAGCCTTGCTTGATGGATTCGACGCGGCGGAGGTCGATGCGGACGGAGCTGTAGAATTTGAGGGCGCGGCCGCCGGGGGTGACTTCGGGGCTGCCGTAGGATACGCCGATTTTTTCGCGCAATTGGTTGATGAACACTACGGCGGTTTTGGATTTGTTGATGGTGCCGGTGAGTTTGCGGAGGGCTTGGGACATCAGGCGGGCTTGCAGGCCGACGTGGGTGTCGCCCATATCGCCTTCGATTTCCGCCTGCGGCACTAGGGCGGCTACGCTGTCGACTACTACGGCATCGATGGCGCCGCTGCGGACTAGTTGCTCGGTGATGTCCAGGGCCTGCTCGGCGCTGTCGGGTTGGGCGATGAGCAGCTCGTTGAGGTCGAGGCCGCAGTTGGAGGCGTAGGAGGGGTCGAGGGCGTGTTCGACGTCGATGTAGGCGGCGACGCCGCCGGCTTTTTGGGTTTCGGTCATCAGGTGAATGGCGAGGGTGGATTTGCCGGCGGATTCGGCGCCGAAAATTTCGGTGACCCGCCCGCGGGGTACGCCGCCGGTGCCCAAAGCGATGTCGACGGCGAGGGAGCCGGTGGAAATGGCTTCGGTGGTGAGGTGGTTGAGTTCGCCCAAGCGCATTACGGCGCCTTTGCCGTGGTCTTTCTCGATGCTGCTGAGGGCGATGTCGAGGGCCGCCTTTTTGTCGGTGGTTGCCGCTTTTTCTTTTTTCATAGCCCGGCACATTCCTTTCGTTAGGTTAGCAGTAGGCTAACACACGCCCGGATGTTCTACAATAGGCAAATGGCAGGAATTTGAAAATTCGTTCCAATTCGTTTTTCGGCGAGTTGGCGGCGGGTAGGGGCCGACCGGCCCTGGGTTAGAATTCTCAAGTGCCGCCCTTGAATCCGATGGTGACTGCGCCGTCATCGACGATTACCGGGGTGATCCGCTCGCCTTTGGTTAGGGCCAGCAGTTCGGGGATCCGATCTTCCTGCTTAGACAGATCGACTTCCTCGTAGGCTACTTTGCGCTTGCGGTAGTCCATTTTGGCGGCCGAGGAAAAGGCGCAGTCGGGATGGGTGTACAGGATGACTTGGCGGTCTTGCGTCACGATTAACTCCTGCGGCGTGTCGGTTTGGGGGGATTGTACGCGGCGGCGGCGGGGTTTTCAACGCCGGGGGGCGGATGGGGGGCGGATGGTTGGCCGGGGGTGTATGCTAGAGGGGCAATTTTGCGTGGGTTGTGTTTGCTATGGACACTTTGGACGAGCGGCCGGATTTGGAAGTTTTGGCGTCGTTGCTGGAGCGGTACTCGGTGGGGGTGGGGCGGATTACGCCGGGGCCGCGGGGTTCGCGGTTGAGCGGGGAGCCGCGGCGTCTGCTGGCGGCGGCGGCGGATGCGCTTAGCGGCGACGAAATCGATGGGGCGATGATGGTCTGGGGCAATGCCTGCTATGCGCTGGGGCGGCATGAGGCGGCGGCGGCGGCTTACCGGGCGGCGCTGGAGCGTTCTCCGGCGGATGTGGATGCGCGGTTTAATTTGGGGCTGGCGCATCTGCGGCTGCGGCAGCCGGAGCAGGCGGTTGCGGAGTTCACCGAGACGCTGGTTCGCTCGCCGCAACTGGCGGAAGCCTATTACCAGCGGGGGAACGCTTATGACGATTTGGGGGAGGTAGACCGGGCGCTGGCGGATTATTCCCGGGCGATCGATTTGGCGCCGGACTATATTCAGCCGATGTATAACCGGGGGATTGTGCTGGCGGGGGCGGGGCGGCATCAGGAGGCGGTGGCGCAGTTTGAGCGGGTGATCGAGCGGCGGCCGGATCTGGGCAACGCGCATCTGAACCGGGGGGCGTCTTTGGACGAACTGGGGTTGCATGAGGAGGCGATCGCCAGCTACGGACGGGCGGCGGGGCTGGATCCCGAGGACCCGCGGCCCCGGTTTAACCGCGCCCGCACTTGCTATTATCTGGGGCGGTTGCAGGAAGCGCTGGAGGATTATTCGGAGGTGCTGCGGCTGGACCCGGAGGATGCGGAGGCGTATAACAACCGGGGGCTGGCTTATGATGCGGTGGGGGATTACGATGCGGCGGCGGCGGATTATGCGCGGGCGCTGGAGGTGCGGGGGGATTTCGCCGAGGCGCATAGCAATCGGGGGGCGGTGCTGGAGGCGCAGGGCAACATTGACGGGGCGCTGGAGGCGTACCGGGCGGCACTGGAGGCTAACCCCGGATTGGCGTCGGCGCATTATAACGCGGCGCGGGTGTATTCGCAGATCGGGGATGTGGAGTCTTGCCTGCGGCATTTGGACAGCGTGCTGTCGCTGGCGCCGGAATTGGCGGCGGAGGCGGCGCAGGATGAGCATTTGCGTTGGGCGCTGCGGTTGCGGGAAATGCGGGATTCCCGTTAGTTTCCGCCCTGCGGGGGGGAAAGGAAGGGGGGGCCGGGGTCGGATTCCATTTCGTCGTCCTGGTCGTCGGGGCGGGGGCCGACGGCGTTGATGCGGCGGCGGACAATCATGCTGCGGAGCAGTACCAAGGCGGCTAGGCCGGTCAAGCCCGGCACGATTTCCACGTCTATGCCGAGGGTCTGGCTCAGCGCGAGCATCAGCAGGAAGCCGGCGCAGATGCCCCAGGATGAACGGAGGGGATGTTTGCGGAGCAGCAACACGGTGGCCACGCCGGCGATAGCGGCGGCCACGGTCAGCCAGGGGGTCAGGGCTACGCTTACGCCGATCAAGGGGGTCATGGCGTCGCCGCCGCGGAAGGAGGAAAACACGGATGCCCAGTGGCCTACGATGGCGGCGGCGGCGGCGATCAGGGTAAGGGGAGCTTCGATGCCCAACGCCCAGGCGACGGCGACAGCGGCGGCGCCTTTGCCTACGTCGGCGGCAAACACCAGCATCCCACTGCGGCGGCCAACGTTCCAGAACACGTTGGCGGTGCCGGCGAGGGTGCTGCCGGTGCTGAAAATGTCCACGCCCTTGATGTAGCGGCTGACCCATTGGGCAAAGGGCAAGGCGCCCAACAGGTAGCCGATTACGCCGGAAGCGGCCAGTTGCAGTATTTCGATGGGGTTGTCCAGCATACTCGCTTGTCCGTTGGTGGCTGGCCCGCGGCGGGTGTTGCGGCCCTCTGATTCCAATATATCAGTATGCCGCGCTTTGTGGTAGCGGATTGGGGCGGGTTTTGGCGGCGCGTTGGGCGGGGCGGGGGTTGGGTATATTATGATGGGGGTTGCCGGTAATCGTTGGCGAATTTTATGGCCGGGCGGCGATGCGCTGTCCGGTGAGGGCGGAAAGTATGACTGGATCCCGCGGGGCCGGGCCGTTGTCCGGCATGGTGGTTTTGGATCTTACGCAGATATTGGCCGGGCCAATGTGTACGATGGTATTGGCGGATATGGGCGCGGATGTGATCAAGGTGGAAAAGCCGCAGGGGGGCGATGATAACCGGCGGATGGCGCCTCCGTTCATCAAGGATTGGTCGGCGGGATTTTTGGCGGTGAACCGCAACAAGCGCAGTTTGGCGCTGGATTTGCGGAGCGATGCCGGGCGGGGGGTGTTCCGGCGGCTGGCGGCGGGGGCGGATGCGGTGGTAGAAAATTTCCGCCCGGGGGTGATGGAGCGGCTGGGTTTGGGGTATGAGGAATTGGCGGGGATTAACCCGCGGCTGGTGTACTGCGCGATATCGGGGTTCGGCGGCACCGGGCCGGCCCGCAACCGGGGCGGGTTCGATCTGGTGGCGCAAGGGGTAAGCGGGTTGATGAGCGTTACCGGGCACCCGGATTCACCTCCGGCCAAAGTGGGGGTGCCGGTCACGGATCTTACCGCCGGATTGTTTGGGGCCAACGGGATTATGGCGGCGTATATTCACGCGCTTAAGACCGGGCAGGGGCAGATGGTGGATACTTCGCTGATGGAGGCGGGCGTGGCTTATACCGTATGGGAGTCGTCGGTATATTTTGCCGAGGGCGAGATCCCGGGACCTTTGGGTTCGGCGCATCGTATGTCTGCGCCGTACCAGGCGCTGCGAACTCGGGACGGCTATCTGAATTTGGGGGCCGCTACCCAGCCGACTTGGGAGCAGCTTTGCCGCGCTATCGGGCGGGAGGATTTGATTGACGATGAGCGGTTTCGTGATCCGTGGGATCGCAAGGCGCGAGAGGGGGAACTGGCGGCGCTGCTGGAGCAGACTTTCGCGGCGCAAGATACGGCGCATTGGCTGGAGTTGCTGGACGCGGCGGGGGTGGTAGCAGGGCCGATTTATAATATGGAGCAGGTGTACCGGGATCCGCAGGTGCTGGCGCGGGAGATGCTGGTGGATACCGAGGACCCGGAGTTGGGTACGATACATAACATCGGGGTGCCGGTGAAACTGTCGGTTACGCCGGGGGGCATCCGCCGCCGGGCGCCGGCGCTGGGGGAGCATTCCGCCGAGGTACTGCTGGAGCGGGGCTTTGGGCGGGAGGAGGTGGATGCGCTGGTGGCCGACGGGGTCGTTCTGCTTAACCAGGGCAGCGGCGTCCGGCGGTAGGGGGTTGGGGGGCGGAGGCGTCCGGCGGTAGGTTTCGGGCGGCGGCGTTTAGTCTTGGCCGAAAAAGCGGCGGCGGTGGGATTCGGTCAGGGGTTGGCCGGGGCCGCTGAGGAAAGTATCGGGGTTGCGGGTGCGGTCGTTGCGCCAGCTTTGCATGGCTTGGGCGCGGGCGGCGTCGGCTTGGGGGCCGGTGTTTAGTAGCAGGCTGGTTTGCCAGTTTTCCATGGTATGCACTACGCTGAAATACTTTTGCCGCGCGTCGGCGTAGCCGCGGCCGGCGGCGTGCCAATCGTCGTGGGTTAGCAGTTGTTGGGTCAAGACGCGGGCGTCGCGGAGGGCCATAGAGAGGCCCTGACCCCAAGTGGGGTCGGTGTGGGCGGCGGCGTCGCCGACCAGGGCCACGCCGTCTTGGTAGGCGGATTCCGCCCATGAGGTGCGGCCGTCGAAGGTCGCCAACGGCCCGGCGGGGGCTGCATTGGCGTAGGCTTGGGGCGGGACACCGGCGGCGATGCATTGTTGCAGCACTTCGCGGATGTCGTCGGGGCCGCCGTAGCGCGGGGCGCTGCCGGCGGGGTAGCATAGATATACCCGCGCTTTGCCTTTTCCTTGCGGGAAGTTCAGGATGAAATGGCCTTTGGCGGTGTCGAGCCAGGCGTGGGTGGCTTCGTCGGGGAGGTCTACGCCGTTTAGCAGCACGCCGGAAACTAGGTTGCGTTCCGGGTCGTGTTGTACCGGGAAACCGGCCCAGTTGCGGGTGGGGGAGTTGCGGCCGTCGGCGCCGACCAGCAGTCGGGCGGTTATCGTCCGGGTTTCGCCGTGACGCTGGGCGGTGATGGACGGGGCGGGGGATTGGCCGGGTGGCTCTTGGGGGGATGGGGTTAAGGAGGGGATGGCGCGGGCGCCGCGCCAGACTTCGGCGCCGCAGGATTCGGCGTGGTTGAGCAGGGCGGTTTGGAGGGCGGGGTGGTAGCAGGCGAGTACCGGCTCTTGGGCCGGCGTGGTGCGGGTGAGATCGCGGCGGCCGGAACGTTCCGGGCCTTGGTAGGAATCCCAGAACGGCAGGGGGTTGGCGCCGGCCTGCTCCAGGACGTTGAGCAAGCCCATTTGCCGCGCTTCGGCTACGCCCCAGGGCATAACGGCTTCGCCGCGCACCCGGTCGCGGAAGGGGGATTCGGGTTCAAGCACTAGGGTATGCGCCCCGGCGGCGGCCATAGCGGCGGCTACCGCCGAACCGGCTATGCCGCCGCCGATGATTATCAGGTCGTAATCGGGGGTTGGCAATTTCGTATCCCCTTGTCAGTTGTTCGGGGGCTAGGGGGCGGTGCGCCAGGGTAGGCCGTCAGTAGCGTCGAGGAATCCTTTGATCAGGGCGGGGCTGGAGCAGATTACGCTGGGGGTGAACAGCCCGGCTTTGGCGCCGTGGCGGTCGACGATGATGCCGCCGGCTTCTTGGGCTAGGATTAGGCCGGCGGCGATGTCCCACGGCGATAGGGAATGATGAAAGAACAGGTCAACGCGGCCGGCGGCGGCGTAGGCTACGCCCAAGCCGGCGGAACCCATCAGCCGTACGCTGTACAGTCCCGGCCATAGGGAGCGCAACATATCCAAAGCTAGGGCCGCCTTTTCGTCGACATAGCCCAAATCGCAGCTAAGGAGACTGCGGGATAGCTCAGTAGCGGCGGAGACGGCGATGGGCTGGCCGTTGAGGAACGCGCCTTGCCCGGCGGCGGCGGTGAAGGTTTCCTCGCGCATCGGGTCGTAGATTACGCCGGCGATTACGTCGTCGCCGTCGGCGAGGGCGGCGATGGTGCAGAAGTGGGGGATGCTTTGGGCGTAGTTGCGGGTGCCGTCCAGCGGGTCGACTACCCAGCGGTAGGGGGATGCGCCGGGCACGGGGGGCGATTCCTCGGCGAGGATGCCGAAGTCGGGAAAGGCGCCGGTCAAGATTTCCAGCATCGCCTTTTCCGCGGCTAGGTCTATGTCGGTGACGATGTCGGCGCGGCCCTTGAAGGTGATTTGCCGGTCGGAGTGCCAGCCGCGGCGGATGATTTCGCCGGCGGCGGCGGTGGCCTCCAACGCTACATCGAGGGCGTTGCGCCCGTCGGCGGCGATGGGCAAGGGGCGTTTCGCGGTTTCGGTCATATCGTTCTTATACCTGTCTGTTGGGGAATTGGGGCGGCGGGGCTACCAAGTGAGGAAATTCACCCCGGCGGTCAGGTTGCGAATTTCGTTGCCCAAGACTACTTGCTGCTGCTCGATTACCGCCACGAAGTAAATTTTCCCGGAAACCAAGTGCGTTAGGGCGGGCAGCGAGGATGCATCTTCAAGGGACAGATCCGGCGGCAGGGGTAGCGATTCGGGGGAAAAGGCGCCGCTAGGATCGTAAACGGAAATTCGCCCGGTGGGGTTATCGTAATGCGCTACCCATAGCAGGTTGTCGCCCAAGGGGGACAGGGCGTCGGCTACGGGTTGCAGGCCGGCGGTAGGGGTTGGGGCCGGCGTTGCCGGGGGCGGCGTGTCGGTGGGCCGCGCGGTGGGTTGGGGTTGCGGTGTTGCGGCGGGCGCGGGCGTGTTCGTTGGGCGCGGCGTGGCAGTGGGCGCGGGCGTATCAGTGGCCCGCGGCGTGTCGGTGGGCGTGGGCGTGTTGGTGGGCATCGGGGTTGGCGTGTCGGGCGTTAGGGTAGCGGTGGGCGGGGCGGCGGTGTTGGTGGGGTCGGGGGTGTCGCTCCCGCCGCAGGCGATGATTCCGGCGGCCAGCAAGCCGATGATGGCGATGGCCGCGAGTTTTTTGATGCTCCTCATTTTTCCTCGGTTGAGTTATTGGGATAGGCGGCGGGGGCGGCTAGGGGGCGGTCAAGCCCATCTTTTCGTAGACTTCCTCGATGGTGCGGGCGGCGATGGCGCGGGCGCGTTGGCCGCCTTCGTGCAGGATTTCGCGGATGTAGCCGGGGCGGGATTCGTATTGGCGGCGGCGTTCCCGCAGCGGCGCCAGCCAGTCGTTGATGCTGCCGGCCAAGTGGCGTTTGCAGTCGACGCAGCCGCGGGCGGCGGTTACGCATTCGTCGTAGACCGCGGTGACGGCGTCGGGGGGGGTGAATACTTGGTGCATGGCGTATACGTTGCAGACACGGGGGCGCCCGGGGAGGCGGCGGGTGGTGCGCTGGGGGTCGGTGAAAGCGGACATAACCCGCTCGGCGGTGTACTCCGGGCTGGCGGCCAAATCGAGGTGGTTGTTCATCGATTTGGACATTTTGGACTGCCCGTCCAAGCCTACCAGCAGGGGGGATTCGGTTAGTTTGACTTGCGGTTCGGGGAAAGTGGGGCCGAAAAAATTGTTGAACCGGCGGGCGATTTCGCGCGACAGTTCGATGTGGGGTATTTGGTCTTGCCCGACGGGGACGGTGTCGGCTTTGTAGAGGATGATGTCGGCGGTTTGCAGCACGGGGTAGCCGACCAGCCCGTAGTTGACGGTTTCCTCGGTTTCGTCCATTTGCCGGACTTTTTCCTTGAACGTAGGCACCCGCATCAGCCAGCCGAGGGGGGTGACCATGCTTAGGAGGGTGTGCAGGGTCATTACTTCCGGGACGTGGGATTGGACGAAAACGATGCTGCGCTCCGGGTCGATGCCGGCGGCGAGCCAGTCCAGCACCATATCCTCGATGTTGGACTGGATGTTGGCGGCGTCGGCTTGGGATTCGACGGTGGTAAGGGCGTGGATGTCTACGGCGCAGTAGATGCAGTCGTAATCATCTTGCAGGGCGACCCAGTTTTGCAGGGCGCCGATGTAGTTGCCCAAGTGCAGGCGTCCGGTGGGGCGCATACCGGAGAAAATGACGCCGCGTTTGGGGCCGTTGTTGGCGGTGGTCATATTCGCAGTTCCATATCGGGGGGTTCGAGTTTCCACGCCTTGCAATCTACCACCGCGCGGCGATGGGCGCAATCGGGGGGTGTCACGCATCTTGCCCGGATGACTTTCGCGCCAATCCCTCCAGCAGGCCGCCGCTGTAGGCAGAATCCTCGAGGCCGCGTTGCATTCCGCGGAGGTAGGCTATTTGGCCGCCGTGCTGGTTGAATTCCCAGATTAGTTGCTGGCACATATTGGCGAGGGTCATGGCGCCGCCGCGGGGGTTGGCTACGGGGAGGTCGTCGAAGTCGGCGTCGGCGCGGGCGGAGAGGTAGGCTTGGGCCGCGGCCAGGGCGGCGGCGGCGTATTGCAGTAACGCGGCGGTGTCGGGGGGTTGGAAGGCTTGCAGGCGGTCGGGGCCGTAGCCGTAGCCGGTGTCGTTGGGGTCGATGCTTTCTTGGCCCAAGCGGGCGGCCCAGCCTTGTTCCCATAGCTGCGGGGCGTTTTGCAGGCGGGCGTGAATCCAGCGGTCGAGGGTGCGTCCGTAGTGCCAGACGAGGAAGCCGATGGAGGAGCATTGGGGGGTGGGCATCCAGCGGATTTCGTCGGGGGAAAGGCCGTCTACGGAGCGAAGCATGGCGTTGTAGTGCTGCTGGAGGCAGCCGGATACGAAGTCGCTGAGGCGCATTGAATTTTCCTTGCCGTGCCGGGTGGGGTGGGGATGCAGGGGGATTTTACCCGTTGGGCCGGGTTGGCGAAAGGGGGGCGGATTTCAGCCGCCGCCGTTGGCGTTGCTTTCGGGGCCGCCGGTTTCGGGAATGGTGATGCGGCTCATTTCGCGGCGGGATAGGGCGATGCCCGATGGCGGAGGATAGCCCAGGGCTAGGGCGCCCTGCTCCCGCCGGGCGCCGGCAAGGATGGGCAGATCTACGATTACCGGGCTCTCTACGAAACTTGCCTGTTTTCCATATACTCCTCCCGGCGCGGTAGGGATGATAAAAGATTACCGGCCACGCTGATTGCGGCGTGGCCGGTTGTTGGGTTGACGCCGGGGTAGATCGGGCTAGTCGTCGCGGTCGGGGTCGCCTTCCAGCCGGTCGCCCAGTTCGCTTAGGAACGCTTCGATTTCGGGGGAAAGGGCGGGGGCGGGGCCGCTCTGGCCGGAGGAGCCGGATTCGGTTTCGGCGGTCAATTGGGAGTCGTAGTATTGCTCCATTTGCTGGATTAGGGATTTCAGTTCGGAGTTGCGCTCGACGGTGGCGCTGAGTTCGCGGTACTGGCGCTGGCCGCGGCGCACCGGGGCGAGGTCGGCGGGGATGTTTTCGTATACCGATGACAGGACTTCGATCATCCGGGAGGTGCCGGCGTAGTCCTCCTCCAATTGGACGTACTGCGGCAGGTGGACCATAAAGTTGATGGTTTCGATCTGGTCCCGCTCGATGCCCTCGGAAAGCAGGTTCATTATGGTGGTGGGGCCTTGATAGGTGCTTTGTTGCAGCTTGAAGTTGGGCACCGGGCGTTTTTGCTCCACCGACCCCAGGGATCCGGTGACCAATAGGGGGCGGGTGTGAGGCACGGCGTCGTACATCGCCCCGACGCGGCAGTAACGCTTGACCCCGAAATGGCGCACTACTTCCAGCACGGAATCGGTGTAATCCTCCCCGTTGGAATGGGGTTCCAAGAGGTGGAAAAACAGGTAGTCCGGGCCGTGGTCGGTGGTGGCGTAGCGGATGGTGCTGTTGGGTATTTTGACTTGGCGGATGCCCTCGACCAAGCGCATATTGGGGCGGTAGCGGGTGAAGTCAAAGAAGTTGCCGGGGCGGTGCAACCGCCCCAAGTCTTTCGACCCCATATACCGCTCCAGGCGGTTCAGGGTGAGCGTGCCTACGCTGCCCACGTCCACCCAAGGCCGGATCATGGCGAAGACGTGAGGATCCCGCAGTTGGGGGATGGGTTCGTCTATTTCAAAAGCTCCTACTCGCATATCCCTATAATGCCATATTGATTTGCGGTTTTCAAGCCTTGCCGGTGGTTTTAAGCCCGTATTTCGGGATAATGGGGGGTAAAAGGGGATTTTCCGCCCTTTTCCCGGCGTCCGTCATTTTCCGTCATACCCATGCGATGGGGAATTTATGGGGGGTTGAGCAGGGAATCGGCGGAACCGAGGCCCTCGAGGGCCAGTCCGTAGCCCAGGAGATCCTGCATTTGACGCTTGATGTGTTGCGTTGTGGCGACGCGGGTGTAACGCAATACGAGGTCGGATTTTTGGGCCACTTGCCGGGCCAGTTCCCAAGCGCGGGGCAGGAGGGCGTCGGGGGGCAGCACTTCGCTCACTAGGCCCAGGCGCAGGGCTTCGTCGGCGGCGATGGACTGTCCGGTCAGCAGGAAATAGCGGCCGCGGTTGGCCCCCAGCAGCATGGGGTAGACCACATGGACGCCGTCGCCGGGAACCAGGTTGCTCATGAAGTGGCCGGAATCCTGAAAGGCGGCGGTGTCGGCGGCCAGCACGATGTCGCACAGCAGGGGGATTTCGGAATGGCGCAGGGCCGGGCCGTTGACGGCGGCGATCATCGGGACTTCGATGTCCAGCAGGTTGGATAGCAACCGCTTGCCTTCCCAATAGGTTCGATCCCATTCTTGGGGGGTGCGTTTGGGGGCGCCGGCGGCGGTGCCCTGGGGGCCGGAAAAGGCGTCGCCGGTTCCGGTGATGATGATTACGCGGTTGGCGCGGTCGCTGCCGATGTCGGCGAAGGCGCGGGGAAATTCCTCGTGGGGGCCGGCGCCCCATTGCAGGGGGCCGCCGTTGGTGTGAAAGGTGGCTTGCAGGATGCCATCGCTGCGCTCAAAGCGGATGTTTTCGTATTGGTTCGCGTACTGCGCCAGCTCCGCCATATACATCGCTCCCGGTTGGGGCTTCCGGCCGGGGTGGGCCGATTGGGATAGGATGATTTGGCGTAAGTGTATACCGGGGCGTGGCGAGGGTCAACGGGCGGTGGGATTGGGGTTTAATGCGTAGGGGGCGCATAACTTGCGCCCCCGGGTGTGCGTTGCGGGCGGTAGCGGCGGTTAGCGGGTTGGGGCGGGGATCTTTTCGCCGTCGGTTTCCGGGTGCGGCCGGGCGGCGGTGGCGGGGATGTTGCCGAGGAACGGGGGTTTGTTGGCCGCCGGCCGGGAGGTGGCGGTTACGTGTTCGGTGACGAAATCGGCCACGTCGCGGTGCAGGGCGTCGGCCATATTGCAGTTGCGGAGGAGGTCGAAGCCGGGGTCCATTTCCTCCAGCATTTGCTGCACTCTGGGGTCGCCGTGGCGGGAGGCGAGGGCGTAGGCCAGGCCGCGGGGGTCGCGGTTGAGGGCGATTTGCTCCTCGCCGGTTTCCTCCAGCTCCACTTCGTAGTCCACGCGGTCGACGATGGCGAGGGCTTCGGCGGCGCGGCGGCGCTTGTTGGATACGTCTTTCATCGCGGCGAAAAGGAGGCTGACGGACTGGGCGGCTTCGTTGAGCAGGTCGGGGATTTCCACTTGGCGGATGCCGGCGGCTTCCACCAGTTGGCGGGCTTCGACCAGGGACTGTTCCCGGCGCTTGAGGCTATCCTCGAACTTGGCGGCGCGGACCTGCTTGTGGCGCAGGTCCTCGGCCTCGGCGGCGAGGGGCTGGAGCCGCGCCATTTCCCGCTCCGCCATTTCGGCCTGCTTCAACCGCTGTTGCATGGACTCGTCGAATTCGATTGGCATCACAAACACCCCTCATCAGACTAAGGATGAATTCTGCGAAAGTGCGGACGTTTCAACCCAATGGCGGGAAAAGAAAGATAAAATGACAGCCGCCAAAGGATGTTGAAGCCTGCTTCCGGTCTTGGCGGCGCGGCGGGCTGCCGCGCTGGAGGCTAATACCCGTGTTCTTAACGCAACCCCCGTGTTCTTATTGAGGCCCCGGCCCATAACGGCTTATGGGGCAAGCTGGGCCGAAATCGGGCGATTCGGCGCGATGACCGCCTGGTTGGGCGGATAATAGGGCGCGGCGGCCTTTGCCGCAACGCCCACTAATATACCCGTTTGGCCCTGGATTGCGCCGCGTTTTGGGATACAAATTTCGCGGAATTTGGCGCGTCGGGTGGCGGGTGCCGGGGGGGCGCGGTTTCCGCCGATGCTTTCCTGCGGCATTTTCCGCCGATACTTTTCCGCCGGAGGGATGATATGCCCCGGGCCGCTTTTGTTTATGATGACCGGATGTCGCGCCACGAATTGCGCGGCGGCCACCCGATGCGCCCGGTGCGGCTGCGCTATACCTACGAGCTGCTGCGGGGTTATGGGGCCTTTGACCACGAGGATGCCCGGCTGGTGACGCCCCGCGCCGCCGCGGAGGAGGAACTGCGCTGGCTGCATACGCCGGAGTATATCGCAGCGGTGCGGCGGCTCAGCGCCGGTGATGGCGCCGACGAGGCCCATCGCTTTAATTTCAGCCTGGAGGGGGATAATCCCTATTTCCCCGGAATGTACGATGCGGCGGTTCTTAGCAGCGGGGCTACTCTGGTAGCCGCCGAGCTGGTGGCGGACGGGGTGGTGGATTGCGCCTATAACATTTCGGGCGGGCTGCATCACGCCGCCGCGGGCCACGCTTCGGGTTTCTGCGTGTTCAACGACCCGGCGCTGGCGATCCATTACTTCCTGCGCCGGGGGATGCGGGTGGCATACATCGATGTGGATGCGCATCATGGGGATGGGGTGCAGGATGCCTTTTTCGGGGATGACCGGGCGCTGACTATTTCGGTGCACGAATCGGGGCAGTATCTGTTTCCCGGAACAGGCTTTGTCGGCGAACTGGGCGAGGGGCGGGGGCGGGGGTATTCGGTGAATTTGCCGCTGTATCCTTATACCGGGGACGAGGTATATCTGGACGTTTTCCGGCAGGTGGCGCTGCCGCTGATCCGGGGTTTCGCGCCGGATGTGCTGGTGGCGCAGATGGGGATCGACAGCTATCACTCCGACCCGTTGACGCACCTGCAACTAACCACCGAGGGTTTCGCGGCGGTGGTGGGGGAGCTGGCGGGGCTGGGGATTCCGTGGCTGGCGCTGGGCGGCGGGGGGTATGACTTGATGGCGGTGGCCCGGGCCTGGACGCTGGCCTACGGCGTGATGCTGGGGGTGGAGTGGCCGGATACGCTGCCGCGCGGTTTCGCGCTGGAGCATGGCATCGGGCGGCTACGCGACAGCGGGGCGCCGGAAATCCCGGCCAACCTGCGGCTGGACATCCGCCGCCACGCCGGGGAAACGGTGGCGGCGGTCAAGGAACGCATATTCCCGATTCACGGGCTGCCAGGGTAGGCGGGTGTACCGGGCGGGATCGCCTTTTTCCCTGCCGGCGGTGGGTATGGCGGATTGCGGGCGGCGGCGGCGGGGCCGCTCCGGGCGGGTGTAAATGGGTAGGCGGCCGGGGGGCGCATATTTTGCGCCCCGGCATACGGCGTCGGCGGGCAGCGCGATGGTAGGGCGGGTTGGGGGTTAGTCTACGCGCTGCTGGGGATTGAGCAGGTCTTTGGCTTCGTCGCCGATGTTGGCTTCGATGCAGTCCCGGAGGGTGGAGAAAATGGACCTGTTCAGGGCCGCCATCTGCCAGCTTTCGGCTTCGGGGTCGTCCTCGTACTTGGCTTTTAGGGCAATCTGGCGTTGCAACAGACTGAGGTAGTGGTGCTGGAGGGGGGTCAAATCGCGGTTGACGCCCTCGACGCGCCACTGGCTGATGACCGGGGGAAATTCGGCCGCCGGGTCTGGGTGGGCTATAAGTTCCTGGTCCGCTCGCTGTTCCGGTTGCGCATTCGCATTCATGGTGTTCTCCATCCGTTTCGACCGCAGACTTACCGGATGTTGCCGGCGTCCTGGCGACGCGGGACAACGCTATTATAGCATAGCCGGGGGCGTCGCGGTAATGCTTGGGGCGATTGGGGGCGGGGGAATTTTTTATTTCCGGTGCATTCCGGTCCATTTTCCATAGCGGGGCGGCGATGGCGGGGTTGTTCCGGGATCCCCCATAGGGGATCCCGGAACGGGGGTAGCCCTAGACTTCGCGAAATTCGCCTTCCACGGTGCCGGCGTCGCCGTCGGCGGGTCCGGGGGCGCCGGGGCCGGGGGGGGCGTTCTGGGTGTACACCGCCTCGCCCAGGCGCTGTAGGGCGGCGTTCAGTTCGTTGATGGCGGTTTGCATTTCGGCGACGTTGTTGGCGGCGGAGGCGGCTTTGAGGGCGTCGATCTTGCTCTGGACTTCGGCCCGGAGTTCTTGGGGTACTTTGTCGGCGTTGTCGTTGAGCAGCTTTTCCGCTTGATAGACCAGGGAATCGGCTTGGTTGCGGGTTTCGACTTCGGCACGGCGGCGCTGGTCGTCGGCTTCGTAGCGGCGGGCGTCATCTACCATCCGGTCGATGTCGGCCTTGTCCATACCGGAGCCGGACTGGATTACGATGCGCTGTTCCTTGCCGGTGCCTTTGTCTTGGGCCGAGACGCTGAGGATGCCGTTGGCGTCGATGTCGAAAGTGACTTCGATTTGCGGTATCCCCCGGGGCGCGGGGACGATGCCGTCCAGCATAAAGCGGCCGATGGATTTGTTGTCGCTGGCCATCGTGCGCTCGCCTTGCAACACGTGGATGTCTACCGAGTGCTGGTTGTCGGCGGCGGTGGTGAAGGTTTCGTTTTTCTTGGTGGGGATGGTGGTGTTGCGGGGGATCAGGGTGGTCATCACGCTGCCGAGGGTTTCCAAGCCGAGGGTCAAGGGGGTGACGTCCAGCAACACGATGTCGCCGACTTCGCCGGCCAGCACGCCGGCCTGGATGGCGGCGCCCAGGGCCACGGCTTCGTCGGGGTTGACATTGCGGTTGGGTTCTTTGCCGAAAATCTGCTTGACCTTTTCTTGAACCGCGGGCATCCGCGACATACCGCCCACCATAATGACTTCGTCAATTTGGCCGGCGGGGAGGCCGGAGTCGTCTAGGGCCTGCTGGCAGGGGCGGGCGGTGCGCTCGATGAGCGCGGCGGCCAGTTGCTCGAAGCGGCCGCGGGTCAAGGCTTTGACCAGGTGCTGGGGGCCGCTGGCGTCAGCGGTGATGAAGGGCAGGTTGATTTCGGTTTCGACCACGCTGGACAGTTCGACTTTGGCGCGTTCCGCGGCGTCGCGCAGGCGCTGGAGGGCCATGCGGTCGCCGGAGAGGTCGATGCCGGTTTCGCGGCGGAATTCGGTGATCAGCCAGTCGAGGATGGCCTGGTCGAAATCGTCGCCGCCCAGATAGGTGTCGCCGTTGGTGGACTTTACCTCAAACACCCCGTCGCCCATTTGCAGGATGGTGATGTCGAAAGTGCCGCCGCCCAAGTCGAATACCGCGATGTTGGCGTCGGCGCGGGTTTTGTCCAATCCGTAGGCCAGCGACGATGCGGTGGGTTCGTTGATGATGCGCAACACTTCCAGTCCGGCGATGGTGCCGGCGTCTTTGGTGGCCTGCCGTTGGGAGTCGTTGAAATAGGCGGGAACGGTGATCACCGCCTGGCTGATGCGCTCGCCCAGCTTGGCCTCGGCGTCCTGCTTGATTTTCGCCAGGATGAAGGACGAAATCTGCGGCGGGGCGTAGGTGTCGCTGCCCATTTTGACATGGGCGTCGCCGTTGGGGGCGGGGGTTACTTGATAGGGCAGCTTGGCGGCGGCGCCTTGCACTTCGGAGTCGCTGAAGCGGCGGCCCATCAGCCGCTTGACGGAAAAGAGGGTGTTTTCGGGGTTGGTGACCGCCTGCCGCTTGGCGACCTGGCCCACGTATCGCTCGCCGGTGCGGGTGTTGAGGGCGACCACCGAGGGGGTAAGCCGGGCGCCCTCGGCGTTTTCGACGACGACCGGCTCGCCGGCTTCGATGACGGCGGCCACCGAGTTGGTGGTTCCCAAATCTATGCCCAAGACTTTAGGCATTGCTTTTCTCCTTGAATGATGTAGTTTCTATCTGTTTGGGGATGGATATTTTCGGTTACTGGCCGCCGGGGGTTGGGGTTTGCGGCGCCCGAGCCACGATAACCTGCGCCGGTTGAATCACCCGGTCGGGCAGCCGGTATCCGGGCCGGATAACCGCGGCGATGCATTCGGGGGGGTATTGGGACGTTTCAAGGCTGCCCTGGGCTTCATGTTCCATCGGGTCGAATGCCGTCCCGGGATCGGCCTCTATCGGGGTGACACCCTCCGATTTCAAGCCGTCGGCAAACTGCCGGCTAACCAGCTTTACGCCTTGCCCCAAGGGGTCGTGGTCCGGGATATGGGCCGACGCCAAGGCCAAGGATTCCAGGGCGGGCAGGATAGCGCGGACCATCCCGGCTTTGGCGGAATTGATGGCGCTGATGCGTTCCTCGGCCGCCCGCCGCCGGGCGGTTTGCAGCTCCGCCTCCTTATACTGCACTTCGCTGCGGTACTTGTCGGCGTTGGCTTGGGCGTCGGCCAGGGCCAGGCCCAGGTCGGCGACTTTTTTGTTGAGTTCAACCACTTGCTGCTCCGGGGTCAAGGTTTCGGGGGCGGTTTCGTTGGGATCGGGAATGCCGGGGTTTTCCGGCGGGATTTCGTGATGGTCTGACATAGGCGGATTTCCTGTCCATTTCATTGCGGGTTTCGTCTAGGGTTACGAGGGTTAGGGTTCGACGGGGAGGTTGAGGCTGCGGAAAAGGAGGTTCAGCTCCTCGGTGACCGTATCTCCGGCGTCGGGGCCGAGGAGGGCGGCGAGCCGCTGGCGCATCGTGAGCAGGTTTTGGACCGCGGCCAGGGCGAACTCGACGCCGGCGAGGTTCAGGCCCATTTCGTCGGCGAGGTGGCGTATCAGGCGCAACTTTCGGATATCCTCCGCGGAATACAGCCGCAGCATACCGAGGGTGCGGCCGGGGCGGATGAGGCCCAGGCGCTCGTACTTGCGCAGGGTTTGCGGGTGCATATCCAGGATCCGGGCGGCTACGCTGATGATGTATACGCCTTCCACCTGCATCACGGCGTCATCCCCGATGCCGGGCGCAATGCCAGGGGGTTCCGGGGCGGCGGGGGTTTCCGGCGGGGGGGGCGCGGCGGCGGGGCGGCCGGCCGGCGACAGCGACGTGTCGGCCGGGCGGGACGGGGTTTGCGGGTGGGGAACGGGCGGGGATTCCGTCGGCCGCCGGGTCTGAACGCGCCGCTGTTGAGTCATGGTGCAATTCCCCCGAAAAGTATTGACCTATCCTGTTTCGTATGATAAGGTTTGATACAAGTTGTGTCAAGAGATGTGTAGCAAATCGGATTAAGAAACCGAAGGGAACGCGCCGCCGTAAGGTCATCAGCCGGAAACCGGGGCGCGTCCACGCCGGAGGCTATTGCAAGGGGCATCGGGCGGCCGCGATGGAATGGGCGGCCGCAACGGATAGGGAAGCCCGCGCAGGGAAGAGGAGGTGTCAAATGATTTACTTCAGCGCTTGTCCCAAGTGCCGCGGCGACTTGACGATTGGGCAGGACAGCTACGGCAGCTTCATTAGCTGCTTGCAGTGCGGCTTCCTGCGGGACATCGAAACCAAGCCGGCGCCGGTCAAGGCTAGGGCGGGCAGGCGGGAGTGGTACGCCGATGAGGAGCCGCTGGCCAAGGCGGCCTGATTATCCCGCAGGCCATCGTTAAGCCCGCAACGAAAGGGGCGGCCCAACGGCCGCCCCTTTTAATATGGCTGCCCGCACCGGGGTTTACCGGGGTTGCGGGGTTAGCGGGTTAATTCGGGCCAGAAGCGTTCCTCTTTCCAGGGGTCGCCGTTGTTGTGGTAGCCGCGCTGTTCCCAGAAGCCGGGGGAGTCGTCGGCCATCAGTTCGATGGCGTTGACCCACTTGGCGCTTTTCCAGCCGTAGAGGCTGGGGATGACGAGGCGCAGGGGCCAGCCGTGGCTTTTGCCGATGGGCCGGCCGCCCTGCTTGTGCGCCAGCAACCCCTCGGCCAGGGCCAGCTCCAGCGGCAGGTTGGCGGAATATCCGCCATAGCAGTGCGCCATCAGGAATTTGGCGGACGGCGACAGATTGTCGGGGGCAATCAGGTCGGAAAGGGCCACGCCCTCCCAAGTTTGGTCCAGGGCGCTCCATTGGGTTACGCAGTGAAAGTCGGCGTCGAAGGTGCGCCAGGGCAGGGCGGCGAACTGTTGCCAATCCAGCGAAAGCTCCCGCTCTACCATGCCAAACACGCGCAGGGCCCAAGATTCGATTTTTACTTCCGGCTCCGGGCCGTAGGTCAGCACCGGGAATTTGTTGGTGACGAACTGGCCGGGCGGCACCCGGTCGCCCATCCCTTGATCCGGGGCGGTTTTTATCCGGTCGGGACGCTTCACGCGCTACCTCGCTGGTCTGAATCGGGCTGGTCCGAATCGGGGTGCATACAATATAACAGCCGGGGGTTCAAGGGGTCACGGTCACTTTGCCGGGGGGGCCGGCGGTTATGCCGCCCACGACGGCGCGGGTGGCGACCCCGCGCTGCTCCAGGGCCGCCAGCAGTTGGGGCAGCTTGGGTTGGGGAACGGAAATCAGCAGCCCGCCCGACGTTTGGGCGTCGCATAGCAGCAGGCGGTCGGCGGGGGTTATGGCGGCGTCCCAATGCACCGACGCGGCGACGCCGGCTTCGTTGCGGTGGGTGCCGCCGGGGGCTATGCCTTGGGCCAGCAGCTCCGGCACGCCGGGCAACACCGGCACTTGGGGCAGGCTTACCTGCCCGCTGACGCCGCTGGCCCGCAACATAGCGGTGAGGTGGCCCATCAGCCCGAAGCCGGTTACGTCGGTGCAGGCGTTGACGCCGGTGTCCATCATCGCCTCCGATGCGGCGCGGTTCAGGGTTGCCATAGCGTCTACCGCCGCCGCCACCGCGCCGGGAGGGGCCACGCCTGCTTTGCCGGCGGTAGTGATGACGCCGGTGCCGATGGGCTTGGTCAGCACCAGCGCATCGCCGGGCTGGGCGCCGGCGTTGGAAACTTGGCGGCCCGGCGCCACCAGCCCCACCACCGACAGCCCGTATTTGGGTTCGTTGTCGTCAACAGTATGGCCGCCGACGATGAGGCAATTGGCCTCGGCGGCCTTGTCGTGACCGCCGCGCAGCACATCGCCCAGCATATCGGCGGCCAGGGCGGCGGGGAAGCCTACCACATTCAAGGCAAGCAGCGGCCGGCCGCCCATCGCGTAGACGTCGCTCAAGGAATTGGCCGCGGCCACGGCGCCGAACTCATAGGGGTCGTCGGTGATCGGGGTGAAAAAGTCCACGGTCACCACCAGCGCCGTTTGGTCGTCCAGCCGGTAGACGGCGGCGTCATCGCCGGTGGCCGACCCCACCAGCAAATCAGGGTGGTCAACCATCGGCAGTTTGCTTAGGACCTGCACCAGGTCCTGCTGGCTCAGCTTGGCGGCTCAACCGGCGCAGTGGGAAAGCTCGGTTAAGCGTACCGGAACAGGGTTGACCATCGCCGCGCTCCTTGTTGATGGGATGATGGCGGTATTATAGCGCGTAAGCGGGGGGCGCGGCGGGCGGCGCGGTATTGATCTGATACAATAGCTTTTCCCAATTCACGATAGTCATTAAGGATACGTCCGTTTGAGTTTTTGGGGCAAGCTGGCGATATTTATGGCGGTTTGCGCGGTGTTCGCCTGGCCCGGCTATATGGCGGTTACTGCGGTGGTTTTCCCGCCCCCGCCGGCGCCGCCGGAGCAGGCAACGGGGCCGGCGCAATCCGCCGCCGGCCCTACGCGCATACCCGCCGCGTCGCCGACGGCGACGCCCGCGCCCGCGGCCGCAACCGCGCCGCCAACGGCAACGGCGGAATCGGTCGTTGGCGCAACGTCCGAACCTGCCGCGCCGCCTACGGCGACGCCCGCGCCAACGTCTACACCCACCCCGACGCCCACACCTGCGCCGACGTCTACACCCACCCCGACGCCGACGCCCATCCCGACGCCTACACCTGCGCCGACGTCTACACCCACCCCGACGCCCACCCCAACACCGACGCCGAGGCCCACGCCCACGCCTGCGCCTACGGCAAGCGAGGCCAAAGCGTTGATGCTGACGCTGATTAACGATGCCCGCGCCGATGCCGGATTGGGGCCGGTGGAGCCGGGGCAGAATCCGGCGGCGCAGATTCACGCCGATTTGTCGTTGGAAAACTGCTATTATGGGCATTGGGGGATGGACGGCTTGAAATCATATATGCGATACAGTTTATCCGGCGGATATCAGTCGAATGCGGAAAACGCGGTTGGGTTGAATTACTGCGTCAAGGCATCAGACGGCTACCGCCCATTATCCGGCATTTATAGCGAGGTCAGAAAGGCGATGCGCGGGTTGATGAACAGCCCCGGCCATCGGGCTACCATCCTGGATCCCGCTCACCGAAAGGTGAACATCGGCTTGGCCTGGAACAAATACAACATCGTGGCCTATCAGATATTTGAGGGGGATTATGTAGAATATACCGCGTTGCCCGAAATTAACGGCGGCAAGCTGTCGCTGGCGGGACAAGTGAAAAACGGGGCGACCTTCGGCGAAGGGGAATTTAATCCCGTTGCGATTTACTATGATCCTCCGCCCCGCGAACTCACGCGGGGGCAACTGTCAAGAACGTACTGTCTGCCTTTGGGCGAGCCGGCGGCATTTCTGCGAAAACCGCTGCCGTCGGGCTGGTTCTATCCGTCTGATTATAGCCAAACAACGCAGGATGATCGATGTCCGGATCCTTACGACATATCCCCCGATGCGCCCGCGCCAAATTCGCCCAACCAGTCGCATCAGCTTTGGCGGGAAGCCCAACGCCCGGGGCAAACGGTTACAATTTCTTTCATCAATGTGCCGTCAATAACGGCATCAGAGTGGCAGGTAAGCGGCGGTCAATTCTCCGTTGGGGCCGACTTGAGCGGCGTGCTGGCGGAGCGCGGAGCGGGCGTGTACACCGTGCTGCTGTGGGGGTTGCTGAACGGAGAGGCGGAAGTGATTTCTAAATACTCCATTTTCCACGGCATAACCCCGCCGGCCGGTTACGGTGGCCAATAAATCGCGGGAGGCGCAGCTATGCCCTTGAAAGTTACCAACTATGGCGAATGGGAGGGCGACCGGCAAGGCTACCATCCCCCGGCTTGCACCTGTTACAGTTGCAACGAAGCGAAAAGGGACGGACGGGAAATCCGGCCCGCGCCGCAGACCGTTTCCGTCCCGGCGGCGATCCCGGCGGCGATGCCGCAAGCTCAGCGGCAACACCACAAGCCCGCCGGAACGCGGCCGGCGCGGCGCCCGTTCCGGGCGATGGGGCGCAGCATCGGCGCCGCCCTGCGGTATGCCATAGCCCTGCACGTCGCCGCCATTGCCGGGTTGGCCATCTACGCCGGCTTGCAGGATGGGGCGGACGGCATCGTGCCGGCGTTGTCCACCGCTTGGGATGCCTACGTTGAGGCTTGGGCGGCGGTGGCTCAGGCGGTTAGGGGATAGCGGCGGGAATGGGGCGGCGGGAAAGTGGCGCGATGGGCGGCGGGATGGTAGATTAGGGGGGCAATATAGTAGATTAGGGCGGATTTCAGTTACGCAGGGGCTTTCGATGCCGGGCATGATAGCCAACTACAAGGCGATCCTGGACACGCCGGAACGCCGCCAAGTGCTGATGGCGATGACCGCCGGGCAGTTGCTGGTGCAGCTTTCCAGCCTGCCGGTCACGCTGGCCGTGCCCAGCATCGCCCGCTCTTTCGGGATCGATGAAACGGAAACCGCGCTGATCGTCATCGTCAACCTGATGGTGCTGGGCAGCACGGTGTTTCTGGGGGCGCGGCTGGGCGACCGCTTTGGGCACCCCAAAGTGTTCTTTATCGGCGCCGTGATCATCACCCTGGCCGGGGCGATGATTGTCGTGTCGCAAAGCCTGATGCAGATTGTCGCCTTTCGCGCTTTGCAGGGTTTGGGCGCCGGGCTGATCCACGGCAACGGGAATCCGATGCTGGCCTTCGCCTTCAAGCCGGAGGAACGTGGCCGGGCTTACGCTTTCCCCATATCCGGCTCCCGCTTTGGCACGCTGATCGGGTTGGGGTTCTTTTCGATTTTCCTTACCTTGATCACCATCGATTTGGGGTTTATCAATTCGACTCTTGGCGGCTGGTGTTTTTCGTGATGCTGCCCATCGGGGCGCTGGCGACTTGGGCTTGCGTTCCGATGCTCAAGCGCAACGCCGAGGCGGTGGTTGACCGGGGCAAGTCCATCGACTACTTGGGGGCGCTGCTGCTGGTGGCGACGGCGTCGGCGTTCCTGCTGGGAGGCAGCCACCTGCACGGCGGCGAGGAATCCTACACTTCCGGCGATGCCTTGTCTTACCACATCCCGATGCACGTTCTATTCGTGGTGCTGCTGGGCGTGTTCATATTCGTGGAGCGGCGGGTGGAGCATCCCTTTATGGAGTTCCGCCACTTCCGGCAAAAGTATTTTTCCCTGGCGCTGATTTCCAATACGATGTTTCACTTGTCCATGCTGGCGACGATGATCCTGGTTCCCATAATGATTGAGAGCGGGTTGGGCAAAGCGCCGTGGGTAGTGGGCGCGGTGCTGATCCCGCATCAATCTTTCGGCATCTGGCTGCCGATGATCGCGGGCAACATCCATGACAAATACAACCCGCGGTTGCTGCGGACGGCTTGTATGCTGTCCATAGCTTTCGGGTTCGTGCTGCTGGCCCTGTTCGCCGGCGAAGTGCCTTACTGGTGGATGCTGCCGTTGCTGCTTTTCCCCATTTCCATCGGAACCAACATATTCAACACGGTGAACAACGCCTCGGTGATGAGTACATTGCCGACGGAGCATCGCGGTTTCGCGTCGGGGATGCTGGAAACCACGCGGGATTTGGGCCACGCCACCGGGGCCACTTTGTCATCGGTGATTATGGGGCTGATGCTGCCGGCCACATTGGCGTTGATGGTAGCCGCCGACGCGCAGGCGTATTATATGGAAGCGTTTTCGACCTCGGCGCTTACGGTGGTGGGGATAATGATTGCCGGGGCGGTAATCGCGGCGTTTCATCGGCCTTACCGGGCGCCGGCTACGCAGGGCGCGGGCGGGCAGCGGTCGCAGGCGGGGGCCTCGGCGGCGGACTGATTCTTGGGGTATAGGGGGATGGTTGCTTCGGGGGTACTCACCCCCACCCTAACCCTCCCCCTTAGGGGGAGGGGATAGAGCGGGGTCGGGGATAAGGGGGCGGGGATTATGAAATGGGATGGGTTGACGCCAGGGTTGGCCGGCCGGGTCACAGGTTGAGCATTATGAACCGGCCGGTTTCCGACTGGTAGTAATAGGTTTTGCCGTCGGCGATTTTCACGCCGATCAGGGAATAGGTGACGCGGGATTCCTGGTAGTGGTCGAGGATGCGGACGTTGCGCCATTCGCTTTCCGCCATTGACGCCATGACCGTTTCCAGGTCGTCTTTCGATGCGTCCATAGCTATCCTTCGCGCACGAATTTGTCGATGGCGTCGGGGACGCCGGCCAGGTAGATATCGCCGCGGGAGTCGATCCAGCTACCGTGGCCGGAGCCGCGGCAGTCGAAGCGGGCCAGCACGCCGCCCTGAGGGTCGAGGATGCTGATGCGGGCGGAACTGCCGTTCACCTGCCCCTCGCTGACCAGGAAATTGCCCTCGGAATCCCGCGAAATGTCCATCGGCCGCTGGATGTCGTTCCAGATTTCGATGAATTCGCCGTTGAGGGTGAAAAGCTGGATGCGGTGGTTTTCTCGGTCGCAGACAATCACCCGGTCGCCGTCAATAATCAGGCTGTGGGGCAAGTGGAAATGGTTGGGTTCGGCCTTGCCCGGCTCGCCCCAAGATTGAAGCAACTCGCCCTCGCCGGTGAAGCGGTGGACGCGGGAATTGCGGTAGCCGTCGGCCACATACAGCTCGCCGGAGGGCGCAGGCACCAGTTCGGCGGGGTAGTTGAAAGGCCCGGCGGCGCGAGGCACCAAATCGCCGGGGTTTTCGCAGCCGGTGTCGGAATGGCGCCCGTGGCGGCCCAGCATCTGGATCGGCTTGCCGTCCAGGGTATACACCAGGCACACCGAGGAATCGCGGTCGGTGACATAGACCACATCCTCCTCGATATAAAAGCCGTGGGCGAACACGAAAGAGCCGTTGCCCCAAGAGTCCAGCAGATTGCCGTCGCGGTCGAAAACCAGCACCGGCGGCTCCTTGCGCTGAAAAGCGTAGACCCGGTCCTCGGAATCGGCGGCGATGGCGCTGACCATCGCGAAAGACTGCCCCTCGGGCAGCGTAGCCCAGTTTTCCTGCGGGGTATAAGTGTAGCGTCCGGCGCCAACGGTGGTCATCGAGGTGCCTCCTGCGGTGGGGATGGGGGGATTGTAGCGCAGAACGCGCCGATAAGCTAATGGGCGGCGGCGGCGCCGCGGCGAGTCAGGATTTTTCCTCCCGCTTGGGCGGCGGGCCGGGAGGTTTGGGAAAGTTCACATTGACAGTTGGGAGGGCTTCTCGCGGGACACCTCCGAGGGTATGGATTGCCCGCTCTGCCGATTCAGGCAGTTCCGTCGGCTCAGGTGGCGGTTTGCGAAGGGGATTTCTGAACCTCATAGCCCATTCTCCTTGTCGGTCAATTTCCGGTTAAGATTTTTCCGCCGGTTTGCGAGGCGTGCCGGGGGGCTTGCGGGAACCCGGGTTGACCGGGGGCGGGGCCTCTCTCGGGGTTGCCCCATTGGGTTGCGTTATCGTTGTTCCCGGTCGACGGGGGAGCGTCGGAGTTTTGCGCGGCATTGCTGGATCTCCTTTGCTTTTATCGGCTATCGGACAGTATATCATATACGCTGGTTGTCCCCCAGCCTTGAGGGATGGCGGGGTGTCTTGGATTGTAAAAGAATGTGTCTATGAGAACCGTCTCAACCTCTGCGATTACAATGAATTCGCAGGTTTCCTGATGCGATTCCCCCGGTTCGATGATTATATCGTTTATTTCCCAATTTCGCTCCACTGTTTTCAAATGTTCCCACTGAAAATCCCGATGATTCCCATCTACAAATACATCGGCGTACAGGTTTTCCACTTCAGAATCCGTGATTGGGGATATTTGCTGAAACCGGAAATATCCCCGGCGGAAGTCCATTTTGACTTTGGAACTGTTGTACAGCGTTGCGGTCACCATCAGGTGGACGTAGCTGTCGCCGATGCGCCGGTGGGTTACGGTTTGGGTTACGGTGACGTGGGGCGCGGATTCGCGGAATATCTGGAACTTGACGGCGGCGAACATGGCGCCGACGGCTACGATAATGACCGTCACCGACGCCTGGGTTATGCGGGCCAAGTCGCCGGTCTTGTCGATGTCGGGCAGCCACAGGTACATTGCGCCGGACAGCAGGAGCAGCGCGGCCAAGATCCCGCCAACGATGAATATAGCCGGCAGCATTGATCCTCCATTGCCGGATTGTCGCGGGCGGCGGTGGATCCCCGCCCGCGGCCATTATCGGGCAGGCCGCGCATCGGAGCAAGAGACATCTGGCATCAACTTTCTGCCGCAGTGGGCGGCGCTATTGGGCGGCGTAGTTCCAACTGCTGCTGGACGCATTATCCGCAGGTGGGTCAGCAGCGGCTCCTCCGGCAGGCCGAGGGCGGCTAGGTGCAGGCGGTCGAGTTCGGCGATTAGTGTGGGCTTAAGGTGGAAATTGACGTTTGGTTCTGTTCCACTTGCTGGGTAGCCCACAGAGCCTTTAGCCGGGCTTCCCACCGGCCTGCCGCATTGCCGGCGGCGTTGCCGACGCCGTGGGTCTGCGCTTTACCATGACTCGGTTGTGTGCTACTCAGCAAAATTGAACGGTACCCGAAATCGCCGTTGTAGATATGATTGGCGCTGATGTCGGCCCGCTGCCAAGTGTCGATCATCGCCAGCAGGTCGTGGGCGTCGGCGCCCAGCCGTCGGCCCTCCCAGAACGCCACCAGGTAATCCTCCAGGGACGAATAGCCGATGTCGCGGTACACTTCCTCGCGGTAAAAGGCTTGCGACACGGCCCAGCCGGCGTAGACCCGGCCCATCGCCCGCAGCCCCTTGTCGGGCGGCGCCGCATACCAGCCGCCGGCCCAAGCATCGTCGGCGGTAAGGGCCGCTTTCACCCCCTCCAGGAACACGAAATTGTGCCGCGAAGTCCGCGCCGAGCCGCAGATGGGGGCGATGCGCCGCACCATATCGGGGTACAGCGCCCCCCACTGATACGCCTGTTGCGCCCCCATCGACCACCCCACCGCCAACGCGATTTTCGCCACGCCCAGCGCATCGCAGAGCCGCCGTTGCGCCGCCACATTGTCGTACAGGCTCACCGCCGGGAACCGCGCCCGGTCGTAGGGCATGGGCGTGTTGGAGGGCGATGACGACAGCCCGTTGCCCAGCATATTGGGAACGATGATGAACCACCGTTGCGGGTCCAGGGCCATCCCCGCGCCGATGATGGCCTCGTTCTGATAATGCTGCCCCCCGAAAAAGATGGGGAACACGATGGCGTTGTCGCCGGCGGCGTTAAGCTCGCCATAGGTCTGGTAAGCCAGCCACGCCCCCCGCAGGGTGGCGCCGGACTGGAGGGCTAGGTTGCCTAAGGGGAAAGTTTGGTAGTCGGGCATAGCGAAATCTCCGGGATTCTCAGTGTTATGAAAAGCCGCTTGACAAAATTCCCTTTCTGGCTTTATGCTTAGTCAAGCAAGGCATTAGCCCAAGGGGTGTTGATATGCACATCACTAGGATGAATCTAGGCAAGGTGCCGCCGTTCACCGACCCCATTATGCTCAAGTTTGACAAACACGTCAACGTATTCATCGGCCCAAATGCCTCCGGGAAAAGCACCGTTCTAACGATGTTATCCGACTGCCTTAATGGGCCTCAAGAGGATAGCAAAAGGCCGATTTCGCTAGGCAGGCCCCATCTCCTGTTGGGCATTTATACTGATACTGAATTCAACGAGATTGTCCATGAACGTCTACGGCATGACTTCCTATCGAATGTTCTGACTCTCAGCAAAGATCGGGCTGGCTCACGGTTTGAACCTACTGCTACACCAGAAAATCCGCCTGCTATATATATAGGCCCTATTAGGGAAGGGCTGCCGAGCATATCTAACCAAGAAAACCCTGAAGCCTACGGTGAGACGTCTGCCGAAGTTTTGGCTGGGCCTTTCAGCGGTTCCCGTACAATGTGCGCTTCTGAATTGATAGTGAAAGAACTTCGGCGTACTGACCGAGATGATCTACCTTGGGATGCACGAGTCATTTTGATGGATGCGGCAAAGTTGGCTGATACTTGTTGCAAGCGTATTTGCAATGAAGTGATTCAAGATGCAATACCGCGCAATTACATACCAGACCCGTATGCATTGGGCTACCTGCACCACCCGCACGCCGATCCAAGTAATATAACCATCCTGCGCCAGATGGGGATAAATACAACCGACATTCGCAATTTTGACAACCTTCCTTTCGATGAGCAGCCATCAGCGGCAGCTTATTCCGAATATGACGAACCCTTGCCTATATACCTCGGCCATCTTAGTTCCGGCACGGAAGGAACGTTGCTTTGGATCCGCTGGCTGGCGCTCAAAATGGTTCATCATTACAAATTTGAAAGGGAGGTCTGGGAAAAGAAGCCTGCCATCCTGCTGATTGACGAAATCGAAAACCACCTGCATCCCACTTGGCAGCGCCGCGTCATCCCGGCGTTGCTGGAGCATTTCCCCGGATTGCAGATCTTCGCCACCACCCACTCGCCCTTTGTCGTGGCCGGGCTGAAGGCCGGGCAGGTGCACCTGCTGAACCGCGACGAAAACGGGCGCGTAACCGCCACCACCAACACCGAAGACGTCATCGGCTGGACCGCCGACGAAATCCTGCGGACGATGATGGGCGTGGACGACCCCACGGACGCCGCTACCGCCGCCGCCGCCCGCGAGCTGCGCCAACTGCGCCAGGAACCGCCGCGGGACGCCCCGGAGGATGAGGAGCGGCGGCAACAGCGGATTGCGGAGCTGCGCCAAAAGGTGGACCGGGATTTGCTGGCCGGCGGCCCGATGAAAGCGCGTCGCGAAGAATTCGAGCGGCAGTTCGCCGAAGCGTTGGAAAAGCGCTTGCAGTCGCGGAATCTTAACCAAGAGAATGGTTAGTCATGCATTCGGTTACACGCTCCACCGAACCTGATTTTTTCGCGGAAATCCGCGCATCCCGCAGCCGCTGGGATGACCTGACATCCTTAGACCGCATTCGCATACGGCAAGCCCTGGAGCAGGATTTCGGGCGTGTCTGCGCTTACTGCGAGCGGCTTTGCCAACCGCCGACACAGTACGGCCCATCCTTGAACGATGCAACTATCGATCATTTCCGCCCGCGCCGCTTGTGTGCATCTTTGTGGCTTGACTGGCTTAATATGATGTACGCCTGCCGCCGCTGCAATACAATCAAAGGGAGTAATTGGCCCAGGCACGACGATGCAACCAATAGCATCCTCACCGCAACGGAACCCCGGTACATCCCGGTAACCGAGTATGTAAACCCTAACGCGGTTCAAGATTCCATACCGGCGCAAGATTTCTTTAATTTCGATGTAACAACCGGCGAAATCATCCCTTCCAATCAAGTGCCTCAGGTAGAGCGGTCAATGGCCCGCAGGACGATCGCAGACCTAGATTTGAACGACAGCGACTTGGGGGAAAACGACCCTAACCACTTGTGGAATCAACGATTGGAACAACTTGACTTTGTGTCTGAAAAGCTCAACGAATTGGACGATTTCGATTTGAAAGTGCAAATGATGCTGGAATTTATGTTGCCGGATAAACCTTTTTCCGGCTTCATTTTTGCGTATTATACCCGCAGGTTTCCTGCGCTAAGGCAACTCACAAGCCTGCGTTAAACCGCCCCCATTTGACTACCGCCCCAACCCGCCCTACACTTCCCGGCAAACCTTGCCGGGAGGTCTGCGCTATGCCCCACGAACCCGTCAACCTGTTCGAGTACGAAGCCATCGCCCGCGACAAGCTGGAGCAGGGCCACTACGATTTTATCGCCGGCGCCGCTACCGACGAAATCACGCTGCGCCGCACCCGCGCCGTGCTGGACTCCATTATGCTGCGCCCCCGGATGCTTACCGACATCAGCGAGCGCGATACCGGCACCACCGTGCTGGGCCAGCGCATCAGCCTGCCGGTGATGCTGGACCCGGCGGGCAACCACGCCGCGGCCCATCCCGACGCCGAACTGGCCACCGCCTGCGCTGCCGGCGCCGCCGGAACCCTGATGGTGGTCAGCTCCCACGCCGCCCGCACCCTGGAGGATGTGGCCGCCGCCGCTACCGGCCCGCTGTGGTTCCAGCAATACTTGTTCAAAGACCGCGCCCTTACCCTGGAAATGGCCGGCCGCGCCGAGGAAGCGGGCTATTCCGCCATCTGCATCACCGTGGACGCCAAAATCAAGCCCAAGCGCGAGCGCAACATCCGCAACAACTATGTGGGCGCCCCATCCCCCAACTATTCGCAAATCGACCTGTCGGAACATTCTTGGCGCTTCGCCGCCGACGCCCCGGCCGGCGTTATGGACATCCGCGACCCCGCCGCCACTTGGGACGATGTAGACTGGCTGGCCGCCGCCCAGCGCCTGCCGGTGGTAATCAAGGGCATAATGATCGGCGATGACGGGCGCCGCGCCGCCGACGCCGGGGCCAGAGCGGTCATCGTATCCAACCACGGAGCCCGCTATCTCGACACCACCCTGGCCACCATCGAAGCCCTGCCCGAAGTAGTCGCCGCGGCTGACGGGCGCATCGAGGTCTATATGGACGGCGGTATCCGCCGCGGCACCGACATCGTAAAGGCCATCGCCCTGGGCGCCCGCGCCGTGCTAATCGGCCGCCCGCTGTTTTGGGGCTTGGCGGTCGACGGCGAAAACGGCGTCCGCGCCGTGCTGGAAATGCTGCGCGACGAGCTGGACGCCACGATGGGGATGTGCGGCCGCCCCACCGTAGACGACATCGGCCCCGACGTCATCGCCGCCGTATCCCCGCTCTTGGGAATGTTCCCCCAAGCGTGGGACGGAACGCGGTATTAGCCGCGGGGTTTGCCGGGCGGGTCGCTGCCCCCGCAAATTGTGCGGGGGCAGATCGTTTCAGTCGGATAATATATTTATGTAAATTACCCGTTCCATATCGCAATATCGGCTACAACTGTCCCTGGTTATGCGTGTTTTACGTCGGGAAATGTGGTATACTACAAAAGCCTAAAGTATACAGCTCAAACCGCACCCAGATTCCAATGCGATACCGTATTGGGAATGTAGAAATAAATGCCAGCAGGGTGCAGGTGGAAATCGATTTCATGCTGGTGCCTCGATGAATTCGTTGCCCGAAAAATACAGGAACCAGGTAATCAACGATGATGTGATGGCGGTCCTGCGGGATTTGCCGGACGCCTGCGTTGATATGGTTTATGGCGATCCCGACTACAACATCGGCGTACGCTATGACGGGCGCACATTCACCGCTTCTTGGGATGAATATATCCAATGGTACATCGATTTGGCCCGCGAATCCTTGCGGGTGTTGCGGGATGACGGCAATCTGTATTTCATCAATTATCCCAAACAGAACGCCCATTTGCGCGTCAAGTTCCTGGACCAACACGCTTGGGATGTGCAGGAATATGTGTGGGTCTACAACACTAACATAGGCCATTCCTCCCGGAGGTTCACCACTGCCCACCGCTCTATATTGCACGCTACCAAATCAAAGCGCAACAAATTCTACAAGGAGCAGGTAGCCCAACCTTATCAAAATCCTACCGACCGCCGCATCCGCGAGCGCATCCGGCAGGGCTATACCGGGCGAATGCCTTATTCCTGGCTGAATTTCAACTTGGTCAAAAACGTTTCCAAACAGAAAGCCAACCACCCTTGCCAGATTCCCGAGGACTTGTCCGAACTGTTGATAAAATCCGGCACAATTCCCGGCGACACCATCTTTGTGCTATTCGGCGGCAGCGGCTCCGAAGTAGTGCAATCCCACAAATTGGGGTTGACATTCCTGACTTGCGAACTACAATCCTATTACTGCAACATCATCGAAAGCCGCTTGCGTAACAACGGGGAAATCGCGACGCCCTACCGACACCCGACACAACTCAAGCGCTCGCCCGGCACAACCTACAACAGCCCCCCCAACGCAATCCGCAGTCGGTTGCTGGAACAACGGCCAGATTACGGCCCATAGCGGCAATCCGCCGAACCCCTGCCCAACCTGGAAGCGGTAATCGTCTGCGCCGACACCCTGCAAACCGTAGCCGCCCCCCAATGGCGGGACGCCTAACTGGACTTGGCCGACCCCGAAACCGCCGCCGCGGTGAAAGCGATCGCCGGCAACCGCGCCCGATGGTTCGATGCCTACAATGAGGATTCCAAAAAGGAACTTCTGAATAACGACGTCCGGCTCCGCGCCAGCCCGCAAATGTTGCTGCAATAAAAGAGCGCGTTAGCCAGCTCCGAACTGCGGGAATTTTCCAAATCGAAACTGATTGCCGCCGCCCCGGCCAAAACCGACGCCCGCCTGTTATTCCACGAAAACCCCTGGCGCGGTTTCGACATTGTTATCGGCAACCCGCCTAATGAGGCGCTGAATAAGTCTATGGACAAAGATACCGTCAAGCGGTACTGTTCAATCCCGAATTTGCCGGGCCTAAAGACATTTCCGTGCCTCGAAAAACCCGGCAAATCCTGAATCGCGTATATCAGTCCCCCGCCGCCCCCGCCGTCTCCCGCGCCGCCGCCGCCGCCAGTTGATACAACGTGCTGCGGGCGCGGATTTGCTCATCCCAGCCCCGCACCCGCAAATCGATCATCAGCCCGTCCGGCCCCTTATACTTGCGGTTGGCGCGGCTGCTCCCCGGGCATTCCGTGGCCCCGTGTTCCTCCACCGCCGCCACCGCATCGTCCATATCGTCCACATAAAACCCTATGTGGTGAACGCCCTTGACTGTGGACGGCCCTTCCCCCAAATTGGGCGCATCATCGGAGCCGATTTTCAGGATGGCGAAATAAATGTAGCCATCGGTAAGCCAGACGCCCTCCGCGCCGTCATCAGGGCTGCGGCGCAGTTCGTCCAACCCGAACACCGTCTTGTACCATTCCGCGGTAGCCGCCGGATCTTCCGTATGCAACGCGATATGCTTGATCCTCGGAGCCATCAGTCGCCTCCTTTCCCGGTTTGCCGCAGCTAGATTTTCCCCACCAGCGATTTCAGCGCGTCATAAGCGCGTTGCGCCGAGTCGGGTTCGCCGGGCACGTCGAATATGTTGGCCACGAACTCGGTAGCCCCCGCTTCAGCAAAGGTTTCCAATTGCCGCCGCAACGACGCTTCGTCCCCGATTACCGCCACTTCCGCCGGGCTTTCCACGCCCTCAAGATCCAGCACCCGCCGGTAATTCACCAACTGCCCATAGCGTTCATAAGACTCGGCGGCCTTGCGCCGGGCGGCGCTTTCGTCCCCCGTGACCGCCGTCGGCAGCCCGACGCACACCCGCGGCGCCGCCCGCCCGCAGTCGTCCGCCGCCCGGCGGATGCGCGGCGCGATGTGCTGCCCCACCGCCCGCGGCCCCGCCATCCAAGTAACCGTGCCGTCCGCCAATTCCCCCGCCAGCCGCAGCATTTGCGGCGCCAAAGCCGACACCAGCACCGGACAGGCCGGACGCTCCAAAGCCGCCATCTCCATATTCACCCGGTAAAACTCGCCCGCGAACTCCACCGCCCCCTGCTCCAGCAACGGCCGCATTACCGACAGATATTCCCGGGTATGCCGCGCCGGGGAATCGTAAGCCAGCCCGAAACCCTCCTCGATGCCTGGCCGGTGCGATGGCCCAATGCCCAGCGCGAACCGCCCGCCTGACGCCGTGGCGGTGGTCAATGCCTGTTGCGCCAGCGCCGCCGGATGCCGCGGGTAGGTAGGCACTACCCCCACCCCCAACTCGATGCGCGATGTCTGCATCCCGGCCAAAGCCAGCGCCGTCAGCGCATCATAGCCCCGGGCCGAAATGTGCGGGATCCAGAAACTGTCGAACCCGTCCTCCTCCGCCTGCCGGATGCGGGCCAGCAGCCCGTCCAATGTCATCAAGTCGGCGACCGATGCGCCGACAAACACCCCGATTCGCATAAAACCTACTCTCCGGCAAAATTTTCAATCCAACCCGGAGCGCAACGGGAAAATAAATCCCGATGCGTTCCCGGCGGCGGATAACCGGCTACAGCCCCATAGCCTCCAGCCCGACGCGCGACAGATCTTCGTCCGACTGCCCGCTGGGGTAGCCGCCGACCCCGATTCCGCCCAAAATCACCCCGTCTTTCATAATCACCAGCCCGCCTTGCCCATGCGTCATCATCGCATCGCCCTGCTCGCTGATGCTGCGCCCCTGCCCGTGCAGCCGCCGCGCGTTTTCCCCCGAATCCAGCCCCATCATCGCCGAGGTGTAGGCTTTGCGAATGGCATGACGCCGGCTGAATATCCGCAGGTTGTCCATCGTCTGGTACGCCAGCAGGTTGCCCGCGCTATCCACAATCGCCATCGCCACCGGCTCGTTGGGCGTTTCCATCGCCTTGTCAATCATCGCGGCCATCGCCGCCTGAACTTGCGCCATCGCGGGTGCCGTCATATCGCCTCCTATATCGTGGGGTATTGACAGGATGATTATACATAGTAGTTTAAGCAATGGCGGGATTTCCGGCAGGATTTTCAACACCGGGAACGCAAAGACGCGCCGCGATGCAGGGGGAAAGCAATGACCACGCCGCTGGATTCATGGCTGGCTTTGACCGAGGAGGATCCCATCGAGCCGGATATGCCCATCCTGGACCCGCATCACCACTTCTGGGAACGCCCCGGCGATACCTACCTGCTGGAGCAGCTACTGGCCGACACCGGCTCCGGCCACCGCATAAACCAAACCGTATTTGTGGAATGTGGCTCAATGTACCGCCCCGACGGCCCGCCCCAACTGCGCCCGGCAGGGGAAGTCGAGTTCGTCGCCAACATCGCCGCCGCCAACGCCGCATCGGACGGCGCCACCGCAGTCGCCGCCGGCATCGTAGGCCACGCCGACCTGATGCTCGGCGACGCCGTAACCCCGGTGCTGGAAGCCTTGGCTGAAGCCGGACAAGGCCGTTTGCGCGGCATCCGCTGCACCGCCGCTTGGGATGCCAGTCCCGAAATCACCACCGCCCGCGCCAATTCCCCCGGGATGCTCGCCGACCCCGATTTCCGCCGCGGCCTGGACCGCATGACCCGCATGGGGCTGGCTTTCGACTGCATCGTCTACCACCCCCAGTTGCCGGAAGTGGCGGCAATGGCCCGCGCTTTCCCCGACCTAACCATCATCCTGAACCACATCGGGCGTCCCTTGGGCATCGGCCCCTACGCCGGCCGCCGCGAGGAAATCATCCCGCAGTGGCGGCAAGGCATAGACGCCGTCGCCCAATGCCCCAACATAGTGGTCAAAGTAGGCGGCTTGGGCAACCCCATCAGCGGCTTTGACTGGCACCGGCGCCCCTTACCGCCCGGATCCCGCGAAATCGCCGCCGCCGCGCCCTATTACCTCTACTGCATCGAAAAATTCGGCGCCGAACGCTCTATGTTCGAGAGCAACTTCCCGGTAGACAAGCAATCCTATTCCTACACCGTCTGCTGGAACGCCTTCAAGCGCCTGACCCGCGAATTTTCCGCCGCCGACCAAGCCGACCTGTTCCACAACACCGCCGCCCGCGCCTACCGCCTGCCGGAAATCTAGCCGACCGCCAACCAAAGAAAAATGGTGGCAACGACTGGATTCGAACCAGTGACCTAGCGCTTATGAAGCGCCCGCTCTGCCGCTGAGCTACGTTGCCACCCAAGGGCCACCCGGCCAGCCGCCAAGATGCAACCCTGATAACCCAATCATACCCCGCCAATACCCCAATGTCAATTGCCTACACCCCATCCCCAGGCGTAAAATGCCCGAAATGCCCGCCGCCAGCCGCGCCCCCCAAGAAATCCTGGAACAAACCGCCGCCCGAATGCGCCAAGCGGTGGCGGAGCTGGCCGCCCAACTGCGCCCCTTCCCCCCGTTCTTGGGGATGAACTCGCTACAAGCCATCGAGCTGGAGCCGCCCCCCGGCGCCCCCGCCCAATGGGGCTGCATCGTATTGCTACCCGACGGCGAAATCTGCGAACTGGAGCTGGAAGTCATCCCCGGCCCGGCCGGCCCGGTGGACGTCGACCAAGTAGAGCAGTACCGCCCCCTAGACTTGCCCGCAACGGACTACATCCACCTAGCCGCCGCTGCCCTCCGCGCAATGGCCCAAGAACTAGAGCGCCGCGCCTAAACCGCAACCGCCATACACACCCCACCCGCAACCGCCGCTAGAAACGCCGCCCCACCCGCAACACATTAACCGGCACAAGACGCCCCGCCACCGGGTCAACCCCCAGCAACGCCTCCTCCAGCGCCACAACCCCCAGCAGATTCGGCTCCCCTTCCTCGCCGAAAATCACCGGAGTCGTGAACATCTGCCCTTCTAACCGAATCATGGTTTTGCCGATTTCCACCGGCGCCAAACTCCCATCCGCCAGCTCCGACCGAGCCGTCCGCTCAACCGGAACGCCCAACCGCCGCAACAAATCGCCGGAGACCGCGGTGAAAGTCGAACCGGTATCCACCATAACCTCCACCGCCTCAAACCGCTCCCCCAGCAAATCCCCGACTTCAATGGTGACGTACGTCTCGCCCATATCTCCTCCTGTTCAGATAAGACTTTGCGTAAAACAACCGCCCTGCAACTGATGGATCTGGAACTACGGAGTATGAAAATGATGTTGCTGGATCAAAATCGCACATCCGGTAGCGATTATACCGAACCGTTTGCCATCCGCAACACATTTACCGGAATCAGCCGCCCGTTTAACGGATCAACGGCCAGTCTGGCCCTTTCCAGCGCCATAACGCCCAACAGACTCGGCTCGCCATCCCCCCCGAAGATCACCGGGGTTGGGAACTGCCGGCCCTCCAGTCGGATTATCGTATCGCCCACTTCTATCGGCGCCATGCTGCCATCGGCAAGCTCAGACTGTGCAATCTCTGCCACCGGAACTCCCAACCGCCTGAGCAAATCCCCGGGAAGCGCGGTATATCTGGAGCCGGTGTCCACCATAACCTCCACCGCTTCAAACCGCACCTCCCGCGTGTCGCCAACCTCAATAGTGACGTATGTCTCGCCCATATCGCCCCCCTGCCATAATTTTCCATATTGGAGACACCATTACGCCCCGCTACTTAGTATAACAGGCAAGGAACTGATACGCTAGGAATTGCCCGACGCAACAGCCGCATAGTTATATTATATTGCCGTCACCGTCATCTAAGCAAACGGGCCGGATAAAGCCGCCCTTTGACCGGGTCCACAGCCAGCAGCGCAGCTCCCAAAGCCACCATCCCCAGCAGATTAGGCTCCCCGGCGCCCGCAAACATCACCGGCGTAGTAATCTGCTGGCCTTCCAAACGAATCAAAGCCTCCCCAACCTGCACATTCTCGATACTCCCATCCGCCAACTCAGACTCAATAACCCGTTGAACCGGCACACCCAGACGCCGCAACAGTTCGCCGGAAATTTGAGAGAAAGTCGACCCGGCATTAACCCTAACCTCCACCGTCTCAAACCGCTTCCCCCGCACATCCCCGACCTCAATAGTAACGTATATCGCACCCATTGAGCCCCCCGTTGAGATGAATCAGATCATCCTGAGCTTGTCGGCAGATCATCCTGAGCTTGTCGAAGGATACCCCCGAATGAAGCAACCCGCACACCTTCACCCCTTCACGCCTTCCAACCCACGGCAGGCACAAGGGCTTGTGCCACCGGATCAACGGCAAACATAGCGGTTTTCAAAGCCACCAGCCCCAGCAAATTCGGCTCCCCATCCCTTCCAAAAGATACCGGCGTGACAAAAGTTTTGCCTTCCAACTTAATCGACGCTTGCCCAATCTGATCGGTTATTACATTCCCATCCGCCAGCCTCACCTGCGCCTCCCACTTGACGGGAACGCCCAAACGACGCAACAAACTGCCAGGCACTTGCGAATAAGTTGCGCCAGTATCAACCAGAACTTCCACCGAATCGAAACGTTCTTCTTGAACATCCCCGACTTCAATCGTCAATCTTACTTCCCCCATGGATACACCTCCAAACAAATATACCCGGTCGCGTAATTGCCTATCCCCCAGCCTCCAAACCCTCCAGATCAATATCCCCGCTGCGCCCGCCGCGCTTGCGAACCAGACGCACCCCCTCAATACACATTCCCCGGTCAACCGCCTTGCACATATCATACAAGGTAAGCGCCGCCACCGCCACCGCGGTAAGCGCTTCCATTTCCACCCCGGTGCGGGCGGAAGTGCGGGCGGTAGCGGTTACGTTAATCAGGCCGCGTTCCTCATCCAATTCCAAATCAACATCCACCTTGTCCAAAGGCAGCGGATGGCATAAAGGTATCAACTCAGCGGTTTTTTTCGCCCCCATAATGCCCGCTATCTGAGCCACGGTCAAAACATCCCCCTTCTTCATCAACCCTTCCCGGATCAGCCGCGCCGTTTCGGGCTGAATCGACACATAGCCCCGCGCCACCGCCTCGCGGCTGGTAACATCCTTATCGCCCACATCCACCATCCGCGCCCGCCCCTCATCATCCAAGTGCGACAGCGACTGCCCATCCAAAATCCCCCCTCCATCCGGGCGATTATTAAAGTCGGAGTGTTCCGTTGGCAAAGTCATAACATCCCCTCCAATTTCTCAAATCCCTCTGGCAAAATCATAACGTTCTCTACGATTTCGCAAATCCCTCTGGCGAAATCATAACATCCCCTGCAATTTCTCAAATCCCTCATCGACAGGCAAGTTCTTTCCGTTAGCAGCGGCCACCGCCAGCCGGTCGGCGCGGACGTTGCCACGGTTTCCTGCATGGCCGCGCACCCACCTAAGCTCCACATCATGCCGCGCCAGCGCCGCCAGCAACCGCTCCCACAAATCGGGATTAACCGCCCGCTCACGCCTATTACGCATCCACCCATTGGCCCGCCACTTGACTGCCCAGCCTTTAGTGACGGCATCCACCACATACCGCGAATCGCTGTAAACCGTAACCGAGCTCCTCCCCTTAAGTGCCTCAAGCCCCACAATCACGGCCAAAATTTCCATCCGGTTATTGGTAGTCCGCCGGAACCCGCCCGACAGCTCCAACTCCCGCCCCCCATACTCCAGCACCACCCCATAGCCGCCGGGGCCCGGATTGACCAAGCATGAGCCGTCGGTGTGGATGATTACTTGCTGACGACCAAGTGATTTGTTAAATCCGAGTTGCAATTCCAACTTTCTCCAAATGGCCTTTTAGCTTTTTCCTGGCTTCTTCTACCTCATCATCGCCAAATGGGATGTAAATCAAGCCGTGAATGTCGGAAAAAATTTCCGTGTTGGGCTTATGGAAAACAGCAACCTTTTCCCGACCGAGTTTACCAACTGCCATTCCTAGTTCCAAAATTACATTTTGCCTCGCCCGATATTTCTTTTCATCAGGTTTGTCTTTAGGATGCCCTTCATCGTCCGGCGTCAACAAGACGCAAGCGAATACTGCGCCTTCTATCTGCACTTCCAATTGCTCAATGATGGTGTTACCAGCACCAGGAATTTGATCGAGGATTATCGGATCTAAGCCCAATCCCTTGATAATGGATTCTATCTGATCCCTGACCTCCTTATCGTGTCCATACACGACAAACACTTTAGGTTTGGGTACAGGAATATACGTAGAGAAAGATTTTGAGAAAATTATTTCTGCTTCCGTTTTAATGTCTGATGATTTTCCTTGTACATTTACTTTGCCACTAGTGTACAAGTTTATGCGGGTGCGATCGGCGAGAATGAATTGTACTGCGTCTTGAATTTCACGCTCTGAATGATACCATCCTTTGTCCACAAAAACCTGTTCAACCTGCTCTTTTGTCCAGTTGCTCATTCTGAATTCACCTGCTTTTGACTGATTTGTTGCCCATCCGCATCACTGCAAAGGGTATTCTACCCCCCAATCTGATACATCTCAACCTTATCCCCCCGCCCGCCCCCCGGCGTATTAGCCGCCCGTTCCTCGGAATACCTGTCCGCCCGCCGCCCCCATACCCCCCCAATCAGCGCCCGCAATTCGTCATCCGTAGCGCCATCGCGCATAGGTTCCCGCAGTGCAGTTCCGCGGGTAGCGAACAGACAAGTGAACACCTGCCCGTCGGTAGACAGCCGCAGGCGGGTGCAAGCGCCGCAGAAAGGACGAGTTACGGACGCGATTACCCCGATTTCCCCGCCCCCGTCCCGGTAGCGGTAACGCTCCGCGACCTCGCCGGCATAATTGCCGGGAACGGGTTCCAAAGGCATTTCGGCGTCGATGCGGGCAATAATTTCATCGGCCGACACCACTTCGTCCAACTTCCAACCGTTGCGGTTGCCCACATCCATATACTCAATGAACCGAACTATATGCCCTGTGTCCCGAAAATAGCGGGCCGTATCCGCAATAGTATGGTCGTTGACGCCCCGCTGCACCACGGCATTTATCTTAATAGGCGCCAAACCAACATCGGCAGCCCGCTGAATAGCGTGCAACACCCGCCGGGCGCCAAACCCGCGCCCGTTCATCCGCTTGAAAACCTCGTCGTCAATGCTATCCAGGCTTACGGTTACCCGATGCAGCCCAGCATCCTTAAGTTGCTGCGCCTGCTGCGCCAGCAAGTAACCGTTAGTGGTAAGAGTAACGTCGGCAATGCCCGGAACGGCGGCGATTTGTGCAATCAGCCGGTGCAGGTCGGTGCGCAGCAACGGCTCCCCGCCGGTAATCCGGGCTTTAGTCACCCCGAACCCGGCGAACAGCCGGGTAAGCCGCGCGATTTCCTCGAAAGTGAGTATTTCTTCCCGCGGCAAAAACTCATAAGCCTCGCCATAAATTTCGGCCGGCATACAATAAGGGCAGCGGAAGTTGCAACGGTCGGTGACCGATATCCGCAAATCCCGCATCGGGCGATTCATCGTGTCAACAACATTCATAAGCATCGGACTCCAGTCAAAAATTCAGATAACATCCGCCGTTCCGGTGTTCGCAATAGTCGCCGTTTGCCACGGGTGGGGATGCACATCATCGTAGGAATGCACGGCCTGCTCTGGTAGGATTTGCCGCGCCTCCCGGTCAATTCGCCGCGCAATGCCCTGTTCCATAAGCGCCTCCCGCACCCGGTCGGACAACGCGATCTGCCCCATATTATCAGGCTGCTGCCCGATAACTTCCTCCGCTATTCCCTCCGCTTGCCCGCAAAGCTCCGCCAAAGCCCGGTGCGCCGCATTCCCCGAGTCGTACTTGGGTATCGGCACAGTGCGCCAGAAGTGGGTCTCGAAATCCCGGTCGGATTTTCGACTCTGCTGGTAAGCCGCCTGCAAACAGGGAGCATTAAGAACTGCGGCAAGATACGCCGCTTCATCGGCGGTTGCCAGTATTGCGTGATATACCTTGTGGGTGACCAGAACGAACGGCTCAACCCGGCAAGCCCGCAGAATTTGCCCAGATTCATTATACAGCAACTTTGTAAGGCCGCCATTTCCTTGAATGTTGGCGGTTTGCCGCAAAAGTTTCCCTTGGTAGTTAATCCTTCCCAGCAAGTCTTTTGGCGTTGTTGCGCCTCGAGTAGGATATCTTCGATAGATCGCCTCCGCCATCTGCCAGTACGGGTTAGTCTCCCGCGCCGGATCCGGTTCGCCGGATTCCGTTACCGGAATTATCCCATGGAACTTATCTATTAGATTGCTGAATGGCAGCAAAGCCCGAGACGGAGCAACATTCCTGATCCAACCGGAAGGCACCCGTCCCCGTTGCGGCCCCTCGCTTCTATAAGGCTCGTGCCTGGAGCGAGGGGTAGTGAAATTGACAGTCCCATCTTCAGTTTCCCGGTAATCCGCTACTTGCACCAAGCATATAGGCTCAAAGTTAAAACCTTTGGCGAAAGGCACCCTACTACCGGCGACATACTCCGACAGAGCGGCCGGTAGCCGTTCCGGCGCGATGTTTATCGCTATCTTGGCGCTGATCGCCGGTTCCCAATCATCGGCAACATTGATTTTGTCTCCAGAATTTACATTTTCCAGATTATACCGCACAATCCCGTTATTCACCTTTTCGCCTTGCACCCAAGCGCAGGCCAACGCCCCACTGAAAGGGGAGTCCTTAATATTGCTAAAATCATAAAACTCCTTATTATTCTCTTTCTGATCAGCGCGGGCCGGAGCCCAGTTGCTGCCGGTAAGAGCCGCCCTATTCAGCAACCACGCCGCTTTGCCGTTGCCCCCGTTGACCAGATAATTATGGCGGCACCGCTTCACGAAAAGCGCGGCAATATCGAACAGGCCGCGCCGCACATACAATCCCAAACTGCGCGATAGCTGCTCCATATCATCGCGCCGCTCCTCCACTTGTATATCCCCCAGCACCACCCACGGCGGATTGGCTAATATCCGGTCAACTTTGCGCTCCGAAAGTATGGACGGCGCTATGGTGTTGGCGATATACCACGCCCATACATTGTTGCCCTCTTCCCGGCATATCTTTCCCAGCGCCTCAAAAGATGCCGACAGTGTAGCAGCATCTTTTTCGTCCAAACCCGCGAATACCCCGGCCGGCATTGGTTGCCCCAAATTGGCGGCGCTAACCATCCGCCGCAGATTTTCCCCGAAAGCCGCGTTTTTAGTAAACCCGACCGGTATCCTGACCTCAACCCCCTGCGGCGATTCTATAGTGTAAAATGGCAGGTCTTCCCGGTTGGCAATATCCATCCCCCGCCGCGTATAAATCAAGGCATCCCCTTGATATACCTGTAACGCATCAACCCCGGCCGACGGTTCCGCCGGCAATGCCCGCAACAAGGTAGCCCGGCTGATTTCCACGGCAATAGGATGAATATCAATCCCGTTGACCAGCCGCGCCACAAAATCCGCTTGACGCACCGCTGTAACCCCTTGCCGCCGCAAAGCATCCGATTGTAAAATCCGCCGCGCCGCATGAAACAAAAAAGTCCCGGAGCCGCAGGATGGATCAAGAATGCCCACGCCCTGAGGCAGTTGGGATGCAACCAGATAACTGTCAACCGCGTTTTCCATCCATTCGTCGTCAATAATCCGTTCCGCCAGCATCCCCGCCAGCCAGTCCGGGGTATAATACTCGCCAAAGGCTTTGCGCTGCTCCGCCGGGATCAGCTCCTGGTAAAGAGTCCGCATCACATCCCGGGCGCGCCGCCGCCAGTCGAATGCATCGGCGGTATCGAACACCCGCTTAGTCCATTCCACTCCGGCGTTATGCGTAGGCCCGAACTGGTTACGATCTTGCGGCCACGAAGCGAACCCGTCGCCCATCACAGTTTCCGGCAACCCTTGATGTTCCTCCCGCTGTAAAGTATTGATCACGGCGCGGGCTACAGTTATCAGCAAAGTATGGCTAATAAAAAGATCCACGCCGTCGGCATCATTATCCGGGGCGCAACCCGACCCCCGCAGCATATCCAGCCAAAGCGTGTATTTAGTTTGGAGTCCCGACGTATTCCGCATCCGCTCGTGAAATGCCTCCAAGTCCCGCAAATAAGGCTGAAACAACCCGGTCGGATTGATTGGCACCCACGGTTTGCCCACCGCGCCCAAAGTCAACTGTCGCAGCCAAACAACGCATTCTTCCGCTTGCCCCGCGGCGAAACTTCTTTCATCATAAAGATACTTTTCCGCGATGCGCCCGTCGGCCTGCGTATGCCACCGCCAAACCCACCACTGATGCCCATCGGTAAGTATGGCTTGCCAGGGCAAATCAACCCCGGAATACAACCCGATCTGAAACAATTCCTGCCGGTTATCCCCGTCAACATAACGCTCGCACTGTTCCTCCTGCGTCTGCCCGTTAGGCGCTGGACGGTCCGGCCCCGCTTGCCCATACCCCTTAGTCTCCACCACCGTGCGGCGGGTCGGCAGGTAAATATCCGCCGGCCCCCGCCCGGTCGGATACTCCATTTCAGTGTCATACCCCAAATCCTGAAACAGACTATTCATTTCGGAGCGCAACCAAGCCTCCCGGCCCCGCCCGCCAAGAATGTTGGACATACGAATTTGAGCGTTGGTAAAATCCATAGCAACATCCCTACGCCCGGCGGGTCAAAGCGGCGATCGCCCGCGCCGCGGCGCAACCCCGGTGACTGATGCGATTCTTATCCTCCAGCGACAACTCCGCCACCGTTTTCCCGAAAGAGGGCAGATAAAACACCGGATCATACCCGAAGCCATCATCCCCCCGCGGCGCATATTCTATCATACCCGACACCCCCCCAACCACCGACACCACCAGCTCCACCCCCAACCCCAAAATCCCCCGATCAGAGCTAATACCAGAATCCCCCCGTCCCCCAATAATCCCCTCCCCCTCCGGGGGAGGGTTAGGGTGGGGGCGTCCCCCTAGGCGTCCCCCCACCGGCCGCGCAACATTGATCACGCACCGAAACCGCGCCGTCCGCCCAAGCCACCCCACCCCCCGCAAATTCCGCAACAACAAAGCCACCCTCTCGGCATCATTCCCGCACTCATCCCCCCCATACCGCGCCGAATACACCCCCGGATCCCCGTCCAAAGCATCTACCTCCAGCCCCGAATCGTCCGCCAAAGTCAACATCCCGCTCAACGCCGCATACCCCGACGCCTTAAGCCAAGCGTTTTCGGCGAAAGTAGCCCCCGTTTCCGCCACTTCATGGACAATCCCCACCTCGGCCAGCGACACCGGCCGGTACGGCGCATCCCGCAGCAGCGCGGCGTATTCCCGCAGTTTCCCCGCGTTGCCCGTGGCGATCAGCAAAGGCGGCGGCGGCATAACCCTAAATCACCCCCCTGGCCGACAGCCCCGCCAGTTCCGCATCGCCCAGCCCCAGCCAGCCGCCGTAGACCGCCCCATTATGCTCCCCCACCGCCGGCCCGGCGTGTTCCACCGCCCCCGGGGTATCGCTGAACTTGGGAACAATGCCCAGCATCCGGGTATGCCCGATTTCCGGGTCGTCAATTTCTATAATATCCTCCCGCGCCTGGTAATGCGGATCCTTGACGATATCCGCCACGCTGTAAACCGGCCCCACCACCCCGCCCGCCGGGATCAGCTGCCCCAAGATTTCCTCCGGCGTCCGTTGCGACAGCCAGGCGTCCAATTCCGCGTTAAGCTCCTGCCGGTTTTCCAACCGGGCGGCGTTATCCGCGAAAGCCGGCCGGTCAATCAATTCCGGCATCCCCATAGCCCGCGCCAGACTCTCAAAAGTGCTTTGCGACGTCGCCGACAATCCCAGCCATCGCCCTTCCCCCCCATCGCTCCCGCCGCCATCCCTATTAGATGGTGGCCCGGTCCGGTAAAGACTCCGCGGCGCGGCATCAGGAAAATCGTTGCCCACCCGTTCCCGGTTAATCCCCAGCAAATCGAACATCGTTATATGCGGAATGCACAACCGAAACAGCGGCTCAAACAGCGACAAGTCAATCACCTGCCCCCGGCCCGAACCGCCGCCCCCACGCCCCGCGTCACGATGATACAAAGCCATCATCCCCGACATCGCCCCGAAAACCCCCGCCACTTCATCCGCCAGCGGCACCGGCGGCAGCACCGGCGGCGTATCCCGAAACCCCGTCATCCCCACATACCCGCTCATACACTCGGCGATCGTGCCGAACCCCGGCCGATCCTTATAAGGCCCCGTCTGCCCGAACCCCGAATAGCGCAGCACCACCAAACCGGGGTTGCCCCGTTGCAATTCCTCCGGCCCCAGCCCCCACCGCTCCATCACCCCCGGACGAAACCCCTCGATCAGCACATCCGCGCAAGCCGCCAAATCCTTCAGAATGCCCTGCCCCTCGGCGCAGCCCAAGTCCAGCGTAACCGATTTCTTGTTCCGCGAATGCACCTTCCACCACAAAGAAACCCCGTTGACGAAAGGCCCCCAGTTCCGCAGCGGATCCCCGCCCCCCGGCCGCTCCACCTTCACCACCTCCGCCCCGAAATCCGCCAGCAAACTGCTCGCCGTCCCCCCGGCCACAATCATAGACAAATCCAGCACCCGCAGCCCAACCAGCGGCCCCTTCCCCGTCGCCCCATTCGCCTCGCCCAAATCAACCCCTCTCGCTTAGCCGTCTTGAACCCCGGCAAATTCCCGCCCCCTATCATACCATCCCTTGCATCGGGATATTCAGGGATAGGCCGCCCCAAGCCCGCGGATTACCCCCCAAACCCCCGAAATTCCCGATTCCCCCAAATAGGGATTATCTTTCCCCAATTGTCTGCTATAATCCCCCCGATGTTTATCGATGACTACTTCCGACAATACGGGCTGATCGCCATCTTCTGCGCCGTGGCCGTGGCCGTCCCGGTCAGTATGCTGCTCGCGTCGTGGGCTATGTCGCGCCTCGGCCTGCGCCCCCGCGCCCCCAGCCCCGTCAAATCCGAAACCTACGAATGCGGCATGGAAGCCATCGGCGGCCAGTGGAGCCTCTTCAACTTCCGCTACTATATGTTCGCCATCCTGTTCGTCATTTTCGATGTCGAGGTCATTTTCCTCTACCCTTGGGCCACCAAATTCCTCGGACTGGAGCTTTTCGCGCTGATCGAAATGGCCGTCTTCGTCGGCATCCTCCTCATCGGCTGGGCCTACGCCTGGCGCAAGCGCGACCTGGAATGGAGCTAGGGCGCCTATGACGCAACAACCGCACATCAACGCCCCGGGCCTGCCCCCGGGCGATACCCTGCCCGACCGCACCTGGACCCTGGACCGCGCCGAAGGCCGCACCGTCCAGGAACTCAAAGACGCATCCCCCGAACCCCTATCCCAACCCGCAATCGAAGTCCCCGACGACATCAAGCGCAACGTAATGGTCACCTCCATCGATGCCCTAGTCAACTGGGGCCGCAAATCCTCCGCTTGGCCCGTAACCTTCGGCCTCGCCTGTTGCGCTTTTGAGATGATCGCCAGCAGCATGGGCCGCTTCGACATCGCCCGCTTCGGCATGGAAGCCTTCCGCGCCTCCCCCCGCCAAGCCGATCTGCTAATCATCGCCGGCACCGTAACCTGGAAAATGGCCCCCCCCATCCGCCGCATCTACGACCAAATGGCCGAACCCAAATGGGTCATATCTATGGGCGTCTGCGCCACCAGCGGCGGCCCCTACTACGGCTCCTACAGCGTAGTCCCCGGCGTAGACCACATCATCCCCGTCGACGTCTACGTACCCGGCTGCCCCCCCCGCCCCGACGCCCTGCTCTACGGCATTATGGAACTCCACGAAAAAATCAAGCGCCAGCGCAACCTGCCCCACAGCCCACTACGGGCGCTGCTAGGCGGCCCCCCCCGCCCCAAACCCAAAGCACCCCCGGCGGAAGCCGATGCAGCCCCCGCCAACCCCGACGTTGCCCCGGCGGAAGCTGACGCAACCCCTACCCAACCCGAAACACCCACCGCGGAAGCCGACGCCACTACCGCCAACCCCGACGCCGCCCCGGCGGAGGCCCAATAATTATGCCCCTCCCCCAACTAGACGGCGCCAATCTGGCGCAGCATCTATCCGCCGCCCTCCCCGGCGCCGTGGCCCCCGCCCCCAACGGCGCCGCCCCCGATCGCGCCGCCGCCCTATGGGTCCAGCCTCAACACATCGCCAACGCCGCCGCCATCCTAATGCAGGACGAACTACTAGACTTCCAATACCTCAACGCCATATCCGCCATCGACTACATTGGTCACTTCGAGCTGGTATATCACCTAACATCCTTCCGTCGCGGCCACAAGGCCACCATGCGGGCTAGACTGGACGGGCGCGACAACCTATCCGCCCCATCCGTCTACCACCTATGGCGCGGCGCCGACTTCCAAGAACGCGAAATCTGGGATCTAATGGGCATCCGCTTCGAGGGCCACCCCAATATGAAACGCATAATGCTATGGGAAGGCTTCGAGGGCCATCCCCTCCGCAAGGATTTCCTATAATGACCGGCCCCCACGCCGCCCACCCCCCCGCCAATCCCCCCTCACCCGGGGGAAATGCCACCGCGGGCATCCGCACCGAGCCGATGACCGTCAACATCGGCCCCCAGCACCCCAGCACTCACGGCGTCTTCCGCCTCCGCGTCACCTTCGACGGCGAGGAAATCCTGCAAGTCGAACCCATCTTCGGCTACCTCCACCGCGGCACCGAAAAACTGGCCGAGGAGCGCAACTACACCCAAATAGTCACCCTAACCGACCGCCTCGACTACGTATCCTCAATGATCAACAACCAGGCATACTGCCTCGCCGTCGAAAAACTGCTAAACGTCGAAGTCCCCCCCCGCGGCAAATTCCTCCGCACCCTCGCCGCCGAACTCCAACGCATCGCCGCCCACCTGATGGGCATCGGCTTCATCCTCCAAGACCTCGGCACCCTCGGCACCCCCTTGATGTACTGCTTCCGTTCCCGCGAGCGCATCCTGGATCTATTCGAGATGCTCTGCGGCGCCCGCGTAACCGTCAGCTATATGCGCCCCGGCGGCGTCTTCTTCGACGCCCCCTCCGAATTCTGGCCCGCCCTAGACCAATTCCTAAAAGACTTCGATGTCGAATTCGCCGAGCTGGAGCAGCTGATCCTCGAAAACGAAATAGTAATGATCCGCACCCGCGGCGTAAGCTACCTCCCCCTAGACATCGCCATCAACTGCTCCGTAAGCGGCCCCGTGCTGCGCGCCAGCGGCCTGGCGTGGGATTGGCGCAAAATCGAACCCTACGACGCTTATGACCTACTGGACTTCGACATCCCCACCCCGCCCGCCCTGTCCCCCCACGGCGGCGACAACTACGACCGCTTCTGGGTCCGGATGCAGGAAATCCGCCAAAGCGCCCGCATCATCCGGCAATGCATCGACCGCATCGAACCCGGCCCCGTCCGCGCCGATGCCCCCCTGGTACTGCGCCCCCAACCCGGCGCCGAAGCCTACGGACGCGTCGAAGCCTCCAAAGGCGAACTAGCCTTCTACCTGATCAGCGACGGCGGCATCAGCCCCTACCGCTGCAAAATCCGTTCCCCATCCCTACTAAACCTGACCGTAACCGAGCATCTGCTGGTAGGATGGAAACTGGCCGATATGATCGTTACCTTGGGCAGCGTCGACATCAACATGGGTGAAGTAGACCGTTGAACCCCCTAGCATCAGAATGCCGGCTCACGCCGGACAACATCCTCTACGACACCGCCTTGTTCCGCGAAGTCTACAACTTCGCCGGCCAGGCTTTGCCCTGCTGGCTCGCCTGGCTCATCGCCGGTTTCGTCATCATCTTCCTGCTGGTCAACGCCGTGCTGCTGGGCGCCGCCCTCTTTTCCTGGCTGGAGCGCCGCTTAATCGGCAAATTCCAAAACCGCCTCGGCCCCAACCGCTGGGGCCCCTTCGGCCTCTTCCAACCCATTGCCGACCTAGTGAAACTCCTCCTCAAAGAGGATCTAACCCCCGGCAACGCCGACCGCATCGTATTCTTGGCCGTCCCGGTGGCAATGGTCGCCCCCGTCATACTGATGCTGGCGGTAGTCCCCTTCGCCAAAGACACCGCCCTCGCCAACCTCAACGTAGGCGTGCTATACATCCTCGCCGTAACTTCCTTGACCTCCATCGCCATCTTTATGGCCGGCTGGTCCTCCAACAACCGCTTCGCCCTTTTTGGCGCCGCCCGCGGCGTCGCCGTCCTGATCAGCTACGAAGTCCCCGTAGTCGTATCCCTTTTGGGCGTGGTAATGGTCTCCGGCTCAATGTCCTTGGCCCAAGTAGTCTCCGCCCAAACCTTGCCCTTCCTAATCGTCCAGCCCATGGCCTTTTTCGTATTCGTCGCCGGCACCACCGCCGAGTTGAACCGCACCCCCTTCGATATGGCCGAAGCCGAATCCGAGCTGATCGCCGGCTACCATACCGAATACAGCGGCATAAAATTCGCTATGATCCAGGCCGCCGAGTTCGGCGGCGTGATGGCCGCCTCCGCCGTCATCACCACCCTTTTCCTCAGCGGCTGGGAAGGCCCCGCCGACCAATGGCTAGGCTGGCTATGGTTCCTGCTCAAGACCTTAGCCGTCGCCACCGGCTTTATCTGGATGCGCGCCACCTTCCCCCGCCTCCGCATCGACCAGCTACTGGCCCTGGCCTGGAAATTCCTCCTGCCCGTAAGCCTGATCAGCCTATTGGCGACCACCCTCGAAGTCTACTTCTTACGCGACGCCAACGGCGCCCTAACCCGCGCCGACCTCGCCATAATGACCGGCATCAACCTGGTATTGACCGCCGCCTGCATCTTCATTTTCGGCAACCTCGTGCGGGAAAAAGTGCGCCCGTCCCCGCCCCCCCGCAGCGCCGCCCCGGCCCTGCCGCCGGGCGCCACCCCCATCCGGTTGCCCGCCCAAGAAACGGACTAAGGAGACGGACTGATATGTACGGCCTCGCAATGGCGAAAGGGCTTATGGTCACCCTCAAAAACCTGACCAAAAAACCGTTCACCGTCCAATACCCCGAGGAACGCCTCAAGCAGCACCCCCGTTTCCGCGGCGAGGAATTCGTCTGGTACGAGGAACGCTGCACCGGCTGCGCCTCCTGCGCCAAATACTGCCCCTTGGGCATCATCAAAATCGTCACCAGCCCCAGCGAAACCGCCCCCGCCCAGGGCGACAAATACCGCCTCGAAGTGTTCGACATATCCATCAACCGCTGTATGTTCTGCGGCCTCTGCGTCGAAGCCTGCCCCTACGACGCCCTATTTATGGGCAGCGGCTTCGAGCAAGGCCGCTACTCCCGCCAAGATATGGTCATATCCATCGACCAACTCCGCCAGGCCGACAAACACCCCAGCGCCTTCTACCGCCCCCAACTGGAATCCCAAGAATACGACCCCCGCGCCGGCCAACCCATGGACTGGCGCCAAGTAGGCCGCGAATCCTGGCAATGGCACCAGCGCGAAAAAGCCGGAATGCGCATCGCCCCCGACGACCGCGCGCCCCAAGACGACGACCAAAACGCCGCCGCCTAGCCGCCCCAAAAATTTCAACCCAAAGAGCCAACGCAGAGATCGAATGCTGTTTCACGACGTAGTATTCTGGCTGCTAACCGCCGTAGCCGTAGGTTCCGCCCTCGGCGTAGTGCTGATCCGCGATCTGTTCCGCGCCGCCCTGCTGCTGGTGGCGGTCTTCGTCGCCGTAGGCGGCTACTTCGTGCTGCTAAGCGCCGAATTCTTGGCCGTGGTACAAGTCTTAATCTACGCCGGCGCCATTTCCGTCCTGATCATTTTCGCCGTGATGCTAACCCGCGACGTCCAGCGCGGCAACGCCCCCAACCGCCTCCAAATCCCCGCCGCAATGCTCGCCGCCCTATTGCTAACCGCCCTAATCGCCGCCGCCATCGATACCCAATGGAATTTCCTGCCCGAAAACCAAAGGCAAGGCATCGACCTAGTCCAAACCGCCGCCGTAGCCAACGTCCCCTCCGAAACCCTCCAGCAGGCCGCAACCGCCGCCCCCGCCGGCCCCGAAGCCGCCGAATACCTGTCCGCCCCCGGCGCCGGTTTCGCCGATCTGCTAACCGGCAAGTTCGTCCTACCCTTCGAAGCCGTCTCCGCCCTCCTATTGGCCGCCCTGATCGGCGCCCTGGCCCTAGTCCGCCCCCGCCCCGCCCAACCCCGCGCCGCCGCATCCCCTGCACTCGGAGCGGCATCCCCGCCCGCCGCCGCCCCCGCCCCCGAACCCCCATCCCCTTCCCCCGCCGGGGATGGTTAGTCGAGGGGCCGCAATGTCCTTTGAATCCTTTATGATCGTAGCCGCCGCGCTATTCTGCATCGGCCTGTACGGCGCCCTCGCCCGCCGCAACGTCCTCGCCGTGCTAATGTCCATCGAGCTAATGTTCAACGCCGTCAACCTAACCTTAGTCGCCATGGCCAAATACCTAGCCCCCGCCAACTGGCAAGCCGACATCAGCGCCGTCCTTACCGGCCAAGTGTTCGCCATATTCATCATCACCGTCGCCGCCGCCGAAATCGCCCTCGGCTTAGGCATCGTGTTCGCTATGTACCGCACCAACGAATCCGTCGACCTTACCGAAGCCTCCGCAATGCGCAATTAGGCAGCCGCGATATGTGGGTAGAATTCCGAAAAGCCCCCAACCTGATGCTCGCCGAAATGTGGAAAGAAGTCCTCGAAGGCGAGGGCCTCCCCGCCCGCATCCTCCCCGATGGCGACATCCTCGACTGGAGTGAACGCGCCCCTTTCACCGTCTACGTCGCCAAAGGCCGCGAACACGTCGCCGAGGAAATACTGAGGAAGCTGTAAATGGTCGCCGAAGCCGCCCTATGGGCCATATTCCTGCTCCCCCTGGGCTCTTTCGTCCTGATCGCCCTGATCATCCGGCCGTTCCTGAACCGCTGGCCGTTGCTGGCCGCCGCCGCCACCATCGGCGCCCTGGCCGCTGCCACCGTGCTGTCTATCCTGACCCTCCGCTCCGTAATCCTGGGCCACACCGCCGTTTTCCATACTTGGGAATGGCTTTCCTTCGGCGGCGCCGCCATCGAAATGGGCATCCTCGCCGACCCCCTTACCGCCGTTATGCTGGTGGTCGTAACCGCCGTCAGCCTCCTGATCCAAATCTACTCCGTAGGCTATATGCAAGGCGACCCCGGCTTCGCCCGCTATTTCGCCTATATGTCCCTTTTCACCGCATCCATGCTCGGCCTGATCCTTTCCGCCAACATCATCCAGCTATACGCCTTCTGGGAACTGGTAGGGCTATCCTCTTACCTCCTCATCGGGTTCTGGCACGAGCGCCCCGCCGCCGCCGCCGCCGCCAAAAAAGCCTTCATCATCACCCGCATCGGCGACGTAGGCTTCCTGATCGCCATCCTGTACCTATTCCTGAAAGCCGACGATTTCGCCGCCGCCGGACTCAACGCCTTTCACATCCCCGACATCTGGCAAGCCGCCCAGCCGATAGCCGCCGGCGGCGCGATTCTAGGCGGCGCCGCCCTAACTTGGATGGCCTTGGGCATTTTCGCCGGCGCCGCCGGCAAATCCGGCCAATTCCCCCTCCACGCCTGGCTCCCCGACGCCATGGAAGGCCCCACCCCCGTAAGCGCCCTGATCCACGCCGCCACGATGGTAGCCGCCGGCGTTTTTCTCGTCGCCCGCTTCTACCCCGTATTCCAGCAATCCGACGCCGCCCTCGCCGTAGTAGCCCTAACCGGCGCCTTCACCGCCCTAATGGCCGCCACCATGGGCCTAGTAATGAACGACATCAAGCGCGTAATGGCCTACTCCACCGTAAGCCAACTGGGCTATATGATGGCCGCCCTCGGAATGGGCGCCTTCGCCCCCGCCATCTTCCATTTAGTCACCCACGCCCTATTCAAAGCCCTGCTATTCTTAGGCGCCGGCAGCGTCAACCACGCCAGCGGCACTTTCGATATGCGCTATATGGGCGGCCTCCGCCGCTATATGCCCGCCACCTACGCCCTAACCATCATCGCCGCCCTAAGCCTAATCGGCATCATCCCAATGTCCGGCTTCTGGAGCAAAGACGAAATCCTGCTAGGCGCCTGGAACGGCAACGACCACCTCGCCCAATGGATCAACCGCGCCACCTTCATATCCCTAATGGTAGGCGTAGCCGTAACCGCCTTCTACACCGTCCGAATGATCATCCTAACCTTCTACGGCCAATTCCGCGGCGGCATAGCCCAAGAAACCGCCGCCCCCATCCCCCAACCCCCCAGCCCCGAAACCCATCCCAACGCCGATGAACCAACCGAAGCCAACCAACCCGCACAAGCGGACCACGACGCCGCCCAAGTCCCCGCCGCCCACGACGCCAGCCACGCCCCCCCCCACCTAACCGAGTCCCCGCTGGCAATGCAGGAAACCGCCGACGCCCTACCCGAACCACCCAACGCCGAAACCCATCCCGCCCATCCCAATACCGACGAACCGGCCGACGACGCCAACCAACCCGCCGCGGCCCACGACGCAGACGAACCTAACGCCGCGCCCCACGACGCCCACCAACCCGGCCAGGCGGACCACGACAACACCCACGCCCCCCACCTAGCCGAGTCCCCGCTGGTAATGGTAGCCCCCATGGCCATCCTGGGCCTAGCCGCCGCCTTGGCCGGATACATCATCAACCCTCAATGGATCAACTTCCTCGGCGTCCCCATCCACTGGCTAACCGCCTTCGTCGCCGACGGCCTCCTAGCCGCCACCGGCGGCGAAGGCCACGCCGAACTCCCCAAATTCCACTGGGGCATCGCCCTGATCTCCACCGGAGCCGCCCTAACCGGAGCCGCCCTGGCCGCCGCCGCCTACCTGCTCCCCAAGCCCGGCCCAGACGGACAACCCCAAGAAATCCTGCGCCATCTCGGCCCAATCCATACCCTAATATCCCAAAAATACTACATCGACGCCCTTTACGAGGGCCTGATCATCCGCCGCGGCTTCTACCGCCTATTCGCCGGAATGCTAAACTGGCTGGACCGCCGCATCGTCGACGGCGCCGTAGACTTCATCGCCTGGCTTTGCCGCAGCGCCGGTTCCGCCATCGCCCGCCTCCAAACCGGCCAAACCCAGGCATACGCCGTAGCCATCGCCCTCGGGGCTCTGCTAATCATCCTGGGCTTCCTACTCGCGGCCTAGATCCAAGGAACGTCATCGCCAATATGGTCAACGAATTCAACGGCCTTCTAACCGCAACCGTGTTCCTGCCCGCCGCAGGAGCCGCCCTAATATTGCTATTCCCCGGAAACCCGGGCACCCGCCGCGACCGGATGATCCGCATCTGGGCGGCAACCATCGCCGCCGCCGACCTCGCCCTCGCCCTCCTCGTATTCGCCCAATTCGACCGCGCCGCCGACGCCCCCCGCTACCAATTCATCGACCAGTTCGCCTGGATCCCCGACCTCGGCCTGAAAGCATCCTACCTCCTAGCCGTAGACGGACTATCCGCCCCCCTAGTAGCCCTGACCGGACTGCTAGGCTTCTGCGCCATCCTAGTATCCCCCCCCGCCCTCGCCGCCGGCGGCGCAACCCTCCGCGCCAAAGAGTATTTCTTCTGGCTGCTATTACTCCAATCGGCGGTGATGGGCGTATTCACCTCCTTGGATCTGCTGCTATTCTTCCTATTCTGGGAACTCGAACTAATCCCGATGTATATGCTCATCTCCATCTGGGGCAGCGGACGCAAAGAATACTCCGCCATGAAATTCCTGATCTTCACCATCCTCGGCAGCGCCTTCATGCTCGTCGGCATCGTCGCAGTATTCCTAACCCCCGATGTCGGCACCTTCAGCCTGATCGACCTATCCCTAGCCGGCCCCGCCCTAATGGGCGCCGCCACCCTCATCCCCCTCGCATGGCTCTTCTGGCTATTCTTCGTCGCCTTCGCCGTCAAACTCCCCACTTGGCCCCTCCACACCTGGCTCCCCGACGCCCACACCGATGCCCCCACCGCCGCCAGCGTGATGCTCGCCGGCGTGCTGCTGAAAATGGGCGGCTACGGCCTATTACGCATCAACGTCGGACTATTCCCCGCCCAAGCCGAACAATTCGCCTGGATCCTGGTAATCCTCGGCGTCGTAAGCATACTCTACGGCGCAGTAGTCACAATGCGCCAAACCGACCTCAAACGCCTGATCGCCTACTCCAGCGTCAGCCACATGGGCCTAGTAATGCTCGGCCTCGGCTCCGTAGGCATATCCAACGGCAGCCTAACCGTAACCGGCCTAAGCGGCGCCGCCATGCAATTATTCACCCACGGCACCATCACCGGCCTACTATTCCTGACCGTAGGCATAATCTACGAAAAAGCCCATACCCGCTACATCCCCGACTTGGGCGGACTAGCCGGCCGGATGCCATTCGTCGCCGCCGCTATGCTGATCGCCGGCCTCGCCTCCCTCGGCCTCCCCGGCCTAAGCGGATTCGTCTCCGAACTCCTAGTATTCCTCGGCGCCTTCCGCGCCTACGGCTGGCCCACAGCCCTCGCCGTACTAGGCATAATCCTCGCCGCCGGCTACATCCTCTGGATGATGGAACGTGCCTTCTTCGGCTCCCGCCGCGAGCGCTTCGCCGACCTAACCGACGCCTCCCCGGTAGAAGCCATCCCCCTGGCCTTGATGGTAATCTGCATCATCGGCATCGGCATCTACCCCGCCCTCCTAACCGACGTCTTCGATTCCGCCCTAACCCCAATGATCCAAGCCATAAACGGCGGCTAGTCAAAAATGAACGCCCACGACTTATACGTAGTTTCCCCCTACCTCGCTATGGCCGGCGCCGCCGCGCTGGTAATCATCCTCGACTTGCTCCCACCCCTATCCACCCGAACCGGCCGCGGACTGCTACCCTACATCGCCTTCCTGCTGCTATCCGCCCCCTTCGTTCTAAGCCTGATCCAACTCTACGACCTGGGCCAATCAACCAACCTGGTCCGCGACGGGCAGTCAATCGGCGAAGCCAGCATCCTCATCGGCAGCCTATCCGTAGACCGCTTCGCCCTATTTTTCAACTTCCTCGTCACCGGCGCCGCCGCCCTAGTAATCCTCGCCTCCACCGAATACCTGCGCCAAATGACCCGCTTCCAGGGCGAATACCTCGGCCTGCTGCTATTTTCCGCCAGCGGCATGATGCTCCTCGCCGCCGCCACCGAACTGATAACCATCTACGTAGCCCTGGAGCTAACCACCCTACCCCTAGCCGCCCTAGGCGCCTTCCTGATGAACGGCCGCTCCAGCGAAGCCGGTATCAAATTCCTCATCATCGGCGCCATCAGCTCCGCCCTACTACTCTACGGAATGGCCCTAGTATTCGGCTTTTCCGGCAGCACCCAGCTATCCGAAATATCCAACGCCGTAGCCCGCGCCGGAAGCGACATACCCTTCGGCAACTACGCCCTGTTAGTCGGCCTAGTGCTACTGGTAGCCGGATTCGGATTCAAAATCTCCGCCGCCCCCTTCCAAATGTGGGTACCCGACGTATACGAAGGCGCCCCCACCACCGTAGTCGCCTTCCTATCCGTAGCCAGCAAAGCCGCCGGTTTCGCCGTCCTCCTCCGCGTAATGTTCACCGGATTCTTCGACGTATCCCTCGACTGGGCCATCCTGATGGCCGCCCTAGCCGCCGCATCCATGACCATCGGCAACCTGGTGGCCATCGCCCAAAGCAACATCCGCCGCCTCTTCGGATACAGCACCATCGCCCACGCCGGCTATCTGCTAGTAGGAGTAGCCGCCGGCGTCCAGCAAGCCCCCACCGCCCCGGCAACCCCCGCATTCGCCGCCATCGGCCCCGACAGCGTCCTCTTCTACCTCGGCGCCTACACCGCCGCCAACCTCACCGCCTTCTTCGCCATCGCCGCCATCAGCGACCGCATCGGCAGCGACCGCATCAACGACTACGCCGGCCTAGTCACCCGCTCCCCCGCCCTAGCCATAATCCTCGCCCTAGCCCTAATCGCCCTGATCGGCGTCCCCCCCACCGGCATATTCATCGCCAAACTCTACGTATTCACCGCCGCCGTCGACAGCGGCCTCGCCTGGCTCGCCATCATCGGCGTAATCAACAGCGCCGTATCCGCCTACTACTACATCCGCATCATCCGCCTAATGTTCCTCGGCCAGTCCCCCGCCATCTACACCCCCAACCCCAACAACCCCAACGCCCCCAACCCATCCCGCAACCCCGCCCCCTGGGCCGCCATGACCCTAGCCGCCGCCGCTCTAGTATTTATGGGCATAGCCCCCGGCTACCTAATGCAAGCCGCCAACGCCGCCATCCGCGCCCTGGGCGTATAACCGAATCCCCCCGCAAATATGTTACCATTCCTCCATCCCGCACCAGGAGACGCCCTCTTGAGAGTAATCACCCTATACTTGGATGATGCCGTATACCGCGGCCTAAGCAAAGAAGCCGCCAAGAGCGGCCATACCATCCCGGAAAAAGCCCAGCAAATCATCAAAGCCTCCGTCCCGTCCCTACCCCCGGACGCCAGCGAACCCCAAACCGGCAAGGAATTTCTAGAAGCCATCCGCGCCATAGTAGACCCCATAGGCGGAATCGAACTCGAAATCCCGCCCCGCGGCTGCTGCGATCACGTTTGCCCCGGACGTCCGCAATGATCATCCTAGACACGAACGTCGTTTCCGAATTATCCGCCCCCGTACCGTCCCCCAACGTCATCGCCTGGATCGCCAGCCAACCGGCAACGGACTTATACATAACCTCCGTCATTGAAGCCGAAATGCTGGCCGGCTCCGAAAGAATGCCGCAAGGCAGGCGGCGGCGCCAAGTGGCGGCGGCCAATGCCAGGGTAATCAACGAAGTTCTAGGCGGCCGCGTCCTCCCTTTCGACCGAAATGCCGCCCGCCATTACGCCCAAATCCGCGCCCACCGGGAGCGCATCGGCCGCCCCATAGACAGGATGGACTGCATGATCGCCGCCATCGCCCGCGCCCACCACGCCGCCGTAGCCACCCGAGACACCAACGGCTTCGCCCACTGCGGCATCCCGCTAATAAACCCCTGGCAAAACCAACCGCCCCCCAACCCGCGCAAGGGAGCCTAACCCCATGAACCCGGACACCACCGCCATAATCCGCGACATTTTCCTCATAGCCGCCGCCGGCCTATTCGCCGCGCTATGCCTGATCCTCATCGCGCTGGCCATCAAACTATACCGCCCCCTCCGCGACACCGCCCAAAACGCCGCCAAAACCGCCGAAAACCTGAACCAAACCACCTCCCACATCGCCGCCATCTCCAACGATACCGCCGCCGACCTCGCCCAAACCTCCCGCAACCTCGTAATCATCACCGAAAAAGCCAAAGACAGCGCCGACGAAATGTCCGCCGTAGTCCACAACGCCGGCATGGCCGCCCAAAGCATCGCCGCCGCCGCCCACACCATCGCCCGCATCGCCGAAATGGTAAGCCAATGGACCCGACAAGGCACCGCCCCAGGCCCCTCCTCCGGCGGCGGCTCCCTCCTCCGCTTCCTACGAAGTATGTTCGTAGGCCGCCGCCGAAGCGACGGCGACCAAGAAGGATAGCCGCCTTTGCCCGACTTTTACATCACTTGCAAGCGTTTACGATTGGTTCAAATGCGCCCTCAAACCCGGCGGTATGGAAAACGCCCGTGGCTTGGCTCCCGCCCGATTTACTAAATACCCTGACACCGATTTTATCCGCCTCGCGAAGATCATCGACCGCTGGCGTATCGTACCAACGCCATGAGGGCGCAAATGTGTAGTTCCCGTTTCTAAGAAGCCAACTGTCCCTCTGCGGATCGTCATCATCAACCCGCCAAGCGACATCCACATAGGAGTTCGTCTCCCATTGCAAAACGCCCTGATCATTTATGTATCGATCCGACTGTTTTGATGTAGCAACCAGGGTCCCTCTCCAGATTACATACACATCAAAGTTTTCACCATCATGGCATTGAACAATCAAGTTGTGGTTATATCCCCTCGACGCATTATCATCCGAGGCTTCCAGCGAGATGGATATAAAGCCTTCATCCGTAATCGGGTCGGTTTCATCCTCAAGAATCCAGGATCCCGTGAACGGCGTAGGCGGCGGCCCATCCTCCCCCCCGCCGCAAGCCACCGCCAGCGGCACAAGCAAGCCAGCGCAGATTACGGCCAAGACAAACTTGAAAACCACCCGAAGCATAAAGCACCCCCTTGCAGGCATTGGATGTCGGCCACTTGTCACAGTCACCCAGATCCATATCAGCGCACAAGGGGGCATGGATGGCGCTTCACCCATGCCCAAGCGCACGCCATCCGCCCATCGCGGGCAGACGGCAAACCTGGATGACTGTGACGGGTTGAGTATACCCCGCCATCCCCTAACGCTCAACCCCCAAATCTGCTACAATACCCCCGCCCATCATCCCGCCGGCCAAAGGAACGAATGAACAGCATCGGCATCATCTACAACAACCGCATCCCCGAAGCCCTCGACCTAAGCATGGCCATCCTCCACGAGCTCGACCTCCCCGAGGATAGCTGGTACTCCCCCGCCGAAAACCTCGAATCCCTATCCCCCCGCGCCCAAACCACCTCCCTCGTCATCACCGTCGGCGGCGACGGCACCATCCTCCGCGCCGCCCGCTTCGCCGCCCCCGCCGCCATCCCCATCGTCGGCATCAATATGGGCCGCCTCGGCTTCATGACCGAGCTAACCGTCGACGAAGCCCTACCCCGCCTCCCTCACTACCTCAAAGGCGACTGCCGCATCGACGAGCGCAATATGCTCCAGGCCCAAGTAACCCGCGCCGGTTCAACCCTCAGAGAACCCCCTCACCACGCCCTCAACGACTTCGTCGTCGCCCGCGGCGCCGCCTCCCGCGTCGTAACCCTCGCCGGCAGCATCGACGGCGCCCAAATCTCCACCTTCCGCGCCGACGGCCTGATCCTATCCACCGCCACCGGCAGCACCGGCTACAACCTAGCCGTCGGCGGCCCCATCCTGGACCCTGAATCCGACGCCCTCGTCCTCAAAACCGTCGCCGCCCACATGGGCCTGACCGCCGCCCTCGTACTCCGCTCCGGCTCCCAAGTATCCCTCCAGCTACAAGGCTACCAGCCCGCCATCCTGAGCGTAGACGGCTTCGAGGACTACGACCTCCAGCCCGGCGACCAAGTAGACCTATCCCAAAGCCCCCACAAAGCCACTTTCCTACGCGCCAACCCCCCATCCTACTTCTTTGGCACCCTAACCCGCCGCCTCGGATTCAGCATCCGCGGCCAATAGGAGATACCCATCTTGCCTAATACCGATACCCAACCCACCCCCGACCAGCCGACCCAAATCCAATACGAAAACACCATCGAAACCGCCCGCCCCTACGACGGCCGCATCTTCAGCGTCCGCGTCGATACCGTAGAACTCCCCACCGGACGCCGCACCATCCGCGAAATCGCCGAACACGCCGACGCCGTCTGCATCGTCCCCATAGACCAACACGGCAACGTCATCCTAGTCCGCCAATACCGCAAGCCCACCGAATCCTCGCTACTAGAAGCCCCCGCCGGCGGCGTCGAACCCGGCGAACTATCCGAGGATACCGTCCTCCGCGAACTCCAAGAGGAAATCGGCCACACCGCCGCCAACTTGCGCCACCTAGCCAGCTTCTGGGTAGCCCCCGGCTGGGCCACCGAAAAAATGCACGCCTACCTCGCCACCGGCCTAACCCCCTCCAAACTGGCCGCCGACGATGACGAAAACATCCAAACAATCCCCGTCCCCTTCCCCCAAGCCATCGCAATGATCCAAACCGGCGAAATCCAGGACGCCAAAACCATCGCCGCCCTACTCCTCGCCCAACCCCTGATCAACCCCCCGCAGTAAAAGATCGGCAAAAGGGAGGATACCCCCAATGCAAGCCATCGATATGCACATCCACGTCCCCCGCCAGCCCGGCCTCCCCGAAATCGAAATCGAAGCCGAACTCCTCCGCTACTTCCGCGCCCCGCCCCCGCCCACCGACCCCGCCGATATGGCCGCCAAATTCCGCGATCTAGACCTATTCGGCGTAATCTTCTCCGTCGACACCACCACCAACACCGGCGAAAAACCCGACAGCAACGACTGGGTCGCCAGCATCGTCAACAACCACCCCAACCAGTTTATGGGCTTCGCCAGCGTCGACCCCTGGCTCGGCAAAGCCGCCTGCTACGAACTGGAACGTTCCATCAAAGACCTCGGCCTCCGCGGCCTAAAACTCCACCCCATACATCAAGCCTTCTTCCCCAACGACCCCCGCTTCTATCCCTTATACGAAGTCGCCGCCGGCCTGAACATCCCCGTCCTATTCCACTCCGGCTTCGCCGGCGCCGGTTCCGGCACCCCCGGCGGCAGCGGCCTAAAGCTAAAATACAGCCAGCCCATCCCCTGCTTCGACGACGTAGCCGCCGACTTCCCCAACCTGACCATCATCATGGCCCACCCCGCCTGGCCCTGGATCGACCAGCAAATCGCCGTCGCCCTCCACAAATCCAACGTATTCCTCGACCTATCCGGCTGGATGCCCCGCTTCATCCCCGAACCCCTAATCCGCGAAACCAACACCCGCCTCCAAGACAAAGTAATGTTCGGCTCCGACTACCCCTTCATCCAACCCGACCGCTGGCTCCACGATTTCCAAAACCTAGAAATCCGCGACCACGTCATCCCCAAAGTCCTAATCGAAAACGCCCGCCGCGCCCTAAAAATCCCCGCCTAACCCTCAACCCCGGAATAACCCGACAGCCCAGCCCAAAGCCCGGTTTTGAGCCGCTTTTACATAGCTTGCCGCCGATCACCCTGAACTTGCCGCCGATCATCCCGAACTTGCTGCCCATCACCCTGAGCTTTCCGCCCATCATCCTGAACTTGCCGCCGATCCAATCATCCTGAGCTTGTCGAAGGATGCCGCCCATAACCCCGGTTTTGTAGCCCCATTTACATTGTGGTATAGTATCCCCCGGCAAACACCGCCCCCCCAGCTCAGGCCCCGGTGAAGTCCGGCGGTAAAGCCCCCACCAGCAATAACCCGGAGGAATTAGAGCAATATGCTCGAACATGACGTCCTCGTAATCGGCGCCGGCCTCGCCGGTATGCGCGCCGCCATCGCCGCCCGCGCCAACGGCGCCAGCGCCGCCATTATCAGCAAAGTCCACCCCGTCCGCAGCCACTCCAACGCCGCCCAGGGCGGCATCAACGCCGCCCTCACCGACCGCGGCGACGACTGGCAAGACCACGCCTACGACACCGTCAAAGGCAGCGACTTCTTAGGCGACCAAGACGCCATCGAAGTAATGTGCCGCTCCGCCGGCCGCGCCCTGATCGATATGGAACACTTCGGCGTAACCTTCAACCGCGACGACGAAGGCTACCTCGGCACCCGCGCCTTCGGCGGCCAGCGCCGCGCCCGCACCTTCTTCGTCGGCGATTTCACCGGCCAGGCCCTCCTCCACGTAATGTTCGAGCAGCTAATCAAATCCGGCGTCCGCCGCTACGAGGAATGGTTCGTCACCTCCCTCATCACCCAAGACAACCAAGTCTGCGGCGTAACCGCCCTCGAAATCCGCACCGGCCAAATCTACGCCATCCGCGCCAAAACCATCATCTTCGCCACCGGCGGCCTCGGCCGCCTCTTCGAACCCAGCACCAACGCCCTCATCGTCACCGGCGACGGCATGGCCCTCGCCTACAACGCCGGCGCCCAACTCATGGACATGGAAATGGTCCAATACCACCCCACCACCCTAGCCGCCAGCGGCGTCCTAATCTCCGAAGCCGCCCGCGGCGAAGGCGCCTACCTCCTCGACAAAGACGGCAACCGTTTCATGCAAAAATACGCCCCCAATATGATGGAACTCGCCTCCCGCGACGTCGTATCCCGCGCCGAACAAACCGAAATCAACGCCGGCAACGGCATCAACGGCTGCGTCCTCCTCGATTGCCGACACCTCGGCGAACCCCTCATCATGGAAAAACTAAGCCAAATCCGCGAAATCGGCATCGACCTCGTCGGCGCCGATATGATCCGCGAACCCATCCCCATCCGCCCCGGGATGCACTACATTATGGGCGGCATCAAAACCGACGTCGACGGCCTGACCAACCTCCCCGGCGTCTACGCCGCCGGCGAATGCGCCTGCGTCAGCGTCCACGGCGGCAACCGCCTCGGCGCCAATTCCCTCCTCGACACCATCGTCTTCGGCGAACGCTCCGGCAACCACGCCGCCCATTCCGCCCGCAACACCGACTACATCGAATTCAACGTAGACCACGCCGTCCGCCAAGAGGAACAACGCCTCCAGCAACTCCTCGACCGCCCCCAAAACGGCGACCGCATCGCCGCCGTCCGCTTGGGTATGGGCGAATCCATGAACCGCAACCTAGCCGTATTCCGCAACCAGCAGGGCATGGAGGAATCCCTAACCGACCTCGAACACCTCCAGCAACGCTACCAATCCGTCCCCGTCGAAAACAAAGGCAAAATCTTCAACACCGACCTAGTCTTCGCCCTCGAACTAGGCTTCATGCTAGACTGCGCCCCCACCATCGTAGTCAGCGCCCTCGACCGCAAAGACAGCCGCGGCGCCCAATCCCGCACCGACTACCCCGACCGCGACGACGAAAACTGGATGAAACACCTCGTAGTAACCAAAGGCGAAACCGGCCCCGAAATCTCCTACTCCCCCGTAAGCATCACCCGCTGGACCCCCGAGGAACGAAAATACTAACCCCCATCGCCATCACCCCCAACCCGTCATGCAAAGGAAGCATCCCATGAACATCACCATCAGGGTCCAGCGCCAAGACCCCGAAGCCCCAAGCCCCGCCCCCTTCTGGCAAGACTACCCCCTCGAAATCGACGACAACGCCACCGTCCTCGACGCCCTAATCAAAATCCGCGAGGATATGGACGGCACCCTAAGCCTCCGCTGCTCCTGCCGCAGCTCCATCTGCGGCTCCTGCGCCATGCGCATCAACGGCCACGCCGCCCTAGCCTGCAAAACCCAAGCCGCCGCCGCCCTCCGCCCCGGCGACATCATCCAAGTCGAACCCGCCGGCAATATGCCCGTAATCAAAGACCTCGTCGTCAACTTCGACCTCTTCTGGGACAAAATTATGGCGGTAGAACCCTACCTCCAGCCCCAAGGCCCCGAACCCGAACAAGAATACGTAGTCTCCAACGAATCAATGCTCCACCTATCCGGCGTAACCGCCTGCATTATGTGCGGCGCCTGCGTCTCCGACTGCACCGTAATGGAAGTCGACCCCTCCTTCCTCGGCCCCGCCGCCCTCGCCAAAGCCTACCGCTTCACCGCCGACCCCCGCGACGGCGACCAATCCGGCGTATCCCAAGACCGCCTCGAAATGCTAAACCAGCCCTCCGGCATCTGGGACTGCACCCGCTGCCTCGAATGCGTCCAAGCCTGCCCCAAAGGCGTAGCCCCCATGGACCGCATAATGGCCATGCGCGACCAAGCCATCAACGCCGGCCTCCACAACACCAACGGCGCCCGCCACACCGAAGCCTTCGCCCAATCCGTAGAACAAACCGGCAAACTCGACGAACTAACCCTAGTCCCCAAATCCCTCGGCCTAACCAACCTCCCCGCCCTAATCAACTACGCCCCCGTAGCCCTCCAGGCCCTAACCCACGGCAAAATGCCCCCCCTAACCCACAAAAAAATAGACGGCATCGAAAACGTCCGCCGCCTATTCGAGAAAGTAGACGAAACCGAACGGTGAACCCCCAATGCCCGGCCCCGCAAACCAAGAGGAGGAAGCAACCCCCAAATACTTGGCGGCCCTAACCCCCGCCATAGAACAACCCGCGTTCCCCGGATGGCCCCCGCCATCCGCCAAAAGCCGCCAACCCCCACCCCGCCGGAAACGCCGCCGCCGGTTTACCCGCGCGAATATCCAACAACCCTTGCCGGGCTTAGGGCTGTATACCCAACCAATAATGCCCCTAGCCAAGCGAAAAAACCCCAAACCCCGGATGCCATACCCCTACCCCCGCCGCCGCCCCCAAACCGCCGGCGGCCTCAAGCAAGGCATCCCCGGGCTGGAAACCACCCCCCAATCAGCCAAAACCCGCCAATTGGAGCAGGAAAAAGAAACCGCCCGAAAACGCCGAATGCGCTACATCCGCCCCTGGACCCGCCGCTTGATCCTACGCCGCGACAACTATATGTGCGTCTACTGCTACACCGACCTCCGAAAAGTCCCCACCGAAATCGACCACCTAGTCCCGGTATCCATGCAAGGCGACAACCGAATCGGCAACCTGCAATCCACCTGCCGAACCTGCAACCGCCACAAACGCCATTACAGCGACGGCGCCCAACTCCGCGAAACCCTGGCCCGCCGCCAACGCCAAGCCGCCACAACCAAACAACTGAACCTATTCAACGATATTGGCGAACCATACCAACCGGCGGTATAATATACTCGCCATCGCCCCTTATCATTCCTGCATAAAAAGGGAGTCAAACCTTGCGATACGCATTCTTTCCCGGCTGCGTCTCCCGCGGCGGCTGCCCCGAACTCCACCCCGCCGCCGTCCTAATCTGCAAACGCCTCGGCATCGACCTATGGGAAATGCAGGGCGCATCCTGCACCGGCGCCGGCGTCCTCCAAGAAAAAAACCAACTCCTCGGCGACACCCTAAACGCCCGCACCTTCGCCATGGCCGAATACTGGAACCTCCCCATCATGACCATTTGCAGCACCTGCCAGGGCGTAATGAGCCAAGCCAACCACCGCCTCAAAGACCCCCAATACCGCGCCAAAATCAACACCTACCTAGCCGACGAAGGACTCGAATACCAAGGCAACGCCCAACCCAAACACCTCCTCTGGATCCTCATCGAGGACTACGGCCTCGACCAACTGGCCGCCCTAATCACCCGCCCCCTCCACGGCGTCCGCCTCGCCCCCTTCTACGGCTGCTACCTGATCCGCCCCACCGACGCCCTAGAATTCGCCAACAACCCCCAACGCCAAGACGCCCTAGAGCGCCTGATCGAAATACTAGGCGCCACCGTAATCGACTTCTCCGGCAAAACCCGTTGCTGCGGCTTCCCCATCCTAACCATCAACGAGCAAAACTCCCTAGCGATGGTAGGCAAACACACCGGCGAAGCCAAAGACCTCGGCGCCGACGCCATGATCACCCCCTGCCCCCTATGCCACCTCAACCTAGACAGCTTCCAACCCAAAGCCGCCGCCCAAGCCGGCCGCGACATCGCCCTCCCCATCCTCCACCTCCCCCAAGCCATCGGCCTCGCCATGGGCATCAGCCCCCAAGAACTCGGCCTCCGCCGCCACATAGTAAACACCCGCCCCTTACTAACCCAGCTAACCCCCGCCGCCGCAACCCACCACTAAAAGATCATCCTGAGCTTGTCGAAGGATCACCCTGAGTTGGGCAGATCATCCTGAGCTTGTCGAAGGATAGGCATATCAGACGCAAAACCCGCGCCATAAACAGATCATCCTGAGCTTGTCGAAGGATGGGCATATCAGACGCAAAACCCGCGCCCTAAACAGATCATCCTGAGCTTGTCGAAGGATAGGCATATCAGACGCAAAACCCGCGCCCTAAACAGATCATCCTGAGCTTGTCGAAGGATAGGCAAACCCGCAGCCCGCCCATCCGGGGCCGCCATACATCCCGCGGCCCCCGCCCCCAGATCCACCCCACCCGCGAGGCCACCCCATGCAGCAACAACCCAACCCACCCCTACCCTTCCCCGAAAACTGGCAAACCGCCCTAGCCGTCGCCGCCCACCCCGACGACCTCGAATACGGCGCCGCCGCCGCCATCGCCAAATGGACCGCCCAGGGCAAACAAATAACCTACCTCATGGTATCCAAAGGCGAAGCCGGCATCGACGCCATCCCCCCGTCCCAAACCGGCCCCCTACGCGCCCAAGAGGAAATCAACGCCGCCCAAGTCGTAGGCGTCAACACCGTAGAATTTCTATCCCACCCCGACGGCATCATCGAATACGGCCTCCCCCTCCGCCGCGACCTAAGCCGCGCCATCCGCCAACACCGCCCCGACATCATCCTGACCCTAAGCCACCGCCTCCAATTCCCCAGCGGACACCTCAATATGGCCGACCACCGCCACACCGCCCTAGCCGTATTCGACGCCGCCCGCGACGCCGCCAACCGCTGGATCTTCCCCGAACTCCTCAACGAAAACCTCCAGCCCTGGAACGGCGTCCGTTTCGTAGCCCTATTCGGCCCCGCCAACCCCACCCACGGCATCGACGTAACCGGCTACTGGCAAAAGGGCCTAGACTCCCTCCGCCAGCACCAAGTATACCTAGACAACCTCGGCCCCGCCGCCGCCAACACCTTCGACCAACTAACCGCCCACGCCGCCCAATCCGGCCAAACCCTAAACTGCCAGCACGCCCTCCTAACCGAACTAGTCCTAATCAACGAACCCTGGCAATAACCCCCAAGCCGCCATCCTATATAATGATAATATCCCAAGCGCACCAGCCGCCGGCGTCTAGGCTGGCAATAACCCCCAAGCCCCCATCCTATATAATACATGATAGCCCAACCGCACCCGCCCCCGGCCTCTAGGCTGGCAATAGCCCCCCAAGCCCCCATCCTATATAATGCATAATAGCCCAAGCGCACCAGCCGCCGGCCTCTAGGTTGGCAATAGCCCCCCAAGCCGCCATCCCATATAATATAATGCCCCCACCGCCCCCGATTCTAAACCAGGGACAACCGCCGATATGCCCCCAACCCGCAACCTGAAAATCCCCTCCGAATCCGAAATCCGCCGCACCTTCGGCCGCTGGCGCTGCCCCCCCCCGGTCTTGCGCGACTTTATGCTCACCATCGCCCCCATCGTCGACAACGACTTCATCACCTCCACCATCGCCCTAGCCGTAACCCACATCGGCTCCATGCGCCCCGAGCGCAAAATCCAGCACCTAGACAACCTGCTCGACGAAGTAAACTTCCCCCGCGAAGTAGCCCGCGAAATCAACAACGTAATCGACCACGTACAGCCCCCCCCCGAATTTTTCCGCGTCGCCCAAAAATTCGTCCCCCCCCTAACCACCCTCACCGCCGCCCTCCGCCCGCCCCGCGCCCCCGTCCCCCGCCAAGCCTACCAAGAAGCCGTAACCTCCTTCACCGAAATGCGCGAACAATTCGTCAAAGACCTCGCCTACGCCTTCGTCAGCCACACCGTAGCCCACGAATCCCAACGCGAGGAAGGCGTCCAAAGAGCCGTCGACCAAATCGGCAAACGCATCCGCCGCTTCGACATAGCATCCGCCGTCTGCGACTTCACCCTAAACTCCCCCGCCTGGCAAGAACGCACCGTAACCCCCCTAATGGTAATCACCCTACTAAACGCCGCCAAAGCCCGCGACAGCGAAATCCAAAAGCAAATCGACGAAAACATCCCCATCACCGACGCCCGCTCCGTCCGCGCCATCATCGACGACCTAACCATCTCCCACTGCGAAAGAGCCATAAACACCCGCTCCCAACAACTACAACCCTTCGCCTTCTGGGAAGAAGCCACCAGAAACGCCCCCTCCGGCCCCTAACCCCCACCCCTACCCGGCCATATCCTGCTCCGCCCCCAACCACCCACATCCCGCCCCACCCCTTCACCCCAACCTAGCCCCATTCGCCCCCAACATCGTCCCATAACATCCCAACCATCGCCCCATACATCCCAACCTAGCCCGATTCGCCCCTATCTAGCCCCATACATCCCAACCATCGCCCTATAACATCCCAACCTAGCCCGATTCGCCCCCATCTAGCCCCATACCATCCCAACCTAGCACCATCCACCTCAGCTATACCTCATACCATCCTAACCTAACCTCATTCGCCCTCATCTAGCCCAATATCACCCCAACATTGCCCCATACATCCCAGCCTAGCCCCATTCATCCTTCGACAAGCTCAGGATGAATGGGGCGCACCCGCCGCCCAACCCCAAAAACGCAACCAAACCCCAACCGAAACCAAAAAATCCCCCCCTTTCATGGGAGGGCCAAAATGGGGGCATCCCGCCAACCCCCAAGCCCGTATCCCCATCAAGCGCAACCAATGCCACCCCAAATCCCCCACCCCAAAACAAAAAATCCCCTCCCCCTCCGGGGGAGGGTTAGGGTGGGGGCGTCCCCCAACCCAAGACAGCAGAAAATGGCGGAAAATGGAAAACCCCCGAGGTCCCTAAAACCCCCTAGATCCGCGCCCCAGCGAAAACTACCAAACCGAAACCCAAAAATCTCCCCCTTTCATGGGAGGGCCAAGATGGGGGCATCCCGCCAACCCCCAAGCCCGTATCCCCATCAAGCGCAACCAATGCCACCCCAAATCCCCCACCCCAAAACAAAAAATCCCCTCCCCCTCCGGGGGAGGGTTAGGGTGGGGGCGTCCCCCAACCCAAGACAGCAGAAAATGGCGGAAAATGGAAAACCCCCGAGGTCCCTAAAACCCCCTAGATCCGCGCCCCAGCGAAAACTACCAAACCGAAACCCAAAAATCTCCCCCTTTCATGGGAGGGCCAAGATGGGGGCATCCCCCCAACCCCCAAGCCCGTATCCCCATCAAGCGCAACCAATGCCACCCCAAATCCCCCACCCCAAAACCCAACCGAAACCAAAAAAATCCCCTCCCCCTTCGGGGGAGGGTTAGGGTGGGGGCGTCCCCCCAACCCAAAACAGCAGAAAATGGCGGAAAATGGAAAACCCCCGAGGTTCCCCCTTAAATCCGCGTCCCAGCGAAAGCTACCCCCGCAACCCCGGCACCACCTCCCGGTAAGCCGCAATCGTCCGCTCCACATCCTCCCCCGTATGCACCGCCGACGGATAATACTTCTGCCCCCCCTTCAACACCCCCCGCTCCAGCAACCCCGCATTCAACCGCCCCAGCATACCCGCATCCCCCGACAGCGTATCCCGGTAATCCCGCACCGCCCGCTCCGTAAAACAAAAATCAAACACCGCATCCTCCCCGCAGCTTTGCACCGCAATCCCGTACTCCCCGCAAATCTCCGTCATCGCCCCCCGCAGCGCCGCCCCTGCCGCCCGAACCCGCCGGTAAGCATCCGCATCCTCCCGCAAAACCTCCAGAGTAGCCAGCCCCGCCGCGCACGCCACCGGATTCCCGTTCAGCGTCCCAATCTGCCCCACAAAACTATCGCCATCCGCCGCCCCCCGGTCATACACCGACATAATATCCGCCCGTCCCAGCACCGCCGCCAGCGGATACCCCCCGCCCATAACCTTCCCCACCGAACACAAATCCGGCGTCACCCCATAAAACTCCTGCGCCCCCCCATAAGCCAGCCGGAAACTGGTCACCACCTCATCAAAAATCAACGGAATCCGATACCGCGCCGTCAAATCCCGCAGCCCCTGCAAAAACCCCGGCCGCGGCGCAATAATCCGCTGCAACGGCTCCACAATAACCGCCGCCAATTCCTCATGATGCGCCCCGAGCAACGCCTCGGTAGTCGCTAGATCATTAAACGGCGCAACCAGCATCAAATCCGCGATCGCCCTCGGAATCCCCCCGCTATTAGCCTCCGACTGCGGAAACTCCAGCCCCGCGCTAGGCGTAACGCTCATCATCGCGTAATCGCTGCTCCCGTGATACCCCCCCTCAAACTTCAGCACCTTTTCCTTCCCCGTAAACGCCCGCGCAATCCGCATAGCCTGAAAACAAGCATCCGTCCCGCTGGTAGTAAACCGCGCCTTTTCCGCGCAAGGCACCGCCTCCACCAGCGCCTCCGCCAGCAGCACCGCCTTATCATTATTGGCAAAAAAAGTGCTGCCCCGCTCCACCGCCTTAACCACCGCCTCCACCACCCGCGGATGCGCATGACCCAAAAGCATCGGCCCGCTGCCCATCAACCAATCCACATACTCATTCCCGCTAACATCCCAAACCCGCGACCCCCGGCCCCCGGCCACCAGAAAATCCGCCTCCGCCCCAAAACGCAAATTCCCCGTACTCCCCCCCGGCAAATAACGCCCCGCCTTCTCCAACAACCGCCGCTCCTCAAAACCGCGCTCAACCATATCAACCCTCCTGCAATGATAAATTCTTGCCCCCGGACAACGCTACTCGGTTATCTGCACCACCGGGTCCCCGATTCTGATAGTGCTGCCTTCAACGCCTATAGTGTCGGTCTTTTGCCCGTCGGGTTCCAGTATGATTTTCCGAACCCGCGTCGCCGTGCGGTTCGGAAATATAGCACTTGACCGTTTAGATATGGAAAAAGCGGGAGCAGGATATGTTTCATAAGTCTTTGCCACCGAAAACTGCGGGTGCACTTCCACAACCCGCACTTTGATCTTATCCCTGGCAATCACCCCCAACTCTGCCCCGCTATCCGGGTCTGTGATGCGAAAATCAGGCTGCCTTACTTGAAACAGCATTCCTTCCAAAACGCTGTCATCGCTGCCTTTGTTGATTACCAGATCCCGCTCGTTCAATACCGCTGCCACTTTCCCTTTGATCAACATTCCTAGCCCCCCCAACGCCGAATCAGCCTTTCGACAAAATCAATCGCATCTTGATTGCTGCAACGGGAAAACCCCACCCCGCTAGGCGGCGAAAAATCACGCCTCATTCTGCTTTCAATGCCCGCCCAAAATTCTTGAGCATCCATCCTGTCCGCCACCTCGCAAAGACAAAAATCCCGTTCAATCACCACAACCTCCACCACCCCCAGCCTTTGCCCGGTATGCATATTAACAGCCAGATATAAATCCCCCAGCGCCAGAAAATCCCTTTCTTCCCGGGGTAGGATTACGACTATCTCCCCATTCCTGTCGGAAATTCCCAGCGATTGAACCGGCTCGCCCGGCCCAGCCGCCGCCGCCTCCAGCGCCCGCACCGCGATCCAAACCCAAGGCCGCCGCCGCCGCGCATAAACCCACCGAACCCCGCTATAAAATGCTATCAGTCCCGCCGCCAGAGCAAACGCCCCCACAACCCCCACCGCTACATACAGCCCCCTTGACTCCGTTTCCCCGGCGTAGCCAGCCAGCAATAACGATATAACCCCCAAGCATACGCTTAAGAGTCCCAGAAACACCGGAAATTTTTCTTGAATGATACGCAGCGAAAACCTGCACCTCGCAACAAATTATAGTTTGCCCTTCACGGGCGAATTTGGGCCAGCCGGGCCAACAATAATGACCCGGCGCCAAACACCCTACCCCCCGCCCCGCGCCCGCTGCATAACCCCCACCAACTCCCCCACACTAGCCGCCGAACCCCGCAGCGCCGCCTGCTCCTCCCCCGTCAACCGGATCTCCAGCACTTGCTCCACCCCCCCCGCCCCCAGCTTCACCGGCACCCCAACGCACAACCCATCGATCCCATACTCCCCCTCCAAATAAACGCAAGCCGGCAAAATGCGCTTCTTATCCAACAACACCGCCTCCACCATCTGCGTAATCGCCGCCGAAGGCGCATAATACGCGCTCCCCTCCTTCAGCAACTGCACAATTTCCCCCCCGCCCTGCCGCGTCCGCCGCACCAACTGATCCACCTTCTCCTCCGCCATCAACTCGCTAATCGGAATCCCCCCCACCGTAGTATAACGCACCAAAGGCACCATATCATCCCCATGCCCCCCCAGCACATACGCCTGCACATCCTCCACCGAAACCTTCAACTCCTGCGCGATAAACGTCCGAAACCGCGCCGTATCCAGCACCCCCGCCATCCCGAATACCCGCTCCCGCGGAAACCCGCTGGCCTCGTATACATTCTGCACCATCGCATCCAGCGGATTGGTCACCGGAATGATAATACACTCCGGCGAATGCTCCACCACCTGCTCCGTAACCGAAGCCGTGATCCGCATATTGGTCAGCAACAAATCATCCCGGCTCATCCCCGGACGCCGCGCGATCCCCGCCGTAATCACCACCACATCCGACCCCGCCGTCTCCCCATACCCATTGCTCCCCGTAATCAACGCATCCGTCCCCAGCACCGGCCCAGACTCCAGCATATCCAAAGACTTCCCCTGCGGCAAATCCTCCACCACATCCACCATCACCACATCCGCATACCCCAACTGGTGAATCCTCTGCGCGGTAGTAGCGCCGACATTGCCCGCGCCCACCACTGTAACCTTGTTTCGCATCCGCCTGCCGCTCCTCTGTTGAATTGCCCCACTGTCGAATTGTTATGAATGTCGAATCGTTATTGACGTCGAATTGCCCTGAATGTTCAATCGTAATTGACGCTGAATCGATACGAAACGGCCGGCCAAAACCCAAGTCCCAACCGGCCGCCCCCGACGCTAAATCCCGTCCACAATCGCGTTCAACGTCGCGCTGGGCCGCATAGCCCTCGCCGACATCCCGTCGTCCGGCAGATAATACCCCCCGATATCCACCGCCCGCCCCTGCGCATCATTCAACTCCTGCACAATCCTCCCCTCATTCGCCGCCAACTGCTCAAACACCCCCGCAAACCGCGCCCGCAACTCACCATCCTGCGTCTGACTAGCCAGCATCTCCGCCCAATACAGCGCCAGATAAAAATGACTCCCCCGCGTATCCAATTCATTCACCCGCCGCGAAGGCGCCCGCCGTTCCTCCATGTGCTTCCCGATCGCCTGATCCAAAGTTTCCGCCAGCAACTTCGCCCGCTCATTCCCATACACTTCCCCGCAATGCTCAAAAGACGCCACCAAAGCGCAGAACTCCCCCAAAGAATCCCAGCGCAAATGCCCCTCCTCCAAAAACTGCTGCACATGACGCGGCGCCGAACCCCCCGCCCCCGTCTCAAACATCCCCCCGCCCTCCAGCAACGGCACCACCGACAGCATCTTCGCGCTGGTCCCCAATTCCAAAATCGGAAACAAATCCGTCAAATAATCCCGCAACACATTCCCCGTCACCGATATAGTATCCAACCCCGCCCGGCTCCGGCCCATCGTATACCGCATCGCATCCATCGGCGCCATCGTCCGAATTTCCAACCCCACCGTATCATGCATCGGCAGATACTGATCCACCTTCCTAATCAACTCCGCATCATGCGCCCGCCTCGGATCCAGCCAAAAAATCGACGGCGTCCCCGTAATCCGCGCCCGCTGCACCCCCAGCCGCACCCAATCCCGGATCGCCGCATCCTTAGTCTGGCACATCCGAAAAATATCCCCCTCCTCCACCTCCTGCTCCATCAACACCACCCCCGACCCATCAACCACCCGAATAGTGCCATCCCCCGGCGCCTTGAACGTCTTGTCATGCGACCCGTACTCTTCCGCCTGCTGCGCCATCAACCCCACATTCGCCACACTCCCGATCGTCGCCGGATCAAACGCCCCCTTCTCCTGACAATCCTCAATCACCGCCTGGTACAAAGTCGAATACGACCGATCCGGGATCATCGCAATCGTGTCATGCAATTCGTTGTCCGGCCCCCAAGTACGCCCCCCGTCCCGGATAATCACCGGCATACTCGCGTCAATAATCACGTCGCTAGGCACGTGCAAATTCGTGATCCCCCGCCCCGAATTAACCATCGACAACTCCGGCCGCGCACCGTACACCGCCCGGATGTCCGCCTCGATTTCCTCCCGCTTTTCCGCCGGCAAATCCCGTATCCGCGTGTACAGCTCCGCCACCCCATTATCGGGATTCACCCCCACCTCCCGCAATTCCGTCCCGTGTTTCGCCAAAACATCCTGATAGTACACCGAAACGCAATGCCCGAATATAATCGGATCCGACACCCGCATCATCGTCGACTTCAAATGCAACGAAAGCAACAACCCCTCATCTTTCGCCCGATCCATCTCCCCCGCGTAAAACCCCCGCAACTCCGCAACGCTCATCGCCGCGCAATCAATAATCTCCCCCGCCAGCAAAGAAATCCCCGACTTCAACGTCGCAACATCCCCGTCCGCCCCCACAAACTCAATCGCCGCCGTCCCCGATTCCCCCACCGTCAGCGCCTTTTCCGACCCGTAAAAATCCCCCCGCGTCATGTGCGCCACCCGCGTCTTAGAAACCTCCGGCCAATCCTGCATCATCCGGTGCGGATTCCGCTTCCCATGCTCCTTCACCGAATTAGACGACCGCCGATCCGAATTGCCCTGCCGCAGCACCGGATTCACCGCGCTCCCCAGCACCCGCGAATACCGCCCCTGCACCAACCGCTCCTCCTCCGTCGCCGGCTCATCAGGATAATCGGGAATATCATACCCCTTTTCCTGCAACTCCCGAATCGCCCCCTTCAACTGCGGAATCGACGCGCTGATATTCGGCAGCTTGATAATGTTCGCCCCCGGCAACTCGCACAACTCCGCGCACCTCCCCAAGTAATCCGGGATCCTCTGCCCCTCCGTCAATTTGTCCGGGAAATTCGCGATAATCCGCCCCGCCAACGAAATATCCCAACTCTCCAGCTCAATCCCCGCCCCCTTCGTAAACGCCCGCAAAATCGGCAACAACGAATGCGTCGCCAACGCCGGCGCCTCATCAATCTTCGTGTAAACGATCCGAGCCGCTTCTGCCATCGTCCCTCTCCTTATCAGCCCTAAAAAAGCCCGCTGCCAACAGGCCAGCCAAGCCCCCCAAGTATACCACGCCCCACCCCCCCGCAACACCCCCGCCCCCTGCATCCCCCGCAACCCCAATCCAACGCCCCCGCATTCATCCTGAGCCAGTCAAAGCACACCCCCCACCCATCCCGCGCCCAACGCCCCGCCATTCATCCCGCGCCCACCCCCGCCATTCATCCTGAACCTAACCCCCGCCATTCATCCCGCGCCCACCCCCGCATTCATCCTGAACCTAACCCCCGCATTCATCCTGAGCTTGTCGAAGGATGCCCCCACCCCAAAATTTGATGACACCTGCCCATTGCCGCCCCCAACCCAGCCCCCCTACAATGAATCCAGCAGCCCAATCCCAACCCGCCACTGAGGCCCCGGAGCAGCAATGCCCAACCACCGCCAACCCCCCCAAAACCGTCCAAAACCGCCCAAAATGAAACCAAATGGGGGGAAAAATGAAAAATTCCCCACCCAAAACAACCCCCAAAACACCCAAAAACCCCCCAAACGGGCGGAAATGGGGGGAAATGGGGGGGAAATAAAAAAATCCCCCCTTTCCCGCCGCCAAGAACACGCCCTCCCCCACATCGCCTCCGCCCCCACCCTCGCCCAAGCCGCCCGCGACGCCGGCATCAGCGAATCCACCCTCCGCCGCTGGCTGGACGACGCCGACTTCCGTCAGGAGCTAACCCTCCAGCGTCAAGAAACCGCCGCCCTCGCCCGCCAAGAACTCCAGGGCCTAATGCTCCGCAGCATCGCCGTAATCGCCGACGCCCTCGACGCCCCCGAAATGTCCCTCCGCCTCCGCGCCGCCCGCTACACCCTTTCCCTCGGCTACCAAATCCACGAAGCCGAAAAACTCCGCGCCGATATCCAAGAAATCCAAGAACTCCTAAGCACCCAATCCCAAATCGGCCCCGCCCAAGACGACCCATTTGAACTGCCCTAAGCTACCATATAGACTAACCCCCACCCCCGGCAATTCCGGCGGACGGAACCCGCCGCCCGCCGGCACCATCCCCCGCAACCGAAAATCAGCCCCAGGGAGACCAAACCCAGTGACCAACCCCACCCAAAACCCGGCGATCCGCCTCCCCCTAATCAACAAACTCCTATTCGCCTCAGACCACATCGGTTTGCAGGCCATCTCCTACTTCCGCCAAACCTGGGCCCTATTCTTCCTCGTCCCCCCAGCCACCGCCGACATCACCGCCCGCGTCCCTGACATCTCCCTGCTAGGATTCGCCATCGACGCCCGCGTCTTCGCCGGCTTCCTAATCTTCGCCGGCCGCTTCATCGACGCCTTCACCGACCCCATCATCGGCTGGTGGAGCGACCGCACCCGCAGCCGTTGGGGCCGCCGCATCCCCTTCATCCTATTCAGCACCCCCTTCTACGCCCTATTCGCCGCCCTCCTCTGGATCCTCCCCTCCGAAAACCCCAGCCTATGGAACGCCATCTACTTCGTAATCATCCTGGAGCTATTCTTCACCGCCGCCACAATGTCCAGCGGCCCACTAGAAGCCCTAGTCCCCGAAGTAACCCGCGGCGCCTCCGACCGCATGAACCTAGTCGGCCTAATCTTCCTATTCGCCATCCTGGGCGCCCTAATCGGCCTGGGCGGCGGCGGCATCCTGATCGACACCTTCGACTTCCGCATAACCGGCATCATCCTCGCCATCATCGGCCTAACCTTCCGCTACCTATCCCTAGCCGCAATATGGCAACACGCCCCCCGCCACACCCCACCCGCCCAAGTCAACTTCCCCCGCGCCCTCCGCGACACCCTCCGCAACCCCCAATTCGTCTACTACCTACCCACCTTCGTAATGTTCACCACCGGCGTAGGCATAATGATGGCTTGGGTCCCCTTCTTCACCTCCGAACTACTACAAGCCGACGACGAAGCTACCCTATCCAGCCTAATATTCGTAACAGTAATAACCGCCGCCGTAATCAGCGGCCTAACCGCCTGGACCCTAATGAACTGGCGCGGCGCCATAAAATACCCCCGCCCCGATCGGCAAAGCCGCTACCTAGTTTCTTGGACGTCAACCCACTGGAGCGGCGCCATAAAGTACCCCCGCCCCAATCGGCAAAGCCCCTATCTGCTATCCTGGGCATCAGCCGGATTGCTAGGCGTAAGCAAACGCCGCATCTACGGCCTATGCCTAATCGCCAGCGGCGCCGCCTTCCCCCTCCTATCCCTAGTAGGACTATTCTCCGACACCAACCTGATAATGCAAGGCATAATCCTAGCATTCATAGCCGGCCTACCCATGGCCGCCGTCTTCATGCTCCCCAAGGGCCTAACCGCCGACATCGCCGACTACGACGCCCTCCTAACCGGCGAGCGCCGCGAAGCCATGTTCTACGCCACCCAAAACTTCTTCGAAAAAATAACCTTCGCCCTACCCCCCGCCCTCCTAAGCCTAATCCTGCTGCTAGGCGACACCGCCGAAAACCCCCTGGGCATCCGCCTAGCCCCCCTAGTCGCCGGCGCCCTAGCCCTACTAGGCATAACCCTATGGCACCGCTACCGCCTACCCGACACCATAACCCCCCAAACCACCGCCAACGCCAACCTACTACCCCCAACAACCCACCCCAACTAACCCCCACCCCACCCCACCAACACCCCTCACCCATCCCCCATTCCCACCAATGCCACCCAACCCCACCCTAGTCCCCAGCCCAAAACGCAACCCAAACCCCTACCCAACCCTAAATTCCCCCCACCAACCAATAAATCCCCTCCCCCTCCGGGGGAGGGTTAGGGTGGGGGCGTCCCCCAACCCACCAGAAACATACCCCCACCAAAGCCAACCAACGCGCCCAGACCTATACCCCCCCCAAGCCCAACACCCCCACCCCCAACCACCCAGCGCCCAGCGCCCCCATCCCCAAAAGCCCCAACCCCACCACCAGAGACCCACCGCAACCCCACCCCCCCAACCCCCGCAAAAGAACCCCATCCATCCATACCACAAGAAAGCCCATCCACCCCCAGCACAATGAACCCCATCCACCCCAACCACAAGCAACTCCATTCATCCCAAGCACAAGCAACCCCATTCATCCTGAGCTTGTCGAAGGATGAATGAGCGCCCCAACGACATCCCCCCGCCCATCCCCCCAACCAATGACACCTACCCCTTGCCAACCCCCAACCCCCACCCTATAATAGAACTAACAACCTACCCCCCCAACCCAAAACCAACCACCCAAGAGCAACCAATGACCATCCCCCAAATCCAAACCCAACCAACCCCCCTACTCCGCCGCACCGAAAAACGATGCAAAGACTGGCGCATAACCAAAGCCAACCGCCAAGAGAAAACCAACTCCAACCCTTACAACCTAATCCCCGCCATCCTCCCCCAGCCCAAAAACGCAACCAAAACAAAAAATTCCCTCCCCCTCAGGGGGAGGGTTAGGGTGGGGGCGTCCCCCCGTCCGGCCAGCGCATCATAGCCCGCACCCCGCCCAACCAACGCCTGCCCTATAACGCGGAAACGCAGGTCTTTTCCCCTCGAAAAACGACATTCCCCCCGTGCCGACCCCGAAAACCCATCCCTACACTAACCCCAAATCCCCCGCCGTCGGCAACCCCAACAAACGACAACCTGACCCCATCCCCCAACCGTGAACGGCGAAAACGCAAACCCATGCATCCCAACAACCCCCATACCGGCCATCCCTCAATGCCCCCCAACTACCGCCCGTCAAGCAACGCACCCAAATCCCCCGCATCCGTAACCGGCAGCCGGCAGACATAATGCTCGCAAACATAAGCCGTAGGCACACCCCCCAACATCCCCCGCCCCTCCAGCAGCGGCAGACCCGACCCGGCCGCCGCCGACTCCCCCTCCGCCCCCGCCAGCGCCCGGTTCGGCAAATAACGCCCATGCACCTCCCGCAACAACGCCGCCGTCTCCGGCGCATCCCGCGGCCCGACCACCGCCACCTCCACCGGAGCCGACAAATAGAAATCCAAAGCCGCCAGCCAGCGCCCCGTCCCCGCCGGCGCCCGGCCCATCAACTCCGCCAGCCCCCGCAACGGCGCCGCCCCCTTCGCCGCATAATCATCCTTGCCCGTAATCACCGCCAGCCGCAACAACACATCCGAAGCCACCGAACCCCCGCAAGGCTGCGCATTGTCGAACACATCCCGCGGACGCACCACCAGCTCCTCATGCTCCCGCCCCGTATCATAGAAACACCCCTCGCCCTCATCCCAAAACAGCGAAATCATCTCATCCGCCAATTCCGTAGCCGCATCCAGCCACCGCCGCTCAAAAGTCGCCTCATACAGCGCCGTCAAACCATCGGCGACAAAAGCGTAATCCTCCAAAAACCCCGGCAGCCTAGCCTGCCCCTCCCGGAAAGAGCGCATCAGCCGCCCCTCCGGCCGCATCCGCTCCAGCAGAAAAGCCGCATTGCGCGCCGCCGCATCCAAATAATCCCCCCGCTCCAAAGCCGCCCCCGCCTCCGCCAAAGCCCGCAGCATCAACCCGTTCCACGACGCCAAAGCCTTATCATCCAGCAACGGATGCTCCCGCCCTTCCCGCGCGACACGCAACGCCCCCTTCCCCCGCCGCACCACCTCCACCACCCGCTCCAGAGCCACCCCCTGCCGCCGCGCAAAATCCGCCGCCTTCACCGGAATGTTCAATATATTCTTGCCCTCAAAATTCCCCCTAGCCGACACCCCGAAAAACGCCCCGAACAAACCCGCATCCTCCGCCCCCAAAACCGCCTCCAATTCCGCCGGCGTCCAAACAAAAAACTTGCCCTCCTCCCCCTCGCTATCAGCATCAGTAGCCGAGAAAAAGCCCCCGTGTTCCCCAGTCATTTCCCGCAGCGCATAATCCAGCGTCTCCTCAACAATCCGCCGGTACAACCCCCGCCCGGTGACCAGCCAAGCGTGCAAATACAGCCGCGCCAGCAACGCATTGTCATAAAGCATCTTCTCAAAATGCGGCACCAGCCAAAACCCATCCGTAGAATACCGATGAAACCCGCCCCCAACTTGATCATAAATGCCCCCGCGGGCCATCTTCTCCAGCGTAAGCTCCAGCATCGAAAGCGCCCGGTCGTTATGCCCGTGAGCATAATAACGCAACAAAATCTCCAAAGTCATCGCCTGCGGAAACTTGGGCGCCGCCCCCACCCCCCCGTTCTGGTAATCAAAGTTGGTAGCCAAAGCGTTATACGCATGATGCAACACGCTTTCATCCAAAACGCCCTGCCCCCGCGGCATCCGTCCCGCCCGCCCCATCTGCTCCGTCAACTGCTCCGTAACTCGCCGGATTTCCGGGTTACTGTTACGATAAGCCTGCGCCACCGTTTCCAACAACCGCGGAAACCCCGGCATATTATGCCGGTCCACCGGCGGAAAATAAGTCCCCCCATAAAAAGGCTTGCCCTCCGGCGTAAGAAACACCGTCATCGGCCACCCCCCGCTCCCCGTAAGCATCTGCACCGCCTCCATATAAACCGCATCCAAATCCGGCCGCTCCTCCCGGTCAACCTTAATGTTGACAAAATGCCGGTTCATAATGTCGGCGATCGCCTCGTTCTCAAAAGACTCCCGCTCCATCACATGACACCAATGGCAAGCCGAATACCCGATACTAAGCAGTATCGGCTTATCCTCCAACCGCGCCCGCCCCAAAGCCTCCTCCCCCCAAGGATACCAATCCACCGGATTGTAAGCGTGCTGCAACAAATAAGGACTCGTTTCATGAACCAGCCGGTTGACCATAACCAACCCCCATCAAAAACAAACTTTCCCCTCAATCCCGCCCGCCGCAACCCACCATCCACCCATCGGCCAGCGCGGATTACGCTGACCATGGTTTTCCTATATACTGACCGTAACCGTTTCCGAGTTGTTCCCGGTTTCGCTGCCAGGCGCAATTTCCCAAGATTCTATTCCATCGGGAAAAGGATCCCCGAATTCCATCAGCACTTCAAAGTAAACCTGCGTCAGATCCTGCAAATTCTCCAAAGCCTCCGCTTTGGTATAACCCCAAGCGGCGCAAACCGGAACCGCCGGAATATCTACACTCCAGCGCCCATCTTCTTCCAACTCAAAGTCCACTGCAAAAACATAAGTCTTCTTGACCCGCATCCCCATACCCTCCTTCAGCAACAAATTACAGCGCGGAAACTTTGCGAAATCACCCCGAACTCCACCAACGGCTACGAACACCCCATCATAGATCCGTCACGGCGCCCCCGCCCCCGCAACCACCACGGATATAATAGCTTCGCCGTCAGATGCGATCCCTACATCACCCTCCGCCGGTATCCTTTCCTTATCCTCCAGCATAATCTCAACGAAAGCCTGAGCCACATCCCGCATCGCCTCCAGCGCTTCTTCCCTAGTATACCCCCACACCGCGCAACCGGACAGCGCGGGAATCTCGGCCTCCCAGATCCCATTTTCGGACTGTTCTATTTCAGCCCGGAAAACAAAAGTCCCCATTTCACCCCCTTACCGCCAACAAACTACGCCCCCGAAAACCCCGCCAAATCACCCCCAACCCCGCCCCCCGCCCTCCCGCACCAGCAATTCCGCAAACTCCCCCACCCCCATCGCCCCCAAATCCCCACCGTCCCGGCTCCGCACCGACACCGCCCCCGCCGCCGCCTCCCGATCCCCCACCACCAGCATATACGGCACCTTCTGCAACTGCGCCGCCCGGATCTTCTGATTCATCCGCTCATTCCGCCCGTCAACCTCCACCCGGAACCCGCCCCCCTCCAACTCCCCCGCCACCCCCGCCGCATACTCCCCATGCCGATCCGCGATCGGGATCACCACCGCCTGCACCGGCGCCAGCCACGCCGGAAACGCCCCCCCGTAATGTTCAATCAGCACCCCCAAAAACCGCTCCATCGACCCCAAAATCGCCCGATGCACCATATAAGGCTGACTCCGCCCCCCCTCCGCATCCTGGTAAGTCAAATCAAACCGCTCCGGCAGATTGAAATCGAACTGCACCGTAGTGCATTGCCACGCCCGCCCCAACGCATCCGTGATGTTAATGTCAATCTTCGGCCCATAAAACGCCCCCCCGCCATCATCAACCGTAAACCGCAAACCCCGCGACTCCAATGCCCCCCGCAACGAATTGGTAGCGTGTTCCCACATCCCCAAATCCCCCACATACTTCTCCGGCCGGGTCGACAGCGCCACCCCGTAATCCGAAAACCCGAAAGCCTCCAGCAACTCGAAAGTAAGCTCCAAAACCCCCCCAACCTCATCCTCCACCTGCTCCGGCCGACAGAAAATATGCGCATCATCCTGCGTAAAACCCCGCACCCGCATCAACCCATGCAACACCCCGCTGCGTTCATAGCGGTAAACCGTCCCCAATTCCGCAAACCGCAACGGCAGCTCGCGATAACTCCGCAACGCCGAGCGGTAAATGGTAATATGAAAGGGACAGTTCATCGGCTTCAGAAAGTACTCTTGTTCGTCCACCTCCACCGCCGAATACATACTTTCCCGGTAAAAGTCCAAATGCCCGCTGGTCTGCCACAACGCCGCCCGGCCGATATGCGGCGAATACACCACATCATAGCCCCGCCGGTAATGAATGTCCCGCCAGTAATCCTCCACGATCGACCGCACCCGTCCCCCCTTCGGATGCCACACCACCAGCCCCGGCCCGATTTCATCGTGAACACTGTAAAGCCCCAACTGCCGCCCCAAGACCCGGTGATCCCGCCGTTCCGCCTCCGCCAAACGCTCCAGATGCGCCTCCAGCTCCGCTTCCGACTCAAACGCCGTGCCATAAATCCGTTGCAGCATCGGACGTTTCTCATCGCCCCGCCAATAAGCCCCGGCCACGCTCAACAGCTTGAACGCCGCAATGTCCGCGGTGCTGCCCAAGTGCGGCCCCTGGCACAAATCCACAAACCCGTTGTGCCGATATATGGACAGCGCCGCCGCATCATCCAGCCCGTCAATCAGCTCCAGCTTATACGGCTGCTGCGCGAACAACCCCTGCGCCTCCCCCCGCGAAAGCTCCTCCCGCTCAAAGGCAAATCCCCCCGACACCGACTCCCGCATCAAGCCCTCGATGCGCTCCAAGTCCTCCGGCGTAAACGCCCGCGACACCTCGAAATCGTAATAAAACCCATCCTGCGTCGGCGGCCCAATCCCCATCTTCGCCTCGGGAAACAACCGCAGCACCGCATCCGCCATCACATGAGCCGCCGAATGCCGCAAACGGTGCCGATGCGCCAAAAGTTCGCTGGTATTCCCCGGATCCAGAGCGCCATGATCCAGCATAATCCTTCCCTATCCTCAAACCCCCTCCCCCATCCGGGGGAGTGCTAGGGTGGGGTCATCCCCTATCCTTGAAATCCCTTCCCCCATCCGGGGAGGGCTAGGGTGGTGTCATCCCCTATCCTTGAAATTCCCTCCCCCTCCGGGGGAGGGTTAGGGTGGGGGCGTCCCCTCAACCCACAAAGCCGGCCAAATCAAAATTCCGCCGCCATTATAGCCCATACCGCCGCCCCCGGCGCAAACCGCCCCCCCCAACGCATCTTGCCATATCCCGCCGCCAATGATACAATACCCAAGTCGTCCCAACCAAACACCCCCCGGTCGAATCACCCCCCAGGAGCCGGATATGGCAACCCCAGCCGACCTGGAATCCTTCGCCACATCAGTAACCTGCCCCGACGATTTCGACCAATTCTGGAGCCAAACCCTAACCCAGCTATCCGAAATCCCCCTAGATCCCACCGCAACCCCCGACCCGTTGCGCAGCAACCCCGAAGCAAACGTATACCAAGCCACCTACCGCAGTCTCGACGATCTAAAAATTTTCGGCTGGTACACCCTCCCCGCCCAACCCGCCGACAGCGGCCCCTATCCCGCCATCCTGCTGCTCCCCGGCTACAAATCCGAGCCGGCCCTGCGCCGCGATTGGGGACGCAAAGGCGTCGCCGTGCTATCCGTAGCCGTCCGCGGGAAACTCCCCAGCAGCGCCCAATTCAACCCCGGCTATCCCGGACTCCTCACCAGCGGCATCGAAAGCCGCGAAACCTACGCCTACCGCGGCGTCATATCCGACTGCTCCCGCGGCCTAGACTTCCTCCTTTCCCGCCCCGAAATCGACCCCAACCGCATCTACGCCTGCGGCAGCAGCCAAGGCGGCGGACTAACCCTTATCACCGCCGCCCTCCGCCCCGAAATCCGCGCCGTCGCCGCCGGCTACCCCTTCCTCTGCTGCCTCCCCGAATCAATCCAAATGCTCCGCTCCTACCCCTACGACGAAATATCCTGCTACCTACGCGCCCACCCCCAAAACGAAACCCAAACCCTCCAAACCCTCCGATACTACGACGCCGTAAACTTCGCCCCCCGCATCCAATGCCCCACAGCCGTAGGCATCGCCCTAGACGACGAAGTCTGCCCCCCCGAAACCGGCTACGCCGCCTACGCCCAACTAAACGCCCCCCGCGAACTATGGCTATTCCCCCAATCCGGCCACGGCAACGCCCACGAATACCCCAAAAAAGAAACCGCCTGGCTAGACCAACAAATAACCGCATCCCGCCCCACCCCCAACTAAGCCATAACCCCGCCAAGTATAGCCAAAGCCGCCGTCGGCAACGGAAATCGTCAAGCCCCAAATGCCACCACCCGGCCCGGACAGCCAACCCCTGCTATATAGTCGGAAAACGCCCGAAATCCCCAGCCTTTCCCTTACTGAAAATATGACACCTCCCCCTAGCCAACCCCGAAACCCCATCCCTAAACTAAAATTAACCTTGAACCGCCCACCCGCCCCCGAACTACCTCCAACCCAAAGGCGAAAAATGCGCGTGAAATAAAAAATCCCCGCCCCCGACAACCCCAATGGGCGGTTAATCCCGGTGCTACCTAGCGACAGATGGATCGTCGGAAGCGGCCGCGGCGGCAACCGGGCTGAAAGTGACCGATTGAATCTACCGGACCCTGCCCACCGCGGCCGAAGCCCATCACCCCACCCGACAGGCAGAGCAGCCGGGACAACGAAAGCCTCGTTTGGCCCAGGGCGAAATCCGCTGCGTGCTGGCCGAGGCCGTTGAATGGCTCCGGGCACTGGTCGCCTGATTCCGGCGTGGTGAACGACGATGCCGCTGAATACGTGTATTGGAGGCAAACCTAATCCCCATCCCCCAACACGAGAGGTGACCGCCCAGCCCGCCTACCCGCCGCCCATCCCCCAACGCGAGAGGTGACCGCCCACAGCCGTAACCCGATGCCGGGCATCCTGCCCCCCGCCCCCTAAGCGTGAACCTGCCCCAGCGTGAACCCCCATTAGCCCATCGCCCCCCAAAACCCAGAGCCGCCCATCCCCCCGCCCCATCCGCTAATCCTGAACCTGTCGAAAAACAAGAGGTGCCCCATGCCCCCCGCCAACTTCTGGCAAACCACCGAAGCCCAACTAGACGAAACCCCCGTCGCCCTATCCGCGACCCGCGACGATTTCTATTCCCAACCCGAATGGGATGTATACCTCCTCAACTACAACTCCGCCGGCGGACACCGCCTCTTCGCCTGGCTATCCGTCCCCAAAAACGCCGGCGACCGCCCCTATCCCGCCCTCCTGCGTATGCCCGACTACGCCAGCGTCCACGACATCATCTACACCCCCCTGCGCCATCACGCCATAGTAATGAACGCCACCCACCGCGGCCAGCGCCACAGCGACCGCATCTACCGCGCCCAATACCCCGGCCTCCTAACCGACGGCATCGCCGACGGCCAATCCTGGACCATCCTGGGCACCTACGCCGACGCCCTACGCGCCATAGACGTCCTCCTATCCCAAGAAATAGCGGAAATCGGCCGCGAGGAAATCGGCCACATCGCCCTATCCGGCGCCGGATTAGGCGCAACCCTCGCCCTGGCCGCCGCATCCCAATGCCACCGCATCCAGGCCGTAGCCGCCGACACCCCCCTGCCCCTAGGCCACCCCGCCGCCCTAGACCCCGCCCTAGGCTACCCCCTAGCCGAAATCGCCGACTACCTCCGCCAACACCCCCACCATCGCCCCCAAGTAGAGCGCACCCTAAGCATCCTCAACCCCCTAGCCGACGCCGACAACATAGCCGCCCCCACCCTGCTAAGCGCCGGCCGCCTAGACCGCTCAACCTCCCCCGCCCCCTTTCCCCAAGAACTAGCCAACGCCATCCCCAACTGCGACCTCCGCCTCTACGACCACGGCGCCGCCGAGGGCGGCGGCCACACCCACGCCCAAATCCGCCATACCTGGCTATCCCAACACCTCGGCCTACCCTAACCCGCCCACCCAACCATCACCCCACTTGTCCATCTGCTATAATAGACATACCAACCCAATCCGCGCTCCATCGCCCAACTCAATCATCCAGACCGCTTGCCCCAACCCAATCATCCTGAGCTTGTCGAAGGACACAAGGCCGCCTACGGGAGACGAAACCGGACTTATGGATCACCTAAACCACCACCTTCCCCGCCTAGCCGAAAAGATAACCGCCGTGGTGGAGCGTCTTTGACCTCCCCAACAAAGAACGCGCCATAACCCAACTCGAACAGGAATCCGCCGCCCCCGACTTCTGGACCGACCCCCAGCAAGCCCAGCGCAAAATGCAGGAAATGTCCCGCATCCGCGACACCATAACCCTATGGCGCAACCTAGAATCCCGCTGCCAAGACCTCCTGGAGCTATCCGCCCTCGCCGCCGATGACCCCGACCCATCCCTACAGCAGGAACTCGAAGCCGAAGCCCACAACCTAAGCCGCCAACTAGCCCGCGAGGAAGTCCGCCTAACTCTTTCCGGCCCCTACGATGAACGCCCCGCCATCGTAACCGTCCATTCCGGCGCCGGCGGCACCGACTCCCAAGACTGGACCCAAATGCTCCTAAAAATGTACGCCGGCTGGGCCGAATCCGCCCAACGCCCCATCGAAATAATGGATCTATCCCACGGCGACGAAGCCGGCCTCCGCAGCGGCGCTCTAGAAATCGGCGGACGCCACGCCTTCGGCTACCTGAGCGCCGAGCAAGGCGTCCACCGCCTAGTCCGACTATCCCCCTACGACCCCAACAACCTCCGCCACACCTCCTTCGCCAACGTAGAAATTCTCCCCGCCGTAGAAAGCGAATCCGACATCACCCTACGCCCCGACGACATCAAGATGGACACCTTCCGCTCCAGCGGCCCCGGCGGCCAGAACGTCCAGAAAGTAGCCTCCGCCGTCCGCCTAACCCACCTACCCACCGGCATAACAGTATCCTGCCAAACCGAGCGTTCCCAGCGTCAAAACCGCGAATACGCCATGCGCATCCTCCGCGCCCGCCTCCTAAAACGCCAAGACCAGCAACGCGCCGAGGAACTCGCCCGCATCCGCGGCCAGCGCAACAACCCCGAATGGGGCCACCAAATCCGCAGCTACGTCCTCCACCCCTACAAATCCGTAAAAGACCACCGCACCAACCTACAAACCCCCAACCCCGACACCGTACTAAACGGCGCCATAGACCCATTCATAGAAGCCTACCTAATGCAAAAACTAGGAAACGGCAACTAACCCCAACAACATAATAGGGGCGCACAACCGCACGCCCCCACATTTCCCTAGCCGAAAGCCGCAAGGAGTCACCGCTCTTGAAAGCTGAACTGAAACGAATACGCTTTCAAAGAAATACCGGGTACCGCGCGGGCCGCTTGAACGACGCGAGGAGCAAAATCATTAGCGACAAGAATCCCGCGCACCATCTTGCCATCGGGGTTTTCGATAGTCCCCATATAAGCCAGCAACTGAGCAATGGCATCAGGCTGCGCCGTGCCAGCTTTCAGTTCGATTACAACTATATTTCCCTCGCCATCCTCGGCGGTGATATCAATACGCCCTGCTTCTACGGTTTTTTCGCTACCGCCGTCAGTGATTCTCAGGCCAGGATCTAGTTGGGCGATGTTACCTCGCAATGCGTTTTGTAGATCTCTTTCCAAGCCAAAAGAGACTTTTTCGGTTCCGACCTGAGTTGACCCTGTAGGAATCTGCCCCCAAAATGGATTGATGTAGATGTTTTGATAATCGAATATGCCGCCAGGTTTGTCTAAATCCTCAAATTTGCCAATTTTTAACATAGCTGCACTAGGATTTGCAAAGTCGCCGTCCGAGGTTAGATACCAGCCGCGCTCTATATCTTCCAAGCGCGTGATTCCGTGTTCGTCCATTAGCTCAAGCAATGGCTTGGCACTGGCGCTTTGCAGGAAATTATTTTTTGTACGCAAAATCCCTCACCCTGCCAGATCTTCAATGTCGAACTGCCGTAGAAACACCTTAATATCTGCCATATCTGCCTTCATACTCCCCTTACTCCGTTCAGCATTACCCTGCCAACAACCCATCGACTAGCGACCGCCAAATGCCCCTCAGTTGGGTACGTCGGAAAATGCATCACTGACAAAGGCGATAGTCAAGCCAACTAAGCCGCCACCAACTGCCCGCAGTGCGGACACCGCCGGTTAGACATCGCCGCCTCCACCCGGATAAGCGCGTTGGCAGCCGCATCAATAGCCGCAACCGTGGCGGCGGACGAAGCTATGGCCGTGGCCGCGGCATCATTACAAGCCGCCGCCGATTCCCTAGCCGCTTGAGCCGCTTCGGTAGCGGCCCTGGCCGCGTTCATAGCCGCCTGCGCCGCCGCCGTCGCCACCTGCCCGGCATCGGCCGCCGTTTGCGCCGCCCGCCTTGTCGCCTCCGCCGTGTCCCCGGCCACTCGCGACGCTTCGCCCGTGGCCTGCATCTGCGCTATCGCCGTCTGAAGCGACGCAATCGCGTCCCGCAGTCCCCTGCCTTCGGAACTATCAAACGTAGTCATTCATCCCCCCTAAACCGCTTTCACCGATTGCCGCATTGCCGCCCCGCGCCCCCTAGCAAGTCCCCAGCAAATGCCCCATCCGCAGCTTCTTGGTAATCAGATACTTCCGGTTCACCTCATTCGCCGGCACCTCCAGCGGCACCCGGTCCTGAACCTCCAGCCCGAACCCCGACAGCCCCACCATCTTGCTGGGGTTATTGGTCAGCAGCCGCAGCTTGGAAACCCCCAAGTCCAGCAAGATCTGAGCGCTGGCTTCGTACTGCCGCATATCCGCCTCAAACCCCAGCGCATTGTTAGCCTCGATCGTATCCAGCCCGTCATCCTGCAACGAATACGCCTTGATCTTATTATGCAGCCCGATGCCCCGCCCTTCCTGCCGCATATACAGCAGCGCCCCCGTCCCTTCCTTCGCCAGCGTTTGCAGCGCCAACTCCAACTGCTCCCCGCAATCGCAGCGCATACTGCCGAACACATCCCCGGTCAGGCATTCGCTATGGATCCGCACCAGCACCGCCTCCCCCGGCTCCCACTCCCCGATCGTCAGCGCGATATGCTCCTTCTGGTCATAATAACTGCGATACCCCACCGCCTGAAACTCCCCGTAGCGCGTCGGCAACCGGGTTTCCGCCACCCGCTCCACCATCCGCTCGTGATGCCGCCGGTACGCCACAATCTGCGCGATGCTGAGGATCTTCAGCCCGTGGACTTCCGCGAACCGCTCCAAAGCCGGCAGCCGCGACATCGAGCCATCCTCGTCCATCATCTCGCAGACAATCCCCGCCGGATACAGCCCCGCCAGATTGCAAAGGTCAACGATGGCCTCCGTATGCCCCGGACGCGCCAGCACCCCCCCGGGATGATACCGCAACGGGAACATATGCCCGGGCCGGGTGAAATCCTCCGGCCGCGACTCCGGGTCGATTATCGCCTGCACCGTCGCCGCCCGGTCATGAGCCGAGATCCCCGTGGTCGTGTTGATGTTGTAATCCACCGACACCGTAAAAGCCGTCTGGTCCTTCCGCCCCGCATTCTGGCTAATCATCAGCGGCAACTGGAGTTCGTCCAGCCGCTCCCCGATGGTCGGCATACAAAGGAGCCCCTTGCCGTACTTCACGATGAAGTTGATGGCCTCGGCGGTCACCTTCTCCGCCGCCATCACCAAATCCCCCTCGTTCTCCCGGCTTTCGTCGTCCACTACGATTAGCAGCTTCCCTTCCCTAAGGTCCGCCAGGGCTTCTTCCAGACTGCACAGGGGCATATCTCATTCCTTTATGTGCTATATGCGCTTCGAATCCCGCCGCCCGTCTCAACGCTTGAGCAGGTTTTCCACATACTTCGCCAGTATATCCGCCTCCAGATTTACCCTGGCCCCCGCGGATAATGTCCCCAAATTAGTATTGCGAAGGGTATACGGTATCACCGCCAGCGTGAAAGCCGCGTTTCCTATTTTTACCACGGTCAAACTTATCCCGTCAACCGCGATAAACCCCTTCTCAACGATATACCGCATCAGCCCTTCCGGCGCCGCGATCTCCAAAACCGTCGAATCCCCCTCCCGCTCCATAGACGCCACGCTCCCCGTGGCATCCACATGACCCTGCACGATATGCCCCCCCATCCGGTCGCTGGCCGACAGCGCCCGCTCCAAATTCACCGCGCCCCCCGCCGCCAAATCCCCCAGCGCCGTCCGCCGCATCGTCTCCGGCGACAAATCCACCGAAAACTCCCCCCCCGACACCGACACCGCCGTAAGGCAAGCCCCGTTGACCGCAATGCTGTCCCCCAGCTTCAAGTCCGACATCACCCTTTCCGCCCGCACCGTCATCCCATCGCCGCTGATGCTGACCACCCGGCCCACTTCCTCAACAATCCCGGTAAACATTCCCCCATCTCCTGCCAGCCAGTATGCCCATCAACCCACCCCCGCAACCCCGTTCCCGACCTGGCGCTTTTGCCTCAGCCGCCTATCTTTCCGGGTGATCCGTCTTCCCATCACGCCCCCGGGCGCTTCTGCGGATACCCGGTAATCAGCCAATCATCGCCGATCTGCCGAATGCCGGCATTGTCCAAACGGCAAGCGCAGGCCATAACCTCCGCCCCCGCCCCCTCCACCGGAGACGCCGCATCCGCCCCCCCGATAATCACCGGCGCAATGAACGCCTGCACCTTATCCACCAGCCCCGCATCAAACAGCGACCCCAAAACCTTGCCCCCGCCCTCCGCCAGCAAATTCACGACGTGCCGCCGCCCCAAATCCGCCAGCGCCTCCCGCGGACAGACCAGTCCCTCGGCAGTCGCCCCCACCGCGATAACCTCCGCCCCGGCCCGCTCCAGCCGCCGCGCATTAGCCCCCGGCGCGTCGCGCGTAGTATAAACCAGCGTCCGCCCCGGCTGCCGCAGCAACTGCGACTCCGCCGGCATCCGGCATCGGCTGTCCAAAGTCACCCGCGCCGGCTGCCGGGAAAGCGGAAGGTTATCCTCCCCCCGCGCCGTAAGCTGCGGATCATCGGCAACGACCGTATTCGCCCCCACCATCACCGCATCGGTCTCGCGCCGCATCCGCTGCACCAAAGCGCGGGCCAATGGGCCGGTCACCCACTTGGAATCCCCGTTGCGGGTGGCGATCTTGCCGTCCAAACTCATCGCGAACTTGGCTGTAACGAAAGGCAGCCCGGTATTGATATGCTTGGCGAACCCCTCATAAATCTCCCGCACTTCCGCCGCTTCCGCCGCCCCATCCGGCAGCAACGAAACCGACAACCCCGCCCCCCGCAATTCCGCGATCCCCCGCCCCGCCACCGCCGGATTAGGATCCGCCATCGCCACAATAACCTCCGCCACCCCTGCCTCAATCACCGCCCCGGTGCAAGGCGGCGTCCGCCCCCAATGGCAGCAAGGCTCCAGCGTAACGTACAAAGACGCCCCCCGGGCGCCCGCGCCCGCCTGTTGCAACGCCACCACCTCGGCGTGCGGCTGCCCCGGCGGCTGCGTCGCCCCCCGCCCCACCACGCGCCCATCCTTCACCACCGCCGCCCCCACCGCCGGGTTGGGGCTAGTGCTGCCCAGCGCCTCCCGCGCCAGCTCGATGGCCTGACCCATAAAGCTCATCGTCAGATCCGGCAGCCCCCTTGAAACGGCTCAGGGCAAGGTTGTTCAACCCCAGAAACCCAACGCCGACGCAAACCCCCGGCGTCTTTCACCCATTGGCATCGCGGCGCATAAATTCATGCGAGAAACGGCTGGCCGTAGCCACCGTCTGCCCCAAATACTTGCTCCCCAGCCCCTCCGAACCATACAGCCGGTCCGCCGGCGTAGTAAGCCGCAGATACGAAATCTGCCCGATTTTCATCCCATAATACAAAGTAATCGGCAGCCGCGCCAAATTACTCAACTCCAGCGTCAAATGCCCCTTCCAACCCGGATCCACAAACCCCGCCGTCGAATGAATCACCAACCCAATCCGCCCCAAGCTGCTTTTCCCCTCCAGCCGCGCCACCAAATCCCCCGGCAGTTCGATATGCTCCACCGTGCTACCCAGCACAAACTCCCCCGGATGCAGGATGAACGGATCATCCCCCTTGATCTCCACCGTTTCCGTCAAATCCTCCAGCCCCTTCCGCACATCGATATGGGGCATTCGGAAATTGGAAAACACCAGCAGCTTGCGATCCAGCCGCAAATCAACGCTCGCCGGCTGAATATCCGCCTCATCCAGCGGCGAAATCACGATCCGCCCGCAGGCCAGCTCCTCCTTGATTGTCCGGTCGCTCAATACCATACCAATAATCTTGCGCCGTCCCCGTCCCATCGAATTTGGCGAAATTCTAACAACCCCGGCCAATTCCCGCAAGCCGGAGGCGCCCCGCCGTCCCAGACGCCCCCGAAACCCGCCCTATGCCCCCGTTCCCCCCATTCCCCCAACTACTCCTCCGGATCCCAAGCCTCCCAAATCAGATACACCCCCTGCACCCTCGCGGTAACCTCCAACTCCCCCGCCGATATCCCCGTAAGCCCATACCCCCCGCCCTCATCCAGCGCCACGCTCCGCTCAATGTTCACCAACTGCGCCTGCGGATAATCGATCTCGCTAAGATACACCAGCCGCCCCAACTCAACCCCCGACGCCTCCGCCATCATCTCCGCCTTCCGCGCCATATCCGCGATCGCCGCCTCCAGCGCCGCCTCCTCCAATTCCTCCGCATCCTCGATCCCGAAATCGATCCCGTGCACCCGGATCAAATCCCCCGCCGCCGCCGTAACCGCATCAATCACCGCCCCCGCGCTATCCAGATCCCGAATCTTCACCGTCGCCTGATTCGATACCGCATACCCCGTCAAAACATAATCCCAATCGCCCCCCGCCTGTTGCACATTCCTGTACCGCGGGCTGATGCTGAAATAACGGGTCTGGATCTCCTCCTCCGCCACATTGGCCTCCGCCAGCGCCGCCATCACCCCCGCCATCGCCGCCGCCGCATTGGCCCGCGCCGCCGCCGCCGTATCCTCCACCGATTCCACCCCCATACTGATCACCGCAATATCCGGCGTACCGCTGACCGTCCCGTACCCGCTCACATACATCCCCTGCGGCCCCTCATAAGGCCCAACCCATTCCCAGCCCCCCACCTTTTCGTAAGACGCCCAACCCCCGGACATCATCCCCCGCATCCCGCCCCCATCCTTCCCCCCCGCCATCATCCCCGGCATCATCACCCCGTCAACCCCGTCATACCCCCCCGTCATCATCCGCGCCATGCACCCGGTAGACAGCAGCAACGCCGCCGCCGCCGCCAATACCAAAACCCGCCCCCCCAGCGCCCTAAAGCCCAACTTCGACATAACCATCTCCAGCCCAATTCCAATTTCCGCCCCCGCCCGGCCGTCACCCCTGATACGACACCCGCCCATCCAGCAACCCCCGCGCCATCACGAACTTGTGAATCTCCGAAGTCCCCCCGCCGATCCGCGCATGGCGCAACAAATGATACCAATGCGCTATCGGCAAATCCAAAGTCTCCCCCGTACCCCCGAACACCTGCATGACCTTGTCGATACTCCGCCAGCCCCATTCCCCCGCGCAATACTTAATCATCGACGCCTCCACCCGCACATCCTCCCCCGCATCCGCCCGCGCCGCCGTCTCCCGCGTCGCCGCCCGCAGCGTCATAATGTCAATGTACACATCCGTAAGCATCCACTGAATCGCCTGCCGATCCGCGATCGGCCGCCCGTAAGTCACCCGCTGCTTCGCCCACTCCACCGCCATATCCAGCGCCCGGCTCAGGATCCCCAACGCCATCGACCCCCGCAGCAGCCGATCATGATGCACCAGCCACTTCTGCCCCAGCGTAAACCCCCGCCCCACTTCCCCCAATACCTTCGTCTGCGGCACCCGCACATCGTTAAGATGCACCGTATGCTGCTGCGACTTCCCCGGATTGATCCAAACCCGTATCGGCTCAAACGACAGCCCCGGACTAGGATTATCCACAATAAACATCGTAATCCCGCCCCGCTGCCGCTTTTCCGGATCCGTCACCGCCTGCACCAGAATATAATCGCTGCTCGCCGCCCCCGATATAAACGTCTTCGTCCCGTTAAGCACCCAATCATCCCCGTCCAAAACCGCCCGCGTCTGCATCATCCCCCCCGGATCCGAACCCGCATCCGGCTCCGTCTGCCCAAAAGCGTAATGCAGCTCCCCCCGCACCGACGGCAGCAAATACTCCCGTTCCTGTTCCGCCGTACAATTCCCGATCATCATCATCGGCACCGGCGAAGTAGGCAACTGCACAATACTCTTATGCACCTCCTCATCCAGCACCACATGACCCAATGCCCCCATCCCCCCGCCCCCGTACTCCTCCGGCACAAAAGACGTATATATCCCCGTCTCCTTGGAAATCCGGTTCAGCCGTTCCCACTTCGACGGCGAAAGCGTCCCCAAAACCCCCATCAGCGCCTCCGCAATCCCCCGCGGCCCCCCATCATCCACCCCCTCCCGCGACGGATTAGCCAGATACTCCCCCTCCAGCGGCAAACACTCATCCCTAACGATCTGCCGGATAGTCAACTTCAGCGCATCCAACTCCGGCGGCAGCCCCACCGATCCCGCAATCCCTGCAACCATCAAAACCCCCTATCCCCAACCGGAAAAATCCAACCCCAACCGCAACCCCCCAACTCCAACTATCATACCCCCATTCTATACCCCCCAACCCCAAACCGCCACCAACCCCCCCAACAAAAAATCCCCTCCCCCTTAGGGGGAGGGTTAGGGTGGGGGCGTCCCCCATCCCCCGCAGAGGGCGGTCATTCATCCTGAGCTTGTCGAAGGATGAATGACCGCCCCCCTAAGCAGGAAACCGCCGCCCATCAAGGATCATCCCGACGACAATCCGCATACCCCAATACCAAATTCGTCGCCAACCCATGCCGCCGCCCATCCAGCCGGAACCGCGTCTCCCCCGGATCCGTCACCACCCGCACCCACGCCCGCTGCCCCTCCCGCTCCAGCCCCGGCAACGCAATCCCCTGCGTCTCATAAGCCATATACCGCCCATCCCGCCAGATCGACAAGTGCAGCAGAACCGGCCCGTCATAACTCCCCAAATCGAAAGTCACCGTCGCCGACCGGCGCGCGCCGCTCGCCGCATCCCGCCCCCGCGTCTCGCACCTCGCCGACATCCCATACTCGGCATTGTCATAAATTTCGGGATGATCCGCCGCCGGATCATAACCCCGCTCCGGCTCCGGCGGAATACTGCGCGGCAACGGCGGCGGCAACGTGTCCGTAGTCGTGCCGGTTCGCCCCCCAGGATCCGTAGTCGTGCCGGTTCGCCCGCCGGGATCCGTAGTCGTGCCGGTTCGCCCGCCGGGATCCGTAGTCGTGCCGGTTCGCCCGCCGGGATCCGTAGTCGTGCCGGTTCCCCCGCCCGGGCCCGTAGTCGTGCCGGTTCCCCCGCCAGGGCCCGTGGTTGTGCCGGTTCCCATCCCCGGCCCCATCGCCGCCGCCCGCGCCGTCGCCCGTTCCGCCGGCGTGTTTGGTTTCGGGTACTGCGTCGTCGTGCGGAAATTCCAGGGAAAGTCCGCCGACTCATCCCCGTCCAAATCTACATTCCAGCCCGCGTAAATCCCGGTGTAGCCCGTGGGCATCCGCAATTGAGTCGTGCTGTACCCCGTCGAAGTGGCGGTGGCCCCGTTACTCAGGTCGCCGATGCAGGATATGCCGCTGACCGTAGTGTCGCAGTAGCTGGCGGTGACCGCGCTGGAAGTGCCTTTGACCTCGCCAACCAGGCCGCCAATATTCACATTGGGGCCAGACGCGGTCGAGGTGACCAGGCCCGCCGCGTAGCTGGCGATTATCTCGCCGCCCTCGTTTTCCCCCGCCAGCCCCCCGAGCGACACGCCGGCATTGGTAACGGCTATATGAGAGGAGGTCGCCCTAACGTTGGCGTAGCTGGCAATGATCGAGCCTTCGTTTTTGCCTACCAGCCCCCCCATGCTGATTTCAGGGCCAGCGAATCTGACATGACCGCCCTCCGCATAGCTGGCGTAAACCGTCCCACGGTTGGTGGAAACCAGGGTGCCTACCGCTGTCTCGCCCCGCATCGTGGGGTTGATCAGCCCCACATTCCGCACCGTGCCGCTGGCGTGCAGGGTCTTGATCAGCCCGGTAGTCAACGTGCCGCTGGCGTTCATGTTGCTGATGGTGAAGCCGTTGCCCTCGAATACGGTCTCGTAGGTGTAGGTCGACCGCACCCAGTCGCGTTGACTGGTGGTCGCCGTGGCAAAGTCCAGATTGTTCCGCAACTCATACCCGGCGCAAACGCCCCCCGGACAGCCCATAAAGGTAGCGGTACTGGTGTCGCGGTTGGGGTACGCCAAATCGTAGGCCGCAACGTCGTTGGTGAGTGCCGGGTTAATGCGCCCGTCGCCGTTATGGTCGAAACGGATGGCTTGCAGTTCGGCGATGGTCGTGATGTCGATCAGCCCATCGTTATCCTGATCATAGTCGACCCCGTGAGAGCTGGCCCCCGCCGGAACGGCGGCATAAACCAGCAACGCCAACGCCGCCAGCAACGCCAGCGCCGCAACAGCTTTCCAAGCGGAGAAGCGGGCAGCAGACTTCATATCCCCCCCCCCCCCCCCGAGTTTCAGTCCAGCAAAGAGGGCCATCATATCCAAAATCCTCCCAACAATATCCCTAACCCCCCCAATATACCACACACCCCCGCCGCCAACAACCCCTACCCCCGCCCTTAAGCGAAAATCACCCCCAAAACCCCAACCCCTTGCCAAACCCCAAAACCGCCCCTACAATAGAACTAATAACCTAAACCCACAAAATCCCCAACCCCAACCCCAAAAATCCCCTCCCCCCACAAGGGAGGGTTAGGGTGGGGGCGCCCCCCAAACGCCAAACCAACGACACCCACCCCTTGCCAAACCCCAAAACCGCCCCTACAATAGAACCAATAACCTAAATCTACAAAATCCCCAACCCCAACCCCAAAAATCCCCTCCCCCTCCGGGGGAGGGTTAGGGTGGGGGCGTCCCCCAACCCAAAAACACCCAACGCCGCCCCAGCCCCTTAACAACCCAAACGCCCCCCCCCAATCCCCCCCCGCCAAAAACCCCCAAACCCGCTCAAATGGGCGGAAAAACAGCCAAAAATGGCGGAAAACCCGCCCATTTCAACCCCCATCCCCAAAGCTAAAACCCCCCAAATGGGCGGAAATGGGCGGAAATGGGCGGAAAGTAAAAAAAATTTTCACTTTTTACCCCTAAAATGCCCCCTTTCCCCCTGAGCTTCCCCCGATTTCCCCCTGAGCTTTCCCCGATTTCCCCTTGAGCTTTCCCCGATTTCACCCTGAGCTTCCCCCGATTTCACCCTGAGCTTCCCCCGATTTCACCCTGAGCTTCCCCCGATTTCACCCTGAGCTTCCCCCTTTCATCCTGAGCTTGTCGAAGGACGCAACCCCATACCGGGCGCCCCGCAACCGCCCCCCGCAACCCCATCCCCACCCGCCAAATCAATGATAAAATCCAAAACCAACCCCACCCGCCCCAACGCCCCATCAACATCAGAAAACCGCATTAGGAAACCGAAAGCCATGCAATTCCGAAACCTCCCCAGCGTCGACCGCCTTATGGCCGCCCCCCCCATCGCCGCCGCCGCCGCAACCCACAGCCGCCCGTGGGTAATCGACCTGGTCCGCGCCGAACTCAACGCCGCCCGCCAGCGCATCCGCCAAGGCGCCCCCGCCGACGGACTGGCCCAAATCGCCGCCCAAGTCTGCCGCCGCATCGACCAGGCCGCCCACCCCCAACCCCGCCCCGTAATCAACGCCACCGGCGTCGTCATTCACACCAACCTCGGCCGCGCCCCCCTCAGCCGCGCCGCCACCCAAGCCGCCCACCAAGCCGCCGCCGGCTACTCCAACCTCGAATACGACCTCGACTCCGGCCAACGCGGCGGACGCTACGCCCAACTGGAATCCCTCCTCCAACAACTCACCGGCGCCGAAGCCGCCCTCGCCGTCAACAACAACGCCGCCGCCATCCTCCTCGCCCTCTCCGCCCTCGCCGCCGGACGCCAAGTCATCGTCTCCCGCGCCGAAGCCGTCGAAATCGGCGGCGGTTTCCGCATCCCTGACGTCCTCCAACAAAGCGGCGCCGCCCTAATCGACATCGGCGCCACCAACCGCACCTACCTCCGCGATTACCAAGACGCCACCACCAACCACACCGCCGCCTACCTCAAAGTCCACGCCAGCAATTTCCGCATCCAAGGCTTCACCGCCGAAGTCGACCCCCAACAACTAGCCGCCCTCGCCGACCGCCTGGGCGTCGCCGCCCTCCACGACGTCGGCAGCGGCAGCCTCCTCCCCACCGAAAACTACGGCCTCGCCCACGAACCCATGCCCCAAGAAAGCATCCGCGCCGGCATGGGCCTAGTATTCTTTTCCGGCGACAAACTCCTCGGCGGCCCCCAAGCCGGCATCATCGCCGGCCGCCGCCCACTGGTCGCCCAACTCGCCCGACACCCCCTAGCCCGCGCCGTCCGCCTTGACAAACTAAGCCTCGCCGCCCTCAACGCCACCCTAACCCACTACTTACGCAACGAAGCCGAGCAGGAAATCCCCATCTGGCAAATGATCTCCGCCACCCCGGAATCCCTCCATCAACGCGCCCGCCAATGGCAACAGCAACTATGCCCCGAACCCCACGACGCCCCCCCCCGCTACACCGTAATCGAATCCCAATCCGCCATCGGCGGCGGCAGCCTCCCCGGCGAAACCCTGCCCACCTGGACCCTCGCCCTGGACCCGTCAACCCACCCCGGCGGCGCCGAAGCCATCACCCGCCAACTGCGCCAAAACATCCCCCCAATCATCGCCCGCATCGAAAACAACCGCATCCTGTTCGACCCCCGCACCGTCCCCCCCAACGACGACGCCCCGCTCCTAACCGCCCTGCGAACCCTGTCCGAATAACCCACCCTTCAGCTTTCCCCCGCCAAAACCCCCAAAGGCATCGGAAAATCCTTAATAAACGACTTGGCGTAAGACCTCCACCCGCCCTGATACGGCCTGCTGGTATGCCGAATGAAAAAATCCATATCATCCGAATTAAGCGCCGCCAGCAACCGCCCCATATCCACCGGAACCTTAGGCTTGACGCAATACCCCGAATAAAACGTAGCCCCCACATCCGAACATCGCTGAAAATTAGGCGCCCGGTTCATCCCCGAAGTCAATATCTTGTCCCCGAAACCCGAAACGATCGACACCTGCCGCCCAAACCCATACCACCGCTCCGGGTCAAAACGCCCCTTATCCCGCCCCAGCAACCGCCGCTTATTAGCCGACAACCATCCATAAACCCCCGGCGCATATTCCGCAATATAATCCTCCGCCAGCAGCTTGCCGTCATCGTTATAAGGAAAGATCGCCAACCGAGCAACCGGATCCCGCCCGTCTTTCATCACCGAAGCCTTGACTATATCCCGCAAAATCCAACTCTCCAAACCCCGCGATTCCCGTTCCCCCGCCGGAAATATAAACACATCATCCGCCAGCGTCTGCACCCCCACATGAATATCCGCAATGTCCAACAACCGCGGCCCCCGCGCCATCAAACGCCCCATCCGCTCCCGTTCCCCATCCGTAAAAGCCGCCCAAGCCCGCCCCGGATCCCCCCCGTCAATAACAATACTCCCCGCCGCCCGAAACCCCGAACCATCAAACCTTTCCGCCGGCACATCCCCCGGTTGCCCCCCCTTTTCGATAATCACAATCGCGGTATAAGTAGTCACATCATCAAACACCTGATGCTCCCCGAAATCCATCACCTTCCGCCCCCGATGCCCCCCAACCAGCAGCTTACGCAACTCCAACCCCGAATCCGACCGCAGCCAACTGGACGGCGCGATATACCCCAACATCCCCCCATCCCGCAACAAATCCAGCCCCAGCTCATAAAAGATCAGATACGAATCCGTCGCCCCCCGCACCACCTGCCACTGCCCCGCGATCCGCCGCCGCCCCCACTGCTCCAAATGCTGCACCCGCACATAAGGCGGATTCCCCACGATATGCGTAAACCGCCCCCGATCCCCCCGCCACGCAGCCCGGTCAAAAGCGTCCCGCTCCCGCAGCCGCCACCGCACCCGCTCCCCCGGATACCACTCCGCCAGCACCGCATCCAGCCGCGCCCGGCACCTTTCTATCGCCCCCCGGTCAATATCAAACCCCGACATCCGCCCCAAAACCGCCAGCGCATCCTCCCGCCCCAGCCGCGCCAGCGCCCGCCGCGCCGCCCCCGCCAAAAACGCCCCATCCCCGCAAGCCGGATCGCAAACCGCCGCCCCCGCCAGCCCCTCCCCCCCCAACGGCAGCACCCCATCAAGAATCACCCCCACCACCCAATCCGGCGTATAAACCACCCCCCACCGCTTACGCCCCGCTATAACCATAACCATAAACGCCCTAATCCAATTCGCCCCGCCAACGGGAAAACTAATGTTACACCCTTAACCCATTCCGATATAACAACCCCCGGACTCTAACCCCCCAACCGGAAACCCTTTCATTCTAGCAATGCTACCGATACCACAAACCACGGTCAACCGCCCGCCCGCCGCCCCCCCACCCCCACAACCCCGCCCGCCGTGCTACAATAACCCCTGCAACCCGGCCCCCGCCGGGTGCCACACCCGGACGGGAGCGCACAACCCAATATGACCGACTACCTGCTAGTCCACGGCCCCGGGCAAGGCGCCTGGGTTTGGGGCAAAGTATACGGGAAAACTAATGCTACACCCTTAACCCACTCAGATATAACAACCCCCGGACTCTACCCCCCAACCGGAAACCCTTTCATTCTAGCAATGCTACCGATGCCACAAACCGCGGTCAACCGCCCGCCTGCCGCCCCCACCCCCAAACCCCCGCCCGCCGTGCTACAATAACCCCCGCAACCCGGCCCCCGCCGGGTGCCACACCCGGACGGGAGCGCACAACCCAATATGACCGACTACCTGCTAGTCCACGGCCCCGGGCAAGGCGCCTGGGTTTGGGGCAAAGTCTGGGGCCGCATGACCGCCCCCGTAGATCACCCCCCCGCCCTGCACAAACCCCGCCGCGCCAACCGCGTCCACCCCGTAGACCTCCCCGGCCACGGCCCCGACGCCGTCGGCGACACCGCCGCCGTCCGCCTCGAGGAATGCGTCGACGCCATCACCCGCGCCGTAGACCAGGAACAACTCCGCGACCTGATCCTGGTAGGCCACGGCGTTTCCGCCGCCATAGTCCTGGAAGCCGCCCGCCGCCTCCCCACCCCCCCCAAACGTCTCGCCCTAGTAGCCGCCGCCGTCCCCGAAGGCCGCCAGCCCCTCATCAACGCCTGCGCCGGCGGCGTCCGTTCCGGCTTCCGCCTCTTTTCCATGCTCAGCGCCCTCGCCCGCCAAGAATTTCGCCTCCCCCGCCCCGCCATCCGCCGCTACCTATGCAACACTATGGAAGCTATGGAAATCGTCCAAATTCTAGGATTCTTCGGCCCCCTCCCCACCCGCCTGCTCAACTCCCGCCTATCCCCCGAATCCGCCGCCCCCCCCGCCCCCCTAACCAGCATCATCCTAACCCAAGACCGCTTAGTCCCCCCCGCCCTCCAGCGCCGCGCCGCCCAACGCCTGAAATCCGACGAAACCCTAGAAATCGACGCTTGCCACATGGCCCTCTGGCAAAAACCCGAAGCCGTCGCCGACGCCCTCCTCCGCTACGCCTGACCCAAACGCACAAAACGAAACGGGCCGGCAAACACCGGCCCGTTGATTTCCCAATGACCCGCGGCCTAGCGTACTACCACCCCGGCCGCCGCTGCCCGCACTTCCCGCAAAACACATCCCGCATCGGCCCGTTTTCGTAACCGCACTTGCCGCAGGTCCAAACGGATCCCATCATCGAAATTGGAGTCGTCGAAGTCATCATAGAAGTCACCCTTGTGAGTTTCTGTGAGTTTCGTCCCCCCGCCGGTCCGATGCCCCCGGCGCCGTGTCCCATAATCCCGTGTCCCCTAATGATGATGCCCGTGATGATCCGGCTCCTCCTCTTCCTCCTGCGTAATCAGCGAGTAGGTGGTGAGAATCATCCCCGCCACGCTAGAGGCGTTCTCTAGCGCGGAGCGCGACACCTTCGTCGGATCAATGATCCCCCGCTCCACCAGATCCCCGTAATCCCCCCGCACCGCATCGTAGCCGTAAGTCCGCTCCCCGCTGCGCCGCACCTCGTCCATCACCACCGCCGGCTCCGCCCCCGAATTGCGGGCGATAATCCGCACCGGCTCCTCCAGCGCATTCTTCAATATGATCCGCCCCACTTCCTCATCGCCCGTAAGCCGCACCCCCTCCAGCGCCGACATCGCCCGCACATAAGCCACCCCGCCCCCCGGCACAATCCCCTCCTCCACCGCCGCCCGCGTCGCCGACAGCGCATCCTCCACCCGCGCCTTGCGGTTCTTCAGCTCCGGCTCCGTCGGCGCCCCCACCTTGACCACCGCCACCCCGCCCGACAGCTTCGCCAGCCGCTCTTGCAGCTTTTCCTTGTCATACTCCGACGTCGTTTCCTCAATCTGCACCCGTATCTGCTCGCCGCGGCCCTTGATCATCTCCGCATCCCCCGCGCCGCCCACGATCGTAGTGCGATCCTTGGTGGTTTCCACCCGCCGCGCCTGCCCCATATCCGCCACCGTCGCCTGATCCAGACGCCGCCCCCGCTCCTCCGACACCACCTGCGCCCCGGTAAGCACCGCGATATCCTCCAGCATCGCCTTCCGCCGATCGCCGAACCCCGGCGCCTTCACCGCCAGACAGTTAATCGTCCCCCGCAGCTTGTTCACCACCAGCACCGCCAGCGCCTCGCTCTCCACATCCTCCGCGATCACCACCAAATTCCGCGTCACCTGCAAAGCGCTCTCCAACGCCGGCACCAATTCCGCCGCCGAGGATATCTTCTTGTCCGTCACCAAAATATGCGGGCTTTCAATCACCGACTCCATCCGCTCCGGGTTAGTGACGAAATAAGGGCTGATGTAACCCCGGTCGAAGTTCATCCCCTCCACATACTCCGTCTCCGATTCGATCCCCTTCCCCTCCTCGATCGTCACCACCCCCTCGGCGCCCACCTGCTCCAGCACATCCGCCAGCATCTCCCCGATTTCGGCATCATTCGCGGAAATCGCCGCCACCTGCGACATCTGATCCCGCCCCTGCACCGGCGTGGCGATCCCCGCCAATTCCTTGACCACCGCCGCCACCCCCTTATCCAGCCCCCGCTTGATCGCCATCGGATCCGCCCCCGCCGCCACATTCTTCATCCCGTCCCGCACCAGGCTATGCGCCAGCACCGTCGCGGTCGTAGTCCCGTCCCCCGCCACATCGTTAGTCTTGCTGGCCGCCTCCTTGATCAGCTGCGCCCCCATATTCTCAAACGACTCCGGCAGCTCCACCTCCTTGGCGATGGTAACGCCATCGTTGGTAATCACCGGCGCCCCCCACTTCTTCTCCAGCGCCACATTCCGCCCCTTGGGCCCCAGCGTCCGCCCCACCGCATTAGAAACCGTCGCAATCCCATGCAGCAGCGCCTGTTGCGCCGCCTCATCGCTGATAATGCTCTTGGCTGCCATCCCGATCAGTCCTCCAAAATCAAATCCAACCGCCCCCGCCGCCCCGCCATCCCGCGCCAGCGGGAATCCAACCCCCTAAGCATAAAACCGCCCCGCCCCCCGGTCAACCCACCCCCGCCCAACACCCCGCCGCCTCGCAACCAGCAACATCGCCGTAATCGGCTTCGCCTGCCGTTGCGGCCCCCCCCCTGCCCGCCCGCAACCCGCAACATCGCCCATCACCATAAACAATATCGTGATTGTATTCACAATGTTGACAAAATTATATCCCATATCTATATTCATAGACAAGGGCATCAAATTCACGCCGCAAACTGCCCGGCAAGGCGGAAAGCCCGCCTGCCGGACGGGGAAATTTAACCGGAGGTGTAAATCAAGGAAAATTTGGATTGTGCTTTATCTTGGCGCCTTGCTTGGTCATAGCAGACCCGATCATTGAGAAAGCGCAGCATTACAATGGCACGAAATGGTCGAGAATCCGCTAATAATTCCCACTCAGACAGAAGTAAAAAGCCAAGGAGAAAACAAAGTGCAATTCAATGGCGTTCTGTGGCTGCTTCTGATACTGGCAACGCTGCTGGGGTTTTTCCTCATCCAACGAGGAAAAATCCCAACAGCTAAAGGTTCGGGAATTGCTCTCATCTCTTTCGTAATCGCAACCTTGGCCTACGCTTCATATCAAGTCATTACAAACTTTCGCCAGAACGATCTGACAGCCATCGCTATATTGATACTGATCCTATCGGGAATTGCCTGCATCAAAAGAGCGCGGTCTCTGCAAATCTGGAACATAGGTGTTTCCTTACTCCATCTGGCCGGGTTGCTCACAATTTATATGATATATATAATCATCCTGGCCGTTTTCCTTCATTCTACATAAATCAAATAGACCATTCAGCAACCAACAAAAATGAGGTGACGATGCAATGTTAGCCATCTTCCTGATATTAGCCGCCCTATCCCTATTAACCCGAACCCCCCAACCCCAACCCGCATCCTTCGACCTCAACGACCCCCAAGCCGCCAGAGCCAAATACGCCGAACTAGCCGCCATCGACGGCTGGACCGCCCAAGGCCAAGCCTGGTGCGCCCTCACCCCCGCCGAAATTCGCGCCATCGCCCAACACACCGATATGTCCAACACCATCACCACCACCACCTACATCACCGGCGCCGGCGAAACAACCACCAGCGTAATCGTCCAACCCGCCCCCAACCAGGACGAACTAGTTGAAAGGGCAGTGCAGTCCATCGCCGACAGTTGCCGCCTCAATTTGTGGGACAACGTCGAAAGCTTGTCCAATGCCGCCGATGACGCAGAGCGAGCGGAAATATTTTGTGCAATGCCGCCCCAAGAAGCGGAAATGTTTATCCGCTTTTCGATGGACATCACCACCTCCATATCGGAAAAAAATTATCCGGGATACCGGGGAATCCGTTGAAACCACAATATCCAACCCCCCAGAGCCGCCGGACGAAGCCCAAATAGCCGCAGCGATAGCCGCCTTTTCCGCCCAATGCGGACCAGACCGCCCTTAAAAACCAACCGGGCCGCCCCCCGCTTATGCTATACTCCCCCAATGAACAACCAACCCCAATTCACCGCCGACCTCCATATCCATTCCCGCTACGCCTACGCCTGTAGCAAAAACCTAACCCTCCCCAACCTCGCCGCCGCCGCCAAAACCAAAGGCATCCACCTCCTAGCCACCGGCGATTTCACCCACCCCGCCTGGCTCGCCGAACTACAAACCCACCTAACCCCCAACAACGACGGCGCCTACCAATACCACGGCGTAAACTTCATCCCCGGCACCGAAATCAGCTGCGTCTACCGGCAAAACGGCCAAGCCCGCCGCCTCCACCTACTCCTATTCCTCCCCACCCTAGACGCCGCCGCCCAATTCAACGCCCACCTATCCCAACGCGGCGCCAAACTCGACGGCGACGGCCGCCCCACCGTAACCCTTTCCGCCCCCGACCTTATGTCCCTAGCCCTAGACACCCACCCCGAAGCAATGATCATCCCCGCCCACATCTGGACCCCCTGGTACGGCATCTTAGGCTCCGTATCAGGATTCGACACCCTGCAAGAATGTTTCGGCCCCCTAACCCCAATGATCCAAGCCATCGAAACCGGCCTTTCCAGCGACCCCGCAATGAACTGGCCCGTCCCCGAACTCAACTCCCGCGCCATCCTGTCCTTCTCCGACGCCCATTCCCTCCCCAACCTCGGACGCGAAATAACCGCCTTCCGCGGCCAGCCCACCTACCCCGGACTCAAAGCCGCCATCGAAACCAACAACATCGCCCACACCATCGAATTTTACCCCCAAGAGGGCAAATACCACTACAACGGACACCGCCACTGCGGCATAAGCCAATCCCCCCAAGAAACCGCCGCCCAAAGCGACGCCCGCTGCCCCACCTGCCGCCGCCCCCTAACCTTAGGCGTACTCCACCGCACCCAATCCCTGTCCGCCGCCCCCAACGCCAACGCCAACCCCGAACCTGCCCCCGCCCCCGACGGCTACATCCGCTCCCCCGACGACAGCCATCCCCCATTCCTCCGCCTAGTCCCCCTAGAGGAACTGCTATCCGAAACCCTAAGCGCCGGCCGCCGCACCAAAACCGTAGCCAACGCCTACAACAAGCTATGCCACGAACTGGGCAGCGAACTAGCCGTCCTAGCCCACGCCGACGCCGACCAACTCCAACAAGCCGCCAACGAGCGCATAGCCCAAGCCATCCTAAAAGCCCGCGCCGGCCAAGTATCCGCCCAACCCGGCTTCGACGGACAATACGGCGCCATCCGCGTATGGCCCGACGACCCGCCCAACAACCCCCAACAATCCCCCCTGCTATAAACCATCAATCCCCAACCCCTGCCAACATTTCCCACCCCAATGTGCTACAATCCCCCCAAAATCCAGGCGCCCGCCGCTAAGAGCAGTGCGCCCGCCAATCGGGGAAATGCCGGTTTGCCGCAACCAGTCCCAGTCCACCTCCGCCGCCTGCGGAAAAAAGACATCGCCGAAGTCGTCGAAATTGAGCGGGAAGCGTTCTCCCCAATGTGGGTAACTTCCCCCTTCAAACGCGACCTGAACAACAAGCACGCCTCCTATCTGGTAGCCGTCATAGAACCCGACCCCGCGGAAACCGGCCCCATAGAACCCGGCCCCGCGGAACCCGCCAGCCACGCCCCGCAACCCGGCAACGCCGCCCCCGATTCCGACCCCGCCCCCCCCCGATCCTGGCTATCCCGCCTAGCCGGCCGTATCCGATTGACCGCCGCCCCCCCGGAGCCGCCGCCCCCCGAAAACCCCGCCATCGCCGGCTACGTCAGCGTCTGGTACCAAGGCGACGAAGCCCACATCGTCGAAATCGCCGTCCGCGAAACCCTCCGCGGCAACGGCATCGGCGAACTCCTCCTCATCGGCTCCCTCCGCGCCGCCGTCGCCCGCGGCTCCCGCGTCATGACCCTCGAAGCCCGCGTCTCCAACTTCATCGCCCAGCGCCTCTACGAAAAATACAACTTCCAATCCGTCGGCATCCGCAAAGGCTACTACTCCGATAACCGCGAGGACGCCGTCATAATGACCACCACCCCCATCAACGTAGCCGAATACCGCCGCCTGTTCCGCACCCTCCAGGAAACCTGGGAATCCCGCTGGGGCCCCATCAACATCATCCAGGAATAAAACCCATCCGCGAATAAACCCAAAAACCCGCCGCCCCCATTATCAAGTTGACCATATCAAGGGCGGTTGATAGAATGGCAAGGTTGCGCCCTTTCCCCGCCGGACACAACCCCGGCGGCCAAGAAAATCCAAAGAGCGTAGAGCCTATGTTGGTTATCGGGCTAACCGGCGGCATCGGCGCCGGCAAAAGCGAAGCCGCCCGCTACATGACCTCCCTCGGCGCCGCCCTAATCGACGCCGACCAAGTCGGTCACGAAGCCTATCGCCCCCACGCCGAAGCCTGGCGCCGGGTAGTCGACGCCTTCGGCCCCGACATCCTAAGCCCCGACAACGAAATCGACCGCCCCAAGCTAGGCGCCATCGTTTTCTCCGACCCCGCCCAATTGGCCCGCCTCAACGCCATCATGCACCCCCTTATGGCCAAAATGGTCCAACAAAAAATAACCGACCTCCAGGCCGAGGGCGCAACCGTCATCGTAATCGAAGCCGCCCTCCTCTACGAAGCCGGCTGGGATTCCCTAGTCCACGAAACATGGGTCGCCGACGCCCCCGAAACCGCCGTAATCAACCGCCTATCCCAGCGCAGCGGCATGACCGAAGCCGAAGCCCGCAAGCGCCTGGCATCCCAAATGCCCCGCCCGAACGCCTGAACCGGGCCGACGCCATCATTGACAACTCGAAAGACCTCGCCGCCATGCAACAGGCGATCGACGGGTTGTGGGCATCCCGAGTCAAAGAAAGGATTGAACAGACATAATGGTAGAAGCCGCCGAACAAGAAACGCAGCACTACAGCGAATACGCCATCGAGGAATTCCTGGTCCGCGCCGAACCCTACTACCGCCCCGTCGGCGACGAAATGGAACTCTTCGCCGCCGCCTACCAGCAGCACATCCCCGTCCTGCTGAAAGGCCCCACCGGCTGCGGCAAAACCCGGTTCGTGGAATACATGGCCTGGAAACTGGGCCGCCCCCTCACCGTCATCCGCGAACAAAACGGCCAATCCGCCGCCGCCCAAGAAATCCGCGAAGGCGAAGTCCGCGTCCCCCTAGTCACCATCGCCTGCCACGAAGATCTCACCGCCAGCGACCTCGTCGGACGCTACCTCCTCGACGCCGACGGCACCCGCTGGATCGACGGCCCCATGACCCGCGCCGTCAAAGCCGGCGCCATCCTCTACCTCGACGAAGTCGTCGAAGCCCGCAAAGACACCACCGTCCTAATCCACCCCCTAACCGACCACCGCCGCATCCTCCCCGTCGAAAAAACCGGCACCATCATCGAAGCCGACGACCGCTTCCTCCTCTGCATCTCCTACAACCCCGGCTACCAAAGCGCCCTCAAAGACCTAAAGCACAGCACCCGCCAGCGCTTCATCTCCATCGAATTCAACTACCCCCCCCGTGAAATCGAACGCGAAATCATCCAGCAAGAAAGCGGCTGCACCGAAGCCCAAGCCGACTCCCTAGCCAAGCTCGGCGAAAAAATCCGCAACCTAGAAGATCACGGCCTGCAAGAGGGCGCCAGCACCCGCCTCCTGATCTACGCCGGACGCCTAATCTCCGAAGGCATCCCCGCCCGCCGCGCCTGCCAAGTCGCCATCGTCTGGACCCTCACCGACGACCCCGAACTCCAACGCAGCCTCGAGGAAGTCGCATCCTCCATCTTCGAGTAACCCTAGCCCAACCCAACACCCCATCCTGCACCGGGAGCGTAAACAGCCCTGACGCCGCCGCAGTTGATCCAGCGGGCGCTCTCCCGCCGGCCCACCGCCCGAGTGACCGGCCAAGACTTGACGCCCGCCTCTGTAATGGTCCTCCTCTACCCCAACAACGGCGGCCAATACTGCTTGCTCCTCAACAAACGCTCCCAAGAAGTCGAACACCACAAAGGCGAAATATCCTTCCCCGGCGGCGCCGCCGACCCCCAAGACCAATCCCCCTTAGACACCGCCCTACGCGAAACCCAAGAGGAAATGGGCATCCCCCCCGACGCCATAACCATACTAGGCGAAATGGACGAAGTAGCCACCCGTTCCCGGTTCCGCGTAAACGTATTCGCCGGAACCCTCAGCCAACCCTACGATTTCCGCCCCAGCGCCGACGAAATCGCCGAAATCGTCGAATTCCCCATCGCCGCCCTCCGCGACCCCGCCAACCTCCGCATCGAAACCCACTGGCAAAACGGCCACCCCAACACCATCCACTCCTACGCCTGCGGCCAACACCTGATCTTCGGCGCCACTGCCAGAATCCTCCAGCAATTCCTGCAACTATTAGCGGATGGGCTGGAAAGCGAGGCCCTGATTTGACTAGCAGCGCTCCGACACCCGAAATAGAACTCGAACTAGCCAAACTCCCCCCGGCGGTGCTGGAAGCCTACCAGGAAGCCGCCCCACCCGTCATCGCCGCCTTCGGCCCCGACGAAGTCAACCTCTGGGCCAAAGAAGGCATCTCCATCGGCGCCCAAACCATCCGCTCCTGGGAAGCCGCCATCGAATACTACCGCGTCAGCCCCCAAGTATGCCGCTTCCTCTCCTTCCCCTCCTTCATGCAATGGGCCCGTTGCGGCACCTACCTCGCCCAAGACTCCCCCACCCTCGCCGTCGCCTTCTTCAAATCCAGCGTCGCCATCGTCCCCAACCTCCGCCCCCAATACATCCCCCGCTGGGCCGGCCTCGGCCGCAGCCTCTACAAAGGCACTTGGAAATCCAGCACCCTCGCCGCCAAATTCTTCGAAGTCTCCCCCGACCTGGTCCGCAGCCTACCCTTCTGGGATGTAGAAGTCTTCGCCTCCCTAATCGAAGCGATGTCCTACAAATCCTACGACGTCGCCAGCGAATGCCTCACCCTAGGCAAAGACGTCCTCCCCGGTATGGGCCGCGAGCGCGAACCCTTCCTATCCATGGCCCGCGCCCTAATCGACACCGGCTGGCGCGAAGTCAAAACCTGCCTAGAGCTAGTACCCCGCGCCCTCCAGCAAGTAGACGAAGCCCAAACCGGACGCTTCCTCAAACTAGGCGAGCGCCTGGCCAAAGTCGGCCTCCGCGACACCTCCCGCTTCCTAGCCGACGGCACCCAAGCCCTAGGCCGCGTCCCGCAAGGCAACCAGGGCTACATCCTAGACCTCTGCGACCAACTGGCCGCCACCGCCCCCGAAGCCGTTCCCCCCTTCCTCCGCAGCCTAGACAACGTCCTAACCCGCATCACCGTAAGCCAGCTCGACACCTGGTACCAACACGGCATGAAACTCCTCCAAGACAACCCCGAAAGCGGCATCGCCTTCTTCAAGATCGAATCCAACACCTCCGAATCCATGCTCGAAACCCTATCCTCCAGCCTCGAACTCGACCGCGTAAAAGGCATCCTCCGCCTCTACTGCCGCGCCCTCTCCGGCGCCGGCATCGAAATTATGAACACCCAAGAACTAGTCCGCCGCAACATCGGCTGGGTCGACGAGGACTCCGCCTCCACCGACGGCTCCAAAGTATTCCTCCCCCCCGTAGTCGACCACTACCCCAACAAGCAAGACAACTTCTCCTGGTTCAAGGTAGTCTCCACCCACCAGATAGGCCACCTGGAATTCGGCAGCTTCGAATTCCAATTCGATCAACCCGCCACCCAATTTGAAGATCGCCGCCACGCCATGGAAGCCGAATTTCTAGCCCGCCGCGCCGAAGAACAAGCCGCCCGCCAGGCCATGGCCGATATGGCCCGCCAACTGGCCGGCGAAGACGCCGAAGTAACCTTTATCGAACCCGAACCCGCCCCCGACTCCCCAACCCCCGAAACCCCCGGCTCCATGCGCACCTACACCGACATCGGCCGCTTCATGGCGATGTTCGACAACGGCAAACTCGCCTTCGACCTCTTTACCGTCCTCGAAGACTGCCGCCTCGACTACCGCATCAAAGTCGAATACCCCGGCATCAGCCGCGCCTCCTCCCGCGTCCAAACCGAAACCCTCGCCCGCCGCCCCGCCATCCAGGAACTCCCCATCCAGCAAGCAATGGTGGAACTGCTGATCCACATGAGCCTCGAGCAATTCACCGACCTCCCCGTCCCTGAAGAATACGAAGAAGCCGCCCTAATGCTCTCCCGCATCCTCCACCGCCTACGCACCGCCGCCGCCAACGTCGAAGACACCGCCGAAGCCACCCTCCGCGCCTACGAAATCATCTCCCGCCTCCCCAACCAAACCGAAGAAGACGACCAATGGCAAGACCAGGATCTGGAAGAACCCGGCGAATTCAACGAAGAAGAATTCCAGGATCTGGTAAACCGCCTCCAAGCCGATCTGGAACAGCGCGGCGAAAACCAGGAAGGCCAAGAAGGCTACGAATCCCCCGAACCCGTAGACTACCGCGGCGATTTCAAGCCCGAAATGGTCCAGCTCCTGACCCGCCTCCAAGCGGACAGCGGCGACCCCGGCGAAGCCCAGCCCATGACCCAAGAAATGCTGGAACAGCTACTCCAGGACAGCGACGAGCTGGAGCTGGACGCCGAGCAGGGCGACATCAGCGACGCCATGACCACCTTCGCCCAAAACATAATGAAAGAAGCCGGCGCCCCGCCCCCCAACTCCCAGCCCGGCCAGGGCTACGGCCCCCTGCTCCACGACGACGAACACGGCGGCGAACTCGAAGCCCGCGAACCCCAAACCTTCCTCTACGACGAATGGGATTTCCGCGCCAACGACTACAAACCCCGCTGGTGCATCGTCAAAGAAAAAACCGTCGAAGAGGGCGACATCAATTTCTACCAAGACGCCCTCCGCAACTACCAATCCCTCTCCAACCACATCCGCCGCCAATTTGAACTCATAATGCCCGAAAGTATGCGCAAAACCTACCGCCTTATCGACGGCGAAGATCTCGACCTCAACGCCACCCTCGAAGCCTGGGTCGACCTCAAAATGAACATCCCCCCCGACGACAAAATCTACTGGCACCGCAACCGCAACCGCCGCGACGTCGCCGTCGTATTCCTCCTCGATATGAGCGCCTCCACCGCCGAAGCCATCGACGAAGGCCGCCAATCCGTAGACGACCGCGACGCCCCCGACGACCCCGTAGAATACATGGTCTGGCTCCGCCGCCGCCGCGAGGGCCTCGTCCGCCGCAACTACAAACGCATCATCGACCTCGAAAAAGAAAGCACCGCCCTCCTAGTCCAAGCCCTCGAATCCATCGGCGACACCTATGGCATCTACGGCTTCTCCGGCTACGGCCGCGAAAACGTAGAATTCTACGTAATCAAAGACATCAACGAAGGCTTCGGCGACAAAGTAAAGCGCCGCATCGACAAAATCACCCCCCTCCACGCCACCCGCATGGGCGCCGCCATCCGCCACGCCATCACCAAACTGGAAAACCAGGACGCCCACACCAAAATAATGTTCCTCGTAAGCGACGGCCGCCCCCAAGACCGCGGCTACAGCCGCGAAGGCGTCGAAAAAGAATACGCTGTCCACGACACCCACATGGCCCTGGTCGAAGCCCGCCAAAAATCCATAACCCCCTTCTGCCTAACGGTAGACAAAGCCGGCCACGACTACCTAAAGAGTATGTGCGGCGATATGGGCTACGAAGTCCTAGGCGAAATCTGGTCCCTACCCGAGCGCCTCCCCATGCTCTACCGCGAACTAACCGCCCGCCGCTTCACCCGCCGCTAACCCATCACCCCCCGGAAAAGGCCCGCCCCAAACCCACAGGGCGGGCCTAACTCCAAAAAGGCGGACTAATGCCCAACCTAACCCCCCTGCTGAACTACATCATAGACCAAACAAACCAACAAGGCGGCGTCATCGGGCGCACCGCCCTAACCAAACTCGTCTACCTGATAGACCTGGAACACTACAAACGCCACGGCAAACAAGCCACTGGCCTACAATGGCGATTCCACCACTACGGCCCCTACGCCCCCGAACTACAATCGCAAATCCAATCCATGGGCCTGCACGCCGACGAAGCCCAATTCACCGCCAAATCCGCCAACCGCCAAATATCAGGATACCGCTACCAAAAACCCGCCGACTGGCGCGAAACGCAGAGAGCTTTCAACACCTCCTACGATGCATCGGTAAAACGCTGCGCAGACCAAGTCGTCGAACAATGGGCCCTAGAACCCCTGCCAACAATCTTGGATTACGTATATTTTGAGACCGAACCAATGCAGGATGTCAAACGCGGGGATTTCTTGGATTTTTCCAAAATCCAACCGGAGCCAATCCCCCCGTCCAATACCGCCAAACTCGAATTTTCCGATGCCTTTGTCAAGGATATGCGCCAAAGGCTAAAAGAAAGGCGGAAAAAAAGAGAATCCGATAGCAAAAAACCAAGAAAAGCCACCGAACCCAGATACGACGACATATACTACGAAGCCTGTAAAATAATGCAGGCCGATGAACCCCGCTTATACCTTCGTCCAGGAACCAAAGTAATACGGCCAACCGAGGAGTAGCGTAGCCTTGATCGGACTCATGCAACCCCAAGAATACTATATCAGAATGCAACACGGCCCCATCCTAAACCGGCTATACCGGATTGGACAGTTCTTTTGGTCCCCATCCTTATACCTATTTGATGAACGCCAGTCTTTCCTACTGGAAAGCGCCTACAACCCAACCCTCAATGATTACCAATATCAAGCAAACCCTTTTCGCCGCAACGAATTTGACAACCCCGGAGCACCGGATCACGCCTTAGGGATTCGCTCCGATGAACGAGCAATAGTCATAGCGGCAAAAAAGCGCCCGGTCATCTTAATATCAAGACCTGCCGTTACGTGGACAGACTCAGGCCGCCGACAAGACGACAGTTTTCTGATCGCCCCAGTATATTCTTTCAGAGGAGACGAAACAAAACAAACCTATAGCCCAGCATTCATAGAGCGCGTCAAAGCATATGAATACTGGCAATTATTCTACCTGCCGGCATACACCCCGGCCAGAATCAGAGAGGGCTTCGTCCGCCTTGACCGGATTCATGCAGTTCACAAAGACCTGCTGGAGCATCACCCTCTAATGCTAAGCGATGACGCCCAAGACCTGTTGCTATCCTGGCTTCGCGTGTATCTAGGCGAAAATATAGAGGATGTCAACGACCTGCTGGCCGATTACCGCCAAGAGTCCATCGCCAACACCCCCTAATTCCCGTCCGCGATTTTACTCCCCCGCCCCAACCCCCTCAAAATGCCGCCGCGGATTCCCCACCATCATCCGCTCCACCTCCCCCGCCCCAACCCCCAGCCCCCGCAGCCGCGGAATAAACGCCCGGCTCAACCACAAATACCCATCGGGATTATCCTCCCGCCCCGGAAACCCCGGCGTCCCAATCCGCGACAGCACCACATTCCAATCATGCGACAACATCAAATTCGCCCCCAGCCCCTCATCCAGCAACCCCTTCAGATACTCCGCCCGCTGCTCCCAAGGCGGCAAATGAGACCGCCCATAAGGATTGTTAATATCCCACCCCAGCCACACCCCCAGCCGCGCCAACTCCCGGTGATAATCCCGGTCCAGCGTCTGGTTAATATGCCCCACATAAACATTCTGCGGCTCCACCCCCTCCTCCATCAAAATCCGAACCTGCCGCTCCCCCACCCGCGACTGCGCCGGCGTATGCGTCGTTATCGGAACCCCCGTCCGCAAATGCGCCCGCGCCGCCGCCCGCAGCATCAACTCCTCCTGCTCCGTAATCGGGTCGCTGGTAGCCACCTTAATAATCCCCGCCCGGATATCCGTCCCGTCGATCCCTACCTCAATCTCCCGCACCCACAAATCCGCGATAAAATCCTTATCCCGCCCCCAAAAACTGCGCGGAATATCCAGCCAGCACCCCGTGCAGCAAACAAAATTAACCCCCGTCTCCCGCGATACCTCCCGCATCATAACCACATCCCGCCCCAAATCCATCGGCGAAACCTCCACCACCGTATCCACCCCGCCCGCTTTCGCCCTCCTGAAATCCTCCAATGCCATATCCAAAGCCCGATCCCGCAACTCCAGCTCCCCGTAACTGACACGAATCCCCGCCGACGAATCTATCAAATGTTCGTGCGGCAAAGTAAACCCCAAATCCCCCGAATCCACCGCCCCCAGAACCGTATTAACGCGTACCATAAAACCCCCTTATCGCCGGCGCAACTTACCCCAGCCCTATTGCCGATTATACCAACATATCGTACATTTCCCACAACCCCAAATCCTAAACCAATACCGCGAGGCGCAAAATGCCCCTGCACTTCACCCAACAGGAACTAAAATCCCGCCGCGACCAGGCCATAGCCCAACTCCAGGCCGACGGCCTGGCCGCCCTCCTCATCTTCCGCCAAGAAAGTATGTACTACCTAACCGGCTACGACACCACCGGCTACTCCCAATTCCAATGCCTCTACCTCGGCGCCGACGGACACCTAATCCTCCTAACCCGCTCCGCCGACCTCCGCCAGGCCCGCCTCACATCCGTAATCGACGACATCCGCCTCTGGCAAGACCAAGCCGACAGCAACCCCGGCCAAGACCTATGGCGCATCCTCGAGCAGCAAGGCTGCCGCCGCCAACACATCGGCATCGAACTCGAAGCCTACTGCCTCACCGCCCGCCGTTGGGAATACGTCCGCGCCGCCCTCGACGGCAACTGCCAATGGCAAGACGCCTCCCATCTGGTAAGCCGCCTCCGCCTGATCAAAAGCCCCGCCGAACTAGCCTACGTCCGCCAAGCCGCCCGACTAGCCGATGACGCCCTGATCGCCGCCCAACAAACCGCCCAACCCGGAACCCCCGAGCAAGACATCCTCTCCGCCATGCAATCCGCCGTATTCCGCGGCGGCGGCGACTACCCCGCATCCCGCTTCATCATCGGCTCCGGCGAAAACGCCCTAATGGTGCGCAACTTCACCGGCTACCGCACCCTCGCCCAAAACGACCAACTGCAACTGGAATTCGCCGGCGCCTATCGCCACTACCACGCCTGCCTTATGCGCACCATCCTAACCGGCGACCCAACCCCCCAGCACCGCCGAATGCACACCGCCTGCGCCCAAGCCCTCCAAGCCTGCAAAGACGCCTGCCGCCCCGGCGCCACCTTCGGCGACCTGTTCAACGCCCACGCCCAAACCCTCGACAACGCCGGCTACTCCGAACACAAACTAAACGCCTGCGGCTACAGCCTCGGCGCCTTATACCCCCCCACCTGGATGGACTGGCCAATGATCTACCGCAACAACCCCATCGCAATACAACCCAACATGGTAATCTTCATGCACATGATACTACTAGACTGGCCCAACAAACGCGCAATGTCCCTCGGCGACACCCTAATCACCACCCCCAACGGCAACGAAACCCTAACCACCCACCCCAACACCCTAATAACCACCTAACCCCCGCAACCTACTCCAACAAAACCTCCTCCAAGGTCTTCCCAGCATGAGGCCCCGCAGTAATAGGAACCACCACCACCGCCCCGTCAGGTTCAATCCGCAACCCGACTATGGAGCCAATATATTGATTGAACAACGCCACTGTATTGTCGCCGTCTCCAGGGTATCCAATACGTCGGATCAAACTCGGAAGCACACTCGCATAAGCAGACCGGAAACTATGCATCTGCATTTCGCTGTCGAATTCCACCAGCTCCAGACCCGCGTCAATGTTGTGTTCAACCGATACTTCGTTCCAAGCCGGAGTTAATCGCATTGCCTCTAGTTCGTGTCTGGCGCCTTCCTCAACCAAAATTTGCTGTACATCTGCGGGCAGATTATCCCACACATCAGCATTGATAATTACCGGGTTAAGGAGTGGACTGACCAGCGGCCCAATCATATAATCCGATACTGCATACCACCTCTGGGCGTGGGCCGCGAATGCAACGGTAACGCCGCAGTCCAAAATTCCGCGCTCCAGAGCAGTATAAACTTCGGCGAATACCATGAACTGCGCTTCAGCGCCAATTCCTTCAATCCAATCAGATAATGATGTGCCGTGGCTGCGCATACGCAACCCGTCAAAGTCCGCCAATTTCGCCAGCTTGGTTTTGCAGAATAAATACTGATTACCGCCGGAAGCCCAGAAATGGGATATTACTTTGCCGCTTCCTGTGTGATACCCAAGGATGCGATCTATTTCAGGCTGAATTGATTGAGTCACCTTGAACCCAACTTCTTGATCGGGATACAAGCCATAAATCAAAGATAACTCAGTCTCCGGCACACGCCCAGATATGTATCCGCCGGTAATTTCCGCAAACGACAAAGTTCCGTTTGTGATAAGGTCAATAGAATCTGGCCCGGCTATGCCTAATTCAGGGTACGATGTGATGATGATTCTCACTTTTCCGTTGGTGCGGGCTCCCACTTGCATACGAAAATAGTTATCCCACAGCTCGCAAGGCAACACAATCCGGCTGATGCAAGCAAACTGAATTTCGATGATTGGCCCATCGTACATAATTTCCGTAGGATTAGAGAAATTGGCGATTTCCAACAAGTTCCTATAGTACACTGAATCGAAAAGATAGCTTTCCCGATTCAATGCCGCCAAATTTACCGCATCGTTTGCATCCCCCAAACCAGGTGCCGGTGCCGGCCCAGCCAACTGCCCCAAATCCCCCACATAAATCGCCCCCGGCCCGCCAGCATATTGGGCGGCATATTCCGCCAGAGGCGTACCATCCATTGCGCTTGCGCTACTGACGCCTTGACACCATTCAATCAATAATTCCATATCGGCGACAAACAGAGGATCATCCGCCGCAACCTCCTCAAAAGACAACCTGAAAAATTCCCGGCTACTCAGCATCAGTTCAACTAGATATTCGGCAGATTCTTGCGTTACGCCCTCTGTAGCCACGCCCAAAACAGCGGCTTCTACGAAAATCTGCTTGAAGTCCGGGTTTCCTTGGACGCAATCATACAGATTTCCTGCAACGACTTCTATTTCCCCCGGAGTAAAACCAGCCGTAGGCGCCGGGGTAGGCGCAGGCGTAGCCGTGGGCACCGGCGTAGCCGTAGGCACTGGGATAGCCGTAGGCACCGGCGTCGCCGAAGCCATAGGCACAAGCGTAACCGTCGGCAAAGCCGCCGCCGTACCCGCCACCCGCGCCGCCACCGTACCCTCAATCCCCGCCTCCGCCTCCCGCGTCCCCCGTACCCCAGCCTCCACTGTCGCCCCCACATCCACCGTAGGCCCAACAACACCTTCACCCCCACACCCAGCAACCGCAACCAACACCCCGACCACCAGCAAAACCGCCGCCAAAACCTTCATCAGCAATCCCCCAAATCCCCCCCATAATACCACCCCCAACCCGCCCCTACCCCCCCGCATCCACCAACCGCCGCAACTCAATCAACGCCTGATTAGACACCCGCCGCTTAATCGTAACCCGCCGCGGCGGTACCCGAAGCTCCAGCTCCCGCGCCACCTGCGGCCCCCCCGCCCCCGCCGCCCGCGCAATCGCCACATACGCCAGCCCCATCGGCCGCCCCTCCAGCCCCTCCGGCCCCGGCGCCCCCGCAACCCCAATCCCGTAATCCGCCCCCAACTGCACCAACGCCGCCCCCGCCATCGCATTCGCCGCCTCCTGGCTCACCGCCCCATGACGCTCCAGCAACGACCGCGGAACCCCCGCCGCCTCCAGCGACTCCGCCCCGAAAGCCACAATCCCGCCCCGGAAATGACGCCCCGCATCCCCCGCATCCGTAATCGCATTAGCCAAAAACCCCCCCGTACAAAACTCCATCACCGCCAGCGTCTTACCCCGCGCCTGCAACGCCGCCCCCGCCGCCCCCGCCGGCGTATCATCATCATACCCCCAGATATACCCCCCCAGCCGCTCCTCGATCGCCCGCTCCACCGGCGCAATCATCCCCCGCGCCGCCCCCTCATCCGCCGCCCGCGCAATCACCCGCAAATGAATCCCGTCCGCCTTGGAATAAATCCCCAAATACGGATTCTCCCGCCCGAAATACTCCGACATCACCTCATCCACCAACGCCTCCCCCAAACCCATAGTCTTGATGTTCCGCGTAACCGTCACCTCCGCCGTAACCAGCCCCCGCAGCCGCGGCTCCACCCAATCCCGGAAAATCGCCTGCATCTCCACCGGCGGCCCAGGCATACAAACAACAACCTTACCCCCGCGCTCTGCCCACCACCCCGGCGCCGTCCCATTCCGGTTAGGAATAAACTCCGCCGACGGAATCAGCCATGCCTGCTTCACATTACGCGACGGCATATCCTGCCCCCGCGCCCGGAAATACCCCCGCAACTCCGACAACTGCCCCGCATCCACCGCCGGACTCTCCCCCAAAGCCGCCGCCACCGCCTCCCGCGTCAAATCATCCTGCGTCGGCCCCAACCCCCCCGTAGTAAACACAATATCGGAACGCTCCAGCCCCTGCCGGAAAGCGCCAGCAAGCTGCCCCAAATCATCCCCCACCAACGTCACCCATCGCAGCGTGATACCCAAAGCCGGCAACCGCCCCGCAATCCAACCCGCATTAGTATCATTCAACTCCCCCATCAACAACTCCGTCCCGATACCCATAATCTCAGCCTTCATAACCCGCCTCCCATGTCTTAACGACTTGAATATAAGATCACACTCATCTTGAATATAAGATCACATTCATCTTGAATATAAGATCACCTTCATCCTGAGCTTGTCGAAGGATGCCCCCCCCCACCCAGCCGACCGCAACACAAACACGAACATCACCCCCGCCCCGCGTATCAGTTATCAGCTTGAATATAAGATCACATTCATCCTGAGCTTGTCGAAGGATGGCGTCCCCCCACCCAGCCGACCGCAACACAAACACGGACATCACCCCCGCCCCGCGTATCAGTTATCAGCTTGAATATAAGATCACATTCATCCTGAGCTTGTCGAAGGATACCACCCCCCCACCCAGCCGACCGCAACACAAACACGGACATCACCCCCGCCCCGCGTATCAGTTATCAGCCCCAACCCCATCCGCCCCCACAGACCCTTCCCCCAAGTCCCCCCCAACCTCCGCCAGCGGATTACGCGCCAACCCCGAAATCCCCTCCAGCCGCGACTTCTTAATCGCATAAATCGCCTCATCCGTCCCGTTCACGATCCGCGCATAATACGCCCCCCCATCCGCCGTATCCCCCCCCAGCACGAACTCCACCGTCGCCATCCCCCGCCGCGCAATCACCACCCGCGCCGCCGGATCGTCCATCCCATACACCGCCAGCTTTTCCGCATCCCGCTCCGTCACCCGCTGCTCCACCACCGCATCCACCCGCGGCGCCGCCAGCCTAGCCAGCCACCCCGCCCACTCCCCCGAAACCCGCAACGAACCCTCCGCCTCCACCGGCGGCGCCTGCGGATACACCAGCCACTCCCCCCCGTCAAAGTAATACACCGCCGTAGCCCCCCCCGCCGTAACCTGCACCGCCGTAATAATCCCCACATCCAAATCAAACAACCGCCCATAAGGCGGATCATCCGCCAGCCGGTTCACCACATCCGCCCACACCGCCGGCACCGTATACAGCGCATCATCCCCCACCAGCCGCGCATACTGATTCGCCCCATCCGGCGTAGGACTCCCCATGTGAAACTCAAAACTATTCCCCGCCCAATCCCCCACCCGCACCACGCTCTCCGGCGGCTCCAGCCCATACTGCGCCGGATCCCGTATCGTCGCCCCCAGCCCCCGATTCACCCGCGGCCCGCTCAACAGCAACGGCGTACCCCCCCACCGCTGCTGAAAAACCGGATAATCCGGCTCCCCCAGAATCATCCACTGATGCCCCCCCGCATCCCGCCGGTACTCCACCGCCGCCCCCCCATGCGACACCGATATATAAGTAATATCCCCCTCATCAATATGAAACAGCCAAGGCTCCTCCGCCGGCGCATCCCCCCGGGAAACCACGCCCCCGAACTCAATCACCGCCCACGCCCCCCCAACCATCACCGCCAACACCACCAGCAAAACCGTAAGCCGAACATTCATACCATCAACCCGCCCTGCAAAACCCGTTCACCAAATCATCAAGCCCGCAATCGCCCCGCCATAGCCGCCCCCCGACCCCTGCAAACCCCGCCCACCCCGCAAACCCCAATCACCCTACGAAACCTGTACACCCCGCCCGCCCCAATCACCTACGAAACCCGTACACCCCGCGAAACTCAATCACCCTGAGCTACCCGTCCCCCAGATCACCCTGAGCTTGTCGAAGGGCAACCCCTACCGCCGCAGCCACCACACCAGCCCCGCCGCCAGCGCCATCAACCCCGGCAAAAACAGCCACGACGAAAACCGCACAAAATCATATTCATTCCGATCCAAATTAAACTCCCGAAACGCAAACGCCTTCGGCCGGATCGACACCAATGAATAATCCCCCAGCATATAATTCGCCGAATTAACGAACAGATCCAACCCGCTCCCCCGCCCGATATTGCTGTTCGACACAAAATCCGCATCCCCAAACGCCATCAGCAACGATATATCGCTGCTTTCCGGCCCCTCCTCCGGCAGCTCCATCCCCACCTTCCCCGCCGACCGCATCAACATCACCGGAATAAACGCCCCCCGCAAATCATCAGCCTCCGCACCCTCCCCCGTAACCGGCTCCGTCCGATCCGGATCCGTAATCACATAACTATTCGGCGAAGTCACCGCCAGCGCCAGCGGCAGCCGCGTCCCATCCCCCACCGGCAACGGCGTCAGCGCCGCCGCATCCGGCATAAACACATCCTGCAACTGCCGCCCCTCCGGCGCCACGATCTCAAACGCCGCCTCAAACGCGCTGGTAATCGCCGCCTCATTATTCCCCAATACCTGCAAATTAAAATTCACGATCCGGTTAAAATCGATATCCAACGCCAAAGTCTGCGGCAACGACGGCGCCGACGAATCCACATCCCGGATATACCCCGGCAACAACACTATCCCCCACTCAATCAAAAACTCCCGCCACGACGCCGGCGTATCCGGCTCCGCCAGAAATATCATGCTCCCGTTCTCCCGCCGCCGCTGCCCCCCCGCATCCCGCCCCAGCAAATACAAATCCAACGCCTCCCCGTGCGCCTCCGGCAATTCCGACGTCGGCCCCGCCACCACCACCAGCGCCGCATCCGCCGGCACCGACACCCCCAAATCCCCCCGCCGCCAAACCAGCCCCTCCGCCAGATAATTCTCCTGCTCCAGCGCCTGCCGCAACAACCCGTAACCGCCCCCCCCGCCCCCATCTATATTCCGCTCCCCATGCCCCGCCAGAAAATAAACCTTCTTCTGCTCCTGCCCCGTAGCGATATACAGACTCGTCACCAAATCCTGCTCCAGCTCCCCGAAAGTCGCATCCGTAGGCTGAAGCGAATCAAACTCCCCGGTACGCATATTTTCAATCACCACCGTCTCGCTCACAAACCCCGCCGGACGCGCCCCGAAATACGCCCCCACCACCCCCGGCTCCAAATCCGGATCCACCACCCGATAAGTGAACCGCCCCGACCGCGCATTAAACTCCTCCAGCGTATCCACCACCCGGTTGCGCCGCGCCGCCTCCGCCGCATCCGGCGTATCCGCCAGCGCCTTATAAAACGCCGTCGCCCGGATATCATCCTCCAGCCCCCCCAAAAGCTCCCGCGTCCGTTCCGACAAGCTGAACTGGTTAGTCGCCGTCACATCAACCCGCTGCTTGTTCTCAAACGACACGAAATTAACCGCCACCACTATCCCCGTAAACGCCGCCAGCACCACCAGCGTATTCACCCCATACCGCCCCGTCCGGCTAAGAAACGCCGCCACCACCGAACTGGCAAACACCGCCCCCACCAACGCAATCAAAGACGCCCCGATCGCAATGTCGATATACCCGTACACCCGCATCGAGCTGACGAAGGCCACCAGCACGATCCCCGTAACCAGCCCCACAATCCCCGCAATCAAAAGCGGCGCCCCGAACACCCCCACCGCATCCACCGCCGGCTCCAGAAAACTGAGCAGCGTCCGCGAAGTCCGCTCCCCCCCACCCCCCGACCCGCCATCCGCCCCCGAATCCGCCCCCGCACCAGATTCCGCCCCCGCTCCCGACTCCAACGATGAAGCCCTCGACTCCGCCGCCGCCCCCCCACGCCGTCGCCGCCGCCAGTCCCGCGGCCGCTCATCCTGCCGTCGCCCGCTCATACTATCGCCACCGCCGCGATTCCAGCGCCCGCACCGACAAAAACAGGAAAAAAGCGATGACGCTGAGATAATAAACGATATGCTTCGTGTCAATCACGCCCCGGTCAAAATCATCGAAATGCGCCTTCATCCCGATTTCCCCGATAATCCGCCCCGGCAGCCCCCCCACCGCCCCAAACGCCAAATCCGCAAAAAACAGCGCCAGCAAAATCCCCATCGCCACCACCGCCGCCACAATCTGATTGCTGGTAAGCGTCGATGCCAGCACCCCCACCGCCAGCGCCGCCGCCCCATACAGCCCCAGCCCCAAATACCCCGCATAAATCGGCCCCGGATCCGGACTGGCGTACACGAACAGCAAGATCACATAAAACCCCGACATCCCCACCAGCCCCAGAAAAAACACCAAACTCGCCAGATACTTCCCGATGATGATCTCCCAATCCCGCACCGGCGAAGTAAGCAGCAACTCAATCGTCCCCAGCTTCGACTCCTCCGCAATCAGCCGCATCGTCAACGCCGGCGCCAGCAAGATGAAAATCAACACCGCCCCCTGAAAAAACGGGCTAAGCGTCGCCTCCGGGAACGGATCCCCCAAATCCCGCGAAAAGAAAAACCCCGTCAACGCCAGAAATATCATCCCGACGATATACGCCGTAGGGCTAAGGAAAAAAATCTGAATTTCCTTCCAGGCCACCGCCCGGACCGTCCGCATAACTGAAATCCCTCCCGCCTAAAATCCCCCGCCCCCAACCCCATCCGCCTAAAATCCCCCGCCCACAATCCCGTCCGCCGAAAAATCCCCCGCCCACAATCCCGTCCGCCTAAAATCCCCCGCCCACAACCCCGTCCGCCTAAAATCCCCCCATCCCCTTGCCCACAACTCCCTCGCCCACCGCCTACAATTCCTCCCGCGTCGTAAGCCGCAGGAAAATATCCTCCAGACTCATCCCCACCAACTGCATCCCCCGCAGACTCCACCCCCGACCCACCACCGCCCGCGATATATCATCCCGCAAATCCCGCCCCGGCTGCGCCTGCACCACATACACCTGCCGCCCCTGCGCATTCCGGTGACTAACGCTGATCACCCCCCCGATACCCTGCAAAGCCGGCAGCACCTCCGCCGACGGCCCTGCCACCTCCACCTCCAGCCGCTCCACCCCCTGCAAACCCTGCGCCAAATTCTGCGGCGTATCCTCCGCCACGATCCGCCCCTCGTGAATAATCAGCACCCGCTCGCAGATCATACTCACCTCCGGCAAAATATGACTGCTCAACACCACCGTCTGCTCCCGCCCCAACTCCTGAATCAGACTCCGCGTCTCCACCACCTGAATCGGATCAATCCCGATCGTCGGCTCATCCAGCACCAGCACCTCCGGCTCATGCATTATCGCCTGCCCAATCCCCACCCGCTGCCGGAAACCCTTCGACAGCTTCCCGATCTGCGTCTTCCGGTAATCCCCCAACCGGCAAACCTCAATCACCTCCCCCAGCCGCGCCCGAATCCGCCCCCCCGCCATCCCCCGAAGCGTCCCCATATACTTCAAATAATTCGTAACCGTCATATCCGTATACAGCGGCACCGTCTCCGGCAGATACCCCACCCGCCGCCGCACCTCCAGCGACTTCTCCACCACATCATACCCCCCAACGCTAACCGTACCCCGCGACGGCGGCAAAAACCCCGTCAATATCCGCATCGTCGTCGTCTTCCCCGCCCCGTTCGGCCCCAAAAACCCCAAAACCTCCCCCTTCCTAACGCTGAAATTCACCTCCTGAATCGCCGGATACGGCCCATAATAATGCGTAACCCCGCTCGCCTGTATCATCGAACCCTGCATATCCAATCCAACCTACCCCTGCCGCGCCCCGGCTTACCCGAAATTCACCCCATCCCCGGCATTCCCGCAAACCACCCGACCTTGCCGCCCGCAAACCACCCCATCCCCGGCATTCCCGAAATTCACCCCAAGCCTGCCGCCCGCAAACCACCCCATCCCCGGCATTCCCGCAAACCACCCGACCTTGCCGCCCGCAAACCACCCCATCCCCGGCATTCCCGCAAACCACCCGACCTTGCCGCCCGCAAACCACCCCATCCCCGGCATTCCCGCAAATCACCCCGATCCTGCCGCCCGCAAACCACCCCGTCCCCGGCATTCCCGCAAACCACCCCATCCCCGGCATTCCCGCAATTCACCCAGAGCCTGCCGCCCACAAACCACCCCGTCCCCGGCATTCCCGAAATTCACCCCAAGCCTGCCGCCCGCAAACCACCCCATCCCCGGCATTCCCGCAAACCACCCCATCCCCGGCATTCCCGCAATTCACCCAGAGCCTGCCGCCCACAAACCACCCCGTCCCCGGCATTCCCGAAATTCACCCCAAGCCTGCCGCCCGCAAACCACCCCATCCCCGGCATTCCCGCAAACCACCCGACCTTGCCGCCCGCAAACCACCCCATCCCCGGCATTCCCGCAATTCACCCCGACCCTGCCTCCCCCAAACCACCCCGTCCCCGGCATTCCCGAAATTCACCCCAAGCCTGCCGCCCGCAAACCACCCCATCCCCGGCATTCCCGAAATTCACCCCAAGCCTGCCGCCCGCAAACCACCCCATCCCCGGCATTCCCGAAATTCACCCCAAGCCTGCCGCCCGCAAACCACCCCATCCCCAACATTCCCGAAATTCACCCCAAGCCTGCCGCCCGCAAACCGCCCCATCCCCGGCATTCCCGCAAACCACCCCGACCCTGCCGCCCGCAAACCACCCCACCCCCGGCATTCCCGAAATTCACCCCAAGCCTGCCGCCCGCAAACCACCCCATCCCCGGCATTCCCGCAATCCATCCCATCCCCGGCATTCCCGAAATTCACCCCGACCCTGCCGCCCCAAATTCATCCTGAGCTTGTCGAAGGATGAACCCCCCGCCAGCGGACTCCGAAATCCTAACAAACCCCCGCAAATTTGGCAATCACCACCCTCGCCGTCCCCCCCCACCCGAAAATCCCCCAAACACCCCCAAATCGTTATCACAATACTTGACAATTCCTATCGCAACCGGCGATAATGTACCCACGCGCCAAAAGCGCAACCAAAACAGGGGAGGTGACGGCTATGAAACGCAAAGTGCTGATCGGGTTGGGGCTGGGGCTGGCTGCGACGGTCATGGTCGCCGGGGTGACCAGGGCCAGGCGCAACCACAAGGCCCGGCAGGCGGCCTTGCCCCTGCCCGCCTAACCCCCTAACCCGCCCCCATAACCCCCGGCAACGCGCGGGCCGCAGCAATGCGGCCCGCCTTTTACATCCCCAACCCCCGGGATTTGCCCCCAAAACCAACTAATGCTATCCTATACCCCCGGTCACCCGGCCATGCCGCCATATCCCCAAACGCCGCCGTCTTTCCAAGACCGCGCCCCGGAGCTGAAATGCACCTGGTTATTGACGGATTCGACGGGAATCCGAGCAAAATGTGGGACGAACAACTGGTCCGTCAATTCTTGACCGATTACCCCCAATCCCTAGACATGACCCGCATCACCGAACCCCGCGTCCTCCTCTACCACGCCCCCAAACCCGAGGACTCCGGCGTAACCGGCTTCGTCATCATCGCCGAAAGCCACATCAGCATCCACACCTTCCCCCGCAAAAACTACGTCAACATCGACATCTTCTCCTGCCGCCCCTTCGACCACGACCGCGCCCTCCAAGACGCCAAAAAACTCTTCGACCTAAACGACACCCAATCCTGGCTCCTAGAACGCGGCCTAGAATGGCTCGACGAAGCCCAAGGGCTAAACGAATCCCAAGCCCAACGCACCGCCCTAACCACCGCCCCCCCGGAAACCCACAATGCCTGAAACCCCCAACCCCCCCACACCGCCCCCCGGAACGCCCGCCGCCGCCTCCGCCGGGCCGCCCGCCGATTCCCCCGGATCGCCCCCAGTGCCGCCCGCCGATTCCCCCGGATCGCCCGCCGACTCCGCCGGCCCGCCCCCGCCGTCGCCCGCCAATTCCCCCGGGTTGTCCCCCGCCGACTCCGCCGGCCCGCCCCCGCCGTCGCCCGTCAATTCCGCTGGGTTGCCCGCCGACGACTCCCCCGCCCCCCCCGCCGGAATGCCCCCCGGATTGTCCCCCGCCGACTCCGCCGGCCCGCCCCCGCCGTCGCCCGTCAATTCCGCTGGGTTGCCCGCCGACGACTCCCCCGCCCCCCCCGCCGGAATGCCCCCCGGATTGCCCGCCGACGACTCCGCCGGGCAACCCCCGTCGTCGCCCGCCAATTCCCCCGGATTGCCCCCGCCGTCGCCCGCCAATTCCGCCCGGTTATCCCCCGCCGAATCCGCCGGCCCGCCCCCGCCGTCGCCCGCCAATTCCGCCCGGTTATCCCCCGCCGAATCCGCCGCCCCGCCCCCGGCGTCGCCTGCCAATTCCGCCCGGTTATCCCCCCCCGCCGCCGCCGGCTCGCCCCCCCCGCCGCCCGCCAATTCCCCCGGGTTATCCCCCGCCGAACCCGCCGGCCCGCCCCCCCCGCCGCCCGCCAATTCCGCCGGGTTATCCCCCGCCGAACCCGCCGCCCCGCCCCCGCCGTCGCCCGCCAATTCCGCCGGGTTATCCCCCGCCGAACCCGCCGCCCCGCCCCCGCCGTCGCCCGCCAACCCCGCCGGGTTATCCCCCGCCGAACCTGCCGGCCCGCCCCCGCCGTCGCCCCCCGACTCCGGCGCCGGGCAACCCCCGTCATCGCCCCCCCCGCCGTTACCCTGGATCCACCCCAACTTCCTAGCCCTAACCCCCCAGCAATCCAACCCCGAAACCGCCCGCATATTCCTAATCCCCGTACCCTACGACAGCACCACCTCCTACCGCGCCGGCGCCCGCGACGGCCCCGCCGCCATCATCGCCGCCTCCGCCCAAATGGAGGACTACGACCCCGAACTCGACCTCGACCTAACCACTATCGGCATCCACACCACCCCCGCCCTCGAACCCCACATGGCCGGCCCCGAACTAATGACCCGCCGCATCCAACAAGCCGTAGCCCAATACATCGCCCCCGGACGCCGCATCGGCATCCTCGGCGGCGAACACTCCCTATCCGCCGGCAGCGTCCACGCCCACCTCAACGCCCACCCATCCCTAACCGTCCTATACCTCGACGCCCACGCCGACCTCCGCAACCAATACCAAGGCACCCCCTGGGGCCACGCCTCCGGCGCCCGCCGCATCCACGACCGCTGCCCCATCGCCCTAGCCGGCATCCGCAGCCTATCCCTCGAGGAACGCGACTACATCCGCCAAAACCAAATCCCAACCTGGCAATCCCCTCCCAACAACGCCCCCTTACCCGCCGACGAAATCCTGGCCGCCCTAAGCAACGACATCTACATCAGCATCGACCTCGACGTACTAGACCCTTCCCTAATGCCCGCCGTAGGCACCCCCGAACCCGGCGGCCTAAACTGGCACCAACTAACAACCCTACTGCGCCAAATAGCCCAATCCCGCCGCATAATCGGCTTCGACATCTGCGAACTAGCCCCCGCCGAAGGCCCCCCAGCCTGCGCCTACACCGCCGCCCGACTAGTAGCCAAACTAGCCGCCTACTCCACCCTCCACCCCAACCCCCGATAACGCCCCCAGCCAAAACCAATGTCCAACACCACCCCCACCGCCGCCGCCCGCCGCCGCCAGCGATACTACATCGCCGCCGCCCTATGCCTCCTAACCCTAACCGCCATCCTACGCTTCTACCAATTGCCCGAACATATCCTATGGTACGACGAAGCCGTAGCCGCCAACCACGCCCAGCAATCCATCTCCCACCTGATCCACGAAACCCGACACCACAACACCTCCCCAATCCTGAACCCCCTAATCCTATACGCCGCCCAAAAGATAGCAAGCAACCCCTTCACCGTCCGCGCCGCATCCGCCATCGTCAGCGCCCTAACCGTCGCCGCCCTGCTATTCCTGCTACCCCGCGCCGGAATTTCCCGCGCCATAACCCTACTAACCGCCCCCCTAATCATCCTATCCGTCCCCGCCATACAGCACAGCCAAAACGCCCGCGAATACTCCCTAGACGCCTTCGTCGCCCTTATGCTGATAATCGGCCTACTATCCTACCTGCGCCACCGCCAAAAAGCCCTCCTATGCGCATCCCTACTCATCGCCCCCCTAACCCAATACGGCCTAATCCTATTCGCCATCGCCATACTCTGCGCCGCCGCAATACACACCCCCAAACCAAAACACAACCCCTGCCAAAGCCGCATCCATAACTGGATCAACCCGCGCCTGCCCCTGATCCCGCCCGCCGCATTCTTCCTAACCGGATGCGCCATCACCTACGCCATCACCCTACGCTTCCAGCTACAAGCCCGTGACCGGGTCCTCATATACTTGAAAAACGGCTATTACCAAGGAGATTGGAACAACCTAACCTCAATCATCGAATTCGCCCGTTCCCGCACCCAAAAATTCCTAGCCTACCACCTCCCCCAAGACACCGAAACCCTAGCCATCGCCGCCATCGCCATCGCCCTAATCATATCCCTAACCCAACGCCGCCCCCACCCAATCCTAACCCTATTCCTAATTTCCCTAACCATCGCCATCGCCGCCGCCCTACTGAAAATATACCCCCTAGCCGATTTCCGCCAAACCATCTACTTGTCCCCCGCCCTATTCCTATCCATCGCCGTCGCCCTTCACACCCTAACAAACCTGCTAAATTCCCGCCCCCGCCCATCCTGGCTCGCCCCCACCGCCGCAACAATCCTTTTCGCCCTAATCGCCATCAACGGAATACGCACCCTCCAGCAAAACAACCCCTACCATGACCTAACGCAAGCCAAAACCGTCTTCGCCGCCCTGCAACAACAACCCCAAGAAAACGAAATCATCTACGTTTCCGACAAACTAACCCCCACCATAAAATTCTACCAAAACCAACTACCCGACAGTAACTATCACCACTGCCGCCAAACCCCCAATTTCGGCGCCTGCCAGCAAGACATAATAAAGCAAACCAACTTCTCCCCCACCGGCCAAACCTGGATCCTAGCCTACCCCCACGAACTACAAACCCTAAAACCCTTCGACCGCCGATTCCAAATCACCCCCGCCGCCAGCCAAGATATAACCTTGCTACAAATCAAAGGCCGCGCCATAACCCCAGAGCAATGGCAAACCAAACTAAACGCCGCCCCCGACCCCATAATCCGCGCCGACTTCAACGTCCACCTTGCCAACAACGAACTGCTATACACCAAAAACCCCTGCCGCCCGTCCGACACCACCCCCAAATTTTCCCTCCACCTATACCCCGCCAACCCCAACGACATCCCCCCAGACCGCCAACCCCACGGCTTCGACAACCAAGACTTCACCTTCCGCCACACCACCGCCGCCATAATCAACCGCCAATGCCTCGCCGCCATCCAACTACCCCCCTACCCCCTAACCGCCATCCGCACCGGCCAATACATCAACCACGGCAACGGCAACTACCAAATCCTATGGCAAGCCCGCCACCAATTCCCCCAATAACCCCCGCAAACAAAAATCCCCTCCCCCGGAGGGGGAGGGTTAGGGTGGGGGCGTCCCCCCTTGCCCCCCATCAAGATACCCCAATGCCCCCCAAACCCAACGAAAACCCCATCCCCCCTTGCCAACCCCAAACCCCCATCCCTACACTAACCCCCAACCCAAAACTGGAGCGCCAAAAACTATGTCCGCATCCCTCCGTCTAGGCCGCCTATTCGGCATCCCCATAGAAATCAACATAACCTGGCTAATAATCTTCCTACTCCTAACCTGGCTCCTAGCCAACCGCTTCGACTCCCCCGCCCTCCGCTGGCCCGCAGCCCAGCAATGGGGCGTAGCAATCATCACCGCCGCCCTATTCTTCCTATCCATCTTAGCCCACGAACTCTCCCACAGCCTAGTCGCCCTAAGCCGCGGCATCCGCGTAATGGGCATAACCCTATTCATCTTCGGCGGCGTCTCCCGACTAGCCCACGAACCGGAACGCCCCGCCGAGGAATTCCTAGTCGCCATCGTAGGCCCAATGACCAGCATCGCCCTAGCCCTCGCCGCCGCCGCCACCCTCCTCGCCCTAAACTCCGGCGCCTGGCCCTGGAGCGCCCGCAGCATCAACGGCCCCATCGAAATGATCGCCCTCCTCCTAGCCTGGGGCAACCTAAGCGTCGGCATCTTCAACCTAATCCCCGGCTTCCCCCTAGACGGCGGACGCGTCCTCCGCTCCATCATCTGGGCCATCACCGGCAGCTACCTCCGCGCCACCCGCATCGCCGCCCGCTGCGGCCAAGCCGTCGCCCTCCTAATGATTACCGGCGGCATCACCTGGGCCATCACCGGCAACCTGATCAACGGCCTATGGGCCGCCATCATCGGCGCCTTCCTCCTAACCACCGCCACCGCCGCCTACCCCCGCCCCCATCAATCCCCGTCCCAAAATGAAAATGAACAATTCCCCCCATTGTGCTAAAATAACCGCGGCAACCCCCAACCCACAAGGATGACGGCAAAAAAATGGCCCAAAACCGGGACACCCGCAGCATCATCTATATGGACCACGCCGGAACCACCTCCCTAGCCCCCGAGGTGCTGCAAGCCATGACGCCCTACTTCACCCAGCACTTCGGCAACCCCTCCAGCATCCACACCATCGGACAAGAAGCCCGCTACGCCCTCGACGAAGCCCGCGAGCGCGTCGCCCGCATCCTCAACTGCCGTCCCCGCGAAATCGTATTCACCGGCGGCGGCACCGAATCCGACAACGCCGCCATCATCGGCGTCGCCACCGCCCTCCAAGAAACCGGCAACCACATCATCACCAGCAGCGCCGAACACCACGCCATCCTCCACACCTGCCAGCACCTCGAATCCCAAGGCTACGAAGCCACCTACCTACCCGTCGACCCCCACGGCATCGTCCAACCCGACACCGTCTACCAAGCCATCACCCCCCGCACCACCCTCGTCTCCATAATGTACGCCAACAACGAAATCGGCGCCATCAACCCCCTCCCCCAAATCGCCGCCGCCATCAAACAACGCGCCGCCGAACTCTCCCGCACCATCCTATTCCACACCGACGCCGTCCAAGCCGCCGGCTACCTCCCCCTAGACGTAAAAATGCTAGGCGCCGACCTCCTAAGCCTATCCGGCCACAAATTCCACGGACCCAAAGGCACCGGCGTACTATACATCCGCCGCGGCGCCCCCTTCCTACCCCTGATCCTCGGCGGCGGACAAGAACGCGAGCGCCGCTCCGGCACCGAAAACATCCCCGGCATCATCGGCCTATCCGTCGCCCTAGAAACCGCCGACGCCCAACGCGACCAAACCGCCCAGCACTGCGCCGCCCTCCGCGACCGCATCATCCGCGAAATCCTAGACCGCATCCCCAACACCCGCCTCAACGGACACCCCACCCAGCGCCTCCCCAACAACGCCAACTTCTCCTTCGCCGGCATCGAAGGCGAACCCATCCTCCTCGGCCTAGACCTAGCCGGCATCGCCGCCTCCAGCGGCAGCGCCTGTAGCTCCGGCTCCCTAGAACCCTCCCACGTCCTACTAGCCCTAGGCCAATCCGCCGAAACCGCCCGCGGCAGCCTCCGCCTAACCCTAGGCAAAAACAACACCCAAGCCGAAGTAGACTACCTACTCCAAACCCTACCCGACCTAATAGACCGCCTACGAAAACTACCCACCCTAACCACCACCCGCCCATGATCACCGCCAACACCAACCCCCCCCCCAACCCCGGCCCGCCCGGCACCGAAAAGCGCCGCCCCCGCCGTCCTTTCCCCGCGCCAACATCGCCCACCCCCATCCCGCCCGCAACCCAACAGCGCCGCCCCCGCCAAGCGCAACCCGCCGCCATCGGATCATTTCGCCCCACCCCCGTCCCGGCCGCAACCCCAAAGCGCCGCCCCCGACATTTCGCCGCGCTAACATCGCCCACCCCCGTCCCGGCCGCAACCCCAAACCGCCGCCCCCGTCCTTTCGCCGCGCTAACAGCGCCTACCCCCGTCCCGGCCGCAACCCAAAACCGCCGCCCCCGACCTTTCGCCGTGCTAACATCGCCCACCCCCGTCCCCGCCGCAAACCAACAGCGTCGCCGCCGCCAAGCGCAACCCGCCGCCGTCAAAACACCGCGCCCCACCCCCGTCCCGGCCGCAACCCAAAACCGCCGCCCCCGACCTTTCGCTATGCCCGCATTGTTCACTCCCGCCTCCACCGGAAACCAACAGCGTCGCCCCCGCCAAACGCAACCCGCCGCTGTCAAAACACATCGCCCCAACCCCGTCCCGGCCGCAACCCCAAACCCCCGCCCTTTCGCTATGCCGGCATTGTTCACCCCCGGCCGCCCCGCCGGAAACCAACATCGCCGCCCCCACCAAACGCAACCCGCCGCCATCAAAACACCACGCCCCACCCCCGTCCCGGCCGCAACCCAAAACCGCCGCCCCCGACCTTCCGCTATGCCGGCATTATTCACCCCCGGCCCCGCCAGAAACCAACAGCGCCGCCACCGACCTTTCGCCGCGCTAACACCGCCTACCCCCGGCCCGGCCGCAACCCCAAACCGCCGCCGGCCTTTCGCTATGCCCGCATTGTTCACCCCCGGCCGCCCCGCCGCAACCCAACAGCGCCGCCCCCGCCAAGCGCAACCCGCCGCCATCAAAACACCGCGCCCCAACCCCGGCTCGCCCGGCCCCCAACAACGCCGCCCCCGCCGCGCAATCGTCGCCATAACCCTGCTAACCCTAGCCCTAATCGCCCTAACCGGCTGCACCTCCGAACCATCATCCCTAGGCCAATACTACAAAGGCCGCACCCTCCACCTAAGCGTAACCAGCCTCGAGCGCACCCCCGAACTCCGCTACTCCACCATCGACCCCACCGGCGTAATCCGCCGCTGGAGCCTCGCCTCCACCCGCCCCGGCCACGAACTAATCCTCGCCCGCCTCAAAGTCGAAAACCACACCGCCGTAAGCGCCATCGTCAACGTAGACCGCGCCGCCGCCGAACTGCGCGATTTCACCAACGCCACCTACCACCCCCTAACCGTCGACCAACAAGTCTGGCGCGACTACCGCAACCAACCCCAAGCCCTAATCCGCGTCGACCTCGGCCAATGCTTCGACGGCAACCGCGCCCTAATCAACCCCGGAACCACCGTCCAATGGCAAAGCGAATCCAACAACCCCCAGCAACTAACCTTCACCAACCTATCCCTACCCATCGCCCCCAACGGACGCGCCCAACTACCCCCCCAACAATCCCTAACCCACACCTTCACCCAACCCGGAAACTACCCCTACACCTGCGGCGCCCCCAACGGCCCCCAGCAAAACGCCGAAATCCAAGTAACCCCCCACAACAACGAATCCCCCGGCTACCTAGAGCGCACCGCCCAATTCATCCAAGGCTCCTTCCAGCTACCCCAAGGCAACGGCATCGACGGCTACATCATCTTCGAAGCCCCCACCGGAACCCAATTCCGCGACCTACGCTGGCGAGCCGGCGACTCCATAACCATCCGCTTCTAACCCCCGCCAACCCCCGCCATACCCCCCAACCCACCGCATACCCCCCAAGCGACTGTTCTGTTACATTTGCTTGGTAGTTAGGGGGTAAGAATGACCGAAAATCTGTTGCCGGGTATCGAACTGGTGAACGGCGATTGTGCCGCGGTGTTGCCGGAATTGCCGCCGGCGAACTTAATCCTCACATCGCCGCCCTATGACGATCTGCGGGAATATGGCGGATACAACGGCGCTTTTGACTTTGACGCCATAGCCGCGGCTTGTGCCGCCAACCTTGCGCCGGGCGGGGTGCTGGTCTGGGTGGTTGCCGACCAGATTGTTGACGGCGGCGAAAGCGGGACAAGTTTCCGGCCGGCGTTGGGGTTTAAGGCATTGGGGTTGACGCTCCATCAGACGCTGTTTTTCGAGGCAGCCCATTACCGCCCCATAGACCAAAGCCGGGCGTTACGGAATGTGCAATATATGTTCGTGTTTGCGAAAGGAAAGCCTATAGTGGCCAATATCCCTATTGACCGCCCCAATGTAAAGGCGGGAATGCGCGTTGCCAAATCTTACGCGCCCGGCAGTAGCCTGGATGGCTCTAGGCAACCGGCCAGCGGGAGAATCAAGATTATCGCCGCCTTAGACAGGCGCGGCCCGATATGGCGATCTGCTACGGAATGCGGGTTCGACGTCGGTCACCCTGCCACATTCCCTTATGCCCTTCCCTTGCCCGTGACCACATCCTAAGCTGGACAAACCCCGGCGATTTGGTGATTGACCCGATGGTAGGCAGCGGCACAACGCTAAAGGACAGCGGCGGGCGATCGGGATCGAAATCAACCCGGCATACTGCGAACTCATCCGGCGGCGGCTGGCGCAAATCCATGCTGCCTGTGGATGGCTAGGGCTTGAACTACCCAGCAAATGTAACAAAACACGCCAAGCAACCACATACCCGCCCGCCAACGCCATACCCCCCAAACAACCGCCATACCCGCCAAGCCACCATCATACCCGCCAAGCACCGCCATATCCGCCAACCAACCACCATACCCGCCAACCAACCGCATACCTGCCAAACAACGCCATACCCGCCAAGCAACCGCCATACCCGCCAACCAACCGCCATACCCGCCAACCAACCGCCATACCCGCCAACCAACCGCCATACCCGCCAACCAACCGCCATACCCGCCAACCAACCGCCATACCCGCCAACCAACCGCCATACCCGCCAACCAACCGCCATACCCGCCAACCAACCGCCATACCCGCCAACCAACCGCCATACCCGCCAAACTGGAAACCCCCGCCGCAGCCACCTTATAATCAAACGCCATATCCGCCAAACCAGAAACCCCAACCCCCCGCAAAACCCCGCCAATATCCCCCAAAAAACGCAAAGGCAACCCAAAATGCGAAACCAACCAACCAACCCGCCAATCCCCGGCCACGAAAAAAACCCGCCCCCCAAAATCTGGCGCCGCCTATTCCACGCCACCGCCGGCTCCGCCATCCCCGCCGCCGGAATCTTCGCCCCCGAACCCCAATTCGCCATCGCCCTAACCGCCCTAGCCATCGCCGCCCTAGCCATCGACATCGGCCGCATCGCCATACCCCCCGCCAACCGCATCTACCTCAGCCTAATGGCCCCCCTGCTCAAAACCAGCGAAACCGCCCGCATCACCGGCGCCACCTATATGCTAATCGCCGCCGCACCCCTATTCTGGCTCTACGGCAAAGACATCGCCGTCCCCGTAATGTTCTTCCTATCCCTAGGCGACCCCGCCGCCGCCCTCATCGGACAGCGAATGCCCGGCCCCCGCATCCGCGGCAAATCCCCCGTCGGCGCCGCCGCCTTCGCCGCCGCCGGCGCCACCGCCGCCGCCATCCTGATCGCCGCCGGCGCCATCCCCCACCACTGGTCCCTATGGCCCGCCGCCGCCCTAGCCGCCCTAACCGAACTAGCCGCCATCCCCCCCGACGACAACCTAGCCATCCCCCTAATCACCGGCACCGCAATGTGGGTAATGGGCGCCGCAGCCATACCCCCCTGAACCCGCCCCCCGCCCCCAACCCCAGCCAACCCCAAATCCCCTCACCCTAAGCAACAAATCCCCTCCCCCCTCAATTCATCCTGAGCTTGTCGAAGGATGAATTGCCCCCCAACCCCCCCCAATCCCAAAATCCCCCGCCCCAACCCCTTGACAAACCCCAAACTAACGTTCTACAATAACCCCAATGCCAAAACCTCATTCCCCCAAACAGCGCTGAATGGGGGGAGCCACGGGGTAAAGTCCCGGCCGGGATAAAGACAGGCAGTTGTGTGGTGTGTGTGTGTCCGGACTTGTGGTGGTGTGGTGTGGCCGCCCTGCACTAGTCCCGAGCCTGCTCCAAGGATGTCCCGCGGGGGGGTGGCCTCCGGGGATCCATCCCGGGCTAAGCGAAGGATGACCTGCGGAACCGCCCGAATCCTGATCGTGTCAAAGGATGTCCCGCGGGGGGGAGGCTCCCGGGGCTCCATCCCGAAGCGGTCATATAAGGGATGACAGGCGGGGCGGATGTGGGGGGTGTGTGTGGGGGGTGTGGTGTGGTGTGGCGACGAACGGAAGGTAGCCGCAGCCGGCGGCGGCTAGCTTAAAAATTCAACCCAAGAGGCAACCAAATGGCAACCGCCAAAAGGAAAACCCCAAAAACCCAACTAAGGCAAGGAAACCCCGAAAACCGATCCAACGGGAAACCCCAACCGGGGCCAAACCCGATTAACGGCAAGGAGCGTACAATGCCGCCCTAAAACCTACGGAAACCACCGGATACCAAAAATCGCCCATCGCCTGGCCCAGCCCAGGCCACCGGGCAACCTACGCATCCCAAACCGCCAATCGCTAAACGCCCGCGCGTTAAGAGTGGAAAGCGGAAAACGAATGCGCCAAGCCCGTTGCGGCAAGCAAGACGCCCCGCAACGGGCTTTCGCGCTATCCCCCTTTACCGCCAAGTCTGGTAATATAACCCCATAAACAACCCTACCCCCCCAAGAGGCTAGCCTATGAACATCCTCGTCGCCGGCGCCGGCGGCTTTATCGGCCACCACCTAGTCAAACGCCTCAAAGCCGAGGGCCACTGGGTCCGCGGCGTCGACCTCCGCCCCCCCGAGTTCGAGCCCAGCCCCGCCGACGAATTCGCCCTCGCCGACCTGCGCCAATTCGAGGGCTGCCTCCAAGCCGCCCACGGCATGGACGACATCTATCAACTCGCCGCCGATATGGGCGGCATCGGCTACATCACCGCCAACCACGCCCTCCTCGCCCGCAACAATACCCTCATCAACAGCAATATGCTCGAAGCCGCCCGCCTCTCCCGCATCCGCCGCTACCTCTACACCAGCTCCGCCTGCGTCTACCCCGCCGCCCTCCAAGCCGCCGAAAACGTCGCCCCCTTGCGCGAATCCGAAGCCATCCCCGCCGACCCCGAAAAAGGCTACGGCTGGGAAAAACTATTCGCCGAACAGCTCACCGCCTACTACCACGAGGATTGCGGCTTAGACACCCGCACCGTCCGTTTCCACAACATCTATGGCCCCCTCGGCACCTACGACGGCGGCAAAGAAAAAGCCCCCGCCGCCATCTGCCGCAAAGTCGCCCTCGCCCAAGACGGCTCCCCCATCGAAGTATGGGGCGACGGCCAACAAACCCGCAGCTTCTGCTACATCGACGACTGCATCGAGGGCCTCCTCCGCATAATGGCCTCCGGCTACTCCCAACCCGTAAACCTGGGCACCGAGGAACTAATCACCGTCAACCAACTAGTCGACGCCGTCTGCCACGCCGCCGGCAAACAACTCCAGCGCCGCCACGACCTGACCAAACCCCAAGGCGTCCGCGGCCGCAACAGCGACAACACCATCCTAAGCGAAATCACCGGCTGGCAACCCCAAACCACCTTCCGCCAGGGCATCCAACCCACCTACCAATGGATCGCCAGCCAACTGGACGGCCAAACGCCGCCATAACGCCGCGCCCCCAAGCCGGAAACCATCCCGCCCGATAGCGGCCGGGCCAAGCGCACTTTGCTATACTTGCCCACAATCGCACCAACCGGGGGTTGAATATGACGACCGAAAGGCGAGTCAACCGAATAACCATGCGCCAAATCAGCGGCTCCGCCCGCTCCAAAAAAGTACGGGTAGACTTGGGCGACGAATCCGCCTTCCCCCAACTCCCCTGCCCCGTCAAAGTAGGCAACGCCAACTACTTCCTGGTCAAAAGCGCCGACGGCTACCGGATGCTATCCACCCTATGCCCCCACCAAGGCGGCGAAGTCGAGGACGTAGGCGATGACGTATTCGTCTGCGACACCCACGGCTACGAATACGAAAAAACCGACGGCCGCTGCCTAAACAACCCCGACCTCCGTATGCGCGTCTTCCTAGTAACCCAACAAGACGGCCGCCTAATCGCCCTAGTCCCGGACGAATAAGAGCAAATGGAAACCCCAATATCCCCGGTTATCCCAACCAACCAAAAGGGGCGCACATCAATGCGCCCCCGATACGTCCAAACCCGCCGCTTCCCGCGGTTAGCCGATCTGGTCGTAGCTCCGCAGCAGCTTGCCCGGCAGAGCCCCGGTGCATTCGTTCTCCTGGAAAGTCACCGCCCCGTTCACCAGAATGTACCGGATCCCGGTAGGCATCTGGATCAGCCGCTTCTCCCCGCCGGGGAAATCCGTGGCGAACTGCGGCTTGTCGTACAACAGCCCCAGCTCATCCATATCGTAAACCATTATGTCCGCCCAGTCGCCCACCCGCAGCGTGCCCCGGTTCTTCATATCCGAAAACCACGCCGGCAAAGCGCTCATCTTCTGATGCGCCTGCTCCAGGGACATCAACTCCTTTTCCCGGATCCAATGCCCCAAGAAATACACCGGCCAAATGCTGTTGACCAAAAACCGGGTATGCGCCCCGCCATCGGATACCGAAATGTGCGAGTACGGGCTGGCGATGTATTCCGATTCGCCATCGCCCCGCCCCCCGGCGGGATGCGCGAACTCCGTTTCCAAACCCTCGTCCAGCGCCAGATCCAGGAAAGCGTCCAGCGGCTCCTTGCCCTCCGCCGCCGCGATGTCCGCGATGCTCAGCCCCTCGTACTTCAGGTTGCGGTCATGCGCCACTTCCACCACCTGCACCTGCGCCCAATCCGTGCGCGGGTGCGGGCGTTGCACCACATCTTGTTTCATCCCCACCCGCACGCCGTCCTCCGACAGCTTGGCGATGCGCTCCTCCCGGCTGCCCACCAGCGGCTGCACCCAATGCGGCATATAGTCGAACAGGTTGTACTCCGACAGCTTGAACTCGGAAATCACCGGAACCGCCGTTTCCTGCGCGATCACCGGCAGCCCCTCCTCCCGAACCTGCTTCAGCCATTCGTACCCCTCGGCATCGCCGAGGATAACGTGCAACGGCCGCCCGCTCATCCGCACCATCTCCGCCAGCATATCCCGCTGCTCGGCGCGGTCATCGGATATGCCGATCGTCCAGCCGATATGCCCCACCCCGAACTGCGCCAATACCTGCGACAGCGCCAGGAACTCCTCCCGGGATGCCACATGACTCGGCAGCCAGCTCCCATCCTCCGGCCGATCTTCCAAATTCTTGTCCGCCGACAGCCCAAAAGCCCCGGCAACCATAGCTTCGTGCAGGATCTGCTTCATCCGGTTCAATTCGGCCTCGGTCACCGACGTCCGCTCCCGCGCCGGCAGCATCCCCAGCACATAGCCGCGCAGGGGCGAAAAAGGCACCAGACAGCCCACATTAACCCCCAGCCCTTGCCGGTCAAGGCTGTCCATATACTCCGGGAAAGTCTCCCAATCCCACCGCATCCCTTGCCGCATCGACTCCAGCGGGATGGCTTCGATGCGGTTCATCATCCGCATATTCAGTTCCCGGTCCTCCGGGCGCGTCGGGGCGAAACCGAACCCGCACTGCCCCACCGTCAGCGATGTGACCCCGAACTGCCCCGAAAGGGAGGCGTAGGGATCCCAATTCAGTTGCGCATCGTAATGGGTATGCAAATCCACCGCGCCGGGCGCCACGATGCAGCCGTTGGCGTCCAATTCCCGCGCCCCGCCGGCGGCGATCCGCCCGCTGATCATTGCCACCCGTCCGTCCTTAATCCCCACATCCGCCCGGAACCGGGGAATGCCCGTCCCGTCCACCACCGTGCCGCCGCGAATTACGAGGTCAAATTCCGGCATCTCATCACCTCCGTAGCATTTCGTAATCGGAAACCTGAGTCGCGGCGAAAGTTTAACACACCCGCCGCAAATATGATAGGCAACCCCCACAACCCCCCGATTTCGCCGCCGCGCCAAACCTACAGCGGCGGGCGCCCCCTTTGCGGGGCGTACAACCGCTCCAGCGCCGCCCCCGCCCGCAGAATGGCGGCTTCGTCAAAATGCCGCCCCACCAGTTGCACCCCGATCGGCAACCCATCGCCCCCCATCCCGAAAGGCACCGACAACGCCGGCGAGCCGGTAAGATCGAAAGGCACGGTGCAGGTCAGGGCATGGCGCGGCGGCGCGGCGTCAACCACGCCGGGAGCGCGGCCGATTTCGTGCCGCCGGCGATCATGCGGATGCGCCGTCATCGGCCCGGCCGGCAGCAACAATAGGTCAAACCGGGCGAACAAAGCCATCAAACTGGCCCGCAGCAACTCCACCTGTTCCACCGCCTCCAGATATTCGCCGTATTCCGGCAAGGGGATATTCAGACGCCGCTGCATCGACGGGGCCAGCAGATCCCGCCGCCCCTCGATGATCGGATCCAGATACCGGCTGCCCTCGGCGGCGAATATCCGGGCGGAAATCTGCTGCCCCGGCCAGCTTTCCCAATCGGCAAGCTCCACCGGCGCCACCACGCAGCCCAGCTCGCCCAAAGCCGCCGCGGCCGCCGCGACGGTATCCTGCACTTCCCGAGCCACCGGCGCAAAGGGCCCTTCGGCGCACCAAGCCACCCGCAACCCCGCCGCCGATTCCAGCGGCGTCAGTTGCGGCAGCGGCACGGGCAGGGCGTAATGGTCGATCCCGTCGGGGCCGGCCATTATGCTCAGCGCCAAAGCGGCATCGCCCACGCTGCGGACGATGGGGCCGACGTGCATAAACCGCAGCAGCGTTTCCGGCCAGTGGCCGGTAAGGGGAATGCGCCCGTGGGTAGCCTTCAGCCCGACAATCCCGCAGTAGTTGGCCGGCTCCCGGATACTGCCGCCCACATCGCTGCCGATGCCCAAGGGCGACATCCCCGAGGCCACCGCCGCGGCTTCCCCGCCGCTGGAGCCGCCCGGCGTGCGCCCCGTCAGCCACGGGTTTTCCGTGCGCCCGTAGACCAGATTGTCGGTTTCCCACCACAAAGCGAACTCAGGCATATTGGATTTGGCGATGAATATGCCCCCGGCATCCTTAAGCCGCCGCACGACCGTGGCATCGGCATCAGGAACATGGTTCGCAAACAACCTGGAGCCGCGGGTGGTCACCACCCGCGCGGTATCCACGCAATCCTTGACGGTAAAGGGAACCCCATGCAGCGGCCCCCACAATTCCCCCCGCATCAAGGCATCCTCCGCCTCCCTAGCCCGCTCCATCACGCCATCGGGAAAGGCCACCAACGCATTCAGCCGCGGGTTGACCGCGGCGATGCGCTCCAGATGCGCCTGCGCCACCGCCACCGGCGACAACTCCCGCCGCCGGATCCGGCCGGCCAGGGTAGCGGCATCGGCATAGTAAATATCCGCGCTCATCGCAACCTCCATCATCCAACGCCGGACGGAGCGAATTACGGCAATCCTATAACCCCAACAACCGCATTTCAAGGCAAAGGCCGGATGCTATGCACAAGCCCCGGCAGTCCCCGGCGGCGTCACGTACTATAGGGTCGTCGGCGCCCGCGTCGGCGGCTAAAATAGCGTCAGATACCGCTCGATTTCCCACGGCGTTACTTGGCGGTGATATTCGCGCCATTCGCCCTGCTTTTGCGCCGCGAACTCGTCATAGATCGCCCCCAGCGAATCGCGCACTACCGCATCCGACTGGAGTTCGGTCAGGGCTTCGGCCAACGATTGGGGCAACATTCGGATTCCGCGGCGGCGGATTTCGTCCAACCCCAGTTCGTACAGATTGCCCAAGTTCGGCTCGCCGGGATCCAATTGGCGGCGGATGCCGTCCAGTCCGGCGGACAAGTAAGCCCCAAAAGCCAGGTATGGATTGCAGGCAGCGGACATTGTGCGTTCTTCCAAATGGCCGGGGCCGGCGGTGCGGATCATCTGTGTGCGGTTATTGTCGCCGTAAGATACAAAGGCCGGCGTCCACAGGAAACCCGACACGCTGCCCATCAGCGCCGGCCCGACTTGCAGCCGTTTGTAACAATTAACGGTGGGCGACATCACGGCGCACAAGGCCGGGGCGTGAGCGAATATGCCCCCGATGAAATGATACGCGGCCTGCGAAAGCCCCAAACCGCGCCGGTCGCTTTCGTCCAGAAACAGGTTTTCGCCGGTTTCGCGGTCGGCCAAATGATAATGAATGTGGCCGCCGCTGCCGGTGCGGTCGGTGAACGGCTTCGCCATGTGCGTGGCGATAGCGCCGTACTTCCGGGCGTACTGGCTGGTCATCATCTTGAAAAAAGTATAGCGATCAGCGGTGACCAGAGCGTCGGAGTAATGAAAGTTGATTTCGTACTGTCCGTTGGCGTCTTCGTGATCGCACTGGTAAGCATCCCAACCGAGGCCGTTGACCGCGTTCATCATATCGCGCAGATAGTCCATGACATTGGTCAGCCCCTTGAAATCGTAGGCCGCCTTGCGTAGATTGTCGGCGTTGTGGGGATCCCAGATTTCGATGGAGCCGTCGGCGTTTTTGGTGACCAAAAAATGCTCCGGTTCGATGCCGACGTTGAAAATGTAACCTTCATCCCGCGCCGCGGCCAGCACCCGTTTGAAGTTTTGGCGGGGGCAATAGGGATGCGGCTGGCCGTCTACAAACAAGTCGCAGGCGAAGCGGGCCAGTTGCTGATCCCACGGCGCGGGGGTATAGGAATCCAGGTCAATGCGGGCCATCATATCGTGGGAATGCGGCCCCTGGCCCATCCCCATCAAAGCGGCGCCGCCGAACCCGGCGCCCACATCCAGCACATCATCGAAATGCTCCGCCGGCACCATCTTGGCCTTGGGCGACCCGTTAAGGTCAACGAACTGCGTAAGCAGATACCGGATGCCGCCGTTTTCCATTTGCCCCTTGATTGCTTCGCGGTTGGTCATAATACACTTACATCCTTTCCCGAATTTCGTTTTGCGCCCGGCTATTATACACGATATAGGGATAGCGGAGCATAAAGCGCCAGTCAATAAACATCTCTGCGATGTCCAACTTGGTCAACGAATATCCTGCGGTTTATCCGGTCCAGTTCGTATACGGCCCGGTAAGCGCCAACCCGTAGCCGGAACATCCCGCTATATTGCCCGGTCATCGGTATGTGTGTGTAGTCCGCGGCGTTTTCAGCCAACCATTCAATTTTTTCGCTCACGATCCGCCTCGGCTTGGAGTCCAAATCGGCCAAACCGGCCCGGGCGCGTGAACTTAACTCAACATCGTATTTCACTTACAACCCAAGCTGCTCTTTGACTTCTTCCCAGGGAATGGTTGGTTCGCCCGCCGCCCGGGCTTCTCTGGATGCTAAAATTTCCGCGATAAATTCCGGGCGAATCTCCAAACCCTCATCCGGGTCGCTTTCCGACATCATATCCAGCCAATAGGTAATTTCCACCGTTTTATAGCTTACGGTGCAGACACGGCGCAGCAGATCGATCACCTTTTCTTTGTGGTCGGCGAAACGGTAATTGTTGAACCGCTCGCGGATAGTCGGATCCCGGGGTTTGCGTTCCTTGTATTGGTCCAGCACCCACTCCAGGGCAGAACGTTTGCCAAGGTCATAAAACCACGCCCGCACGGGAATGCCGGTAAGCGTGGTTTTGTTGTCTATGACGATGATGTTCAGGTCTTTGTCGGCCCGCAGGATCGGCCGCCCCGCCGGACCAGACTGTTCTACCCGCTCCAGAGGCCACGGTTCCGCCGACTCAAAACCGAGGTGCAAATTCAGCAATTCCCGCCCCAGCCGCACCCATTCCCCGAAATCCTGATACAGCGGCAGGCGTGGAAACTCCCGCAACAGGTCTATTTCATACTTCTGAACATAGGCCGGGTCGTGCAGTACGGCGTAAGTATAAGCGAATATATCCTCCGCGGTGATGCCACCATCGCCGCAATGCTCCCGGAACTGCCGCAACCCCCAATCGGTGATGTTGCTTACCCGTTCCCCGTCCGCCGTGTAGCGGTATAGGGGCAGGCATTGCGTGTCGCCAGTGAAATGCAAATCAAAAATTTTATCCGCTGCCAAGATATAGAAATTTTTGCCGTCGACGCAGAAACATATCACCTTGTTTTCATCGACAGAATTTTTAGGGAAAACATCTGGCAGTTGATACTGCATTTCGTTCAGATTTTGGCTAAAGTACAACGACTTGCTGACGAATGGCCGAAATAGTGTTTGGCGAATGCTTGTCCGAGCAAAGATATTTGGTATGTCCAAACGCAATTGACGTTTGAGATCCCGAGTCCATTTGATTGACACTCCTAGAGTATCGTTATCCACGTTTTTGCCACCATGATTTGCGCGGGTTTCTTCGTACTCATTTATGAGTGCACGAACTTTTCTTCCAAGGTTATCAGTGTCAAAATCATACACCCATTCGTCTCGATTAGTAACCACACCCATTGAATACAATGAGAATACTGCTTGCTCTTCGTTGCTGAATTTAGCGAGCTTGGTTTCTCGATTGGCAAGAGGCATCAGCTTGTCAAAGTCTGTGTTGGATTGATTGAGCCAATTGTTTTTATGATCAGGGATGATGTTGTCAAAGGAAATGTCGGCGACATTAAGTTTTTTCAATTCCGCCAACTTTTCAGCAGCCGAATGCGTGTCGGTCAGCGTGTGGTAGTGGATTTTTCCATTGCCGGTTGACGCAGAATTTCGCACAAAGAATCCGATGGCAACGCCGGTCATAATCCCAAAAACGTTACCAACCCGCCCGTTCTTTCGTATGTCGCCGCCCAAGTCAACGATATATAAATCGCTGAACTCTTGAGGCATTATTTGACGAAAGCCGTCGTCTTGGCGGGCATCTATGTAGGCCCGATTGGTAATAAACGCGATGATTCCATCGTCGGCCAGACGGTCGGACGCCCAGCGGATAAACCGCTTGTACATATCATATTGCTTGGTCTTTTGGGCCGTACTGGCGGCAATGTAGGTTTCGCTGATACGGCGGTCAATTTCCGGGTATTCGCGGTTTTTGTTGTTATCGTTTTCGTTCTGCTGATTGGCATTGTACGGCGGATTGCCGATGATTACGCTGATAGTCCTTTCATTTTGTTCCTGAACGCGCAACCAGTTTTCTTCCGAAAGGGCACCCAAGTTAAGAGTAGCCTGGCGGGTGACTGCGTTACCAGTGGCTCCGGTCTGCTGCCAGCCCAAGTTATCCAGGGTGTCCACAAAGCAAAGATGGGGAAATTTTTGGTAACGTTCGGATTTCACCTGATAGCTGTATTCGATGTTGAGGTTGGCGATGTAGTAAGGCAGTATCGCCACTTCGTTGGCGTGGATTTCGTTCAGATACTTGTATTCCAGCCGGTCAGCGGGCAGGTAGTTAATCAAGTTGGTGACAAAAGTTCCGGTGCCAGTAGCCGGGTCGAGAATTTGCACGTTATCATCGGCCAGACTGCGCCCAAAGTGCACTTGCAACAGATGATCGGCACCGCGGACGATGAAATCCACTACCTCGTTGGGGGTGTAGACTACACCTAGACGGTCGGCGGCGGCCGGGTTATAGGCTTTGTAAAAATCTTCGTAAATGGCCTTGAGGAACTGTTGTTTTTCAGCGTAATCGGAGATTTCGTCTGCGGCTCGTCCGATGGCTCCGTAATATGTGCGGAGCCTGTCTATGGCTTTCAAGTGCGCTTCATCGGTGAAAAAAGTCCCTTCCAAGTCACTCAATTGGCGGGCGATATTATTAACGCTGTGTAGGCGAAATTGAGTTTCCCCGAATACTCGCTTAAAAATGTCTTGCGTGAGTATGTGCTGCAACAGCATTTCGCGCACGTCGCCACTGGATACGAAAGGGCTGATGGTCCGTTGGCACAGCGTCAAAAAGTCGGTTGCAGCAGTCTGGTAAGCGGGGTTGCTCACCTCAACAGACTCTACGGACTCTCGCAGGCTGCCTATAACGGATGGTAGGTCGGCCTTGAACTGTTCTTGCGCCTGCCGGAACTCTTTTATTTGCGGAATTTCGTAATCTAGGAAACTCCGAATGAGCCGGTGCAGATCAGCAGGGCGGGACATATCCACTCGCATGGCTTCCTCTCGGTTCTGAAACAAAACGGCTGTGCGGGAATCCTCGAATACGATGTTGTCTCGGGGGTAGCCCCGGTTAAACTTGGCTTGAATTTCGGCGTCCAAGTTATCGCGCAGATCTTTGGCCTCCCAATAGCCCCGGGTCAGGCGCAGGGAATCCGTGACCGTGCCATCGGGCCGGACGCCGCGGATGGTGGGCAATTCCGGCACCAGTTCCAGATTTTCCCGGTGGGCGCGGCAGTAGGCGGCGAGGCAGGTTTGGAAGGCGGCGCGGATGCTCTGCTCGTTGTCCGAGCCGCCGTACTCGATCAGGCGTTGCTTGTCTTGGTAGTATTGCTGAATGTGCGGGTAATCCGGCATATTGCGATGGCTCCCGGCGGCTACCAGCCAAAGATTTTGTTGGTGCCTACCAGCGGCACCCGGGCCATGGCCGACGCCTCCAGCGTCAGGGCGGCCAGATCTTCCGGCTCCAGGCTGTGGACGTCGCCCTTGCCCAAGGAACGGGTTAGCAGGGTCATTTCCATGGTCATGGCATTGATAAAGTTCGCCACCCGTTCCGCGCCCTCCTCGGGGTCGAGGCGGCGCATCAGTTCCGGGTCTTGGGTGGCGATGCCCACTGGGCATTTGCCGGTGTGGCAGAAACGGCAATGGCCGGCGGGAACGCCCACCTCTTGGGGGAAATCGCTTTCGGGGATTTCCTTGTTGCAGTTCAGCGCAATCAGGGCGCCCAAGCCGATGGCGACGGCGTCGGCGCCCAGGGCCAGGGCTTTGGCGGCATCGGCCCCGCCGCGGATGCCGCCCGAGGCGATGAGGCTGACCTTGCCGTACAGCCCCAGCTCCCGCAGCGCCTCCCGCGCCATCACGATGGCCGGCACGGTGGGGATGCCGCTGTGGTCCAGCAATACCTCCGCCGAGGCCCCGGTGCCGGCCAGCATACTGTCAATGACGATGGCATCGGCGCCGGCTTTGGCCGCCAGCTTGACGTCGTCGTCCACCCGGCAGGCGCCCAGCTTGACGTGTACCGGCAGGCGCCAGTCGGTGGCTTCGCGCAGTTGTTCGATTTTCACTGCCAAATCGTCCGGCCCCAGCCAGTCGGGGTGGCGGGCCGGGCTGCGCTGGTCGATGCCCAGCGGCAAATCGCGCATTTCCGCGACATCATCCTGCACCTTGACGCCCATCAGCATCCCGCCGGTGCCGGGCTTGGCGCCTTGCCCGACCACGATTTCGATGGCCTGCGCCTGCGTCAGATGGCGGGGATTGAACCCGTAGCGGCTGGGCAGCACTTGGTAAATCAACTTATCGGCGGCCTGGCGCTCGCCGGGCAGCATCCCGCCGTCGCCGGTGCTGCTGGCGGAGCCGACCATCGCCGCGCCCTGGCCCAGAGCGATTTTGGCGTTGGCCGACAGCGCCCCGTAGCTCATCCCGCTCACATACACCGGCGTGTCCAGCACCAGCGGGTTTTTGGCGTAGCGGGCGCCGATGATGGTGCGGGTGTTGCAGCGCTCCTTGTAGCCCTCCAAAGGAAAGCGGGTGAGGCCGGTGGACAGAAAAGTGAGGTCGTCGAAGTGGGTGACCTTCTGAAAGCTGGAAAACCCGCGAATGCGGTAGCGGCCCAGTTCGGCCTTGGCGTGAATATCGTCCATAACCCAGGGCGACCAAATCTGACTGTTGCCCATAACCATAGCGCGGCGCCTCCCGGATTAAGGATGGGGGACATTATACCCCCGATCGCGCGGATTGGCGAAAGGGGGGCGGCGGCGGGGTTTCGGGCGGCGTTCTATTGGCTTCGTTGCAGATTCAGGGACAGCAGCCGCTCCAGGATGGCGGCGTCGTCCAGATCGGGGGGGTAGCCGTAGGTGGCGGCTACCGCGGCGTCCAGGGCGGCGTGGGCGTTATCCAACCATACCGGGCGGCGGTTGTATAGCGCGGTAAGGGTGCGCGTGGCGTCGCCGCCGCGCCAGGCTTCCCGGTATTCGTATAACGCGGACGCGGCGGCGGCGATTTCGTCTTGTTGCTCCGGCGTTGGTTCCGGGAACGGAAAAGTCTCAAAGCAGGTGGTTGGGGTGTAGCGCGACCGGTCCTCTAGCTGGGTTCCGGTCGCCATTGCCCAAACTAAATGAATCCTGGATTGCAACACTCCCAAAATGTAATCGTCATCCCTGGCGAAAACGATGATCGTTGCGTCCGGCAGCACGTCGCCGTCAATGTAGGTGAAAATCCGGTGCTGGGATAGCATACTGGTTCCGATGTATCGGGGCAAACCGGCTAACGCTTGTCGCCGGCCAATACCGGGAGAACCGTGCAACCACCAATAGTTTCGGGCCCTGGCATTACGATTGTTGTCGCGTTCCGGTTTTACATTTAGCCGGACATACTCAAACGGCGCTTCATACAAAGCCGCTTCGTTCTCTGGCATATTAACGCCAAAGTCAATGATCCACATATTGCGGGATACTTGGTTAATATCGCGGCCATTCATCCAACGTTTGATAACGTCGCTGTTGGGTTTGCCGTTAGGGTTGGCTTGACGCAACATTTCTTGGGCGACTTCGCGAGTTAGCTCAAAGGGGCCGATTTTAATATCCCCCATAAAACTTAAGCCGGCGTTTTCCCGCAGAGTCCTGGCTTGAGTCAAGTCTACTCCGGTGGAAAGATCGGTGTTGATTTCGATCACCGGCGAGCCGTTTAGTGTTCGCGTAACTTCGCTGCCATTGTCAAAGCAAATGACGGATATATTGACATTAGCCCCCTCCAACATCCAATCCCGGTCGGAAATTGCGTTGAAAATATCGCCGGTTTCCTTGATGCGGGACAGCACGGGGCGGCTGGACGGGAACCGGATGGCTTGCGTTGCCAACAGTCCGGCGCGGCGGGTATGTCCGGCTTCAATCTGGGCGCGGGCTTTCTCAAACCAGTAACAACAATAGTCGCTGGAGTTGGGAATGCGGTCGCCAAAAACCCGGTATATGATGTTGACGTATTCGTCGCCCAATTGTCTCCGAAAGGGGAAATGGCCCAAAAAGGGCGGGTTGCCGATGATAAATTCCGCCGCGGGCCATTCCGTTTCCTGCGGATTATCGGTATTGCCGTCGGCCAGGATGGCGTCAATTTGGCGGATGGAATTGTGCATCGGCGCAAGGATGGGATCTTGGCGGTAAGGCACGCCGTTAGTCTGATGCCATTGGATATAACCGATCCAAAGGGCGGTGCGGGCCAGTTCGGCGGCGTAGGGATTGATTTCCAATCCCAGCATCTGGTTGGGCTTGACTTCATGGCGCATTTCGGCCCAGCCTTGGGCGTCGTTGAAATCAATAACCTCCTTTTCCAAATCCAGCAGAGAACGCAGGGCGATGTATAGAAAGTTGCCGCTGCCGCAGGCGGGATCAAGAACGGTGACCGACGCCAGCCGTTGCCGGAAAGTTGCCACTTTTTCTCTAGCCGCCGCCGGGTCGCCATCAGCTATAAGCCGGTTCGATTCCATCTGAGCGGCATCCCATTCGCGGCGCAACGGTTGCATCATCACCGGCCCCACCACCAGCTCAATGTCATCCGCGCCGGTGTAATGAGCGCCTAGCTGGGAACGCTTGGATGCGTCCAACGCCCGCTCAAAGAGAGTCCCGAAAATTGACGGCTCGATATTGCGCCAATCCTGCCGCTTGGCCTCGTGCAACTTCAGCAGGGCTTTTTCGCTCAATTCTATCGTATCCGCATCCCGGAACATATCGCCGTTGAAATGTTCGACTTCATGGTAGAGCGCCCATCCGCCGGTGGACATAAGGTTGAACAACTGGGAGACGGCCCGGTCAAAATCCGCCGGACGGTGGTAAAGACGTTTGAGGGTTTCCACGAACAGGTTATCGTTAAGCAACCCGGCGTCCTCGGCGTAAAGGCAAAACACGATTTGATTGAGGTAACGGGCCAGCTTTACTTGGTCGGCGTTGCGCTTTTCCATATCCGACACTATAGCGTGGAAAATGTCGGCGGTTTCTTTAGTCACGGTTTCCCGCGTGCGGTTGGGGCGGAAATCGGACGGGGAATGAAAAGCGTTGCGTAGCTTGTTCAGATTTTCCGGGTCTTCCAGTTCCAGCAAGCGGATTTCGTGCAGCACCGTTTCCATACCCGGAAAGTTGGTGCGGATGCGGATGGTGCGGAACGAGGATACGATCAGCAACGGCGGCGTTTTCAGATAGATTTGATAGCGCAACAGTTGATTCATCCCCTCGTCCAATTGCGAGTCCCGGGACTTGAACTCCCAGCCGAAATGCCCCTCCAGATAAGCGTCGGCGGATCCGCCGGGGATCCACTTCTCAAAAGTGAAAACGTCGGGATCCGCATAATCGCCGGGGGTGGGATGCTCCACTAGGACGCAGAGATCCAGAAACATCTCTTGGGATGCCTGTTTTTCCCTGAACCGGGTATTGCGCCACTTGGCGATAAACTCTTCCGCCGTCATACCGCCCCGCTTTTCCGTTTGCTTGCCGGCTACAGCGCCGACTTTTCCAGCCGCTCCAGCGAATCGTAATGATACAGCCGCTTGGCCGACACCACTTTGGTGAAAGTGCGCCGTCCGGTGATGCCCTGAGATTCTAACAGAGACAGGATGTCGATCAGTTCATCCTCAGTCATTTCGGCGGTGGCGGCGTCGGCGCCCAGGGATGCGATTTCGCCGGCGACATAAATCGCGCCTTCGTACATCGAATCGCCCAAAGCTTCGCCGGCATCTCCGCAGATGATGATGCGGCCTTTCTGCATCATAAATCCGGTAAGAAAACCGGCGTTGCCGCCGATAATCAGCGTGCCGCCTTTCATGGAAATGCCGGCCCTGGCCCCGGCGTCGCCGCCGATCACCAGCTCGCCGCCGCGCATCGTGGCGCCGGCCGAGGCGCCGGCGTCTTTCGTCACCGTGATTTTCCCGCGCATCAGGTTATCGCCCACCGCCCAGCCGGCGTTGCCCTCGATCACCACATCGGGGCCGTCCAGCAGGCTGGCGGCGTAGTAGCCGACGCTGCCGGCGAAACGGATGGCGCAATCGTCAAAGACGCCCACGGCCAAGTTGTGGCGGGCGTTGGGATTGAGCACGGTTATTTCGGCGCGGCCGCCGCTGGGGGCGGGCTGGGCGGCCAGCCGTTTCAGTTCCTGGTTCAGCCCGCGGGTATCCCAATCGGCGGCATTTATAGTAACCAGGTCATAACCTCGCTTTTCTGCGGCTCCACGCGGTCTATTTCCTGCCTCGCCAATTCCGGGGGCAGGATGCCGCGCAGAGCGATTTCTTCGGAGGCGATGGCGATAATGTCTTCCGTTTCCATCGCCACCAGCGGCTTGGCCGACCACTGGTCTTTGGCGTAGCCCAAGCCGTCGCGGGTCGCCACCAAGTAGGTAAAAGTGCCGTCCAAATCATCCAGCGACGCGCTCAAGGCTTCCTCTAAAGGCTGCCCTTGCGCCAGCTTGTCGGCCAAATACACCGCGATCAGTTCGGAATCGTTGCCGGTCTGGAAATAGTGGCCCCGATCTTCGTACATCCGGCGCAGCTTGTGATAGTTGGTCAGTTGCCCGTTGTGAACCACCGAAACATCGGGAAAAGGGTAAGCCCAAAAGGGATGGGCGTGGTTGACGTCAACGCGGCTTTCGGTCGCCATCCGCACGTGGCCGATGCCGTGGGTGCCGCGCAGGGCGCCGATGTCGTGCCGCCCGTCCATAACGGCGGGAGTGCCAACATCCTTGATGACCTCCGATGTGCGCCCGATGCTGTGCAGGGCCACGCCGTCGGTAGCCAGCAAAGCCGCGGCCAGCGCGGCGGTTTCGCCCTCGTAATTGACCGCCAGCCGCAGGAACTGCCCGGTATGCCCGCTGGAGCGGACCACGCCGCCGGCCCGGCGCACCGTATCCTCGGCGCGGGCCAGCACCGTAGCGGCATCGAAGGCGTCGGCGGTCCAGATGCGCACCAGCAGATCGCCGTCAACGCGCTCGCCGACCACGGTGACCCCGCTGGAATCCCGCCCCCGGTGGGTCATAGGCTCCAGCATACGGATCAGCTGGTCGCCCACCGGGGCCAGTCCGCCGCCGTGGGTCAAGGTTTTGTGGAGGATCCCGCTAACGCCGCACATATCGAAGCCTACATCCCGCCCGGCCGAATTGCCGGCAGTGTAGCCAATCGTGGGGGGGGGCGTCAAGGGGCGCAAAGGTCTTTCCGGTTTAGCAAGGTTCGGTGAGCCTTAGTTATATCGTTATTTTTTACAGTAGTATATATCCGTCCTCTAGGATCATTGATAATACGAGGATTTTTGAAGTCTTTATGGAGATCCAAGTCGTTTGAATACAGCAATCGAGCACCACTTACCTTTGCGAGAGCAAGGATATGAGAATCGTCAGACTGGCAAACATCGTCAATTAACGCAGCTTCGGCGTTCACCGAATCATCGTCGCATTTCACTACTTTGGAACGACGCAAAAGATCGGCAAAGAGCAGTTGAAACTTGCCGTATGAATTCAATTCTTCCCAGAGTTTTCCGCCTACCGCCAATCTTGCCCCGCCTTTATCTAGCAACCAGTTCAGGAAAAATTTACCTGCCGGAGACTGGTTGTCGCCAAATACTTCGTGTCTCACATTCGCGTCAATAATGGCGCACATTTAAATCCCCAAAACCCGCCGCAATTCGTTTGTAAAAAACTGCCGATAGCCATCGGGAGCGCCTATGATGTTGCCTTGTTTGTCCAACTGTAATGAGTGGATAGTCACATCCAAGTCATTCATTTCGAAGTAAAGAATTGAGACATCTTCAGGCTTCAATTCGGTCTTCTGATCACGGATGTCCGTGACCACACGGTCGAGAATATAGTCGCTGTGCGTTTCCACTATCAATTGCCGTTCTGGAGCAGCTATGGAGCAGAACAACGTCCCCAGCGCGGCCTGCGCGCTAGGGTGTAGATGAACCTCTGGCTGCTGCAATAGGAAAAGAGGGCGTGCTTCCGGGTCAACCAGCTCGGTAATGAGCGGCAACGCTTGACTTACTCCGTAACCTACATCAATCAAATTTCGCGTTGGCCCTTTTCTTTTTCGTCCTCCAGATTTGTTGCTGTATTTCCTGATATGCACTTGGAAAGGTGAACCTGCCGTATTTCCCAGAGAATTGATTTGAATTTCGTCAAACAAGCCGGACTGTTGACCAAATTCTTCAAGATTTCCTTTAAGAGACTGCCATTTGCTAGAATCCTGACGCGAAACAGTCGCAAGATGTGTGGGAATATACTCACCTTCCGGATCTCGAGATGGGCGGATAGGGTCGTATGTTCGCTTTGGATATGATCGCACCGGAGCGCCAGCGTAAGAATTTACGGGATGCGTTACTGTACGCAAAAGGGCAAATACTGGTTGCCATTCATCCGCGGGTAAAGAAATTTCCTCTACATCCTTGTTGTCTTTATCAATAAACCTAGAAAATATAAACAAATCCAAAAAGTTGATCAGACGATTGTCATCTATAGTCAATGGAAAGGGATGGGTAAGTTGTCGTTCCCATTTTTTTTCGGACGTGCCAAATTGAACTACAGCATCTCCATTATCTGCTATAGATGTTTGTATCCAAGCATCATTGCCCTTGAGACTGCGAGCTATTGGAAAAGGAACACCGTGATGTTCCTTGAAAGTCGCCCGAAATTGCACTGCTTTTTCGTCAGCTTGGGATTCGCGATGCTCAAATCCTGCTTCAAACGAATCTGGGATTCGCGTTTTTCCGCCTCGCCGATGTACGATATCCCGGAAACTCCCCAAATCGTATGGTGGTTGTCGAAAGTCTGGCGCAATTCCTCGATAAGCAGTATCCCATAAAGCTCGTATCAGCGCCAAAAATGATGTTTTCCCGGTACTGTTTTCACCGACGAGGAATGTGAGCGGAGCCAAACGGGCTGTCTGCTCCTCTCGAAAGCAACGATAGTTTTTGATGGTGACGCTTTCCAAGTCCGCTACCCCCTATCCCGGTGTGTTTCCGACTGTATCACATCAAGGGGAACTGCGCAACCCCCTACCACTCCCGCCCCCGCACGTACTCCGCCAGTTCCGCTAGTGACCGGCGCGCTTCCCCGGGCGGCAGGGCTTGTAGTTCGGCGCAGGCGCGGTCGCAGTAGTTGCGTACTACCTCTTGGCACTCGGTCATTATGCCGGAGTTGCCGATCAGATCCAGCACCCGTTGTAGCTTGGCCGGGTTGCCTTTGTCGGCGAATAGATCCGCCACCGGGTTATCCCGCGGGTAGCGCTGGCCTAGCAGGATGGTGGGCAGCGTCAGGACCCCGTGCAGCAGGTCGGAGCCTACCGGCTTGCCCATATTTGACTCGTCCCCCTGAAAATCCAGCAGGTCGTCGCCCACTTGAAACGCCATCCCGATATGGTAACCGTAGCGGCGCATGGCTTGCACTTCCGCCTCCGGCGCTCCGGCCAGCACCGCCCCCGATTCGCCGGCGGTGCAAAATAGCGATGCCGTCTTGCGGTAGATGCGGTCGTTGTACAGTTCGCGGGCCTGGTGCGGGTCAAAGGCGCCGAAATACTCGATCAGCTCCCCGCTGGCCAGTTCCATGATGGTCTCGGAAAAGCGGCGCATAATCCGCAGGTTTTCGGTGTCGCAGACGAAGGTGGCGGACGCCGCGAACACATAATCCCCGAACAGCACCGATACGTGATGCCCCCACAGACTGCTCACCGTGGCCCGGCCGCGGCGGGTGGCGGAATCGTCCACCGTATCATCGTGAATCAGCGTAGCCAGGTGTAGCAGCTCCACCGCGCTGGCCATCAGCACCAGCTTGGCGGTGTCGTGGGGGTAGGAATGGGACGCCAGCAGCGTAATCGCCGGGCGCACGCGCTTGCCCCCGGTTTGCGCCACGTAATCCAGCAACGGGCGCAGATCCTCGGTTGGCGGCGCGGTGCCATTCTGGTGCAGATGTTCCGCCAGCCCGATGAGTTTGGCCTCTACCTGCTCCAGTTCCGCCTGCACCGGCGCGTAAATCGCGGCGGTGCGTTCATCCGGTTGGTAAAGCATCAGCCTTCCTGCCGTACCCCTTTACAACCCGTTACTTTCAAGACGCCGGCGGGCGCCGGCTCAGGCCCCATCGCCGGCGGCACCCAGGCGCGCCACTTCCTGGTCCACTACATCCGGCTCCAGCTTGGCGTACAGCGGCGCGGGACGGCGCAATTCCCGCCCCCCCTCCACCGCGCCCACGGCGGCATCGAAATCCCAGGCGGCGTTTTCCACCCGCCCATCTTGCCCCAGATATTCGTGCAGCCGTTGCGAGCTGAACGGCATAAAGGGATAGAGCAGGATTTTCAGGCAGTTGATCACCGCGATGGTCACCCACAGACTGGACGCCGCCGCCTGCCGCCCGGCATCGCCTTGCCGGATGCTGCGCCAGGGGGCTTTGGCGTCCAGGTAGCGGTTGGCCTCCTGCGCCAGGGCGAACACGCGGGATATGGCCGCCTTGAAACGGCAAGCCTCCAGGCTGGCCGCGGCATCAGCCATCGCCGCGCGGGCCGAATCCAGCAGGGCGCGGTCAGCGTCGTCCAATTCCCCCGCCGCCGGGATGCGCCCGTCAAAATTGCGGTAGGCGAAGGTCAGCACCCGGTTGACCAGATTGCCGTAGGTTGCCACCAGCTCCTCGTTGTTGCGCCGCACGAACTCGCCCCAAGAAAAATCGGCGTCCGACGATTCCGGCATATTGACCGACAACAGATAGCGCAGCGGATCGGGATCATACCGCTCCAGATAGTCGGGAACCCAGACCGCCCAGTTCTGGCTGGTGGAAAATTTCCGGTTCTCCAAACTCAGAAACTCGTTAGCCGGCACATCATAAGGCAGCTTCAGCCCGTTGCCGTAGGCCATAATCATCGCCGGCCAGATGATGCTGTGGAAGGGGATGTTGTCTTTTCCGATGAAGTAATACGCCCGGCTTTCCGGGTCTTTCCAAAAATCCTGCCAGCGATCCGGGGCGCCCTGCAACCCGGCCCATTCCACCGCCGCCGACAGATACCCGATGACCGCCTCGAACCACACGTAGATTTTCTTGGATTCGTACCCCTCCAGCGGAATGGAAACCCCCCAGTCCAGATCGCGGGAGATCGCCCGGTCGCGCAGTCCGTCCGACAAAAACCGCCGGGTGAAGTTCAACACATTGGGGCGCCAATGGGATTGCCGCCCGACCCACTCCAGCAGCGGCTCTTGAAACGCCGACAGCCGCAGGAAAAAATGCTCCGACTCCCGGAAATCGATGTTGTGCTGCCCGCCCTGGCCGGTCGCGATGGCGCACCGCGGTTCCAGCAAATCGCGGGGGTCCAGGGTGCGCCCGCAGGCGTCGCACTGGTCGCCCCGCGCCCGCGCGTCGCCGCAATGGGGGCAAACCCCCTCCACATAGCGGTCGGGCAAGAACCGGGCGCACGGCGGACACCACGCCAGTAGCATAGTGTCGATATATATGTAGTCCTGATCCAGCAGCGTCTTGAATATGTCGTGCGTCACCGCCTCGTGGTTGGCGGTGTTGGTATGGGTGAACAAGTCAAAGGAAATCCCCAGCTTTTCCCACGATTCCAAAAACAGGGCGTGATAGCGCGCCACCACCTCCGCCGGCGATACCCCCTCCTGATCCGCCCGGATGGTGATCGGCGTGCCATGGGTGTCGCTGCCCGACACCATCAACACCCGGCTGCCCTTAAGCCGGTGATAGCGGGCGAATATGTCCGCCGACAAATAACACCCGGCCACATGGCCCAAATGCAACGGCCCATTGGCGTAAGGCCAGGCAACGGCAACCAGTATCCGTTCACTCATATCGTTCCCCCCAAAATCCCGTTCCCCCCATACTTCCCACTCACCCCCAAATCCCGGTCCCCCAAAATCCCGTTCACGCCCAACCCCCCATTCACCCTGAGCTGGTCGAAGGGCGAAGGGTCTCGCCGGGCTATTCTAGCACATCCCGGCAATGCGCGGTTAGGGCCGCCGCCTTTCGCGGCAACCCGCGCCTACTCGCTTGCCGCGAACTCCGCCCGCCAAAGCTGCCCATCGTCGGCGACGAACTGGCCGGTTCTGATCAGCTCAATAGCATAATCCGGCAGCGCCACCGACGCCAGACACTTGCCGCCCTGATGGGCGCCGTGTTCGCTGAAATAAAAGTCCGGGTTATCGAAACCATGTTCCCGGCGGTCAACCGGCAAACGGTTTACCTCCGCGGGCAAAATGTGCAAAAAGAAACGCGCCCGCGTATCGTCCGCCACGCACGGATCCTTATGGTAAATCAACTTTCCGCCATCCAAATATAAATCGAAAAGCCCGCTTGCCGCCGGACGCAAATCCGCCAAGCCATCCGCCATTTCCTGAAACCGCGCCAGCGCCGACGGGTTTATTTCCGCTTGCCATAGCACCTCGCCGCTGTCGACAATATACTGCCCGGCGCGGATAAGGGCGATTTCATAATCCGGCAAAGCAACCATCGCCAGGCATTTCCCGTCCCACCGGACGCCGCGTTGCGAAAACTCAAAGTCCATATTATTAAACCCGTATTCCCGGCCCTCCCCAAACAGATCACCGTCGTTTGCCGGGAATAGATGCAGAAAGAAAAGCGCCCCGGTATCCGCCGCCGCGCAGGGTTCTTTGAAATAGGCCAACCGGCCCGCCCCAAGATAAACATCGAAATCGGCGCGGCTCACTGTATCCCCATACCCGCCGGATAGGATCGACTCATATTCCGCTTGCCAGTGGCTGGAGCCGGTTACATAATCCTGCTCCATCAGCCATAGAGGCTCCGCTTGGCCGGAAACGGACTGCCCGGTGACGAACCGGGCGATTTCATAATCGGGGAGCGGCACAATCGCCAAGCATACATCATCGAACACCAAGCCGCGTTGCGGGAAAGAAAACCCCAGATTGTCGGAACTCCAGCCGTCGCGATTGGGCGGCAAGTCATTGACATCGGCGGGGATGATATTCAGAAAGAAATTGTCCCGAATATCGGCGGTTTGGCAAGGTTCCTTAAGGTATACCATCGAGGTGTCGTTAAAATATACATTGAAAGTCGACCGCCCCGCCGGTTGCCCATAATCGCCGGATGCAATATCCTGATAGGCCGAAAGATAAGGGTTGCCCGGAGGGGCATAACCCCGGTTGACCCGGTATACCGCCCCGTCCGAAAATTCCGCCACCGGCTCCAGTCCGCGCGTCACCCGCAAATCGGCATACCCGTAATCATAAGTATCGGTGTTCCACCAATTGCTGAACCAGATCACATATACGCCATCATCGGTGTCGGCAAGCCATCGACTCAACTGCTCCCGTCCTGTGTTATAAGCCGCATTTTCCTGCTGAATAATTCTTGGGGGAAGTCGGCTTATCGGCAATGAATAATAATTGGCGCTACCCTCATTATGGATCCACAGCAAAGCCAATTCGTTACTGTACACCTCGCCGGTTATGGGGTTTTCCTTGATATATCGCAACGTTTCGGAATCAGCCCAGCGCGGACCGCTATATTCCAAAAACAATTCGCCGGAATTTGCCAAAGATATTTGCGCGACATTAGGAACAACTTGCAATACGGCCCAAAGGGAAAGACTCACGCTCAAGACGGCGGTCAGCGGGCCAAGATTCCTACCCAATTTGCCTATAAACGTTCCAATTACCGGCAGTTCCAGATCCGGCGCACAAGCCAGTACCCGATCCATCGTAACCGCTACGATTACCAGCAACGGAATGTACAGAGGCGCCAAGAACCGCGAATGAACCCCGTGCCAAGTATGGCCCAGCATCATAGCGGCTATCAACAGGGCGACATAAGTTAAACCGAAGCCGCCGAATACGCAATAAGTAAGCCTTTGGGACGACCATAGCTCGCGCCATTGCCCTCTAATAAATACAAAACCTGACAAGGTCACAACGGCGGCCAACGCCAGTAACGCCAACGCCAGCCATTGCGCCAAAGACATATCCGCCGAATACACCCATCCCCACAAACCGCGCCCAATATCCGACAAAATACCCGGTATAGTGAAGTCAACCGGATTGGCGTTTCCGGGGAGATCCCCGGCGGACAAGTAATTACGCAGCAACCAGAGAACCATCGGCAAGCCCGCAATCAGCGAAAAGCCGACCACCCGCCTCGCTTTCTGCGGCAATGTCACTCCCCTCTGAAACAGCAATAACAACCCCACAACGGCCGGCACGGCCCCGCCGATGTAGCGCGTTTGCCACGCCAAAGCGCAGAACACCGCCGCCCATACCAGCGATGAAGTTTGCCCCTCTTTCAGAAACTTGTCGGTCTGAATCAACGCTAAAGTCGCCATCAGAATAAACAAAGGCTCCGACAGTACAAACGATGATACATCCGACAACTGAAGCGACAAAGCAACCGCAATACAACCCCACGCGGCTAGAAACCGCGACTGCAACCGCCCTTTCAAGTATTGCCCTACTATGAATATAGTCAACCCGAATACGGCGGCGTTCAGCGGCCCGGCAACGGCCAGCGGGGATACTACACCCAGACCGGCCGCGGCCAGTAACAACGAATAAAGCGGCGGGAAAGGCGTCAAAGGAGACCCGGTAAACTGAGCGAACCCTTGCCCGTCCAGCAAACTTTGCGCTACGGACATATAAACTACGGCGTCCCAGCCCACGCCAGGGCCATAGGTAACTTCCCGCCCCAGCACCAACCCCACGCCCAGCAGAGCGATGGCGGCAACCAGCAGCGTAAACCGATCCGGCCGCCGCCGGAGCGCCGGCGCGGCGACGGCAGTATCCAACAAACGAGGTGAAATCATGACGGCATTATACCACAAGAATTTAGCCATCGCCGCCGCCGCCCATCCTAAAAAAGCCGCGCCTACTCGCCCGCGGCAAACTCCGCCTGCCAAATCTGTCCCGCCCCCGAAACGAATTGCCCCGTCCTGATCCGATCGACGGCATAATCCGGCAGCGCCACCGACGCCAGGCATTTTCCGCCCCGGTGGGCGCCATACTCGCTAAACGCGAAACCCAAATTGCCGAAACCATACCCCCGCCGATCAGCGGGCAAGCTGTTAAGATCTACCGGGAAAGTGTGCAAAAAGAACCGCGCCTCCGTATCGGCATCAGCGCAATTATCTTTGTAATAAACCACCCTGTTCTCATCCAAATACAAATCGAAAACCCCCTTGCTAACGGGCTGCGAACCCCTTAGCCCTGCTTCTATTTCCTGAAACCGGCTATACAATGACAGGTTTACATCCGACAGGTTTACATCCGCCTGCCACAATGTTGCTCCGCCTGCAATGTACTGGCCGGTGCGGATGCGGGCTATGGAATAATCGGGCAACGGCTCCTGGGTAATGCATTTTCCATCGAAAAAGCCGCCTCGCCAAAAAAAATTGAAATCCCGATTATCAAACCCGTATTCCCCTCGGCCGGCCGGTAAGTCACTCCCATCTGCCGGGAACAAGTGCAAGGAAAAAAGACTTTCTGTATCCGCAAGGGCGCAATTCTCTTTCACATAATAGATAGCGCCGTCGCCGACATATACGTCAAAGGTACCCTGCGCCGCCGGAGGGCCGGCCGCAGTCACGGTCTGGTACACCGCCCGGTAAACGTCATCGTCAGGCTGTAGTCCGGCGCCCCATACCAGGCGGGGGGCGGATATGTCCAGATAGACGCTGCCATAAGCCCGCCGCTCATAGATAACCGGCGCCGGCGCCGTTTCCAGATAATACCTGTCCCGATTTGACCGGATATGAAAATCGGCGGTCCATCCGTCCGACAGTATAATCCGCTCCCGTTCCCCCGCCGGAATTATTTTCCGGTTGTTATCCGTCATTGGCCTTTCCAGAACATACAGCGTCTCCTCGGGATATAGTTCCAGCAGATATTCTAATCCCTGCCGTCCTTGCGTTCCCCAATAAGCCATTTCATACTGCTGTCCCAGTTCATCCGGCGCCGCCCGGTTCACCAGCAGATTAAAATAACTCTGCTGCTGCGGATGCAGCGATACTATAGCATACACAGTGCCGGCCAGACTCGCCGACGTTAAACCATATACTACGATTCGCCTTACCCTGCCGTAACTGATTCCCTGCCGCATAAGCCGGGGCATATATTTTCCCCAAGAAAATCCGGCGCGGGGGATGACCGCCGCCGCTGCCAGCAGGCAAAAAGGCCCCCATAGAAAGTACATCTGCCGCCATCCGTTGTAGATATTCGATTGCATAGCAATGACCGCGGCAACGGGCAACACGAAGCAACCCAGCAACAAAAACAGAAAACGCAGTTCGCCGGAGCGGAGTATTTGTCCGGGGGCGCATAATCCCCGCTGGCAAACCGCCGCCGCGCCTACTGCTCCCAGCAACAATGCCAACGGCGGCGTAGTGATGCCGAACCATACGGGTATGTATTCGGGCGGCACAGTGTGCGAACTGATAAATTGTCCTCGAAACGGACTGAAGATCAAAGTAGGATGTTGCGAAAACGTCTGAAACCCATCGATAAAGCGCAACGGGTTTTCCCAATAATGGGGTTGGCTAACATAGATCGCCGCCAACACGGTTGCCGCAAAGACGCCCCCGGTAAGCAGGATGTTTTTCCGGCGCGGCGAATTAAGGGCGAACCGCCAGTCCAATCCCCGCATCGCCAACACCGCCGGCAACAATAACAACGCGAAAGGGCGCATATTGACCGCCAGACCCACCACTACGCCCAGCAGCGCGAAAGCCCCAACAGTGTCTTTGCGAAACGCCCGGTGCGTTAGATACAAGGCGATTATGAACATAACCAGAAAAGGTATATCTTTGCTGTTGTAGAAAGAATGGGCATAGAGCCGCGGATGCAACAAAAACAGCAACATCGCCAGCAATGCCGCCCAACGGTTGCCGAACATACGATAGGCCAGTAGCCCACAGAAAATTCCTCCGGCGATAAAGAATAGATGGGTCAGCAGGTGGCGGGTCAGATAAATGTCGCGGTCATCCTGCCAGCCCAAAACGCGCTCGACCATCAGCAGGGGCAGCTCAAAGGCTATGCCATAAAAATGGTTGAGGTTCGTGGGCAAGGCATCGCGGTCACCCATAATATAGTTGGCGTTGGCGTTGGCAATGCGGCGTTGCGCGTATTCGTCGCCGCTAATGCCATAATCATCCAGCACCGCAACGCCGGCGACGGCAAACAACAAGCCCACCGCCGCCGCCAATGCCGGGAACGGGATGCGGCGGATGCGGGCCAGCAGCGTGGCGGCGGGACGGGGCGAAACAAGCGGCATCATAACGGAATTATACCAGATCTCCCTAGGGTCTGCCCCCGCCGCCCGCGGCGAACTCCGCCTGCCAAATCTGTCCCTCCCCCGAAACGAATTGCCCCGTCCTGATCCGCTGAACAGCATAATCCGGCAGCGCCACTGACGCCAGGCATTTTCCGCCCCGGTGGGCGCCGTATTCGCTAAAGGAAAAGTCCAGATTGTCAAAACCGTGTTCCCGGCGGTTGGCGGGCAGGTTGTTGTCATTCGTGGGATATAGGTGCAAAAAGAACCGCGCCTCCGTATCCGCCGCGACGCAGGGATCTTTGTAATAAACCACCCGGTCGCCTTTCAGATATATATCGAAAGGCCCGCCGCCAACGGGCTGCGAATTTGCCAACACGTCCTCTATTTCTTGGAACTGCGTAAATAGAAACGGGTTTATTTCCGTTTGCCAGAGCGTTCCTCCGCCTGAAATATGCTGCCCGGTGCGGATGCGGGTGATGGGATAATCGGGGAGTGACACTTGGGTGATGCAATTGCCGTCGAAAAACCCGCCCCGCCAGGCAAAGTAGAAATCCTGGTTGTCAAAGCCGTATTCCCGCCGGTCGGCCGGCAGGTCATCATCATTTACGGGGAAAAGGTGCAGGATAAACTCTCTTTCCGCATCCGCGGGGGCGCAATTTTCTTTGACGTAGTATAGAACTCGGTCGCTGATATAGATGTCGAAAGTCGCCTGCGCCGCCGGGGTTTCCGCCGCGCTTACCGCTTGGTACGCCGCCCGGTAAACATCCGCCTCAGGCTGTAGTCCGGCGCCCCATACTAGGCGGGGGGCGGATATGGAAAGATAGGCGCTGTCATAGGCGCGCAACTCGTGAATGACCGGCGTCAACGCCGTTTCATCTATACGCCGATCCCGGTCGGACCAGATGTGAAAATCGGCGGTCCATCCATCCGAGATTACAATCCGCTCCCGTTCCGCCGCCGGAAGCATTCCCCGGTTGTTATAGGTCGCCCGCACATCCAGCACATACAACGTCTCATCGGGATAGCGTTCCAGCAGATATTCCAATCCCTGAAGGGGCGGCGTTCCCATAAAATCCATTTCGTACTGTTGCCACAGTTCATCCGTATCCGCCCGGTTGACCAGTAGGTTGAAATAGATATGCTGGTGCGGATGCAGCGACACTATGGCATACACGGCGCCGGCCAGACTCGCCGACGCGATGCCATATACTACGATCCGCCATATCTTTCGGTAACTGATTCCGCCCCGGCTTAAAGCGGAGTGTATTTTATTGCCAAGAAAACTCGGGGGGGGGGGGGGGGGGCGACAGCCGGCCGCGGCCAGCAGACAAAAGGGCGCCCATAGGAAATAAATATGCCGCCATCCGCTATAAATGTTGAACTCTAGCACAATGATGGCGGCAACGGGCAGCACGAAGCAGCCCAGCGCCAGAAACAGAAAACGCAGTTCGCCGGGGCGGAGGATTTGTCCGGGGGCGCGTAATCCCCGCCAGCAAACCGCCGCCGCACCCATCGCCCCCAATAGCAATGCTAACGGCGGCGTAGTGATGCCGAACCATACGGGGATGTATTCGGGCGGGGCAGTGTGGGAATCGATAAATTGCCCCCGAAAGGGACTGATTCCCAAAGTAGGATGTTGCGAAAGCGTTTGAAACCCATCGATAAAGCGCAACGGGTTTTCCCAATAATGGGGTTGGCTAACATAGATCGCGGCCAACACGGCCGCCGCAAAGACGCCCCCGGTAATCAAGATGTTTTTCCGGCGTAACGGATCGGAGGCAAACCGCCAGTCCAATCCTCGCATCGCCAACACCGCCGGCAGCAATAACAACGCGAAAGGCCGCACATTGACCGCTACGCCCACAACTATACCCAGCAACACAAAAGCGCCGATAGTGTTTTTATTGAACGCCCGGTGCGTTAGATACAACGCGATTACGAACATAACCAGAAAAGGTATATCTTTGCTGTTAATGAAAGATTGGGCATAGAGCCGGGGATGCAATAGAAACAAAAGCATCGCCAGCAATCCCGCCCAACGGCTGCCGAATATCCGGTAAGCCAATAGCCCGCAGAAAAAGCCCCCGGCGATAAAGAAAAGGCGGATCAGCAGGTGGCGGGTCAGAAAAATGTCGCGGTCATCCTGCAAGTCTAGAACGCGCTCCGCCATTAGCAAGGGCAGCTCAAAGGCTATGCCATAAAAACGGTCGTGGGTCGTTGGCAAGGCATCGCGGTCGCCCATAATGTAATCGGCGTTGGCGATCGCGATGCGGCGTTGGGCGTATTCGTCGATGCTAATGCCATAATCATCCAACACCGCAATGCCGGCAATGGCGAACAATAAGCCCACCGCCGCGGCCAATGCCGGAAAGGGAACCTGTCCGCATAACCGGATAATACGCGCGGGAAACCCGGCTATAACCCCGCCATCGGTCACCATAACCGCCCGCCCCGGCTACCCGAACAGCGCATCATAAGCGTGGGAACGGGCATCGAACAGGTAACTCAATTGCGAAGCGGCCACATCCTCGGCCCCGCAAGCCCGCAGGTGGTCTACCGCCTCCAGCAGGCGGTCTTTTTTCACCAGCAGACTCACCGAAAACCGCCCCTCCTCCTCAATGCCGTAGACCCGGGCCACAGTTGGCCCCCGCAGTCCGGCCAGAGCCGGACGCCCCAGGATCATCGCTCCCACCGCATCGGCCGACGCCCCCTGCACATTGGCCGACAGCCGGTAGTACGGTTCGGCGCGCAAATGGGCTTCCATCATTTCGGTCAGCCCCCGCGCCAATCCGCGGGCGCCCGGGGATTGCCCCAGCAGTTCGGTGTTCGCCAATAGACACGCCTGCGAACTTAGAATCGTGCCATCCTCCAGCGTCTTTAGCCGGTTTTCCCGCAGCGTGGCGCCGGTGGCGGTAAGATCGGCGATTAAGTCGGCGTACCCCGCAAGGGGCGCGGCCTCCAGCGTTCCCGACGCCGGCGCCAGGGTGAAATAGTTGACCCCCCGCGCGTAAAGAAAGGCGCGCAACAGCCGGGGGTACTTGGTGGCGATGCGCAACTGCTTGCCTTCCTGCCGGAACTCCAGGGCCAAATCGGCCAAGTCGGCCAGCGAGGTCACATCCAGCCACGAATCCGGCACCGCCAGCGCCAGCTCGCAACGCCCGAAGCCCAAGTTGTCCAACAGCGCCGCCGCCCGGCGCTCCGATTCCCGGTACTCCAGTAGGCGGTCTAGGCCGGTGATGCCCAGCTCGGCGCCGCCCTCCTCCACTTTGGCGGTGATGTCGGCGGTGCGCTGGAACAGCACTTCGACGCCGGGCAGGGCCGGCACCGTGGCGGTATAGCGGCGGGCGTTGGGGCGGCGCACCGCCAAGCCGCAACCGCGCATAAAGTCCAGCGTCGGCTGATGCAAGTCGCCATCGCTGGGCAGCAACAGACGCAGCAACGGCTGGCTGTCGGCGGTTTCGATTTCGCTCATATCCCGCCTTGCCTTGCCGCTTTACCCGACAGATCAAACATCGTAAACCGTAACATCCCCATCCTCGCCGGCCACGACTACCCGGGAAAACCCGCGGCGGGCGGCGTAGACGATGCATTCGTTCACTGTGCGCCCGGTTACTTCCACCTCGGCGGTTTCGCCTCCGGCGCGGATGGCGCGGGCGGCGTCCAAAGCCGCGGCCGGCGCCGCCGGGCCGGCGGCCGCCACCAGCACGCCCGCGGGCGGGGCGGCGCAATCCCCCGGATCGCCGGACGTCAAATCTGCCAGCGCGTCTAGATTGTAGGCGAAGCCCAACGCCGCCAAGCGTTCCCGTCCGCCCAAATCCCGCGCCAAGCCGTCATAACGCCCGCCGCCCCCCAACGGCCCATGCCAGCCGGGATGCGACACCTCAAAAACAATCCCGTTGTAATAGGCCAGCCCGCGCACCAGCCCCAAGTCCAGCACAATCCGCCCCGATGCGCCATCCCCGCCGTCGGTGCGGGGGAGCATACCGATCACCCGCTCCAGACGCTCGGCGGATGATCGATCCGCCCCGGCTTCGCGCAGGACGTCATACGCCCTGGCGATTGCGGCTTGCGGTTCGCCCCGCACTTGGGCCAGCCGCCCCGCCGATTCCAGCGCCCGCCGCAGGGTTTCCTCGGCGTCAGGGCGGCGAATCTTGCGCAGCAGCCGCGCCACCACCTCCTCCGGCTGGCGCTGCCCTAGTTGGTCCAGCGGATTGGAGCGCAACACCCCCAGTAGCACATTGCGCGCCTCGTCGTCGTTAAGCCCCCGCACTGCCTGGTTCAGATAATCGTCATCCGCCGCCCGCCCGATGACGCGCAACCGCCGGGCATCATCCATCAGCCGGGGAATGACCGACGGCCCATCGCGCAGTTGCGGGACATTCTGCACCACGAAAGCGCGGGCGCGTTCCGAAAGCCCCAGCGTTTCCAGCAGCCCGTTGAGTATGCCGAGATCCGCCAGGCGCAGCGTCCACCCCGCCAGCCCCGCCTCCGCCAGCGCCGCCGTCGCCAAAGACAGCAGCTCCCCATCGGCCATCGGGCTGGACGCCCCCAACAATTCGCCCCCGATTTGAGTAAACTGCCCGCCCCCCCGGTTTCCCGGGGCCGTATCAACCGGGGACATATCAACCGGAGCCGTATCAACCGGAGCCGTATCAACCGGAAAATCGGGCGCGGGCGTTCCGAGGCTGTCGAAAGGCAGAGCCGCCCCGTCGAACCGGAATACCGGCCCGCAATACTGCCACCGGGCCGGAAGCTCCACCGCGCCGGCCCGCTCCAGATAATGCCGCATAACCGGCGCGGTGAACTCAGGCCGCAAACTGACCGCCCGGCTGCCCGGATCGGTGAAACTGAAAAGCTGCGAAGCCAGCTCCCCGCCTGATTTGCGGAGAAACAATTCCGTAGGCTCCAGCAACGGAGTATCCAACTCCCGGTACCCGTACCCCGCGAAAAGGGCGACCAGCCGCCGGCGCAGCCGCCGGCGCAGCCGGAGCGCGCCGCCGGAAAAATCGGACATACCGCGCAACCGCGCGACCGGCGTAGCTGATTCTGTCGGCTGACGATACATCCCGCCCCTATTCTAGCCGACGCCGCGCATTAGGCAACAGCAGCGGCCACGGCTACGCATCCGGCGGCCCCAGGCCCTGCGCCCGGAGCCGCCCTTCCAGTTCGCGGACCCGGGCTTCGGCGGCGATACGGGCGTCCCGCTCCGCATCGGCCCGCGCATCGGCGTCAATACGGGCGTCCCGTTCCGTATCGGCCCGGTCAGCCTCGGCATCGGCCCGCGCCGCCTCTACATAAAGCGCCGCCGTCCGGTCGTCGAAAGTGGGCAAATAACGCTGCCCTACCGGGTCATACCAGCGCAGTTGCCCCGATTCCCAGCACAAATCCAGGCCCAGCGCCTCGCTATGCCCCCAATAGCCCCCATCCTCCGTTTCGTGAATCGCAATGGGCTGATACTCGCCGTCCACCAGCCGGTCGCCGGCCAGCGCCGCGCTGTGAAACCGCCCGCCCGTATGGTCAAACCGCCAGTATTCGGGAACCCCCATCTGGGCATATTCCCGCCGCTTGGCGACCTCATCCCGTTCCTTGCTGCTTTCCGACGCCACTTCCAGCACGAAATCCGGCGGCTTGCCCTGCTCCGGTATCAGGTAGCCCTTTCGCGCAATGTTGGCCGCCGGATTGACGTTGAACGCGATCAGCAAGTCAGGATACCGCACGCCGTCATAGGTGTCGGCGTAGGGAATCAGCGCCGCCGCCACCTCGCTGGTGATAATCGTCGTTTCCCGGTTGCCGAAATGGTCAGCCAGCGACGGCGGATACCCCGGGTTGTTTATGGCATAGTAGGCAGTCAATTCTTCCGGCGGCGCATCGGGAAACGGCCGGTCGGGAAAACGCCCGATTTCCCCCTCGTATCTTTCCCTTCGCCCCAACTCAGGATGACTAACGGGCTTGGTGGTCATATTCGGCCTCGCAACGCAACGGCGCAGGTTGGCGGCGCGGCTATCATACTACATCCCGGACACGGTTACATCCCGGAACGGGCTGCACCCCGGACACGCCGGCGGAAACGCCGCCTACGGATGGGCGTTCAACCCGCCATCCACATAAACCGGCTGCCCGGTGGAGTAATCGCAGGATTCCGAACACAGATACACCAGCAGCGGCCCCAAATCCTCCGGCCGTCCCTTGCGCCGCAACGGAGTATAGCGCACCAGCAGCTCCTCCCGTTGCCGTTCTATGGACTGGCCGGTAGCATCGATCCAGCCGGCGCCCAGCGCGTTGACCCGTATATTATGGCGCCCCCACTCCACCGCCAACGTACGGGTGAGCGATAAAACGGCGGCCTGGCTGGCGGCAAACGCCGCCCCGTTAATCATCCCCCGTTCCGCTAACTCCGACACGATATTGACCACCCGCCCGTATCCCTGCCCCGCCATCCGGGGCAAAACCTGTTGCGACAGCAAAAACGGCAGCTTGACATTGCGCGTCTGCACTTCATCCCAAGCCAGCGGCGTAATATCGGGCAGCGGCGCGGCATACATACTGCGGACGTCGTTCACCAGTAGATCCACTCGCCCGTGGCAGCGGTCGAACTCCGCCAACACCCGGGCGGCGCTCACATCGGAGCCGGGGTTAATCAAAGTCCCGGCGCTCCCTGCCGGCAGCGCCGCTAGCGCCGCATCCAGCAACCGCCGGGTGCGGGCCACCACAAACACCGCCGCCCCGGCCTCCGCCAGAGCCGCCGCCAAAAACGGCGATTCATCCCCCCCCGCCGTAGCGAATATAGCCACCCGGCCCGACAATCCATATTCCGGCAGAATTGGCATTTCCCGCTCCAGAACTCGCTTGATATTTCCTGATATTTACGGAAAGCTAAGCGCCAACCGACAGCTACGGCTCCAGCGGAATCACCGGCGCGTGACCCGTAGGGGTAACGCCCCCGGCCAGCCCGCCGCCGTCGGCGATGATCATCTCCCCCGTCATATAATCCGACGCGCTGGACGCCAAAAACACCGCCAAAGGCCCGAAATCCTCCGGCTTGCCCAGCTTGCCGATCGGCAGAAAATCCCCGGAGCGCGGCAGACTGGATGTAGTAGCCCCCATATCCCCCGTAGGCACAAACCCCGGCACGATGCTGTTGGCGGTGACCCCGTAGCGGGCCAGATTAAAAGACAGTACCCGCGTAAGCTGAATCATCCCGCCCTTGCTGCAACAATACATATATATATCGCGCCCCGCCCGCATCCCGAAACCCGACGCCACGTTGATTATTTTCCCGTGGCCCTGCTCCACCATCGGCTTGGACACCGCCCGGGAGCAATAAAACGCCCCCGACAGATTCACGTCCATAATGCGATGCCAGTCATCGTCCGTAATATCCCAAATGGGTTTGCGGACATTATCCTGCACCGCCCCGGCATTGTTAATCAGCACATCAATCTGGCCGAACCGGGCAACCGCGGCGTCCATCAATGCCTGCACCTGCCCGGAATCGGTCACATCGGTCACCACCGCAATAGCCTCGCTGCCCAGCGACTCCACCTCGGCGGCCGCCGCCTCAATCGGCCCCGGCCGGCGTCCGGCGACCGCCAAAACGGCCCCCGCCCGCGCCAGCGCCCGCACCATAGCCAGCCCCAACCCGGTACCCCCTCCGGTAATAACCACCACCCGCCCGTCAAGACTCAGCGACTCCAGCATAATCCCCCCTATATTTCACCCCGCCCCCATCCCCACCCCGCCAATACTAACATCCCCGGCGGTCAAAACCACCAACTCCCCCCCCTCCAATCGCAGCAGCAGATTGCCCGTATCGTCGACATCCTCCGCCCGCCCAACCCAAGTTTCGTTGCCGGACACCGCCGTCACCCGCCGCCCCAAAGTTTCCAGCAACCCGCGCCATTCCGGCAATGGCGACTCGCCGCGCCCCAAGCGGAGATACAAATCATCCAGCTCCAGCAGCAACTGCCGCAGCAACGACTCCCGCGCTACCTCCCGCCCCGCGGCGGCATTGACGCTGGTAGCCCGCTCCGCCAGATCAGGATGGTGCGCCGCTATTTCAGCATCGGATTCGGCGGGATTCCAGGCGATATTGACCCCGATGCCCAAGACAGCATAACACACCGAATCGCCCGCGATAGCGCTTTCGGCCAAAATGCCCGCCGCCTTGCGCCCCTCCAGCATCAAATCATTGGGCCACTTCACCATCGGCGACAAACCGGCGACTTTACGCACCGCCCGCGCCGCGGCCACCGCCCCGATAATGCTGATAAAGGGCAACTGCGCCATACCCGGCCGGAACAGCACGGAAAGCAGCAAATTCCCCGGACGCGATACCCAACTGCGCCCCTGCCGCCCCCGCCCCGCCCACTGCCGTTCCGCGAGCACCACCGCCCCCTCATCCGCCCCCGCCCCCGCCAGCCGTGCCGCCTCGTCCATCGTAGACTTCAGCGCCGGATAATACAGCACCCGGCCCCCCACAACATGGGTATACAACCCATCCCGCACCACCGACGCCACCAAATCAGCCATAACCCCCCATCCATACCATAGGCGAGTTCAATCCCCCGGCGCTACCACCCATGCTCCAGTTTGTCGCGCAGTATGCCGGTCAGCCGGGCGATCGGCACCCTGGCCTGATGCATCGTATCCCGGTCGCGGATGGTCACCTGATGGTCGTCCAGCGTGCCGAAATCCACGGTCACGCAATAAGGCGTGCCGATTTCGTCCTGGCGGCGGTAGCGGCGGCCGATGCCCTGGGCGTCGTCGAACTGGACGCCGGGGAAATGCAGGCGGAGCAGGTCATAAACCCGGCGGGCGGTAGGGAGCAGCCGCTGGTTGCGCGACAACGGCAGCACCGCCACGGTCACCGGCGCCAGCCGCCGGTGAATGCGGGAAACCACCCGCACCGTATCGCCGTCCGGCTCCTCATCATAAGCGTCCAGCCAAAAGGCCAGCACCGCCCGATCCACCCCGCCCGACGGCTCGATCACATAAGGATAATAGCGTTCCGGGGGCGTGACCGTGTCATCGAAATAACTCAAATCCTCGCCGCTGAATTCGGCGTGCTGCTTCAAATCGAAATCGGTCCGGTTGGCGATGCCCTCCAGCTCGGCCCACCCCCAAGGGAAGCGGTATTCGATATCGTAGCAATCTTTGGCGTAATGGGCCAATTCGTCCGGGCCGTGGCGCCGCCGCCGCAGGTTTTCCGGGCGGATGCCCAAATTCACATACCACTGAAAGCGGTCATCGACCCACCGATGCAGCCATTCCGCATCGGTGCCGGGGCGGACAAAAAACTCCGCCTCCATCTGCTCAAACTCCCGGGTGCGGAAAGTGAAATTGCCCGGAGTGATTTCGTTGCGAAAAGACTTGCCGATCTGCCCAATGCCGAAAGGCAGCTTCCGACGCGTGGCATTAACCACATTTTGGAAATTGACAAAGATCCCCTGCGCCGTCTCCGGCCGCAACCAGACTTCGTGAGCCGTATCCTCCACCGGCCCCATAAAAGTCCGAAACATCAAATTAAACCGCCGCGGCGCCGTAAGCTCGCCCCCGCAATCCGGGCAAGGGAGAACATTGGCACTAAGAGGCCACGATGCCATGGCAATCATTAGTGACTCAATGTCACTATCGGATGGTCTTTCAGGTTTCCAAAGTTCCAAAATTTTCCCTGCAACAATGGGGGTCATTGCTATTCGTTGTCTAACCAAAGCAAGGTTCCTCGCATCGTACAACCCACTGCCTCTAATCCACTTGTCGAGTTTTTCAGAGATTTCTATATGTGTAGTTTCCGTCTGGTGTGTCATATCCGGGTCGAATGGAAATCCAATATCGTCTTTCAGCGATTTCCACCATTTGCTATTGCGAATGCTTTCTACCAGATGGTCCTGCCGGTAGCGATTATTGTACTCCCGGCACTCCACCAGCGGATCGCTGAAATTCGCCACATGGCCGCTGGCTTCCCAAGCCCGCGGGTGCATCAGGATGGCCGAGTCCAGCCCCACCATATCGTCGCGCTCCGAAATGACCGACCGCCACCACGCCTCCTTGACATTGCGCTTCAGCTCCACCCCCAAAGGCCCGTAGTCCCAAGTGGAGCCGAGGCCGCCGTAGATCTCGCTGCTCTGGAACACGAACCCGCGGCGTTTGGACAGGGAAAGAATTTTGTCCATATCGGCATACGGCAAAAAGCGGGCCATCGGGAAACCCCCTGAGGGCGGAATAAGGCTACCCATCCAGCATAACAACCCGGCGGCAATCGCGCAACCGTTTGACGCCCGCGGAACGGCTAGGTATGCTAAGGCATCAAGCAGATGCAACGCGCCCGGAGGCGTCAAAATGGCGAAACCCCGCGCCCTAATCCCCCTGCTCCTCATCGCAACCCTGCTGATAGCCGCGGCATCCTACGGTATCGCCACCTCCCAATCAGCCAACGGGCATCACGACACCGACGGCGACCGGCTGATTGAAATATCCAACCTGGAGCAATTGAACGCCATCCGCTACGACCTGAACGGCGACGGCAACCCCGACCGCAACGCCGAAGCCTACGCCGCCGCCTTCCCGGGAACCGTCTGCGAAAGCCAATGCCACGGCTACGAACTAACCCGCCCCCTCGACTTCGCCGCCGCCGGCAGCTACGCATCCGCCGCAGTCAACGCCAAGTGGACCACGGGCGCCGGCTGGCTGCCCATCGGCGTCAGCAGGGAATGGGAAGCTGGATTCAACGCCATATTCGACGGCAACGGACATACCATCTCCAACCTGTACATCAACCGCACCACTGAATTAGACGACCCCGGCGCAGTCGGCCTTTTCGGTTACATCAGTAGCGAGAGCGCTATCCTCAATGTAGGCATAGTTGACGTCGATGTGACAGGCGGCGGTTCTGCGGGCGGGCTGGTAGGATATAATGGTTATGGTGCTATCAGCGACAGCTACGCTACCGGCAACTTGTCGGGTAGGTTGGTCGGCGGGCTGGTAGGTCAAAATCGCAGCACTATCAGCGGCAGTTACGCTACCGGCAACGTGTCGGGCGTTGTTGCAGGCGGGTTGGTAGGCTGGAATAGAGACTGGACCGAGGATGGCGGCATCATCACCGACAGCTACGCCACCAGCAACGTGTCGGAGATATCAGACGCCCCTCCATTCACCGGGCAAGCGGAGGGTTTGGTAGGGGGCCTGGTAGGCGATAATGGCGGCACCATAAGTACCAGCTACGCCACTGGCGTCGTGTCGGGCGATTCAGCTGGCGGACTAGTAGGGCGTAATATCGGCGCCATCACCAAAAGCTACGCCACCGGCAACGCGTCGGGTGATTCCGCCGGCGGGTTGGTAGGATCTAATAACAGCACTATCACTTACAGCTACGCCACCGGCAACGTGTCGGGTAGTAATGCGGGCGGTCTGGCTGGGTACAATGGTAGCACCATCACCGCCAGCTACGCCACCGGCAACGTGTCAGGAAGCTCGCCGTACCCGGCGGCATTTGCGGGCGGTCTGGCTGGGGACAATGGTGGTACCATCAGCAACAGCTACGCCACCGGCAACGTGTCGGGAAGCAACCCTGCGATCGACCAGGGATTTCCGGCCGGCGAGGTGCTGGTATATGCGGGTGGGCTGGCAGGGCACAATGGCGGTACCATCATCGCCAGCTACGCCACCGGCAAAGTGTCGGGCGAAACAGCCGGGTCAGGCGAAACCGTAGTAGGCGGGCTGATAGGGATAAATGGGAGCGGAGCCACAATCCGCTCCAGCTATTGGAATACACAAACCTCCGGCCTGACCACCGGAATCGGAAAGGGAACCCCCAACGTTGCCGGGGGCAAGACCACCGCCGAGTTACAGGTGGCCACCGGCTACACCGGCATATACGCCGAATGGATCATTGACTGGGACAATGCTGACGGGGATTTCGACCCGGCAACCGGAGGCGATGACCATTGGGATTTTGGCGCATCCAACCAGTACCCCACCCTGAAAGCCGACTTCGACGGCGATGGCAGCGCGTCATGGTGGGAGTTCGGCCAGCAAATCGGAAACCGCCCCACCCCCACGCCTACACCGACTCCCACTCCTACGCCTACACCCACTCCTACTTCTACACCGACGCCGACGCCCACGCCCACACCTACACCGACTCCCACACCTACACCGACTCCCGAGCCAACGCCCACACCGACGCCCACACCTACGCCAACTCCTACACCCACGCCTGAGCCTACCAGCACGCTCACGCCAACCCCCGCGCCGGCCCCAACGGCAACGCCGCCGCCCCCGGCAACCAACACCCCTGCGCCAATGGCGGCAATGCCCGCAACCGCCGTACCCCCCAACACACCCACGACCGCCCCGGCCGCAGCCCCAACCCCGCAACCCGCCCCCGCCGCGGAATCCGGCGGCGGGTGCAACATCGCCCCCAGCAGCGCCCCGCCGGGCGCTCCGGCCGGCAGCCTGCTGCTACTGCTGTCCCCCCTGGCGATGCTAGGCGCCCTGAAATTCCGCCCCCGCCGCCGACGGTAAGACCCCCAATACCCCCGCCCCGGATCCGATCCCCCGCTACCCCAAACCGAAAGACGGCGGCGGCAGCGGCCTATCCGACCACCAGCCCACCCTAACGGCAGCCCCATCCGGCGGTGTGAACCCGAACTCAGCGGGGTCCACCGGGCCGTCGAACTCAATCGCGGTCACTTCGTGACCCGCGACTTCCTGTCCGTCCACAATTCCGGCCAAACGCAGCAACGTTCCCCGCTCGGCGTCCACCAGCAGCTCGCATTCGTTGATCTTTTCCCACCAGTAGCGCGGCCCGTTGTCGTGATTGGCCTCCCCCCGCACCCGAATCGCCTTCCGCCTCGCCAAAGCCGTCCGCCCCGCCGGCTCCAGCCGCCAGCAGTAAAGCAGGTGCGACGGATTAAGCCACGGCGCGGCAATAATCGCATACTCGCCGTCCAGAATTTGGTATACCGCATCGCCCGGAGTGAACGGATGCGGGCTGAACCGCGCATTATATTCCGGCGGAAGCGACGGCATAGGGGCGTTAGTTTCGGCAACCCGCGCCGCTGCCGAATAGCGCCACCAAACGCCGCCGTCATATACCTCGAGGCCCAGTCGCCGCCCGTCGGGGCCAATGGATTCCTTTCGCAACCGGGAGGGATTAACCGCCGCCAGCCGCTGCCAAACATCGCCGCCCGCCCGCCATTCCCGCACCGTGGCGCGAACCGCCGCAAAGCTATGCTGCGCCCCATACAGCAGCCCCGCAACCTCGCCTATGCCATCCCGCCGCCCGTCCTCCGGCGGCAGCGGCCCGTCGAAACTGACGCTAACCGCATCCCGCCCCGCCATCGCCCGCCCCTGAAACCAAGACGTAGCGCCCAAAAGAACGCCCCGCTCCGCGTCCACCAGCAGCCGGAACTCCTCCGGCCCATCCCAAAGCCCGCCCCCGGTATGCTCATGCCATTGCCGCCGCGGAACGGCGCTCAACTCGATCGCCCGGCGCCCGGCAACCACCCGGATTCCGGTCACCGAAAAAGCCGCATCGGAAAGCAGGCAACCCGGCCGCAGCATTTCCTCCACCGGCAAAGCCCCCGTCCCCGCAACCGGAGCGCCGCCGCTGCTAACGCCGGCGGGCCACCAGGAACCCGCCAGTTTTCCATCAGAACCCTTGAAATACCGAAACCGCTCAATCCCGCTAACCACGTCGCCCGCCCTTACGCCGGAGCCGCCCCGCCCCATACCCACAACCAAAGAACCCTGCGCACGTTCCCGCTCCCGCCAAGCCGCCTGCGCCTCGGCCACCACGCCCAAGTCGCTCCAAGCCCGCAACTCCCCCGCCGCGCCGGCAAACCGCTCCGCCGCGGTATACATCAACCCCACCGCCGCCGCAACCCCGCCGCCAGCCAACCCGTCCCCCTGCTCGTCCGCCACATCAACCTCCCTCATTCATCCGCAAAAAGCAACTTGACGCCTTGACACGATTTAGCGCACTATATATCTCACTCAACTAATTTACTCTAAGGAAAGGAAACGGCGATGCGCAAACTTACCTGCTACGCATGGGGGCAACCCGGCGATTGGGAGGCGATTTGCGTTGACTTCGACCTGGCGGCGCAAGGGGAAAGCCTCGATGAAGTCCGCAACGAGCTTCGCGATGCCGTTGAGACTTATCTGGAATACATATCCGAGTTGCCGGAAAAAGAACGCGCCGGATTCTTGAACCGCAAGGCCCCGCTGGGATTGCGCTTGCGCCTAGCGTTCCTGTGCCGGGTTCTCGCCCTGCGCAACTCACTGCATCTTGGAAGTGCCAATCGCGGCCCCACTCGAACCGTGCTGCCAGCTCCGTGAAATTCCGGGAAGTTATCGCCATCCTTGAAAATAACGGCTTCAGTTTCAAGCGTCCTGGCAAAGGATCCCATTGCATCTATGAAGGCTATCATAGTGGTAAAAGATGGGGCGTAACCCTTTCCTTTCGTAGCGAGGGCGAGGACGTCAAACGCGGAACCTTGGGTTCCATCATCCGGCAATCCGGGTTGCCTAAAGACGCCTTTCGCTAATTGGCAAACCCCTAAATAGAAACGCCGCCCCAAGAGGCGGCGTCTCGCGTTCCAGCAAACCGGCGGCAGCGGCTACCCCCCGGCAGCCCCCCCCACCGTCTCGATAATCAGCTTCGTGACGACGTAGGGATCGCAGTTGGCGTTGGGGCGGCGGTCCTCGATATACCCCTTCTGATCCCGGGCCACCTGCCACGGAATCCGCACCGACGCGCCCCGGTCGGAAACCCCGTACCGGAACTCCCGGTAGGAGCAGGTCTCGTGCTTGCCGGTCAGCCGCTCCTCAATCCGGTGCCCGTAATTGGCGATGTGCAAATCGTGGCGGGTTTTCAGCGCCTCCGCCGCCGCGACGCAGGCATCGTAATTTTCCCGCATCCGGTTCGTGGAAAAGTTGGTATGCGCCCCGGCCCCGTTCCAATCGCCTTTCACCGGCTTGGGGTCCAGCGTGGCGCTGATCCCCTTCTGCCCGTCGGCCTTCTCCACATCCTCGCCGATGCGATACAGCAGCCAGCGGGCCAGCCACAAGTGATCCGCCACCGTGGGCGCGCCGATGGGGCCGATCTGAAACTCCCACTGCGACGGCATCACCTCGCCGTTAATCCCGGTAATCGCCAGCCCGGCGTCCATACAGGCGTCCATGTGCTTTTCGACCACCGGCCGGCCGTAGACCTCATCGGAGCCGACCCCGCAATAGTAGCCCCCCTGCGGCGCCGGAAACCCGTTGTCCGGCCAGCCCAAAGGCTTGATCCCGTCAAAAAAGGTGTATTCCTGTTCGATGCCGAACCAGAAATCCAGCGCGGCGTACTTTTCCGCCGCCGCCGCGCAGCCCGCCCGCGTATTGGTCGGATGCGGCGACATATCGGTCAGCAGCACCTCGCACATCACCAGCTTGTTGTTCCCCCCTCTCACCGGGTCGGGAACCACCAGCACCGGATGCAACACGCAGTCGGAGTTTTCGCCCGGCGCCTGGTTGGTGCTGGAGCCGTCAAACCCCCACAGGTCGGGGGCTTCCCCATCGGGAACAATCCTCCCTTTGGAACGCAGCTTCGATGTGGGCTCCTGCCCGTCAATCCAAATGTACTCAGCCTTGTAGGCCATCGCAATCAGCCTCCGCTTTCGGATAATCGCGAACCGGGTTGTGACCCGCTCCGCCGCAATGCCACCGGCCGGGCGGCAATCCCCGCCGGACGGACCGCCCATCGGCACCGTCCCCGTCGCCCGCCCCCCGGCCAATTTCCCAACACAATCAAGGCTAACAACCCCAAGCCCCCCTGTCAACATCAATGCGCGATACCCGCCAAAAAAGTTGGCCCGCCCCGCCGTAATTCCCCAACCCTGACGCAAGCGCCAACCCCGGAACGCCAAACCCGGCAATCCGGCAAATCCGCCCTTGACACCCGCCCCAACCCCTGCTAAATTAACCATCCAACCGAAACCTGCCCGGAAAACCACACGGAGTACCACCTATGCCGACCGTCAACCAACTGGTTCGCAAGGGCCGCCTGCCGGTGCGCAAGCGCACCAAGGCCCCGGCGATGCACTGGGTCCAGAACTCCCTGCGCAACCGCGTGAAATGGGGGCCGGGCTGCCCGCAGCGGCGCGGCGTCTGCATCCAGGTTCGCACCATGACCCCCAAAAAGCCCAATTCCGCCCTCCGCAAAATCGCCCGCGTCCGCCTGACCAATGGCGTCGAAGTCACCGCCTACATCGGCGGCGAGGGCCATAACCTGCAAGAACACTCCGTGGTGCTGGTGCGCGGCGGACGGGTCAAAGACCTCCCCGGCGTCCGCTACCACGTAGTCCGTAGCGCCCTCGACTGCGAAGGCGTCAACGACCGGCGCCAGGGCCGCAGCAAATACGGAGCCGGCCGCCCGCGCCGCTAGACGCCGCGGCCCGCCCTCATCCAAAACAGAGGCGTAACGACTAATGTCCAGAAGGAGACGCGCCGAGCGTCGCGCCACCGCGCCCGATCCGCGCTTTAACAACGTGGAACTGGCCCGGTTCATCAACCGGCTGATGTTGCAGGGCAAAAAATCCACCGCCCAGCGGCTGGCCTACAATGCTTTTACCATAATCCAGGGGGAATCGAACCGCGAGCCGCTGGATGTCTTTCAGCAGGCCCTGCGCAACGCCACTCCCGCGGTGGAGGTGCGCCCCAAACGCGTGGGCGGCGCCACCATTCAAGTGCCTTCCGAACTGCGCCCCGAGCGCAGCGAGGCCCTGGCGATGCGCTGGCTGATCCGGGGCGCCCGCTCCCGCAAGGGGATGCCGATGCGCCGCGGACTGGCCCTGGAGCTGATGGACGCCTCGCGCGGCGAAGGTTCGGCAGTACGCCGAAGGGAGGAGTTGCACCGGATGGCCGAGGCCAACCGCGCCTTTGTTCATTACCGCCGCTAATCCCGGCCCCGGCCGCGCCGGAATCCCGCAATGCCGGAATCCCGTAGCGCCGGAAATAATGACGACTGGTTGTCTCCCCCCTGTGCCTGGAAAAATGCAAAACGCCTTTCCCATCGAAAAAATCCGCAACATCGGTTTCATCGCCCATATCGACGCCGGCAAAACCACGGTCACCGAGCAGGTGCTGTACGCCACCGGCCGCATCCATCGCGTCGGCGGGGTCGACGACGGCACCACCGCGATGGACTGGATGCCCCAAGAGCGCGAGCGCGGCATCACCATCACCGCCGCCGCCACCAGCGCCTACTGGCAGGATTGCCGCATCAATATCATCGACACCCCCGGCCACGTGGATTTCACCGCCGAGGTGGAGCGTTCCCTCCGCGTGCTGGACGGCGGGGTGGTGGTGCTGGACGCCGTGGCCGGCGTGCAGTCGCAGTCGGAAACCGTCTGGCGGCAGGCCGATACCTACTCCGTCCCCCGCATCTGTTTCGTCAACAAGATGGACCGCATCGGCGCCAGCTACGAGCGCACCCTGGATTCCGTCCGCCGCCGGCTTAACGGCAACCCGGTAGCCATCCAGTTGCCGATGGGCGAGGAATCCGATTTCTATGGCACCATCGATCTCATCGGCGGCCGCGCCATCGTCTACCCCGTCGGCCGCGGCGCCCGCAACAGCGCCGAGGATTACGAGGAAATCCCGGTGCCGTCGGAATTTGAGGATGACTATCTGCGCTACCGCCAAGAAATGGTCGAAAAGATCGTCGAAACGGATGAGCAACTGCTCATCCGTTATCTCGAGGGCGAAGATCTATCCTCCGACGATCTGCGCGACGCCCTGCGCCGCGCCACCGTGTCCCGCGCCATCGTGCCGGTGCTGTGCGGCAGCGCCATATCCGGCAAAGGCATCCACCCCCTCCTCGACGCCGTGCTGTACTACCTGCCCTCGCCGTCGGACGTGCCGCCGGTGGAGGGCGCCAACCCCCGCACCGAGGAAACCGAACTGCGTTTCCCCGACGAAGCGGGGCCGCTGGCCGCCCTGGCGTTCAAGGTAGCCACCGATCCTTATGTAGGCCGGCTGGTATTCCTGCGGGTCTACTCCGGGCGGGTCAAATCCGGCGCATCGGTGCAAAACGTTTCCCGCAAAGGCCGTGAGCGGATGGGCCGCCTGCTGCTGATGCACGCCAACCACCGCGAGGAACTGGAGGACGTCACCGCCGGCAATATCTGCGCCGCCGTCGGCCTGAAAAACACTTTCACCGGCGACACGATCTGCGCCGATGCCGCCCAAGTCATCCTGGAGCCGCCCAAATTCCCCAGCCCCGTGGTATCCGTGGCGATTGAGCCGATGACCCGCGCCGACCAGGATCGCCTCAGCGACGCCCTCCGCAAGCTATCCGACGAAGATCCTACTTTTGTCGTCCGATTCAACGAGGAAACCGGCCAAACCGTTATGTCGGGAATGGGCGAGTTGCACCTGGAAGTGCTGGTCGACCGGATGCGCCGCGAGTTCAACGTAGAAGCCCAAGTCGGCCGCCCCCGCGTATCCTACCGCGAAACCCTCACCCGCCCCTACCGCGCCGAAGCCCGCTTCGTACGCCAAACCGGCGGCCACGGCCAGTTTGGTCACGTGGTGCTGGAGCTGGAGCCGCTGGACCGCGGTGAGGGCATCCGGTTCGTCAACGCCATCGCCGGCGGCGTTATCCCCCGCGAATACATCCCCGCCGTGGAGCGCGGCGTCCGCGAAGCTCTGGACAATGGGCCGCTGGGCGGTTATCCTTTGGTCGACTTGAAAGTGTCATTGGTGGACGGCAGCTATCACACCGTCGACTCCTCGGAAATCGCTTTCCGCAGCGCCGGCATGATGGCGATCCGCGAGGGCGCCGCCAAAGCCGGCCCGGCCCTGCTGGAACCCATCGCCGATCTGGAAGTGGTCACCCCCGGCGAGTTCCTCAGCGACGTAATCGGCGATCTAGGCACCCGCCGCGCCCAAATCCGCACCATCGAAGGCCAAGAAGGCATCCAAACCGTCCGGGCGCTGGCCCCGCTGGGCGAAACCTTCGCCTACACCACCGCCCTCCGCTCCATCACCCAAGGCCGGGCATCCTACACAATGGAGTTCCGCTACTACGAGCCGGTTCCCGAGGGGTTGCTGCGAACCCTGCTCTAGCGTCCCCGCCGGAGCATTCGCATCGGATTCAACGCAGTTTTTCGGGGCAAAATTTTCCGAGGTCAATTCTTGACGCAATCGCAGGCCGGCAAAGCGCGGCCTGACGGCTGAATAAAAGGCGTATGACGTATGCAGGCCAGGCAGAAAGTCCGAATCATCCTTAAAGCCTTCGACCACAAAATGCTCGACACCTCCACCGGCCAAATCGTGGAAACCGCCGAGCGCACCGGCGCCCGAGTCGCCGGCCCCGTCCCTCTGCCCACCCACATACGCCGTTTCTGCGTCATCCGCGGCCCCCACGTGGACAAAGACTCCCGCGAACACTTCGAAATCCGCACCCACAAGCGCCTGATCGACATCCTGGAGCCTACCTCCAAAACCATCGATTCCCTCACCCGGCTGAACCTGCCCGCCGGGGTTGACATATCCATTAAACTATAGTTTCCGCCCGTCAAAAGGCAGGCCCGTTACCCTGGATTCTAACGATTGCGCTCCGGCGCCCCCGCCCCGGCAAACGGGCGGCCCGCCGGCGACACTCAAGGCCGGTTGACTATGCTTCGGGGATTTCTAGGCAAAAAAATAGGCATGACCCAGATATTCCGGGAAAACGGCAGCGTCGTCCCGGTAACGCTCATTGAAGCCGGGCCATGCGTGGTCACCCAAGTCAAAACCAAAGAAAGCGACGGCTACGAAGCCGTCCAATTGGGCTTCGGCAGCGCCAAGCGGCCCAACAAGCCGATGCAGGGCCACTTCCGCCCCAGCCGCGCCAGCCGCTACCTCCGGGAAGTCAAAGCCGACGACCCGTCGGAGTTTTCCGTAGGTCAAACCGTCGCCGTGGACATTTTCGCCCCCGGCGATAAAATCGACATCATCGGGCGCTCCAAAGGCCGCGGTTTCGCCGGCACGATGAAACGCCACGGCTTCGGCGGCGGCCCCCGCACCCACGGCCAATCCGACCGCGCCCGCGCCCCCGGCTCCATCGGCGGCGGCACCACCCCCGGCAAGGTATTCAAGGGTATGAAAATGGCCGGACACATGGGCGACCGCCGCATCACCGTCAAAGGGCTGGAAATCGTCCGCATCGACCCCGACCGCAACATCCTGATGGTCAAAGGCGGCATCCCCGGCGCCCCCAACAGCCTAGTCCAAATCCGCCGCTAACCGCCAATCCCAAACCGAAAATCCGGTGATCCCATGCAAGTAGCAGTGAAAAACCAATCCGGCGATACCGTCGAAAACATCGATCTCGATGATATCGTATTCAACGCGCCCATGAACCGCTCCCTGGTCCATCAAGCGATGGTCATCTACCAGTCCAACCGACGGCAAGGCACCCACGACACCAAAACCCGCGCCGAAGTCTCCGGCGGGGGCCGCAAACCGTGGATCCAAAAACACACCGGCCGCGCCCGCCAGGGCAGCACCCGCGCCCCCCAATGGCGGCACGGCGGTGTGGTGTTCGGCCCCCACCCCCGCAGCTACCGCAAAGCCCTCCCCCGCCGGATGCGCCGCCTCGCCCTCCGTTGCGTACTGTCCGACAAAGCCCGCAACGGACGTATGATCTGCCTCGATTCCACCGACGCCATTGACGGCAAGACCCGCTCCATGACCGCTCTGCTCGACCGCCTCAACATCTCCGGCTCCGCCCTCGTAGTCACTCTTGGCACCGACCAAGACCTAGTGCGGGCCGCCGGCAACCTCCAAAAAATCTATACCCTCCCCGTAAACCAGTTGAACGCCGAAAAACTGCTTTCCCGTGATATGCTGATTATCACCGTGGCCGCCGCCCGCTGGGCCGAGGATACCCTCGCATCAGAACCCCACGGACGCCGCGGACGCAAGTTCGCCGCCCCCGATTACGAATCCGTCGCCCCCGATTACGAACCCGACAACGCCCAACCCGACGCCGGCGCCGCGCCCGAACCCCAAGACGAACCCACCGACGTCGGCCCGGACGAGGAAAGCCAGTAAAATGGACATTCACCGCGTACTGCTAAAACCGACCATCACCGAAAAAAGCACGATCCTGCAAGAATCGGGAAAGTACACCTTTGAGATCGCCCCCAAGGCCAACAAGGTGCAGGTCAAGGAAGCGGTGGAAAAGAACTTTCACGTCGACGTCCAGGACGTCAATATCTGCAAACTGCGGGGCAAGCGCAAACGCTACGGCCCCCGCTGGGTGAAACAGCCCGACACCAAAAAAGCCGTGGTCACCCTCAAGCCCGGCGACCGCATCAACCTGATCGAAGGGCTGTAAAGGCAAGCATTATGCCCCTAAAAAATCTGCGCCCCATCACCCCCGGCACCCGCAACGCCGTCCGCGCCTCCTTCGAGGAGCTGACCGCCCGCAAGCCGGAAAAGTCGCTGATTTCCCGCAAGAAAAACCACGCCGGACGCAATAACCGCGGCCGCATCACCGCCCAGGGACGCGGCGGCGGCTCCCGCCGGATGTACCGCGAAGTCGATTTCAAGCGGAAAAAAGACGGCGTCCCCGCCCGCGTCCAATCCATCGAATACGACCCCAACCGCACCACCCGCATCGCCCTGATCTTTTACGCCGACGGGGAAAAGAGCTACATCCTCGCCCCCCACGGCTTGGCCGTCGGCGATACGGTGCAGTCCGGCCCCGACGCCGAGGTCAAGCTGGGCAACGCCCTGCCCCTGACCAACATCCCCACCGGCACCGTGGTGCATAACCTCGAGCTTACCCCCGGCCGCGGCGGACAACTGGTCCGCGGCGCCGGCACCGGCGCCCAAGTCCTTTCCCGGGAAGGCGGCTACGTCCTGATCCGCCTCCCCTCCGGCCAAATGCGCCGCATCCTGTTGCGCTGCCGCGCCAGTATCGGCCAGCTATCCAACCCCGACCACAAGAACGAAAGCCTCGGCAAGGCCGGCGCCTCCCGGCACATCGGACGCCGCCCCCACGTCCGCGGCGTCGCCAAAAACCCCGTTGACCACCCCCACGGCGGCGGCGAAGGCCGCTCCCCCATCGGTATGCCCGGCCCCAAATCCCCCACCGGACAGCCCACCCTCGGCCACAAAACCCGCCGCGCCAAAAAAGCCTCTACCAAATTCATCGTGCGCCGCGGCAGGAGACGCTAAAATATGTCCCGTTCCATCAAGAAAGGGCCATACGTCCACCCCAAACTAATGAAAAAAGTGGACCAGGTGCAACGCTCCGGCGCCAGTACCGTCATCCGCACCTGGTCCAGGGCCTCGATGATTATGCCCGAAATGGTTGGGCTGACCATCGGAGTCCACGACGGACGCCGCCACGTGCCGGTGTTCATCACCGAAAATATGGTAGGCCACCGGCTGGGCGAATTTTCCCCCACCCGTACCTATCGGGGCCACGTAGCCCGCTCAGAACGCTCCAGCAGGGTGAGGTAACGCTTTGCCGCCAGTTCGCGCCGTAGCTAAACAGCTTGGAGCCTCCCAAAAGAGGCTCAAGCCCATCCTGGACCTGGTGCGCGGCCAGCGCGTCGATGATGCGCTGAACACCCTCCGCCTCCTGCCGTCCCCTTGGGCCAAACCCATACTCAAAGTCGTGCAATCCGCCGCGGCCAACGCCGAAAACAATATGCTGATGGACCGCGATAACCTGCGCATCATCCAAATAACCGCCGATAACGCCCAATCCCAAAAACGGTTCCGCCCCAGGGCCAGGGGCCGCATCGGACGCATCACCAAACGCAGCAGCCACGTCACCGTGGTGGTAGACGAACCCGAGGAATAGGAGACTGCGGAATGGGCCACAAAACCCATCCTTACGGCTTCCGGCTGGGCATCATCAAAGACTGGAAAGCCCACTGGTACGCCCCCAACGGCGCCGCTTACCGCACCCTGGTCAAGGAAGATCTGGACCTGCGCGACAGTATCCGCAAGGAATACCGCGCCTTTTCCGACGCTGGTATCGCCCGCGTGGAAATCGACCGCGGCGCCCAGGACAGCGTAATCAACATCCACTCCGCCCGCCCCGGGATCCTCATCGGGCGCGACGGCGAGCGGGTCAAAAACCTCCGCGCCAAGCTGGAATCGATCACCCGCAGCCGGGTGCAACTGAACATCCTGGAAATCGAACAGCCGGAACTGAACGCCTATCTGGTAGCCCGCAACGTCGCCGACCAACTGGAGCGCCGCGTCGCCTACCGCCGCGCGATGCGCCAGGCCGCCCAGCGCGCCACCCAAGCCGGCGCCCAAGGCATCAAAATCATCGTCAAAGGCCGCATCTCCGGCTCCGAAATCGCCCGCACCGAAAAAATGATGCAAGGCCAAGTCCCCCTCCATACCCTCCGCGCCAATATCGACTACTCCCTCGCCGAAGCCCATACCATTATGGGCCGCGTCGGCGTCAAAGTATGGGTCTACACCGGCGAAGTGATGCCCGCCCGCGCCGCCGAAGCCGAGGAACTCGACACCATCGAAGTCACCGTCCAACCCGGCGAACCCGACGACGAACTGGAGCTATTGCTCAGCCAGGATGTAGACTAAAGGTGTAAACTAAGGATGTAGCGATTAGCCGGGCGCCGCCAGGCAATCGCCACCCTGCACCGGGAGCTAAAATATGTTGCAACCCAAGCGCACCAAATACCGGAAACAATTCCGCGGCCGGATGCGCGGCGCCGCCGTCACCGGCAGCAGCGTCACCGCCGGCGAAGTCGGCCTCAAGGCGATGGAGCCTTGCTGGATCACCGCCCGCCAAATCGAATCCGCCCGTATCGCCGTAACCCGCCACCTAAAGCGCGGCGGGCAGGTCTGGGTGCGGGTCTTTCCCGACAAATCGGTCAGCAAAAAACCCGCCGAAACCCGTATGGGCGGCGGCAAAGCCGCGGTCGATTACTGGGTCGCCGTGGTCAAGCCCGGCCGGATCCTGTTCGAGGTCGCCGGCGTCCCCCAAACCGAGGCTGTCGAAGCCCTCCGCCTCGCCTCCCAAAAACTGCCCATCGCCACCAAAACCGTTTTCCGCGACCGCCTGGCCACCGCCGCCAGCAACGCCGTCGCCTAAAAGATTATGCGTATTCACGAAGTCCGAGAATTGAGCGACCAACAACTCGAGGAGGAGTTGGCGAAGGCCGGCCGCGAGCTGATGAACCTCCGGTTCCGCGCCGCCACTAACCAGCTCCCCAATTCCAACGAACCCGCATCCGTCCGCAAAACCATCGCCCGCCTGCGCACCGTCATCCGCGAGCGGCAGATGTTGGAGGGCCGCTAGTGGTTACTGCCAAAGCCAGGCGCAAAGTCCGCACCGGCTCCGTGGTGCGCGTCAAGCAAGACAAAACCGCCGTGGTGGAAATGGTTTGGAAACAGCGCCATCCCATCTACCACAAACAGGTGCGCCGCGTCGCCCGTTTCTACGTCCACGACCCCCAAAACCAATGCCGCATCGGCGACCTGGTCCGCATCGAGGAAACCCGCCCCATCTCCAAAACCAAACACTGGCGACTCCTCGAAATCCTCGAACGCCGCCAAGTGGCCGAAGTCCGCCCCATCGAACTGGAAGGCGACGCCGCCACCGAACCCGAAACCGCCCCCATCGCCGACGCCCCGCCGCCGGATATGGACGACGACATCGACCTCGAAATGGACGAGGACATCGACCCCGAAATCCTCAACCTGCTCACCGCCGGCAGCGCCGACGCCGCGGTTGAACCCAGCGACTAAAGCGGCCGGCGGCTCACCGCCGGCCCACCGAGGAACGCAGGAATGATTCAAACCTATACCAGGTTGACCGTGGCGGACAACAGCGGAGCCAAAGTCATCCGCCTCATAAATATCCCCGGCAGCAGCCGGCGCAAGTACGCCAACGTCGGCGATGTGGTCGTCTGCAACGTCCGCGAAGCCGCCCCCAACTCGCCGGTTCGCAAGGGCGACGTAGTCCGCGCCGTGGTAATCCGCCAGGCCCAGCCCCACCGCCGCCCCGACGGAACCTATATCAAGTTTGACGACAACGCCGCGGTGCTGATCGCCGAAAACCTTAACCCCCGCGGCACCCGCATTTTCGGCCCCGTCGCCCGCGAACTCCGGGAGCGCGGCTTTATGCGCATCGTATCCCTGGCCCCGGAGGTGGTCTAATGCGGATTCGCGCCGGAGACACCGTGCTGGTCATCGCCGGCCGGGACAAAGGCAAAACCGGCCGCGTCGAGCGCCAGGATCCCCAAAAAGGCCGCGTCGTGGTCGAAGGCGTCAATATCGTTACCCGCCATATGCGCGGCCGCCCCGGCGTCCGGCAGTCCGGCCGCATCCAAATGGAAGCCCCCCTCCACGCCTCCAACGTAGCCCTGATCTGCAACAAGTGCAACCGCCCCACCAAACCCCGAATCGCCTTCCTCGAAACCGGGGCCCGAGTCCGCAGTTGCCCCAAGTGCCAGGAAATAATTGACGATGCTCGCTGACGATACGCAACAACCCAGTGCCCCGGCCCAAACGCCCGCCGCCCGGCGCGGCGGCGGTGGCGGCCGATCCTCCCGCCGCCAGCGCGGCGCGGACGACGCCGCCATCGCCCAAGCCGAAGCCGCCGGCCCCCCGGTTCCCCGGATGAAAGAACGGTTCCGCAGCGATATAATCCCGCAAATGATGCGGGAATTCGGCTACGCCAACCCGATGGAAGTCCCCGGCTCCAAAAAATCGTGCTGAACATCGGCCTCGGCGAAGCCCTGGTCAATGGCCGCGCCCTCGAAGCCGCCACCCAAGACCTGACCACCATCAGCGGCCAAAAGCCGGTAGTCACCCGCGCCCGCAAATCCATCGCCGGTTTCAAGATCCGGCAGGGCAACGCCATCGGCGCCGCCGTAACCCTCCGCGGCGACCGGATGTATCATTTCCTCGACCGCCTAGTCAACACCGCCCTGCCCCGGATCCGCGATTTCCGCGGCATTCCCCGCCGCGGGATGGACGGCCGCGGCAATTTCTCCATCGGCATCCGGGAACAGATCATTTTCCCCGAAATCGATTACAATTCCATCGATCGAATCCGCGGACTCCAGGTCACCATCGCCACCACCGCCCGCAACGACGCCGAGGCGATGCGGATGCTGGAACTCTACGGATTCCCTTTCATCCGACAAACTTAAACGGAGGCGCCGCGTGGCGAAAACGTCCCAAATCCAAAAATGGCGCAAAACGCCCAAATTCCCGGTGCGGGCCTATAACCGTTGCGGACGCTGTTTCCGCCCCCGCGCCTACATCCGCCACGCCGGCCTCTGCCGGATCTGCTTCCGCGAACTGGCGCTCACCGGCGAACTCCCCGGCGTCCGCAAGGCCAGCTTGTAGCCGCCCGCCCGCAACCGCGCCTATTATATACGGAGAGATGAAACGCCAATGCCCGTAACCGACCCCGTAGCCGATATGCTCACCCGGATCCGCAACGCCATCCAGGCGCGGCACGATTCGGTGATGATGCCCCATTCCAAACTAAAGCTCGCCATCGCCCGGCTCCTCAAAGACGAGGGGTTCATCCGCGATTACGACCTGCCCCGCGGCCAGGCCCATCCCACCCTGCGCATCCATCTGTCCTACCGCGAAGGCCGCCAGCCCGCCATCGCCGGACTCAAGCGCATCAGCAAGCCGGGACTGCGGGTCTACGTCGGCAAAGGCGAAATCCCCCGCGTCTACGGCGGACTGGGCCTCGCCATCGTATCCACCTCCCAGGGCGTAATGGCCGGACGCCAAGCCTGGCGCAACGGAATCGGAGGAGAATTGCTCTGCTATGTCTGGTGAAGCGCCGGCCAACGGCAACGCCCAATCCCGCACCCTGTCCCGCATCGGGCGCAAAACCATCCCCATCCCCGACGGCGTAACCGTTGAAGTCGGCTACGGCCAAGTGACCGTCACCGGCCCCCGCGGCGCCCTCACCCAAGGCTACCACCCAGACGTGATAGTCAAGGTGCAAGACGACCAAGTGCTGGTGGAGCGCCTCAGCGAGCGCAAGTTTCACCACGCCCTCCACGGCCTAACCCGCAGCCTAATCGCCAACGCCGTCATCGGCGTAACCGACGGCTACTCCCGCACCCTCGAACTGATGGGCGTCGGCTACCGGGTCCAGGCCGCCGGCGATGGCGTCATCCTCAACGTAGGCTACAGCCACCCCGTGGAAATCCACCCGCCCGACGGCGTAACGATGCAAGTCGAAGGCAACAACCGCATCCACGTCCGGGGCATCGACAAGCAGAAAGTAGGCCAATTGGCCGCCCAAGTCCGCAAAGTCCGCCCCCCCAACGCCTACAAGGAAAAGGGCATCCGCTACCAGGGCGAAATCCTCCGGTTCAAGCCCGGCAAGTCGGCCGCCCGCAAAGCCTAACCCCCGCCCAAAGACGGCAAATCCGCGAAAAACGAATCGGGTAAGTATGCCGAAAGACCGAAACGCCAGACAAATGCGCCAAGTCCGCCAAATCCGGGTCCGCAAAAAGGTGTCGGGAACCCCCCAACGCCCCCGGCTGTCGGTGTTCCGCAGCCTCAAACACATCTACGCCCAAGTAATCGACGACACCACCGGGCGCACCATCGCCGCCGCCTCCAGCCAGGAAGCCCTGAAAGGCGACGCCGACGCCCCCGCCGGCCCCAAGACCGCCGTGTCCACCGCCGTCGGCAAGGCCCTGGCCCAACGCGCCCTCGCCGCCGGCATCACCCAAGTCGTGTTCGACCGCGGCGGCTGCAAATACCACGGACGAGTCAAAGCCCTCGCCGACGGCTCCCGCGAAGGCGGACTCCAGTTTTAACCCCCAATCGGGTCAACTATACGGAGGTCTTAACCCCCAATGGTACAAGCCCTACCAAGCAGACGCGGCGGACCAGGCCGGGGCGGCCGCTCCGGCCCCCCGGGACAAAACCGGCCGGGACGAGGCGGCGGCGGTGACGGCGCCGGCGATGGACGCGGCGGCGGCCGCGGCCCCCGCGACGGACGCCCCCCCCGCAGTGAACGCGCCCCCCGCGAGGAGGACACCGGCGGTTTCTCCGAGCGCGTGGTCTACACCCGCCGCATCGCCAAAGTCGTCAAAGGCGGCCGCCGCCTCCGGTTCAACGCCCTCGTGGTAGTCGGCGACAGCCAGGGCACCGTCGGCGCCGGCCTCGGCAAAGCCCTCGTCATCCCCGACGCCGTCCGCAAAGGCAACGCCGTCGCCCGCCGCGAAATGGTCACCGTCCCCCTCCGCGGCAGCACCATCCCCCAGCAAATCACGGTCAAAAAAGGCGCCACCATCGTCCTGATCAAGCCCGCCCGCGTCGGCACTGGCGTCATCGCCGCCGGCGCGATGCGCGCCATCCTCGAACTCGGCGGCGTCAAAGACGTGGTCGGCAAATCCTTAGGCTCCCGCAACCCCATCAACATCGTGTACGCCACCATGGAAGCCCTGCGCCAACTGCGCGACCCCGCCACCGAACTCGCCAAACGGGGCCGCATCGCCCCCGCGCCCGCGGACGAAACCGCCGCCAGCTAAGAAATTACGCCACCCCCGGCCGCGCCAAAAAACGCGGCCGGCCAACGGAAACGCTCTATGCCCGAACTGAAAATCACCTGGACGCGAAGCTGCATCGGACGCCCCGGCAACCAGCGGGAAATCATCCGATCCCTCGGCCTTCGCCGCCTGCAAGACACCGTCGTCCACCAAGATTCCCCCACCATCCGCGGAATGGTCCAAAAAGTCCAGCACCTGTTGCGGGTCGAGGAGGTGAAATAAGCGCTATGATGCAGCACCAGGTAGCCCCCCCCAAAGGCGCCCGCCGCAGCCGCAAGCGCATCGGCCGCGGCGATGCCGCCGGCCAGGGCAGCACCGCCGGACGCGGCATGAAAGGCCAAAAATCCCGCTCCGGCCGCGGCCCCCGCGTCGGCTTCGAGGGCGGCCAACTGCCCATCATCAAGGGACTCCCGATGCGCCGCGGTTTCAACAACATTTTCAAGACCCACTACTCCCTAGTGAAACTCGAAACCCTGGAGGATACCTTCAATCACGGCGATACGGTAACGCCCCAAACGCTGGTGGAGCGCGGCTGCGTCCGCAACCTCAACCAGCCCGTGAAAATTGTCGGCGGCGGGGAGTTGACTAAGGCGTTGACCGTGGTGGCCGACAAATTCACCCGCCCCGCCCGCGAAGCCATCGCCGCCGCCAACGGCTCCGCCGAGGAAACCACAACCCGATGATCGCCGCCGAACCGCAGGGAGGCCGCTTCCCCAGGCTGCTACAGGCCGCCATTGACGCCTTTAGCCTGCCCGACCTGCGCGCCAAAATCCTCTTTACCCTCGCCATCCTCGCCCTCTACCGTTTTATCGCCCATATCCCCCTCCCCGGCATCGACCAGGCGCAGTTGGATAACCTGTTCCGCGATAACGAACTCCTCGGTTTCCTCGACCTCTTCAGCGGCGGCGCCCTCAGCCGCATGAGCATTGTCGCCCTCGGCGTCTTCCCCTACATCACCGCATCCATCGTAATCCAACTGCTCACCCCCGTAATCCCCCGCCTCCAGGAACTGTCCCGCGAAGGCGAAGCCGGCCGCGCCTCTATGAACCGCATCATCCACTGGCTCACCGTCCCCATCGCCCTGGCCCAGGGCTACGGCCAGCTAGTGCTGCTGCAACAAAACAACGTCCTAACCAACGTAGGCTTCACCGGAGACGCCCTCCTGCCCACCGTCGCCGCCCTCCTTTCCATCACCGCCGGCACCATGCTGCTGGTATGGCTCGGCGAACTGATTACCGAGCGCGGCATCGGCAACGGCATTTCCCTCATCATCTTCGCCGGCATCGTCGCCGGATTCCCCGGACTCCTGACCCAAGGTTTCCTCGACCGCGACAACGTCCTGGGCATCGGTTTCTTCGCCCTCATCGGCGTGCTGATCATCGCCCTCATCGTGCTGTTCAACGAAGCCCACCGCCGCATCCCCGTCCAATACGGACGCAGCATTTTCCGCGGCGGACGAATGTACCGGCAAAGCGGCGCCACCTACCTCCCCCTCCGCATCAATTCCGCCGGGATGATCCCCCTCATCTTCGCCTTTTCCATCGTCATCCTGCCCGGCACCATCGCCACCTACTTCTCCACCAACACCACTTGGCTCGGCGATGTCGCCAATTTCTTCGCCGAACTCCTGATCCCCACCTCCCCCCTCTACTGGGTGATGGTGTTCATCCTGGTAGTGCTGTTCACCTTCTTTTACACCCTCGTCATTTTCAACCAGCAAAACCTCGCCGAAAACCTCCAGCGCAACGGCGGTTTCGTCCTCGGCATCCGCCCCGGACGCCCCACCCAAGACTACCTCAACCGCGTCATCGTCCGCATAACGATGGGCGGCGCCCTCTTCCTCGGCTTCATCGCCATCGTCCCCTACCTCGCCTCGCTGGTCACCGGCGTCCAGGCCATTTCCCTCAGCAGCACCAGCCTCCTCATTATGGTCGGCGTCGGCCTCGATACCCTCCGCCAACTCGAAGCCCAGCTAATGATGCGAAACTACGAAGGATTCCTCCGCTAACGATGCCCGGAAGTCTGCGACTCGCCCTGTTCGGCCCCCCCGGCGCCGGCAAAGGCACCCAAGCCCAGCTACTGGCGGAACGCTACGAACTGACCCACATCAGTTCCGGCGACATCTTCCGCCATAACCTGCGCCACGGCACCCCTCTGGGCCTCCGCGCCAAAGAATATATGGACCGCGGCGAACTGGTACCCGACCCGGTGGTAATCGACATTATGCTGGATCAAATTATGTCCATCCCCGCCGCCGACGGTTTCATCCTCGACGGTTTCCCCCGCAGCCCCCGCCAGGCCCAAGAACTGGAAACCGCCCTAACCCACCGCGCCCGCGATCTGGACCACGTCCTGCACATCGAAGTCCCCGAACCCGAACTAACCCGCCGCCTCGGCGGACGCTACATCTGCCGCGAATGCCAAGCCCCCTACACCATCAACGACAACGACGCCCCGCCCCCTTGCCAACGTTGCCCCGGCCAGCTCTACCAGCGCGACGACGACCGCCCCGAAGCGGTGCAAAAACGCATATCCGTCTACCGCGACGAAACTATGCCCCTCCTCGCCTTCTACCGCCAGCGCGGCCTGCTCCGCGACATCCCCGGCCAGGACTCCATCGACAACGTATTCCAAAACATTACCGCCGCCCTTTAGCCCAACCCCCGCGAAACCCTTTCCAAAAACCCCAATTGAGAGTAAAATAACCCCGTGAACCGGAAACGCAAAATAGAAACCGCATCCACCGCGCCGTCCCAGTACTCCGGCGGGATAACCATCAAATCCCCTCAAGAACTGGCCCTGATGCGCCAAGCCGGGGAAATCGTCGGCGAAACCCTTAACCTGCTCAAGAGATCCGTCGAACCGGGGATGACCACCCGCGACCTCGACCGCATCGCCTTTAAGGAAATCACCCGCCGCGGCGCCACCCCCACTTTCAAGGGCTACCGCGGCTTCCCCGCCACCATCTGCGCCTCGGTCAACGAGGAAATCGTTCACGGCATACCCAGCAAACGAGTGATCAAAGAGGGCGACATCATCAAAGTAGACGTCGGAGCCACCTACAAGGGCCTAATCGGCGACGCCGCGGTCACCATCCCCGTCGGCCAAATCGCCGCGCCCCTGCTGGACCTGATGCAAGACACCCGTCAAGGTCTGGAAGCCGGCATCCGCGCCGCCGTCCCCGGCGCCCGCATCGGCGACATCGGCGCCGCCATCCAAGCCTACGGCGAATCCCGCGGCTACGGAGTGGTCCGCGAATTCGTCGGCCACGGCGTCGGGCGCTTCCTGCACGAAGATCCCCAAGTCCCCAACTACGGCGAACCCGGACGCGGCCCGCTACTGCGCGCCGGTATGTGCATCGCCATCGAACCGATGTTTAACCTCGGCGATTGGCGCACCAAAATTATGGACGACCAGTGGACGGTTGTCACCGCCGATGGTAAACTGTCATCCCATTTCGAGCACTCCATCGCCATCACCGAACAAGGGCCGGAAATCCTTACCTTGCACACCTGAACCGCCCACGGGCAAGCCGCCGGCGGTCAAATCGAATCCATCAGGGGTTATATGCCAAAGAAACAGGCCATCGAAGTCGAAGCCAGCGTCAAAGAAGCCCTCCCCAATGGTATGTTCCGCGTCGAACTGCCCAACGACCACGAAGTCCTGGCCCACGTGTCCGGCAAAATCCGAATGAACTTCATTCGCGTCTTGCCCGGCGACCGGGTTCTGGTAGAATTGTCGCCCTACGACCTAACCCGCGGGCGCATCACCTACCGCTTCAAGTAACCACCGTTTCCCGCCGGAAAATAGTCCGCCAACCCCGGACGCCAATCCCGGGCTGGGCCAACCGGAGCCGCCGCCCCGGACTTGCCCATCCCCATCGGCAGGCGTATAATGAAAGTTACGGCATCCGTCAAACCGCGGTGCGACAAGTGCCGCGTCATCAAACGCAAGGGCGTCATCCGCATCATCTGCGTCAACGCCCGCCACGCCCAGCGCCAGGGCTGACCGCCCCCGCGCCGCCGCCATATATACCATATATAAAGGAGGCAACCTTGGTTCGCATTGCCGGAGTAGACGTGCCGGACCGCAAAAGGGCCCACGTAGCCCTGCGCAGCATCTACGGAATAGGCCCCAAGCTGGCCGGCGAAATCGTCGCCAAAGCCGCCCTCGATCCCGATCTGCCCCCCCGTATGAACGAACTCACCGAAGCCCAAGTCAACCGGATCCGCGAACTGGTCGACCGCGAATATATCTCCGAAGGCGACCTGCGCCGCGAAGTCAACCAAAATATCCGCCGGCTGATGGACATCGGCTCCTACCGCGGACTGCGCCATCGCCGCAATCTGCCGGTCGCCGGACAGCGCACCCGCACCAACGCCCGCACCCGCAAAGGCCCCCGCCGCACCGTGGCCGGCCGCGGCCGACGCACCGGCGGCAAGAAATAGGCGGTGAAACAATGCCCCGACCCAGAACCCGACGCCGGGAACGGCGCTCCGTGCCGCAAGGCCGAGCCTACATCTACTCCACTTTCAACAATACCCTAGTCAGCATCACCGACCCGCAGGGCAACGTGATCTCCTCCGCCAGCGCCGGCGCCGTCGGCTTTAAGGGATCCCGCAAAGGCACCGCCTTCGCCGCCCAACGCGCCGCCGAACAAGCCGGACGCCGCGGCGTCGACGCCGGTATGCGCCATATCGACGTCTTTATCAAAGGCCCCGGCGCCGGACGCGAAGCCGCCATCCGCTCCCTGCAAGGTGTCGGCCTCGTCGTCACCAGCATCCGCGACGTAACCCCCATCCCCCACAACGGATGCCGCCCACCCAAACGAAGGAGAGTGTAATCCAACTCTTATGGGACGATACACAGGGCCGGCCTGCCGCTTGTGCAGGCGCTCCGGCGAAAAACTGTTCCTGAAAGGCGACCGCTGCTTTACCCCGCGTTGCGCCTTCGAGAAACGCCGCACCCCCCCGGGCGATGTGTCGCGCCGCCGCCGCCGCCCCTCCGATTACGGCGTCCACCTCCTCGAAAAGCAAAAAGCCAAATACATCTACGGCGTCCTCGAATCCCAATTCCGCAAGTACATGACCGAAGCGTTCAATTCCCCCGGCGTAACCGGCATGAACCTCCTGCGCAGCCTGGAACGCCGCCTCGACAACGTGGTCTTTCATTTGGGATTCGCCGAATCCCGCAAACAAGCCCGCCAAATGGTGTTGCACGGCCACTTCCGGGTCAACGGGCGCAAAACCGACATCCCGTCCTACTCGGTCAAGGCCGGCGACGAAATCACCTGGAAAGAATCCCTCAAAACCACCGACTTTTACGCCGAGCGCACCAACGGCCTCCCCAAACGCCTGGTCCCGACTTGGCTCGCCCTCGACGTAAGCGAAATGTCCGGCCGGGTCGTATCCCTGCCCGCTGACGACCAATTGCCCTCCGCCCTCGATTCCCGCCTAATCGTTGAGTTTTACTCGAGGTAATTCAGTGTCGATGCTGGACACCTTTATCGTGCCGGCCGGTATGCCGGACGGCTTCGGAGCCGAACCCCCCAAGCCCGAAATCCACGTCATCGAATCCACCGACTCCTACGGACGGGTCGCCGTAGAGCCGCTCAAACGCGGCTTCGGCCAAACCGTCGGCAACCCCCTGCGCCGCATCCTCCTCAGCTCCACCCGCGGCGCCGCCATAACCTGGGTCCGAATCGCCGACGTAGTCCACGAATACATGGCGATCCCCGGCGTCAAAGAGGAGGTCATGGAAATCCTCCTCAACATCAAAAGCATCCGCATCCGCTCCAGCAGCTCCCGTATGGGCAAACTCCGCCTCGAAGTCAAAGGCCCCGGCGCCGTCTGCGCCGGCGACATCATCTCCGACCCCGGCTTCGAAATCGTCAACCCCGAACTGCACCTCGCCACCCTCGACGACGAATACGCCGGACTGGAAATCGAATTCAACGTCGAGCAGGGCGTCGGCTACCGCCCCGCCCAGCCCGGCGACGAAGGCCCCCACACCCCCACCGGCGCTCTCCCCGTCGACGCCCTATTCAGCCCGGTACACAAAGTCAACTTCCAAGTAGAACCCACCCGCGTCGGCCAGCAAACCAACTACGAGCGGCTGATCCTGGACATCTGGACCGACGGCGCCATCCGCCCCGTCGAAGCCGTCCAGCAGGCCGCCGATGAACTCTACGGCCTCTTTTTCCTGTTCCGAAACCTCAACAGCTCCGACGACCGCGCGATGGACCGCCTCCAACGCGCCGTCTCCCCCGAAGTCTACCGCACCCGCATCGAAGACCTCCAGCTCTCCCCCCGCACCCTCAACTGCCTCAAACGCGCCAACATCAACTGGGTCGGCGAAGTGCTGGATATGTCCGACGAAGATCTGCTCAAAATCCGCAATTTCGGCGAAAAATCCCTGTTCGAGTTACAGGAAAAACTAGCCGGCCGCGGCATCGGCGGCAGCCAGCCGCCCCCCCCGCCGCCGCCGCTCCCCCCAATCGTCCCCGGCTTTTCCATCGAAGACGTCTTTCCCGTCGCCGACACCCTTACCATCAAAGACCTGGACGAACTAATGGGCAGCGGCACCGAAGCCCCTACCCATCCCCCCGCCGGAATGTCCATCGCCGCCGACTTCGCCCCGCTAAGCGCCTTAGACGACGACGATTCCGAAGCCGAAGATCCCGATCCCGCCGCCGACCCCGACCCCGAAGCAGACGAAGAAGATTAGGGAGATAACCGCTAATGGCATCCCACCGCGTCACCGGACGCAAGCTAAGCCGCTACAAAGACCAGCGCAAAGCCCTGTTGCGCGGCCTGGTCAGCGAACTGATCAAGCACGAGCGCATCACCACCACCCTCGCCAAAGCCAAAGAAACCCGTATTGTCGCCGAAAAACTCATCACCCACGGCAAAAAAGGCAGCCTCCACCACCGCCGCCTGGCCCTGTCCCAAATCCCCAACAAGCGGGTAGTGGCAAAGGTGTTCGACGACATCGCCCCCCGCTACGCCGCCCGCCCCGGCGGCTACACCCGCATCGTCAAGCTGGGCCCCCGCCAGGGCGACGCCGCGCAAATGGCGGTAATCGAGCTGGTATAATGCCCCCGCCGGACGGCCCACCCCGGCGAATCGCCCTATGGCTGGAATACCAAGGCACACGCTACCACGGCTTCCAATTGCAGCTTAACCAACCGACGATCCAAGGGGCGCTGGAAACGGCCCTAACCCGTTTCACCGGCGAGCGCATCCGCATCCGCGGCGCCAGCCGCACCGACGCCGGCGCCCACGCCCTCGGCCAGGTAGTAGACTTCCCAACCGCCTCCCGGCATCCCGCCGAAAGGTTTCCGGCGGCGCTCAACTACTACCTGCCCGACGACATCCGGGTGCTGCGGGCCATCCCGGTGGCCGGCGGGTTCCATTCCCGCCGCTCCGCCGCCGCGCGGGTCTACCAATACCGGATCCTCGCCCGCCCCGAACCCACCGCCCTCCGCCGCCAAACCCACCTATGGATCCGCCAGCCGCTGGACATGGAACTAATGGCCCAAGCCGCACAAGCCCTAATCGGAACCCACGACTTCCGGCCCATCGTCCCCGGCCACCCAAAAGACCGCAGCGCCGACCGCACCGTAACCCAATGGCAAATCCGCCGCGAATCCGATACAATAATCATCCAATCCGAAGCCAACGGGTTCCTCCAGCACCAAATCCGAAAAACCAACGCAATCCTCCTCGAAATAGCCAAAGGCAACCAGCCCGTGGAGCTAATGCAGCAGATCTTGGCCGGCGCCGCCGACCCGCCCGCCATCCCCCCGCTGCCCGCCCGCGGCCTATGCCTAATCGAAGTAAAATACCCGGAGGGGGCGTTCAATCCCCCCGGCTGAACCGGATAAAGCGAATGAAAAGAGCCAGCACCTACTTCCCCAAACCGGGCGAAGTCGCCGAAAACTGGAAAGTCCTCGACGCCACCGGCCAAACCCTCGGCCGCCTCGCCCGCGACATCGCCGTATCCCTCCAGGGCAAAGACAAACCGTCCTACACCCCCCACACCATGACCGGCGATTTCGTCGTGGTAGTCAACGCCGCCCGCATCCGCGCCACCGGACGCAAGCCCACCCAAAAACTCTACTACCGCCATTCCGGCTACGTAGGCAACCTCAAGACCACCAGCTTGCGCGATCTGCTCGAAACCCGCCCGGAACGGGTCATCGAACTCGCGGTCAAAGGTATGCTCCCCCGCAACCACCTGGGACGCCAAATGCTGCGCCGCCTCAAAGTCTACCCCGGCCCCCAGCACCCCCACGACGCCCAGGCCGCGCAAATCAGCTAACCCCAATCCCGCCCCCAAATCCCCCAAGGAGGCAACACCGACTTGGTGCAAGCAGACGCCGCGCAACAATACTACTACGGCACCGGCAAGCGCAAAACCGCCATCGCCCGCGTCCGCATCTATATGGACGACGGCGGCCCCTTCATCGTCAACAGCAAGCCGATGGACGAGTATTTCGGCTGGTCAACCTGGCAGCGTGTCGCCAACGACGCCTTCCATGTCACCAACACCCTCAACCGCTTCCGCGTCGTCGCCAAAGTCGCCGGCGGCGGCGTCAACGCCCAAGCCGAAGCCATCCGCCACGGCATCACCCGCGCCCTCATCACCTTCGACCCCTCCCTCAAACCCGCCCTACGCCGCGCCGGATTCGTAACCCGCGACGCCCGCATCAAAGAAAGCAAAAAATACGGCCTAAAACGCGCCCGCCGCGCCCCCCAATACACCAAACGCTAACCCCCACCCAACAGCCGACCAACCCAAAACCCTATCACCCAACAACCCAAACCCGTTCACCCCGGCCGCCGCCGAAACCCGTTCATCCTGAGCTTGTCGAAGGATGAACGGGTTTCGGCCATTCCTAACCTACCCCGCCCCTTTCCCTCGCGGATGCCGCGCCAGAAAATCATCCGCAATTTCGTCAAAGGTCAAAAACCGCACCCCATCGTGCGATGCAATGTACTCCGTCAGCCGCTCCAGCATCAGCAATACCTGCGGCCGCCCGCTCACATCGGGATGTATCGTAATCGGAAACACCGCATCATCATATTCCCGGTACACATAATCGAACTGATCCCGCCAAAGCGATTCTATGTCCCGCGGATTGACGAACCCATGACTGTTGACCGACTTCTTTATAAACATCATCGGCGGCAGATCATCCAGATACCAATTAGCCGGAATCTCCACCAAATCCGTCTCCTCCCCCCGCACCAATGCGTGCATCCAAACATCCGCCGGCTGCGAGTAATCTATCTTGGTCCAGCGGTCCCCCACCCGCACGTAATAGCATTCAAAGTCGCGATGCATCAAGCTATGATCGTACTTGATGCCATGCTTCAGCAGCAACTCGTTGGTGACATGACTGAACTCCCACCACGGCGCCACATACCCGGTAGGCGCCTTGCCCGACAACCGCGTCAGCAAATCAATGCAACGCGTCAACACCGCCTCCTCCTGTTCCGGCGACATCGCAATCGGGTTTTCGTGCGAATACCCATGCAGCCCCACCTCATGCCCCCCATCAACAATCATCCGGCATTCATCAGGAAAAGTTTCCGCCGAATGCCCCGGAATAAACCACGTCGTCTTGATCCCCAGCCGCTCAAACAACTTCAGCAGCCGCGGCGTACCCACTTCCCCCGCAAACAACCCCCGCGAAATATCATCCGGCGAATCCTCCCCGCCGTAAGAACCCAGCCAACCCCCCACCGCATCCAGATCCACCCCATAAGCGCACAATATCCGCTTTTCCGCCATCGCTAACCCTCCTAAATACGCATTCCCCGGCATACCTTCCCCGGCATTATGCAACTACATTACCGTCCTTCCCGCCCGCTAAACCCCCAAGTATTCGGCCGCCGCATCCAACAACCGCGCCACCCGTTCCGGCGATCCCGCCTCCGCATAAATCCGCAACAACGGCTCCGTCCCCGAAAACCGCACCGCCAGCCAACCATCATCAAACCGCAACCGCCGCCCGTCAATACTATCCGATCCCACCACCGCCAGACCGCCCAAACTTCGCAGATCCGGGTCATTCACCCGCTCCCGGATGCGTTCCCGATCCGCAACATCAAACTCAATATCCCGCCGATGGTAAAAGTGAGGCCCCACCTGCCGGAAAAGATTTTCCAACAATTCCGACACCAACTTGCCGCTTTTCGCCATATACTCCAGCACATACAACCCGCTAAGAATCCCGTCCCGTTCCGGCACATGACCCCGAAACGCAAAACCCCCGCTTTCCTCCCCCGCCATCAGCGCATCCAACTCCCCCATCCGCGGCCCCATGTGCTTAAACCCCACCGCCGTCTCATACACCTCCACCCCATACATCCCGCCCATTTTGTTAAGAGCCTGCGACGCCGTCACCCCCTTAATCAAAGACCCCCGCCAGCCCTTTTCCTCCAGCAAATACCACGCCAGCAACGAAAAAACATCCAGCGTAGTAACAAACCGCCCCCCCTCATCTATAATCCCCACCCGGTCGGCGTCCCCGTCCAATGCAATACCCACCGACGCCCCCGCCGCCGGCGCCCGCGCCATCAATTCGCCCAAGTTAGGCGCAATCGGCTCCGGCTGCAACATCCCCGGAAAAGCCGGATTACGATACCCCCGCAATTCCTCAACTACCGTAGCCCCGCCCTCCAGCAACCGCGGCAAATACCCCGCCCCCGCACCATACATAGCATCCGTCACCACCCGAAACCCCGCCCCCCGAATAACATCCAAATCAACCAGCCCCGCCAACTGATTCAAATACGGCTCCGACGGTTCCAAATCCGTCACCAACGAACTAACCCTTTCCCTAGAAACTCGCAACGCGGCATCAATTTCCGATGCATCAACCGGCCCCACCGCCGCGATCGCCCCCTCCAGAGCATCCGTAATTTCCTGCGTCGCGCTCCCCCCGTACTCCGGCTTGAACTTAAACCCGTTCCAAACCGCCGGATTATGGCTGGCGGTAATAATAACCGCCCCCGCCGCCCCGCAATGCAACACATTATAACTAAGCGCCGGCGTAGGCGCCGCCCGATCCGACAACAAAACCCGCACCCCCTCCCCAGCGCAAACCCCGGCCGCCACCGCCGCAAACTCCGGCGACAAAAACCGGGTATCATAACCCACCACCAACCCCTGCCCCGCCGTCCCCCGCCCCTTCAAATAATCGCACAACCCCCTAGCGCAACGCGCCACATTCCCATAAGTATAATCCCCCGCAATCAACCCCCGCCAACCATCAGTCCCAAACCGAATCTCCGCAAGCATCATCCCTCCCATTAAGTTACAAAATCCAATTCTTTCACCCCAGACCCAATAACTACCACAATATCCGGTTCTGTCGCATTCGCTGGAAAGCATTCCTCTATTGGGTTTCCATCGTGCCGCCCATTTCGGGGCGGTTATTACCGTCGGGACACTGCTGAATGTGCTAACACCCTTCGTCCTTCAATCGTGCCGCCCATTTCGGGGCGGTTGTTACGTCCGGCAACCAGCAGGACGGGAATCGCGGCGAACATACTTCAATCGTGCCGCCCATTTCAGGGCGGTTGTTACACCATCGTCACCTTGATCGTGTTTATGGTCATCGTCCTTCAATCGTGCCGCCCATTTCGGGGCGGTTGTTACCCCGTAGTCAAGTTGCCAGTATACCGCTACCCGACTACCCAGCAAATGCCACATAACCTCCGCAAAGCATACAACCACCGCCCGCCCCATGCAAGCACAAGGCGGGCGGCAACATCCAACAGCTATGCCGCAGGAATTACACCCCAAGCGGCGCGGCCGCAACTGCCCACGCTACCCCGCCGCCCGCCGCAGCTCCTCGGCCTTATCCGCCCGCTCCCACGACAGCCCCAGCGCCTCCGCCGTCGGCCGCCCGAAATGCCCATAAGCCGCCGTCGGCTGGTAAATCGGCCGCCGCAGGTTCAAGTCCTCGATAATCGCCCCCGGCCGCAAATCAAAATGTTCCCCCACCAGCCCCTCAATCCGGTCATTGGCAATCTGCCCGGTATCGAAAGTTTCCACCGATACCGAAATCGGCTCCGCCACCCCGATCGCGTAGGAAACAATCACTTCCACCCGTTGCGCCAGCCCCGCCGCCACCAAATTTTTGGCCACATACCGCGCCGCATACGCCCCGGAGCGGTCAACCTTCGTCGGATCCTTCCCCGAAAACGCCCCCCCGCCATGCCGCGCAATCCCGCCGTAAGTGTCCACCAAAATCTTGCGCCCGGTCAGCCCGGTGTCCCCCTGCGGCCCCCCCACCGCAAACCAGCCGCTGGGATTGACGAAATACCGCGTGTTGTCATCCAGCAACTCCGACGGCACAATCGGACGGATAACGTGTTCGATCACATCGCCCCGAATCTTGCGCCGGAACGACTCCCGGTCAGCATCATCCTGGTGCTGCGAACTGATCACCACCGCATCCACCCGCCGCGGCTGCCCCTTATGGTACTCCACCGTCACCTGCGACTTCCCGTCCGGCCCCAGATAATCCAGCAGCCCGTCCTTCCGCACCTCCGCCAGCCGCTCCACCAACCGATGCGACAAGTCCACCGTAAGCGGCATCAGCCCCTCGGTTTCGTCGCACGCGAAACCCACCATCATCCCCTGATCCCCCGCCCCCGTCGCTCGTCGCGCGTCCGCCGTGCCGCCCCCCCGTTCCTCCAGCGCCGTCGACACCCCGCTGCTAATATCCGGCGACTGCTGGCTAACGTGAGCCAAAACCCCGCACGAATTCCCGTCAATCCCGTAAGCAACGTCGGTATACCCGATCTGCCGCATCACCCCCCGGGCAATGTCGTCAAAATTGAGCGCCGACTTGGTAGTGATTTCCCCGGTGACCATCACCAGATTCTTGGTAGCCACCGTTTCGCAGGCGACCCGGCTCCCCGGATCCCCCCGCAGCGCCGCATCCAGCACCGCATCCGAAATCTGGTCGCACAGCTTGTCCGGGTGCCCCTCGGTCACCGACTCCGAGGTAAGCAGGTACTTGGGCGATGTCATAAATTGAATGGGCATCGAGTCGTCCCCCAGTAATTTGTCGATTGTTTGCCAATGTAATCCAAGATCCGCCCCCCCACCCCTTACCCCCGCCCCTACCCCCGTTCATACCCCGCCCCTGCCCCCGTTCATCCTGAGCTTGTCGAAGGATGCGCCTCCGCCAAGCCCCGTTCATCCTGAGCTTGTCGAAGGATGAGCAACCGGCTTTTCCGCCAAGCCGCCCGGAATCCCTAAGTCCCCTCCTCCCAACTCTCCTGATACTTCTGCTGCTCCGCGCTAAGGCTGTCGATCGCCACGCCCAGCGACTCCAGCTTCAGCCGCCCCACCTCCCGATCCGTTGCCGCCGGCACGCTATGCACCCCCGGCGCCAACTGCCCCCGGTTCTTGACGATGTACTCCACCGCCAAAGCCTGGTTGGCGAAACTCATATCCATCACCGCCGACGGATGCCCTTCCGCCGCCGCCAAGTTAATCAGCCGCCCCTCACCCAGCAGATACAGCTTCCGCCCGTCCGGCAGCGAGTACTCCTCCACAAAAGGCCGCACCTCCCGCCGCGCAACCGCCATCGACTCCAGCGCCGGAATGTCGATCTCCACATTGAAATGCCCGCTGTTCGCCAAGATCGCCCCGCTGGGCATCACCTCCAAATGCTCCCGCCCGATGGTATGCAGCCCCCCGGTCACCGTGATGAACACCTCCCCCACCCGCGCCGCATCCACGCTTCGCATCACCGTAAACCCGTCCATCACCGCCTCCAGCGCCCGGATCGGATTGGCCTCCGTCACAATAACATGACTCCCCATCCCCCGCGCCCGCGACGCCACCCCCCGCCCGCACCAGCCATAACCCGCCACCACCACCCGGCGGCCCGCCCAAAGAATGTTCGTCGCCCGCGTAATCCCGTCCAACGTGCTTTGCCCCGTCCCATAGCGGTTATCGAAAAAGTGCTTCGTTTCCGCATCATTCACCGCGATAATCGGATACCGCAGCTTATCGTCCCCCGCCATCGCCGTCAGCCGGATCACCCCCGTGGTAGTTTCCTCCGTCCCCCCGATCACCTCCGACACCAACTCCGACCGCTGCGTATGCAGAATGGTCACCAAATCCGCCCCGTCATCCAGCGTAACATTGGGCCTCGAGTCCAACGCCGCCGTCAAATGACTGTAATAAGTCCGGTCATCCTCCCCCTTGATCGCGAAAGTCGGAATCCCGTACTCCCCCACCAGCGCCGCCGCCACATCATCCTGCGTACTCAGCGGATTGCTGGCGCACAAATTCACCTCCGCCCCCCCGTCCCGCAGCGCCAAAGCCAAATTCGCCGTCTCCGTCGTAACGTGCAAACACGCCGCCAGCCGCAGCCCCGCCAAAGGCTTCTCCCGCGCAAACCGCTCCCGGATCAGATTCACCACCGGCATCTCCCGCCCCGCCCACTCAATCCGGTTCACCCCATCCCGCGCCAACCCCAAGTCCTTAACATCTCCCATCACCTGATCAGTAGCCAAAAGTCCCTCCGTTCACCCCAAATTTTAGGCCAATTTCCCAAACAACCCGGCGCATCAAACCGCGCCCAGCGCCGTGCGCCCCACGCCGCCGCCCCGTTAAGGATCATCCCCATAAGACGTAGGATTCCCCGCCGCGATCCACGCCGGAGTCCCATCATCCACATTGTACAGATTCGCCGGATCAAACCCGCCCGACATCGCGAACTCGCAAGCCAGCCCGCTACGCACCCCCGCCGCGCAAATGAAAAGCAACTTCTTGCCCTGCGGCAGCTCATCCAAACGCCCCGGCAGCTCGTCAATTTCGATATGCGCCGCCCCCGCCGCATGACCCGACACCCACTCATCCGGCCGCCGCACATCAATCACCGCCGTCCCCTCCGGATCCGCCTCCAGCATCGCCCGCGCCTCCACCGAATCCACCCGGAAATAAGGCTCCCCCGGTTCCTGCCTCGGCATAACCAAACCTCCCGATTAAAATTTCAAGCCAACCCAACACCGGCCAATCGCCCCGCCTACTCCCCGACGTACTTCCCGATAATCGGCGCCAGCTTACGCCTAGTTTCCCCATCAATCATATCCGGCGCCGTAATAATCGCATCCTTCAGCGCCGACCCGCACCCGCAGCCCCGCGCCCCCGTCAACCCCGGAATGCACCGCGCCAGCAGCTCCTTGGCCGTAGCCACATTCTGCATCAAATTCCGCACCACCGACTCCACGCTAACCGCCTCCGTATTCGCCCGCCAAACATCATAATCCGTAACCCACGCCATCGTCGCATAACACATCTCCGCCTCCCGCGCCAGCTTAGCCTCCGGCAAAGCCGTCATCCCGATAATATCCGCCCCCCAAGAACGATACATAAACGACTCCGCCCGCGTCGAAAACGCCGGCCCCTCCATCACCACCATCGTACCCCCCGGATGAACCGCAACCTCCAGATCCCGCGCCGCCCGATAAATCACCTCCCCCGCAACCGCGCAAAAAGGATCCGCCACCCCCACGTGCGCCGCAATCCCCGCATCAAAAAACGTGCTTTCCCGCAACCGCGTCCGGTCGATCAGCTGATCCGGAATAACCAAATCCAAAGGCGCCAACTCCTCCCTAAGACTCCCCACCGCGCTAACCGACACCACCCGCTCCACCCCCAAAACCTTCAGCGCATAAATATTAGCCCGCACCGGAATATGCGTCGGCCCAAACCGATGCCCCCGCCCATGCCGCGGCAAAAAAGCCACCCGCGCCCCCCCTAAATCCCCCACCACAATAGCATCGCTAGGCCGCCCGAAAGGCGTATCCACCTCCACCCGCTCCACCCCCGACAACCCCTCAATCGCATAAAGCCCGCTACCCCCAACAACCCCAATTTCCGCCCAAACATCCCCAGCCATCCAAAAAACCCCCTTCTAAAACTCACCCCCGCCAACTCCCACCTGCGCCCATCATCCCCCACTACGCCCATCATCCCCCACCTACGCCCATCACCCCCATCCCTTACCACCCCTTGCGCCCACCATCCCCCCTTACGCCCACCATCCCCCCTTACGCCCACCATCCCCCCGAACCCCATAGATCCCCTCCCCCTTAGGGGGAGGGTTAGGGTGGGGGTGAAAACTCCCCATCCCCCAATCCCCCCCAAACCAATCAACCCCCCCAACCCCCAAACCCTACCCCCAAACCCTACCCCCAAACCCTACCCCCCGCCCCCAACCGCCAGCAACAAACTCTCCCCATAAGGCGCCACCGCCACCCCAAACTCCGTAACAATCGCGCTGATATACCGATGCGGCGTAACATCAAAAGCCGGATTCACCGCCACAACCCCCGCCGGCGCCGTCCGCACCCCCCCATACCCCGTAACCTCCTCCCCCGCCCGCTCCTCGATCTCAATCCCGTCCCCATCCGCCAACCCCAAATCAATCGTGCTGGTCGGCGCCGCCACATAAAACGGAACCCCATTTTCCCGCGCCAGCACCGCCAGCGAGTAGGTCCCGATCTTATTCGCCGTATCCCCGTTAGCCGCAATCCGGTCCGCCCCCGTAATCACGCACCCGATCCGCCCCTGCCGCATCAGCAACCCCGCCGCCGAATCCGCCAGCAACGTCGCCGGAATCCCCAACTGCTGCAACTCCCAGGAAGTCAGCCGCGCCCCTTGCAGCCACGGCCGCGTCTCCGTATTAAACACCTCAAACCGCTTCCCCGACTCCCACCCCGCCCGGATCACCCCCAACGCCGTCCCATAACCCGAAGTCGCCAACGCCCCCGTATTACAATGCGTCAGCACCGAACCCCCATCCGGCATCAAATCCCTACCCCACTCCCCCATCCGCCGGTTCGCCGCCTCATCCTCCCGGTGAATCCGCTCCGCATCCGCCCGCATCCGCCCCACCACCTCCCCCGCATCCCCCCCCAGAGCCGCCGCCGCCAGCATCCGATCCACCGCCCACCCCAAATTAACCGCCGTAGGCCGCGCCCCCCGAATCCGCCCCCCCGCCAACTCCAGCCCTGCCATCAACCCCGCAACATCCCCCCCGGCGCCCGACTCCCCCAACAGCGCCTCCGCCGCCATCACCATCGCATAAGCCGCCGTAACCCCAATCGCCGGCGCCCCCCGCACCCGCATATCCCGGATCGCCTCCACCGCCTCCTCATACCGCCCCACCGCAACCACAACTTCCTCCGCCGGCAGCCGAGTCTGATCCAGCAAATACAACCTGCCGTCCGCCCACTGGATAGGCCGAATCTCCCTCAAAAAAAGCCCCCAAAATCCCAAAATATCCCCGCCCCCAACCCCCGCGCCCAACAAAAAAGCTTCTCCCCCGAGAAGCCCATACCAAACCCTATCCCAGCGCCCGATACTATCGGATTGCCTGATACTACCAACCCCGCCCCAATCTGTCAAGAAAAGCCCCCGCCCCTTGCCAACCCCCAAAAACGATTTGCATTTGCCAACGCTTTACCCCATAATCCGAAAATCCTATAATCCCACCCCGCCCGGCGGAGCGTTTAGGAGGCCCCCTTGGCTACTCTGCTAGAAGTCAACGACCTGCAAACGCATTTCTTTACCATGGACGGGGTAGTCAAAGCCGTCGACGGCGTCTCCTACGACCTCGAGGAAGGCGAAACCCTCGGCCTCGTCGGCGAATCCGGCTGCGGCAAAAGCGTCAGCGCCCTATCCCTGATGCGCCTCATCCCCAACCCCCCAGGCCGCATCGTCAACGGCCAAGTCTACCTCGACGGCCAGGACATCCTCAAAATCGATATGGACGATATGCGCCACATCCGCGGCGCCAAAATGTCCATGGTCTTCCAAGAACCCATGACCTCCCTCAACCCCGTCCTCACCATCGAAAGACAACTCACCGAAACCCTCCAGCTCCACAAAGGCATGACCAAAGTCGAAGCCCGCCGCGAAGGCATCGACCTCCTCGCCCGCGTCGGCATCCCCGACCCCGAACACCGCATCAAACAATACCCCCACCAATTCAGCGGCGGAATGCGCCAGCGCGTTATGATCGCCATGGCCCTCAGCTGCAACCCCCGCCTAATCATCGCCGACGAACCCACCACCGCCCTCGACGTTACCATCCAGGCCCAAATCCTCGAACTAATGAAATCCCTAACCACCGAATTCGGCGTCGCCCTAATCGTCATCACCCACAACCTAGGCGTCGTCGCCCGCTACGCCGACCGCGTCAACATAATGTACGCCGGCCGCATCATCGAACGCGGCACCGCCCGCGAAATCTACTCCAACCCCCGACACCCCTACACCGTCGGCCTACTCCGCTCCGTCCCCCGCCTCGACCTCCCCCGCCGCGCCAAACTAGACCCCATCGAAGGCCAACCCCCAGACCTCGTCCGCCTCCCCGCCGGCTGCGCCTTCCGCGCCCGCTGCCGCTGGGCCATCGACCAATGCGCCACCGACACCCCCATCCTAAAAGAAACCAACCCCAACCACTGGTCCGCCTGCTGGCGCTCCGCCGACCTAGGCCCCAACGCCATCGACTTCCTCGGCATCTCCGAACTAGCCGAACCCGCCCCCTAACCCCCATCCCATTCACCCTAACCCCCATCCCATTCACCCCGACCACGCCGATAAACATTCACCCTTAACCCGCCGAATTCACCCCGACCCTGCCGACAGACATTCACCCCGACCCTGCCGAATTCACCCAACCCCGCCAACAGACATTCACCCCGCCCCCGCCGATAAACATTCATCCTGAGCTTGTCGAAGGATGGCCCCCCGCCCAGCGCCAGCCATCCCGGAGAGTAGCCGAAATGACAACCATGCAGGAAACCGCCCCCGCCGCCCCCCGCCCCGCCCCCAACGACGACATCCTCCTCGAAATCAACAACCTAAAAATGTACTTCCCGGTAACCTCCGGGATGCTCTTCCAGCGCACCGTAGCCTACGTCAAAGCCGTCGACGACGTAACCTTCGCCGTCCGCCGCGGCGAAACCCTCGGCCTCGTCGGCGAATCCGGCTGCGGCAAAACCACCACCGGCCGCTGCATCCTCCAACTCTACAAACCCACCAGCGGCCAAGTAATCTTCGAAGGCCAAGACCTAACCCAACTAGGCACCAAACAAATGCGCGCCATGCGCCGCGAAATGCAAGTCATCTTCCAAGACCCCTACAGCTCCCTCAACCCCCGCATGACCGCCGGCAACATCATCGGCGAACCCCTCATCGTCCACGGCCTCGTCAAAGGCAAAAACGAATACCGCGACCGCGTCGCCGAACTCCTCCAAAACGTAGGGCTAAACCCCTACATGGCCGACCGCTTCCCCCACGAATTCAGCGGCGGACAACGCCAGCGCATCGGCGTTGCCCGCGCCCTCTCCGTAAGCCCCAAATTCATCGTCGCCGACGAACCCGTCTCCGCCCTCGACGTCTCCATCCAAGCCCAAATCATCAACCTCCTCGAGGAACTCCAAGAACAATTCAACCTAACCTACCTATTCATCGCCCACGACCTATCCGTAGTCCGACACATCAGCGACCGCGTCGGCGTAATGTACCTCGGACACCTAGTCGAAATCGCCGAGCGCAACGAAATCTACCGCAACCCCATGCACCCCTACACCCGCGCCCTCCTCTCCGCCGTCCCCATCCCGGACCCCATCCTCGACGCCCAACGCGAACGCGTCCTCCTCAGCGGCGAAGTCCCCAGCCCTCTCAACCCCCCCTCCGGCTGCGTCTTCCACCCCCGCTGCCCCATCGCCGACGACAACTGCGCCCAAACCATCCCCCAACTCCGCCCCGTAGCCCCCGACCACTGGGCCGCCTGCCTAAAAGCCGACGGCTACTAACCCGCCCCATTCCCACTACCCCCCACCCGCCACTACCCCCCAAACCCAAAACATTCCCACCCCCCAACCCCCAAAAATCCCTCCCCCAATCATCAATAATCCCCTCCCCCTAAGGGGGAGGGTTAGGGTGGGGGTGATCCCCCCCAAAAACCAACCCCCCCACCTCCCCAAACCCCGCCCCCGCCCCCCAATTCATCCTGAGCTTGTCGAAGGATGAATTGGGCGTCCCCCCAAATCCCCATCGCCCCCAATCCCCCAATCCCAAAATCCCCCCGCCCAACCCCTTGACAAACCCCAAACCAACGTTCTACAATAACCCCAATGCCAAAACCTCATTCCCTCAAACGGCGCCGAATGGGGGGAGCCACGGGGTAAAGTCCCGGCCGGGATAAAGACAGGCAGTTGTGTGGTGTGTGTGTGTCCGGACTTGTGGTGGTGTGGTGTGGCCGCCCTGCACTAGTCCCGAGCCTGCTCCAAGGATGTCCCGCGGGGGGGTGGCCTCCGGGGATCCATCCCGGGCTAAGCGAAGGATGACCTGCGGAACCGCCCGAATCCTGACCGTGTCCAAGGATGTCCCGCGGGGGGGAGGCTCCCGGGGCTCCATCCCCAGCGCGGTCGTATAAGGGATGACAGGCGGGGCGGATGTGGGGGGTGCGTGTGGGGGGTGTGGTGTGGTGTGGCGACGAACGGAGGTTAGCCGCAGCCGGCGGCGGCTAGCTTAAAAATTCAACCCAAGAGGCAACCAATGGCAACCCAATCAAAAAACCCCAGCAAAGGCAACCCCGACCAGGAAACCCCGGAAACCTAACACAGGCAGGAAAACCCCAACCGGGGCCAAACCCTATTAACGCCAAGGAGCCTACTATGTTACCATAGACCTATGGATACCACCGGATCCCAAAAATCGCCCGTTGCCTGGCCCAGCCCAGGCAACCGGGCAACCTACGCATCCCAATCCGCCAATCGCTAACGCCCCGCGCGTTAAGCGGCGGAAAAGGGATGCCCAAAGCCCGTTGCGGGGCATCAGTCTCGCCGCAACGGGCTTTCGCGCTATTCCCCCCAACCCTAATCCGCCCCCCCCGCCATCCGCATAACCTCGCTCCTAAGCGCCACCAACTCCAAAATCTCATCACTCGACACCATCCCCAAAAACTCCCCCGTTCCCCGATCCACCACCGGAATGATCGTCATACTATGCTCCGCCATCCGTTCCAAAGTATCGTCAATCGGATCCTCCGGATGCGCCAACGGCGGATGCCGCCGCATCACCGACCGCAACGGCGTATTCCCAAACGCCCCCCGCCCCGACAACGACACCCGCCGCAAAAATCGCAGCCCCGACAGCGACACCGTCCCCGCCGGCGCCCCCCCCTCCATTACCAAATAATCATTATGATTCGGCACCGTCCAATCCGCCAAAAACTCCCCCACCGTCATATCCGGCCCCGGATACTCCCGCGTCCGATCCATCACCGCCTCCACCCTAACCCCATCCAGCGCCAGCCGCGCAAAAGACGGCAAAATCAGCTTCGGCTGCGACGCCTCCTCCGGCATCCGCGCCCGCCCCACCGCCATCCCGATAATCGGCGGCATCAACAAGATGTACCCGAACATTATGATCGTCAGCAGCGAAAACACATCATCCCCGATCACGTGCGTCTCATGCAGCACCAACAGCAGCGCAATCTCCGCCACCCCCTTCCCCATCAACCCCACCGACAGCACCACCGGCGTATCCAGCCGCGCAATATACGTCCCCGCAAAAGACGCAATCAGCTTTCCCGCCATCGGGATAAACACCAACCCCAAGATGGTCGCCAACGGCAGCTCAATGAACGACAAACTCAAATACAGCCCCGCCGAGGCGAAAAACAGCGGCACGAACAACCCCTCCGCCGTGCTGCGAAATCCCGGCATAATGTCATCCCGCATCTGCCGCGGCAGCCCCGACAGCGCCGCCCCGAACAACAGCGCCCCCAACGAACCATGCAGCCCAATCTCCTCCGCCGCCACCACCACCAAAAACATAAACCCCATCAGCAGCCCGAAAGACAACTCCGGCACATTCAGAAACCGCAGCAACAAGTTCATCACCCGCGGCAGCAGCTTGGCCGACACCAGCCAGATAATCACCGTAAACCCGATAATCTGCCCCACCAGCCGCAGCACCCCCCAAACGCTCAACCCCGTATCCGTCTCCTCCCCGATGGTCAGCCCCACAATCAGCAGCGCAATCACCTCCGCGATAATCACCGCCGTGAAAATCCGCAACCCGATCAGCTCCCGCAACAACCCCTTATCCGCCAGCACCTTGGCCACCAGCCCCAAACTCGACAGCGATAAGATCCCCGCCAGCGCCAGCGCCGAGGTGAACTCCAGCCCCAACGCGAAATCCAAATCCAGCAAATCCGAAGTCACCACCAGCGACGCCATGATCGATATCACCACCGACACCAACGCCGCCACGAAATACCGCCCCCGGATCGTGGTCATAAACCCCGATATGTCAATCTCCTCCAGCCCAATCAGGAAAAAGAAAATGAATACCCCCACCTCCAAGAAAATCAGGATCTGCCCCTCGGGCTCCACCAACCCCGTAATCGGCCCCAGCAAGATCCCCGCCGCCGTAAACGCCACGATCGAATTCAACCCAATGCGGCTAAGCACGCCCTCAAACAGCTTAGCCACCACAATCAGCATCCCGATGGAAAGCAAGGCTTCAGCGATAGACATACCAATCCTGCCCCGCCGCAACAAAATAACCGCCGCTATTCTATGCCATTATCCGCGGTTTGTATCGCCGCCGGAAACCCCCGCCCCCGGAAAACGGGCGGACTCCGGCGGCGGAATCGGCAAAAAGAGGACGACAAAAACAACGAAAGCGGCAAGGCAAAGGGGGAAAAGGGGGGGATGGCAACCGCGGCTACTCGGCGGCAACAATGGTGGGGAAGGGGAGACTCGAACTCCCACGCTTCGCAGCACATGATCCTAAGTCATGCTCGTCTACCAGTTTCGACACTTCCCCACGAGCGCCGGAAACGAGACCGGACGCCGCCAAAACAACCGGCGGCCCGACCCGCGCTACCCAATAATAGCACGAATCCGGCCGCCGCGGTATCCCCTAATGAAATCCCCGAAATCGAATCCCCGAAACCGCCGGGCTTAGGATCCGGTCTGAAGTTCCCAAATCCACCGGCCAATGGCCACCAGCAGCGCCAGCAGCGCCACCACCAACCCGATGACCGCAATGATGAAACTCCCCGAACTCCCCTGCGCCCCCTGCGGCCCCGACGCACCGGTAACGCCGGGAGGACCCGCCGCCCCCGCCGGGCCGGCCTGCCCCGTCGCGCCATCCGACCCGGCCGGGCCGCGCTCGCCCTGCTCCCCGGCCGCGCCCTGCGGCCCTTGCGGCCCCGTATCACCCGGCGGCCCCGCTTCGCCCGGCGGCCCCGCCGGCCCTGCCGGACCCCGCAGTCCCGCCGGCCCCGCCGGACCCCGAGGCCCCGGCTCGCCCGCCGGCCCTGCCGGACCCACCGGCCCAGCCTCGCCCGCCGGCCCCGCCGGCCCTTGCGGCCCCGGCGCCCCCCGCACCACCATCGGCGTCGGGGTAGGCGTAGGTTCCGCCGCCGGCATCGGCGTAGGCGTCGGCACGGCAACACTGCTCGCGCTCAAGTCGATCGGAGATGTTGCACCCTGCCGCCAAGTAATCGCTTGGCTCGGAGTGGCGGCATATCCGCCCACCTTGAAAGAAATTGTCAGGTCACTGCCGGATGGCCTTGGCACGTTCATACTGTAGTTGATGTTTGCGTTTATTACGTTGACGGTGGCGGTCACCAGCACAGTGCCGTCAGCCCCCAGAGCCTGGACTTCGGTGCCTGCCGCGGCCAACACTCCGTCAACAGACGCATTGCCGTAAATCCTGTTAGGCGGCACCGCCTGAGCCGACACCGCGGCGGGAATGCCCACCAGCAGCGCCGCGACCGCCATCAGCAGCAGCAACCCGGTCAAGGTAAACTTCATGCCCGTAACTCTCCACAAAACAAGCTGGCCGGCATCGCCGCCGCCCCGGGAACACCCGGCAGGCAACCGGCAACGGGCCGCAATGGGGCTTGTGGAAAGTCCTGCACTACCGCGACCGCCAGGCGGCGGCCGCTGAACGCCAAAACGCGTTCCCGCCTCCCACATCCCGCACTCTCAACCCCCATTCTACCCGCCCGCCCCCAACCATACCAGCAATCCCAAAACGCATATCAACCAGTTCCCCCGAATACCGCCAACCCGGCTATTCCATCCCCCCAAAGGCCAAGGTTAGGATAGATGCGAACCCCGCCCTAACCCGACCACCACTAAGGAGGACACCGCAGCCATGAACCACAGCGGGGAAACCCCGGCCACCGCCGAGGAATACATCGCCGCCCTGCCCCCGGAACGGGCGCAACAAATCAGCCAACTACGCCAACTGATCCTACAGCGCCTGCCCGAAGGCTACGCCGAAACAATCGACTTCGGGATGATCGCCTACGTCATCCCCCTAGAAACCTACCCCAACACCTACAACGGCCACCCATTGATGTACGCCGCCCTGGCATCGCAGAAACGGCACATATCGCTATACCTGATGAACGTCTACGGCGACCGCGAAACCCAACAATGGTTCGCCGACGGTTTCGCCGACGCCGGCAAGAAGCTGGATATGGGCCAAGCCTGCGTCCGCTTCAAGAAGCTGGACGACCTCCCCCTAGACCTAATCGCCGCCGCCATAGCCCGCACCCCCGCCGCCGACTACATCGCCCACTACGAAGCCTCCCGCGCCCAAATAACCCAAAACCGCAAAACCCGCCGCCAACCCCGCGGGGCGTGACGGATAGTCTCACCCGCCAAGCCAACCATCCCCCACCCAAATAAGGCAAAAAACCACAAATCCCCTCCCCCTAAGGGGGAGGGTTAGGGTGGGGGTGAACCCATGAGAGGGAATAGCCGCTTGAGGCAACGCAACCTACCGGCACCAGCCCATCCCCAATAAATTCCCTACCCCTAAGGGGGAGGGTTAGGGTGGGGGTGAACCCATGAGCGGGAGTAGCCGCTTGAGGCAACGCAACCTAGCGATACCATCCCGCCCCTAATAAATCCCCTCCCCTTAAGGGAGAGGGTTAGGGCGGGGGTGAACCCATGAGCGGGAATAGCGGCTGGAGGCAACGCAACCTACCATACCAACCCGCCCTTAATAAATTCCCTCCCCCTAAGGGGGAGGGTTAGGGTGGGGGTAAACCGATGCGGGGGAATAGCCGCTTAGGGCAACGAACCATAGTCTGCCAGCCCATCCCCTATAAATCCCCTCCCCCTAAGGGGGGGTTAGGGCGGGGGCGAACCGATGCGGGGGAACAGCCGCTTAGGGCAACGAACCATAGTCTGCCAGCCCATCCCCTATAAATCCGCTCCCCCTTAGGGGGAGGGTTAGGGTGAGGGTGAACCGATGGGGGGGAATAACCACTTAGGGCAACGCAACCTACCGGCACCAGCCCATCCCCCAATAAATTCCCTCCCCCTAAGGGGAGGGTTAGGGTGAGGGTGAACCCATGAGGGGGAACAGCCGCTTGAGGCAACAAACCCTAGCGGTGCCAGCCCATCCCCAATAAATTCCCTCCCCCTAAAGGGGAGGGCTAGGGTGGGGGTGAACCGATACAGGGCAACAGCCGCTTAGGGCAGCGCAACCTAGCGGTGCCAGCCCATCCCCTCGAAGTAGCCGCGGAGGTAGGCTACCTGGCCGCCGTGGACTATGTTGTCCCAGACCAGTATCCCCAGGGCGTCGGACACCGGCATAGTGGCGCCGGCTGGGCCTGGGGCGGGGACTTGCCGGGACAGCCCATCGGCGTCAAGGGCGGCGATGTAGTCGCGGGCGGCGGCGTTCACCGCGTCGTGATAGCCCATCAGCGTAGCGCGGGACGGGCAGGGCCAGGCGGCTACCTGTTCGGCGCCCCAGCCCATCCCGAACTCCTCGGAATCGGCGTCCATCCCGAACTGGCCGTGCCAGCCGTCCGCCGTCCATAGCTGGGCGGTGTTTTGCAGGCGTCCGTGAATCAGGCGGTCGGCCACGCGGGCCATGTGCCACACCAGCCAGGCCATACTATTGGACTGGCCGTTGGGCATTCGGGCAAGGGTAGCGTCATCAACCCCGGCCACGGCGGTGGACACCATATCCCAGTTGCGCTGCAACGCGAAAAGGGTTGTGGCGACGTCGGACATTTTCCGTTCCTCCTGTTGTTTGCGGCAAGGCCGCCCCATTATACGGCGCGGGCGGGGGGTGTTGGCCCAATTCGGGATTAAAGCGCGGGCGGGCGGATAATGCCGGTGGTAGCGGAGGAGCCTTGCCGCCATCCGGCAAGGCCCTGTTTTCGCGGCAAGAAATGGTGACCCGCCTCGGGGTCGAACCGAGAACCTACGGATTAAGAGTCCGTTGCTCTGCCAGTTGAGCTAGCGGGCCGCGACGCCGGATCAGTGCCGGCTGACTTTAATCTATCAATTTTCTAGGCGCTTGTCAAATGGTGCGCTGACATTGGGAATCGACGCCGGGGAAATCGACGCCGTCGTTCCCCTTTTTGGCGGCGAACCGGGGGCTATTCCCCGTAATCCAGGCGGTCGATCAGGTACTCCGGCAGCCCGGCGCGGCGCATTTTGTTTTTGGCGGCGGGTATATCATACTCGGCGCGGTAATGTTGGATGGCGGATTGGGCGCGGTCATATATGGCGTAGCTGGCCCTAGAGTCGCGGTCGCGGGGCTGGCCCACGCTGCCGGGGTTGATGATGCAACGCCCGGAATCCAGCAGCGCCCGCCCGTCGTCAGGAAATGCATCGAAACGGGGGGCGCCGCCGTTTTCGCGGCAGATAAACGGCAGGTGGGTATGCCCTACCAGACAGTAGGGCGTGGCCAGCAGTTCCAGCGTTGCCAGCGCCTGGCTAGGATACAACAGATATTCGGTCACCGGGCGGCGCAGGCTGCCGTGAACCATAGTGAACGGCGGCCGTTGCGCCACCGTAGGCAGTCCGGCCAGGAACCGGATTTCGGCGGCGTCCAGTTGCGCCGCAGTCCAGCGGATGGCGGCGTAGGCCGCGCCGTTGAAATCGGCGGCGTCGATCACGCCCGCGGCGGCGTAATCGTGGTTGCCCGCCACCGCGGTAAGGTCATATTCCCGCAGGCGGCGCAGACAGGCCGACGGTTCCGCGCCGTAGCCTACCAGATCGCCCAGACACCAGACGGCGTCAAAACCGCCGTGGCGCCCGGCGTCGGCCAGAACCGCGTCCAGGGCCTCCAGGTTGGAATGGATGTCGGATACGATCAGGGCCCTCACGCATCCCCCCAAGCGCGTAACGATGATCTGGCGTATTATAGCAACCGGCGGCGTAACCGCCCGCGCTTTAACCCGCCCCGTCCGGGGCCGGAATTTTATCGGGCTAAATTTTAGATCGAGAGGCGGCTACTATGACCGCAACGAAACCGCAAGTCCACGTAATCGGCACCGGCGGCAGCATCGCCGGCATTGGCCCCGACCGGCTGGATTACATCCTATATTCGGAAATCGGCGACCACCTTACCATCGCGCAGTCGCTGGAGCGGGTTCCCGAAATCGAAAGCATCGCATCGGTGACATCCGAGGATCTGGTAAGCGTAGGCAGCACCGCCATTGGCCCGGCGGAGTGGCTGGCCTTGACCCGCCGGATTAACGGGCTGCTGGACGGCGGCAGCGCTCTGTCAGGGGTGGCGGTGACTCACGGCACGGCCACTTTGGAGGAAACGGCCTATTTCCTGCACCTCACGGTAAAGACCGCCAAACCCGTAGTGGTGACCGGGGCGATGCGCCCGCCGACGGCGATCAGCACCGATGCCGACCTGAACCTGCTGGACGCCGTGCGCATCGCCGCCGCGCCCCACGCCGGGGGGATGGGCGTGCTTACGGTGCTGAACAACGAAATCCATTCCGCCCGCGATGTGGCCAAGGCCAACACTTTCCGGGTAGAGACTTTCCGGCCCAACGAACTGGGGTTTTTGGGGTATGCCGACTCCGATGGGCAAGTGGTGTTCTACCGCGCTCCGCTGCGCCGGCATACCACCGCCACGCCCTTTGACGTCGCCGGGCGCGAGGTACTGCCGCGGGTGGAAATCGTGTACGCCTACGCCGGGGCCGACGGGGCGCTGGTAGATGCGGTGCGCCAAATGCGCCCCGATGGTCTGGTGGTGGCCGGGTTCGGGGGCGGCACTTTCCCGCCCGCCTTTATCGCCGCCGCCGCCCGCGCCGTGGACGATGGGATTCCGGTGGTATTGGCGTCCCGCTCCACCGCCGGCCGGGTGGTCAACACCCCCCGCAAGGAGCGGCAGGGCTTTCTGGTTTCCGACAACCTGCCGCCCCAAAAAGCCCGCGTGCTGCTGATGCTGGCCTTGACGGTAAGCGATGACCGGCAATGGCTGCAACAGGCGTTCCTGGAGTACTAAGCCCCTGATGCCAATCCCGGTTCGGCGGCGGCCACGGCGCGGCGCGGGCGGCGCAGTGTGTATAATCCGCCGCAAACCGCAACGGCGAAAACCCCAGCGCCAACTAAGGATGTTAGCCAGTGGCAAATGCGACAACCGCCGGATACGGGCAGCGGCGCACCAAAGACCCGATAATGGCGACCACCGTCATCGGCGCCCATACGATCGAGCACATGTACGGGCGCGGTTTCCTGGTGCTGATACCGGTCATCTATGTGGCCTTGCAGTTGAACCCCATCACCGCCAGCCTGATCGATGCGGTGCGCCAGCTTGCGGGCGGGGCCACCAGCATGAGCGGCGGGTTTTTCGTTGACATATTCCAGCATCGCCGGGCGCAAGTGCTTACCCTGAGTCTGGCGCTGATCGGGGTGGGCTATCTGCTGGTGGCCCTGGCGCCGACCTACGGGCTGATCCTGGCGGCGCTGGCGATCGCCTCGGCGGGAACGGCGATGTGGCATCCGCCCGCATTGGGGTTATTGGCGCAGCGATTCCCGGCGCGGCGGGGGTTGTTCATATCCATGCACCGCTCCACCGGCAACTTGGGCGACTGGATTGGGCCGCTGGTGGTCGGCGTGCTGCTGGGCGCCGCCGGGGGCGCGGAATGGTGGGGGGCGGAATGGTGGCCCTGGGATTGGTCGATCTCTTGGCGGTGGATTGTCGGCGGCGGCGCGCCCATAATGCTGGCGCTGGCGGCGGCCATCTTTCTGTTGCTGCGTAATGTAGACGGCCCGCCCTTGCCCGGGGTGGATTACAAGGCCAAGATCAAGCGGCAACTGCGCGATATGGCGAGTTCCTTCCGGGGAACGGGGATGTGGAGCATATTCACGGTGTCGGCGGTGCGCGGGATGGGCGACCGCTCGCTGCTATGGGTGATCCCGCTCTATCTTTCCCGAGATTTGGATTTCAGCAGCATAATGGTATCCATTCACGTGGCCTTGATCGCCGTGCCGGGCATTTTCACCGGGCCGCTGTTCGGCACGTTGTCCGACCGCATCGGGCGCAAGGCGATCGTAATGTTCATCATGGCCGCCACCGGAGGCATCACGCTGGCGATTGTGATGCTGGGGGACGGCTGGGCGATGACCGGGGCGGTGTTCCTGTTCGGGGTGTTCATATTCACCGTCAACTCCCTGACCCAAGCGGCGGCGATAGACGTAGCCGAGGGCAAGGGGCTGGAGGGAACGTTCATCGGGCTGATGTGGGGCAGCAACGCCTTTTTCGGGGCGATGGCGTCCATCGCGGCGGGGTTGCTGGCGGACTACGCCGGCTGGGCGTCGGCGTTCTATTTGGCGGCGGGGCTGTACTTCCTCGGCTTCCTGGTATCCGCGCTGATGCCCTCGGGGCGGGCGCGGGCGGCGGTAAGGTAATTTGGATTTCTAGGACAACCCGCGCAAGATAAACTGAGGTCTTGATTCAGCGATGCGGTTTTTGGACGGGATATTTGGAATAGTCGGGCGTGCCGGGATACTGGTAGCAGCAGGCTTGGTGGTTTATGCTGTATTCCAACTGATTTTTGGGGCAGAAGAGCCCGCTCAGACACGCGCAGGTAAAATTCTGGTGTTGCTCAACGACAATTGGAAGGCAACGCTTCTGGTTGCGTTTCCCATCTTGTACCTACCGTTGAGAACCTTCATCAACAGCATAACGGAAATCACCATAGCCGGTAATAAATTTCGGAGAGACAAATATCCCCCCGACCCATCGGATGAGGGAACGGGGGGTGCTGGGGGTTAATCAATGGAGCGAGACAGCTTGAAACCCAAACAAGCCTTGATACTGGAATTTGAACCTCGCAGGAGGAACACGCAAGTATTGTTCGAAGTAAGGGCGGACAGAAGGGTTGCCACCTATCTGGTTGATGACGCGGGCATGGAAGATTTCAAGGAAGGAGAAACCCCCGAGTATTACGTGGGGCGTGAGAACCGGCGCTTTCATCAAGCGAATCTGACCTTGCCTGACTACAGCCGTTACTATCTGATAATTCAAAACCAGTCTCCCGACAAGCCGGCTAGAATCGAGTACAACCTCAAAGTCCGGTAGTCGCCGCCGCCCGGTACTGCTCCGGGGTGTTGAGGTCCAGCAGTATCTCCGGGTTGTCCAGCGCGATGCGGTTCACCGCCTCGGGGCGGCGGCGCACTATGGCTTTGATGCCCTGCGTTTCCTCGCTGATTTGGCGGAGTTCGGGCAGTAGCGCGGCGGATAGCACGATGGGATGGCCGCCCTTGCCCCGGTATTCCGGCACGGTCACGGCGCAGCCGGCGGCGCGATGGGCCGCCAGGATGCGGGCGACATCGCCGGCGGAGCGGGGCTGGTCTACGTTCAGCAGCAGGATGTCGTCAACCGCGTCGCCGTCCAGGGCCGATAGGCCGGCCTTGATGGATGTTGTCTTGCCTTGCCGGTAGTCGGGATTTAGCGTCCAGGAAACCCCCGGCCGGCCTTCCAGCAGAGGCCGCAACTCGTCGGCGCGATGGCCCAGAACCGCCACCACGCCGTCGGCGCCGCCGTCCAGTAGCGCGGCGGTCTGGTGTTGCAACAGCGGGCGGCCGCGCCAGGGCAGCAGCGCTTTCAGTTGCCCCATTCTGCTGGATTCCCCGGCGGCCAGCAGGATGGCGTAAGCGCCCGGCATCGGCTAGACCTCTACGGCGCGGTCCACGATGCTGGCGGCGCGGTCGATGTACCAGTCGCCCATCCGCATCTGCCCGCCGTCGCCGCCGCGCCGCACCATGATGATTTCCGACATTATGCTTACCGCCAGCTCCTCCGGGGTAAGGGCGCCGATGTTCAGGCCGACGGGGGCGTAGACCTCCCGGATGCGCTCTTTGGCGACGCCCTGCTCCATCAAGCGGCGGTAAATCATCAGCGTCTTGCGGCGGCTGCCCAATAGCCCGATGTACCGGGCGCGGGTTTTCAGCGCCGACTCCAATGCCATATCATCGAAGCGGTGGCCGCGGGTGGCTACCACTAGAAAGCTGTTGACATTGATGCTGAGATGCTCGGCCCATTGATGATAGGGCGCAACCACCACCTGCTCGGCGTAGGGAAAACGTTCCTTGTTGGCAAACTCCGGGCGGTCGTCCACCACATAAACCCGGTAGCCCAGCAGGTTGGCGAGATCGGCGGTGGCCTTGCCTACGTGGCCGCCGCCGACCATCACCAGCGTGGGCGGGGTGGTGAAACCCTCAACGAAAATTTCGGCGCCTTCGGCGGTGATGGATTCGGTGTTGCCGATGTCGGCGATGCGCCGCGCCGTTGCCAGCGCCGGTTCGTCCAGCGCCGGCGCGCCCAGGGTGCCGGACACCGTGCCGTCGGCGCGTAGCAGCAGCTTGGCGCCCAAGAGTTCGGGGCGGCGCGGGCTGTTGACGACGGTGGCGAGGCTTACCGGCTCGCCGCCGTCGTAAGCTTCCAGGATTTCATCGCCCAAGGGCAGGAAATCGTCAATCCGGCGCAGCGGCTCCAGATAGAAATACATCGTGCCGCCGCAGACCAGGCCGTCGCGGGCGGCGATGTCCTCGTTGAGGTAATAATCCTTGAATTCGGGGCCGCCCTCTTGCCGCAGCATTTCTTGGGCGGCGAACCAGATATCGCCCTCGACGCAGCCGCCGCCGAGGGTGCCCAAGCCGCTGCCGTCATCGCGCACCAGCAGCATGGCGCCCGCCTTTTGCGGCGTTGAGCCTTTAGTTCGCACCACGGTAGCCAGCACGCAGGGGCGGCCATCCCGCAAGGTTTCGACGGCGCCCCGGATGACTTCTTTCATAAGCCTTTCCCATCCCGACAGGTTCGATCTTGCTCTACATCTCTAGCTTATCAAAACCGGGGCGATTGTTCTATGCCTTTAGGCCGGGAAAGGCCAAGCCCGGAATAATGGGGCGCCGTGCTACTGCCAATGCGCGCCCGGTTGCCGTATAATTAGGCGGTATGACGGTTGTCGCAATCACATCGGTTAGCCAACGGAACGCCCGCCGCTATGTTGACGCGATGGCGGCGGCCGGCGCGGATACGCGAGTGTTGCTGCCCGAATCCCACGGCGGGTTGCCCGGTGGCGATCTGTTGCGGGGCGCCGGGGGGTTGCTGCTGTCGGGCGGGCCGGACGTTCACCCGGCGCGTTACGGGCAGGAGCCGGACGCCAACGCCGGACTGAAGCTATGCCCCGAACTGGACGAACTGGAATTCCGGGCGCTGGAGTATGCGCTGGCGGCGGATATGCCGGTGCTGGCGGTATGCCGCGGGATGCAGTTGCTGAACGTGGCTTTCGGGGGCAGCCTGATCCAGGATTTGCCCGGCCATCGCAACGATGAACCCGATGGCGAACCGGCATCGCATCTGATCTATGTCGCCCCCGGCGCCAAGTCGGCGGCCATCATCGGGTCGGCCGGGTTTTTCCGGGTCAACAGCTACCACCACCAGGGGCTGGGCGAAGCGCAACGGGCGCCGCGCTTGATGTCTACCGCCTACAACGTAGCCGACGGCTTGGTGGAGGGGCTGGAAAGCCCGGAACATAGTTGGGTAATCGGGTTCCAGTGCCACCCGGAACGAAAGGATGAAGTGCCTCGCTTGTTCGCCAACCTGTTCGCCGGGTTGAAAGACCGCGCCGAGCGGTTTGCGGAAACCCTTGCCGACTAGCGGCCATTCCGGCCCCGGCCCAAGCCGCATTTACAGGAGCGTAACCTTATGGTAACTACCGCCCCGGTTCCGCCCGGCGGAGCGCCCGGAGAGCAGCCGGTCCGCATCGAGGACGAAATGCGGACTTCCTATCTGACTTATGCCATGAGCGTTATAGTGGCGCGGGCGCTTCCCGACGTGCGCGATGGGCTGAAGCCGGTGCAGCGGCGCATCTTGTACGCCATGCACGATATGGGCATCCGCCCCGGCTCGCAGTTTCGCAAGAGCGCCCGGATCGCCGGGGAAGTGCTGGGCAAGTTCCATCCCCACGGCGAGGGTTCGGTTTACGATGCCCTGGTGCGGCTGGCGCAAGACTTTTCCATGCGCTACCCGTTGATCGCCGGGCAAGGCAACTTCGGCAGCGTTGACGGCGACCCGCCGGCGGCGATGCGCTACACCGAGGCGCGTTTGGCCGCGGTGTCCGATGAACTCTTGGCCGACATTGACCAGAACACGGTGGATTTCGCGCCCAATTTTGACGATTCCCTTACCGAGCCGACGGTCTTGCCCGCCCGTTTCCCCAATATGCTGGTCAACGGCGCCTCGGGCATCGCCGTGGGAATGGCGACCAACATCCCCCCCCACAACTTGGGCGAGGTCTGCGACGCCATCGTCCACTTGATTGACCACCCCGAAGCCACTACCGAGCGGCTGATGCGTTATGTCATCGGCCCCGATTTCCCCACCGGGGCCATCGTGCGGGGGCGCAAGGGGATCGTCGACACCTACACCACCGGCCGCGGGCGCATCATTATGGAAGCGCAGGCCGAAATCGAGGAAATGCCCCGCTCCAACCGCGAGCAGATTATCGTCACCGAACTCCCCTATCAGGTCAACAAGGCCAACCTGATCCAGCGCATCGCCGACTTGTCCCGGGAGAAAAAGATCGACGGCATAACCGACGTCCGCGACGAATCCGACCGGCGGGGTATGCGCATCGTCATCGAACTGCGCCGCGATGCCCAAGCGCGGATTGTGCTGAACAACCTTTTCCGCCAAACCGCGCTGCGTTCATCCTTCAACTCGATAATGCTGGCCCTAGTGGACGGGCAGCCGCAGGTACTGCCCTTGCGCCGCTGTCTGGAGCTGTTTATCCGCCACCGGCAGGAAGTCATCCGCCGCCGTTCCGAGTACCAGTTGCAGCGGGCGCGGGACCGGGATCACATCGTGCAGGGGTTGCTGCTGGCTCTGGAACGCATTGACGAGGTGATCGAAATCATCCGCGGTTCTGCCGATGCCGAGGAATCCCGCAACAACCTGATCCAGCGCCTTGACTTGTCCGAAACGCAGGCGCAGGCCATCCTGGATATGCAACTGCGCCGGTTGGCTACGCTGGAGCGGGAACGGCTGCAAAAGGAACACGAAGATCTGTTGCAGAAAATCGCCGAACTGGAAGCCTTGTTGAACGACCCGGATAAAATTCTGGCGGAAATCAAGTCGGAAACCCGCCAGCTTAAAAAGTCTTTCAGCAATGCCCGGCGCACGGTCATTGAAAACGAGGAAGTGGGCGAGCAGACGCCGGAATCGCTGATTCCCCAAGAGGATGTGATCGTCACTCTGAGCCAGCGCGGCTATGTCAAGCGGGTGCCGCCCAGCACTTTCCGGCAGCAGAACCGCGGCGGCAAGGGCGTGCGCGGCATGACCACCCGCGAGGGCGACGCTATCCTGGATCTGCTGGTGGTGGACACCCATAGCACGTTGTTTTTCTTTACCAACCGGGGCCGGGTCTATCCCCTGCGGGCGTTCCAGATCCCCGGCGATGCATCTCGCACTTCCCGGGGGGTGCTGCTTTCCAACCTGCTGCCCTTGCAACGGGGCGAGCAGGTGCAGACTATGCTGCTGATCGAAAACCCCAAAGATGAATATCCCCTGCTGCTGGCTACCCGGACGGGGCAGATCAAGTCGCTGAAAACCGGCGAGCTGACCAACATCCGCCCGTCGGGGCTGATCGTGATGAACTTGACGCCCGATGATGAACTAGTGTCGGTGGCGCAGGTGGGCGAGGCCAAAGATGCGATGATGGTGACCGAAAGGGGGCAAGCCATCCGGTTCGCCATTGACGACCTCACCCCCCGGTCGCGCACCGCGGGCGGCGTCCGCGGGATCCGCCTGCTGGGGGACGACAAGGTGGTGGCGATGGACGTGGTATCCCCCAACTCTCACCTGTTGGTGGTAAGCCAGGGGGGGTACGGCAAAATGACCGCCACGCGCAACTATTCCCGCAAGGGGCGCGGCGGGCAGGGCAACCTCACTTTCCGAATGACGGAAAAGTCCGGCCCTCTGGCCGCCGCCCGGATCGTGACCGACCCGGAAAACCAGGAGATGCTGATTATTTCCGCCAAAGCGCAGGTAGTCCGCATCAGCATTGACGACGTGCGGGAAACCGGGCGGGTGGCGCAAGGCGTCATTCTTTGGAAAGAGCGGGAATCCGACGATTATGTGGCGTCGATCGCGGTATTTCAGGAAACGGATCGCAATGCCGGCGATGGCCCGGCGGCCAACGGTCACCGCCGCAACGGGCGCGGCGGCGCCAACGGCGGCGGCGATGCCCTGATCCCGGAAGTTCACGGCAACGGCGGCCACGGCGAAACGCCGTAAACCCGCTGCCGGGCCAAGCGCATCTGGTTCAAGGGCAGGCGGCGGCTTGCCCTTGAATCGTCACCGGCCTCTGGCGGTTTTGCCGCCGCAAATCGCCAGATCCTTGAAAATCATCGTTGCCTTGGGTAAAATTTTTGTCGGATTGATACTATTAACGATATAGTATCATCAATAGCGATTGCGAGGTGATGGGAAAATTGGGGATGAAGCTGATCTTTCTGCATGGGGCGGGCTGTTCCAGCCTATCTTTTTACTACCAGTTGCGGCACTTTCGCAGCGCCAAGGCCATTGACTTGCCCGGCCATCCCGATGGGAAGCCTTGCGAGAGCGTGGATGGCTATCTGGAATGGGTGCGGGGGTTTATCCGGGCTCGCCGCTACAAGAATGTGGTGCTTTGCGGCCATTCGATGGGCGGGGCGATTGCGATGCGCTACGCCCTGAAGTACCCGGAGGAGCTGCGCGGGCTGATCCTGCTGGGCACCGGGGCGCGGCTGCGGGTGCATCCGCAATATCTGCAACGCTGCCGCGAACCGGGGGCGGGCAATGCGCCGTGGCTGGAGCAGCATCTGAACTATTACCGGGAGGTGGACGAGGAAGTTTATCCGGCGCTGAAGCAGCGGGCCGCCGAGGTGGGGCCGGCGGTGGAACTCAACGATCTGATGGCTTGCGACCGGTTCGATCTGATGGACTGCGTTGGCGAGATTAGGCTGCCTACCCAGGTTATTTGCGGCAGCGATGATGTGATGACGCCGGTGAAGTACTCCGATTATCTCACCGGCAAGATCAAGGATGCGCGGCAGGCGGTCATCCCCGGCGGGAGCCATTTTGTTCACATGGAGCAGTTCCAGCAGGTCAACGGGGAAATCGAGAGTTTTCTGGCGACCTTCAAGTAGCCGGGAAAGGGGCGACCGGTTTGGCGGCGGTCTATTTCGCGGGGACGGATACGGGGGCGGGTTGGAAGGCCCGCCCTTGTCGTTTGCGGGGTAAGTTGCGCGGGATGGACTCCGGCTTCGGCGGCGAATCGGTCAGGCGCGGTGGGGGTGATACCAGCGGCTGCGGTAGAACATCAGGGGGTTTTCGCAGTCGTTGCGGCGGATTTCCTTGACTTCGCCCATATATACGGTGTGGTCGCCGTAGACGTGGGAGCCGACGACGTCGCAGTCGAGGAAGATCGCCGAGCCGTCCAGCACTGGGACGCCGTTATCGGATTCGGAGAAGCTGTAATCCACGCCGCCGGTGCGGTCTTGGGGCTTTTTGGCGAAATAGGCGCCTACGTCCTCTTGGGCGTCGCTGAGGAAATTGACGCCGAAACGCTGGCGCCGCTCCAGGTAGCCGTAGGTGTGGGTGCCGTGGGCCACGCAGACCAGGATAATGGGGGGTTCGAGGCAGACGGAGGTGAAGGAGTTGGCGGTCATGGTGTGGGGGCTGCCCTCATCGTCCAGCGTGGTGATGACGGTTACGCCGGTGGCGAACTCGGAAAGAGCCGCTCTGAATTCGTTTTTGGTGAACGAAGTCATACACACCCCGAGGCACGACCCTTGCGGAACGCCCTTGCGGGCGGCGTCCGCAAACGGCAGGCAATCAAGCGGGAAACGCCGGGTCGCTGAATTTGGGTTATTATAATACGCATTCGCGATCTGCGCTACTATCTTTCGCAACTAGGGGCAAGACGGGCGGAATGGGCCGGCTGCGGGGGGCAACCCGATCATCGCCATAACCGCGCCGGCTAGGGCGGGTTCGCGCTGTTTGATGGGGTCGGCGATGGAGGGGAATAGAGCGAAAGCCCGGCGTCGGGTGTCGGGCTGGTCGCAACGGGATTGGCATCCGTTTTCCGCCACTTAACGCGCAGGGCGTTTAGCGATTGGCGGTTTGAGATGCGGGTGTTGCCCTTTGCCTGGGTAGGCAATGGGCGGTTTTTGGTATCGGTGGTTTCCGTAGGTCTTAGGGCGGCAGGATAAGCTCCTTGGCGTTAATGCGGTATGGCCCCGGTCGGGGTTTTCTGCCTGGGTTGGCTTTCCGGGGATTTTTGCCGGGGTTGCCATTGCCGGGGTTTCCTGCTGAGGTTGGCTTTGGTTTAATTTTGGGGTTCGCGGCCGCCGGCGGCGGCTGGCCCCTTGCCAGAGGTCACCTCACATCCACCCTCCCCACATCCACACCACACGTCATCCTTCGACAAGCTCAGGATGAATGCGGGGCAGCACATCCACACATTACTCCCCACGCACACGTCCACACCACACAAGTTGCCGGTCTTGATCCCGGGATTGTACCCCTTTGTTCCCCCCATTCGGCGCCGTCCGGGTGGATGGGGTTTTGGCATTGGGGTTATTATAGAACATAAATTTGGAAATTGTCAATGGGGTGGGGCTTTGAATTGGGGGGGAGTCACCCCCACCCTAGCCCTCCCCCTTAGGGGGAGGGGATTTTTGGGGTTGGGCTTGGGGGTATGCGGCTAGGGTAACGCAGTCACCCCCTAGCGTGAACACGGGCTAGGGGTAGGGGCGGAAGCAATTGGCGATGTTTTCCGGGGGGGTGGCGGCGGCGGCTTGCGGGTCCAGCTTTACGGCGGCGCCGGGGGGGATTTGGTGGTTGAAAAGGCGGGGGTGGGTTAGCTGGGCGAGGATTTCCAGTCCGTCGGCGATGCGGGGGCCGGGGCTGCTGAAGTAGGTGTGGTCGAGGAGGTAGACTTCGCCGGCGGCGACGGCCGGGATATCGCGCCATCCCGGTTGCGCCGCGAGCCAGGGGATTTCGCGCAGATGGCGGGATACGTCGGAGGAACATAGGTCGACGAACAGTTTTTCGGGGGCGGCGGCCAGCACTTCGCGCCATTCCAGGCGGCGGGCGTTGCCGCCCGGCGCCAGGGCGTCGATGCGGCCGCCGGCCATTTGCAGCAGATCGGGGATCCAGTGGCCGCCGGCTACCAGGGGGTTGATGCCCTCCAGGGAAAACACCGTAGGGCGATGCTGCGCCGCCGCCGCGATCTTGCGAATTACGGCGTCGGCTCTTTGGCGCAGGGATGCGGTCAATTTCGTTGCCCGGTGGGGGACGCCGCAAACTTCGCCTACTTGGGTGATTGAACTTAGGATGTCGTTGAAGGTGCGGGGCTGCAATACTACTACTTGGGGCTGGACGGGAAGTCCGCCGCGGGATTGGCGCAGGGCGGCGTTGACTTCGTTGGCGTCGATTTCGCAGATGTGGCATAGATCCTGGGTCAAGATGAGGTCGGGGGATTCTTGGGCCAGCCATTGGCAATCCAGGTCGTAGGGGCTTTCGCCGCGGCGGAGCAGATCGGATAGGGCGGCTTCGACTTCCTGGCTGGACATTGTTGAGGGGTCGACCTTGCTGCGGCTGACGATGGGTTTGGTTTGCATGATTTCCGGGGGGTGGGCGCAGAGGTCGCTGATGCCGATAATGCTATCGGCCAGGTCCAGGGCGCAGAGGATTTCGGCGCCGCTGGGGAGGAGGCAACAGATTTTCAATTCATCATCTCGCGGGTGGAATCTGGGGATTGCGGGTTTGGCGATGTTGTATTATAGCCGTGATGTCCCGAACTTCAGCAGAGGAAAGCTGGAGTAGCTTTGCGCTAATCCGGCTCAACGCGTTCAGCTTCGGCGTTACCGGGTTCATCTTGGCGATGGACACGGTGGTGTTGCCGGTTATAGTGCTTACTCTGGCGCCGGAGGGGTTGAAAAACACGTATTTGGCGATGCTGGGGATGGGGGGGTTGGTGGTGGCGGCGGCGGTGCAGCCGTCGGTGGGGCGGGCGAGCGACCGCACCCGGTCGCCGATGGGGCGGCGGGTGCCGTACATCATCGGGGGGGCGGCGGTGGTGTGCGGCACGATCTGGCTGACGCTGCTGGCCCCCAACTTTCCGCTGTTGTTCGTGGCCTGGATGTTCATACAGGCTAACCTCAATGTGGCTTACGGCCCCGGGATGGCGCTGATTCGGGATTTAGTGCCGCGCAGCCGGATCGGGGTGGCTTCGTCGTTGAAGATCCTGATGGATGCCGTGGGCGGGATGTTGCTGATCGCGGCGGCGGGGGCGCTGCTGGCGCGGGGCGGGAGTTCGGGGGATTTCGCGCGGTGGGAGTGGCTGACGTTGGGGTTGCTGGGGGCGGCGCTGGCGCTTTCGGTGGCAGTGACTTGCGTGACGGTGCTGAACCGGGATCCGCGGCGGCGCGCCCGTCCGGTGCGGCCGGCGGATGCGCCGCGGCGTCCGGTGCTTAATTCGCAGTTGGGGTTGTTTCTGATTTCCCGGTTGCTGCTGATGACGGCGACCTACGCTTTTCCGACTTATGGGCTGTTTTTCCTGCGGGATGTGGTGGAGGTGGACAATCCGCCGGAGGCGTTGAGCCGGATGATACTGGCGGTCGGCGGCTCGCTGGCGGTGGCGGTGTACCTGTCGGGCCGGGTCACTGACCGGATTGGGCCCAAGCCGGTGGTGATTGTGGGCGCGTTGGGGGCGGCGATTAGCACGTCGTGGATGCTCACGGCGGACAGCGCCGCCGATGTGGTGGCCACTGCGGCGGTGATCGGGGCGTCGGTGGGGGCCTTGCTGAGCGCCAACTGGGCGCTGGCTAACGAACTGGGGGATGAGCGGCACGCGGGGGTGCATATCGGCATTGTCAACTTGTCCACGATCGGGGGGGCGACTATGGCGAGGGTGCTGGGGCCGGGGATTGATTTGCTGAATCTTACCGGCGAGGATTTGGGTTATCAGGCGCTGATCGCGGGTTGCGCGGCGTTGTTTATCGCGGGGGCGGTGACTGTGCTGCCGGTGGATCCGGCGCGGCTGGAGCAGGAGGCGGGGCGGCAAGATGCGGCGGCCCCGCCCCCGGAGACGTAATTTGGGCGGGCTAGGCGGCGGCATTCCGCAGGAAATCGTTGGCGCCGCGGACGACCCAGGCGTTCCAGGAGGTCATCAGGAATTTCACGCCCATTTCCTTGAACTTGGCGATGTTGGCGTCGCTGGCGAGGGTGCCGGGGGTGCGGCCGGCGTTGACGATTTTGGCGATGGCTTGCTCGATGGCGGCCTGGACTTCGGGGTGTTCGGCGTTGCCGATGTGGCCCATTGTTTGGGCCAAGTCGGACGGGGCGACGAAAAAGACGTCGATGTGGTCCACCTTGAGGATTTCGTCGATGTTGGCTAGGGCTTCGGTTTCCTCCAGTAGCACAACCACCATCGTTTGGTCGTTGGCGGTTTGGAAGTAGTCGGGTACGCCGAAGGATTGGCGTCCGCCGAACATCCCGCGGTAGCCGAGGGGGGCGTATTTGGCGGATTGGGCGGCTTGCTCGGCGGCTTGGCGGCTGTTGACGTGGGGGACGACGATGCCCATGCTGCCGCGGTCGAGGGTGCGGGTGATCAGGCCGGGGTCGTTGGCGTTGACGCGGGTGATGGAGGTCAGGCCCCATAGGTCGCAGGCGCGGGTCATATCGCCGAGGGCGTCCCAATCGACGGGGCCGTGTTCGCACTCGATCCAGGCGGCGTCGAAGCCTAGGGGGCCCAGGAAATCGATGATGTCGCTGTCTTGGAGGCCGGAGATGGTGGTGACTACTTGGCCTTGCTGCAATTTCTGTTTGGCGCGGTTGGGTCGGATTGGCGGCATATAGCTTACTCCTGCAATTCGTAAAGTCCGCCTGCGATTTTGTGGCCTTGAATCGTAGGCGTGCAGCCTATTTTGCCATAAGGGGCGGAAAATAACAAATGCCGGGGCATTTCAAGATGGCGGACTACGGCATAGCGAAAAGCAAGCCCTTACCGCTTCTCAAATACGATGATGGACTCAAAGTATTCATCCCTAGCCCTGGGCCGCGCCACAGGGTTTGATTTGTCAAGCCGGCTGTGAATAACTTGTTGCAATCTAAAACCGACTTGCTCGCCAAGTTCAGCGATAACGTTTTCGTTATCGAAAACATAGGCTATTTCACGGGTTCTGTAGGTGTAGAAAGTATTTGTCTTAGCCACGACAAACACGCAACGACTTCCCGGTTTCAACACTTGCCAGCATTGGAACAAGGCTTGCTTTATGTCAGCAAAGTAGGTCATTGTTGGTTCTGCTTTGAGATGGCGATTGACATCTGTAGACAGCCATTGGACAAATTCTTGCGCTTCGTTAGGCAAATTCAGGTTTTGATTGTTCAAATTTCGATTCATGGAACCCATGAGGTTGCGTTCAAGACTCTCTACCTCTTTTTCCGTCGCAATGTTCAGCGCCTGGAATGACAGCATCCTAGTTTTAGCGTAATTTTCCCTGCCGGACGAGGCCGGTATATATGGCGGCGATGTGATTACCAAATCAACGCTTTCCGGTTGCAATGGAATATAACGGGCATCTCCCCGCGCCGTTATTGATGCGGTTGCAGGCGGAAACGGCAATTGTTCCCGCAGAAATTCATATATGTTAAGCGTTCTGTGTATGTTGCCTAACCGGGATCGAAACAAGTCCAGCAACGGCTTTTTTCCCAGTTCTATGGCAAAACGCCCGTGGCCGAGGCCATGGAATCGAAAGCGCACTTTCCGGCTTAAGGCATCGCTTAACGCGATTTTGCAAATTGCTTTTGTTCGCGCGGATACTTGAGCGGATTGTATTACAGAAGTTATTAGTGTGCCTTGATTAACCAGTTCGTTAGCAAATTCGCTGGGAAGTCGGCTCTTAAGAAACTCAGGAACGGAGAAAGAGCATTGCGTATATCCGTTTGGAAGCATCGGCAGTTGGGGTACGCTACTATTCGTAAATGCTTGGCGTAAGGCGTCAATTTGCTCACTGTCGCCAGCTTGTTCGGTATCAATAAGGGACAATTTGGTTCGGGTCATTTCCACGCAAAGAGGATCCAGATCCAACCCAATCGTGTTCATTCCAAGAGCGGATGCCTCTAATTGGGAGGTTCCGCTCCCTACAAATGGGTCAAGCAGAAGGCGGACATTCGTATCGGGCAACAGCCCATTGGCGATAATTCTGGCTACCCGAGGGAAAAATTTAGCTTTGTAGACATGAGCGCCGTGGGCCAGATGAGTCGACGTCCGTTTTTCAGTAAACCGCCGGATGTCAAAATTTCCATTACCGTAAGCCAGTAAACGGCCGATAAGTTCTTCCAGTTTATGCGTTGCCGCCTTACTGCTAGATGAGGAAATGACCTCTCCCATTTCCAAAACACAAAACATTGGAACGAAAATAAGAATCATATTGGACTCCGATTCTACAATTTTACTGCACCAGCGAATAACGTGGTGCGTATTGATCAATTCACCGGATTGCTCACCATCGGCGCATACGGCCACCTGTTGCGCATAGGTAAGGCGATGGAAAAGGTCTAAAATTTTGACTTTAGGCTGTTCGCACCAGTACAGTTTGACATCGCCATCGCTATGTTCGTTCACAATCATCTGCGCTTTTAATTGCGTTAGTGATTGCGAAAACTCGCGCCAATTTCCATTTTCTGGAGGCGTAGTATGGACTTGTGCAAACAGCCCCTGCAATTCCCATTCCGCCAAGATGTAATCATCTTTGACCTTTACATTGTCTCTCGCTCGGATAATAAAACGCAATTCAGCCCCCTTGTCGACTTGAAATCAGGTTGTGGTAAAAGGTATCCAAGTTAAATAATTTCTCAATTATAGGATCTCGGGATACCACTTTTGACAAACATACCATACCGTCATACAAGTTGAACAAATCTTTTCGTAGCCAAGTCACCGTTTCCTCTCCCTCGTTGTGCTTGAGGCTATCTTTAGTCCATATCACATCTTCCAGTTCGTTTATGTATTGCTGTTGATGGATAACAGCGTGCACATTTCCGGTTAAAATGGAGCGTACCAGCCTCCTTTCACATTTTTCCGCGTAGTAGGTTCCATATTTCAGCAACTGGTATGTTCCTTTCTTAATGTCATCGGTTCGATCTATACCAGGGGCGTTCTTCGAGTCACTGATTTTTATTCTATTTTACTTCCGCAGCCATGAGTCAAGTAAAATACTGCATCTTCACGGTTTTTTTGGCTGTATGCTTTATATGCTGCATTCCAAGAATCAATAATGATTTGGATGTTATCAGGTTTTCGCGCGAATTCAGCCAAAGCGCTAAAGGGCCAATCATCGCTTGATTTTCGCCCCAAATCTATCCGGTAATCAGATTGAGGGATGTACAAATTGATAGAATGCGCCTCATTTACTATTCGGGGAGAATCCTGCTCATGGTTCGGGCGTAGAATGGTTCCATTGTCGGGCGATTCAGTTGTCAACGGTTGGCTCAGGGCAATTTCAAGAGGATACGAAATTAGAGGGGACGCTTTGATTTCCCCCATTGCCAAAAGATCATTTCCGAAAACGAATAGGTCGATGTCACCTTGCCGATTGCTTGATGAGGCAAGTTTATAATCATTATTATACCGAAGCACCTTATCCAAAATCAGTGTAAGAGATGCTTCTGTGGCGTCTCCTATCTTGGCCGAAGCAGGTTTGTGGTCTTTGGCTTGAAAATAGTGACCGCCCGCCCAGCACCTAGGGCATATACCAACAAAAGAATAATATTGTACTGGGGCAAGATTACCTGAACCCCCCCGGCAATAGATCCAACCACTGTCGGATGCTTCAGTGGCGTAGAAAGCGTTGACGGTCAAATCGAAAATGGCGGGAAGGGCAATTTCAGGGGATGGCGATGGGGCGGCGTTCCTGCGATAAAGTTCCGCCAATCCGTCTAAGGATGCCTCAATCAAGCGGTTAGCCCAATACCACCGATGCTCCGGGTTCTGAACATCCGTCAAATCTTTGACTCCCTTGAATTCGCGCTTAATTTTTGGACCTGCTTCACAGGTAGGCCGATCGCAATTGAGACAAGGGCATATATTTTCGTTGGTTGCTTGCAGCGTCAATTCAGCAATCCTAGCTTGGAATTTCTTGGAAAAGATAGGCATCGTATAGCGCGGCAGGGCTTGCGGCCTGGTTCGGGCGCTGGCGACGGGCTGAATTATACTACAACCCTTGCTGTCAAGCAACGGGTTGACAATTTTGGCGGGCGCTTGGACAATCAAGCGGGCGTATGGTGGGCGGGGCTTGCCCCCCGCCTTAGCCCAGCCCATCGGGGCGGGGATTGGATTGGCGGCTAGGTTTGTGGTTAAGGAGCGAGCGGATGACTACCAGCGCGGCGGCGACTTTTACCGAGGAACGGATACAGGCGGCGGGGGCGGAGGTGCAGGTGCTGCGGGGGGGCAGCGGCGACCCGCTGCTGGTGCTGCATGATGAAATGGGGCAGCCGGGCTGGCTGCGATTGCATGAGGAGTTGGCGCAGGATTATACGGTGTATGCGCCGTCTTTGCCCGGGTTCGGCGTTACCGACCGCCTAGATTGGGTTATGAATGTGCGGGATACGGCGACGTGGTATCTGTGGGCGCTGGAGGATATGGGGCTGTCGGGGCTGAATGCGGTGGGGTTTTCTTTGGGGGGGTGGCTGGCGGCGGAAATGGCGGCGCAAAGTCCGGGGGCGTTCCGGCGGATGGCGCTGGCGGCGCCGGCGGGGGTGTTGCCGCCTACGGGCGAGATTTTGGATATGTTCTTGATCGTGTCCAAAGAATTTATCACGGCGGGGTTTCATAATCCGGCGGCGGCGGCGGAGTTCCAGCGGATTTGCCCGGAGGAGCCGTCGGCGGAGCAGGTGGAGTTGTGGGAGACGGCGCGGGAGGAAGCCTGCCGGTTGACTTGGCGCCCGTATATGCATGACCGCAGTCTGCCGCATCGGTTGGGGCGGCTGAAGGATCTGCCGTCGCTGATCGTGTGGGGGCGGGAGGATGCGGTGGTGCCGGCCAGCGCGGGGGAGGTGTACCAGGGGGCGATCGCGGGTTCGCGGCTGGTTACGCTGGAGGAGTGCGGGCACCGGATTGATGCGGAAAAGCCGGCGGAATTGGCGGGGCTGCTGCGGGAGTTTTTCGGGTAGGGGGGGCTACTATGCCTCTTTGTCGGGCGGGGTGAACCGGGCTTCGTAGTCGTGGATCCGGTCGGCCTCGCCTAGTAAGGTGGCGATGCCTTTGGTGGTGTTGTGGGGTGCTGCTGCCGACGACGCCGATCAGGGCGTCGGTTGGCATTCTTGGGGCAGTGCTACGGCAATCTTGCGCTCTTTGCCAGAATCGGCGGATATTCACGGATATTTGCCCATTGCCGGTTGCGCTTGATAGCGTATGATGGGCGGCGGGCGGGTGTTATCGGATGTTATAGGATAGTTTCCGAAGCAGTATGAACGCGAATGTGCATCGTGGGCAAGCGGGGGGCCGCGGCGGTTATGGGGCGGCGGCGGCGGCGCATAACAAATCGCTGTCGATGCACCGCTGGGCCAATTGGATCGCCGGGTTTTCCGGCGAGTTCGCCCGCAGCGCCATCCTTCGACACGCTCAGGATGAGTGGGGGCGGGACGCGCGGGATGAGTGGGGGCGGGACGCGCAGGATGACCGGGGGCGGGACGCGCGGGATGAGTGGGGGCGGGATTACCACCGGGGGCAGGGTGATCTCGGGCGGTTTTTGTCGCCGGGGGAAACGCTTGCGGCCGCCCGTAATGGCGTGGTGGTGATGGATCCTTTTGCCGGGGTTGGCACTACGCTGGTGGAGGCTAACCGCTTGGGGTTGGACTGCATCGGTTTTGAGATTAACCCTTTTGCTGCGCTGGTTTGCCGGGTGAAGTTGGGGGCGGCGGATGTTTGCCTGCGCCTACTGCGGGATGCAATCGCGGGCTACGCCGGGTTTATGGATAACGCCGATGGGCGGAATCCGCATAGTTCGCCGCCTGCCGGGTTCAAGAGCCGGGTTCCCTTTTTCTCCCCGGCGGTGGAGCGCAAGGTGTTGTTGACGCTGGATTATATCCGCGATTTGCCTGCGGCAATAAAAGATATTTTCCGGGTGGCCTTTGCCTCGGTGATGGTTGACTTTTCCAACTATTCTTATGAACCATCGCTGGGAACTCGCGCCGCGGCCGGGAAAGCGCTGGTTTGCGATGCTCCGGTTGGCGGTATTCTGGTTGCCAAGTTGGGGGATATGGCCGATGATATTGCGGAATTTCAACGGGAATCGGGCGGTTTGGATTATAAACCTGGCTGGCGGATTTACGAGCGTTCTTTCTTTGACGCCGATAGCTGTCTGGACGCCGCGTCGGTTGATTTGATAGTGACTTCGCCGCCTTATATGAACAATTACCATTATGTTCGCAACAGTCGCCCGCAGTTGTTCTGGAGCGGTTTAGTAGAATCTACGTCCGAACTTAAGCGTTTGGAAACCGGCAATTTCGGCAAGTTTTGGCAGACGGTTCGCAACGATGCGCCTATTGCGCTGATACCGCAACTGCCGGTACTTGAGGCGGAAATCTCGGAAATCCGGGAAATAAACGGCGACCGCGGGGTGTATGGCGGCAACGGCTGGGCTAATTATGTCACCGCATATATGAACGATTTGGATAAATTCTGCGAACTGTTGGCTAGAATCCTGAAACCGGGCGCGACCGCGGTGATAGTTGTAGGCAACTCCATAGTGCAGGGCCGTGAAATCAAGGTTGAGGAACGGCTGTGCAATATAGCAGAGTTGCGGGGCTTGGCGGCGGCGGAGGTTACGATACTGCGGGAAAGGGTTGGCAGCAGTATTATCAACAGCGGGGCACGGTTGCATAGTAAAAGCAAATCGGCTTTATACGATGCCGCCGTTGTTATCCGACGTCCTGTCTAGTTAATGGGCGGAAACCGTTGATCCCACTGGTTGACGTAGCCCGGCCTGCCGGGGCGGCCGCTTCCGGGGGCGTGGGAACTGAAACCCGGTATTCCATTCCATTCAGGATTGAAACGGGCAATCAATACGTCTTCAGCGCGGGCAACTTCCCATAACCTTGCGATAGTCAAGTATTTACAGGTCACCTCTGCCGCATTTATGCCTTGCCGCCCTTGAATTTTCCGCAAGTGATCCCGCAGACGGTTTCGCAAATTTTGGGCTTGGCCTACATAAACCGTAACTTCATCCCAATAAAGAACGTATACGCCAAAGATCTGTGGGGCGTCAGGCAATTCTATCGGATGCGTTGGACTGGCTTCCAACACAGCGGTTAATTGATCTTCGTATGCCCGGTCAACGTCGAATGTAAAGTTGTGATGTTCGCACATCGCTAACCCCTGTAATTTCCTGCGGCGGATTCGCTAATCCTTATTCGTACAATCCCTCAAGGATTGCGTCGGGGAGACCGGCGTCCTCCAGGGGCATTTGGCGGATGGGGATGTTGCGGGCTTGGGCGGCGGCGATTTCCGCTAGTATGCCTTTGCTTTGCTCCCAGCCGGGGAGTTGCAGCACTAGGAGTTCGTCGGCGCGGGTTAGGAATTGCAAGTCGAAGGCGTACCAGCCTTGCGGGGGGTGGTAGCCGCGCTGGGCCAGTTCGCCGGTGTATACCATGGGGGATAGCACTATTTTGCCCTGGTTGACTAGGTTGCCGCAGACTTGGCGGACGGCCTCGAGGCGGGCGTGGCGCACTGTGGCGGAATCGGAGGCGTAGGGGGAGGCCAGGTAGATCATTGTCGGCTGGACGTGTTCCAGATAGTCCAGCGCCATAAATTCCGCCACGTCTTTGGGGAGCATAGATCGCCTCGTCGGTAGATTTGTTTTATGTGCGGGAAGCCCCCGCCCGGCCCTCCCCTTTTGGGGGGATGTTGCATTCATCCTTCGACAAGCTCAGGATGAATGGGGGCCGGGGGGCCGCCCTATCCCCTCCCATTTTGGGGGCAGCATTCGTCCTTCGACAAGCTCAGGATGAATGGGGCCGGGGGCCGCCCTATCCCCTCCCATTTTGGGGGCAGCATTCGTCCTTCGACAAGCTCAGGATGAATGGGGCCGGGGGCCGCCCTATCCCCTCCCCTTGAGGGGAGGGATTAGCGGCGGGGGAATTGCGAGGGTTTGGGGTTAGGCGGCGTTTTGGGTCCATAGGGCGTCTAGGACTGCGCCGGGGGACATTGGCAGTTGGTCCATACGGACGCCTATGGCGTTGTGGATGGCGTTGGCAATGGCGGCCATGGGGGGTACGATGGGGACTTCGCCGACGCCGCGGACGCCGTAGGGGTGGCCGGGGTTGGCTACTTCCACGACTACGGTGTCGATCATGGGGAGGTCGAGGCTGGTGGGCATCCGGTAGTCTAGGAAGGTGGGGTTTTGCATATTGCCGTTGGCGTCGAACACGTATTCCTCGTTCAGGGCCCAGCCGATGCCCTGGACCGCGCCGCCCTGGATTTGGCCTTCGACGTAGCTGGGATGCACCGCTTTGCCGGCGTCTTGCAAGGCGGTGTAGCGGAGGATGTCTACTTTGCCGGTGTCGGGGTCGACTTCGACGTCGGCGATATGCACGGCGAAAGCGCCGCCGACGCCGGTGGGGGCGACGTTGCCGCGGCCGGATACGGGGCCGCCGGTGGCGTTGAGGCGGGCGGCCAGTTCCTTGAAACTGAGGCGCAGTTCGGGGTCGGAGGTGTGGGATACGCCGCCGTCCTGGTATTCCACTAGGGCGGGGTCGACGTCCCAGATGCGGGCGGCGCGCTGGGTCAGCTGGCTGCGGATGTCGAGGGCGGCTTCGTAGGCGGCCCAACCGGTCTTGAAGGCGACGCCGCTGCCGCCGGTCATGGAGGTGTAGCCGACGGAATCGGTGTCGCCGACCAGGGGGCGGACATCCTCGGCGGCGATGCCCAGGACTTCGGCCAACTGCATGGACACGGCGGCGCGGGAGCCGCCGATGTCGGGGGAGCCTTCGATCAGGCTGATGGTGCCGTCGGCGTTGATGCTGGCGACGGCGCTGGCGGGGCCGCTGGCGTTGAACCAGTAGCCGGCGGCGACGCCGCGGCCGCGCCGCCGGCCCGGGGCGGCGGTTTTTTCTAGGGGGGCGCTCCAGTGTTGGTGGTCTTTGGCGGCTTGCAGGGTTTCGAGGTTGCCGATCTTGCCGAAAACCGGGCCGGTGAGCCGGCGGGTGCCTTCTTTGGAGCCGTTGAGCAGGCGGAATTCCAAAGCGTCCATGCCGATTTTTTCGCAGATTTCGTCCAGCACGGTTTCAATGGCGAAAGCGGCGGCGGGGGCGCCGGGGGCGCGGTAGGCGGCGGTTTTGGGCTTGTTCAGCACGACATCGAACCCCTCCAGGCGCCCGTTGGCGATGTCGTAGGGGCCGGTCATGCATTGGACGCCGGGGTTGATGGGGGAGCCGGGGTAGGCGCCGGCTTCGTAGGCCATGGAGGCGTCAACCGCGGTGATGCGCCCGTCGCGGGTGGCGCCGACTTTGCAGCGCATCCACGACCCGGCGGTGGGGCCGGAGCCCTGGAATACCTCGGCGCGGCTCATGCTCAGCTTTACGGGATGCCCGGTCTGGCGCGACAGGAGGGCGGCGACCGGCTCGAGGTAGACTAGGGTTTTGCCGCCGAAACCGCCGCCGATTTCCATGGGGATGACTTTGATGGCGGATATGGGGGCGCCGGTGATTAGCGCCACTTGGTCGCGGACGTTGAAATGGCCTTGACTGCTGCACCAGATGGTCAGTTCGCCGTCGGGGTTCCAGTCGGCGGTGGCGGTGTGCGGCTCGATGTAGCCTTGATGCACCGACTGGGTGCGAAACTCGCGCTCGACGACAATGTCGGCATCTTTGAAACCTTGCTCGATGTCGCCCAGCGCGAAGACGAAGTGGTTGGCGATGTTGGTGCTGTCGGCGCCGTCGTCATCGTCGCGTAGCCCGCCGGGGCGGATGTTGGGGTTGGCGACGTTGGCCAGGCGCTCGTGCAGCACCGGGGCGCCGGGCTGCATGGCGGCCAGCACGTCGGTGACCGAGTCGAGGGGTTCGTATTCCACTTCGATCAGGTCCAAGGCTTGCTCGGCGATATGGGCGCCGGTGGCGGCTACGGCGGCGACGGCGTGGCCGCGGTAAAGGACTTTGCCGTCGGCCAGACAGTTGTTGCTGAGGAACTTGGGATTGACCATCGCGGCTTCGGTCAAGTCGCTGATGCGGCCGCGGGGCTGGGGCAGATCGGCGGAGGTCACCACCGCCCGCACGCCGTCCAGGGCCAGGGCTTTGGCGGCGTTGATGGACTTGATGCGGGCGTGGGCGTGGGGGCTGCGTAGCACGCGGGCGTAGAGCAGCCCAGGCAGGTTGATGTCGGCACCGTAGCGGGCGCGGCCGGTGACCTTTTCGCCGCCGTCCTGCCGGATGGGGCGGGTGCCTACAACATTAAATTCTTGGTTGGAAAGCACCACATTGGAGCCGGTTATGGTTGCCATAACGATACTCCTCCTGATGTACGGGATGGGGTTAGCCGCCCGTCGGCCGGTTGGCGGCGGGGGTGGTCAGCGGTTCCAGGGTATCCAGCAGTTCGGCAACGCGGTTTAGGTCGTGCGCGATGGGGCGGTGAGACAGGAATCGCTTGCGGGTGTAATGGTTTAAGTGCAGGCCGTAGGCCGCGGCTTTTAGGTCTAGGAGCTGGTCGTTCCCGGTCAAATCGCTGGCGTTGTGCAGCACGACGCCAAATTCGGCGTGTTCCTGATAGCGCCATCCGTGAACCGCGGCGACGGCTTTCGCCATAGCTACCGCGGCGGCCCAACCGTTTTTCGATGCTCGATGCAATTTGCCGGCGTCCAGGTATGCCTGCGCTTTGGCTAGAAATAGGCGGGATTCTTGCCGGTAGTTGGCTACGGCTTCGTTGTCATACGGTTCGGCGATGTTTTGTTGGGTCATTCGGCATTTTCCTGCGGCGTCGGTTGGTTTATTGTAACGCAAGGGGTGGGGGTTGCGCCAACGGGGGGTCAAGGGGCGGGGGCGAATTTTTGGGGCAGTTGCCGCAGGATGTTTTCGGCGCGGTGGCAGATTTCGCGGACTACGTCGGCGGCGGGGCGGATGGCTTGGACTTGGCCGACGCCTTGCCCCATATACACCGATGCGGTTTCCGGGTCGTGGCGGGCGCGGGCTTGGGCTACGTCGGAGGCCAGTTCCTCGCGGTGGGATGGGATGTCGTGATCCCGGCCTTGCCATTGGCGGGTCAGGCGGTTGTGGTAGACGCGGCCGGCGATGCCGTCGGGCCAGGGGTCGTCGCCTAGTAGGTCGTAGAGCCGGGTGAATATGGTATCTTGGCCGCCGGAGGCTACGATTTGGTTTTGGAATGCCGGCGGCACTTCCACCGCTTCGGGGGTGGCGAGGAGGGCGGTGCCTAGGGATGCGCCGTCGGCGCCGGCGGCCAGGGCGCCGGCCAGGGCGCGGCCGGAGGTGATGCCCCCGGCGGCGAGGAGCGGGAGGTCGGGATAGCATTCCGCCAATTCCACCAGCAGGGGGAGGAGGTTCATTTCGCCGGTATGCCCGCCGGCTTCGTTGCCTTGGGCCAGGAGTACGTCGGCGCCGGCGTCTACCGCAATACGGGCGGATTCGGGGGATTGCACTTGACAGATGGTCACTGCGCCGGCATCCCGGGCTTGGTTCAGCCACGGTTGCGGGTCGGCGAAAGAAAAGATCACCACCGGAACCCGCTGCTCCAGCACGATCTCAAAGTTGCGGCGGTTGGATTCCATCAGGTGGGTGATGAAACCTACGCCAAAGGGTTGGGCGGTTTGGGCGCGGATAAATTCGATCTGCTGCCGTACCCATTCGGGGCTGAAACGGTTGCTGCCGCCAAAGGTGCCTAGTCCGCCGGCTGCCGAAACCGCCGCCGCCAACTGGCCGCCGCTGTGGTTGCTCATCGGCGCGGACATTACCGGGTAATCCAGATCAAGCAGGGCGGTAAAGCGGGTTTGTAGCATTGCGGATTGATCCTTATGGCGGAATGGCGCGGGGCGGTTTCGGCGATTCCGGCGGTTGTATGACGGTGGTTATATATGGTTATATGCCGCGGGCCAACCGTTCCATTTCGACGGCGAACCATAGGGCTAGGCCGCCGCTGCGGTCGTCGAATCCGTAGATGGCGGGGCGGTCGAGGTAGCGGCGGACGGTTAGCTGGACGCCGGTGCTGGCGCAGGCGTCGGTCACGTTGCCGACGTCGTCGATGCGTTCCGATATGGCGTACCAGGCTAGTTCCGCCTTGTCGCGGTATTCGGGGGGGAGCCAGCCGCGGCGCAGGCCGCGGGCCAGGGCGTAGCCCAGCATACAAGTGGCGGTAAATTCGTCGTAGGATCCGGGGAAGTCCAGCACTTGGGGCAGCATACCGGATAGATGCTGCAAGCGGCCCAAGGATTCCATCAGACCGCGGTACAGCTCCATAATGGCGGGGCGGGCGGGGTGGTTTTCGGGCATATAGGTTAGGGTTTCGGTCAGCCCCAGGGCGGCGAAACCGTTGCCGCGGCCCCAGTAAAAGGGGGCGGAACGGCAATGCCAGAACAACCCGCTTTCCTGCTGGATGCCGCCGTCCAGCAGGAAAGGGGCCAGCAAATCCAGATGGCGGCGGTCGCCGGTAAGGCGGTAGGCGCGGCCCAATAGGGCGCCGGCCATAAACAGATCCTCGGTGCGGAAATGCGGATCGCAGGGGTGAGGGGCCTCGCCGGGCGGGGCGGGCTGGAATCGGTTGGCGGCGTCGACAATCAGGTTGGCGTAGCGGGGGTCGCCGGCGGCGAGGGAAAGCTCATCGCCCCAAAGCACCGAGGCCAGCGCGGCGGGGGACAGTCCATCGCCAAAGCCGCCGGGGGCTGCCGCCGCTTGGTCAACGAAATCGCGGAGCAGGGCGGCGAGTTCCCGGCGCGGGTCGGCGCTGGCGGGGTCAAGCTGGGCTAGGCGCAACCGCCCGCTGATGGGGACGCCCTGGGTGTAGACCACCGGGTCAAAGGTGTGGCCGTAGGCGAGGGCGAGGATGCGGCCCACTTCCGTCCGGCTGCGGCGGCGGCGGGCGATTAGGGCGCGGCGGGCGGCGGAGGGGCCCGGGAGGTTTTCCTGCCGGATTACGCCGAACATCCGGCTGAGTTCCCGGGGCAGTTGTTCGCCGTTGGCGATGAGGCGCAAGCCGGGGATGGCGCCCAATCCGTCGGGGCAACCTTCGCCTAGAGCGCTGATCAAGCTGTCGTCGGCGATTTCGCGGGCGGCGAGGGCCGGGGCCAGGGGACGGGCGGCGGCGTTGCATTCCCAGCGCACCGGGCCGCCGCCGGATTGCACTTCCAAAACTAGGTCGGGGGCTTGAAAGCAGATCCAGCGCCATAGATAGCGTTTTTCCGGGTCTTGTTCATCGAAATAGAAATTGCCGGCCGGGGGGTAGCCTTGCGAGGGGTTGCCGCCGACGCCGTTGCCGGGCGCATCGCCGCGGCGGAGGCCGTCGGGGTTGGCGCAAGGCACGGCGCTGAGGCCGATACGCAGGGCGAGGGCATCGCCGCCGCCGGCGTACAGCTCCAGGGCGTGGAGCGCCAGATCCACATCGGCGGCGATGCCGGACAGCCCGCCCACCAGTAGCACGCGGACGCGGGGGGTGTCGGGGGTATAGGCGTTGCGGTCGAGGAGGGCGGGGATGGAGGCCAGGGACCGGGTTACGCCGCAGGCGGCGCGGCTCCAGAACCCGGGGCGGGCTACGGCCAGGGTATCCAGCGCCTGCCGGAGATCGCGCTCACTGCCGGCGTTGGCCACGGGCTACGCCCCCCGCGGCTTTTGCACCAGGTCGATGTTGACGGTGCGGGCGGCGCTCACGGTGAAAGTCAGCGATGCGGTGCCGCCGCCCTCGGTGCTGTTCATAACTTCGATGTTGGCCGGGCCGTGCAGGTAGGCGATTTCGTCGCCTTCCACCCGGAAGGGGCGGTCGTGGCCGGGGTAGAACACGTTGGATGCGGCGACCATCTTTTCGACGCTGGCGTAGGCGTCCTCGGTATCCCAAAAGATGTTGTAGGGAATGCCGCGGGCGACGGTGCCGCTTTCGGGCATAGCATCGCCGGCGATCAGCACTTTTTCGCCGTCCACTTCGGCCAGTACGCTCATGTGGCCTTTGGTGTGGCCCGGGGTTTCCAGCACGGTTACGCCGTCGACAATCGTATCGCCCTCGGACACTGTTTCCACTTTCATATTGCGCATCAGATCGGCCATGCCGGCGGCGACGGCCAAATCCCAGGGATTGGGGTTGCGGGCGTAGTCGATTTCGACCGGGTTGACCAGCACGCGGGCGTTGCGGAACAAGTCGGTGTTCTGGCAGTGATCCCAGTGCAGATGGGTAAGGATAACGATGTCAATGTCGTCGGTGCTAAGGCCGAAATTGGTCAAGGCGCGGTAGAGAAAGGGGCGGCGGGAGGACGGCCCGGTGTCGATCAAAATGTTGTGATTGCCCACCCGCAGCAGTGAATTGGTGGAGTAGCCGAAGGATCCTTGATCGGTATTGAGGGCGAATCCGTAGGTAAGAACATCCAGAGTTGCCATAGCATCGCTCCCGATTATAAATCATCGCGCCGGCGGCGATTCGGGTCAATGTCGCGCTCCTCGATTTGGTGGCGGTAAACTGCGCCGGATTCGATCTGCCAGCTAATGGAATGGTCGTTTCTGACGCTGACAATAGCGGCCTGCGCCGGCCGTCCGGTGTATTCCGTAAGCATACTGGCATTGCGCAAAGCGCGGTTGGTATCGCGGGTGTCGGCGGTAAAGGATACTTCGACTGCGATGTAGGAGGGGGTATTCCCATCCGTGGCCTCGATTATCATATCGGCGGTCTGAAAGCTGCGCTGGTCATTGTTAAAGGGGCGTCCGGCGGCGGCGGTCATCACCATCCGGGTGAGTTCCGCCGGCGGTAGGGTACGGATGTATTCCAGTCCCATATTCAAGGCGATGCTTTCGGCGAATTTCTCGGCCCAGTTTCGGGCGTAGTAGCCTTTCACTTGGCCGACGTCGTCCCGCAATCGGTCAAAGGAAGTGGACAAATGGTCAACCCGGCGGCTCAAGGTGGAGAAACCGTCCTTTAGTTCGTTGACATCCCGGGCCATGTTATCCATGCGGAGTTCTAGGCGGGTGCTGCTGTCCACTTGGTCGGCTACGAACTGTCGCATTTCGGCGTTGAACTGCTTTTGTTCTGCGACGAACTCTTTGATTTCAGCGTTGAACTGCTTTTGGTCAGCGTTGAACTGCTTTTGGTCAGCGTTGAACTGCTTTTGTTCCGTAATAAACCCTGACACCTTTTCCATGAAGGCGTAGAATGCGGGCGGCATATTCATAAGCTCGTCGCCCACGATTTGCACCCGCATCGCGGCCCTCCATTCCGCGTTTTCGGATAAGGCGCGCAGTAGATCTTCCTGGGTGTTGATGGTGGTCATACCTTTTCGCCCTCCTCAAAGTGTTTCCACATTATACACCATTTCCGGCAAGAAAAGCCGCCGGCCGGAAATTGGGCGCCGTTTCTCCTTGCCATAGGCGGCAATGCCCGGCATCGCCAAGCCCGGGGTAACGGGGGCGCGGCTAGGGGCATTGCGCCCGGCGCCCCCGTTGGCGACCGGGTTCGGGCGTTATTCCTACGCCTCCAATTGGGCGTAGACTTGGCGCATATAGGCGCCGGAGTCGTTTTCTACGTCGGTGAACCAGCGTAGCAGCGAGCGGGTTAGGGGGTCTACCGATTGGTCGTCCATCGCGGCTTCGTAGCGCTCGCGGACGGTGGGTTTGGGGGCGTTGGCGGTGGCTTCGCGCAGCCAGGCGATTTTTTCCAGGTCGGTCAGATCCGAACCCAGCACCCGCATCCGCTCGGCGAACATCGGGTCGTCTTTGTCCGCCGCTTGGTGGCCCAGCTCGCGGATGCGGCGCTCGAAGATCCGGCCGTGGCTGTCCTCGCGTTCCGCCACCATTGACAGGCAGCCGCGCAGCTCGGCGCTGGGGGTTTTGTCGGCCCACGCTTGTAGGAACAGGCCGGCGCGATGTTCCTGCAAGCGGATGTCGTTAAGCAGTTCGATGTATTCGGGTTGGTCCGGCATAGCGATACCTCGCGGAATCCAGCGTTGGGGGCGGATGGGAAACTTAAAGCTGCCGGGCAGTTTAGTCCGCCATCGGCAGGGTGTCAAATTGGCTCCGCGGCGGGGCGTGTTACAATGCACCCGCGATTTCAACCGGGATTCAAGTCGCCCGGTTTATCATTAACGGAAATACCGGCAACAGCTTACCGGAGGCAACCTGATATGGTGCAGACCAATACCGAAAGCGGCATTACCCGAACCTTGGGCCAGTTCGCCGCGAGCATCAGCTACGAAGATCTATCGCTGGAAGTGGTGGATTGGGCCAAATATCTGTGCCTCGACTTTGCCGGAGTTACCCTCAACGGCTCCACCACCGGCTCGGCCCGCGCGGTGGTGGACGCCCTGCAACGGCTGGGGCGTTCCGGCCCGTCGGCGGTGATAGGCACGTCTTGGCGCACCTTGCCGGAATATGCGTCAATGGCTAACGGCGTCGCCTTTCACAGTATCGAAATGGACGATGTGAACAACGAGGCGTCGTTGCATCCGGGGGTAACGGCGTTCCCTACCGCCTTGTCTATGGCCGACTTGGCGCCGGTTTCCGGGCGGGATTTCATCGCGGCGGTAGTGGCGGGATACGACGTCATTGTGCGGCTGGGCCGGGCGCTGCAACCGGCGGAGCATTACGGGCGGGGGTTTCATCCCACCGGGACCTGCGGCGCATTCGGGGCGGCGGCGGTGGCCGGGCGGCTGCTGGGGCTGCAAGGCGATGACTTTATTCACGCCTTGGGCATCGCGGGCAGCCAGACCGCGGGCAGTATGGAATACTTGGCGCAAGGGGCGTGGACTAAGCGGCTGCACCCCGGCTGGGCGGCGCATAGCGGTTCGTGGGCGGCGCTGCTGGCGCGTTCCGGCTACACCGGCCCCGCCACTATCCTTGAGGGGCGCGACGGATTCCTGCAAGCCTATTCCGGCGATCCCGACCCGTCACTGGTGCTGCATGACTTGGGCGGCGAATACCTGATTGCCCGCACCGGCGTCAAGCCTCACGCCTGCTGCCGCTACAAGCAGGGGCCGATCGACTGCCTAATCCAACTGCGAAACGAACACGGCCTGCAACCCGATGAGATTGCGGAAGTGACCGTTGGCGTGTTAAGCGGCGGTTTCAAGCTGGTAGCCATCCCCGAAGCGGATAAGGCCAACCCCCAAACCGTGGTGGATATGCAGTTTTCAATGCCCTTCGGCGCGGCGGCGGCTCTGGCTTATGGTCGGGCGTCGTTGGCGGAATACGTTGAGGGGGCGCCGGAACGCCCGGAAATCCGCCGCCTAATGCCGCTGGTCCGGTGCGTAACCGACCCGGAGCTGGACGCCCACTTTCCCCGCGAGTTTCGCGCTTGGGCCGAGGTAGCGACTACCGACGGACGCCGCCTGCGCCGCCAAATCCGCTACCCCAAAGGCGACCCGGAAAACGCCCTGTCCTGGCCGGAAATGAAAGCCAAGTTCCACGCTCTAACCGCCCCGGTAATCACCCCCCAACGCCAGCAGGAAATCATCAACGCGGTGGAGTCGCTGGAGCGGATGGAGGATGTGCGGGAGCTGGCCGGGCTGTTGTCTGCGGAGTAAGCCGGGGCCGGGAATAGATGCATTGCGCCAACGGTTTTATGTCCATTGGCGCAATTTCAATAACGCGGTGGAGTCGCTGGAGCGGATGGAGGATGTGCGGGAGCTGGGCGGGCTACTGTCTGCGGGATAGGGCGGGGCCGGGGATGGGATGGGATGGCGGGAGCGTCCGCGGGAAAGATGCGTTGCGCCAACGGTTTTATGCCGGTTGGCGCAATTTCAATCGCATATACCGGGATGGTAAACTAATGGAAATTAAATATGTGACAAATTAACGCTAACGTATATGCAAATTCTGATTAGTAAAACCGTTAGGGCAGGATATAATCCTGCCCTTAATTTACTGGACACTCAGACGGAAAGACATTCTTACACCGCCGGCTGCGCCACTACCCTCGGGGCTACCCGGCGGGGTAGCCAGCGGCCGTCGTTGCTGTCGCCTAGCAGCTTGCCGTTGCGTACTATTACTTTGCCGCGGAGCATTGTTAGTATTGGGTAGCCTTCGCATTGGAAGCCGTGCCAGATGGAGTAGTCGGAGTCGGCGTGTAGTTCGTCTACGGTTATGGTTTTCTTTAGGTTGGGGTCGAAGATTACTAGGTCGGCGTCGCTGCCTACGGCGATGGCGCCTTTTTGCGGGTACATTCCCAGGATTTTGGCGGCGTTGGTGGAGGTTATGGCGGCGAACCGCTCCAGGTTGATGCGGCCGGTGGCGGCTAGTTTGGTGTAGGTGACCGGCATTCGGGTTTCGATTCCGTTGTGGCCGCCGCATAGGGTTCGGATGGTGTCGCCGGCCAGTTTGATGTTCTTGTAGGTCGTCCATTCGTCGGTGGCGGTGGTGCAGATGGGGCCGTCTACCAATCCTTGTTGCAGGGCGTCGCGGTCGGCGGAGTACTTGATGGCGGGGTAAGTGTGGATCGCCAAGCCGTCGGGTTTCAGATAGTCGTCGCAGGTGAACTCCAGGTAATTGTGCAGGGCTTCGCCGTAGACCGGCAATTGGGCGGCGCGGGCTTCGGCGATGGCGGCTACGCCCTCTTTGGCGGTGGTATGGACGAAATAGATGCCGGTTTCGGTGCTGCGGGCCAGCCGCGTCACTTTGCGAAAGGATATGTCCTCGGAGATGTTATTGTGAGCCAAGTGCAGATTGGAGCCGTGGTCGCGGCCTTCCCGCTCCAGCTTGTCCTCCATATAAGTTACGATGTCGTCCTCTTCGGCGTGAACCGCCATTATGCCGCCGTGTTTGCCTACTTCCTGGAAAATTTCCCACAAGTGGCCCATTGGCACGCGGGCGTGAAAGGTGGTGAAAATCTTGAAACTGGCGACGCCCGATTGAATGGCCTCGCCGATTTCCCCCAATGTGACCGGCGGAATGGCCCCGGCGAGGATGTAGTGAAAGGTGTAGTCGGTATAGGAATGCCCGCGGAAAAGATCGCGGCGGGTTTCGATCTGCGCCATAATGGGGTCGGAGGGCGGCGTTGCCCCCGGGGTCAAGGGCAGGGCGCCGGCGAAATCGACGTAGGTGGTTACGCCCCCGAAAGCGGCGGCGCGGCTGGCGGCTTCGGGCGGCTGGGTGAATACCCCGGTATCCCCGCCGGCCCAATAGTCCGGCACCGGGACGTTGATGTGGGTATGGGGTTCGATGCCGCCGGGCAGGACAATCATCCCGGCGGCGTCGATGCTTTCCGCGGCGCCGATGTCGTCCAGGGCGCCGGGGGACGCCAGCGCCGCGATCCGCTCGCCCACGATGCCCACGTCCATCGCCGATGCGCCCTCGGGCGCGACCACTGTGCCATTGCGGATAATCGTGTCCAACATAGCCGCCCTCCGTTTCGCTTTTGTTCCTTGATGCTAGGGAGTCAGCGTGATCTTTTGCGACAGCGTTTCCGGGATCCAGGATGATAGCAGCGTTTCCAGTTGCTCGCGGCATTCCTCCAGGCGGTGTTCGGCGCCGTCGTATAGTATCAGTTCTTTGGGTTCTTTGGCCCATTCGTAGATCTGCAAGGCGCAGGAATAAGGCAGGCGGGTGTCGGCTTTGCCGTGGACTACCAGCAGCTTGCGGGGGGCCAATTGGCCGGCCATGCCGGCGCCGTAGGTTTGGGGCGACAGCGATACCACGCCCTGGATGTGGGGGCTGGCGGCGCCGGCGGCGATGACCACCGCGCCGCCAAAGGAATGGCCGACTACCACCACCGGCCCATAGCCGCTTTCTTGGCAGTAGGCCACCCCGGCCAGCAAGTCTAGGACGCACTCCAGTAAGTCGTTGGGAAAGCGGTAATCCAATCGCAGCGAGGTTATCCCCTGTTGCGTCAAGCGTTCCGACACGCGGGCGTAGGCGCCCGGCCCGGGGCCGCCGAAACCGCCCCGGGCGCCGCAGACCCAGATTACGGCGCGGCCGCTCCCGTTGTTACCCCCGTCGTTGCCGCCGTCGTTGCCGCCCGTCTCTATGCCGCCCATCTGGATAGCGCGATGGACAATCCCGCGGAACTCGCCGCGGTTGGTGTGGAACTTCAGCCCGGCGCCGGTGTCGCCTTCGGGCAGGGGCGTGTCGGTGACTCGGAGCAGATGGATCAAGTCGGCGGCGGATTCGGGGCGTTGGTTTGGGGTGGCGCTCATTTTGGCTCCTGCTGATGCGGCGTTGGCGGATATTAACCTAGAAACTGGGACAGGGCGGCGTTGAACCCGTCGGGGTTGTCCTCGAATACCATGTGCGCCGCGTTATCTACGTGGACCAGACGGCCGTCGGGCAGGGTTTCCGCCATCCGCTCGGCGACGCTTAGGCTTAGGGTGTCGGTTTCCGTGCCGCGGACAATCAGGGTGGGGCAGGTTACCCGGCTTAGGGGCGTCCACAAGTCGGGGGGCGGGGCGCCGGTGCCGTTGCGGCGCTGCTCGCGGATCGCCGGGTCGTAACGCCAGCCGATTTTGCCGTTGGGCAGCTCCCGGGTCTGGTAGGTTAGGCGGCGGCGCATTACCGGTTCGGAGGCGAAGCGGTTTTGCCCGCTTACCCGTTGGAACGCGTCATCGAAAGTATCGAACTCCTCGGGGACTTCCACTACCTCGCGGGTGATGCGTGCGGCGCCTTCGGGGGCGATTTCGGGGCCGATGTCCACGATGACCAGCCGGTCCAGCTTGTCGGGGTTGCGGCCGGCGAAAGCCATGCTGTTGCGCCCGCCCATGGAGTGGCCGATCAGGGTGAATCGCTCCAGGCCCAGAGCATCGCAGAATTCCTCCAGATCGGCGACGAAAGCGTCGGTGGAATAATCGCCGCGGGGGGCCCAGTCGGTTTCGCCGCGGCCGCGTTGGTCCAGGGCCAGCACGTGGTAATCGCCGCAGAAGCGGGCGGAGACGTCATCCCACGAATGGCAGTGGCCCCGCAGCCCGTGCAGCAGCAGCATCACCGGCTTGCCGGCGGTGCCCCAGTCGAGATAGTGAATGTTCATCCCGTTGACCATAAGCATCATATCGGTGGGTTGCAGCGTGGTGGTCATAGCATCGCCTCCGGTTGAGATTATAGATTTTCCGCGGGGCGTTTAGCGCCGGATAATGAGCAGCGAAAAGTAGTCCAGATCCTCAGCGGTGAGCTGGCTGATGTCGTGGATTACGCTTTCGCTGGCGGTGCTGGCCTGGCGGACGTAGATGGCGTGGCCGGCCAGACCGAGGCTTTCCAGGTTGGCGAGGGATCGCATCAGGTTTTGGTCGATTTCCATCAGGACGATGGTGTCGTAGTTGGTGATGGCTTCGCGCAGATCGTCGATACCGTAGACTGCGGGGAGGATGGCGAGGCGCTGGCCCTGGCTTACTAGGGGGACGCCGGCGCTGGCGGCGGCGGCGGTCACCGATGGCACGCCCGGCACCACTTCGACGGTCAAGCCGGCTATGTTTTCCGCCCGCAGGTGTTGCATCAGATGGGGAAATTCGCTGTACAACATCGGGTCGCCCTCGGTGATGAACGCTACATCGCGCCCTTCGCGCAGGATGCCGCTGATGCGGGCGGCGGCTTCTTGCCAAGTGGCCGGGTCCACCGGCGAATCGTCGGAGGGGATGGACACGGGCAGGGTTTGCGCTCCGTTGGGCAGCAGATCCCGCACTACCGCCAGGGCGTAGCTGGGGGCGCCGTTGTCCAACTGCGTGTAGCAGATGACGCCGGTATTCCGCAGCAGACGCCGGGCGCGGATGGTCAGCAGTTCCGGGTCGCCGGGGCCGACGCCCACGCCGTAGAACCGGCCGGGGGCGGGCATTAGCGCACCACCACGTTGAGCAGACGGCCGGGTACGTAGACCGTCTTGTTGATCGCCTTGCCGTCCACGAAACTGCGGACCCGGGGGCTGGACATCGCCAATTCCTGCGCCTCGGCTTCGGGGATGCCTACCGGGACTTCCAGCTTGTCGCGCACTTTGCCGTTGACCTGCACCACTAGGGTAAAGACTTCAGCGGCGGCCAGGTCGTCATCCCACGATGGGAAGGGCTGTAGGTGAATGCTGTAGGGGCGGCCGGCGCGCTCCCATAGTTCCTCGGTGATATGGGGGGCCATGGGGGCCAGCATCAGCATCAGCTTTTCGGCGCATTCGCGCCATAGCTCCGGCGATACGCTGCCGTCGGCCCATACGCGGTTGAGGTGGTTGGTAAGCTCCATCAGCGAGGCGATGGCGGTGTTGAACTTGAACTTGTCCAGGTCGTGGTAGCACTTGCGGATGGTTTGGTGGAGCAGGCGGCGGGTATCGCGTTCCGCGGCGGCGGCGGAGCCGTCCAGCGCCGCGGGGTCGCGGCTGGCGAGATCCCATACCCGGTTGAGCCAGCGGGCGATGCCGTTGATGCCCTCGGCGCTCCAGGGGCCGCCGTGATCCCAGGGGCCGATGAACATCAGGAAGCAGCGGACGGCGTCGGCGCCCATCACGTTGACCACGTCGTCGGGGTTGACTACGTTGCCGCGGCTTTTGCTCATCTTTTCGTGATCCTGGCCCAGGATCACGCCTTGATTGAACAGGCGCAGGAACGGCTCCTCGAAATCCACCATCCCCATATCGTACAGGGCTTTGATGAAAAACCGGGAATAGAGCAGGTGCATGACGGCGTGTTCCGCCCCGCCGGTGTACTGGTCTACGGGCAGCCAGGATTTCGCCAATTGCGGGTCGGCCGGGCCGGCGGCGTAATCGGGGCTGATGTAGCGCATCATATACCAGGACGAGTCCATAAAGGTGTCCATGGTATCCGTTTCCCGCCGGCCGGGGCCGCCGCAGGCTGGGCAAACGGTGTTGACGAAATCGGCGCTGGCGGCCAGAGGCGACTGGCCGCTGGCCTGGCCCGTCCCCTCGTCAAAGATAAAGTCGGGGGGGAGCAGCACCGGCAAATCGGATTCCGCCGCCGGCACTACGCCGCAGTCGTCGCAGTAGATCATCGGGATCGGCGTTCCCCAGTAGCGCTGGCGGGAAATCAGCCAGTCGCGGATGCGGTAGGATACCGTCCGGCGGCCCCAGCCGTACTTTTCGGCATCGGCGGCGATGGCTGCGGCGCCTTCCTGGTTGGTCATGCCGTCGTAGGCGCCCGAGGAGGTCATAAAGCCGTCGCCCAAGTAGGCTTCGGTCAAATCGCGCCCGTCCCAAGTTATGGGGGCGATTACTTGGCGGATGGGCAGGCGGTATTGGCGGGCGAAATCGAAATCGCGGGCGTCGTGGGCCGGGACGCCCATCACCGCGCCGGTGCCGTAGGTCATCAGCACATAGTCGCTGATGAAGATCGGCACCCGCTCGTAGTTCAAGCGGTTGACGGCGTAGCTGCCGGTGAAAACGCCGGTCTTTTCCTTGTCGGCGGCCAGGCGGTCGATTTCCGAGGCGCGGCGGGCTTGGGCGATGTATTCGTCCACCTCTCGCCGGCGTTGCGGGGCGGTTAGGGCCTCCGCGAGGGGATGCTCCGGCGCCAACGCCAGGAACGTCACGCCAAAGATGGTGTCGATGCGGGTGGTGAAAGTGCGGATTTCCCGCTGCTCCAGCCCCAGCGATGCGATGTCGAAACTAATTTCCACGCCGTCGCTCTTGCCGATCCAGTTGTTTTGCATATTAAGGATTTTGTCGGGCCACTCCAAAAGCCCGCTGAAATCCAGCAGGCGGTCGGCGTATTCGGTGATGCGGAAAAACCACTGTTCCAAATCGCGGCGGGTGACCACTGCGCCGCACCGTTCGCAGGCCCCGTTCAATACCTGTTCGTTAGCCAGCACGGTAACGCAGGAGGGGCACCATACCACCGGGGCGTTGGCGCGGTAGGCCAGCCCTTGCTGGTAGAGTTTCAGGAAAAACCATTGATTCCAGCGGTAGTATTCCGGCAGGCAGCAGACGATTTCCCGCTGCCAATCGTAGATCGCGCCGATGGAGCGGAGCTGCCGCCGCATATTTTCGATGTTGCTCATGGTCCATTCGTAGGGATGGATCCCCCGGCTGATGGCGGCGTTTTCGGCGGGCAGGCCGAAGGCGTCGAAACCGATGGGGTGCAGCACGTTGTAGCCCTGCATCCGGCGAAAGCGGGCGTGGGCGTCCGATGGCGCCATGGCGTACCAGTGGCCGATGTGCAGGTCGCCGGAGGGGTAGGGATACATCGTCATTTCGTACCACTTGGGGCGCGGGTCGTTGTCCGGCACCCGGTGCAGGCCGTCGCGTTCCCAGCGGTCTTGCCACTTGCGGTCAAGGGCGGCGGGGTCAAGCCCCGGTTCGGAATATCGAGGGATGGTGGTCATTGAACTGTCACCTCGCGTCTGCTGCGCCCGGCGTCCGGTGCGCCGGCGTTGGTTAAGCCGCCCGGCGTCTGCTAGGTCAATGGATTATACCAGCATCGGACGGGATAGGCATTGACGCGCCGGGCGATCCCGTATATCCTGCAAGCCTATAATGCCACAATCCCGCGCGGGAGCCTGTCAGTTTGGCCGCTACTCGGGGACGCCGGCCCATAGACGCCATCATCCGGCTGCCCCGCCGCCGCGAGGTGTCGCGGACCATCCGGCGGAATGAATCGCCGCGCCAGCCGCGGCGGCTGTTTCTCAGCGTAACCTTTCTGCTCATCGCCGGGTTCACGCTGCTGACCTCCGTGGGCGCCGGGCTGCTGGCGTTGCCCATCGCCGCCAATTCCGGGGAGTTCACCCCGGTGGAAACCGCATTCTTTACCTCCGTATCCGCCATCACCGTAACCGGGCATACCGTAGTAAGCACCCCCGAATACTGGGCGCCTTTCGGGCAGGCGGTCATATTCGCGCTGATGACCACCGGCGGGCTGGGCTTTATGGTGATCAGCACTTTTTTGTTGCTGGCGCTGGGCGGCAGCACGATCCAGCAGCGGACGCTCACCCGCGGGATGATGAGCGACACCGCCGGCGTCAACCAGATACAAGCCATCCGCTCCTTTGGCATCAACGTTATCGGCATCGTGCTGCTGATTTACCTGGCCGGGTCGCTGATTTTTTTCGCCGAAATCAACGGGATGGACGGCGCGGGGCAAGGGCAATCCTACTGGTATTCCATCTTTCTTTCGGTATCATCGTTCAACAACGCCGGATTCAACATCATCCCCGAGGCGGCGCAGGGGAACGCCGCCCGGTTCGTCTCCAGCCCCTTGACGCTGCTGACCATGACGCTGATGATCGCCCTCGGCGGTCTCGGCTGGGTGATGATGGTGGACGTTTGGCGGGGGCGGCGGTTCGCCCGGTTCTCGCTGGATACCAAGCTGGTAATCGTGGGCAGCGTGGGGTTGTGGCTGCTGGGCGGGGCGGTGCTGGCGCTGTCGGAGTTCACCAACCCCGACACTATGCAGCCCCTTAGCTGGATCGACCGCATCGTCAACGCCGTTTTCCTCGCGGTAAGCGGGCGCACCGCCGGGTTCAGCACCATCGATTTCGGGCAAGTGGCGGATGCCACCGGGATGACTTTCACCGCCTTGATGTACATCGGCGGCGCCCCCGGCTCGGTGGCGGGGGGCATCAAGGTGGTTACTTTCGCGGTGATCATCGCGGCGGTGGTGTCGTCGTTGCGCAGCCGCTCGCATACCGAGGCTTTTGGGCGGGAAATACCGCAGCCGCAGGTGCATCGCGCGCTGGCCGTGGCCGTGCTGGGGCTGATCCTGGCCTTTCTGGCGGCGATGACTTTGGTCACCCTGGAGCCGGAAATCCCATTTCTTTCCCTGCTGTTCGATATTGTGTCGGCTTTAGGCACCGTCGGCGCCACCACCGGAATCGTGCCCCAACTGGACCTCACCGGCAAAGCCATCTTTATGGCGGCGATGTTCCTCGGGCGGATGGGCCCCCTGTTCCTGGCCCTGGCTTTGGCGCCCAAAGAGGATGAAGTATCCGTATATCGTTTCGCGCAGGAAAGGGTTAGAATAGGTTAGCGGCGGATTTTCCGTCAAATAAGCCGTATCCCAAAGCCTGGGCCACAAGCCTTATACATCCTTATAGATAAGAGAGGCGCAGGGTGAAAAAGCAGGTTTGCGTCATCGGGATGGGCCGTTTCGGCTCCACTATGGCCCGCGAGTTGTACCAGAGCGGACACGACGTCCTCGCCATCGACTCCGACGAAGCCCGGGTCCAGGCGCAGTCGGGGCAGGTCACCTACGCCGTCCGCGCCGATGCCACCAACGAGGCTACGCTGCGGGAACTGGATCTACCCCATTACGACGTCGCCGTAGTGGCCTTGGGCAGCGACCACGTGCAGGCCAGCGTGGGGGTGACCGTGCTGCTGAAAGGCTTGACCGTGCCGATGATCATCGCCCGCGCCGCCAACGATTTGCATGGCGAAACCCTGCAACGCATCGGCGCCGACCGGGTGATTTTCCCCGAAGCGGAAAACGCCCGCCGCGTCGCCCGCGTCGAGTTTACCCGCGAGTTGATGGACTATATGCCCATCCTGTCGGACTACGGCATCAGCAAAATCCGCCCCTCGGAGGGGATGCTCAACCACACACTGGAGGAAGCCGGGCTGTCGGGCGCCGGCGACCGTCACGGCATTTCGGTGCTGGCGATCCGCCGGGGGCGAACCTCGTTCCTGCACCCGGCCAAAGACGAGGTGATCCAGCCCGGCGATGTGCTGATCCTGGCCGCGGGCAGCGCCGAACTCACCAATATGGCGCAGACCGCCAAACGGCTGGAGGAGGATTTCGCCGCCGCCGGCAACCGCCGCCCCCGCGCAAGCCGCCGGTTCTGAGTCCGGCGAAACGCCGCCGGACGCCCCTTTTCCGGCGGATGGGGGCTAGGCATAACCGCGCATTGTCCGTATAATCATTCCCATAAATTCCCGCCGAAATCCCGGCAAATTCCCGCCGTGATAAGGAATAACGGAAACCGCCCCGCGATCCCGGATCCGGCCGGCGGCCCGGCAAGCTAATTACCAATGGGTGGCGGATGATGAGCGATAGCGTAAGCAGCATCCTGGTTCCGGTAAACCCCTCGCCCCACAGCGAGCGGGCCTTTCGCTGGGCCTGCCAAATGGCGCGCAAACACAAAGCCCAGATCCACGCCCTGCACGTCATCGAAGTGCCGATGTCTCTTTCCATCGAAGCGGAATTTACCGCGGTGGTCGACCGGGCGGAAAATCTGCTATCCGATTATGAACGGATCGCCAAAGACGAAAGGTGCCGCGGCCTGCAAGCCGGCCACCTGCGGGCGCGGCAGCCCGGCCCCGCCATCGTGCAGGAAGCGGCGGTCAAGGGCGCCGATATGGTCGTCATCGGCATTCCCTATCATCGCAGTTTCGGGCATTGCAGTATGGGCGACACCGCCGCCTACGTTTTCCAGCACGCCCCTTGCCAAGTAATGCTATGGCGCGATACCGCCCCCAGCGAAAACCTCGGCCATCCCGCCCCGGCCGGCGATTCCCGATTCCGCAGGAACGGCGGATAGCCCGATGCGAATGTTAATCTACGGAAGCGGCCAGCTCGCCGCCGGCGCCGTCCGGGATCTGACCGACGCCAACCCGGACAACCAGATCACGGTGCTGGGCAAAGACCGCAACGAGCTGGAGCGGCTCAGCGCCTACCCCGGCGTGTCGGTGGTGCTGCTTACCGAGCCGGTGATGCAGAACTACCGCCTCGACGCTGGCATTGACCACGTCAACGCTTTCTTGGCGCTATCCGACAACGACCACGAAAACCTGATGCTGGCGCAAATCGCCCGCTATATGTTCAACGTCCGCCATGTCGTTTGCCATGTGGAAAACCCCCAACTCCAAATTATGTACACCGCTATGGGCCTCAACGTGATCGGCTATACCACCGGGATCCTGCAAGACATCCGGCAAGGCATCAATGCCGGATAACGCGCCGGATAAAACGCCGGATAACGCGCCGGATAACGCCGCCGGCGCCGGCCCCCCGACGGATTCCCGCTCCGGCGGGAACCGCGGTTGCGCGGGATAAATAAGGCTATGTTCGTAGTAATTGTCGGGTGCAGCGAAGTTGGCTACTACCTTGCCCGGGCGCTGGTCAGCAGCGGACATGAAGTCGCGGTCATCGAAAACGACCCGCAACGCTGCCAGTTCCTTACCGACGGCCCCGGCATCGTCGCGCTCCAGGGCGATGGCACCGACACCGCCGTCCTCCGCCGCGCCGGCGCCGAGCGGGCCGACGTAGTCGTCGCTCTCACCGGCGCCGATGCCACCAATATGGTGATCTGCCAAACGGTGCAGCACGTTTTCAAGACCCCCGAATCCGAAATTCCCCGCACCATGACGCTGGTGAAAGACCCCAAGAACGAGCCGGTGTTCGTCGAACTGGGCATTGACGTAGTGATCAACTGGATCAACTTGGCCCGCAGCGCCCTGGAGGAAGGGGTGCCGGGGCATCCCCTGCGTCACCTGATGTCGCTGCGCCGCCCCGGGGCCGAGCTGGTATGCGTCGCCATCCCCAGCGACGCCGACATCGTAGGCAAGCAGATCAGCGAGCTGGAGCGGGAGCTGCCCCCCGGCAACTTCATCACGCTGCTGGTGAAACGGGGCGGCGCCGTTCCCCCCGCCCCCCACCAACTGGTGGAAGCCGAGGATGAGCTGATCGTAGTGACTTCCGGCGATTACGAACAGGAACTATACGACATCCTGACCGGAGCCTGATGGTTCAACAATCTCAACCGCCTTACCCCCATTCCGGCCCGCCCCCGGCCGGGGCGGAAAACCCCGGAACGCTGGCGTTCCTCGGCCCGTCCGGCACCTACACTGAGGAAGCCGCCCTGTTGTATGCCCCGGATGCGGAGCTGCGGCCTTTCCCCAGCATCCCCGCGGTAGGCCGCGCCGTGGCCGCCGCCGAAACCGCCCAGGGCGTTGTGCCGATCGAAAACAGCATCGAGGGTTCGGTCAACTTCACCCTGGATCTGCTGGTAAGCGAAAATTCCCTGCTGATTCGCTACGAAATCGTGCTGCCCATTGAGCATTACTTGATGGGCAAGCCCGGCACGCCGCTGGATGAAGTGCAGGTAGTTTATTCCCATCCCCAGGCGCTGGCGCAGTGCCGGGAGTACCTGGAGCGCAACTTTGCCCACGCCGACCGGTCGGCATCCCTAAGCACGGCGCAGGCGGTCGGCGACGCGATGAACAGCGACGTTCCCGCCGCCGCCATCGCCCCCTTGCGCTCCGCTGCACTGTACCGCGCGGAGATCTTGGCATCGGGGATACAGGATGTAGCCGCCAACGCTACCCGCTTCGTGGCGCTGTCCCAATCCGACCACGAACCTACCGGCAACGACAAGACTTCGCTGTTTTTCACCTTCGCGCAAGACCAGCCGGGGCAGTTATACGCGGTAATCGGCGAGTTCGCCCGCCGCGAAATCAACCTTGCCAAAATCGAATCCCGCCCCACCAAGCAGTCGCTGGGGCAATACGTGTTTTTCATAGACTGCGACGGCCATCGGCAAGACCCGCCGCTGAGCGAGACCATCGCCGCCGTCCGGCAGCGGGTAAGCTCGTTGCGGGTGCTGGGCTCCTATCCCAAATGGACGCCCCGGCCGACGCCGGGGGCATAACGGGCGGCGCGGCGGCAAAGGGGAAATCGGCGGCACACGCCGGGGGCATAAGCGGCGGCAAGGGGGAAATCGGCGGCCAATGGGGATAGCGGCGGTCAAGAGCAAAAGAAACCGGCCCTCCCCTTAGCGTCTCCGCGGCGCCGCACAACCCATCACATCCAAAGCCGGGAGCGGCAGGGGAAGGCCGATTAGTCTCAGGCTTCGCAATCCCCCCGTCGGCGGAACGCTCCCACCGGCGTAAGCAATGCTCAAGGAACCGAAGCCCCAGACCGTCAACTTGGGGGCTGCCCGGCGGCCCCGCCGCCCCGGCAGCCGTTGCTCTTGAAACTGAACCGAATTTTAGACAAGTCTTAAATTTATGTCAAGGATTATTTTATGGAAATTTGCGCTGAAAAATCGCAGTTTTGCCGTTGTCGTAGACCTTGTTCAGGGTTCCCGCCTCGGCCATCGCCTCAAACTTCGCCAGCCCCGCCGCCGGGTAGGTCAGCCGCTCCAGCTCCCCCACCACCACATAGGCCACGCCGTAGCGCCGCATAACGTCCATCGCCACCCCCCGGTCGACGGTCTCATAAGCCCGATGGACGTCCCGCGCCCGCAGATCCACCTGCCGGATGTAGGCGAACCGCTGCTGGATCTGGTGCCAGGGCCAGCCGAGGATCGTCGGCAGTCCGGTATAGATCGCGATGCGGCTGCCCCAACGGTACTGCTCCAGGTGCGCTTCCAGCACCGTCGGCGAACCATCCACGTTATCCTGCAACCAGCGGATGGCCCCGTAATCCCCCGCCAGCGGAAAGACGGCATCCCGCTCCCAGTACTCCGCCGCGGTCATATACGCCGCCCCGTCCAAAGTCGGCGGCAGGTCGGCGAAACGGTCGCCCAGCCGGTCGCGCGTTCCCAATGCGGTGTAGATCAGCGAACAGCCCACCAGCAGCGCCAGCGCCGACAGCCACACCGCCGCCGCCCCGGGCCAAATCCGCGGCAGCCATGCCCCCGCCAGCCGCCAGAGCATAAAGGCGGCGGCGATCGCCATGAAAACCCAGACCTCCAGGTAATACTTGAATACCGTGTTCATCCGTCCGACGTCGCCTTCCACCGTCACGAAATCCACGCCGAAAGCGATCAGCCCCGCCATCCCGACCAGCATCAGCGCCGCCGTTTCCCACGGGCGCGACGGCCCCGGACGCCGCAGCGCCCCCCACCCGGCGACCAACACCAGCGACAGGAATGCCAGCAATAGCAGCGCCGTCCAATAGCCCCAAAAGCCCAGCAGCACGCCGGCAATGATGATGGGAACCGCCGTCAACCGTAGCCACCGCGATTCCGCCGGCGCATCCCGCCGCCGCCAAAAGCTGCGGATCGCGCCCGCCAAATCCCGCCGCGTCGCCGCAATCAGATAGGTGACGATGACGAATAGAAACAGGCCGTAAATCCCTATGAATCGGTCAATGGGCGTCCGCCACCGCGAAGCGATCAGCCCGTTGCTGAATGTTTCGTAATACTGATGGAAAGGCCAGAATGAAAGCAGGCTGATTGCCACGATCCCCGCCCCCAGCGCGGCGAACAGCGTCAGCTTCAGCCGCGGGCCGCCCCGGACGGACATCGCGGCGATGGCCGCAAACGCCAAAGTCAAGATCAAGTAGGACGGATAATCCCAACTGTTGACCGCCCATAATGCGCCCAGCGTCACCGCCAGGCTCAAGGCGCACGCCGCCAGCCAGCCGGCCCCGCCGCGGCGCAGTCCGGCCATCAGGCAAAGCCCTAGCCCCAAGGCCAGTAGCGTAAAGGGAATGACCATCATGTGGGGGTGCAAGTCGGCGAACAGAAAGGTGAAAAAGGGGAACTCGGTAATGTGCCACGATGACCCTTCATCGCCGGGGATGCGATCCGGCAGCCAGAACGCCAGCGGCGGCGGCGCGAAATTCTCCAGCGGCGGGATCATCCGGCTGCTGCGCCAAAAATCGAACCTCGGCCACGCCGCCCCGTCGGCCAGCCAAACCCACGCCCCTTGCGCGATTTGCACGATGCCGTCCAGGTTGCCGATAACCGCGGTAAACAGCGCCGCCGCCAAGCCGCAGAGCGCCGGGGCCCGCAACCAACCCCGCCGCCGGATTCCGCCGCGGGCAAACCCGGCGGCGAGGTTGTAACCTATAGAGAACGCCCCGGTCACGGTCAAGGCGAAAAACAGCGGCACGGCCAGATTAAAAGCGGTGGTTGGCACAATGGCGGTCACCCGCATCAGCGAGGCGACTACAAAGTAGCCCCAATAGTAATAATTCAGATACCCCCCGGCGAACCACGGGTCGAAAGGCGGCAGCGTGGTGGAGCGAAAGACGGCGGTAAGATACGCCAGTTCCATCGGCTTTTCGCCGCCGCGGTACGGATGCCATAAGTCGGGGTTGATATAGCGCACTAGCGCAAAGGCCAGGAATGCCGCCAGAAACAGAGCCTCGCTGAAAACCAGCAGCCGCCATCGCGCCCGCGCAAACCGCCATAACTCCCGCCGCGCGAACCACAACGCGGCGCCCGATGCCGCCGCCAACGCGCCCATCCCGAGGTACACCGCGCCGCGGGAAAAGTCGGCCCAACCCAACGAAACCGAGATCCAGGCGACATAGCACACTGCCAGCAACCCCAGGATCCGCGCCAGCAAGATCCCCCGGTCGGGCAAGGGGCGGAATACGAAAAAGGCCAACGGCAGGGCCAGCAGATAGATCAGCTCCACTATCAGCAGCCAGGCCAAAACCGGCGCCCGGCCGGTCCAACCGCCCCGGTCGGTAATATCGCCGTAGGTGCCGCCGCCCCGTTGTTTCGCCAGGGCCTCGGGCGGTAACATCAGGGCGCCCCGGTTTTCGCCCCCGCCGGGGGATGTCCGGGGCGGATTAACCAGCATTTCCCGCAGACGGGCGGCATCCAACCGCTCGGCGTTTCGGAATACCAGCACCGTGGGATGGTCATACCCGGCTACATTGTCGTCGGCATAGCCCAAGTTCAGGGAAAGGGCGGGTTCCGGCCGCGGGATTTCCGGCGCGGGGCGATTCAATCCCGCCCGGGCCAGCGCATCATCGCGGAACTCTATGCCGGCCAAAGACGGATACGCCGTAAACTCCCGGTGCAGCCGGTAGCCCAATTCCCCCGAAAATAGCAGGCGGTAATAGTTGCCGCTGTAGGGAAACCGCTCCGGGTCGCGGGCGGCGCTGGTATAGGGGCGATGGCTGTAGAACATCAGATAGCCGGAACGGGCCAGCCGCCAAGCCAGGGTTCGCATTTTCCACCGCGTATCCGCTTCATATAGCGGAAACTGCCAAACATCGTAGTCATATAGCCCCGGCACGAATTCATCCCAATGATTGTCCATCACGATGGCGGAACCGCGCGGGATTTCCGCCAGCGCCCACCGCGCCGCGGCCATCGCCGGGTGTTCCGCCGCGTATACCCGCTGGAACGCCAGCGAGTAAAAGGCGGTTGCGGCGGTCACCGCAACCGGCAAGGCCACCGCCGCGATCAACGCCGCCTTGCGTAATCCGCCTTTCTTGATATAGGGGGGCGAAAGGGCGGCGGACGGCAGCCTGCGGGCTTGCTCCGCCCCCCACAACATCATCCGCGCCGCGAGCAGGATCATCACCGGAATCAGCGGGAAAATGTAGCGCAGAAAGCGGACCTCGAAACTTTCCAGAAAGAGCAGGCTGGGAACTACCCAAGCCAGTAGCATCAAATCGGCGCGAATGTGGCGCCGATCCAGGAAAACCAGGGCCGCGGTAAAGGGTATGGACAACCAGGCCATTATCCCTAGCGGCAGGCCCATACCCCACACGATCGTCTGCCGTATCTGGTACAAAAACGGCGGCGTATCTACGTATTGGGTAGTGAACGGCCATAGCCCGGCGTTGCGGGCCATCCGGGTCTGCGTCATAACGTCGGCGATGAATGCCCCGACATCGATAAATGCGTAGGGGGTGGTGATAAAGAAAACCGCCAGCGCGACCGCCCCGGCCATTAGGGCGTGTCCGGCGATTTTCTGCGCCATCTCTGGCGTGATGCCGCTCCAGCGCCCATCGGCTTCGTCTAATAGGCGGTAGGCGTAGCCTAGGGCCAAGGGGGCCAGCAGGGGCAGCACATTCACTTTGGGCGACAGGGCCAGCCCCAGGATCAGTCCTAGCAACGCCGAATCGCGTAGCCGCCTTTGCTCAACCATCCGCAGCGTGGCCCAGATGCTGGCCAGGGTAAGCAGCACGGTAAAGGTTTCGGGGCGGTAAAAGTGGCTGTGCTGGATATGCACTACCGCCAAAGCGGTCAGCCCGGCGGCCAGCAGCCCGACATTCCGCCCGTATAACCGCCGCCCCAGCGCGAAAACCAGCAGCACCGACCCCACATCGGCCAGCGCCGACAGTATGCGCCCGGCGTAGCGCATTTCCATTCCGTCCAAGTTGGCGAAAAGCTCAACTGCCGACCGGAAAAACACCATTACGTATATAAGGATGCTGCCTAGCGGGAACCAGTGCGGATTAAGCGGGCTGCGGCCGGGGTCAAAGAAATATCGCAGCCCATCCAGACCCGGCTCGGCGTCGGGCTGTTCGATCAGATACCCGCAGGCTTTGGCGCCGGGCTCGTCGGCCAGCAGCCGGTACATACAATCGGAACGGAGATAAATATCCCGTTCATCGGGATGAAAGCCGAAGCCCTCATCCCAATTGACGCCGTGCAGCCGCAGCGCCAGGGCCACAACCACAATTCCCGCCAGCACAAAAAACGGCCAGGAAACCCGGCCGTTAAGGGTAAGGATTTGCGCGGCGGCGGCCCGGCCCGTCGCTTCCGGCGGGCGATCCGCCGCCGCCGCGCAATCCCCGTCTAGATCCCTTTCTCGCTCATCATCGCCGCCAGATCCGCGGTGCGGCAAGAGTATCCCCATTCGTTGTCGTACCAGCCCATAATCTTGACCATCCGGTCGGCCATCACGATGGTGGACAAGGCGTCGAAAATGCAGCTATGGGGGTTGCCCCGGAAATCGGAACTCACCAGCGGCTCATCGCAGTATTCGAGGATGCCCCGGAGCTGGTTTTCCGCCGCCTGCTGGAACGCGGCATTGACGTCCGCCGCGGTCACATCGTGGGCCACCTGCGCGGTGAAATCGGTGATGGAGCCGGTGGCGGTAGGCACGCGAAAGGCCATCCCGTGGAGCTTGCCGTTGAGTTCCGGCAACACCAGTCCCACGGCCCGGGCCGCGCCGGTGCTGGTGGGGATGATGTTCATCGCCGCCGCCCGCGCCCGCCGCAAGTCGCTATGCCGCTGGTCCAGGATGGCCTGGTCGTTGGTGTAGGAGTGGATGGTGGACATCAGCCCATGCTCCACCACGAATTGGTCGTGCAGCACCTTGACCATCGGCGCAAAGCAGTTGGTGGTGCAGGAGGCGTTGGAGACGATGGTATGCTTGCCGGCATCGTACAGGTGGTCGTTGACCCCCATAACCAGGGTCAAGTCCTCGCCCCGGGCCGGCGCGGAGATGATCACCTTCTTGGCGCCGCCGGTGAGGTGGCCGGACGCTTTGTCGGCGTCGGTGAAAATGCCGGTGGACTCCACCACTAGGTCAACGCCCATTTCCCCCCAGGGGATAGCCGCCGGATCCCGCTCGGAAAACACCTTGATGCTGCGCCCGTCCACCACCAGATCCCCGTTGCTGGCCGCCACCTTGCCGGGGTAGCCGCCATAGCTGGTATCATACTTGAGCAGGTGGGCGTTAGTTGGGGCGTCGGTAAGGTCGTTCACCGCCGCCACTTCCACTTTGCCCTCGTTGCGCTCCTGGTTCGCCCGCAACACCAGCCGGCCGATTCGCCCAAACCCGTTGATTCCGATGCGCGTTACCATAAGCAACCTCTGATATACAGACTGAGGATATTCTACACTATGGACTTGACGCCGCCCGCGCCCGGATTGCCGTATCCTGCGCGTCCATCCGTTGCCGGATTGCCTCTCATTCCTCCGCCGTCCAGGGGCGCCAACGCTTGAGGTAGGGCATCAAAAGTTCGGCGGCCCGTTCCAGGGTGAACCCGACCGCCCTCCCCGGTTCGGTGCAATGGGCGGTGAAACCGTCGGCCACGGTTTCGCGGCGCGCCGGGGTATGCCGGTTGCCAAGCAGTTCCAGAGTATCAGTGTTGGCGTCATATCCCGCCCAAAGCTCGCCGCGGCGCAACTCCGCCGGCGATGCTGCCCCCTTAAAAAGCGGGATCAGCATCTGCGCGGCGTCAAACAAATCAAACCCCCGGCACTCGCCGCTTGGGGAATGGAAGGCGGTCAATATGCTGTCCGGCGATACATCCCTGGCTTTCACCGGCCCTTGGCGGTCGTTCCACAAAGACAGATAATCCCCTTGCCAAGTGTAATCGATTTTAAGGTTTCCCGTTCCCATCCGGTCACCCGTCCTTATGCGTTTCCGCCCGGCGGCGCAGGAAATGGGGGGTGTGGCGGTAGAAATTTCCCCGGGCGAATACCCCCGGCTCCGTTCTCATCACTATTTTACCATTGTGCGGGGTATCGGGCGCTACTGCGGCCCAAACCGCGCTCGCGCCTGATACCCCCTAAGTTGGGCGGCGGTTAGGCCGCCCTTGCCGTTGACGGCGGGTTAGTTGTCGGTATGCCCGTCCATATAACCCAGCACCAGGTTAGCGGGCAGGCCGCCCTCAATGCCGTCAACCCGGAAGCGGGTTATCGCCGGGTCGGTGTCGCTGTAAACCCGCAAGGTCTGCCCCTCGCGCTCCAGCCGATGCTGGTTGCCGCCGAAGTCGGGGTTGGCGGTAAAGTAACCACCGCCCTCGGTGCTGGAATCCGCCATCCACACCGAGGTGGTTACTTCGATACGCCCGGTGTAGCCGCCCAAATTGATCACCATCGCCCGGTCATCGGCAACCGCCGCCGTTATCCCGTAATCCTCGTTGCCGTAGATTTCGGGATGGTCGGCGGCGGGGTCGTAATCGGGTTCGGGTTCGGCGGGGATGCTGCTGGGCAGGGGCGGGGGAAGGGTATCGCCGCAAAGGTTATCAAAGGCGGCAACGAATGCGTTTTGCGCCCGCTCAGCCGCGGCGGCGGCGGCCTGCACCTGCTCCTGGAGACGCATACCCTCGGCGTCCAGGGGCGCAGAACTAGTGGTCGTTTCAGGACTGCCGCTCGTTTCGTCGATGTGTACCTCCACCGTGGGAGGGGTGTGCGAATCCAGCGCCGCCGTGGCTGCCAGGTGCGCGGTTTGGGCGTCAGTCAAGGCGACGTACAACGCCTCCATTTCGGCAGGCGTTATCGTCGGCGTGCCCGACTCGCAGGTAATGGGCTCAAGTCCGGCGAAATAGCCGGGAGCGGGCGGCGGCTCTTGCGCCATAACCTGCCCCCCCCCCCCCCCCCCCGCGCTGTAGCTGATTACGCCAATCCCGATGGCGAGGGTCAAGCCGAGGGCGGCGATGCCGTAAACGATGGGCTTGGAAACCCGGTCAAGATACACCCGCGGGGTTTCGATCAAGGCGCGTTTCAAGAGGGTTTGCCTCCAAGGATCACAAGCGTCATAAGCGTCTATCGCCTATGCTACGGCATTAACGGGCATAACAAGAGGGTACTGTATCATTTTGCCGGGTAGTTTACCATAGGAAAGCCCCGCCAAAAGCCTGCCGCCCCGGATATGCCTTAGCCTTATGGACTAGACGCCGCCCGCGCCCGGATTGCCGCATCCTGCTGGTCCATCCGCTCCCGGATTGCCGCATCCTGCTGGTCCATCCGCTCCCGGATCGCCGCCGTTTCCGCGTCGGTCAATGGGCGCCAAGTTCGCAGGCGGGGCATTAAGAGTTCGGCGGCTCGCTCCAGGGTGAAACCTACCGGGCTGCCTTTTTTGTCGTAATGGGCCGTAAGGCCCTCGGCCATTGCTTCGCTGCTGGCGGGGGGCGACCCGTTGCCGATGGTCAGGGTGTCCGCGCCTTTGGCATAAGCGACGCATAACCCCTGGCACTCGAACATCGCGCCGGCATCATCCGCCGTTAGATGGGGCAAGAGTATGCGGGCGGCGTCGAAAAGATATAGGGCGACGCACTTTCCGTCTTTCGAGGTAAAGGAATCCAAATCCGGCTCCATAGTCACCGGCGTGGATACGCCCGTGCTTAGCCCCCCGTTGGAAAGGGATAAGAGATCGCCTATGGGTTCGTAATCGATTTCTAACGCAGCGCGTTCCATTTCGCTTGCCCCCTGGCAGTGTCCTCGTAGGCGGTGAGTATGGTTGCCGAACCGTCGTTATTATACGCCAGCACTGCCTTGATCCACCAATTGCGTTCCGGGAATCGCCGCCAAAACACTTGCCGGTTGCCCGATTGGATTTCGGTGAAATCCGGCTGTGACAGTATGCTTCTGATGCGGTCATCGGTAGCCAGGGCGTGTTGCGGGGCGGTGCGTCTGGACCGGAAATGGTCTGAAAAGGGGTAGAACTGGTCGCCAACCGCCAACCCCGGCCGGCCGGTCACAACGTCCGCCCCAAGTGACTGAAGGCCGACGCCCCGGCGTACCGGGCGGCGTCGCCCAATTCCGCCTCAATCCTTAGCAGGCGGTTGTATTTGGCGACCCGCTCTGAGCGCGCCGGGGCGCCGGTCTTGATTTGGCCTACATCCCAGCCCACCGATAAATCGGCGATGGTGGTATCCTCGGTTTCGCCGGAGCGGTGGCTCATTACCGCGCCCCAGCCGGCGTTGCGGGCGGCGTCTAGGGCCTGGCGGGTTTCGGTCAATGTGCCTATCTGGTTGGGCTTCAGTAATACCGCGTTGCTGGCCTGCGCCTCGATGCCGCGGTTGATGCGGGTTAGGTTGGTCACCAGCAGGTCATCGCCCACCAGTTGCGTTGCCGCGCCCAGACGCTGGCGCATCGCCTGCCAGCCGTCCCAATCATCCTCCGACAGACCGTCCTCGATGCTGATGATCGGGTATTCTTGAACCCATTGGGCGTAAAGGCCGATGAGTTCGTCCGGCGACAGCGTAACCCCCTCGCGCTCTAGGACATACCGGCCCGCGGCGGCGTCATAAAGCTCGGTGGCGGCCACGTCCAGCGCTAGATACACCTCGCGGCCCGGCCGGTAGCCCGCGGCCTCTACCGCCCGCAGCACCAGCTCCAGCGCATCGCGGTTGGAGGGCAGCGATGGGGCGAACCCGCCCTCGTCGCCCACATTCAGGTTATGCCCCGCGGCGTGGAGCAGACTCCGCAATGACTGGTAGATTTCGGCGCCGGCTCGCAGCGCTTCGGAAAAGGTATTCGCCCTTACGGGCAGCACCATAAACTCTTGAATGTCGGCGGAATTGGAGGCGTGGCGCCCGCCGTTGAGGATGTTGAACATCGGCACCGGCAGGCTGGCGCCGCCTACTTCATTCCGTTCCGCGGCCAGCCAATGCCACAGGCTGATGCCCCGCGATGCGGCGGCGGCGTGGGACACGGCCAGCGATACCGCCAGGATGGCGTTGGCCCCCAAATGCCGCTTGTTGGGCGTGCCGTCCAGGGCGATCATCCGGCGGTCAATCGCCGCCTGGTCGAAAGGCGACATACCGTAGAGGTTGCGGTACAGAACATCGCTGATCTTATACGCGGCATCCCATACGCCGCGTCCGCCGAAACGCTCGGCATCGCCGTCGCGCAGCTCCACGGCCTCGTGGCTGCCGGTGCTGGCCCCCGACGGGGCGATCGCGCAAGCCTTCACGCCGTCCGACAACCGCACTTCGGCCTCTACCGTGGGGTTGCCCCGCGAGTCCAGCACTTCCCGGCCCAGGACTGATTTTATGGTTACGTCGCCCATCTTTAATTCACCCCGGATAGCGCAGAAATTTTAGTCCATTTCGTAACGAGTCCATTCCGTAACGGGTTCCGGGCCGTTGCCGGTTCACGGCGAATCGGCGCGGGAACGGGCGGCGGCGATGGCTTTTTCGGCGGCGTCGGCCGGGCTGTCGGCGCGGATGATGCGGTCGTGGATCGCCGTTCCCTCGCCGGTGGCGGTAAGGGGCCAGGTGTTAAGCCCGATCACCGGGATTTCGGCGTCCAGCGCGTAGGCGATTTCCGATAGCGTTCCGAAAGCCCCGCCGACGGCGATAACCGCCGCTCCGGTATGCACTACGATGATGTTGCGGGAATAGCCCATAGTGGTGACTATGGGGATATCGACATAGCGGTTGGCTTCCTCCGACTGGCGGCCGGGCAGGATGCCGATGGTGGCGCCGCCCTCCGCTTTGGCGCCGCGGCATACCGCTTCCATCACGCCGCTAAGCCCGCCGCAGACCACCGTCGCCCCGCGCCGGGCTAGTTCGCGCCCTACGCCCTCGCCCAGATCCAGCAGTTCCTGGCTCCGGGGGCGGCTGCTGCCGATGACCGCGATAATCATAGCCCCTCTGTCGCTAACTCAAGATGGCCCTGCTGGCCGCTTCGATGGTATCCAGCAGCGGCGATGGGTAGACGCCGATCCAGAACACCGCCAACAGTCCAGCGGCCAGCACGGCGATAACCGTCAGCGATGGGCGGCGGCCCAGGGCGGGGTGCGCCTCGAACTGCGCCGCCCCGTAGCGGCGCCGGGCGGGCGGCGGTTCGTGGCCCTCGGCGGGTTCGCCGGCGTCGTGTTCCGAATCGTGATCCGCGTCTACGTGTTCGTAGCCGTAGCCATGCCCGTAAGCCGGTTCGCCCTCCGCCGGTTCGATGTACATCTGCCGGATTACCTGCAAGTAATAGTAGAGCGACACTAGGCTGGCGAATACCGCCAACCCGGCCAGCCACAGAAAGCCCTCGTCGGCTATGGCGGTGAACAGGTAAAACTTGGTGGCGAACCCGGCGAATATGGGCAGTCCGGCGAGGGAGAACATCCCGATGGCGATCGACGCCGCCAAGAACGGCTGCGTTCCCGCCAACCCCGCCAAGTCGTTCATCATTTCCTTGCCGGTCATGTTGAAAAAGGAAATCAGCCCCCCGAACACCACAAAGTTGGTCACCGAATACCCCACTAGGTAGAGCATCACGCCGTTGGAGGGCAGGCTGGAATCCGGCGACAATGCCGCCACGCCCGCCAAGATAAACCCGCTGTGGCCGATGCTGGAGTAGGCCATCAGCCGTTTCAGGTTGCGCTGCGCCAACGCCACCAGATTGCCTACCATCATCGTGACGGCGGCCAATACCGCCAGGATCAACTGCCACTGCTCCCACCGGTCGGTTGCCGGCACGAATCCCTCCGCCGCCAGCCGCAACACCAGCGCGAAGGCCGCCGCTTTGGAGCCGATGGACAGATAGGCCGTTACCGGATAGGGCGCCCCTTCGTAAACGTCCGGCGCCCACATATGGAACGGCACCGCCGCCACCTTGAACCCCAAGCCCACCAGGATCAGCGCCACGCCCACCCATAGGGACGGGCTTACGCTGTCGGCCGCGGCCAGCCCGACGGCGATCGCTTCGAACTTGGTCACCCCCAGCACGCCGTAGACCATGCTCACGCCGTAGAGCAGGATCGCCGAACTGAAAGCCCCGACGATGATGTATTTCAGTCCGCCCTCGTTGGATTTGGCGTTGTCTTTGGCGTAGGCCGCCAGTACGTACAGGCTGAAACTTAGCAGCTCCAGGGCGATATACGCGGTCAACAATTCCCGCGACTGGGCCATTATGTTCATCCCCAGCACGGAAAACAGCACGATCCCGTAAAATTCCCCTTGGTGTTGCAGCCGCTCGCTGACGAAGTCCATGGAACTCAGGATGATAAACACCCCGATGCCCATAAACAGCACCTTGAACCACAGGGAAAAGTCGTCCACTGCCAGCAGGCCGTCATACAGGGTTTCCTCCACGCCCCACAGCATAATCACCGATACGGCGATTATTGCCAGCAGCCCGGCGATGGACAGCCACCCCAGCAGACGTTTGTGGCCCTCCGGCAGCAGCAGGTCTGCTACCAGCACCAGAAAGGCCAATCCCGCCAGCGCGAACTCCGGCGTAAGCAGATCCAGATTTGCGGTCAAAGGCACGATGGCGACGCTCTCTCCCTAAATCGATTCCGGCCTGCGGCGGTTATTCCCCCGATTGCGGAAACCCGGCCGCCCGGGAATGTCAATTTCCGACTATACCCCCGGACTATACCCCCGGAATGGTAGTGACGCTAACGTTGATCACCCGCATAATCGGCTCCGGCCATACGCCGACGAAAATTATCACCAGCACGAAAGCCCCGGCTACCGACTTTTCCAGTACCCCGGCGTCGGAAAGGCCGGCCCAGCGCACATCCGGCTCCCCGTAGAAAGTGCGGGCCAGTAGCCGCAGGATGTACACCGCGGTTAGCGCCGCCCCGATAACCGCCAGCACCGCCAGCGGCAGATAGGTTCGGAAGGCCCCGGTGAACACCATAAACTCGGCGATGAACCCGCTCATCCCCGGCAATCCCAAGGAACACAGGCCGGCGATGGCGAAAAAGAAGCTGGTTACGCCCATCCGCCCGAACAGCCCATTCAGCACGTTGATGTCGCGGATGTGCGTCCGGTCGTAGATCGCCCCTACCAGCGTGAACATCAGGGCGGTCATTATGCCGTGGGAAAACATTTGCAGCACCGCCCCGCCCATCCCGATGTTGTCCAGGGTGGCGATCCCCATCAGCACATAACCCATGTGGCTGACGCTGGAATAGCCGATGATGTATTTCAAGTCCTGCTGCGACATCGCCGAAAACGCGCCGTATAGCACATTGACCGTTCCCAGCGCAATCAGCACGGGCATCCAGTCTGCCGCCCCATCCGGTAGCAGGAAAATCCCGACGCGGATGATGCCGTAGGCGCCCAGTTTCATCAGCACTCCGGCGTGCAGCATTGACACTGCCGTTGGCGCGGCCACGTGTCCGTCCGGCGACCAGGTATGGAAAGGCCATAGACCGGCCAGCGAGCCGAACCCCACCATAAAGAGGGGGAAAACCAGGGTTTGGAAAGTGCTGTCGAACCGCCCGTTTTCCGCCATCCGCGCCAGGGTTTCCAGCGAGAACGTACCGTCGCCCTGCCCCGACGCCTCGGCGTACACCGCCAGGATCCCCACCCAGATGAGGATGCTTCCTGCGACTAGAAACAGGATGAGTTTCATCGCCCCGTATTCTTTGGTTCGCAGGAAATTGCCAAAGTTGGTGCTGCTGCCCCACACCCCGATGAGCAGATACATCGGCAGCACGGCCAGCTCGTAGAAAAAGAATAGAAAGAATAAATCCCGCACGACAAACACGCCGTAGACGCCGGCGGCCAGGGCCAGTAGCAGCACGAAAAACTCGCGGGTGCGATAGGTGATGTTCTGCGAAATCGCCACCCCGCCCATCAGCACGATGCCGTTAAGGATCAGCAGCGGCGCCGATATGCCGTCGATCCCCAGCGACAGTTTGATGTCCAGCGGCCCCGGCAGCCAGTCGTAAACCCGGACGAACTGGAATCCTCCGGCGTCGTAGTCGTACCGGGCGAAGATCAGCGCCGACAGAACCAGCGACACCGCGCCCACGAAGAGCGCGAAATGCCAAGAATCCTTGGGCCGGTCGCCGGGCATAAACATCATCAGCCCGGCCCCGGCTAGCGGGACCAGAATCAGCAGTAGCAGCGCAACGCTGTCGAACCCGCTCACGCCCGCCGCCCCCCATTCCATACTCCCCGCCGGGCGCCATACCCGTCATCCCCGCCGATGCGGGGATCCGGCCCATTCCCCTGATCGGGGTGGATGGGGGCGCAAGCGCGGCGGCGGCGATTTAGGTATTTCACGAGGTTATCAGCCACCAGAAAATGCCCAATCCCACCACGCCCAGAGTCATGGCCAGGGCGTAGCTGTACAGATGCCCGGTAACGTGCAGCCGGAGTTTGACGCCAAAGGCCCGCACCACATCCGCCGGGCCGTTGACCCCGATATCGTTGACAATCGCCCGGTCCAGGAAACCGATAAACCCGGCGAAAACCAGCACCACCCGGTCAATGACCCACTGGTAGACTTCATCGAAATAATACTTGTTTTCCACCACCCGCAGCGCCGCGCCGAACCGCCGCCGCGCCGGCGCCAAGGATATGCTGCCCCGTTCATAAACCAGCCAGGTGAAAATAAACGCTCCCGCCGCCATCGCCGCCGACAGGATCCCGATCCACCAAGTGAAATGGAACTTTTCGGCGTGTCCAAAGAAAACGAAGCCGCCAAAGCCGTTGTAGCTCCCCGGCCAGTTAAAGCTGATCAGTCCGAAGCCCGCCGCCAAAACCGCCAGCAACGCCAGAGGAATCACCATCACGGCCGGCGATTCGTGGGTATGCTCCAGTTCCGGCGGCAGCCGCCCGAAAAAGGTGGCGAATAGCGCCCGGCCCATATACAACGCGCTGAGCAGCGCCGTGATCAAGGCCAATACCATAAACGCCGGATTGCGCCCGGCGGACACCGCCTGCAAAATTTCGTCCTTGCTCCAAAACCCCGCCAAGATGGGTATGCCGCCTAGCGACATCGCGCCAATGGCGAACACGATGGTGGTAATGGGCATTACCCGCCGCAGTCCGCCCAACTGCGAAATTTCCTGCCGCTCATGGGTGGCGTGGATGACGCTGCCCGCCCCCAAAAACAGTAGCGCTTTGGCGAACCCGTGGGCCAATAGGTGAAACACCGCCGCGGTGTACCCGAAAGCCCCCAGCGACAGCATCATCAGCCCCAAGTGGCTGACCGTGGAATAGGCCAGGATCCGCTTGATGTCGGTGGCGACCAATGCGATGGTGGCGGTAGCCAGCGCGGTCACCAGCCCCACGATCGCCACCACCAGCAGCGGCACGGCGTCGTAGGCTTCAAACAACGGGTAGGCGCGGGCTACTAGAAACACCCCGGCCACCACCATAGTCGCGGCGTGGATCAGGGCGCTTACCGGCGTTGGCCCTTCCATAGCATCGGGCAGCCACACATGGAACGGGATCTGCGCCGACTTGCCCATCGCCCCCAGAAACAGCAGCAAGGCGGCGGCGATGGTCACTCCCTCGCTTAATGTTCCCGCCTGCACCGCGGCGAAAGCATCGGTCATACTAAAGCTGCCCACTTCCCGCCATAGCAGCAGGATGCCCACCAGCAGCCCGACGTCGCCGATGCGGGTGACGATAAACGCTTTCTTGGCCGCCTCCCGCGCCGCCGGCCGCTCGTGCCAAAAGCCGATGAGCATATAGGAGCAGACGCCTACCAGTTCCCAAGCCACATACAAAAGCAGGAAACTGTCGGCCAGCACGATGGTCAGCATTGACGCGGCAAACATTGCGTGAACCGCGAAATACCAGTTAATCCGCGGGTCGCCGCGCATATACCCTAGGGAATAAACCTGCACCATCAAGGCGACAAAAGTGACCAGCCCCAACATCGCGATGGTCAGCGGGTCAACGAAAAAGCCCCAAGTAAGGGCAACGCTGCCCTCCGCCCCCGGCAGCCCGGCGTTAAACCAGGTGCGCTCGTAATGGCAAGTAAGGGCCTCGGTGCCGGCGGCGGCGTAACAAGCCTCCGCATCGGGCGACGCCCCCATCCACCCCAGCAGCGCGATCCAGAAAAGAACGAACCCGGCGCCAATGGCGGCGATCGACAACACCGCCCCCTTGCCCGGCAGCCGCCCGCCGACCAGCAAAATAACCGGCGCCGCCGCAAAGCTGAACACGGGTATGAGCCAGGCCCACTCCATCAGCCGCCCCCCGCCAATCCCCGCCCACCCCGGCGGGGCGTCAACCATCCCCGCCCGTCACGGCGGGAAACCGACCATCCCTCACTATCCCGGCAGAAAGTCGACCATCCCCCACTATCCCGGCGGGGCGTCAACCATCCCCTACCATCGCGGCGGAAAGTTGACCATCCCCCACCATCGCGGCGGGGCGTCAACCATCCCCCATCATCCCGGCGGAAAACTGACCATCCCCTACCATCGCGGCGGGGCGTCAACCATCCCCGCCTCTTGCGGGGGGAAACCGACCATCCCCTCCCCTTGAGGGGGAGGGTTAGGGTGGGGGCGTCCCGCAGCAAAGAAATCCGCACCGGAATATCTACCACTTCATCAAATCAATTTCGTCTACGTTCACCGTGGAGCGGTTGCGATACATCCGCAGGATGATCGCCAATGCCAGGCCCACCTCGGCCGCGGCTATGGTGATGATGAAAATCGCGATCAGCTGCCCGTCGAAGCGGTCGAAACTGCCGAACCCCTCCATGTGCGCCGCCGCCGCGATCAGGTTGATGTTGACCGCGTTCAGCATCAACTCGATGGACATTATGATCAGCACTGCGCTGCGCCGGGCCAGCACCCCGTACAGCCCGATAACGAAAAGGGCGGCGCTCAATATCTGAAACCAGACCAAATCCACCACGGCCTAGTTCTCTCCCGGCCCGGAGCGGGCGATGATAATGGCCCCGATCAGCGCCACCAGCAGCACCAGCGAGGCGATCTCGAAAGGCACGGCCCAAGTGGTGAACAGCGATTGCGCGATGCCGGTAAAGGCGGCATTCTTGGGCTCCGTATCCTGCGCCGCGTTAATCAGGAACGCTGGGATCAGCACCCCCAGCAGCGCCAGCGCCGCTACCGCCGCCAGCGGCCACTGCCGGTTGTCGGACGTGCGCGGGTATTCCGCGCTGCGGGTAAGCATAATGGCGAAAATCAGCACGATGACGATTGCCCCGCCGTAGATCAGCACCTGCACCAGCGCCAGAAATTCGGCGAACAGCAACAGATACACCCCCGCCACCGCCACCAGCGAAACCAGCAGCGCCAGCGCCGCGTGCACCACATTGCGGGTAGCCACCACCGCCAACCCGCCCCCCAGCGTGACCACCGCCAGCGCTATGAACAACGCCCAAGACATTTATTCAGCCATCACCCTTTAAGCTACGCCCAAATTCCCGCCCCAACATCATCCCTTGCCCAATCATCCCCACCATCCCCTACTACCCCCAAATCCCCATAATCCCCTCCCCCTAAGGGGGAGGGTTAGGGTGGGGGTGAACTCCCAAGCCCCCTAACTGCCCCCCTTGCTCCGCTTGGTAGGCGGAATCCACTCCGTATCCTGCTGGTGCTTCCAGCCCAGATCCAGCAGCGCCGGCAGATCCACCCGGTCGCCGTTGCGGGCGTAGGTGCTCATCTCGTGTTCGTGCGACATCACGATGGCGTCGAAATTGCACCATTCGACGCAGATCCCGCACAGTATACAACGGTTCAGGTTGATCTCGAAGCTTTCGACAATCTTGCGCCGGTGGCTCTTGCCTTCCTCCCCTTCCTCCAACTGGAAGCGGGGGTTATCCTGCATCGTCGCCGACATACATTGCGTTGGGCAGTGGCGGATGCATACCATGCAGCTGGTGCAGTAGGGTTCGCCGATGTCTTTGTCCCAAGTGAGTGCCGGAAACCCCATAAAGCGCGGCATTACCGGGGTAGGGGCATCCTGCCGTTGCAGCAGGTTGCCCGTGGCCGGATACTGGCGCGTCACCGGCTCCCGCAGTCCCTTGGCCGAGGATACCAGGGTCAGGAACATCCCTTTGATGCTGTTCAACATAGCTTCTAGCTCCTTGCCGTATCCCGTCCGGCGCGGCGCGACGCCATCAGCGCCTCTTGCCGCGCCTTGACCTGCGCCACCCGGCTGGCGGGGCCGGCCATCCGCCGGTAAATGGCATAAGCCACCCATACCAGCCCGGCCAGCGACATCAGCGTCAATGACCAGGCCGGCCACCCATAAAACTGGTAAACCGCGGTGATCACCACCGTCAGGAACGACAGCGGCACCACCACTTTCCAGGCGAAAGCCATCAATTGGTCAATCCGCAGCCGCGGAAAAGTCCCCCGGATCCACACGATAACCAGGATCACCAGATAAACCTTGACCAGAAACCAGATTACCGACCAGTAGCCCGACAACCCCGGCCCCAGCCAGCCGCCGAAAAACAGGATCACCGTCAAGGCGGCAATGGCGAAGGTGTTGATGTATTCCGCCAAGAAAAACAGCGACCAGTGGGCGCCGCTGTATTCCACGAAAGGGCCGCCGACGATTTCCGACTCGGCGAAATATATGTCAAAGGGAGTGCGCCCCACTTCCGCCAGCCCGGCGATGAAAAACACCACCAACCCCAGCGGCTGCACCAGCGCGAAGGGGTAGCTGCTCTGTTTGGCGACAATTTCCCGCAAGTCCAAAGACTGCGCCAGCATCGCCACCGCCACCGCTACCATAATTATCGGGATTTCGTAGCTTACCAGTTGCGCCGCCGCCCGCAATCCGCCCAATGTGCCGTACTTGTTGGCGGAACCCCACCCCGCCAGCACCAGGCCCAAAATCCCGATTACGGAAAAGGCGATGATGTAGAAAAGCCCCAAATCCAAATTCTTGATCACCGCGTCTTGGGCGCCCGGGATGGTCACCCAAATCATAAACGCCGATAGCATCACAATCAGCGGGGCGCCCCAGAAAATCGCCTTTTCCGATGATGACGGGATGATATCCTCTTTGATGATCAGCTTGATGCCGTCGGCTACCGGCTGCATCAGCCCCATCGGGCCGCTGCGGGTGGGCCCCAGCCGCCGTTGCAGCCGCCCCAGCGCCTTGCGCTCCAGCCAGGTCAGCGACAGCACCACCACGGCCAGGGCGTTGAACATTATGAACAAGCCCAGCGCCGTCCAGCCGAAATCGGCCCAGCTTATAAACAGCAGCGTGTCCGGCATCGAGGGCCCCATCAGCGGTCAACCTCGCCCATCACGATATCCAGCGAACCCAAAATCACCACCGAATCCGCGACCCAAGTATCGATCAGCATCGCGCGGATCGCCGACAGATTGCAGAAAGACGGCGGGCGCAGCTTCAGGCGGTAGGGACGATCCGCCCCGTCGCTTACCAGATAAACCCCGATTTCCCCCCGCGGGTTTTCCGCCCGCACATACACCTCCCCGGCCGGCGGCCGGATCAACCGCCGCCCCAGCGAGGAAACCACGTTGCCCTCCGCCGGCATCTGCTCCATCGCCTGTTCGATGATGCTGATCGATTCGTAGCATTCCTGCACCCGCAGGTAGTAGCGATCCCAGCAGTCGCCGTCCAACCCGATCGGCACATTGAAATCGAAGCGGTCGTAGAGCGAATAGGGCGCCGCCTTGCGGACATCGTAATCCACGCCCGAGGCCCGCAGGCAGGGGCCGGTAAGCCCGAAGTCGACGGCATCCTCCGCCGTCACCGGGGCGATGTCTTTCAACCGGGCCAGGAAAATCTCGTTGAAACTCAGCAGCTTGTCCGATTCCTCCAGATCTTCCCGGATTTGGGGCATCAGCGCCCGCAGGCGGGGGAGGAAATCCTCCGGCACATCCTCCTTAAGCCCGCCTACCCGAAAATAGTTATGCATCATCCGGGCGCCCGACACCGCCTCAAATAGCCCCTGGATCCGCTCCCGCCCCCGGAAGCAGAACATTGACGGCGTCATCGCCCCGGCGTCCAGCCCCATCGTGGCGATAAACAACAGGTGGCTGGCGACCCGGTTCAGTTCGCACAGGATGACCCGGATGTACTCCGCCCGCTCCGGCACCTCCAGCCCCATCAACCGCTCCACGGCGCGGACGTACACGTGTTCGTTGTTGAAATTGGCGATGTAATCCAAGCGGTCGAACAGGGTTATGACCTGGTGATACTGCTCCCCCTCGCACAGTTTTTCCGACCCGCGGTGCAGGTAGCCGATATGGGGAACGATGTCCACCACCTTTTCCCCGTCCACCCATAGCACCATGCGAAAAACCCCGTGCGTGGACGGATGCTGCGGCCCCATATTGAGCAGCATCTCGATCGGCTCGGCGTTGACCGTTGCGGGATTGACGGCTTCAACCATTTCGGTCTGGCGATTCCTCAGAAAATTTTTATGTCCGGCCCCTTTACCGGCTGGACTTCGTTGCTCATCCAGGTATCGGTTTCGGGGTTGAAATAAAACCCGGCCTCGATTAGGGCCTCGTCCAATGCGCCTAGATTATGGCAGTCCTCGAGGTATCCCGCCACTTGTTGGCGCAGGGAGGTGCGGGCTTCCTGCGGCGTGTCGCCGAAAGCCGTAATCAGCAGCTCCGGGCAGACCGCCTGGAAACCGCCGCCGGCCCTGGATTCCTCGATGCGGTATACCACCTTATCCTGCCATTTCACGATTCGCCCCCCGTTGCCGGAAGAGGCGCAAATTCCAGCTCCAGCTCCGTATCGTCGTCGATTTCCGGGAAACCGGCCGCCGCCAACGCGCTAGGCAGCGTATCCCCGCAATCGTGGCCCGAAATCCATGCCAGCATCGCCTGCACCAGATCTTCCCTCGCCGCTTCGGGCGACTCCCCTTGGCCGCACACGCCCAAGCCTGCCACCCGGGCGACAAACCCGGCCTCCCCCGGCTCCACCAGCGCCGTCAGCGTCACCCGCTCCAAGCTACCCTTGGCCCCCCTTTTATCCGGCAGATATTCAGGATTATCAGGATAGGATGATTATGATGCCACGATTATACCGATTAAAACTCGCGGTATTCATAGAACGGAAATTCCTTGCGCCCGGGGTAGCCGTCAAACCCGTCATATAGCAGCAGCGGCGACAGATCCGGGTGGCCGTCAAACCGCAGGCCATATAGGTCGTGGGCTTCGCGCTCGTACCAGTCGGCGGCCCGCCATACCGGGGTCACCGATGGCACTACCGGATCTTCGTAGGGCGCCTCGGTTTTCAGGGCCAGCGTCCGCTCCGGCGTCAGCGATTGCAGGATGTAGACCACCTCCACGCGCCCGGCGCTGGTTTCCGCGCCATCGCCCCCCGCATCATCGCCGCCATCGCCATCCGCCGCCGGTTCGTGGCGGCCGGCGCGGTGACGCCCCCCGGCGTTGGCGGCGGCGGCGGGGTAGTCTACTGCCGCCAAGCATAGCAGCATCTTGGCCCCGATGCGCGTGTCGTCTTTCATCGCCCGGCAGACTTCCCGGGTGTACGGGCGGGCGATGCGGATTTGGGGGAGGCCGCTCAACGCCCCGGGTTGGGGGGCGTAATCGCGCAGCACCTCCAGGGCGCAATCCAGCAGGGCGCGGGCCTCGGCGCTTAGGGAACTCAAATCCGGCCCCGTGGTTTCCTGATCATCCGCGCTTTCCGGCGGTGGGGCGGAGGTGGTCACGATTTGCCCGCGTCTTGCATGATTTTTTCCTGCAACTTCAGGATCCCGTATAGCAGCGCCTCGGGGCGGGGCGGGCAGCCGGGGACGTACACATCCACCGGGACGATGTGGTCAACCCCCATCACTACCGAATAGGAGCGGTAATACGGCCCCCCGTTGGTGGCGCAGCTTCCCATCGCGATAACCCACTTGGGCTCCGGCATCTGTTCGTACAGCAGCCGGATGGGTTCGGCCATTTTCTTGACCACCGTGCCGGCCACGATCATAACGTCCGACTGCCGGGGCGACGGCCAAGTGACCACCCCGAAGCGGTCGAAGTCGTGATGCGCCATAAAGGTGGAAATCATCTCAATGGCGCAGCAGGCCAAGCCGAAACTGAGCGTCCATAGCGACGACTTGCGGGCCATCGCGAATAGCTGCTCGGTGGTGGCGGTGATCACCTGCGGCGCGGCACCGCCGATGGTTTGATCGAACAGGCTGGGCCCCGGCCGGTTGCCGGCGCCCAGGACAATATCCGGCGTTATTTCTGCCATTCCAAAACCCCCTTGCGCCAGGCGTACACGATGGCGAACCCCAGCACCGCCAAAAACAGCATCATTGCGTAGAACGGCAAGGCGTTGGACTGCGTTACCTGCTCTTGCAGGAAAATCACCGCCCACGGGAACAGGAACACCGCTTCCACATCGAAAATCAGGAACAGGATGGCGAAAACATAAAACCGGACATTGATGTTGGACCAGATATAGGGGGTAGCCGGAATGCCGCACTCGTAGGTGGTCAGCTTGACCTCCGACTTCCGCCGCGCCGAGAGCAACTGCGACGCGGTGAACATCCCGATAATCGCCACCGCCGCGATCACGGCGGAAAGCGCCACCGCCGTCCAGTTTTCGGTAAAAATTTCGGGGTTGAAAACCTGCAAAACCATACCGGCCTCGCCCATCCCTAAACCATAAGCCGCCCGCGACTATACCACCGGCTTTGGGGGGTGTCAATTATGCCGGTTACACCCCCTCGGTGGGATATTCCCTCCCCACCCTAACCCTCCCCCATAGGGGGAGGGAATTATTGCGGGGTTGGCGACGGCGACCGCCTCGGCGATGGATCCCATCGTCTCCCCCATAGGGGGAGGGGATTATTGCGGGGTTGGCGACGGCGGCGACCGCCTCGGCGATGGATCCCATCGTCCCCCCATAGGGGAGGGAATTATTGCGGGGTTGGCGACAGCGGCGACCGCCTCGGCGATGGATCCCATCGTCCCCCCCGTAGGGGGAGGGAATTATTGCGGGGTTGGCGGCTACGGGCCATCCGCGCGGCAGTCGGCGTAGCCTAGCAGTAGGTTGGAGATCAGGCCGTAGCGGCGGATGTCTAAGCGGAAGCGGGTGTTGGCCGGGTTGGTCACTACCCATAGCTCTACCACTTGCCCGAACCGCTCCAGGTCCGGCAGATCGATGTCTTGCCCCTCGTAGGTGATGAACCGCTTGCCGTCCCATAGCGACAGCGTTAGCACAAAGTCCCCGGTGTACTCGCCCAAGTCGAAGGCCAGGATCGAACCCGCGGGGCCGCCGGTTTCGGGATCCTCCCCGAAGGTCTTGCAGGTCACCGATGCATCGTACTCATCCTCGCCGTATACCTCCGGGTGGCCGGCCGCGGCATCGTAAGGCGCCAGATCCTCCACCTCCAGCACTACCGCGCCCGATGGCGCCGGCGGATCCGGCTCCGGCGTCGTGCCGGGATCCGTCGGATCCGTTGTGCCGGGATCCGTCGTCCCGGGATCCGTTGTGCCGGGATCCGTCGTCCCGGGATCTGTCGTGCCGGGATCTGTCGTGCCGGGATCCGTCGTGCCGGGATCCGTTGGGCCGGGATCCGTCGGGCCGGGACCCGGCGGCGGCGGCGGCGGGGGTACGAATGCCGCCCGCTGCGCCGGGGTGTGCAGTACCGGGTAGTCGCTGGCGGCGCCGAAGTTCCAGGGGTAGTCGTCAGTTTCGCCCGGGGCCAGGCCGATGTTCCAATTTTCGTAGATGCCGGTGTAGCCGGTGGGCGACTGTAATTCGGCGGTGGTCTTGCCCTCGACCGTGACGGCGGCCCCGCCGTCCTGGACGCCGATGCATGGTGTTGAGGTGCCAACTACGTCCGTGTCGCAGTAGCCGTTGGTTATGGACGTGCTGGCGCCGCTGACCCGGCCGGCGAACCCGCCGATGCCGGTGGGGATGGGGCTGGTGCCGGTGGCGGTGACGATGGTGCTGGTGCCGGTGGTGCTGGTGCCGGTGACCGTGACCGCGCCGCCCGATACGATTCCGGCGGCGTAGGCCGCGGTGATGGCGCCGCCGCGGTGATGCCCCACTAGGCCGCCGGCGTTGGTTCCGGTCTGCGATCCGGCGTCAATGGTGGCCGTGGCGTAGGCCGCCCGGATTTCCGCCGCCCCGGTGTTGATGCCTACCAGACCGCCGGCGTTGCCGTCGGCGGTTAGCGTCACCGTGCCGTCCGATACGTAGCTGGCGGTGATCCGGCCGTGGTTTTCGCCGGCCAGTATGCCGAAGCCGGCCATCGTTGCGCCGCCGCTGACGCTGGCGTTGAGCATCCCGACATCCCGGATTACGCCGCCGCTGCTTAAAACGCTGAATAGGCCGGCGCTGCTGGTGGCCCCGGTGATGGTCAAGCGGGTAATGGTGCGCCCGTTGCCGTCAAACACCGACGTATAGGGGCCGATGGGCGTCCAGTTGGGGTATTCGTCGGTGGAGGTTACGCTGCCGCTGCCGTCGGTGTCGAAGTCCAGATTCGCCGCCAGTTCGTACCCGGCGCAGGTTCCCGATTGGCAGCCCATAAACGTGCTGGTGGCGGTGTCGCGGCCGGGGAAGGCGTTGCCGTAGGCTACCGCGCTGCTGGTATCGGCGATCATCCCGTTGCCGTCCAGGTCGTAGCGGATGGCGTTCAGTTGCAATAGCGTGCTGATGTCGATCAGTCCGTCGTTGTCGCGGTCGTAGTCCAGCCCGGTGCGGCGATCCGGGTGGATCAGGCGGGGGTAGTCGGTGCGGGCGCCGAAGTTCCATAGGTTGTCGCCGGCGCCGTCGCCGTCCAGGTCGACGTTCCAGTTGGCGTAGATGCCGCTATAGCCCGTTGGCCCCTGCAACTGGGCGGTGTTGTAGGCGGGGGCGCTGAGGGAGATCCCGCCGGCGAGGAAGCCAATGCAGGGGTTCATAACGTTGTTCGGCATCGTACTGGTCACCGAAGTGTCGCAGTAGCTGTTGGTGATCACTGCGGAGCCACTGGCGATGCCGACCAACCCGCCCAAGCGGGCGAATTGCCCGGTGCCGGACACCGGCCCGGCGGCGTAACTGGCGGTGATGGAGCCGTTGGCCATTTCGCCGACCAGCCCGCCGTTTCTTACGGCATTGCCGTCCTGGTTGATCTGCGCCGTGGAGTAGCTGGCGCGGATGGCGCCGTTCAGGTTGTGGCCTACCAGCCCGCCCAAGGCATCGAAAGTCGCGTTGCTGGTGACGGCCACCGTTCCCCCTTCGGAATAGCTGGCGGTGATTGTGCCTTGATTCAAGCCGGCCAGAATGCCCACCCCCTGGGCGCCGTTCCCGCCGGTCACATTGGCGTCAATCAGCCCTACATTGCGGATTACCCCGGCGGGGCCGACGCCGCGGAACAGCCCGGCCCGGGTGCCGGTGTCGACCATCCGCATATTGGATATGGTATGCCCATTGCCGTCAAAGGTGGACTCGTAAATCCCCCCGATGGGCGCAAAGTTGTAGTAGGCGTCGGTGGAGGTCACCGCGATGCCGTCGGCGGCGAAGTCCAGATTCGCGGTCAATTCATACCCGGCGCAACCCTCGGCGCACCCCATCCGCGTACCGGTGGCCGCCAGATCCCCGCCGGGGAAGGCGCCGGCGTAGGCGACATACGTGCTGGTAGCGTCGGGCAGTCCATCGCCGCCCAAGTCATGGCGGATGGCGTTTAGCTGGTAGACCGAAGCGATGTCAATCAACCCGTCGCCATCCCGGTCATAGTCCGTCACCGCCGCCCGTTGCGTGGGGGTGTTCAGCGCCGGGTAGGTGGTGGTGGCGCCGAACCGCCAGGGGTTGTCGGGGTAATCATCGTCGTCCAGGGACAGGTTCCATAGGGCGTAGATGCCGGTGTAGCCGGTGGGCGCCTGCAACTCGGCGGCGGTTTTACCCGCGACGGTGACGCTGGCGCCGCCGGTCTGGTTGCCTACGCAGGGGGTAGTCGTCGGGCTTTGCACCGAGGTGTCGCAATAGCTGCCGGTGATCGTTGAGCTGGCGCTGTTGACTTGGCCGGCCAATCCGCCGAGGTCGGCGTCGGCCGCCGTGCCGGTGACCCGCCCGGCGGCATAGCTGGTTATGATGGCGGCGACGTCGTTAAACCCGGTCAGCCCGCCGACCCTGACGCTGCCATACGCTCCTCCGTCTACCGATACTCTGGCGTAGCTGGCGCGGATTGTGCCACCGTTTCGGCCTACCAACCCGCCCAGATACAGGCCAGCGGTGCTGGCAACGGAGCCGCCCTGGGCGTAGCTGGCGGTGATCTCGCCGGAGCTATTGCCCACCAGAACGCCCATCATAATCCCGCTGCCGCTCACGCCGGCGTCAATCAGCCCCACATCCCGGATCACCCCGTCGGATCCCAAAGCATTGAACAGACCGGCAAAGCCGGCGGTGTTGATGGTCATATTGCTGATGGTATGTCCGCCGCCGTCAAACACCCCGGTATAAGTCCCCCCGATCGGCGCCCAGTTGGGGTAGTCGTCGGCGGAGGTTACGCTGCCGCTGCGGTCGGTGTCGAAATTCAGATCCTGCGTCAGTTCGTAGCCCAGCATTCCCATAATCGTTGGATCCCGGCCGGCGAAGGCGGCGTTGTAGGCGGCGGCGCCGGTTTCGGGGGATCCGTCGCCGTCCAGGTCGTAGCGGACGGCGTTCAGGCGGTCCAGGGTGCTGATTTCGGTCAGCCCGTCGTTGTCGGTGTCGTAGTTGGTGAACGGGTACATCGCCCGTTGCGCCGGGGTGTATAGCACCGGGTATTGGCGGGCGGAGCCGAACCCCCAGGGGCGGTCGCCGGCGCTGTCGCCGACGATGTTGATGTTCCATTGGGCGTAGATGCCGGTGTAGCCGGTGGGGGACTGCAACTCGGCGGTGGTTTTGGCCCGGCCAAAGGCGATATTGGCGTTGGCGCCGCCGCTGACGCCGTCAACGCAGGGCGTGGTGGTGGCATGAACCTCGGTGTCGCAGTAGCTGTTGTTGATCGCCGCGGTGCTGCCGGAGACCTCGCCGACCAGGCCGCCGGCGTCGGCGCTGGCGTTGGCGGACTGCACCGGCCCGGCGGCGTAGCTGGCGGTGATCGTGCCGCGGCTGTCGCCGGCGAGGCCGCCGACGTTGGCGCTGGCGCCGGCGCCGCCGTTGACCTGCGCGGTGGCGTAGCTGGCCTGGATGGTGCCGAGGTTGCGCCCGACCAGGCCGCCGCCGACGCCGGTGGTGGCCGTGGAGGTGACCACGCCGCCTTGGGCGTAGCTGGCGCTGACCGTGGCCCCCGCCCGGATTTGCCCGGCCAGCGCGCCGACGAAGGAGCCGACGCTGCTGATCTGCGGATCCACCATCCCTACATCCCGGATCGACCCCGGCGAGGCCACGATGGTGAACAGCCCCCCGTTGAGCGTGCCGCCGGTGATGGTCAGGTTGCGGATGGTATGTCCGTTGCCGTTGAACCCCGCGGTGTAGATCCCCCCGATGGGGGTCCAGTTGGGGTAGGGGTCGGTGGAGGTGACCGCCCCGCTGCCGTCGGCGTCGAAGTCCAGATCCGCCGTCAGCTCGTAGCCGGCGCAGACGCCGCCGGGGCAGCCCATCCGGGTGGTGGTGGCGGTATCCCGGGCCGGGAACGCCCGCATATAGGCCGCGGTGGCGGTGGCCGGGGCCCCGTTGCCGTCCAGATCCCAGCGGATGGCGTTCAGCTGATCCAGATCCGCAACCTCGATCAGCCCGTCGTTGTCGTCATCGTAGTCGAACACCCGCTCATCGGGGCGGTTCAGGCGCGGGTAGTCGCTGGACGTTCCGAAATGCCAGGGGTTGTCGGCGAAGGTGTCCTCGTTCAAGTCGATGTTCCAGTTGACGTAGATGCCGGTGTAGCCGGTGGGGGTCTGCAACTGCGCGGCGGTGTAGCCGGCGGCGGTGAGGCCGGTGGTGCCGGCGTTGCCGATGCAGGGCGTGGTGGTGCTATGCACCGAAGTGTCGCAGTAGCTGTTGGCGATCGTCGCCCCGGTGCCTTGGGTCTGCCCGAGCAATCCGCCCACGTTGCCGGCGCCCGACACCGCGCCGGCGGCGTAGCTGGCGATGATGTCGCCCAGGTTGTTGTTGCCGGCCAGCCCGCCGAGATCGCCGCCGGTGGTGGATCCGCCGCTCACCCTCGCGGTGGAATAGCTGGCGCGGATCTCCCCGTTATTGATGTAGCCCACCAGCCCGCCCAAGAAAACGTCGTTTTGGGCGGTGGCGACCGAACCCCGCAGGGCGTAGCTGGCGATGACCGTGCCGGCGTTTTCGGCGACCAAAGTCGCGGCATATCCCGCATTGCTGCCGCCGGTCACGCTGGCGTCAATCATCCCTACATCCCGGATCACCCCGTTGCCGCCCAAGATCCGGAACAGCGCGGCATCGGCCGAGGGGGTGTTGATCGTCAGGTTCGAGATGGTATGCCCTTTCCCGTCGAACGTTGAGGCGAAACTGCCCCCGATGGGCGACCAGTTGGGGAAGGCGTCGGCGGCGGTTACGCTGCCGCTGCGGTCGGTGTCGAAATTCAGGTTGGCGGTCAGCTCGTACCCGGCGCAGGTTGAGGCGCAGCCCAGCCGGGTGCCGGTGGCGGCCAGATCCCCGCCGGGGAAGGCGCCGGCGTAGGCGGCATAGACCCCGGTCGTGTCGGGCAGCCCGTCGCCGCCCAAGTCATGGCGGATGGCGTTCAACTGGTACACATTGGCGATGTCGATCAGGTTGTCGTTGTCGGAGTCGTAATCCGTTACCGCCGCCCGTTGCGCCGCGGCGCGGGGGGTGGGGTACTGGCCGGACGTGCGGAAGTTCCAGGGGTTGTCGGGGTAGGTGTCGCCGTCCAGATCGATGTTCCAGTTGGCGTAGATGCCGGTGTAGGCGGTGGGGGTTTGGAGTTCGGCGGTGGTGTAGGCGGCGGCGGTGGCGGTGGAGCCGGCGTCATGGAGTCCGATGCAGGTGGATGTGCCGTGCACGGTGGAGTCGCAGTAGCTGTCGGTTATGACGGCACTGTTCGTTAATGACCTCCCCACAAGTCCGCCGGCAATGCTGCCTGAGCCGCCGGTTACGGCGGCGGCGGCGTAGCTGGCGATGATTAAAGCACTGTTTTCGCCCAACAAACCGCCGACGCGGCTGGTGTTTCCTCCGCTTACGGAGGCGGCGGCGTAGCTGGCCCGGATGGTGCCTGAGTTGGTGCCGGCCAACCCTCCGCCAAAGCTGTTTGCCCCGGCGGCTACGGATCCGCCCTGGACGTAGCTGGCGGTGACTTCGGCGCCGCCGCTAATAAGGGCCGCCAGAGTGCCGACGTAGGTCCCGCCGCCGCTTACGTTGGGGGTGATCATTCCTACATCCCGGATTACGCCGCCGGATGCCAGGGTGTGGAACAGCCCGGCGTTGCCGGCGGCGCTGCTGATGGTCAGGTTGCTGATGGTGCGGCGGTTGCCGTCAAACACCGCGCTATAGCTGCCGCCGATGGGGGCCCAGTTGGGGAAGGCGTCGGCGGCGGTTACGCTGCCGCTGCCGTTGGTGTCGAAATCCAGGTTCGCCGCCAGTTCGTAGCCCAGCATTCCCCGGATGATTGGATCCCGGCCGGTGAAGGCGGCGTTGTAGGCGGCGGTGGCGGTGGCCGCCGTATCCGGCGCCGGGGCGCCGTCGCCGTCCAGATCCCAGCGGATGGCGTTCAGTTGCGCCTCGGTGGTGATTTCGGTCAGGCCGTCGTTATCGGTGTCGTAATCGGTGAACGTCATCGTCCGTTGCGCCGGGGTGTACAGCACGGGGTACTGGCGGGCGGACCCGAAACCCCAGACGTTATCGCCCACGGTATCGTCGTCGATCGATACGTTCCAGTCGGCATAGATGCCGGTGTACCCCTGCGGCTCGTGCAGTTCGGCGGTGGTTTTGGCCTCGGCGGTCACGGTGGCCCCGGTTTGGGCGCCGATGCAGGGGGTGGTGGCTTGAATCTCGCTATCGCAGTAGCTGTTGGTGATGACGGTGCTGGTGCCGCTGGTGGTACCCACGAACCCGCCCCGCACCGAGCTGGGGCCGGTGGCCGACACCGCGCCGGCGGCGTAGCTGGCGATGATTTGGCCGCCGTCCACCCGGGCCGCCAACCCCCCGACCACCGACTGGGTATGTACCCCGCCGTCCACCATCGCGGTGGCGTAGCTGGCCCGGACCGTGCCGCGCACGGTGCCGACCAGCCCGCCGGCCCCCCGGGCGTTGCCCCGGAACAGGCTGATCGACCCGCCCGACACATAGACCGCGTTCACCTCCGCCCCGTTTTCAATCAACGCCGCCACAATGCCGGTATGATCCCCCCCGGCGTTCACGCTGGCGTTCACCATCCCCAAGTTGCGGATCTCGCCCCCGTTGCCAATCACCCGGAACAGCCCGGCCCAGCCGGCATCCTGCAAGATCGTCATATTGCTGATGGTATGCCCGTTGCCGTCAAACGTCCCGGTGTAAGTAACCCCGATCGGCGACCAGTTGGGGTAGCGATCCGCGGTCGGCGCGGTGGAGGTCACCACCCCGTTGCCGTCCTCGTCAAAATCCAGATCCGCCCGCAGTTCGTAGCCGGCGCAGGTTCCCGTCGGGCAGCCCATCAGGGTGGCCGCCTCCCGGCTGTGGGCCGGGAACGCCCGGCGGTAATTGAGCAGCTCCGTCTCCGGGTTCCCGTCGCCGGACAAGTCCCAGCGGACGGCGTTCAACTGGTCCAGATTGGTGATTTCGATCAGCCCGTCGTTGTCCTCATCGTAGTCGAGGATCCGGTCGGCGGGGGCGTTGGGCTGGGGGTAATCGCTGGATGTTCCGAAATGCCAGGGGTTGTCGCCCACGGTATCCCCGTCCAGGTCGATGTTCCATTGGGCGTAGATGCCGGTGTAGCCGGTGGGCGTCTGCATCTGCGCCGCGGTGTACCGGGCGATGGACTCGGTCAGGGTCGCGGCGCCGACCACGATCCCGCGGCAATTGGCTTGCCCGGTGGCGGCGCTGCAATAGCTGTTGGTGAACGTTACCGTATTGGCGTTGGTGGTGACCTGCCCTACCAGCCCGGCTACGTTGGCGCCGGCGCCGCTGGCGGTGACCGCGCCGGCGGCGTAGCTGGCGTTGATCGTGCCGGCGTTCAACTGCCGCCCGACTAGGCCGCCGGCCCGCACGGCGCCCACGCTGCCGGCGTTCACCGCGGCGGAGCTGTAGCTGGCGAGGATGGCCCCGCCGTCGGTGTTCACCCCCACCAGGCCGCCCACCCAAGTGCTGGTCGCGGTGATGGTCACCGACCCGCCCCGGGTGTAGCTGGTGCGGATCGTGCCTTGGTTGCGGGCCGCCAAAATCCCGACGAACTGCTCCGCGCCGCCGGCGGCGCTGACGCTGGCGTCGACGAGGCCCAAATCCTGCACCACGCCGCCGGCGCCGATGGTATGGAACAATCCCGCCTGCGTCGCGGTATTGCTGATCCGCAGGTTGAGCAGCCGATGCCCATCGCCGCTGAACAACCCGGTGAATGCCGGGCCGATGGCGCGCCAAGTGGGGTAATCATCCTCGGCGCCGACGCTGCCGTTGCCGGAGGTGTCGAAATCCAGATCCTGCGTCAGCTCGTAGCCCCGGCAGGCCCCCTCCGGGCAACCCAGCAGCAGATCGTCGGTCACGATCCGGTCCGGGAACACCCCCTCGTAGGCCACCGCCAGCGCCCGCGCCGGATGCCCATCGCCGTCCAGGTCATAGCGCAGCGCGTTCAGCAGGAGCAGGGAATCGACGTCGATCAGCCCATCGTTATCCCGGTCGTAATCCCGCCCCGGCTTCAGTACCGGCAACTGCCCCCCGGTGCCGAAATCCCAAGGGTCGTCCGCCCCCGCTACGCCGTCGAGGTCTACGTTCCAAAGGGCGTAAATCCCGGCGTAATCGGTGGGCACCCGCAGTTCGCCGGCGGTATGGCGCGCCGCGGTGAAGGTCTGCGGCGTTCCTTGATGATGCCCGACGCAACTGGTCTGCCCGGTAGTCGCGCTGCAATAGCTAGGCACGCCCCCGTTGGCCGCCCGCTGCGACGTGCCCAGCAGTCCCCCCACGCGGGTATTGGCGCCGGAGGCCGACACCGGCCCGGAGGCGTAACTGCCGGCGATGACGCTCCCCGCCCGGCTATACCCGACCAGGCCGCCGATGTGCGCCGAGTTGATGCTGTCGGCGGTGACGGCGACGGTGGCGTAGCTGGCCCGGATGGTGCCCTGATTGCGCCCGGTCAGCCCCCCGGCAATCGCCCCGGTGCCGCTAGTTACGGTCAGCGACCCGCCGTCGGCCCAACTCCCGATAATCGTCCCGTGGTTTTCCCCGGCCAAGACCCCGTGGAACCCGAAACCGCCGGTGGCCGGCGCCCGCACCGTGGCGTCCTCGAATCCCAAATTCCGCACCGTGGCCGTACCCGCCAAGATATGGAACAGCCCCGCCCGGATGGTGCTGGTGTTCACCGTCAAGTCGACGTTCATCCGGCGGATGACGTAGCCGTTGCCCTCGAACACGGCGGCGTAATCGCCGCCGATGGGCCGCCAGTTGGGATAAGGATCCGTGGAGGTCACCGCCCCGCTGTTGTCGGCGTCGAACTCCAGGCCGGTGGTCAGCTCGTACCCCTCGCACATCCCCGAGGGGCAGCCCATCCGGGTGGTGGTGGCCCCGTCGCGCCGGGGGAAGGCGGCCCCGTACTCCCGGGTGCTGGTGGCCCCCGCCGCCGGGGCGCCGTCGCCGTCCAGGTCATACCGCACCGCGTTCAACTGGTCTAGCGTGGTGATTTCGATCAGCCCGTCATCATCCTTGTCGTAATCCTCGATCGATTGCGGCTGCGGGTAATCGCTGGCGGTGCCGAAATTCCAGGCGTCGTCCACCGTCCCATCCCCGTCCACATCCGCAGTCATCCAATCCCGAAAGATCCCGATGTAACCCAAAATCTGCTGAAACGCGGTAGTGGGGCGCCCCGCAGTCTGGTTCGTCACCGCCCCCACGGCGCGGCCGGCGGCGGGGAGCCCGGTTTGCACGGTAGAGTCGAAGTAGCTCCGATACACCCTGGCGCCGAATTGTCCTCCGCTGTTGGCGATAAACCCGACAAAAGCGCCGACCCGGTGGTCGCTGCCGCTGCCGGTGCTGGTCACCGTGCCGGCGGAGTAGCTGAACCATACCTCGCCGACGATGGCGCCGCTGCCGGAGCCGGTAAAGCCCACGGCCCCCACCATCCCGCCCACGTAGAGTTCGTTATGGGAGCCGCCGTTCACCGCCGCCGAGGCATAGCAGGCGACCACCCGTCCATAGACGTAGCCCAGCAGCCCGCCCAAAGCCGCCTCGCCCCCGGCGGTGGACACCGTGCCGCCCCGGGCGTAGCTGCTATACACCCGGCTGCCCGCTTTCGCCGTCCCCGCCAGAATGCCGGTGCCGCGCTGGTAGGCGCTGCCCCCCGCGCCGCCGGTCACATCGGCGTCCACCAGCCCCACGTTCCGCACCACCGACCCGCGCTCCAGTTCGGCGAACAGCCCGGTATAGCCCGTGTCGCTGTGGTTCATCAGCATATTGTGGATTTCGTAGCCGTTGCCGTCAAAGATCGCCCAATAGTTGCCCAGGGGCGCAAAGTTGGGGTAGGGATCCGTGGAGGTGACCGACCCGCTCCCATCGGCGTCAAAATCCAGATCCTGGGTCAGCTCGTACCCCACGCAGACCCCGGAGGGGCAGCCCATCCGGGTGCTGGTGCCTTTGATGTCCGCCCCGATAAACCCCTTGCCGTAAGCGGCGTAGTCGCTGGTGGCGGACAGGATGCCGTTGCCGTCCAGGTCGTAGCGGATGGCGTTCAACTGGTGCAGGGTGGATACGTCAATCAGCCGGTCGTTATCCTGGTCGTAATCCACGATGCGGCGCGACGGGGGGTTGATCGTGGGCCGCTGGTCGGAGGTGCCGAACCGCCAGGGGTTGTCGGGGAAATGATCCCCGTCTAGATCCAAATTCCAATTAGCGTAAATTCCGGTGTAGCCTGTTGGGGCAGATAAATTAGCCGTTGTTTGTTGCGTCGCGCTGCCGCTAAAGTTGCCGGTGCCGCGGCAGCCTACGTCGGTCACCACCGTGGAGTCGCAGTAACTGTCGGTAATGGTGGGGTTGTTCTGGATCGTCCCGGCAAGTCCGCCTCTGGCGCTGGCGGCGCCGCCGGTCACGGCGCCGGCGGCGTAGCTGGCGATAATCGAGCCGCCGGTGAAGCCTCCTGTTAGCCCGCCAACCAAGCCGTTGCCATCTGAGTTTACCGATACCGTGGAGTAGCTGGCCATAATCGTGCCGTTGTTACCGCCGATCAGCCCCCCCGCAGTGGAAAATGTAGAGGCTCTGGACGTGCCGCCTTCGGCGTAGCTGGCGATAACTCTGCCGGCGTTCCCTCCCGCCAAAGGGCCGACTTGTTGCCCGGAGGTGCCGCTGATGCTCACATTGGGGTCGATCAATCCCACATTGCGAATAACGCCGCTGCCGCCTATTTCTCTGAACAGCCCGGAGTGCGCGCTTCGGCTAAGAGTAAGGTTGCTGATCGTATATCCGTTGCCGTCAAAAGTAGCGATATAAGAGCCGCCGATCGGATTCCAATTAGTATAAGGATCCGGCGCCGCTATCATCCCGTCGTTATTAACATCAAAATCTAAATCATTATCCAGTTCATAACCCCGGCATACGCCCGCGGGGCAGCCCATTCGGGAAGTGGTGGCGGTAATGCGGTCGGGGAAAGCGGCGGCGTAGGTGGTAGTGCCGGCGGCGACTGGAACGCCGTTGCCGTCCAGGTCGTGGCGCATGGCGTTCAGTTGGGCCAGGGAGCGCACCTCGATCAGGCCGTCGTTATCGGCGTCGTAATCCACCGGGGCGGCCTGGGCGCCGGCGGTCGGCACGCCGGCGCCGCCGGGGGCGCCGGGGGCGAACCAGCCGAGGGCCAGGGCGGCGGCGAGGGCCAGGGCGGCCAGGAGGGCCGCTAGGGCGGCTAGGCGCGCGGGGCGCGCCCCCGGCAACGCCGCCGCGCCGCCCGCATTGCCGTCAAACCCCTGCCGCAGAGTAACCGCTCGCCGGAAACCGCTGATTGCGCCAAGAACGCCGGAAAAACGCATAACGCCAAAAACTCCCGTAGCGGCCGGTGCCGCGAGGATACCGCGCAAGGATACCGCGCAAGATAGTAGCGCAACCGGGGGGCGCGCGTCAACTGCCTGGGGGGGAACTGCGCGGGGGGCGCGGCCGTTCATCCTTCGACAGGCTCAGGATGAATGGCGGGCGCCCCGCCCGCGTAGCCCGCCCGTTCATCCTTAGCATAACAAAAACCGGGCGTCAATCATCCTTCGACAAGCTCAGGATGAATGACGCCCGCCCGTCGCATACCGCAACCGCCGCCCGCCGCGGAACGGCTACCCCGCCAGTTCCTCGGCGCGGCGGATGTAGTCGGCGACGTCGCGCACCAAGTCCGCTAGGTCGTCATCGTAGATGCCGTCGTAAACCGCGCAATAGAGCAGGTAGTGGGCGTATTTCGCCCAAAGGTCGCGCAGCTTTAGGTACTCGCCGCCGCGCTCCATCGCCAGCTTGCCAAGCCCTTGGGATGAATGCATATCGGTGGAGTTTTCGACCCCGGTCACCTCCCGCACCAGGGCCTCGGTAGCGTGGCAGACGGCCAGCCAGCCCTTTTCCGATCCATTGCGCCAATCCCCGGCGTCCATCAGCCGCACGCCCTCCGCCTGCATCGCGTGGGCGTCTTGCATCAGCGCCTCGGCGTCAAGATTTTTCAGCGCCATTTCAACCTCCCTCCAGATATTCGGATTACGGTATACGGTATATTATGCCATACCCGGATACCCCGCCAGTTCCTCGGCGCGGCGGATGTAGTCGGCGACTTCGCGCACCAGTTCGGGCAAGCGGTCATCGTAGACGCCATCGTAAAACGCGCCTTGATGCAGGAATTGGGCATATTTCGACCAAAGGTCGCTCAGTTCGGCATACTTGCCGCCCTGCCTCCGGGCCAGCCGGCGAAGCCCGGACCGGATGCTGGAGCTGCTCCGGCTACGCCTGCCGGTCACCGCCCAAAGCAGCGCGGCGGTAGCGTTGCGGACCGCCAGCCAGCCCTTTTCCGCCCCGTCGCGCCAGTCGCCGGCGGCCATCATCCGCACGCCCTCCGCCTGCATCGCGCGGGCGTCTTGCATCAGCGCCTCGGCGTCAAGGTTTTTCAGCGCCATTCCAACCTCCCTCCAGCTATTCGGATTGCGGTATATTATGCCATACTCGCCTACCCGGCCAGTTCCTCGGCGCGGCGGATGTAGTCGGCAACCTCGCGCACAGTTTCGGCCAGGTCGTCATGGTAGACGCCGTCGTAAAACGCGCCGTAGAGCAAGTAGTGGGAAAAGTAGCCCCAAAGGATCACTAGTTCTCGGTACTCGCCGCCGCGCTCCATTGCCAGCTTGTTAAGCCCTAGGGATGAATGCTTGTCGGTCGAGTTTTCGACTCCGGTTACATCCCGCACCAGGGCCTCGGTAGCGTGGCAGACGGCTAGCCAGCCCTGTTCCGACCCATTGCGCCAATCCCCGGCGTCGATCATCCGCGTCCCCTCCGCCTGCATCTCCCGGGCATCCTGCATCAGAGCCTCGGCCTCAATGTTTTTCAGCGCCATTCCAACCTCCCTCCAAATATCGGATTGCGGTATGTTATGCCATACCCGGCTACCCCGCCAGTTCCTCGGCGAGGCGGATGTAGTCGGCGACATCCCGCACAATTTCCGGCAGGTTGATATTGTGGAAGCCATCATAAAACGCGCTTTGATGCAGGTGTTGGGCAAAGTGGCCCCAAAGGCGGCGCAGCTCGCGATACTCGCCGCCGCGCTCCTGGCTCAACTCGCGAACCCCCGCCCATATACCTGAGCTGCTCCGGTTATGCCTGCCGGTCACCTCCCACACCAGCGCTGCGGTAGCGTTGCGGACCGCCAGCCAGCCCTTTTCCGCACCGTCGCGCCAGTCGCCGGCGTCGATCAGCCGGACGCCCTCCGCCTGCATCGCGCGGGCGTCTTGCATCAACGCCTCGGCGTCATGATTTCTCAGGGCCACTCTAACCTCCCGCTATCGAATTGCGGCGTATACGCCATACCCGGCGCAACCCTGCGCCGGTAACGCCTGCCGCCAAAGATGCTATTGCAACCCGCCAACCCCGTCAACAATCCCCCGCCGCCGCCCATCCTTCGACAAGCTCAGGATGAATGACGCCCGCCTAGCCGCCCGCCCGCCGCAAGCCGGATGGCGGCTAGGCGCCCCGCGCCGCTAGCGCCATAATCGTCAATACGACAATCGCGACGCCCATCCCCATCACCACATAAGACAGCCGGTCATGCCGGCGATCCGTTCTTTCGCGTTTGCTCTTGCGCTTGCCGCGCCGGCGGGTATGCGGGCTGGCCGTGTTAGCCTCCAGCACCGCCGCATCCAGATCTTGCCGTTTCGCCTGCCGCAGACGCTCCCGCTCCTCCCGATCCCGCTTTGCCCGGTGCGCCGCCGCCAGCAGATGCTCCCAACCGATTTCCGCCGCTTGTATGGCATCCCCCGCCGTGTCGTAGCCGGACTGATATTGAAAGGATTGACAGGGCTGTTCCCCGTAGTGATCGACGCGGCGGCCGTCCCGGTCAATAAACCAGCTCCAGTTTCCCTTTTCCTCCCCATCCGAATGCACCACCAGTTTGTATGACGGCGTCACCCGCTTGTACGCCTTGATCTGGAGCCTCTTGAAAGACGCCCCCTCCGGCGGAAACCCGGCATCGCCTCCAACCCACTTGGGGTCGGGAATAAGGGCATCCAAAATTTCCTCATGCATCGCGCCATCCTTTCCCCATTCCGAAAGCTGACCGCCCGGCAAACGCAACATCAACCCTAGTATGATACTATTAAGCGCAATCGCCGGGTTTCGCCGACTTACCCTCAATCACTATCCGGACGCCCTATCGGGAATGACGCCGATGGGCAAGCAGGCTATAATCTACCCACGCCCTCCGGCCGCCCACCGTGCCGCAGCTTGCGCGGCCCGGCCGGAAAATCGGCGCAACCGTAAAAGGGGGCCGTCTAATGCCTCAGCGCACCTTATGGATGCACGGCGCCAATATGCAAGTGGAATACCCCAACCGCCTGACCTCGGTAAGAGCCACCGGCCCTTTCGTCCGCATCGAGGGCGCCCGGGGGCAGAACACCTGGCTGCATTTCCCCCTGCCCACCCCGGCGGTGATTGACGGGACAAGGATGCGGATCGACGCCGCCCTGGTCAGCTTCCGCGTCCGCGAACACGCCTCGGTCCACGAAATCATCGTCTACGACGGCGACCGCCGCATCGCCGAAAGCATGGACCTCGACCTGCGCGGCGAATATCCCGAGCATCGGCTGGAAATCCCCGGCCGCCCCGAAATCGGCCGCGGCATAAACATCGTCCTCGGCGTCCGATTCGATAGCGCCGCCCCGGACGTCCGCTCCATGCAGATCGAAGTCATCGGCACCGGCCTGGAATACACCGGCTAGTCCCCACCCGCAACCCCGAATACCCTCATTCCCGCCAGGAGAGCTTGAATGACCGCGTACAAGAACTATATCGGCGGCCGGTGGGTAGAGTCGGCCTCCGGCCGCACCTATCCGGTCTACAACCCGGCGCACAAAAACGAGGCGGTGGGCGAGTTTCAGACGTCCAACCTGGACGACGCCGGCGCCGCCATCGCCGCCGCGCAGGCCGCCCTGCCGGTCTGGGCCAATACCCCGGCGCCCGGCCGCGCCGCCGTGCTGTTTCGCGCCCTGGAGATTATGGGGCGCCGCGCCGAGGAAATCGCCGCCGCCATCACCACCGAGGAGGGCAAGCCTATCGCCGACGCCCGCGGCGAGGTGCGCCGGGCGATGAACATCATCGAATACGCCGCCGGCGAGGGCCGCCGGATGTTCGGCTACACCACCCCGTCGGAGCTGCCCAACACCGTGGCCTACACCACCAAGCGACCCTTGGGGGTGGTGGGCATCATCACGCCGTGGAACTTCCCCATCGCCATCCCGGCCTGGAAAATGGCCCCCGCCCTGATATGCGGCAACGCCCTGGTGTTCAAGCCGGCATCGTCCACCCCCCTCTGCGCCGTCAAGCTGGTCGAGGTGTTCGAGGAAGCCGGCCTGCCCGCCGGGACGCTGAACCTGATCACCGGCCCCGGCGCCCAAGTGGGCAACGCGCTGGTGGAAGATCCCCGAGTCAACGGCATATCCTTTACCGGGTCAACGGAAATCGGCACCGCCCTGTACGCCCGCGGCGCCGGCGCCCTCAAGAAAGTGCAGGCGGAAATGGGCGGCAAGAACGCCGTAATCCTGCTGGCCGACGCCGATATGGACAAAGCCCTGGGCGGCATAGTGCAGGGCGCTTTCGGCTCCACTGGCCAGCGCTGCACCGCCACTAGTCGCGTAATCGTCGAGGAATCGGTCTACGACGAATTTATGCAGGGGCTGCTGGATCGCACCGCCGCGCTGCGCATCGGCGACGGCATCAACCCCGAGGTGGACGTATCCCCCCTCTGCGGCCAGGGGCAGTACGACAAGGTGCTGGAATACATCGGCATCGGCGCCGAGGAGGGCGCCCGCCTGGCCTACGGCGGCCGCGGCCTCTCCGGCGGCGAATACGATGACGGCTACTACATCGAGCCGACGGTGTTCGCTGACGTCTCGCCGGATATGCGCATCGCCCAAGAGGAGATCTTCGGCCCGGTGCTGACCGTGTTCAAGGCCAAAGACCTGCCGGAGGCCATCCGCATCTCCAACAGCGTGGAGTTCGGCCTGTCGTCCTCGGTCTACACCCGCGATCTATCCCGCGCCTTCGAGTACATCAACACCGTAGACGCCGGGATGGTCCACGTAAACGCCCCCACTCTGGGCGGCGAAGTCCACCTGCCCTTTGGCGGACTGAAGTCATCGGGCGTAGGCCAGCGCGAGCAAGGCACCGAAGCCTTCGACTTTTTCACCGAAACCATCACCGTCTACATAGACCACGGCGAAGCCCCCCGGCAGCAAGCCCGCTTCATCTAAGCAAGCCCGGCTCATCTAAGGGGAACGGGAACGAAATCATCGGGAAGCAAGCGGCGCACGTCGACAACCAAGGCCGGCGCATACTCCTGCGCTGCCCGCCAGATGATATCGTAGTTTAAGTTGTCGTACTGGTGGGCCAAGCGGTTCCGCATCCCGATAATTCGCCGCCAGAGTATCTCCGGCGTTCCGCTCTGGGTAGCGCCGGAGACGCGATTGGCGGCTTCCCCGATCACTTCAATGGCCCGGCACAAGGCGAGGAAAAATTCCAGGTCCGACTCAAGGTCGCTCCGGGCACGGCCTTCAGCAATGGACAAGACCCACTCCGCCGCCTCCAGCATATGGCCGAAAGGAGCCAGATCTTGCGGCGGGATGGTCATAGCGCCTCTTCAACCGGGTAGACGGGTTCAGCCATCGCCCGGGCATCGTCCAGCGCCTTGGAGCGAAAATGCGGGACGATCCCGTCGAACGGCATTATGTAGGCCCACTCCTTGCCCACCAGATCGGCCAGCTCATCCTCAATGTCCAGCAGCCCGTAGTCCAGCAGGCCGGGGTGATTGGTCACGCCAAAAAAGCCGGGGGTATAGCCCGGCTCGAAGTCCACCATAAAATCCATCCTCCGCTCCTGTTCAGCGTCCGTGCGGTGCGGATGGACGTAATGCAGCATCCGGGTAATGTGGTACTTTCGGCAAAGCTCGGCTATCTGCGACTGGTCAATCTCCTCCATAAACAACCTCCCTTATAGATTTGGGCAAGATGTTTGTCCCACCCGCGCCCTACAGCGGCGAAATAATCATAGCGCATCTTCAATCGGGTAGAGGGGTTCGGCCATCGCCCGGGCGTCGTCCAGCGCCTTGGATCGAAAATGCGGGCCGATTCCGTCGAAGTCAATTATGTAGGCCCACTCCTTGCCTACTATTTCGGCCAGATCCTCCTCAATGTCCAGCAGCCCGTAGGACAACAGGCGGGGATTGTTGGGCGCCCCAAAGAAGCCGGGGGTATAGCCCGGCTCGAAGTCCACCAGAAAATCCATCCTCCGCTCCTGCTGGGCCGCCGTGCGGTGCGGGTGGACATAGCGCAGCATCCGGGTAATGTGGTACTTCCGGCAAAGCTCGGCTATTCGCGACTGGTCAATCTCCATAAACAACCCCCTTTATATATGTATATATGTATGCCGGATGCCCGCCCCCGCCGCGCCCTACAGCGGCTGGCGGTGGTCGAAGCCGCGGTCGGTTTCGTGCCAGTAGGCGATGCTTTCCTCCCCGCTCACCCAGCATAGGTAGACCTGCCGCCCATCGCGCAACGACGGAAAATCCACCAGCCCCCGCGGAATATCGCGGATCAGAATCCCCTCGGCGATGATTTCGTCCACGATGTTGTTCAGTTCCTTGTCCATACTGTCCAGTTCGGACTGCATATCGTTAAGCTCGTTGTAGCGGTTGAAAGTGCCGTTCAATCGTTGATGCTCGCGCTGAATGGCGGTCAGCCGCTCGCGCACATCCTCCAGCCGCTCCCGGGAGGTCATCAGCCGTTGAAAAGTTCGCTCCAGCCACGGCAGCAGCCGGTTGGCTTCCTCCAGCGTAAACAGGCGTCGCGGCATATAACCCCTTTCTGTCCATCAAATTCAAGATTCGCCCGGCCATACCCGACCCCCGGCTATCCCGCGCGGCCCGGATAGCGTACAATAACCCGGCCCGCCGTGGCCCCACGCGGCCGCAACCTTCCGGCGGCGAGGATCGATATGCCTATCATAGACCACCGCCGCGCCCCGGAGGTGCCTTGGCGCCCCGGCTACCGCAAATGGGACATCACTACCCCCGAACACGGCGTATCCACCTCCCTCAGCCTCAACACCGCCGAGCCGGGCACCGGCGCCCCGTTGCACACCCACGCCATTGACGAGCTGATCGTCATTCTATCCGGCTCGCTGGAAGTTCGCATCAACGGCGAAACCCATCGCGTCGAAAAAGACCATACCCTGGTCATACCCCCCGGCGCCGAACACGGCTTCACCGTGGTTGGCGGCGAACCCGCCCGGCTGCTGGTAGTCTTTCCCGATTTGGACCCCTACGCCGCCCACAACACCACCTACCTGGAAGGCGCCCGCCCCGCGGCCTACGACGCCCGCCGCGAACCGGCCCCCTCCGGCGATTAGGCGGCATCTTGAACGATACGATGATCGAATCCGGCATCGAACCCGGCGGCGGCCCGGCGGATCCCAACCGTTTCCGCCCCGGCGAGCTGGCCCTGTTGCTGGACCGCAAATCCCGCCGCTACCTGATAACGCTGGACGCCGGCGCCGTCTTTCACAGCCACTTGGGGCCGCTGCCCCACAGCCAACTCATCGGCGGCAGCGTCGGCGGCTGGTATCGCACCGGCCGCGGCCATACCTTGCTGGCCGTCCGCCCTACCCTCGGCGACTACGTCCGCCAAATGCCCCGCGGCCCGCAAATCATATACCAGAAAGACTTGGGCAACATCATCAGCTTCGCCGACATTTTCCCCGGCGCAACCGTAATCGAGGGCGGCCTCGGTTCCGGGGCGCTGACCGCCGCCCTGCTCCGCGCCGTTGGCCCCCAGGGCCGGGTCATCACCTACGAAATCGACGAATCGGTAATGCCCAAAGCCATGCAAAACATCCGCCGCCTAATCCCCGATACCCCCAACCTGCAAGTCAAGACCGCCAATATCTACGACGGCATCGAGGAGCGCAACATTGACCGCGTAGCGCTGGACGTCCCCGAACCGTGGCACGCCGTCGCCAACATCGCCGACGCCCTAGTGATGGGCGGCATAATGCTCAGTTTCCTGCCCACCATATTGCAGGTTCACCGACTGGCCGGCGCCCTGGAGCAGGATGGCCGCTACCAGCTGATCGAAACCATCGAAACCCTGCTGCGCCCCTGGCACATCACCGAGCGCAGCGTCCGCCCCGCCCATCGCATGGTGGCCCACAGCGGCTTTCTGACCACCGCCGTCCGCTGCCAGCCCCGTCCCGGCGCCCCATCCCGCGCCCAGCCCAACGACAACCCCCCGGAGGTGCAGCCCGATGGATCTAATGAATAGGGACGTCACCCTGGACTTCCTCAGCCGCCACGTGCAGACCGACACCCTGATGAAACACCTGCTCACCGTAGAGGCGTCCATGCGCGGCTACGCCCGCAAGTATGCCGAGGACGAAAACCGCTGGGGCATCGCCGGACTGCTCCACGATTTCGACTGGGAAATCTGCCCCACCCCCGAAAGCCATCCCACTTACGGCGCCCAAATCCTGCGCGACGCCGGCTACCCCGAGGACATCATCCGCGCCGTGCTGACCCACGGCGAACACACCGGCCTCCCCCGCCAGTCGCTGATGGAGCATACCTTATTCGCGGTAGACGAACTATCCGGCTTCATCCGCGCCGTAGCCCTAGTCCGCCCCGCCAAAAGCCTGGCCGAAGTAACCCCCCGCTCCGTCCGCCGCAAAATGAAAGACAAAGCCTTCGCCAAAGACGTAAACCGCAACGACATCCTGAAAGGCGCAACCGAGCTGGGCGTAGACCTGGACGAACACATCAATTTCATAGTAGCAAGCATGAAACCCATATCCACCCGAATCGGCCTATCCCAACCCGAATAAAAGACATCCCCCAAAACCGGTTCTGTTGCATTTGCTGGGTAGCTGTAGGCGATGATGGCTAAATGGCATGAGGAAACCATACCGGACGGTCGTAGAATTTGGAGATGAGATCTAGGGTGGCGGGAGGGAGTCATGGTTGCGGCCGTAGCGAAAAACAGCCAGGGTGAATGAGTCTGGAGCGTACGCTATTCAGGGAAGTCGACTTCACTCACTAAAGGCAAGGCCGTGGCGGCGACTAGCGGAATTGCCGCCATCCTGAGCGCGTTAGGCTACCCAGCAAAATGCAACAAAACGCAGTAAACTTCCAAAAACCGCTGCATTCATCCTGCCCCAGCATAGATTGGGGCGCAACCCCCCGTCAATATCCCCCCCGCCCGCCCGCCATCCCCAAACCGTCACCGCTGGCGCCGCCGCCGTGACCGCGCGTACCGCCGCAGCCGATCCTCCGCCGGCGCCTCCACTTCCTCGCCAGCCAGGAACCGCTGCACCTTCGGCGTAAACTTCAGCACCCGCGCCCCATCCTCCATATACCCGAACCGTTCCACGGCTTCGGCATAGCGTTTGTCCCTTTCCTCGCGCCCCTCTACACGCCCCTCCTCGCGCCCCTCGTTCTTCAGCTTCTTGATCCTCTCCGGTATCAGCAACACCATATAACCTCCTGCCTCCACTATTATCGTGAACACCGCCGACCCGCCCGCCGCCGACCCGAAAATCGCCGCCAGCAGGTACACCCGCACCAACCGATCCCCGCCCGTCAAGTCGCCCCAATAAAGCCACAGCAACAACGCAACGGCCGCCAGATACGCCTGGAAATAGATCACCCAGTAGACTTCCAAAAACCGCTGCATTCATCCTGCCCCAGCATAAATTGGGGCGCAACCCCCCGTCAATGCCCCCCCCGCCGCCCGTCACCCCCAAACCGTCACCGCTGCCGCCGCCGCCGTGACCGCGCGTACCGCCGCAGCCGATCCTCCGCCGGCGCCTCCACCTCCTCGCCGTCCAGGAACCGCTGCACCTCCGGCGTGAACTTCAGCACCCGCGCCCCATTCTCCACATACCCGAACCGTTCCATGGCTTCGGCATAACGTTTGTCCCTTTCCTCGCGCCCCACTTCGATCCCCTCCTCGCGCCCCTCAACACGCCCCTCCTCGCGCCCCTCATTCTTCAGCTTCTTGATCCTAGCCGGTATCAGCAACACCATATAACCTCCTGCCTCCACAACTATCGTGAACACCGCCGACCCGCCCGCCGCCGCCCCGAAAATCGCCGCCAGCAGGTACACCCGCACCAACTCGTCCCCGCCCATCAGATGGCCCCAGTAATGCCACAGCAGCAACCCCACCGCCGCCAAATACGCCTGGAAATAAATAACCCAGTAAACCTCCAAAAACCGCGCCATCCGCCCCCCCATCAGCATAATTTCGCCCCCAAACCCCTGTCAACACGCCCGCCCCCCGCCCACAAGCAAAGGGCGCCCGGACCAACCCGGGCGCCCCATAACGCGCATCCACGCGGCGGATGTAGCCGGACGACTATCTGCCGCCCCGCGAAGCCATAAAGGCCCCGCCCGCCGCCAACGCGGCCACGATGGCGATAATCAGCGCCACGATGCCCAGCGCTCCGCCGCCGCCGGCCGCGCCTTGCGTGCCCTGCGGCCCCTGCGGCCCCGCCGCGCCGTCCGCGCCGGCGGCCCCAGTCTGACCCTGCGGCCCCGCCGGACCCATCGCGCCGGGCGCCCCGTCAGACCCGTCAGCACCGGCCGGACCTTGCGGCCCCGCCGCGCCCCGGGCCCCTTGCGGCCCCACCGCGCCATCCTCGCCCGCCGGACCCGCCGGACCCATCGCGCCATCCGCGCCGTCCGCGCCCGCGGCGCCCGGCGCGCCCGCCGGACCCGCCGGGCCGGCCGGCCCAGGCTCGCCCTGCGCCCCTTGCGCCCCGCGCGGTCCCACTACGCCCCGCTGCGATACCGGCGTCGGCGTCGGCGGTATGTCACCGGCCGCCAAGTTCAATTGCGTGTTCTGGCCCGACGTCCACATCACCTCCGCCATCATCCCGTCGGCCATCGTCGCCACGCCCATGGCATCGCCCACCATAAAGGTGACCTCCTGCCCGGCGTAGCTCGAATCCCCCTTGGTGGTGATGACGTAGTTGCCCATCGCATCCGTCATGTCATCGCCGATTTTGTCCTCGCCAATCATCGCCGTGACCATGACTTCCGCCGCCGCCGCCCCGTCCACCGTCACCATCCCGTAAAACTTCTGCGGCGGCACCGGCTGCGAGGTCGACGGCTCCTCCGTCGCCTCCGGTTCCTCCATCGCCTCCGGCTCCTCCGTCGGCATCGGGGTCGCATCTTGCGCGAATACCGCCGCCAGCGGCATCGCCGCCAGCAACGCCAGCACGCTCAACAAGGCCAAGAATCTGGTTATGGTCATCCGTTCCTCCTTATCTCGCCGCGGGGCGGGGCGGGATGCTGCCCCCCCGCCCCCCCGGCTCCGGTCTGTCGCAGTTCCCTTGCCGGCCGTCTGGCGGCGGCGGACGGAACAACCCCGTCCGCCGCCCGCCCGCCTAGTTAAGCGTGATCAGGTTCCAGCCGGCCACCAGGCTCTTGCCCTGGAAGGTGGTCGCCTCCGAAACCTGTACCCAAACGATGGTCCCGGTGGCTACCGTTTCCAAGTCGTTCAGTTCCGCCGGCACCGTCGGGCTGTAGGAAGTCCAAGTGCCGGTGGCGTTGTCGTAATGCCACACCACCGTCAGGTTCTCCGCCTCGACCAAAGGCTCGAACACATCCGCCGGCGCCGTGCTGACCGGCGCATCGGTGACCGTGATGAACCGAGTCACCACCTCGCCGGCGATCTCAAGCCGTACGGTGTAGCTGCCCGGATCCAGTTGCGGCACCAAAATCCCGTCCATCGTGATGGAACCGTCCTTCTTCGTGGTCGGCGTCGGCACCGGCTTGACATCCCGGTCGTCAATCTTCAGATCCGCTACCGGAGCGAACCCGGCGAAGTTCAAACCGCCGATGCTGACCGTCGCCCCCACCGCCGCCGTCGCCGGACTTACCGACAGCTCCGGCTTCGGGGTCGAATGGTTGATCGTTTCCGCAGCAAAGTCGTCGTTGAGCTGCGAATTGACCGTGATCTTTTGCGTCTTGCCGATGCGGGCGAAACTCGGCACCTCGAAGCTCGCCGTGAAGCGGCCCGTGGAGCCTACATTCGCCGTGATTATCGTCCGCGGAGTGGCGGTGTCGCCCTCGAACCGGTCATACTGAATCTGAACCGAGTCGTTGGCCGTGAACCCCACGCCCGTAAGCGTTACCATCGTCCCCCGTAGACCCATATCCGGGGTAACGGTAAGCGCCGGCTTGGTAACCGTGATCGATTCCGTGCCTAGCCGATTGTTCCGGGCCGTCGCCTTGACTTCCCGCGAACCCGGTTTCACGTCATTGGGCACCCGGACCGTAATGGTGATGTTGCCGTTGGTGTCCGATGTCGGCTTCGATAGATCGCTGGCGCCCGCGTATACGTTGGCGCCCCCGCCAAAGGTTAGCGAGTCAATCTTTTGCCCGCTGCCGAAACCGCTGCCCTGAATGGTTACTTCCTGCCCAGGAACCACAGTGTCCGGGGCTATGGTAAGCGTATGCGCCCGCACCGTTACCGAGGCCGACGCTTTGGACGTGCTGCCCACCAGGGCCTCAACCTTCAGGTTGCCCAGCCGCGCGTTCTGCGGTACCTGCGCGGTGGCTTTCTCCCCGGTAGCATCCGCATTGCCGGAGGCCGCCACGACGTCGCCGTTGGCGCCGCCGAACCGGATGTGCGTAACTTCCTCGCCTTGGGTCCAGTCCACCAGCTCCACCGTCAGATTCTCCGCCGGCGAAACTTGGGCCGGAGTGACCTTGATGCTGGCCGTGATGGTGAACGTTTTGCTCTCGACCGCCAAGTTGCCGTCGTAGTCGATGACCTGGATCTTCGACGTCTGGTCAATCGCGCTGGTCTCGAAACTGAACGCCCCTTTGGTCACCGGCGCAGTGCCTAGCGTCACATCGCCGTCGCTGAACGTATTGTCTTCGTCGACGTCACGGAATACCGTGACATTGCCGCCGCTGGAGAAGCCCGTGCCGCTCACCGTAACCGCGACGCTTTTGCCGCCGGACTTCGGGGAGACCGTTATGTTCCGCTCCACCGTGGCAACGAAACGGGCGTCAAACCCGGCGTCGTTGTGGCTGTCGCTGGAACGGACGGTCACCAGATAGGTGCCGGCTGCGGTCGGGTTCTTGATGTCGGCCCGGGACGCGATCGTGATGCTGACCGCTTCCGTGCCGGTCGCGCCTGCGCCGATCACGTTCTCATCAGCGCTATTGCCCGCGCTGGACAATAGTTTGCCCATATTAAGGGTAACGTTGTCGCCGCTCACCGTGACGTCCGAGGGTGAGGCCCTATTCTCGCCATCGTCAATGGTGACGTCATCTTTGTCAATGGTTTCCGGCAATCCGAAACTCTTCAAGCCGATGGTGATGTCGCTTCCCACGCGGGCGCGGAGGTCCACGTTCATCCGAATCCTTACCGCTTTCCCAGCCTCTTTGCTGGTGGTAATTTCCCCGGACTGGCGCAACCGGACATTGTAAACCCGCGACGCGCCGCCCGCAGCGGTAGCCTGCACCTGGATCAAAGTGCCGGTGAGGTCATTGGTGTCGGAGTTGGTCCTGATGTAGCTGGCGAACCGATGAACACCATTGTCATCGGTGTCAGCATCCGCGGTTGCGCCGGTGGCAGTGACGGTCACCCGTGTGGTGGTGTCCGCGGCGTTAGCCCGGGCAACAACCCAAACGTGAGTTTGCGATGAGGTAGAATCAGCAACCGGGAAAGTCGCTGTGTAGTTAGTGACTTCGGAGTTGAAACTCGGCGACAGAGTGAGCGCCGTGCCTTCATGCCTTTCTTCGCCTTGGTAGAGGTCCAGCCTTACCAGCTCGTGGGCGTCGGCGCTGGCCGGGCGGGCGGTAAAGACGCCCGCGGCATACAGGGCCAGCAGCAGTCCCGCGGCCAGCAGCAGGGCGATACCTGCGGATTTGCCTAGCGTTGTGCTCATATTCTGCCTTTTCTCCTTAATGAATGGCCGGTTGGCAAAGGGCGCCTTGGGAAATCCGCCCCTGGCGGACGGGAATGCTACATCGGCAACAGCCTCCAAAGGGCCAAGAACGCGGGGCCTAGCCCGCCCCAACCCCCCAACCCCGACTAATGTACCCCGAATAATAACCCCCCAAGTATTACCCCCAAATTACCGCCCCGTCAACCCCCCCAACCCCAAAAAACCCCCAAAACCCCCGCCCCGCCCCCGCCGCCGCCGCGTGCTATAATACCAAAACCAAAACCCCCAGGAGCAGCCCAAAATGGTAAGCGACGGCCACACCCCCCAAGAACCGGACACCATAATCCAACGCCTGATCCGCCTAGAAATGGAAATCAAGGACACCAACCACCGCGTCGAATCCGAAATCGCGTCCATAGCGCAGCGCCTAGACGACACCAACCGGCGGCTGGCCGACACCAACCAGCGGATAACCGAAACCGCCAACATCCTGCAAGCCGCCATCCAGGAAAATGGCCGCCAGCAAGCCCAAATAAACACCACCCTGGTAGCCCTGATCCAAGAAAGCAACCAGCATCAAGCCGCCGCCCTCCACAAACACGCCGACCGGTTCGCCGCGGAGTTGCGGGATCAGGAAAAGCGGTTCACCGCCATCCTCCGCGAGCAGAACGAGCTCTTCACCACCATGCTCCGCGGCCAAGAGGAACGGTTCACCGCCATGCTCCGCGAGCAGAACGAGCTCTTCACCACCATGCTCCGCGATCAGGGCGAGCGCCACGAAGCCGCCCGCAAGGAGCAGAACGCCCGCTTCGAAGCCGCCCGCAAGGAACAGGGCGAGCGCTTTGAGAAAGCCTTGCAAGACCAGAACGCCCGCCAGGATGCCGCCCGCCGGGAGCAGAACGAGCGCCACGAAGCCGCCCGCAAGGAACAGGGCGAGCGCTTCGAGAAAGCCTTGCAAGACGAGCGGGCGGCCCGCCGGGAGCAGAACGAGCGCTTTGAGAAAGCGTTGCAAGATGAGCGGGAGGCCCGCCGGGAACAGAACGCGCGCCACGATGCGACTATGGAGAGGCACCGGCAGGAAAACGCCGAAACGACGGCGAGGCTCGACGAGACCAGCCGGAACAACGGGCAGCGTATCGACCGGCTGTTTTACCTCCTCATGGGGGTGGGGGCGGCGATCATCGGAACGGTGCTGGCCACGCAGTACCTCGGCTAAAAGCGGAATAACGGGGGGGCAGCGGGTATGTCGATCAGCGAGGATTTGCGGCTGGAGCGGCTGGAACGGCTGGAGCGCCGGGAAGCCGGCGGCGTAACCGCAGCGGGCTTGCGTAAACGCCTGGCGCGGACGGCCCCGGCGGTAACGGAAATCAACGAAATCATCGCCGCAGTCAACGCCCTCTTGCCGGAATGGGCCGCCCCGGTTCCCCCCATATCCTGGCGCCCCAACCCGGACGGCAAGCAGATCCGGCGCCCCCCCAAATGGCGGCTGGACGCGCTGGATCTGCTGATTGCCAACGCGCGGTCGGAAATTTCGTCCGTCGGGCAACAAGCGGCATCCCTGAAGCGGCGGCTGGCGCCGGGCGGCGACCGGGCAGACGACCGCGAACTGGATTTGCTGCTCCGGGAAATACGGGTTTCGATCCGCGAAGTGGACGCCAGGGGCCAAGAAATAGAGTCGCGCCCCAAACTCAAGGACTGGTTCTGGGCCAACCCCGCCCCAATACTGGCCGGCGCGTTTATCGCCGTAAGCGCTATGGGAATCGCTTTAATCGCGCTGTACACTGCCGGGTAAAGATCTACGGCGTCAGCGGAAAACTTGATTAGGAGGGCGGAAATGATTCAAGACGGGGGCGATGACCAAAACGACACGATAAAGCGGTTGACTGATCTGGAGCAACGAACTACGGAAAACGAAAAGCGGATTAACAAAACCACGGGGTGTCTGATTGTCCTAGTATTTATATTGCTGGGTTCGGCTATTGCTATAGGAGCAGGGGCGTTATTTTTGTATTTGCAATCATTAAGCGCCGGCACCGGCTAAAGTTTTCAGAAATTCCCGGTTAGTTGGCGTCTTGGATAAACGATCCAGCACTCGCTCGGTAGCGTTTTCCCCCCCGCCGTTATTCGACAGCAGCCCAATCATCCGGCGCAGCAGCACGATTTGCTTATGCGTTTCCTCCGAAAACAGCAACTCCTCCCGCCTGGTCCCCGAGCGCACGATATCCACCGCCGGGAAATAACGCCGCTCCGCCAGCCTACGGTCCAGATGCAGCTCCATATTCCCCGTTCCCTTAAACTCCTCATAAATCACTTCATCCATCCGGCTCCCCGTATCCACCAGGCAAGTAGCCACAATCGTAAGACTGCCCCCCTCCTCTATATTACGGGCGGCCCCGAAAAACTTTTTCGGCGGATACAGCGCAATCGGGTCAATCCCCCCCGACAAAGTGCGCCCGCTGGTAGGCACCGCCAAGTTATACGCCCGCGTCAAACGGGTAATGCTATCCAGCAAAATCACCACGTCCCGGCCCAGCTCCACCATCCGCTTGGCGCGATCCAGGGCCAGCTCCGCCACCCGGCACTGCTCCTCCACCGACTCATCGAAAGTGGACGCGAAAACGTCGCCGTCCACCGACCGGCGCATATCCGTAACTTCCTCCGGCCGCTCCCCGATCAGCGCCACCATCAGCAGCGCCTCGGGGCAATTGGTCACTACGCCGTGGGCGATCTGCTTCAGCATCGTCGTCTTGCCCGCCTTGGGCGGCGACACAATCAGCCCCCGCTGCCCCAGCCCGATGGGGGCGAACAAATCCACCATCCGGGTCGACAGTTCGTTGGGCGAAGTTTCCAGCACCACTTGATCCTGCGGAAACACCGGCGTCAGATGCTCAAAGGATGGGCGGTTGCGGCCGTTGATCTTATCGGTTTCCAGCCCGTTGATCCTTTCCACCCGCACCAGCCCGAAATACCGCTCCCCCTCCTTCGGCGGGCGCACCTGCCCGGCCACCGTGTCGCCCGTCCGCAGCCCGAACCGCCGGATTTGCGACTGCGAAATATACACATCCCCCGTCGGCCGGTAGACCGAGACCTGCCGCAGAAACCCGTAGCCCTCATCGGTGATTTCCAGGATCCCCTTAGCCACCAGCGACTGTTGCGACGACGCCACCTGCACCATCCGGCTGAGGATGTCTTCCCGGTGCATATTCCCCAAAGCCGCGGTATCGCCCAACCCGACGGCGGGCGCCAAACTCAACAGCTCTTCCTTCGATTTGCCGCCCAACTCCATCAAGTCCAGGCTGCTGCGGGTCGTAACCATAAACACCTCAAATTTCCGGCGGTTCGCCCACCATCCCCGCCCCGCCGGGAGCGGGCCTAATACATCCGCCCTCCCCTCACCGGGGGGGAATTTCCATTCTTACCCTACCCCCAACCCATCATCATCCTATCCCCCGCCGATGGGGATTAGGGCTTAATCCCCTCCCCCGCCAATGGGGGTTAAGATTTATCCCCTCCCCCGCCCATATCATCCCCTCCCCCTCCGGGGGAGGGTTAGGGTGGGGGCGGGGCGTCCCCCCTGCCAACTACCCCCCGCCGCCCTTCCGCCAGTCGGCGATGAAACGCGCCACCCCGGCATCGGTCAGCGGATGCTGCGCCATTTGCAACAGCGTCTTGTAAGGCACCGTGGCGATCTGCGCCCCGGCCTGCGCCGCCCTGACGCAATGCAGCGGATGCCGCACGCTGGCCGCCATCACCTGCGTCGCCACCCCGGCGCCGCGAAACAACTCGGCGATCTCCCGGATCAGCCCAATGCCATCCTGCCCGATATCATCCAGCCGCCCGATAAACGGGCTGACCGCCGTAGCCCCCGCCGCCGCCCCCAAGATGGCCTGGTTCACCGAAAAGCACAAGGTCTGATTCACCTGGACCCCCTCCGCCGACAGCGCGGCGATCGCCTCAATCCCCTCCATCGTGCTGGGGATCTTCACCCACGGATTGGCGATCCAGGTAGCGATATCGCGCCCCTCCTCCACCATCCCCTGCGCATCGGCGGAAACCACTTCCACCGAAATAGGCCCGTCCACCAATTGCGCGATTTCGCGGACGGCGCTCTGGTACGCCTCCCGCCCCGCCACCCCGGCCGCCGCCGCCAGCGACGGGTTCGTCGTAACCCCGCGGATCACCCCTAGCCGGGCGCCATCGCGGATTTCGCCAATATCCGCCGTATCCAAAAAAAGCTGCATCTTCCGCTCGCGATCAAGATTTCTAACGCTGGGCTATTCCTTTCGGGATTGCGTCCCCGGCGGATTTTCCGCTATCAGCCGGATTCCCCCCGGCCCTCACCATCCCCCGCCGCCGCCCTCGCTCGGAACATCCGACTCCGAACCTCCTACCAATCCGCCCTATCGTCGCGGTCAGACTTCCGCCCCGCCCGCACCTCACGCACCAGCACCGGCACGCCATACCAAGCCGCAGTCGCCACGGCATACAGCAGCGCCCTCAGAACCCAACTATCGATCAGTATAAGCGACACCACCACGACGACCGCCCCAAAGACGAAACTCATGCAGCCTCCTCCGGCATAGGTTGCCCGAACTCCAATTCTAGCGCAGGATTCCGTCCCCCAAAACCCTACCCCCCCGAAATCCCCGAAACCCGCCCCCTCTTACTTACAACCGTGTTTCCGCAGGGATTCCAACTCGGCAGAATACATCATCCGCCGATGAGCAGTATCGGACCTAATCCAGCCTGCAATCGAACTATCCGTCCACACGGTCTTATTCGCCGTCAGACCATCCCAAGCGTAATCCGCCTCGGCCTGGGTGTACCCGCCCCGCTTGAAGTCAGCGCGGAACGACTCCTCCAACTGATCCCGGTAGTCGTTACTGGACTCAAAGCAATCCCAAGTGCGCTCGGCCAACGCCCTAGTCATGGAGCGGGTAATCAGATCGGGAATCGGGGTTGCCGTAGGCGTCGACGGCGACAGGGTTTCCTCCGTAGACACGCCCTCGTCGCCGCCGCAAGCCGCAAGCAACAGCACCATCAGCGCAACCGCCGACATTACCATAGTTGCCTTAGCCATTCTTGATTTCCTCCAGTCTCAGACAGCGCCAGACTCCCGCCCGGCGGATTTTCCCGCTACTACCGCTCCCTCCGGTTAGCAAGATTCCAAGGGATCTGTATTACCACCACCCCGCCATCAGGTTGCAACTCCCGGAACCCAAGCATTCGCCGCCCGCATTCCCACCGTCGCCCCGCCCTCGCCGCTTCCCACTATATACGCAACACCGGATCATCAATCCAAGGGCAAAGGCGGCTGACCGCCTTCCCGGATGGTTCTGGCGGCCTCCCCCAAAAACCGCACAAACAACGGATGGGGCCGGTTGGGCCGCGACTTAAACTCAGGATGATACTGCACCCCCACCATAAAGGGATGATCCCGCACCTCCCCCGCCTCCACCAGATTCCCGTCCGGCGACAGCCCGGCGGCGATCAGCCCCGACGCCTCCAGCGCCTCCCGGTAAGCGTTGTTAAGCTCGAAACGGTGGCGATGCCGCTCCCAAATATCCGCCCGCTCCTGCCCCCCGGCATAGGCTTCGCCGGTCATCGTCCCCGCCCGCGGCCGGCAAGGATAACTCCCCAGCCGCATCGTCCCGCCCTTGCTGGTAATCCCCTCCTGCTCCGGCATTATATGCACCACCGGATGCGCCGTTGCCGGCTCCAGTTCCGCCGAATTGGCCCCCTCCAGCCCCAAGATATGCCGCGCCCAGTCGATCACCATCACCTGCAACCCCAAACACAACCCCAAATACGGCACCCGCTGCTCCCGCGCATAACGCACCGTAGCCACCATCCCCTCCACCCCCCTGGCCCCGAACCCGCCGGGCACCACAATGCCGCAGACATACCGCAACAATTCCTCCGGCCCATCCCGCTCCACATCCTCCGAATGCACCCACAAAAGCTCCACATCCCGGGAATGGCAAAGCCCGGCATGACGCAGGGCTTCGCGGACGGACAAGTAAGAGTCGGGATATTCCACATACTTCCCGACGATGGCGATGGGCAGCCTTTCCTTGGGCCGGTCCATCATCGCCACCATATCTCGCCATTCGTCCAACCCGGCGCAGCTCGGCACCCCGCCCGGCAGCCCCAACGCCGCCACGATAATATCCCCCAGCCCCGCCGCCTCCAGCGCCAGCGGCACCCCGTACACATTCTGCACCGTCGCCAATGGTATCACCGCCTCGCTGGGAACATCGCAAAAAGACGATATCTTTTCGCAAATCTGCGGCGGAACCGGATGATCGCTGCGGCAGATGATCGCATCCGGCTGGATCCCGATGGCCCGCAGTTCCTTGACGCTATGCTGCGTCGGCTTGGTTTTCAGCTCCTGCGCCGCCGACAGATAAGGCAGCAGCGTCAAATGAATGTAAAAAACATTGCCCCGCCCCACCTGGTTGCGCATCTGCCGGATGGCCTCCAGAAACGGCAGCCCCTCGATATCGCCCACCGTGCCGCCCACCTCGACCACAATCACCGCCGCCCCCGACTCCTCGGCCAGGCGCAGGATCCGTTCCTTAATGTCGTTAGTCACGTGCGGCACCGACTGAATCGTCCCGCCGAGGAAATCCCCCCGGCGCTCCTTGGCAATCAGGTTCTGGTAAATATCCCCCGCCGTCAGGTTGGAGCTGCGGGTCAGCTCCAAATCGATGAAACGCTCGTAATGCCCCAAATCCAGGTCGGTCTCCCCCCCGTCCTGGGTCACGAACACCTCCCCATGCTGGTACGGCGACATCGTCCCCGGGTCCACATTCAGGTACGGGTCCAATTTCAGCACCGAAACGCTCACCCCCCGGCTTTTCAGGATGCGCCCCACGGATGCGACACAAATCCCCTTGCCCAGCGAGCTTACCACGCCGCCTGTAACGAATATGAACTTTGTAGCCATACACCCGCGCCGCAAGATTACGGAAATCGGCAAAACCGCCGCCATCGCCAACGAAAGACAAGGGGGAGCCGCCAGGCGGCAGCGCAGGGGGAAATGGGGAAGCAAGGCACTAACCGGCATTATAACCACCCCAACCCCCGTTGTCAATCAACCCCAACCCAACCCCCGCCAATTTCCCGCCCATTCCCCCGCCGCCCGCCCGAACCCGCCCTGCTAACCGGAATCCGTCATCACCCTAAAATCGCCTCCGTCCGTCTAAGTATCATTATTAGCACCGCCAAATCAACAATTCATGAGATCCTTTAACATGAGAATTGCCGTTAATCCGGGCGCGGTTACTGCCGATCCGGGTATCGCCCTGCCCAAAAGTATACTGCCACCGGGGATTGAACATCCGGCATCCCCTGTACCATTCCCGGATGGTTTCGCAATCATTGTAGGAAAGTATGAAACCGCCCCGCCGGTCAAGCAACAAATCCCGCAGCCGCGCATGGTCAAAACCGACGTGATGCACCGGAAAATTGCGATGCGGATACATCCCCGTAAAAGTCTGCCCATCCTCCAGATAATACGGGGGATCGCAGTACAAAAAATCCCCCGCGTGTTCGGGAATAGACTCCTCAAAACTAGCGCACTCCACCGACAAACTAGGGGCGCGAAATGTCCGCAGCTTGGCAATCATCCCCGCATAGCGCGATCTTTGCAGGTAAATATCCGACGGCCAACCCAGAAAATGCGGCCCGTAGGAAGTATTGGAATTAAAATAATAATGCGCCGCCAAATCCAAATACGGCAGACATTCCTCCCCCCGCCAGTGATCTTCCAACCGCCGCTTGACCTGCCAAAAAGTGTCGCGCGTCGGCTCAAAATCCGCCAGCAGCCCATACAACGCTTCCGCATCCTTCAACTGAGCGTGCCAGTAATTAACCAGAACATCAAACACATCATAGCCCATCACCCGCACCCCGATTTCCCTGGCGCAGGCGATTTCCACCGACCCGCCCCCCATAAACGGCGAAACCAGCCGCTCAATGTTTCCAGGCAGCCGCTCCAGCACATACCCCACGCCCAAACTTTTCCCCCCCGCATACCGCAAAGGAGAACCCAAATAACGCTTATAATCCAATTTCCCCCGGCTACGCAGCCCCATCAGAAACGAATCCAGCCGCGTCGCCGGATGATTATTCAACGCTAACGTCATATCCCCCGCCGCCATAATAAACTCGCCCAACGCATTAGAATTTTACCCTACCCTGTCAAGCCCCGATAATCCGCTGAAACCCATCGCCAACATCGCCAACGCCATCCGCCCCCCATAACCCAAGCCGTCCGCCCATATCCCCTAAAGCCCGCCGCCCGCCCGGCCCGGACGCATGACCATCCCCCCCTGCCCCCGGCGATGGCCTTATGGTACAATAACCCCAACAGGCCGGGGGAAAAGCGCCGAAAACCCCCCCAAAGGGAAAATGGGGCTTGAAAATCACCCCCGCCAAAAATTCTGCATCAGCGAGGTGGGAAAAACCGTGGCTCAACTCAAGCGTATGGCGGCATTTTCGCCGTTCCTCCTGCTAATCCTGGCCCTGTCCCTCGCCGCCGCCTGCGGCGACAGCACGACGGTCGAAGTGACCAGAGAAGTCGAAGTCACCCGGGAAGTCCCCCAAACCGTGGTACAAGAAGTCACTAAGGTAGTGACCGAGGAAGTCGAAGTCACCAAAGTAGTCACCGAGGAAAGGATCGTCACCGAGGAAGTCGAAGTCACCAAAGTAGTCACCGAGGAAGTCCCGGTCACCCGGGTAGTAACCCAGGAAGTGATGATGGATTCCCTGCCCCCGCTGGTGGTGGGCAACCTCAACGCATTCACCGGCTCCCTGACCGAGTTCGCCACCCCCTTGCGCAACAGCGTCGCGCTGGCCGCCGACCACATCAACGCCGGCGGCGGCATCCAGGGCGGCTCCATGGTCGTCATCAGCCGCGATACCGGCGTCAACCCGGTGCAGGGCGTCGACTCCGCCCGCGCCCTGGTGGATGTGGAAAACGTCGTCGCCATCGTCGGCGCCCTCTCCAGCGGCGTCACCATCGCCGCCGCCGAAGCCGTGGTCATCCCCAACGGGCGCATCATCATCAGCGGCGCCTCCACCGCCCCCGCCATCTCCACCCTGGACGACAACGACTGGGTTTTCCGCACAGCCGTATCCGACGCCGCCCAGGGCATCGTACTCGCCGACCTCGCCATGCGCGAGGGCTACGAAACCGCCGGGATAATGTACATCAACAACGCCTACGGCGAGGGGCTGACCGCCCAATTCGAGGAAACCTATACCCAACTGGGCGGCACCGTGATGAACAAAGTCCCCCACGAGGACACCCAGCCTACCTACACCTCCGAACTGGAAAGGGCCACCGAGGGCGACCCCGACGTGCTGGTCACCATCAGCTACACCGGCCAGGTCCAGGTATACATCCGCGAAGCCCTCGAGGGCGACTACGCCGACACCTTCCTGTTCGTGGACGGCGTGAAAGGCCCCGAATGGATTGAAGCCATTGACGCTTGGGACGAGCTGCAAGGCACCCTGGGCACCGCCCCCGGCGGCCCCGACCGCGCCGAAAAAGACGCCTTTGAGTCCGCCTACACCGCCGCCTACGGCTACCCCCCGTCCCACCCCTTTATGGGCGAACACTACGACGCCGCCATCCTAGTGGCCCTCGCCGCCGCCCACGCCGGCAGCACCACCGACCCCGCCGCCATCCGCGACTCGTTGCGCGAAGTCGCCAATGCCCCCGGCGAAATCGTCGGCCCCGGCCGCGAAGGCATCGCCCGCGCCCTACAGCTACTGGCCGAGGGCCAAGACATCAACTACGAAGGCACCGCCGGCAACGTAGACCTGGACGCCAACGGCGACGTTTTCGGCAGCATCGAAATCTGGCAAGTATCCAACGGCGAAATCACCAGCACCGGCGAATACATAACCCCCTAACCCCCAACAACGGCAGGGGCGCACCTCATCAGTGCGCCCCTAATGAATCTGAATCCCCCCAACAATCCCATCCCCTACCCCGCCGCCCGTTGCCGGGCATCCCGCAATGCCCCCCAATGTGAACACGCCCCAGCCCCCTCAACCCCCGCCGCCGCCATCCCCCGCCCCGTCGCCCGCGGACGCCACCCGCCGCCGGGCAATCCGCCGGGATTCGCCCAGAATCCCCCCCGGCCGCAGCGCCATCACCGCCACAATCAGAAACCCGATCATAAAGAAGCGGAAGTTAGGATCCTTGAACACCCCCGGCATAAACTGCGTTCCCGTCCAAATCCCCCATACCACGAATGCCCCCAGCACCGCCCCCGCATTATTCCCCGAACCCCCCACCATCAGCATCGCCCAAATGATGAAAGTCGCCAGCAGCGGGTCAAAAGTCTGCGGCGAAAGAAACCGGATATTATGCGCGTACAACGCCCCCCCCACGCCCATAATCACCGCGCCCAAAATGAACGCTTGCAGCTTGAACTTCGATACATCCTTGCCGCTGGCCTCCGCCGCCAGCTCATCCTCCCGTATCGCCCGCAGCACCCGCCCCCACGGGGAGCGCACCGCCTGCTGCATCGCCAAAAACAGCACCCCCAACACCCCCAGCACCACCACCACATACAAGTAATCATACTTATCCGGCGCAATCCATCCCTCAAGAAACTTCGGAATGTTATACAGCCCGCGCGAGCCGTTGGCCGCCCACTTTTCATTAAGAAAAAACAGCCGCACGCTTTCCGCAATCCCCAAGGTGGCGATCGCCAAGTAATCATCGTTAAGCCGCAAAGTGACATACCCGATGATCAGAGCCACCACCGCGCAGACCCCCATCGCCGCCGCAATGCCCAAGAAAAACCACCAGTCAATCCCCAGACTCAGCCCCGCGATTTGGGCCCAGTCGCCCCCGAAAACATAATCCTCGTACTCCCCCTGCGGCGGCGGCCCGGTAAGCAGCGCCGCGGTATACGCCCCCAACGCAAAGAACCCCGCAACGCCGATATTAAACAGCCCGGTGAATCCCCATTGCACGTTCAGCCCCAGCGCCAGCACCGAATAGATGCCCGCCATTACCACGAAGCCGACCGCATAATCCAATATGCCTGCGATTTCCATAACGCAACGCCCGGCGGCGATGATCCCGCCCTAGCCGCCCCCCCCGGAACCCCCGAACAAACCCCGCGGCCGCGCCAGCAGCATCACGATCATAATCGCGAAGGCCACCGCCGGCTTGTAGCTGGGGTTAATCCATTGGGTCGACACTTCCATCGTTACCCCGATGATAAACGCCCCGGCCAACGCCCCGTAAGGATTGCCGATGCCCCCCAGAATCACCGCCGCAAACAACGGTATCAGAAACTTCCATCCCATTATCGGCAGCAACTGCGCCTGCGACACCGCCAGCAGCACCCCCGCGATCGCCGCCAACCCGCCCCCGATGGCCCAAGTAGTCCAGATCACCCGCTGCGTGTTAATCCCGGTCACCAGCGCCAAATCGGGATTGTCCGCCGTCGCCCGCATCGCCTTGCCCATCTTGGTGCGGGTCAGCAACAGATACACCGCCGCCACCAAAACCACCGCCACCGCCGCGATAAATAGGTTATCCGGCGGAATCCGCACATCCAGCGGCAGATGAAACACCTGCCGCGACTCCCGCGGGTAGCTAAGCACCTGCGTCCCCCAGATGATCTGCACCAACCCCCGAATGGCGATTGCCAGCCCCAGCGAAGTCATCGCCAGCGCCGCCGCGTTTACCCCCCGCCGCCGCATCCGCCGGTAAATCAGGCTGTCCGTCGCCATCGCCAAAAGTGCCCCGGCCATCGCCCCGAAAGGCAGCGCAATCAGCAGCGGATACCCGAAAGTGAACGGCCCCAACCCCTGCCCCTCAATCCCCAACAGAGGCAACAAACTGTCGATCCAGAAAAAGACCACATAGGCCCCGGTAATCATAAAGTCGCCATGCGCCACATTGGCGAAGTTCAGGATCCCGAAAACCAGCGACAGCCCGATCGCCCCCAAAGCGATAATGCCGCCCAAAAAGACGCCGTTGACCACCAGCCCCATCTTGAACACCGGCAGGATGCCCAAAACAATGACCGCCAACGCAATGACCGCCGTAGTATGCAGCGGCGTCCACCAGCCGGGCAGCGCCGGCAAGCGGCGGGGCAGTTCCCGCCCCAAGTTTCGTATATACATATATATACCAGTCCGTTCCCGCCCGCCCGATACGCCTAACGTCCGCCCAAGTACAAGCGGGAAATCTCCGGGTTATTCAACAACTCCGGCCCGGTATCCTCCAGCCGGTTCTCGCCCCCGGCCAAAACATACCCCCGCCCGGACATCCGCAGCGCCTCCCGCGCGTTATGCTCCACCAGCAGCATCGCAACCCCCGTGGCGTTGATCCCCGCAATGCGCTCAAAGACCAAATTCACCATCGCCGGCGACAGCCCGGCCGATGGTTCATCCAACAGCAGCAACGCCGGGTCCAGCATCAACGCCCGGGCGATCGCCAGCATCTGCCGCTGCCCCCCCGAAAGGGTATGCGCCTTCCGCTTGGCATCCCGCGCCAAATCGGGAAACAAATCAAACATATCATTGATCCGCCCCCGGTAATCATCCTGCCGCAGAAACGCCCCCATCTCCAAGTTTTCGCGAATGCTCAAAGACGCAAAGATATTCGCCGCCTGCGGCACATAGCACAACCCCTTGCCCACCACCCGCTCCGGCGGCGCCCCCGAAATTTCCTCCCCCCGAAACCGGACCTTCCCGGAACGCGCTTTCACCAGCCCGGCCAAGGTTTTCATCAAAGTAGACTTCCCGCACCCATTGGGGCCGATGATCGTAACGATTTCCCCATCGTTCACCACAATGGAAACGCCGTGCAAGATCACGGTTTCCCCATACCCGGCCACCACGCCGTCGGCCTCAAGCAGCGCCAACTTCCCCTCCCGGCCCCCCCGCCGGCCCGCGCCCCCCCAAATACGCTTCAATCACCTGCGGATCCGACTGCACTTCATCCGGCGTGCCTTGCGAAATCACCGCCCCGTTGGCCATCGCGATAACCGGATCGCACAGCGCCATCAGCACATCCATATCATGATCAATAATCACGAAAGTGACGCCCCTTTCCGCCGCCGCCAAGTGAATGCTCAACGAAAGCTGCGACATCAGCGTCCGGTTGACCCCCGCCGTAGGCTCGTCCAGCAGCACCAGCTTCGGCTCGCTCATCAGCGTCCGCGCCAGCTCCAGCAGCTTTTTCTGCCCGGTGGAAAGGTTGGCCGCCAATTCGTCCGCCAGATGCGACAGCTTGACGAACTCCAAAGCCTCCAAAGCGCGGGCCTCGATTTCCCGTTCCTGCCGCGCCACCCGCCACGGCGTAAACCACGACGCCCACAACCTTTCCCCCCGCTGCCCCGCCGGAACCAGCATCAGGTTTTCCAGCACGGTCATCAACTTCATTTCCCGCGGAATCTGGAACGTCCGCACCAGCCCCAAAGCGAAAGTCTGATGCATCGCCATCCCCGTTATGTCTACGGAATGACCCGCGCCGCCCCCCGCAAAGAAAATCCGCCCCCCGCTAGGCTCCAAAGCCCCCGAAATCAGGTTGAACAACGTAGTCTTGCCCGCCCCATTAGGGCCGATCAGCCCGGTTATCCGCCCCGGATAGACATCCAGCGTACAATGATCAACCGCACGCAGCCCGCCAAAATCCTTGACCAGGCCGCGGACTTTCAATATCGGCTCCGTATGGGGCAAGGTATCCGACACGCCGCCCTTAGACAATCACCGGGTTGTTGACCCTGGTAGTGCTGAAACCCAGCAGGTCGCGCACGCTGTCGTTGGAGCGGATCAGCCGGATCGCCGACGTGGGGTAAGACGGATTGTTCGGGTTCGGCACATCGTGGCGCTCCACGATTTCGTCGTACAGCCACTGGTCAATCAGCCGGTAGCACTCATATTCCGTGGAGGCGATGCCCCAATCCAGCATCCATTGAGTGCAGAGCTTGTTGTACCCCACGAAATTCAGGGAGCTTTCCAGCCGGTCCATTTGCCGGACAAAGGTTTGCATGGAATCTTGGGAATTCTGTTGCGTCTCCGCCGGGCTGGGCAAAGTCCCATGTTCCGGCATACGGAAACCCAGCTCCGCCTCCAGCGGAAACAGCGGCGCCACCGCCAGCATATCCCGCGCCACCGACTGGCTGAAAGCGCAGATGATGATGCGCCGCCCATTGCTCTTGGCGCGGTCTACCAGCGCCTGGTAGTCCGAATCCCCGGAACCCAGCACCACATACTGGCAGTCCTCCCGGTCCCGGATCCAGTCGTAGACCTCCAGAATGATCGACGGATCCGTGCGGTCTTTGCCCGCCATAGTGCGGGGGGCGTTGTAGGGTTCGATCCCGGCCAGGCTGAAAGACGCCCCGTCCTCCCGCCGCAGGCTCCAGTCGCCGAACACCTTCCCGCCGCGCACCTCCCCGAACACCTCCCCCACCGTCTTCATCGCATCGCACAAAGCCCGGGGGGTAACGGTCTGATGATACATCTGCGCCCCGCGGCGGATATTTTCCCAATCGATGGCAATCAGCACTCCGCTATTGCCGGAATCGGCAGTCGTGGTCATCGTCATACACCTTGAGGCTTAAAATAGGCCCGCGCCCCAAGCCCCCGCCCGGAGCCACGGCAGTCTAACCCCATCAATAGTAACCCAAAATCCGCCCCGGCGATACATCCCACCCCCCCAAATCAAGATTATCAAGAAACGACGGGATAGCCCGCGCGGCCATTCACCCAGAAATTCCCCCCAAAAACGTATTCCCATCAGGGGCTGCCAATGCCGTCGGCCGGCTTATGGAAATCACGCCAACCTGGGCTTTCACCAGGACGACGCACCGCTGCCGGTTGCCAATGCCGCCACCGGCTTACGGAAATCACGCCGGCGCACCCCAACACCCACCGCCGCCCGCCCGGAACCCCATCCCCGGTCGGTCAACGCCTGCCCCACGGGACGGAAACCGCCGGAAACCCGCGGCCCTTTCCCCCTGAATCTATGACACCTCCCCCTTGCCAACCCCGAACCCCCATCCCTACACTAAACTTTGGAATCCATCTCCCGCCCCCGGAGCATGAACACGCACTAGTGCATAAAGCAAGGCAACAAGGTAGAATAAAATGGGCCGCTGGTCGGAACGCTGGAAAACGATACACTTGGCAATGGCGCCCTTCGGCGTGATCTTGGCAACCTGGTTGCTAACACTGTCCGTCAACGCATGGCGCTGGAACCACCGGGATGACTTAGGATTTGCCGGAACGCTAACCCCCCTGGGCGCAGCGGCTTACGGCGCGGCAGTCTTGACAATCGAGGGAGGCATCAGAATGTTTTGGGCCTTAGCGCAAATAGAGAAAGACCGGAAAACTTTCCGCGAGGAAGGCCGAGCCGAAGGGGAAGCCGCCGGCCGAGCCGAAGGGGAAGCCGCCGGCCGAGCCGAAGGGGAAGCCGTCGGCCGAGCCGAGGGCCGTCAGGAGCTGGCCCAGCAAATCAGGGACGCGGCAGCCCAATCGGGACGGTTCTTGCCGGAGGAAGTGGACCAGATTCTCGCCCAAGTTTTTAACGGCGAATCCGGCAATCACCAATCCGCCGCGCCCGGCGCCCGCCAAGCGAATACGCGACGGCGGCGACGGCGAAAATAAGTTTCCGTTTAATCCGGTTGGCGTTATGGAAAATGATGCATTTGGCAATGCCTCCTTTCTTAACGCTGTAACCCATTGTCTGTGCTATCCCCAGCCGTCGGGGTGTGGCGCTGGAACCACCGAGATGACTTAGGATTTGCCGGAACTCTCACCCCTGAGGGAGGCATCAGAATGTTTTGGGCATTAGCGCAAATAGAGAAAGACCGGAAAACTTTCCTAGAGGAAGGTCGAGTCGTTGGGCGAGCGGAAGGAGAAGCCGTAGGGAGAGCAAAGGGAGAAGCCGCAGGCCGAGCCGAGGGCCGTCAGGAGCTGGCCCAGCAAATCAGGGACGCGACAACCCAATCGGGGCGGCTCTTGCCGGAGGAAGTGGACCAGATTCTTGCCCAAGTCTTTAACGACGAATCCGGCAATCACCAATCCGCCCCACCCAGCGCCCGCCGGGCAAATACGCGACGGCGGCGACGGCGAAAATAAGTTTCCGTTTAGATCTGACCAGCAACCAACGCGCCCATCACCTGCCGCATAAATACGCGCCCGCGGCAGTGCAGTCTGCAACTTGGCTGGTTAGATGGTCGCCAAGCGTGATGTGTTGCAACTAAAATTTGCCGTATTCACCGGCGCAACTTGCTACTCGATTCCACACCCCCACATTCCTATGGCATTGCTGGCAGGATCGGTCTGATCACTTGACAGGAACAAACTCAAAAGACTCCCCAGCGAACTAAACCAATCGCCTGTAAACGCCGCAACACCCATTGATAATGCTGTTCCCAAGAGGGCTGCATCGCCAGAAGCTTGGGCCTGTTTCGCTTGTTGACATCTGTCCGTGTTTTCATGCTGTCCCCAGTATGGGATGACAGGAAAATTATCCAGTGGTTGAGTTGACCAGCGAAAGTTGAGATAAACAACTTTCCCGGCGAATATAGAACTGGTGTTATCGAACTGGAAAGTATATCTCACGCCGCTTTTTACGCGGGAGCTGGCGATAAATTTGGTTAAGTCGTCCCCTTTGAACCAAACCCAAGATCCGACGCTTAATTCAAAGTCAATGTCCAGCAACTCCGATGTGTTTCCATCTTTTACCGACGTGAATTGGTAGTTTATGTATCCATCCCCCGGACTTTGGATTTCGTAAGTATATATGTCGCCGGCGGGGACGGTGAACTGTTCCGATCCCATGAGCTCGGGGGTTGCCGTGGGACGACGAGTCGCCGTAGGCCGCGGCGTTGCCGTAGGCTGACGAGTCGCCGTAGGCCGCGGCGTTGCCGTGGGCTGACGAGTCGCCGTAGGCCGCGGCGTTGCCGTAGGCTGACTTATCTGCTTGGCAGTGATCACAGTGGGGGATGGTGCGGATTCCGTCAAGGATTCCATCGCTTGAATCGTAGCAGCCACACCGGCTTCAATGGTTGCTTGAGGGTCGGCTGTAGCCGTTATTTCGGTTGTGTCAGCGGCTTGCTCCGATGGGGCGCAAGCAAGGGAAGCGACGAGTAACGCTACAACAAGCCCTACCCAACAGAAAGCGAGTATTCTCCTAGTCAAATTTATGTTTTCGCTGGGATCGATGATTTTCAACGCTTCTCTCCTCTGATTGGCGAAATCCCTAACTCACCGGCCCCGCCAGCGGCGCCGTAGGCCCCTGGCATTCCAAGAATTGACCGTAGCCCGGCTGCCGCTCCAGCCGTCCCTCGGGGTTTAGCAAGATTTGGCCCCGCAACAAAGTCATCCACGGGCGGCCGGTTATAGGCCAGCCCTCAAACAGCGTATAGCCGGCGTTGCTGCGATGGTCGCGGGCGGTGATTACGCGGTCGGCGCCGGGATCCAGAATTAGCAGGTCGGCATCGGCGCCGGGCTGGATTACGCCCTTGCGCGGGTAGAGGCCAAAGATGCGGGCCGGGTTTTCCGACATCGCCCGCGCCAGCCACCAGATCGGCAGCCCCCGCTTTACCACGCCCTCGCTGTACATCAGCGGCGCCAGGGTTTCCACGCCCGGCGAACCGAAAGGCACCGACGCGCCATCGGGGGTGACAAAAATGTTGTCCCACCCCGGCCGTTTCAGTTCTTGGGGGTGCGGCGCGTGGTCGCTGGCTACTATGGATATATGCCCCCGTTGCAAACCGGCCCACAGCGCGTCGCGGTCGGGGCCGTCTTCGGGGCGCAACGGCGGGCCGATTTTCGCCAGCGGCCCCACCTTGCTCATTTCGGCGTCGGAAAGCAGCAAGTATTGGGGGCAAGTTTCCGTCCAGATCCGTTGCCCGGTCGCCTGCGCCTGCTTGATGCGCTCCAAGCCCAGATGGGTGCTGAGGTGGACGACATAGGTCGGGCAACGGGTGGCGGCGGACATTGCCACGGCGCGATTGATGGCCTCTTCTTCAGCCCAATCGGGGCAGGCGGCGGGGAAATGTTCCGGGTGAGTATGCCCCTCGGCAATGAGCTTGTTTTCCAAGTATTCGATGATGTTGCCGCTTTCGCAGTGCAGTTGCAACACGCCGCCGGCCCGCGCTACCAGTTCCATAGCCTCGCAGATGTAGTCATCATCGCACATCCGGCCCGGCCGTTTCTTGTAGGTCATAAACATCTTGAAAGATTTGAAGCCCAGTTCCATCGCGGGCGGGAGCGACCGCAGGATGGATGGGCGGTTTTGCAGGATGAAATGAAACCCGAAGTCCACTACCGCGGAGGCCCCGATTTCCTCGCGAATGCGGTGGGCCGCCTGCACCAGGGTTTCGTCGCCCTCGAGGCTGTAGTTGGCAAAGGGGATGAGGGTAGTCAACCCGGCGTGGGCCGCGGCCTGGGCGCCCAGGGCGTAATCATCATGGCCGTCCAAATGGACGTGGGCGTCAATCAACCCCGGCAGCACCAGCTTGCCCTCGGCGTCAATTACACGGTCGGCAGGAGGCAAGAGCTGCTCCGGCGCCACCGCCACGATTTTCTCGCCCTGAATAGCTACGGCAGCGTCCAAAGTTTGGGACGAAGTAACCACCTGCCCGCCGCGTATAATGGTGTCCACCCTTGGCTCGGCCATGCTCCACCTCCGCTATTTCTTGGGTATTTGGAATGTCGCTGCATAAGGCTTACCGTAGAGCGTCTCGGAGTTCATCCGGAGAAATATCAAGCTGTTCCAAAATGCTCTTTAAGGTGCCGCGGGGCAGTTCCCGCTTGCCAAGAACAACTACCCCGGTAAGGATGCGGGATCCGGCATCGCGGTGAAATAACTGATGGCTGCCGCGAGTTGTCTTGCCCCGGTAACATCCCAAACGATACAGCGCGTTCACCAGCTCATTGCTGGAACAGCGTGGAAGTCTGCTAAACTGCATCAGCTACCAGAGGCACCGGGCTGGAGTAAATCTTGATTACTTGCCCCAAAGGAACATTCACATTTACTCCATCTTGCTTTGGCGGATTCCAGTCAACTCGGATGTTGCGCTCCCGCAGCGTCCGCTCCAATTCGCCGACTTCCTCTAATCCCTCCAGATGAAGCTCAATTGCTTCCCCTAAATTATCCAGCGCCTCAGAAATCGTATCGCCGCAACTGGCCGTGCCTAGCTCTAGGCAATAGGAAACGAACTGCCCGTCTTCCTCCTCCGCCACGCCGGTAAGCACTATGTAGCCGATGCCATCATTATCCATCCCGCGCTCCTTTTATCGCGTCGCTCAATTGTAGCACGGATTAGGATTTACCTGCGGATTCGGGGCGACAGGAACGGCCCTCTCCCCGTAGGGAGAGGGTAAGGGGTTTCGCAGGCCAGTCCGCTAATCGCATCGGAAGCGGCGGGTGCGGTGTGCCACCGTGAGCAAGGTGCCATCCAGGGAAACTATGGCGTAGCAGTCGAGCCATTTTTCGATGACCCGGTACTCCGCTTCCCCTAGCTCGGCCAGCGCTTTGCGGCGCGATCTTTTGTCCATTGCGTAAGACAAGGCACCCTTGGCGGGGATAGACTTCCCGTATTCCAGCAGCGTCTCTATCGCTGCCATCGGAATGCCCCTCTGCTGTGACCGAATGGCTGCGTGTTTGGACAGGTCGATCGAGTCCGGCGACATGGTTCCTCCTCTTGCGCCTGCTCAGTTTTCCAGCGGGAAATTAGGCGCGGAAAAGGAACACTATCACACTCGCGCGATATGTCAATAGATATACGGCATCAATTTTCCATTTCGCCCAATATCCGCTCCCGGCGTTGCAATTCCCGGCCGTCTGGCCTAAACTCGGCATAGATTCCGGTATGCTAGGGGGCGGCTTTATGGAGCTTTTAGATAAGGTTGCGGTGGTTACTGGCGCGGGGCGCGGTATGGGGCGGGCGATTTCGCTGGAACTGGCCGGGGCCGGGGCTAATGTGGCCGTGGCCGATGTTGACGCCCAGAATGTGGAGGATACCAGCGGGGCGGTTAAGGGGCTGGGGCGAGAATGCCTGGCGGTTCACGCCGATGTGGGGAACATCAGCGATATTGACCGGATGATTAGGCAGGCCAAAAATGCTTTCGGGCGGGTTGACATTATCGTCAACAACGCGGGCGTTACCCGTTATCTGTATGTGATGGATGTGGATGAGGCGGATTGGGACCGGATTCACCGGGTCAACGCCAAAGGTGTGTTCTTTTGTATGCAGCGGGCGGCGCGGGAAATGATCGCCCAAGGGGACGGGGGGCGGATTGTGAACATCGCCTCCATCGCCGGCAAGGGGTACTCCGGCACATCCAACGCCGCCTATGCCGCCAGCAAGGGGGCGGTGCTGGCGATGACTATGATTGCGGCGCACCAGTTGGGGCAGCATAACATCAATGTCAACGCGATTTGCCCCGGCTCTACATTGACCGATATGGCCGCCGAAACCATGCAGGGCCGGGCGGAAAGCTCGGGGCAGAGCATCGCCGAACTGGAGCAGGCCCGGGATGCCCGCATCCCCATCGGCCGGGCCAACACGCCGGAGGACATCGCGGCTATGGCGCGGTTCCTGTCGGGGCCGGGCGCCCGCAACATCACCGGCCAGGCGTTCAATGTGGACGGCGGGCTGGTGATGCACTAGCGGACGGCGGCGGCAAGGGCTACAATCAACATCATGCAACTTACTGTAAGATTGTTCGCTTTGTACCGGGAACGGGCCGGGATGCGGGAGTTCCCGCTGGAGCTGCCCGACGGCGCGACGGTGGCCGACCTGACCGAGGCGGTGCGCCGCCGCTTTCCGCGTTTGGCGCCGCCGGAGGCGCAAATAGTGGTGGCGGTCAACGCCGACTACGCCGACCCGGATACGCCGCTGCATCCCGGGGACGATGTTTGCCTAATCCCGCCGGTGAGCGGCGGATAGCACTGGAGTTTGCGCGAGGATAGCATGATTGAGTTGACCTCCCATCCATTGGACCCGGATAAGTTCACCTCCGCCGTCCGCCGCGGCGCTAATGGCGCGGTGGTCACTTTCTTGGGAACCACCCGCGACAACTTTGACGGCAAGCGGGTGCTGACGCTGGAGTACGAAGCCTTTGACGAAATGGCGGTCAAGAAGCTGGAAGAAGTGCGCCAAGAATTGCTGGCCGAGTTCGGTCTGGACGAAATCGCCATCGGCCACCGCATCGGAACGGTGGGCATTGGCGAGATCAGCCTGGTGGTGGCCGTCGGGTCGCCCCACCGGAAGGAAAGCTTTCACGCTTGTCATAAAGCGGTAGACCGCATCAAAGAGGTAGTTCCGATCTGGAAAAAGGAAATCTATCAAGACGGCTCCCGTTGGGTTGCTTGCGAAGATCACGAGTTCGCCCCCGAACAGGAGGCGGCGCTGGAGGCGGGCTGATGACTGCGAAAATCCGTCAACCCCATCGAAACGGCCTTTTCCGCCGCCGGAAAAACCGGGTCTATCTGAGAAATGGCGACATCCTGGTTCCTGCCACGCACCGCCGGGTAGTGCCGGCTAGGAACCGCAACGATGAAGATTGGCCTCTGTTTGGCAGTCAAATACGGCATACCATCAAGGTTATCCGGCAGACGGTTAAAAACTACAAGGCTGACAAGGAAAGGAAGCAACGAATAGCTAAACCGGCAGGCAAGTGAAGTGAGACATCGCTCTGCAATGAGATATCGCTCTGCAATCAGGCTGGCGATGCAGGTTATCGTCACTTTGGGGTTATTGGGTTTCGGCTTCTTTGTTCTAATCACCATTGATTGGAAAGAAAACCCGGAATTCGCGGCGGCGGCTACCGGATGGATTGGGTTGGTGGCAGGGTTCTGGTTGCGGTGACGGTTGTCAATCTACCGCAGGGATTGGGTTGGTGGCAGGGTTCTGGTTGCGGTGACGGTTGTCAATCTACCGCAGGGATAACCGGGCAACGGGCGTAAAGATCTAGGTTCGGCGCGGTTTGCCGGGTTTTGCGGGAGCAGGGTCATCGGATAGCAGCCGGTCCAGTTGCCCGGCGGGCGGGGCCAGAGCGGCGCGGATGGCGGCGGTTACGGTTTCGGCGGCGATCAGTTTCATCCCCGGCGGGGTTTCCAGATCGGAAATCGCAGCGGTGGGGAGGATACAGCGGGTCAGGCCCAGGCGGGCGGCTTCGTTGACCCGGCGCTGCGTTTGGGGCACGGGGCGAAGTTCGGCGCTGAGTCCGACTTCCCCGAAAGCGGCGGCGGGTGGCAGCGGCGCATTGCGGTAACATGAGGCGACCGCCAGGATTACGGCCAGATCCGCGGCCGGTTCGGTAGCGCGAAATCCGCCGGCTACATTTACGATTACATCCTGTCCGGCCAGCTCCAGACCGGCGCGGCGAGTGGCTACGGCGGTCAGCATTATCAGCCGGTTGTGGTCTACCCCGTTAGCTACGCGGCGGGGGGCGGGCAGTTGGGAAAAGTTGGTAAGCGCCTGCACTTCCAACAGCAACACCCGGCTGCCCTCTAGAGCCGCGGTTATGATCGCGCCTACCGGCGGGGCTCCATCGCGGCGGGGCAGCAACGCACTGGACGGATCGGGGACATCGGTCAGTCCCTGCCCGGTCATTTGGAATACCCCAGTCTCCCCTGTAGATCCGAAGCGGTTTTTAGTCGCCCGCAGCACCCGGAAAGCCCCGGATTCCTGCGGCTCCAGATGCAGCACGGCGTCCACCATGTGCTCCAGCACCCGCGGCCCGGCTACCGCGCCGTCTTTGGTCATGTGCCCGGAAAGGAACACCGGCGTTCCCCGCGCTTTGGCCCAGCGCAGCAAGCGCAGGCCGCATTCCCGCACTTGACCAACACTGCCAGGGCCGGAGGATTCGGTTTCGCAGTGCAGCGTCTGGATGGAGTCGATGATTACCAGCGCGGGCGGCGTATCATCCAGCCGCTCCAGGATGGCATCTACTTCGGTCTCGGTCATTACCAAAATGCCTTGCCCGCCGATGCCCAAACGCTGGGAACGCAGTTTTACCTGCATGGGCGATTCCTCGCCGGTGACGTACATTACCGGGCGCGGCGCGGCCGACGGGGATACGCCGGGCGCTAGGGAATGCGCCAGTTGCAGCAGCAGCGTTGATTTGCCTACGCCGGGTTCGCCAGTCAGCAGCGTTACGGAGCCGGGAACTACGCCGCCGCCTAGCACACGGTTCAGTTCGGAGGATGGCAGGGGGATCCGCGGCTGGCTGTCGGCGGATAGCGTGTCCAGGGGCAACGCTTCGCCGCGGCGGTCGTCGGCCACCCACCCGGAGCGGCGGGGGGACGAGGGGGCCGGGGCGGCGGCGATTTCGGTCAACGGGCGCGGCGAATTGCATAAGGGGCTAGGGCAGAAGCCCATCCATTTGGGGCTTTCGTTGCCGCATTCCTGGCAAAAGTAGACGGTCTTGCGCTTTTCGGCTGCTTTCGGCATTTCCCTGCTCCCTAGCGGTTGGCTTATGGGGATTATATAAGGCGAGATACCGGGTTGTCGGCAGGCAAGTGTCATCAATTTTCCGGCAGCGGGGATATATATGGGAATAGGAAAAGGCCCCCGGGGGGTGGGGGCCTTTAGGCGGGAATGCATCGGTTGGGATTGAGTTAGCCGCCGGCCAGCGTAGGCTCCTCTTCCAACACCGGCTCAAGTTCGAGCTCGCCGGGCTCGTCGATGGGCGACTGGGCAGTTATCTTGATTTCGCCCTCTTCAAAGTCGATTACGGCAATGTCGCCGGCGCCGAGGCGGCCGCTCAGGATCTCATCGGACAAGCGGTCTTCGATTTCGTTCTGGATCAGGCGCCGCAGGGGACGGGCGCCCAGCACCGGGTCGAAACCCTTTTCGCCCAAGTATTCTTTGGCGGCGGGGGTTAGCTCCAGCCCCACCTGCTTGTCTTCAAGTTCATCGCGCACCTGTTCCATCATCAAGTCCACGATCGCCAAGATTTCGGGCTCGGCCAACTGGTGGAACACCACAGTGGAGTCGATCCGGTTAAGAAATTCGGGGCGGAAAAAGCGCTTGACTTCCTCCATCACCTTGTCTTTCATCCGCTCGTAGGCGCTCTTGTCGGTGCGGGCGCGGTCGGATTTCACCGCGAAACCCACGGCACTCTCGCGCTTAATCAGATCGGATCCCAAGTTGCTGGTCATCACCAAGATGGAGTTGCGGAAGTCCACGCGGCGCCCGCGGGCGTCGGTTAGCTGGCCGGCGTCAAAAATCTGGAGCAGGATGTTGAAAACCTCGGGGTGAGCCTTTTCGATTTCGTCCAGCAGCACGGCGCAGTAATTCTTGCGGCGGACGCCCTCGGTCAGCTGACCGCCCTCATCGTAGCCGACATAGCCGGGGGGGGCGCCAATGAGCCGGGCGACGGTGTGGCGCTCCTGGAATTCGGACATATCCAACCGGATCATATTGTCTTCGTGGCCGAACATAAACTCGGCCAGGGTGCGCACCAACTCGGTTTTGCCAACGCCGGTGGGCCCCAAGAACAGGAACACGCCGATGGGGCGGCGGGGGTCTTTGAGCCCGGCGCGCGCGCGGCGGACGGACTTGGATATGTTGACGATGGCCTCGTCCTGCCCAATGATGCGCTTGTGCAGTTCGTTTTCCATCTGGAGCAGGCGCTCGGTTTCCTCTTTCGCCATGCGGGTGACCGGAATGCCGGTCCACATACTTACCACTTCGGCAATGTCATCGTCTGTTACGATGGAGCGCTCTTTGCCCTTGCCCTCTTGCCATTGGGTTCGGAGCTTGTCCAGATCCTGGCGGTGCCGGAGTTCGCGGTCGCGGAGTTCGGCGGCGGCCTCGTAGCGCTGTTCGGCGATGGCGGCGTCCTTTTCGCGGCTGATGTTTTCCAGGGTTTGCATCGCTTCGGTCACGGCGGAGGGGGTTACGCTGCCGCGCAGCCGCACCCGGGAGCCGGCTTCGTCAATCAAGTCAATGGCCTTGTCGGGCAAGAAGCGGTCGGATATAAAGCGGGCGGCAAGGGTAGCGGCGCTGCGAATGGCGTCATCAGTGAAATTCACATTATGGTGTTCTTCGTAGCGTTCCTTAACGCCCATCAGGATTTCCACGGTTTCGTCGCTGGAGGGTTCCTCAACGCGCACGGGCTGGAGGCGGCGCTCCAGAGCGGGATCGCGCTCCACATACTTGCGATAGTCGTCCAGCGTAGTAGCCCCGATGCATTGCAGTTCGCCGCGGGCGAGGGATGGCTTCAGGATGTTAGAGGCGTCCACCGCGCCCTCGGCGGCGCCGGCCCCTACCAACGTATGGATTTCGTCAATGAACAGCACGCAGTTGCCGGAGCTTTTGATTTCCTCAATGACTTTCTTCAGCCGTTCCTCAAACTCGCCGCGGTACTTGGTGCCGGCGACCAGGGATCCCATATCCAGGGTGACCAGCCGCTTGTTCTGGAGGGTATCGGGAACTTCGCCTTTAGCGATCATCTGGGCCATCGCCTCGACAATGGCGGTTTTGCCGACGCCCGGCTCCCCCACCAGCACCGGGTTGTTCTTGGTGCGGCGGGAAAGGATTTGGATCACGCGCTGGAGTTCCTGGTCGCGGCCCACTACCGGGTCCAGTTTGTCGGAGCGGGCGGCGTTGGTCAGGTCAACGCCGAGGTTGTCCAGCGTGGGGGTTTTGGTGTTGGAGCGGGATGACTGGGAGCCGCTGCCGGAGGTGTGGCTGAGGATGCGGTGGGTTTCGGAGCGCACTTTGTCAAGGGTCACGCCGAGGCTTTCCAGCACGCCCGCGGCCACGCCCTCGCCCTCCCGCAAGAGGCCGATCAGTAGGTGTTCGGTACCTATATAGGTATGGTTCATCCGCCGGGCTTCATCTACTGCGAGTTCGACCACTTTCTTGGCGCGGGGCGTGAGGCCGATTTCGCCCTGCGCCGGCTTTTCGCCGCGGCCGATGATGAATTCAACGGCGGAACGGACTTTCGACAGGTCAACGGAAAGGCTGGACAGCACCCGGGCGGCTACCCCTTCCGTTTCGCGGACCAGGCCGAGGAGGATATGCTCAGTGCCGATGTAGTTGTGGTTAAAGCGCTGGGCTTCCTCTTGGGCCAGCGACAAAACCCGCCGCGCCCGCTCCGAAAACTTCTCGAACCTGCTGCCCATAATTCCGCTCCTGGCCTTGGGGAGGTGTTGGGATTAGGCGTCCGGCAACGCCCGGGGAATTTTTTGGATCCGTTCCATTTTCGCCGCTTTGCCCGACCGGGAATGGCGCGGCGAAGTCGGGGATCCGGCCGGGGCCGGGGTTGGGAGGATTTTGGGGAATTGCCCCCCGGCGGTGACCTATTTTCCCACCCGGTCACCCAAGCAGTATCGTCGGCGCTGAGGCGTTTCACTTCCGTGTTCGGGATGGGAACGGGTGGGGCCGCCTCGCTCAAACCACCAGGAAGCATTCAAGCGGGTAGTATGCGCTATTTTTCACAATCGCGCAAGGGGTTTGGGCCGTTTCCTGTGAAATTCCTAAATTTCGCCCGATGGCGGTCGCGTTTCGGGCTGCGCCGGGGGCTCCACCAGGGCGGTGGACATCAAGGTCACCCCCCAGCCGGCCATCCATGCGGAGTGCCGGCCATCGCCGCCGGCCACGATTACCGCAACATCGGCGGCGGAACGGACAATCGGCACCATCACATTGTCATCGGATTCGTCGATCCACGCCGGCCAAGTGCGGTTGCCGTAGTGAGCCACGCCGCGGAGCCGCCCTACGGGCATCCGGGCATTGTGAAACACATAGTCTTTTACATCGGCTTTGGACAGGCCGGAGGCCGCGATTTCGGCGGCGTGTTCGGGGCATAAGACCAGCAGCACCTGCCCGCCGGTAGCCTGCTGGTAATAGTTGGCAATGCCGACCGCTTTCATATTGCCCACAATGGTAGAGAGAACGCCAAAGCCGGTGCCGGAAGTGCTTTCCATTATACGGTAGACGCCAAGGATGCCGGCGAGGGTAACGGCGCTGCTATCGGGGGCATAGCCCTTTTCAACATGGAGGGGTTCCCAAGGGCTGCGGGCTTCGTTTTCGGCAAAGCAGAAACTGTAGCGCCCAGGGGAGCTAAGGGTAGCTTTGTCCATTTCGCCGGGGGTAAGCCCGGCAATGTTGCGAATGATGAGGCGGAGGGCGCGTCCGATAACGGCGTTGGCCCGAAAGCCGGGGCCAAAGCAGCCGGCATCAGCCTGGATGCCCAAGCGGGGCGCAATAGGGCCGTTGACGATAACGACCTGGTTAGCCCCCCCGGTAGTCGCGGCGGTGCCGGCCAAGTTAAAACCATCGCCAAGGGCGGCCCGAACCGCAGCAACCACCACCGGAAAGTGTTCCGGCCGGCAGCCGGCCATCACCGCATTGACCGCCAGCTTTTCCAGCGTAGCCCGGGCGTTCCGCGGCTGCATAACCCCCAGGGAGCGGGACGGCGGCCCAACAACGGCCGCCAGCATATCCCGCACGGCCATCTCGGTAGGCGGAACCACCGGCAGCCCATCAGTCCAACCCTGCCGCCAAAGGTGGTCTTGCATCGCGGAGTGATCAGCGGGAATGCGGGCGCGGCGGGAGGTTAGTGGTGGCATTTTGCTCATAACGTCCTCAAATTTTTGAGATTAAGCCTTGTAGCGGTTATTCGTGATACTCATAATCCGTAGACTGATAGCTCATAAAGTGGGATTTTGGGATTATGACTGACGATATTCGCATAAGGTTTGGCCGCCGTGTCAGAGAGCTAAGAATAGCGCAAGGGTATTCGCAAGAGGCTTTTGCCGCCAAGTGCGGCCTCGACCGCACCTACATCGGCGGCATAGAGCGCGGCGAGCGGAATGTCGCTTTACGAAACATCCAAGTAATCAGCAATGCCCTCGGCATCACCATTTCAGAATTGACGGACGGTTTATAGGATAGCTGGATAATGGTGACCAGTCAAGAACTGAACGATGCATATAACGCTGTTAAAACGGCTTGCCATAATGATTGGCGTTCATGGAACGCTGGACAAGCGATTATTGATTTGTCGGTCATCGCGCTGGATTTTCTGGTTGAGGAATGCGAACAAGTCGGACTTCGCTCTTCAGTGCCCGGCAAGGAATATGTTTCGTATTCACGAAACGGTATAGTTGCCCGCCCTGCGAATTCCAAGTTGTTTGTGCCTGATTCCAGGTTTTTGACGCAGACTTGGCAACTAATGTCAAACGAAAATCCCGATATACTCGAACTGGAGCGGGCGCTTTACACAATGGCCCTTGCGCCGTGCCTAGCTATGGAACTGCTAAATCGCAACAATAAAAAGGCGCCAGCCACCTACTTTGAATGCATGATTGGGCATATATTTGCGAAATCGCTGAACAGCAAACCTGTTAAGGGCGCACGGTTGCCTATAATGGAAAATTCTGTAAGAATGACTATGGACTTTCTTTTTGAAACTTCCGGCGGAAATCCAAACATACACCTCCCGGTTAAAATGTCAACCCGCGAGCGGGTCGTGCAGGCTTGGGCGCACCAGCGCTTACTGGACTCGGCCTATGGCAACGGTTATTATACGGGGATTATGGTGTTATTTTCCGAAACGAAACTTGACGCCAAGAAACTTGAAGTCGTGGAAATTTGCGTTCCCGACCAGTGGCTGGCTTACCAGTCTCTTTTATCAAAGATGGAACACATCTACTATTTTGACTTGCCGGCACGTTATCAAAAATTAACCGATGATTTCCCTGACGTGATTCAGATACGCCCGTTCATGGAATACTTTACGACAGCGTCATCCGTTGTTGACCAACAGTTTTAGCCCCCGAAACATCAAGCCGGTTATCCAACCCATGCCATTGTTTCTTGCCATCCGGTTTTCGGAACACCAAGAAGTAAGAGTGGTTTTTGCGGGCGTGGACTTGTCGCAAGATTCGGCTTACCCCCGGTTTCCCTTTGCGCACCGCTACAAATAAATCCTCCGGTATGAATCCATAGGCTGACAGTTCATTGATGATTTCTACGTGAGTTAAGCGTTGCAGATTGGCGCATACTTCGTCCTGGCACTTGACTATGTAGATGCCGCCGCTACGCAACACGCGCAGGGCTTCTTGGGCCGCGGTGAAATATAGATCCAGCACCGCTTCGTGGTATTTCTTATCCGAATTTGACTGGTTGTTTTGATAATATGTTTCGTAATTTTGATGGTTGACGTGGGCCGTACCCCCCGGGGTATGCATATATGGCGGATCGAATACTACGCAGTCAATAGTCCCGTCGCCGTATGGCAAGCTGCGGCAATCGGTTCCGGTGGTTATGTCGGTGGGACGCAGGTCGAAAATTCCGGCGGGCACTTTCCGCCAGAAAACGCCTTTCCCGTAAGTAACGTCCGCTATGACGCTTTGCGGGGCTACGTAAAGCGATAGAATGTTGGGGAATATCTCGTCACTGGATCCGGTGGCCGCGCTGAATATCAAATCGTTTGTCGCAACGCCATCGGGCGATTTTCTGGGCATTTTGACCTCCTGCCATTGCTCGGCAATATGGAATAACCCCATCTCTACCCAGAGCGTTTCGCCGATTCAATCGCCGCCACCGCCCGCTCCAATTCCCGCTCCGGGTTGTGAAACCAGTCGGTACTCCAAATGCGGTGCAACTTCCAACCCAGCGCAGTCAATAGCTGCTCCCGCAAGCGGTCCCGGTCCCGTGCGGAGCGCGAACTGTGATAAGACGCGCCATCGCACTCTATCCCTATAATATAGCGGCCCGGGCGCTGCGGGTCGACGATGCCAATGTCCACGAACCGGCCGCCGGAGGCCACTTCCTGATGCACCTGATAGCCGCGCTGCTCCAGTCGCCGCGTTACTTCCTCCTGAAAGGGGGAGTCTATCTGAAACGTGCTACTAGGCAGGGGATTGTCGGGCATCCGCCCGGTTTCGGCGTAAGCCAGGAATGTCCGCAGCGCCTGCATCCCGCGGGATTCCGACGCGGCGCTGATGTCATCGGAGTGCAGGTTAGTGAATACATGGCACTGCCGCTTGGCGCGGGTAATCAGCACATTCAACCGCCGCTCGCCCCCCTCGCGGTTCAAGGGGCCGAAATTCTGGTACACCCGCCCGTTTTCCTCCCGCCCGTAGCCGATGCTGATGAAGATCACATCGCGCTCATCGCCCTGGACGTTTTCCAAATTCTTGACGAAAAAAGGTTCCTCGGGATGGGCGTGGAAAAACCCCTCAGCGGAATCATCTTGCCGCCGCAAGATTTCCAGGCGGTCGTCAATGGCCTGCGCCTGCGACTGGCTGAAAGCGGCCACGCCCAGCGAAAGCTCCGGGCAACGGGCGGCGTGTTCCATCACCGCGCGGGCCACGGTTTCGGCCTCGATGGGATTGGTCCGGCTACGGCCGCGGTCATACACCGCGTCCGGCAGGTGGTGATACCGCAACCCGAGCGTTTCCCGCCCGGCATCGGGGCTGGAAAATACCACCAGGCCGTTGTCATAAAATTCCCGGTTGGATACCGCGATCAGCGATTCATGCCGGCTGCGATAATGCCAGCGCAGAGTGCGCGACGGGGCGCCCTGACTGGCAAACAGATCCAGCACGCTCTCAATATCGGCGGTTACGCTTTCGTCATCATCGGCGCTTTCGTCGCCGTGGGAAATGCTCTCAAAAAAACTAGTGGGCGGCATTTGCCGGCTATCGCCCACCACCACGGCTTTCTTGCCCCGCAACAGAGAACCCAGAGCGTCCACCGGCCGCACCTGACTGGCTTCATCGAAAACCACCAAATCGAAACCGGCGCCGCCCGGCTCCAAATAATTGGCGATGGATAGCGGACTCATCATAAAGACGGGTTTAAGTTGCTGAATAATATCCCCGGCCTCGGCCAGCAGGCGGCGGATAGGCTTATGGCGGGTTCGTTTTTCGATTTCCCGCCGCAAAATCCGTAATTGCTGCTGACGCTCCCGGGTTTCGCCATCATCATCGCCGCCGGAAGCCCGTACCAGCCGCTCAGGCAGTTGATGGGGGCGGAATGCGGTTTCGCGATGCGCCTGGGCCACGCGGGCGCGGTTGTGATGCAGGGAATTTTGGTCCATATCCCGGAATTGCGCGATCCGGGATTCATGCACCGAGCCGTCAAATTCCCGCAACGCCGGCCGTTCCGCAAAAGCGGTTTCTACGATGCTGTCATACCATGCCCGCTCCAACCATACAGTCAACAACTCGGCGGCGTCAGGGTTACGCTGGGCGGCATCCACCGCCGGATGCAAGTTTTCCTGCGCCGCGGCCGCCACGCCGTTGTTAAACCCGATAATGTCTTGAATTTCCTGCAACCGCGCGGCCCATTGACTCAATACGCCGCGCTGATCGGCAAAGGCCAGCGAAATCAGCCCATCGGGATTGGCGAACCGCAATTCATTGTCCAGCTCCAGCGCGGATTGTAATTCGGCGATGCCGGAACGGTAAGCGTTCAAGGATTCGCGGAGTTGATCAATCGCGGACGGCAAGTCGCGCCGATGGTTGACCTCGGGGCCGGATTGCAGTATTCGCACCGCATCGGGCGGAACCAGTCCGGCGGCGGATCGATCCAGCAAGTCCAGCCACCAGTTCACCGCCGGAGCCAGCGCATCCCAATCAGTGCCGGCCCCGGCCCAATAGCGGCCCAGAACGAATGCCGCTTCAGCATACTTGCCCCCGGAATGTTGATCCAGATCCGCCCGCATTTCCCGCTCCTGCGCGATAGCGTCCAGCAAGGCGATTTGCCGGTCAACGCTGCCGGGCAGTTCCCCCCGCAGAACAGCAGCAAGCCGCCGGCGGGATTGGCGGTATGCTGATGAAAAGAGCCGCCCCCAGAAGCTGCGCCCGGTGGTATTCAAGACTTGGCGCGTTTGCCGGAAATCGGCATTCCAAGCATCCGGCAGCAACAAAGCGTCATATTCGGCGCGGATTTGCCGCCAGCGAAGGCCCACCTCCAGCAACTCCTTTATCTGCCCGGAATGGGATTGCCACTGCGGAGCGGCCAAGTTAAGACGCCCGCCAAATTCATAAAAGGCTTCCGGCGCATCGGCCACCGCCCCGCCGGTGCCCATCAAGGCGGATATTCCGGCAATATTATCCGGCGGCGGCAAGTTCAAGCAAACGGCCAGGGCCGCGGACGAATCCTCCAGCGCCGTCAAGGCGCGCGATGCGGTTTCAATCTTTTCCCGCAACGACGGTTGGGCCGCGGGCAATAAAGATTGGAGCCGGCAGCCATAAAAGGGATGTTGCGACGGGATTCTGGTGCGCTGCAATCGCTGCCGCAGTTCGTCCACCACTTCACGCTTGCGGCGGTAATCATCGCCGCTCCAGTCTTGTATGCCGGATATTCGCTGCCAGTCGATCGGATTATTCATCCCGTTCCGGGTAAGGCGCAACCGTTCGCCAATGGCGTCGTGCGGCGTAACCCCGCTTTGCCCTACGGGAGTGTTGACCGCTTGGGAGTATTCATTAAGCCGGTTCCGGACGCGGGCCAAATCATCCAGTTGCAGGCGCTGAGATGGGCCGCCCGAATCCTGTGGGTTGAGGGTACGGCTGAGTTCGTCCAGCGTTTGCCGCTTGTTGGTTTTGTGACTATGCAACTCCAGACAAGCGCCCCCCAGCCCAATGTTGTCCAAACGACGCTTGACCACTTCCAGCGCCGCCATCTTTTCGGAAACAAACAACACCTTTTGACCGCGCCCGACCGCCCCGGCGATAATATTGGTGATCGTCTGGGATTTTCCGGTTCCCGGTGGCCCCTGAATCACCAGATTGCGCCCGCCGGTGGCATCATAAATCGCCAGAGATTGGGACGAATCAGCGTCCAGCACATGGTAAGTGTCTTGAGGGCTGATGCGGTCGTCCAGATGGTCGCCATCGGCAATGTCCGACGGCGGCTCGCGAAAACCGTCGCCAAACAGGGCGGCAATAATTTCGTTACCCGCAACGGCGGAATCTCCCAAATCCAGATACATCAACAGTTTATTAAAGGAAAAGAAACCCAAAGCAATGCGGTCCGGCTCCACGACCCAACGCTGCGGGGCGGAACGGGATACAACATCGGCGACTTCAGTTATGTATCCGGCCGCATCCATATCGCTGTCGTCCGGCTCCAGCGCATCCCGCCCCGGCAATGATAAGCCAAACTCGGCGCCGGCCTTTTCAATGAGAGAAAGGTTCACGCCCAAATCGTCGCCGGTATACTCAATAGTAAACCGCTCACGCGCCCCGGTACGCTCCAGCTTCACCGGAACCAGCACCAGCGGGGCGTAACGAGCCAGCCCGCTAGAGTCGGCTTCATACCACCGGAGCATTCCCAAAGCCAAAAACAGGGTATTGACGCCGGTTTCCTGAAGGGATGTATTGGCATCCCGGAAAGTGTTCAGCAGCCGTTTTTGCAAGTCGTCCGCGGGAACGCCGGTTTGCAGGTTGCGATCGGACTGGTTAGCCGCCGCGGGCCGGGCGTAAGGATTATCGCCATCCCGTTCCCCGTCCCCATCCTCGCCCCCGGGCAGAAAAGACATCGAGCGCCCATCAGCCACCAGCGTTTGGAAAACTTGGGCCGCGCTTTCGCCAACGATATCAACGCCTTTGGCCCGCAGCGTCCGATAGTTCAGCAGCGGGTTACGCAAACCCAAGTCCAGCAGTTCCCGCCGCGACGCTTCGATTTTGGCAAGAATGGATGCATCCGGCGCGTAGGGGCCGACTGTTGACTCCCGCGAATCGCGATTGCCTGAAATCAGCATTTGGCGATAGGAAAGTCCCTCTGATTGCGTCATTCCTGCCCGGTCCTCCTGCGCTACATCGGCTTACTTTCCCGTAAGCAGGGCTACGATTTCGGGGGCATAGTCATGGGCCATTTGGCGGACAGCGGACGGGGCGCGGCTGGCAAGAGGGCTGGGCAGAATCACAATGCGGGCGCCGGGCATTCCCAAGGATGCCGCGCGGGCCTGGGCGGCGCGGGTAAAGCTGCTGGTTATGACGCTCACCGAGGGGGCGCCGCGGGTTTCGGTAACTATCATATCGTGGAGACCCCACGCCGTGCATGAGCCTCAATCGGCAATGGCGTGGATGACGGCGTCGCATTCCGCCAGGAGGTCATTAAGTTTGTCCTCAGGGTGGGGGGCGCTGTAAGTGGCTTTGCGGGCATAGATCACTTTTTTGACCCCATAGTCGTCAAGCAGGGCTTGCCGGAGTTCGTCCATAAAGGTATCGGCGTGGTATTTCCGGTTTTCGAGCAGTCCAATTACCCTGCCGTCCAAAGCGGGCAGGGATGGCGCCAGTCCCAGCTCCTCGGGAACATCCTCCGCGGTGGGAATCAGGATTTCGATCGTGGATTCGGAAGTCATAACGCGCTCCTTAGTTGGCGGATTCCGGTTGCCCAGGCGCGATGTTTCGCCGGCGGCGGCGAAGCCTGCGCTTGGCGGCGGCTTTCTCATAGGCGGGATGCCTGCCGGGCTGGGGGTTGGCCGACATTTCAGGCCGGTGCGCCCCCGGCCGGAGCAGTACCGGGCTACCATGCAGGGCGGCCTCCAGCATCCACTCCAGCTTTGACACCCGGAGGTCCAGGGAATGGATGGCCTGCATCAACTGTTCATGCTTGGCATCCAGCTGATCAAATTTGGCTTCCAGCCGATCGAATCGGTCTTCCAGCCGGTCCGTCCGGTTCTCCAAACGGTCAAATCGCTTGTTGACCTGATTGTTGAAAAAAATCAGCAATCCCGTCACAAAACCGGCCAAGGAAATGCCCACCCCTATGATGGCGTAAAATTCCGGTGACATTTCTGACATTTCATACTCTCCTTAATTTCGGGTCAGCCGCCCCTTTGGAAAAATTTGCCTTCGGTTTTGATCGCCGGAGCAATCACCATTTCGGCCTTGTGCAGGTCGCTGATGGTATAGGCGCCGCACATCCCCATACCGGCTTTGAGAGCGCCCACGAAGTTTTGGGTGCCATCCGTTACCGTGGTAGGGCCGTACAGTATCTGCTTTAGGGGGCCTTTCGTGCCTACCTTGATACGGGTGCCCCGGGGCAGTTCGGGATGGGCGTTAGCCATCCCCCAATTATAGCCGCGGCCGGGGGCTTCCTCGGCCTGCGCGAAAGGGGTGCCCAGCATTACGCCATCGGCGCCGCTCACTATGGACTTACAGATGTCCCCCCCGGTGCGGATACCGCCGTCGGTGATGATCGCTACATAGCGTCCGGTTTCGCGGTAGTAATCCTGACGGGCGGCGGCGCATTCCAGCGTGGCAGTGACCTGCGGCACGCCCACGCCCACCACCTCGCGGGTGGTGCAGGCGGCGCCCGGGCCAACGCCCACCAGCACGCCGTCAATGCCGGTTTCCATCAACTCCAGGGCTACATCGTAGGATACGCAGTTGCCCACCACCACCGGCGCCCGCAGCGACTGCACCAGTTCGGAAAAAATCAGCCCGCGGTAGCTGTTGGATACGTGCCGGGCAGTGGTGACCGTGGACTGCACCACTACTATATCAGCGCCGGCCTCCACCGCGGCCGGGGACATCCGCTTGGTATTCTGAGGCGTAAAAGAAACGGCGCAAGTTGCGCCGGATTTCTTGATTTCCTGCACTTGCGCCGCCAGGAGCTCCTCCCTGACCGGCCGTGAATAAATTTGCTGGAGAAACTCCGTCACCTCCGCCTGCGGCGTGGCGATGATGTCCTCCAGCGCGGCGTAAGGATCATCGTAGCGGGAATAAAGGCCCTCGCCGTTCAACACGCCCAAGCCGCCCAGTTCATGCATCCGGGCAGCGAACCGGGGGGATACCGCCCCGTCCATCGCCGACGCCATCATAGGTATCTCAAACTCCAAGTCGCCGATGGTCATTTTGGTGGAAACCAGCTCGGGGTTGATGGTGACCTGGCCGGGAACGATGGCGACTTCATCGAAACCATAGGAGCGCTCCAGTTCCTTAAATAGCCGACGGCCCATAGCTGCCCCCTCGTTGTCCCCGCCGGAGCGGGAATCTCTCTGAATAGGCTGTGGATTGACTTTCGATTTAACCAGTTTCAGCAGGGAAAAGTCAACGAAAATCGGGGCGAAAGGGCGGTAAACCGGACAGCCGATCCGTTGCGCCCCCAACGGCGGATAACGGATACGGGTTGCCAGGCTTTTCTTTTACATAAATATCCGGCTGATCTATTGACGATTACGGCTAGACAATGGTAGAATTTCGTAAAACATCCGAGGGGTGAGCGTGATGGCACAGCAAGGGGAGGCCACGGCGGTCGAAACGGTTACGGAGGGCTCCCTGGTTTGCCGGCACCACTGGCTGATCCAGCCAGCGGACGGGCCGGTGAGCCGGGGCGTCTGCCGCATCTGCGGCGAAACCAGGGAGTTCAAGAACTACGTAGAATCGGCCGCTTGGGGGGATACCCGACTCTATCCCAACCCGGCCCCGGTAAGCCGGGAGGTCATCCTGGCCGCGGCGTCCGACGGTTGGGATGAGGAGTAGCCGGGACTACCGCCCACGCGGGCAAATTACGATTGCCGGATTTCGCCGGGACGGGTTGAATGCCCGCCCCGGCGTCTTTTGTCGGCGGATCCAGGATCGGGCTATGCCGCAGCGGGATATGGATGGGGTATAATACCGGCGCATCGTCGGCTATTTTGGATCGGGAGGGCCGGGTATGACCACAAAACCCGCCGCTCCGCCGTTGGCTGCGCCGGTGGAACGGTTTCCTGAGATGCCGCCCAGGAAAGATATGCAGAATTTTACTTACTTGAACCGGCCCGGACACGCCGAAGCCATAAGTATGTTTTTGGGCAACCCGGAAAGAACCCTGATTACCGGCGACGCGCCCGTAGGCTGGAGCGTCAGCCAGCAGAGGGGCATTCTGTATCCTGATCTGATGGTGGCTTTCGATGTAGATCTGGACGCGGTCACGCAACAGCGGGGATACGGCATTAACTATCACGGCAAGCCGCCGGATTTCGTGCTGGAAGTCGCGTCCTACCGCACCGCCCGAAACGATTACGGGCGTAAACGGCGGCGCTATACCGAGTTTGGCATACCGGAATACTGGCGGTTCGACAACACCGGAGGGCGGCTCTACCCCCAACCGCTCGCCGGCGACCGGCTGGCCGACGGCGCCTATCAGCCACTAACCATTATCCAGACGGGCGTGGATCTGTACTGGGGCCACAGCGAAGTGCTGAAGCTGGATGTATGCTGGGAACACGGGATATTGCGCTGGTTTGACCCGGCCACGCAAACCTACCTGCTGACTCACAACCAAGAACGTACGAGGCGACTTACCGCCGAGGCGCAGCGCGACGCCGAGCGGGAAGCCCGCATCGCCGCTCAAGAAGCTAACATCGCCGCCGAAGCCCGCATCCGGCAACTGGAGGAGGAACTGCGCCGCCGCCCCCCCGATTCCGCCCCCTAACCGCGCAAGCCATGTACCCCGCAAACCGGGGCGGGCCTTCAACCCGCCCCGGCGTCTCTTCGCCCGCGGCAAATATATGACAGTACGTCATTTCCGGCATACCCGCCATAGCCTATAATTTGGAGCATACCCTTACCCACACCAAACCGCAGAGGGCGCAATGTTTCAAGGTCTGGAAATTTTCAATGATATGCCGCCCAGAGAGGATCAGCAGAACTTTCTGCACCTCAACCTGCCCGGCCATGCCGGCGCCTTAAGGATGTTTCTAGGCAAACCCGATACCACGCTGGTCATCGGCAACGGGGCCGTAGCGTGGAACGTAAGCGCGCAAACCGGAAAGCTCTTTCCCGATTTAATGGTGGCTTTCGATGTGGATCCCCAGATCGTAATCGCCCGCAACGGCTACGGCATCGACTATATGGGCAAGCCCCCCGATTTCATCCTGGAAATCGCCGCCCGCACCCCCTGGCACGATTACGCCTACAGCCGGGAACGCTACGCCGAGTTCGGCGTCGCGGAATACTGGCGCTGCGATTTCACCGGCGAAAACCGCTTCCCCGAACTCCTCGCCGGCGATGAACTGACCGGCGGAAAATACATCCCCATACCCATCGCCGTAACCCCCAACGGCGGACGCCGCGGCCACAGCAAGGAACTGGGCCTGGACCTGTGCTGGGAAAACGGCGAAATGCGCTGGGGCATCCCCGGCACGCCAACCCGCCTGCTGACCCATTCCGAACTAAACGCGGAACGCCTAGCCGCCGAGGCGGAGCGCGAAGCCGCCAAGGCGCGCGCCTCCGCGCAGGCGGATCGGGATGCCGCCAAAGCAGCCCGCATCGCCGCCCGGGCCGCCCGCGCCGCCGCCGCGGGCCGCCCCCTTGACCGCTGAACCCAAGCGCCGCCTATCATTATGTCATATTGTAGCCAATTCTAAAACTGCGCCCAATATCTGGTAGTTGGCGCGAAAAGTGGTTGACAGCCACAGCTATGCCGCCCCCTATAATAAGGTTCCCCCCGGAGCGGCAACCCGGCGCCGGGGGCCGCATTCTTAGTTGGAGGCGCACCCCGTTTTGGCGTTCACACACCTTCACGTCCATACCGAATACAGTATGCTCGACGGCATCAGCCGGATCCAGGAACTCGTTTCCCATACCGGCGCCCTGGGCATGGATTCGCTCGCCATTACCGACCACGGCACTTTTTACGGCGTGGTCGATTTCTATTCCGCCTGCCGCGAGGAAGGCATCAAGCCGATCATCGGCTGCGAAGTTTACGTCGCCCACAACAGCCGGCACGACAAAAACCCATCGGAACGCAGCCCCGCGCACCTAGTCCTGCTCGCCCGCGATAACGCCGGCTACCGCAACCTGATGCAGTTAGTGACCAAATCCCACGTCGAGGGGTTTTACAACCGCCCCCGCATTGACAAGGCGCTGCTGGAGCAATACGGCTCCGGGCTGATCTGTCTGTCCGGCTGCCCATCGGCCGAAGTGCCGCGCCTGCTGGCCGACGGGCGCTATGACGCCGCCGTCCGCGCCGCCGGATGGTATCGCGAACTGTTCGGCGACGGCTATTTCCTGGAACTCCAGCGCCACGCCCACGTCCCGGGTCTGGACGAAATCAACCAGGGCCTGCTAAGGCTAAGAGACGACCTAAAGCTGCCCTTGGTCGCTACCAACGACGCCCACTACGTCCACCAGCATCACTCCGCCCTGCAAGACGTCTACATCTGCATCCAGACCGGAACTACCATCAAAGACGAAAAGCGGCTGCGGATGGAGGATGATTCCTACTACATCAAAAGCCCCCAAGAAATGGAGCAGCTTTTCGCCGATTTGCCCCCCGCTTTGCGCGGAGAGGCCCTGAGCAACACCGGCCTGATCGCCGGTATGTGCGATGTATCCCTGGATTTCGGCCAGACCCACCTGCCCCGCTACCGCACCCCCGACGGCCCCGACGGCAATCCAATGCCCGCCGACGAATACCTGGCCCAAGTGTGCGAAGCCGGTTTCCGCCAACGCTACCCCAACGCCACCCCGGAAGCGGTGGAGCGGCTGCGCTACGAGCTGGAAGTCATCCGCTATACCCGTTTCGCCAACTACTTCCTGGTGGTATGGGACATCATCAAGTTCGTCCGGGAAAACAATATCCTGTTCGGAGTGCGCGGCAGCGCCGCCGCCAGCGTCGTCCTCTACTGCCTCGGCATCACCGACGTAGACCCCCTGGAGTACCGTCTGGTGTTCGAGCGTTTCCTCAATATGGAGCGCAAGGAAATGCCCGACATCGATATGGATTTCCAGGACGACCGCCGCGACGAAGTGCTGCGGTATGTCATCAATAAGTACGGCAACGACAAGGTAGCGCAGATCATCACCTTCGGCACCCTGGGCGCCAAAGCCGCCCTGCGGGATGTCGGCCGTTCCCTCGGGATGAGCTACGGTGATGTCGACCGCATCGCCCGTATGGTCCCCTTCAAAGCCCGCAACCTGGAGGACGCCCTCCGGGTAAGCTCGGAAATGCGCGCCACCTACGACACCAACGACGACGTCCACCAGCTAATCGACCAGGCCAAAGGGCTGGAGGGCCTAGTCCACCACGTAAGCACCCACGCCGCCGGAGTCCTGATCGCCGACGAACCCCTAGTCGAAACCGTTCCCCTCCAACGCCCGGCCCGGGGCGAGGAATCCAGCCCCGTGCTGATGACCCAATTCAGTATGGACCCGGTAGCGCGCCTGGGTCTCCTGAAAATGGATTTCCTCGGCCTCACCAACCTCACCATCCTCGACCAGGCGGTCAAGCTGGTCCGCGAAAGCTGCGGCGACGAAATCAACCTGCAAACCCTCCCTCTCGACGACCAAGACACCTTTGACCTGCTATCCTCCGGCAACACCACCGACCTGTTCCAATTGGAAAGCGCCGGAATGCAGCGATACATCAAGGAACTCAAGCCCTCCAGCCTCGGCGACATCGCCGCAATGATCGCCCTCTACCGCCCCGGCCCAATGGAAAACATCGACCGCTTCATCGACTCCAAACACGGAAAAACGGCAGTCACCTACCCCCATCCCAGCCTCAAGGAACTGCTGGACGAAACCTACGGCGTCATCGTCTACCAAGACCAAGTGCTGCTGATCTTGCAACAATTCGCCGGCTACACCCTCGGCGCCGCCGACATCGTGCGCAAGGCCATGGGCAAGAAAATCCCCGAACTGATGGCGCAAGAACGCGACCGATTCATCGCCGGGGCCGCCGAAAAAGGGTTCGCCCAGGGCTTGGCTACCGAAGTTTTCGATCTCATCGAACCTTTCGCCGGCTACGCTTTCAACAAAGCCCACAGCGTCAGCTACGCCCTGATTTCCTACTGGACGGGCTATTTCAAGGCGCATTACCCCGTGGAATATATGGCCGCGGTGCTGAACGCCCGGCTCGACAACACCGACAAAACCATCAGCTCCATCAACGAATGCTTCCGCCTGGACATCCCCATCCGCCTGCCCGACATCAACCGCTCCAATGAGCTATTCACCCTAGACCGCGATGCGGAACGCGAAGGGCTGCGGGTAGGGCTGGCCGCGGTGAAAGGCGTAGGCGAAAGCGCCGTCCGCCCGCTGGTCGAGGAACGCCAAAAGAACGGTCCCTATAAATCGGTAGACGATTTCTGCCGCCGCGCCGGCGGCCCGGGGCTGAACCGCCGCACCCTGGAAAGTATCATCAAAGCTGGCGCCTTCGATTCCTTGGCCCCCCGGGGTGCGATGCTCGCCGCCCTGGACCAGATCATCGCCACCGCCCAACGCGAAGCGCAGAGCCGCACCAGCGGCCAGAGCAGCCTGTTCGGCAACGAAATGGGCGCATCCATCCAAGAAGCCCCGGGGCTAACGCTGTCCGGACCGGATGCCTCGCCCGATGAAAAAGCGGGATGGGAACGCGAACTGCTAGGCGTAGCGCTGTCCCACAACCCGCTGATGGCGCTAAGCAACGCCGCCGCCGGCTCCGGCAACGCCATCGTCGCCCTCGACCGCCTCAGCGAGGAAATGCAAGGCCAAAGCGTAACCGTGCTAGGGATCATATCCACCGTCACCGAAAGAGCCCGGCGCGACGGCCAAAGGTTCTACATCGTCGCCCTCGATCTGCTAGGCGGCCAGTTAGAAGTGATCATCTGGCCGGAATCGTTGCAACGCACCGAGGACGTATGGCACCCCGCCCGCACCGTCCGCGTAGCCGGCAAGATACGAATGCGCGGCGACCAAGTAGAACTGGTATGCGACGAAGCCGAGGAATATTCCCCCGACCGCCCATCCACCCTATCCGCCACCCCCACCCCACCGCCCAAAACCAACGGCAACAACGGAAACGCCAGCAAGCCGCCCGCAACCAAAGCCAACACCAACGCCAACGGACACTCCAACGCCAACGCCCACAGCAACGGCAATGGCAACGGCAACAGCCGCGCCACGAAATCCAACGGCAACGGCCACAGCAACGGCAACCAAAGCCCGGCAACCAACCCCGCCGCCGGTTCCGGCCAGTTAGTGCAGCTAATGGTAACGGAAACCGAAAACCCCCAACAAGATGCCATGCTACTACGCGAAGTAATCGGGGTAATCCTGGAATACCCCGGCCGCGACCGGGTAAACCTAGACATCCGAAGCCCCGGCCGCCGCGTCCTGCTAGATCTGCCGGTAGTAAGCACCGGCTACTGCGAACCCCTAAGCCAGCGCCTCGAGGAACTCCTGGGCGCAGACACCGTAACCGTCTCCCACGAAATGCCCCTGGGGGTCTAGCAGGTGCTAGTTGGCAGGCGCACCAAATGCCCTTTGCGGGCTAAGGCAGGGCGCATCCCTATTCGGGGATGCGCCCTGCGTCAATTCCAAGAGGCAAAAATCCCTTTCCTACCCTTGTTTTCAGCTACGATTTGCGATTTGTCAATTATATTGAGTAAAATTACCCATTATGATCGATAATTCGTCAAACCCGCACTGGCGCTCCCCCTACGCCGACATCCTGATACAGCGGCTGACCCAACCCCGGCGTTTCATGCAGGTAATGTCCGGCCCCCGCCAAGTAGGAAAGACCACAATGGTATTGCGCGTTGCGAAAGTGAGCGGCAAGCCGCATCACTACGCCACCGCCGACTCCCCCACCTTGCGCGGTTCAGCCTGGATCGCGCAACAGTGGAACGCGGCGCGAGCCTTGGCCCGGCAGGGCGAGAAAGTATGCCTACGAGCGCGCCGCCGCAGCTCCAGCCCCAAGCTACAACCCTTGGACCCCGGCCTAGTGACCGCCTCCAGCGGCATCAGCCTTAATTCTTGGGCCGAGCCGGGGGATCCCCGGCACCGCCTAGTAGAATGCGCCGTCGGAGCGCACCTATGCAACTGGGCCTTCAGTTCCGGGCGCCAAGATATCTTTTACTGGCGCGACCGGAATTATGAAGTTGATTTCGTCGTGCCTTTCCAGGGCAAGCTATTTGCCATCGAAGTCAAGAGCAGCCAGACGCGACCGCGCGGACTACCCGGCACGGAAAGGTTTATGCAACGCTACCCGTCGGCTACACCCTTGCTGGTAGGCGGCGGCATACCCTTAGCGGATTTCCTATCCCGCCCGGTAGACGACTGGCTCAACCAGTGAGCTATGGGACAATGCTTGTGAACGCGCCCCAAAAACCGCCCGAATTTACTGTAATCAATCGTGATTCACCAACTTTTAGACGATTTAATCATATTTAACATAGATCTACATCATAATTCATCCAATAAAGCGAAAATCCCAACGAAACCCCGCCATCAATTCCCCCAAGAAAAGTTGACCACCCTTGCCGACAGTGCTATATTGCCCCAAAATTGTTGACCTAAACCTCGGTTTTCGGCCCGCCCCGGCGCACTGGCGCAACGAGCGGGCCTCGGAATAGCCTATATGGAAGTGGCTATGAATTACTGCCATACACGGCTTCCGGCCAAGCCTCCCCCTTTGGCCCAGCCCCAACCGCGCTGCCGCCGCCGGCACGCCCTCCCCTGCGAGCCTTAGCGCTCCCCCCCAAACCGAATCCCCCGGGGCCTTGCGCCCCCCGTCCGCCTTTCGCCCGCCGCCGCCGCTGCCACGCGCACCGGCGCGCCCGCCGGGAACTTTCCGCAACACCCGCCTGACGGCTACGGGGAAGTCTGCGCTTACTTTTGACCCTTATGCGTGAGCGCGTTCTACGCCATTTTCCCGAAAGTCAAGCGGTTTCAGCGCCGGTTTCCGGCAATTCGGCGGATTAACCCCGAAAAATCAGCGCGAAAACCAAAAAACGGCAACCGGATACATCCCAACAGGAGTGAAACCATGCGCGAAGTGCTACGTTCCAAAATCCACCGAGCCTGGGTCACCGACGCCAACCCCGACTACATCGGCAGCATCCTCATCGACGAAAACCTGATGGACAAGGTCGACCTCTGGAACTTCGAAAAGGTGCTGGTGTGCGACGTCACCAACGGCAACCGCTTCGAAACCTACGCCATCGCCGGCGAGCGCGGCTCCGGCGTGATCTCCGTCCAGGGCGCCGCCGCCCGCCTCAGCGCCAAGGGCAACTGCCTCATCATTATGTCCTTCGAAGTCTCCGACACCCCGATCGACCCCCAAATGATCCTCGTCGACCAAGACAACCGATTCGTGGAATACCTGGAGGGCGCGAAGCATGTCCAGCAGGTTCACTGAACAAGAAACCGAATCCTACTACGACGCCGAAGACGCCATCTACCGCGCCGTCTGGGACGAGGACGGCAGCGTCCATTGGGGCTATTTCGACGAATCCACCGGCGCCGATTTCCTCAAAGGCTGCGCCAACCTCGACCGGATGATGGCCGACAAAGGCCGTATGGGCCACGGCGACCACGCCCTCGACCTCGGCTGCGGCAACGGCACCACCGCCATCTGGCTCGCCGGCTACACCGGCTGCCGGGTCACCGGCATCGACCTCAGCGGCGTCCGCGTCGGCAACGCCCAAGTAACCCAAGAAGGGCTACCCCCGGAACTGCGCCGGCTGCTCGCCTTCGAGAAAGCCTCCGCCACCGAGTTGCCCTTCCCCGACCAGTCCTTCACCCACGTCTGGAGCCAGGCCGTCATCTACCACGTGCCGGACAAGCGCAAGGTGCTTAGCGAAGTCTACCGGGTGCTGGCCGACGGCGGGATCTTCGTCTTTGACGATCTGGTGAAACCCCAGCCCGAAGTCAGCCCCGAAGCCCAGCGGTTCGTCTACGACCGCCTGCTCTACGATACCGAATTCAGCTTCGAGTCGTATCAGGATGCGCTCAAAGCCGTCGGCTTTGAGCTGCTCGAGGCGCAGGATATCTCGGCCCACCTGCGCCAAAGCTACCTCTGCCTCGCCGACCGCACCCCCAAGGGCGACACCGGCGAACACGCCGAGCATTACGAATGGCTGACCACCGCCTATTTAGGCACGGCGCAGGCGGTGGAAAACAACGAACTCGGATGGGGGCTGTACATCTGCCGCAAATAGGCCGACCCAACGCCGGGCGCAGGAACGCCGGGGCGATCCCACCGCCGGATTCGCCCCCCAAGCTACCCCTGCGCCGCTGAAATCAGGAGACGACCCGGTGCAAGACAGCCACAATCGCGTCCAATGGGTTTACCAATCCGCCTCCAACCAAGAACTGGAGGAACGCTACGACCAATGGGCCGCCGAGTACGACCAGGATCTGGAGCAGGAATACGCCTGGAACGCCCCCGATAACGCCGCCCGCGTACTAGCCGGGCTAGTGCCGCCCAACGCCGCAGTGCTGGACGCCGGCGCCGGCACCGGACTAGCCGGCCAGCGCCTGGCCGCCGCCGGCTTCACCAACCTGGCCGCGATGGACATATCGCAAGGTATGCTGGACGAAGCCCGCCGCAAGAACGTCTACAACTCCTTTCATCAAATGGTAATGGGGGAAACCCTGGGCTTCGACACCGCCTCCTTCGACGCCGTCATCAGCGTCGGCGTATTCACCCTCGGCCACGCCCCGGTGCATTCCTTCGACGAACTAGCCCGCATCACCAAGCCCGGCGGATACATCGTATTCAGCCTCCGCACCGATATGGTAGCCGAAGGCTATCAAGCCTATTTCAACCACCTAGAATCCGCCGGCAAATGGCAAAAAACCCAAGTAACCGACCCATTCCAACCAATGCCCCTAGGCGAGCCGGAAGTATTCCACCAAATCTGGGCCTTCCAAGTACTATAACCAAGCCCAACCTTTCGCGCCCGAGGCAACCCCCCCACCACCCCAACCCCAATACCAACATCCCAACACCACCGCCCCAACCCCAACGCCCCCCTACCCCTCCGATCCCATAAATCCCCTCCCCCTCCGGGGGAGGGTTAGGGTGGGGGCGTCCCCCCATCCATCCCGCAGATCCCCCCATTCATCCCGCAGATCCCCCCATTCATCCCACAGATCCCCCCATCCCCCGCAGATCCCCCCATCCCCCGCAGATCCCCCCATCCCCCACAGAGCAACCCCATCCCCCGCACAAGCCCCCCCATTCATCCCGACACCCCCCAACATTCATCCTGAGCTTGTCGAAGGATGGATGCGCCCCCCAATCCCCCCACCCCTTGCCAACCCCCAACCCCCGCCCTATAATAGAACCAATAACCTAACTACCCGCCAAAAACCGCCCCCAACATCGTCCCAAACCTATGAAAAACCGCCCAATCCACTATCCCAAAATGCCCCAAAAACGCCGAAAAATGCAACCAAATGCAACAAAAATGCGACAAACCGTCCCATTTCACCCCCAAAAAAGCAACACCCCAACCCCCACCCCCAAAGCTAAAACCCGGAAAAAAGCAACCAAATGCAACCAAATGCAACCAAAGTAAAAAAATCCCCCCACGAACAGCACCCGCCGCCGCCCATATCGCGCCCGTATCACGGATGTATAATGCAACATAAACACCCGCCAAAAGAGGCAAGCAATGCGATTCCCCTGGGCCAACATCGCCCTAGTCGCCCTATTCGGAGTAGAGCTGCTAACCGGCTACCTGGGGCTAACCCACTCCAGCCCCGACTGGATCGCCGCCATGCACCTGCACCGGATCACCGGATTCGCCATCCTTTTCCTTTTCCTATGGAAATCCCGCAACATCTGGTCCTCCTTCCAAGTCCGGCGAAACTGGCAAGCATCGCCCGAAACCATGCTCGCCTCCACCGCCCTGCTACTCGGGCTGCTGGTAGTCTTGGGCTTGGGCCTAGCCTGGAGCAGCTTCGGCGCCTATAGCTGGCTGGGAATGTCGGGCACCACCCTGCACATCTTGCTGGCCTTATCGCTGATCCCGCTGCTGCTATGGCATTCCGTACGCCATCGCATCAGCTTCCGCCGCCGCTACATCGCCGACCGCCGCAACTTCCTGCGACTAGGCGGAATGGCCGCCGCCGGCCTAGTCCTATGGCAGTTGACCGAACAAGGAAACCGCCTGCTGAACCGCCCGGGAGCCCAACGCCGGTTTACCGGCTCCTACCCCGAAACCGGCCCCGATTTCCCCGTAACCTCCTGGCTCAACGACCGCACCCCCGCCATCGACCCCGCCCAATGGCGCCTGCGGATCAACGGCCACGTAGATCACCCCTACGAAATCACCCTCGAGGAACTGACCAGCCAGCAGGACGAGCTGACCGCCACCCTGGACTGCACCGGCGGTTGGTACACCACCCGAAAATGGGAAGGCGCCGCCGTCGCGCAGCTACTAGCCCGCGCCAGCCCCCGCCCAGGCGCCGGCAGCATCACCATCCGGTCGCGCACCGGCTATTTCCGCCGCTATTCCCTGCCCGAAGCCCGCCGCGCCCTACTAGCCGCCCGCGTCGACGGCGCCCCCCTAACCCCCGGCCACGGCTTCCCCGCCCGTATGGTGGAACCCCACAAGCGCGGCTACGATTGGGTCAAATGGGTCGACGAGATCACCGTCAACGACACCGGCAAGTTCTGGCAGCCCCCATTGCCCCTCACTTGACCCACCGACTTTGCCCTATACTTGACGCCGGAATGGGGCCTTGGCCCCCCCCCATCGCCGGAATCCGGGGGTGCCTGAGCCGCGGCCGGGGCATTCCGGCGCAATTCGTTGACAGCCGGGGTTATGGGGTGTATATTCCCTTAGGTTTACAATTCCGCAATACATCCGGCCGCAGAGCCGCCCCGCTTGACGCCGGGCAATCCGCGGCGAGGAAGCAATCCGTTAGCTGTTATGACCGCCGCCGTTCAACAGTCCGGCCCACCGAGGCCGGCCCCCCTTTTCCCCCTATTCCTTGATCCCTTGCGGTCATCAGCCAAACTTTTCGGCTCATCGCCGTGAGCTGGGAGGGTTCCCTGTATGCAAATGCGCGATTTCGTAGTCCGGTTCGCCGGTGAGGGCGGACAAGGCGTAGTCACCTCCGCCGAGGGCTTGGCGCAGTCGTCAACCCAAGTCGGCTACCACGCCTTGACCTTCGCCACTTTCCCCTCGCAAATCCTGGGCGGCCCCACCTGGACCCAAGCCCGCATCTCCGTCGACCCGGTGCTGGCCCCGGGCGACGACGTGGACGTCCTGGTAGCATTCAACCGGGAAGCCTACGACAGCCACTGCGCCGATGTGCGCGAGGATGGGGTCGTGATCTTCAACTCCACCGAGTTCCAATTGGACGGCGACCCCCGCGCCTTCGGCCTGCCGGTCGAGGAGCTGGCCCGCTCCACCGGCAACAACCGCGCCGCCAATATGGTGATTATGGGCGCCCTGGCCCACCTGGTGAATATGCCCCACGAATACCTGGAGGAATTCGTGGAGCGGCGCTTCAACCGGGGCCGCCCGGGCGACGACGAAATCATCCGCTCCAACTTGCAGGCGCTGCGGCTGGGACGGGAACACATCGCCTTGAGCGGTTTCAACCTCGGCGATCTGGCCCCGGCGCAAATGCCCCAGTACCAGCAGCTTATGATCAAGGGCAACGAAGCCCTCTCCCTCGGCGCCATCGCCGGCGGACTGGATTTCTACGTCGGCTACCCCATATCCCCCGCCACGCCGATACTGCTATATATGGAACGCAACCTGATCGGCAAAGACCGCTTCGCCTATCAGGTAAGCTCCGAAATCGAAGCCATTACCGCCATCATCGGCGCCGGTTACGCCGGCAAGCGGGCCATGACCGCCACCGCCGGCCCCGGCGTGTCCCTGATGAGCGAGGGCCTCGGCCTCAGCTGGATCGCCGAAATCCCCCTAGTAGTAGTCAACGTCCAACGCGGCGGCCCCGCCACCGGCCTGCCCACCAAAACCGAACAGTCGGATCTGATGGGCTGTATGTTCCCCGCCCACGGCGACGTCCGAATGCCCGTCATCGCCGTCGGCTCCGTCGAGGAATGCTTCTACGGCGCAGTCAAAGCCATCGAATGGGCGGAAAAATACCAGGGGCCGGTAATCCTAATGTCCGAAATGGCGTTGGCGGAACGGGCGCAAAACATCCCCAAGCCCGATTTGTCCCAAATCCAACCCGCCCGCCGCTGGGTCTACGAAGGCAACAACGGCTACCAGCGCTATGCCGGCTACGAACTGTCGCCCATGCCCCTCCCCGGCGGCCCCGGCGCCTACGTCGCCAACGGCAGCGAACACGACGACATCGGCGACACCACCCACCTGCCCGAGCGCCATATCCAAATGACCCAGCGCCGCTTCAGCAAAATCAAGCTGCTCCAAGAGGACGACTACGAAAGCGAGGGCCCGGATCATCCGGTAGTAATCCTCCCTTGGGGCGGCAGCAAAGGCCCCGCCCGCGAAGCCTACGATATCCTGAAACGGCAAGGCGCCCCCGTAGGCTGGCGCTATTCCATGTTCCTGAACCCCCTCCCCCCCAAGCTGCTGGCGGAACTGCGCAACAAAGATCTGGTCATCGTGCCGGAGCTTAATTACCAAGGGCAGTTTTCCCAGATCCTGCGGGGCGAGGGCGTAAACGCCAAATCCGTAACCCAGTACACCGGCCTGCCTTTCAAGGCGCGGACGCTAGTGGAGCGGATTTCCGAAATGACCAACTTCCGGTTGACGGAGGCAGTAGGGGTATGAGCAAGAAAAACCCGGAATACGATTTCAAATGGTGCCCCGGCTGCGGCGATTTCGGAGTCCGCCGCGCCCTGGAACTCGCCATGATCGACCGGCTGGAGGAAACCGGCCTGCCCATGGAAAACAACGTAGTAGTCGCCGGCATCGGCTGTTCGGGAAACCTGGTGCATCTGCTAGAGGGCGACCAGCCCTACGGGATGCACGGCATTCACGGACGTTCCCTGCCCATCGCCCTGGGCGTGAAAATGGCGCGCCCCGAACTCAACGTGGTGGTAGTAGCCGGCGACGGCGACTTCCTCAGCATCGGCGGCGAACACATCGGCCCCCAAGCCGCCCGCAACCTGAACATCACCGCCGTGATTATGGACAACGGCGTCTACGGCCTGACCAAAGGCCAAAGCTCGCCCACCACCAAACTGGGGGTAATCACCAGCTCCACCCCCTACGGCAAAATCGAAAGCCAAATCAACCCCCTCGAGCTATACCTCACCCTCGGCGTGTCTTACGTAGCCTCCGGCTTTTCCGGCCAACCCCGCCCCCTATCCCGCCTGATCAAGCAGGGAATGGAACACCCGGGCTTTTCCATCGTCCACGTCCAGTCCCCCTGCACCACCTACAACGACACCTTCGAGGAACTAAAAGGCAACCCCCGCAAAGGCATCGAGCCAACGCTATGGGACGTCCCGCCAGACCACAACCCCGCCAGCAAAGGCGCCGCCTACGACCTCCTCCAACGCCCCGGCCTACCGGTAGGCATAATCTACAACGACGAAACCCGCCCCTCCCTAGAACAGCGCGTAGAGCAAATGTGGGACACCGCCCGCGCCCGCACCGCCGAGGACCTAATGGGGTCCTTCGAGTTCTAGAACCCGCAAAACCGGCATAGCCATGAAACTCCCCGCCGCAACAACGGGGAGTATCGCCAGAGCCGCCATCGGGCGGGGAGCATCGCCGAAGCCGCCATCGGGCGAGGAGCATCGCCGAAGCCGCCATCGGGCGAGGAGCATCGCCGGAGCCGCCATCGGGCGGGGAGCATCGCCGGAGCCGCCATCGGGCGGGGAGTTTCGCCGAAGCCGCCATAAATAGGGCATCTATTCCCGTTCCGACGGCAGAGGTTCGTCAAAAGGCAACCCGGCGGCCCGCGCCTCCTCCCCCCGCCGCGCCCACGCCTGCCACCGCCGCCACTCCTCCTCCCGCCCTTCTTCCCGGCCCTTTTCCAAAGACTCATTCACAGCCTTATTCACAGCCTCCTTCGTAGCGTCATTCGCAGCCTCCTCCGCGGCCTTCAGCTTTTGCTCATTCTCTTCCCGCAGCTTCCTCAGCCGCCACGTTGCCAGCACCATATAGATTACACCCTCCACGGCGGCGAATGTGTTGGGGCGGGTATAAAGGGGCGTCTATTCCCGTTCCGACGGCGGCGGTTCGTCAAAAGGCAACCCGGCGGCCCGCGCCTCCTCCCCCCGCCGCGCCCAAGCCTGCCACCGCCGCCGCTCCTCTTCCCGGCCCTCTTCCCGGCCCTCTTCCCGGCCCTTTTCCAACGACTCATTCACAGCCTTATTCACAGCCTCCTTCGTAGCCTCCTTCGCAGCCTCCTCCGCGGCCTTCAGCTTTTGCTCGTTCTCTTCCCGCAGCTTCCTCAGCCGCCAAGTTGCCAGCACCATATAGACTATCCCCTCCACGGTAGCGAATAGGATGAAAGTCACTGATACCGCCGAACTTGCCCCGTTGCCGATGGCGATCAGGGTTTCCGGCCAAGAATCGCCGGTTCGATGGGCTATTTCGTACCAAATGTCCAAACCGGTCAAGGTCAGCAGCAGGATTACATACGGAATCAGGTATTTAAGGTCGTAGTCGCGAAACATTGCCGGTCAGCTTTCCGACGCCTGCGGTTGTTCGGCCTCCAGTTCCTGGTACTTGGATGGGCATTTCACCAGGATCTCGCTGGCGTGAAAGACGCCGTCATTCCCGTAGCTGCCCTCCAAGATAATCTCCGAGTGGGGGTTGAAAAACAGGTCCGGCAACACGCCGTTGTAGGCCGCCGGCAACCGGGCGGAGCCGGCAGCCGCGCCCTCTTTGTCGGTCAACTGGAATTGGGACAGGGTAGACTTGCCGGGGCGGGCAAAGCTGCCCTCCACCAGCTTGCCCGATACCCGCACCATTTGCCCGTCGGTGATTTCCTGCCCCGACTGCTTGGTGTTGAATTCGCTGACCGTCAGGAAATAGCGGGTATTTTCGCCAAAGGCGGCCCAGATCATAAAAGCCAGCGCCAACACCACCACCGCGGCTATAATGATAAAGCGGGTGCGGTGAGAGCGGCTTTCGGAGGTTTCCAAGTTTGGCAGTTCTGCGCCCGGCGCGTTCAATTCTTTCACCACAAGTTCAGGATGGTTGATAGCAAGCCGATTGAGCGGGTTGATCGTATGATGATAACAAATCGCGCCCCAACTGCCAATGCGGACGAGGCGCCTTGAGCGGAGCAATGCCGGACAACGCCATCGTCGTCGAGGGCCTGGAAAAAAGCTACCGGGATTGGCCGGTGCTATGGAACCTGGACTTGACCGTGCCGTGGGGGGAAGCGCTCGCGCTGTTCGGGGCCAACGGAGCGGGCAAGACCACCTTGCTGCGGATACTCGCCGCCAGCGTGCGGCCCGATGCCGGCGCAGTGCGCATCGGAGGGCGCGACTTGCTGCGGCAGACCGGCGCCGCGCGCCGGCGCATCGGCGTGGTCGGCCACCGCAGCTTTCTGTACGAGGATTTGACGCCGCGGGAAAACCTCCTCTATTACGCCCGTCTCTACGGCTTGCCGGATCGAGAGGAACGGGCCGCCACGGCCCTGGATCGAATGGGCCTTGCCGCCAGAGCCAACCACCGGGTTCGCGCCCTGTCCAACGGGATGCAAAAACGGGCGGCGATCGCCAGAGCCATCCTGCACCACCCCGACGTGCTGCTACTGGATGAACCCGAAGCCGGGCTCGACCAGGATTCCCGCCGCATCCTAGGGGAGCTGCTGGCGGAATGGACCACGGCGGGGCGGTCGGCGGTCTTTACTACGCACGACGTTGAGTTAGGGATGGCTTGGGGGCATCGGGCGGCAGTGCTGGCCGGGGGGCGGGCGACGTTTCCGTCTGGAGGGGATGAGTGAGGGGGTTGGTTGGGCCGGTTGTAGCTATGGTTTGGAAAGATGTTGTGCTGGAAGCGCGGTCGCGGGAGCTGGTGATTTCGGCGGCGGTTTTCGGGCTGCTGGTGGTGGTGGTGTTTAATTTCGCGCTCCGGCCGACGCCGGGGTCGGCGGCCCTGGGGCCGGGAATCTTGTGGGTGGCTTTCGCTTTTACGGCTACTCTGGCGATGAACCGGGCTTTCGCGCGGGAGCAAGAATCCGGGGCGCTGGAGGGATTGCTGGCGTCTCCGGTCAGCCGCGATGCGATCTTTCTAGCCAAGGCGGCGTCGGGGTTTATCTTTATGGCGCTGGTAGAGGCCGCGCTGCTCCCCGCTTTCGCCGCCCTACTAGGGTTTTCGGTGCTATCCTGGCCGCTGGCGGCGGCGATTATGCTGGCGACGCTGGGGTTCGCCGTGGTCGGAACGCTGTTCGCGGCGCTGGCGGCGCAGACCCGCTCGCGGGAAATCCTGCTGCCGGTGCTGTTTTTCCCGGTCATCACCCCCCTGATTATCGCCGCGGTGGCAGTGTCCAACAGCGCATTGGACGGCGGTAGCACCACCGGATTGGCGCGATGGCTGGGGCTAATGGCCGTTTTCGATGCGCTATTTCTGGTAATATGTCCCTGGGTATTTTCCTTCGTGGTCGAGGATTAACGCAGTATGGCCGATGCGGAAAGCTCAAGATTGGCGCAGGCGGGCGCCGTCTCCGGCGCCAAGACCGGATGGCGGCTCACCCCGCGGATGGCGGTAGGCGGCGCGGCCGGCGCATTGCTGCTGGTCAGCCTGTACCTGATCTTTATGGTGGCGCCGACCGACGCCAATTTAGGGAATGTGCAGCGGGTTTTCTACATCCATGTCCCAATCGCGCTGATGTCGTTTTTGGCGTTTTTCCTGGTATTCGTCGGCAGCGTGATGTATCTGATTAAACGCCGCGCCCGATGGGATAGCCTAGCCCTGGCCGCCGGCGAGGTAGGCGTAGTGCTGGTTTCAATCGCGCTGATTACCGGGGTGATCTGGGCCAAGCCGGTCTGGAACGTGTGGTGGACTTGGGAGCCGCGCCTGACCACTACCCTAGTGCTATGGCTGATCTATGTAGGCTACCTGATGGTGCGGGCGTATGCGCCCAACCGGGGCAAGGCGGCGGTCTATTCCGCAGTGGTGGGAATCATCGGATTTGTCGATGTGCCAATCGTCTACTACTCGGTGCAGTGGTGGCGCTCCATACACCCGCAACAGGTAGTGGGGCCGCTAGCGGAAAGCGGCTCGTTGAGCGGCACAATGTCAACGGTGCTGCTAGTATCGTCCATCGCCTTTCTAGTGTTTACCATCTGGCTGGTACTGGAGCGGATGGCGCTGCGGGATGCCGAGGATGAGCTAGGGCGTATCCGGTTCGCGCTGCGGCGGGGCCGGCTTCCGGCAAGGGCCAAGCCGTTAGGCGCCGGCGGCGATTAAGTCCCGATAAAAGACAATCAAGGCCATAGGTTTCATCCTTTGGGGGAATACGATGCCGGAAATTTTGCTGCAAGCCGGGCCGCCGCCGTCCAACCTGCCCTATCTATTCGCCGCTTTCGCAGTGACCTGGGTAGTGTTTTTCGGATATATGTTTTTCATCGGCCGCCGCCAGCAGGAAATCCGGGCGGAAATCGAGCGCCTCCGCCAAGCAGTGGACGGCGCGGATTCGGACGACAGTCCGGGAGCCGATTCGCCTTGACCCCGAAAGGGGACTCCCCCCAAAAAACCCAACTCCCCCCCACCCCCAAAACCAACCCCCTCCAATCCCCCGCCCCCCCCAAATTCATCCTGAGCTTGTCGAAGGATGAATTGGCCCCCAACCCCCACCCAATTCCCAAAATCCCCCGCCCAAACCCCTTGACAAACCCCAAACCAACGTTCTACAATAACCCCAATGCCAAAACCTCATCCCCCCAAACGGCGCCGAATGAGGGGAACAACGGGGTAAAGTCCCGGCCGGGATAAAGACAGGCAGTCGTGTGGTGTGTGTGTCCGGACTTGTGGTGGTGTGGTGTGGCCGCCCTGCACTAGTCCCGAGCCTGCTCCAAGGATGTCCCGCGGGGGGGTGGCCTCCGGGGATCCATCCCGGGCTTAGCGAAGGATGACCTGCGGAACCGCCCGAATCCTGATCGTGTCAAAGGATGTCCCGCAGGGGGGTGGCCTCCGGGGCTCCATCCCGAAGCGGTCCTATAAGGGAGACGGGCGGGGCGGATGTGGGGGGTGCGTGTGGGGGGTGTGGTGTGGTGTGGCGACGAACGGGGGCAGCCGCAGCCGGCGGCGGCTTGCTTAAAAATTCAACCCAAGAGGCAACCAAATGGCAACCCCAAAAGGAAACCCCAGCAAAGGCAACCCAACCAGCAAAACCCCGAAAACCCAACCCAATCAGGAAACCCCAACCGGGGCCAACCCTATCAACGCCAAGGAGCTGATAATGCCGCCCTAAAACCTACGGAAACCACCGGATACTAAAAAATCGCCCGTAGCCTGGCCCAGCCCAGGCAACCGGGCAACCTACGCATCCCAAACCGCCAATCGCTAAACGCCCCGCGCGTTAAGCGGCGGAAAACGGATGCCAAGCCCGTTGCGGCGCGTCACGCTTGCCGCAACGGGCTTTCGCGCTGTCCGCCTTTATCGTGAATGCCGCCATCAAACAGCACGAACCCGCCCTAGCGGGAATGGCATTTGCTGGTCGGGTTAGGATGTTTGGGGGATGGCGGCTATGGCGCGGGTTGATAGTTTTGGTAGCGGTCGCGGAGCAGTTTTTTGTCGAACTTGCCCACGGTGGTTTTGGGAATTTCGTCCAAAAACACTATGTCATCGGGCAGCCACCAAGGGGCGAAGCGGGGGCGGATGTAGTCCAGAATTTCCGTTTTCTGGAGCGTTTGGCGGTGGGTATCGTTGGGTACTACGCAGGCCAGGGGGCGTTCCTGCCAAGTAGGGTGCGGGATCGCGATTACCGCGGCTTCCAGTACCCCGGGATGGGCGATGATGGCCGTTTCCAAGTCGACGGAGGAAATCCATTCGCCGCCGCTTTTCACCATATCCTTTACCCGGTCGCCGATTTGGATGTTGCCGATAGCGTCAACAGACGCAATGTCGCCGCTGTGATACCACCCGTCAATAAAGGTTTCATCGCTGCGGGGATCATCGTAGTATCGCGATGCGATCCAGAGACCGCGAAACAGCAATTCCCCGCGCCGCTCGCCGTCCCAAGGGAGGTCCTGGCCGTCTTCGTCCACCAGCCGCAGATCAACGCCGAATACGGGCATTCCCTGCTTGGCTTGTTCGGGCAGACGGGCGGCGGCGTCCAAGTGATCCAGCTGGGTAGGCAAGCGGTTGTAGGATACCAGAGGGCTGGCTTCGGTCATCCCATAGGCTTGCACCATTTCCACGCCCAAGCGTTCCCGGAACGCCTGGATCATGCTTTCGGGAACCGCCGAGCCGCCGCTTACCACCACGCGCAGGCTGGACAAGTCATAATCGGTATCCGCCCGGGCCAGGTAGTCCAGCAGCCCGACCCAAATGGTAGGAACGCCGAGGGATACGGTCACGCGGTGTTCGCTGATGAGCCGGCAAAGGGCGGCCGGATCAGGGCGGACTCCGGGCAGGACTTGGGCCGCCCCGGTCATGGTAGCGGTATAGGGCGCGCCCCAGCAGTTGGCGTGAAACATCGGCACCACCGCCATCACTACATCGCGCTCCCGTACCCCTACGGCATCGGCGGAGCATTCCATCAAGGAGTGCAGCACTTGCGAGCGGTGGGTGTAGGTCACGCCTTTGGGCCGTCCGGTGGTAGCGGAGGTGTAGCAAAGGCCGGCCGGGGCGTTTTCGTCCAGGGCCAGCGGGGCGTATTCGGGGGCGGCGGCCGCCAGCAATTCCTCGTAGATCAGCGCGGAGGGGAGCGAGGTCTGGAACTCGGGATCGGCGGTCATTATGATGTAATGCTCCACGGTTTCCAGCCGGGGGGCGAGGGGTTCCAGAATGGGAGCCAAGTCCGGGTCCAGCAGCATCACTTTGTCGCCGGCGTGATTGATGATGTAAACCAGATCATCGGGGGCCAAGCGGATGTTGGCGGTATGGGTAATAGCCCCCATCGACGGGGGCGCGAAATACGCTTCCAAGTGGCGATAGGTGTTCCACCCAAAGGTGCCAACCCGGTCGCCGGGGCCTACCCCCAAGGCACCCAAAGCGTTGCACAAACGGTTGACGCGGGCCGCCAGGTCGCGATAGGTGTAGCGGTGAACGCCTTCCCCTTCGCGGGTAATGACTTCTTTGTGCGGAAAGTACGTTGCGGCCCGGCGGAGCATATCGGGAATTAGCAACTGGTAGTCCATCATAAGAGGGCGCCTCCTGTCGATGGATGGCGAGGGCATGGCAAGGGTTTGCAGCTAGTGTAGGGATGGGGGTTCAAGGTTGGCAAGAGGGTTAAGGGGACATTATGTTCACGCCGCCATCTATGGCCCAAGTTTGGCCGGTGATGTAGGCGGCGGCGGGCGACGCCAAGAATACGCAGAGATAGCCGGGCTCCTTGAGCTGGCCCAAGCGCCCCAGGGGTACTTGGGCTTTGGCCTGCTCCTGGCGGGATTGATAAGCGTCGGCGGACATTTGGGCCGGGTCGGGGAAGTAGCCGGGGGCCACGGTGTTGACCCGGACGTTGTAGGGCGCCCATTCTTGGGCCAGGCTTTCGGTGAAACGCATCAGCCCGGCTTTGGCGGCATCGTAGGCCGCCGAGCCGGCGCGGCCGCGGAAAGATGCGAAGCCGGATATGTTGATAGCGCAGCCGCTGCCCCGCTCCAGCAGGTGCGGCCCCAAGGCGCGGCAGCCTTGAAACGCCTCGGTCAGGTTTACATCAATGATGAAACGCCATTCCTCCTCGGTCATCCCCGCTTGGCCGTCGGGCAGGTCGGCTACGGGCTTGCGAATAGCGTCGCCGACGCAGTTGACCAGGGTATCGATCCGCCCGAATTGGCGGATCGCATCGGCGGCGATGCGCTCCATATCGGCGGCGATGGTGGCATCGCCGGTAAGGGGCAAGGCGCTACGGCCCAAGGCGCGGATTTCGCCCGCGGTCTGCCCGGCGGTGGCGGGGGAAAGGCTGGTTACGGCCACATCGGCGCCGGCATCGGCAAAAGCCAGAGCGATGCCCTTGCCGATGCCGCGTCCGGCGCCGGCCACCAAAACTTTTTGGCCGCTAATGTCAAATTCCGGCAGGTTCATACAGCAATTCTCTCCAGTCGTTCCAGATTGTCGAGGGCGGGATGGCGGCGGGTTCGCTTTGGGGCTGGCGGCGGGATCGGCACCGGGATACCGGGCAACGGCGGCAGGCGGGTTGCCGGGCGCAACACAACTGGCCGTGGAGCCGCAGGATTTCGTGAATATCCACCATCGCGATCCCGGCATCGGCGAATTGCCCGGCGCAACGATGGTAGACGCATTTTAGCGCATGGCGCAACCGGGCGGGCGCGGCGTTTTGGGATGTGCCGGGGGCCGGGGTTTCGCCGAATACCCGGGATAATACGCGGACGGCGTGGACGTCGAGGGGCAGGGCGTCATCGCCCCAGCCGTAGGCCAGAACGCCCTCGGCGATTTTATCGCCTACGCCGTTAATTTGCCGCAACGCATCGCGGGTGCGGGGGACGCCGCCGGCCAGGGCATCGGCGGCGGATGCTACGAATGACAGTTGCCGCGGGCGGACGATGTGCCGGACGGCATCAGCGGCGTCATCCCGGCGCCGGGCCAGGGCGGGGGCGTCGGGGAACAGGCGGAAAAACCGGCGGCACATATCCGACAGCCGGGCGTCTTTGGTGCGGGGGCTCAGCCCGAACAGCAGCAACGCCCGGTAGGGGCTGCGGCGGCCGGCGGCGCCGGCCCAGATCGCCGATTCCCATAAGAAGCCGGGCGCGGCGGCTTTCAGTTCCGCCAGCAGTTGCAGGATTTGACGGTCGGGCAAAGAGGTCATAGGAGTCTTTTCGTTTTGACGCGCGGCGGCGCGGGGAGTATCATTTGGCGGTGCCAGGGCATTATACGATTGATACCGGGTTATCTGGAGGATGGCGATGAAAGCGGTTTTTATTAACGAACACGGCGGGACCGACAAGCTGATTTGCGGCGAGCGGCCGGAGCCGGAACCGGCGCCGGGCGAGGTTTTGTTGCGGGTGCGGGCCAGCGCCTTGAATCATCTGGACCTGAACCTGCGAGAGGGGCGAACCTACCGCGGGCCGCTGCCGCGCATTTTGGGGTGCGACATTGCCGGGGAAGTGGTAGCGGTCGCGCCGCCGCTTTCGTCGGCCCCTTACGGAGGGGATGGGGAGGGGCGGCTCAAGCCCGGCGACCGGGTGATCTTGAACAACCGGGTGACCTGCGGGGGGTGTCATAACTGCCAGATGGGGCGAGATGACCAATGCCCGAACCAGAAGCGGCTGGGGGTGGATTTGGACGGCGGCCACGCCGAATATATCACGGCGCCGGCGATTAACGCGCACGTTATTCCTGACAGTATGGATTTCACCGAGGCCGCGGCGCTGCCGATCGCGGCGCATACCGTCTGGCATTGCCTGGTAACGCAGGCGCAGATCCGCCCGTGGGATGATGTGCTGGTGCAGGCGGCGGGGAGCGGGGTAGGGAGTATGGCAATCCAAATCGCCAAGATGGTAGGGGCCAGGGTGATTACCACCGCCGGCAGCCCCTGGAAGCTGGAGCGGGCGCTGGAGCTGGGCGCGGATGAGGTAATCAATTATAACGAAACGCCGAATTTCAGCCGCCGGGCGCTGGATTTCACCAACGGGCAAGGGGTGGATGTAGTGTTCGATTGCGTAGGTGCGTCGGTGTGGGAGGAAAATCTACTGTCGCTAAAAGCGGGGGGCCGCCTGGTAATTACCGGAGTCACCAGCGGGGCAACGGCGAACCTGAATCTGTCGCTACTGCAAAGCAAGCCCCTGCATTTAATGGGCAGCGGCGGCCGAAGCAACCGCACCTTCGCCGATTTTATGAAGGTAGTGCATCACGGAGCGCTACGGGGAATCCCCGGCCGGGTGTTCGCCCTGGAGGATGTAGCAGCCGCGCACCAAGCAATGGCGGATCGTGACTTTTTCGGCAAGATTGTAGTCGAGAGCTGACTCGGAATCAGCGGGACGACTATGGACGCCGCCCCCTGTCGGCAGACGGACGGGGCAGTGTCTTGCGCCGGCACCGGCCGTGTGCTAACATCCGGCAAGCGTTGCCATTGGCGGCGGAATGCAATCGTTGCGGCAGGGATATGGTGGAAATTTCCCAAGTCCTTGACCGAATCGAAAGCGGCGTTTTAGTCTTGCCAATGTTCCAGCGGGGTTACGTGTGGAATCGCCCGCAGGTCAAAAATTTGTTTCGCTCGCTCTATCTCGGCTATCCGGTCGGCGGCCTCCTGATTTGGGAAACCGAGGCGGGCAGCACCGATGTGCGAGCCGGGCAGTCAGTGGGATCCGGGACAATCAACTTGTTGCTGGATGGACAACAGCGGGCGACTTCCTTGTATGGGGTAATCAAAGGGGATTCCCCCAAGTTTTTTGAGGGCGATGCCAATGCTTTCAAAGACCTGTATTTCCATTTGGAGAAAGGAGAGTTTGAGTTTCGCTCCCCGGTCAAAATTGCTCTTGATTCAAGGTGGGTTAGCGTAACCGAGCTTTTTGAGCCAAGGGCGATAAGCCGCAAAATGAGGGAATTGGAAAACAGCGGCGCCTACACGGAAGATCAATTGGAGTATTACCGGGACCGGGCGCAGAAAATTGTCAACATTCCCAGGATTGTCATTCCCGATGAGACGCTTACCGCAAAGGAAATTGATACTGATACCGCGGTTGAGATATTCAACGAAGTCAATTCCGGCGGAAAGAAACTCACCAAAGGCGACTTGGCCCTGGCCCGCATAGGTGCCCAGTGGCCCGAGGTCCGCGAGGAAATGCGGCGGCGGTTGGAAAAGTGGGAAGCTAACCGCTTTAAGGCTGACCGCGACTGGTTGCTGCGGTGCATCACCGCCATAGCTGCCAACAATTCCCAATATGAAGAGTTGAGAGGAAAGTCGATTTCAGATATTCAGCAAGCTTTGGAACTCGCTGAACCGGCCATCGACCGTTTGCTGGAAGCCACGCAGACCTATCTGGGCATGGACGACAACAAAGTGCATAAAAGCAAGCAGGCGTTTCCGCCAATGGTGAAATACCTGGTCAACAACAACGGGGATTTCCCCAATGACTCCGCCAAAGCCCGGCTGTTGCATTGGTACATCAGTGCCTCTATTTGGGGCCGTTTTTCCGGGCCGGTTGAGACACTCATCAATCAGGATCTGGCCGCTTTGCGGTCAGACGATCCCATTGCAGCACTCCGTCAAAATCTCATAAGGGAGCAGGGAGACAGGCGCGTCAGTCCCGAAAATTTTGATTTCAACCTTTCTAAAGGGCGGTTTTATTCATTGCTGCACATACTGTCCCACGCCGGCGGGGCGAGGGACTGGGGAACGGGCCAGCTTTTGACCGAGCAGGATCAGGATAGCGGGAGTGCCTTGGAACTGCACCACATATTCCCCAAGTCGTACTTGCGGGATAATGATATTTCGGCCAACGATGCCAACAAGGGCGGCAATCTCGCGTTCCAAACGCGCAATACCAATCGCGGGATTCGAGACCGGAAACCGGCAGATTATATGCCGGAAATCGCCGCGCATCATCCTGGTGCTCTGGAATCCCAATGGGTGCCTAACGACCCGGAACTGTGGAAAGTGGAAAACTACCATGAATTTCTGAAGGAACGCAGGCGTTTGTTGGCTGAAGCGGCCAATGAGTTTCTGAGGGTTTTGAGCGCAGGAAACCTGCCGTCGGCGGTGCCCGTCACAGTGTACGGCGAGCTGGACGATGACGAAGAGGAGAAAACTCTTGACGACCTTAACCAATTCGTAACGGAACATGGCCTGCCCGCAGGCGAGCTGGGGTACGAAATCGTTGACGCCAATACCGGAGAGGCAACCGTTCTGGATCTGGCATGGCCCAACGGTTTGCAAGATGGCCTCAGCGAAAAAGTAGCCGTGCTGATCAACGAAGACAATTCGGTTCGGATAGCGGCTAACAAAGCAGGGTTCGGGAATGTGTTTACCGACCCGGATGAGTTCCGCGAATATGTTCGGAAAGACATCCTCGGCGAAGAGGAAGAAGAGGACGCGCCGGCTTAGTTTTCGTAGCCCTTGCCATTGTCCGCCCCTTTGCCGTTAGGGGGATGTGATGGGTATCCCGAAAGCCCCGGTAGCCAGCCGGGGCTTTCGGTGTTAAAATTGCCGCGCCGGCCCGTTGCGGCGGGCGGGTTGACCGCGAAATCAGGAAAGGGAATGCAGGAGGGCGCGATGAAAATCGCCAGGTATTTGGCTCACGGTTCGGAGCATTATGGGGTGGTGGATGGCGACCGGATCACGGCTATTGACGGGAGCATTTTTGATTCGCCGGTGCAGCTGACGGATCACGTGCATCAGCTGGCGGATGTGCGGCTGCTGGCGCCGGTGACGCCGGGGAAGATCCTGGCGATGGGGCTGAATTACACCAGTCACATCGGCGACCGGCCGGCGCCGGAGTATCCGATGATTTTCCACAAGACGCCGACCAGCGTTATCGGCCCGGGGGATGAGATCGTCCGCCCCAAGGAGATTCAGCGCTTTGACGCCGAGGGCGAGATGGTGGTGGTAATCAAAGATACTTGCCGCTATGTCGCCAAAGACGATGCGCTGAATCATGTTCTGGGGTATACCTGCGGGAATGATGTTTCCGCCCGCGACTGGCAGCGCAAAGACCGCAACGAAAATAATTCGGACTGGTGGCGGGCGAAGTCGGCGGATACTTTTTCGCCGATGGGTCCGTGGATTGAAACCGATGCGGATCCGGCGGGGCAGCGGTTGCAGACGCGGGTGAACGGAAACGTGGAGCAGGATCAAAGCACGGCGGATTTGATTTTCGATGTGCCGACGATGATTGAGTTCATCACACGGTACGTGACGCTGAATGCGGGGGATTGCATTTTCACGGGAACGCCGGGGACAACGCAGAATATGGCGGACGGGGCGGTGTGCGAGATCGATATTAGCGGCATCGGGGTGCTGCGGAATCCGGTGCGGCTGGAGGGGTAAGGGGCGGAATCCGGCATCTATAAAAGCCTTGCGCCGGCGGGGTTGGGCAATTCCGCCGGCGCTTATTCCCAAGAACCGGATACAGGATTGCTATGGCGAAGTATCTGATTTTGATGGCGGCTTGCCTGATGATTGCGGGCGTTGCTTGCGCTAACCGGAGCGGCGGAACGCCTACACAAGTTCCAACGCCCAGCGGCCCGGCTCTTAGTGTCGAGGAGTACACTAAGGCATGTTATGCCGCTTACGAAAAGACATTGAACGACCGGGGCCGGTCTAGTACGCAAGAGCAGATGCGGCGGCTGATCGCGGATTTGCGGGAATTGTCGCCGCCCCGTTCTTTGGAGAAATTTCACTACGCATATTTGCAAGCGTGGGAAGCCACGGTTGATGAGGGGATAGTTTCCGCTACCAAGGAATGGACTGAAGCGGACGCGCAAATCGGGCAATTGGATGATGAAACCTATACGGCCTTTATGCAAAGAGGGGCTTGCGGTTTCGATGAGGCGTTTTATTAAGGCGGTTCCGGGAAAGCGGGGGCGGATTGCCGTGTTGGTATGGGTGGGTGGTAATCCGCCCTTGCCGGTTTTGCGCGTTTACGCGGTATCCGAAAAGTCGTTAAATTTCATCCGTTTCGGGCGAAAGGGCTATTGCCAGCAGTTCGGCTATGTAGTCGCGGCCTTGTTGCATTCTGACGGCTAGTTCCGCCGGTGGCAGGTGGTTTTTGTAAAAGTGGCCGTGGAGATCGTGTTGGTTTCTGCGGTATTGGAATAGTGATTCGAGGCTGATGTTTTCGGCGGTTTCGCGGCGCCGGCGGCTGCTTAGGGAACCTCTGGCGCTGCCGGCTTTTATGTGCGCTATAGCTTCCAATGCCTGGACGGTGGCGCCCCAAATCATTTCGGCGGCGCCCATTGTGGAGCCGGCGGCTTCGAGGGTTGAAGCGTCGGCTAGGAATTGTCTGGCGGCAGTCAAGTGCTGTTCAGTTTGCATTGGTCTTTGCCGTTTCGGTTTCGGATGTAAAGGTTTCTACGATGTGGGTGACTTCGTCGATGACCATAGGAAACTCAGGAAAGGTCCAGGCGAATTCCGGATCTTGAGACCATTCGCCATCCTCGGCGTGGTCCAGCATACCCTGTCCGAAAAGGAGCATGGAGTCGGCGTTGCGGAATTTGCCGCCGTGTTCGCGTTCCAGGTAGCGGGTGAAGGTTTTGGCTTGATCCTGGTTTTGGCAAGGGTGGCCCATTCGGGTTGCCAGTTGCTGGATGCTGGAGTATACGGCTTCCCAAAGATGGCGGGCGCAGGTTTTGTCGTCGCCGTGGTCGTAGGCTTGCTGGGCTTGTTGGATTAGTTGTTGGGGGGTGGGGTTGGGGGGCATTTCGTTTATCCTTGCGCGAAAGTTTTGGGCTTTGCCGTTTCAGTTTGGGTTGTGAGGGTTTCTACGATGTAGGTGATTTGGCGAATTACTAGGGGGAATTCGGGGAAGGTCCAGGCGAATTCCGCGTCTTGGGACCATTCGCCATCCTCGGCGTGATCCAGCATATCCAGGCCGAAGCCCAGCATGGCGTCGGCGTGAGGGAATTTGTCGGCGTGCTCGCGTTCTAGATAGCAGGTGAATGTTTTGGCTTGATCCAGGTTTTGGCAGGGGTGGCCCATTCGGGTTGCCAGTTGCTGGATGCTGGAGTATACGGCTTCCCATAGATGGCGGGCGCAGGTTTTGTCGTCGCCGTTGTCGTAGGCTTGTTGGGCTTGTTGGATTAGTTGTTGGGGGGTGATGTCGGGGGGCATTTCGTTTATCCTTGCGGGAAAGTTTGGGATGTTATTTTATCGGTTTGGGGGCGGTTATTCCAGCGGTATGCGGCGGAGGGTGGCGGCGTCGGTTGCCATTATTTCCGGTATGCGGGGTTGCAGGTTGCGAAAGTCATCGGTGGTTGCGGAAATCAGGCGGCCGGTTAGATTGGCGGATTCTTGGGAGGCGAGCCATACGGCCAGCTCGGCGCATTCGGCGATGGGAGCACCGCCGCCGGAGGTTACTTGCAGTCCGAGCTGGTGGATGAAATCGGCGCCGGCGCGGGCGGCGTCTTGGGTAATTTGATCCCACATAGCGGTGTGAACGGAGCCGGGGCCCAGGGCGTTGACGGCGATGTTATTGGGGGCGAGTTCTTGGGCCAGGACTTCGGTCAGGCGGACTACGGCGGCTTTGCTGGCGCAGTAGGCGGACAGGTTGCTCCAGGCGTTGGCGGCGCCGGCGCCGGATAGATTGATGATTTTGCCGCCGCCCTGTTTCAGCATTGCAGGGATGACGGCGCGGCAGACCAGGAAGGTGCCGGTGAGGTTGACGCTGATAGTTTCGGCCCATTGGGCGATGTCGTTGTCTTGCAGCGGGCCTACGGGGCCGGATATGCCGGCGTTGTTTACCAGTAGATCGATGCGCCCGAAGCGAGTTAGGGCGGCGGATGCCAGCCGCTCGGCTTGGGCCGGGTCGGTGACGTCGGTGGGGACGGCGATGGCTTGGGCGCCGGTTTTGGCGATTTCGGCGGCGGTCTGCTCCAGTTCGGCTTGGCTGCGGGCGGCCAGGACGAGGCGGGCGCCCTCGCGGGCGTAGGCTTGGGCGATGGCTTGACCGATGCCGCGGCCGGCGCCGGTGATGATGGCTACTTGGTTGGCTAGTTTCATTTTTTGGCTCCGTTGGGGTTTGTTTGGGGGGATTTCGGGGGTTAGCGCCAGGGGCCGGTTAGGGTTTGTTGGCGGTATTGGGGGGGCCAGATTATGGTTTTGCGGTGGTTGCGCCATTGGGTTAGCAGGGCGGGTTTGGCGTTGGGGCGTCCGGCGGGGTCGATGCGGAATTGGCCGTAGAAAGTGGTGAAGTTCAGGGTTGCGGCGGCTTGGCGCAGGGCGGCGTCTTGCCGGCTGCCGGATTCTTGGGCGCAGCGTTGGATGATTACGCCGGCGGCGTAGGCTTGCGCCGCAGGGTAGTCGGCAGCGGGGTATCCGGCGCGGCGCAGCGATTCCTGCACTTGGGCGGCGGAGGGGCCGTAGTCTACGGCGGGTTGGGGGTGCGCGGCGGGTTCCCATTGGCTGGGGCCGATGAAGTTTTCGGCATTTGCGCCCAGCCGTTCCCGGAAGGCGTCTACCCCGGCAGCGATTACGGCGACGGCGGTTATGCGCAGGGCGGATTGGGCCAGCAGTTCCGCCAGGCGCAGGTCTTGCTGGAAACGCCCGGCGATTACCAGAACGTCGGGGGGCGATTGGCTTATTTCGCGGATGATTTGGGCAAATTCGTGGTCCAGCGTTTGCGGGTTGAATTGTCGGGATAGGGTGATGCGGAATCCTAGTTCGTGGGCGGATTGTTGGACGCCGGCGGCTATCGCGCGGGGAAATTCGCCGGCGGCGTTGCGGATTATGGCGAGGGTAGATGCTACGGGGCGGATTTCGCGCACCGCGGGGAGTAGGCCGGACAGGTATTGATCGGCGGGGGTTAGGATGCCCACGATCCAAGGGTTGCCTTGCCGGTACAGGGCGGGAGATGCGCCGCCCTGGTTCCATAGCAGGCGGCGGCGGGCTTGGGCCGCTTGCGCCGCGGCGCGGGTTAGGGCGGCGGAGTAGGGGCCGATGATGATGTCGGCATTATCGTCGTCGATCAGGCGGGCGGTGATGTCGCGGGCGTTGGCGGCGCGGCTGGCGTCGTCGCGCCATAGGATTGCTACGGGGGATGCGTGCTGGCCGACGCGGAGTCCGCCGTCGCGGTTGACGTCGGCGGCCCAGGCTTGGATGCCGGCCAGGGTTTGGCGGCCTTGGAGGCTGAATTGGCCGGTTAGGGAAACCGGAATGCCTATTTTGATGGTCATGGCGGTTATGCTGTGCGCGGCGGCGACGGTTAGTGGCGGGGGCGGAATAGGCCGAAGGAGCTGGTGTAGCCGTGGAGGAAAGTGGTGCCGGCTACCGGGCCGATTTCGCCGTTGCAGAAAAAGCCGCCCAGGGGGACTTCGCCCAGCGTTTCGCGGAATATGCCGGTGTCGTGGTTGGGGCGCCCGTAGAGGTATTGACCGCGGCCCAGACAGGAAAACAGCAGCGCGCCGGGAATGCGGTTTTCGCGGTTTTCTAGGGCGTAGCGCTCCAGGACGATGGTCAGATCCTGGGCGGAGGTGTCGGCGTCGCGGAGGTGGAATTGCACCAGTTGGCCCTCTTTAAGCATTTCGCCTACCGCTAGGCTGCCGGTGCGCTGATCCATTCCTACCACGTTGCGGATCAGGAAATCGCCCTGGCCGGGGTGGTCCAGCAGTTCGTCCATTACGACGCCGAGGAATAGGGAATGCCCCATTAGCTGGCGGTCGCGCTCGGGGAGGGAGCGGTAGAGGTCTTGCAGCACCGCCATTGGGGGATGGCCGTCCAGTTCGCCGAGGATGTTGCGGCGGCTGGCGGTGATGCGCATCGGCTGCCCGATGGGGCGGCAGCCTTGGGCCACGACGGTGTCGACGATGATGTTGCCGCGGAGGGCGAGACCAATGGCACCGGTGTCGTGTACTTGGCCGTTCAGAAAGAGGGCGTTGTCGCCGGGGCGTTGGGCGCCGCTGGCCAGGCCGCCGATTTTGGCCGCTTGAGGAAAGGCGAAATCCAGCCCCATAATCAGGTTTTGCACCGGAAAGGAAAAGGGGTCGGCCAGCAGCACGAATTGGGGTTCGTCGGCCGGGGCGACGCCCAAAAGTTCCTGCCAGGCATCGGGGCCGGCGTCGAGGTCGGGCAGTTTTTCGCCGTCCAGGTGAAAGGGGGCGATGTCCACCCCGGGGAGGGCGGCGGCGGTTACGGATACGGCGGGGCGCTGCTCGACTTCCAGTCCGGCGCCGATGATGCCGCCGCCGGAACAGCCGAAAGTGTGATCCGCGGCCAGCAGTTCGGACAATCGCGGGCCGACGCGTCCGTAGCCGGGCTGATGGTGGGGGGATACGAAAGCCACCGCCAGTTGCGGCGGTTCGCCCAGTTGGGCGCGGATCGATTCGGCGCACTGCGCCAGGGCGGCGTCAAGGTCGGGTTGCTCGGATATGGCGGACGCCCATTTCATCAGGCCGCCTCCTATACGATTGCGATGGGGGATAGTTGGCGATGGGGAATGTCGATGCCAGTATAGCACTGCGGGGCGGTTTGGGGTTGGGGGATGGTTGCCGGATGGGGGGTTGGGGGCTATTATAGGGGGTTGTTGCGAGAGAACTAGATTTTATGGCTCGCAACGGATGAGGTGGCTAGTATGGCCGTGGGCAGCACTTATAAGGTGGTGGAACTGGTGGGGTCGTCCAGCGGGAGTGTGCAGGAGGCGATTGACGGGGCGATCGCGCGGGCGGCGCAGACCATCCGCAACCTGGACTGGTTCGAGGTGCGGGAAATCCGGGGGACGATCGGGGAGGGGCGGGCTAACTGGTATCAGGTGAAGCTGGGGGTGGGGTTCCGGGTGGATTCCGGCGATGATGTAAGCCAGGATTAGGCCAGGCCGATGGCTGGGCCGTTTGTGGTGGGCCGTCACGAGGCGGTAATCGGGGCCGCCCCGCAAAGGGTGTTCGATTATCTGGCCGATCTGGGGCGGCATAGCGAGTGGAACCCGGAGCCGGATTTCCGGGTGACGGCGCAACCCGACGGCCCGCCGGGGGCGGGCGCGGTGTACCGGCGGGAGTTCACCGGACCGCTGCTGGGGCCGCTGATTCTGCGGGGCGGGATGGGCGACAGCCGGGTCACGGTGGTCAAGACGATGACCATCGCGGTGTACGAACCTTATGATGCGCTGGTTCTGGAAACCCGCAATAGTTATAACGGGTTGCTACATAGCGCGGAAACTTTCGCTTTCGAGTTCAGTCCGGCGCCGGAGGGAACGCGGGTGACGATGGTGTCGCAGGTAGAGGCGATGGTGCCCAGCGCGTTCATCGGGCCGGTATACGCAATCCGGCTGGCGCGGGCAGGGTTTGAGCGTCTAGTGGGCCGGCGCCTGGCAACCAGGTTCCCGGGCATGACGGCCGGCCCTTATCTGCCGCGAATCAGGGCCGCGGTGGAGGCCGGGAGGTAGGCCGCCGCAGGCCAGCGCCGCGGCGCTTCCGGGGGTTGCTTCCCGCATTGCCCGCCCTTCCCTTATATATGTATACGTACACGCGCCAACCCGCCCGCCAACCCCGCAATAAGCGTCCCGCCGCCCACCCCCAGCGCAGGGGATACGCACGCCCCCGATGGTTAGCAACCCAACCCCAATCGCGCAATCGCCAAATCGAACCCCCCGCCCCGGATTTTCCGTCCCGCTTGACACGGCGGGATGTGACCGCTATGTTTCACCTAATTTGCTGGTATAGGCACAAACAAAAATCCCCTCTCCTAGTTGAGGAGAGGGGATAAGTGGAGGTACATTATCTGGCGTACAAGAATTTACTAAGCCAGCAGCACCACAATTATCGCAATGATAATCTTTTCACTGATTTGAAAGGAGATGTTTTTGGTGAGTTTTACTTTCATCACGTCGAACCTCAATTAAAATTTGGGCTTTGAGGATGTTGTGCGCCGTTTTAGAATCAAACCCGTTCAGCAACTGAAAACCTCCAAATTATCCAAATTCGCATATTTATGCCCCTGCTTTATCGCGGCATCTACCCTGCTGATAACGGCGTCACCGTCACCCAAACGCCCCGAATTTATTATAGCGGCGAGGGGGAATGACGTCAAGCAGATCAAATAGCAAAATACAAATCCATCAACAAACTGGAGAACTCCAGAATGCCCAATACTGCTGCATTTGTCCCCCTGCTCCTCATCGCCGCCCTGCTGGTAGCCGCGGCATCCTACGGCATAGCAACCTCCCAATCAGCCAACGGGCAGCACGACACCGATGGCGACAATCTGATTGAAATATCCAACTTGGAGCAGTTGAACGCCATCCGCTACGACCTGGACGGCGACGGCAACCCCGAGAGCGGCGCCGGCGCCTACGCCGACGCCTTCTCGGGAACGGTCTGCGAAAGCCAATGCCACGGCTACGAACTAACCCGCCCGCTGGACTTCACCGCCGCCGAAAGCTACGCTGCCGCCGCAGTCAACGCCAAGTGGACCACGGGCGCCGGCTGGCTCCCCATCGGCGTCAATTGGGAATGGGAAGCTAGATTCAACGCCATTTTCGACGGCAACGGGCATACCATATTCAACCTCTACATCAACCGCGCCACTGAATTTGACGACCCCGGCGCAGTCGGCCTTTTCGGTTATACCGGCGACGAGGGCGTTATCCGCAATGTAGGCATAGTTGACGTCGATGTGACGGGCGGCGGTTCTGCGGGGGGGCTGGTGGGTGAAAATCACAGCACCATCAGCAACAGCTACGCCACCGGCAACGTGTCGGGCGGTTCTACGGGCGGGTTGGTAGGTCTGAATTGGCCTGGCGGCACCATCACCGCCAGCTACGCCAGTGGCAACGTGTCGGGCACGGGCGGTTCTACGGGCGGGCTGGCAGGGTATAATGGCGGCACCATCACCGCCAGCTACGCTACCGGCGTCGTGTCGGGGGGCGGTAATGCGGGCGGGTTGGCAGGGTTGAATGCCGGCGCTATCAGCGACAGCTACGCCAGGGGCAACGTGTCGGGGGAAGTCGCGGGGGGCCTAGCGGGTTGGAATTCCGGCCCCGTCACCGCCAGCTACGCCACCGGCGCCGTGTCGGGCAATAATGCAGGCGGGCTGATAGGGGTCAACATATGGGGCAATGGCGTCACCATCACCGCCAGCTACGCCACCGGCAACGTGTCGGGGATCTCTGCGGGCGGGCGGGCAGGGTACGCAGGCGGGCTGGTAGGGTATAATGGCGTCACCATCAATGGCGTCACCATCACCGCCAGCTATGGCGTCACCATCACCGCCAGCTACGCCACTGGCAAAGTGTCGGGCGAAACTACCGTATCAGCCGAAACCGCGATAGGCGGCCTTGTAGGGGAAAATAGGAGCGAAGCCACAATCCGCGCCTGCTATTGGAATACCCAAACCTCCGGCCTGACCACCGGAATCGGAAACGGAAACCCTGACGGGGCCGAGGGCAAGACCACCGCCGAGTTACAGTCCCCCACCGGCTACACCGGCATATACGCCCAATGGAACGTTGATTGGGACAACGCCGACGGGGATTTCGATCCGGCAACCGGCGGCGATGACCATTGGGATTTTGGCGCACCCAACCAGTACCCCACGCTGAAAGCCGACTTCGACGGCGATGGCAGCCCGTCATGGTGGGAGTTCGGCCCGCAAATCGGAAACCGCCCAACCCCCACTCCCACCCCTACACCCACGCCGACTCCCGAACCCACACCTACGCCAACACCTACACCCACGCCGACGCCAACACCTACACCGACTCCCGAACCAACCCTTACACCCACGCCGACTCCCGAACCCACACCTACGCCAACGCCCACGCCGACTCCCGAACCCACGCCAACACCCGTGCCTACACCTACCACGACTCCCAAACCGACGCCTACACCCACGCCAACGCCAACTCATACACCCACGCCCGAGCCTACCAGCACGCCCACACCCGCGCCGCCCACGCCAACCCCCGCGCCGGCACCGACGGCGACGCCGCCGGCCCCGGCAACCACTACCCCCGCGCCGATGGCGGCAATGCCCGCAACCGCCGTACCCCCCAACACGCCCGCGGCCGGCCCGGCGGCAACCCCAACCCCGCAACCTACCCCCGCCGCGGAATCCGGCGGCGGATGCAACCTCGCGCCCAGCAGCGCCCCGCCGGGCGCACCGGCCGGCAGTATGCTGCTACTGCTGGCCCCCCTGGCAATGCTCGGCGGTCTGAAATTCCGCTCCCGGCGCAAACGGTAAAATCCCCTCCCCCTCCGGGGATGGGTTAGCCGGTGATCAGGAATAGCAGGCCGAAGGCTATTATGATCAGGTTTATGCCGATAGCGAAGGCTTTTTCGGGGATGCGGCGCATGGCTTTGGCGCCGAACCAGGCGCCGGCGATGGCGATTACGCCGATGGCGAGGCCGAGGGCGGCGACTAGGGGGGTTAGCAGTTCGCCGCCGCCGTAGACCGCTAGTTTGGGGATTTGGATGAGGCCCATACTCAGGGAAAAGGTGGCGAGGTATTCGCGGGGCTTTAGGCCGTAGGCGATGAAAAATACCGGGGTGAACGGGGCGGGGATGCCGATTACCGCGGCCAGGAATCCGGCGGAGGCGCCCAGCGGCGGGAAGCCCCATAGGGCCATCCGGGCCTGTTTGGCCCATGGGAGTTGCGCCAGCAGTACCAGGATAATCATCGCGCCGCCCATTAGTCGGGTCAGCAGGGAGGTGTCGGCGCTGATGAACAGGAAGCTGCCGAGGATGGCCATGGGGACGGAGCCGGCGGCGAACCAGGCGGCGACTTGGGGGTTGATTTCCTGTCGGTTGAGCCAGACGCGGGCGATGGTGCCGCTTAGCTGGGCGATGGTGACTACCGGGACGGCGACGGCGGGGCCGAATACCCATACCAGCACGGGCAAGGCCATCACGCCGCCGCCGAATCCGGCGACGCCGGCGATGGAAAATCCGATGGCGGCGGCGATCAGGACGGCGGCGATCTGCCAGATGGCGACTTCGGCCAGGGCGGTTTTCCTTTGCGGGATGGTTGGGGGTTGCGCTTATCATACACCATCAGCTTGACGCTACCGCTTGGCGCTGCGGATTGGGCGGGGGATGGATGGTTGCGGGCGGGGCGAATCGGGGTAGAATGGGGGATATTCGTTTCGGCTGGGGGGAATTATGGCGAATCTTGTCGGGGCGCAGCGGATCGGGGCTTTGGTGCCGGCGACTAATCCGGTGGTGGAGCCGGATTTTTACCGGGTGATGCCGCCGGGGGTTACGGTTCATTTTGAGCGGATGTGGAACGGGGAGTGGGGCGGGCAGCCGGCGGCGGCGGGGGATACCGGGCATCGGCTGCGGATGTCGAGCCGGGAGGCGGATGCGGTGGATTGGGCGCTGTTCGGGTTTGATGTGAACAAGATGAATGATGATGTGGCGCGGGGGGCGGGGTCGCTGGCGAATGTGGGGCCGGATTTGCTGGTTTACGCTTGCACTTCGGGGACGTGGCATAAGGGTTATATGGCCTACGATCAGCGGATGTCGGAAATTATGGAGGCGGCGAGCGGGGTGCCGTCGATTACGGCGGTGACGTCTTGCATTGCGGCGATGCGGCATTTGGGGAGCCGGCGGATCAGCATCGCCGGGCCGTACCGGAATTTTCATTTGCGGAACCGGCTGAAGCCTTTGCTGGAGGAGGCGGGGTTCGAGGTGGTTAGCGCCGATGGGGAGCCGTGGATGCAGGATTCGATGAATCCGCGAGAGATTGATGCGGAGTCGCCGGCGACGATTGTGGAGTTTGCGGCGTCGGTGGCGGCGGAGGATGCGGATACGGTGTTTTTGCCGGGCACGGCGTGGCGGGCGCTGGATGCGGCGGAGGCGCTGGAGCAGCGGCTGGGGAAGCGGGTGGTGACGGTGAATCAGGCCACGATCTGGCTGTCCCTGCGGCGTCTGGGCTGGGCGCGGGGGATTGCGGGGTTCGGGAGTTTGCTGCGGGAGCTGGGGTAGGGGGGCCGGCGCGGGGTTGTGCGGGCGGGGGATGGTTGGTTATTGCGGGGGTTCACCCCCACCCTAGCCCTCCCCCTTAGGGGGAGGGAATAAATTGTTGGGGGGGATGATGGGGTTGGGGGCGTTGGGGGGTGTTGGCGGGGTGGTGCCGGGAGAGGGGATCGAACCCACACACCTTTTTAGGGTAGCGGATTTTAAGTCCGCCGCGTCTACCATTCCGCCATCCCGGCCGGTGGTTTTTTGGGGTTGGGATGCCGCCGGCGCGGGCGGGGTTTGGGGGGTTGGCGCCCGCGGGTTGCGCCGGTTTGGGGGGAGTTGGGGATTCGGGGCGTTGGGGGCGGGTTTGGAGGCGACGGGCGGACTCGAACCGCCGATAGAGGTTTTGCAGACCTCCGCCTTAACCACTTGGCTACGTCGCCTTGCTTTTTGGCCCCGCCTGGTGAGGTTCGGCGGCGGGGTCGTGGGATTGCCGGGCTTGGGGTTTGGTGCCGAGGGCGGGATTTGAACCCACACAGGCGAATGCCCACGGCCCCCTCAAGACCGCGTGTCTACCAATTCCACCACCTCGGCCGGGCCTGTTGGGACTTATTATAGCATTGTTTCCGGTTTAGGCAATACCCCGGATGGGGTTTTTCGAGGGATGAGGTTTTTCGGGGGTATCCGGTATCCGCCGGAGGTTGGGGGCGGCGCCCCCGGCGGGTTTGGGGTTTCCGAGTTAGGCGGGTTCGGCCAGGAATACGGGGATTTTGCGGGAGGTGCGGTTTTGGTATTCCTCGTAGGGGGGGAAGGCGGCTACGGATAGCTCCCATAGCCGGGCGCGTTCCGCGGGGTCGGCTACTTCGCGGACTTGCATTTGGCGCACTTGGGTTTCGTCGCGGATTTCGACGGCGGCGTCGGCGCGGAGGTTGTAGACCCATACCGGGTTTTGGGGGGCGCCGCCTTTGGAGCCTACCAGGATGTAGTTGTCGCCGTCTTTGACCCGCATCAGCGGGGTTTTGCGGATGGCGCCGGTTTTGTTGCCCCGGTTGGTTACGATGATGACCGGCAGGCCGGTGTCGCGGAGGGTGGTTCCCTCTAGGCCGCCGCTGCTTTCGTATAGCTCTACCTGCTCACGCACCCAGTCGGCGGTGGAGGGTATGTATTCGGGCATAGCTCGCTCCTGTTTTCCGGTTGGCGTTGGCTTGAGGGTTTATGATAACCGGAATGGCGGTTTTATGCCAGTGTCTACGGCAAGCGGCGGGCGGGCGGCGGCAGCGGGGCGGCGGCGGTTGACAAAACGGGGGGCGGGTTAATAATAGACGCCGGGCGTTGATTCCGGTAGAGGATGTTGGTATGGCGCAATCCCGTCCGCCGAAGGCATCGAATGTGGTTTGGCAGGATTATGCGGTTTCGCAGGAGGACCGGATCCGGCTGCTGGGGCAGCGGCCTTTTGTGTTGTGGTTTACCGGGCTTTCGGGGGCGGGCAAGACGACGATGGCGAATTATTTGTCGAAGCGGCTGCATGACGGGGGGTATCATGTGTTTGCGCTGGATGGGGATAATCTGCGGCATGGGCTGAATGGAGATTTGGGGTTTACGGCGGCGGCGCGGCAGGAAAATGTGCGGCGGATGGCGGAGCTTGCGCGGCTGATGTATGACGCGGGGCTGATTACGCTTACGGCGTGCATTTCGCCGTTTCAGTCGCAACGGGATTTTGCGCGGAGTTTGTTGCCGGCGGGGCGGTTCGTGGAGGTGTTTTTGGATACGCCGCTGGATTTGTGCGAGGAGCGGGATCGCAAGGGGCTGTACCGCCGGGCGCGGGCGGGGGAAATCGCCGATTTTACGGGGATTGATTCGCCGTATGAGCGTCCGGCGAATGCGGAGGTGACGCTGGATACCGCGGGGCGTTCGCCGGCGGTTTGCGCCGAGATGATTGTGGGTTATCTGGAGGGCCAAGGGCTGCTGGCCCGTCCGCAGGATGGCTGAGGCCCCGGCTACGCCGGGGGGTTAGGTGCGTCAACAGCCGGGTTGGCCGAGGTTGCCGCAGCACATACGGCGGCGGCGGGCGCGGCGGAGGTAGTTGGCAATGGTGAGGTATAGCACGCGATACCAGGGGAGTCCGGTGTGGCGGAGGTTGGCCAGTCCGTCAATGACGGAGCGGATTAGTCCGCCGGTGCGCTGGGGTTCGCACATTAAGGGGGCCTCGGCTTCCGGCCCGGGGGCCGTTGGTAATGGGTTGGCGGGTTGGGCGCGGCTGGGCGGGCGTTGGGCGTTTATGAGGGGTAGCCCAGGCGCGTTAGGGCGGGGCGGCAGGCTTCGGCGATGCGGGTTTGCTCTTGGGGGGGCAGTTGCTGGAATCGGGATGCGGTCGAGCGGGGGACGGCGCAGGCGGCTTGTCGCCAGTCGCTGTCCTCCAGGGCGGGGGATATCAAGCGGATGATGCGTTTTATTTGCGGTTCGGGGTCTGATTGTACTCCTCAAACTTTACGTTGAGCAAGGATTGGGGGGGCAGGCGGCGAAACAGGCGGTGGGCGTGTTGGATCATTTTCGATGATGACGGGGTAGGCGTCATCGGAATTTACGATGATGTCGGGCCAGAGGCGGGGGTTGTCGCGGATTACGCCGGTGCGCTGGGCGATGATGGCGCGGGGGTTGCCGCGCCATTGGCGGCGCTGGCGGGCCAGGGCGTCGTTGAAGGTGTTTTCGTGCATTAGGCCGTCGTTCACTAAGTCGTCGTGTCTTAAATCGTCGTTGGCGGGGTTGAGGGTCATGGTTGTACTCCTTGCGGCGCCGGGGGCCGCCAGTCCGGGGGGCGCGTTAGGGGGAATGCTATTGGGGCGGGGTTTGGGGTGTCAATGGGCAGGTGTCACGGGGTTTGGGGGATTGGGGGGCAAGGCTGGCGCAGCAAGGGTAGCGGGACCAGATAGACTGTGCTATACTAGCCTAGATTTATGCCAGAGGTGGAAAATGACTGCTGCATGGGATTGGCCGGGAGCAAAATGGTGGCGGGTGGACCTTCATGCCCACTCTCCCGCATCGTATGATTTCCGCGGCCAGACGGCTCAAGATGACGAGTCCTGGATACTTTGGCTCAAATCAGCTCGGGACGCAGGTATCCAGGCTATCGCGGTGACAGACCACAACACCGCTGATGCTGTAACGCATCTCCAGCGAGTTGCTCTATCTGTGGAAAATGCTCCCATTGTCTTTCCTGGGGTAGAATTGACTGCCAGCGATGGTTCTCACTTGCTTTGCATCTTCGACCCGTCTTCAAATCAAAGCCACGTTGAAGATTTGCTTTCTCGTGTTGGAATTGGAGTAGATCAGCGTGGGAAAAGGGAATCCCGGTCTTCTCAGAGCGTAGAACAGATCTTTGAAGAGTGCGGCGATGATGTACTCGTGATTGGCGCCCACGTCAATGATGAGGACGGACTGCTGAGGCATGGCGGCCAGCAGCGGATTGCGGAGCTTCGCAATCCACGGCTTATCGCTGTGGAAGTTAAACCTGATGTAGAAATTGATGATAGATGGCTTGACGGTAGCAAAAAAGAAATCGGGCGTAAAATACCCCAGATTCAGGCTTCAGACAGCCATAATTTGGAGGATATCGGCCGGCGTTTCACATGGATAAAAATGACCAAACCGGACATTGAAGGGCTTCGTTTGGCGTTATCGGACGGAGAAGCATCGCTGAAGCCATCGCGTGGTGGGGAAAGTGCGGATCCTAATAACCACGCGCCCATGGCCATTGAAAAAATTACGGTACACAATGCCAAATTTGTCGGGCGTGAGGCTCCGACGGTTGTCCATCTCAATCCTTGGTTAAATACCATCATTGGCAGCCGCGGGACAGGGAAATCCACGTTGGTAGATTTCTGCCGCAAAACATTGGGTAGGGAATCTGAACTGGATAGCACTGTTAGCCAGGACGAAGGTTCGTTGCGCAATCTATTTGATCGCCGGATGAAAGTTCCAAGCTCACGGACGGGAGAAGGGTTGTTAACTGACAATACCCGCATAGAGGTAGTGTATCGACAACATGGCGAACAATTTCTTATCACTTGGGGGCAAGATGGGAATGTTCAACCCATCTGTCGCCTTGACGGAAATTCCTTAATATCCGAGGATGGCAATATCGATGAACGATTCCCGGTAAGAATTTACAGCCAAAAGCAACTGTTTGCCCTCGCACAGGAACCTAATGCACTACTAAAGGTCATCGACGAAGAAGTCCGTAGCGTAGAATTGGAACGCCAAATCGCACAGCTAAAAGCGCAATACCTGTCACTGCGCGCAAGTGCCCGTGTTGCATTTGCGGCAGCAAGCGAATTGCCTGCCCGTAAAGCAGAGCTAGACGATGTTCGACGAAAGCTTAGCTTTCTTGAACAAAGCGGGCATTCTCAGATACTGAGCACTTATCGAGATTACCGTCAGATTGACGACACCTGGAACTCGATTGTGTCAGGTGTTGAGAAGGGGTTGGAAGCGGTAACGGATAGTGTAAATGGCCTATCAGTTGCCGACATAGGGATTGATCCAGGGCAGAATGGGGATATTCCTCGTGCGGCGCTTAGCCGGTCACACCAGTCTCTCGGTCAAATTGTAGCCGATATTCAGCGGAGTGTAATGGAGAGTATCAGCAATGCCAGGCAGCGGCTGGAGGATATCCGCAGCAGTGCGGATAGTGTTACTTGGCGAGAGGCAGTCGAAGCGAGTGAGGCCGAATATTATCAGGCATCCAGCCAGCTTGTGCAAGAAGGTATATCTGATCCATCCAATTATGGTGGTCTGTTGGATCAGGAAAAGAAACTTGAGGACGGTATCAAGAATTTGAACGAAGAACTACTGAAAGCACAATCTTTGGAGGAAGATGCTTTAAATACTCTTGCTCAGTATCGTGCAGTGCGTAAACAGTTGAGCGAAAAGCGGCAAGGTTTCGCAAATAACGAATCGAGCAATATCCTTGATGTGCAAGTGAACGCATTTGCTGACCATTCTGGATTACCTGACGCCTTAGCCAGTGCACTTGGAACTGATCGCTTTGAAGAAGATCGCAAGATTATGGCAATCAAGATCCAGCCTGAATCTAATGGTGGGTGGGATTGGGGCAGGCTCGATGCTGTTGTTAAAAGTATGCGAGCATTTCAATCAGAAGGCACTGACTTATGGGAAACTAGAGATCCTCGCTTCAGAAATGTACTGGCTAGAATCCAGCCAGAGAACATCGATCGTCTTGCTTTGTATATGCCAAGCGATGACGTTCAACTTAAGTTTAAAGAAAGGGGGTTTTCTAGCGATTGGCGACCTCTGTCCCAGGGTTCACCAGGGCAGCAGACGGCTGCGCTCCTGGCCTTTGTGCTTGGATTTGGGGCTGAGCCTATTATTTTAGATCAGCCCGAAGATGACTTGGACAATACACTCATATATGAGTTACTTGCCAGTCGGTTCAGAGAAATAAAACTCAAGAGGCAAATGGTAGTAATCACCCACAATCCCAACATCGTAGTTCACGGGGATTCTGAGTTCGTAGTTTCACTCAAGTTCCAAAACAGTCAGACGCATATCGCACAACAAGGCGGCCTCCAAGAGAAAGCCGTTAGAGATGAGATATGCCGGGTAATGGAAGGTGGGCGGGAAGCGTTTGAAATACGATACCGCCGTATCATTCCAGCTTAACTTGTGCATGGAGAATGCTATGCCAGCCATCAATGCCGCCGACATTCGGGCGATTACTTTTGATGTTTATGGGACGTTGCTGGATTTGGAGGCTACTTTTGCGCCGGGGTTGGCGGGGTTTTTGCGGGGGCGGGGGGCGGCGCTGGATGCCGCCGATTTGGTGCGGACTTGGGAGTGGGCTTATCTGCATGAGGGGATGGTGGATACTTTTTTGGGCGGGGCGCGGACTTCTTTTGAGTTGCTGCGGCGGTCTACGCTGTCGCAGGTGTTGGCGCGGGGCGGGGTGGCGCATAGCCGGGAGGATATTGAGGATTTGTTGACCGTGCGGGCGGCGCCGGCTCTGTTTCCCGATGTGCTGGAGGGTTTGGCCGGGCTGCGGGGGCGGTTTACGCTGGCGGCGCTGTCTAACGGCGATTTGGCGATGCTGGAGCGGATCGTGGACGGGTTGGGGCTGCCGCTGGATCGGGTTATTTCGGTGGAGCAGGCGGGCTGCTATAAGCCGGATTTGCGGGTGTATCGCCGCGCCGTTGAGGTGCTGTCGCCGGCGGCCGGGGCGGTTTTGCACGTGGCGGCCCATGCGTGGGATGTCCGCGCGGCCCAAGTTGCCGGGATGCGCGGGGCTTATGTCGACCGGCATGGTATCCCTTATGCGCCGTTCACCGATGCTTGCCCGGATGTTGAAACGGCTAATTTGACGGAGTTGGTTGCCATTTTGTCTTGACCGGGGCGGCGGCTCTAACGGAGATTTGCGATGTCTACCCGTTATGGGATTGATTTGGTTTTGGATCCGGCGTTCACGGCTAAGGCGTATCAGACGCGGCAGATTGTTTGCGGGCAGTACGCATCTTGGGCCGCCGAAATGCAGATGCTGCGGATGGCTTTGACGCCTTATTTTCCTTGCCCGGAGGAGCGGGTGCCTATTTTGACGGCGCAGGCGGCGGGTATGGCGCGGGAAACTTGGGGGCGGGAGCCTTTTGCGCTGCGGCGGACGGGCATTGCGGGCGATGCGGCGATTAACGGGGTGGTTATGGAGTTTGACGCTCCGGCGGGGCTGCTGGAGTTGCAGGGCCAGGCGCAGGCGGCGGGGCAGAGTCATTCGGTGGGGTTGTATCCGGCGGAGGGGTTCCGGCCGCGGGTGGGGTTGCTGGAGTATGGGTCGTTTCCGGCGGATCTGCTGGGGGATGTGGCGGCGTTTGCCGAGGGGGTGGCGGCGGGGCTGGCGACGCCGGCGGAGGCGCGGCCCTGGCGGCTGCTGGTGACGCGCTACGATTCGGCGGCGGCAGGGGATGACTGGAGTGGCGGGCGCTGGGCGGGGGATTTGTCGTGGCGGGTGGCGGCGGGTTATCGGGTTTTTGGTTGAGTTGTAATGTCGGCGGGATTTCCGGCAGTCGGGTTGTTTGGGGTTGCGGGCGGGGCGGTTATGGGCAATTACTCTCTGATAACAAGGCTTGGATTTCTAGGGATAGGGTTGGCAGTTGGGTCTGGAGTACGCCCCACACTACTTGGTCGTCTACGGCGGCGTACTGGTGAATTAGTATGTTACGGAAGGCGATGATTCGCCGGTATTCGGTGATGCGGCTGGCGGTTGCAGGGTCCAGGTTTGCCAGTTTGGTTACGGCTTCGCCGATGATGCCGAACTGCCGTTCCGTTGCGGATCGCAACAGCGGGTCAGATGTATAGCCGGAAAAAGTTTTGCCCGCGGTGAACTTATCCAGCAAGTTGGCGGCGTGTTGAATGTCGTACAGGTAACGTTTGGTCTCAGGCGGCATCGGCGTATACCGAATAAAGCGGCGTCCTGGTTTCCTCTATGGATTGCCGGAAGTATGGGTTTTTGACGGCAGAATCGCTTACCAGTTCGACCGGGCGTCCAAAGAGCTGCTCCAGGGATTCCAGCAGCCCGAAGTAGGAGTTGGCGTAATCGCCGGGGGGCAGGGGCTGGAATTTCACTAGGAAACTTAGGGGGGATTGCTCGGGCGGGAAATTCGCGATGGCGGCGGGGCCGAACAGGTCGAGGCGGGATACGGCGTAGTTCCCGCAGAATTGCGCCAGTTCTAGGGTTCGCTCTGTGACTTCCGGTAGCATCGCGCTTTCCTTGTCTTTTTGATTTCCTTGAATATGACCTAGTATCGCCTGATTTGCTTCTTTCCGGTGATATGATTTAGGTTGATAGTCTAATAACGTCGCCATTACGTACATAATTTTTGCCAGTCATCCGGTTTAATTTCAGTTGCAATTATTGAACGAAAACGAAAAGCCCCGCGAGCTTGGGAATTTTCATTGAATGCTTTCACAAGATCTTCAGCTTGTTGATGAGACAGTTCATCAATCCGGGTCAAAAAATTAGACAAATAATTCGCTCGATCGAAACTGCCGGCTTTGGAAACTGCTAAAATGTAAGAATCTTTAGCGAGGCTCTTTAGATTATCGCTGACTCCGTCACTACCGAGGAAGAGTGTGAAAATCTCTGTAACTATGGAGGAAGCAGGCTTTCCTGTTCCTGGTATAGCTTGGTATTTACTGATAAACCCATAAGGGGCTTTTCCAAGATGGATCGGAAAGATAGGCACTCCGCGGCCCACGGCGACTCCAATTTCTTGATCAGTCCAGTCGCTTTCACTGAATTTAGCCGTCATTAGCGCTACTAGACTATCCATGCTGAAAAGTGCTCTTTCTAGCTCAGACGGCCACTCTTTCAACGGTTCAATATCCTCGTGGGCTACGAAGGATGCAATGCCCCATTGATAGAAATGTGTCTTGAGGTCATTCGCAAATTTTTCGTTCTCGGCTTTGTGGCTGATAAAGATACGGAGCCCGCCTTCACCCCATAGTTGTTTAAGCCCGCTGTCATCTCTGTCGTTCATCATTGCCAATGGTATCCTCCAAAGGCATAACCAGTTTTAATGCTTGGCTATGGTGAGTTGAACTGTGCTTGCAGGTTTAGCCAGAATTGCGGGGCGACACCGAACCAGTGTCCGAAGCGGAGGGCTGTGTCGCCGGTTATGGGGCGCTTGCCGGCGATTATCCGGCTTACGCGGTCGGGAGATACGTCAATCTGGCGGGCAAATTCGGCGGGGGAGATGCCCAATTCGGCCAGCTCGTCTTTCAGAATCACTCCCGGATGTACGGCCCGCTTGAACATATCCCGGCTCCATACCCGGATAATGGTAGCCAACAATCCCTACTAAGGTCAGTGTAGTGGTTTATGGGGCTTGAGGTCAAGGGTTTTTGAGACTTTCGGGTATTGTTCCGGGGCTGCGTGGCGCGCGGTTGGCGTTTTGGCGGGAGTTGCGGTATTATTGGGGCGGCATTTTCGGATTGGAGAGGTGCGTTATGAAGGCTGCGGGTAGGTTGCGGGGGATGCTGGATTCGGGGGATATGGTGGTGGCGCCTTTTGTGCTGAATGCGTTGCACGCTCGGATTGCGGAGTCGGTGGGGTTCGGGGCGGTGTATATGACCGGGGCGGGGACGGCCGCTGAGCGGGGGTTTCCCGATGTGGGGCTGTTGACGATGACGGAAATGGTGGCTAACGCCAAGTATATCGCAGGGGCGGTGGACATTCCGGTGATTTGCGATTCGGATTCGGGGTATGGCAATCCGCTGAATGTGATGCGGTCGGTGCGGGAGTACGAAGCGGCGGGGGTGGCGGCGATTCATATCGAGGATCAGGTGTTTCCAAAGAAGTGCGGCTTTTTTGAGGGGAAACAGGTTATCCCGGTGGAAGATCATGTGCAGAAAATCCGGGCGGCGCTGGATGCGCGGACGGATCCCGATTTTGTAATCATCGCCCGTTGCGATGCTTATGCCGTTACCGGGTGGGAGGATACGGTGCGGCGCTGCCAGACTTATGTGGATGCGGGGGCCGATGTGGTGTTTGTGGACGGGATTAAGAGCGAGGAGGACATTCGCAATTACGCCCGCGATATGGCGGCGTTGCCGCGGATGTATAACGGGGATTTGATGAACACTCGGGACGTGGCGGATTTGGGCTACAAGATTATGATCTGCGGCAGTACCATCTGGCTGATTTATCAGCAGGTGAAGGATTCTTTTGAGGAGCTGAAGGCTACCGGCGCGGTGGATCCCAAGCGATTCGCGACGCGGTGGGATGTAGCGTCGTTGCTGGGGCTGGGGGAGATTTACGAACTGGAGCGGAAGTACGGGGTTGGGGATACGGTGCCGGTCAATTTGTAGCGGGGCGAGGGTTGCGGGTTGCCGGCGGATGTATTGCGGGCGGGGCATTGGGGTATCGCTGATCGTGGATTGGCGGCCGGGTGTTTTGCCCGCGGTATGGAGGATTGTAATGGGGAAACCGTCGATTGCAGAATCGGATCGCCATTGGGGGTTGAGCCGCGAATATCTGGAGAATGCCGGGGAGTATTTGCGGTTGGGGAATAATAAGCAGGCTTCGGAAAAGACTTGGGGGGCGGTGGCGCAGTTTCTGATAGCGATCGCCGAGCGGCGGGGGTGGAATCATAGCGGTCACCGTCTGCTGATTGATATTGCCCGGCAAGTTTCTGATGAAGGGGGGAGGCCGGACTGGTTTCTGGCGTTTTTGGCGGCCAAAGATTTGCACGCCAATTTTTATGACGATTTGATGGAGTCGGGCGATATTGAAATCGTCATAAACGGCGCCAGGGTGTTTTTGCAGGAACTGGAGCGGATTCGTTTGGCGGATCCGCCCGGGTTTATTGCGGGCAGCCGGGAGCAGCGGAGGCGCTGGCAACGGCTGACCGGGGAAGCTCTGCCGCCCGGCTGATGTCCGGGCGGCGGGATGCTATCGGGTTGGCTACGGCGGGTTTTGGCCGCCGCTGGGCGGCTGGTTGGAAGGTTGATTCGATGGGTCGCCGGAATCTTGCTTCCTCTTGCGGTTGGAACGGAATGCCAATGCCCACCATGCTAATAGCACTACTACGATAGCGATGGCAGGCACCACTATGTACCAGAACAAGTTTCCTTGACCATTACTGTTGCCGGATGCGACGGGCGGCGGGGGCGGCAGTGGGGTGGGGGTAAGTGTCGGTGTTGGCGTGTGCGTGAGGGTAGGCGTCGGTGCCGGCGTCGGAGTAGCTGTAGGTTCCCTTTCAGACGCGGACGAATTCCGTGGTCTTACGGTCAAGATTACTGTGTCCTCGCCTCCATACGGAGTTGGATCCCCCTCAAAGCGCCAGTCCATTTTGCTTTTTATAGTAAACTCGCCGACCTCATTAGGAATGACTGTAAGGATAAGATATTCCGGCTCTCCAGGGTTTATCTCGTAATGGGCTGTGCATATACTGGTGCATGAATCAGCAAACCCGGTTCCGCTGATTGACAGGCCATCCGGCATTGCCAATATCACATCAGCAATCATTTTATTCTGATTGATGCCAGCATTTACTACGTCCAAATTTATTATAGAGTTCTCACCTACCGCCATTTCTGTCCTATTGGCGTACAGATGCACAACAGATTTGTCAACGATTTTGTCTGCAACATCGAAATTGGTTGATGTACTATTTATTTTGGGCGTCGAGTTCCCCACGACTTCCCATTGCGTGTCAACTTTCACTTCAAACTTTCCTTCCTGCCTTGGAGACAATATCAAGTATGTTTCCGGGTTAGTAGCGCCAGGGCCAAGTTGAAATTTCGCATCGCATTTGTATGTGCAAAACTCTCCATGCACCCAATTATCCCCGAAAGTTTTCCTAATTATCAAGCCATTTTCCACTTCCAGCGTAGCGGTTACAGCGGATTGAGGGTTGTCTTGTGAATTTTCTACAATCAAGTATAGCCTGTTTTCTTGGCCTATTACAAGATCCCTCAAATCTGTACGCAGTTTTACATCGCCGATATTGAAAGGCACGGGGGTTGGGGTTGGCGTGGGCGTCGGTGTCGGGGTTGGCGTTGGGGTTGGTGTCGGCGTGGGGGTTGGAGTTGGTGTGGGTGTTAGGGTGGGGGTGGGTGTTGGGGTTGGCGTGGGGGTGGGGGTTGGCGTCAGGGTTGGGGTGGGAGTGGGGGTGCAGTGGGGTTTCAGCGGGATTTGTTCGGCGCGGAAGGTTTTGTGGTTGTTGGCGTCGTTGGTTTCTTGGATTTCGTTCCGCGAATCTATGGCTACAAAGCCTTGATTTGCGGATATGTGCCAAGAAAATTTGAGTTCTCCTTTTCCGGCGATGCCGTTTTCGACCCGTTCGATCTCGTTGCCGTTTACGCTGATTGAGAAGGGGCCGGCCGGATGATCCAGCGTGTTGCGGATGATTACGGTCAGCCGGTATTTGGGGGCTCGGGGCTGGCCGGGCTGGGCGCATCCTTTGATTTCCGAGGCGAGCGGGGTGATGATTACTCTTTCGATCTCTAGCTCGGGGCGGATGGTGATCATTGAGATATAGTAGGGGCCGATCAGGCTGGGCGGGTTGGTGGTGGCTTCGATGGTGTAGTTTCCGGGGGATAACAGGGCTTCGATGACGGAATTGGCGGTGCTGACGTCGGCGTTGTCGTTGCTGGCTACTACGGATGAACCTTGCAATAGGTATAGATAGGGGTCGTAGATATATTCCGCGCTGAGCAGGATTTGCACGCGGGTTTCGTGGTCCAGGGTGAAATGGTAGCGGCGGGCGTAGGAGCCGCCCCTTTGGGTGGAGTGGCAGTTATTGCTCCAGCGGCTGGCGTCAGAATAGTCGTTGATGCGGTAGGGGGATATGTTTATTTCGCACGGGGGGGCTTCATCCTGCTCCTGGGGCGGCGGGGCGGGGAGGATGGCGCCGGCGGCGGGCGGGTTGGGGGCGGGTTGGGCGGCGGCGGTGATGATGGCGGCGAGGATGGCGAAGGACGCCAGCCCGAGGGCCACGCCCGCCAGCGGGAGCAGGGCGAGGGCGCGGCGGATTCGGGAGGCGTCCGGCTTTCCGATGGTCAAAGTTTTGCGGCTTCCTGGTTAGGCGTCCGGGCCGTTTTCTTGGTTGCCGCCTTTGCGCCGCCTGGCTAGAACCAGGCCGGCCAGGCCGGCTAGGGGCAGGGTTAGGAGGGCCAGGTCGCCGGCGCCGTTGGCTGCGGAACCGTCGGGGCTGAGGCTGCATGAGGCGCTGGGGGCGCCGTCGCCGGCGGGGGCCGCGGTGGGCGCGGGCGCGGGCGGGGCGGCGGTGGCAACGGGCGCGGCGGGGACGGCGGTCGATCCCGGGGCGGCTCCGGCTTGAGGCGCGGCGGTGGCCGCGGGGGCTCCGGGGGGCAGGAACGGCCAGCGGGAGGGGGCGCGAACGGTGAAGGGGTGGGTTAGGGAAATGGGTTTGAAGTTGTCTTTGTTGTTATCGGGCCAGTAGAGGCCGCTGAAGTGAATGGTGAAGGTTCCGACTTTTTCCGATTTGACGTTGAGATGAACGTTGCGGCTTTGCCCCGGCTGCACGGTGAAAGAGAGGCTGGCGATGCCGGCGGCGACGTCGCTGGCCAGCCCTTCGCCGTAGATGTGGAAGCCGCTGGGGATGGACACGGACATTTCGACGACCATCGGTTTGTCGTTCAGCGCGGGGTTGCGGAACACGGCCTCCACCAGCCCGTCTTTGTCCTGGTCAATCAGGTCGTTGACCGGGCGCAGGTTTACGGTGGGGCCGACCCGGAAGGAGTTGTTGGCGGGCGATGGGGTATGGGTGGGCGTGGGTTCGGGGGTAGCGGTGGGTTCGGGGGTTGGCCCCGGCGTGGGCGTCGGGGCGGGGGTGGCGGCCGGCGTCGGGGCGGGGGCGGTGGGGGTCGGGGTCGGATCGGGCGCGGGCGTGGACTCATTCGCCGGCCCGGGGGTAGGCGTCGGCGCCGGGGTGGGCGTCGGGCCGGGGGTAGCGGTTGGCGCGGGGGTGGCGGTGCTGACCAATGTGACGGCGTTGAGGTTGAGGATTTGGACTCGCCCGGAGACGGCGGCGACGGTTTCCGCCACGGTGTAGCCGCCGATAGTGAAGGTGATGGTCTGGCCGGCGTAGGTCGCCGGCACGGTGATGATGTAGCTGCCGGTGTCGTTGGCGGTGGCGGTGGCGACGGTGACGCCGCCGATGATGGCGGCGACTTGGGTGCCCTGGCTCACGGGTTCGCTGTCCAGGGATGCGGTGCCGCCGAAGCGGTGGGGGGGCATTGCTTGGGCGTTGGCGGCGGCGGGCCACAGGATCGCGGCCATCAGGAGCGCGATGATGGTTAGGGCCAGGGCGGGTTTTCCGCGGATTAGGGCGGGAATAGGGGTAAAATGCGGCCGTTTTGCTGGCATAAACACCTCAAGGGTTCCAGTTCCATGTCGATTGCGGGTATTGTACCACCATCGTCTGCGGTTGGCAAACTAATGTTTGATTGCCTGCCGCCCCTGAGACCTGCGTTCCGCGGTTTCCGCCGGATTAAGGGGTGTTGCCTTGGGGGGCTGGCAACTGCGCCGCCCAACAGCGGCACCCAGTTTAATTTCTGAGTTGGTTTATAATAGCATAAAACCTTTCGTTAGGTAAAAATCCATAACGTTTGCCTCGGCTACCTATGAAATGTACTGCGTAGGGCATCAAAGCCGCATATTGACGACTATTTTGCTGATAAAGACGCATTTCATAGCGTTGTTCTCCAATTCGGGTGATGGCGGCTAAATCGCCCCTTTCGACTAACCTAGAATGACGCAAAGGGCTGGTTCCAAGCCGGAAATCAAAGTTATTTTCGGCTTCAAATGTGACACGGGATTGATGTTCTGAATCGAGATCAATATAGCGCATATTTATGTTGCAGGAATAAGTGGCTTTGACTCCGCGCTGGTTAAGGATTGTCAAGGGCGGAAAGAAATCGTAACAATCTTTACTTAACCAGAAGTATTGCGTTCCTCGCGCTGCTTTTTCGCCTCGCGCGGCCATTATGCGGGCGGTATCTGCGTGGCTTAATCGCAAAAGCATAGTCACTTCGTCTGTTTCGTCTATGATGATGTTGGCGGCTTGCTCATCATAGAGTATCTGCCATACAGGCGCGTTCAAGTCATCCAGGGTTGGCTGGTAGATTTCCCAGTTCTGAATCAGTATATTTTCCAGCATATCATCCCACGAAAACCCGATCTCGGCAGTTCCTGGACGGTCAAGTAACAGAGACATTTCGACGTTTTGCGACATACCGGGGCCGGTGAAGTTGCCGCTGGTCACCACCAGCATTTGACCGTCCGCGTTGGCGGAGCCGTAAGATTTGGCGTGCATAAGGCGCTTACGGTTGATGATGTGAACCTCGACCCCGCAATCCAGCAGCGCATGAACGACCTGGCGACTGGTGAGCTTTTGGCTGGGGCTACCGCTAAATATAGCCACAATGCGCCCTCCGTTCTCTATGTGCTGCCTGAAAACGGGAAAGAAGCGCACTCCTCCATTGTAATTGGCAAAACCGGAAATGATGTAAAAAGTGCCGTCGCCAGGTACGTGTTCGCGCACCCAGAGACGCTCTAGCAACGGGAGCAATCCCGTACTCCGACCGGTAGCGTAGACGTGGGGATGCAACGTCAGTTCGTTCATTGTATTTTACGCTCGCAGTATAATAAGGGACTCGGCGGAAATGGCATTGTTCATATGGTAGCCGTACCTTTGGTAGGCTTGCAGCTCCAGTGTTTCCTCTAAACTCCATCCAGCAGATTCAGCTAAACTGGTCAGATGTGCCGGGGTATTGATGTCGTATTTCACCCCACCAAGCGTGGTGTGGTTATGCCCAACGATTAGGCCGAAAGGTGCGTTGAGTTTCATAAACTGTCGCGCTACAATAAAGCTATCACGCATAGCTGCGAAATAGCGATAAAGCAGAGATGGAACAGCTTTACGGCGAAAACCGTCCTCCGGTCCGATAGCCTGTTGCAACATAACGCAAAATTCCGCTTCTTGATCGGGCAATCCAGCGACATTTGTTTTCAGGGATTCCTGCATTTTGTTACGGGCTTCTCCTCGGATTTCGCGGCTACCAATCAAGGTGGATTCCAGTTCATGGATACAGCTAGAGTCCAGCAACTCTAGCCATACCAATGACAAGCGTTGTGTGTCAATATAAGGCAAAGCTGTAGCGTATGGTGGGCTGGTGATGGCTGCGTCAAAACATACTGGAATGTCTTGTGCTGTTAGTGCGGTCGAGTCAGCAAGAATGGCTTTGCTAACAGGTAAGTCGCTGCCCAAATGGGATTGCGTTGCGCCAATATAAGTCAGTGTTTGATTCGCCGCCGATGCAAATACAGATTCAAAAGGCGTTTCGGGCAACGGTGTTTTTCGACGACGAATCCTCAAATCGTGTGGGTCTTGGAAAGAATAATTGCGGATCAGGTTGCTGGCAATTGCTAAAAAAACCGGCGCAAGAGGGCCAGCTTCGTTCTCAATGTCAGCCCGCAATGCCTCAAGGATTTGCAGGGTAGGCTGGTTGAACCAGTCTGCCAAGTAATGACTGCGCTGATTTTCTGGTATTATGACGGCTCGGTTTTCTAATCGTCGAAATCTATCGGAGATTCTATTCAGGACGGAAAATAACTCGGCAACCGGGGTTGTCAACGCCAGGAGTTTGGCGTTGGCAATATAGACTGCCAGAGGATTCAGGTCAACCCCAAAACTATGCACCCCCAAATGCGAACATTCGACAAGGGTAGTTCCACTGCCACAAAAAGGATCCAAGACGTTGTTGCCGGGACACATTCTAAATATATTAAGTAGGGATTTGGCTATCTGCGGGTTAAATTTTCCTTTGTATTCATGCAGGCCGTGGACAGAGTACCGGGTGGCTTGGCGGCTTTTGCCAAGTCGGGCAGCAGTTTCCAAGTCAGCCTGGAGGGTGGGTATGAAAGACTTACCGTTTTGCAAACCGGAAAAATATGTCAGGCGTTTGATTATGTCGATATCAACCGCGCCAACCACGTCCAGTCCGTCATCGGTTTCGCTCAGTTGCGCTCCGGTAAGCAACTTGATGGATTCCCGACGAGCCAACTCGCGCTCATAAGGATAGTAACGGTAGTTATGCCAAACAAGTTTCATGATCCAGCGTCCATTCGGCGGAATACCAACAACGTTTCTGTGTTGATGTTGCCATAGGATAGATTGAATGACTTGCGATTGGGGGCGATTACCCGCTGACGTCGAAAAGCTACGGCAAACCCGGCAGTCTCAGCTACGGATTCGAGTATAGCAGCATTGTCTACTAATTGTCCATGAATTTTGGATCGACCTATCAGGAAACAGGCAAAACCGCCTGGGATGATGACAGAGCGTAGTAGGTCAAAAAGTTGGAACATTTGATTGAAAAAATGATCGGCAGTATGCCTGTTGCGCTTGAAAAAATGCGCTCGCGCTCCGATTTCACGCTCTTTTACCGCCAGAGGGTCAAACCCCAACCACCACATACGATATTTGTGGTAAAGCCAGTATTCGTATGCGTTAGGATAGGGCGGCGAAGTTATCACCAAACCAATTGGCTGTCCGATATTCTCTGGCGGTAGGCAAAGTGTGTCTGCGCTGATAACGGTGGCCGACGATAATTCGTAATCGCGCAAGGAAAGAGCTTCGATTATGCGATGAGCCGCTGCGACAAAAGCGGAAAAGACATTATCCCGGTCTACGTCCTTTCGTACCGCTGCATAGCGAGTATCGCTGTCTTGATTAGACACTCGCACTATAATACTAGAAAGGGCCAAGCGCAGAATGTCTTGGTATTCAGTGTCAGCTGATGCGATAGCCGCAGTGCAGGAAGCCAAAGCATCCTGCACGGGTTTTTGGAACCAGTGATTCAAGTTCGGGATGTTGGGTATAGGCGCAGTATCTATGCGCCATACCCGGTCTGCGGTTTCCTGTGCGACCTGGCTTATGTTTTCCGGCAGCGGAGCGGTTTTGACTTTGCTGATAAGCGCGGCTATCGGGTTCAAGTCTATTCCAACGCAGGGGATGCCGCGCCGTTGACTTTCCGCCAGCGTTGTGCCGCTACCACAAAAGGGATCCAGCACCGCCGCACCAGTGGGAATCGGCAAAGCGTCAAGGATGGCTCCGGGAATTTCCGCAATGAATTTTGCCGGATAAGGATGCAAATTCTCAATGGAATTGGGAATGCTCCGATGAGGAAAATCCCAATTTACCGCCGAGAGCGCCACCGTTTCCGTGAAATCCAATTGCAAACTTGTCGCCATTTTCAACATTGTTTTAATGCCCCCGGTGGTGCTGGTGTTCGCGTTCGGTGGTTTCGGCTTCTACTTGCTGGTATTCGGGTAGGCTGATTAGGGCTTCTACTTCGGCGCGCATTTGGGCTACTTGGGGGGCGGGGATGCCTATGTGGCCGGTGTCGCGTAGGGCGGTGTAGATTTGGCGGATGCCGTCTACCGCGGCGATGATGGCGGAGGTGGCGTAGATCAGGAATTGGCAGCCGAGGTCGCGGTATTCGTTTACGGTGATGTCGTCGGCGCCGGCGATTACCATTAGCGGGATGTCGGGGACGCCGCGGCGGAAGGTGGCTAGATCTTCGCGGCTGCGGACGCCGCGGGGCATTACTAGGTCGACGCCCAGGTCGCGCAGGGCGTTGCCGCGGCGGATGGCTTCGTCCATATCGCCCTCTACGGCGGTGAAGGCGTCGGTGCGGCCGATGATCAGAAAGTCGGGGTCGGTGCGGGCGCGGAGGGCGTAGCCGATTTTTTGGAGGAAGTCGTCTATGGGGATTACGTGTTCCAGTCCGGCGTGGTAGGAGGCGCGCTTGGGAAAGAATTGATCTTCGATGTGGATGCCGGCGATGCCGGCGGCTTCGAAGCTGCGGACGGTGTGCATGGCGTGGACCGGTTCGCCGTAGCCGGCGTCGGCGTCGCAGATTACGGGGAGGGGTACGGCGCGGGCGACTTTTTCGGCTACGGATAGCTGCTCGGTCATGGTCATTAGCGGTTCGGTGACCGCCAGGTGGGCGCCGGAGATGTAGCCGCCGCAGTAGACGGCGCCGAAGCCCAGGGATTGCACTAATCGCGCGGATATGGGGTCGTAGGCGCCGGGGGCTACGATTTGTTGGCCGGAGTTGATTTTGGCTTTCAGTTCGCTGCGTAGGGACATTGCGGTCGGCTCCTTGGCGGAATTGGGTTGTTGTTATAACGGCGGCGGGCGCCGGGGTTTGTTTATTATTATTGGCGTTTGGGGCGCCCGCGGCGTTGGGTTTAGTCTTGGGGGATGAGGGGGGTTACTTCGCGGGTGAATTGTTCCATATTTTCCTGGATGGAGGGTACGCTGTCGGCGGCGGGGAAGCCGATGATGAAGTTGGTTACGCCGAGGTCGATGTATTGTCGGAGGTCGGCGGCGATTTGTTCGGGGCGTCCGTGCATCCAGGGGCGGGCGCCGCCGGCGTTGTGATCAAAACGGATGTCGGTGCTGAAGGTGAGTTCGACGGCGTTTTGGTCGCGGCCGGCCTGGAGGGTGAGGCGGCGGAGGCGGGCGATGAGGGCGGCGAGTTCCTCGGGTTCGAGGATGGCGGGGGGGCGGAGGCCGATGGGCATCCAGCCGTCGCCGTGGCGGGCGGCGCGGCGGATGGCGGGGCCGGTGTGTCCGCCGATCCAGATGGGGGGGTGGGGTTTTTGCGCCGGTTTGGGGGAAAAGCCGCTGCCGGAAATTTGGTAATACTGACCGTCAAAGGAGGGGTGGTCTTGGGTCCAGAGTTCTTTGTAGAGTTGGATGTATTCGTCGGTGACGGCGCCGCGTTGGGGGTAGGTGTCGAGGCCGAGGGCCTGGAATTCCTCCTCCATCCAGCCTACGCCGGCGCCTAGGATCAGGCGGCCGCCGGAGAGGACGTCGAGGGTGGAGAGGGTTTTGGCGGTGACTACCGGGTTGCGGTAGGGTAGGATTAGCACGTGGGTGCCGAGGCGGACGCGCTGGGTGCAGCCGGCGAGGAAGTTGAGGGCGGCGAGAGGCTCGAAGTAGGGCTGGTCGGGGAGGAAGGCGGCGACGCCGTCGGAGGCGTAGGGGTAGAAGGATGCGACTTGGCGGGGGAGGATGATGTGGTCGCTGACCCAGATGTGGTCGAAGCCGAGGTCGTCGGCCCGCTGGGCGAGGGCGCGGAGCTGGTCGGGGCCGGCTAGGGGGCCGCGGGTGGGCACGGATGTGCCGAAGGTTACGGGCATAATTTCCTCCGGGGGTGCAGGTTTTGGGGGCGCCTGGGGTAGTTTAGCAGATATGGGGGCCGGTTCGGGCTAGGCGGCCGGCGCGGGCGGCGGATCTAGGGGGAACAGGTAGCGGATTACGAGGTAGGCTAGGCCGGATATTTCGGTCAGGGTGGCGGCGATTAGGGTGGTGGCGACCCAGCGGTCTAGGGTGATGATGCCGAATCCCAGCAGGAAAACTATGGCGCCGATGAATAGCAGTTGCAGGGTTAGCAGGGCGATAATGGCGATGGCGTACCAGTGGCGTAGCTGGCGCTCGCCGGTTTGTCGGGCTTCGCGGGATTGGATTTGCTGGATGCGGTCGTAGGTGTCTACGGCTTCAGGATTGATATCCAGACTGGTCCAGAACAGGCTTTCAGGGTCAATGTTTTGCAAAATCAACCCCTTTTCCCGGATTGCCAAAGGTTGAGGGCGGCGACCCGGGGGCCGATGGCCTCTTGGGGGACTTCAAAAATCCGGGCTATGCTGGGGACGCTGGGGTTTCTGGCCCATTCTTGCCGGATAAAGTCGGTTGGCATCAGAAGCTCCATGGCAAACCAGTTTGCTTCGATTTCCCGCATCAATTCCTCGGCGACCGGCCCATTGGCCGGCTCTTTTTCCCAAAACAGATCGATGGGGCGGTCAAGAATTTGCCCGTCTTTAACCACTCCGTCCTCAGTCAAATGGAGAAAGTAATGGCCTAGAGAGTGGGCGATGGCGGCGCGCATACGGTAGGGGGCATCCTCCGAATAGGCGACAAAGATGGAGCCGCTGCCGGCTTGGACCGCAATCATTCCGGCGTGGGAGGTGTCTTTGAACCCGACGCCTTTGACTTTTAGGCCCAATCGGTTGGCTACCCGGACGGGGTTGACGGGTAGGCGGTAGTGGTCGATGCGCTCTAGTTCTTGGCGCACGCGGGTTTCTACTTCGGCGCGCCTTTGTTGCTCTCCGATCATATTGCTGCCTTTTGGGTGATGATTTTTGTTTTGGGTGGGGTTTCCGGCGGGTTAAGTATACCCGGCGTTGGGGGGTTCGGGGCGGCGGGGCTTGCGGATTACGTAGCTGCCGCCGAGGTAGTCGTGGGGGCCGCGTTTGCGGGCGTCCAGGGCGATCCACACATAGAGCAGTCCCAAGGGGAACAGGGCCAGCAGCACCACGCCACGGGCCAGTTCGCGCAACAGTATGCGATGCCAAGGGGGGATGTTGCCGTTGGCGTCTACTACCTGAATCCGCAACAGCATCTTGCCCAGGGTCTGACCGCGCAACGCAGTCGTCAACACCCCGTAGACTGCCGACATTCCGCAGAAAAGCAACAAATAACTGTAGTTGAAGTTTTCGATGGCTATGGAAATGTCATCCATAGCCGCCGGGTCAATATCACCGGAGGTTAATGAAATCCCGATTACCGCGGCGGTTAAGGCCGCGGCGACGTAGACGATAATCCAGTCGACTACGAAAGCGGCAAGCCGGATCCAGAAGCCCATATACTCAACATTGCCGTATGAGATGGCAAGGGCTAAGGCGCGGCCGCAGTTGGGGCAGTATTCCGCGTTGGGGGCTGCGGAGGCGCCGCAGGCGCGGCAGGTTCGTCCGCCGCCGTAGCTTGCGGCGAGGCTTGGGGCGGGGGACGGGGGGGCGGCGCAGTCGAGGCAGAGGCCGTCGGTTGCGCTGAAGTGCAGGCGGCATAGCGGGGTCATACCGCAGCGGCGGCAGGTGTGGCCCGCGCCCCACGGGACGCCGATGCCGCAGTTGCGGCAATAGGGGATGTAGTCGGGCGGGGGGGCGTCGGTTGGCGTTGGCGGCGGGGTTGCCGGGCGGCCGCAGGCGGCGCAGATTTGGCGGCGCGGCGTCATTGCGGCGCCGCAGTTGCCGCAGAATGACGGGGCGGCGCCGGGATCCGGTTCGGTGGTCATGGTTTCAATACATCCTGTCGCATCGCGGATTGGGATTACCAGCATACGCCGCCCGGACTTGCCGCTCAACCGGCGGGGGCGTGGGCGGGTATGGGATAAGGATAGTTTACATAAGTTTGGATCCCGGTATAATGCCTGCTATCAGACGCATCGCGGCAATCCTAATTATGGCTGGGGGGCGGCGGGGCGTGGGAGGGGGTATGCCCAGGGATAATAGTGAACGCAGGCAGGGGGGGCCGACCGCGGTTCGGGCAACGGCTTGGCCGGGGATGGGCCGCGGCCGGGGCGTTGCTGGCGGCGGGGTTGCTGGCGTTGGGCCTGGCGGGGTGCGGCTCGCCGGATACGCCCGGGGCGTCCGATGCGACCGCGACCGCCCGGCCGACGGCTACGGTTGCGCCGGAGGGGGCGACCCGGCCGGCGGAGGATGGGCCGCCGGCGGGGGCCGGGTTGGTGTTGCAGGTGGCGGTGACGCCGGTGGCGGCGGGGTTGCCGGATTATGAGCGCAAGCATTGGCGTCATTGGATCGATGCTGACGGCGATTGCCAGCATACCCGCAACGAGGTTTTGATTGCCGAATCCGCCGTGCCGGCGCAATTCGCATCGGAGGAGCGGTGCCGGGTGGAGTCGGGTTGGTGGACGGGGCCGTATACCGGCGAAAGTTTCACCGGGGCGTCGGAAGTGGATGTGGATCACATGGTGCCGCTGGCTAACGCGCATCGCTCCGGGGGGTGGGCCTGGAGCCGGGAACGCAAGGGCGCGTACGCCAATTCGCTGGGGTATGATAACCATTTACTGGTTACTAGCCGGGCGGCTAACCGGGCTAAGGGCGACAAGGGGCCGGAGGGATGGCGCCCGCCGCTGGAGGGTTACTGGTGCGTTTATGCCGTGGATTGGATTGCGATTAAGAACGCTTGGGGGTTGACGGTCACCGAGGCGGAGTATGCGGCTCTGCGGGAAATGTTGTTGACTTGCCCGGAGCCGGCGTTGTTGCATCGGACGGACGGCGGGAGCCCGGCCAGTCTTGCGCCATCGCCGGCGCCCGCGCCTACGCCGATGCCTACGGCTACGCCGTTGTTCCCGGGCGGGGCCGGGGATGCGGGCGGGGGCGGGTTCGGCGGTGCGGGGTTGTCGGTTACGGCCGGGCAGTCGTTATTTAACCTCGGCGCATTGTCGGCGCCGACGCCGGCGGCTGTGCCTACGCCCGTTCCTACGCCGGCGCCTACACCCGCGCCTGCACCCGCGCCTACGCCTACTCCTACGCCCGTTCCTGCGGCTACTGCCGCGCCGGAGGTTTCGGAAACTTCATCGGGCGTGCGGGGGTTGCGCCGGGGTTGCGCCGATTTTGCTGCGTGGTGGGAGGCGCAGAATTTTTATCTTGACGCCGGGGGGCCGGGCCGGGATGCTTATGGGCTGGATCGGGACGGCGATGGCATTGCTTGCCCGTCGTTGCCCGGCGCGCCGGATAATGACGCCGATGCCACTTCGACGCCCCCGGCAGCGGCTACGCCTACGCCTACGCCTACGATAACCACGACGCCGGCGCCGGAAAGCGATTTCGTTGACCGGGATTGCGGGGATTTTGGGGATTGGCCGGCGGCGCAGGCGTTTTTTGAGGCGGCGGGCGGCCCTGATGTTGATCCGCATTACTTGGATCACAACGGCGATGGCGTTGCTTGTCAAGGGTTGCCCGGGGCGCCGGGCGATGGCTCCGATGCTGCTCCGCCGGCACCGGCGTCAACTCCGTCGCCGACGGCTACGCCGATGCCGGAAAGGGGTTTTGTTGACCGGGATTGCGGGGATTTTGATGATTGGGCGGCGGCGCAGGCGTTTTTTGAGGGGGCGGGCGGCCCCGGCGTTGACCCGCATCGTTTGGATCGCAACGGCGATGGTGTTGCTTGCCAGTCGCTGCCCGGGGCGCCGGATACTGCCGATGCGGACCCGGCGCCGACGGCGACGCCGATGCCGGAAAAGGATTTCGTTGACCGCAATTGCGGGGATTTTGATGATTGGGAATCGGCGCAGGCGTTCTTTGAGGCTGAGGGCGGGCCGGAGGATGACCCGCACCGGCTTGACGGCAATGGCGATGGCGTTGCTTGCGAGTCGTTGCGTTAGCGGCGGGGGGGAGGGGGCGGATGATGACCCGCACCGGCTTGACGGCAATGGGGATGGCGTTGCTTGCGAGTCGTTGCGTTAGCGTTAGCGGCGGGCGGTTGTATCGGCTGGCGGGGGTGTGCTAGGCTTAATGGGTATGGGGGGGTGCCGTTATGATTGAGAGCGTGGCTGATGGTTTTGCGCCGGGGCGGGTGGTGGTGGCGATGAGCGGGGGGGTGGATTCGTCCGTGGCGGCGCTGTTGTTGCATCGCGCCGGGTGGGATGTGGTGGGCGTTACGATGAAGCTGTATCATCTGGACGAAGCCGAGTTGCCGGTTGGGCATCAGGGCTGCTGTACGTTGGATGATGTGGAGGATGCGCGGGCGGTTTGTCGGCGGCTGGGGGTGGCGCATTATACGCTGAATATGGAGCGGGAGTTTCGTGACCGGGTGATGGACTATTTCGTGGATGAGTATCGTAGCGGGCGCACGCCGCATCCGTGCATTGCTTGCAACGACAAGATAAAGTTCAGTCACTTGTTTTCCCGCGCCGATGCTTTGGGGGCGCAGTATGTGGCTACCGGGCATTACGCCCGGATCGTTCAGTCGTCCGGCGGGGCATTGCTGCTGAAGGGCGTTGATTACGCTAAAGACCAGTCTTATGTGTTGTTTGGAATGACGCAGGGGCAACTGGCTCGTACGTTGTTGCCGGTGGGCGGCTATCGCAAGGATGAAATCCGCCAATTGGCGCTGGAGGCCGGGCTGATTACCGCTGATAAGCCGGATAGTCAGGATATATGTTTCATTCCGCTGGGGGATTACCGCGAGTTTTTGCGGCAGCGGGTTGATGGTTTGCCCGGCGAGATCGTTGAATTGGACGGCGCGGTGGTGGGTACGCATCAGGGCATTGAATACTATACGGTGGGGCAGCGCCGGGGTTTGGGATTGGCGGCGCATCAGGGGGAGCCGCGCTATGTTATCCGGCTGGAGCCGGCGGCTAATCGCGTGGTGGTCGGGCCGGAGAGCGCATTGTATTGCGGGGATGCTTGGCTGTCGGGGGTGAATTATATCAGCGGCCGGCGGCCGGTGGAGGCGGCGCCGGTGTCGGTCAAGATACGGTATAAGTCGCCGGAGGTTCCGGCGATGCTGTATCCTGGCGACGGGGGGGCGGTGGTGCGTTTCCGGCAGCCGCAACGGGCGGTGACGCCGGGGCAGGCCGCGGTGTTCTACGATGGCGATACGCTGCTGGGCGGGGGAATCATTGAACCGGCGGCGGCGCCGGTATTGGCGCGGGAGGGTTAATGATCGAAATAGTTTCTGAAGCATTGGGGGCGTCTCCGCCGGTAATTTCTGAATGTTTGGCTCCCGAAATAAAGTACGATGCGGAGTCCGATACTCTTTGGATCGGGAATGGGCGGGCGTCGCCAAACGGGATGGATCTTTTCGATGGTTGCGTGGTGTTTTTCGATATGGAACGCCGGGTGAGCGGCTTAATGCTGGAGGATGCCAGGGAATTGTTGTTGCCTTTCTTGGGCGACGCGGATACACAATCATTGAAACAGAATCCCGCGGGTTAAACGATTTCTGCGCTATTATGGAGGGTCTGGTGTCTAGAACTGGAGGCGAAAATACACCTTTAACCCCGGCGGATTTGCCGCGGGAAATTGAATATGATGAGGAGTCCGATACCCTTTGGCTCGGGAATGGGAAGCCGGCGCCGGGGGGGATGGATTTGTTTCCTGGGTGTATCGTGTTTTTTGACAGGGATGGGCGAACGGTTAGCGGGGTTATGTTGCAGGGGGCCAGGCATTTGTTGCGTCCGTATTTGTATGATGGCGGCGGGCCGGATGGGGGCGCGGAATAGCAATGCCGGATTTGTCGCTGGAGCTGGGTTTGCTGGGGCGGGTGGCAGGGCCGGTGGCAGGGGCGGATGAGGCGGGGCGGGGGCCGCTGGCCGGGCCGGTGGTGGCCGCGGCGGTGATCCTGCCGCCGGGCTTGTCCGGGGGGGAGGATTGGCTGCGGCTGCTGGATGATTCCAAGCGGCTGAGTGCCGTCCGGCGGGAACGGGCGTTTGCGGCGGTGCGGGAGTATGCTTTGGATTGGGCGGTGGGCGTGGTTGGGGCGGCGGAAATTGACCGCATCGGGGTGGGGGTTGCCGCTTTGCGGGCGATGATGTTGGCGGTGGACGGGCTGGGCGTGCGGCCGGCGCATTTGTTGTTGGATTATATCCCGGTGCGGCATTGCGATTATCCTTATGATGCGGTGGTCAAGGGGGATAGGCGCAGTTATAGCATTGCGGCGGCGTCTAATGTCGCCAAAGTTACGCGGGACCGGATGATGGCGGATTATGAACGGATGTATCCCGGTTATGGTTTCGGGCGGCATAAGGGGTATGCTACCGCGTTTCACCGGGAGCGGCTGCGGGAAATCGGGCCTTGCGCGATTCATCGGCGGTCTTTCGCGCCGGTGGCGCAAGCGGCGCTGCTGGCGGGGGCGCGGTGACGGGGAATGCGGGGCTGGGGCGGTGGGGCGAATCGCTGGCGCGGCGGCGGCTGGAGTCGGCGGGGTATGGCATCGCCGCCACTAATTACCGCTGCCGGGATGGGGAAATCGATATTGTGGCGGTGGATGCGGATGGGGAGGTGGTTTTCGTGGAGGTGAAAACCCGGCGCGGGGGCGCTTTCGGGTTGGCGGCGGAGGCCATATCCCCGGCGCGGGCGGAGCGGTTGGTTTTGGCGGCGGAGCATTATTTGCAGGCGCGGGTTGCTGGGGGGTATCAGTCGGGCACTTCTTGGCGGATTGATTTGGTTTGCGTGAATTTGGATCGGGGGGGTAAGTTGCTGTCGGTGGAGCATATTAAGCACGCTTTGGAGTTTTAGGCGCGTGGGGTTCGCCTCTGCCCTGGCCCTCCCCCGGTGGGGGAGGGTTAGGGTGGGTTAGAGGGTTAGGGTTAGGCGGCCCAGCATTCCGCAGGATACTAGTAGGAGGGCGGCTAGTAGGGCCAGGATTAGGCAGCCGGTGCGACGGTTCATGGTTTTGCTTCCTGTTGGATGGGGGGACGCCCCCACCCTAACCCTCCCCCGGAGGGGGAGGGGATTTTTGGGTTTTCGGTTTTGGCGGGGTGGTTAGGGGATTTTGGGGTTCCGCCCCTGTCGGGATGGCTAGGGGATTTTGGGGTTTCCGCCCCTGTCGGGGTGGTTAGGGATTTGGGGTTTTCGGTTTTGGCGGGGTGGCTATGGGGATTTGGGGTTTTCGGTTTTGGCGGGGTGGTTAGGGTGTTTACGGCAGGCGTTCCAGTACGCCGTAGGTTAGGATCACGCTTATGACGACGGCGAGCAGGATTATGAGTAGGATTAGGCAACCGCAGAGGCGGCAGTTCAGCATCGCTTTACTCCTTTTGGGGTTGGATTTGGTGGTTGATTTGGGCGGCTAGGTAGGCGGCGCCGAAGCCGTTGTCGATATTTACTACGGCGGTGCCGGGGGCGCAACTGTTTAGCATTGATAGGAGGGCGGCGAGGCCGTGGAAGCTGGCGCCGTAGCCGGCGCTGGTGGGTACGGCGATGATGGGGGCGGATACTAGGCCGGCGATTACGGAGGGGAGGGCGGCGTCCATGCCGGCGGCGACGATGATTACTTGGGCGGCGCGGATTTCGGGGAGGCGGGCTAGGAGGCGGTGCAGGCCGGCTACGCCTATGTCGGCGATTAGGGGGGCGTCGTGGCCCATTAGTTCGGCGGTTAGGCGGGCTTCCTCGGCTATGGGGAGGTCGGCGGTGCCGGCGGTGATGATCAGTATGCCCGGTTGGGGGGGGGGCGGCGCGGGGGATGGGATTACGATGGCGGCGGCGGGTTCGTGGTATTGGGCTTCGGGGGCGGCTTGGCGGACGGCTGGCCAGGCTTCGGGGCCGGTTTTGGTGACTAGTACCGGGTGGCCGCGGCCGCGGAGGGCGGCGACGATGCCGGCAATCTGCTCCGGGGTTTTGCCGCGGCCCAGCACGACTTCGGGGTGTCCGGTGCGTAGGGGGCGGTGGTGGTCGATGCGGGCGTAGCCTAGATCCTGGTAGGGCAAATCGCGCAATTGGGTCAATGCTTGCTCCGGCGTCAATTGGCCGTCGCGCACTTGCGTTAGTAGCTGCTTCAGGCGGTCGTCGGTCATTTTGGCGGGTTGATTCACATCAAGGGCAAGGCTGCCGCCCGCGCCACCATGTTCCAGGCGGTCGTCGGTCATTTTGGCGGGTTGATTATACGCCGTTGGCGCGGGGGTTTGGGGGGAATGTAATTATACATCGATATACCTTTATATACCTTATAAAAGTTGCTGGCGGGCGGCTTCGGCGGCGCGGTGGTAGATTTCTTGGAAGGGGATGCCGGTTGCGGCGGCGATGCGGCGGCAGTCGTCGGGTTCGGGGGCGGCGCTGATGGGCTGGGGGGGGCCGTCGGTGGAGGGGAGGGATTTGATTTTGACGCTGGCGGGGCCGAATCCGGTTTCGATGGTGATGCTTTGGCGGTGGGCGACGTAGCGGTCGGCGGGGCGGGCGCGGACGCCTAAGGTGGGGGTTTCGCGGAGGATGAGGGCGACGGCGGCTTGTTCCAGTTGGCGGGGGACGAGGGCGGACAGCACGGCGCCGGGGCGGTTTTTTTTCATTTGCACCGGGGTGAGCCATACGTCGAGGGCACCGAGGGCGAACAGGGATTCTTGGGCGTGGCCCAAGGTTAGGCCGGTGGCGTCGTCGAGGTTGGTTTCCAGTAGCGTCACGTCGGCGGGGCGGAATAGGGTATCCATTGCGGCGGATTGGGGGGGCGGGTCGGGGTGTTGGATTTCGCCGAGCCAGAGGCGGAGGGCGTTGGGGAAACCGGGGGGGTCTTTGGCGCCGAGGCCGATGCCTACCCGTTGGAGGGAAAAGGCGGGGCGGTGGAATCGGGCGAGGGTGGTGATGAGGGCGGCGCCGGTGGGGGTGGTCAGTTCGCCGGCGCCGGCGTGGGCGGGGGTGTCGGCGGCTACCGGGGCGGCGGCGGCGGCGATCAGCTCCAGGGTGGCGGGGGCGGGGTTGGAATAGCCGCCGGGGCGGCGGGGGGGGGCGGGTTCGCCCAGCACTAGGGGGGCGGCGTATACTTCGGCGATGCCGAGTTGGTGGAGGCCGTAGCAGACGCCGGCGACATCGAGCAGGGTGTCGATGCTGCCTAGTTCCTCCAGCTCCAGGGCGTCTGGGGGCTGGCCGTGGACGCGGGCTTCGGCTTGCCAGAGGGCGCGGAGGGTTTGCGCGGCTTGGTCTTTTACCGGGGGGGCGAGGTCGCTGTCGGTTAGGGCTTGGAGCAGTTGGGCGGGGGAGTGGCGGGCGCGGTTGGCCAAGCGGATATTGAGGTGGGTGCCGCGCATTTCGGCGCGGGTTTCGGCGGCGGCTTCGATGGCGTAGCCGGTGACGGGGAGTTTCGCCAGTTCGCGGCGCAAGGCTTCGGGGGGCAGGCCGGCGTCGATCAGGGCGCCTAGCAGCATATCGCCGCTGGCGCCGCCGATGGGTTGGATGTAGGCGATTTTGATGGTTTCCAAAGTTTTCCTGCGATTCATAAGGGGGTGATGCGGGGGGATTTTATTCTATTGGGGGCGGGTTGGGGTTGCCGGGGGCGGGGATTTTTTTACTTGGTTGCATTTGGTTGCATTTTGCGGTTTGGCAAGGCTGACGGGGAGCGGGGAGTTTTTTAGTTTGGTCGCATTTGGTTGCATTTTTCGGCTTGGATGGGGTGGTTTTGCTTGCTTTTGGTCGCATTTGGTTGCATTTGGTCGCACTTGGCGGGGGGGCGTCCTTCGACAAGCTCAGGATGATTGGGCGGGTTTGGGATGGTTGGGCTGGTTCGGGATGGTTGGGCTGGTTCGGGATGGTTGGGCTGGTTCGGGATGGTTGGGTAGGTTTATTATTGTAGGAAAGGGTTTCGGGGGTTGGCAAGGGGGTAGGGGCGTTAAATACGATCAAGCCGCCACGCGGCGCAACGCAGGGCGTTGGGCGGTTGGCGGTTGGGTATGTCGGTGTTGGCCGGTTGCCGGGCGGGCAACGGCGATTTTTTTGGTATTGGGATCCGGTGGTTTCCGTAGGTTTTAGGGCGGCATTGTAAGCTCCTGGTCGTTAATAGGGGTTGGCCCCGGTTCGGGGTTTCCCGCCGGATGGGTTTTCCGGGGTTTTCCTGGCTGGGTTAGGTTTCCGGGGTTTCCTTGTCTGGGTTGCCTTTGCCGGGGTTTTTTGATTGGGTTGCCATTTGGTTGCCTCTTGGGTTGAATTTTTAAGCTAGCCGCCGCCGGCTGCGGCTACCTTCCGTTCGTCGCCACACCACACCACACCCCCCACGCACACCCCCCACATCCGCCCCACCCGTCACCCTTGTATGACCGCTTCGGGATGGAGCCCCGGGAGCCTCCCCCCCGCGGGACATCCTTTGACACGATCAGGTTTAGGGCGGTTCCGCAGGTCATCCCTCGCTAAGCCCGGGATGGATCCCCGGAGGCCTCCCCCCCGCGGGACATCCTTTGAGCAGGCTTGGGACTAATGCGGGGCGGCCACACCACACCACCACAAGTCCGGACACACACACACCACACAACTGCCTGTCTTTATCCCGGCCGGGACTTTACCCCGTAGCTCCCCCCATTCAGCGCTGTTTGGGGGAATGAGGTTTTGGCATTGGGGTTATTGTAGAACGTTAGTTTGGGGTTTGTCAAGGGGTTTGGGTGGGGGATTTTTGGGATTGGGTGGGGGTTGGGGGGCAATTCGTCCTTCGACAAGCTCAGGATGAATTGGGGGGGGCGTCGGGGATTTGGGGGTGGGGGTGGGGGCGGTTGGTTTTGGGGTGGGGGCGGTTGGTTTTGGGGGGGGCGGTTGGTTTTGGGGGGGGATTCACCCCCACCCTAACCCTCCCCCTAAGGGGGAGGGAATTTATGGCTTAGGGGGAGGGGATTATTGGGGATGGGGGAGGTTGTTGATGATGGGGGAAGGTATGGGATGGGGATTATTGGGGGTGGGGGAGGTTATTGGGGATGGGGGAGTTTGTTGGTGATGGGGTGGGGGTATGGGATGGGGATTATTGGGGATGGGGGAGTTTGTTGGTGATGGGGCGGGGGTATGGGATGGGGATTGTTGATGATGGGGATGGGGCGGGGGGTTGGGGTTGGGGGTTGGGGGGAAAATTTTGATTTGGCGGTTCCCCCCTTGACAAATGGCGGGGAAATCAATATAAATCATCCGCCAAGATATGCTCCCCGCCGCGCCCCTGGAACGGGCCGGGAGTCTAATTGCGTATGTTGGGAAAGGAGTAGAAGTGGTTAAGGCAAGAACGGTATTCGCGAAGCTCTGGATTCCTGCGTTGCTAACGGTGGCGTTGGCGCTGGCGGCGGCCTGCGGTTCGTCGGCCACCTCCACGCCGGTGGCGACGCCCACGGCGGCGCCGACGGCGATGCCGGCGGCCACCGAGGCCCCGACGGCGGCGATGCCCGGCGAAACCCCGGAGCCGACGGCGATGGGCGAACCGACGGCGGTGCCGCCGACTTCGACGCCCCGTCCGGCGCCTACCCGGGTGGAGGAAGTCACTCACGAGCCGGAGGGGACGATCACCTACGGGGCCAAGGAGACCGGCGTGTTTGAGGGGCATCCGCGGTTTATGTCCAGCCCCCGGGTGCAGTACTCGGCGGTTACTTTCGGCGAGTCGATGGTTGCGATTCAGCCGGATCTTTCGCCGGGGCCGATGCTGGCGGCGGAATGGGAAATTTCCCCCAATGGGCAGTTGTGGACTTGGACCATCCGGGATGATGTGGAATTTCATCACAAGTGCGGGGCCAATTTTGACCAAAGCTGCGGCAGCCTCACGATTCAGGACATTCTTTGGAACTACAAGGAATGGCATGAGGGCGCGCTGAATGCCCGCGCCGGGATTATCGGCGATTTTTGGGTGGGCAATGCGGGCGGCTCGCAGACGGTGATTGACGACTACACGGTGGAAATCGACACCGGGGAGCCGTGGCTGCGGGAACGCGCCTTTGAGTTTATGCGGCACTTGGGCGGCGTAAGCACCACCATCGTCAGCCGGCAGCAGACGCAGGAGTTGGTGGAGGCTAACGGCGGCAGTATGGACGACACCTCGACTTCCGAGTACGAGGCGGGCGTCCGGGAGGCCAGCAAGAATATATCCGCCACTGGGCCGTGGATGGTGGAATCGCATGAACCGGACGGCACGGTTTGGCGGTTCCGGGCGGTGGAAAATCACTGGCGGCAGACGCCTTACTTCGCCGAACTGCACGTGCGTTCCATCCCGGAGGAGGCTACCCGCATCGCCGGTTTTCAGGCGGGGCGGCTGGACATTATGGAGATGGCCTTTGACTCGCTGCCGGCGGTGGAGGCGGTGGAAGGCACGGAAATCGTGTCCTGGCCCAATGCGGGGCAGGCGGGGCTGAACATTTACGGCCAGACCTACGGGGTGGACAAAGAGGGCAACCCCTATCCCGACCTGGACTGCAACAATGCCTGGGTGTCGTGCGATGAGGATCCGGAATCGCAGGAATGGCAGAATGCGGTGATGGTCAAGCGGGCGATGGCGATTGCCATTGACCGGCAGGCGATTGTGGACAACATCCTTTCCGGTTTCGGGCAGCCGCTGTATATGCGGGACTGGATGGGGCATGACGCCAAAGCCGACCCGCGCTGGGTTTTCGAGTACGACCCGGAAATGGCGCGGCAGTTGCTGGCGGATGCGGGCTATGCCGACGGGTTTTCGATCACGCTGACGCCGGCCATCCGCAACGCGCCGGGCGAAGTGCCGGCTTGCGAGGCGGTGGGGCAGTACTGGGAAGCGATCGGCATCGATGTGGAACTCCAGCGGGTGCCTTACGCGACCATCCGGCCGGAGCTGATTACTCGCAAGTATCAGGGCGCGACTTGCCACACGGTGAGCCAGCGTTTGACGCCGGCTATCGGGGCGTCCAACTATGTCGCCAAATCCACGTTCAGCTACGGCACGGAGCATCCGTGGATGGAGGAAAACATTACCGACCTGCTGGCGGAAACGGATCCGGTGCAGGTGGCGGAAAAGGAGCGCAAGGTTTACGGCTGGATGTACGACAACGTGATGGCGTTCGCCATTTACGCGCATGACGGCATTTGGCCGGTGGGCCAGCGGCTGGATCCGCAGTGGCGGCCGGTGGACTACAGCGAAGTCCGGGCGCCGACGGGGTTTGAGTACATCAAGCACCGCCAATAGGCCGGATATGGACGGGGGCGGGTTCACGCCCGCCCCCCTTGGACCAGCGGCGGGGCGGTTTTTGCCAGTTTCGCCCGGCGATTAGCGGGGACTAATCTAAATTGCTATGTTATGGCGTATAATCGTAACAATCCCGATTCAAAATTTGGCGGCGCGGCATAGGGCGTTATGCAGAGATATTTGGTCCGGCGGCTGGCGCTGGCGGTCGTTACCCTGCTGGCGGTTTCGCTCATCATATTCATAATGAGCCGGGCTTCCGGCGATCCGCGCCATATAATGCTGGATGATTACTCCACGGAGGAGGACTGGCGGCGGATGGGGGAGGTTTTGGGGCTGGATCGGCCCTACTATCAGCAGTATTTCATTTTCATCGGCAACGCTTTTCGGGGGGATTTCGGCGTATCGGTGAAAGAGGGGCGGCCGGTGACCGATGTGGTGCTGGATCGATTGCCCAACACGCTGTACTTGGGGTTGACCGCGTTTGTGGTGTCGCTGCTGGTGGGGATTCCGTTGGGGATCTTGTCGGCGGTCAAGCGCGGCACGTTGGTGGATCAGATCGGCAAGATCGTGGCGATGTTCGGGCAGTCGGCGCCGCCTTTCTGGTTGGGGATCATGCTGATCATCTTTTTCGCGGTGTCGCTGGAGTTGCTGCCGCCTTATGGACGGGAGGATTGGAACAGCGTGGTGCTGCCGGCGGTGACGCTGGGGTGGTACTATGCGGCGGCCAACCTGCGGCTGGTGCGGTCGGCGATGCTGGATGTGCTGGATTCGGAGTACATCAAGCTGGCGCGGGCCAAGGGGGTGCCGTATTGGGGGATTGTGTTGCGGCACGCGTTCCGCAATGCGCTGATCCCGCCGTTGACATTCGCCGGGGTTACGCTGGGGGCGTTGGTCACCGGGTCGCTGGTGGTGGAGACGGTGTTCGCCTGGCCGGGGTTGGGCAAGCTGGCGATTGATGCGCTGTTCGCGTTCGACTACCCGCTGCTTCAGGGGGTGGTGGTGGTGTTCACGCTGCTATATGTTTTGGCGGCGCTGTCGGTGGACGTGCTGTACGCATACATTGACCCCCGCATTCGGTACGCCTAGCCGGGGGGCAGGCAAGGATAAGGAGCGATGGCGGCAACAAGCTCGGTCACATCCGGGGGCGAAACATTAAGCCCCGCCCGCAAGCCGGCCGGACTGCGGCAACTGGCGGCGGGATACCGCATTTTCCGGCGGTGGCCGGTGATTCCGGTTTTTCTGCTGGCGCTGGTGCTATTCGCGGGCATCGCCGCGCCGTTGATTGCGCCGCATGACCCGGAATTGGGGCAGTTGGAGGATCAGAAAATACCGCCGTTCTGGTATGCCGCCAAGACCGAGGATACGCCGCGGGTGGTGGTGGAGCGGGTTTCGATCGCCAACCGGAACAGCGAAATATCGTTGTCGGAAGCGCGCAAGACGGATCCCGATGTCCAGTTGGGGGATGAGTTTTACAAGGTCATCCGTCCGGCCGGCAGCACCAAGTTTCTGTTGGGCACTGACCAGTTGGGGCGGGATATACTTTCGCGCATCATTTACGGCGCCCGGATCTCGCTGATCGCGGCGGCGGTTACGCTGGGGGTCGGGGGGAGTATCGGGGTGCTGCTGGGGTTGGTTGCGGGGTGGTACGGGGGGATTGTGGACGAAATCATAATGCGGTTTGTGGACATACTGCTGGCGATTCCGCTGGTGCTGATCGCGTTGGTGATGGTGGTCACGCTGGGCGGGGCGTCTTTGGCGATTATCGTGGCGGTGCTTACGATTTTCATTTGGCCGCGCTTCGCCCGGCAGTTGCGGGGGGAGGTGCTGCAACTCAAGAATATGGATTTCGTGTCGTTGGCGCGGGTGGCGGGGGCGTCTACGCCGCGGATCCTGTTTATTCACATATTCCCCGGCACGATCAACACGTTGATTGTGGTGGCGACGTTGCAGGTGGGGATTGTGATTTTGCTGGAATCGACGCTCAGCTTTTTGGGGGCGGGGGTGCCGCCGCCGACGCCGGCGTGGGGGGTGATGGTGGCGGATGGGCGGGATTACTTGGCCGGGGGGTTCACCACCGGGTCGTGGTGGATTTCCACTTTCCCGGGCATTGCCATTGTGCTGACGGTGCTGTCGCTGAACCTGTTCGGCGACTGGCTGCGGGATAAACTGGATCCGCGGCTGCGGCAGATCGAGTAGCCGCTCATGCCGCCATTCCGCCCCGCCCGCGAACTTGAATTAAGGCGCGATCGTAAGGAAGTTATGACTACCAAAACGGCCATTGGCAGCGAGGTCGTCCTGAAAGTGGACGGCTTGCGAACTTATTTTCAGACCCGCTGGGGCACGGTCAAAGCGGTGGACGGCATCAGCTTTGACTTGCGCCGCGGCGAAACTTTGGGCATTGTCGGGGAATCCGGCTCCGGCAAGTCGGTGACGATGCTGTCGCTGATGCGGCTGATCCCGATGCCGCCGGGGCGGATCGTGTCGGGGAGCATCGAGCTGGATGGGCAGGATTTGTTGCGGCTTTCGGAAAGCGAGATGAACAAGGTTCGGGGGAGTAAAATCGCCTTGATCATCCAGGATCCGATGACTTCGCTTAACCCGGTATTCACCATCGGCAACCAGGTTTCGGAGGCGATCGGGATACACCAGAACATCCCCAAGCGCTCCATTGCGGAGCAGGCGCTGTCGGTGTTGCGGAAGGTGAACATTCCGGCGGCGGAATCGCGGATGCGGGATTACCCGCACCAGATGAGCGGCGGGATGCGGCAGCGGGTGGTGGGGGCGATTGGGATTTCCTGCCAGCCGCAGGTGCTGATCGCGGACGAACCTACTACGTCGCTGGATGTTACGATCCAGGCGCAATACTTGGCGCTGCTGAAGGAACTCCAGCGGGATTCCAATGTGGCGCTGATTTTCATTACGCACGATTTCGGGATCGTGGCCAAGATGTGCGACCGGGTGGCGGTGATGTATGCCGGGCGGATTGTGGAGCAGGGCAGCGTGCGGGACATATTCAACCATCCCTCGCATCCATATACCGAGGCGCTGCTGGCGTCGGTGCCGAAAATGGAGGAGGATGTGGACCGGCTGTATTCGATCGAAGGGCAGCCGCCGACGCTGCACAACCTGCCGCCCGGCTGTCCCTTCGCCGACCGCTGCCAGTATGTGATGGAGCGGTGCCGCGCCGAATATCCCCCGCGCACGACGGTAGCCCAGGGCCATGACGCTTCATGCTGGCGGTTAGCGGAATGACGACCATAACGAACCCGGCGCAACAGTCGGTAGCGCCCCCCGGCGGCAATTCCCCGTTGCTGGAGGCGGTGGGGCTGAAAAAGCATTTTCCGGTCACCAAAGGGTTGCTGATCAGCAAGACCACGGGTCATGTCAAGGCGGTGGACGGGGTATCCTTTGAGCTGCGGCCCGGCGAAACTTTGGGCATTGTCGGGGAATCGGGCTGCGGGAAAAGCACTACCGCCAAGATGATGCTGATGCTGGAGCATCCCACCGAGGGATCCATCCGGTTTGAGGGCAAGGAAATTCGGGACGCCGATGCCGTAACCCGCCGGGAATACCGGCGGTCGGTGCAGGCGGTGTTTCAAGATCCGTGGAGTTCGCTCAACCCGCGGATGCGGGTGCGGGATTTGATCGCGGAGCCGATGGTCATCAATATGGAGTTGAGCCGTGCCGAGATCCAGGAGCGGGTGCTGAAGTTGCTGACCGATGTGGGGCTTAGTTCGTATCACGCCAACCTATACCCGCACGAATTCAGCGGCGGGCAGCGGCAGCGGCTGGCGATCGCCCGCGCCTTGTCGCTCAACCCGAAAGTGATTGTGCTGGACGAACCGGTGTCGGCGCTGGACGTTTCGATCCGGGCGCAGATAATGAACCTGCTGAAGGATTTGCAGGCGGAGTACAATGTTAGCTATATGCTGATCGCGCACCACTTGGCGACGGTGCGGTATATGTGTACTTGGGTGGCGGTGATGTATTTGGGGCGCATCGTGGAAATGTCGCCGGTCAAGGATCTGTTCGACAACCCGTCGCATCCCTACACCAAAGCGTTGATGTCGGCGGCGCTGCCGTCCCATCCTGATACCATACAGGAGGAAATGATCCTGACCGGGGAAGTGCCATCGCCCTTGAATCCGCCGCAGGGGTGCCATTTTCATACCCGCTGCCCCTTTGTGATGGATCATTGCGGGCTTCAGGAACCGCCGGTGAAGGAAATCAACCCCGGTCACACTGTGGCTTGCCATTTGTTCTGACTCTGGCCCTATCTCGCCGATAAAACCCCCACCCTAACCCTCCCCCTTAGGGGGAGGGCGGGGGTGGGGGCTAATCCCAGGCCCCAGATCCCCGGCGGCGAAACTTATGGGGGCGGGCGGGGGCTAATCCTCGGACCCGTATCCCCGATAGCTAAATTTGTGCTGGAATCCGCCGATGGCTTCGAATCAGACGTCAGCTAAACTTTCGGACGGGAAGCCGCGGCGTAGCCCTACGATGTCGGCCGCGCGGGTGGCCGAAGCGGTGGCTTTGATGACGCGGGAATATGGCCCTTTTCAGCAAGAGCGGCGACTGCCGCCGGCGGATGAGATGGTGTTTACGATACTGTCGCAGCATACGTCGGACATTAACTCCGGGCGGGCATACGCCCGGTTGATGGAGCGGTTTGGGACGCTGGAGGCGGTGGCGCGGGCGGAGGTGGGCGCGATTGAAAACGCGATTGCGCCCGGCGGGCTGGCGAAGGTCAAGGCGCCGCGGATCAAGGAAGTCTTGGGGCAAGTGCTGGCGCGCAACGGCGGGTCGCTGGATTTGTCGTTTTTGGGGGAAATGCCCTTGGCGGAGGCCAAAGCGTGGCTGCGCCAACTGCCGGGCATCGGGCCTAAATCGGCGGGGATTATCCTCAACTTTTCCTTGGGGATGCCGGCGATGGCGATTGATACGCATATATTCCGGGTGTGCCAGAGGCTGCGGGCGATCGACGCCAAGACCGGCGCCGATAAGGCGCACGATGTGATGGAAGCGAAAGTGCCGCCCGATGCGGTGTTCAACTTTCATGTGGCGTTCATCACTCACGGGCGGCGGGTGTGCAAGGCGCAGCGGCCTTTGTGCGGGCAGTGCGTGGTGGCGGGGCTATGCCCTTCGCGCCGGCAATTCGCGGTTCAACCGGACGGCAAGGAAAGGGGCGGCGGCAAATCGGGCGGGCAAGGCCCCGCGGTCATTCCGCATATTCCGAATGTTTAGAATTATGCCGCGGCGGTTTTAGGGAATAGGCTAAAGCCGGGCGCATCGGTTTTAGCCGCGGCTAAAGCGCGGGCGGCGGAAATACCGGCGAGGAGAGGCGAGAAAGTGAAAGTGGGAATTATCAATGTTACCGGGTACTCCGGCTCCGAACTGGCCCGGATTCTGCGCCGCCATCCTGAAGTGAAAATCGCATCGGTGACCGGGCGCAGCGCCGCCGGGCAGCGTCTGGGCGAGATCTTTCCCCACTTGGACAGTTTGGATTTGACCATTGAACCGGAACTGAGCGGGAGTTTGGATTTGGTGTTTTCGGCGCTGCCGCATAAGGCCAGCGCCGAAGCGTGTATTCCGGCGCTGCGGCAGGGGGTCAAGGTGGTGGATATCAGCGCCGATTTCCGGCTGAAGCAGGCGGATGAATATGAGCGGTGGTACGGGGTGGCGCATCAGGAGCCGGCGCTGCTGGAGGAGGCGGTGTACGGGCTTACCGAGCTGCACCGCGAGGAAATCCGCGCCGCCCGTCTGGTAGCCAACCCCGGCTGCTACCCGACCGGGGCGATTTTGGCGCTGGCGCCGGCGGTGGCGGCGGGGATCATCGGGTCCGATATTATCGTGAGCAGTCTTTCCGGGGTGTCCGGGGGCGGGCGCAGTCTGAATATGGCGAACCACTTTTCCGAGGTCAACGAAAACGCTTTCGCCTACGCGGTCAACGGGCATCGCCACTTGCCGGAAATCGTGCAGGAACTTAACCCGCTGGCGGCCGCGCCGGTCAAGGTCACTTTTCAGACGCATCTGATACCGATCACCCGGGGCATTTTGAGTTCCTGCTACGCCCCGCTGTCCGCCCCCGGCGAGTGGGCGGGGGATGAGGGCAAGGAGCGGCTGGCGCAGGTGTACCGCGATTATTACGCCGGGCATCCCTTTGTGCGGGTGGTGGCGGCGCCGCCGCAAACCAAGCATACGCTGGGCAACAATATGTGTCTGTTGCATCCGGTAGTCGACCAGCGCACCGGGCGGCTGACGGTGATCAGCGCGTTGGACAATCTGGTGAAGGGGGCGGCCGGGCAGGCGGTGCAGAATATGAACCTGATGGCGGGCTACCCGGAGGAGACATCTTTGGACGAATTGGCGCTATACCCCTAGCATTCGCCGGAAAAGGGTGGTATAGTAGGGGGTACAGCGTGCCCCGGTCGTCTAGCCTGGCCAAGGATGCCACCCTTTCAAGGTGGAGATCAGGGGATCGAAGCCCCTCCGGGGTACCAATATCGGCAATGCGCTTAGCCCCGCGGTTTTTTTGGGCCGCGGGGTTGTTTTTCGCCAAATCAGGGCGGAATGGCCGTCAAGCGGTGAACCGGGTCATCAGCTCTAGGTTGGCGCGGATTTCATCGCCGTCCGCGATTATCAGATTTTCCTGCTTCAGGGCGTTTAGATCGCGGGTAAGCGTGCGGGTGGTGACGTTCCGGTACAGGTGCGAGAGGGTATGCCGGCCGGAGCGGAGTTCCCGCAGCGATACGGCACCGTTGGACAGGCCAATCAGGAAATTTAGCTGCCGCTGCCCCGCCGGGGTGGCCAACCGGCCCGAATTAGCCAGCATTTCCCGGGCATAATCCCGGAATGTGATTATTCGCACTTCCCCCAGCACTTCGGCGTGAACTTGCGTCAATTCATCCACCAAACCTTGCAAAGCGAAAGCTACAAAAGGGGTGAGATTGAAAATTCCTTGAGTCCTGACTCGGTTCAAGTTGGCGATGTATTCGGGGCGGTTTTGATAGTAATAGTTGGAAAGCGAATAGTAGCCGCGGACGTTTACGCCCGCTTTGTAAAGCAGAAAACTCTCCACCGCCCGGGAAGTGCGCCCGTTGCCGTCGCCGAAAGGATGGATGCTAACTACATAGAAATGGGCGGCTATCGCCCGCAATACCGGATCCCAATGGGTGGGCAGGCCGGTGTTGAACCAGCGGACAAATCCGGTCATCAACCGCCGGACTTCATCCCCGGTAGGGGGCGGACGGTAGCTGCCCACCACTACGGAATGATTGCGATACCGGCCGGGTTCGTTGTGCGGATAATTGATGTTTTGCGTCAATATCCGGTGAAATTCCAGGATCAGATCTTCCGTCACCGGCGCCGTTGGGTTATGCTCCAGGTAGCCGCCGACGTAACGCATCAAGGCTTCGGCGTTACGGACTTCCTGCTCCTCTCTTTCGCGGCCGGGGCCAAGGGGCGCATCGCCGGGCGGGGAATCCACTACCAGGTCGACTTCCGTTTCGGAAAGCTCGGTGCCTTCGATGCCGGTAGTGCCGCGGACCGCCCGCCGGATGTTGAGCCGGTCCAGCCGTTGCTGGACGTAGGGCGGGATGGGAATGCCGCGAATCACCCTGGCGAGGGCGTGAACCTGCGCCACATTTTCCAGTATCCGGGGGTGCGCCGCATCCAGTACCGGCTCAAAATAGGATTCACCGTTGGGCATTCCATTACCCCCTCAAATGCGACACCGGCTTAGTCAATGTCAAATTATTTCCGTAGCTGTATCGTATCCGAAAATCTTTGACGCCGCAATGGTCAATGTCCAACTTGGAGTCTAGTCAATATGCCCGCAAGCTGGCAGGAGTTCGCCGACGCTGCCCCGGGGTTGGCCGGGCTGGGCGCCGCCCGGTTTGCCCGCGCCGGGTTGGCGCTGGTGGGGACTTTGCGGCGCGATGGCTGGCCCCGCATTTCCCCGGTGGAGCCGTTCATCGTGGACGGGCGGTTGTATTTGGGGATGATGTGGCGCTCGCGGAAGGCGCGGGATTTGTTGCGCGATTCCCGTTGCGTGGTGCATAGCGCGGTGTCCGACCGGGGGGGCGGCGAGGGGGAGTTCAAGGTGTACGGCCGGGCGGTGGAGGTTACGGATCCCGGGGAGCGGGGGCGTTTCGCCGATGCGGTGCACGCCGCCATCGGGTACCGCCCGCAGGAGCCGGAGTTTCACTGTTTCGCCGTAGCAATCGATAGCGTCGCGTTTTCGGAATTGCGCGATGGGGAGTTTCGCCGGCAAGTCTGGCGGGCCGGCTGACGCCGTCCGGCTTGGCGGATAATCAATTATTACAGGAGATGGTATGGAATACGTTCCCGCAGTTTTTTGGGCCGCCTTTGTCGTTCTCTGGCTGGCGTCCGCCATATTCTGCGCCTGGCTGGCCGAGGTCAAAGGCCGTGATGGGTTTTGGTGGATATTATGGGGACTGCTGTTCGGCATTGTCGCTCTGATTGCCATCGCCGGGGCGCCGCTGGCCCCGAAGCGATTAGAACGACAATGCCATAATTGCGACGAATGTTCTGTTACATTTGCTGGGTTATTCAAGCCTTAGCCCTCCAGCGGTAGCACGGATTGCGCCAGCCGTTGCCGGATTAAATCGCAGTACCCCGGGTTGATTTCCACCCCGATTGCCCGCCGCTCCAAATCCGCCGCCGCCCTTAGCGTTGTGCCGCTGCCAACCATCGGGTCGATAACCAGATCGCCGGGGTTTGTCCAGCTTAGGATATGGTCACGGGCGAGGGCTTTCTTGAATTTCGCCGGGTGTCGGGTGAGTTGCTGGTATTTCAAGCCGGATGTATCAGCTTGCTCGCCATAAACGACATTGCGGTATTTCCAGATGCTACCGCGCCGCCCCATATCCTTTATCGTGTGCAGTTCAATGGCAAATGGCGGTCGGTCGTCTGAGACTTTGCTGATAGCTTGATTGGGCTGTTTCCGCCCAGCGGCAACGTTGGGCTTATCGTGGAGCAGGTTGGCGGTCTTGGGCTTGCCCTTGGAGAACACAAACATATACTCGTGGGTTTGGAAATATGCATTCGGGCGCATAGACGTCAATGCCCACTTATCGCAAATCAACGGCTGGTGAAGCTTCAGCCCCAATTCCTTAAAAGCTAATGCCTGCCGGAAACTCGTTCCGGTTACATCGCCGTCAACGACTTGATCTGCAACCACCCAGACCAGCGCCCCACCCGGCGCAAGGTTGGCAACACAAGCCGCGGCGATGGCGTCAAAGTCAAACGCTCCACTGTATCCGCCGTATTCCCGCATACCGTCATAGGGCGGCGATGTGAGGATTAAGTCCGCGGGCGGCAACTCTGGCAACACCGCGGCGCAATCGCCGTTCACCAACTCAATCCCCGGCAACAGATTTTCCCGCATATCCCGCCCCTTTAGCCGGATTTCATCGCCGCCACATCCTCCCAGCTGTCAAAGGGAATTTCCGCTCCGGCGGCTTCCGCCGGCTTCTTTCCCTTCAGGCTTTCGTGGGGGCGAAAGTAGTTGTAATGCGTAACCAGCCCGTCAACATAGGCTTGCCCGGTTTCCCGCGATTTCAAGCCCCGTAGCGTCTTATCCCTATCCCGTATCGTTCCCTGAAGCCTTTCGCTAAGGTTGTTGTTAATATCCGCCTTGACGCCTTGACTGACGACGTGTCGCACCGGATGAGTTGGAAAAGCCCGCGGCAACGCATCCCGGTAAGATGCCAGCCCATCCGTCTTGACGGCAACCGGCGGGTTGTTTGACCGCCGCCGCGCCAACGCCAACGCTGTCGCCGCGTCGCGGGTTGTCCGCGTTGGGGATAGATATGCCGCCAGCAGGAATCGGGTCTGCGAATCCATCACATTGAAAAGCCAATAATTCTTTCCGCCAACCTTGACCACCACTTCATCGGCAACCCAAACGCGGCCGGTGTCAACCTTCATCGGGCGTAGCACCTCATCCGCCTTTTTCGATAAATCCCTAACCCAGCGGTAGACGCTAACCTGCGTGGTTTCGCGCCCGAAAAACTGATCCATATTCCCCGCCGTCCGGCGGTAGGATAGCCCGTCAAAATACATCTCCACCGCGGCGCCCTTTTCGTGGGGCGTAGCTTGGGCGTGTTTGCCTTCCGGCTTGACCGGCTTGCCATTGGCGTCAAGCTGTACAACCCGCGCCCCGCCGGATGTCCGGCAGGTTTGGCAAGGTTGCCCGGTTTTCCGCTTGCAGTTTCCCCTACACAGATGCCCCATAGCTGGTAGTATAGCCGATACAACCCAGCAAATGTAACAGAACAGCGACGAAGCAATCAGCGCTAAAGCCCTTGTCTGCCACTGGTGCGGAACTCCGCAAAACAACCCGCAATCGCCGTGGCCGTCCTCGGATATTGATGCGCTGGCCGTAGAGGAAGCGTCTGCCGTCAATACCGAAGATCAGACTGCCGATGACTCGAATGGCGATTTTACGGTTATGGTTGTATTCTTTGGGGTTATCGTTTTGATCGTAATCGCCATTATCGTTATTTCCGCGGCGACGGTTGGTTAGCTTCACAGCCGCATTCGATTTCATCGCCCTTAATCGAACACGAATACGCACTTGCCGGTGGTTGCGCGGTCGAAGGTTTGGAACGCTTCTATGGCGTCGTCCAGGCGGTAGCGGTGGGTGATCAGTTTGGACAGGGGGGCGCCGGTGTCGACGAAAAAGCGGGCGATTTCGATCAATTCCGCTTTGCTGAAAGTCCAGGAGCCGTAGATGGTCAGCACCTTGAAAATCACATCGCGGTTGAAATCGATTTCCGCCGGGGCGCCTACTCCTACGTAGCAGGCGCGGGCGAAAGGGCGTAGGCAGGTCAAGGTTTGTTGGCGCGCCGTGGGATTGCCGGAGGTTTCCAGCGCCGCGGTGGCCCCTTGCCCGCCGGTTAGATCCAGGATGGCCGGCGTTGCATCGACGGCGGCGGCGTTCACCGTGTAATCGGCGCCCAGTTCGGTGGCGAGACGCAGCCGCTCCTCTACTACGTCCACGGCGATGACGCGGGCGCCCATGGCTTTGGCCGACAGCGTGCCACTCAACCCCACCGGCCCCTGGCCGAACACCGCTACCACATCCTTGCCGGAAACGTCCATCTTGTTCAGCCCGTTCCAGGCGGTGCCGGTGCCGCAGGAAATGGCCGCGCCCTCCTCAAAGGAAAGTTCATCGGGCAGATGCACCAGGGAGCGGGCGGGGCAAATCATATAATCGGCGTTGGCGCCGTGGCCGGTGCCGCCGCCGAAAGTGATATGCCCCTGCGGGCATAGCTGCTCGTAGCCCATAGCGCAGATTTCGCAGACGCCGCAGCCCTCGTAGTGGTGGCACATCACCCGGTCGCCCAGCTTCAGGCCCGGCGGCGCCCCCGGCCCCAGCTCCTCAATCACGCCGCAAGGCTCGTGGCCGGTGATCATATCGGTCGGCTCCGCATCGCGGTAGCGGTGCAGGTCGGTGCCGCACAGCCCCGAGGCCCGGATCCGCAACACGGCCTCGCCCGGCCCGGCGTGGGGGTCGGGGAACTCGCCGATTTCCGCCGCCCGGTTGCCCTTGAATGTCACCCCGCGCATAACAACCCTCCGGTATCAAAATTTGCCAGCGGATGATACCAGAAAGCGGGATTCACCGCAGGGGGTATCGGCAACCGCGTTTTCCGCCGGGGCGGCTAGGGTATAATGACGCTACAAGGGAGGTTGCCGTTATGACGATGCTGAAACCTTGCGCCGGAATGCGCTTGACTGTTGACGAGTTTATGGAACTGCCGGATACCGATGACCGGCGAAAGATGGAGTTGGATGAGGGGGGGCTGTATCTGATGCCCAGGCCGCGGAAAGTCCACAACTTTTTTCAGTCGATGCTGAATTTTTATTTCGTCCAATATCTCGACAGCTTTGCCGTGCCGCCCGCCGAGTTGCTGGTAGACTTCGTTGTTGCGCTGTCGCTGGAGCGCCGCGTGCTGCTGGCGCCGGATTTGATGATTGTCTTGAAGGGCAGCGCGGCGGTATCCGGCGACCGTATGCTGGAGGGATCCCCCGACATTGTTATCGAAATCTTGTCGTCCGACCGTGGCCGCGATTTGATCCGCAAGCGGCGGTTGTACGCCGAGGCGGGCGTTCCCGAATACTGGATTTTTGACCCGGTGGACGATACTGCGGCGTTGCTGCGACTGCGCGATGGCGCTTACGCCCAACGCGCGCTGCTTACTGCCGCGGATACCTTGACCACGCCGTTGTTGCCCGGTCTGGCGATCCCTCTGGCTGGCGTATTTCGCCACAGCCGCCGGCCGGCTTGATTGCCCTCGCGCCGAAAAGCCGCAGTATCGCGCCCGCGCTTACTGGTATGGCTGCGCCTTTTGGATGTATGATGTATCTATTCCCGCGCATTGCGGGGGTTGCGCCTCTCACTTTCTGATGGAGACTGTTTTCCTTGACTGAAAGATCCAACCCGCCAACGGCATCCCCGTCGGTATCCGTGCTGGTTTCGGCGGATGAACTTTATGCCGCCGAGATGGACGTTGGGTGGCTGGCGGAGGTGGCGCGGTTGGGGTTGGCGGCGGGCGGGGAGCCGGGGCCGGCCGAGGTCAGCCTGCATATCACCGGCGATGAGACGGTTCGCATCCTTAACGCCGAATTCCGGGGGTTGGACGAAACTACTGATGTGCTATCCTTTTCCGCCGCCTATCCGGGACATTGGGAGGGCGAGGGCGTTGGGCCGGCTGCGCCCGATGTTGCGGATTTCGTCCTGCCGCCGGATGCGCCGTTGCCTTTGGGGGAAATTATCGTGTCCTGGCCGCAGGCGCGGCGGCAGGCGGTTGAGCGCGGGGTTTGCCCCCGGCGGGAGCTGGCCGCATTGGTGATTCATGGCGCCCTGCACTTGATCGGCTATGATCACGAACAGCCTCAGGACGCCGCCCGGATGCGGGCGCGGGAAAATCTAGCCCTAAACTCGTTGCCGTCAACGGAGTTTTCGCCGTTATGACCACGCAGGTCTATTATCGCAAATGGCGTCCGGGCAGCTTTGGCGAGCTGGCCGGGCAGGAACACGTGTCCACTACCTTGCGCCAGGCGGTGCGCTTGGGGCGCATTTCGCATTCTTATCTGTTTTGCGGCCCCCGCGGCTGCGGCAAGACCACTACCGCCCGGATTATCGCCAAAGCCGCCAACTGCCTTGACTTGCAAGACGGCGACCCGTGCAACGCCTGCGCCGTCTGCCGGTCGGTCAACGATGGCCGGTTTATGGACATTATCGAGTTGGACGCCGCCAGCAACCGGGGGATAGACGAAATCCGGGACATTCGCGACAAGGTGAATTTCGCGCCGGTGCAGGGCCGCCGCAAGGTTTACATCATCGACGAAGCGCATATGCTCACCGATGCCGCGTCCAACGCTTTCCTGAAAACGCTGGAGGAGCCGCCGGAACACGTTATTTTCGTGCTATGCACCACCGAATCCCACCGGATATTGCCGACGATCGTATCGCGTTGCCAGCGGCTGGATTTCCGGCGCATCCCGTCGGAAACGGTGTATGACCGTTTGGCGGAAATCGCGGGGGCGGAGGGGGTGGACGCCGAACCGGCCGCCCTGCGGATGGTGGCGCGCTACGCCGCGGGCAGCCTGCGCGATGCCGAAAATCTGCTGGAGCAGTTGGTGGTTTCTTGCCCGGATGGCGTGACCGCGGCGCAGGTGGAAAGCCTGCTGGGGATGGGCAGCGATGAGGCGGCTTTGGAACTGGTAAGTTATCTGCTGCTGGGCAACACCACGGCGTCGCTTACGGCGGTCAACCGGGCGGCGTGGGAGGGCAGCGATTTGCGGCAGCTGCACCGGCAGGCGTCGGACTTGATGCGGGGGTTTATGCACCTGCAATGGGGTTCGGAGGATGCGGTGGATTTGCCGGAACACGTGCGGGCGCAGTTGAAAGAGCTTACCGGGCAGGTGGCGCCGTGGCGCATTGTCCGCGCCTTGAAAACTTGGGGGGCGGTCAATATGCGCTACGATGCGCCGTCCACGCTGCCGCTGGAATTGGCGGCGGTGGAGATCTGCGAGGAATCGGCGGCGCCGGCGCCGGCATCGGATGCGCCGCCGCCGTCGGCCGCGCCGGCGCCGTCGCGCGGGGGGCGGGAACGCGCCCCGGCCGCGCCGCCGCCGCGCCCGACGCGCCCGGAACGTCCCGCCGCATCGCCGCCGCCGCCCGTCGCTGCTGAGGGGAATGTCAGGGATGCGGGGCAACGCGAGGTGGAGCATTCGCCGGAGGCCGCGCCGGTCGTTGCCGGGGATTTCGCCGGCGGGATTCCCGAAAAGTGGGCGGCGACGGTAAAATCCTTGTCGCGGCACAAGGGAAAGTATAACTTGGGGGCGTTGTTGCGGGATTGCCGGGTCAGCAGCATAGAATTGGACGGGCAAACCCTGATCCTGCCCTTTTCCAACAAGGCCAATATGGAGCGGACGCAGGAGGAGTTGGAAAATCCGGCATCCCGCCAGCGGATGAACGAAGCCGTTTCCCGCGCCTTTGGCGAGGGCTATACTTTCCGGCTGACCCTGGCTAACGGGCAGCCGGCCGGCGGCGGCCCGGTCAAGACCGCCGCCCAGCACAGCCCGCTGGTCCGCGCCGCGCTGGGGATGGGCGCCCGAATCCTCCAGGAGCAAGAGGTAGAAGAATGAACCGCAATATGATGCGGCAGGCGCAGCGTCAAATGGCGCAGCTGCAAAAAATTCAGGAAGAATTGGAAAGCGCCACCGTGACCGGCACCGCCGGGGGCGGGGCGGTCAGCGTGGTGATGACCGGCAAGCAGATGGTGGAATCCGTTACCATAGAACCCGAGGCGGCGGAAGATGTGGAGTTGTTGCAAGATCTGATCGCCGCGGCGGTAAACGATGCGGTGGCCAAGGCGCAGGAACTGGCGGCGGTCAAGATGGGCGCCATAACCGGGGGGATGAACATCCCCGGGTTGACTTAGCATTCCCGCTTATCCCCCCAAAGGCGAGGATTCCCTCTTAATTTCCCAAAGGGGCCCCATAATTCCCTCCCCCTTGGGGGGAGGGTTAGGGTGGGGGCGAACTCTAAAATGCGGATGCGGCGAATATGGGCAAGATGAAAATGCGTTACGCCCTGGATGAACCGGGCGCCCCGGTGAAAATCGCCCGGTTCGCCCAGTATCTGGAGGCAACGCCTTTGGACTTTTCGGACTGCTTTTCCGTAGATCCCATCCGCCGCTATACCGGGCTGGGGACGGGGATCCGCAAAATGGGCCTAGCCTTTCAGGAAGGCTATATGAACCTGATTCTGCTGTATGGTTTCCTCCGGGACAGCATCCCGAAGTATGAGACCGTCTGCCGCTTCCCCGGAACGCCGGAAAGCGTGGGAAACTCGGATCCGGACCAGTTGCCCGGATTGCTGTGGATGGCCTCCAGCCTGGCCTTGGTAAAGGGCGTCGTCGGGATGCGGGAATTTGACCCGGCTCTGGGATTCGAGGGCGTAAAGGAGTACGCCCAATTGCGGGAAATGGCCGATGCCAAAGGCTTGCCGGCCGCTGTGCCGGTACTGGCCGATGACAGCGGCATGGACGCCGAATTTGTTGAACCGGAAATGCGGTCCTATCTAGCCGAGTTGGGGGCTTCGGTAAGGTTGCGGGCGATCAAAGACCCGTTCCGCCGATCCAGGGAATTGGCGAAAGAAATCAGCGAACACTGGCCGCCCGAAGTATCGGCGGCAGACGCCGCCCGTGAGCAGAGAGACCGGGCTTGGAACTAAATACGATCCAGAACGTGGTTGCGGATACCAGCCTGCTGGTGGCTTATTTGCTGGAGTCCGATGCGTTTCATCTTTCGGCGCGGGAATACTTTTCCGGGATGGATCGCGGAAACTTAACACTTCATTTGCCGATGCTGGTGATGGTTGAAACCATTTCCGCCATCCGCCGCCGGCAAGGGCAAGATTGGCAATACAAGGTGAATGAAGCGTTGGCTACAATTTATGAATGGGAGCGTCAAGGCCGGGTTATATTCTACCCGTTGAACCGGGAACGGATGGAGGGGGCTTTGCGAATTAGCATAGAAACGGGACTTAAAGGCGCCGACTCGGTTATAGCCGCTCTTGCCGCGGAGTTGGGGTATAACCTCAAGACTTTCGACCACGAAATCCTGCGCCGTTTCCGGCTGGCGGTCTGATGACCACCGACAACCTCCCCTCCGCGGCGCCGTCCATTGCCCGGCTGGTGCAGGAATTGAACCGGCTGCCGGGCATTGGGCCCAAGAGCGCCCAGCGGCTGGCTTATCACATCATCCGCCTGCCCGATGAGGAGGCCCTGGCGCTGGCCGAGGCGGTTACGGCGGTCAAGCGCAATACCGTGCTTTGCGGGCAGTGCCAGAACTTGGCCGAAACCACCCCCTGCGGCATTTGCGCCGACCAGCGCCGCAACCGCGCTATCATCTGCGTGGTGGAGGAGCCGATGGACGTGCTGGCGCTGGAGCGCACCCGCAGTTTCCGCGGGCTGTACCATGTGCTGCATGGCGTCATATCGCCGATTAACGGTGTTGGCCCCGACCAGCTAAAGCTGCGGGAACTGCTGTCCCGTCTTGATGCCCCGGAAGTCGTCGAGTTGGTGGTAGCCACCAACCCTACTTTGGAGGGCGAGGCCACCGCGATGTACATCCGCCGTCACTTGACTCGCGACGGGCTCCGCATCACCCGGCTGGCGCGCGGCCTGCCGGTGGGCGGTTCGCTGGAATACTCCGACGAAACGACCCTAAGCCGCGCGTTCCAGGGCCGCGAGGAACTCTAGTTATGCGGACGGCCCACCCTTTTAATGTAGAGGGCCAAAATCCCCTCCCCCTTAGGGGGAGGGTTAGGGTGGGGGTGATCTCCCCAACCATCCCGCAGGGCCGCTAAGCCATGGCCCCGCCCCGCGTCTACCGTTGCCAGGGCTTGACCCTGCGGAAAGCCGCCATTGGCGAAGCCGATTTGGTGGTCACCATATTCACCCCGCAGAGCGGCAAGCTGCGGGGCGTGGCCCGAGGCGCCCGCCGCCCCACCAGCAAGTTGGTAGGGCATCTGGAGCCGCTAACCCTAGGCTGGTTTTCCGTGGCCCGCGGGCGGGAATTGGAAACAATTTCCCAAGCCCAGGTGATCGACGCCCTGCCGGCGGTCAAGGAAAGCCTGCCGATGATGACGCGGGGGCTGTACATCGCCGAATTGCTGGACGGCTTCGCCCCCGAAACCGGCCCATCGCCCGGTCTTTACCGCCTGGCCTGCGATGCCCTCCGGGCCCTGCCCGGCGCCGCAGATCCCGAAACCCCGTTGCGCTATTTCGAGTTTCATCTGTTGCGCCTGACCGGAATGTTGCCGGAACTTTACCAGTGCGTTGAATGCGGCTCCGCCATAGCCCCCGACGCCCATCGCTTCAGCGTCAACTTGGGCGGCGTCTTATGCCCCCGCTGCGCCCCGCCCGAGGCGGTGGTGCGCCCGCTGTCGCTGCGGGCGATGAAAGTGCTGCGGCTGATGCACCGGGGCGCGCTGGCGGAAACCGCCGCGCTGTCGCTCAACCCCGCCCTGGCCGCCGAACTGAAAGCCATCCTGTCCGGCGCCGTCCGCTACTGGCTAGGCAAAGAAATCCGCGCCGGCCAGTTCCTGGAGCGGCTGCAAGACGAAACGCGATCCAAAACAAAGGCGGCGCCGGCGGAGTGATTAACCCGATGCCTATTGCGCCCATAACCCGCATCTCGTGGTAAAATAAAGCCCTTGGATCGAAAAGGAAATACGCTAGGAACTCCGGGAACTGCGGCAAGGACAGAAAGAGTTGCGGCAAGGGCAGGATGAATTCCGGCAAGAACCTCGGGAAATGCGCCAAGATGCCAACGAAATCCAGCGAGTATTCCGCAGGATGAATATCAACTGGGCCCGCTTCCTCGGCCAGGCATACGAGCGCCACGTCCGATACAGACTAGCCTCCCGCTGCATCGGCGCCTTTGGGATGGAAAATCCGGCGGTGGCGTTCAGTGGACTGGATGGCCCCACTCCCCAATTCAACAGCATGATCGCCCGCGCCCTCAGCAGCAATGCCATTACCCAGGAACAAAACGAAAACCTCTCTGACGCCGACTTCATCATATCCGCGGACAACAACAGCCATGCCGTGGTCGAAGCTACCGTGACCGCCGAGGACCAGGACATCATCCGCGCCGCCGAGCGGGCCGGCATTCTGTCGCAAGCTACCGGCGGCACCGCCCGCGCCGTGGTAGTCGCCGACACCATCCCCGACCGCCAGCGCAACCTAGCCGGCGCGATGGACGTCACCATATTCCGAATAGAATTCTGAACCACGCATCATCCGGCAAACCGCCCCGAACCGGGCGCCAAAACCGCGGATTTTCCCGCCCCATACTGCTACCATACGCGGCTATCAATAAGCAGGAGCGCAGAGAGGCCGCCGATGTTTGCCAAGATACTGATCGCCAACAGGGGGGAAATCGCCTGCCGCGTCATCCGCACTTGCCGGCGGCTGGGCGTCCGCACCGTCGCGGTGTATTCCGATGTGGACGCGGATTCCTTGCCGGTGCGCGAGGCCGATGAAGCGGTGTTGCTGGGCGGCGCCGCCCCGCAGGACAGTTACCTCAACGCCGGGAAAATCTTGGACGCCGCCCGCCGCACCGGGGCCGAGGCGATTCATCCCGGCTACGGATTCTTGTCGGAAAACCCCCGCTTTGCCCGCCAATGCCAAGATGCCGGAATCACATTCATCGGCCCCCGCCCCGAAGTTATGGAGCAGATGGGCGACAAGCTGATTTCCCGCCAACTGGCCCGGGAAGCCGGATTGCCGATGTTGCCCGGCACCGATGAAGCGGTTCCCGACAGCGAAGCCGCCGAAACCGCTTGGCGGCTGGGCTTCCCTCTGATGGTCAAGGCGGCGGAAGGCGGCGGCGGCATCGGCATTCACATCGTCCACACCCCCGAGGAACTGTCCCCCCTCATCGAGCGCTCCCGCCAGTTGGCGGCCGGCGCTTTCGGCAACGGGCGCGTCTACTTCGAGCGTTATCTCAAAGACGCATCCCACATCGAAGTGCAGTTGCTGGGCGACAACCACGGCAATCTGGTGCATCTCTATGAGCGCGACTGCTCAGTGCAGCGGCGCAACCAGAAACTCATCGAGGAAACCCCCGCATCGGCCAAGCTAACCCCGCAGGCGCGGCGGCGGGTGGCGTCGCTGGCCCTTACCCTCGGTCAGCGCATCGGCTACAACAACACCGGCACGGTGGAGTTTCTGGTAGCCCGCGACGGCGGCGCCTATTTCCTGGAAATGAACACCCGCCTGCAAGTGGAGCATGGCGTAACCGAGCTTACCACCGGCCTTGACTTGGTGGAGCTGCAACTGCGGGTAGCCTGCGGCGAACCCTTGCCCCTGACCCAAGACGACATCGTCCAGCGCGGCCACGCGATTGAAGCCCGCATTTACCCTGAGCATCCCGAAACTTTTATGCCCGACGCTGGGGAAATCACCGCCATGCACCTGCCCGCCGGCGAAAATGTGCGGGTGGATTCGGCCCTTTGCGATGGCTACGCCGTTGGGTTAGACTACGAACCGCTGATGGCGAAAGTAATGGCGTGGGGCGAAAACCGGGAACGCTCCATTAAAACCCTGCAACGCGCCCTGCTGGAAATGCGGCTGGAGGGCGTCATCAACAACATCCCGCTAATCCAGAGCATCTTGGTCAGCAAAGAATTTACCGGCGCCGGCTATCATACCGGGTCGATTCCCTACTGGGTGAACGAATTGCGGCAGAAAAACCTGGCCCATCAAGGCGGGGCGGGCCACCACCACCTGCACCACAAAAACGGCAACGGCCATGCGCCAACGGATTCCGCCGGCGGGCGGGCGGATCAAGAAACCGCCGCGGCCATCGGCGTAGCCTTGGCAATGGCGATGCAACAGACGCCGCCGGCCGCGCCGCCCAGCGTTTGGAAAACCCAGCGCCGCCGCGAACAGCTACACTCCCGCGGCGCAGGCAGCCGGGGTTGGCGCTAACCCGGCTCCGCGTCCGCGTCGGCGGCCGCTGGCACGCCGTAGAAGTGGGCGACCTGAGCGGTTCGCCGGTCACCGTAACGGTGGACGGCGAGACCTTTGATGTGGAAGTCGAAGGTCTGCCCCCGGCCGCGCCCGCCCGTCCGCGCCGCGGCCGCACCCAGACGCCCGGCATTCTGGTCCCGCCCCCGACCAGCCGCGTCAACCCCACCACCGCCGACGGCAACGTAATCCGCTCCCCAATGCCCGGCCGCGTAATCAGCATCCTGGTCCGCCCCGGCGATACCGTATCCGTCGGCCAGGAAGTCTGCGTCGTGGAAGCGATGAAAATGGAGCAAAGCATCCGCTCCCCCCAAAACGGCACCGTAAAAGAGATCCGCGTGCAGCCCATGGACTCCGTCCGCACCAACGACCCGCTGATGGAACTGGAGTAGGGGAAAGCAACAAGATCCCCTCCCCTTGAGGGGGAGGGTTAGGGTGGGGGCGTCCCTATGAAATCCACCGCTTTGCCTGGAGCGCCAAGCCTATGAATCCGCATATCCGCGAAATTGCCGGGGAAACTTTGGAAAGCGGCGACTATCTAGCCGAAAATCGCATATATTGTCAAGATGCCCGCGCATTTCTTGCCGCCGTTCAACCGGAAACCGTGGCCCTGAGTTTCTGGTCGCCGCCCTATTTCGTAGGAAAAAGCTATGAAAAGAATTTGACCTTCCCCGACTGGCAAGAACTGTTGCGCGAAGTAATCAGCCGGCACTTCGGAGCCGTCAAACCGGGCGGATTCCTGGCGGTCAACATCGCCGACATACTGGCGTTCCCCGACCCGGATATGCCGCGCATCCAGGCCGATAATGTATCATCCAAGAAATCCGCCATCACCCGAGAGCAGGCATTGGCCGCCCAAGCGGCCCATCCCACTTATAACCGCCATCAACTGGCCGAACTGCTGGGTTGCAGCGAACAAACCATTGACCGGCGGTTGAACAACAATAACGTCCGCGGCGGCAAATATGCGCCGCAAACCAAAGTCAAAGTAGTCGGCGGAATGATTCAGGAATGGGCCGATGCCGCCGGATTCTTTCTGTATGACCGCCGGATATGGGTTAAAGATCCGTGCTGGGAAAATTCCCGATGGCATAGCCTATCCTACCGTTCCGTTGACGAATTTGAATACATCTACATTTTCTGGAAACCGGGCATCACCGTCATAGACCGCAACCGCCTGAACCGCGCCGAATGGAGCGAATGGGGTTCCCGCGGCGTTTGGAACATCCCGTCAGTGCGGGCCAACTCCGGCCACGAAGCCCAATTTCCCCTAGAATTGCCCCGCCGGGTAATCCGCATATTTTCAGCCCCCGGCGATCTAGTAATAGACCCCTTCGCCGGCACCGGAACCACTGCGCTGGCCGCTTTGCAGGAAAACCGCAGATATATGGGCGCAGATATAATCCCCGAATATGCCGATATGGCAAACGCGCAAATCAGACATTCTAGACATCCCTGCGAATCCGCCGGACGAGGGCCGGGCAGCCGATTGATGTAGCGGGAACTCTGCCCGCCGTTTACCGCGACCGAAATCAGGAAACTTACCTCACTACCCCGGGAAAACCGCCCCATCCCCCCAACCGGCGATACCGGGGTGTATAATACGCCAATCATCCCAGACGAGGCGCCGTGACCCGAATGGCTTACGATGTTGAGTACACCGACGAATTTCGTGAATGGTGGGACGAATTAACTGACGTTGAGCAAATCCGTGTTGGCAAAAGCGTAGACCGGCTTGTCGAAAGGGGCTGGCGTCTAGACCGCCCCCATACCTCAAAAATTTTTTCATCGCAGCACGGCAATATGCGCGAGTTGAGAGTTCAAGGCAGCATACCGTTGCGCGTTTTCTACGCCTTTGACCCCAGACGGAGCGCGATATTGTTGATTGGCGGCAACAAAGCCGGCAACCCGCGCTTTTACGAGGAATATGTGCCGGTGGCCGACCGGTTGTATGCCCAATATCTCGACGAAATACGCAGGGAGGGACTGATTTTATGAGCGGACATCACCCGTTTTCGGAGCTGATCAAGGATTTTTCCCCGGAGCAACGGCGCCTCCTCGCCCTAGGCTCCCAGCGGCTGGAAATCAAAATTCGGATTGCGGAAACCATCGGCCAAAAGCTGTTGCTGGCAAACGATGAGCTTTCCGATCTCCTCTGCGATTCGGATCTGGACTCCACCGACAAGGAACTGTTGGCCGCCATCGAAAGCCAGCTCGCCGCCGTAGCCGGCGCCCCCGACGACCTCACCCCCGCCCGGCATCGCCGCCTGGCCGAACTTATGGACGAAGTGCGCGGCTGGATCGCGCAGGCCGAATCCGTCCAAGTATGATTTATAATGCCCCCGCTGCCCCGCCTGAAGGCTCCAGCCAACCGGCGGGGCCAGCGAATCCGGTTATGCCGGACGTCGCATTCAGTTAGGAAAACCGCCACCCCCCAGCCGGCGTTAGCGTGGTGTATAATCCGCCAATCATCCCAGACGAGGCGCCGTGACCCGAATGGCCTACGATGTTGAGTACACCAACGAATTTCGGGAATGGTGGGACGAATTAACTATCGTTGAGCAAGACCGGGTTGAAAGAAGCGTGGACCGGCTTGTTTTGGAAGGCTGGTTTCTGGATCATCCTCATTCCTCAAAAATCTTTTCATCGCGGCACAGCAATATGCGCGAGTTGAGAGTTCAAGGCAGCATACCGTTGCGCGTTTTCTACGCCTTTGACCCCAGACGGAGCGCGATACTGCTGATTGGCGGCAACAAAGTCGGCAACCCGCGCTTTTACGAGGAATATGTGCCGGTGGCCGACCGGTTATATACCCAATATCTCAACGAAATACGCCGGGAGGGACTGATTTTATGAGCGGACATCATCCGTTTTCGGAGCTGATCAAGGATTTTTCCCCGGAGCGCCGTCGCCTCAACGCCATAGGCTCCCAGCGGCTGGGAGTCAAAATTCGGATTGCGGAAACCATCGGCCAAAAGCTGTTGCTGGCAAACGATGAGCTTTCCGATCTCCTCTGCGATTCGGATCTGGACTCCACCGACAAAGAACTGTTGGCCGCCATCGAAAGCCAGCTCGCCGCCGTAGCCGGCGCCCCCGATGACCTCACCCCCGCCCGGCATCGCCGCCTGACCGAACTTATGGACGAAGTGCGCGGCTGGATCGCGCAGGCCGAATCCGTACAGGTATGATTTACAATGCCCCCGCTGCCCCGCCTGAAGGCTCCAGCCAACTGGCGGGGCCAGCGAACCCGGGTCACGCCGGACACCGCATTCAGTTGGGAAAACCGCCCTATCCCCCCAGCAGCCAATAGCGTGGTATATAATCCGCCAATCATCCCAGACGAGGCGCCGTGACCTGAATGGCTTACGATGTCGAGTACACCTACGAATTTCGGGAGGCGAATCGCCATACTGCTGATTGGCGGGAACAAAGCCGGTAACCCGCGTTTTTATGGGGAGTATGTACCCGCAGCCGACCGACTGTATGACCGGCATCTAGACGAATTGCGTAGCGAGGGGCTGATATAATGAGCGGACACCGCCCGTTTTCCGAACTTATCGGGGGGTTCTCGGCCGCAAGGCGGGCCAAAATCGCCGCCGAATCCGAAACCCGGAACGCTGAAATTCTGGCGGCCAATCCCAAGCTGGCGGACCATGAATATGTCCAGTCCCAAGCTGATAAAATCTTTGACGCTTGGCAAATAAGCGACTGGGCCCTGGCGGAAATTCTAATAAACGGAGGCACAGCAATGAAATACGACTACATCGTTGTCGGCGGGGGTTCGGCGGGGTGCGCCATCGCCACCCGGCTGTCGGAGGATCCGCAGCGGTCGGTGCTGCTGCTGGAGGCCGGCCCCGATTACCCCGAATTCGATACCCTGCCCGATGACGTAAAGCTGGGCAACAATGTCTGGTTTTCCGCCTACGGCGCCCACAGTTGGGCCTACCGCGGCCACATGACCGACGAAATGCCCGACTTGGAAATCCCCCGAGGCAAGGTCACCGGCGGCTCCAGCGCCATCAACGGCCAAGTGCTTTTCCGCGGCATCCCCGAGGACTACGACCGCTGGGCCGAATGGGGCAACACCGATTGGGGTTTCACCAATTGCCTGCCCTATTTCAACAAGCTGGAGACCGACCTGGATTTCGGCGGCTCCGATTTCCACGGCTCCGACGGCCCGGTGCCGGTGCGCCGCTCGCCCCGCAGCGAATGGCTGCCCCACGCCCTCGCCTTTGAGCAGGCCGCCGTAGCCGAGGGTTTCCCCATCGATGAGGATATGAACCACCCCGAATCCACCGGCTGCTCGCCCCGCGCCCGCAACACCCTCAACTTCAAGGGCAGCTCCGGCGTGCGGATGAGCATGGCGCTCAACTACCTGGATACGGCCCGCCACCGCCTCAATTTCACCATCCGCGGCAGCGTAACCGTGCTGCGGATCCTGTTCGACGGCAAGCAAGCGGTCGGCGTCGAAGCCGAAAGCGGCGGCGAAACCTTTACTGTGCAAGGCGGCGAAATCATCCTCTGCGGCGGCGCGGTGGCCTCCCCGCAACTGCTGATGCTGTCCGGCGTCGGCCCGGCGGACCACCTGCGCGACTTCGGCATCCCGGTGGTTCACGACTCCCCCGGGGTCGGCAAAAACCTGCGCGACCATCCCTCGGCCGCCGCCATTTTCCGCGCCACCGGCGACCGCCCCGATGTCCAGGCGCCGGTGATCCAGGTCGGCCTGCGCTACACCGTGGAGGGCAGCCCCCTGCGCAACGATATGCAGCTTTCGCCGATGCTGATGACCAGCGAACACCGCCCGGCCCAAGTGGACATTGACGACGACCTCAACTACATCGGGATGAGCGCCAGCCTGCAACTGGCCCTGGGGCAGGGCGAACTCACGCTGCAATCCGCCGACCCTCGCGTCCAGCCGTTCCTCGATTACAACTATTACCGGGAGGAGGAGGACCTCCGCCGGATGCGCGAGGCCATCCGCTTGGGCGTGCGCATGGCGGCGCATTCCGCCTACGCCGGCATCACCCTGGAGCGGGTGACGCCCACCGATGAGGAGCTGAACGACGATGCGGCCTTGAACACCTGGCTGCGCCGCAATTCCGGCACTTCGCACCACATATCCGGCACCTGCAAGATGGGACCCGACACCGACCCCCTGGCGGTAGTAGACCAGCGCTTGCGGGTGAAAGGCATCGAAAACCTCCGCGTAGCCGACGCGTCCATAATGCCCGACTGCATCCGAGCCAACACCAACGCCACCACCATAATGATCGGCGAGCGCTGCGCCGATTTCATCAAGGAGGGCAAGTAGACACCGTCACCCTCGCGGGGCGCAATTCGCAGTGCGCCCCGCAGTATCTGAAATAGACATTGCAAACACCAGAGTCAAGGGTTATGATAAGTGCAGGCTGCGCCAACGGAATGGTAAACGCGCTTGTTTACCTGCGCGTCTTAAGATACTCTTGGGTACAAGGGAATCCAAAGGAAAAACCACAATGCCGGGAGACCAAAATGCCAAATTTCAAGATAGGCGACGCCATCAGAATCAAAAACAACGAGAAACCCGAGTATGATGGACAAACAGGCACGATTTTCCGTATCCGTCATGTCTGTCGCGGCAGCGGACCCATTTCGTACCCGGATCATACTCTGCCCCCCTATCGAAAGGTCTTGGTGTACGATATCCGTATGGATGATGGGAAAACCTGTCTTGCCCTCGAGGAAAAGGAGATTGAACCCTATTCCCCCGAAACCCAGAACTAACCCTATTCCAGATGGAGCCGCCAGATGACCAAATCCCGTGCATTCATCCCGCTAATCCTAATTTTGGCCGCCGCCTTACTGCTGGCAGCGGCATCCTACGGCATAGCCACCTCCCAAACGCCCAACGGGCAGCACGACACCGACGACGATGGGCTGATCGAAGTCTCCAGCCTAGAACAGATGAACGCCATCCGCTACGACCTGGACGGTGACGGCCGGCCCGAAAGCGGCGCCGAAGCCTACGCAACCGCCTTTCCGGGAACGGTCTGCGACCACGGTTGCAACGGCTACGAACTTACCCGCCCATTAGACTTCACTGCTGCCGACAGCTATGCCTCCGGTGCAGTCAACGCCCAATGGACCACTGGCGCAGGGTGGCTGCCCATCGGCTTTGGCGATAACAGCTTCGATGCTGTTCTGTTTGGTAACGGATTCACTATCTCCCACCTGTATATAAGTCGCACAACTACTTTCGACGACCCTGGAGCGGTTGGGTTTTTCGGCATTACGGGAAATTCCAGCACTATACGAGATGTAGGGCTAATTGACGCCAACATTACTGGCGGTGAAGTTGTCGGTGGATTGGTTGGATGGAACAATGGTATAATAACAGACTCTTACTCCACCGGCAACTTGTCAGGTAGTGGGAATCTTGGCGGTGACGGAACGGGAGGGGTAGGCGGTCTAACAGGTGTAAATTCTGGCACAGTGAAGGCCAGCTACACTACTGGATCCGTGTCTGGAAAATCAGGGGTAGGTGGACTAATTGGGAATAATGGGCCTTACTATGGAGACAGAATTAGTAAAGTTATTGACAGCTATTCTAACAGCGAAGTGGCAGGTGTCGGAGTAATTGGCGGGCTTGTAGGAGGTAACTATGGTGAAATTACAACAGGCTACGCCGGTGGCAGCGTGTCAGGTGGAGATCTTGTTGGCGGCCTGGTCGGTTGGAATGGATCCGGCAATGTCAGCAACAGTTACGCCACAGGTAATGTGTCAGGAAATAGCGAGGTTGGTGGGTTAGCCGGGCGAAATGGCGCTTCCGCCGTGACTGCTAGCAGTTTCGCCACGGGTAACGTGTCTGGGGTAGAGCGTGTCGGAGGATTAGCAGGGGAAAATGCAGGCTCTATCAACGCTAGTTACGCTTCTGGCGATGTGAAAGCCGAATCATCGGCAGTTGGCGGCTTGGTAGGCTGGAATAGAGCTATTATACAAGTCTCCTATGCCACTGGCGACGTGTCGGGTAGCGGAAGCGGATACGACTATATCTCGGGTGTAGGAGGACTTGTAGGTAGTAATGATGGCGTGCACGATCTCAGTATAATCACTGCCAGTTACGCGATGGGTGACGTGTCAGGCGATGGAAACATCGGAGGATTGACTGGACATAACAATGGAGTAATCATCGCTGGTTACGCTACTGGCAAGGTGTCTGGGGATGGTAATGTAGGCGGAGTAGTCGGTCGGAATGTTGATACTATTACAGCCAGCTACTCTACCAGCAATGTGTCTGGCAGTAGAAATATCGGCGGACTGGCCGGGCTTAATGAAGGCACAATAACATCCAGCTACTGGAACAACCAAACCTCTGGCCTAACCACCGGGGTAGGGGATGGCAATCCTGCTGGGGCCGCAGGCAAGTCCACCACCGAATTGCAGTCCCCCACCGGCTACACCGGCATATACGCCCAATGGAACTTTGACTTGGACAACGCGGACGGTGATTTCGACCCGGACACCGGCGGCGAAGATTATTGGGACTTCGGCGCGTCCAACCAGTACCCGGTGATAAAGGCTGACTTCAACGGCGACGGCGAAGCGTCATGGTGGGAGTTCGGGCAACAAATCGGAAACCGCCCCACACCAACCCCCACACCGACGCCCACCAACACACCTACACCCACACCCACACCCACACCTACTCCGACACATATCCCCACGCCAACGCCTAGGCCGACCAGCACGCCTACACCCACACTTACTCCGACATCTACCCCCGCGCCAACACCTAGGCCGACGCCAAGGGCAACGCCCGCCCTGACAGCACCTCTGGTACCAGCGTCCACTCCCAAGGCCGCTGCGGTTCCGCCTGCCAATACGCCAACCGCGCAACCTATCCCCCCATCCTCTGGCGGCCCAACCACCGAAGCACCAACCGCTGCCATGCCCTTGCCTACGACGAACACTCCCACCCCGCCCGTACAAATAATCACCGTAGTAGTAACCGCCACCCCCGCCCCCACTATTAGGCCAACCGCAGAATCCGGCGGCGACTGCAACCTCTCGTCAGCCCCCGTCTCAACGGGCGCAACGGCAATCAACCTGCTCCTCATCACAGCCCCGCTAGGCATGATTTGGGCTCTGAAAAAGCGCGGACGCCGACGCAGTGGCCCAGAATAACCAAGCCGCAGACGGTACAACGAAAACTGCCGGGCGGATTCGCCCGGCGCAGGTACTCATCCCTATGATGCCGCCCAGTCTACCAGTTTCAAGTATGCCCTGCGAGCCTCAGCCAGAACTCCCCCCTGGTTTCCTTCGTATTCCGCCCAGATGTCTTTCGTTAGTTTGGCGGGATGATCAAGTCCGACTCCTGGTACTCTCCAATCCAAGGAATCGAAGTTACCTTTGCGCATCCAAATAGACGCACAAGTACGCCCCATCGCCCTTGCAAGCCGTAAAACGTCCGGGTGTGTTGGCGTCAAGCGCCCTTTATGTTCAAGTTTAAGGTATAAAACCGCCAAGTCTTGCTCTCGCGTCCATCTCTGTTGCGGCATTAAACTGTACCCCCTTAGGGAATGCTTGCTTACAGGGATTATACCACTCCCAAGATTGTCGGGGGGCAGTCGATCCAGTGTAAAAGACCGCCCGGCTAGAGGCCGGAATGGACAACGCCGACGGCAACTAATATAATCGCGTTGCAGGTATAATGAAATGAGGTGAAATGCGCCGCCTATTCGTCCGCGCCCTGATAGCCTCCGCCCGCCCGCTGCCCGAAGACCGCGGGGCTATCTGGAGCATCCCGCAAGCGTTCCAGACCATCTATTTCCTGATCTTCATCGGCATCACCGTCCCGATGATTGCGGACATCGCCCAAGAGCAAATCGCCGCCCATCCCGGCGCAAGCTGGGTTCGCCTGGCCCGCGCAACGGCGGCCGAGTTCGCCGCCGCCGGCGTGGGCGCCGCCATAGGTTCGCTGATAGCCGTACAGGGGGTTGCGTTAATCATGTCGCTATACCATTTCATAACCAACCGCTTCACCATACCGGCAATCCAGGCGCACGAAGCCCGAGGGGAAGCCCGCGGCCGGGAAGAGGGCAGGGAGGAAGGCCGGGAAGAAGGCCGGGAAGAAGGCGTTATCGAGGGGCAGGAACGGGCAAACCGCGCCTGGTCGGAATGGAACCAGCGCCGGCTGGCCCACGAAGCCCAAGGCATCCCCTTCAACGAACCGCCCCCAGACCAGCAGCCGCCCCGGAACGGCAACCCGCTATGAGCGCAACGAAACCCGCATACTGGCAATCGCCGTCGCAATAATCGCCGGCATCGCCCAAGAGCAAATCGCCGCCCATCCCGGCGCAAGCTGGGTTCGCCTGGCCCGCGCAACGGCGGCCGAGTTCGCCGCCGCCGGCGTGGGCGCGGCCATAGGTTCGCTGATAGCCGTACAGGGGGTTGCGTTAATCATGTCGCTATACCACTTCATAACCAACCGCTTCACCATACCGGCAATCCAGGCGCACGAAGCCCGCGGGGAAGCACGCGGGGAAGCACGCGGGGAAGCACGCGGCCGGGAAGAGGGCCGGGAAGAGGGCCGGGAGGAAGGCGTTATTGAGGGGCAAGAACGGGCAAACCGCGCCTGGTCGGAATGGAACCAGCGCCGCTTAGCCCACGAAGCCCAAGGCATCCCCTTCAACGAACCGCCCCCCGACCAACAGCCGCCCCGCAAAGGCGAACAGCTATGAAACGCAGCGAAACCCGCATCCTGACCACCCACGCCGGCAGCCTGCCCCGCCCCGAACCCCTGGCCGCGATGCTGGGTGCCGTAGCCCGCGGCGAACCCGTGGACCCCGCGGCCCTGGACGCCGCCGCCAATGCCGCCACCGCCGCCGCGGTTCAAGCCCAACTGACCGCCGGCGTGGACATCATCAACAACGGCGAGCAATCCCGCATCAGCTTCTCCACCTACGTCACCCAGCGGATGGACGGCTTCGGCGGCTCCTGGACCCGTCGCGGCCACCGCGACCAGAACGAATTTCCCTCCCTGACCCGCCCCCGCGTGGTCCAGCTAATGCGCGACGTCCCTACCTGCACCGGCCCGGTGGCCTACCGCCGCCCCGACCTGGCCCAGCAGGAATGCCAACAATTGTTGGACTCCGTAAACCGCGCCAACGGCCAGCCCCAAGACTTGTTTATGACCGCCGCCTCGCCCGGCATCGTCGCCCTGACTATGGAAAACCGCTACTACCCCAGCCACCAAGAATATGTATTCGCCCTGGCCGACGAACTCCGCCAGGAATACGAAATCATCGCCGCCCACGGCCTAACGCTACAACTGGACTGCCCCGACTTGGCAATGGAGCGTCACGTATCCTACCAAGACGAACCCTTGTCGGCCTTTCAGGAACTGGCAGCCCTGCACATCCGCGCCATCAACCGCGCCCTGATCAACATCCCCCGCGAGCAGGTGCGCCTGCACGTATGCTGGGGCAACAGCGAAGGCCCCCACCACTACGACGTGCCGCTGGAAGCCATCCTCGATATATTATACGAAGCCAATGTAGGGGCGCTGGTGATGGAAATGGCGAACCCCCGCCACGCCCACGAGCATCGCGTCTACCGCCACAACCCCCTGCCCGACGGGATGTTGCTGGCCGCCGGCGTCATAGACACCAAAACCAACTACGTAGAACACCCCCGCCTAATCGCCGACCGCCTGCATCAGGCAACCGCCGCCGCCGGAGGCGACCCCACCCGCATCTTGGCAACCACCGACTGCGGCTTCGACACCTCCGCCGGCTCCAGCCGCGTCGACCCCGGAATAGTATGGCTAAAACTCCAAGCCATGCGGGAGGGCGCCGAAATCGCCAGCCGCGAACTGTTCTAGGCGCAAAAACGCCGGGGGAATCAGGGTGGCCTATTTCCCCCGGTTAGCCGGGTCGACTGCGTAGGCTTTCGGGTCGCGCAGCATTTCGTTGATGTTTTTCCACGTGTACTCGCAGACGGCTTGATGCCCGGCTACTAAACCGTAATTTTGCCCTTGCGGCATCAGCTGCACCACCGGGCGCCCCGTTTCGCCTGCCAAACTCAGCTCGTCCTTAACGCCGGGCGCGTTCTGAGTGTCTTGCCCTAGCAGAACGATGACAACATCCGATTCCTGCATCCGCTTTTTGACTTCCTGCCGCCATTTGCTGCTATGTTCCGCGTCGGGTAGCGATTTGTCAATCAACGCAAACTCGCAGTTTTCTTTCGCCTGATTGATGAAAGTCCCCCGCCGCCCCCCATCTCGGTCAAACTCGAATGAGAGAAAGACGGCACGGGTTTCTTTCGATCCTTGCCGGTTCTGTCGGGCCATTCGCCCACCTCCAACGGGGAAAATGTGTTTGCCTCACCCTTGCAGGAGTGCTAACCGCTTTGATTGTACCATATCCGGCAGCCGAGGGCGAGGATCGTCCAGAAAATCGCAAACATTCGCGCGAGCAGGTGCGCCTGCACGTATGCTGGGGCAACAGCGAAGGCCCCCACCACTACGACGTGCCGCTGGAAGCCATCCTAGATATATTATACGAGGCCAATGTAGGGGCGCTGGTGATGGAAATGGCAAACCCCCGCCACGCCCACGAGCATCGCGTCTACCGCGACCGCCCCCTGCCCGACGGGATGCTGCTGGCCGCCGGCGTAATAGACACCAAAACCAACTACGTAGAACACCCCCGCCTAATCGCCGACCGCCTGCATCAGGCCGCCATCGCCGCCGGGGGCGATCCCACCCGCATCCTGGCAACCACCGACTGCGGCTTCGACACCTCCGCCGGCTCCAACCGCGTAGACCCCGGCATAGTATGGCTAAAACTCCAAGCCATGCGCGAGGGCGCGGAAATCGCCAGCCGCGAACTGTTCTAGGCGCAAAAACGCCGGGGGAATCAGGGGCCGCTACTTACTCCAGTTGGCCCGGTTGGCTACGTAGGTTTTCGGGCTGTGCAGCATTTTGTTGATGCGCGTCCACTCGTATAGGCAAACAGCTCGATGCTTGGCAACCAGACCGTAATTCTCTCCTTGCGGCATTAACTGCACGACCGGACGTTTGAAATCACCGGCAAGGCCAAGTTCGTCCTCAACGCCGCGCGCATTATGGGTGTCTTCCCCCAGCAGAACGATGACAACGGCTGATTTCCGTATTCTCTCCCTGACGGCTCGTTGCCACTTTTCGTCGTGAACAGCACACGGCAATGACCAGTCTATCAGGTTGAAATCACAGTGTTTTTCCGCGTCCCCCAAGATAGATTGCCAGCGTTGGCGATCTTTATGGAACTCGAAAGAGAAAAACACGGCGCGGTTCGGTTTCTGTTGTGTCAATTTATCCCCTCCTTATACAGATGTTTGCCTTTCATTTACCCGGATTCCCCATCTGCCAAACCTTTTCTTCCAAAGCCCGCTTAATCCATTCTTCCGGCGTCATACCGTCTTCCATCGCCAAAAGAGTAATCGTATAGTGCAGTTTCGGCCCCAAATCAATACTAATATCCCCCGAAAACGGTTTTATTGGTTCCGCTCCCTCCGCTTCGCAAGCCGCCAAGTATTCGTCAACCGAAATCTTGAACTCCCGCTTCAGCCCCGCCACATCCGGCGCCATAAAAGTGACCACCGGATAGCTCCCGCTGTTTACCACAGATCCGTGCAACAAATCCGATGCCTCATCGTAGGAAATGGACGCCATATAACCCTTGTATTCCATTATAACGCAACTCCGATTTGGGATAAAAACCCGGCGATTGCCCGTATGGTAGCCCGCCCGACTTCCGGGCCAGGATGCGGTCGGTGAACCACCAGGCTCACGCCCCCTTGCTGAACCGGATCCGTGAGCCGGAACGCTGCGCTATTGCCACCCCCAACGCCCGCATCAAGGATTCAACCTCCGCCCAGTGTATCCCAGATGCGGTCGGACGGACAAAGATGCGTTCCAATGTTTGCGATGCCGGCCCGTCATACCCTTATAATACCAGATAAATCCCCCGATTGCCCCGCCCGGCGCTTGTAGCCTAACCGCCCCCGGTATGCTAAAATCAACCACACGGTCAAGCGCAACCCATCGCCCCGCCAAGCCGGTGTAGCTCAGTGGCAGAGCAGCGGTTTCGTAAACCGCAGGTCAAGGGTTCGAATCCCCTCACCGGCTCCAGCCCATCCCCCATACCCCGCCCCAACCCGTGTGCTATCATGCTCACTCCATAGGGAATTTCGCCCCCGCCGCCCCACCGGGAAACCGGCAGGAATTATGGGTAGAACACTGCTATTCCAGTCGCTCGCCGCCCTATGCCTGCTATTGGCCGCCGCCGGACTGCTGGCTTGCGGCCAGGACAGCGGCGAATACCCGCGCCCCGGTTCCATCGCCGAGGATAGCGCAACCGAGGCCGGCGCCGACGGAGCCGCCGGAGCCGCCGCCCCGGCCGGCGCTCCCTTCCCCACCACCGCCCCGGTCGCCACCGCCGCCCCGCAAGCCGCCCGGGAAGTGGCAGTCACCAGGGTGGTGGAAATGGAAATGCCGGTCACCCCGGCGCCTCCCGCCGCCGCGGCCGCCGCCCCTACCCCGGCCCCGCCCGGCGCCGGGGGCGTCATCCCCTCTTTCCCCGCCCAGCAGCGCATCATCGTCCGCACCGTCAATATGCGCCTGACCGTTGCCGACATCGCCGCCGCGGTGGACGCCGTCGCCGGCTTGGCCGCCGACGCCGGCGGCTGGGTGGTGAACTCCGACCGCAGCGCCAGTCACGGCGGCAGCATATCCGTCCGCGTCCCCGCCGAAACACTGGACGACACCATCCGCCGCCTGCGCCAACTGGCGCTCAAGGTGGAATCGGAAACCTCCTCCAGCCAGGATGTCACTGACGAATATGTCGACATTCAATCGCGGCTGACCGGCCTCCGCGCCACTGAAACCCAGCTATTGGAAATTATGGCGCAGGCCGAATCGGTGAAAGACGCCCTAAGCGTCCAACTGGAGCTGTCGAACCTGCAAACCCGCATCGAACAGATCGAGGGGCGGCTGCAATACTTGGCGCAGACCGACGCCTATTCGCTGATCACCGTCACGCTGCGGGTGCCGCCGGTAGCCCTGTCCGCCGACGCCGGCTCCGACCGCGCTTTCGCCGTCGGCGCGGCGGCCCGTTTCCGCGCCGCTTTCCGCCCCCCGCCGGGCATCGACGACTTCACCTGGACTTGGGATTTCGGCGACGGTTCCCGTCCGGTGCAGGGGAATTCGTCGGCCCCCACCGCCAACCCCGGCGAGCGCATAACCGCTACGGTCACCCACGTCTACGCCGATGAGCGCGATTCCCCTTACATCGTAGAATTTCGGATCACCGGCGCCGGCGAATCCGGTTTGGCGGAAGGCTCCGACACCTTTATCGCGACTGTAATCGAAACCCCGGAAATCGCGGTTTTCGCCGGCGAATCCCAAGTGGTCGAGGAAAACCGGGAAGTGAAATTCAGCGGCTCTTTCACCCGCCCCGCCGGACTGCGCAATTTCCGCTACCGCTGGGAATTCGGCGACGGCTCGCCCGCCCAAGATGGCGCCCCCGCCCCGGGCGAAACGCAGGCGACGGCAACCCACATCTACCCCAACCACCGCCCCGGCGAGTACCCCGTAACTCTGACCGTCGCCGCCGAAAGCGACGCCGGCCCGGTGGAATCCGCCGGACATTTGGGCGTCTATGTGCAAGAACGCCAATCCTGGACCATATCCGGCTGGAGCCTGACGGGTGCCGGCCGCTCCGCCATCCGCGCCCTATCCGCCGTAGGCTACGCCCTGGCGACCGCCCTGCTATGGGCAGGCATATTCACCCCCGTCATCCTAGCCGTCGCCGCCGCCATCTACGCCCTAATACGCCTGCGCCGTCGCCGCCGCAACCCTGCCTAGCCCCCAACAAATACATAACCCGCCAACACCCCCAACCCCCACCCATCCCCAAACCGCCGCCCGCCCATAACACCAAACCGCCGCCGCCCTGTTATAATGGCCCTGCTACCCTATGGGCGGAACGGGCGGATCCCTGCCCCCATCGCCCGCCAATAACGGAGAGAGGCTATGCTGGAAAGCATCCCCGCGGCCCTAATCACTGGCGCCACCGCCGCCATCATCGCCCTACTCGGCTTCCTAGCCATGCTCTACTACCGGCTGGGCAAGCTGGAGCAGCTCATGGTCGGCAACCGGGAGTTCGCGCAATCCGAAAACGCCCACCTATCCGACAAAATCGACGCCAACAAGGAAATGCAACGGGTGGAATATGACCACTTGATCTACAAAATCGACGCTAACCGGGAGGAACAGCAGGCGGAAAACTCCCGTCTGCGAGATGTGATCCAGACGGAAAGCCTCCACCTGCGGGAGGCGATACAGCCGGAAATCAACCGGCTATCCGACAAAATCGACGCCAACAAGGAGGAACAACAGGCGGAAAACGCCCGCCTGCGACAGACGATCCAGACGGAAATCAAACGGCTATCCGACAAAATCGACGCCAACCGGGAGGAACAACAAGCCGAAAACGCCCGCCTGCGAGACGCGATCCAGACGGAAAGCCTCCGCCTGCGAGAGACGATGCAGGCTGAAATCAAACGGCTATCCGACAAAATCGACGCCAACCAGAAGGTGCATCAGGCGGAAATCAAACAGCTATCCGACAAAATCGACGCCAATCAGGCGGAAATCAAACGGCTATCCGAAAAAATCGACGCCAACCGGGAGGAATATCAGGCGGAAATCAAACGGCTATCCGAAAAAATCGACGCCAACCGGGAGGAATATCAGGCGGAAATCAACCGGCTATCCGGCAAAATCGACGGCCTCCGCACCGAAATGGTAGCCGAATTCCGCCGCCAGGATGCCCGGCAATCCGAAATCCTGATCGAAGTCCGCCGCCTGGCCGACGCCCTGCTCGCCCACACCCACGATCTCAATACCGGGTTAGTGGACTTCCGCCTACCCCCCACCGGCACCACCGGATAAATCGGCGCCGCCGCAAATCAAAAAGGGAATTACCCCCCAAAAGGATTGCCCTCAAAGGATTAAATGATGAAATTCGGACTTTTCTATCAAATCCAAGTCCCCAAACCCTGGGACGAACAGAGCGAAGCCCGCCGCATCTGGGAAGCCCTTGACCAAATCGCCTTTGCCGAGGAAATGGGCTACGATAGCGTCTGGTTTTCCGAACACCACTTCCGCCCGGTATGGTCGCACAACAGCGCCCCCGACTTGACCCTGGCCGCCGTCACCCAGCGCACCTCCCGCATCCGGTTGGGCATCGGCGTAGTGCTGGCGCCCATCCACCACCCCCTGCACACCGCCGCCCGTATGTCCACGCTGGACATCCTGAGCCGCGGCCGCGTTGACGTCGGCTTGGGCCGCACCGGCTACCCCTACCAGCTAACCCCCTACGGCACAACCCTGGAGGACACCCGCGGAATGTGGGAGGAGTTCGCCCAAGTTCTGCCCCGCATCTGGACCGAGGATGTAGTCAGCCACGACGGCCAATACTATCAAATCCCGCCCCGCCAAGTGTTGCCCAAGCCGCTCCAGAAGCCCCATCCGCCCCTATGGTCGGCCTGCGCCAGCGAGGAAACCACCCGCCGCGCTGGCGAAATGGGCCTCGGCGCCCTAGTCGGCAGCGAAGGCGGCCCCGACCGGGTATCCGCCGCCCTGGAGCTGTACCACCAAAGCCTCAACGGCGCCCACGGCCCCGCGGTCAACGCCCAAAACGCCCTGATGACCGCCGGCTTCTGCCACGAAAACCCCCAAATCGCCGCCTCCCGCGGCACGGAGCTGGTAAGCTGGTACCTGGAGCAGCAACGCGAGCGGGCCCGCCTAGTATGGCAAGGCGTAGACCCGGCCAGCGTACCCCCCGACTATCAAGGCTACTACCAGCGCGATCTGCGCCTCGCCGCCGGCCCCCACCCCGACGACCCCACCCCCGAGCAAGTGGTAAAACGCGGCGCCAACTTCTGCGTCGGCACCCCCGACGACTGCATCCGCTTCATCGAAAACTACGAAGCGATGGGCATTCAACAAATTTTCTGCCTCTGCGCCATCGGCCCCGCCACCCACCAAGAAACTATGAACACCCTCCAAATGTTCGGCCAGCACATAATCCCCCACTTCCAGGCCAAACAAAAAGCGTAAACCGCCCCCGCCATATCCTTAGCATCATCCCAAAGGAGCCGAACCAATGAAAGCAGGCGTAGTATTCCCCCAAACCGAAATCGGCGCTGACCCCGCCGCCGTCCGCGATTACGTCCAGGCCGCCGAAAGCCTGGGCTTCTCCCACCTGATCGTCTACGACCACGTCCTCGGCGCCGACACTACCAAGCACCCCAACTGGACCGGCGGCTACACCCTGGAAAGTATGTTTCACGAACCCTTTGTATTGTTCGGATACTTAGCCGCCATCACCACCTCCATCGAACTGGTCACCGCCGTCCTAATCCTCGGCCAGCGGCAGACCGCGCTGGTAGCCAAACAAGCCGCCCAATGCGACGTCCTCAGCGGCGGACGCCTCCGTCTGGGCGTAGGCGTAGGCTGGAACCACGTAGAATACGAGGCCCTAGGCGAGGATTTCCGCACCCGCGGCGCCCGCCAATCCGAGCAGATCGAAGTAATGCGCCAACTCTGGACCCACCCGGTAATTGACTTCCACGGCAAATATCACGACATCACCAACGCCGGCATCAACCCGATGCCCATCCAGCGCCCCATCCCGGTCTGGCTGGGCGCCGGCGCCCGCGCCAACCCCTCGCCCCCCGACCGCGTGTTGCGCCGCGTCGCCCGCCTCGCCGACGGCTGGTTCCCTCAAGTATCCCCCGAAGCCGCCCCCGAAGTGCTGGAGCGCCTAACCCGTTTCGCCCAGGCCGCCGGCCGCGACCCCGCCGAAATCGCCATGGAGCCGCGCATCAACTCCGCCGACGGCAACCCCGAATTCTGGCAAGCCCAAACCGAAACTTGGGCCAGCCTAGGCGCCACCCACATATCGATCAACACCATGCGGGCCGGCTACCAATCCCCCCAAGACCACATCAACGCCATCCAACAATTCCGCGAAGTGGTAAGCTAACCATGTTTCTAGCGCAACCCATCGCCGTCGAAGCCCGGCCCAACTACCGGCTATGGGTAAAATACGCCGACGGCCCATCCGGGGAAGTCGACTTGTCGCCCTTAGCCGGCCGCGGCGTTTTCAAGGCTTGGCATGACCGGGCGTTCTTTTGATGACGTATTCATCGGCGAATCCGGGGAAATATCTTGGCGCGATGAACTAGACCTTGACCCTATCCAACTGTATATGGACCTCACCGGAACCGCCATTGAGGAATTGTTTCCCGGTATGGGCCAAGCAAAGGCAACGGATGCCTGATCTATCCCGGTTTCACGGAATCAGAATCACTATAAATTTCAACGACCGCAATCCCCCGCAGATTCATGCAGCCTATGGCGGCAAGAACGTCATAGTTGAAACAGAAACCCTCACCGTTTCCCCAAGTAATCTGCCGCCCCGAATCCTCCGGCGGATAATCGAATGGGCGGCCATTCACCTCCGCGAAGGGGTAAGCTGAAATGACTGCGGAACAAAAAGCCCCCCCGCCGAAACCGCAATCCCCAACCAGCCGGGTATCGCTATTCTACGGAATCGCCATCGAAATGGCCGGCGGACGCCACGGCCCCCCGCATTTTTATGCCCGCTGCCAAGGGCAGGAAGCCAAAATCGGCTTGGACAGCACCCTATTGGCGGGATACCTACCCCCATCCGCCCTGGATCTGGTGCAGGAGTGGGCATCGCAACACCAAACCGAACTCCACGACGCATGGGCGCGTTGCCGCCGCGGGGAATACCCGCTCCCTATCCCCGCGCTGTACCGCGACCAATCCCTAGTAGGGCCGGGGCATCTCTACCTTACGGATGTGGCGGCGGTCGAACCCCTTGACGGATACCGGATCCGGGTCACCTTTGAGGATGGCGTATGCGGCGAAGCAGACCTTTCCCATCTCGCCGGCCGCGGCGTGTTCCAGGCTTGGCACAACCGCGCTTTCTTTGAGGATGTGTTCGTCCGCCGCGGCGTGGTAACTTGGCCCGGCGAACTGGACTTGGATCCCTGCCGACTCTATATGGACGTTACCGGCAAGGCAGCCGAGGAAATTACCCCGGGACTCCGGCCGGGCTACCGGGATGCCTGAAATCTGCCGTTTCCTCGGAGTAAGAATCTGTATGTATTTCAGCGACCACGGAATCCCGCATTTCCACGCCGAACACGTTAGCGACAATGCCGCAATAGCCATCGAAACCTTGCAAATAGTGGAAGGGAATCTGCCCGCCGCCACCCGCCGCATCGTAATCCAATGGGCCTCCCGCCGCCAAGACGAACTGCGGGAAGCGTGGCGGCGGCGCGGCAACGGCGACCCCCCCGGACGCATCCCCCCATTGGAGTAAACAACCGTGTGCGGCCGATTCACCCTAACCGCCCCCGCCAGCGAACTGCAAACCCGCTTCGCCTTTACCATGCCCGGCCCGCCCCCCGCGCCGCGCTACAACATCGCCCCCGCCCAACCCGTCATGGCCGTGCTGCCCGGCCGCGACGGGCGGCACATCGGCGCGATGCTGCGCTGGGGGCTAATCCCCCCGTGGGCCAACGACGCCCGCATCGGCCGCCGGATGATTAACGCCGTAAGCGAAACCGCCCCGGACAAGCCCGCCTTTCGCGACGCCTTCCGCCACCGCCGCTGCCTGGTGCCGGCCGACGGCTTCTACGAATGGCAACGCCGGGGCCGGCAGCGCATTCCCCTATACTTCCGCCAGAAATCCGGCCGGCCTATGGCCTTTGCCGGACTATGGGAAAGTTGGCAGCCGCCCCACGGCGAACCCGTCATATCCTGCGCCATACTGACCACCCCCGCCAACTCGCTGATGGCCCCCGTGCATCACCGGATGCCCGCCATCCTGTCGCCCGAAGCCGAAGCCCTGTGGCTCGACCCCCTAACCCAATCCCCCGCCGCCCTGACCCCGCTGCTGATCCCCGCCCCCCCGGAATCCCTATATGCACAAGAAGTTTCCCCTCAAGTCAACAACGTCCGCCACGACAGCCCCGCCTGCATCGCCCCCGCCCAACCCGCGCCCGATGCGGCGCCCCGCGAGGTGCGGCTATTCAACTAGCCGTCAACGCCGCCAACGCCCCCGCCGGCCGCGCCCGTCTCTTTATGGCGGCCATGACCCTGGCCGCCCACTTGGCCGCCGGCCTCAACCTGTTCGCCGTATCCCCCCTGCTGCCCCTAGCCATTGACGACTACGGCATCAGCCGCGCCCAAGCCGGAATGCTAATATCCCTCCCTATGCTGGTAGGCGCTCTGTTGGGCATCCCCGGCGGAATGTTGGCCGCCCGCATCGGACTGAAGCGGGCCTATATGCTCTCATGGCTATCCATGAGCCTGCTGGCCCTCTCGGCCATAACCCCCAGCTTCCCCGCCATGCTGCTACTGCGCCTGTCCTACGGCGTAGGCTTGGCCTTGATGGTATCCGCCAGCGGCCCGCTGGTAATGCAATGGTTCCGCCGCCGCGAAATCCTGATCATCAACGCCCTCAACACCGCCATCCTGAGCCTCGGCGTTGCCATATCCGTAGCCGGCGCCGTACCCCTAGCCCAATGGCTGGACTGGAAAACCGCCCTAACCGTATTCTCCGGCGTAGGCGTAATCGGCGCAATCCTATGGCCCCTAGCCCCCAAAGCCCCCCCGCCCGCCCCATCCGACTCCCCACCTCCGGCGGGGAATACCAGGCGGGGCGGCATATCCGTCCGCGAAGTCCTAACCGTCCTCCGCGGCCGCGCCGTCGCCCTGCTGGTAGCCGCCGACGCCGGCATATTCATCCAATACACCGCCCTGACCGGCTGGCTCCCCACCTTCTACCACGAAGCCCGCGGCCTATCCCCCTCCGAAGCCGGCTTCCTGACCAGCATCCTGCCCTTCGTCGGCATATTCGCCGTAATCGCCGGCGGCGCCTTGCCGATGCGCTTTTCCTACCGCTCCATCCTGCTACTATCCGGCGTACTCGCCATCGCCGGCGGACTAGGCTCCTTCCTGCTAACCCCCGCCCCCGCCATATACCTGTCCGTAATCGCCCTGGGCATAGGTTCCTGGCTATACGTCCCCACCCTGCTAACCGTCCCCATACGACTGCCCGGCGCCACCCCCGAAAGGGTAGCCGTAATCTGGGGCTCCTTCATGACCTTTTCCGGCATCGGAATGTTCATCGCCCCCATAATGGTAGGCGCCATCCGCGACGCCGCCGGCTCCTACCTGACCGGATTCCTGATCTGCGCCGCCGCCAGTTGGGCCCTGCTAATATCCGGCATCTTGCTACCCCCCATCCCAACAACCCCCGACACCCCCGAATAACCCCAACCCCCGCCGTTCCAACCCGCATTCCCGCCTACCCAATGACACCTCCCCCTTGCCAACCCCCTCTACCCTTCCCTACAATAGACCGATGCATTAAGCCCCCCGCCTAAAATCCCCTCCCCCTAAGGGGGAGGGTTAGGGTGGGGGTGAACCCCAGCAACAAGATCCCCCAAAACGCGGCAACCCCCAAAGCTAAAACCCGGAAAATGTTATAAAACGTTATGAAATGTTAGGGAAATAAAAAAATTCCCGCCCCATCCCCGCCCGCGGCAACAACCCGGCACAACCCCCCATAGGCGCCCATCCCGCCCCATAGAGTAAACCCCAAACCAACCCAGCGAGGACGAATATGGCTAGAATCCCCGCCGCAACCCGCGAAAACGTTCCCCAAAACCAACTGGACGAATTTGACCAACTGGTCCAATCCCTCGGCGGCGTACCCGCCTACGGCCCCGGATCCATAATGATCCACGTCCCCAAAGCCCACCAGGCCGCCACCGCGCTCAACAACTACCTCCGCAACGAATCATCCCTCCCCGCCGCCGCCCTCGAACTGGCGATGCTGCTCGCCGCCCGCGAACACGACTGCCAGCACATCTGGAACGCCCACGCCGCCGCCGCCCGCGCCGCCGGCGTCCAGGACCCGGTGGTCGACGCCATCCGCGACCGCAAAGACCTCCCGCCCTTAACCGACCTCGAGCGGGCCGTAATCAACTACGCCCGCGAATTTTTCCAGCACCGCAAAATCGGCCGCGGCGCCTTCCAGGACGCCATCGAACAATTCGGCAAACAGGGCCTAATCGAGCTAACCCTCGTCATCGGCAACTACAGCTTCCTAGCCTACATCATCAACGCCTTCGACCCCGACCTACCCCCCAACCGCCCCGAACCCCTCCTCCCCGGCTAACCCCGCCAAACCCAACACAATCGCAACAACCCCAAAAAGCCCCCCTCCTCCCCAAAAATCCCCTCCCCCTTAGGGGGAGGGTTAGGGTGGGGGTGAGCGCCCCAAAACACCAAACCCCACAACCGGAGCCAAAAACCCCCAAAAAGGAAAACCCCCCAAAAATGCCAAACCTAACAACCAGAGCCAGACAACACCGCAAACAACCCACCGACTCCGAACAAGCCCTATGGCAGCTACTCCGCGGCCGCCAACTAGCCGGCTACAAATTCCGCCGCCAAGCCCCCATAGGCCAATACATCGCCGACTTCCTATCCCACCGCCCCAAACTAATCATCGAACTGGACGGCGGCCAGCACCAACAACAAACCCATTACGACCATCAACGCACCCGCCGGCTAAAATCAGAGGGGTTTAAGATAATCCGCTTCTGGAGCAACCAACCCCTGCAAGAACCCGACGCAGTGTCGGACGCAATTCTAATCGCGCTGAAAGAGGAGGCCCCCCAATGCCCATAGAACCCTTCCAAATCCAAATCCCCGACTCCGTCCTCGACGACCTCCAAGCCCGCCTCGAGCGCACCCGCTGGCCCGACGAAATCCCCGGCTCCCAATGGGATTACGGCTCCAACCTCGACTACATCAAAGAACTGGTCGAATACTGGAAAACCGATTTCGACTGGCGCAAACAAGAAGCCCTAATCAACACCTTCCACCACTTCAAGGCCGACGTAGACGGGCGCAAAGTCCACTTCATCCACGAAAAAGGCCAAGGCCCCAACCCCATCCCCCTGATCATCACCCACGGCTGGCCCGGCTCCTTCTTTGAAATGCACCAAATCATCCCCCTGCTATCCGACCCCGCATCCCACGGCGGCGACCCAGCCGACGCCTTCGACGTCGTCGCCCCCTCAATGCCCGGCTACGGCTTCTCCGACCCCGCCGCCGAGCGCGGAATGGACGTCCTAAGCGTCGGCGACGTAATGGCGAAGCTGATGACCGGCCCCCTCGGCTACCAGCGTTTCGGCGCCCAGGGCGGCGACTGGGGCGCCAGCGTCACCGCCCGCCTCGGCCACTCCTACCCCGACCACTGCATCGGCATCCACACCACCTCCGTCACCCGCCCCACCCCGTACATGGGTGAGGGATCCCGCCCCTTGACCGAAGCCGAACAGGGCCTCTTGCGCCAGCGCGAGGAATGGCTCGCCGCCGAGGGCGGCTACTCCCACATACAAGGCACCAAACCCCAAACCCTCGCCTACGGACTCAACGACTCCCCCGCCGGCCTCTGCGCCTGGATCGTCGAAAAATACCGCACCTGGAGCGACTGCCACGGTGACGTAGAATCCAAATTCAGCAAAGACGTCCTGCTAACCACCGTCACCATCTACTGGGTCACCCAAACCATCAATTCCTCCACCCGCTTGTACTACGAAACCCTCCGCAAACCGTGGGATTTCGCCCAAAACGAGCGCATCAACGTCCCGGTAGGCGTAGCCGTATTCCCCGCCGAAATCAGCCGCCCGCCCCGCGAATGGGCCGAGCGCTCCTACAACGTCCGCCAATGGACCACAATGCCCAGCGGCGGCCACTTCGCCGCCCTAGAGGAACCCCAACTACTGGCCGACGACATCCGAAACTTCTTCCGCCCCCTACGCTAACCCTAACCTCGCCAACCGGCGCCGCCCCGCCACCGGCCGGCCGCCAACCCAACCGGCGCAACCAAGCCACCGGCCGCCAATCCAACCAGTGCCGCGCCCCATCCGGGCAGCGCCCCGCCCCAACCGCTCATCCTGAGCTTGTCGAAGGATGAGTGGTTGGGCTGCCATCCCGCCACGGAACGGTTACAATGGAATCAGACCCCTTAATGTTCACCCACAACGGCGTCAACTACCGGATCAGTTCCCACATCTGGGATGCCCACCGGGAAAGGGTTGGGCTGATAACCGTAGCACATATCAGAAGCGCCATCAGCGAACCGGATTTCCAACAAGACGAAAGCGATAAAATCCGACTTTACTGGAAATGGTTTCCCGACATTGGTTCGGGCAACTATCTAAAAGTCGTTGTAAACATCAGCATGAATCCCCGTTTGGTAGTAACCGCCCACCCGGACGAAGATCAACGCAAAAGGAAAGGCCGGCAATGAATCCCACGCAACGGACAATCCAATATAAATACTACCCCGACCTGGATCTGTTGTACCTGGCCGACATATCCCCCATAGGCGTCCGGGGCAAATACGCCAACGGCCTGAACCTTAACGACGGAAAAGGCATCGGGCTAATCATAAGCATCGACGAACAAGGCCGCAGCATCGGCTTCGAGTTCTTTGACGCCGCCGAACTATTGCTGCCCCATATATTGCCCAACAAATTCCAAAAAACAACCCTGAATACCGGACTGGAAATCAACTACTGCCCCGAAACCGACATCATAACCTTGCGCAACGGCAAACCATCAACATACAGCGAACCCGTAACCGAAAACTGGATTACCCATTTCAACGACGACCTAGACCCCTACGAAAACTGGAACGTAGGGGAAATAGTAGGCTTCACCCTCGCCCGCGTATCTCAAGACATCCTGCCCCATCTGCTACAATACGCCCCCAACACCCAATACGACCCCGACAAAGCGGAACGGATGCGCCGCTTCCGCAAACCCAACCCCGAACCCGCCCGGACGCCGGCGTAGCCGGATGCGCCATAACAGTATAAAGCCCCGCAAACCTGGCCCCAATCCGGCCAACAAATACCAAAGCGCAACCCAACGCCCCAAGGAGCGCCCCCATCCTAACCCGAAGCCAACCCGTCTACTGGCTGCGTTCCTACGCGGGCGTAATCCTGCTGGTGGCCTTTCTGGTCAACCTGGCCGCCGGATTCGTCCAATTCGGATACAGCCTGACCCTCCCGCCGATGGAAACCGCCCTCCGCCTCTCGCACACCGAAGCCGGGCTGCTGATCACCATCACCGCCGCGGCGCGGATGGGCGGCGCCCTAAGTTCCGGCGCCATCGCCCCCCGCTACGGCAGCCGCCCCATCATCGCCGCCGGCTCCTTGGGCATCGGCGCCAGCATGGTACTGCTGGGCTTCGCCGCCGACTACCGCATCGCCCTGGCCGCCGCCGTGCTTATGGGCATCGCCGCCGGCGCCGCCCTGACCCCGATGATGGGCCTGCTGTCCGCCTGGTTCCGCCTACGCGACCGCGGCTTGGCCGCCGGACTGGCCGCCTCCGGCGGCAGCATCGCCTTCATCATCGCCGGCCTCGCCGTCCCGCTGCTGACCGGCGCCGCCGGCGACGACGCCGGCTGGCGCCGCAGTTGGCAGCTATTCGGGGGCATCGTCCTGGCCGTAGGCATCATTTCCCTGCTATTCATCCGCGAACGTCCCGCCCATCCCCCCGACGCCGAATCGCCGCCCGCGCGCCGCCCCGGCCCCGCCGGCGCCTGGCCCATCGCAGCGTTCCGGCACCCCGCCGTATGGCTGATCACCCTGCTGGCTTTCACCTCGGGATGGGCGCAAAACCTGTTCACCACCTTCTTTGGCCTATACCTGACCCAAGAAAACGGCGTATCCCTGACCGCCGCCGGCCAGCTAGTAATCCTGATCGGCGCCCTGAGCATCGGCAGCGGGGTATTCTGGGGACGGCTATCCGACCAACTGGGCCGCGGCCAAGCCTTCGGATACTCCTTCATCGTCCAGGGCGTCGCCTTCGTCCTATTGGCCGCCGCTCCCGGATTCCCGACCTTCCTGATAACCTCAATCCTGATGGGCGCCACCCTCCGCGCCACCTACACCATCTGCGCCGCCTCGGCCGGCGACTACGTACCCGTGCGCTTTTCCGCCGCCGCCTTCGCCCTGATGTCCGTCGGCGCCGGCCTCGGCAGCGCCATCTCCCCCACCATCGGCGGCATCCTGGCCGACTACACGGCAATGAAATGGGTATTCTGGATCGCCGCCGCCGGCTCCCTAGCCGGCGCCCTCGGCGCCGCCTACCTCCAAACCCGCCGCCGCCCAACCTCCTAATGCGCGTTTACGCCAGGGGTTGACCGCGTTGCCCCAGCTTACGGAAATCACCGAATCGCAATACCAAAAAAATAGCCCGTTGCCTGCCCAGACAACGGGGCAACATACCGGACACAATGCACTAGCCTCTTGCGCTTTTCACGGTTCTGTTGCCTTCGCGGGGTAGTTAAAAGGGTAATCAATGCGTGAAAATCTGTCGCCGGGCATCGAACTGGTGAATGGGGATTGCGCCACGGTGTTGCCGGGGCTGCCCCCCGCTGACTTAATCCTCACCTCGCCGACCTATAACAATCTGCGGGAATATGGCGGATACAACGCCGCCTTTGACTTTGACGCCACAGCCGCGGCTTGTGCCGCCAACCTTGCGCCGGGCGGGGCGCCGGTCTGGGTGGTTGGCGGCCAGATCGTTGACCGCGGCGAAAGCGGCACGAGTTTCCGGCAGGCGTTGGCGTTTACGGTTTTGTTGCATTCGCGGGGTAGTTAGGGGGTAAGGATGACTGAAAGTCTGTTGCCGGGTATCGAACTGGTGAACGGAAATTGCGCCGCGGTGTTGCCGGAGTTGCCGCCCGCTGGCTTAATCCTCATCTCGCCGCCCTATGACAATCTGCGGGAATATGGCGGGTATAACGGCGCTTTTGACTTTGACGCCGTTGCCGCGGCTTGTGTTGCCAACCTTGCGCCGGGTGGTGTTCTGTTGAATTTGCTGGGTAGCCAGCCGCGGGCAGGGGGCGTCATACATCGGTGTAGGGGCTGGGTTTCGCCTGTAACAAATCGTGTAACAAAATGTGTAATTTTTCTGTGGTGAATTCAGCCAGCTACCCAGCAAATTCAACAGAACACGGTTTTGCGCTTGCAGGTTGACCCGCATAAATGCCCCATCGCCGCCCATATTAAGACTACCCCGCAAATGCAACAAAGCCGCGTTTACGGGGTTGGGCTTGACGCTGCATCAAGCGCTGATTTATCACAAGCGGGCGGTTAGCGCAAGGCGAGCATCCGGTTCAGCGCCGTTTGGGCTTCGTGGCGGATGGTTGGCGGCACGGTGATTTGGTTCACCGGGCGGTGGTTCAGGATGGACTCCATTACCCACAGCAGATAGGCCGGATGGATCCGGTACATCGTGGAGCAGGGGCAGGTTACGGGATCAAGGCAGAATACGGTTTTGTCGGGATTGTTTATCGCCAGCCGGTTGACCAGGCTGATTTCGGTGCCGACCGCCCAAACGGTGCCGGGCGCGGCGTTGTTGATTTGGCTGCGGATGTACTCGGTGGAGCCTACCCGGTCGGCGGCCTGCACGGTTTCCATCACGCATTCGGGATGCACTATGACGGTTACCTCGGGGAATCGCTGCCGGGCCAGTTCGATTTGCTTTACGGTGAAACGGGTATGCACCGAGCAGTGGCCTTGCCATAGCACGATTTTGGCGCGGCGAAGCTGGTCGGGGGTGTTGCCGCCGAGGGCGCGGAAAGGATTCCAGATCACCATTTCGTCCAGCGGAATGCCCATTTTCAGGGCAGTGTTGCGCCCCAAATGCTGGTCGGGCAGAAACAGCACGCGCTTGCCTTGCTCGAAAGCCCAGCGCAGCACCGCGTCGGCGTTGGATGAGGTGCATACCGCCCCGCCGTTGCGCCCGCAGAGGGCTTTGATGCCGGCGATGGAGTTCATATAAGTTACAGGGACGATTTCGTTAGGCCCCAAGGTATCGGCGAGATCTTGCCAAGCATCCTCCACATCATCCATCGGCGCCATATCGGCCATCGAACAGCCGGCGGTGATGTTGGGCAGGATTACCCGCTGGTGATCGGCGGCGAGGATGCAGGCGGTTTCGGCCATAAAGTGGACGCCGCAAAAGATGATGTAGTCGGCATCGGGGCGGCTGGCGGCCTGTTGCGACAACAGGAAAGAGTCGCCTTGAAAGTCGGCGTACTTGATCACTTCCTCGCGCTGGTAGTGGTGCCCCAGGATGGTCACGGAATCGCCCAGCTTTTGGCGGGCGGCGTGAATGCGGGCGTCCAGCTCCTCGGCGGTATAACGCTGGTATTCGGCCGGTATCTGCTGCCAGCGGACGTTTACGGTCAGCTCTTGCTCCAGAGGCTTGGCCGGCAGATCATCCTCGGTCTTGCAAAAGGCGGAATGTTCCAGCTCGGTGATGGGTACGATGGGGCGGCGACGGGTAATCATCGTTGATTTCTCCCCCCGGTTGGTTCAATGCCGGTTAGTTCAAGGGGCAAGGGCGCGAGAAAATCGCGCCGCCCGGCGCGGCTTTTCAGACCGGCTGCCCTTGCAGCGACCACGGCCCGGCGCGGTCAATGCGGACATTGACCAGTTGGCCGAGGCGGTCTACGGTTTCGTTATCGGCGTTTTCGCTTTCCGCGGAGTCGCTTTCCGTAGGAAAAAATACCAGCTTGTTGGAGCGGGTGCGGCCCTGCCACTTGCCTTTGCGCCGGGTTTCCACCAGAGTCTCAAACTCGCTGCCGACCAAGTCGGCGTTGATTTCGGAAAGGATGCTTTCCTGTAGCGCGTCGATCTGCTGGCGGCGGCGGATTTTTTCGGCGTGCGGAACATCATCGGGCATCGTGCGGTCGGCGATGGTGCCGGGGCGGGTCGAGTAGGCGGCGCAATGAACTTTGTCCATCCGCAACTGCTCCACCAAATCCAACGTGTTGCGGAATTGCGCCTCGGTTTCGCCGGGAAAGCCTACGATAATGTCGGTGCTAAGGGATGCGCCGGGAACGGTCCGGCGGATTTCGTCTACCAAGTCAATGTAGTCCTGGCGGGTATAGTTGCGGCGCATCCGGGCCAAAATCTCATCATCGCCGGCCTGCACCGGGAGGTTGATGTGTTCGCAGACCTTGGGCAGTTGCGCCACCGCTTCGATAATGCGGCGGCTCATATAATTGGGATGGGAGGTCAGAAACCGGATGCGGTCCAGTCCGTCAATGGCATTCAGCCGGGTTAGCAGAGTAGCCAGATCGGGGCGGGGGGCGCAGCCGGTTTCGGGCAGGTCGTGGCCGTAGGCGTCTACGGTTTGGCCCAGCACGGTCACCTCGCGGACGCCGCGGGCCACCAGCAGCTCCACCTCGCGGGCTATGTCGTCTACCGGGCGGCTGGCCTGGCGGCCGCGGCGGTAGGGGATGATGCAAAACGCGCACATCAAGTCGCAGCCGTGAATGATCGGCACATGGGTGGCTACGCTGGGGCGGACGGGCGTCAAGTTGCCGATGCAGCCCTCCCAGTCCACGCTCAGGCGCTCGCCCAGCAGATCCAGCAGGGGTTCGTATTGCTGGGGGCGCATAAAGACGTCCACATAGGGAAAGCGGCGCTCCAGCGGGGCGGTTTGGGGGCCTACCATGCAGCCCATCAGCGCGATTACCGCTTGCGGGTTGCGCTTTTTGAGGCGGGATACGGCGCCGAGGTTGCCGATCACCTTATCCTCGGCCGATTGCCGGACTACGCAGGAATTCAGAACGACCACATCGGCGTCCTGGGCCTCGGGGGCGGATTCCAGACCCAACTGCTCCAGCGCGGAGGCCAAACGCTCCGAGTCCGCCGTGTTCATTTGGCAGCCGATGGTCCAGATGTGATAGCTGTTCATAGCCGCATCCGGCGGTACTCCTAATTTTGCGGGCGGATTATGCAATGAAACTACCTCCGCCGATGGGCGGGCGTGGCCGCCGGGCGGGGGCTTACGGGATGGCGGAGGGAATGGGATTCGAACCCATGAACCCGCTTTTAACGGGTTAAGCGCTTAGCAGGCGCCCGCACTAGGCCACTATGCGATCCCTCCGGGGTGCGATGCGTCAATGGTAACAAATGCCGGGGGCCGGCGCAAGGGGTTGCGGCGGATTTAGCGGTTGCGCCGGTTCTGCCGGCGGCGGCGGCGGGCGGCGCGCTGGGCCGCCAACCGCTCTTTCTGCGCTTTGGAACGGAAAAAGCGGCGGTCTTTGAGTTCCCGGAGGATGCCGGAGTGCTGCACCGAGGCGCGGAAACGGTTCACGAGGCTTTCGGGGCCTTCGCCCTCGCGGGGGGTAACGTATGCCATAAAAATCTCCAGGCGCCATCGCGCGGGTAGTTTGGGCTAATGTACCACAAAGACGGGGCAGGGGCAATGCGGGCGGGTAACGGGGAATGGGCTGGAGCGGGCGAAGGGATTCGAACCCTCGACGTCTTGCTTGGGAAGCAAGCACTCTACCACTGAGTTACACCCGCTCAACGGAGTATTGACATCATAGTACAAGTTTGGCGGGATGGCAAGGGGGGTTGGGGGAAATGGCGGGGAATTTCGGCATTCAAGACGTCAGGGGGATTTGGGGGCGAACAAGACGGCGGGGCGGGCTGGGCTGATCCCCTGCGGGATCCAGTGGCGCAGGATGTCCATTCCCAGCAGAGACGGTAATTCCGGGGACTGGTCATTTTTGCCGTCCGGTTCCGCCACATATATATCCGTCTGGTATTCCCACAGTGCGCCGGTTTCGCGGTCATCGAAAGCCAGGGTTGCAGCGATGCGGCGAAAGGTGGCGACGCCGCCAACGCCCTCCGCGACAACCATAGGGGCAGATTGCCGGGCCGCGGCGATGCCCCCGCGAAACGGGGCTTGATCCTTGGGGTAAAGCACCGTGGCGTGCGCCCCGGTGTCAATCAGAAATTCCACGCGCCCGGATCTTCCTGCGATGGTGACCATTGCCTCAATATGCAGGGATACGATTCCGTCGGCTTCCCTGATTTCCCCCTCGATCAAGTTATCAATATCCGGGGACTAGGCTTAGTGTCCATCCGCCGGGCGGCTAGGTCGTCAAGGGAATAGCCCAGATCCGCCACTTTCCGGCGCAGACTCTCCTCAGTATCGGCGACCGCCAAGACGCCTTTCTTGGCGTCCATCGCAACCCACTGGTCGGGGTAACGCTGGCGCAAGGTGTCGGACTCGGCAAAGATGCGCCAATTGGCCGCGTCGAAGCGGCGGCGCATTTCCGCGGCCTCCTCTTTTTCCTCTTGGGATAAAAACTTTGCTAAGGTGGCGCGGGATTTTTCCTGATCGCTTTCTTTCCGGTGTATGATTCTGAAATATCCCAGCATTTTCTACCCCTCCTCCGCCAATTCTACCATGCGCGATTGATGCACGCCTTGCCAGTATTCCGCCCATTCCTGCCGCGTGGCCCGCTCAGTGCGGCCGGGGGTGTAGGCCGGGGATATTACCGGCAAGGCGCGTTCCACCGTGAGCAGCACATAAGCCCGGGCGGGAATCTGGACTTGCTGTACGCCGCGGGCGCCGGTGTCAAAGGCTTGCCGGATTTCCTGGAACAACGGATTGTCCTTTTCGATTATGGCGGCGGTTCCCTTGAAGCGGTAGCCCTTGCGGGCGTAGGCGTCCACTACATTAAGCTCCAAGATCGGGTTACGGCGCAGGTTTGCCATCGTAGTCGGCGATGCCAAGTCGGCGAACACCAGACGCCGGTCGTCCCACACCGCGGTGGTGCCTTTGGGCGACAAGTTGGGCGTTCCATCGGGGCAGACGGTGGCGATAAAGCCCAGCCGTTGCTGGCGGACGACCCGTTTCATATCATCAGTCAAGGCAGTCATTGGCGGCTCGCTCCTAATTTAGCGGATTAAGGGTTGTTGTTGTTAGTCAAACCAGGGGGCAACCCTTTCGGCAATCATTATCGCCGTGGCATTGGTATTGGCGCGGACGGTATGGGGTGCGATGGACAAGTCAACTACGCGGAGGTTTTGGATCCCATGTACTTGGCATCGCTGATTTACCACCGACGCCGGGTCGGTATGAGGCCCCATTTTGCAGGAGCCGCAAGTGTGAAAGGTGGTAGCCATGTTCTGATGCAGCCAGTCGTTCAGCGCCTCGTCGGATTGCAGGTCGGTTTCAACGGGAGCCAGCAGCCGGGTCACTAGTGGGCTAAGGGCATTATGCCGCAGCAATTGGGCGCACAAGCGGATACCGTGGCGCATCCGGCGGAGGTCGGCTTCGTGTTCCAGATAGCGGTAGTTGATGTTGGGCTTGTCGGCGGGATCTGCCGATCGCAAGGTTAGCTGCCCGGCGCTTTCCGCCAGTTCCAAAATCACGGTGAAATGCAGCGTGCGCCCGTTGCGGCGGCGGGCGGCACCGGCGATGGGATCGCCCCCGCCCAACCCGGCGTAGGAAGTCAGCGTGATTTGCATATCGTTGCGCCAGTCGATGGTGTAGCGCAGACCGGTCTGAATGCGGGGGGTATCTAGCGCCAAAGTAACGCCGGGAGCCGGTTCCAATTCCACCAGCGCCATCGGATGGTCGCGCAGGTTTTGTCCCACCCCGGGCAAATCGCGGACTACCGGAATGCCCAGCCGGCGCAGCTGTTCCGCCGGCCCTACGCCGGACAGCAACAACACTTGGGGCGATGCTATCCCGCCGGCGCACAACACAATCTCGCGGCCGGCGACGGCAAAGGTTTGCCCGCCGCTTTCAACTTCGACGCCTATCGCCCGGGGCGGATCGGATGCGCCGGTATCGAATAATATCCGGCGGACGTTGGCGTCGCCCCGCACCGTCAAGTTAAGCCGGTGGCGGGCCGGATTAAGGTATGCCAGGGCGGCGCTCATTCGGATGTTGCCGGGGTTGTTCATCGGCACCGCGCCGGCCCCGGTGGTGTCGGGATGGTTCATATCCGGATCGTAGGGAAATCCGGCATCCAGCGCAGCCTGGTGAAAGGCGCGGCCGACCGGCAGCCATTCCGCGGGCGGCATACGCCGGACGGGAATGGGGCCGTCGGAGCCATGAAAGTCATCGCCGCCCAAGTCCAGATCCGTTTCCAGTTTGCGGAAATACGGCAGAACGTCCCGGTAGCCCCATTCGGGATTGCCCTGTTGCGCCCAAGAATCGTAATCCTCCGGCAAGCCCCGCAGGAATACCTGCCCGTTGACCGAGCCGGAACCGCCGATCACCTTGCCCCGGGCAATGTCCATCGGCCGGGATTGCCGGCCGCTGCCAACCGCGGTATAGGCCCAGTTGTAAGGGGAATCTACTTCCGATGCGCCGTTGTTATAACCGTACTTCAATTCATCAGGAAGCCGGTCAAAGTCGGCATAGTCCGGCCCAGCCTCCAGCAGCAACACCGAGCGCCCGGGGTTTTCCGACAACCGGGCGGCCAGGGCGCACCCGGAGGAGCCGCCGCCGATTATTATGACGTCGTATTGCATGGTTCTCCTTATTTAATTCCGTAGGTTTTGGCGGCCGGTGGCGAACCCCTACCGCCAATCACCCCTACCCATTCCCGCCCATAATCCCCCCCTTCTAAATACCGGGGGCTATCCTCCTAACCCGCCCCGCAAACCACAATCCGGGGCTGCAACGCCGGGCTACCCCCAACCCCCAACCCCCCTAACCCGCGCCCCAAACCACAATCCGCGGCTGCAACGCCGGGCTGCCCTTAACCCGCCATACCCCGTCCGCCCCGCGCTCCAGCCCATCCTCCAGCGCCGCCGCCAGCCGCGCCGCCGCCGCGCTGCCCGGCGCGACATAAAGCCGCCGCGCCAGCATCTCCCGCGCCTCCTCCGGGGTGTCGAAGCCCCGCGCCGGCTCATCCGGCAGCGCATCCACCCGGAACGCCACGCCCAGCTCCTCCAGCGCCGCCCGGAACTGCGGCAAACTGGGCAGCGGCAAGCGCGGCTCCCCATGCACCCGTTCCCAAAGCCCGTAAATCTGTGACTGCGGCGCCGCCTCGAACATCACCACCAGCGCCAAACGCCGCGCCTGCCGCTCCAGCTTCCGCACGAATGCCCCCACATCCTCAATCACATACAGCACATGGCTGCACAAAACCACATCCGCCGGCGCCACCTCCGCCTCCATCCAGCCCGCCTCCACCACCTCGACGCCGATGCCCGACTCCGCCGCCGTTTCCCGCAACACCGCGCACATACTGGCCGACGGCTCCACCGCCGTCACCGAGCGGCACGACAACGCCAACGGCAAAGCCAGCCGCCCCCCGCCCGCCCCCACATCCAGCAGCGAATCATCAGGACGCAGATACCCTCGCAGCCGCTCCAACAAAACATCCCCCGCCCGCCGCGGATCCGCCTTAAACTGCCGCGCATAATCCGTCCAATGATCCCCCGGCCGCGCCCCCCGCACCCGATCCGACTGCCCATGCTCCGCCCGCACCATCGCCCCCCAATCCGCAACCGCACTCATACCAACCCCCAATCTGGAAATACCAGCATTATACCTTATATAACCCCCTCCCCTATCTAAATATAAATCCCCTCCCCTATCTAACCCCGTAACCCCTATCTAAATCCCCTCCCCCTTAGGGGGAGGGTTAGGGTGGGGGTAACTCCCCCCAAAAACAAAACCCCGAAAATCCTATCCCCCCGCCCCCCAAATAGTATAAAATCCAACAATGGCAACCATAACCACAATCTTGATAACCCTGCTAACCGCGCTGCTGACCGGATGCGGCAGCGCGGCAACCGCCCCAACCGCCCCGCCCCCGCAACCCCCCGCGGCCACGCCCCTGCCGTCCCTGAACCTGCAACCCATCCTCGGCGGCTACGAACCCCAATCCCCCACCAACCTGATCCAAACCCCCGACGGCCGGATGCTGGTCACCGAACAACCCGGCCGCATCCTGATCTTCGACCCATCCCAACCCGAAAATCCCCCCGTCGTCTTTATGGACCTCCGCGATCAAGTAAGCGACCGCGGCTGGGAGGAGGGGCTGCTAGGCATAGCCCTATCCCCCGATTTCGCCCAAACCGGCCACCTCTACGTCCACTATTCCGCCGCCAACCCCCGCCGTTCCGTAATTTCCCGCTTCACCGCCAACCCGCCCCGCGACTCCGCCAACCCCGCCCCATTCATCCTGAGCTTGTCGCAGGATGCCGACCCCGCCAGCGAACTGCCCATATTGCAAGTACCCCAGCCCTACCCCAACCACAACGGCGGGCAAATCGCTTTCGGCCCCGACGGATACCTCTACATCGCCCTCGGCGACGGCGGCGCCGGCGGCGACCCCCAAAACAACGGCCAAGACCCGTCAACCCTCCTCGGCGCAATCCTCCGCCTGGACGTAGCCCAAGCCGCCCCGCAACAACCCTACGCCATACCCCCCGACAACCCTTTCGCCGCCGGCAACCCGGACAACCAAAACCCCGACGCCCGCCCGGAAATCTGGGCCTACGGCCTCCGCAACCCTTGGCGCTTTTCCTTCGACCGCCAAACCGGCCAGCTATGGGCCGGCGACGTAGGCCAGGACCGCCACGAGGAAATCGACCGCATAGCCCCCGGCGGCAACTACGGCTGGAACATCCTGGAAGGCGCCCAATGCTTCAACCCTCGCCAAAATTGCCCAACCGAGGGAACCATCCCCCCCGTATGGCAATACCCCCTAACCGGCGGCGCCTGCTCCGTAATCGGCGGCTACATCTACCGCGGCGCCGCCATCCCGCAGCTATCCGGCGTCTACCTGTTCGCCGACTTCTGCAACGGCCAAATCCACGGCTTGCGCCCCAACGCCGCCGAAATATCCGCCCAACTGCTAACCGAAACCGGCCTCCGAATAACCTCCTTCGCCCAAGACAACCGCGGCGAACTATACATCCTGTCCCAAAATTCCGGCATCTATCTACTAACCCCCACCGCCCCCTAACGCCCCACCCAAAACTCCCCGTTCCACAATTGCCCATCCTCCCGGAACTGCCCGGTTCGGATTCTATTGTTGGCATACTCCGGCAGCCGCCGCGCCGCAAAACAATGCCCGCCCACCCTCATGCCGAAGTCGTCAAACCCAAAACCGAAGTTATTAAACCCATACCGCCCCCTCCCTTCGGCAAGATCTCCCGCATCCGCCGGAAACAAGTGCAGGAAAAACCGGGCTTCAGTGTCGCTTTCGTTGCATCCGCTTTTCAGATAGATCAGCGTGTCGTCCCGAATAAACACATCGTAATCGGAACGAATTATGGGTTCATCCCGCCGGACACCGGCAATCCAGTCATTCACAATAAACTCGACCGCTTTCTGATGCGCCTGCCCCTCCCGGTAGCCGTTGATCAAATACAGATCATAATCTTTAGTGCGGCTGGCGGAGAAAACCTTGTCAAGCTCGTCAACCAGCCCCGCATCCCGAAATTCCGGCAGAAAACGATACGCTGTCCGCGCCACATAAACGCAATCATTGCCCGCAACCGACTGGCAAGCCCCCAATTCCCGCCGCAAAACATCAACCGAAAGGTTACTGGACAACCGGTCAATGAGTTTCCTTTCCGCCGATTCAGACGTCCGCAAAATGTCCGCCCGTATCCAAACCCCCGAAAGATTCACGTCCTGGGGATTGCAACTGTTCTGTACAAATTCCATTGCGCTGATTGTGCGATAGCGCTGGTCAAACTCAGGATGAGTCAAAACGCTTTTATAATACATACAAGGCCACGTTGTACTGTGAAATTCAATGAAATCCGGCGCGGCGTAATCAAAGAAATAATCGGACAAAGGGTAAAATGCCTCATTGTGATGCAGCTTTGCTATAATCGGCGAACCCAGCCGTCCCAAGTCAACCACGTTGAAATGCTTATGCCAGCTAATGACGCCCAAGTCCGGGTTAGACACGGTGGGACGCGGCAGCTCCTCCCGCTCCGCAAGGCGGTCAAATCGTTGCCTGAGCGGATCGTAATACTGACTCCAGCAACATATACTATATAGGTCTACCGTATAGGTATAGATACCGAAAGCTACCATCCCGGCTACCCCCAACGCCGACGCCATTCCCAGCAAAAGTTTGCGATTTTTGATACGACGGCTTTTAATCCGGTAAATAATCAAACCGAGACCCAAGGCCACGAAAACCGCCAGATGAGTAGTCGTCCGCGATCCATCCAAGCGAGCCTCCCCAAAAAAGAAAGGGCTTAAAACGCTAGTTACGACGATGCCGCCGATGATCGCAAACATCAGCAACCCGACCCGACTGCGCCGCGCAAAATACAGCAACGGCAGGGCTGCCAGCAGGATATATACGCCGTGATGAACAAATATATCCCGGTAAAATTCATCGTACAAAGTCACCGCTTCCCAACCATATTCCTGCCAGCGCTCCAGCCATCCGCCCGCCTCAATCCCTTGCGCGTAAGCCGTATTAGGCGTCAAATCGCCAAAATACACATACCGCCAAAGGTTATAACCCACCCACAAACCAACCACCGCCAGCGAAAACCAACACCCCATCATCCCCTGCCGCAACCCTCTAAAAGTCAACCACCACAAAACGCTGAAAATAACCAGCATCGGGCCGATGTAATAAATGCTGTCAATCCTGGACACAGACGCCAGAAAGACCACCACGGCCCACGGGTAAACTATCCGTCCGTTGCGGGCAAAAGAAAAAAGGATCAACGCGGCGGCCAGAAAGAGAACGTGAGTAATGGCATTTTCCATCCCGGAGCCATGCCATCCCAAAAACGAATAATGCCAAGAAAGCAACAACCCCGCCAAAGCCGTTATCGCCACCGCCCACCGGCGGCTTTCCCGAAAGAAAAGAATAAACACCGCCCCCAGCAAAAAAGCGCCAACCGCCGTCTGCGCCACCGCAAAAGTATGATACCCCACGCCGGTCAAAGCATAAGCGGCGGCATAAACCCAAAACTGCGCCGGCGCCGAATAACCCTCAACCCGCCCGCCCGACGGATTCACTCCAATAAACCCGTACTCCACCAGATTGCGGGCGTGGCTCATCGTAATCACGCCATCATCCCGCGTCTGATACAACGTTTCCGGGATATTGGAATAACGCCAGTAAAAAAAGAAAACAAAAATCAGCCCGCCAACCAGGAACAACTGCAAAGTCCGGCTGCCGACAGCCCGCCGCAGCGATGTTGAAACTGCGTTTCCGATGCTCACGGGTAAAGCGGGGGGCATCATTGCGGGCTAATCCGCCGGATATTTTTCATAAAGCTCCAAGTTCCGGCACCCTGATATGTGCGGGTGGTGAGTTATTATTGTTATGCTGTTATTATGGGGGGTGTTGGTTTGGGCGTCAAGGGGCGTCGGCTAGGATAACAATGGCGGGTTATATATTCGGTCCCAAAATTCCGGCATCTACCGCCTAACCCCCACCGCCCCCTAACGCCCCACCCAAAACTCCTCTTGCCACAATTTCCCATCCTCCTGATGCTGCCCGGTTCGGATTCTACTATTGGCATACTCCGGCAGTCGCCGCGCCGCAAAGCAATGCCCACCCACCCTAATGCCATAGTCGTCAAACGCAAAACCAAAGTTATTAAACCCATACTGATCCCTGCCTTCGGCAAGATCCCCTGCGTCCACTGGAAACAGGTGCAGGAAAAACCGCGCTTCACCATCGCTTTCAGTGCATTCGCTTTTCAGATAGATCAGAGTGCCGTCGCGAATAAACACATCGTAAGCGGAACGAATTACGGGTTCATCCAACCGGACGCTGGCAATCCAGTTATTCACAAAAAACTCAACCGCCCCTTGATGCGCTTGCCCATCGCGGTAGCCGTTGATTAAATAAAGATCATAATCCTTGGTGCGGCTGGCGGAGAAAACCTCGTTAAGTTCGTCAACCAGCCCGGCATCTCGAAATTCCGGCAGAAAACGGTACGCCGTCCGCGCCACATAAACACAATCATTGCCCGCAATGGACTGGCAAGACGCCAGTTCCCGCCGCAAAGCATCGACCGAAAGGTTACTGGACAACCGGTCAATCAGTTTCCTTTCCGCTGATTCGGACGTCCGCAAAATGTCCGCCCGTATCCAAACCCCCGACAGATTCACGTCCCGGGGATTGCAACTATTCTGTATAAATTCTATCGCATTTGCGCTGACTGCCCGGTAGCGCTCGCCAAATTCAGGATGGCCGAAAACGCTTTGATGATATAGGCAAGGCCACCATGAGCCGTGGATTTCAATAAAATCCGGCGCGGCGTAATCAAAAAAGTAATCGGAAAAAGGGTAAAATATCTCAGAATGATGCAACTTTGATATAACCGGCGAACCCAACCGCCCCAAATCAACCGCGTTGAAATGTTTATGCCAGCTAATTACCCCCAAGTCTGTGGTAGATACTACGGGACGCGGCAGATCCTCCCGCTCCGCAAGTTGGTCAAATTGTTGCCTGAGCAACTCATACGGGTGAACCACACAACACATACGATATAGATCAACCGCATAGATATTGAAAGCTACTATCCCAACCACCCCCAACGCCGATGCCGTTCCCAGCAAAAGTTTGCGATTTTTGATACGGCGACTTTTAATCCGGTAAATAATCAAACCGAGTCCCAAGGCCACGAAAACCGCTAGATGAGTAGTCGTCCGCGCTGAACCAAAGCGAGCCTCTCCAAAAAAGAAAGGGCTTAAAACGCTAGTTACAACGATGCAGCCGATTATCGCAAACATCAGCACCCCGACCCGACTGCGCTGCGCAAAATACAGCAACGGCAGGGCTATCAGCAGAATATAGACGCCGTTATGAACAAATATATCCCGGTACAATTCATCGTACCGAGTCACAGCTTCCCAACCCAATTTCTGCAAGAGATCCAGCCATCCGCCCGCCTCAATCCCCTGCCCGTAGGCAGTATTAGGCGTCAAATCGCCAAAATATACATACCGCCAAAGGTTATAACCCAGCCACAAACCAACCACTGCCAAAGAAAACCAACATCCCCTAATCCCCTGCCGCAACCCCCTAAAAGTCAACCACCACCACCCGCTGAAAATAACCAGCACCGGCCCGATGTAATAAATGCTGTCAACCCTGGACACAGACGCCAGAAAGACCACCACGGCCCACGGGTAAACTATCCGTCCGTTGCGGGCAAAAGAAAAAAGGATCAACGCGGCGGCCAGAAAAAGAACGTGGGTAATAGCATTTTCCATCCCGGAGCCATGCCATCCCAAAAACGAATAATGCCAAGAAAGCAACAACCCCGCCAATGCCGTTATCACCACTGCCCACCGGCGGCTTTCCCGAAAGAATAGGATGAATACCGCGCCCAATAGGAAGGTGCAAAGGGCGGTTTGGGCAACGGCGAAGGTGTGGTAGTCTACGCCGGTTAGAGCGTAGGCGGCGGCGTAGGCCCAGAACTGTACCGGCGCCGAATAGCCTTCGACCCGCTCGCCCGATGGATTCACCCCGATAAACCCGTACTCAACCAGATTGCGGGCATGGCTCATAGTAATCACGCCATCATCCCGCGTCTGATACAAAGTGTCCGGGATATTGGAATAACGCCAGTAAAAAAAGAAAACGAAAATCAGCCCGCCAACCAAGAACAACTGCAACGTCCGGCTACCGGCAACCCGCCGCAACGACATTAAAACTAAGTTTCCAAAGCTCACCGCCAAGATACAGTACACCCCCGCAACCTAAACCGCCGGATATTCCCCGCAAAGCCCCAAAACCCGGCGCCGCACACCCCGAGCCCGCGCCCCCCGGCAACCGCGGCGGCAACCGGCAAAGAAAACATACCCCGCCTTTTCACAAATCACCCATTAACATACGTCCCCCCCGAATGCCGCAACCCGCCATTACCCCCACGCCGGAAACGCCGCCGATACGGACGGGCCGGCGGCATAAAGGGCTTGTCCGCCAAAATTTGGGCGATTTCCTCGTCGAGCATTCCGCGCTCTTTCATCGACCGCCTAACGCGCTCGCGTTCCTCTTGATGTCCCTGTTCCAATCCCTGTTTCAACCCCCTTTCCATAGCCTTTTTCTCAACCGCCTCTTTCGCCGCGAACCACATCTTTAACCTCACTTATACGGCGGCGGCCCCGGAGTCCGTTACCCGCCATTGCCCCCGCGCCGGAAACGCCGCCGATACGGGCGGGCCGGCGGCGGGGCGGGAGCGGGCTTGTCCGCCAAAATTTGGGCGATTTCCTCGTCGAGCATTCCGCGCTCTTTCATCGACCGCCTAATGCGCTCCCGTTCCTCTTGATGTCCCTGTTCCAACCCCTGTTCCCGCCCCCGTTCCAACCCCTGCTCCAACCCCTGTTCCCGCCCCTGTTCCCGCCCCCTTTCCATAGCCTTTTTCTCAACCGCCTCTTTCGCCGCGAACCACATCCTTAACCCTCCGTAAGTAACCACCGCCGTAGGAAACAGCAGCAGCGTAGCCACCACTATCAGCCCGGCATCCTTGTCAGACAACCCCTTAAGCAACCCAATCAGCGGGATACCCCCGCAAGAATCGCAAGCATTTACCAGCGCCGCCAGCAGCATACTGCCGCTGACCGAAATCGCCCCGTCAACAAACCCCCACACCGGCGAGCGTATGCTATCATCCATTCTACCATCCCGCAGCCTAACCCCACTATACCACAAAACCCCCATCCCATCCCGCATCCGCCCATCGCCCCCGCCGCCCCATTCCCTTGACACGCCCAACCCGCCATGCTTTCCTAACCCCAGCAAAACCCCATCCCCAAAACGAGGCGCAGCAATGACCGACAAACTGATAGGAATCGCCGTAGGCGGCCCCACAATCCGCGAAATCCAAGCAATGATCCTGCGAGCCGAGGAACTGGGCATCCCCGCCGCCTGGATGACCACCGGCGGCGCCCGCCCCGACAGCATCACCGTCTTTGCCGCCACCGCCGGCCTCACCCAAAACATCAAACTCGGCACCTCCATCGTCCCTACCTACCCCCGCCACCCCCTCGTAATGGCGCAGCAGGCCCAAATCGTCGCCCAGCTCGCCCCCGGCCGCTTCCGCCTCGGCGTAGGCCCCAGCCACCGCCCCACCATCGAAGCCATGGGCCTCGAATTCAACGCCCCCCTCGCCCACCTGCGCGAATACCTGCAAATCCTCAAGGCCATCCTCCAAAACGGCCGCGTCGACTTCGACGGCCAGCACTACACCGCCCACGACTCTATCCCCCAACCGCTGGATATCGAAATAATGGGTTCCGCCCTCCGCCGCGGCTCCTTTGAGCTATGCGGCGCCGAATCCGACGGCGCCATAAGCTGGATCTGCCCACCCCAATACCTCCACGACGTAGCCCTACCCGCCCTCCAAGCCGGCGCCCGCCAGGCCGGACGCCAAACCCCGCCCCTAATCGCCCACGCCCCCGTCTGCGTCCACGAAAACCCCGACGAAACCCGCGCCGCCGTCCGCCAGCAAATAATGAACCCCCGCCTGCCCTACTACCAAAAAATGCTGGTAGAAGCCGGCTACCCCGAAGCCGTCCAGGGCGTATGGAGCGACGCCATGATCGACGGCGCCGTAATCTGGGGCGACGAGGAAAAATGCGCCGAAGGCATCCGTCGCCTATTCGACCTCGGCGCCGCCGAAGTCCTAGCCTCCCCCATAACCGCCGGCCCCAACCCCGCCGAATCCCTCGATCGCACCATGCGACTCCTCGGCCAAGCCGCCGCCGCCAACCGGCAGTAGCGCAATAAAACCCCGGATCCCCCAAATACAAACCATATCCCCAATCCCAGCCATACCACCATATCCCAACCATATCCCCAACCCCAAATCATAATCCCCTCCCCCTTAGAGGGAGGGCTAGGGTGGGGGTGAACCCCGCCGACCCAAACCCGCCCGGACCCGAAACAATGCCATCAGAATACGAAACCACATTCACCATCAACCCCGCCGGCCCCGCTGGCGGCGTCGCCCTGTTGCGCCAAGCAACCGAGCGAATAAAAACCGAACTGCTATCCTCCGCCGCCGACGCCGACGAGGAAGCCCCCGACATCGAAACCGGCGACACCGGCGCCGCCGCCTACACCCGCATCAGCGCCGAGCGAAACTACCCCGGCGATGCCCGGCAGCGTATGCGACTGGAAGTCCGCCTCTGCACCCGCAACGGCGCCCTCGACGCCGAAGTCCGCTCCCGTTTCCTGTCCCCGGCCGACGCCGCGCCCCCCAACCTACTGGCCGGCCCGCCCCGCCTGATCCAGTTCATCGCCGCCGAGTTCCAATGCGCCATCGGCCCCGATGCCCTATCCCGGCAGCCCCGGCGCATCACGCCCGCCGACGCCGAAACTTTCGCCCGCCAATCCCTGCTGACCCCCCAGCGCCGCCTGCCCATACTGGCAATATCCCAAGACCGGCAAGGCCGCCCGCCCATCGACCCCGACCGCGCCCAAAGCGTGCTGCTGGGCGTAGCCACCGTTGCGGCGCTGGATCAAGACGCCCCGACCGCATTAACCCGGCACATCACCGGCCGCTGGTTTTCCGCTTTCAACGGCGCAATGCAAATCCTGTGGCCCGGCTGCCGCATTGACGCCAACGGGAATGGCCCGCGTATCCATTACCCCGCCAACGCCGCGGCGCACCACCACCCCGCCGAACTGTTGCGGGAACTGCAACAAGCCTGCCTGGATCACGCCCCGGAAAGCGATTTCGACAGCGTATTCAGCGACGCCCGCGTTTCCGTGATTATGGAGCGCAATCGCCTGCTGGAAACCCGGCAGCAAACCTTGGATCAACAATCCCCTCAAGCGTCTACCGCCGAAACCGACGCCCTGAAACGCGATCTGCGTAAACAGGAAATCGCCGCCCGCGAAGCCGCCCGCAAATGGCAAAGCGCCATGACGTCCGTAGCGAAACTGGAGCAGGAACTGGCCGCCGCCAACAACCATATAGAGGAACTAAGCGCCGCGCAATCCCCAACTATAGAATCCCAAGACGAAAAAGAAATTATCCGCCAACTACGTACCGAAAACCGCGAACTCCGCAAGGAACGCGACAATTTCCGGGAAACCAACGGCAAGCTGAACGACGACAATCAACTGCTAAGGCAACAAATAAGGCAGTCCGATAACCGGCAAGACGCCCGCATAATCCGCCTCGACAATCCCCATCCCGGCAATGTAACCATCCTGAACTACGCCGTAAACCTCTACCGCGATCCCATGCGCCGCTACATCATAAACAACCTTGACGCCAGCGACGATGACGCCTTGCGGGAAATCCTGCGTATGTCCGTAGAAATCCATCCCTCCGCCAAAGAAAAGCCCGAAGCCCTGATTGACGTAAACGATTTCCACAACATAGTAACCGCCAACCGCCCCTACTTTAACAACAGCAGACAATTGGCTTGGACCCTCCGCCAAATCAAAGACATCCGAAACCGCGCCGCCCATCCCCCGCCCGACGGCATCCGCGACGACTTCACCCAATACGGCCTAGCCCGCATAGCCGAAGCCCTAGAAGCCATCGGCGCCCGCCAAGAACTAATGGAAATCACCAGGCTACAAAGCCGCATCCATCCCAACTAACCCACCCCCATCCCAACCCATCACAACCACAAAATCCCATCGCACTCATAAAACCCCATCGCAATCACAAAACCCCATCGCAATTATGCCCCCCCCCAATCACAAAATCCCATCGCAATTATGCCCCCCCAATCACAAAATCCCATCGCAATTATGCCCCCCAATCACAAAATCCATCGCAATTATAACCCCTCCCAATCACAAAATCCCATCGCAATTATAATCCCCCCTCATCACAAAATCCCATCGCAATTATAACCACCCAATCACAAAATCCCATCGCAATTATAACCCCCCAATCACAAAATCCCATCGCAATTATACCCCCCCCAATCAAAAAATCCCATCGCAATTATGCCCTCCCAATCAAAAAATCCCATCGCAATTATAACCCCCCCAATCACAAAATCCCCTCCCCCTTAGGGGGAGGGTTAGGGTGGGGGTGAACTCCCCAAAAAGAGCAACCGCAACAACCGCTAACAACCCGCGCCGCCAGACTCCGCCCCATCAATCAACACCCCCCCATCCCCAAAAACCCATCAAATTTGACAATCCCCGCGAATGCGGAAACAATAGACTCCCCCAACCATCCCGCCGCCGCCAGCCGCCGGAACCCGCAAAGGAGGCGCCCAATGCCCCAACTCCCCCCCGAAGTCCACGCCCTGATCGACGCCGCCATCGCCGAGGATCAAACCTTCAACGACCCCACCACCGCCGCCGTAATCCCCCCCCAAACCGGCGGCGCCGGCGTCCTCCGCGCCAAAGCCCACGGCATCCTGGCCGGAATCGACGTAGCCCTGGCCGTATTCCGCCGCGTAGAACCATCCCTGGAGCTAACCTCCGTCCTATCCGACGGCGTCCCCCTGTCCCCCGGCGACCCCATCGCCCGCGTCGCCGGCCCGGCGGCGCCCATCCTCCAGGCCGAGCGCATCGCCCTCAACTTTATGCAGCGGATGAGCGGCATTGCCACCCTCACCCACCGCTATGTGACCGCGGTGCAAGGCACCCGCGCCCGCATCGTAGACACCCGCAAAACCGCCCCCGGACACCGCTACCTCGACAAATACGCCGTCCGCGCCGGCGGCGGCCACAACCACCGCTACAACCTCGCCGACGGCATCCTAATCAAAGACAACCACCTAGAAGCCAACCGCTACCGCGAAATGGGCCTTCGCCAAGTAATCCAACTAGCCCTCCGCCAAGCCTCCCACACCATCCGCGTCGAAGTCGAAGTCGAAACCCTAAACGACGCCCGCGAAGCCCTCGACGCCGGCGCCCACATCATAATGCTCGACAATATGCCCGTAGACACCATGCGCGAAGCCATGACCATCATCGGCGACCGCGCCATCGTCGAAGCCTCCGGCGGCATCAACTTCAGCACCGTCCGCGCCGTAGCCGAAACCGGCGTCCACCTGATTTCCATCGGCGAACTAACCCACTCCCCCCCAGCCCTCGACATCAGCCTCGACCTGGAATTTCACCAACCCCCAACCCCCTAAACCACCCGCTACCACCAACCCCAAAATCCCCACCTCTACCGCCAACGCCCAAATCCCCCAACCCCCACCCCTACCCCATCAAACAAAAAATCCCCTCCCCCTAAGGGGGAGGGTTAGGGTGGGGGTGAACCCCCAACACCAACCAACCCCAAAGAAAAACCCAACCCCCAACACCCCATTCCCGCCCCATCACCGCCGCGCCCGGAACCGATCCGCGCTATCCAGCATAATCGTAACCGGCCCATCATTCTGCAACCGCACCTGCATATACTCCTGAAACCGCCCCATCGCCACCCGCAGCCCCGCATCCCGGAACAACCCTCCGGCATACTCATACAGCCGCCGCGCCAATTCCGGCCCCGCCGCCCCGGTAAAATCCGGCCGCCGCCCCCGCCGCGTATCCGCATACAACGTAAACTGGCTCACCAGCAAAACCTCCGCCCCGACATCCAGCGCCGACCAACTAAACCGCCCATCCCCATCCGCGAAAATCCGCAGATTAACCGCCTTGCCGACCAGATACGCCGCATCCGCCTCATCATCCCCAACCCCCACCCCCAGCAGCGCCACCAGCCCCCGCCCGATACGCCCCACCTCATCGCCCCCCACCGCCACCGACGCCTCAACAACCCGCTGCACCAGCATCCGCATAACCCCAAATCCCCATCAAACAACAAATCCCCTCCCCCTAAGGGGGAGGGTTAGGGTGGGGGTGATGAACCCCCAGCAACAACCAATCCAAACCTAACCCGCGCCGGCGCCGGCCGACCGACTCCCCGCCCCCGGAACCCGAACCCGACGCACCATCCGAGGCCGCCGGCGCCGCATCCGCCGCCTTGCCGCCGTCGCCGGCCGGCTTGGCCCCGTCCGAGCCGTTCTTGCCCGCCCCGTTTTCCGCCGGCGGCTTAGGCCGTCCGTAATCCGTGGTGTAAAACCCGCTGCCCTTGTAAATCACCGGCACGGCGTGATACACCCTTTGCCCCGCCCCGGAGCATTCCGGGCAAAACCCCGTCCCGGCCTCGCTGAAACTCTGCCGCAACTCGAAATGGTTATCACATTCAACACAACGATAATCGTATCGTGGCACGGTCAACATCTCCCATCGTCGGAAATTCCCGATAAACCGCAACCCCGCTAATTTACCAGTCCCGCCCCGCCCTGTCAAACCCGCCCCCGCGCCGCCCCCGGCAAAGAAAACCGCCCCCCGATACCCCAAATCGGACACGGGCATACCCCCCAAAGGGCGAATTTCGCCGCCATAATCCGATACAAGCTGAATTTCGCTATTGACACCCCCCCCAACGGGAAATATGATGATTCCCCGTAACGCCGCCCGCCCCGACCGGCCCCGGCCCCCGCCCAACCCGCCCGCCGCGCCGGACCCCGCCCAACCCGCGCCATCCGGCGAACCGCCCAGGGAGCGAACCGCAATGGACGAACTCGACCGCAAAATCATCGCCCTGCTGCAATTCGACGGCCGGGCCTCCAACGCCAAAATCGCCCGCGAAGTCGGCGTCAGCGAAGGCACCGTCCGCCGCCGCCTCCGCCGCCTCGTCAAAGACGACATCGTAAAAGTCATCGCCGTCCCCAATATGGAAAAATTGGGCTACGGCACCACCGCCCTGATCGGCATTTCCACCGGCCCCGGCAAATCCGACACCGTCGCCGACGCCATATCCCTGATGGAGGAAGCCCACTACGTAGCCATCACCACCGGCGCCTTTGACGTATTCGTCTGGGCCGGCCTAGAATCCGCCGAAAGCCTCGGCAACTTCCTCCGCACCAAAGTCGGCGTAGTCGAGGGCGTACAAGGCACTCAAACCTTCGTAAACCTGTCAATCAAAAAACGCGCCTACGGCCTGGCGCTGTAACCCGCCCCGGCTCGCGCCCGCCCCGTATTGCCAACCCCGCCCGCTGTGCTATAATCCCGTTGTGCTATAATGCAAGAGCGACCACGGCCGGCCCCGGCGCGGACGCTCCCGCCGGCCGGCCCCCGCCCCAATCTTTGACAAGAGAGCGACCGCCATGACCTACATCATCGCCGAGCCCTGCGTTGGCCTCAAAGACTCCGCCTGCGTCGACGTCTGCCCCGTAGACTGCATCTACACCCGCGACGAGGACGACCAGTACTACATCAGCCCCGACGAATGCATCGACTGCGCCGCCTGCGAACCCGTCTGCCCCGTAACCGCCATCTTCGCCGAAGACGCCGTCCCCCCCGAATGGCAAGACTACATCGCCAAAAACTACGACTACTTCAAAAACACCGACCCCGCCGAAATGAAACGCAAATAACCCCCAACCCCAAGCCCCCCCGCCCGCCCGATACACCCCCACCCCTATAAAGGGAGGTCCCTATATTCCCTCCCCCTAAGGGGGAGGGTTAGGGTGGGGGTGAACCCCAAGCAACAGCAACATCCCCCTACCCCCACCTCCCCCCAACCCTACCCCAAATCATCCAAACACCCCCCCACCGGCTTCCGAATACCGGAAAAAATCGGCGTATCCAGCAGCGTATAAGGCCGCGCCTTAGACCCCCGCAACTCCATCACCAAATCCAGAAACCCCCCCGGATCATCCGTCTCGAACCCCAGCACAAACTCCTGATCATCCAGCCCGAAAGAATACGCCGTGCTGATCTTCACATTCGGATACCGATGCCCGATCACGAAATGCTCATTCATCAAAGCCTGCCGCTCCTCCGGCGGCAACTGATACCACTCATGCGTCTTGGTGAACGGATACATAAACAAATACTTCCGCCCCACCATCCGCAGCCCGCCGCCGCCCCCATCCTGCCCCTCATGCCGGTGATCGACCACATAAGGCGACCGCCGCGTCATCCCCAGATACGAATACGGCGTAGCCAAAAAAGCCCCCAGCGCCGTCCGGTTAAGCGCCGCCGAAAGCTCGTTAATCCCCTCCAGCGTCGGGCTGACCATCCAAAGCAAAAAATCCGCATCCCCCCGCATTCCCACCAAACTATAGCTAGAAACCGCCACCCGCCCCGCAAACTCCCCCAACACCGCCGCAAACTCCGCTTTCATCCCGCGGGTATTGCGACCCCGATACTTCCGCCGATCCGTCAGCTTAAAAAACGTATACTTAACAAAATCCCGCCGCCCCTCCTGCTCGCTGCCATCCGCCATAATCCCCCCTTGCCTGCGCCCCCGCGCCGGAAATTCGCCCCTATATTATGGATGATAATAGCAGGCCGGCGGCAGGGCTGGCAACCGGGCCGCGGTGGGGTATAATAAAAGGCGACAAGCGCGAGGCGGCAAGAATGACCACCATCGAAAACCAAGAATTGCGGCAACTGCTCAAGCAGGGCGAATCCGACCGCGTCGAGTTCAAGGAATCCCTGACCGGCAGCGCCCCCGACCGCATCCGGGAAGCGATCTGCGCCTTCGCCAACGACCTCCCCGACCACCGCCGCCCCGGTATCATTTTCGTGGGCGTGCGGGATGACGGCTCCCCCGCCGGCCTGCCCGTCACCGACGAACTGCTCCGGCAACTGGCGGACATGAAAACCGACGGCAACATCGTCCCGCCCCCATCCCTCACGGTGGATAAACTAACAACCCCGCAAGGGGACATAGCCGTAATCCTAGTGCCGCCGTCCGATTCGCCCCCCGTGCGCTGCCGGGGCCGAATCCAAATCCGCACTGGCCCGCGCCGGGGGATGGCGACAGCGCAGGACGAGCGTATTCTGAACGAAAAACGCCGCTACCGGGATATTCCTTTCGATCTACATCCTGTCCCCTCAGCCACGCTACGCGATTTAGACTTGCTGCGATTCGAGTATGAATACCTGCCCCAAGCCTTCGCCCCCGACATCCTGGAAGCCAACGACCGCAGTCTAGAGCAAAAGTTGGCCGCAACCAAGATGGTCGCATCGGCGGACGATACTACTCCCACGGTGCTGGGGTTGTTGACGCTGGGCAAAAGCCCGCAGGATTTTCTGCCCGGCGCCTACATTCAATTTCTCCGGGTCGACGGAACGGAAGTCACCGACCCCATTATAGATAGCGAGGATCTAGGCGGTTCTATTTCCGATATAATCAACCGGCTGGACGACAAACTGAAAGCGCATAACCGGATTGCCGTTGATCTTCTGTCCGGCCCGCTGGAGCGCCGGACCAGCCTGTACCCGATCGAGGCCATTCAGCAAATCACTCGCAACGCGGTTATGCACCGCACTTATGAATCCACCAATGCCCCGGTCCACGTATACTGGTTCAACGACCGTATCGAAATCACCAACCCGGGAGGAGCTTACGGAGCCGTAACCCCCGATAGTTTCGGGCAACGAGGCGTGGTCGATTACCGTAACCCGAACTTGGGTGACGCCATGAAAACCCTCAAATACGTCCAACGCTTCGGCTTCGGAATTCAATTAGCCCAACGTCTACTCCAAGAAGCCGGACACCCAAAAATCGAGTTCGATGCCGTCGGCAATTTCGTGTTCGCCAAAATAATGCCGGCGTCGTAGCAACCGGAGGAATATAATGGACGTGCCGGTCGTGACTTTTTTCAACAATAAAGGCGGAGTGGGCAAAACCTCTCTGGTTTACCACCTCGCTTCGATGTGCGCCGAATTGGGGCGAAACGTTGTGGCGGCAGACCTGGATCCGCAATCCAATCTCACCAGTATGTTCTTGACCGACGAGCGTCTGGAAATACTCTGGCCCGAAAGCGGATCCAGAAAATCCGTATACGGTTCGCTTCAGCCTCTCCTAGACGGAACCGGCGACATCACGCAGCCTTATCTGGAGCCTGCTGGAGAAAGGTTGTCTCTCGTAGTCGGCGACTTGGAACTGTCATCGGCCGAGGATGAGTTGTCCAGTCAATGGCCGCTATGCCTTGACCGTCAACCTCGCGCTTTCCGCGTAATCTCGGCGCTATGGCGCATCTTGCAAAAAGCAGCGTCCGAAAGTGAAGCGGAAATTGTGATTGTGGATGTAGGCCCGAACCTTGGAGCTTTGAATCGGGCTGTGCTGGTGGCTACCGATTATGTTGTGGTGCCGCTGGCCGCGGATTTATATTCCCTCCAGGGCCTTCGTAACCTTGGCCCTACATTGAAAGAGTGGAGGGAGGGATGGAATGATCGCAGCAGCCGCAACCCGGTTCCGGATCTTTCGATCCCCAAAGGCAGTATGCAGCCTGTGGGCTATATTGTCCAACAACACAGCGTCCGTTTGGGACGCCCGGTACGAGCCTACGACAAGTGGATTGAACGTATGCCGGGGGAATACGCCAAAAATCTTATGGGCAAAGCGGAAAGCCCTTACCCGGAAAAACCGGAAAGCGACGAAAATTCCCTGGCAACCGTCAAACATTACCGAAGCCTCGTACCTATGGCGCAAGAAGCCCGCAAGCCGATCTTCAAGTTGACCCCCGCGGATGGCGCGATGGGCTCCCACGCCGCCGCGGCGGTGGCCGCCCGCACCGACTTCAGAGATTTGGCGGAGAAAATTATGGGGCGGATAAACCTTTTGTAAACCGCCCTCATCAATGCGATCCAGTTTCCGCATTCCAAACTCCCCCAACCAGAAGGCCCCCACCCTAACCCTCCCCCTCAGGGGGAAGGAATGATGTACGGAGCGCCCAACCATGCAAATAAAAATCGGCAGCCTAACCCGCGACGCCCAAAACGCCGCCGGAACCGCCATCATCATCGACGTATTCCGCGCCTTCACCACCGCCGCCATCGCCTTTGCCCGCGGCGCCACCCAAATCACCCTCGTCGCCGAAGCCGACGACGCCCTCCAACTCCACCGCCGCGGCGTAGGCGACCTGCTGATGGGCGAAGTCGACGGCCAACGCCCCGACGGGTTCGATTTCGGCAACTCCCCCCACGAAATCGCCCAAGCCGACCTCGCCGGCAAAACCCTGGTCCAGTCCACCCGCGCCGGCACCGTCGGCGTCGCCGCCGCAACCAACGCCGACGCCATCTACCTCGGATCCTTCGTCGTCGCCCAAGCCACCGCCCAAGCCATCCGCCGCCAACCCCCCGAGGTACTATCCATAATCGCCATGGGCGATCAAGGCCGCGCCCGTTCCGACGAGGACGAACAATGCGCCCTGTATTTACGCAACATCATCGAAGGCCGCCAGCCCGATTTCGCCGCCGTCAAATCCCTGATCATGACCGGCGGCGCCACCCAAAAATTCTTTGACCCTCAACAGCCCCAATACCATCCCCAAGACGTAGACCTAGCCCTGGACGTCGACCGCTACCTTTTCGCCATGAGCATAACCCGCGAAAACGGCCTGCTGGTAGCCCGCAAACAACCCCCGATCCAGTCCGGCGCAACCCCCCAACCATCCCCGCCCTAGCCCCCGTCCGCGGCGAACCGCGCCGGCGACAGATGTTCCGCCCCTGGCGTCTGCGTATCGCCCCGCGCCGCCAGATCGGCGACCATTTCGCTCATCCCCACGCTCCACAAAATGCCCTTGCGCCCCGCCCCGGTGGCGATATACAGGTTATCCCACCCCGGCAGCCGCCCCACCGCCGGGATCCCGTCCGGCGTCACCGGGCGCAGGCAGGCGGTATGCTGCGCCACCGTCGCCGCGGCCGCCACCGCCGGCGACATCCGCGCGATGTGCGACAGCACCGCATCCCGTCCCGCCAAGTCCGGCGCGGCGTTGAAACCCGCAGATTCCTCGGTCGACCCGGCCCAGACCAGCCCGTCGGCTTTGGAATCCACATAATTGCCCCGGTAATTAAGCGCCGCGTTAAACGGCGCCCCGTCATAGCGCAGCCGCAGAATTTGCCCCTTCAGCGGTTCAACCGGCACCGACGCCCCGCACCAGTCGCCAAGTATCTGCGACCACGGCCCCATCGCCGCGATCACCGCCCCCGCCGCAATCCGCCCCTCGCCGCAGATGACCGCCTCCACCCGCCCGCCCCGGCAATCAAGGCCCGTCGCCCGCTCCAGCGTCAAATGGGCGCCATGCCGTTCCGCCGCCCGCGCCGCCGCCAGCGTCAGCCGGTGCGCCTCCACCGACGCCGCCCCCTGCTGATACAACGCCCCCACGCACTCCGGGTTGGCTTTCGGCTCCAGCTCCAGCGCCGCCTCCGGCCCGACCCAATGGACGTCAAACATAGGAACGTCTTTCATCCAGGCCACATCCGCGTCATACCGCAACACATCGGCATCGTCAAAGGCCAGATACAGCCGGTTACGCGCCCGGAATCCGGGATCAATCCCCGTAATCCCCTGCAATTCCCGCGCCATCGACCAATGCCGCCCAAAGCAATACAAGCTGAAATCCAGCAGCGGCTCCGGCAACCCGATCCCGTTCAGCGGATCCAGCCCCCCGAAAGCAAACCCCGAAGCATGGCCGCCCAAGCTATCCCCCTCCAGCACCGTAACCCCCAACCCCTGCCGCGCCAGCAGATACCCCGCCATAGCCCCCACAATCCCGCCCCCAATAATCACCACATCCCGAACCAAATTTCGCACCACATCCCTCCTTATATAAGACATTCCCCCCAACCATCCCGCCATTACCCCCAACCATCCCGCCATTACCCCCAACCATCCCCCCATCCCCCCATTCCGCCCCCTATCCCCCACCATCCCGCCATCCCCCCCAACCATCCACCTATCCCCACCAACCATCCACCTATCCCCACCTTATCCACCTATCTCCATCCCCCTTGCTATCCCCTCCCCCTACTCCTCTTATTCCCTCCCCCTCCGGGGGAGGGTTAGGGTGGGGGCGTCCCCCGCCGCCCAATACAAGACCCCAACCCATTCACCCCAACCCTACCCCTATCACCCCAACATTGCCCCTTATCATCCCGAATTTTCCCCATTCACCCCAACCCCGCCCCTATCGCCCCAACCCTACCCCTATCATCCCGCGCCAACCCTTTCACCTCGCGCCCCCCCATTCATCCTGAGCTTGTCGAAGGATGAAAGCCCCCCCAACCACCGCCCAAACCCTACACCCCCCGAAACCACTCCTGAAACCGATCCAAAAGCCCCGCATCCCCCGAAACCGCGAACTCATTAGCCGCCAGCGCCTCCCCGCCGCGAATGCGCCCGTAGATAAACAGCAGAAACGCCGCCGCCTCCCCGCAAACCGTCCAGCGTTCCGGCGCATCCCCCGCCAACGGCAAATCGAACCCATCGCCCGTAACCCGCACAATCATACCCCCCGACTCATAAGGCGGCGCCAAATCGAACTCATACACCTCCGGCAAATCCAGCTTTGCGCCGGGCCGGAAGCACATCCCCAGCCACTTTGGGGCCGCCGACAGCAAAGTAGCCACGCTCCCCGGATGCAACTGCGGATGCGCCTCCAGCCCCCGCCGCAGATCCCAATCGTGAATCGCCAATTCCTGAATCCGCAGCTCCAGATAATCCGCCGCCGAAATCGCCCCCCGCCGCAAATGCCAGCAGGGAGTCTGCCAATCGTCCGGCCCCAAAGCGTCCAACTCCCCCTGCAAAGCGGCATACGCGGCATCGAAAGCCGCCAGCAGCCCGCCCCCCAACTGCTCCCGCCGCCGGATGTCCCGCTGCGCGTTAGCCGCCGACATCGCCGCGCTGTCCGCGCGCGCAAACCCCGGCGGCGGCCCCGAATCCCCCGCCCGCCCCCGCCGCATACCATCCGTCTGCCGCTCCGCCCCCCCGATCAGATGGCTCAGCACATCCTGCACCTGCCAACCCGCGCAGGCGCTCGGCAGCGCCAACTGCTCCGGCGAAAGCCCCGCCGCCCCGTCCCGGATACTCCCCACCAAAGTCTTGACCAACTCGATCTGCGGTTCAACCGCGCCCATAACGCCCTCCTGTCCAAATCGGATCCCCCCCGCCGCCCCGCCCCTTTCATCCTGAGCTTGTCGAATTTCATCCTGAGCTTGTCGAATTTCATCCTGGGCTTGTCGAATTTCATCCTGGGCTTGTCGAATTTCATCCTGGGCTTGTCGAATTTCATCCTGGGCTTGTCGAATTTCATCCTGAGCTTGTCAAATTTCATCCTGAGCTTGTCAAATTTCATCCTGAGCTTGTCGAAGGATGAAATGTAGCAGGATCGCCCGCCACAGTGTACAATCAACCCAATCCTAAACGTATCCCAACGCCGCCGCCGGGATGTGCCGCTATGAAACTCTGTTTCTTTCACCTAATGCCCTACCAGGGCCTCCCCAGCAACTTTGAGCAAGATTACCACAGCGTATGGGTAGATGTTCCCAATTCCCTGTTCGACCCGGCCCAAGGCCATCGCCTCTACCGCGATTATCTCGACGAACTGGAATTCGCCGAAGCCATGGGCTTCGACGGCATCTGCGTCAACGAACACCACGCCAACGCCTACGGCCTGATGCCCTCCCCCAACCTCATGGCCTCCGCCATGGCCCGCGCCACCTCCCACGCCGCCATCGTCGTCCTCGGCAACAGCCTCGCGCTCTACAACCCCCCCATCCGGGTCGCCGAGGAATTCGCCATGCTGGACGTCCTAAGCGGCGGACGCCTCATCGCCGGTTTCCCGCTAGGCACCGCGATGGACACCATCTTCGGCTACGGCCAAGTCCCCATCACCCTCCGCGAAAAATACCAGGAAGCCCACGACCTGGTAGTCCGCGCCTGGAGCGAGCGCGAACCCTTTTCGTTCAACGGCAAATACAACCAGCAACGATACATCAACATCTGGCCCCGCCCCTACCAGCAGCCCCGCCCCCCCATCTGGGTACCCGGCAGCGGCAGCCTCGAAACCTGGGACTGGACCATCCGCAACGACTACGTATACTGCTACCTAAGCTATTCCGGCTACAAGGTAGGCAAAACCGTGCTGGACGGCTTCTGGGACGAAATGGACCGTCAAGGCAAAGAGTTCAACCCCTACCACGCCGGATTCCTGCAACTGGTCGCTGTATCGGAAACCGACGGCCAAGCCGAGGAATACAAGGATTCCATCGAATACTTTTTCAAGAAATGCCTGCACATCCATTCCGGTTTCGGCAACCCCCCCGGCTACCGCTCGCTCCGCAGCAACAACTCCCAAGTATCCAACGCCACCACCCAATCCCGCACCGACCAACTAAAAGAATTCACCTGGACCGACTACCTAGAAGCCGGCAACGTAATCGTAGGCGGCCCCGAAACCGTCCGCCAGCACCTAACCCACGCCATCAAAGAACTGCGAGTAGGCAACCTAATGCTCCTCCTCCAGTTCGGCAATATGCCCAAAGAGCTGGCGATGAAAAACACCGAACTATTCGCCCGCGAAGTAATGCCCCACCTACGCCACATCTGGCCCAACCACCAAACCCGCTGGTGGCCCCAAAACACCACCAACCCCAACACCCCCGCCCCCATCCCCGCCTGAACCCCGCCCGCCCATCCCCAAAATCCCCTCCCCCTAAGAGGGAGGGTTAGGGTGGGGGCGCACCCCCAAGCAAGACAACCCCCGGAGATCAACCAATGTCAACCGCCAAAAAAGAGCTGATCCAACTGATAGAGGAACAACCCGAAGCAAGCACCCAAGAGGAAATCATCCGCGAACTGCTATTTCACCTTATGGTGCAACGCGGCTTAGCCGACGCCGATGCCGGCCGGGTTATCACCAACGCCGAAATGGACCGCCGAATCCGGCTATGGGCCAAATAGATTGGAGCGAGGAATCCCAGCGCTGGCTACGCGACATATACGAATATATCGCCGAGGATAACCCCCCGGCCGCTTTACGGACGATTGAAAACATCCGGCGTCGAGTCCGGGCGCTGGAAAGTTTCCCTGAACTAGGCCGGCGCTACCCCAAGTCCAGCCGCCATGTAAGAATCATCCTATCCGGCCATTACCGGATCGCCTACCTAGTCCACGAAAATAGAGACGTCACAATCTTGGGGATCTTCCACCCCGCCCTAGACATCAGCAGCTACGAACTATAAGGAGCGCACCCTTGACTGACACCCCCATCCCCCCCCAAGACCCCCACCCCCGCCGCCGCGCCCCCCTACCCGGCGGCCCCGAAATGGCCTACATCGACACCGGCAACCCCCCCAACGCCGCCGCCCCTGCCGGCGCGGTAGTATTCCTCCACGGCAACCCCACATCCTCCTACCTATGGCGCAACATCATCCCCCCCGTCGCCCCCCTCGCCCGCTGCCTCGCCCCCGACCTGATCGGCATGGGCGAATCCGGCCCATCCCCCGACGGCGCCTACCGTTTCGCCGACCATAGCCGCCACCTCGACGCCTGGTTCGACGCGGTCCTCCCCGCCGGCCCGGTCACCCTAGTAATGCACGACTGGGGTTCCGCCCTCGGCTTTCACTGGGCCCGCCGCCACCCCGACCGGGTGCGCGGCCTGGCCTATATGGAAGCCATAGTCCGCCCCCTGACCTGGGACGAATGGCCCGAAGCGGCGCGGCCAGTATTCCAGGGCTTCCGCTCCCCCGCCGGCGAAACCATGGCCCTAGAGCGCAACCTATTCGTCGAGCGCGTACTCCCCGGCAGCGCCCTACGCGGCATAACCGACGAAGCAATGGCGATCTACCGCCGCCCCTACATCGAACCCGGCGAATCCCGCCGCCCCACCCTGACCTGGCCCCGCGAAATCCCCATCGACGGCCACCCCCCCGACGTAACCGCCATCGTCGCCCAATACGCCCAATGGCTAACGCAAACCCCCATCCCCAAGCTATTCATCAACGCCGAACCCGGCGCCATCCTAACCGGCCCCCAGCGCCAATACTGCCGAACCTTCCCCAACCAGCAAGAAACCACCGTCCCCGGCGCCCACTTCATCCAAGAAGACTCCCCCCAACAAATAGCCGCCGCCCTAACCCAATGGTACGCCGGGCTATAAAGCGCGGCCGCAAATTTGATGACACTTGCCCCTTGCCGAGGCTTGGGCAAAGCCGTACCCTTCGCCCCAAGCCCGAAAATCAAACTGATTCGACCGGAGATTAGAGCGCATGGTAAATACGTTCGGCGGCGATTGGACTAGGAGCAAGCTGGATATCCTGGAGCGTTACCTCGATGCCTACACTACCGCGCTCAAGAATCAACCTTTCCGGCTATGGTATATAGACGCTTTCGCCGGAACAGGATATATCAAGCTGGATTCGGGCGATGTAGCTCAAGGCAAGTTGCTCATGTCAGAAAACGGCTGGGACAGCGAAACGGCCGATGTTCTGAAAGGTTCGGTTCGTCGAGCTATCGAAATTGGCGACCGGCCGTTTGACGAGTTCATATTCATAGACCTCAATTTTGAGTATGCCGCAGAATTATCTAAAATCAAGCACGAATATAAAGAGCGAAACATCCAGATAGTTTCACAAGACGCAAACGATTATCTGCAAAACTGGTGCCTGTCTCAGAACCGGAAATTAGGCATACCTTGGAACAACGAAAGGGCCGTTATCTTTCTAGACCCTTTCGCTACCGAAGTTGACTGGCAAACCGTCCAGCGAATTTCTGAAACCAAATCAGTGGACTTGTGGATTCTATTTCCGCTTTCCGCATTGACTAGAATGTTGCCAACCGACAGGCAACCGGATGATGCAAACATCGCAAACCTGAATCGAGTTTTTGGCGGACCAGAATGGCAAGATGTATATACTGCACAAGCCCAGCCTACTTTATTCGGAGCCGAAGTCCAAATAGTGCGCGACGACCAGCAAGCCATCGTGGATTTATACCTGTCAAAATTGCGCGAAGTATTTCCCGCAGTCGTAAACAAACCCAAATGGTTCCGTAATTCTAGAAATTCGCCGTTGTTCGCCTTTATGTTTGCCGCGGCGAACCCGGGCCGGGGTGGGCGGATTGCGCTAAACATCGCAAATCACCTCATAGATCGCTGGTAACTTATGGCCACCGACAGCAAAATCGAATGGACCGACGCCACCTGGAACCCGGTGACCGGCTGCCACAAAGTCAGCCCGGGTTGCAAGCTCTGCTACGCTGAACGCCTCGCCCGGCGGCTCAAAGCCACCGGGATGGTTAAGTATCGCAACGGTTTCGCCGTCACCACCCACCCCGATACCCTCGAAATCCCGCTGCGGTGGCGCAAGCCGCGGACGATTTTCGTCAACTCCATGAGCGACCTGTTCCACGGCCAAATCCCCGACCGATTTATCCGCGACGTTTTCGCGGTGATGGAGCAGGCCCACTGGCATCGCTACCAAGTGCTGACCAAGCGCCCGGAGCGGGTCGCCGCGCTCAACCCCCAGCTCCCCTGGCCGGCGCAAATCTGGCTGGGCGTAAGCGTCGAATCCGCCCGGTACAGCCACCGCATAGACCTGCTGCGGCAAACCGGCGCCGCAGTCAAATTCCTGTCCCTGGAGCCGCTACTGGCGCCGCTCCCTGCCTTGAACCTCGACGGCATCGATTGGGTTATCGTAGGCGGCGAGTCCGGCCCCGGAGCCAGGCCGATGCAAGCCGACTGGGCGCGGGATATCCGGGACCAATGCGCCGCCGCCAGAGTCCCTTTCCATTTCAAGCAATGGGGCGGCGTTTTCAAGAAGCGCAACGGCCGGGAACTGGACGGCGAAACTTGGGACGAAATGCCCAACTTGGAAAAATCCCCTACGGCGATGTAACCTGCAATGCGCCCTTAACCCGTAAACTGCAATCCGCCAACCCGACAATCTGGAGCAACAATGCCAACCACCACCCACCTAAACCTCCGCCAAGGCCACTTCCCCGCCCCCGTCGCCATCGCCGGCCACGGCCCCCCCCTCATCTACCTCCACGGCGCCATCGGACAAAAAGGCTGGGCCCCCTTCCTCGACCGCCTCGCCCGGCAATTCACCGTCCACGCCCCCTGGCTCCCCGGCTACGGCGACGCCGCCGGCCTCGAGCATCTCGTCGACCTCACCGACCTCACCCTCTACCACCTCGAACTCCTCGACACCCTCCGCCTCGGCCCCGCCCCCATCATCGGCCACTTCCTCGGCGGAATGATCGCCGCCGAAATGGCCGCCTACTCCCCCCCGTCCGTATCCCGCCTCGTACTCGCCGCCCCCGCCGGCCTCTGGCGCGACGACGCCCCCGTCGCCGACCTCCTGGCCCTCAGCCCCGCCGAACTCCTCGACCGCCTCGCCGCCACCCCCGCCGCCGCCCACGCCCTCAACGGCCCCCACAACGCCCTCACCGCCGACCGGATGCCCGACCTCGCCGCCGCCGGCAAATTCCTCTGGCCCCTCCCCGACAAGGGCCTCGCCCGCCGCGCCTACCGCATCAAAGCCCCCACCCTCATCCTCTGGGGCGAGCAGGATCAAATCAACCCCCCATCCTACGCCGACGATTTCCAACGCCTGATCGCCGACTCCCGCACCGAAACCCTGCCCAACGCCGGCCACCTGCTAATGCTGGAACAGCCCGACGCCTTCGCCAACGCCATAACGTCATTCCTCAACCAGGAGGCATAACCCTTGCCCCAACAACCGGCAACCCCCCAACAACCGGCAACCGACCAACAACTGGCAACCCTGCGGGGCGTCCTAAAAGCAATGGGCTCCGTGGTCACCGCCTTTTCCGGCGGCGTCGACAGCGCCCTGGTCGCCCTCGCCGCCCACCAAACCCTGGGCCGCAATGCCCTGGCGGTCACCGCCGTATCCCCCGCCCTGGCCGCCCGCGAACTGGCCGAAGCCGAAGCCCTCGCCCAGCAATTCGGTTTCGCCCACCGCACCATCCGCACCGCCGAAATGGAGCGCGAAGGCTACACCGCCAACTCCCCCCGCCGCTGCTATTTCTGCAAAACCGAACTCTACACCCAGCTATCCGCCCTCGCCCAAGCCGAAAACTACGCCTGGGTCGCCAACGGCGCCAACACCGACGACCGCGGCGACTACCGCCCCGGCATGGCCGCCGCCGCCGAGCATCGAGTCCGCAGCCCCCTATTAGAGGCCGGACTGGACAAGCAATCCGTCCGCGCCATCGCCCAAATGCTGAACCTCCCCGTATGGGACAAACCCGCCCAGCCCTGCCTCTCCTCCCGTATCCCCTACGGCACCCCCGTAACCATCGAAACCCTGTCCCAAATCGAAAAAGCCGAGGATTTCCTCCGCGCCCTCGGACTGCGCGAAGTCCGGGCGCGCCACCACGACCAACTATGCCGCATCGAAGCCTCCCAAGCCGATCTGGATACCGCTTTCCGCCGCCGCCACGAAATCGCCGCCGGCCTAAAGCGCATCGGCTACCTATGGGTCTCCCTGGACCTCACCCCCCTACGCTCCGGCAGCCTCAACCAAGCCCTAAAGCCCAGCCCCCCGCCCCAATCCTGAAATTCATCCCCCCAACCCCTTGACAACCCCCAAACTAACGTTCTACACTGATTCCAATGCCAAAACCTCATTCCCCCGGACAGCGCTGAAAGGGGGGAGCTACGGGGTAAAGTCCCGGCCGGGATAAAGACAGGCAGTTGTGTGGTGTGTGTGTGTCCGCGGACTTGTGGTGGTGTGGTGTGGCCGCCCTGCACTAGTCCCGAGCCTGCTCCAAGGATGTCCCGCGGGGGGGTGGCCTCCGGGGATCCATCCCGGGCTTAGCGAAGGATGACCTGCGGAACCGCCCTAATCCTGACCGTGTCAAAGGATGTCCCGCGGGGGGGAGGCTCCCGGGGCTCCATCCCCAGCGCGGTCATATAAGGGATGACAGGCGGGGCGGATGTGGGGGGTGCGTGTGGGGGGTGTGGTGTGGTGTGGCGACGAACGGGGGCAGCCGCAGCCGGCGGCGGCTTGCTTAAAAATTCAACCAAAGGCAACCCAATCAAATAAGCCGAACAAGAAATGCCCAAAAACTCAATACCGGAGGCGCAACAAAACCAGGCGACCATCCCAAGCTATCAGGGATACCGCCCAACGGCACAACCCCGCCCCAAGCGGATGGGATTATACGGAGGATTGAATGGACTATCGGTTGACCGGATGCTACCGCTCCCCGCGCAGGAACCGCTCCACATCGCGGAGCAGTTCCTCCGGATCCAGCGGACTGGCCGAGGCGGCGTTTTCATCGTACTGGCTCTCCAGCTTGGCGACATAAGAGCCGATTTGATCATCGGCTTCCACCGCCCGGACTACCTCGGCGTCGAACTTGGCCGCCGCCGAGCGCAGTTCGTCCAAATCCAGCGGCAAACGCAACAACCGGGTCAGCGGCTGCAACAGCGAATAAGCCACCCGGTAATTCGGCGCGGCTTGCAGATAATGCGGCGTATGCCCCCAAATCGAGGAATACCCCAAACCCTCCTTGACGCAGGCATCCATCACCGAGGAGCTAATCCCCGTAGGCCCCTGGTAATTGGAGGAGCGGATTTCCCGTCCTTCCAAAAATTCCGACAAATCCGGCCGCGTCGCGGTGCCGCTAAGTTTCACCGGCCGGGTATGCGGCACGGCATCCAGCAAAGCCCCGACATGGATCACGGTTTCCACGCCCTGCTCCCGCGCCAGCCGGGCGATCGCCCGCGAATAAGTCCGCCAGCGCAAATTAGGCTCCACGCCCATAAAAACCATAATCCCGCCGCCGGTTTCGGGGTTAGTCAAGTGAAAAAACTCGTTAGCCGGCCAGTGAATCCGCCGTTTCCCGTCCCGCGTCCGGGTAGTAGTAGGCCGCGTTTGCGTGAAATCGTAAAACTCCTCCGGATCAAACTCCGCAAACTTGCGAGCCTTAAGCTTCCGCCGCAGAAATTTAACCGCGCTGGTAGCCCCCTCTGCGGCATCAGCCCACCCGCTAAAAGCCATCAGCAAAGTACCAAGCCGCCCATCCGGCTGATGATCAACCGAAAGAAAATCCATCACGCGTCCCCACAACTCAGGCCAGATGCCAACAGTGTAGCACAACCAACGGGATATAGGCGCAGGCGGACCATCACCGCCGCCAAACGCCCCAATTCGCAGGCATCATTTAATATCGTCCCTAGTCAGCCCGCGCCTCTCAAGATACGCATCCATAACCTCTTCCCTAGTTTCCCCAAACCGTTCAAGATACTCTTCCAATGTGATATAGCGTCCGTTTTCGTAGTCGTCTATCCCCCGGCGAATGCTCGCCAAAATTTCCTCCACCTTTTCCGGGCTATACTCCTGCCGCAACATACGGATCCCCTCCGGTTCCTGCTCCGGGTGCCCTGCTTGCGCATTTGCGTCGGCCGTAGACATAGCGTTCCCCCCGCTGGCGGATTTGTTGCGCTCCAGTGTAGCACGGGCGGCAGGGATGAGGCGGGGGTTATCGCTGCCAGACGCTGATTATTTTGAGACTGCGGTCGGGGTTTTCGATGTAATACACCCAAAAATCATCGGCTTGATAAGCCCAAATTTTGAGGCCATCTTCGCTGACCATTCCAATGTCTATACGCCGCACCAGACGGACCAGCGGTGATGCCGCCAGTTCAACAATCAGCCCGTATGCCTCGCGCTGAACATCGGGGGGCATCCCGTCTATATTGCGCCAGGCTTGAGGCAGCAGGGGACTCTATTTGAGGCCAACATCTTCCGGCCTGACGGCAGACTTTGCCAGCGCCTCTGCCAATGGGATATGGAGTCCTTGGGCATCTTCCGCTATGCCCCGGCGGATGCTTGCCAAAATTTGCTCGACAACCTCGGGGCTATATTCCTGCCGCAGCATTCGGATCCCCTCCGGTTCCTGCTCCGGCGCCTGCTGGGCTTGGGCGTCCAAGTTGGGCGTAGTCATAGCGTTCCCCCCGGTATCGGTTGCGGATAGTCTATCACAGCCCGCGGCTTTGCGCCCGCAAGCCGCCGTCACTGGAAACGGCTCAGCCGGAACAGCGAAAGGTCATGCGGCGTTTCGCCGTCGGCCGCCAGATCCGCCAGAATTTCGCCCATCACGCTGGCGAACTTGAACCCGTGGCCGGAAAACCCCGACGCCAGCGACACCTGCGGGTAGTCGGGATGCGTGTCAATGATGAAATGCCCATCCGGCGAGTTGGTGTACATACAAGCCCTCAGCGACAAGGCCGGCCCGGCCGCCGCGGGAAAATAACGCTCCAGACAGATTCGCAACGCGGCTTCGTCATCAGCCCGGATTTCGCGGTCCAGGCGATCCGGATCAGCCACCGTTTCCCGGCGATGGTGCGAGCGTCCGATCTTGACCCCGGGAATGCCGTAGACCGGAAACCCGTAAAACCGGCCTTCATCCGCGCTTATGCCGAACACCGGAAAGGCATCGGGGCGGAACAGCCGCGGGTTTAGCGGCTGAAACCAGCCCATCACCTGTCGCTCCGCCACGGCGTACCGCGCCAAAGCGGGGGCGACTTGCGCCGCCCAGGCGCCGGCCGACACCACCAGCCGCCCCGCCCGATATTCGCCGCGGACGGTGCGCACAATCACCCCCTCGCCCGACGGTTCCCACTCCAAAACCCGCTCCCGCCCGTGAACTTCGGCCCCGGCCTCCAGCGCCGCGTTGACATGGTTGACGATGCATCGTTCCGGCAACAGAAAGCCGCCATCGGCCTGGTAAACCGCCGAAATTTCGCCGCCGAAGTCGCAACCGGGAAAGCGGCGGGCGGTTTCGGCGCCGGACAGCACTTCATAAGGCACGTTATGTTCCCGGCAAGCGGCAATCGCCCCCTGAAAGTACTCATCCTCAGGGTTGCCGGCGCGGAGCGAGCCGGTAGTAACCAGCAGCCGCTCGCCGCCGCCATTTTCCAATTGCCGCCAGAGTTCATAAGCCCGCCGCACCAGCGGCACATAAGACGGATGTTCCTGAAGCGTATACCGAATCATCCGCGTATACCCGTGAGACGACCCCATCTCATGGGGAATATCAAACTGCTCCAGCCCCAAAGCCCGCCAACCGCGGCGAGCCAAATGGCACAAAGCCGCGCTACCCATCGCCCCAATGCCGATTACAATCGCGTCATATTCTTTCATTTTTCCCTTCCGTTCTGAGGGATTGCCCCCACCCTACCCCCCCCCTTATGGGATAGGATTAAAGGCTTATGGGGATGGTACTATCAGGGATCGGGGAGACATAGCGGGCCTCCAGCGAATCCGGGGCCGGCGACAAACCGACGGGGTTCGCCGCCCGATTCTACGATGCCGGGCAGCAAGTCGGCCCCATTGCCCCGCTTGTAATGCGATAGTTCCGGCGGCGGGTTGGGCGGTTACAGATGCGCCAAGTATTGCTCCTCGAAGTCCATCCCGGCCAGATCGCTGAACGCCCGCATCAGGCGGCGGGTGACCGGGCCGGGCGAGGGGCCGTCGCCCACCGGCGCCCCGTTGACCGCCGAAACCGGGCAGATGCATAGGCTGGTGGAGGTCAAAAACGCTTCGTCGGCGGTGTAGGCATCGAACAGATCCAAATCGCACTCGACGGTTTCCAGCCCCAGCCCGGCGGCCAGATCCAGCACCGCGCGGCGGGTTATGCCCTCCAGCACATATTGGCCTTTGGGCGTGGCGACGGCGCCGTTTTTCACTAGGAAAATGTTGGAGCCGCGCCCCTCGGTAAGGTTGCCCGCTTCGTCCAATAGCACCGCCCAAGAGCCTGGATCCGTTCCCTGCGCTTCCAAATCCCCCAGCACCAGGTTGAGGTAGTTGTGGGTTTTGGCGCGGGGACTCATAAACCGGGGCGGCACCCGCGGCACGGACGGGGTAGTAACCCGCGCCCCATCGCGGTAGAGCGGGGCGCGGGCGGCAAAGGGAATGGCATGGGTTTCTATCAGCACGGTAGGCGCCCCGCCGCCCTCCTCGCCGCGGGTTACGCGCTGCATCACCCACAGATCCTGGCCGGGCGGCAGCAGCGGGTAGTTATGCTCCACCACCCGGCGCGACCACTGCTCCATTTCGTCCATCCCCATCCCGGGGTCAATGCGAACATAGCGCAGGGAATCGTAGAGACGCCGGATGTGTTCCGGCAGCTTGAAAGGCGCGCCGTTGAAAGTGCGGGCGGCGTCAAACACCGCATCGCCGTAGATAAACCCCCGGTCGCGGATGGGAATGCCGGCCCCGGATTCCGGCAACAGCCGGCCGTTTAGGAATGCGACAGGTTCGCTGGCGGTCATAAAACCCTCCCGCCCATAAGGGCGCGGTTCGCTTTTAGTATGGTGATTGCGGGGGATGATGATGTTGCCGGGCTGATTATACCAGCTTAATGACGGCGCGGTTGTTGGGGATTCACCCCCACCCTAACCCTCCCCCTAAGGGGGAGGGGATTTATGCGGGCAAAGGTTGTGGCCGGTAGCGGGGGGGCTACCGGCCACTTGGGGGGGGGCTTGCGGGGCGGCGCCCGGTTAGGGGGCCGTTATTGGCACGGTGATGGTGCCGATTTCCTCCGCATCGCCGGGGTAGGTCACCTCGCCGTTCAGCTCGTCTACGCCGTAGCCGGTGGCGGTGACTTCCAGTTGCGTGGCGCCCGGGGCCAGTAGCACGATGTCGCCGGCTACCGACAGGATTACTACCCGCCATTCCCAAGTTTCGCCGGGATCCAGCAAGCTGTTGTCGTTGACGTCGCCGCTTACATATTCGCTGGACTCGCGGGTCAGCGGGTCGCGGTTGAGCGGCACTACCCCTTGGGACGACAGGTCTACCCGGACGTTGCTCAACGGCGAGTCGCCATCGTTGGTTTCGGTTATGGACAAGGTATGCACCGAGAACCGGAGCATCATGGCATCGCTCTGCTGGCTGATGCCGATGGCGGTGCTGGGGTCCAGAATGTCGACGGATATGGGATCCGATTCGGCGGTTTCCATGCTGTTGTCCTCGGCGACGCCGGTGGCAACGAACACGAACTCGGTGGTGGCCTCCAGATTGGCGCTGGAGCAGTCGATGGTCATGGATTCGTCGGGGTCAAGACTGCCCAGAGCGGACAGGTTGCGGGCGCAGTTTTGCACCTCGGGGTAGCCGGATTTGCTGGCTACCGCCAAGTTGAGCAGCTCCGAATCGCCGTTGTTATACACCGTGATGGAGATCGAGGTGGATTCGCCCTTGCGAACCGTAGGCACGCCGGCCACCGATTCGGCGCCCGCGGCGGCCACGATCGCCAGTCCCGGCGCGATTACCTGAACCTCGGCGGTGTCGCTGGCCGCCGGCAACGGCCGGGTGGTGCCGGGCAAAGTGCCGGTCACCGTGGCGGTGATCACATTGCGCCCGGCCGGCAACGCCACGGCGCAGGTGTAGGGGTTTTCCCCCGCCGCCGCCAGCACCGTGCCGAAATCGCGGCTGCACTCGGTCAATTCCATGCTGCCGCCGTCCGCCCCCACGCTGTTCACGGTTACGGTGACATCGTTCAAGTCGGTCACCGAGGGCGTGAATACCGAGATGGTCAGGTTGGCTTCGGTATCGGCGCGGACGATCTGCATCGCCGGCTGGATGGTGATGTCCACTTCGACCTCGGCGAAGATCACATCCACTGAATCCGAGGCGGTTACTTGCGTTCCCGGCGCCACGCCGCCGATTACTTGCGCCGTTACCGATGCCTCGTTGGTAAAGCTCTCCGTGGCGACCACCGAACAGCGGTCGAGGGTCATTACCTCGCCCACCGCCAGCATCGGCACGGTGACGTTGCATTCCGGGGCGTCGGCATCGCTGATGGTGGCGTTGGACAGCGCGAAGCCGCCGGTGTTGGTCAGCGTGATTTCAAAAACCGCCCGCTGGCCCTGGTACACCGTTTGGGTGTCGGGGCCCATCGTCATATCGATGGACGGCGGGGTGATGCGGATGGTGCTGGACACCGATGCGGCGGCTTCGGGCGGCTCCTCGCCCTCCGGCACGCTGAGCGAAATGCCGTCGGAATATACCGCCCGGGCGGTTAGTTCGCTGTCGACGTTGGCATCGGTCTGGTCGACGGTGTAGCTGACCGCGGCGCCCTGGAACGGGTTGCCCACCGAAACGGTGTCGATCGGGATGCCGGTGTCGCCGCCGGCCACCATGCGCTCCTCGCCGTTGGGCAGGATGACCGACAGGTTGCCGTCGCCGTAGTTGCAGGCGGTATCGCCCGCCGGCAGTTCGGGGATGGACAGGATTACTTGGTAGGAGAGGGTGTCGCCGTGCTGGGTGACGCTGACCGGCCCTTGCGCGTCGGTCGCCAGAATGGTAATGCCGACGGTGGAGGCGTTACAGCCCTCGGGGCTTTCGCCCAGGGCAATGGGAACCGGGTTGCGGGAAAACAAGACCCCGGCGCCTATGGCGGCGATCGCCAGCAGGATGAACAGCGGGACGGCGTTGCGTTGAATCAAGCTCATTTATAGCGGCTCCCAAAAAGAGTTGCACATATTTGCCCCTTGACCAGGGCCGAAAGCGCGCCTTTCGCGCCATTCGGGGGCATACCCCTTCAGGCTACCCCAAGGGCCAAGCCCTGGGCTCGCCTGCCGCGGTTCATATCCGGCAACCACTCTCCGGCGGTCCGGGCGCAGGCGGCGCGGCATCGCGCCTGCCCCGGTAAGCATCCCCGAAATCGGCAACGACTGCTGCCCCGCGGGCCGCCCATAACATCATACCTAAGGTTAGCCCAATAATTCAACCAGTTTACCGGAAATCCGAAAATTTCCGCCCCCTCATCATTAACACTGCTGGCCGAAATCGCCGGGCCAGGCCGGGCAACCGCCCGCCGCCGGGCATTAAAGCCCGCAACAGTCAACCACAAACCCGGCCTTTGGTCAAGCATCCCGCCCAAAATCAATGGCCGGAAGTCGTTTCCGGCCATCGGCTGCCCGTTTCGCGCTATCCGGGCGTTCATCCCGGGCCATCCGGGCATTCATCCTGAGTCATCCGGGCATTCATCCTGAGTCATCCGGGCGTTCATCCCGAAACCATCCGGGCACTTATCCCGAAGCCATCCGGGCATTCATCTTGAGCCATCCGGGCGTTCATCCTGAGCTGGTCGAAGGATGAATAGAGCGACGAATTCACGCTGATTGGATCGACAAGTTCGCTCCGAATGCCCCCTAGCCTACGGCCAACGCCGGCCGGGCGTTAGCCCTCGCCCAGCGCCTTTTCCAATTGCTCGGCTTCCGCCTTGCTCAAAATGCGGAATACCGACAGGGTAGGATCTTCCTTAGCCACCCCTTTGGCCGCCGGCCGCCCGTTTTTCATGGTGACCAGCTCGATCTGATCCATTTCCACCTTTTTCCGCAGCTTGGTGCTATAGGCGGTCAGCACCGGCATTTCGGTTTCGGTTTCCGGCGCATCGGCGGCTTTGGCGCGGGATTTTCGCGGCGGCATATCCTCACCTCAACATCATCATCATTGGAACCGGATCATCGTGGCGACCGGGCCGCGGGGCGACCGCCCCCCGAACCCGCAACTATGGCATTCCGATACGCCGTATCGTAGGGATCGCTTTGCCCCCTGTCAATAAATCGCGGCGCAAGATTGGGGGAATGCGGATCGGATTGATGTTAGAATGGCGGAAAATCCGGCAACCGAAGGTGGCGATGGGCAAGCTGTATATCGTCCGGCACGGCGAAACCGTCTGGAACCGCGAGGGGCGCATCCAGGGCCATACCGACGTAGGGCTGTCAGAACGGGGGCGGGAGCAGGCGGCGCGGCTGGCGACGCGCCTGAAATCCGTCCGCTTGGACGCCGCCTACTCCAGCGATCTAAGCCGCGCCGCCGACACCGCCGCCGCCATTCTGGACGGGCGGGAGGTTCCCCTATGCGCCACGCCGCGCCTGCGGGAATACCACAAGGGCGCATTCGAGGGGCTGACCGAGCCGGAACTGCGGGCGCGCTACCCGGCGCAGTATCCCGGCTATATCGCCAAGGATCTGGATTACGCCCCGGACGGCGGCGAATCCGTCCGCCAGGTCAGCGCCCGCATGACCGCCGCGGTGAACGAAATCCGGGAGCGCCACTTGCCCGACGCCGTGCTGCTGGTAGGCCACGGCGGCTCCCTGCGGGCGGCAATGATGGCCCTGCTGGGGATGGGCCTCGACGCCAACTGGCGTTTCGCTTTCGGCAACTGCACCCTAACTATAGTAGACACCTACCCCGACAACGCAGTACTGCGCCTGTTCAACGACGCATCGCACCTGGCCGACTTGCACAATACATTCCCTCCCCCTAAGGGGGAGGGTTAGGGTGGGGGTGGGCTTACCCCCATCCCCCAACGCCCCCGAACCGGGCAAATTTGGCTGAATATAAGGATGGCGCGATTATGGCGGAGTACAACATCGCAGTAATCCCCGGCGACGGCGTAGGGCCGGAGGTGATCGCCGAGGGGCGCAAGACGCTGGAGGCGCTGGCGGCATCGGGCGGGCCGTCTTTCCGGTTTACCCAATTCCCTTGGGGCAGCGCCTATTACCGCGAAACCGGCCGCCTGATGCCCGAGGATGGGCTGGATCAACTTTCGCATTTCGACGCCATCCTGTTCGGCGCGGTGGGCGACCCCGACATCCCCGACCACATCACGCTGCACGGCCTGTTGCTGCCGATGCGCCGGGGGTTCGACCAGGGGGTATGCGTGCGGCCGGCCTATCTGTACCCCGGCGTGACTTCGCCGCTGTCCGGCAAGCAGCCCGGCGATATCGATATGGTAATTTTCCGCGAAAACACCGAGGGGGAGTACGCCCCGGTAGGCGGGCGGCTGAACGCCGGCACCCCCCACGAAACCGTAATCCAGAGCAACGTATTCACCCGCCGCGGCACCGAGCGCATCATCCGCGCCGCCTTTGAGCATTGTGTCCGGCGCAACAAGCGGGGCAAGGTGACCTCGGTCACCAAGTCCAACGCCCAGTCTTTCGGGATGGTGTTCTGGGACGAAGTGTTTGAGCAGGTAGCCGCCGAGTATCCCCAGATCGAGACCGAGTCGCTGCTGGTAGACCGCGCCTGTATGGATTTCGTCCGCTGGCCGGAGGATTTCGATGTGGTAGTGGCGTCCAACCTGTTCGCCGACATATTGTCGGACATCGCCGCGGTGGTGTCGGGCAGTATGGGGCTGGCCCCCAGCGCCAACATCAACCCCGGCCGGGAGCATCCGTCGCTGTTCGAGCCGGTTCACGGGGCGGCTTTCGATCTAACCGGCAAAGGGATCGCCAATCCGCTGGCAACCATATCGGCGACCGCGATGATGCTGGACCACTTGGGCGAGGCGCAAGCGGCGGCGCGGGTAGACGCCGCGGTAGCCCAATGCCTGGAGCGGCGCCAAGCCCTGACGCCGGATTTGGGGGGAACGGCAACCACGGCGGAGCTGGGCGACGCCGCGGCGCAGGCGGTGCTGGGGGGGTAGGGGCAATGAAGATCGAAAGGGAGCCCATCCGCCTGCCCGGACTGCCGGAGGATGGGACGCCGCTGCACAATCACCCCGACGGGCAAGTGCGTATTACGGGAACGCGCATCAGCCTGGAGCTTTTCCTGGGCGCCTACCATCGGGGCGCCAAAACCCCCGAACAACTATCCCGCCGGTTTGACACGGTATCCGCCGCCGCCGCCAAAGCGGTGCTGGCCTACTACGCGGATCACCAGGATACGGTTGACGAATATCTGCGATTGTCCGCCGAGCGGGCGGATCGGATCGCAGTATCAATCAAGTCGCAGCCCGAATATATTGAGGGGGTAAAGCGGATTGTGGAGCGGGCAAAGCATAAGGGTTTGATCTAATGCCCCGTTTCCTGGCCGACGAAAATTTCAATATGGATATTGTTAATGGGTTGCGCCGCCGCCTTTCATCCGTGCGAGTTGTGCGGGTCCAGGAACTGGGGTTGTCCGGGGCCAGCGACTCCGACATCCTTGAGTATGCGGCTGACCGGGGATGGGTGGTATTGACGCATGACGTGAATACAATGACGAAATTCGCCCGCCAGCGGCTGGACGCCGCAATGCCAATGCCGGGGGTTGTAATTGCGCCGGATCTGCTCCCGGTAGGCCGTGCGATTGACGATTTGGCGCTAATGGTGGAGGGCAGCCGGGATGATGAATGGGAAAATCAAGTTCGCCACCTGCCCATACGTTGAACCCCGCATCTAGCAACATCATTCCCGGCAATACCGTTCCCGGTAAACTTGGCGGGCTTCCAGCATTTGACTCTGCCTTTCGGAATGGCCGGATTTATCCGGCGTTTCCGCGCCGCGCTTAAGTTGCGCCGGATGGCGGTATAACTGTTCTATTTCGCCCCGGTTCCTGAGCCGGCTTTCTATGATCTCGCAGTAACGGGGTTGTAGTTCGCAAGTTAGAAAGTTCAGCCCCAGTTTATTGGCCTGCACCACCTCCGAACCGCTTCCGCCGAACAGCACAAGCACCGTATTGCCCGGCGCCGTGCCGGATTTTATCAGCAGTTCCGATAGCCCCTCGGGGGTTTGGCGAGCGGTCTGTACCGATTTGCTGGGTTGTTGGCTGCGGCGCTGGTCGTTAATGGACGCCATACCTTATTGAGGGCGGCGTATCCGGCGCATAGGGATAACGCTCTGGTCGAAGCGCGGCAGCGCGATGCCGGGGCGCTGCGCCACCGGCACACCGGAATCGCCGCCTACCGTATAGCTTGGGGAGCCATAAGCATTAGCGGAAGGCCCATAAAGGAAGCCAGCGACCCTTGTACCCGGTTCAGAGACAGGCTCGACAGCGATGCTGTTGGATTCCGACAGCGTTTTTCGTCGTTTAGCCATCGCGTATCCTTGTGTGCTACCCAGGAAAATGTTACAGGACCGGGTGGTGGTGTATAATGCGGAGGTTGGCGCGGGGCGCGTCTTATGCTTGGCCGGGGGTGTTGCGTTGGTTTCGGGTTGTTTGCTGGATGATGGCGGGGTTTCGGGGGTTGGGCTGCGGCGGGCTTTCGGCTTGGGGTTGGCGCGGTTGGAGGAGCGGCGGGATGCGGTTAATGCGCTGAATGTGTTTCCGGTGCCCGATGGGGATACGGGGACTAATATGTCGCTTACTTTGCGGGCGGGGATTGAGGGGTGCCCGGAGGGGGATGCGGCGGTCGGCGCGGGGGCGGCGGCGCGGGGTTTGGCGGATGGGGCGTTTTTCGGGGCCCGGGGGAATAGCGGGGTTATACTGTCGCAGTTTTTGCGGGGGTTCGCGGTGGGGCTGGAGGGCTGCGAGGTTTGCGGGGCGGGGGATTGGGCGCGGGGGCTGGATGCGGCGCGGGAGGCGGCTTACGGGGCGGTGGGGACGCCGCGGGAGGGGACGATGCTGACGGTGATGCGGCGGGCGGCGGAGGCGGCGCTGGCGGCCGGCGCGGCGGCGGGGGATTTGGCGGGGACGGCGGGGTATTCGGGGGCCGACGCGGGGGACGGGGATTTGGGGGGGGCGATGGCGGCGGGGTATCTCGCGGCTTGCGCGGCGCTGCGGGATACGCCGGAGCAGTTGGCGGCGCTGAAGGAGGCGGGGGTGGTGGATTCGGGGGGGCTGGGGGTGGTGGTTATTCTGGGGGGCGTGTTGGAGGCTTTGTTCCCGGATCGGTTCGGGGCATTGTCGGAGGTGGCGGGGGTGCAGGGGATTATTGACGATAGTATGGCGTCTTTGGGGGGGGCGGCGGCGCAGGGGGAGGGGTATTTGCATCAGACGCTGGAGGCGGATTGGGGGTATTGCACGGAGTTTATGATCAGCGGGGAGGGGCTTAGTCTGGGGGAGGTGCGGCGTTATTATGAGGCCACGGCGCGGTCTACGGTGGTCGCGGGGGATTCGCGGCAGGTGCGGGTGCATATCCATGCCGAGGATCCGGGGCCGGCGATCAGCTATGGGGCGGCTTTGGGTACGCTTTCCAGGGTTAAGATTGAGAGCATGGATGATCAGAATGCGGAGTGGGCGGCTTCGCATCGGAGCAGGGCCGGGGATGGGGCGGATGGGGCGGATGACGGGGCGGCGGCGGTTGTGGATCTGGCGGTGGTGGCGGTGGCGGCCGGGGATGGGCTGGCGGGGTTGTTTATGGGATCGGGGTGCGGGTATGTGATTGAGGGGGGGCAGACTATGAATCCGAGCGTGGGGGATATTGTGGCGGGCGTGCGGCGGGCGGGGGCGCGGGATACTATTGTTTTGCCGAATAATAAGAATATTCTGCTTACGGCGGAGCAGGCGGCGGCGGGGGATCCGGGGGTGCATATTGTCGCCAGCCGGAGTATTCCGCAGGGGGTGGCGGCGCTGCTGGCGTATAATCCGCTTTGGGGGCTGGAGGATAATTTGGCGGCGATGGCCGGGGCGGTGTCGGGGGTGGTTACGATTGAGATTACGCAGGCGGTGCGGGATAGCAGCGTGGACGGGGTGGCGGTGCGGCAGGGGGATTATATCGCGCTGGTGGATGACCGGCTGGCGCTGGCGGCGGGTTCGGCGGAGGATGCGCTGGCGGGGGCGATTGCGCTGGCGGGGCCGGGGGGGGATGCGGTGGTTACGGTGTACCGGGGGGCGGATGCGGATGCGGATGGGGCGGCGGCGGAGTCGTGCGCGGCGGCGCTGGGGGCGGGGTTTCCGGGGGTGGAGGTGGAGTGGGTGTATGGAGGGCAGCCGCATTATCATTATCTGGCGTCTGTTGAGTAAGTTGGGGGTGGGGGCGGGAATGGGTGTTTGGCGCGTGGGTTGGGGGTGCATTCATCCTTCGACAAGCTCAGGATGAATGTCCGGTAAGCTCAGGATGAATGTTTGGTAAGCTCAGGATGAATGTCCGGTAAGATCGGGGTGAATGTTTGACAAGATCGGGATGAATGTTTGGGGCAGGTGCGAGGGTTGGGGGTTGGATTTTGGATTTTGCGCTTTTGGCGCTGATTTTGCGGGGGCGGGACATGGCTATACGGATTGTTACGGATAGCGCGTCGGATTTGCCGGCGGCTCTGGCGGCGGCTAACGATGTTACGGTGGTGCCGGCTTACGTTATCATCGGCAACGAGACTTACCGGGATGGGGTGGAGATTACGGCGGAACGGTTTTATGAGCGGTTGGGGACTTTGGGGCGGCTGCCTAGCACGGCGCAGCCGTCGGTGGCGGATTTTCAGGAGGTTTACCGTCGGCTGCTGGAGGAGGGGCATCAGATCGTTTCGTTGCACGTTAGCGGGAGGTTGAGCGGGACGGTTAATTCGGCGAATCAGGCGAAGGCGGCGTTGGGGGAGGCTTCGCAGATTGAGGTGGTGGATTCGCATTTGGCGTCGGCGCCGCTTACTTTGGCGGCGCTGAATGCGGCGCGGTGGGCGCGGGAGGGGGGGGATTACCGGGAGGTGGCGCGGAAGGTGCGGCAGTCGCTGGGGCGGTGCCATACTTTTGTGCTGGTGGATACGCTGGAGTATTTGCAGAAGGGGGGGCGGATCGGGAAGGCGCAGGCATTTGTGGGGGGGATGCTTAAGGTTAAGCCGATTCTTACGATTCAGGAGGGGGAGGTGTTTCCGGTGGAGCGGCCGCGGAGCCGGGAGCGGGGGCGGGCGCGGCTGGTGGAGCTGACGCGGGCGCTGGCGCCGGTGTATCAGGTGAATGTGATTTATAGCACGGATCGGGCGCAGGCTTTGGGGCTGCGGGCGGAGCTAGCGGAAATGACGGCGCCGGAGCATTTGATTGAGTCGCGGTTCGGGCCGGTGCTGGGGACTTATCTGGGCCCGAATGCGCTGGGGGTGGCGGTGACGCAGGGGGATGATGGGGGGTGGGTGTGAGGGGTGGGGGGGCGTTTTTTTGGCAAGGTGGGGATGCTTGGGGGGGCAAGGTTAGGATGCTTGGGGGATTCCAAGATCGGGATGCTTTGGGGGGCAAGATCGGGGTGATTTGAGGGGATTTAGGATTGGGATGCGTGGGGGGCTGTTCGATTTGCCGGGTAGTTCGGTTTTTCGGATATGGAGTGTCTGGAATGCCTGCGAATATGGCTCAATATGAATGGTGGGAAATCGAACCGCTCCCTATACTTGGCGAGGGCCGGGTTTGGCGTTGCCGTTTCGCCGGGATAACGCCAGGCAAGGATGGTTATATCGGCGGGGGTTTGCTGACCACGAAATCCGGCGTATTGCCCTATCGTTAGCAGGTGATCAAACCTCGGCGGAATGTGCGCTTGAGGTTCCGCGGCAATTTCATCCTGTCGCCACTGCGGAATGGGTGGATCTGCTCTAGGGGTTTGCTATCCGCAACTTTGGACTTGGGCCGCATTTGGCGGTGGCTGGTTTCAGCGATGGCTACGATTGGCGTATATACTTATCCGGCGCGATGCGATGGCGCGATATTGGCGGCCGCGGAAATGCGGGGGCGGATAAGGTGATTGCCCAGTGCTACCGAATTGAACAGGACTAATGGGGGATTTAGGCTCAGGATGGATAAGAGGGTTCAAGGTCGGGGTGCGTGGGGTGTCTTTCCACAAGGTCGGGATGAATAACGGGTTGCGGGTTGATGCGGGGGCGGGTTTGGCGGGGGTATTCGAGTTGGGGTATTGGTTGGGGGTGATTGTCCGGTGACGCGGGATAGTAGTGCGCCGCGATGGGCTGATGCTATGGGGAATGTGCTGGCCCTGGAGGCGCGGCGCGGGTATGATAACCGGGCCGTGATGGGGGGGATGGATCGGTTTCGCGAGACTTGGCGGGCGGATATGGCGGCTTGCGTTGGGGCGGCGGCGGATGCTGGGTTTCTGTTGGGGGAGGATTATGCGGGTATGACGCCGGAACGGCGGGCGGTTTGGGTTGGGGCGTGGCTGCGGATTATTGGGGAGGAAGGGGGGGTTGGGGCGGGCGGGGGGGCGTCTAGCGGGGGAGCGTCCGGCGTTGCGTCTGGAGGGGCTGCCGGTTTGGGGGGTGTTGGGCCGCGGGGGGCGGGGGATGTTGGCCGCGAGGATGTTGGCGGAGGGGCGGGGGGGGCGTCGCCGTCGGCATCGCAAGGCGGGCGGGGGGCGTCGTCATCTGAATCGCAAGCTAGGCAGGGAGCGTCGGCATCGCAAGGCGGACGGGGGGCGTCGCCGTCGGTATCGCAAGGTGGGCGGGGGGCGTCGCCGTCTGAATCGCAAGCTGCTGGTGATGGTGGGGTTGGGGGTTCGGGGGATGGGGTTGGGCGGGGGTTGCCTTTGCCGCGGCCGGCTTATGGGGCGCCGGCGGGGGGTAGCGGGGTTGATGATCCGGTGGAGCGGCTCCGGGGCGTTGACGCTAAGATGGCGGAACGGCTGGGGCGGCTGGATGTGGCTACGGTGCGGGATTTGTTGCATTTGTTTCCGCGGCGGCATGATGATTTTTCGGCGGTGGTTAAGGTGTCGGAGGTTCGGCCGGGGCGGGATTGCACGGTGGTGGCGGATGTTTGGGAGTCGCGGGTGGTGGCGCAGGGGGCGAAGGGGCGGCGTAAGGATACGGAGGCGGTGCTGGGGGATGATACCGGGACGATCCGGGCGGTGTGGTTCGGGCAGCAGTATGTGGCGCGGACGGTGAAGCCGGGGAGCCGGGTGGTGGTGAGCGGCAAGGCGGAGGTTTTCCGGGGGCAGCCGCAGTTTAATTCGCCGGCGGCGTATTTGGCGGGGTCGGAGCAGGCGGGGGTGCATACCGGGCGGATGGTGCCGGTGTATCCGCTGACGGAGGGGCTGCGGATGCCGGCGCTGCGGGGGCTGATGTGGCAGGCGCTGCAAGGGTGGCTGGGGGGGGTGGCGGAGACGCTGCCGGAGGAGGTGCGGGGGGGGCGGATGCCGCTGCGGGAGGCGATTTTCCAGGCGCATTATCCCGACAGCGCGGAGTTGTGGCAGGCGGCGCGGTCGCGGCTGGCTTTCGATGAGTTGCTTACGCTGCAATTGGCGATGCTGTCGCGGCGGCGGGCGGCGCAGCAGGTTGAGACGCGGGGGGTGTCGGTGGCGCCGTCGGTTGATGTGGCGGGGCGGTTTTTGGCGTCTTTGCCTTTTGCGCTGACCGGGGCGCAGGAGCGGTGCATTGCGGAAATCGCGGGGGATCTGGCGCGGGCGGCGCCGCCGATGAACCGGCTGCTGCAAGGGGAGGTGGGCAGCGGCAAGACGGTGGTGGCGCTGGCGGCGTTGCTGTCGACGGCGGCGGCGGGGTTTCAGGGGGCTTTGATGGCGCCTACGGAGGTGCTGGCGGAGCAGCATTTCCGGTCGACGGCGCGGTTGATGGAGGGTAGGCCGCGGTTGCTGGATGGGGATAATCTGATTTCTTTATCGCTGGAGGGGATGGCGCGGCCGTTGAGTATCGGGCTGCTTACGGGTAGCGTGCGGGCGCGGGAAAAGCGGATGATTACGGGGATGGCGGGGGATGGGACGCTGGATTTGGTGTTTGGGACGCAGGCGCTGATTCAGGATGGGGTGTCGCTGCCGAATCTGGCGCTGGCGATTGCGGATGAGCAGCACCGGTTCGGGGTGATGCAGCGTTCCGCTTTGCGGCGGCGGGGGGGGGAAAATCCGCATACTTTGATTATGTCGGCGACGCCGATCCCGCGGACGTTGTCGCTTACTTTGTATGGGGATTTGGATGTGTCTACGATTGACGAGTTGCCGGCAGGGCGGCAGCAGGTGGAGACGCGGTGGGTGGATGCCGGGCGGCGGGGGGCGGCCTACAAGTTTGTGCAGCAGCAGGTGGAGGCGGGGCGGCAGGCGTTTGTGGTTTGTCCGCTGATTGAGGAGTCGGGGAGTATCGAGGCGCGGGCGGCTACGGAGGAGCATAAGCGGCTGTCGAGGGAGGTGTTTCCCGATTTGCGGGTGGAGTTGCTGCATGGGCGGATGAGCGCGCGGGATAAGGATGGGATTTTGCGGAAGTTCGGGGACGGGGGGCTGGATGTGCTGGTGACTACGGCGGTGGTGGAGGTGGGGATTGATGTTCCGAATGCTACGATTATGCTGATCGAGGGGGCGGAACGGTTCGGGCTGGCGCAGTTGCATCAGTTCCGGGGCCGGGTGGGGCGAGGGGAGCATAAGAGTTATTGTTTGTTGCTTTCGTCGGATACGCCGGGGGATATCGGGGTGGCGGCGAAGGAGCGGCTTTCGGCTTTGGCAAAGACGCATGACGGGTTTAAGCTGGCGGAGATTGATTTGGAGCTGCGGGGGCCGGGGGATTTTTTCGGGACGCGGCAGAGCGGGCTGCCGGCGTTGCGGATGGCGCAGTTCTCGGATCGGGGGCTGCTGGAGTCGGCGCGGGAGCTGGCGGGGCGGATCGCGCGGGAGGATCCGGAGCTGGCGGGGGAGCGGTGGGCGGCGCTGGCGGCGGCGGTGGAGCGGTTCGCGGCGCGGGGTGACGGCGGGGATGGGGGGTAGGGGTTAGGGGTCGCGGATAATCAATCGGAACGAAAAACGGGGGGCGGATGGCGGGGGTTAGGGTGGGGAGTCCGGCGGGATAGTTTTGGGGCTTGGGCTGCGGGGGTTAGGGTGGGGGGTGTTCGGCAGGATGGTTTTGGGCTTGGGGCGGGGGTTAGGGTGGGGGTTTGAAGCGGTAGCCTACGTTCCAGATGGTTTCTATGAAGGAGCGGCCGGGGGATTCTACTTTGGCGCGGAGGCGGCGGACGTGGACGTCTACGGTACGGGTGCCGCCCAGGTAGTCGTAGCCCCATACTTGGCTTAGTAGGGCTTCGCGGGTGTAGACGCGGCCGGGGTTGGAGGCTAGTAGGGCCAGGAGTTGAAATTCTTTGTAGGTCAGGGTTACGCGGCGGCCGGCGGCGGATACTTCGTAGCGCTCGAGGTCGATGGTCAGGTCGCCTATGGCCAGGGTGGGGGGGGCGGCGGGGCCGTTTACGCGGTAGATGGCTTGTTTGATTCGGAGGTTTAGTTCGTCGTCGGGGGTTGGGTGGATTAGCAGTTCGTCGGGGTTTAAGGCGGGGTCGTAGCGGGTTAGGGCGTCTCTGGGGACGGCGGCGATGGCGGGGATTTTGCGGGCGCGGCAGTGTTCGATGATGCGGCGGGCGGCGGTGGTGTCTAGGGATTCGAGGTCTAGGAGGACGGCGTCGGGGGTGTCGGGGGCGGCGTCGTTTTGGAGAAAACGGCGGTCGTCCTCGATGCGGCAGGTGAGGTTGGCGCGGGCGGCGGCTTCGGCCAGGGGGCGTCCGCCGTTGTGGTTGTTCAGCAGCGTTATGTGGTACAAGGGGATGGCCGTTCCTTGCCGGGATGCGATGGGGCGCGGCGGGTTGGCTGGGTTGTAGTATATCAAATGTTGTCCGGGTTGGCGCAGGGGGGATCGGCGCGGGTTGGGGAGATGAGTGACGTTGGGGTGCTAGGGGGCGTTGGGCGGCGCGGGTTGGTGTTTGACGCTGTTGGCGGCGGTATTTATTATAGGGGTGATTTTGGGCCGGGGGGCCGGCGGTTTATATGGAGGGTTGGTATGGCTACGGTTGCGGTTGGGGAGTCGGCGGCGGCGGAGGCGCGGCGGCGGATTCGGGGGAATTTGTGGCGGGGGGTTACTTCGGGGGTGGCTCCGGGGTATGTGCAGGCTAATTTGGCGATTTTGCCGCGGGATTTGGCGTTTGATTTTCTGCTGTTTTGCCAGCGGAATCCGCGGCCTTGTCCGCTGCTGGAGGTGGTGGAGGCGGGGCAGGTGGAGCCGGGGCTTACGGCGCCGGGGGCGGATATTCGGACGGATGCCGCGGGCTATCGGGTTTACCGGGACGGGGAATTGGCGGCGGAGGTTGATTCGCTGGAGGGTTATTGGCGGGATGATTTGGTGAGTTTTTTGCTGGGGTGCAGTTTTTCCTTTGAGTCGGCGATGACCGAGGCGGGGATTCGGTTGCGGCATCAGGAGCAGGGGCGGAATGTGGCGATGTATATTACGAATATCGCTACGGTGCCGGCGGGGGCGTTTTCGGGGCCGATGGTGGTTAGTATGCGTCCGGTGAAGCGGGAGCAGGTGGTGCGGGCGGTGCAGGTGACTTCGCGGTTTCCGGCGACGCATGGGGCGCCGGTGCATATCGGGAGTCCGGGGGATATCGGGATACGGGATTTGGATTTGCCGGATTTCGGGGATCCGGTGGAGGTTAGGGGGGATGAGGAGCCTGTGTTTTGGGCTTGCGGGGTTACGCCGCAGGCGGTGGCGCTTAGCTGCAAGCCGCCGCTGATGTTTACCCATGCGCCGGGGCGGATGTTTATTACCGACCGGCGGGATGCGGATTATGCGGTGCTTTGATGGGGGGCATCCTTCGACAAGCTCAGGATGAATGGGGCAAGTTCGGGATGAATTCGGCAAGCCCGGGATGAATTCGGCAAGCCCAAGATGAATTGGGCAAGCCCGGAATGAATGGGGCAAGTTCGGGATGCATGGGACGGCCTTGCAGGGGTCGGGTTTGATGGGGATTTCGCGAGTTGAGGGGCGTCCTTCGACAAGCTCAGGATGAATAAGGGGGCGGCGGGGTGTCCTTCGACAAGCTCAGGATGAATTGGGCTAGTTCGGGATGCATGGGGCGGGTTGGGGTTGGGGGGGGATTTTTGATGATTGGGGTTTTGGGGATGATGGAGAGTTTGGAGGATATTATTCTGTCGCAGGATCGGCGGGGGATGTTGGCTTTGCGGCCTTATCTGCCTGGGGATTTTTGCGGGCAGGCGGGGCGGTATGTTTTTGAGCATCCGGGGCATACGGTTATCGTTACGGGGTTTTATGTGTTGATGGCGGGCCGGCCGGAGACGGATGGGCCGCCGGGGGCGGTGGCGATCGGGAACGCTTTGCGGGCTTTGGGGCGGCGGGTGACTTATGTTACGGATCGTTGCACCGCTCCGGTGCTGCGGGATTGGGCCGGGGGGGCGGAGGTGGTCGAGTTTCCGGTGGCGGGGGCGGAGGAAAGCCGGGAGTATGCCGCCGGGCTGCTGGATCGGCTGCGGCCGGCGCTGCTGGTTTCGATTGAACGGTGCGGGCGTAACCGGGATGGGGCGTATCTTAATATGCGGGGGCGGGATATTACGGGGGAAACGGCGCGGGCGGATTATTTGTTTGACGGTAGCGTGCCGTCGGTGGGGATTGGGGACGGGGGGAATGAGATCGGGATGGGGAATCTGGCGGAGGTTATTCCGCTGGTGGATGGTTTGCCGGATGCTCCGGCGGTGGCGCGGGTTGATCGTTTGGTGATTGCCAGCGTGTCTAATTGGGGGGGGTATGGGCTGGTGGCGGCGCTTTCGCGGCTGGCGGGACGGAATTTGTTGCCGTCGGCGGAGGGCGAGGCGCGGATGGTGCAGGGGATGGTGGCTGCCGGGGCGGTGGATGGGACTACCGGGGATGCGGTGGCTACGGTGGATAATTTCAGTATGGAGGAAAATGGGGCTTTGCTTTCGCGGCTGCATGGGTTTTTGGAGCGGGATGGGGGGGCGGATTTGGGTTCGGGGGGGTAGGGGGCGCGAGGGGCGGATGTTGGGGGCAATGCGGGGGATATGGGTTCGTATGCTGGGGGCATCCTTCGACAAGCTCAGGATGAATTGGGGCTGGGTTCGTATGTTGGGGGCATCCTTCGACAAGCTCAGGATGAATTGGGGCTGGGTTCGTATGCTGGGGGGGCGGGCTATTTGGCGGGGGCGTAGATCCGGCGGGGGGTGGGGTTCGTATGCTGGATGTGGGGTTGGGGCGTTGTTTTGCTGGCGGGATAGGGGGTATTTTTTGTTGGGTTTTTTGGCGGCGGGGGATTGGCATTTGGGGGGATTTTCGCATATTCTTGATGACGTTGGGTATGCGCTTGGGCTGGGTTCCGGGCGGATGGGTTGGGGCGGGCGTTGCGGGGATGGCATAGGGGGTTGCTTTTGACCAGTTAGGGCGGATCGGCTCGGGCTTTGGCGGGGGCCGTTCTATGGGTGTATAAGGGTTTTTGGGGTGTGCTACAGTTTTGGGGCGATTTGTTGCGAAGGGGAGTTTTTATGTTGAGGCATTTTCGCAGGGGTTTGGGGTTGGCGGCGGCGGCGCTGATGGCGGCGGGGCTGATGGTTGGGGTTGCAGTCGGGCATGAGGGGCGTCAGGTGGGGGATTATCATTTGGTGGTGGGGTGGCAGGATGAGCCGGCTTATGAGGGGGCTCTGAATGCGGTTTCGGTGCGGGTCAACCGGATGCTTGACGATGCGGGGATGGGGATGGAGGGGAATAACGGGATGAATATGGAAGGGGATAACGGGATGTCGGGCGAGCATCAGATGGGGGGAGATAACGGGATGGCCGGGCATGGGATGGTAGAGGCCGCGGCGGCGATGTCGGTGTCGCTGGAAACGGAGTTGGATCCGGTGTCGGGGGTGAATGTGCGGATCGTTACCGAGGGGTTTGTCTTTGCGCCGGAAAGCGTGGGGGCGGAACACGTAGAAGGGGAAGGTCATTCGCACGTGTATGTGGATGAGGTTAAGATCGGGCGGGTATATGGGCCGTGGTTCTATTTGGACAAGCTGGAGCCGGGGGTGCGGGAAATCCGGGTTGAGTTGAACGCTAACAGCCACGGGGTTTATCACTGGAACGGCGCGCCGGTGGAGACGGTGGCGCGGGTGACGGTTCCCGAGTCGGACGGGGCGATGATGATGCATGGCACCGTGGAGGCGGAGGGGCCGATGTCCATTGATTTCCGGCTGGAGCCGGACGAGCTGGGGGGGGCGAATCTGTTTGTTACGGAAGTGATCGGTTTCCGGTTTGCGCCGGAAAATGCCGGGGGGGAACACGTGGCCGGGGAAGGCCATTCGCACGTGTATGTCAATGGGGTTAAGGTGGGGCGGATGTATGGCACGGCTTTGCATCTGGGGAAAATGGCGGAAGGGATGAATGAGGTGCGGGTTACGCTGAATGCCAACAACCACCCGGAATATACCTGGAACGGGGCGCTGGTGGAGGCTACGGAGTCGATTCACATCGCTCCGGGGATGGGGGGGCCCGGTTATGGGGAAGCGGAGGATGGAGGGCATTCGTCGGTATTGACGCCGTCGGGGGGCGGGGTGCTGGCCAGCGTGGCGGGGCAGGGTATGCAGGAGGGGATGATGATGATGGAGCCGGTGGAGGGGCTGGGGGATTCGTTGCGGGTGGAGGTGACGCACGCTGCCAGCGGGGCGTCCAAGACGCTGGAGCTGCTGGCGGTGTTCGGCGATCCGGGGCATTATGTGGGGGGGATGATTCCGACGGCGCCGGGGGTTTACGAGTTCCGGGTGTTCGGGGATGTGGAAGGTATGGCGGTGGATGAGACCTTTGTTTCGATGGGCGGCGGCGGGGGGTTCGACGATATCCGGTCGTCGGAGGGGTTGCAGTTCCCGGAGCAGTTGCCGGAGTTGCGGGAAATCGAGAGCGGGGTGCGGGGGGCGATCGATACGGCGCAACAGGCGCAGGATGCAGCATTGGCGGCGCAGGGTAGCGGGGGCAACGGGCTGGCGATCGCGGCGCTGGTGGTGGGCATTGCGGGGGTGGTCTTGGGGGGAGGGGGTTTGCTGATTGCGATGCGGGGACGGCGGGCGTAGCGTCCGATGATGTCGAGGGCGCATAGGGGGTTGGGCGCGGCGTTTCTGTTGCTGTCGCTGCTGGTTGCGGCGGGGGCGTGGTGGCTGGTATCGCCGGGGGTTGCGGGGGCGCATTCCAATATGGCGTCGGCGGAGCCGGCGCCTAATTCCGAATTGGTTGCGGCGCCGGAGCGGATTATTATCTGGTTTACGCAACCGATTGAGCCATCGTTGAGCGAAATCCGGGTTTTGGATGCGGGCGGGCGGCAGGTGGATGCCGGGGACAGCGTGGTCGACGATCTTAACCCGCAGGCGATGTGGGTGGGGTTGGGGGAGGTGCCCGACGGGACTTATACCGTGGCCTGGAAAAATGTGTCGGCGGTGGACGGGCATTTGGTGCGGGGATCGTTCGTGTTTGCGGTGGGGCAGCCGTTGGGGGCGGCGGCGCCGGCGCCGGATCAGCCGCTGTTGCAGTCGCCGTGGGAGCCGTTGTTGCGGTGGCTGGCACTGCTGGGGACTTTGACGATGATGGGGGGGCTGGCGCTGGAGTTGCTGGTGACGCGGCCGGCATTGCTGGGGCGGGGGGCGTCGGCGGCGGTGCGGGCGGCGGGGGGCTTGCTGGAGGTGCGGGCGGATCGGGTGGCATGGGCGGCGTTTGGGGTTTTTGCGGCGGCGTCAGCGGCGCAGCTTTTGGTGCAGACGACGGTCACTTATGAGGTTTCTTTGTGGGGGGTTTTCGGGCTGCTGGGGGATGCGCTGCCGGGAACGGGATGGGGGCGGGCGTGGCTTCTGCGGATGGGGGCGGGCGCGGTTTTCGGAATAGCGCTGTTTTCGTTGCGGTTGATTCCTGGATCGCGAGGGGGGACGGCGGTCCGGGCGGCGGCGCTGGTGTTGGGCGTGGCGGTATTGTGGGGTTGGGCGATGGGGAGCCACGGGGCGGCGACGGGGGACATCAGCGAAATGGCGCTGGCGGCGGATTTTCTGCATTTGGCGGCGTCGGCGTTTTGGATCGGGGCGCTGTTTCATTTCCTGCTGGGGCTGTCGGCGCTGCGAGGGCTGTCGGCGGGGGAACGGCGGGAGTGTTTGACGGGCATTTTGCCGCGCTTTTCGGTGGTGGCGTCGCTTAGCGTAGCGGTGATCATTGTCACCGGGGTGTTCAGCGGTTGGGCGCAGGTTACGGTGGTGGATGCGTTGACTACGCCTTACGGGGTGACGCTGATCGCCAAGGTGGGGTTGGTGCTGCCGTTGCTGCTGCTGGGGGGGATTAACCTGGTGTGGGTTAGCCCGCGACTGCGGCGGGAATCGGCGGATTCAGCTCTAGAGTCCACGGGTTCGGGGGCGGAGGGATGGCTTAAGCGGCTGCTTTGGGGGGAGGCGGTTTTGGCGGTGTTGGTGCTGGGGGCGGTGGGGATGCTTACCAGTCTGGAGCCGGCGCGGCTGGCGGCTTCGCGGGAGTTGGCGGAATCGGGGCAGGCGCTATCGTTCAGCGATACAGTGGATGGGGATAATATCGGGCTGGAGGTTTCGCCGGGACGGGTGGGGGCTAACGATTTGGTGGTCAGGCTTACGGATCGTTTGGGGCGGCCGATCGTCAACGCCGATGAGGTGTCGGTGCGGCTGGTGTATCTGGATTCCAGCATCGGCGACGATGTGTTTACGGCGGCGCCGGCGGGGGATGGGGTGTATGTGGGGGAAAGGGCGCAGATGAGCATCGGGGGGGCGTGGCAGGCGGAATTGGTGGTGCGGCGGCCGGACGCTTTTGATGCCCGGACGGCTTTCCGGTTTGAGATCGCGGGCGGGGGCGGGAGCGGGGCGGCGTTTTCGCCGTCGCCGGAGACGGGGTATTTATTGCTGGGGGCGGGTCTGCTGACGCTGGGGCTGCTGTTCGTGGGGTTCGGGCTGCCGTTGGGGGGGTGGTTTTCCCGTCCGGGGGCGGGGGTGATGACGCCGGGGGTGATTGGCGCGGCGGTGGGGTTGCTGCTGTTGTTTAATGCGCCGTTGGGCTTGGGCGGGGGGGGCGATCCGTTGCGGAATCCGTTTCCGCCGACGCCGGAGTCGCTGGCATCGGGGGCGGGGGATTATGGGCAGGTGTGCCAGACTTGCCACGGGGTCGGGGGGCGCGGGGACGGGCCGGGGGGGGCGGGGCTGGAGCCGCCGCCGGCGGATTTGGTGGTTCATGTGCCGCTGCACGCGGATGAGGATTTGTTTCAGTTTATCCGGGACGGGATTCCGGGAACGGGGATGGCGCCGCAGGGGGCGGCGCTGGGGGAGGATCGGATCTGGCATTTGGTGAATTATATTCGGACTTTGGAGTAGCGGGCGGCGCGGGTTAGGGTTTCGTGGGGGCGGCGGTTTTTTCGTCGGCGGCCAAGAGGCGGCGGAGTTCAAAGACTTCATCGCGGAATTGGGCGGCTTTCTCGAATTGCAGGGATTTGGCGGCTTCTTTCATTTGGGTTTCGAGGTCTTTGACTACCTTGAACATATCGGCGCGGGACATTTCTTGGCGGACGGTGTTGTAGCGGGCGCGGTGATCGGCGATGGCTTTGATGCCCTCGGTGATGTCGTGGACTTCTTTTTGGATGCTTTGGGGTTCGATGCCGTGTTGTTGGTTGTGTTCGCTTTGGAGTAGGCGGCGGCGGGCGGTTTCGTTGATGGCGCGTTGCATGGAATCGGTGATGCGGTCGGCGTACATTACTACGTGGCCGTTGGCGTGGCGGGCGGCGCGGCCGATGGTTTGGATCATTGAGGTTTCGGAACGGAGGTAGCCTTCTTTGTCGGCGTCGAGGATGGCTACCAGGCTGACTTCGGGAAGGTCGAGGCCCTCGCGCAACAGGTTTATGCCTACTATAACGTCGTATACGCCGAGGCGGAGGTCGCGGAGGATTTCGATGCGGTCGAGGGTTTCGATGTCGGAGTGTAAGTAAGTGTTGCGGATGCCCATTTCCGACAAGTAGTCGGCCAGTTCCTCGGCCATTCGCTTGGTCAGGGTGGTTACAAGGATGCGCTCGGCGCGGCCTACCCGTTCTTTGATTTTCCATAGCAGGTCATCGATCTGGCCGGTGGTGGGCAGTACTTCGACGGTGGGGTCGAGAAGTCCGGTGGGGCGGATTACCTGCTCGACCACTTGGCGGCTGTGCTGGAGTTCAAAGGGGCCGGGGGTGGCGGATACGTAGATTACCTGGTTTATGCGGTTTTCGTATTCGTCGAAGTTCAGGGGGCGGTTGTCCAGAGCGGAGGGCAGGCGGAAACCGAAATCGACTAAGGTTTTTTTGCGGGAGTAGTCGCCGGCGTACATTCCGCGGACTTGGGGGAGGGTCATGTGGGATTCGTCAACGAATAGCAGATAGTCCTCAGGGAAATAGTCCAGTAACGTCCAGGGGGCGCTGCCGGGGGCGCGTTGGGATAGGTGTCGGGCGTAGTTTTCGATGCCGGAGCAGAAGCCGGTTTCCTGTAGCATTTCGAGGTCGTAGTTGGTGCGGCTTTCCAGACGGGCGGCTTCTAGGATTTTGCCGGCATTGCGGAGTTCGCTCAGGCGTTGCTCCAGTTCGATGCGGATGCCGTCTATGGCGAGGTCAAGTTTTTCTTTGGTGGTTACAAAGTGGTTGGCGGGGTAGATGGCTACATTGGGGAGTTCGGCCAGCATTTCGCCAGTCAGGGGGTCTAGCTGGACGATGCGCTCGACTTCATCGCCAAAGAATTGGATGCGGACGGCGGCTTCCTCGTAGGCCGGGACGAGTTCCAATACATCGCCGCGGACGCGGAATTTGGCGCGGGAAAGATCGAGGTCGTTGCGTTCATATTGCATATCCACCAGTTGGCGGACCAGCTGGTTGCGGTTGCGGATTTCGCCTACGTTTACTTGGGCGACCAGGTTGAAATAGTCGTTGGGATCGCCGAGACCGTAGATGCATGAGACCGAGGCTACTATGAGGACGTCGCGGCGGGTTAGCAGGGATGTGGTGGCGGAAAGGCGGAGTTTGTCCAGTTCCTCGTTGACGCTAGAGTCTTTTTCGATGTAGGTGTCGGATTGGGGTACGTAGGCTTCCGGCTGATAATAGTCGTAGTAGGAAACGAAGTATTCTACGGCGTTGTGGGGGAAAAATTCCTTAAATTCGGAGGCCAGTTGGGCGGCGAGGGTTTTGTTGTGGGCCATAACCAGGGCGGGTTTTTGCACTTGTTGGACGATGTTAGCCATAGTGAAAGTTTTGCCGCTGCCGGTGACGCCCAGCAGGCTTTGGCGGGTCGTGCCCGTTTCTACAGCTTGGGAAAGGCGGGCTACGGCGGCGGGCTGGTCGCCGGTCATGGCGAAATCGGCGGTTAGTTGGAATGGGCGGTTTTCGGGGGCGGCGTTGCGGCGGCGGTTTACTTCTTGTCCGGCATCGGTCCATTTTTTGTTTCGGGTGTAGGTGGTCATGGTTTGCTCCGTTTGGGGGATTTGTGGGGATGGGTTGGGTTTGCGGTGGGTTAGACGGTCTTTTCGGATAGCGATTTGGATGGGTTTTCCAATTTGCTGAAATCGAAAACGCGCAAGCGCCGAGATTTGTCGGCTTTTACTTCGCCGTATTTAATTTTATTCATTGCCTTGATTGCGCTGGATGAAAAGGTTTTGTCACCGCAGGAGTAGCAAACCAGTGCCGGGACATTTTCCACCATAAAGGGTTCTGGAATGTCGCAGACGGAAAATGTGGTAATTTCTTGTTCTACGGTGTCTGTTCCGTTGCAATATCGGCAATTCATTGAGACTCCTTTTCTTGGCGGTTGCGTAGGCATTACAGGGATTATACACGCTAGGGCAGGTTTTATACGCGGCGGGCGAATTGTTGCAGGGCCATTCTGATGGCGTTGCGGCGGCGGTTTACTTCTTGTCCGGCGTCGGTCCATTTTTTGTTTCGGGTGTAGGTGGTCATTGTTTGCTCCGTTGGGGGATTTGTGGGGATGGGTTGTTTTTTATTTTTGGGGATTTTGGGATTTGTTCAGTTCGTTGAAATCGAAAACTTGAAAGGTTTGGCGGCCGCTGGCTTTTGCTTCGCCGTTTTTGATTTTTTCTAGGGCTTTAACTGCGTCGCCGGAATATGTTTTGTCGCCGCATAGATTGCATACCAATGCGGGGACGTTTTCCATTACGAAAGGATTGGGGATGTCGTAGACGCAGAAACGGGTTTTCCGGTGTTCTTTTGTGTTTACGCCATTGCAGTAGCGGCAGTTCATTGCGGTTGTCTCCTTATGCGCCGGCGATAGTTGCATTCCCATTGGTTTGGCTCGGTTTCGCTGGGATAATAGGCGGTGATTATGCCGGGGTTGGGCGGGTTGGAGCATACTAGGTGTCCTACCCGGCCGGTGTCGTCGGTTAGGCCCCAGATCAGGCAGCTTGGCCCTCGGCGGTCTTGGGGGTAGTCTTCGATAATTTCGGGGGCATCTTGGCATAATAGGAAATGAATTTCGTTTTTGCTGGGCGTTGGGCGGGATATTAGTTGCAGGTTGTAATGGGCGCTGTAGTACAACGAATCAGAGTAGGCTGCCGCGGATAGGGCCGCTACGCGACTCTCGTTCATTCCGGTTGCTCATTTGTTAGGGTGTGGTAAGCATTATAGCACGGCGGGGGCGGGTTTTACCCGCGGCGGGCGAACTGTTGCAGGGCCATTCTGATGCGATCTTCGATGGTTAGGTTTTCGGGGTCGGGGATGGCGTCGAGGGCGGCTTTGGCTTCGGCGGGGGTGTAGCCTAGGGCGGCGAGGGCGGCCAGGACTTCGTTGTTGCCGCTGGGGGTTGCGGTTTCGGTTGTTATGTCGTCTATTTTGCCGCGGAGTTCTAGGATTATGCGGTTGGCGGTGCGGCGGCCTACGCCGGGGGCGGCGGCCAGGGCGGTGGCGTCGCCGGCGGCTATGGCTAGTTGGAGCGCGGCGGGGTCTAGGGATGACAGGAGGGCCAGGGCCAGGCGGGGGCCTACGCCGGATATGCCGGTCAGTAGAGTGAATAGTTGAAGGGAGGCGTCGTCGGGGAAGCCGTAGAGGGCGGGTTGTTCGTTGGCGACGCGCAGCATTGTGCGTAGGGATACGGTGTCGTCTATGGCGCCGAGCGCGGGGATGGCGCTGGCCGGGACGAAGGCTTGTAGCGTGATCCCGCCTATGGCGATGTGGATCCAGTCGGGGCCGACGGCGGTCAGGGTTCCGCGCAGGCCGACTATCATAGCGCGATCCGGCGGGGCGCAGTCTGGGGGGGCGTAGTCCGGCGGGGCGTAATCCGGCGGGGCGCGATACTGCGGGGCGCAGTCCGGGTCGGCATAGTCCGGGGGGTGGGGTGGGGCATGGGGCTACCTTTCCCGTCCGGGGGGGATTTCGGTTAGGAGGGCGCCGGAGGCGCGGTTTTGGGATAGGTGGCATAGGGCTACGGCGAGGGCGTCGGCGGCGTCGGTTTCTAGGGTTGGGGGGAGGTTGAGGGTAGATGCTACGATGCCGCGCATTTGGTCTTTGGCGGCGGCGCCGTGGTCGGCTACGGCCCGCTTGACTTGGGCCGGGGGGTATTTGTGGATGGGGATGCCCTGGCCGGCGGCGCCGATCAGCACTACGGCTTGGGCCTGGCCGATGGCGAGGGATGAAGCGGGAAAGCTGCGCTCGCCGCGGCCAATGAAGGGATCTTCGACCGCTATGGCCTCGGGGCGGAATATGGCAATCAGGTTGAGGATGTGGGTGTGCATTTGGTATAGGCGCTGCTCCAGGGGCATAGACGGGGGGAGGGCGATTACGCCGTAGTCGGCGGCTTGCATTGCCGGGCGGTCGGCGACTATGCCGTAGCCCATTCGCAGGGTGCCGGGGTCGATTCCGAGGACGGTCATTTTCGGCTCCAGGCGGGTGGGGGTGGGGGATTGGGGTTAGCCGGCTTCGATTTGGTCGATGCGGCTGTCCAGCCGGATGATTTCGGCTTGGGTTTCGGGTACGAAGGCCATTAGGGACTGGAGCGCCTCGTTGGTGACGCGGATGGACTCGGACAACGCTTGCAGCTGTTCCTCCCGTTGCCGTTCCATGGTTTCCAATCGCCGCACCGACGCGGACAACCCTGCCACCGTGTCAGACAACCCTTCCACCGTGCCAGACAACTCTTGCACCGTGCCAGACAACCTTTGCACCGTGCCAAACAACCTTTGCACCGTCTCAGACAACCCTTTCACTGACTCGGACAACTCTCGAAGCGTACGCCCGTGTTGCCGTTCCAGGGTTTCTAGGCGTTGTATGGATTCGTTCATACCGATGGAGGATGTGATCAGGAGGCGGGAGATTTCTTCCAGGGCTTCCATACGCCGTTCCATAGTCATTGGGGTTTTACCCTCCTGTTGGGGATTTGCCGGCTTGGGGCGGCGGGGCGGGTTTAGTTGTCGGATTGGTATTGTTGGAGGACTTCGGGGGGGAAGTCGGCGTTGGTGAAGGCTTTTTGGATGTCGTCGAGATCTTCGAGGGTGTCTAGTAGGCGGAGGGTTTGTTCGGCTTCGCGGGCGGGCAGGGGGACGGTGGTTTTGGGGACCATGGATATTTCGGCGGAGCGGACGGTTACGCCTTGGGACTGGATCGATTTTTGGACTTGCTGGAGGTTTTCTATGGGGGAGTAGATTTCCAGCACGCCGTCGTCTACCTGGAGGTCCTCGGCACCGGCGTCTATGGCTAGTAAGCCCAGATCTTCGGCCTGGTCGGGGGCGTCCATATCGATGGTTACTACGCCGCGGAGTTCGAAGTTCCAGGCGACGCAGCCGCTTTCGCCGAGGTTGCCGCCGCCGCGGTTGAAGGCGGAACGGACTTCGGCGGCGGTGCGGTTGCGGTTGGCGGTTACGGCCTGGAGCAGGATGGCGCCGCCGCCGGGGCCGTAGCCTTCGTAGGTGATTTGTTCGAGGGATTCGCCGTCGCCGCCTTCGCCGCCGCCGCGCTTTACGGCGCGGTTGATACTGTCTTGGGGCATATTGTTGCTTTTGGCGCGGTCGAGGGCGAGGCGGAGCTTGAAGTTCATATCGGGGTCGGCGCCGCCGCCGTCGCGGACGGCCAGGGCGATGTCGCGGCTGAGTTTGGTGAACAGGACGCCGCGCTTGGCGTCGGCGGCGCCTTTCTGGTGCTTGATGGTGGACCATTTGGAGTGACCGGACATTGCGCTACCTCTCTTTGACAACCTCTGGTCTTTGACAACTCTGGGCGGCGGGGGCCGGCAGGAGTGCAGCCCGATTTTAGCACTGGCGGCGGGGCAGGGTCAAAGCGGGGAGGTCAGCGCAAGCCGTCGGGTAAGCGCACTTGCATGGCGTTGGCGGCGAGGTCTACTTGGCGGATTACTTGGGCGGTGGCGGGGATTAGCAGCTCGCCGCTTTCGTTGCGGATGATGTAGACGTCGTTGCTGCCGGTTTCGAGGATTTCTTGGATTTCGCCCAAGTCCTCGCCGTCCTCGGTGGTTACGCGCATTCCGATTAGCTGATAGTGGAAGTATTCGCCATCAGGCAGGTTGGGGGCGGGTTGGGGTTGGGCGGCGAGGTATTTGCCGGTCAGAGGGGCGGCTTGGCGGCGGGCGGTGATGCCGTCGAGCCATAGCAGGGCGGTGTCGGGGCCGGTCTGGCGGGCGCGGGTGATGGGGCGGGGGCGGCCGTCGAGCAGGAGTTCGCGGCCGGGATCAAAGCGGCCGGGGAGGTCGCTGAGGAGGCGGATGTTGAGACCGCCGTCGCGCCCGTGGGGGCCGATGATCAGCGCGACTATTACCGAATCGGGGGGCGCGGGGTCTTGCGGCGGGGGGGCGTCGGGGTTTTCCGGGCTTGGGCGGTTCACGGCTGGCGGCGCGTTATTGGGGGGTTAGTCTATTTCTAGGGCGGCGTAGGCGCCGTCTTTTACGGCGGCGACGCGCAGCATGGTGCGCATCGCTTGGGCTACGCGGCCTTGGCGGCCGATTACCTTACCTTTGTCGGCGGGGGCTACTTGGAGGCGGAATACCTTGCGGTTGCCCTCTGCGGTTTCGGTGACCTCGACGGCTTCGGGCTGGCTTACTAGGGATACGGCGATGTATTCGATGAGTTCTTTCATTGGTTGGATTCCTTAGGGGCCGGATTCCTCGGGGGCAGATCCATCGGCGTCGGGTTCCGCGGCGGCTACGGCGGCGGGTTCGGGTTCAGGGGCTGACGGGGTTTTTACTTGGGCCAGGACGCCGTTTTTTTCCAGAATGCGGTGCACCGGGTCGGATGCCTGGGCGCCGACGCGGAGCCAGTGGAGGGCGCGGTCTTGCTTTAGGGTGATGGCCGGGGGGTTTTGCATGGGGTCGTAGGTGCCGATCCATTCGAGGTAGGAGCCGTCGCGGGGGGATTTGGCTTCGGCGACTACGATGCGGTAGGCGGGTTTGCCTTTTTTGCCGACTCTGCTTAGGCGAATCCTTAGCATTGAATCTCCGTGCGTTTATGCGGGCGGGCGGGAATGCCGCCGTTGGGATAGTTGTTGCTTGCGATTGTAGGTATTGGCGGGCGGGTTGTCAATGAAACCCGACGGGCAAAACCGACGGGCAACCCCGACTGTCAGACCCGGCGGTTGGGGCGGCCCCGGCGGATGGGCGGGGCGGTTGCGGGGGGTGCGGGGCGCAAAAAATCGGGCCCGGCCAACTCTGGTTTTGGTTCGCCCGAAAATCCGTCCCGGATCCTAGGGGCGATGGTAGACATTGGCCTGGGCCCGACATTCAGGCTCTCAGTATTTCGTGGCAAAGGGCTACGAAACGATCACCTCGTCGCGTCCAGACTGATGCCTACCATCGCCCCTGCGTGTTAAACTAGCTTCCATTCATATCACCTCCTCTTTTAGATTCCGCACGGCGGTTAGTGGGATGTTATCCCGGTTGCGGGGGGTTGTCAATACCTGATTTGGGGGGTTTTTCAGATTGGGGGGATCGGATTTGATGCGGGTGGTTTTTATGGGTACGCCGGCGGCGGTTACGCCGGTGTTGGCAAGGCTTTGCGGGATGGGGGAAGTGGCGGTGGCGGCCGCGGTTACGCCGCCGGACCGGGGGCAGGGGCGGGGGCGGCGGGCGGAGCCGACGGCGGTGAAGGCGGCGGCGATGCGGCTGGGGGTTCCGGTGTGGCAGCCGGAGGAGCTGCGCTCGCGGGAGTCGCTGGGTTATCTGGCCGGGCTGCGGCCGGATGTTATTGTGGTGGCGGCGTACCGGATGTTTTTGCCGGCGGCGGTTTTGGGGCTGCCGGCCGGGGGGTGCCTGAATTTGCATCCGTCTCTGTTGCCGCGGCACCGGGGGGCTTCGCCGGTGCCGGCGGCGATTGTGGCGGGGGATGATGTTACCGGGGTTTCTTTGATGCTGATGGATGCGGGGATGGATCGCGGGCCGGTGATCGCGCGGCGGGAGTATGCGCTGGACGGGACGGAAAGGGCGGGGGAGTTGACGAATCGGCTTTTCGCGTTGGGGGCGGATTTGCTGGCGGATTGTCTGGCGCCCTGGATGCGGGGGGAGCTTTCGGCGACGGCACAGGATGAGTCTTGCGCCACGGTTTCGCGGCGGCTGGAGCGGGGCGATGGGCTGGCGGATTGGGAGGAGAGCGCGGTGATGCTAGAGCGGCGGCGGCGGGGTTATGATCCGTGGCCAGGGTTGTATACGACTTGGGGGGGGCGGGCGCTGAAGTTGCTGGAGGTTACGGTTTTGCCGGGCGGGGGGTATGATGGGCAGCGGGATGCGGGGGTGGTGGTTTCGGCGGGCGATGGGGCGGCGGTGGTGACGGGGGATGGGCTGCTGGGGCTGGCGCGGGTGCAGCTGGAGGGGCGGCGGGCGATAACCGGCGAGGAGTTTCTTAGAGGATACCCTGATATTGTCGGCGACAAGTTGGGGGATGGGGGGCATCCTTCGACAAGCTCAGGATGAATGGGGCGGGGTTGGCGGCGTTCTTTGGGGGATGCCGCCGGGTGAGGTTTACAACCGAGGTGAATGGTGCGTATCGCGTTCTCTGTTATGGTTTTGATGTCAGCTTTGGTTTTTATAGGCGTTGCGGCTTGCTCGGCTCCGGCGACACCGACGCCGGGGGCGCCTGCCGCTACGCCGGATATTGGGGCTACGGTTGAGGCGCGGGTTAGGGTTGAGTTGGGGAATGCGGCGGCGACGCGGGCGGCTTGGCCTACGACGTTGCCCAGTCCGGCGCCGGCGGCTACGGCTACGCCGGATATCGAGGCTACGGTGCAGGCGGCGATAGCGGCGGCAATGCCTACGGCTACGCCGGCGCTGGCGCCGGTTCCGGCGGCTACGGCTACGCCTGCGCCTACGCCGGTTCCTACCGCTACGCCGACTTGGATGGAGTGGCTGCATCAAGGGCTGGGGCGGACCAGGTGCGCCGATCCGGGGCATGAAATCAGGTATGACAATCTCAATACTACGCCGCCTTATTCGGCGGATATTTATTGCGTGGCGCCGGCGCCTACGGCTACTCCTACGCCTATGCCGTTGCCTACCGCTACGCCGTTGCCTACGACGCGGCCGACGCGGCGGCCGACGGCGACGCCGCATCCTACGCCTACGGCGACTCATTTGCCTACCGCTACGCCGCGGCCGGCGCGGATACCGCAGGATCGGGGCAGCCGGCTGGCGGGCATTACGGTGTTAATCATTTCATCCGACAGTTTGGGAACCGGGTTCTTTGCCGTTACTGAAGCTGAAGGCCGCTATTATGTGTTTACTAATGATCATGTGGTGGGGGATGATACGGCGGTGGACGTTTATTGGCATTTGGCGCGGGAAACTTTGACGGCACAGGTCTTGAGGTCTAACGCTCACTTGGACATTGCCATTTTGGATCTACAGCCGTCAGATTTTGGCAGTTATCCCAGCGGGTGGGGCGGGTTTTCTTATGGGACGGATAATTACGACAAAGGGGATGAGGTTTGGATTGCGGGATACCCTAGCGATATGGGGTCTCCTTTCGGCAAGGCTCCGGTGGTTAGGGATGGGACGATTTACCAGAGAAGATTGCAGGGGAGTTACAGGGGGATAACCTCGCTTTTGGAGCATAGCGTAGATACCGCTCCAGGGAGTTCCGGTTCGCCGATTGTGAACAGCAGCGATGAAATTATCGCGATCAATATGGGAGCCGACAGGGATGCGGAGCGTATCGGTCTGGGAGTGCCGCTGTGGGTTATTTACGACTGGTGGGAGACTGGGGATGATTCATCTGGATCATCTGAAAGGGATGACATATTGCGTCAGTCGGATGGGGCGTATTGGGCGGTGTTGACTTGGGAGGAAGATGGAGAGTGGAGGGCTATGTCTACGCCCGAAGACAACTACTGCATCACGCAGATATGGGAAACCGAACTAGAGGACGGGCGTAAGCGGTATAGGTGGCAAGACTTGTGCGGGAATGGGCTGGAAGGCTATATCGGCGGGGATGGGGAAGTTTATTTTGAGTATTTGGGGAGGGTGTATTACGCGCCTAGGGTTAGGGTGGCGGAAAGGCCGGGTTAGTTGGGGGGGCTTGCATGGGTGGGGATGGTCATCCTTCGACAAGCTCAGGATGAATAGGCGGGGGGGTTGTCGGGATGAATAGGCGGGCGGGTTGTCGGGATGAATAGGCGGGCGGGTTGTCGGGATGAATAGGCGGGGGGGTTGTCGGGATGAATAGGCGGGGGGGTTGTCGGGATGAATGGGCGGGGGGGTTGTTGGGGTGAATGGGCGGGCGGCTTGTTGGGATGAATGGGCGGGCGGGTTGTCGGGATGAATAGGTGGGGGGGCTATTAGGGGTAAGTGGGCGGGCGGGTTGTCGGGGTGGGTGGGGGTTAGCGGCGGGGGCGGGGGCGGTTTCGGGTGGGTAGGATTTGGCGGGCGGCGGCGATTAGGGCGTTGGCTAGGAAGGATACGGCGATCAGGGCGGCGCCGGTTAGGGTTACGGTTAGGGCTTCGGGGGTGAAGCCGGCGGTGGCTTGCCGGCCGAAGGATTCCATGAGGTCGCCGGCCAGGTTTATGGCGGGGGCGGGGACGCCGGCGGAGTAGGATGCGGAGTTGGTGATGAGGTTGTTTAGCTGGCCGGGGAGGGCGGAGTTGATGATGTAGCCTACGGCGAGGCAGATGCCGCCGCTCAGGGCGAGGGAGATGCCGGGCCAGCGGAGGGCGTGGGCCGGGTTGGGGAGGTGGATCAGGGCCAATAGGGCGGCGCCGCCGATCAGCATTATCAGGGCGGCGGTTCGGGCGGGGCCGTTGGATAGGGCCAATAGGTCGCGGATGTTTTCGGCGCCGGATTGGATGTCGTCCTCGGTCAGGTCGGAAAATTCCTCGGCGGCTTTTTGGATTAGATCGAGGCGGTCGTTGGGGGGCAGGCGGCGGCGGATGTCGGCGATGGCGTCGTCGGTCAGGGAGTCTACCAGGGGGCGGGCGGCGGCTTTGAGGAAGGCGCGGGTGTCGCCCTGGATGAAGGTTTGGCGGAGGTCGTCGCGGGTCGCGGTTTCGGTTAGGATGCGGGCGGCGTAGGAGTTCATTGCCGGGTCGGTGGTGACGCGGTCGAACCAGCGGTCAAATTGCTCTTGGCGGCACTGGCGGGTCATTAGCTGTAGGGATGGGGCGGATTGGGGGAGTTCGCCGCGGGATAGCTGGGATATGGGGGCGGCGGATTCGACGGCTAGGCGGCGGATGGTGTCGGGGGAGCAGTCGGGGCGGTCGGGCGGGGCGATTTCTAGCTCGTCTATGTGGCGGTTTACTTCGGATTGGGTTTCGGTTTTGATTCGATTCAGGGGTTGCCGGAGGTCGATGTAGAGTTGGAGGGGTTCGGTTTCGCCGCGCATATAGCTGGTGAAGCGGGATATGTTGTTTTCGGTCTGTTGTTTGAGGTAGGACGGGGGCATTATCTGCCGCAGCAGGGTAACGGCCTCGTTTTGGAGGTCGAGTTCTACGCCGCCTAGCAGGTTGCCGGTGGGGCCGCTTAGGGCGTCGTCGACCAGCACTTCGTCGTAGATGCGGTTGTAGGCGTCGGTTTCGTTGATGGCGACGGTGTAGGTTTCGGATTGGACCAGGCGCTGGGAAAAGTTGGACAGGACTAGGGTGTGGATCAGCCCGGCGAGGATGGCGGCCCCCAGGATCAGGCGGCCAAAGACGCGCAGTAGCGCCATCAGGCAGCCCATATTACGCCGCGGCCTCTCGCCGCGCGGCCGGCGGCGGGGTTGCGCCGCCGGTTGCCGGCGTGATGGGGGCGTGGGGGCCGCGATATTTCAGGGCGGGAGGGGGCACGGTTTAGAACTTGGGCCGGATGTCCATGGAGGTTAGGCGGCGGACTCGCTCCTCGGTGGGCGGGTGGGTGGAAAACAGGTTAGCCAAGTTGGCGCCGCGGAGGGGGTTGACGATGAATAGGTGGGATGCGCCTTCGGCGACTTTCATGGGGCGGGCTTCGGCGCCGCGCTCCAGTTTTTGGAGGGCGCTGGCGAGGGCGAGGGGGTTGCCGCAGGTGTGGGCGCCGGTGGCGTCGGCCTGAAATTCGCGGGTGCGGGAAACGGCGGCGCGGACCAGGGCGGCGGCGATGGGCATTACGATGGCGATGATCAGCAGGCCGATGATGTTGCCAGCGCCGTTGTCGTCGTCATCGCTGCTGCCGCCGAAGCTGCCGAAGATGGCGGATAGCTGGGCCAGGAAAGCGAGCATGGATATGGCGCCGGCGATGGTGGCGACGACGGCCATAATCAAGGTGTCGCGGTTGCCTACGTGGGCCATTTCGTGGGCCAGGACGGCGGACATTTCGTCGCGGTTAAGGATACGGCGGATGCCGGTGGTTACGGCCACCGCGGCATTCCGGGGGCTGCGGCCGGTGGCGAAAGCGTTGGGGGAGTCGGTGTCGATTTCGTAGACCTTGGGCATCGGGAGTCCGGCGCGTTCCGCCTGCTCGCGGACGATGTTGTAGAGTTCGGGGTCGTCCTGCTCGGTGATGGGGTGGGATTTGGTCATGCTGAGGGCGATGCGGTCGCTGAACCAGTAGGCGCCGAAATTGAGGGCGAGGGCAAAGACGAGGGCGATGATGATGCCCATTTGCCCGCCGACGGCGCCGCCGATGGCTAAGAGCATGGCGGATAGCACCATCAGCAGGAAAAAGGTCTTTATCGTGTTCAAGGCTTTCATCCTCCCGCCCGCCGGTATATCCAGCACGGAGCGGCGGGCGGCTTCCGAATTTTGACGGCCCGGGCGGGCCGGCGATGGGCCCGTTGAATGGATTATAACACTTTTGGGGCGCCTTGGGGCGGGTTGGCGAAATTGACACCCGGATTCGGTTAGTGCTATATTTCCCACCGCCGCGGCCAATGCGCCCCCGACCGAGTAGGGGGCAACGACGCATCATTGGCCGAATGGCGGCGGAGATTGGGGGCGCGCTATGTCGCTGAAGATCGCGGTTTTGGCCAAGCAGGTATTGGATCCGGAGATGCCGATGGCGGCGTTTCGGATTGACGGGGATGCCCGGCGGGTGGTGCCGCCGCCGAACATTCCGCCGGTGGTGAACGGGTTTGACGAAAACGCGGTGGAGGCGGCGCTGCGGATTAAGGATGCTCAAGGGGCGACGGTTACGGTGATCTCTACGGGCGCCGAGTTCGCTTTGGATGTCATGAAAAAGCCGCTTTCGATGGGGGCGGATGAGCTGGTGCTGTTGCAGGATGATGCTTTCGCCAACACGATTGACAGTTTCGTTACGGCGCAACTGCTGGCGGCGGCGGTGCGGAAACTGGGGGGGTTCGATCTGATTATCTGCGGGCGGCAGGCGTCGGATTGGGATAACGCGCAGGTGCCTTTGGGGGTGGCGGAAATTCTGGGGCTTTCCTGCGTGTCGCTGGGGAAACGGGTTGATGTGACGGAGGGCAAGGCGGTGGTGGAGCGGATTGTTCCCGATGGGTATGAGGTGGTGGAGGCTTCGTTGCCGGCGCTGGTTACGGTCAGCAATGAGTTGGGGCAGCCGCGGTATCCGACTTTGCGGGGGATTATGGCGGCGACGCGCAAGCGGCCTACGGTGTGGGGCCAGGGGGATCTGGATTTGGACGCGGGGCAGGCGGAGGCGCGGGTGGCTTTGCGGCAGTTGTTTATTCCGGTCAGTGACCAGGAGTGCGAGATGATCAAGGGGGAGGATGCGGCGGATGCGGGGCGGCTTTTGGCGCTGCGGCTGCGGGAGGCCAAGATTATTTAGGGGGATGGGGCGCCTTTTGCCGGGGTTCGCCCCCACCCTAGCCCTCCCCCTAAGGGGGAGGGGATTTTGGGTGATGGGTAGGGGATGGGGTATTTCCGGTGGTAAATGACCAAATTTGCTGCCAGTGCGCCGCCGTAGGCGGCAACGCACTGGCAGAATGTTGAGGGGATTGTAATGGGCGAGGCTGTTGGGGCGCTGGTTATTGGGCAGACCGCGGATGGGGGGCTGGATTCTACCGCCGGGGAGTTGCTGGCGGCGGGGCGGGTTGTGGCTGATGCGCTGGGGGCGGAGTTGAGCATCGGGCTGCTGGGGGATACTTTGGATGTGCCGGCGCAGATGGCGATTGCGTTGGGGGCGGATCGGGTGTATGCGGTGAATCATCCGCTGCTGGGGGAGTATCAGCCGGATTTGTATTTGGCGGCGCTGGAGGCTTTGTGCCGGGAGGTTAGTCCGCGGGTGGTGTTGATGGCGCGGACGGCCGAGGGGCGGGAATTGGCGCCGCGGCTGGCGTTCCGGTTGGGGGTGGGGCTGGCGCAGGATTGCCTGGAGGTGTCGGTGGATGGGGCTACCGGGAGTCTGCTGGCCAACCGGCCGGTGTATGGGGGGAATGCGGTGGCGGTGGTGTCGTGCGAGCGGACGCCGCAGATCGCGGCGATTCGCCCGAAAGCCTACGAACCGGCGGAACCGGACGGGTCGCGGACGGGGCAGGTGGTGTCGTTTCCGGTGGAGCTGGAGGCGTCGCTGGCGCGGACGCGGGTGGTGGATCGGGTGCGGGAGGAGTCGGAGGGGGTTAAGCTGGAGGAGGCGCGGATCGTGGTGTCGGGGGGGCGCGGGCTGGGGGGGCCGGAGCCGTTTGCCGGGCTGGAGGATTTGGCGCGGCTTTTGGGGGGCGCGGTGGGGGCGTCGCGGGCGGCGGTGGATTCGGGTTGGGTGCCGGCGTCGTATCAGGTGGGGCTGACCGGGAAGTCGATTACGCCGGATTTGTATATCACGGTGGCGATTTCGGGGGCCAGCCAGCACATGGCGGGGTGTTCGGGGGCGAAGTGCATCGTGGCGATCAATAAGGATGCCGATGCCAATATCTTTAAGGATGCGCGGTATGGGGTGGTGGGGGATTGGGAACGGGTGCTGCCGGCGCTTACGGAGGCGGTGCGGGAGTTGATGAACCCCTAGTTCGGCCAATGCGTTGCTATCTACGATAGCGCATTGGCCGCAGGCCCCTACGGGGGGACGTTCATTTCCGGCATTGGGCAACCGGATCACTCGTGCCCCTTGCCGGTTATCACCCCCCCCGTAGGGGCCAACTGCCAGTGCGCCCCCGCCGGCAAAATCCCCTCCCCCTTAGGGGGAGGGTTAGGGTGGGGGTGATGGTTTTAGTCCAGCAGCAGGTTGTCGATTAGGCGGACTTGGCCTAGTTGGGCGGCGGCCGATAGCATGGCGCCGGGGATGGGTTGGCGGAGTTCGTCGAGGGTTTCGGGGTGGGCGATGCTGATGTAGTCGATGGGGTATAGCAGGGGTTCGGATTGGAGTTCCAGCATTACGGCGCCGCGGAGCATTGCGGCGCTTTTTTCGTTGGCTTGCCATAGGGCGTTGCCGGCCTGTAGGGCGCGGTAGAGGGTGGGGGCGGCTTGGCGCTGCTGGGGGGTTAGGCGGGCGTTGCGGCTGCTCATGGCTAGGCCGTCGGGTTCGCGGATGGTGGGGAGGACTATGATGGCTACGCCCAAGTCGAGGTCTTGGGTGATGCGGCGGATGATGATGGTTTGCTGGCCGTCTTTTTGGCCGAAGTAGGCGAAATCGGGGCGGGTGATGGTGAATAGTTTGGTTACAACGGTGGCGACGCCGCGGAAGTGGCCGGGGCGGGCGGCGCCCTCTAGGCGGTTGGCTAGGGGGCCGGGGTCTACCCAGGCGGCGAATCCGGGGGGGTAGATTTCGCTGGCGTCGGGGACGAAGGCGAGGTCGACGGCGTGTTGTTCCAGTAGTTGCAGGTCGGCGTCCAGGTTGCGGGGGTATTGGGCGAAATCCTCGTTTTGGCCGAATTGGGTTGGGTTGACGAAAATGCTGGCGGCGATGGAGGCGCATTGGACGCGGGCGCGGTCTACCAGCGAGAGGTGCCCGGCGTGCAGGGCGCCCATCGTGGGGATCAGCCCTAAGGGGCGGGGGGCGTTTTGGCAGGCTTGGCGCATTTCGGTTTTGGATTTGATTATTCGCATTGGGGCGCTCGGTTTCCGGCATTTTGGAGTTCGGAGATGGCGGGGATGCCGCCTAGTCCGGTGGCGCGGCGGATGGCGTGGAGTACGGATTGGGCGGTTACTTCGGCGGCGGCGGCGCCTAAGGCGGTGAGGTCGGCGTTGGTTGGGGCGCGAGATTGGCCGGTGGACATTGCGAACATGGTATCGCCGTCGCGGATGGTGTGGCAGGGGCGGATGGTCATGGCTAGTCCGTTGTGGCTGACGCGGGCGAGGTAGTTGGTTTGCTCGCGGTCGAGACGGGCGTCGGTGGCTACTACGCCGATGGTGGTGTTGACCGGGCCGCTGGGGGGGGCGGGGGTTGCGCCGTTGAGGAGGGCGGCTACGGGGTCGTCGAATCCGCCGTCGTCCCGGCGGGGGCCGGCTAGGAGTTGGCCGTTGGAGTAGTCCCAGATGCCGCCGATGGCGTTGACGGTTACGGCGGCGGCGATGGTGATGCCGTTGGGGAATTGGATGGCGGCGGAGCCTATACCGCCTTTGACGGCGCGATGGGGGCCGGCGGTTTTGGCTACGGTGGCGCCGGTTCCGGCGCCGATGGTGCCCTGGGGCAGGGGGGCGCGGGAGGCGGCGATGCAGGCGGCGCGGCCTTCGGCGGGGCCGGGGCGGATTTGGGAGGTTATGAGGCCGAGGTCGTAGATGATGGCGGAGGATACGATGGGGACGATGATGCCGGGGGATACGCGGTAGCCGATGCCTTGCTGCTCCAGCCAGGCCATCACGCCGGAGGCGGCGTCGAGGCCGTAGGCGCTGCCGCCGCTGAGGGATACGGCGAATAGCTGGTCGATGCGGCGGGCGGGCTGGAGGAGGTCGGTTTCGCGGGTGCCTGGGGAGCCGCCGCGGACGTCGACGCCGCCGACGGCGCCTTGGCGGCAGAGGATTACGGTGCAGCCGGTGGCGTTTTGGCGGTCGGTGTAGTGTCCGGCTTCGATGCCGGGGACGGCGGTTATGGTTTGGTTCATGGGTTGGGGGCGTCCTTCGACCAGCTCAGGATGAATGGGTGGGGTTTACGCTCGGGGTGAATGGGCGCGGTTTACGATTGGGATGGATCGGCGGGTTTACGATTGGGATGGATCGGCGGGTTTACGATTGGGATGGATGGGCGGGTTTACGATTGGGATGGATCGGCGGGTTTACGATTGGGATGGATCGGCGGGTTTACGATTGGGATGGATCGGCGGGTTTACGATTGGGATGGATCGGCGGGTTTACGATTGGGATGGATCGGCGGGTTTACGATTGGGATGGATCGGCGGGTTTACGATTGGGATGGATCGGCGGGTTTACGATTGGGATGGATCGGCGGGTTTACGATTGGGATGGATCGGCGGGTTTACGATTGGGATGGATCGGCGGGTTTACGATTGGGATGGATCGGCGGGTTTACGATTGGGATGGATCGGCGGTTATGGTGATGGATGGGTGGATTCAAGCTCGGGGTGAATGGCAAGATCGGGATGTATGGGCGGGTTGTGGTGGGGTTCGTTTAGGGTTTTTCCCGGTTGTATTGGGGGAAGGGGGTTAGGGTGACTATGGCTAGGGCTAGAATGGTTAGGGCGGCGGCGTAGATGTATATGGTGGCGTAGCCGCCGAAATTTTCGATGATTTTGGCTACCAGGAGGGTTGAGCCTAAGCCGGCGATGCCGTTGAGGCCGAATACTACGCCGGCGATGGTGCCTTCGGTGCCGCGTTCTACGCCGTCGAGGATGGCGGCCAGCATAACTTGGTGCAGGGAGAAACTGAATAGGCCCAGTCCGGCCATTACTAGGGCGACGGTGGCGATGGGGGGGAGGGAAAGGTCGAGGGCGGGGATGTGCAGTCCGCTGCTGGCGGGGGCGACTAGGAAGGGTAGGGCGGCGGCCAGGGCGAGTCCGGGTACCAGCATCCGCTTGCGGCCCAGGGTGTCGGACAATTGGCCCAGGATGGGGGATGAGATGGCGCCGGTGCCGGTTAGCAGGGCCATCTGGAAGCCGGTCCAGAAGTAGGAAAAGCCTAGTCCGCGGGCGTCGGGGGAGCTTTCGAGGTAGAAGGGGGTCCAGTCGAACATTGCGGTGTTGGCGAAGCCGCGGAGGGATGCGGCGATGAGCAGGGCGAGCATCGGGGGGCGGCGGAAGAGGCGGAGGGCGGCGCGGGCGAGGGCCGCCGGGGTGCGGGTTTCGGCGTCGGCGGGCAGGGTTTCGGTTTCGCGGCCGACATCCCGGAGGGACCACCATACGAACAGGGCTACTACCGCGGCGGGGATGGCGTAGAGGAATAGGACGCTGCGCCATAGCATAAAGGATAGGAGCAGTCCGGCGACTAGGGGGCCGAGGGCGTTGCCGACGGTGGAGCCGAAGCTGTGGATCGATATGGCGAAGGCGCGGCGGTCGGTGAAGCGGCGGGAAAGGGAGGCGATGGCGGGGAGGTGCCATAGGGAGCCGGGGATGGAGATGAGGACGACGCCGAAGGTCAGGAGGGCGAGGCCGGGGGAGAGGCCGATGATGACGAAGGCGATGACGTTGAGCACCATGCAGGCGGTGAGCATTATGCCCCATTCGTTGCGGTAGCGGTCGACGAGGACTCCCGATCCGGAGCTGACCACGCCGGAGCCCCAGAAGCGGATGCCGAGGAGGATGCCGGTCTGGAAGGTGGTTAGTTTGAGGGCTTGGGCGATGGCGGTCAGGAATACGGGGAAGCCGAGGTCGTAGAGGTGGGCGACGCCGTGGCCGAAGGTGAGGGCGCCGAGGATGAAGCCCCGGCTTTGGCGGTGGCCGCCGGATGTTTGGACCGCTTGCGCCATTGTGGCCTGCTTGAGTTCAGGTTGCGCCGCTGCGGGCGGTTGGGGCGCCGGGGCGATTTTATTCCGGTATGGGTTATGGCGCAAGCGGGGCGGCGGGCGGGGGGGCGTGCGCCGGGGTTATGGATGCGGGATTTCGCATTTCACGGCTCGCGGTTGGGGTTGGGGTTGGGGTTGCCGGGGGTTGGGGGCGGGGATTTTTTTTAGTTTGGTTGCATTTGGTTGCGTTTGGTTGCTTTTTCCGGGTTTTAGCTTTGGGGGTGGGGGTTGGGGTGTTGCTTTTTGGGGCTGGAATGGGTGGGATTTTGCCATTTTTGTTGCATTTTGTTGCTTTTTTGGGGCATTTTGCGACACTTTGCGCCGGTTTGGGGTGCATTTTCGGGGTGAACAGTGGGGGAATTTTTTTTATAACCTACCATTTCCCGCCATTTCCTGCCATTTGGTTGGGGTTTAGCTTTGGGGATGGGGGTTGAAATGGTAGGGTTTTCCGCCATTTCCGCCCATTTTTCCCCCCGTTTGGCGCCTTTTTGGGCGGGTTTGGGGGTTTTGTTGGGGGGGGGGGATGGGGGGGGTTGGCTTGGGCCGTATTGGGTTGTTAAGGGGCGGGGCGGCGTCGGGTTAGCGGTCGGGGAGGTATAGTTTCATTAGGAGGGTTAGGCGGCCGGATTTGTGGATTTTGCTGGGGAGTAGGGCTTGGACGATGCCGTAGGGGGTGGGGTGGATTTTGATGCTGCGGTTTCTTTGGAGGTAGCGGATGAGGCGCATAGAGTTCAGGAAGGGGGGGAGTAGGGGGCCGTCTCGGGCGAAATCGGGGACCATCAAGACGACGTCGGGGAAGGGCTGGTTGTGGAGGCGCTCGGCGATGTCGGCGGTGTCCCAGAGTTGGCAGAGGTTTTCGGCGCGGCGGCGTAAGCGGAGGATCAGGAGGGGTAGGGCGTATCGGCGCTTTAGGGCGTCTAGGCGGGCGCGGAGTTGGTGGATGGACATTGGGTCGCTCCTTTGGGTTGGATTAGGTTATTGGTTCTATTGTAGCGGGGGTTTTGGGGTTTGGCAAGGGGAGGGTGTCAGTGGGGGGCGCATTCATCCTTCGACAAGCTCAGGATGAATGGGGGGCGGGTTCAGGATGAATGGGGGGCGACAAGCTCGGGGTGAATGGGGGGCGACAAGCTCGGGGTGAATGGGGGGTGGGTTCAGGATGAATGGGGTTCTCTGCGGAAGCCGGGGGACGCCCCCACCCTAACCCTCCCCCTCCGGGGGAGGGGATTTGTTGGTTGTTGGGATGTGTGTGTTATGCTGGGGTATTGATTGGGCCCGGCGGGGGCTTTGGAGGGGGTTATGGCTTATTCGGGGTTTGGGCTTGAGGGTCGGGTGGCTTTGGTTACGGGGGCGGCGCGGGGTATCGGGGCGGCTTTGGCGTTGGGACTGGCGGAGGCGGGGGCGGATGTGGCGGTGTCGGATATGGCGGGGCGGCTGGAGTTGGCGCGGGATACGCAGGGACGGGTGGAGGCGGCGGGGGGGCGGAGCGCGACTTATGCTTTGGATGTGCTGGATACGGGGGGGATTGCGGGGGCGGTCGGGCGGGTGGTTGATGATTTCGGGCGGCTGGATATTCTGGTTAATAATGCGGGGATCCGGATTCGTAAGCCGGCGCTGGAGGTTACGGAGGCGGATTGGGATGCTACGGTGGACACTAATCTGAAGGGGCTGTTTTTTTGCGCTCAGGCGGCGGCGCGTCCGATGATTGCGCAGGGGTGGGGGCGGATTGTGAATATCGGGTCGCAGTTTTCGGCGGTGGGGTCGGTGGATCGGGCGCCGTATATTGCGAGCAAGCATGGGGTGTTGGGACTGACGCGGGCGTTGGCGGCGGAGTGGGCGCGGTTCGGGGTTACGGTGAATGCGATCGGGCCGGGGCCTACGGAGACGCCGGGGATGCTGGCGGCGGATGATCGGACGGCGGAGGAGGTGCAGGCGGATTTGGATTACCGGATGCCGCTGGGGCGGCGGATGCAGCCGGAGGAGCTGGTGGGGGCGGCGGTGTATTTGGCGAGTCCGGCGGCGGGGGCGGTTACGGGGCATTTGCTTTTGGTGGATGGGGGGTGGACGGCTTTGTGATGTTGGGGGGTCTTGTGGTGGGGGGTTGGTTTGGGGTGGGGATTCACCCCCACCCTAACCCTCCCCCTAAGGGGGAGGGGATTGATATGATTAAGGGAGAGGGGATTGAAAGGGGCGATATAGGGATTGATATGATTGGGGGTAGGGGATTTAAGGGAAAGGGGGTAGGGATTGTTGCGATTAAGGGATAGGGGATTGATGGGGAAAGGGGAGGGGGTTGGAAAGATGGGTTGGGGGTTGAAAGGGGGCGGGGGTTGGTGTAGGGTTGGGCTTGGGTGATAGGGGATTGGAAGAGTTGGGGGTGGGTGTGATGGGGTTGGGGGTTGGCGCGGGGGATCTGATTTTGGGTTTGGAGGTTGGTTATGGGGTTGGCGGATTTGGAGCGGCGGGTTGGGGTTTTGGAGGATGTGGAGGCGATTAAGCGGCTGAAGCACGCTTATTGCGCTTTTTGCGATGATCAGTATGATGCGGATGCGCTGGCGGATTTGTTTGTGGAGGATGCGGTTTGGGATGGGCGGGAGCGGGGGCGGAATGAGGGGCGGGAGGCGATTCGGGCGTTTTTCAAGAATGCGCCGCAACGGTTGCCGTTTGCGATTCACATGGTGCTGAATCCGATTATTGAGGTGGACGGGGATCGGGCTACGGGGGTTTGGTATCTGTTTCAGCCGTGTACTTACGCGGAGGGGAATCGGGCGGTTTGGGGGTCGGCGCGGTATGATGAGGAGTATGTGCGGGTCGGGGGGGAGTGGAAGTTTCAGCGTTTGACGCTGACTTCGCATTTTTGGACGCCTTTCGATGGGGCGGGGTGGGTGGAGACGCGGTTTGCGTGATGGGTTTCCGCCGATGTGGTGCCGGCCGGGGTTGCCTACGGGCGGGGACGCGGTTTGCGTGAGGGGTTTCCGCCGATGTGGCGCCGGCCGGGGTTGCCTACGGGCGGGAACGCGGTTTGCGGGATGGGTTTCCGCCGACGTGGTGCCGGCCGGGGTTGCCGGCGGGCGGGAACGCGGATTGCGGGATGGGGTTTTAGCTGGCGCGATACCGGCCGGGGTTGCCTACGGTAGGGAACGCGGTTTGCGGGATGGGTTCCGCCGATGTGATGCCGGCCGGGGTTGCCTACGGTAGGGAACGCGGTTTGCGGGATGGGTTTCCGCCGACGTGATGCCGGCCGGGGTTGCCTACGGGCGAGGACGCGGTTTGCGGGATGGGTTTCAGGCGACGTGGTGCCGGCCGGGGTTGCCTACGGGCGGGAATGCGGTTTGGCGGGATGGGTTTCAGGCGACGTGGTGCCGGCCGGGGTTGCCTACGGGAGGGGACGCGGTTTGCGGGATGGGTTTCCGCCGACGTGGTGCCGGCCGGGGTTGCCTACGGTAGGGAACGCGGTTTGCGGGATGGGTTTCCGCCGATGTGATGCCGGCCGGGGTTGCCTACGGTAGGGAACGCGGTTTGCGGGATGGGTTTCCGCCGATGTGGTGCCGGCCGGGGCTGCCTACGGTAGGGAACGCGGTTTGCGGGATGGGTTTCCGCCGATGGGATGCCGGTCGGGGTTGCCTACGGTAGGGAACGCGGTTTGCGGGATGGGTTTCCGCCGGCGTGATGCCGGCCGGGGTTGCCTACGGTAGGAAACGCGGTTTGCGGGATGGGGTTTAGCTTAGTTGGCGGAGTTGGGCGATGATTTCGCGGTTGGGGGGGCGGTCGGTGCGGGCGTTCTTTCCGATGTATTGCCAGCGGATTGCGCCCTGTTGGTCGATGATGAAGGTTGCGGGGGTGGGCAGGTTGTTTTGGTGCAGGTTGAATACGCCGTAGGCGGTGGCGGCTTGGGCGTTGGGGTCGGATAGGATTTGATATTCGAGGCCGAGGGCGTCTATGGCGCGGGCGGCGCCGGATAGGTTGTCTACGCTTACGGCGATGATTTCGGCGTCCAGTTCTTGGATGGCGGGGTAGTCGTTTTGCAGCTCGACGAGCTGGCCGCGGCAGGTGGTTCACCAGAAGCCGCGGTAGAAGATCAGGACTATGTTTTGGCGTCCGCGGTAGTCGTTCAGGGTTACGGTTTCGCCGGCGGCGTTGGATAGGGCTAATGGGGGGGCGGTTTTGGCGGGGGGCGCGGTGGCGTTGGATATGGTTTCGGGGGATGCGGTTTCGGGGGGCGCGGCGACGGTTGGGGGCGCGGTGGGGGTTGTCGGGGGGGCGGCGCTTCCGCAGGCGGTTATCGCTGCTATGAGCAACGCTAGGGTTAGGATGGGGGTTAAGCGGGTTAGGAGTTTTAGGGTTGGCTTGTTTAGCATTTTGGCGGTTTCCTGCGTTTGGGGATGGGGTTAGTTCAGTTTTTCGAGTTCCTGGATAATCCTTTGGTTGGCGGGGCGGTCGGTGTAGTGGCGGCCGATGTATTGCCATTGGATTTGGCCTTGTTGGTCGATGATGAAGGTTGCAGGGGTGGTGTGTCCGGTGCCGTTGCGGTTGAATACGCCGTATTGCCGGATTACTTGGCGGTCGGGGTTGTATAGGATGGGGAAGTCTAGGCCGACGGTTTCTACGGCGTAGGCGGCCTGCGACAGGTCGTCGTCGCTGATGGCTAGGATTTCGGCGTTTTGGGCGGTTATTTGGGGGTAGTTCTGTTGCAGCTCGCCGAGCTGCCCGCGGCATACGGTTCACCAGAAGCCGCGGTAGAAGATCAGGACTATGTTTTTGTTGCCTTGGTAGTCGGATAGGTTGACGGTTCCTCCGTTGGCGTTGGGTAGGGAAAAGTTGGGGGCGGGGTTGGCGGATGGGGCGGGGGTTGGCGTGGGTGTTGGTTTGGGCGTTGCGGTGGGTATGGGGGTGGGCGTTGGTTGCGGTGTTGCGGTGGGTGTGGGTGCCGGGGGCGTTGGGGTTGGCGGGGTGACGGCGGTGGGGGTGGGCTTGTTGTCGGTGGTGGGCGCGGTTGGGGGTGTCGTTGGGGCGGTGGTGGGGGTTGGCGCGGGCGTGACGGTAGGCGCGGGTATGGGCGTGTTGGCGGGCGTGGTTGGGGGCACCGGCGTCTGCGTCTGCGTCGGCGCCGGGGTTGGGGTTGGGGTTGGGATTGGCGTGAGCGTAGGCGCGGGCGGGTTTGTTGGGATGAGGGCGGCGGCGGTTGGGGATTGCGTGGGCGTTGGCCGTGGGGTTGCTGGCGGGGGTTGGGTGGGGGTTGGCGGTTGTTGGGTTGCGGTTGGCGTTAGTAGGGGTTGGGTTTGCGGGGCGGGGGTTGGCGGGTTGGCGGCGCAGGCCGTTGCCAGTAGGATGGCGGCGGCTAGGGCTAGGGGCAGGGTTAGGCGGTATAGGTTTTTTAGTAGGGGTTGGGCGGGGCGTTTTGGCATGGCGGGCGGGTTCCTGCGGGTTGTTTTGTCGGGGTGTTGTATTGGGTACGATTTGGGGGTTGGGGTGGTTGCATTGGCGGGGGTTTGGGTTAGGCTAGGCAGCGGACGGGTTGGGTTGGTTTTGCATTGGCGGTGGGGTTAGGCTAGGCAGCGGACGGGTTGGTTGTGGTTGTAGGCGATCAGATCGTTGGCGATGGCGTTGAAGTCTAGGGGGGTTCCGGGGGGTTCGCCGCGGATTTCGGAATAGGCGCGGTGGAGGTTGCCGGCGATGCGCTCGGAGTCGTGCCAGTGGGCGTAGGGGCCCAGGTCGGTTTGGCGGGCGGCTTCTAGGGGCGATAGGCCGGATTGGTAGGCGGCTTGGGCGGTGGTTTGGACGAAGCGGAGGTAGGATTCTAGGCCGTCGATGACTTCGGGGCCGCATACCGGGCCGTGGCCGGGGATGATGGTTTGGGCGTCTAGTTGGCGGATTCGGTCTAGGGCGGTTAGGGATCCAGTGATGGATCCCATGGCTATGAAGGGGGTTCCGCCGTTGAAGATCAGGTCGCCGGCGAATAGGGTGCGGCGGTCGGGGATCCAGACGATTATGTCGTTGGTGGTGTGGGCGGGGCCCATATAGCGGAGTTCGAGCTTTAGGTCGTCGACGAATAGGTCCAGGCGGTCTTGGAAGGTTAGGAACGGGGGGGCGATTTCCAGGTTGCCCCATATTACGTTGGGGAATAGGGGGCGGAGGGTGTGGATGCCGGTTTCGATGATGGTTTGGCGGCAGAGTTGGTGGCCGACGATGGCGGCGGCAGGGAGGAGGTAGTTGCCGTGGGTGTGGTCGCCGTGGTGGTGGGTGTTGATTAGGGTGCGGATGGGATGGGGGGTTACGGCGGCGATGGCTTGCAGGAAGGCGCGGGTGCGGGCTTCGGTGAAGCAGGTGTCGATTACCGACACAGCGTTTTGGCCGGCGATGAAGCCGGTGTTGTTCAGGCCCCACGTGCCGTCGGGTTGGATGTAGGCGTAGACGCCGGGGGTTACTTCCTGGACCGTGGGCGGGGGGAGTTGGTCGGTTTGGGGCGGTCGGTTTTCGGGGGGCATAGGATGCTCCGTTGGGGGGTATGCGGGTGGGGGGCGGTTTGGGCGGGGCATTCATCCTTCGACAAGCTCAGGATGAATGATACGAGGGAAGGCCGGGATGAATGGCACTCCATAAGCTCAGGATGAATGATACGCGGCAAGGTCGGGATGAATGGCACTCCATAAGCTCAGGATGAATGATACGCGGGAAGGCCGGGATGATGTGCCGGGGTGTCTAGGCGTAGTCCGGCACGAGGCGGTTTCATTATGCGGGGGCGGTGGGGGCGGGTCAATAGGGTGGTGGGGCGGGCGTGTTGGGTTGTGGGGTAGTATAATGCTGGTGGTTGGATTGGAGGTTGGACGGATGGTTGTTGTTGCGCCTTATGGGTCTTGGAAATCGCCGATTACCGCGGATTTGATTGCGGGCGGGGCGGTGGGGCTGGGGCAGATTGCGCTGGATGGGGATGATGTGTATTGGGTGGAGATGCGGCCGGCGGAGGGGGGGCGGATGGTGGTGGTGCGGCGGGGCGCGGATGGGGTGGCGGCGGATGTTACGCCGGCGCCTTATAACGTGCGGACGCGGGTGCATGAGTATGGGGGCGGGGCGTTTTTGGTGCATGATGGGGTGGTGTTTTTCGCCAACTTTTCGGATCAGCGGATTTACCGGCAGGAACGGGGCGGGGCGCCGCAGGCGATTACGCCGGAGGGGCCGCTGCGGTATGCCGATGGGGTGTTTGATGCGGGGCGGGGGCGGGTTATTTGCGTGCGGGAGGCTCACCCCCCCTTTAATTCCCCCCCTGAGGGGGGGATGGGAAATAATGGGGAGGCGGTGAATGCTGTTGTGGGGGTGGATGTTGGGGGCGGGGGGGTGGTTACGTTGTTTGAGGGGGCGGATTTTTGCGCGGCGCCGCGGCTTAGCCCGGATGGGGGGACTTTGGCGTGGCTGGTTTGGGATCATCCGAATATGCCTTGGGACAGCACTACTTTGCTGGCGGCTCCGGTGGGGGCGGATGGGCTTTTGGGGGCGGCGGAGGTGGTGGCGGGGGACGGCGATTCGGTGTTGCAGCCTTTGTGGTCGCCGTCGGGGGAGTTGCATTTTGTGTCGGATCGGAGCGGGTGGTGGAATCTGTATCGCTGGCGGGGCGGGGCGGCGGAGCCGGTTTTGACGATGGAGGCGGAGTTTGCGCGTCCGCAGTGGGTTTTCGATCCGGCGGCTTACGGGTTTTTGGAGGATGGGCGGATTGTTTGCAGTTATGTGCGGCGCGGGGTTTGGGGTTTGGGGGTGATTGACGCCGATGGGGGCGGGATGGAGCGGCTGGATTTGCCGTGGTCGGAGATGGGGCGGGGGGAGTTGCGGGCGGCGGGGCGGCGGGCGGTGTTTTCGGCGGGGGCGCCGGATCGGGCGATGTCGGTGGTGTCGCTGGATGCGGATACGGGGGCGACGGAGGTTTTGCGGGAGGCGCATTCGGGGGCGGTGGGCGACGGGTATGTTTCGCTGCCGGAGGCGGTAGAGTTCGATACGGACGGGGGGCGGACGGCTCATGCGTTTTATTATGCGCCGCGGAATGCGGATTTCGCGGGGCCGCGTGGGGAGTTGCCGCCGCTTTTGGTGAAAAGCCACGGGGGGCCGACGGCGGCGGCGTCGACGGCGCTGGATTTGGGGGTTCAGTTTTGGACCAGTAGGGGGTTCGGGGTGGTGGATGTGAATTATGGGGGGAGCGTGGGGTATGGGACGGAGTACCGGCGGCGGCTTAACGGGGCGTGGGGGGTGGTGGATGTGGCGGATTGCGTGAATGCGGCGCGGTTTTTGGCGGATCGGGGGGATGTGGATCGGGAAAGGCTGGCGATTGACGGGGCCAGCGCGGGGGGGTATACCACTTTGGCGGCGCTGACGTTTTATGATGTGTTCCGGGCGGGGGCGAGTTATTACGGGGTGAGCGATTTGGCGGCTTTGGCGCAGGAAACGCATAAGTTCGAGGCGCGGTATTTGGACAGTTTGGTGGGGCCTTACCCGGAACGGCGGGATTTGTATCGGGAACGGTCGCCGATTCATTATACGGATCGGTTGTCGTGTCCGCTGTTGTTGTTGCAGGGGCTGGAGGATGCGGTTGTGCCGCCGAATCAGGCGGAAATGATGTTTGATGCGGTGCGGGGTAAGGGGATTGCGGCGGCGTGTGTGTTGTTTGAGGGGGAGCAGCATGGTTTCCGGCGGGCGGAAAATATCCGGCGGGCGCTGGAGGCGGAGTTGTATTTTTATTCGCGGGTGTTCGGGTTTGCGCTGGCGGAGGCGGTGGCGGGGGTGGTGATTGAGAATCTGGATGCGTAATCCGGCGGCTGGGGGGTTGCGGCATTGGCGGGCTGGATGGCGGCGGCAGAAATTGCGGTTGACGCGCCGCCGCGAAACGGGTATATACGGGCGTATAATGACGAAAGAGGGAGGGGGGCATAATGGCGGAAAGCGTGACCGATGCGAACCGTATCCTGTACAACGATGACTGCCTGAATGTGTTTAGCGATGAGTTGGCGTTGCCGACGGGTAGCGTTGATCTGATTTATCTGGATCCGCCGTTTAATTCCAACAGCCATTACAATTTGCCTTTCAAGGGAAGGGATAAAGATGCGCGGCCGGTGGAGGCGTTTAAGGATACTTGGAGTTGGGGGAGTAAGGAAGATGATTTGATGCGGGAATTGTCGCCCGGGCCCCGGACGCGCCAATTGGCGGATATTGTGAAATTGGCGCAGGCGATTGATCAGGGGGGGCAAGGGCAACAGTCTAGTCTGGCGGCTTATCTGTTGAATATGGCGGTACGGCTGCTGCCGATGCGCCGCGTTCTGTCCAGTACCGGATCCATTTACTTGCACTGCGATCCTACCGCCAGTCATTACCTTAAAGTGGTTATGGACATTATCTTTGGCCGGCAGAATTTCCGTAACGAAGTGATTTGGTCGTACCGTACCGGGGGGGTGAGTAAACACTGGTTTGCCAAAAAGCACGACGTTTTACTGTTTTATACCCGTTCTGCGGGCAAGAATAAACCCAATAGTCGGGTATACACTTTCAACCAGGAAAAGGAAAGGTCGTACTCGACTAATTCGCCGCCGGGATTTAAGGAAATTGAAACCTACCAGGATGAATATGGCCGCTGGTATACTATGGCGTCGATGCGGGATGTGTGGGACGTCAATGCGGTCGGCCGGACGTCCGGCGAACGGTTGGGGTATCCGACGCAGAAGCCGTTGGCGTTGCTGGAGCGGGTTATCGGCGCGTCCAGCAACCCCGGCGATTTGGTGTTGGATCCGTTTTGCGGTTGCGGGACGGCGGTTCATGCGGCGGAAAAGCTGGGGCGGCGGTGGCTGGGGGTTGATGTTTCCGCCTTTTCCGTGGGGCTGGTGCGGGAGCGGATGTTGCGGAATTTTGAGCATCTGACTACCGATGATGTGCTGGTGCGGGGGGTTCCGGTTAGTGTTGCGGATGCGGAGGATCTGGCCCGGCGGGATAAGTTTGAGTTTGAGAAGTGGGTTTGCGGGGCGATCGGGGCGGAGGGTATGTTTCACGCGCCGGGTAGCCGGGGAGCCGATGGCGGGGTGGATGGGGTGGTGAAGTTTTATCCTTTCCGGTTGGGGCAGGAGCCGAAGCCGGAGTATGCGATTGTTCAGGTTAAGGGCGGGGGGGTTACGGCGGATGCGGTGCGGGCGCTGAAGGCGACGGTGGAACGGTTTGAGGCTACGGCGGGGGTGATGGTTTGTTTTTCGCGGTATATGGGGACGGTGGAAAATCAGCGGAGTAGGGATACTTTCAGCGATGATAGTAATGTTTATCCGGTGATACAGGGGTATAGCGTGGAGGATTTGCTGGCGGGGAAGCCGCTGGATTTGCCGTTGTACGGATACCGGCGGCGGGGGGGACGGATTAGCGCGCAGTCGGAACTTATGGGAATCCGCCCGGAGGACCGGGCGGATACGGCTGACCGGTGGGTTAAACCCCCATAGGGTATTTCTTGGCCCAGGCGATCCCGAACAGTCTATTGGCTTCTACCAGGGCGTAGTCCAGGTTGATCAGGTCGTTGACCGTATCCACCATCAACTCCCCGGCATCGGCGATTTCTTGGCGGTATTCGGCCAGCCCGACCCGCCGGTTATTCTTGCGGATGTTGTGATATGGGCACATCGGGGCGCGGTTCTGGATATCATTGCTGGTTCCGGTATTTTCCTTGCTTTTCGGCGCGATATGGTCAAGATGGAAATTCCGGGTTGTTTCAACTATTTTGTCGCCCGGCCGGCGGTTGGCGAAGCCGCAACACCAAGCGGTGTAGCCCGACAACTTCAGCAGTTCCCGCAACATTTCCGGTTCGGGAATGATGCTCGCCGGAATCTTGAATTTGGGTTCGGGCAAGCGCAAGTCTTTTACCGGGGGAACATCAGCATCCGGCCCCTCGCCGGGCAGGTATTCCCGCTCCGGCAATTGCTTGGGGCCGTGGATCGTAACTATCGGATTATCCGACAATACCTGTTGCCCGGTAGTCAAATCGTGGCAGGTTAGCAATGCCAACCGCGGCTTGTTGAATTGCCGCTTGAACACCGTCCAGGAACGGGGCTGAATGTCGCAGGCAACCCACCGCCGCTCCAGCCGCTCGGCAGCCACCGCAACATAGGCGCACCCGGCAAAGCAGTCCAGCACCACGTCGCCAGTATTGGTACTGGCTTTGATGATGCGTTCAGCAAGGGCGACCGGCTTTTGTGTAGGGTAGCCTGTGCGCTCTTTGGAAGCACCTTGCAACCCTGCTATGTCGCTTATCACATCGGAAACCCTGATTCCGTCCGCCGTAGACAAGTATCGCTTGAATCTGGGGATGTTTCCTTTCGGGGGCCAGTGAATCAAGCCGTTTTGATCGAACCAGTCGAGCCGCTCAATGGAATTATAGTTTTTCCAATCCTCCGGCAAAGTTATCCCATCAGGGATTGCCGTCGGCACAATCCAGTGCAGGTTTTTTGCCGTTACATCTATTCCGCGCCACGACTTCCCCGAATGTCCATAGCGCGGACCTTGCGCCGTTAGCGGAGTGGCTTGGTACGGACCCTTGGCATCGGAGTATTTGTATTGTGTTTTTACATATTGCTCCGAGTACGGGATGAATACCTTATTTATGGGCGAATCAGGGGTTTTGGCATAGGCCAAAATTGTGTCGTGGACGCATCCAAACTGAAAGTCCGATGCGGTTGGCGCGTTAGTCCTCAGCCATACAATTTCATTGCGGAAAGAATCCTTGCCAAACACGGCATCCAACAATTGCCGCAGGTAGCCGTTGGCGGTGTGGTCGCAGTGCAGGTAAAGACTGCCGGTTGGCTTCAAAACCCGGTGAATTTCCAGTAAACGGATCGCCATATAGCAAAGATAGGCCGCGGTGCTTTCGGAATGGGTGTAGCGCGTAACGTTGATTAGATCGGCGATGGGTTCGTGGGTCCGCCGCAAGTCGACCAGCCAATCCTCGTGAATGTCGTTTTCCCAGGACCAGAAATCTTTGTAGGCGGTTTCCGGCCAGTTAATCCGCGCGGCATCGGCATCGGCGGGCGTCTTGATTCCCCAGCTTGCCAGCAGGCGCAGTTCGTTATCGCGTTCCGCCGGCGTGAGGGGGGGCTTGAGCGGATCTTGGTCGTTGGCTTTCTTTCGCCCGAAGGTTTCGTTCTTGGCGAAGGGCGGGTCAATACAGACTAAATCCACGGATTCGGTGTTGACCGCCCGCAAGAAATACAGATTATCCGCGATATAGACGCCCCGGTTGATTGCGTTAAATTGCGCCATCCCTTACATCCTAGCAGAAGTTTATGCTTTGGCCGGCGAATTGTAAGTGGGTTGGGGTTTCGAGTTGTTGGGGGTTGGGGCGCACGGTGGTGGTGCGCCCCGGGAGGTGTTTATAGGCGGCCGCCGAAGAAGGTGGGTTGCTGTTTGCGGTAGACTTGGATGCGGTTGCGGCAGGATTCGACTACGAAGAGGCGGTTTTGGGGGTCTACGGTTACGGCTACGGCGCCCCAGAAGAGTTTTTCGCGTTCGATGCCTTGGGCGATTTCGCGTTCGCGCCACATTTCGGAGTTGGCGTCCAGTTTGTCTTTGCCCCATTTGGAGATGGTGGCGTCGCCGGTTAGGGTTTCGAGGAGTTGGCCGGCGGGGGTGTAGATGCGGACGCGCTCGTGGCCCCAGTCGGCGATGTAGATTAGGCCGTCGTGGTCGGTGGTTACGCCGGTGGGGCGGTTGAGGTCGCCGTGGCCGTATTGCTGGAGGTATTGGCCGTTGGGGGCGAATTTTTGGATGCGGTCGTTGGCCCAGTCGGCGATGAATATGTCGCCGTGTTGGTCGATGCAGATGCCCCAGGGCAGGTTGAGTTGGCCGGGGGCGGCGCCGTGGGATCCCCAGGCGGATAGGAATTGACCGTTTTTGGCGAATTTTTGGATGCGGTGGTTTTTGCTGTCGACGATGATGAGGTTGTCGTCGGGGTCGAAGGCGAGGCCGGAGGGGCCGTCGAGTTGGCCGGGTTCGTTGCCTTTGGTTCCCCATTTGCCGAGCCATTGGCCGTCGGGGTCGAAGATGGATATGCGGTTGAGCCATTCGTCGGCGATGTAGACGTTGCCGGATTGGTCGAGGGCGATGGCGGTGGGCCAGATTAGGGAGCCGTCGTTTTCGTTTTCCTCGGTTTCGCCGGCGGTGTGGACGCCGCGGGCGAATTCGCCGATGTATTCCTCGTCGACGGTGCAGATGGTGATGCGTTTGCCGTCGGGGCGGTATTCGTAGGAGCGGTTGACGACGTAGATGGCGCCGTCGGCGCCGCGGGCGAGGGCTACGGGGTTGCGGAAGCCGGGGCCGGAGAATTCGCCGCGGCCGATGGTGTGGCTGTATTGGAAGGTGGTGGCGATGGTTTGGGTGGTCATTGTTGCCTCGCTTATTGGGGGGTTGGGTGGGTTTTTGGGGTTGGGGGTTTGGGTGGGACTATGGGGGTTGTTTTGGGTTGGGGTTCTCACCCCCACCCCAGCCCTCCCCCTTAGGGGGAGGGGGCTATGTTGGGCCTCCCCTTAGGGGGATGGGGTATGACGGGGGCGGGGTGGCTGGGGTGCGGGGGATTTAGTGGGCGATGAAGTTCATTTGCTCGAAGTTGCCGCCGACTATGGGTTGGGGGTCGAGGCCCATCCACTGTTCGAGGAGGGTGGAGTATAGGCCGCGGAAGTCGTTGTTGAAGTGGAGGTCGCCTTCGAGGAGTTGGTCGGGGGCGAGGGAGGGGTATTGGCCGTAGAGTCCGCCTTTGATTTGGTCGCCGATGATGAAGGCGACGCCGCCGGAGCCGTGGTCGGTGCCGGAGCCGTTGTCGTGGACGCGGCGTCCGAATTCGGTGAATACGAGGAGGATGAGGTTGTCGGAGGCGGCGTTTTGGCTGAGGTCTTGGTAGAAGTCGGCGATGGCGCGGGAGGTGTCGTGCCAGAGTTTGGCGTGGGCGGTGAGTTCGCCGGCGTGGGTGTCGAAGCTGTTGTAGGGGGCGGTGGTGTAGAGGAAGCGGGTGCCGAGGTTGGCGAGGTGGACCATGGCGATGTTGCGCATATATTGGGCCACGGTGTCGCGTCCGTATTCGATGCCGGATTCGTAGGATTCGGGGGCGGTGCTGAGGATGTCGGCGCCTTTGAGGGCGTCCATTCCGGTGTGGGAGAGGTAGTCGACCACGGCGCCGCGGCCGATGGCGGGGGAGTACATCCGGGAAAAGAGGTCGAGGGCTTCGTCGCGTTCCTCGGCTTCGATGCCGGTGAGGACGCCGTAGGTTTCGAGGTTGCCGACGGAGGCGACGGGGACTTGGGGGGCGGCCATGGCGCGGGGCAGGCCACGGCCGAAGTTTACGCCGGTGAGGACGTTTTCGGAGCGGGGGTCGAGATCGCGGATGGCGCGGCCGATCCAGCCTTCAGTGCCGACCTTGTCGGGTTCGCAGGTGTGCCAGATGTCCATCGAGCGGAAGTGGGAACGGTTGGGGTTGGGGTAGCCGACGCCCTGGATGACGGCGACTTTGCCCTGGTCGTAGAGCTGCTTTAGGGGGGCCATGGCGGGGTTGAAGCCGACGTAGTCGTTGATGGGGAGGACTTGCTGGTCGGGGACGCGGACGGTGGGGCGGTTGTCGGCGTAGAGGGGGTCGCCGTAGGGGACGAGGGTGTTGAGGGCGTCGTTGCCGCCGGATAGCTGCAATACGGCGAGGACGGGGTCTTTTTTGGTGGAAGTCATTTCGGGGTTACTCCTGCCGGCGCTGATTAGGGGCGATGTTCGGGCGTTGCGGGGGTTATTCGGCGGTGGTGCCGCCGTCGATTACCAGTTCGGAGCCGGTGACGAAGGATGATTCGTCGGAGGCGAGGTAGATTACGCCGTAGGCGATGTCCTCGGGCGTGCCGACGCGCTTTAGGGGGAGGCGGCGCATCCGGGCGGCCCAGCGGTCGGGGTCGGAAAAGGTGTCGCGGATCATATCGGTGTCGATGGGGCCGGGGTGGACGGAGTTGCAGCGGATGTTGTCGGGGGCGTATTGGATGGCGGTGGATTTGGTGAGCAGGCGGACGGCGCCTTTGGTGGCGGTGTAGCTGGAGGAGCCTTCGGGGCTGCCGACCAGTCCGGCGGTGGAGGAGATGTTGACGATGGAGCCGCCGCCGGCTTGCCGCATCGCGGGGATGGCGGCTTTGGTTCCCAAGAATACGCCTTTGGCGTTGATGTCCATTATGCGGTCCCAGTCGTCAACGGTGGTGTCCTCGATGCCTTTGCGGATTAGGATGCCGGCGTTGTTGACTAGGGTGTCGAGGTGGCCGTAGTTGGCGATGGCGGCGGATACGGCGGCGTGCCAGTCGGCTTCGCTGGTGACGTCGAGGCGGACGTAGGTTACGTCGAGGCCGGCTTCGGTTAGTTCGGCTTCGACTTGCTTGCCCTGGTCGTCGAGGATGTCGCCGATGATTACTTTGGCGCCTTGCTGGGCCATCATCCGGGCTTCTACGGCGCCCTGGCCGCGGGCGCCGCCGCTGATTAGGACTACTTTGCCGTCTAGCCTGCCCATATATGCATCCTTGCTTGTTGGGTGCGGTTTTGTTGGGCGGGGCGCAGATTTGGGGGTCTGCGCCCTTGCGTTGGGGTTGGGGGGTTAGGCGAATTGGTATTCTTGGGTGGCGACGATCAGCTGGAGGGTTTGGGCGACGCGGTGGGCGTAGTCGTCGGCGCCGGGCTGGAGGGGGCCGCCCTTTTCGATGTGCTGGACCAGGTAGTCGAGGGTGTCGTCGGGGAGTTGGTAGGCGCCGACGAGGTCCAGGCAGCGATGGACGAAGGGGCGGGGCTGGGTTTGGTTTTCGGCGGCGAGGCGGTCGATGATGGCGCGGACGCCGGGGAGGGATATGTTGCCAACCTGGTCGGCGGTGAAGTTGATGCGCTCGACGAGGGTGCCGCTGTCGATCCATTCGGCGCCGGTGTGCCAGCCTTCGACGGTGGGGGGGTTCATGAGGTCTTGGCCCATATAGCGGATTTCCATGGCGATGGGGTGGAGGCCGGGTTTGGGGTGGGTGAAATCCTGGACCAGGCGCATCGTGCCGGCGACGGTTTCGGCGGGGCTTTTGACTTTGGCGAAGCGGGCGTTCTTGAAGAAGTCGGAGTTGAACATCGTCCGCAGCATAGCGGATATGTTGTAGTTGGACTCGAAGTAGGCGTCCTCGAGCATTTTGATGGCTTCGGGGTCGCGGGGCGGGGTTTCCTGCCAGGCGGGGACTTGGGGTTCGTCGGCGACGAAGAAGTTGTAGAGGTGGCGGGCGATGAACCGGGCGGTGGCGGGCTGGCGGGCGATGATGTTGATGATTTCCTCGCCGCCGAAATTGCCGGTTTCGCCGAGGAAGGTTTTTTCGCCGTCATCGTGGTCGTCGGAGTTGAAAATGAATTGGGATTCGTAGCGGCCATAGGGGTAGCGGGGGATGGCGTTGGTGATGGTCCAGCCGGTAAAGGCGCGGGCGCATTCCTTTACGTCATCCTCGGAGTAGTTGGCCTGGCCGTCCATGCCGACGCCCATAGAGAAGAGTTCGAGGAGTTCGCGGCCGAAGTTTTCGTTGATGGCGTCTTTGTGGCTCATGCAGTTGTCGAGGTAGAAGACCATCGCGGGGTCGCGGGACAGTTCCAGCAGCAGATCGCGTAGGCTGCCCATACCGCGGGCGCGGAACAGATCCAGTTGGGCCTGGACTTGGCGTCCGTGTTCGCATTTGGAGTTGCCGGTGCAGAGGATGCCGTGCCAGAAGAGGGTCATTTTTTCCTGCAAGGGGCGTTGGGTGTTGATCATGCGATAGGTGAGGTATGCCTGGTTGACTTCGAGGGCGTTCATTTCGCGCCAGTCGACGAAGTAGCGGTCGAGGATGTGGCGGTCGAGGTCGGGTTGGTCCATCGGGGAAAGGAGTTCCTCGACGGTGGCTTCGTAGCCGATGGCGGCGCGGCGCTCGATTTCGGGGTAGGCGGCGCCGAAACCGGCGCGGCGCATAAGGTGGGCCATTAGCTCGATGTCCTGGTTCGCCATTGGTGCGTCTCCTGCCGGGATGGGTTGGGGCTGGTGCAAGCGCGGGGTCTTGAGCTGATTATATTGATTCTTAAGTAAGATTGTCTATCCCTAATGGGGAAACCGGCGGGGCGGGTAAAGGAATTGGCGATTTTAGGGCGTTGGCGGTGATTGAAAGGGGATTTCGGGGGGAATTAGAATATGCCGTTGACGGAATCGGCGGGCGAGGCGAGAGTCCGGGGGGTGAGCATTGGGATGGGGCCGGCTTCAGCGTCCGGGCGGGGTGCGGGGCGTGATGATGCGCTTTGGGGCGGCGCTGGCGGCTTGTCCGGCGCTGGCGTTGCTGGCGTTGGGGGTGCAGTGCGCGCAGTTGCCGGACATAAGGGATGGGCGGCCTAATTTCGTGGTGATTCTGGTGGATGATTTGGGGTTCGGGGATGTGGGGTTTCAGGGGGCGACGGATATCAGGACGCCGAACATCGACCGGATCGCGCGGGAGGGGACGGTATTCAGCAACGGGTATGTGACTTCGCCGATCTGCACGCCGTCGCGGGGGGGGCTGCTTACCGGGCGGTATCCGGCGCGGTTCGGGCTGGATGTGAATTTGGCTTATGCGCCCTTTGACCCGCATTTGGGGCTGCCGACGGAGGAGGTTACGGTCGCCAAGCGGTTGCAGGATGCGGGGTATCGGACGGGGCTGGTGGGGAAGTGGCAGTTGGGGGCGGCGCCGAACTTTCTGCCGCGGGAACGGGGTTTCGGGTATTTCTTTGGGTTTTTGGGCGGGGGGCATGATTACTGGGGCGAAAACTATGACGCGGGGAATCCGTCCCGGGAATACTATACGCCGTTGGTGGATGACGGGGCGGCTTACCAGTCCAGGGAGGGGGAGTATCTTACCGATGTGCTGGGGGATAAGGCGGCGGGGTTTATTATGGAACGGCCGGGGGAGCCTTTCTTTCTGTATTTGGCCTATAATGCGCCGCATCTGCCGATCCAGGGGCCGCCGGATTTGATGGAAAAGTATGCCTGGGTGGAGGATGAAACGCGGCGGGAGTATCTGGCGATGGTGGATTCTCTGGACCAGAATGTGGGTAAGGTTTTGGATGCGCTGGAGGAATGGGGGGTTCGGGAGGATACGGTGGTGTTTTTCCTGAGCGACAACGGGGGGGCGTGGGAGGATGCCGATTATGCGGATAATGGGCCCTTGCGGGGGGGCAAGGCCAGCGTGTATGAGGGGGGAATCCGGGTGCCCTTCGCGGCTTCGTGGCCGGGGGGATGGGGGATGGGGGCGGTTTACGATCCGATGGTGATTAGCCTGGATCTTCCGGCGACGATGCTGGCGCTGGCCGGGGTTGACGTTGATGTTAGCGGGGATGGTTCGATGGATGGGGTGAATCTGGATCCGTTCCTGCGGGGGGCGGCGGCGGGGGAGCCGCATGAGGCGTTGTATTGGCGGGATTGGGACGGGTACGCGGTGCGGGCGGGGGATTTCAAGCTGCTCAAGCGGCGGAATGCATCGCCGGAGTTGTTTAATCTTGGGGATGATGTTGGGGAAAGCCGCAATCTGATTGACGGGGATCGGGATCGGGCGGAGGGGCTGGCGCGGCTTTGGAATGAATGGAATTCGGGGAATATCGGGGGGTATTTTCCGTCGATCTCGGGGTATGAAAACCAGGTTGCCCAGATGCTGGGGGAGCGGATATCTACCGCCCGCGGCTGGGCGTTGCGGGGGGACGGGGGGCGGATCAACCTGGATCTGCCGGCGGCGCCGTCGGGGTTGGCGGCAGTGGGGGGGGACGGGTTTATCCGGCTGACTTGGGATGCGGGGGAGGATGGGGACGGGATTACGGGGTATCGTTACCGGGTCAAGGGCGATGGGGATCTGGATTGGGGCCAGTGGGGGGATATTGCGTTGCCGCCGGGCGGGTTGGGGGAGTATGTGGTGCGGGGGTTGAGTAACGGGGTGGTTTACCGGGTGCAGTTGCAGGGGGTAAACGCTTTCGGGAATGGGGATGCGGCGGAAACGTCGGCGGCGGCGGGGTTGCGCCCTTCGACAAGCTCAGGGTGATCTGGGGCATTACAAGCGCAGGGTGATCGGGCAGATTACAATCGCAGGATGATTTGGCGGGTTGGGGCGCCCTTCGACAAGCTCAGGGTGATCTAAGGTGGTTTGGCGCAGTTGGGGATGGGGTGAATCGGTGAGGTTGGGTTGGATCGTATGTTTAGATTGGCGTGGTTTCGGGCGATGGCGGGGTGTTTGCTGATGCTGCTTATTGCGGTGTCGGCGGTTCAGTGTTCCGGGGCGTCGGGGGGTACGGAGCTGCCTTATCATCCTTCCAGCGGGGGGGGATCCGATTGGGATGGGCCGCCTAATTTTGTGGTTATTTTGGTGGATGATTTGGGGTATGGGGATGTGGGGTTTAACGGGGCGGAGGAGATTGAGACGCCGAATATCGACCGGATCGCGGCGGAAGGGGTGAATTTCAGCAACGGGTATGTTACGGCGTCGATCTGCACGCCGTCGCGGGCGGGGCTGCTTACCGGGCGGTATCCGGCGCGGTTCGGGCTGGATGTGAATTTGGCTTATGCGCCGTATGATTTGCGGTTGGGTCTGCCGGTGGAGGAGTCGACTCTGGCGGATTATCTGCGGGGGGCGGGGTATCGCACCGGGTTGGTGGGCAAGTGGCAATTGGGGGCGGCGTATCCGTTTATCCCGCGGGAACGGGGGTTTGATTATTTCTTTGGGTTTTTGGGGGGCGGGCATGATTACTGGGGGCGGAATTATGACGCGGCGGCGCCGGTGCGGGAGTATTATACGCCGCTGACGGAAAACCGGGATCCGTATTTGTCGCAAGACGGGGATTATTTGACGGACGTTCTGGGGGATAAGGCGGCGGAGTTTATTGAGGAATCGGCGGGGGAGCCGTTCTTTCTGTATTTGGCCTATAACGCGCCGCATCATCCGTTGCAGGCGCCGCCGGATTTGGTGGACAAGTATTCGGTGGTGGCGGATCCGCAACGGCAGCGGTATCTGGCGATGGTGGATTCGCTGGATCTGAATGTGGGCAAGGTTTTGGACGCTTTGACGGCGGCGGGGGCGCGGGATAATACGGTGGTGTTCTTTCTCAGCGACAACGGGGGGATCGCCAAGGGGGCGGATACTTACGCGGATAACGGGCCGCTGCGGGGGGGCAAGGACAGTCTGTTTGACGGGGGGCTGCGGGTGCCGTTCGCGGCGTCGTGGCCGGCGGGGTGGCCGGCGGGGGCGGTGTATGATCCGATGGTAATCAGTTTGGATATTTTCGCTACCTTGCTGGCATTGGCGGGGATCGATGCCGGGCGGCTGGCGATGCCGGCGGACGGGGTGAATCTGGATCCGTTCCTGCGGGGCGGGGCGGCGGCGGGGGAAGTGCCGCATGAGGCGCTTTTCTGGCGGCACGGGGGCGATGAGTATGCGGTGCGGGCGGGGGATTTGAAGCTGGTGCGGCATTTTGACGAATTGCCGCAGCTTTATAACCTTAAGGATGATATTGGCGAAAGGGATAATCTGCTCGACGACCAAAGGGATGATGCGGCGCGGCTGGCGGCGCTTTGGAACGAATGGAACGGGCCGAATGCGGGGCCGGTTTTCACGCCGACGGCGACTTATGAGACGGAGATGGCGAAGTTGCTGACGGAACGGGATGATGCGGCGCGGGCGATCGGGGAGTCGTTCAAGGCGCCGGTGTCGCTGGCGCCGGATTTGCCGCCGGGGTTGCGGGCGGCGGGGGGCGATGGGGCGATCACGCTGGCTTGGGAGGCGCCGCCGGGCGATGGGATTACGGGGTATCAGTTGCGGTATCGGACGGCGGCGGTTCCGCGCTGGACGGCGTGGCGGGACGTCGGGGGGCCGGAGCCGGCGGCGCGGGAGTATACGGTGCGGGGGCTGGAAAACGGGACTTTTTATCTGGTGCAGGTGCGGGCGGTGAATTATTTCGGGTCGGGATATTCGGCGCAGGCGTCAGCGACGCCGCAGGGTTCCTAGCCGTCGGGGTTTTGGGGGTTGGCAAAACGGCGGCGGTGCTGGCGGAGGGCGCAGTCGTTCATGATGACGGGGATGCCGGCGGCTTCGGCTTTGGCTTTGGCCGGCTCGTGGATTACGCCGTCTTGCATCCAGATGTATTTGGCGCCGATGGCGATGGCCTGGTCGACTACCGGGGGGACTTGGTCGGAGCGGCGGAATATGTCGACCAGATCGATGGGTTCGGGTACGGATGGGAGGTCGGGGTAGGCTTTTTCGCCGAGGGCTTCCTGAATGGCGGGGTTGACGGGGATGATGCGGTAGCCCTGTTGCTGGAGGTAGGCGGCGACGCGGTGGCTGTCGCGGTCGGGGTTGTCGGACAAGCCGACTACGGCGATGGTTTTGCTGTTGCGTAGCTGCTGGTCTACCAGGTCGGTGTTGGGGGTGGGCATTTTTTGGCTCCTTAATTTCGGGGTGAAATTGGGGGGATTTTACCATTTTTGCGCGGTTTTGGGGGTTGGCAAGGGGTTGGTGTCGTTGGTTGGCGGTGCGCCCCCACCCTAACCCTCCCCCTCCGGGGGAGGGGATTTTTGGGGTGTTGGGGGTAGGGGGTTAGGGGGGGATTTGGGGTACTCGCTTTAGTTTTAGGAGTAGGCGGCGGCCTTGTTTTAGCAGGGGGTAGGCGGCCCAGGCGGCGCCGGGGGTGCTGAATAGCAGGCGGTTGGTTAGGTTGAAGGGGCCTCGTTTGCTGGATAGCCGCGCCAGGATGTGCAGGGCGTCGCTGCCGAAGTAGTAGCGGCCGTTGAGTTTCAGCACCATCCCGTTGTTGAGGTTGTAGGGGATGGCGCGGATTTCGTCTACCTGGGGGCCGCCGTCGCGGGCGTTGATCAGGGTGAAATCGCCTACGGCGTTGCGGATGTCCAGATAACGGGCGTAGTTGCGGCATAGCGGGCATTCGCCGTCGTATACCAGCCAGGCGGGGCCGTGGGCGGTGGGGGGGCGGGCGGCCCATAGCCGGAAGGGTATGCCTATGATGGGCAGGGATTGCAGGGTGGCCCATAAGGAAAAGCGGTCGGGGGCCATCGGGGAAAAGACTAGGAATAATCCCAGAAAGACTACGTGTTCGCGGAACCATACATTGAGCAGCCAGCCGGTGCCTAAGTGAAACAGGATCAGGGCTATTCCCAGCGGGCGGTGCAGGTGGGGGCGGAACAGGGCCACCAGGGCGAATAGCTGGATGTATACCAAACTCAGGAACAGGATTTGCGCCGGGTATTCGTAAGGGGCCAGGTAGGGCATCAGCAGCGGGACATCGGGCTGGACGTCGTCCATTATGCGGGACAGCATTATCCGCACGAAGCCGGTGGGGGCGATGAGGGTTATTTGGCTTTCGACGATTTTCCATAGCCCGGCCAGAGAGTAGGACAGCAGGATCAAGGTTTGGGCGAACCATAACACCATCAGGCAGTTGAGGACGTCTTTGCGGGTCATCCGTTTCGCGACGCCGACGGTGGGGGGCAGGAATAGCAGGGCGAAAGCGATGAATATGTAGAAGTGGACGGAGTGGTTGATGGCGCCGTAGGAGTTCCATAGGGCGGCGTGCAGGAAAAGGTAAAGAAAGACGCCGAGGCGCCATAGCAGGGAGCCGGGAAAGATGGCGGCCAGCAACCCGACGATCAGCCCGGCGGCGGCGATGATTTGGGTTTGCGCCAGCCATTCGGGACCGAAGGCGGAGGTTAGCACACTGATGGGCCATAGGGGGTCGGTAGGCTCGCCGCGGTAGGCGTAGGAAAAGCGCAGGGTGGTGCCGATTTCGTGGGCGGCGAATAGGTAAAAGAATCGTGCCAGCCAAGTTACGCCGACCGCGGCGCGGGTAAGACCGGCGGGCGGACGGGGGGCGTCGGGATCGTAGCGCAGGAATAGACGCTGCGTCTTGCGGGATGCGCGGGATAGACGTTTCGCCAGCCGCCGGCCGCGGGCGGGAATGCTAGGGATGCTCACGGATTATCCTGCCCGTCGAGTCGGGGGGGGGGGGGGGCGAACTCCACTTCCCAGAGTCGGTCATCCCGGCCGGAGCCGGGGATGTACTGCCCGGTGTAGATGCGGGCGATGGGGTAGTCGGGCAAATCGCGGGCGGTTACGCATTGCCAAGCGTAGTTGCGCCCGTAGTCCAGCAGGTTGAAGCCGAGATTCTCAAAACCGTGAACGCGGCGGTGGCGGGGCAGGTCGGCGGGGTCGTCGGGGAATATGTGCAGGAAAAATCGGGTATCCAGGTCGGCGGGGCTGCATAGGGCGCGGGCGTAATAGATGGTGTTGCCGGCGTGGTATACGTCAAAGTGCGATTGGGCGACGCGGCGGGCGTTTTCGGGAACTTGCGGCCAGACGCGGCCCTCGAGGGTGCGCCAGCGGCCCAGGGCGGCCGGGGATTGCAACAGATCGGCGCGGGTGATTTCGCCGCTGGCGATTTGCCCCAGGTTGTCCTGTATATCGCGCAGGTTGATGTTGGCCTGCACTATGCTGAACTCCACGTCGTTGTAGCCTTGCATCTCGTCAAGGTTGACCTTGTTTTGCCATGCCAGTTGCTGGACGGGGGGGAAAAGGAACTGCTCCACCGCGGCGTCGCACTCGGCGGGGCCGCGGCAGGCGTTGACCGTGCGGCGGAGGGCTTTCCAGCCGTTGGGGTTGTCGCTGGGGATGAGGTAGGGGGCGCCGTCTACCGGGGCGCCGTATACCGAATGGACGATAACCGCGTTCTCGGTGCGTTCCCATCCGGGCGGCGCGGAAAACAGATCCCAAGAAAAAAAGGGGAAAATTTCATCCTGCGCGAACCCGATCACCACTTTCCAGAATACCATCGCCAGGTATAGGGCTAGGAAAAGGGGTATGAAGTATTTTAGCAGGCGGTAGCGGTTGACGGAAAAGGACGGCAATGGTGTCTCCATGGGCCGCGTTGGCGGCGATCCTTCGACAAGCTCAGGATGAATGGGGGACAAGACTAGGATAAATGGGGCCTGGGTGCATCATATCATCCGCGGCCGATGTAGGGCATTTTGGTTGCCATTATGGTTATGAACTGGACGTTGGTGTCCAGGGGCAGGTTGGCGATGTATAGGACGGTGTCGGCTACGTGGGCGACGTCGAAGCGGGGTTCGGGTTGGATTTCGCCGGTGGGCTGGAGGATGCCGCGCTCCATTGAGGCGGTCATGTCGGTGGCGGCGTTGCCGATGTCGATTTGGCTGCAAGCGATGTTGTATTGCCGTCCGTCAAGGGATGCGCTTTTGGTCAGGCCGGTTACGCCGTGTTTGGTGGCGGTGTAGGGGGCGCTGCGGGGGCGCGGGGCGTGGGCGGAGATGGAGCCGTTGTTGATGATGCGGCCGCCCATCGGCTGCTGGGCTTTCATTAGCCGGAAGGCTTGCTGGGTACAGAGAAAGGTTCCGGTAAGGTTGGCGCTGACTACGGATTGCCATTGTTCGTAGGTAAGATCCTCGAGGTTGGCCGGGGGGGAGCCGCTGCCGGCGTTGTTGAACAGAACGTCCAGCCGTCCAAAGGATTCTTGGGCGCGGTCGAACAAGCGGCGGACGGATTGAGGGTCGCCGACGTCGGTAGGGACGGCGATGGCGCGATGGCGGAGTTCCGGGGCGGCGGCAAGGGTAGCTTCGAGAGTATCCGGGCGCCGTCCGGCAAGGGCCACGGAGTAGCCGTCGCGCAAGAGGGCAAGAGCCGAGGCGCGGCCCACGCCGGAGCCGGCGCCGGTTACGATGGCGACGCGTCCTAGGGATTTCATCGGGCTGCCTCCGGGCGGGGGTTTGGTATGGGCGGGGGGTGGTTTTTTGGCGGCGGGGTTCACCCCCACCCTAACCCTCCCCCTTAGGGGGAGGAGATTATGATTGGTTGGGGATTGGGGATTATGATTTGCAGGGGATGGTTGATGGTTGCGGGATAGGCGAGTTTGGATTTTGTTTCATTGTAGGCAAGGGGGGCGGGGGATGGCAAGGGGCAGGCGCCGGCGGGGATTTCGCGGGGGCGGGCGTGGTATGATTCCGGCGGGGGATTGGCGGTATTCGGATTGATTGCGGGGGGTAGTTTGCTGGCAGGGGATGGAGCGTATCGGAAAGGGGCGGCGGCGGTTGGCGGGGGGGATGTTGGGAATGGGTAGTTTGCTGGGGCGTTTGCGGGGGGTCTATCCCGGGTGGTGGGTGGTGGGGGCTTGCTGCTTTTTGGCGTTGTTTCCGGGGGCGATCTTTTCTTACGGGTTTCCGGTGTTTTATATTCCGATCCGGGATGAGTTGGCGCTTACGGATACGCAGGTGTCGCTGATCTTTGCCCTTTCGCGGGGGGAAGCCGGTATCGGGGGGCCGCTGGTGGGCTGGATGGTGGATCGTTTTGATTCGCGGCCAATTGTGCTAGGGTTCGGGCTGATGGCCGGGGTAGGGTTGATTATATTGGCGGGGGTAAACGGGTATTGGCTGTTTGCCGCGATTTATGTCGGCGTGGTGTCGGTGGGGAATAACAGCGGATTCGGGCAGACCTTTTTGGCGGTGACCAATCGCTGGTTCGTGCGCCGGCGGGCGGTGGGGATGACCCTGGTCATCACCTGCTACACCGCGGGCGGGGCGATGCTGATCCCGCTACTGTCGCGGGGCGTGGACGCGCTGGGCTGGCGGGAGGTGATGTTGTACACCGGGATCTTCGTGGCGGTGGTGGTGATCCCTTTCGCGCTGCTGATCCGCCGGTCGCCGGAAAGTATGGGGATTAGCTTGGCCGATGCGGGGGAGGCGGTGGAGGAGTCGGCGGGGCGGTCGTCGGCGCAGGCGTCGGGGCGGGATTTCACCGTGGGGGAGGCGCTGCGGACGCCGGCGTACTGGTTCATCCTGCTGGCGAGCGCCTTTCGGATTTCGGTGACCAGCGGGATTTTGGTGCATGGCATTCCGCTAATGGTATGGAAAGGGGTATCGGAGCAGGCGGGGGCGGATTTGATGGCGCTGCTGTTTTTCGTGTCGATTCCGGCGCGGCTGCTCATCGGGTTTTCGGGGCTGCGGCTGCCGAGGCAAGGGGTGCTGGCCGCGGGGATGGCGGCCGGGGCGGTGTCGGTGCTGGCGCTGGATCTGGTGCCGGGGGTGTGGGTGATTTTCCCCTTTGTCGCCGGGCTGGCGGCGCTGGAGGGGGCCGCGGTGCTTAACTGGGTGCTGGTGGGCAACATTTTCGGGCGGCGGAGTTTCGCTACCCTTACCGGGATTATATCGGTGTTTTACAGCGCCGGAATGATGCTTTCGCCGCTGTTTCTGGGCTGGATGGTAGACCGGACGGGGGGGTATACGGAGTCGCTGCTGGTATTGGCGGGGCTGTATGGGGTTAGCGCATTGCTGTTTCTATTGGCGCGGGCGCCGCAGGCGGTTGGGGCGGCGCGGGCGCCGGCGTAACGAGGGTTTGGTGGCGGAGGGAGTGGGATTCGAACCCACGATACGTTGCGCGTATAACGGTTTTCAAGACCGCCGCCATCGTCCGCTCGGCCATCCCTCCGCGGGCGGTCTTTCTATTGTAGCGGTTGGGGGCGTTGGGGGAAAGCGGGGTTGGGTTTCGGCTTCGGCGGGAATGGGGGGCCTTCGACAAGCTCAGGCTGATCGGGATGGGGTAAGCTCAGGCTGATCTGTGGGGGCGGCATATTTGCGAATGACATATTTGCGGGTTGCGGGCGGCGGGCGTGTCGGGTTCGGGTTGACAGTGTTGGGGGGCGGTGCTAGACTTGGCGAAATTCCGCGGCCGTTCCCGTTCTGTGCGGCTTGACGGATGGGGGCGGTCTTGTGTCGCAGATCAGTCGCCGGGGCGGTTGGGCGCCTCCGGCGGCGCAAATCCCTTAGTGGAGAATTGGCTATGCCCGAAATTGTGAAAGGGCTCAAGGATGTCTATCTGGACACTACCGAGTCCAGCTTTATTGACGGACAGGTGGGCAAGCTGCTTTATCGCGGCTATAACATTCACGATTTGGCGGAAAAGTCCACTTTTGAGGAAGTGGTGTATCTGCTGCTCTACGGCAGTCTGCCGACGCAGCGGCAGTTGGCGGATTTCGATGCGGAATTGCGGGCCAGCCGCCGGATCCCGGACGGGGTGGTGACGGTGCTGGAGGTGATGAAAGACGCGCATCCGATGGATGCGCTGCGGACGGGAATCTCGGCGCTGTCGGGGTACGATGTGGCCGAGGTGGCGGATAATTCGGAGGCGGCGACGGTGCGCAAGGGGGTGCGGCTGACGGCGCAGGGGCCGACGATTGTGGCGGCGCATCACCGGCTGCGGCAGGGGCTGGAGCCGATCGCGCCCAACCCGGAGCTGAACCATGCGGGGAATTTCCTTTATATGATGTCGGGGGAAATTCCCGATGCGGAAACCACGAATCTGCTGGACGTGGATTTCATTTTGCACGCCGAGCATGGGGCCAACGCATCGGCTTTCGCCGCGCGGGTAACGGCGTCCACGATCTCCGATTTGCATTCGGCGGTGGTGACCGGGGTGGGAACGCTGAAGGGGCCGGCGCACGGGGGGGCGGCGGAGGAGGTGATGAAAATGTCGCTGGAAATCGGAAACCCGGAAAATGCGGAGGAATACGCCCGCAAGCATTTGGAGGCGGGGGGCCGGATCATGGGGTTCGGGCATCGGGTGTACCGGGCGGAGGATCCGCGGGCGCGCCATCTGCGGGAGCGGGCGCAAGAGCTGGGGGAAAAGAAAGGGGAGCCGCGGTGGTTCCAAATCCTTTCGCACCTGGAGCAGAATACGATGCAGCCGTACCGCTCGCGGGGGATCTGCGTGAACGTAGACTTTTTCGCCGGCGCGATCTACTACCTGCTGGATATCCCAGATGATTTGTTCATCTCGATCTTCGCCCTGGGCCGGATCCCGGGGTGGACGCTGCAATGCGTGGAGCAGTACCGGGACAACATCCTGATCCGCCCGCTACTGGAGTATACGGGGGAGATGGATCTGGAGTACGTGCCGATCGGGGAGCGGGGGTAGCTGGGGGGGCGTCGGCGGCGACTGCGGCGATCGAGGGGGCGGGCTTGAGGGCCTGCCCCCTTTTTTGTTTGGGGCGGGGTTTGACTTTTTTGTTGGGTTGGGGGATAATCGGGGTGCCACAGCAATTTCGGGTCCTGAACCTCAACGTCGTCTGTGAACCTACCCGGTATCGGACGGGGCATTTTTGCCCCCTTGTAGGTTCACAGTAGGACGCGATTGCTGTGGCGGTAGTCCCATCCTATGCCAACAAGGGGGTTCTGTGTGTTCAAGATTTTCGCTGCCGCCATTTTTGTGTCTTTGCTTTCGTTCACAACCGGGGGTACGCCTGCGCTGACGCCTACGGCTGCTCCACGTCCAACCGCGACTCCTAGGCCGACCGCTACTCCACATCCAACAGCGACGCCTAGTCAGACAACTACCCCTGTGCCTACATAGTGCCACTGTTTGCACTAGACTGCCTATATGTCGCTTCTGAAGTGGTTCTGTTCAATTTGCTAGGTAGTAAGGAGGATAAGCAATGAGGCGGGTTATCGGGATGGGCTTGCGTGGCATATCTGCGGTGTTCATTCTTTCGGGGGTGGCGGTAGTAGGGGAGACCATACTAGCGTTTGCCGGGATACTGGACCAGCAGTATGTGCAGCAGTTTGTGCTGGATGCGCTGAACGACAACGGGCTGCTACGGACGCCGGTTTCAATAGCGTTGCCGCTCCTATGATTCGGCATGGGGTATGTCCTGCATCATGCGAGCCGGGCATTTTTGGGCGAGATCAACCTGGAAAAGTATGCCCGCCAGAGGGAAATAGAGGGATACGAGGATTGGCGGGGCAAACTGGGCCAATAGCCTACCCAGCAAATTGAACAGTACCCATTCCTGCTTACCGGCGGCAGAGCAACTGCGCCCGCCGCCGGCAAGGGCGTCACTGCGGGGAGTAGGCTACTACTGAGGCGAGCTTTTCGGCGAGGCGGGTTTCTGCCGTTTCCAGGTCGTATTGGGTTTGCAGGCCGGCCCAAAGCTCTGCTGAAGTACCAAAGAAACGGGATAGCAGCAGGGCCATTTCGGCGGATACGGGTTCTTGGGCGTTGACGATGGCTTGAATCAGATGCGGGTCTACCCAGATGGCGTCGGCCAGGCGGCCGGGCGTGACGTTCATCGGGATCAGGAAATCCTCGTTAAGGATTTCCCCCGGGTGTATCGGCGGGGCTACTGGCGGGCCGTATTCTTTTTCCATAGACATTTCCGTCATATCAATCACGCCTCACGGGAATGGGGGTTCAGTGGTAGTCAACTATTTCGACTTCCCATACGTTTCCATCGTACCATACAAAACAAATGCGCCACTGGTCGTTGATGCGGGTGCTGTGCTGGTTACTCCGGTTTCCCGACAAGGCTTCCAGCCGATTCCCCGGCGGCACTCGCAGGTCATTGAGGTTTCCTGCCCGGTTCAGCATATTCAGTTTCATCCGCGCCCGACGCTCTACGGCTTCGGGAAACCTTGCCACCCGGCGGCGCTCGGCTATTGCCCGGGTATCTCTGTCGCGGTAATTTCTAATCACCCCCGCAATATATCATATTTGCGCTGTCTGTGCACAGAATTTGACATCTGTATCTACAGTTCCCTCTGGCGGCGGCGGTGGACGCAGTTACCCCACCGCCGGCAATCCCGTCACTCCGGGGTGTAGACTACTACTGCGGCGAGCTTTTCGGCGAGGCGGGTTTCTGCGACATCCAGGTCGTATTGGCTTTGCAGGCCGGTCCATACTTGGGCGGATGTGCCGAAAAAGCGGGAGAATAGCAGGGCCGTTTCGGCGGTTACGGGTTCTTGGCCGTTGATGATGGCCTTAATCAGATGCGCGTCAACCCCGATGGCGTCGGCCAGGCGGTTGGGCGTGATGTTCATCGGGACTAGAAAGTCGTTGTTGAGTATCCTGCCGGGGTGGACCGGGGGGAATACTTTGGGGCCGTATTCTTTTTCCATTGACGGCATTTCGGACATTGCGATTTCCTCTACAGTTCGCCCAGGCGCCGGCGCAGGCGGCGGAGTTCGGCTTCGGCGGCGTTGGCGCGGGCGGTGGCTTCCGCGGCGCGGGCTTCCGCTTCGGCGCGGGCGGCTCGTTGGGCTTCGCGGTCGTGCCATACTTGGCGCCAGTTTTCTAGGTACTCGCCGGCGGCGGGGTTGTATAGGGTAGGCCAGCCTTGGTCCCAGCATAGGCTTAGTTGCAGGGTTTCGCTGTATCCCTTCAAGATGCCGTCGGGTTCGGTGGTTAGGGGGATGGGGGCGTAGGTTATGCCGGCCAGGCGGCCGCCGTATAGCGGGGCGCCGTGGTAGCGGCCGCCGGTGGGGTCGAAACGCCAGTATTCCGGCACGCCGATTTGGGCGTAGATGGCCGGTTTGCGGTTGACATCCTGCCGGCTGGTGCTTTCGGAGGCGATTTCCAGTACCCAGTCGGGGGGCTTGCCCACCTCCCAGGGCAGGTAGATTTTGCGGGGGCGGATGGCCTCGGCGTCGACCCCAAAGGCGATGTAGACATCGGGGGCGACGCGGACGTTCAGGTTGCGGGGGTTGTAGCAGATATTGGTATCGGTATCCACAAACACGTCGGGGCGGCGGTTAAAGTCGGTGAACCAGGCGGTGAACAGGCCGATGATTTCGTGTATTTCGCGGTTCTGTTCCATGTGGTCCACCGGAACCTCAGTTTCGTCGGCGTTGAAATTCAGGGCGGCGTAGTCGATTTCGCCTTGCCGTTGGTAGGGCAGCATCTCGGGTTTGGCGGTTTTTGTTACCATATTCGGCCTCGGCCGGCGCGGGATTTGGGGGGATTATAGCCGATGTCGCGCGGGGGTTGTTGGGTGTAAAGTTACGGGATATGAGCGCCGAAGCCGAAATACGCCGCCGGATTGCGGCTCGGGGGATGATTCCTTTCGCCGAGTTTATGGATTTGGCGTTGTATCATCCCGATGGGGGGTATTACGCATCTGGGGGGCGGGTGGGGGCGGGGGGGGATTTTTATACCAGTCCGGCGGCGCATCCGGCTTTCGGGGCGCTGCTGGCGGCGCAGTTGTTCCAGATGTGGCGGGTGTTGGGGGCGCCGTCGCCCTTTTGGGCGGTGGAGGCCGGAGCGGGCGACGGGCTGCTTTGCCGGGATGTGACCGCGGCGGCGGAGCGGCTGCCGGACGGATTCCGGCGGCGCTTGCGCTATCTGTGCCTGGACCGGCGGGCCGGCGGCGGATGGGAAAGCGGGATTGCGGGCGCCGGCCGGGCCGCGGCCGCCGGGCTGCCGCTGCGGGGGGCAACGGGCTGCGTGCTGGCTAACGAGCTCCTGGACGCGATGCCGGCGCATCAAGTGACGCTGGAGGGCGGACGGCTGCGGGAGGTGTACGTGGGGCTGGATGACGGCGGCAGGCTAGTTACGCGGACGGGGGAGCCGTCTACGCCGCTTTTGGCGCGGCGGCTGGCGGAGGTGGGGGCGACGCTGATAGAGGGGCAGGTCGCCGAGGTGAATCTGGGGCTGGACGTCTGGACGGCGGAGGCGGCGCGGGCGCTGGATCGAGGGTTCGTGCTGGCGGTGGATTACGGGCGGGCGGCGGCGGATTTGTATGCGGCGGCGCAGCGGTTCCGGGGAACGCTGACCACTTTCTACCGCCATACGCAAACCGACCGCCCGCTGGAGCGCATCGGCCGGCAGGATCTTTCGGCGCAGGTGGATTTTACGGCGCTGGCTAACGCCGGTCGGAGGGCGGGGCTGGCTTTGCTGGGGTATAGCACGCAGGCGGCGTTGCTGCATAATTTGGGGCTGGGGCGGTGGCTGGAGCGCCGGCCGGGGGGCGCGGCGCGGCCGGCGCAGGCGGAGCTGGCGGGGATGCGGGAGTTGACGCGGCCGGGCGGGTTGGGCGATTTCAAGGTGATGGCTTTCGGCAAGAATGCGGGGCGTCCGCGGCTTTGGGGGTTTCATCCGTCAGGGGAGGCGGCGGATTTGGCGGAACGGACGGGGCCGCCCCGCCTTACGCCGCAGCATTTGGATTTACTGTCGGGGCGGTATCCGGCGGCGAATGCGGGATTTGAGGTCGCCTGGGATGCACTTTGGGCGGGGGATGGGGCGTAGTCGGGAGGGCGTTTACGGTAGGGGCGCAAGGGTTCTATATCATTTGCTGGGTGGGGTTGGGGACGGTCAATGGGCATGGCCGGGGCTGCTTGAGGCGTTGTCTGAAAATGGAGGGAAAAGGTATTTGTATCGGCGTGTGGATCTGTGGGGCGATTGTGGGGCTATGGATAATAGCCCGTATGGCGTGAGGTTCACGGGTGGCAAAACCGACAGCGTGTCTCTGTTGCCCTGCGGCGGTCGTGGGTGAAGTCGGCTACCCGGCAAATGATACAGATCCGCGGGGGTTAGGCGGGGCCGGTTAGGCGGGCTTGGCCGCGCATTGTGGGGCCGCCGTTGCTCATTCGCTTGGCTTGCATGGGTTGGCCTTTGCCGCAGTTGGGGATGGGGTTGATGCGTAGGTCGTGGCCTACGGCGTCGATGGAGCGGAAGTAGTCGCGGCTGTCGGCGGTTAGGCCGCCGTCGCGGTATAACCGGCCTAGCTGGCCGTTTTCGATTTCGTAGACTTTTACGGCGGTGATGCGGAAGTTTTCGCGGGATTCAGCGATGGATGGAGTGCGATGCCCTTCGATGTAGTAGCCGCGGTCGACTTCGGCGATGATGTCTTGCGGGTCTTGATTGCCGGGGGCGAATATGGTGTTGGTCATTCGGATTAGCGGCACAAGCTGGGCTTCGGTGGCGCGGGCGGAACCGTTGGGGGATACGCCCATTATGGCGGCGGTTTGGCGGTTGTTCAGAAATTCCTCGAGGATGCCGTTGCGGATGATGTAGGCGCGGCGGGCGGGCACGCCCTCGTGGTCGTAGCGGAAAGAGCCGTAGCCCTCCATCAGCGGGTCGGAAAAGGCGGATACTAGGGGGGAGGCTATGGGGCGGCCTAGCTGGTGATCTTGCAGATCTTTCAGGAACCAGGAACGGCCGGCGTAGCCGGTTTCGTATTTCAGCGCCCGGTCCAGCTCGGAGGGGTGGCCCACTACTTCGTGAACCAGCAGGGTGTTGAAGTGGGGGTTGGTTACTACGGTCACTTCGCGGTCGGGGGGCTTTAGGGGCGGGGCGGCGGCGGTTTCCCGGGCGTCGGCGGACAGCTTGCCGCAGAAGTCGATGAAGTTGGGGAGGATGATGGGGCCGTGGTGGTAGCCATCGGTGAGGATTTCCCAGCCGCGCTGGTGGCCGGTGAAATCGTACAGCTCAAAGTTGCCGTGTTCGCCGGAGCAGACCACGATGGCGAAGCCTTCGGTCTGGGCAAAGGTCTGGTCGATGTCGGCGCCGTCGGAACTGATGAACAGCTCGCGCATCAGCTGCGTGCTTACCGAGGCGGCGCAGTAGACTACCTGTCCGGCGGTATCCTGCAAGGCTTGGCAGCCGTCCACCGCCATTTGGATCGCGGCGTCTAGGGGGACGGAGCGGGGGTCGGCGGCGTAGGTTGCGGGGATGGTGTCCACGGCGGGGGGGACGGGGGCCAGCGGGGCGTCGGCGAGGGATGCGCCGAGGAGGGGGAAACGGCGGCGGGCGCTTTCTTTTTGGGCGGCGCTGGCGGCGGCCCTTTGGTGCGCCTGCTCCAGTCCATCGCGGACGATGGCTTCGATGTTGGCGGCGTCGGCTTGGCCCAAGACGCGGCCGTAGTATCCGGCGGCGGCTGGCGTTGGGCCGCGGTTGGGGGATGGGCCGGAGATGGCGCGGATGCCGAAATCGAAGGAATAATCCTCGGCGCCGGCTTTGGGGTCGCCGTTTTCGGCTACGGCGCCCTTTTCCTCGCGGACTTCGATGCGGAGGTCGCAGTAGCGGAGGTTGGGCCGGGATTTAGCGGCCTGGGCGATTAGGGTCCGCAGGTTGGGGCGCATCCGGTCCAGGGTTTCGATGCCGATTTGATTGGGCATAGGGTTGGTTTGCTCCTCTTGGGGGTTTTCCGCAAGGGGTTACTCTTGGGGGGATGGTTTTCAGGATTCGGCGGCCCAGGCTTCGGCGGTGGCGCGGGCTACGGCTTGGGGTACGGCGCGGTCGAGGGACCAGGGGATTACTTTTTCGGGGGTGGGTTCGGGGATTAGGGCGGCGAGGGCCTGGCCGGCGGCGAGTTTCATTCCGGTGGTGATGCGGGGGGCTTTGGCGTCCAGGGTGCCGCGGAATACGCCGGGGAACACCAGGCTGTTGTTGATCTGGTTGGGGAAATCGCTGCGTCCGGTGCCGACTACCGCGGCGCCGGCGGCGGCGGCGAGGTCGGGCATTATTTCCGGGATGGGGTTGGCCATGGCGAAAACCACCGGGTCTTTCGCCATAGACGACACCATTTGCGGGGTGACCATATCAGCGACGGCGAGGCCGATGAATACGTCGGCGCCGCGGAGGGCGTCGCCGATGCCGCCGGTGCGGTTTTCGGGGTTGGTGGTGTCGAGCAGGGCGGTCTTTACCGGGGTGAGGTCGGAGCGGCCGCGGTGGATGATGCCGACGCTGTCGACTAGGGTGATGTGGGTTGCGCCGTAGTCTTGTAGCAGTTTGGCGGAGGCGATGCCGCCGGCGCCGGCGCCGGCGAACACGAAAGAGGCGGTTTCGATCCGGCGGCCGGTGACGCTCAAGGCGTTGATAACGGCGGCGAGGACGGCGATGGCGGTTCCGTGCTGGTCGTCGTGGAATACGGGAATGCCTAGATCCTGCAAGGCGTCCTCGATGGCGAAGCAGCGGGGGGCGGCGATGTCCTCGAGGTTGACGCCGCCGAGGCTGGGGGCGATGGCGCGGACGGTTTGGATGATGGTGTCGTTGTCTTGGGAGGCGATGCAGATGGGGTAGGCGTCGACGCCGGCGAGGGTCTTGAAGAGGATGGATTTGCCTTCCATCACGGGCATGGCGGCTTCGGCGCCGATGTTGCCGAGGCCGAGGACGGCGGAGCCGTCGGTGACGACGGCGATGGTGTTGCCGCGGTTGGTGAGGTTGTAGGATTCGGCGGGGTCGGCGTGGATCGCCATGCAGACGGAGGCGACGCCGGGGGTGTAGGCGATGGATAGGTCGTGGAGGGTTTCGACGGTCATTTTGGAGTTGACGCTGACTTTGCCGCGGCTTTCGCGGTGGCGGCGGATGGCTTCGGTTCCGTAGTCGGTGGTCATGGCAGGCACTCCTGGCGGGGTTGGGTGGGGTTGCGGCGGTGCCGGGCCGGGCGGCGTTCAGGTTCGCCGGGGGGGCATAATAACGTAGATGGCGAAGGCGCGGCGGCGCCGGATGGAAACATTCTCAAATTGGATGATTATATCCTCGGATTCAGTTATGCGCTGGCGGATTTCCTCTCTCTCAAAGGCGGCGTCGGGCGCATAATCCGCCAATTGACGCCGCAGTTGCATTTCCGAAAAGAAATTCGCGAATCTTTGCACTTCTGCGGGAAATTTCCTAATTTCCGTCTTATTTCGGAAGCGCATTCTTGCTGTGCCGTGATCCAGCCTCCGGTAGACGCGAAGCCATGCATCGCTGTTACGGTTGGCTTGGCGACTTCCTGCTATGCTGTCGGCACAACACTCGGCCAGACTGTGGAACAGCGCATAATAGGCGGTGCTGACCGCCCGGCGCAAATTGGTTTCCAACGGGCGGCCCCGCCGTGGATGTTCCACTAGCAGCCGGGCGGTGGTTATGAAATCAAGTGCTTTCACGCAAATATCTCGACGCCGATTTTTTCCAGGTATTTTTCCCGATGAATGTTCTGACCAGAAAATAAGGGTATCCGGCTTCCTCGAGTTTGGGAATGATGCGCACATTCATTCCGCTGGTCCACCGGGCGTCAAGCCGGTTTTGGTCGCCATCGAAAACGATTATGACGTTTACGTATTCCGTCGGGTCGTCCGGGTCGCCGTACAAATTGTCTTCCGGCAACACCACGATAGGATCGAAAATAAATTCGTCGTCGGTGAAACGCTGGGCCAAGTCTTGCCGGACTAGGCTGGCGATGGTTTCGCGGGCTTCCTGCGTTAGGTTTACTCTGGTCATTTTGAAGTTCCATCAGTGGGCGGTTGCCCGGGGCTTGGCGCCCCGGGGGAGTCGGGTGTCAGTTTATGTTGCCGTTTTCTACCGCGTTACCGCGCCTTCGGAGGCGGACGAGGCTAGTTTGGCGTATTTTGCCAGGGCGCCGGTGGCGTAGTTGGGGGGTAGGGGTTGCCAGGCGGCGCGGCGGTCGGTCATTTCCTCCTCGGTCAGGCGGACGTTTAGTTGGCGGGCGGGGATGTCTAGGGTGATTTCGTCGCCCTCGCGGAGTAAGGCTATGGGGCCGCCTACCGCGGCTTCGGGGGCTACGTGGCCGACCATCGGGCCGTGGCTGGCGCCGGAAAAGCGGCCGTCGGTGATCAGGGCGACTTCCTCGCCCAGTCCCTGGCCGATGATGGCGCCGGTTACGGCCAGCATTTCCTGCATTCCGGGGCCGCCTTTGGGGCCTTCGTAGCGGATGATTACAATGTCGCCGGGTTGGATTTCGCCGTTCTGGACCGCCCGGAACGCGGCGGGTTCCTGGTCGAACACCCGGGCCGGGCCGCGGTAGACCCGCTGCTGGTGGCCGGCGACCTTGATGACCGCGCCATCGGGCGCCAGGTTGCCGCGGAGGATCGCCAGCCCCCCGGTGGGGCTGCGGGGGGCGTCTACCGGGGTGATCACCGGCTGATCGTCGACTACGGTTACGCCCTCCAGGTTTTGGGCCAGGGTGCGGCCGGTGACGGTCATGGCGTCGCCGTGGAGCAGGCCGGCGGCGAGGAGGCGTTTCATCACTAGGGCGATGCCGCCGTAGCGGGACAGGTCGGCCATTACATAGCGGCCGGCGGGTTTCATATCGGCGATGTAGGGGGTGGCGGCGCTGATGCGCTCGAAATCGTCCAGCGACAAGGGGACTTCGGCTTCGCGGGCGATGGCCATCAGGTGCAGCACAATGTTGGTGGAGCCGCCCATCGCTACGCCGACGGTGATGGCGTTCTCGAAGGCTTGGCGGGTCATAATATCGCGGGGGCGGACGTCTTGCTCCAGCAGGCGCATCAGGGCGCGGCCGGTGTCGCGGGCCTGGCCCAGCTTGCGGGGGTCGATGGCGGGGATGGAGGCGTCGCCGGGGAGCGACATACCCATCACTTCAATGGCGGTGGACATCGTGTTGGCGGTGAACAGGCCGGCGCAGGAGCCCTCGCCGGGGCAGGCGCGGCATTCCAGCTCTTTCAGCTCCTCGTAGGTGACGTTGCCGCGGGCGTAGGCGCCGACGGCTTCGAATACGTCCTGGATGTTGACATCGCGCCCGTTGTGCTGGCCGGGCATAATGGTGCCGCCGTACATAAAGATGGCAGGGACGTTGAGGCGGGCGATGGCCATCATGCAGCCGGGCATATTTTTGTCGCAGCCGGCGATGGTGACCAGGCCGTCCATACGCTCGCCGAAGGTGACCAGTTCGATGGAGTCGGCGATGACTTCGCGGCTGACCAGGGAGGTTTTCATTCCCTCGGTGCCCATAGAGATGCCGTCGCTGACGGTGATGGTGCCGAATTGGAAAGGTACGCCGTCGGCGGCGCGGATGCCTTCCTTGACGCCTTGGGCGAAGCGGTCGAGGTGGACGTTGCAGGGGGTGACGTCGCTGGCGAGGTTAGCGATGGCGACGAAGGGTTTTTCCATATCCTGCTGGGTGATGCCCATCGCCATAAGCATGGCGCGGGCGGGGGCGCGTTGGGGGTCGTGGGTGATTTCGGCGCTGCGGTGTTTGTTGGGGGCGGGGGGGGCGTAGTTGGCGGTCGCCACGGGGTCATCTCCGGCGGGGTAGGATGTGGGCTGCGCCGGGGCGCGGCGCAGGGGTATGCCTGTGGCGCAATTATAGGTTGCGGGATAGGGCGGCACAAGGCGGGGCGGGGGCGGGTTGGGGAACTGCGGCGGGGGGTATCGGCGGTGGGGGGCAGGGGAACAGGGGATAGCGGGCAGTGGTTGTGTTCGCGAGGCGAATGTGACCGGAACTATTGTTCGGATTTAGTGCGACAAGAATTATCGGTCACGCCTCCACTTCTTCGGCCTCATTAACTTCTTGCAGTTCAATGACAGTGCCTGCCCGTACACCATTAACGGTTACCAGACGCCCCCACATCGGGCGTACAATATCATCCATCATTCCGGGCAACACTCTAATCCTATGAGATTTTCCATTGCGATCGACAATTTTAATGTTATTGTGATCGTTGCTAGTTGCATCCGCAAAGCGCAACGTACCGAGAATTTCTACGGGTTCCGGTTCAATGAATGCGGGTTCCGTTGGCGGCGGCAAGGGCAGATCAGAGGCTACCTTGCTGATAATCACAGAGCGATGCCCATGGTCGCCAATTGATGTAAACCCTACTTTTTGGATTTCTTTTCCGTCCGGGGCCACTTTTTTTGCTAAACTCAAGAAATTGGTCAAGTATGCCTGATCGGGTATACGTTCTTGTATTTCAGAGATTCCCGATTTATCCAAAAATTCCATCAAGGTCATAAATTCGTCTATGACCTCAGACACCCCGACCATCTCAGGAAAAGACATTTGCCCTTTCGTGGAGATAAAGTTAATTACCACGCCGAAACTCCCAGCCCTTAACGCGGATATCCAAGGCTGGTAGTATTCTCGAACGTATTTATTTGCTTGCCCGCTTTCCCTAAATGGTATTTTCAGAGTCCGTTCAGCGGTTCGGGTGATCATCTCGATTGTGGAATTTATACGCCTGATGAGTTCTTTTGAATGCACTATACCATATCCAACCGATGGACCGGCAAGGCTCAATTCCAGGCAACCGCGGGCCATGGTAGCGCTATTTCGATCCAAGTTCCATTGGAAGTAAATTTGCTCTAGCAGTTCGCGCATCTCGTCTGCTATTTCAGGATGGGGGTTTTGGGATAAGGCTTTGTTGATTATCCGCTCGGCCTGGCGCAGTTGGTTGGCGTTCATAGCCATACTGGCGGCGCTGCGGTGTAAGACGGAGTAGGTCGGCTCCACGGGTTCCGACATAGAATCTATGGCGGCGAGCTCATATTCCGTCGCCTGCTCAAACAGCTTTATGGCGCTTTCATGATTGCCGGCGCGCTGTTCCAGCATCGCCTGGTCTACGAACTCCATAGCTTGATGGTGCAGGGTGTTGACTGTATTCATCTCTTACCAACCTCGGCAATGGGACCGCTGAATTCAACTACGATAACGTAGGCCGGCAACATTGTATTGTCGGATCGGCGAGTCTGGTTTAGTTTCTCTCTCACCCGAGCCCTGATATTGCCATCACTGCCTTGCAGTATTCCTGAAATCTCCAGTCTAGCATGGGACTGGAAGGGCGGCCCACCGGGAGGTCCCAACCAGTAATCAATTCCGGTGCCTCTGACAGAACGCTCAACAGTGGTAAAGCCCGTCTCTCGCACAATTAGCAAGACTGCTATGCCTACTGCTCCAGAGTGAACGGAGTCGTCGGGAACGGCCCAACTTCTATTAAGGGCTTGGTCTGAAGCCGGCTGCCAATATAACCGATAGCTATTGTTTGAGATACCCCTGACTCGGAGCGTAACGCCCGGCGTATGCCCGCGCCATTCCAGGGACACGCTCGCCGCCTCCGCCAGAGCTTCGCCCACGGCCGGGGTGATCGCCGGTATTTGCCCGGTTGCTAACTCGCTCAAATCCAGCAAAGGCAAACCCTCTACCGCCCGTATGGTATTCAAGATTGACGGGCAAGTTTAGCAAATCAAATCCGGTGAGGCAACCTTTGCGGATTAGGTGCCGCGCAGCCGCGGATCCAGCACGTCGCGGAGGGCGTCGCCTAGCAGGTTTACGCCGAATACGGCTAGGGATAGGGCTATGCCGGGGGCTATGGCTAACCAGGGGGCGTCTTTGATGTAGGCTATTCCGCCCTCGGCGAGCATTCCGCCCCAGCTTGGGACGTCGGGGGGGACGCCTACGCCCAGGAAGGTTAGGGTGGCCTCTACTACTATGGCGTAGCCGAGGTTCAGGGTGAACAGGATGATGAAGATCGCCATGCAGTTGGGGATGATGTGGCGCAGGACGATGCGTAAGTCGCGGGCGCCCAGGGCGCGGGCGGCCAGGACGTAGTCCATTTCTTTGATGGCTAACGCTTGGGAGCGCACGGTTCTGATGGCGCTGGGGGCCAGCACCAGCACCAGGGCGAATATGATGTTGTTTACCGAAGATCCCAGCACCGCCATTATGGCCAATCCCAAGATGATGCCGGGGAAGGCGATGAATGCGTCTACGAAACGCTGCACTACCAAGTCGATCTTGCCGCCGAAGTAGGCGCTTAGGGCGCCGAGGAACGCTCCGGCGGTGATGCCTACGGCGATGCTTACCAGTCCGACGTATAGGGATATGCGGCCGCCGTAGAACAGTCGGCTTAGAACGTCGCGGCCCAGGGAATCGCCGCCCAGCCATAGGGTTTCGTTGGGGGCGGCCAGGATGCTGTCGCCGCGTATTTGGTAAGGGTCTTGGGGGGATATTACCGGGGCCAGCAGGGAAATCAGCACGAGGATCAGCAAGATGCCGCCGCCGATGGCGCCCAGCGGCTTGCGGCGGGAGAAGCCGGCTACGCCGGATATGGCGCGGGTGTATAGCGGGCGTTTTAATGCCGCCCGGTGGTCGGGATGGGCCGGGGCGGTGGGGGAGGCTTGCGGTATGTCTCTGAACATCGGCGGCCTGTCCTTGCCGGGATTGGGGGGCGGGGGGTTAGGCGTAGCGGATGCGGGGGTTTAGCCAGCCGTATAGGAGGTCGACTATCAGGTTCAGGGCGAGGACGATCAGGGCGATCATCAGGATTACCGCCTGGACTACGGGGTAGTCGCGGATTAGGACGCTTTCGACTAGGAGGGTGCCTACGCCGGGGATTACGAATATGGCTTCGATTACTACCGCGCCGCCGAATAGCCGGCCTAGTTGAAAGCCGATGATGGTTACTACGGGCAGGAAGGCGTTTTTGACGGCGTGGCGGCCGATTACCGCCGCCTCTTTCAAGCCCTTGGAGCGGGCGGTGCGGATGTAATCCTCGTGCAGCACTTCCAGCATGGTGGAGCGGGTCAGGCGGGCGGCGAAGGCGGTGTTGAAGTAGCCCAGGGCGACGGCGGGGAAGATCATTTGTTGCAAGTTGACGGCGGGGTTTTCCCAGAAATCGGCGTAGTCGAGGGGCGGCACCCAGTTGAAGTAATTGGACAGCACGAACAGCACGAGGATTCCTACCCAGAAGGTGGGTAGGGCGACTCCGGCGATAGTGAAGATCTTGGCGGCGTGGTCGAACCAGGAGTCTTGTTTCACCGCGGATAGGACGCCTAGCGGGATGGCGACGGCGTAGGAAATCAGCAGGGCCATTACGGCAAGCTGGGTGCTTACCGGGAAACGGTCTTGCATCAGATCGGCGACGGGAACGCGGAAAAAGTAGGAATCGTTGAGGTCGCCGGTGAACAAATCGCCAATCCAGGAACCGTATTGAATGTGCAGGGGGCGGTTGGTGCCGAGCTTTTCCCGCACGGCTTCCAGATCTTCCTCGGTGAAACTGCCTTCGGAGCCGCCCAGCATGGCGATGGCCGGATCGCCGGGCAGTATCCGCATAATGGCGAAAGCAAGGAAGGATGCCAATATCAATGTGGGGATGAACAGAGCCAGCCGTTGCGCGATGTAGGTTGTCATAAGCCCGTATCCGCGTCCGTTGCGTGGGGGCGCCGGGTTGGGCGGATCCCCCCGCCGTTGCCTTTACCGGCCGGGGGATCCGGGGTTGGGGGGCGGGGTTTAGCGTTCAATCCAGAGGTGTTCGGTGCCCATTCCGTATTGGACGGTTTGGCGGGGGACGTAGTTTTTGATGTGGTTGGGGACAATCCAGCGGGGGTCGCCGTACCAGTAATATTGGACCATGTGGTGTTCGCCTTTGAGGATGATGGCTTCGGCTTCGCGGATCAGGGCCTGCCGCTTCGCCAAATCCGGCTCGCTCTTTTGGCGCTCGAATATATCCCGGATCATCGGATCTTCGTAATCGATGGGGTTGCGGGGGGCGCCGGCCAGGTAGACGCCGCTGAGGAGGTCGTCGGGGTCGACGATGTTGGGGCCGTTGTGGACGCTGACGAAGTGGCTGAAGTCCACTTCCTGCTCGGCGGCGATGGTGGCGGCGGTGTCGGTGATTTTGATTTCCAGCTCGATGCCCAAGGAGTTCTGGAGTTGCTGCTTTAGGATTACCGGGACGTTTTTGTTGGCGGTGTAGGTGTGATAGTTGGCGGTGAAGCCGTCGGGGTAGCCGGCTTCGGTCATCAGGCGCTGGGCTTCGGCGATGTCGTCGGGGTGTTTGACCAGCCCGTCGACGCCGATGGGGTCGCCCAGGTATAGCTCGCCGTTGGCGTCGAGGTAGCGGAAACCGGGCCAGGCGGCGACTTCCTCGTCGCTAGAGGCCCATTGGGTTCCGGGGAAAAAGGGCTGGCCCATTTTGGCGAAACCCAGCTTGTCGATGTCGGCCAGTTCCTTGCGGTCAATGGCGAGGAACACCGCGCGGCGGACTCGGGGGTCGTCAAAGGGCGGGGCGGTCCATTTCATATTGGTCAGCCCTTGCAGGGTGAACCCCGGCGAATAGACCACGCCGCGGTTTTCGGATTCCCACTGGTTCTTGAAAGACACCATATCGGTTAGGGGCAACAGGGAACCGCGGTGAACGATGTCGATCTGGTCGGTCATAAAGGCGGTTACGAAACGGTCTTTGTCTTTGATGACAAAGGTTTCTTTCCCGTCGGCGAAAGGCAAGCCATCCTTGAAATAATTGGGGTTTTGCTCAAAAACCCAGCCTTGCCCGATTTCGTGGCTGACGAACAAGTAGGCGCCGGAGCCGACGATGTTGGCCGGGTCGTCAAAGAAATCCTCGACGTCCGCCCGGCCCTCCAAGATGTGTTTGGGCTGGATGGACATAAAGTCGACGGCCAGGAAAGGCAGGAAAGCGGCGGGGTTGGGGAACTTGGTGTCGACCTGGACCGTGTCAGGGGCGATGGCTTGGGAGCCGGCGTAATAGGGGCGGAGGTTTTTCACGCGGGGGCGGGATACATCCTCCTCGACCATGCGGTTCAAGCTGAAAACTACGTCATCGGCGGTGACCGGCTGGCCGTCGGACCATTGGGCGTTATCCCATAGACGGAAAGTTATGCTCAACCCGTCGGGGGCCCATTCCCAGCTCCGGGCGAGGTCGCCGACGATGGTTATCTGGTCTGTGGGGTCGTACATCACCAGGTTGTTGAACAAGTCGCGGGCGGCGGCGGGGCCGGGGTTGCAACAGGATTGGTGCAAATCCCAATGGTCGGGCAGCACGGCTTCGGCGTTGCGGAGGATGCCGCCGGCTTTGGCTTGGGCGGCGAAAGAGGCCCACGGCTTTTCGGCGGCGGATTCGACGACGCCGGGGGTAGGCACGGCGACGGTGGCGACCTGCGGCGGGCGGTCCGGCGTGGCGGTGGCGGCGGGCGCCGGGGTGGGCGATGCGGCGGCGGCGCCGGGGGCCGGGGCGGCGGTGGATGTGGGCGTTGGGGCGGGCTGCTCGGCGCTGCCGCAGGCGGCGGCGACGATTATCGCCAGGATGATGGATACGAAAATCAGGATTTTGACGTTTTATTTCGCTGTTTTGAGCATATTATTCCTCTATATTCGGATGATTAGGATTATGTTTTCGGAAAATTGCTTATGTTATGCGGCATAATAGGCGGCGGGCGGCGGGATGTCAACCCCGGCGGGGGAAAGGCGGGGTTGGCGGGCGGGTTGCGCCGCGGGCGGATTTCCTTTAACCTTTGGGGCGGGTTACGGCGTCCGGGGACGGGCGGCGGGCCGACAATTTCAGATTCGGATTGCGGAGGGCATTATGTTTAACCCTTTGGGGTGGTTCCGGCCGACGGTGGCGCGGGCGCACTGCGACATTCCCTGCGGGATTTATGACCCGATATCGGCGAAAATCGCGGCGCAGACGGTGCAAAAGATGGTGCTGCGGATTGACGCGCTGGGCACGCCGGCCGACGTCGACCCCGCGGTGTTCCAGGACTACGCCAACAAGCTGTCGCGCTACATCGCGGTAAAGGAAGATCACGCCGAAAAGTGCAAGGAGGAGCTGCGGATCCTGTGGGCGGATTACGCCTGGCCCAACACCGATGCCAACGAAATCGCCGCCAAGTTCAACGCGGCGCTCAAGCTGGCCGGGCAGTGCAAGCAGACGGTCAGCATGGAAAACGCGCAAAACCTGGTGGCGGCCTGCGACGAAATCGCGGCGGCTTTCTGGGCGACTAAGGGGCAGGAATACAGCGACCCGCTGGCCGCCGCCCGCTACGGGGCTTAGGCGCCGAGGGCAGCTACGGAGCCGGTCAAAAACCGGGGCGGGTGTGATACCCGCCCCGGTTTTGTAGTCGCCGTTGCGCCGGGATTAGGCGGCGTCAATGGCGGCGGGGCTTTCGGCCACCTGCACCGGGAACTGTTTGGCGCGTTTCGCCTCGGCTTTGGGCAGGGTGATGGTCAGCACGCCGTGTTCGTAGCGGGGCTGCGCCTGGTCCTGCGCCACGGTGTCGGGCAGGCGGAGGGAGCGGCGGAAGGCGCCGGCCCGCCGCTCGCGCACCAGGTAGGCGCCCTCGCCGCGGTCGAACTGCGCCGCGGTTTCGCCGCTGATGGTCAGGACGTTGTCCTCGATGGACACCTGGATGTTTTCGGGGGCCACGCCGGGGAGGGAGGCGCGGATGACGAAGTTATCGCCGTCGGCTACCACGTCCAGCGGGGCGGCCCAAGCATCGGCGCCGGCGGGGTTGGGCGCATCGCCGGCGGGGGCGGCGAAACGGCGCCGCATCCGGTCCATATTTTCCTGCATTTGGCGCAGTTCGGTGAACGGGGTTATGCGTTGCAGCATCATCGGTTGCCTCCTCAAAATTCCGGCTGGTTGCCGGGGGTTGGGTGGGTTGTCTGCCTAGAAGTAGTAGCGGACGCCGGGCGCCGGGACGCGGTAGGCCACGGCGGGGCGGGTTTCCTGCCGCGCCTGCTCCTGTCGCTGGGCGTCGGCCAGGATGTCGGCAACCTGCCGCGCCACCGCGCCGCTCAGTTCCTGCCCCTTTTCCGCCGCCGCCTGCCGATTCCGAATCGCTGTCGCTGTCATATCGCTCACCTCGTCAATTGAATGATTAGACTATATCAGTTGATATAAACTGTGTCAACTACCTTACCGGAAATCACCGGAAATTGATTCTTGGGGGGTAATCCGCCGGATACGCCGTTGACATAGCCGTTCCCGCGGGATATAAAAGGGGGGCGGGAGCCGTCAACCGGGGAGGCCGCGATGATGCAGCAGGCGCCGGGGGTTTACCTGATCAGCGTGGTGGCGCAGACGCTGGATCTGCACCCGCAGACGCTGCGGAAGTATGAGCGGGCGGGGTTCGTAGCGCCGCTGCGGATGGGGGCGCTGCGGGCGTATTCCGATGATGATGTGAATCGGCTGCGGCTGATCAAGCATCTGGTGGAGGATCTGGGGCTGAATCTGGCGGGGGTGCAGTTGGCGCTTAAGATGGTGTCGGAGCTGCTGGCGCTGCGGCGGGAAACGGCGGCGGCGGGGGGCGCGGTGGAGCGGATCGACGGGCTGCTGGCGGCGCTGGGGGTGCGGGTAGCGGAGGGGGCGGGCAATCCGTAGGGGCGACGCCTTACTCACGGTCTTGCCAGACGTCGCCGGTGCGGTAGTCAACCCGCATAGGCTTGCCGAAGTGCCGGAACGAAAAGACAATCATCCGCGCCGATGCCAATAGCCATGCGACAAACGGGTGCTTTACGCTTCCGCGCGGGCGGTCAATGTCCGGGCGGTCAGTGGTTTTAGACATTGGGATACTCCGGCAATCAGCCGTTGTCGGCGGGTTCCAGACCGGTCAACGGGGCTAGTACATCCAGCAATTCGGCGACCGATTCCAGCCCTTCCTTGATGTCCGTGGGGTTCAGGTGCCTTTTGCGCTTGTAGTAATTGATGTGCAGATCCCCGGCATTGTTGCGGAGGTCGCGGAGGCGGATGTTGCCGGTCAACTCTCTGGTTTGATACATCACTTCGTTGAAATCCGCGTGATTGCCGTATCGCCAGTCGTGGGCTACGGCGACGGCCTTGGCCATGTGCGCCGCGGCGCCCCAGCCCTTTTCCGAGGCTTGATGCAAATTTCCGGCGGCCAGATAATCCCAGCCTTTGTCCAGAAACTCGCGGGCTTGGGCGGCGTATTCCGCCACTTCTGCGGCGGCGTATGCAATCATAAACTTTCTCTTATGCGGAGTATTGGTAGGGTATCTTAGCCCGGATGTATCTTGCCGTCAAGCGGCGGATACCGCCTAGGGTTATTCAAAATTCGACGCGTTTTACGCCGTGCTACGAATTACGTCACTTTCGTGGGCGATTTCCGCAATCAGCCCGCCCATCGTTCCCAAGCTGGATTCACAGAACGCCCCCGGCTTCGTCGGGGTGATTCTAGCGCTACAAACGCCCCAGAACGCAGTCCCAAAAAAAGAAAACCGGTCGCTGCCCGCAGCCGGCCTGAAACGCTATCAGCAAGGATCCGACAAACAAGATGCCCGCCCGCCCCGCAGACTATCTCACGCTACGCCCCTTCCTCGCTTCGGACAAAAATTGATTCAGCTGCGCCGCCAGCGACATCAGCATCGGCAACCCCGCGTGCATCGACACCCACTGCAAGCCGAAATAGCAGTGCCGCTCCAATTGGCCTTTCTCTTTCCACCTGCCGACACCCGCTCTACGCTCCACCGCTTGTCGTACATCGCCTTCCATTCCACGCTGCCCCGCCGGATGCGCCCGCCGAACAGCCTGATGTTATCCTCCGGGTTCTCCCACGCCTCGTCATCACAAGCGGAAACAGCCCGCACCGTTTCACGCCGGGCGCAACCGCCCTCCGGGCAACGGTACAAATGATGCCCGGTATCGGGATCAGTGCGGATCTACGACATCGCCCGCCCGCCCAAACAAGTTGGCACTCCCTCCGCAGTGTAGATGCCATCATGCAGCCTGCCTTCTGGCAACCCCCGCTTGTAAATGACCGGAACCCCGCCGTTCCGATGCACGAACTCGTTATTGCCCATGGAATCATACCATCGATCGGCGATGACCACCGCCCCCGACGCCAAGCGGAAACAAGGATGCCCGGACGCCAATCCTTTAAGCCGCGGCAACAAAAACCGCGAAGCGTTTCGCCTGGCCGTAGTGACCACCATTCCCAGCGGCGCGTCGTGGTTGGCATCGACGACCCCATGGGCTTTATAGCCGAAAACCCGTTCCTGTTGTGAAGGATCGCGGGCCGAGTTCTTTTTCGTCCACGAAGCGTCCGCATCGGCCGGCCCGTCCGGGTTGCGCACGGTATGTTTCCGGTTCGGATTGGCGTAAGCCTCTATGGTCGTAGCGTCAACCGCCACTTCCTGCCCCAGGCCCGGCGCCAACTCTGCCAGCCGGGCCAAGAGGTCATCGCAACAGCGGGCAATCAGTTTCGGCATACCGGCCAGTTGGTCAAAGGCCCGCCAGAAGGTCGCGTAAGAAGGCAGACTGCCGGTAAAGCCGGCCACGCTACGCAACGCTGGGTCATTGTTCAAACGGGCAATCAGAGCCGACAGGCTGCCGATGCCGAGGTAACGGCTGGCCAGGTACGCCCGCAGCATAGGCCGCCGGGGGCATACCCTGCGCCCGACGCGGGGCGGGCCTTACAGCGCCGCAACCACCTCGTCCAAGCTAATCAGGTCCAACGCGGACCGCAAATCCCGCAAGTCCGGGAAACCCGACTCCGGGACGGGTTGCAATGCCTTGGCCGGTGCTATACTATGGCAAACGCTCATCTTGGATCGCCGGTCCGGGTGTGCCACCGAGGCTGTCGGGGGTGCCACCCCGGCGGTCTCACTCTGTTTCAACGCGTCCGGCATGGCTGCCGGAACGCTCGAACAATAAAGGAGGATGATATGGGTGGGTTGTTGTTATGGGGGACGCCCCCACCCTAACCCTCCCCCGGAGGGGGAGGGGATTATTATGAGTGGTATGGTAAAGAGCCGCCAGGCGGTCGCCGGTGCCACTACTCCCGGAGGAACGAAACCATGGCTTAGGTCAAGATTGACGGCTTTCTGTGCGAAAGGCGCTCTCACCGCTGGATCCCCAAGCAGCCGGGGTTGCCGGAGCCGAAGGTCTGCCCCAGGTGCAAGAGTTATCAGTGGAATGCGCCCCGGATACGCCCGCCCAGGGCCAACCCCTGCCGCAACGACCCGGCCCTGGCCGGCAAGACCGCCCAGTCGGGGCGGCCAACGGCGACCGCCGCGCACTAACCCGTCGCTATCCCTATCATGGCCCGGCCGCGCACCGGCAAACACGGAATGCCCATCGCCGTGTCATCGCCCCAAGCGGACGGGATCCTGATACTGCGGGACCGGTTCGACAAGCCCGAAACCATCATTTTCGCCATACCGCACAGGAACAAGAAATCCTATATGCGCTGTGGCTGGGCCAAAATAGGCGAAGGATACGAAAAGCCGAAGCCGCCGTAAAAAGCTCCATCCTCCACGTCACGGAAGCCGTCAAAGAAGGCCGGGCCAGACTGTCGCCCAGCGATCCGGAACAACTGGCCGAGCAGATGGAGCAGGCGCTGGACAATCTCAACCTAAGCCGCTGTCAACCGGAATGACCCGCGCCGGACTACGGCACGGCCCGCCCCCTGGCCGGGCGCAGTCCAGCCGGCGGAACACCAGCTTTCCAATCCGGATATAGATGTCCGATCCCCCGCCCGGTCCGCCGCAACACCATCACACGCAGGCGCGTCCAGTAGTGGCGCTCCCAAAACGGAAAAAACGCCCCAAGAGCCAGCCCCCTTGAAGAAAACTTGACGCCCCGTGTTACAATCCCCCGCGAAACTGCCCGAGCAATGACCTCCGGAAGCAGGCGGATACAGTGACCCCGGAGGCCAATGAAACGCCCCGGCAAGCAGGGTTACGCGCAATGACGACCACCGCCGTAACCCCATTATCAACAAGCTCCGCGAGGCGCCAACCCGCCACTGGGTCCGTAGCAGCTCGCAAACATCGTAGGCGCCGACCGTCAGGAACCGGGCCGCTTGCCCGCCCACGGCAGGCTACCCACGGTCACCGTAGCCAAACTGAGGAACCGACCCGCCCCGCATCAAGCCACCCGAACAGACGCAGTCAACTAGCTGGAAAGGGGCAACGACACCCGCGCCGCCGTAGCGAATCAGGCAACAATCAGTTTCCCATAAAGAAAATTATCAATCCAAGATCAAAATGAAGGAGCATCTGATGAGCATAATGGATATCATAACAGGCAAATTTGGAAACAAACCAAAAGAACGATGGAAATGCACAGAATGCGACGAAAACGGCAATGATTTCATTGTTGGAGCGAATCACGCACTCAATGCGACACACGTCATCGAGTTAGTACACATACCCTAAAAACCACTGCGGAGCATCAATCAAGACCAAATTCGGGATCTATCACCAATTAATGACTTCATCACCATGAGGCCAACTTCCGAATCAAATGGAATAATGTTTCCAACAAACGAAACTGACATACCAATATTATTTATATTGGAGGAAAAGCTACCCTCCCAAACACCGTTGCCTCAGTCAAACAAAAAAATTCCCGTGGAATTTAGATGAAGAACGAATCTACTACTGGCCGATTACAAGAAAAGAGAAAACAGGCTGCCGGTTTATAGATCAATTCATACCCGTCAGAAAAAGCGAAGACATAAAGAAATACCAGGCTAAAGAGGCAAAGATCACGCTTTGTGAATGGTGGATGACTAATCCAAACCCCAAAGGCAAGGATTTACGGCCAATAACCCTAGCAATCGTGGGAACGAGGGAATTCGGCGAAAGGATAGCATCACTTATATATTTTCCATGGGACACAAATCAATCCTAAGTCGACGGTAAGGCTGCTTGCCCCCAAGCACCTACCGACCATAAACAACCCGTACACTCCCCCGATCCTGACACTAACCCATCGACCGCAGCGCCCGCGCCTTCCCCCCCAGCGCCGGAAGGACACCATCCACGTCAGTCCTACCCATTCAGTCCTACCCCTTGAGAAAAACTTGCCGCTCTATGTTAAAATCCCCAGCGAAACGCTTTGGGGATCACCCAACAAACCCTTGCGGGAACTGCCGAAATCTTTGCGGCAAACTCGACAAAGACCGCGCCAAAGGGACAACCGCAACACTAAGGAAAAACATGAACATCATCCACGCCGCCAGCGTTCCTACCTTCATGGAGGATTTCAAGGCCATCCTTACCGAGGCTAAATCCGCTGATATTGCCGTGGGCTACTTCTTTATGTCCGGCTTTACCGAGGTTGCCCGCGAACTCTCCGGCGTCGCTAAAATTCGTATTCTGGTAGGCCGCACCGACCGGGAGGTGCTGGACGACGTGGCCGCCGCCATCAACCACCACGACACGCTGGGCGAGTACCTGGCGGCGCATACGCCAATCCGGCGCTCCGATAGCGACCAGCTTAGGGGCGAAGCCGCCCGGCAAGTAGGCCGCTCCGCCGCCGCCGCGACGCAAACCGACACCGAACAGCAGGGCATAACCCGCATCCGCGACCTGATCGCCGCCGGCCGGCTGGAAATCCGCGCCTACCTCAAAGAGCGGCTCCACGCCAAAGCCTATATCTGCCGCTACGACCGCGTGGCGGTCCAAAGCTCCGCCATCGTAGGATCCTCCAACTTCTCTCTCGCCGGGTTCGCCGGCAACACTGAGCTGAATGTCCGCTTTGACGGGCGCGAAGTGGCCGAACTGGAAGTCTGGTTTGAAAACCTCTGGCAGGACGCCGCCGACCTCACCGAGCTGGCCCTGGCGGAGCTCAACCGTTCTTGGGCGATTGCCCATACCAACCCCTACGACGTCTACATCAAAGCCCTCTACGAACTCTATCACAGCGAAACCGGCGGCGCGATTATCGAGCCGGGCGGCCGCGGCCCCCAACTGGCTAATTTCCAGATGGACGCCGTCCGGCGCGGACTGGACATCATCGCCGAGTATGGCGGCTGCTACATCGGAGACGTGGTCGGCTTGGGCAAAACCTTCATCGGCGCCAAGATTCTGGAGCAGCTCAAACACATCCGCCCCAGGGCCGGCAACCCGCTGATCATCTGCCCGGCATCCTTGGCTCCAATGTGGCGCGAAGTGAACCAAACCTATCAACTGGGCGCGGATGTCGTTTCCCAAAGCAACATCGCCGTCCCGGCGCAGGCGGAATGGGACGAGGAGCAGGATGACTGGGTTTTCGCCGGCGAACCCGCCCGCGGGCAGTCGCTGACCGCCAAATACCCCAACAACGGCCCGGTGCTGATTGACGAAGCCCACCACTTCCGCAACAGCGCCACCAACCGTTACCAGGGCGTTAAAAACTACTTGCAAGACGGCGACCACCAAGTAGTGCTGCTCAGCGCCACGCCGCAAAACCTGTCGCCGATGGACATTTATCATCAGATCAGCGCCTTTATGGACGATGACGACCACGGCCTGCCCATCGAGCCGCCGAACCTGCAACGTTACTTCCGCGCCCACGCCAAAGACGCCGCCGATAGCGAGGAGGCCCGCCGCGCCATCCAGCGGGCGCTGACGCCCATTTTTATCCGCCGGCGCCGCCGCGATATCATCGAAATCTACGGCGACAGCGCCGAAGTCAACGGCCAGCCCGTCCGGTTTCCCGCCCCGAAACTGGACAACCTGGCATACCAGTTGGATCAAGTTTATGCCGAAGCCGGCGGCGCCGCAGTAATGTTTGAGTTGCTGGCGCAGCACAAAGGCGCCCGCTACCAGCCCCTGGATTACCTGAAGCGAACCCACCGGAATGACCGCCGCTACGACGCCATCAAGCGCAGCCGGGGCCGCATCGCCGGGCTAATCAAAACCCTGATGCTGAAACGGCTGGAGTCCAGCGTTCACGCCTTCCGCAACACGCTGGACCATTTGATCGGCAGCAACCGGAACTTCCGCAACGCCCTGCAAGCCGGCTACGTGCCTACCGGCCGCCTCGCCACCCGCCTGCTTACCGGCGCCGACTTCGACCCGGACGATATGCTGCAAGCCCTGGCCGAGGATGAAGCGGATAGCGGGCGCCGCAACGCCCACCCCACGGCCCACTTCAACATCCAGCAGTGGCTGACCGACCTGGAGGCCGACGCCGCAACCCTCGCTGCCCTTAAAGAGAGCATCAAGCCCATCACCGCCGCCGATGACGACAAGCTGGACACCTTGCGCCGTTTCCTGGAGTCAAAGGAGCTCCGGGGCCAAAAGGCGCTGGTATTTTCCGAATCCCGCGACACCGTGGAATATCTGTACCGGGAGCTGAACCCCGGCGGCGCCAACTCCGAAATCGCCATGCTGTCCAGCCGCAACAACGACAACCAGGCGGAAATCATCGCCCGGTTTTCGCCGGGGTCCAACCAGGCCAACCGCCGCGATATCCTGACCCGCCCCATCCGCATCTTGTTCGCCACTGACGTCCTGTCCGAAGGCCAAAACCTGCAAGACTGCCACCGGGTAATCAACTACGACCTGCACTGGAACCCGATCAAACTGATCCAGCGCTTCGGGCGGGTCGACCGCATCGGTTCCACCGCCGATACCGTATACCTGCACAATATGTGGCCCGACACCGGCATTGACGAAACCCTTTCCCTGACCGACCGGGTGGGGGAACGCATCCAGTCTTTCCACAACGTCATCGGCCACGACAGCCAGGTGCTTTCCGCCGACGAAAAGCTGAACACCGATGCGATGTACCGCATTTATGCCCAAGGCGAAATGCCGGAGCGCGAATCCGACGACCCCCTGGCTGAGGGCGCCGCGACCCAAAACAACATCGCCCTGTTGCAACGCATCCGCGATCACGACCCCGATTTATACGCCAAAGCCGCCGGCTTGCCCGACGGCATCCGCGCCGCGGTTATCGCCCCCGAGGGGCCGCATAAGGGCAAGACCATCGTGATGCTGGCCCGGGGCCGCCACCGCGCCTGCTACGCCGTAGGCGACGACCTGCGGCCGGCGCTCATCGGCCCCGACGAATTCTTGGCCCTGGCCAAGTGCGACCCCCACACCCCGCCCCGGCGTCTGCCCGCCAACACCAACGCCCGGGTCACCGCCGCCTACCGCGCCTTTCGCGCCATCCCCGCCGCCCGGCTGCTTGACGCCCCCCGCCGCACCGAAAACCAGCGCTACATCGCCCGGGAACTCAATCGCGCCCGGGGCGACGCCGACGCCGATGCCGCCTACCGCGCCGCCGTAGAGCGGATGCGCCGCATCTACCTCAACCGGGATTACTCCCCCAACGTAGACGCCGCCATCGCCGGAATGCGCCGCGAAGGCATCGCCGGCCGCGAACTCACCCACCGCCTCGACCGCCTCGCCGATTCCTACGGCCTGCGCCCCGCCCGCGAAATGGACCCCGCCGCCGCCGAACTCCCCCCTCCCGTCCGCACCATCTGCTCCGACGGCCTTGCCTAATCCCCCGCCAATGTCGTAAATTGCCATCCCACCCAACCCCCGGAGCGTCAGCCTTGACCAGCAACCACGCCGACATCGCCAACGACGCCGATGCCGACCGCGTCGCCATCGCCATCGCGCAAATCTTTGCCGACGGCGACGCCGCCCGCCGCGCCGGCTACCTCCGCGCCTTGTTCGCCGAAACCCTGGACTTTGCCCCGCATCGCGGGAGCATCCCCTTGCCCCCCGGCGCCAACTTGCCGGCCGAGGCCCATCGCATCGCCGGCGGCGACGGCATCGCCGTAGCCTACATCGCCTTTGCCGACCCCGGCAAAATCCGCATCAACAAATCCGACGCCGCCGCCGCGGCCCAAGCCGTCGCCAACCACACCGGCCACGACCCGCTGCTGATCCTCAGCAATGCCCCCAACGACCGGCTGGAATTCGTCTGGCAGATCCAGTCCGGCGACCGCGCCGAACCCCGCCGCATCATCATCAGCCGGGATCTGCCCCAACGCCAAGCCCCCCAACTGCTGGCCGACATTTACGCCAAAACGCAGGAAACCGGCAGCAGCCACGAAGCCCTGCGCCAAATCTTTACCGACGACGCCGTAACCCGGGAAATTATCCCCGACAACCCTACCGATATTTTCACGCCCCACCTGGATCCCCTGCGGCAGCTTTACCGCGAACTGGCGCAGCAACCCGCCACCCAAACCAAGTACGCCCTCTGGCTGGATATGCTCCGCGGCTCCGGCTGCGCCCCCGAAAACCCGGACGATGCCGCCGAGCTGTTCATCAGCCATACCCTGCTGGTCACCATCGCCCGCGCCGTCATCGCCACCATGAGCGACTGGGAACGCCCCGAGGACCCCGCCAGCGTGATGGCCGAGGGCTTCGCTTCATGGCCCCAAAACCGCGATGAACACAACCCCGGCCAAACCCCTAACCCCGGCGTGGCATGGACCCGGGACGTGTTCCATACCGCCAATACCTACGACTGGCGCCCCCGCACCCGCGACGTCCTCCGCAATATCTACCAGGATCTGATCCCCCAAGCCCAGCGCAAGGCTTTCGGCGAGTACTACACCCCCGACTGGCTGGCGGCGATGCTGGCCGACCGCATCATCGATGACGCCTGGCTGGAGCAGGCGGTGCAACGCTACCTACGCAGCCGCGACGCCCCCGCCGGCGTCGGCATCCTGGACCCCGCCTGCGGCTCGGGAACTTTCCTCTACCACGCCGCCTTGCGGATCCTGAACAGCGACGCCCTGCAACAGGCCGCCGCCGCCCCCACCGAGCAGGCCGACTTCATCGCCAAAATGGTCAACGGCATTGACATCCACCCCATCGCCGCCGAAATCAGCCGCGCTACCCTAATGCGGGCCCTCCCCGCCCCGCCCTCCGGCGGCAGCGACGCCCTCCAGATCTACCAGGGCGACGCCCTGATCTACACCCACCGCGGCATGGAACTGGCCAACACCGAAGGACTCCCCTACCATACCCTCGAATCCCGCGCCGGACGCTACCTGCAAATCCCGACCCAATGGGCCGCCCGCCCCGGCTTCGGCCCCAAGATTATGCGCTTCGTCGCCGCCGCCAACCTGGGCCATCCCCTGCCCCCCGACACCCTGGACGGCCTCCTCGAATCCGACCGCCAAACCCTCGCCCGCACCTATCAAACCCTCCAAACCATCATCCAGGAGGAAGGCGACAGCGTCTGGGCCTGGTACATTTTCAACAGCGTCTCCCCCGCCGCCCTCAAGGAGCGCAAGGTCGACCGCATCCTCGCCAACCCCCCGTGGGTGCGGATGAGCCATATCCAGGTCGAATCCCGCAAGCGGGAACTGGAGCAGCTCATCGGCAATATGAACCTGTGGCCCGGCGGCAGCGCCAACACCGGCTTCGACATCGGCGGCCTGTTCGTCACCCGCTGCCGCGAAATGTACCTGCGTAACGACGCCCAAAACCGCGTCGCCTGGGTGCTGAACAACGCCGCCGTCAAGGGCAATAACTGGCAAAAAGTCCGGCAACAAAGCCAACTATGGAACGAGGAATTTCTGGATTTCGCCGAACTGAAAGAAGCCCCCTTTACCGGCGCCAAATCCTGCGCCCTGATTCAAGGGAAAGCCCCCGCCGGCGGCCCCGCCCAGACCCAAATGATCAACCGCGCCGGCAAGCAAGTGCGCCGCAATGATGACGCCGACACCGCGCAGGCCAATTCGGAAATCGTCGCCAAACCGGGCGGTTTCCCGGCGCAACAGTCGGCCTACTTTACCGGCGACAGACCCGATTTCCGTATGGGCGCCACCTTGGTTCCGCACAGCCTAATCAAAATCGCAACCATCATCGGCAAGAACGGGGCCAACGTCAGTTTCATAACCGCCAACTCAAGCCATCGCGGATGGCCGCAATTTAACGCAACACGAGGCGAAGTGCCGGAACGCTACATCAGCAACGTAGTGTTTTCGGACGACTTACTGAACTTCGTTACCCGAGACGAACTCACTAAAGTAATTATCCCGCTGGACTCCGACGGCAATCTGGACGAAAACCGGGATGCGGTTGACTATTGGCATTGGGCCGAATCCTGCTACCAAGCCAACCGGGGATTAGGCGCAAGTACACCAACAACGCTCTGGGGAAATTTGGATTCGCTGGGCAAACTGCGCCGCCAACTTGAGGATCGGGCTGGCAAGCAAGGTTTGACGAAAGTCATATACAACACTGCTGGGCAGCACCTCCGGGCTTCGCGGACAACTTTGGATGCCTTGTCCGAATCTGGCCTGTACCACGCCGCATTTAATACCGAGGATGAAGCGCAATACCTTACGGCAATCCTTAACGCCGACTGCCTACAGTTGGCCTATCAGGATAGCCGCAAATCCGACCGGCATTTTCACCATCACATCTGGCGGGCTGTCCCCATCCCGCGCTACGATGCGAAAAACGGGCATCACCGGCGGCTGGCGTCTCTCTGCGCCGAGGCGGAAAAGGCGGCGGCGGCGGTCCGCGATGGCTTGCCGGCCGGCGCCGGGCAAATCCGGCTATGCGACGCCATCCGGCAGGAGCTGCGCGCCGCCGGTCTCGCCGCCGCGATTGACGCCGCGGCGCGGGCGATACTGCCGCGGCATAGCGCGCCGGCCGCGTAGCCGGCGGGGGGGGCCGCCGTCGAACCCCGCCCCTACCATAGACAATACACGCTGCCAACCTGCCAGGCGAAAAGTATCATACGACACTGCCGACTCAAGATACGATTGCATTATGTGTAGCCAAAAATCAGAAAGCAAACTCGCAAAGAGAGACCGCAATCCGCTAATTACAGCCAGATAACAAACCGGCACAGATGAATCCAAAAACTAAGGAAAGAACCAAGAACATGATTAAAAACATCAAACACAATGCCTGGTTCATGAAATACCCGCGCTTGACCATTGTATCAAACGCCCTGCTGACAATACTCACCGCAACAAGCTACGGTATCATCACAGAAAAAGTACTACAGATTTTCTTTGACACCACACATCTGGGAATCTGGTCCATACTCGCAACCATTGGATCCTTGGTCGCTTTCGTAGTACGCGTCAACACAATAGCACTTGCGATCTCTATAGAAGACCAACTGGTAACAGCTCGAGACGAACAAGAAAACGAAATTACCAAACCAGTACAGGAAATCGTCAACTTAGAAAAAGCGGTTGCCGGAATCAATAAAACTTTCCAGTCAATCATTTGGGTGATTTCAATAGGGATACTTTCAGCTACGTCCATCCTTATAGCTGAATACTCTCCCATCACAGCCAAACAAATACCTGAGTATTTCAGGCTACATCCTATCAGCATCGCCGCATTCATATCAGCAACAAGCATAGTACTAAGCGATACAAGAAACGTTGATATACTGCTGGGATCACCAACAGGAAGCATAAGAAAACTGGCACAAAAAATAGGAAAACTCAGCCAAATTTTAACCGCCACCATAGGTATAGTGGTGCCTATCATCGCAGCAATCATCATTCTGATCACATAAAGGTTGGAATAACCTACCTAAGAACAAGGAAGAAGCCAACCAAACAAATGACCAAGTACACGAAGACATCGCTGACAGTCTGTTCCCCATGACATACGACCCGGCTAAGACCATCCCGGCAATGGGCATCCACGAGTCCGTGCTGACGATGAGAGTCTGAAAATACCTCAGGGAAACTAACCGGCAGGGTTAATCATCGGCACGCCCGGCTACACGCCGGCCGACCGCAAAGGTCACCCGCAACTATCGTCCTTATACGCCGGCAGACGGCACCGTCCGCCACTTCCGCCGCCAGCATACGCAACTACCCCGGGCCAAGGAGCAGAACGACCAATGAACCTACGACACATCCCATGTCCAGCCAATCCAACCACGAAACGGCTTTACCGCGGCCGAGACATTGACCGCCGCCATGTCCATGACCCGCCGCCCATTGACGGGCAGGGGGAAAAGCCGCAAAATACCGGGGGAGGATTCAGTGAAACCTCAAAAGGAGCGACCCTCGCAGTCCATCTGGGGCATCAACCCCCAAGACCGCAACTGGTTCACCACCCTGACCGCCACGGCGGGAACCATCTACGCGGCGATCGCCGTAAACGACCTCATCCGGCAACGGCAGCCCACAGACACCACGGGGGACCTGATGGGCGACATCGCGACCACCATAGCCGGTTCCTACCTGACCGCAGGGTTCGTATCATGGGCCATACTGAACGCCAAGGACACCATCATGAGCTTCGCCGACAGCATCCGGGAGAAAACCGCCAGGAAAATCGAGTCCCATCGGGAAGAAGGCCGCGTCGAGGGCCGCCAAGAAGGTCGCCAGGAAGTGCTGAACCGGCTCGCCGCCAAAGCCCAGGACAAACCCGAAATAATGGAGCTGCTCAAGCAGATCGCCAACGAAAAGGATACCTAACCCCATGCCTCCGCCGGACAAATACCCTCGCACCCCTTACTACCCATGGAGCGCCGCCAATCCGCACAACCGGCCCTCCGCCGACATGACCCGCTTCATCGGCCGGGAAATCGTCGTCACCGAAAAAACAGAGAGGAAACGGTATGCCCGATGAACCGGAACCTGTCTCAGGAAAAGACACCGCCCCCGTTATCGACCAAGGCCCGGAACCCGCAACGGAACCGCCCCCGGCACTTGTAGTCGAACCGGATCTGGAACTCGTCATCGAACAGATAAAACGGAGAATCCGGGAGCACCAACCCCTGTTGTCCCAAAGGCAGAAGCGCACCGACGCGACAATGGATACATCATCGCCGAGCAGGGCAAACCGCCGGACTTCGTGCTGGAAATCGCCTCGGCCAGAACCGAGGAGAGGACTCCGGGAAAAAGAGGATGGATTACGCCTGCTTCGGAAATCACTCACGAAATGACGAAATTCGCAACACAATCCGGGCTACCCCGAGTTTTGAATAACCCTAACCTGCGCCAATCCCGGCTACCCCAAGTCTGTCAACGCCTCGCCGGCCCGCGCGATGGTGGCGTCGATGTCCGCCTCGGTGTGGGCTGCGGATATGAAGGCGGCCTCGAATTGGGACGGGGCGGTGTATATGCCGCGCTGGAGCAGGGCGTGGAAATGGCGGGCGTAGCGGGCGGTGTCGGATTGCTCGGCGTGGGTTAGGGCGCTGACCGGGCCGGGGTGGAAAAAGTTGGTGAACATTGAGCCGACGCGGTTGACGGTGGCGGGGATTTCGGCTTGGCGGAAGGCGGCGGCGATGCCGTCGGTCAGGCGGGCGGCTAGACGGTCGATCTGCGGGTAGACGCCGGGGCGTTGCAGTTGGGTGAGGGTGGCTACGCCGGCGCTTACCGCCAGAGGGTTGCCGGATAGCGTGCCGGCTTGGTACATATCGCCCAGGGGGGCTACCCGCTCCATGATTTCCCGCCGTCCGCCGTAGGCCCCCACCGGCAGGCCGCCGCCGATGATTTTGCCGAGGGTGGTGATGTCGGGCATTACGCCGTACAACCCTTGCGCCCCGCCGGGGCCGATGCGAAAGCCGGTGATCACTTCATCGAAAATCAGCATCGCGCCGTGGTGTCCGGTTAGCTGGCGCAGCCCCTCGAGGAAACCGGGGGCGGGCGGCACTACGCCCATATTGCCGGCCACCGGCTCCACAATCACCCCGGCGATGGCGTCGGGGTATTGGTCAAACAGTTGCGCTACGGAGTCGATGTGGTTGAAATCGGCGACCAGGGTCTCGGCGGCGTAGGATTCCGGCACGCCGGCGCTGGTGGGGATGCCGTGGGTCAGCCCGCCGGAGCCGGCCCGCACCAGCAGCCCGTCGGCGTGGCCGTGATAGCAGCCGGCGAACTTGATGATTTTGTCGCGTCCGGTAAAGGCGCGGGCCAGCCGGATGGCGCTCATGCAGGCTTCGGTGCCGGAGTTGACCAGCCGCAGGGATTCGATGCTGGGCAGGGCGCCGCAGATTAGCCGGGCCAGCTCCACCTCCTGCTCCACCGGGGCGCCGAAGCTGGCGCCGTCGGCGGCGGCTTGCGACAGGGCGTCCACCACCGCCGGGTGGGCGTGGCCCAGCACCAGCGGCCCCCAAGAACCGAGGTAATCGATATATTCGTTGCCGTCTACATCCACGACGCGGGCACCGCGGCCGGAGGCGATGAAGGGCGGGACGCCGCCGACGGCGCGGAAGGAGCGCACCGGGCTGTTGACGCCGCCGGGCATCAGGCGCTGGGCTTCGGCGAACAGGGCTTGTGATTTGGGTAGTTGCATCATAGAACCTTCCCGTCATTGTTGTTGCGCTCTAGTTGAAACGAGCGTAGTTGCGCCGGTAGGTGGTATCGCCGCGGGTTACGATATAGCCGATATTTACAATATAGTTGTCGTCATCAACGCGGTATATGACGCGATAGGGGCCTACCCGAATCCGCCGCGTGCCATGAGGGGCACCCTCTACCGGGAGGTCTGGGGGCATCAACGAGAGCGTTGATTGCCGCGCTAACCCGTTCCCGGTATTGGGCTGGGAGCCGCTCCGGTTCCCGCAGTGGGCGCCGGCCGGCGTACTTAATCCGGTAGGGCGGCGGCGAGTTCGGCGGCATATTCCTCGCAAGTTATGCTATCTGATTCCGGCTCCCAATTTTCGTCGGCTTCCAGCATCAGCATCAAGTCCTCAAAGTTTTCCCAGCCGTCGGCGAAATCCGGGGCGTCCCACGGCTTCATATATTGGCGGTAGCGGTCAAAGTATGCCACCGGCTCCCATCGGTTGCGGAAACAGGAATTGTATTCCCGGAAGGGGCGCCCCAAGCAACGCTCCTGTTTTGCGTCCAGATTCAGCTCCCGATGGGCGCCTGCTTCGTGGGGGGCGGAATATACGGAAAAGACGGTTGACGGGATTACCCATACGGCTTTGCTTTCGCCTCCGTTGATTTCTACGCATAGAAAGATTAGCTCCGGGCGCGGGCGGAAGTCGGGTACGGAAATGCGTTGCTTGCCATCCGCGGCGTTGGCGGTGGATACCGCAATTGGCAGATCCAGGCGGCGGCCCATTGGGGTGTTGGCTCGGAGGTTGCCGTCGGCGGCGCGGTGGGGTAGCACGCCGCGCTTTAGCAGCTCGTTGAAAACGTGATGCTGCACTTGTTTCATTTTAGGACGGCGATCTTTCATTGGGTTATTCATTAGGGTTTCTGCGAACCGGGTTTTTGATTTGGCTGGTTGCATGGTTGTTCCTCAATTCCGGCTGCCAACATTCGCAGGCGATGCCCGGCGGCTGGCGAGCCTAACTTGCTAGGGCCGCGGCGCCACTGAACGCTATTTCGCTGATGGGGATGCTTTCCGAGCGCGGTTCTAGGTTTTCGATGGCTTCTAGGGCCATCATTTCATCCTCAAAGTTTTCCCAGACGTCGGCGAATGCGGGGGAATCCCACGGTTTCATAAAGCGGTGGTATGTATCGAACTGCGCCACCGGCTCCCATCGGTTGCGGAAAAAGGAATTGTATTCCCGGAAAGGGTTTCCCAGGCAATGCTCCTGTTTCGCGTCCAGATTCAGCTCCCGCGGGGCGCCTGCTTCATGGGCGTCGGAATATACGAAAAAGACGGTTGACGGGATTACCCATACGGTTTCGATTTCGCCCCCGCCGATTTCTACGCAGAGAAAGATTAGCTCTGGGCGCGGGCGGAAGTCGGGTACGGAAAAGCGCTGCTTGCCATCCGCGGCGTTGCCGGTGGGCAGCGCAATTCGCAGATCCAGGCGGCGGCCCATCAGGGTGTTCGCCCACAGACGACCGTCCGCAGCGCGGTGGGGCAGTATGTCGAGCTTTAGCAGCTCGTTGAAAACGTGATGTTGCGCTTGTTGCATCGCTTTTTTGGGGTTTGTCGTTTGGCTGTTCATTTAATCATTCTTGCGGCGGGTTGCCCTCACCCTAGCCCTCTCCCAGAGGGAGAGGGGATTGTGTCGTTGTGGCGAGTCGTTTGCGATGGGGGGATTTATTCTTTTTGCCAGCGGGCGATTTCTTTGGCGAAGTAGCTGATTATGATGTCGGCGCCGGCGCGTTTTATGCCGGTTAGGAGTTCGGTGGTGGCCGGGCGCTCGTCGATCCAGCCTTGCTGGGCGGCGGCTTTGATCATTGAGTATTCACCGCTTACGTTGTAGGCCGCCAAGGGGTGGTTGAAACGCTGGCGGGCTTCGCGGATTACGTCCATGTAGGCCATTGCGGGCTTGACCATTACGATGTCGGCGCCCTCGGCGATGTCGGTTTCGATTTCCTGCATGGCCATTCGGGCGTTGGACGGGTCCATCTGGTAGGTTTTGCGGTCGCCGAACTGGGGCGTGCTGTCGGCGGCTACCCGGAAGGGGCCGTAGAACGCCGAGGCGTATTTGGCGGCGTAGCCCATTATGGGCGTGTCGGCGTAGCCCTGGGCGTTCAATGCCTGGCGGATGGCCCATACTTGGCCGTCCATCATCGCCGACGGCGCGGGCAAATCGGCGCCGGCCTGCACGTGGGATACCGCCGTCCGCGCCAATAGCTCCAGGGTGCGGTCGTTGTCCACCCGCCCGCGGTCGATGACCCCGCAATGCCCGTGGTCGGTGTATTCGCACATACAGACGTCGGTGGACACCAGCATATCGGGGTGGTCGCGCTTGATTACGCGCACCGCTTCCTGGACGATGCCCTCGGGGTCGTAGCCTTCGGTTCCCAAGGGGTCTTTTTCGGCGGGGAGACCGAATAGCAGCACACCGCCGACGCCCAACTGGGCGGCTTCGCCTACTTCCTCGGACATTACATCCAGCGACACTTGATAGCAGCCGGGCATGGGTTCGATGGGTTCGCGGCGGCCGTGGCCGTGCCTGACGAACATCGGGTAGATGAACTCTTGGGGCGAGAGACGGGTTTCGCGCGCCAAGTTGCGAAGCGGCGCCGAACCGCGCAGGCGGCGCAGGCGGGTGTCGGGGTAGCCGTTCATAGTTTCGCTCCTTATTACAGGCTGCGGCGGGAATGCGGCGCTAGGCGAAATGGTTGATTACGGATTGGGCCAGTCCGTCTACGGTATGCTCCGTGGCCTCGATGTCAACCGGCAGCCCCTGCTCGCGGGCGGCGGCGGCGGTTACGGGGCCGATGCAGGCGATGATGCGGCCGGAAAGGGCGGCGCGGCCGGGGCCAGCGTCCAGCAATGCCAGCAGGTTGCGGACGGTGGATGAGCTGGTGAAGGTGACGATATCTATGCCGTCAGCGAAGGCTTGGGCGGCGCGTTGCGGGGCGTCGGGGGCGGGGATGGTGCGGTAGGCGGTGACTTTTTCGACCTGGGCGCCCAATGCGGACAGCCCGTCGGCCAGTTCGTCGCGCCCGATGTCGGCGGCGGGCAACAGTACCGCGACGCCGCGCCATTGATCGGCGGCCAGTTCCTCCAGGGCGGCGGCGGATACGGCGCGGGACGGGGTGAAATCGGGGCGGATGCCGCGGCGGATCAGGGCGTCGGCGGTGGCGGGGCCGATGGCACCGATGCGGGCGTCGCCGAAGGCGCGGGCGTCGCGGCCCTGCGTGTCGAGGCGATCGAATACGGAATCCACGGCGTTGACGCTGGCGAAGATCACCCAGCCGTAGGAGGAAAGGCGGCATAGGGCGGCGTCCAATGGGGCGAAATCGTGGGGCGGGGCGATGGCGATGGCGGGCAGCTCCACGGGTTCGGCGCCGGCGGTTTCCAGCAAGTAGCACAGCCGCGATGCTTGGGTACGGCTGCGGGTGACCAGCACGCGCTTGCCGAACAAGGGGCGGGTGTCGAACCAGGCCAGTTCTTGGCGCAGGCGCACTACGCCGCCGATGACCGCCACTACCGGCGGCGACAGTCTGGCGGCGCGGCCGCGGGCGGCGGCGTCGGCGAGGGCGCCGGTGATCGTGCGCTGGCGGCTCCAGGTTCCGCGCTGGATCAGGGCCACCGGGGTATCGGCGGGCAGGCCGGCGCGTTGCAGGGCGGCGAGGATTTGTTCCATCGATTCCCAGCCCATCAGCGTCAATAGGGTGCCGCCTTGCGCCGCCAATGATTGGGCGAGAGCATCCCACTGCACCGGCGATTGGGGCTTGCCGGGGGCTGCGCTGCCGCTGACCACGGTGAACCCGGCGGCGATGCCGCGGTGGGTTACGGGAATGCCGGCGTAGGCGGGGGCGGCGATCGCCGAGGATACGCCCGGCACGACCGCAAAGGGTATGCCGCTGCGGGCGAGGGCTAGGGCTTCCTCGCCGCCGCGCCCGAACACGAAGGGGTCGCCGCCCTTGAGCCGGGCCACGGTCAGGCCGGCTTGGGCGCGGGCTATTAGCAGGGCGTTGATGTTGTCTTGGGTCAACGCCTGTTGCCCCCGGGATTTGCCGGCGAAAATGCGCTCGGCGTCCGGGGGGGCGTAGTCCAGGAGCGCCGGGTGGGCCAGGCGGTCGTAGATTACGACGTCCGCCTGCGCCAGGGCGTCGCGGCCTTTGACGGTGATGAGGCCGGGGTCGCCGGGGCCGGCGCCGATTAGGTAGACTTTGCCGTTCAACTGTTTTCCTCTCGGCCGTGTTTGGCGGTTTGGCTATATGGCGCCATTATCTTTAAGGGATGACCTTACCACGTTCGCAATTAACCGGAGGGCAAGATACCCAGCCCCGGTCAAGGCCGCTGTGCCGATCAATGGAAGGGCTATTGCCATTGTAAGTTCACCGAAAGATTCAAAACCGAGGGTATAACGATTAGCTCCGCCGACGAAAGTAGGGATTGCACTTGTAGCCGCAATATAATAGCAAGAGTACGCAACTAACGCAAGGAAAACCATCCCCGCGAAAGCAAACAGGGGATATAAATTCCTGATAACCAGGTATGATAGAGAACCTCCCCTTTCCACATCGTTGAACCAGCTCGCCGCAACTGTGATTACCCGAATTGCCAAGAATAGCGACCAACCGAGGCATACGGATCCGCCGGAAATCATTCCGATAATCCGATAGGTTTCTTGATTGGAAATAGATCCAATAGTTCGATGGATGGTGAGGTCATCCTGCGCGTTCATCATCATCCTTAGGCCAATGAATGCCAATCCCGCGATTATTGCGCTGGTAAATGCGACGGCTATCAAACTCCAAATCGCATTGGCATTGATTTTGCTGAAACCGGATAGCAACTTTTCCATATTGCGTTTCTCCATATCAAAATTTCTTGGCATTCTCTGCGTTATCAGGGTTTAATCCCCCCGCCTCGCTACGGGTTTTCGCCTTGATCTTGCCACGGGTCTTGGCCGGTTAATGCGGCGATGCGGTGGAAAATTTGCCCAACGTCGCTTTCAATTAGGCGGTAGAGTTCGTTGGGGTTGCCTAACGGGGCGTAAGGGCCGTCGTATCGCAGTCCGCCGCCGTAATCGTTGAGTTCTTTCAAGGGCGATTCCAGTGGGGCGTTGAAACCCGGGTCCGCGCGGCGCATCGCGGTTTCCAGGTCGAGCAGTTCGTGGTGGCGGGGGTAGCGGCGGCCGGCGGCGGATATTAGGGCTTTGATGGCGTGTTCCATTGCCTGGTGCGCCTGCTGGCCGATCATTAGCGTGATTTCGCGGTCTTGAATCGCCCGGCGCAGCATTCGGAGGTGGGCGCGGGCGTGATAGCAACGCTGGCCGGTTACGGTCCATTCGGCGGAGTAATCCTCGATTTCGCCGTTATGCGAATTTCCGGCGGGCTGGCCGTCCATAGCGATCCCTTCTCTGGCGGCGATGGCGGCTACGCTGTTGATGGTGCGGCGGAGCCGGTCGTATTCTTGGGGGGTGAACCAGATCAGATCTACCGGCGTCTTTCCGGGGTAGACGGCTTGGGTTTTGGCCGCCGCCGCGTTGCGGGCTTTATCCCGCACTGCATCGTCGTTACGGTTGGGGTGAACTAATAGCAGGTCTATGTCGGAATCGGGGCGGTGGTCGCCGCGGGCGCGGGAGCCGAATAGGATTACGTTGTCCGCCCCGGTTTCCCGTAGCACGGTTTGGGCTACGGCGAGGGCGTTGGCGTCGTATCCGGCGGCGGGTAGCGGCGCGGCGGGTTTTTCCGGGTGCGCTTTGGGGGCGTTCATAGCGGATCATCCCCTCGGACTAGATTGGCGCCGCCGCGTTCTATTACGGCTAGGTAGGCGTCGGAGGCTAGTTGGCGGGGGTCGTGTTTTAGGCCCTCTACTTTGGCGGTGAAGGCTTGGGTGGCTTCGGGGTTGGACAGGAATATGGTTAGCAGCATTTCTTGGCCCATTACGCGGGCGTAGGCGCCGACCGGGTTTTGGCAGCCGCCGCCGAGGGTTTCCAGAAAGGCGCGTTCCGCGGCGGTTTCGTAGCGGGTGCTGGCGTCCTCGGCGGGGGCGAGCAGCTCCAGCATCCGGGTGTCGTCGGCGCGGACTTCCACGGCGAGGGCGCCTTGGCCGGGGGGCGGGACGAACCTTTGCGGCGACAGGTATTCGGATATTTGGGCGTCCAGCCCCATACGGCGCAGTCCGGCGGCGGCGAGGATGGCGCCGTCGGCTTCGTCGCCGGCGGCTTTGCGGAGACGGGTTTCTACGTTGCCGCGGATGGGGACTACGGCGACCTCGGGGGCGTGGCGGCGCAGTTGGGCGGCGCGGCGGGGGCTGCTGGTGCCGATGCGGGCGCCGGCGGGCAACTGCGCCAGCGGCAAGCCCCAACGGTTGACCAGCGCATCGCGGGGATCCTGGCGGGGCAGCACCGCGCCCAGGGCTAGGCCATCGCCTAGGGCGGTGGGCAGATCCTTGAGGCTATGCACCGCCAGATCCAGGTCGCCCGCCCGCAGCCGATCCTCCAGCTCGCGGACGAATACGCCCAAGCCCATCCCGGCGAGGGGGGCGGTGGGGTTGGCGTCGCCGCGGGTGCGGACCGACACCACCTCAAACTCCAGCCCCGGATGGATGGCCTTTAGCCGCGATATGACTTCGTCATCCTGGATCAGCGCCAGGGGGCTGCCCCGGCTGCCGACCCGGATGGGGCGGTTGGCGGTCATCGCGCTGTTTCCTTATGGCGGTTGGGCGGGTTGAAATCAGGCGGGGGTATCCCCCAATAGGCCGGTTAGCAGGGTTTCCAGCGCCTCGGCTTCTTGGCCGTTCTGCGCCATTGCCAGCAGTTGGGGGGTGATGCAGGCTTGCCAGCGTTCCGGGTCTATGGCGGTTAGCAGTCCCTTTTGGCGGAGGCGGGCGCGGGCGGCGGCCATGACGTTGGCCAAGTCGGCCCAGGCCAGATCGCCGGATTCTTGCAGCGATTCCCGCAGCTTGCGGGCCAGGGCCGGCGATGCGCCGCCGGTGGATATGGCTACCGTTACCGGCCCCCGTTGCACGATGGACGGGGCGATGAAGCTGCAATTGGGCGGGTCGTCGACGGCGTTGAGCATTACGCCGCGGGCTTCGGCTTCGTCAAAGATGCGGCGGTTGACCTCGCGGAGGTTGGTGGCGGCGATGGCGATGAATGCGCCGGCCAAATCGCCGGGGCGGTAGGGGCGCGGCTCCCATTGGATTGCGCCCGCGTCGGCCATCCGTTGGATGCCAGGCGTGGCGTCCGGGCTAACGACGCGGATCTCGGCGCCGGATTCCAGCAGCCGGGCGATTTTCCCCTCGGCCACGCCGCCGCCGCCGATGATTACGCAGCGGCGGCCTTGCAGGTTCAGATATACCGGGTAGTAGGCTGGCATATTCGCGTCCCCGAGTTTTCGTTACCGATGGGCCACGGTTTCGGCGCTGAAATCCGGCTCCGATTGCAGATATTCGTCGTAATCGGGGACGAAGTAGCGCACGCGCGTTTTCTTGTATTCGCGGGTGCTGTACAGCGCCAGGCGGTCGGTGATGCCGGTGGTTTCGCTGATTTCGCGGCTGTACTGCTCGCAGCCTTCGGGGGTGGTGGCGTGGACCATGGTGAAATGGGTATAGGGCCAGTCGGGGAAAGTGGGGCGCTGGTAGCAGTGGGTGACTGCCTGGTGGCCGGCCATCAGCATCCCCACTTCCTCGGCGCGTTCCGGCGGGACTTTCCAGACAATCATCGCGTTGGAGCGGAAACCGGAGCGGCGGTGGTGCAATACCGCGCTGTAGCGGCGCATAATGCGGCGCTGCTGGAACTCACCGGCTAGGGCGAACAATTCCGGCGTGGTGAGGCCCAAGCGTTGGGCGATGGGATCGAAAGGGCGGGAAATGAGGGGCAAGTCGTCTTGCATTTCGCGGATGGCCTGCTTTTCCCATTCGGTTACGGGCTGGGGTTTGTTCCAACTGTCGGCGGCGTTCTGATCGAACCCGTCGGGGCTGAAGTTGTAGGACGAGCCTTGCCGGTTGACCATATCGAAGTTGACGCCGATCTTGAAAAACCGGATGGTGGGCATAATGCGGGATTCCAGCGCCCCGGTCTTGCGGGCCATATATTGCGCCGTGGCGTCCAGGTCGTGTTCGGGCGGCACGGCCAGGGTGAACCACAGATTGTAGTAGGAACCCTCGCGGGCGTAGTTGTGGCTGACGCCGGGGTGTTTGTTGATTTCTTGGGCGGCTTGGTGCAGGGATTCCGGCGCGAAAGCCATCGCCACCAGCGTGGTTTTGTAGCCCAAACGCCGGGTGTCGAAAATGGCGCTGATCTGGCGCAGCACGTTCTGCCGTTTCAGCTCGGTAAGCCGCGCCAGGGTGTCGGCTTCGGTGATTGCCAGTTGCCCGGCCAAGTCGAGGTAGGGCTGCTCCACCATCGGGAACGGCCCTTGAATCAGGTTTAGCAGTTTGCGGTCGGTTAGATCCATATCGATACCCCATCTGCGATTTATGGGTGGCAATCAATTTTAGCTTGCGGCGGCCCGCTGGTAGGCAGCGCAGACGCCGATCAGCACTCGGTCGGAGGTTTCCAGGATGCGGGGCCAGGAGCCGGCGGGGGCGGTGTCCAGTACCATCGTGCGGAAAAAGACGAAGGCTTCGGCGGTGTCGGCTAAGCCGACGCCGCGCTCCCACATTTCGGAGCCGTATTCTTGGCCTAACAAGCGGGCTTCGGCCAGCAGTTCCTGCTGCTGGCGGCGCGGCCCCGGCTCCTGCATCAGCAGGGAAAGCAGGCGGCGGCCGAAAAGGCGCATCCGGTCGCGCCCCTCGTCCTCGACGCTTTGGAACCAGGGTTGTTGGGTGACGCTGCTACGGGTAAGGCCGCGGCGGATGCGGCGGAGGGCGGGGCCCTCGTCGGCGCGGCCGGGTTCTGCGGGGGCGGGGGCGGCGCCGGTCAGCGATTCCAGATCGCGCCGGAGGAAGCGGCGGTGCCCGCCCGGGGTGCGGTACACCCGCAGGTAGCCGGAATTGGCCCATTGGCGCAGGGTGGTGTCGCTGACGTCCAGCAGGCGGCAGGCGTCGCGCAGGGGCAGCCAGTCGCCGTCGTCCGCGGGGGGATTTCCGGGTTGGGTTGATGCTTGCGGTTTAGCCAATTTGCTCTGTTGTTGGGTGTTGAGTCTGTAAGAATCTGAAAGAAGCGTTGCCGGATTGTTGGCGACAGTTGGGATTTTAGCATAGGCTATTTTGCGGGTCAAACCGTTGCGGGGCGGCGCATCCTTCGACAAGCTCAGGATGAAATGCGGGGGGCTTAGGGTGAAGTGCGGGGGGCTTAGGGTGAATTTGGCAAGTTCAGGATGAATGGGGGTAGTTGCGATGGACGGGGGACGCCCCCACCCTAACCCTCCCCCGGAGGGGGAGGGGATTATTGGTTATGGGTTATTGGGGTGCAGGGTGTAGGGTTGGGGGTCGGGGAGTAGGGATAGGGTTAGGGTGTGCGGGGGTTGGGGGTTGGGTGGGGTGGGGGGGATTGGGCGGTGGGGGTGGGTTATTTGGATTTGGCGGTGGGCCCATTCGGGGGGCGGGGTGAATAGGATGGTTAGGGGGTGGTTGTAGCGGCGGGGGTCGAGGTCTTGGGTTAGGGTTAGTTGGATGCTGGTGGTGATGTTGTGGTCTTGGGTGGGTTGGAGGTTGATTTTGGCGTTTTCTTTTTGGCGGATGTAGCGGGTGATGTCGTTCATGGAGGCGGCCCAGAAGTCGCGGGCGGCGATGGCCTGGATGTCGTCCTGGAAGTGTTCGTAGTGGTAGAAGGACCAGCCGGCGGGGTTTCCGATGTTGTGGTATACGGGGATGATCCAGGCGCGTTGGGCTAGGGCGCGGTCGAGGATGGGGATTAGGTCGGCGGTGTGGTTGATGCAGTCTTGGCGCTGGCGGAAGTCGTAGCTTTCCATTTGGAGGGCGGGGAGGTAGAACCAGTCTTTGGGGGCGGTGTGGGCGTGGGGCATGATGTAGGGGGAATGGCCTTTGGGTTGCCAGGCGAGGCGTCCGGCGAGGAAGCCGGCGGCGGCGAGGGCTTGGCGGGTTCGGGGTTGGCGTCCGTTGCCGCGGGGGTAGCCGTAGGCGATGGGGTTGAGGCCCAAGTCTTGCATGATTTCGTAGCAGAGGCGGAAGGAGTCGTGGGCTTGGGGGTAGGATAGGGTGTCGTGGTTTACGTGCCAGTGTCCGTGGCCGAAGTAGCCGAAGCCCTGGGTTAGCAGCCATTGGGCGTATGGGGTCAGGCCATCGCCGGTTTGGGGGTAGTTGCGGCCGGGGACGGCGTGGGGGATTAGGGGGGTTAGGTCGTGTTTTACCCAGGGGGGGATTTGGCGGACGCATCTTTGGGTGACCAGTTCGTAGTCGAGGGTTAGCTGGTGCTGCATTACGAATTGGTCTACGGGGCTGTCGGGGTTGGGTTCGGTGTCGTAGGTGATGGAGATGGCGGCGGCGTGGTTGTTGAACCATTTGGCGATGGCGACGGAGGGGGCGGTCGGGGCGGGATGCGGGGCGCGGGGGTTGTCCGCGGCGTCTGGGGGGCGGCGGCGGGGGATGCGGGCGGCGATTTTGGATAGGGTGGTTAGGCGTTTACGCATGGGGGGCCTGCCTTTTGGGGTTGGGGTTGGGGGTGTTGGGGGCGGGGATTTTTTTAGTTTGGTTGCATTTGGTTGCATTTGGTTGCTTTTTTCCGGGTTTTAGCTTTGGGGGCGGGGGTTGGGGTGTTGCATTTTGGGGCTGGAATGGGTGGGATTTTTCCATTTTTGTTGCATTTGGTTGCATTTTTGTGCCATTTTGCGACATTTTGCGCCGGTTTGGGGTGCATTTTTGGGGTGAAAAGTGGGGGAATTTTTTTATAACCCCGCCATTTCCTACCATTTCCGCCCATTTGGTTGGGGGTTAGCTTTGGGGATGGGGGTTGAAATGGGCGGAAACGGCGGAAAACCCGCCCATTTTTCCCCCCATTTGGCGCCGTTTTGGGCGGGTTTGGGGGTTTTTGGGGGGGGGATTGGGGGGGGCTTGGGCCGTATTTGGTTGTTAAGGGGCGGGGGTTTGGGGTTAGCGGTCGGGTAGGTATAGTTTCATTATGAGGGTGAGGCGGCCGGATTTGTGGATTTTGTAGGGTAGCAGGGCTTGGACGATGCCGTAGGGGGTGGGGTGGATTTTGATGCTGCGGTTTCTTTGGAGGTAGCGGATGAGGCGCATAGAGTTCAGGAAGGGGGGGAGCAGGGGGCCGTCTCGGGCGAAATCGGGGATCATCAAGACGATGTCGGGGAAGGGTTGGTTGTGGAGGCGTTCGGCGATGTCGGCGGTGTCCCAGAGTTGGCAGAGGTTTTCGGCGCGGCGGCGTAGGCGTAGGATTAGTAGGGGTAGGGCGTATCGGCGTTTTAGGGCGTCTAGGCGGGCGCGGAGTTGGTGGATGGACATTGGGTTGCTCCTTTGGGGTGGGTTTAGGTTATTGGTTCTATTGTAGCGGTGGGGTTGGGGTTTGGCAAGGGGTGGGGGAGTTGGGGGGCGCATTCATCCTTCGACAAGCTCAGGATGAATGGGGGGCGGGTTCGGGATGAATGGGGTTCTCTGCGGAAGCCGGGGGACGCCCCCACCCTAACCCTCCCCCTAAGGGGGAGGGGATTTTGGGTTTATGGGGAGGGGATTTACTGCGGAAGGGGTAGGGGAGTTTGGGTTGGGGGATTTGTTGCGTGGGGGTAGGGGATTTTTGGTTGGGGGGATTTTTGCGTGGGGTAGGGGAGTTTTGTTTGGGGGGGTTGTTGCGTGGGGTAGGGGAGTTTTTGTTGGGGGGATTTATTGCGTGGGGTAGGGGAGTTTTGGTTGGGGGGGGTGTTGCGTAGGGGTAGGGGAGTTTGGGTTGGGGGATTTTTGCGTGGGGGTCGGGGAGTTTTGGTTGGGGGGGGTGTTGCGTAGGGTAGGGGAGTTTTGTTGGGGGGGGGTGTTGCGTGGGGTAGGGGAGTTTTGTTTGGGGGGATTTTTGCGTGGGGGTAGGGGGTTTTGGGTTGGGGGTGGGGGGTTTTGGGGGTTGGGTTGCAATTGGGGGGGTTGTTTTTTACAGTGTAGGCTTATGTTGGGGTATTTGGAAATGGGCGCCCGGCCGGCGGGGGTGCGGTATAACGATTGGCGGGGGGTGGATTTGCCGCCTTTGGCGGGGTTTGCGCCGCGGCTGCCGGTTAGCGTGGTGATGCCGTATTACCGGACGCCGGGGGCGGTTTTGGGGCGGACTTTGGCGGCGCTGGAGGGGCAGAGTTACCCGCGGGATTTGTTTGAGGTGGTGATTGTGGATGATGGGTCGGAGCCGCCGCTGGAGTTGCCGCGGTCGCCGCTGAATGTGCGGGTGGTGCGGCAGGAACGGTGCGGGGTGGGTATCGCGCGGGCGCGCAATACGGGGGTGCGGGCGGCGGCGCACGATATTATCCTGTTTCTGGATAGCGATTTGATGGCGGAGCCGGGGTGGATGCTGGCCCATGCCCGGTGGCATCATTTTGTTTCCGATGTGGTTAGCGTGGGGTTTTTGGCTCATGTCCGGGCGGATCATTTATCGGAGGATGCGGTGCGGGGGCGGAGCGGGACTTTGGGGGAGCTGCTGCCAGACGGCGGGGGGGGGCGGGCGGCGGTTAATAATCAGCTTTATATGTTGCGGACTCAGGATTTGACTACGCGGTCGGATGATTTGTTTCGGGTGGTGGTGGGTGGGAATTTCGGGATTGGGCGGGGGTTTTACTGGGAGGCGGGGGGGCATAACGAGTCTTTTGTGCGCTATGGGCTGGAGGATACGGAGTTCAGTTACCGGGTTTATACGCGGGGGGGGCTGTTTGCGCCGGTGCGGGAGGGTTTTGTGTGGCATCAGGGGCGGAAGCCGGAGTCGGATGCGGATAAGCGGCGCGATACGCGGGTGCAGCGGGGGAAGGCGGCGCATCTGATCGCGCATCCGCAGTTCCGGGGGGGCCGGGCGCGGCGGATTTATGCGGCGCCGCGGTATGGGGTGACCATCGAGGCGGGGGATTGTCCGGCGGAACAGGTGATTGAGGTGGTGGGGAATGTGTTGGCGGATCGGGTTTATGATTTGGCGGTGCGGGTGGAGGTGGGGGATGATGACGGGGAGCGGCTGGCATGGCTGCGGGATGTGTTCGGCCCGGATCCGCGGGTGCGGGTGACGGCGCCGGGGGGGGATGCGCTGGAGGAGTTTCCGGCGTCGCCGTTTCAGGTGCGGCTGCCGGCGACGGTTACGGGGCGGGATTTGGTGCATCGGCTGCGGGGGCGGCTGGGGGGGGCGGCGGTCGCGGCGGCGCGTTTGGACGGGGGCGGGGAGGTTAGTATTGCGCGGGCTTGGGCGTTGCACCGGGCGCGGCGTTGCGGGGGGACGGCGGGGGATTTCGGGGATGCGCGGCGGATCGCGGCGGGGCGGCTGGGGCTGCGGCGGCCGGCGGCGCCGGCGGGGGATGGGGGCGGGGCGGGGGTTGCGGGGATTCCGGGGCGGGGGCAGTATTTGCTGGAGCGGGCGCGGGATGTGCATAGTTTGCGGGAGGCTTGGTGGTTTGCGCGGTGGGTGGCGCGCTGGTGCTGGCGGCGGGTGCGGGCGGGGTAGGGGCGGGCGGGATCCTTCGACAAGCTCAGGATGAATGGGGTTGCCCGTGGGGATGAATGGGGTTAGGGCTTTGGATGAATGGTTTGGGTTGTGGTGGGCGGGCGGGTTTTGTGGCGTTTTCGGGTAGTTTAAGGTTGGCCCTCTGCCGGCGACATTGCTTGCGCTATCCGCCGCCGGATTGGCTGGCGGTATTTCGGGTTGATTGCTGTCCCGGTCGCACGCCGGCCCAAATTCGCGGCGGCCCGCAAGGTTGTGCCGCTGGCGGCTATCGGGTCAATCATTAAATAGCCGGGGGGTTGTCCCGCATAGGATGATGCCAGCAGCTCAAAATCGCCGTCCGTCATATCCGTCCGTCATATACGGATAACGCTCCGCGAATAACTCAACCTCGGCTATCGTCTGCCGCCCGGCTTTTATAGCGGCTAAGATAAGCCCCTGTTGCCGCCGCGGAATATCATGCGCCCGAGTCAGGTGCGCCCCTACCGGACCCATAGAGCGAAAGCTCTTGCCGCATAACGGACATACATTCAAGCCGGACGCCCAAGCTATATCTCCGCCTTGCTCCAGGGCATAAATCTCATCGTCGCCGATATGCGGAGTTATCCTGTCGGGAACCGGCCAGCCGAATTCCGCCAAATATTCGGCATATACCTTGCGCCAAGCGGCGGAATGTCCGTTACTGGCATAAGTATGCGCGGCCTCGTGCAGGAATGTAGGTTTAAGCTGGTTGCCGCGCACGGCGTCCGTCGGCTTTCGATAAATAAAATGGCAATTTATCCCCTGCCTATGGGCGTGCGCCCTAAGATGCTTGCCGCCGGATTTGCCGGTTACTAAGCATAAGGGGCCGAAAGAACAGGCGGCTATGCGGCTAAATCGGCGGAAAGCGGACATCGGCAAATCCTCTAAAAGATAAGCCTCACAACCCGGCCTAACCGGATAACCCATAACTAGCTCGCCCGGCTTCGCCATAGCTTGTCTCCGCAACCTAGAGTAGGAACCCCGAGGTATCCTTCGCCCCGCTCCAGAGCGACAATGTAAGCCAAGTTGATACGGCTATCCGAATTCCGGTCAATCCACTTCTGAATCTCGGGTATCATGGTCACGGGCAAGATTCGGCGGGAATCGGGCAGGGTGGGCGTTCAAACCGCCATACGACATATCGCCATCGGATGGGCTTTCACTGCCCGCCGGGGGTAAGGCCAAACCTGCCCCCGCCTTTCGTACTCGCGGGTTGTGTATGGACGTTTGGTATCGCGGTCAATCAGCCCGTTGCTTCTGCCTTTCAGCGGGTTCGTAGCTCCGCCTGGACTCGGCATTACATCGCATCGGCATTACATCGCCTCTGCGGCTGCGGCCCGTTCCGCCCGGCGGGCGTTCAGCGCCGCCCGGTTTGGATGCGGATGCGATTCCAGCAGCCGGGCAAGCTCGGCGGCGGCGTGGTCGGCGATGGCCTGCCATGCATTCCGCAACCTCCGGGCGTTAAGCCCGTCAAAGGCAAAGGGCCGCGGCTCGATGCCAAAATCGTAGTAGCCGGGCTTGCCGATAGGTTCGATGATAAATCGCGCGGTGGCATAGTCGCCGGTGGCGAGAAAATGGGCGGCGCGATCCAGCCGCCGCCGGGTTTCGGTTTCGTTGGGGTTGTCGGCGGGTTGGGTGGTTTCCGCCGCCCGGCGGGTGGTCACCATCAGCCAAAAGTTGGCGGAATGGTAGCGGCCTAGAATGGCGTCCGGCGTATCGCCCAACCACCAATAGCGAGGGTCGGCGCCGGGGAATTCGCCGGGCGATTGTTGCTGGAATTGAGGGCATTCCGCCGCGCAGTGGTAGCAGTAGGCTTGATGTGGGTCATCGCCCCAGTCGCGGTAGACGGTCATGGACAATGGGTTGTCGGCGGTGGAACCGCCGCAGGTGTCGCAATGGACGGCGTCCAGCAGGTGCAGGAAAGTGTCCATCGCCGCGGACAAATAGGGGCGGGCGCCGGATCCGTCCGCGGCGTCCAGTATAGCCAGCAGTTCGCTTTTGGCGGTTTCCTTGTTGGGCATCACATCGCATCCTTTGCGCCTGGATAGCAGATTTTCGGCGCGGCTGCCCAGCGAAATATAACAGAATAGAGCGGCTGCGGCGTCAAAATCAAATGAGGTCGTGTACCCCCCGAAATCCCGCAGATTGCTATCGGGCGGCGAGGTGCGGATTAAGTTTGCGGGCGGCAAGCCCGGCTACACCGCGGCGCAATCGCTGTTCGCCGGTTCGATGCCCGGCGACGGATTTTCGCGCGTAGCTATTCCCTAACTGCCCTGTAAAGGCAATAGAACCCGTTTGTTCGTTGACCGGGCGGGTTGCGGGGGCATAGAATTGGCGGGAATTTTGAGTTGGGCGATGCGGGTGAATTGTTGACGGATGGGGATTTACCGGGCGCGGGCGGCGGGGGTTGGGGCGGGGTTTTGCGGGATGGGTGGCAGTTTGCGCGGGCGCTGGCGGCTTACCGTCCGCGGGCGGTGGGGCTGGCGTTGCTGCTTTTGGTGGCGGCCAGCGTTACGGAGGCGTTTGGGATCTTGATGCTTATTCCGATCCTGCATACGGTGGGCGGCGGGGCGGATGGCGAGGAGGGGCGGGGGGCGGCGGCCGGTGTGCTGGAGGGGTTGGCGGGGGCGCTGGGGGTGGAGCTGACTTTGCCGGCGGCGTTGGGGGCGTTTGTGGGGCTTACGGTGGCGCGGTCGGTGATTGTGGGGCAGCGGGATGTGCTGCTGCCCAAGATCCGGCTGGGGTTTGTGGATGATTTGCGGGGGCGGCTGCATCAGGCGGTGGCGGGGGCGAGGTGGCAGTTTCTGGCGGGGCAGCGGCGGTCGGATTTCCAGCATATTCTTACCGGGGAGGTGACTAGGGTCCGGCAGGCGACGCTGTCTTTTCTGTATGCGGTTACGGCGGTGGTTTTGCTGGGGGTGCAGCTGGGGATCGCGTTTTTGATTTCGCCGGCGGTGTCGGCGGCGGCGCTGGGGGTGGGGGCGATGCTGTTGCTGCTTACCCGGCCGCTGGTGCGGCGGTCGCAGGCATTGGGGGCGCAGTTGGTGGGGGTGAACCGGACGGTTTTTTCGTATGTGATGGATTTCGTTACCGGGCTGAAGCTGGCTAAGGTCCAGGCGCGGGAGCAGGCTTATGTAGACCGTTTCGGCGATGCGCTTTGGGAGGCGCGGCGGCGGCAGACGGCTTCGGATACGGCGACGGCGATGTCGCAGATGGTTTTGAGCGTGGGGGGGGCGCTGGCGCTGGCGGGGCTGGCGTGGTTCGCGATCGAGGGGGCCCGGCTGACGCTGCCGGAGCTGGCGGTGGTGACGCTGGTTTTCGCGCGGGTGATGACCGCGTTCACCAGTTTGCAGCGGAATGGGCAGTTGTTCGCTAATTTGGCGCCGTCTTATGGGTATGCGCTTAGGACGCTTTCGGAGTTGCGGGGGGCGGCGGAGGTTGGGGGGGGGGATGACGGCATCCTTCGACAAGCTCAGGATGAATGTTTGTTGGGCGCTCAGGATGAATGTTTGGGCGTTGAGGGTGAATGTTTGGGGGGTGCGGGTTTAGACGGTGCGGGTGCGGGTTTAGACGGTGCGGGTGCGGGTTGGGACGGTGGGGGTGCGGGTTTAGACGGTGCGGGTGCGGGTTTAGACGGTGGGGGTGCGGGTTGGGACGGTGGGGGTGCGGGTTCGGTTGTTGGGGGTGTGAGGACGGTTTCGGACGGGGTAGGGATGGGTATGGAGTTGAAAAGGGGGTTGGCGGTGCGGGGGGTTTGGTTCAGTTATGGGGATGGGGGGGGGGCGGCGGCGTTGTCGGGGGTTAGTTTGGATCTTCGGGCGGGGGAGCTTACGGCGATCGCGGGGCCGTCGGGGGCGGGCAAGAGTACTTTGGCGGATGTGTTGCTGGGGCTGCTGGAGCCGTCGGCGGGGGCGGTGCTGGTGGATGGGGTGGCGGTGGATGATGCTAACCGGCGGCGTTGGCGGCGTTCTTGCGGGTATGTGCCGCAGGATCCGTATTTGTTTCACGATACGATCCGGGCTAATCTGGTATGGGCGCGTCCGGGGGCGGCGGATGATGCGCTTTGGCGGGCGCTGGAGTTGGCGGCGGCGGCGGATTTTGTGGCGGGGCTGCCGTTGGGGTTGGATACAGTGGTGGGGGATCGGGGCAGCCGGCTGTCGGGGGGGGAACGGCAGCGGATCGCGTTGGCGCGGGCTTTGGCGGCGGAGCCGGCGCTGCTGGTGCTGGATGAGGCTACCAGCCAGTTGGATGCCGATAATGAACGGCTGATTGTGGAGACGCTGCGGTCGTTGCGGGGGCGGGTGACGGTGGTGGCAGTGGCGCACCGGGAGGCGGTGCTGGCGGCGGCGGATCGGGTGGTGACGCTGGATGCGGGGCGGGTGGTTGACGGGGGGGCGGGGGCGGCGGGTAACGTTGCGGCGGGCGGGGATGGGGCCGGGGCGGCGCGTCCTTCGACAAGCTCAGGATGAGTGGGGGGGATGGGTTGTGACGGCGGGGGCGGGCGGGGATGGGGCCGGGGCGGCGCGTCCTTCGACAAGCTCAGGATGAGTGGGGGGATGGGTTGTGACGGCGGGGGCGGGCGGGGATGGGGCCGGGGCGGCGCGTCCTTCGACAAGCTCAGGATGAGTGAGGGGGATGGGTTGTGACGGCGGGGGCGGGCGGGGATGGGGCCGGGGCGGCGCGTCCTTCGACAAGCTCAGGATGAGTGAGGGGGATGGGTTGTGACGGCGGGGGCGGGCGGGGATGGGGCCGGGGCGGCGCGTCCTTCGACAAGCTCAGGATGAGTGGGGGGGATGGGTTGTGATGGCGGGGGCGGGGGATGATTATGGCGAATCCTTGTGCGTGGGCGGGGGTTGTGATGGCGGGGGCGGGGGATGATTATGGCGAATCCTTGTGCGTGGGCGGAGGTTGTGACGGCGGGGGCGGGGGTTGCCAGGGGCGGTCGTAGCGGGTAGGATGTGTCCGTTGCTGTCCCCGGCGCATAGAATTGGGTATGCGGAAGGAATGATTGGCTATGATTTCGGTGGTGATTCTTAACTGGGAGCGGCCGTTTAATCTTACGAACTTGATTCTGCCGAATTTGGAAAAGATGCCGTTTGTTGATGAGATAATCATATCGCACGGTCGGGAGGATACGGCTTTTGAGTATGAAAGCGAACATTGCCGCTGGGTGCATCGGCGGGATGAAAGTCTTAACGCCGAGTATGGCTTGGCGCGGCGCTTTCTGGCGGCGGGCGATGCCCGTAATGATACGATACTGATGGTTGACGATGATGTGTTGGTGTTGGAATCCAGCATCTCGGAATTGCTGGGGGAGTTTAACGGCGAACCGGATTTGGTGCATGGCTTGTATGGGCGCAACCCGGATAAAAGGATGCGGTATAAAGCAGAGTCGATTTACGGCGAAGTCACTTATCTGACGACCAAAGCCGCTATGTTTTCCAAGCAGCTCGTCCATCGCTTCTTTGAGTACGCTCCGCTAATGAATGGGCTGGAGCGGGAGGGTAAGGTGGTATGGAACGGCGAGGATCTGTTTTTGTCGCTGGTGGCGATCAAGACCAGCGGGCGGCTGAACCGGGCGTATCCGTTGCCGCGGATTGAGCTGGAGGCCAAAGGCGCGGGGGCGGCGACAGGCATTTACGAACTGCCCGGTCATTGGCGATATCGGAGTATGTTTTCGCAGCGGGCTATTGAGGCGCTGGGGGTGGGGCATTTGGTCAAAACGTCGCCGGGCGGCGCCTACCGGCGGCGCATCCGGCGGCGATTGGCCCGGGTGCTGGACCGGGGGCGGTAAGGCCGTGATGGGGCGGCTGGGGCTGGGTTTTTGGCGGGCGGTTAATCGGGGGCGGACGGTGCGGTGGTGGTTGCGCTCGCGGGGGCGGTTGGCGCGGGGGGGGGCGTCCTTCGACAAGCTCAGGATGAGTGGGGGGGATGCCGGTATGAGTGGGGGGGGCGGTGGTAGGGGTAGGGTGGGGGATGGGGGGGCGGTGGCGGCTTTTGATTTGCGGCGGGATAATCCGGTTCATTGGCCGCGGGATGGGGGTTTGGGGGCGGCGGCTTTGGGGCCGTTGCGGCTTTTGCCGTCGGGGGTTGCGGAGGGGTTGGGTTTGGGGCCGGGGGATGTAGTTGGGCGTTGGGATCCTTGGCGGTTGCGGCGGTATCGTTATGTGGTGGATGCTGCCGGGTTTCATACCGATGCGGCGGCGCGGGCGGGGGTGTTGGCGCGGCTGGCGGCTAACGGGGTGGTGGTTTATTTGGCGGATGGAGTCTGCCTGTCTGATACGGATGATGCGGATGATGCGGGGGATGGGGGGTTGCGGGGGTTGTTGGGGGATGAGCTTTTTGGGTTGATGGCGGCGGAGGTGCGGGGGTTGTCCTTCGACAAAGCTCAGGATGATGGGGGGCGGGAGCTGCGGAGTATCGGGATGCGCCGGGCGGCGATGCGGGAGCATTCGTCTTGGGGGCGGGATGTTGCGGGGCTGCCTTTGGTGTCGATTTTGCTGGCTACGCGGCGGCCGGGACTGCTGGGTTATGCTTTGGCGTCGGCGGGGCGGCAGACTTATCCCAAGCTGGAGTTGGCGTTGGCATTGCATGGCGATGCTGCGGATTTTGACGGGGTTGAGGGCATCCTTCGACAAGCTCAGGATGATCGACAGGCTCGGGATGATCGGCAAGCTCAGGGTGATCGACAAGCTCAGGGTGATCGACAAGCTCGGGATGATCGGCAAGCTCAGGGTGATCGACAAGCTCGGGGTGATCGACAAGCTCGGGGTGATCGACAAGATCGGGATGATGGGGGGTTGCGGTTTCCGGTTAGGGTGGTTCGGGTGCCGGCGGGGGCGACGCTGGGGGCGGCGCTGAATGCGGCGGTGTCGGTGTCGGGGGGGGATCTGCTGGCTAAGATGGATGATGATGATTGCTATGGGCCGGAGCATATTTGGGATCTGGTTCTGGCGCGGGCGTATTCGGGAGCGGGGCTGGTGGGTAAGGGGGTTGAGTTTGTGTATCTGGCGGGGGCGGATCGGACGCTGCATTGCCGCAGCGGGGGGGGTGAGGCGTATCGCAGCAGTTCGCTGGCGGGGGGTACGCTGCTGTTGGGGCGGGGGGATTTGGCGCGGGTTGGGGGCTGGCGGGATGCGCCACGGGGGGTGGATTTGGCGCTGGTGCATGGGGCGCTGCGGGCGGGGATGGGCGTTTACCGGACGCACGGGGCGGGGTATGTTTTGGTGCGGCACGGGCAGGGGCATACTTGGCAAGAATGCGATGGGCGGTTTCTGGCGGAGGCGGATCGGGTGGTTGCCGGGTGGGCGCCGGGGCTGGCGGGGCTGGCGGGGGCGGGGTTGCCGGCGGCGGGGGACGCCCCCACCTTAACCCTCCCCCGGAGGGGGAGGGAAGATCCCGATCGGGGGACGCCCCCACCCTAACCCTCCCCCGGAGGGGGAGGGAAGATCCCGATCGGGGGACGCCCCCACCCTAACCCTCCCCCGGAGGGGGAGGGAATATCCTGGATTAAGTGGTATACTGGCGGGCGGAATTGGAGTATGCTGGACTGGTTGTTATGGGGATTGCGCGACGTTCATCATTTATAAATCGGGGCCGGGGGTTGGCGGCCGCGGCCGGGAGTCCGGCGGTGGTTAGGGACGTTGCGGGGGCGTCGGCGCGGGGGCGGTGGGGGGCGGCGTGGGGGATGTTGCGGACGGCGGCGCGGGGGCGGGATTTGGGGGCGGAAAAGGTGGTTTCGCGGGAGTATCGTTATATCTGGCTTTGTGTGCCTAAGGCGGCGTCGCGTAGTATCCGGGATGCGTTGCTGGGGGTTACGCCGGATGCGGAGGTATTTGTGGGGAAAAGCATTGCGGAGGTGTTGGCGCTGCGGCCGGAGGCGCGGGATTATTATAGTTTCGCTTTTGTGCGGCATCCGTTTACGCGGGCGCTTTCTTTTTATGCCGAACTTTATTTCGCCGGGGGGCGTTATGGGGATACGGCGCAGGGGCGGCATAAAACGGAAAAGGCGGGGCGTTTTTTTGAGCGGTTTTACGGGCTATCGCCGGATTTGGGGAATGTCGCGGGTTTTGACGGGTATTGCCGCTGGTTGAATACGGCTTATGCCTCGGATGCGGTGGCGGATCGGCATTTTCTTTCGCAGTATTTGCAGATCGAGTTGGGGGGCGGGCGATTGCCGGATTTCGTGGGGCGGCTGGAGGGTTTGGATGATGATTTTGGTCGTGTTGCTAGGGATGTTGGGCTGCCGCAAGTCGATTTGCCATTGCTGAATACGATGGCGGGTTGGGCGCCGGGGGCGGATTGTTTGCGGGCGGCGCGGGATGAGATGGGGGGTTGTTTGACGGGGGGGAATAGGGAGTTGCTGGCTAGGCGGTATGCCAGGGATTTGGCATTGGGGGGGTATTCGGCGGAATGACTATTATATCGCACACGCACAAGTTCATATTTGTGCGTCCGCAAAAAGTTGCCAGTGGCAGTATGCTAGTCTCGCTATCGTCTCTGTGCGGGGATGATGATGTTTGCTATCTTGATCCTAAAGAGAAGGCGTATCGTCCAGAGATAGACGACGACAACTTTGGAGCAATTCAGGTTCCGAATAACCGCATCTTTGCCGACTTGACAATCGCGGAAGGCCGTATAAACGGGCATATACTGCCGGGGGATATACAAAAGAAAGTGGGGGACGGTTTGTGGGGCGATTATTTCAAGTTTACGGTAATCAGGAATCCTTGGGACTGGTTTCTGTCTATTTATTGGTGGAAAAGGTATAAGTGGTTGGAAGGGCAAATTCAGCCGGTGCGGGTTACTGCGCCGAAAGCCTCAATTTATTATGCGCGGCGGCATTGGCAACGTATGTTGCGTGGGAATCGTGCGGCGCGTCCGGTTAGCCGGGAGTTGATCGAGCAAGCCTTGCGGGGAAAGTGGCTGGAATGGAATATGACGATGTGGCCGCGGTTTTATTTTATGGACGGGATGCCTTATGCGGATTGTTACCTGCGGTTTGAGCATTTGCAGGAGGATTTCGACCGGATGTGCCAGCAGTTGGGGCTTCCGGCGGGGGTTTTGCCGCGGACGAAATCTAGGGTCAAGCCGAAGGGGGTTGATTACCGGGATTATTATACGGATTGGAGCAGGGATTATATCGGGCGGCGGTTTCAGGAAATCGTGGATGCTTTCGGGTACAGTTTTTGATGCTGGGCCGGCCAGCGGCGGGGGTGTTGGTTAGGTGATGGGGCGTTGTTTTGGTGATGGAATAGCGAGTTGCAGGGAATGCGGTATGCCGAGGATTTTGAGTTGGGGGTATTCAGCGAAATGACTATTGTATCGCACCAGCACAAGTTCATATTTGTGCGGCCGAATAAAGTTGCCAGCAGTAGCATATTAGTTTCCCTGTACCCTATTTTGCGGGGGGGGGGGGGGGGGGGCTGAAGGCGATGTTTTCTGCATCGGCGCTAGTGGGGCGGTGTATCGCCCGGATCGAGATGATGACTACTTTGGCGCCCTTCAAGTTCGGAATAACGATATTTTTGCGGACTTGACCATCAATGAAGGGCGGGACAATGGGCATATAGCACCGGAGATTATCCGCAAGAAAGTCGGAGACAATATTTGGGGCGAGTATTTCAAGTTTACGGTAATCAGAAATCCTTGGGACTGGTTCATATCTTTGTATTGGTGGCAGTGGCCTAGCCGGCTGGAAGGGCAAATTCAGCCGGGGTGGGCGACGGCGCTGAAAGCGCCGATTTATTATGTGTTGCGGCGCTGGCGGCAGATGCGGAATCGGTATCGCGCGGGGCAGGGGATTGGCAAGGAGTCGGTGGAGCGGGCCTTGCGTAAGGGGTGGTTTGAAGCATACTTGGCGCGGTGGCCGCGGTTTTATTTTTTGGATGGGCGGCCTTATGCGGATTGTTACCTGCGGTTTGAGCATTTGCAGGAGGATTTTGATCGGATGTGCCAGCGGCTGGGGCTTCCGGCGGGGGTTTTGCCGCGGACGAAATCTAGGGTCAGGCCGAAGGGGGTTGATTACCGGGATTATTATACCGATTGGAGCAGGGATTATATCGGGCGGCGGTTTCGGGAAATCGTAGATGCTTTCGGTTACAGTTTTTGATGCTGGGCCGGCCAGCGGCGGGGGTGTTTAGTGACTTCGGGGAATGGGGGTATCCTTCGACAAGCTCAGGATGATCTGGGAGTAGTAGCTCAGGATGATCGGATGTTAGGTCAAGGTGATGGGATGTTAGGTCAAGGTGATGGGGTGTTAGGTCAGGGTGATGGGATATTGCGGGGGGATGGGGGGTTGGAGGGGGAGTTGCTGGGGCGGGCGGCGGGGTTGGTGCCGGGGCTTAGGGCGCGGGCGGGGTTGGCGGAGGAGCTGCGGCGGCTGCCGGCGGAAACGTTGGCGGATTTGCTGGCTTCGGGGCTGTACCGGATCGGGGTGCCGCGGCGGTTCGGCGGGCTGGATGTGGGGTATGGGCTGGCGTTGGATGTCGCCGCGGAGCTGGGGCGGGGGTGCGCGGCGGCGGCGTGGTGCTATTGCCTCTGGACGGCGCACGCCTGGCTGGTGGGGTATTGGCCGCGGGCGGCGCAGGAGGAGGTGTTCGGCGATGGGCCGGATGTGCTTTGCTCCAGTTCGCTGAATACGGGGCGGTCGGAGTGCGTTGCGGCGCCGGGGGGCTACCGGCTGTCGGGGCGGTGGGAGTTTTCCAGCGGGTGCGATTTCGCCGGGTGGATGATGCTGGGGATTCCCGGCGCCGGGCCGCGCAGTTGGGCGCTGCTGCCGCGGGCCGATTGGCGGATTGCGGATACCTGGTTCGTGTCGGGTTTGCGGGGCAGCGGGAGCAAGGATGTGGTGGTGGACGGCGCTTTTGTGCCGCAGCACCGGGTTTTGGATGTGACTACCGCGGGGGACGGCGACTGGAGCGGGTGGGAATTGCACGGGCAGGCCCGCTACCGGGCGCCGATCCCGGCGCTGCTGGGGTGGGATTTGGCGGCGCCGATGGTGGGGATGGCGCAGGGGATGCTGGACGAGTTCACGGAGCGGCTGCGGGGGACATCGGGGCCGGGACGGACGGCGGAGTCGGCGGCGGTGCAGCTCCGGCTGTCGCAGGCGGCGGCGGAAACGGATGCGGCGCGGGCGGTGCTGGGGCGGGATGTGGGGGAGATTTTGCGGAAGGCGGCGGCGGGGGAGCGGTTTACGCCGCTGGAGCGGGCCAGGTTCCGGCGGGATAAGGCGTTTGTGGCGCAGTTGTGCTGGCAGTCGGTGGACCGGCTGTTCGGGCTGAGCGGGGGCCACGCGCTGTTTGATTCGGATCCGATGCAACGGTTTCATCGCGATACGCAAGCGGCGGCGCACCGCGATGGGCTGGTGATGGATTTGGGGGGTATACAGTACGGGCGGGCGGCGCTGGGGCTGGCGGCGGAGGGGGTTTAGGGGGGTATGAAAGCGATTTTGGGTTCTTGGAAACCTTATTGCATTGTGATAAGATGCCCCGAAGCGAAATCGGAACGCGGACGGATATGGGTATGAAACTGGCGGAAATCAAGGCGTCGAAATACCGCAGTTTGCGCGAGGAAACAGTGACTTTCGGCGATCTGAATGTCTTTATTGGGGCGAATGCATCGGGGAAAAGCACGGTTTTGGATGCGCTGCGGTTGGTTCACGAGGGGTTATTGGCCCGCGATTTTAGGGATGCGGTTCATTCCCGCGGCGGAATAGTTCAGCTTGCCTGGAAAGGTGAAAGGGCGAGTCAAGTAAAGCTGGCGCTTCTATTTGTAGATGGGCCGGATAAGTATGAGTGGTCGGTAGAGTTGACCGCGGGGGAAAAGTATGGGTTTTCGGTTCGCGAAGAAGTCTTTTTGATACGGCCGTCTCTCCCGCCCAATAAATTGCTTTTCGCTGAAAATGGAATTGGCAAATGGTGGTCAGGGCGAGGGGAAAAGTGGGTTTATTTTGAGCAGAATCCGACGGTTTGCGCATTGGCCGCCGCGTCGGTTGACACCGGGTTTCAAGCTCGGGGCGTAGCGAATTTTGTTGGCGGTTGGGGGTTTTTCGATCCTAATCCGTTCTCTTTGAGGCGCGGAGGGTGGGCCGGGGCGGTCGAACTTGACCGGCTTGACGTTTATGGCAGGAACTTGGCGGGGCGCTTGTACCGGATAAAAGAAGCATCGTTGGATACTTTCGAGTTGATTATTGGCGCTACCAAAGCTGTTCTGGGGGTTCCATTGGAGTTGGAGCCTAGAGAGTCGGAAGGGCGCTACTATTTCGTCCAGAGGGAACCGGGGCTTACTTATCAGGTGCACCAAGTTGGCGCATCTACCGGAACGTTGCGGATTTTGGCGTTGATGACGGCCCTGTTTGAGGAATCAAGCCACAACCTGGTTGCTATTGAAGAGCCGGAGAATAACATACATCCGGCCGCTTTGGGGGATTTTACCGGGTTCTTGGTTAGGGCCAGCGGTAAAATGCAGCTTATGGTGACTACCCATTCCCCCATACTTTTGGATTTCCTGGAAGATCCTGCGTCAGTGAGTATTGTGCGACGGGATGAGGTTAAAGGCACCAGGGTAGTCCGGGAAAGCAACCCGAAAGGCGTCAAGCAAGCGTTGGAAAAGTCCGGTTTCAGCTTGGGGGAATATCATCAAACAAGGGGATTTGGAGACTGATCTACCGTGCCTAAGCAGGTCGTTGTAATCGCTTCAGGGGCTACTGAAAGGGCGGCGCTTCCGTTTTTGGTCGAGTATTTGCGGGGGGAAAACATTGCCGTTGATGTACATATCCCGTCTAAAAATGGAGCGCTAACGGTTGATGTGGTTGAGCGGCTCTTAAAGGCCGCTTGGTATAGCCCGCCGGATAATCAACGGATTGACAAATTCGTTGTGCTGTTGGATGTGGACGGTAAACAGCCCGCTGCGGTTGTGGATCCGTTGCGCCAGAGTCTGATGACCAGGCTGGATTCGCAAATTACTGCGTCGGTGTTGTTTGCTTATGCTCAATGGCATTTGGAGGCGTGGTTTTTTGGCGATGCGCAAGGGTTGCGGGATTATTTGGGGCGTGATTTGGGCAGTGTTGATACATCTAATCCAGATGCTATAGAGAATCCCAAGCAGCATCTGATAAATCTGTTGCAGGGCAATTATACGCGCCGCGTTTCCGAGGATATTGCCCGGGGGTTGAATCCGCAGATCATTACTGGCCGCAGCCGCAGTTTTCAGGGGTTTATTGAGGCGGTTAGAAACGGGGATGGCTGAAGGGCGCGGCTTATTTCCGGTTGCGGGCCAGGGCGGCGGCGATGGCGCCGGTTAGGGTGACGGCGGCGCCTAGTATGAATACGTCGCGGTAGGCTTGGATGAAGGCGGCGGCTTGGGGGTCGGGGGTTGCGGGGGGGATGGCGGTTAGGTGGTGCTGGGTGCGTAGGGCGAATAGGCCGCCGAATAGGGCTACTCCTAAGACGGATCCTAGGGCTTGGGCCAGGGATAGGGCGGCGCCGGCGGTGCCGTAGCGGTCGGGGGGGACGCTGCGCATTATCAGGGTGTAGCCGGCGGCCTGGATTAGTCCGCTGCCGCTGCCGGCTACGGATACCCAGAAGGTGGCGGCGGTTAGGGTTGAGTCGGCATTTAGCAGTCCCATGAATAGCAGTCCGGCGGCTAATAGCAGCATTCCGGCTATGCCGATGGCGCGGGGGCCGAGGCGGTCGGTCAGCCAGCCGCCGAGCAGGGAAAAGGCGGTGGCGCATAGGGATGCGGCGGCGAGCATTGCGCCCAAGATTTCGGGGCCGCGCTGTAGGGTGTCGGCGGTGTAGAAGGGGAATATAAACCATATTACGAAGGCGCCGAAGTAGGATATAAAGACGCAGGCGCAGGATATTAGGAAGCCGCGGTTGCGGAGGAGGGCGAGGGGCAATACCGGCCAGGCGGCGCGGCGTTCTTGGCGCCAGAAGGCGGTTAGCAGCACGGGGGTTAGGGTTAGCATTAGCAGCACCGGGATGGAGGTCCAGCCGGCGTCGCGGCCGAGGCGGAGGCCGATGATGATGCATATTAGTCCGGCGGCGAGGGTTAGGGCGCCGGCCAGGTCGAAGGGCGGGGCGCCGGGTTGGGCGGCGGGGGGGCGGCGGTCGAGGCAGAACCAGGCCAGGATCAGGGCGGCGGCCATAAAGGGTATCCGCCCCCAGAATACCCATTCCCAGCCGAGGGCGCCGACCAGGAGTCCGGCGCCGAGGGTGCCGCCTACCATGCCGAGGGCCTGGCTGGCGGCGGTGAAGCCCATCCCCAAGCCGCGGCGGTGGGCGGGGAACAGGTTGGCGGTGATGGCGGGGGCGACGGCGTAAAGGCAGGCGGTGCCGATGCCGTGCAGGATGCGGAAGCCGACTACCGCGGCGAGGCTGGGGGCTAGGGCGATGCAGAACATTGAGGTCAGGTAGGCCAGGCCGCCCCAGAGGTAGACGCGGCGCAGTCCGAAGCGGTCGGCGAAGCTGCCGGCGCCCAAGACCAGGCTGCCGCGGATGCCGATGAATACCACCAATGCCCATTGGACGCTTTGGAGGTCGGCGCCTAAGTCGGCGGCCATTTGGGGCAGGGCTACGTTTACCGAGAAGTCGAGGGCGGCGAGGTACATCGCCAGTCCGGCGGTAGCGCCGGTGAGGATGCCGCGCCAACGTCCGCCGCCGGTTGCCGCGCCGGGGCCGCCGTCGGGGGCGGCGCTACGGGCGGGCAAGGGGGCGGCTCGCGGGTCGGCTAGGGCGGCGTTGGGGGTGTTGGGGGGGATGTGCCGGCGTGTAGTGCATGGGGGGATTTTACGCTATGGGGCAAGGGGGCGGGGCGGCGGGTGACGGGGTGTTGGGCGGGGGTGGTAGAATGGGCGGGCGGGGGTTGAGGGATATGGGGGGCGTCGATGCTTGGAAAGCAGTACCCCGGGATCGTCACCGCCCCGGCTACGGCAAGGGCGGGAGAGGACACCCCGGGGTTTACGGAAATATCGTAGCGGATGGGTGTATGGTTGTCAATGCCTAAGGGACTGATGCGGTGTTTGCCGTGGGCCGGGCGTGTCGGGCGGATGGGGGGTTGTCACTGGAAAGACAATGCCCCGGAGTCGTCACCGGCCCGCCGCGGCAAGCTGGGATGGGAACATCCAGGGCCACCATCGGCATAGTAGCATAGGGCGGCAATGTTGTCAAGGAGTGCCGGGAAAAACTTTGCCCCGGCGTCATCACCGGCTCAGGGCCGGGAGAGGACGACACGGGGCCTCCGCCTGCATAGTAGCATACGCATAGGTTAAAAGGCAATGTGCGGATGGGAAAAGGGTTGTTTAGCTCAAGGTGATGCTGTTGCCCGGTATCGCCGGACAAAGCACTGCCCCGGACCCGTCACCAGCGTGGGGCTGGGATAGGAGCTCCCGGGGCTTATGGGATTATCGTAGCGGATGGGTGTATGGTTGTCAAATGCCTAAGGGACTGAGAGGTGTTTGCCTGGGGCCGGGCGTGTCGGGCGGATGGGGGGCGGTCACTGGAAAGACAATGCCCCGGAGTCATCACCGGCCTGCTGCAGCAAGCGGGGAGGGGAACATCCAGGGCCTCCACCCGAATAATAGCACAGGGGGCGGTATGAAGCAAGAGCAATTTTTCAGCAATTTGCGAATTTCGATATCTGATGCGCGGTTTGAGCCTTACCGCAGCAGCCATCCCCGGAGCGACGCGGATGGCTATGCGGCCTATGCCTGGAATATAGCGCTATCTGAAAGCCTGTATCCGGCTCTGAATGGCGTCGAAATCGCGCTGCGCAACGCCATTCAGTCCGCGGCTGAAAACTATTTCGGCAGCGGGCTATGGTTCGCCGGGCGGTTGCGCTGGCAAGAGGAAGATCGGATCAATAAATTGCGAAACAAAATCGACCCCTTGGGCGTAAAGGCTTTGACCGCGGGCGATTTCGTGAGCGGCCTTAGCCTGGGATTCTGGGTCGACTTGTTTAAACGCCGTTACGATCAAATCCTGTGGCCTTGGCCGCTCCGCCAAGTCTTTCCCTATGCTCCCAAGAGGCAAGGCTCCCGTGATGGTTTGTATCAGCGTCTAAACCGCATTCGCCGCCTGCGTAACCGCGTCTTTCACCACGAACCCATCTGGCACTGGCACGATTTGCCGGAACATCACCGCGTAATTTTGGAAACCATCGGCTGGATCAGCCCGGCTATGCTGGAGCTTACCCGGCTGCTGGACCGGTTCCCTATCATATATACTGGCGGCATAGGGCCGTATGCCAGCGAACTGGACGCCATTGCGCGGAACCGTTACCGGGCTGACGATTAAGACAGGAGGGCATCTGATGGTTGAAAGTACCGGGGTTGACCATACCGGGGTTGCGGGCGCCGGGGGCATTGACGCATTGCTGCGGGAGGAGCGGAGCTTTCCGCCGCCGCCGGGGTTTGCGGCGCGGGCTAATATGCGCGACGCGGGGGTTTATGACCGCGCCGCCCAAGACCCGGAGGCGTTCTGGGCCGGGCTGGCCGAGGAGCTGGACTGGTTCGAGAAGTGGCATACCGTCCTGGAATGGAATCCGCCCTATGCGCAGTGGTTCATCGGCGGCAAGCTGAATGTGTCGTTCAACTGCATCGACCGTCATGTGCGGGACGGGCGGCGGAATAAGGCGGCCATCGTTTGGGAGGGCGAGCCGGGCGACTGGCAGGTTTACACCTACGGCGATTTGTTGCGGGAGGTCTGCCGTTTCGCCAACGGGCTGAAAAGCCTCGGCGTGGGCAAGGGCGACCGGGTTACGATTTATCTGCCGATGACGCCGGAACTGCCGATCGCGATGCTGGCCTGCGCCCGCATCGGGGCGCCGCATAGCGTCGTGTTCGGCGGGTTCAGCGCCGAATCGTTGCGCGACCGGATTAACGATTCGCAGTCGCGGCTGCTGATCACCGCCGACGGCGGCTACCGGCGGGGCAGCATCGTGCCGCTGAAGCAGAACGCCGATGCCTCGCTGGATGGGGCCGGCAGTATTGAAAAGGTAGTAGTGCTGCGGCGCACCGGGAGCGCCGATGACCGGATGATCGCCGGACGGGATATCTGGTGGCACGATTTGGTGCAAGACCAGCCCCGAACCTGCCCGCCGGAGCCGATGGACAGCGAGGATCTGCTGTTTCTGCTGTATACCAGCGGCACCACGGGCAAGCCCAAGGGGATTATCCACAGCACGGCGGGGTATCTGCTGGGGGCGCAGGCCACCGCCAAAGGGGTTTTCGACCTGAAAGAGGATGACGTTTACTGGTGCACCGCCGACATTGGCTGGGTCACCGGCCACAGCTATATCGTGTACGGCCCGCTGGCTAACGGGGCGACTACGGTGATGTACGAGGGTTCGCCGGATTACCCGGGGCGGGATCGTTTCTGGGATGTGGTCGCCAAGTATGGCGTGAGCATTCTGTACACCGCGCCCACCGCCATCCGCACCTTTATGCGTTGGGGGGAGGAATATCCCCGCCGCCATGACCTTTCGTCGCTGCGGCTGATGGGCACCGTGGGGGAGCCGATCAACCCCGAAGCGTGGGTTTGGTACTGGCGGAATATCGGCGGGGGCAACTGTCCGGTGGTGGATACCTGGTGGCAGACGGAAACCGGGAGCATTATGATTTCGCCGCTGCCGGGTTTGACTACCCTGAAGCCGGGCAGCGCCACCAATCCTTTCCCCGGCATTGACGCCGAAATCGTGGACGCCGCGGGCAATCCGGTAGCGCCCGGCGGCGGCGGGTATCTGGTGGTGCGCCGCCCGTGGCCGTCGATGCTGCGCGGCATTTACGGCGACCCGGAGCGGTTCCAGGAAACCTACTGGTCGCGCTACGACGGGATCTATTTCACCGCCGACGGCGCCCGCCGCGATGATGACGGCTATTTCTGGCTGCTGGGGCGGGTGGATGATGTGATCAATGTATCGGGGCATCGCATCGGCACGATGGAGGTGGAAAGCGCGTTGGTGGATAACCTCAAGGTGGCGGAGGCGGCCTGCATCGGCAAGGATCACGAGGTCAAGGGGCAGGCGATTGTGGCTTTCGTGACCCTGAAAGACCAGGTAGCCGGCTCCGATGCTGTAGTCGCCGAGCTAAAGGCGCACGTAGCGGGGAAAATCGGGGCGATGGCGCGGCCGGATGATATTTATTTCGCCGCGGAGCTGCCGAAAACCCGCAGCGGCAAGATTATGCGCCGCCTGCTGCGGGACGTAGCCGAGGGCCGCGCCCTGGGGGATACCACCACGCTGGCCGACCCGGCGGTAGTGGATTCGCTGAAAGCGCAGTACGGGGACGAGGAGTAGGGAGCCGGCCGCGGGGGAGTCGGGTGCCGGGGGCGTTGTTGCGTCCCCGGCGGGGTACATTAACGCGAAAATTTGACGGCCGCGGGGGATAATAATGCACGCTGGGGATAAGTTGTTCCGGCAAATCATAGAAGGCAGGATTCAGTTCGTTGTTCCCGTCTTTCAGCGGGATTACAAGTGGGGGGCGAAAGAATGGCAACGGCTGTGGGATGATATTAACCGCGCCGGGTCGGATAGCCTTTTGCGAAACCCGGAAGCCGGTCATTTCCTGGGTTCTCTCACTCAAATTAACACCGGCAGAAGCACCCCGTCCCTCAGCAGTTGGCTGGTGATTGACGGCCAGCAAAGGTTGGCTACGCTAACGATTTTGGTTACTGCGCTACGGGATTATATTGCGGAAACCGGATGGTTTGAGGATGGCGGCCCTACCGCGGATCTTTTGGATGATTTGTTTCTCAAGAATAGGCATGAAAGGGATAACGGGAAGTATAAACTGTCGCTGAGGCGTGCCGATGATGCGACGCTTCATGCTTTGGTGGACGGCAAAGACTTGGGGACTCTTGAAAGCGGACCATCCGGGCAGGTTGCGGCGGCTTATGAATTTTTCCGGGAACGCTTGCGAAATTGTAATCCTGCTATGGTCTACAACAGCATCGCATCTCTGAAAATTGTGGAAGTCACGCTGAATCGCGATTATGACGATCCGCAGTTCGTTTTCGAGAGCCTGAACGACACCGGCGTAGATCTTTCCCCCGGCGATATGGTGCGCAATTACTTGCTGATGCGTCTGGAGGAACAGGAACAAACCAGGTTATATACGGAATACTGGAGCAAAATCGAGGGCCATTTCAGGGATGACAAAGGCCAAATTAACGATGGGGAATTTAATTCGTTCCTGCAAAATTACCTTGCGCTCAAACGCCGGGAGCGGCGGCGGCCGGCGCCGGCGAATCGTATTTATGAGGAATTCAAGCGCTACAAAGACACTCTTGCGGAAACCGCTATTGAGGAATTGCTGACGGACATCCGGCGATTTGCCGGGTATTATGCCGCTTTCCAGGGGCGTGCGGCGATACATTCGCCAGGGTTGGCCGATGCGATGCGCTACACGCGTCGCCGCGGAACGGCGCCGATGCCGCTGATACTGCGCCTTTGGGATTGTTTTGATTACCAGCGAACCCTTACGGAAAAGGAATTCATACAGACGCTGGGGATCATAGAGAGTTACTTGCTGCGCCGCGTTGTGATGGGGTTTCAGACCCGGTGGAACAGCTACTGGTCGATTTTTGCGGGGCTGGCTCACAGTATCGGGGATAAACCGCTTTTGGAACACTTGCGGCGGGAGATCGCCGCCATTGAAAGTTGGAACTGGCATTGGCGGTTTCCGCGGGATGACGAATTCGCCAAAGAGTTGCAGGAACGGGATTTGTACCGGCTAGGCATTATTGGTAAACGCATACTGGAGCGGTTGGAAAACTTTGAGACGAAAGAACCCAGCCCTACCGCCCATCTCAGCATCGAACACATAATGCCGCAACAACCGGGCCAAGAATGGCAGGAAATGCTGGGCGATGGTTGGCGGGAAATTCATGGTGCCTGGCTGCATCGTTTGGGCAATCTTACTCTGACCGGGTACAACCCGGAAATGTCCAACCGCCCCTTTGAGGATAAAAAGACCATCCCGGGCGGGTTCAAAGAAAGCGCGGTGCGGCTCAACAAGCCGGTGGCGGAACAACCGAGATGGACTGCAACGGAAATGGAAACGCGGGGGAAAGCGTTGGCGCAGCAAGCGTTGCGGATATGGCCGTATCCCCGTGCTAATGCGGCATAATCGGCAGGAAGGGCTATATTACAGACGGCTTTGATGGGGGTGTTTTAATGACAGATCCGGATCGCGACCGGCAGGCGGTTGAGAATCATTTGTTCCATTGCCGCCAATATATGGACAATGCTTTGGCAGCGTTGAGCAAGGATGAGTTGGGCAAGGCGAGGGAAATGCTATGGGGCAGTTTCGCTCAAGCGATTCATGCGGTAGACGCATGGCGCGGGCCGGTGATTGATGATCACCGGGGGTTGATGAATTTCGCGGCGCGGATTAGCCGGGAAATTGACGACCAAGCCTTTCCGTTGAGTATCGCCGCCGCCAGGAGTCTGCATCATAACTTCTATATGCCGGCGCAAAGCAGGGAGGAAGTGGCGATGCTGATACCCGGACTCCAGCGGGCTATCGGTCAGATTTTGGCTTTGCTGCCGGATGATGTTCGCAACGGGATTACCGGGAAATAGTTGCCGATTTTATGGCGTAAGGAGGATTGCTATGACTTTACCGACTGGCGACAAGGAAGCGGTTGAGGATCATTTGTTCCATTGCCAATTGTATATGGACAATGCGCTAGAAGCCTTGCGCAAGGATGAGCCGGGCAAGGCCGGGGAAATGCTTTGGGGCAGCGTCACTCAGGCCGTCCATGCCGTTGATGCCTGGCGCGGGGCGGTGATTAGTTCCCACAGGGATTTGGTGAATTTCGCCCGTGGATTGGGCGATGAAATCGGCGAACCCTATTACCCTTACATTTTCCAGTCGGCAAGGAGTCTGCACGAAAATTTCTACATTCCGGTAGAAACCCGGGAGGAAATCGAAGCCCTGTTGCCCGGAATCCGGCAAGCCATATCCTGGATTCTGGATCTGCTGCCCGATAGCGCTCGCAACGGGATTGTCTAATTATGCCGTAAGGAGGGTTGCTATGACGTTGCCGGGTGGCGACAAAGAAGCAGTTGAAAATCATTTGTTCCATTGTCAATTGTATATGGACAATGCGTTGGAAGCGTTGGGCAAGGATGAGTTGGGCAAGGCGGGGGAAATGCTTTGGGGTAGCGTCACTCAGGCCGTCCATGCCGTTGACGCTTGGCGCGGGGCGGTTATTACGGACCATCGCCGGTTGTTGAATTTTGCTACGCAGATTGGGCGGGAAATTGATGATCCTTATTTCCCTAACAATTTTGAGTCGGCGAAAAGTTTGCACAGTAATTTCTATATTCCTGCGGAAACTCGGGAGGAAGTTGAAGCTCTGGTGCCGGGCATCCGGCGGGCCATCGGCCAGATTTTGGGATTGCTGCCGGATGATGTCCGCAACGGGGTTTCCGGGGAATAGCGGACGGCTTTATGGCGTAAGGAGGATTTTTATGGTGTTGCCGGCCGGCGACAAGGAAGCGGTTGAGAAGCATTTGTTCCATTGCCGTCAATATATGGACAATGCTCTGGAAGCGTTGGGCAAGGATGAGTTGGGCAAGGCCGGGGAAATGCTTTGGGGCAGCGTGGCGCAAGCGATCCATGCCGTCGATGCCTGGCGGGGGGCGGTGATTGTGAATCATCGGGATTTGATGAATTTTTCCGTCCGGTTGGGCCGGGAAATCGATGATCCGGCATATCCCAACTATGTTGCGTCCGCCCGCCGGCTCCACGAAAACTTTTATATCCCCGATGAAAGCCGGGAGCAAATTGAGGCGCTGCTGCCGGGGATCCAACTGGCTATTGCCCAACTGTTGGCATTGTTGCCGGATGATTTCCGCAATGGGGCGGGGGCGGGTTAGCCGGGAGGGCGATGATTATGACTACGACGGAGGGCGCGGTAGTCCCTTGCCGCGGGCTGGCGGGGGGCGATGGTCATGCTTATTACGGCGTCTGGCTGGAGGATACGGAATTTTGGCGCGGCGAGGGGTGGGGGCGGGATTGCCCGGAGCATGGGGTTCACCCCCACCCTAACCCTCCCCCTTAGGGGGAGGGGATATTATTGGGGGGCTTGCGCGGGTGGTTTCGTTTGGGCGCCGGGGCAGGGGTGTTGGGGGGCTGGGGGGCTTGCGCGGGTGGTTTCGCTTGAGGCGGCGGGGGGGTGTTGGGGTTGCTGGGGTCGGGGCGGGGGCGATGGGCGGATTTGGGCGGGTGGACATAAAATTGGGTATTGATTACCGGGTGGGGGGGATATACAATTAGGCTCACTGTCGCCCATCTGAAAACATAGCTAAGGAGCGACGCGAACTGATGACATAAAGGGAGGACTGGTGGATTGACGGTTCTAGGTTATCATGTTTTGCTGGAACTGAGGGACTGTAACCCCACCCTGCTGAATGACCTCAACTACATACGTCAGGCGATGCTGACGGCGGCACTGGATGTGGGCGCCACCGTCGTGGGGGAGTCTTTTCACCGCTTCAGCCCGCAGGGGGTTACGGGCATTCTCGCCATCGCCGAGTCGCACATTTCGATCCATACCTGGCCGGAGTATGGGTACGCCGCGGCGGATATCTTTTCCTGCGGGGCATCGTTCCTGCCGCGGGAGGCGGCGCAGCGGCTGGCGGCGCAGTTGGAGTCGCGGGATCCGGAAATCAAGGAGATTGAACGGGGCTTGTTGCCGCAGCCGGTAAAGGTTGGCGGCGGCCCCCCCCATCCTTCGACAAGCTCAGGATGATTTCGGCGCGGGAGGGGAAAGGGATAAGGCGGGGGGGAGTAGGGATAAGGCGGGGGGGAAAGGGACAAGGATGGGGGGGAAAGGGATAAGGCGGGGGGGAATAGGGATAAAATGGAACTGACGGGAAACTGGTTCGCCGAGAGCGTGTCGCCGGATTTGGCGGCGCTGGTTAGGCTGCGGGCGGTGTTGTTTTCCGGGGCCACCGCTTACCAGAAGGCGGAGGTGCTGGATTCGTGCGTCTTTGGGCGCAGCCTGGTGCTGGACGGCAAGACGCAGTCCACCGAGGCGGACGAATTCGTGTATCACGAGTCGCTGGTGCATCCGGCGATGTTGTGCCACCCGGAGCCCAAGTCGGTGTTTATCGGCGGCGGGGGCGAGGGCGGCACGCTGCGGGAGGCGTTGGCGCACCGGTCGGTGGATCGGGTTACGATGATTGACTTGGATGGGGAGGTGGTGGGGTTGTGCCGGGAATATCTGCCGGGGCATCATCAGGGGAGTTTCGATGATCCGCGGGTTACGCTGCGGCATGAGGATGCGCGGGCGTGGCTGGAGGGTTGTGAGGAGGGGTTTGATGTTATCATTCTGGATTTGGTGGATCCTCTGGAGGCCGGGACGGCTTATCTGTTGTATACCGATGAGTTTTATCGCATTGCCAAAGCGCGGTTGAATGCGGGGGGGGTGCTGGTTACGCAGTCGGGGCCGGCGGGGCTGCCGCATTTCCGGGAGTGTTTTACTACGATTTACCGGACTTTGGGGGGGGTGTTCGGGTATACGGCGGCGGCGCAGGTTCATGTGCCGGCGTTTCAGACTTTGTGGAGTTTTACTTTGGCGTCGGATGCGCCTTTGTTGCCGTTGGAGGGGGATGGGCTGGATGCGGCGGTGTCGGCGCGGATCGGCAAGGAATTGCGGCATTATGATGCGGAAACGCACCGGGGGATGTTTGCGTTGCCCAAGTATCTGCGGCAGGGGATGGCGGCGGAAACGCGGATCAACCGCGATGCGGCGCCGGTGTTTATGGCGTAGGGATTAGGTGTAGGGTTTCGGGCCCCGGCCGGTGTTTTCCCGGGCTTAGCCGGCCCGGGATTTATTTTTGGGTTACGGTTTGCGGGGGTTGGCGTTTCCGGTTGGCCCGCCCGGCTATTCGCGCCAGGCGGGTTGGGGTTCTTCTTCGTCCACCAGTTCGTCATCTTCTTCGTCGGTGGGGTCTTCGGCCGCATCTTCGTCGGTTTTCAGGCGGGCGGGGTCGTCGTCTTCGGCCCGGTGGGGGGCGGCGCGGGTGGGGAAGGATGCTACGTGGGCGAGGCTGCGGTGGCGGGAGGTTTCGTGGATGATGATGCTTACGCCGTCGTCGTTGACGCCGATGATGGCGGCGGCGTAGGTGTTGCCGCCCTGGATGAGGCGGCGCAGGCGGTTGCCGAGACGGGGGTCGATCTGGCCGAGGTACTGGCCGCCGCCGGAGTATACGTTGAGGGCGTGATGCTCTTGGCGGAGGGCGACCGGGTCGCCGGGGGATACTGCGCCGAGGGATACGCGGCGGGGGGTGTGGCGCAGGGTGGTGGTGGCGGATTTGCCGCTTTCGCCGATGAACAGTTGGGGCGCGCCGGCGGCTTGGCGGGCGCGTTGGTGGGCCGCGGCGGCGGTGTCGCGCATCTGTTGCAGGCGGGCGCGGTTTTTGCGGGCGATGTTGTTGTAGGGGGCGATCCGGCTGATGCGGTCGAGAATTTGCCCGGCTTCGGGGTAGTCGCCCAGTTCGATCAGGGCTTTGGCGAGGCGGTTGAGGGATTCGGGGTCGTCAGCGAACAGCTCCAGGAGGGCGCGGTTTACTTGGGCCGCGCGTTCCCATTCGCCCTTTAGGGCCAGATCTACCGCCTCGCGCTCCAGGCTGCGCCTGAATTTCGCTCCGTTAGCGGCGGCGTGAATTTCGGCGTTCATCCTACTCCATCCGTTTTTTGGCCGTATTTTTGTCCCCCGGACTCCGGCGTTGGGCGCAGATCTTGGCGCCGCTCATCCCTGAAATTTGGGACTGAAGTTTGGGCTGGCAAGTTGGACCGGAAAGTTTGGCCCGGAACTTGGCCTTGGGCCGGTCGGGGGGCTTCTCTTTACATATACTTTAGTTTTATCAATTTCACGCGGGCGGTCAATAGTTAAATCACGGGTTATTGGGGGAATTTAGGGGGAATTTCGGCGGATGGGGCGGCGATGGCGCCAGCGGATTCGCAGCAAGTCTATAGATGCGGAAAGGCCGTCCCGGATAGGGTTTACCTTGCTGTGTTCGCCATAGTACCAGTCGATGGCGATTTCAGTTACGGTCATATTGTGGCGGCGGGCGATGTAGAGGGCTTCTACGTCGAAAGAAAAGCCGTCAAGGGTGACTTCGGCAAAGATGCGTTGGGCGGCGGCGGCGCGGTAGCCCTTGAAACCGCATTGGGTATCGGCCAGGCCGGGGACGGCCATGCGGCGGGTGATGGCGTTGAATACGCGGCCCATAATATGGCGGCGGGCGGGTTCGCCGTAGCGGACGGCGCCGGGGGCTTCGCGGGAGCCGACGGCGATGTCTATTCCGGCGGCGAGAGGGGGCAGCAGCCGCTCGACGCGGGCGATGGGGACGGACAGGTCGGCGTCGCATAGCAGGCGGAATTGGCCGGCGGCGGCCAGCATCCCGTTTTTGACCGCCCAGCCTTTGCCGCGATGGGGCAAGGAAAGCAGGCGGATTCGGGGGTCGCGCGGGGCGGCTTCGGCAACCAGACGGGCGGTGGCGTCGGAGCTGCCGTCATCGGCAACCACGATTTCCCAGGGGTATTCCTGCCGGGTGAGGTATTCCACTATTTCGCGGAGGGTGCGGGATATGCGGATTTCCTCGTTGTAGGCGGGTATGACTACGGACAAGTAGGGGGCGGCGGGATCGGGCGGCGGGATCGGGTTCATGCTGGCGTTCATTGTATCATTCCGGGTGTCATTCCGGCGGATGGGGGCGGTCATTCGCGGTCCAGTTGAAAGCCGTCGTGCAGCAGGCGGACGGCGTCCTGGCCCTGGGGTTCGGCGATGATGCAGGATATGCGGATTTCGGAGGTGGTGATCATTTCGATGTTGACATTGCCGTCGGCGAGGAGGCGGAACATCCGGGAGGCGTAGCCGGGGGTGTTTTGCATCCCGGAGCCTACGATGCTGACGGCGGCGAGGCCGGCGTCGCTGTCGACCGCGGCGGCGCCCAGCTCGGGGGCCAGGGATTGGACCCGGCGGAGGGCGGCGGGGAGGTCGGGGCTGTTGACGGTGAAGCTGATGTCGGTAGCGCCATCGCCGCCGGTGTTTTGGACGATGGTGTCTACGCTGATGCCGGCTTCGGCCAGCGGCTCAAAGAGGGCGGCGGCGATCCCGGGGCGGTCGGGGACGCCGCGGACGGTGATTTTGGCTACATTGGCGTTGTAGGCGATGCCGGTTACTTTAATTCTGTTTTCCATTTGATTTCCGGGCGGCTCTGGATTTTCGGGGGGGCGGTGGTGGGTTGTTTCGGGGGCGGACAGGGCGTCGGGGGCGGCGCCCGGGATGGCGTGGATCAGGGTGCCGGGGGCGTCGGCGAAGCTGGAGGCTACGCGGATGGGAACGCGGTAGACGCCGCCGAGTTCGATGGAGCGGGGGTGCATTTTGGCGCCGAGGCTGGCGAGTTCCAGCATTTCCTCGTAGCCGATTTGGTCAAGTTTGCGGGCGTTGGGAACGATGCGGGGGTCGGCGGTGTAGATGCCCTCGACGTCGGTGTAGATTTCGCAGCGGTCGGCGGACAGGGCGGCGGCGATGGCTACGGCGGTGGTGTCGGAGCCGCCGCGGCCCAGGGTGGTGATGTCGTCGCCGGCGGTGATGCCCTGGAATCCGGCGATTACGGCGATGCGGTCTTGCGCCAGTTCGCGGCGGATGCGGGCGCCGTCAATGCGGCGGATGCGGGCGCGGCCAAAGGCGGTGTCAGTGTGAATGCCGGCCTGGGGGCCGCTGAGGCTGATGGCGTCGTGGCCCAGTTCCCGGAGGGCCATAGTGAGCAGGGTGCAGGATACCAGTTCGCCGGTGGAAAGGAGCAAGTCCAGTTCGCGGGCGTGAGGTTCGCGGGCAACGGTGCGGGCCAGTTGGATGAGTTCGTCGGTGGTGTCGCCCATCGCGGATACGACGGCGATGACGCCGGCGCCGCTACGCCGGGCGGCGGCGATGCGCCGGGCGACGGCGAGGATTTTCGGGGCGTCGGCCAAGGAGGAGCCGCCGTATTTTTGGACGATCAGGGGCATTGGGGGGTGTCGCTCCGGGTTGGTCTGGGGGGGTGTTTGGCAGCGCGTTAAGTTTTCAGATGGGCCGGGCATAGAATGTCGCCGGGACCAGTCTGCGGTTGGCGGGGTCCGCTTCTAGGGAGCAAATCGCCAGCGTGATTCTGCCCAGCAGGTATTGCCCCTCGGGGCCAAAGATTACGGGGCAAACCCATGCAATGCCATTATAGGCTATGCTGGCCTGGCCTATGGCGCGTTTTTCTACCCTGCCATCGGCAAATTCGATGGTACGCTCGACAGCGGGGCGGATCTGGAGTTGGGTCAACAGCGATTCGGGCAGCATAGCGTAGCCCTCATCGGTGTCAACGGTTGCCGATACTTCGATTAGTTCGCCGCCGGATGGGTTTCCGACGCCTACGGTTACGGTGAACAAGCTCATACGCCATATCCTAAAGTGAGGCTGCGCCTTTAGGAAAACAGATGCGGCGGGATGCCGCAGGCCGGGCGGGGCGGCGGCGGGTTGGTTTCCGGCTAAAAGTAGGGCCTTTCGTGGTGGATGCGGGGGGTTAGGGTTTGGCGGGAGGGTTCTATGGTTAGGTCGAAAATTTCCAGGGTGGTTGCGCCCATCAGGTATTTTTCCTCGGGGCCGAAGATCACCGGGCAGATGGCTTGCTCGTCTTGCCAAGTTATCAGGCAGAAACCTACTCCTAGCCGATGTTCTTGGTCGTCGGCGAAGCGGAAACTTTTTTGCATTCGGGGTTGGATGCGGATTTGGGTTAGGATGGATTGGGGGAGCATTGTGTGGACGGCGCCGGTGTCTACTAGCGCCGATACGCCGATTTTGTCGCCGCCGTCGGGGTGGCCTATTTCCAGAGGTACGGTGAATGTGCCCATTGCTTTGGCCTCTCGAATTTATGGTTGGGGTACGCCCCCACCCTAACCCTCCACCGGAGGGGGAGGGGATTTTTTGTTTTCCGCCGGATAGGGTTGGCTCTTGGATTGGGCGGGGGGTTAGGGTAGCTGGTGGGCGCCTTGGGGGGTGGGTTGGGTGATTTTTATGCGGCCCTCGGCGGCGGATTGGCGGGCGGCTTCGGCCATTTCGTAGGCTACGGTCATTTCGCGGCCGTGGGTCAGGGCCAGGATGGTGGAGCCGCTGCCGGATAGGAACGCGCCGATGGCGCCGGCGTCCATCGCCGCTTTGATCAGCAGTTTCATGGGGGGAAACAGGGGCTGGCGGTAGGGCTGGTGCAGTTTGTCCTGGACGGCTATGGGCAGATATTCGAGGTGGTTGGTGGATAGGGCGGTTACGAACAAGGCGGCGCGGGCGATGTTGTGAACGGCGTCGGCGATGGGAATTTGGCGGGGCAAGGCGGCGCGGGCGGCATCGGTGGCGATGCGGGTTTGGGGGATGAATAGCACGGCGTGGATTCCGGGAGGGATGTTTATCGGGACGGTGTATAGGGTGCTGGGTTTTATTTCCCGGTTGGGGGAATCGGGGGCGAGGTTGTCGGGGGCGGCGGTGATTACCAGTTGGAGTCCGCCCATTACGGCGGCGGCTACGTTGTCGGGGTGGCCCTCGATGGTGGCGGCCATTTCCAGCAGATCGCGGGGGGCGAAGGGCGGGCTGCCGTCGTCGTTGGCGGCGGCGGCGAGGGCGTTGGCGGCGGTCAGCCCGCCGGCGATGGCGGCGGCGCTGCTGCCCAAGCCGCGGGCCAGCGGTATCCCGTTGCGGCAGTGCAGCCGGAGGGGGGGGATGGGGCGGTTCAGTTCGCGGTATAGAAATTCCATCGATCGGTAGACGAGGTTGCCGGGGCCGGATTCCAGCTCATCGGCGCCCTCGCCGGATAGGGATACCGACGGGGGGGCGCCGGGGGGCAAGGGTTCGATTTCGATAGTGTTCCATAGATCCAAGGCCATACCCAAGCAGTCGTAGCCGGGGCCCAAGTTGGCGGTGGTGGCGGGGGCGGCGACGCGGATGGCGCTCATATTATTTATGGCAGCACTTCCTTAAATGTGTAAGGGTTGGGGGGACGCCCCCACCCTAACCCTCCCCCGGAGGGGGAGGGGATTTTGGGGATTGCTGGGGCAGCACTTCCCTGAATATATAGCGGCCGATGTCCAGGTTTTGGCGGAATTGGGGGGCGGTTTGGGCGGTCAGCCCGGGGCCGGCGGCGATGATGGGAACTTGGGTTTCGTGGGCGGAGCCGTGGGAGCGCAGGTTGGGCGGCATTGCTATTTCATCGGGGTCGCCGAATACGGTTTCGGCGTCGGCCAGCGCCAGGATGTCGCCGATGCGCTCCGGCATCAAGCGGTATTGCCGGGCGGCTTCGGGGGCGGGCAGAGCGCGCTCCACGCCGGGGATGTGGCGGATGACGTCCAGCGCGGCGCCGGCATCGGCGGGATTGTCCAAGTGGACGTAGATGCTGCCGCCCAAGTTGGAGTGGTGGACGGTGTAGCGGTCTTTGATTACCGGCACGGCGCGGGCCTTGATGCGGTAGCGGGCCAGATGGTCGGGCAGATGCAACATCCGGGTCTTGCCGGACATCCCGTGATCGGCGGTGATCAGAATGCGGGCATCGGGGGATTGGGACATCAGCGCGGCGATGCCATCGTCCAATAGGGTTATGTGCCGGGCGGATTCGGGGTGTTGCGGGGCGTAGGTGTGCATGGGGTAGTCGGTGGTGGTCAGATAGATCAGGTCAAAGGGTTCGCGGGATATGGCGCAGCGTCCGGCGTCCAATACCCAGCGGTTGACTTCTAATGAGTAGATCGGGGGCGGTTCGCCGATGGCGTCTACGGCCCAAGCGGGCGGGGCCTCGGCGGACAGGGCCACGGTGGGGGCGCCGTCGGGGGGGCTTAGCAGACGGCGGAGTTTGTCTTTGGCGGTGACCAGCAGGGAGCGCATTCCGGCGGCGGTGGCGCGGCGGAACATCGTTTCGGAACAGATAAATTCGCCGGATTCCATATAAAGTTCCTGCCCGCGCTGCTGATCCAGCCAGTAGTTGGAGGTTATGCCGTGGGTTTCGGGGTAGCTGGCAGTGACCAGAGATACGTTGTTGACGTTGGTGACGCTGGGGGTAACGCCGCCGCCGGTGACCTGGAATCCGGCGCGGGCAATCGCGCCCAGAGCCGGCGCGGGGTTGGCGTCCAGGTATTGCGGATCCAGTCCGTCGATCAGGATGATTATGGTAGGGGTGGGCATTGTTTTTCCTGGATTGGGTGGGTTGGGGGGATGGTTATTGTAGGGTGGGGTTTCGGGGGTTGGCAAGGGGGGGGCGGTGGGGCGCGGCATTCATCCTGCGACAAGCTCAGGATGAATGCCGGGGGGCAGGATGAATGCCGGGGGCATGGTGGATGACGGGGGGCAGGATGGATGGCGCGGCGGGGTTGGAGGGGCGTTGCCGGCGGTTGGGGTTGCCGGGGGCGGGAAAAATTTGTTTTCCGCCGTTTCCGTCCTATTAGGGATACTGGCGGGCGTTCCGCCGCTACGGTAAGCCGGAGGTGATGTACCGGGCCTGGCGCTGTTCTCTTGTATCGTGGATGCTATCAAATAGCGGGAACACGTACTTAGGAGGGAATAGTTGAATCCTCCTCGTGGCGTGAGGGTATAATCGAACCCGCGCTCGAGTATGAGGGTAGATCGCTGGTTTTAAGGAGGGTTGAGATGGCTAGGGTGCCTTTTGCGGTTCGCGATGGTATGGATGTTGCCGGGCGGGCGGTTTGGGATGAGATTGAAAGCAGTCGGGGCGGGGTGGCGCGGAATTATGCGGCGCTGCTGAATAATCCGCCGGCGGCGGGGGCTTTGGCCGGGTTGGGGGGGTATGCGCGTTATGCGACGCCTTTGCCGCCGCGGGTTAAGGCGCTGGCGGTCTTGACCGCGGCGCGGGAGGCTTGCGGGCATTATGTCTGGACGGTGAATCAGTCAGCGGCTAAGGATGCGGGGTTGGCGGATGAGGTAATTGCCGCGATCCGCGAGTATCGCGCTCCGGCGGGGTTCGATGCGGATGATGCGGCGGTGGTGCAGTTCACGCTGGAGCTGCTGCGCCAGCACCGGGTTTCGGATGCTACGTTTGAGGCGGTGCGCTCGCGGATCGGCGATGCCGGGGTGGTGGATCTGCTGGTGGTGAGCGGGTACTATCATACGCTGGCGCATTGCTTGCAGGCGCTGGAGGTGGAGCTGCCGGAGGGTACGGTTTCGGCGCTGACTTACTAGCGGGTTGGGCGGGCGCTGTGGTAGACTGCCGGAAACCGATCTGTTGTTGGCCGGCGCCAATCGGGGGAATGCCGATGACCACCAACGTAGCCGGGGGCGGGCGGGTGTGCGGGTATCAGGATTGCGGGGAGCGCACCAGACGCCCTGATCATCCCCTTTGTTATCCGCATTATCTGGCTTCCCAGAATGGGGAGATAGACGAATGCCATAACTGCCCGGGGGTTTATAAGCCGTCGGGGTATCGCCTTTGCCGTAGTTGCGGGCGGCAAGCGCCGGCGGGGGCGGGGGTTCGCCAACAGACTCAAGCGTCGGCGGGGGCGGGGGTTCGGCAACAGACTCAAGCGCCGGCGGGGGCGGGGGTTCGGCAACAGATCCAAGACGACAGCCGGGGTTGGGGCCGGCAGCCGACGCCCGAATTGAAATCGGTTCCCCGGCAGGCGGTTGAGAAGGTTGATCTGGTGCGCTGGAATATGAAGGAACATGAAAGGGCTTGCGTGAACAATGAAGCCAACACGATCCAGTTTCTGATAATGCCGATGCTCAAGGGTTTGGGTTGGGACGATGATGACCCGGCGCAGGTGATCAGGGAATACAAGCCGGCGGGCAAGCGGCGTTTCAAGGTGTCAATGGCGGTGGATATCGCATTGCTGGATCGCGGCGTTGCCAAAGTGTTCGTGGAGGCCAAGCGGCTGGATCGCGAATATGACCCTGAGTACGCCAAACAGTTGGACAAATACGCCTCCTTTATGGACGACGGCGGGGTGGCGGCGCTTACCAATGGCCGGCACTGGCTCATACACGCGGTCGTTAATGGCGGAACGCGGCATCGTCTTACCATAGATTTGGCTAATGGCGATGCGGAATCGGTTGCCGGGGATCTTAACGATGCCATTGGCCGGGATGTTGTCTGCGGCGGGGTTGACAAGGTTGATAAGCCGGTGGCCGGCGTTTCCGGTCAAAGGCGAACCCGCCCGGCGGCGGCCCGGCGGCGGGATCCGGGGGCAATCGCGGATCGATTGAAAGAGTACCGGGAACGGGAGGCGCGGCGGCGGGGGCAACCTCATTACACTATATTGAAAGACGACACGATTGGCCTGATTGCGGAACATCAGCCGACGGATTTGGGGCGGTTGGGCGGCATTAAGGGGGTTGGGCCGTCAACCCTGGAGCTGCACGGGGCAACCATTATTGAAATTGTCCGCGGGGCATAGCGCAGATATGGGCGGGTTCCATACCCGCGGCTGCGCCCCGTGGCGCAAAAAGAGCGGCCGGTTCGCCTAAGCGAAGGGGTCGCTGGGGGAGCGGCCCGCGACCGGTCGCTGAGGGTTCTGATTATAGCCGCCGGGGTTGGGTTAGTCAAGCCATAGCGTTGGGGGAAATCGGGGAAAAGATGCGGCTTTTCTTTATGAGGGGATGGGGGAAACTTGGCCGGCCGGGTTATGCGTTGATTGCCGTTGTGCTGCTGTCTTTGACGGGTTGCTTGGGGGGCGGGGCGGCGACGGGGTTGGCCGAGGCGGTGGAGGCTATCCGGCGGGATTTGGCGCAGCTCCGGGCGGATTTGGCGCGAGGCGTCGGGGATGACGGCGGGGCGGTCTTTACCTTGCAACTGCTTCATGCTTCGGATATGGACGGGACGGCCGGGGCTTTGCAGAATGTGGAGAACTTTTCGGCGATCTTGTCGGGGTTTCGCCGCCGGTTTCCGGCGAATACCCTGGTCGTGAGTTCGGGGGATAACTTTGTGCGGGGGCCGCGGTATTATGTCGCGGGCGATTCGGCCTTTGATGATGTGCTGGGGGCGGCGGGATACGGGCGGGCGGATATTGCGCTGCTGAATGCGATGGGCTTTCAGGCATCGGCGGTGGGCAACCATGAATTGGATCGCGGAACCGCGGAGTTTGCATCGATTATCCGGGGGGAAGTTGGGGATAAGGGGGCGTATCCGGGGGCGCGGTTTCCTTATCTGGCAGGCAATTTGGATTTCGGCGGCGATGATCGCCTGGCGGGGCTGGTGGTCAAGGACGGGCAAGATGCGGCACTGGTGGGCGGCGGTCTGGCCGGGAGCGCGGTGGCCGAGGTCGGCGGGGAGCGCATCGGGATCGTGGGAGCGACTACGCCGTTTCTGGCGGACATTACTAGGAGCGGCGGCATCGGCGTCGCCCCGGCGGAATACAGCGTTGACCGACTGGCGGCGGTGATTCAGGAATCGGTGGATGGGCTGACGGCGCAGGGGATTGACAAGGTGGTATTGCTGGCGCATTTGCAGCGGATTGAAGTGGAGCAGGCGCTGGCGGGGAAACTGCGGGGGGTGGATATCATCGTGGCCGGCGGCTCCAATACGCTGCTGGCGGATGCCACCGACCGGCTGCGGGCGGGGGACGAGGCGGCAGGGGATTATCCTCTGCGCTACCGGTCGGCTTCGGGGGAGCCGACGCTGTTGGTGAATACCGATGCCGATTACCGGTATCTGGGGCGGCTGGTGGTGGATTTTGATGCGGCGGGGCGGGTTATCCCCGATTCGGTGAACCCATATCTCAGCGGGGTGTACGCCACCGATGTGCAGGGGGGGCAGCTATTCGCCGGGCGGCCGATCCCGGAGGTTAGCCGCATCGCCGGGGCGTTGCGGGGGGAGTTGCGGGAGCGCGACGGGAAGATCCTGGGGCGCACGGCGGTTTACTTGTCGGGCAGCCGGGGCGAGGTGCGGACGCAGGAAACTAATCTGGGCAGTCTGGCAACGGACGCTTATCTGTGGCTGGCGCGGCGGGTTGACCCGGAAACGCGGGTGGCGGTGAGCAACGGCGGGGGCATCCGGGCGGATATTGGGCTGGTGGTTCAGCCGCCCGGAACTACATCGCGGGGGGATGCGGAGTTTTTGCCGCCGCCGGCCAATCCGGTCGCAGGCAAGGAACGGGGCGATGTATCGCAACTGGATGCGGAAAGCTCGCTGCGTTTCAACAACGGGCTGGTGATCATCCCGCTTACGGCGAAAGAATTGGTCGGGATAATGGAACACGGGGTTAGCCCCGACGGGGCAGGGGAGGTTCCGGCGGGGCAGTTTCCGCAAGTAGCGGGAATGCGGTTCAGCTTTGACCCTACGGCGCCGGCGGGGCGGCGGATTCGCTCCCTTGCCATTGTGGACGGCGAGGGGGAGGTGACGGATCGGGTGGTGGTAGATGGCGCGCTGTTGGGCGACCCGGAGCGGGAAATCAAGATGGTTACGCTGAATTTCTTGGCAAACCGGGGCGATGGGTATCCGTTTCCGTTGCCGCATCCGGGGCGGGTGGACTTGGCGGGGGAAGCGGGGCAGTTCAATGCGCCGGACCCGGATTTCCCGGATACTAACGGCAACGGGGTGATTGACGAGTCCAAGGCAACGGCGGCCGATCCTGGCCGGTTCGGGTTTTCCGCCCCCGGCACGGAGCAAGATGCTTTCGCCGAGTTTATGGGCCGCTTTTATGCGGATACGCCTTACGATGTCGCCGAAACTCCGGCGCTGGAGGATGGGCGGATTCAGAACTTGGGCCTACCGGGCAAGATGGATACCGTGTTTCTGCCGTAGGGGCCCCTTTCTATATATAATGATCTAGAAAGGGGTTGCCCCAAGATAATGGCGCGGCGCGGCGGCGGGTTAGACGGCGGCGGGGACGCGCATCACCGAGGTCATGGTTTCCACCTGGATGCGGGCCAAGTGGCTGCGGGCGTGGTCGACTACCTCGTTCCATTCGGGGGAGGCGTAGAAAGCGGCTTCGCGGGGGGCGACTTCGTCGGCGTTGGGGAAGGAGCGGATCCAGATGAACTGGTTGGCGTCCTGGTTGACCCACATTCCGTCGATGCTGATGCCGTACTTTTCCTGGATGCCTACCAGCTTGTTGTTGAACAGCTCCACCCAGGCGTCCATCATGCCGCGGTTGACGGTGTAGGTTCGCAGTTGGTAAATCATTTCGGCCTCCTATATGTATGGGTGCCGGGATATGGGTTCCGGGCGGTGTTGTTTAAGGTTGGGGTTTTCGGGCTAGACGGCGACGCAGGTTATGGTGCGCTGTACGCCGCTGATGTTCTGCACACGGGCGGCGACCAAGTCTACCATCGCCCGCATATCCGGGGCTTCGGCCACGGCGATGAGGTCGTAGCTGCCGGTGATTATGTCGGACTCGATGATGTGGTCGATGGCCCGCAGGGCGGTCAGGACTTCCGCGGCCTGGCCTATTTTGGCTTCGATCAGGATGTAGGCTCGCGCCGGCATAGGAACACTCCGGGGGGCGGGGTTAAGGCGTTATTCGGGAATGGCGGCGGTGCTGGTGATTTCGACTAGGTTGTCGGGGGCGCCGAAGTTGACTATGACGGTGGTGCGGGCGGGGCGGCCGGCGGATTCGGGGAAAAATTCGGCGTAGACTTCGTTGAAGCCTGGCAGGTCGTCGCGGTTGGTTACGTAGCAGGTGTTGGTCAGCACTTGGTCCAGGGATGAGCCGGCGGCTTCGAGGATGGCGGAAATGCGCTGTAGGGCGTAGCGGGTTTGCTGGCGGATGCCGTCGCCTACGGAGTTGTCGGCAGGGTGGCGGCCGGTGCATCCCTGGACAAAGATCAGGCTGCCGTAGCGGACGGCTTGGGAGAGGGGGGCGCTGCCGGCGGTGATGGCACCGGTGGCGATGATTTCTTTCTTGGGCATATATTCAGCCTCTTGCCAACCGATCGGATGATTGGGCGTCCGGCGCCTGGGCCGGGGGCAAGGGCAACATTACATCGGCGGGGTGGGGATTGTCAATTCGGGGGCGGTATTGGCGGGGGTATCCACGGATTCCCGCATTCGCAGCTATGACGGCGGGCGGCAGGGCGCGGTTTAATGGGGCGGGGCGACGCATCAGCACATAGCCGCCGGATTCGCCGCCGCCCGTACCGCCGACTAGGGATACATCTCACCAGCTTCTGACGATCAGCGAGAGACTCGATACAGCGGCGATGCCTGATGTAAGGACAATTTCGGTTGGCGAACCGCCCTCTGATATGATGATTGCAGCCAAGCCGAAAGACAAAAATGTGACGAGGGAGTGCTTAGGGTGATCATTGACGGCATTTCTGACTATTCGCCAGACGCCCTTGTCGTTGTTTCCTGAATTTAGCGGTTGACGGGCGGGAGTCGGCGGTCGGGGAATTGTGTTGCCGGTATTCTTGTTGGCGGTCGGGTTTTGTTGTTGCCTGTTGTTAGCGGGCGATGCAGGGGGTTGCGGTTTGCGGTTTCCGGGATGTTGGGTTGGGTTAGTCCATGCGGGGTTTTTGTTTGGCTGTTGTTTCGGGGGGCGCGGGCTTTTGTTGGCTTGCGGTATTTTATTGAGATCCAAGGCGCCTTCGAGGCATACTGCATTGGCGAATTTCCGGTGTCCGTCTGGGCAAGTTACCATTTTTTGGATTTCGTTGTTAAGCAGTTTGGCCCATTCGCTGGCCGTCGGGCGGAGTTGCCCCTGGTTGTTGAATGCTTTGGCAAAGGAGGACTGGAGGGCGGGCGGCAAGGAGAGGCGGGCTTTCTTATAGCGGTCGGAAAGGATCAGGTTTCCCCCGGCGGCGTCAATGTCTGGGAGGTACTGGTGGTTTTTGATGCGTTGTTCGGGCGAATCGGCGGCGCTGGTGGGGTTATTGGCTCCTACGTATGGGTGCTGGCCCTGCGTCAGCAGGCGGAAGATCATAACGGCCAGGGCAAAGGAGTCGTGGTTGGGGGTGCGATCTACGGTCTCAAAGCGGACACCTTGCAGTTCCGGGGGCGTGTAGTCCGGCTTGCCGACGCCGCAACGGAAGCGGCCGATTTGGAAAGAGTCCGTGTCTATGATACGGACCAGGCAGTCGCCGGTGGCGAATATGTTTGATTCGTTAAGATCGCCGACGGCTCGCCGGATTTTGCCGGAAGTATTGTTGCTGTCGTGTACGTGGGCAACCGCGATTGCCAAGTTGGCGGCAATGCGGGCCAATGATTCCAGACCGATGCGGATTTGGGCCAGATCACGGGAAGCGGGCGTGAGGAGTTTTTGGAGCGGCAGGCTGCCGTTGGGAAGCCGGGGCATAAAGAAGCCAATGGTAGTGCCGTAGCGGTCTTTGGCCAAACCCGTAGGCCATACCAGGTCGGCGGCGGATTGCGCGGGCGGGTTGGCCAGCATGGCCGCCAGCTTGTCGCAGGTTTCCGGGGTGGGCGTTTTGCGGTATATTTTTACTACCGCGCCGGGTTGTTCCGGCACGGCGTAAACAGTTCCCTCGCCGCCGCTGCTGATTTTGTTGTTTTCGGTAATTTGGCAGATTTGTCCGGTGGCAGTGTATACGGCGGGCATAATGGTTGTTTCCTTTGCGTTATGCTTGTGTGCTATCCCAAGCGCTGGTTGACGGCATAGCGACTTGCTGGCCGATGTTGGATCGGGATACTTGAGTTAGGGAAGCGGACAGCCATTGGAAAAATTCCCGGAATTTAATGCCGGACAGTTTTTTGGGCGGGGCTTGCCGGGGCGCGAGTTGCGTCAAGACTTGAAAATCCGCATCCTCGGTGCCGATGGCGAAAAAGGATAGATGCCGTTCATCGTAGGCTTGCTGTACGGCTTGCCCGGTGGATCGCACCAAGTTGCGGTCGTTGGGTTCCCCGTCGGTGATGAAGATCACCCAAGGGCGGTAGTATGGCACGCCTTGCCGGCGATAGGCTTGTTTGCGTTCATCGAGCATTGACATTGCTTTGGTGATTGCCTGGCACATATTAGTGCCGCCGCCCGCTTGCAGTTGCGGGGGTTGCGGCGATGCGGTTACGGTGGTGAAATCCTGTATTACTTCGACTTCGTGGTTGAATGGCACAATCGCCAAATCAACCCTTAGCGCCGCCAAGTCATCCTGTTGCAATTCTTGATAGAACTGCCGGATGCCGGCGTTCAGGGCGTTGATGGGCGCGCCGTTCATTGAGCCGGAAACGTCCAGCAATAGAATGCAGGCGCAACGCTGCTCCGGGTTATTGGCGAACTCGATTTCCTCCGTCAATCTAGTTTGCCGGGTTTCATCGTTATAGTTGCGTTCTAAGGTCATTTTCGCCCTCCGGCGTTAAGTTATTGGCGATGGTTGTCGGTTATGATTTAACGGCGATCAGGATGGTTAGGTCATCGGCGGATTTGGCGCGTACCCGGTCTGATTTCAGGAAATGGTTAAGCTCATCCGTGGTTTGTTCCGAGCCGGTTTCGCGCAAATGGCGAAACATCGGTTGCCAGAATCCGGGGATGGGTAAGCGCTGCGGCATTTGCAGGGCCAGGTTTTCCAATCCGTCGGTGGTGATGCCGATGGCGTCATATTCTTTGGCGGAGGCGTGGCCGGTGTGGGCGATGTGGCGGTCCGGTTGGGGGCCGGCGGTTATGAAAACGGTTTCGTTGGCGTATTCGCCGGCGTGGGATTGGCAAAGGGTTCGGGCTTGGCCGGTTTTGGAGTTGAAAGCTACGATGGCGCCATCGCCGACTTGGGCGGCGGCGATCCAGCGGGGCGTGGCCAAGGCTACCAGCAGCGTGGCGGCGAAATCGCGGGAGGGCAGGCCGCGGGCGTCGGCATAGGCGGTTATGGCGCTGTGGGCGCGGTCAATGGCGTAACGCAACAAGTTGACGCCGTCGCGGGGCGTGGCGGCGCGGCGGAATCGGGGCCGCCGGCCGATGCGCCGCCAGCGGGGGTTGACGGCGGAGGCCCGCCACCCTCCTTTGGATACTTCTTGGTTGACGGCGGCGATGGCGGTTGCTACGGCCAGTCGGGCGCCCTCGTCGGAACGGGGGGCGGAACCGGCGCCGTCCGCTACGGCCAAGACGGCGATGGGGCGGCCGGCGACGATGTGGTAGGCGTAGGCGTCCTGGTTGGGCCGGTTATGGCGGACGTGACTAACGCCCGGGGCGGTGGCCCCGGCGACTAGCCAGTATCGGGCGGGGGGGAGGGGGGGCAGTATTTCACGTTAAGGTTTTCTTTACTGTAGCGGGTGGATCGGCAGAGTTTCGATTTGGGGGAGATTTTAGCCCGGCGGATTCGCTTGGTCAATGTTATGCCGTTTTGCCCGGTTGGGGGGCGGGGCGCGGGTTAGGGGGCTTCCTCGTTGGCGTCGGCGGCGGCATCGGTTTGGTGCAGGGTGATTAGGGTGGCGATTAGTATGCCGTCGTGGGTTTCGCCGGTTACGGATATGGAATCGCCTACGGATACTGGGTCGCGAAATACGGTTAGGGCTTGGACTATGATGGGTTCGCCGGCTACCAGCAGGCGGTCGGGGCGGCCTTCGCTGTCGAGGCGGGCTTCTTGGAGCAGCCCTTGTATGCTGAATTGCTGGGGGTTTTCGCCGTTTCCGGCGGCGGGCGATGGGTTGGACGGGATGCGCTCGATTTCTTGGGCAAAGAATATGCCGTTGGAGATCCGGCCGGCGGCTTTTACTACCGCGCCGCCGGCTAGGGAGCCGATTAGCCGGGTGTCGTTGGATACGCGGACGGTTACGCCGTTGATGGTGATGTTAAAGGGCAGGGGGACGGGGCTGGCGGGCATATTTTCGACGACGCCCTGCATTTGCAAGCGGGTGGGGACGCCGTCGTTGGCCGGAACCAGCTCTTGGGCGATGGGGCGGGGTTCGACCGATACGGCCAGGATTTCGCCGCCGATGGCGATGCCTTGAACCGATACGGTGACCCCGGCGGCCAGGCCCGGCTCGAGGCGGGTAAGGCGGTCTACGGTGATTTGGATGCCATCGATGACGAAACGGGATACTTGGCCGTCGGGGCCTTGGGCGATGCTACCGACGACGCCCTCGATGCCGGCTTGGGAACCGCCGGTTGCGCCGGGGCCGTAGCCCAGGATTTCGCGGGCCAGCACCGAACCGTCGCGCTGCAACAATCCGCGCACTTGCACCGGGGCGCCTACCTGGAGGGGGGCATCGATGGCGGTAAGGGCGCTGATGGCTACCGGGATTCCGTTGACCAGCAGGCCGCCGCCGGTGTCGAGTCGCTCGATGCGGCCTTCGATGTCCACCGGGTTGGCGCGGGCTTCGCGGGTTTCGTCGCCGGCGTCGGTTTCGGCGATTTCGCGGGCGATGATGGCGCCGTCGGCCTGGATTTCGGCTTTGACGATTACCGATGCGCCGACTTGGAGGTCGCCGCGGGTTATGGTGAGGTCGCTGAGGGTTACGCGCGTTCCGTCTACCAGCAGCCAGCGGCCGGGCCGGCGCTGCTGGACTTCGCCGCGGATGCGGACGCTGCGCACGGGGAGGTTGGGGTCGGAGGGCGCGGCGGATACTTGGGATGCCAGCAGGCGGCCATCGGCGTAGGCGGCGGTGACGGCTACGGTGCGGCCTACGGACGGGCGGCCGGACAGCACGGTGGCGGCGTTGACTTTCACGGGCAATCCGCCCACGCTCCAGGCGCCGGCGGGGGTGATTTCACGGAAAATTCCCTCCAGCCAGACGGTATGCCCATTCTGCAAGGTTTCGGATGTGGGCTGATTTTCGATTTCGCGGGCGCGTAAGGTTCCATCATCGGATAGGATGGCAGTGACTTTCACCCGTTGGCCGGGGTAGGGCAGGGCGTCGGCGTAGGTGCGGCGGTCTACCAGGATCGGGACGCCGCTGATGGTCCAGTGGCCGGCGCCGGTGGCCTCAAAGGATGGGGCGGCTTCTTGGAACACGCCGCGCAGGATGGTGCGGGCGGGGATACGGCTTACGCCGTCGTCGGGGGCTACGCGCTGGGCCAGTAGCGACCCGTCGGGGAGGAGGGCGGCTTCGACCAGCACCGCCTCGCCTACGGACAGCCCGGCGGCCATTACGGTGTGGGTATTCAGCGACACTTCTACCGATGACAGGATGATGTTGGCGGTGGCGGGGCTGATGCCCTGGAATATGCCGCGCAGTATGGCGATGTTGCCGTGGGTGGGGGGCGGTTCGGGGGGCTGTTCCGGTTCGGGGCCGGGGATGACGTTGATTTCGCTGACGGCGGGGGCGGATTCGCCAGGGGCGGCAGTGGAGGATACGATGACGAAAGCGCCTGCCGCCAACGGGGGGGCGCCGCGGTGGATCGTGATGCGGGCGGAGGGGGACAAGGGCAGGGTTACGGGGCTGGCGGTTTCGCCGGCGGGCTGAATGACGATCCGGGTCTGGCTGAGACGGATGACGCGCCCGGCCAAGTGGCGGTTGCGGGGTTTGGTCGGCACCAGATGGACTTGGCGGGCGGATGCGCCGTCAGGTTGCAGGGCTACCGCCACTTGGTCGCCGAGGTCGAAGCCGTCCAGTCCGGCGCCGGGGTGTTCGGGGATGCTTATTTCGGTGGCGGGGGTGATTTCGATATCCACCGGGCCGCGGCCGGTGTTGACTACTAGGCGGCCGCCGCCGGTGATGCCGGGGCGCACCTCCAGCACGGTTCCGAAAAAGTCCAGCTCCGGGGGGGCGATGGCGGAATGGGCGGATTCGTTGCCGAACAGGTCTATGGCGGTTACGGAATAGGTGAAATCGCCTGTAGGGGGCAAGCTGAAGTCCACATAGCGGGTTCCGATAACCGGCGCGGTGGTGATCAGCGCCCGGGGGCCGTCGCCGTCTTGCCGGTATAGGCGATAGCCCTGAATGTCGTCGTTGGCGACGGTGCGCCACTGGAGGGCGGCGCGGCCGGCACTGCGGTCAAGGCTGACCACCCGCAGGCGGGCGGGGGGCGGCGGGGGGGTGAGGTCTTGGGACTGGACGGCGGCGACGGGGGATTTGGGGGATTCCAAGCCCCAAGAATTGATGGCGCTTACGGCGTAGTAGTAGGTGGCGCCATCGCCGGAGCCAGTGTCGGTGTAGGCCGATTCGGGGAGCAGCCAGGCCGCCCGGCGGAAAGGGCCGGCGCTTTCGCGGGCGCGGTAGACGGCATAGCCGGACAAGTCGGATTCGGGGCTGTCGCTCCAGTCCAGGGCGATGGCGCCGGGGTAGGTTTCCGACACATGAGCGGTCAGCCCGGCGGGGGCGGGGGGGCCTTCGGCCAGCAGGCGGTCGCTTTGGTCGCAGGGGGATTGGGATTTGACCGCGATGTTTCCGGCAAGGCCGCTGCCGAAGTCGAAAGGAACGGCTTGGCGGTCTATCGCCGGGGCGGGCGGCGGGTCGGCTTGGGAAAGGGCGTTGAGATATAGGGAGTCGAAAGCGCCGATCTGATCCAGGGCCAGGGTTGCGCCGTCAACCAGGCCCTCCACTGATTGGGTGCAGGCCACGGCGCCGGGGGGCAGGGGATTGTCGCGGTCGATGAGCCGCCCGTTGCGCCAGAAGCGCCGGGGCGTGACCGCGGCGGCGGTGGCGGAACCGGGCGCCCGGAATCCGATGGCGGCGGAAGTGATAGCGGCGGCGCCGGAGTTTTGCAGGGATACCACCGGGCCGTCGGGGGCGGGGGGGCGCGGTTCGATCGGGGCGGTTTTGATGGCGAGGATGTCGCGGGCGCCCGCAATGGCGCCGGTCCAGCCGGCTACGATAAAGCCGCCGTCCTCGGTTTGACGCAGGGCGCGGGCGCCGGCGGGGGTTGGGCCGTTCAGGGGGTAGGAGCGATCCCATTGCAGGCGGCCGGCGGGGCCGGTTTTGACGATCCAGAAACGGCCGACGCCGCTTCGGTTTAGGGATTCGGACCAGCCGGCGAGGGCATAGCCGCCGTCGGCGGTGGGGATGAGGGCGTGGGCGGCATCGCTGTACGGGCCGCCGTAGGAACGCTGCCACTGCCGGTTTCCGTTGGGGCCGGTTTTTACCAGCCAGAAATCGGAAAGCCCGGCGCTGTCCGACCAAGTGAATCCGGCGAGGGCATAGCCGCCATCGGCGGTTAGGGTTAGGGCGCGGGCTTCGTCGTTGTATTGACCGCCGTAGGATTTGGTCCAGGCGGTGTTGCCGTCGGCGTCGGTTTTAATCAGCAGGGCATCGGCGCCGCGGGCGGGGGTTTGGGCGTGGCCGGCGATGATGAAGCCGTTATCGGGGGTTTCGGCGACGCTGTGGGCTACGGCGCCGGGGGCTACGCCGGGGTTGCGGCTCCAGAGGAGTTCGCCGTCGGGGGCGGTTCGCAGCAGCCAGACACCGGCGCCGGAGGTGCCTACGGAACTTCCGGCGAGGATGTAGCCGCCATCGCGGGTTTGGCGGACGGCGTAGGCGGTTTCCTGCAAGGGCATGGGGGTTAGGGATGCGGTTTGCGGCGGCCCGGCGGCGGGGATCAAGATATGCTCGATGCCGCCGTAGTTGCGCTCCCATTGGGGTAGGCCATAGGCATTGGTCTTGATTAGCCAAAAATCGCTTTGGGGGGGCGTTGATGTTGCATCGGGGTCGGCATCGCTGGCGGGGGATGCGGTTTGGCCGGCTAGGATGTAGCCGCCATCGGAGGTTTTCTGAACGGAGTATAGGACGTCGGTTTGCGGGCCGCCGTATGCCCTGGCCCATTGGCGGCGGCCGTTGGCGTCCAGCTTTACCAGCCAGCCGTCTTGGGCGCCGGCGCCGTAGGAGCGGGTTTCGCCGGCGATGACGTAGCCGCCATCGCCGGACAAGGCTACGGCGTGGGCGAATTCGTCCGCGGGGCCGCCCAGGGCGATGCGCCATTCCTCGCCGGGCTGGGCCAGGGCCGGGGCGGGGGCGCCCGTCGCCAATGATACGGCGGCGAGGGCTACCAGCGCGGCGATGATCGCGGCCAGTCGCCCGGCTTTCAGAGGCCGCCGGGATTTTATGTTATGAAAACTCGTCAAAAGTTGTCCTTGAAATAAAAGACAGGGCAGCGTTGTTTTTGATAGCCTATCATATTCGGATTTCGTTACCGCAGTATTACGCCCCTCGCCGCTATTGGCTGGCGGGGCGGTAGATCACGGCCACGACCTCGCTTAGAGTTGTCCCGTCGTCGTTGGTGGCTTCTACGTCGATAATGTTGGGGCCTTCGTTCAGCGCGATGGTGGCGGAAAACCAGCCGAAGCGGTCGACCGGGACGGAGCGGCCGTCGATGCTTACGATGGCGTTGGGGCCGGTGCGTCCGGTCAAGGGGAGTTGGGGGCTGGAAACTACGCTTTCTTTTTCCGGTTTGGTAATCAGCAGCAGGAAAGGCAGGGCTAGGGAAGTCACTTGCAGGGTGATTTGACGGCGGGCGCCGGATTCGCCGGTCGCCACAATTTGCAGGAGGTTAGCGTCGGGCTGGAGCGGCACCGATGCGCGGAAACCGCCCTGCGCGTCTACCGGGGTTTCGGCGCCGGATACGAACACGCTGGCGCCGGGCGTGGTCTGGCCGTAGACCACTACCGAACTGCCCGGCACGGTATCGCCGTCCTCCGGGGCGAACACTTGCAACGCCGGGCGGCCGGGGGGTTCCGTAGCCGGCGGCGTCGGCGTCGGGGCGGATGTCGGGGGCGGCGTGGGCGTCGGCGTGGCAATCCGGGGCGTCGGGGACGGAGTAGGCGCGGCGATCGGCGGCAGGGTGGCGGTGGGCGGCGACGGCGTGGGCGTGGCCCCGGGGCGCGGCACGGGCGTGACGCAACCCAGCAGCGCGGCCAGCATCAGCGCCGCGATCATTATTGCAAAGCATCGGGGCGCGGGGCAACGGCTCCCGCCCGGATGGGGCGGCCGGGGGGGCGGCGCGGGGCGTTTCACCGGGGTTTTAGGGGGAGGGCCAGTATAAAACTGGTATGCGGACTTGGGGCGGGCGCCGACTCCACCGTAAGCTCGCCGCCGCAACGCCGCGCCAGGGTGCGGGCGATGAACAGCCCCAGCCCGGAACTGGTCTTTTCCTCCCGCCGCCCCACCTCCGGCGTCCAGCCCCGGTCGAATAGATATGCCAAGTATTGCGGCGGGATGCCTGGGCCGTCATCCCATACGGTTACATAGAATTGGGCATCGTCCTGGTGCAGGGAAATTTCGATGCCGGCCGATGCGTGGGTTACGGCGTTGTCCACTAAATTAGTCACGATGTGTTCGATGGCGTGGGAATCGGAGGATACCATACCGAACTCGGCGGGTTCCGCCCACCAGGTGATCGCCTTGCCGGTTTCGGCGGCGACCGGGATGTAGCGGTCGGCGATGCGGCGCACCACCTCGGCCGGCTCCACCGGCGCGGACGGCGGGGCGCCGCCGGGGGCCTCCAGTTGCACCAATACTTGGATGTTGGAAAGCATCAGGCGGAAATTGGGGGTTTGCCTTTCGATTTCGTCCAGCAGATCCGCCACCGCCGGGTCGCAGGGCTGGCCGGAGGCGCGCAGGGCGGCGCGGAGTTCCCGCTCCTTGCCGGCGATGCGGCGCAGGGGGCGGCCCAAGTCGTGGTCGAATACCTCAAAGAACTGCCCGGTGGTTTCGCGCCAGCGGGCGGTCTGCTCCGCCGGGTTGCTACGTCCGGCGCGGCTTTGGGCGGCGTAGGCCAGCGCCGCGGCGGCCAGCCCGGCGATCAGCAGCGCCGCGCCGATGTACACCGGCGGCTCCACCGCCCACAGGGAGCCGAACGCGGCGGGGCCGATGATGGGGGATAGCAGCAGACACAAGGCGCCGGCGCCGACCGCGGCCGCGGCGGCGATTTTGGCGGATCGCAGGATTCGGGGGGCGGGGGCGATTTTCATTATGACCGATGCGCCTTGACATACCCGGCGGCTGGGCTATCATCCCTATTATGCCGCCCCGCCATAATAAGACACCGCCGGGAGGAGCGCAACCTTGCCGCCACGCCGGAAATCCGCCCGCAAAACCGCCCCCGCCGCCGCAACCTACGATTTCAACGCCGTCAACCGCGGCGTGTATATCGCCGATAACCTGGATTTGTTGCGCTCGCTGAACGATGATTGCGTTGACCTGGTGTGCATTGACCCGCCCTTTGACAAGAACGAAACCTTTACCGCAGAGACGCTGAAGCCCGCCCTGAGCGAAGCGGAACGGCTGAATGAACTGCGCCTGCTGGCCCAGTGGGGCATTACCACCCCGAAGCAAGCATCTGATGCCGGGCTGGAATGGCCCGCGGATCATAAAATCAAGGGCGGCTACAAAGATATCTGGAGCTGGGATTCAGATATTCACGAGGATTGGGCCAAAACGCTGGAAAATCATTATCCCGCCATTTACGGTCTGGTTGAGGCGACGCGGCTGATCCATTCCGATGGACGGGCGGCCTATTTGTGCTTTATGGCGATACGGATCGTTGAAATTCACCGGGTATTGAAATCTACGGGGAGCTTGTTTTTGCACTGCGATTATGCCGCCAACGGGTATTTGCGTCAATTGCTGGATGGAGTGTTCGGCCGATCCAATTTCCGCAACGAAATCATTTGGTCATATCAACGTTGGACCGGGGCCACCAAAACATTCCAGAGGATGCACGACACTATTTTCTACTATGTCAAATCCGACGCCGCCCCGTTCAATCAATTAACCGAGGAATACAGCAGTAAATCGAAGCATAAAGGCCGCCGATTCAGCACTCCAACGGAAAGCGGTAAACTGGAGCAAGTGTATACGGGCGACGAAAGCCGTCAAAAGGCGATGCGCGATGTTTGGGAAATTTCTTACCTCAATTCCCAAGCCAAAGAACGCACCGGCTATCCGACACAAAAACCCGTGGCGCTGGCGGAACGGATTATCAAAGCCAGCACTAACCCTGGCGATGTAGTGTTGGATTGTTTCGCCGGGTGCGCCTACGCCGCGACGGCGGCGGAGCGTCTGGAGCGTCGCTGGGTGGCCTGCGATATGAATATCCGGGCGTGGACCGTATTCAAGCGGCAATTCAACAAACCGCAACTGGTTCTGCTGAAGTGCAACGATGAAACCGTCGGCCAGCAGGTAATGGCGGGGGAATACGCGCAAGTATTCGGCCCCAACGATTTGCCCCGGCGGGAATCGCCGGCGCCGCAAGCGACATTGGCGGCGCTGCCGATGCCGGAACGTCAGTACCGCCAGCCCCGGCAAAAGCCGGTAATGACCGAAGCCGAGATGCTGCAAGAATTGCTGGAGTTTTCCGGCTATACCGCCTGGTGCTGCGGGTTCGCCAACCGCAAGCCCAACGGCGAAATCATCCGCCGGACTTGGAATTTTCATTTGGATCATATAGATCCGGTATCCGAGGGCGGGATTAACGAAATTTTTAACCGCGCCCCGATGTGTCCGCATCACAACATCCGCAAGTCCAACAAGCTGGTAGCATTGCGGGAATACCGCAAGCAAATCGCCGAAGCCGGCGAGTTGCAAGTGGATAACATCCTGGAACTAGCGGACTTGGGCGAGGCGCAACGCTACGCCAACCGGGTGTATTACCGCTATGAACAGGAACGCCGGCCGCAATAGGGGATGGGGGATTTTAATTGACAACCGGGGAGGGTGGTCCTATAATCCGTCCTATACCGCAATGGGCAGAGGGTATCATGATACGCAAAACTGTCGGGTACGACTACTATGTGGGCGGGCGCCGGGTGCATACGGGCATCACCCGCAACCCGGCCTCTAGCCTGCGGACGCACAATCGGGCTACAGGCAAGCGGGGGCGGCTGCGGATTCGCACGCGCGAGCTAACGCAAACCGAAGCCCGCGCCTGGAAACGGCGTCAAGCGTACCGGGGGGCGCCGACTCGTTCTATTCTTTGTACCGACCACTATCAATTTGGACGCGCTCATATATTGAGTTCGGCGGATGAGGATGGGGTGAAACGAGAAGCGGCGGAGTTGGCGACGGTTTGGCTTCCGGCTTACGAGGAAGCCCGGAATTTGGCAATCTCCAAAGGTTTGCCGCAAGGTCTGGTTTTGCATTGCGCCGAAATGGTGGCGGATGAGGCTTTTAACCGCTATTTGGGGCGGCTTGCGGATGATGAGACGAGCCTTTTGTCGTGATTCCGCAATTTGCGCTTTCACCCCCACCCTAACCCTCCCCCTAAGGGGGAGGGAATTATTTTATTTAAGGGGGGAGGGGATTATTTTGTTGAGATGGGGGGGATTATTTTGTTGGGATGGGGAGGGGATTATTTTATTTGGGGGGATTTGTTTAGCCCCGTGGCGGCGCGAGGCGGTAGCCTTTGTCGCGGACATTCAGGATTAGTTCGGCGGGGCCGAAGCGGACGCCGAGGGCTTGGCCGAGGGAGGTTTTGATTTCGCGGATCCGTACCCGGAGGGAGGCGCGGGGATCTTCGCCTTCGGAGTAGCGCTCGAGGCGGGAAAAGGGGACCAGCTCGCCGGGGCTGCGATACCAGGCGGTGGCCAGTTCGCGGAAGATCTCGAACTTCATTCCCTGGATGGCGGCTACCGGGCGGCGCTCGCCGTCGCGCTCTACCTGGACCGTGCCGGCGGCGGCGTTGAGGAATATGGCGCCGCCGATGTCCAGCGTTTCGGGCGCGGCGCCGATTAGGCGGCGCAGGCGCAGCACTACTTCCTCAGTGCCGGCCAGCTTGTCGATAAAGTCTACCGGGGCATCCCATTTCAGGGCGCCGCGGGCGGCGGTTTCGCGGTCTGGCCCCTGCGCGTATTGGGTGAACATCAGCACCGGCAGCTTGGGCCAGCGGCGGACGATTTGCCCCAAGATGCCCAAGCCCTTGAAACGGTCATCCCGGTGGTCGCCGAAACGGACGTCCAGTAGCACGGCGTCGGGGCGCCGCTCCTCGATGCCCCATAGGGCGGCGGCCTCGAACTCGTCGCCCAAGGAGCCGCCGCGGGCGGGCTGCACCACTTTGGCGCGCCAGCCCTCCTGCTCCAGGCGGCGGCGGATGGTGCGCAGGATGGGCGATTCGGCTTCGTCGTCGACGATCATTATGGTTGGGGTTGCGCGGTTTGTCGCCATATCATCCCTCTCCCCGCCGGCCTCTCCCCGCCGGACAACGGGCTTATTGTAGCAAAGGGGCGGGGTTGGGGGGCGGTTTTTGGGGGGGATGGTTTGGGATTTGCGATTTACCCCCACCCTAACCCTCCCCCTAAGGGGGAGGGGATGAGGGAACGACGGGCGTGGGTGATGGGGCGGGAGTAGGGATGCGGGAACGACGGGCGTGGGTGATGGGGTGGGGGTAAGGATGAGGGAACGGCGGGCGTGGGTGATGGGGTAGGGGCGGGGTGGTTGACAGGGTGGGGGCGGGGTTTACAATTGGGGGTGATTATGCGGGATTGGCAGGAGGCGCGTTTTGATTACGAAATTCGGAAGTCTTTTCGCCGGGCACGTGGATTTGGACAACATCGGGCTGGAGGGTACGCCGGTCAATGACCGCTGGCTGCCCGATGGCGAGCTGGCCGGGGTGTTCGGCAAGAGCGAGGCCATCGTGCTGAAAATGGAGGAGCTGGGGTACGACACCTTTTGGTCGGCGGAGCATCACTTCCAGCGGGAGGGGTATGAGTGCATCCCCAACTTGCTGCTGCTGTATGTGCATTTGGCGCACCTGACCAAGAAGCTCAAGTTCGGGTGCGGGTTCAACATCAACCCGATGTGGCATCCGTTGCGGCTGGCGGAGGATTACGCTACGGCGGATATTTTGACCGGCGGGCGGGTGATTTTCGGCGTGGGCCGGGGCTACCATTCGCGGGAAGTGGACACTTTCGGCGTTCCCAGCACGCTCACCGGCAACGAGGAAAACCGGGAGATGTTCGAGGAACAGGTGGAAATCATTATGAAAGCCTTTAACGAGGATTCGTTCTCTTACGAAGGCAAGTATTACCGGATTCCGCCGGAAGTGCCTTACCGCGGTTATACGTTGAAAGAGATCACGCTGGTGCCGCGGCCGCGGACGCTGCCGGTGGAAACTTGGCAGCCGGTGGTCAGCGCCAGCCAGCGGGCGATGGACTTTATGGCGAAACACAACATCAAGGGGCTGATCGGCGGCGGCGCGGCGGCCGGCGGCGCCGCCGAAAGCGTGATGCGCCAGTGGCAAAGCACCCTCGCCGCCCGGGGCCGCGAAACCCAACTCGGCGAGGATCTGGCGATCGGCTATACCATCCATATCGCCGAAACCGAGGAAAAGGCCATCCGCGAAGCCCGCAGTTTCTTTGAGGAAAATATGAAAATGTTCGCCCCCCTGGGGTTCGTGGGCGGCCTCAGCGAGGAGCAGATCCGCGGGATGGAGGATCCGCGCCGCGCCCGCGGAATGGGGCTGCCGACCCTGGAGGATGGGGTCAAGGCCGGTTCCTGGCTCTGCGGGCCGCCGGAATTGGTGGCGGAAAAGCTGGCGGCGGTGCAGGATATGTATCCGGGGCTGGACCAAGTGAACGTGGGTTCGGTCATCGGGACGCCGCAAAGCGTGATCTTGGAGCAGTTGGAAGCCTTTGGCCGGGAGGTAATGCCGAAGTTCAAGGCGCAGGCGGGGTAAAGCGGGCGGCGGGGACGGGGCGGCGTCTGTGGTAAAATTCCGCTATGATGCCGCCCTTGCTCGCCTCGCTGCTACGCGCCGCCGCGATTCCGGTCGGTCGGCTATGACGATTCTGCCCCCCCCCCCCCCGACTCGACGGGTCGCGGCCGTGATTTCGTCCCGTCGGCGTCCCGACCGCATTACCCTGCTGCTGGCGGCGCTGTCGCTGACGGCGGCCGGTTTCGTGCTGATCCGCGCCCTGTTATACGGCGGCTTGGGATTGAATGGGCCCAGCATCGAGTTTATTGCGCTGGCGCGAAATATCCTCGCCGGAAACGGGCTGACCGAAGTTTTTACTACCGGCGCCGGGGAGTTGGCGCCTTTCGTGTTGCGGCCGCCGCTATATTCTTTGGTGCTGCTGATATTCGGCTTTGGCGTATTTGATCCTTACGACGTGGCAACGCCGGTCAATGCCGCCCTAGTGGCCATAACCGTCTTTGCCGCCGGCCATTACCTGCGGCGCCGGCTGAAGTCGCAGTTCGTATGGTTATGGGCGGCCCTGTCCCTGGCATTTTCCCTGCCGGCAATCTGGATCGCATCTTTCGCCATGAGCGAGGCGCTGTTTGTGATGCTGGTCACTCTGGCGCTAATTCAATGCGACCAGTTTTTGGAGGAAGGCAAGACTTCGGCATTGATTTGGGCGGCGGTGTTTTCGGCCCTAGCCTGTCAGACCCGATATATCGGCTTGGCGCTGCCGGCGGCTATTGGGTTGTTATTGTTGTTTCAACCGGGCGTAGAACTGCGCCTCCGGGCGGGGCGCGTTTTCGTCTATTCGTTGATCGTCGCCCTGCCGATGGCGCTATGGGCGGTTCATGTACTGTCGGCGTACGATATAAGGGAAAGGCTATATCCGGCCTATTATTCCTGGTCGAATTTAGTTGCCGATGTTGCCGCGGTTTTCGCTGCCGCCCAAGAACGTATCTTGTTGATTCCCTTAGTCGAGCGAGTTCCCGGCGCGGTATGGGCCGGGATGGCGGTCTTGCCGGCCCTGCTCGCCGGCCTATTGGCGGGCATCCTGTGGCAGTCGCGGCGCCGGGCGAAATGGCATTGCCGGCCCATCGCGGTTTTCGGCGGCTTTGCGCTGATCTATGCCGTGTCAGTTGCGGGAGCGGCCTTTTCGGGAATTACTTGGGACGGCTTTGAGATCCGGTATTTCGTTCCTATGTGGATCCCGGCTTTGGTCACGGCCGCGCTGGTTTTGGATACAATGTTCGGAATGTTCGATAGCGGGCGGGATTGCCGGGATAGTGCATCCCGGGCGGAGCGAGGGGCGACCGCCGCATTGTCGGCACTCCTTTGCCTGTTCGTGGCGGCGATGCTAACGATAACTGCGCTGGATACCGTCAATGTCAAAACTTCCGGCATCGGCTATACGACCCCCTATCGCACATCGAACTCACTGGCGTACCTTCGAGACAATCCCATTGACGGCGCAATCCACAGCAATGCGTCATATATGATCTATTTCTTTACGGACGGAAAGGCCAAATACACGAGAATTTTACCATCCCCTCCTGAGGGATGCGCGGTTGACGCCCGAAACACGGGAACCGGCGGCGAGCAACTGCGCTGTTGGGTCGAGGGTTGGTCTGCGGGCGAATACGTGCTATGGTTCTATAATTTTCACGGCAATTCCTATTTCGACTTCGGCCCCGCCGAAATGCGGGCATCGCCGGCACTGGAGTTGGTAGCGGATTTGGACGACGGGGTTATATTCAGGGTCAAGGGTGAACGGGAATAGGGGTTGCGCGGGGTTGTACCGGGGCGGCGCGGCGGGATATTATTAACGGTGCCGGCGTTATTCGGCGCGGCGGAGGGTAAGGAAATGTTGCAGGATTACAGCGAGGCGGAATTGCTGGAGCTGGCGCGTAAGTACAGTTTTCGCAGCCGGATTGACAAAAATGTAGTTACCGGCCCCATTATGGTTTGGGGGCGGGGTTCGGTAGTGCGGGATGTGAACGGCAAGGAATATCTGGATTTTAATTCAGGGCAGATGTGCGCCGCGCTGGGGCATAATCACCCGCGCATCGTGCAGGCGTTGCGGGAAAGCGGCGAAACGTTGATTCACAGTCACATGAGTATGTTCAACGACCGGGAAATCATCTTGGCGGCGCGGCTGGCGGAAATCGCGCCGGAAGGAATGAACCGCTCGATGTTTCTTACCTCGGGCAGCGATTCCAACGAAGCGGCGATGGCGATCGCCAAACGCTACACCGGCGGGTATGAGTTCGCCAGCCCGGCGGTCAGTTTTCACGGGATGAATGATTCTACCAGGGCGGTGACTTTTTCCGGCTGGCATGAGGGTTACGGACCTTATGCGCCGGGGCATTATCCGATAATCGCCCCCTACCGCTACCGCTGCCGGTTTTGTCAAGAGCGGACGGCGTGCGATTATTCCTGTTTGGATACCAGTTTTGAGTTGCTGGACGCGCAGGCGGACGGGCCACTGGCCGGAGTAATCACGGAGCCGCTGTTCAGCGCCGGCGGAGTGATTGACTTGCCGTCCGGCTGGCTGGCGGAATTGAAACAACGTTGCGAGGCGCGGGGGGCGTTGTTAATAGTAGACGAGGCGCAGACCGGGCTGGCGAAGCTGGGGGCGATGTGGGCTTTCGAGCAGGAGGGGGTGGTGCCTGATATTTTCACCATATCCAAGCATTTCGGAGGCGGCGTAGCCATCAGCGCGGCGGTGACCACCGATGCGATCGAGGAAAGGGCGTCGGAGTCGGGGCTAGTGGTGGGGCATTCCCATTCCAACGACCCGCTGCCTTGCCACGCCGCCATCGCCAGCATAGACATTATTCTTGAGGAGGCACTTACAGACCGGGCGCAACGTATCGGGGATTATTGGCGGGAACATTTGGAGCGTTTAGCGTCGCGCCACGAAATTATAGGCGACATCAGGGGGCGGGGATTGTTGCAAGGAATAGAGTTGGTGACCGACCGGGTTACGCGGGAGCCGGCGTACAATCGGGGGCGGGAAATCGGGCGCCGGTGTCTAGAAGCGGGTCTGATTCTAAGCGTGCGGCGCAACGGGTCGGTATTCCGGTTCGTGCCACCGTTTACAACAACGGAGGGGCAGATGGATTTGGCGGCGGAGATATTGGACGGGGCGATGGGGGCGGCGGCGGTCTAGAGGTCGAAAATATCGCGCATCGGGCATTGGAAGCCGGGGATAACATCGCCCCCGTCCAGCGTGTCGTTGTAGCCTAGCGTGACGGGCGGGCGGCCGGGTTGGCGGGCGGTGATGGTTCGGGTTTGGGGGTAAATCGCCAATACCATACGGACGCCGAAATCCAGCCACATCTGGATCTTGGCGTCGAAATCCCGCGGCCGGTCGCTGGGGGAAAATATCTCGGCCACCATATCGGGGACTACATCGAAGTATCCGCTGACTTGTAGATCCAGCGGCAGTTTGTCGGCGGAAATGTAATAAATATCCGGTTCGCGCACTGTGTCCGGGTTGCGCTCCAGCAGTATGCCGGTGTCGGTGCCGCCTACCCGCCCCATGCGGCGGGGGCGAACATAGACCCGAATTTCGCTGCCCAGCGCGAAAGCAATATCGCCGTGTAATCCGCCCGTAGCCACTGTTTCGTGCAGCACCCCGCGTATGAGTTCGCCTTTTATGCCTTGACTGTACATTTCCAACAAATTGTCGGCGGTAAGCAGCCCTTGTTTGATGGTGGTCATAACGCTGTCTCCCGTCCGCTGATGATGGCGTTGGATTGTGGGGAGTGCGGCCCTCCGCGTATACCGGATGGCCGCAAGGTTGCGGGGTTAGCGGACTCTGGCAGGTTCGTCATCCCAAGGGCCGGGGAGGCGGCCTTTGGGGGTGGCGCCGATCATATACTGGCCGTCTTGGTGGCCCCATTCTTGGCGGGGCATTTCGTAGGAAACTTCGATGCCGTTGCCGTCGGGGTCGCGGATGTAGATGCCTACGGCGTGGCCGTGGTCGGATACCTGCTCGATTTCGATGTTGCGGTCTTTGATGCGGTGGTACAGTTCCTTGAGGTCGTCGAGGCTTTCCATATACCAGGCCATGTGGTTGAGGCCCACCTGCCCTTTCTGCGGGCCGGGGGCGTTTTCGCCCACTTCGACCAGGGCGATTTCGTGGGAATTGCTCAAGTCGGCGCTCATAAAAGCGGCGCGGCCGGGGCGTATCCCGTAGGTGTGGAGGCCGAGGAGATCTTCGTACCATTGGCGGGAGCGTTCCGCGTTGCGGACGTAGATGTTGATGTGGGCCAGCTGCCGCGGCTTGTAGCCCATAATTGCCCCCTTTTCCGAAAATCGCGTTGGGTTGCCCTTTATATTATCAGCATTCCGGCCGGGGCGGTAGGGTTAAGCGTCGAAAATATCCCGCACCGGGATGCTGAACCCCGGCAGAATGTCGCCGCCGTCCAGGGCGTCGTCCTCGCCGAGGACTATACGGGGCTGGCCGAGTTGGTGCACCCATACTTCGCGGCGTTCCGGGTAAACTTCCCATACCATTCGGACGCCATAGCTCAGCCACATCCGAGTTTTGTCGTTGATGCCCGGCGAGCGGTCGTTGGGGGAAATGATTTCGGCTACCAAGTCGGGGATGACTTCCAGATAGCCCGGCGGGTCTGCGTCCAACGGCAGCCGGTCCGCCGAAATGAATGCCAAATCCGGCTCGCGGACGGTGTCGGGATTACGTTCCAAAAGCACGCCGGCGTCGCTGCCCATCACTTGCCCCAACTTGCGGGGACGAACGTGGGTTATAACCAGCGCGCCCAACGTCATCGCGGTAACTCCGTGCTTCCTTCCTGCGGCCATAGTTTCGCAATACACCCCTCGAATCAGCTCGCCCTTGACGCCCCGGCTGTGCATTTCCAGCAGGTCGCCGGCGGTCACCGGCTTGGGCTTGGTTCTTTCGGTTGTTGTCATAGCTGGTTGCCCTATTTATGCGGCGGCAGATTTGGTTATCCGGCGGAATTATTGTACCATTGTCGTATCGTTGGCGATATGGAATTACACGCCATTAAGGAGGGTTCTTATGGTCAAGCTGGGCGGCACGGCTACGGTTTCGCATTTGGAGGTGTTTCAGGGGTTGGAAACGCTGTTCCGGCGGCGGGGGATTGCGCTGGACTGGGTGCTGTATTCCGATTATGACGTTATGGCGGAGGCTTTTGTGGCCGGGGAAATTGACTTGGCCTGGAACGGGCCGCTGGGGTATGTGAAAATCCGGCGGCGGCTGGAGCAGCCTTGCCAAGTGATCGCCATGCGCGATGTGGACATCGGGTTTACTACGCACTTTATCGCCCGCGCCGGTTCGGGCATCAAAACGGTGGAGGACTTGAAAGGGCGGCGGTTCGCTTTCGGACGGCGCAGTTCGGAGCAGGCCGGGCTGGTGCCGGTATATCTGTTGAAACAGGCAGGGTTGAATTTGCGGAACGATTTGGCCGCCGCCAGTTTCTACGAAGATCGGGGGGCGTCAACCAACTCTGATGAGCGCGATGTGGTGGAGCGGGTGGCCGCGGGCGAGTTCGATGCGGGCGCGGTAAGCCAGCGCACGATGGAGGCGATGGCCACGGATGGCGCTCTGCCCCGGGAGCAGGTGCGCATTTTTTATTCCAGCCCGCCGTATAGCCACTGCTGCTTTACGGCCCGCAACGGTCTGGAGCCGTCGCTGGCCCAAGAAATCGAAGCCGCCTTTCTGTCGGTGACTGGCGCCGACGAAGTAGAGCGGGCGGTGCTGAAGGGGGAGGCTTGCAACAGCTTCGTGCCCGGGATTCAAGACGGCTGGGAGCTGATTGAAGCGGCGGCGGTGGCGGAGGGGCTGGTTTAGCACAGAATATCGCCCCCGGCGCGTTGCGGATGGAATCTTTTTGTTTGATACGAATGGGATACGGCGACTTGATCGCCGTATCCTACTACAAGGGCTGCCAAGTATACGATACCGGATGACATTTCACCCAGTGATGGTATCCCCTTGGCGACTTGGTTACGATATTTTCCGAACTCTCAGCCCGCCGCCATCGTTGAAAGTTTCCCATTGACCTTCCCCGCAAATTTGATCCAATGCTTTTACTAACACGCTGCTGACGGCTGTTCTGTCATAGTCTTTCGGCAGCACAGCCTCGATCCTCCCCATCAAAGAGCTCCAAAATGCGATGCCATCATCTAGATATCTCATCATTCGGGTGTCGTTTTTGAGATGGTCTATGGCCTCCTGTTCGACTCTCTCCTTATGATCTATGACTTCTCCGTTGTCTGAAGCTGCGGTTTGAGGAACCGATTGACTTGCATCATTGCCGGCGCCCTGGTTGGCGATAGCGGTTGCGTAGGTCGAACCCGCCGGCGAGTTATAGTCTTTGTCCCGCATCGGGTACATTTCCTCGAAAGAGAATGCGCGAATGCTGATCGGGTATGGTTTTCCTTCTACGGAACTCCAAAATACCCCTTGCCCCGGTATGGGTTCGTTCAGAATAGAACTGAGCAGATCATCGCTGAAGTGGGAATTGGCCCGTTTGAGCGTGATAAGGTCGTTGGCCGAGAGTAGATGAAAGACAAACCAGTTGTCGCCCTGGCTAAGAATATCGCCGGGGATGCTTCCGGGTTGTTGGGTGATTAGCAACGCTCCCAAGTCGTACTTTCGGCCCTCTTTCACCCAGTCCACGTATGGTTCGGATGCTGCGGCGTGCTGGTTTAGCACCGATTGCGCCTCTTCGACTACGGCAATGGTGGGGTAAGTGTTGGATTCGGCTTTGGTGAATTCCTCTTGATTATGGCTGAAAATTCTCCGTAAAATCAGCCCTGACATAATCAATGACTGCCCGCCGCGCATCCTGGATACGTCAATTACGCAGATTTTCCCTTGCGAAATCGCATCCAGCAACCGCTCCATAAGCCGACTGCTCTTGTCGTGAATCGTAGTCACAATAGCAGTCATATTGGCCCGGGCGGCGAAAGCCTCCATATCTTGGCTGGGTTCCAAATCCAGGATCTGACGTATACTTTCAATAGGGGCCTGGTTTCTGTGGGTATCCACCAAGTCGACTAATTCTTCCCACTTGTCTCGCCTGAGTCCTCGCAGTTTGCGGACATTCTGTTGTTCTTGGCGGTCGGGGTTGAGAGCGATTCCAATGACATCATTGGCGGACAGCCGTCGTATATCCAATCTGCTGCCTCCGGCGACGAAGCTTTGATAGAACGGGCTGGGGCTTTTGCGATCGGTGAATACAACCAGCTTTTCCTCCAGATGCGGCACATCGCACAACCCAGGCCGCCCCCGGTCGTCAGGCCAAAAGTATTCGCCGTCGGGGTCAAATATGACGGTGCCAACGGGGACTTCTTTGCCGCCGCGCTTGATCACAGATGGAGTGTTTTCGTAGAGTTTGCTGAACAGTAGTTTATTGAGGTTTGACTTTCCGAATCCAGCGCGGGCGAACACAAAGCTCCGACGCGATACCAAGGATTCCATCGGAAAATGAACTTTCACGTTGGGAGAAGCGATCTGCATCCACTCCTCAGTGCGAAAATCTTGGTCTCCTTCGGCATAGATATACTCGCCAAAGGCAAGGTGGCCAATAGCCGCACCTCGGATATTATGCCCGGCGATTTCCCGAAGCACAGGGCCGGAGGGAAAGGCCACTTTGCTGCCCAAATGCGGCAATCTCCGATGGGATGGCACGAAGGTTAGCTTATCCCTTTTTTTACGCAAAACGCCTAGCACCCGCATCATTACCCGGTACTTCAGATATTGTTCCCGGAGTTCTTCAGGAACCGGCCGGTCATCCAGCGCGGCGCGAATGTTGAACTCTTCTCCGGATCCGATAGCCAGCCTCCCGTCCGAGGACAAGGATGTGATACGGCCCAGCACTGCTTCATCGGGCGTTTCCAATTGCACTAGCAAAAACTGGCCGTGCATCGGCCTGCTTTGGAACTCATTGCGGTAGGGCAGGACTAAGTCGGCGTGAAATTCTAGCCCTCCTTGCTGAAAGCCGCGAAAAACTCCGACTACGCTATCCTTGGGAAACAGATGGATAGCCGCGAATCTGTCTACCATGTATACCTCCCTTGCGACGGGTCTGAATCCTGGAGTTGGAAAGCATCTAAGGCTCCCGCTTCTTCGCCGAGCGACTGGCGGACTCCCTGGTAAATGTAACCTTGTAGCACATCCAGATCGAAACCGATTAAGGCGGCGTTTTCGTGGGCTTTCTGCAAGCACAAGGGATAATATGGCACCGGGAATCCGTTGTAGGCATCTTGGGTTATTGAACCCAATATGATTTGCGCATCGCCAATCTGAGGCTGGAAAATGTCAACCGGCCAAATGGGGTCGTGCGGCTTGTTGCCGAACTTGACCAAAAACATTTGGCCGCCTACCAATCTGCTGATCTGGGAGCCTTCCGCTACGCTATCATACCCGCTGGAGTAATCCGGCCAAATATAAGCCCGCTCCTCAATATCATTAGGAACTCGGACGTATGCTTCATAATTGGTTTGCAGCACACCTTCCAATGCCATTGCCAGCCGGTAACGGTCAATCACTTTGCTATGTTTCGCCAGCCCTGCCAAGTACAGCCTCCGATGATGGCGCCTCTGATCTTCCATGCGCATCTCTATTCCCCGAAGCAATCGGCGGAAATTATTTCCGGCGAACACCAGACTGCGGAGCAGGCCATCGTAAACGATTACCGTATCGGTGGCGAAATCTTTTTCCATCAACGCAAAAAGAGTGGCCCATTCCACTAATTCGCGGTAAGCGTGCACCCAATTGGGGGAGACTGGCTGGCCTTCCCCGGCAGGGCGTATCATATATGAAAGCTCAGGCAGAGTTTTTAGGCCCAAGAAGGTCATCATTTTCCCCAAGGCGGTGCGCGGCGAACCATCAGGGTTGAACTGACGGGCGTTCAAGCTGTCAATGGGGGTGCTGGGCGATAACGCCTCCAAACTGTATTCGTTGTTGCTGCTGTCCACCACACGGACCAGTTGAATCATAAAAGGATCAAATCGCAATTGGTTGTTTCCCCCATCAGTGCCTACCAGCGAAATCGACGTTCCGGCCCTAGGCTGGATTCTGCGGGTGCCGTCGCGAAGGGGGCGAATTTCGGAGCGAAGCGCATCCAGCAAGCCCTGGTCAGCTTGGATACAGTCCGTTATCGCTTTTTTGAGAGGGGCCTGGCTGCTCAAGTCGATCAATTCAATTATCCTCCTGCTAAATTATCCTACCCGAACTGTAGCCTTAATGCCTGCCATTTTGCCGGGACGTTGGTCTGAAACGCCCCGGCGGATGCGCCCGGGAATAAGGTTCGCTCCGCGGAACTGCGGGCTAATTTCTGACGTCGCCGCCCGGCGGATTCCGCAGGATGTCCTCGAGGAAATTGTCCAGTGCGGGGTCCAGCTCTACCGTTGGCTCGAAAGGAACGTAGTTGAAATCGGTGCGGGCGCGTTCAATCAATTCGCGGGCGGCGGGGTTGGAGCCGCCGATTCGATCCAGGGTGTCGTTCAGTTCGTGGGATTCCGCTTCGCCCAGGCGCAGCAGTTCCGATAGGTCTATGTGCAGGTTGAAAATGGCGTTGATGCGGCGCATTATGTCGTAAAACGCGCGGTGGTCGCGGCTTATACCTACCGGGTCGTTGTTGGAAGTTAGGAACGGGTACATCGGCGCCATCGCGCCCAAGCGGAACATTTCCACTTCGGGATGTTGGAAGTGGGCCACGGTGATCAGAGCCATGCCGATGGTGGGGCCGTTGCGGCCTTGCGAGCCGTAATTGGAATAGCGGACGCCCAGCTTGTCCATTGCGGGTTTCATAGACGCCTGACTGTAAATGCAGCTTACGCTGCGCTCCATATCGGGCGGGGCGGCGCCGTTGTAACCTTCCACGGCCACCGTTTGCGCCACGCCCAATTGTTTGACCGCCTGGAAAAAAGCGTCGGCGTAGATGTCCAGCCGGAACCAGGGTTCCTCGCCCAAGAAAATGATCAGTCCGTTGCCCGCGTCGAAAAAGTTGTTTTCGCGGCGCAGATCGGTATCGGGCAGGCCGTCGCGGTAAGCCACGCGGGGGCGGTAGGTGTCGTGGGTGCCCGGCACTTGGAACGGGTAGCACAGTTTGGCGATTTCGGCGCCCATAGCGCCGATGCGGCGGGCCTGGAGCTTTTCGATGAGGTAGCGGGGCAGGCCGCCGGAGATTTCGCCGCCGTCGGACCATTGGCGCCGCCAGCCGGCGATGAGGTAGCGGGCATCCGGGGCGGGTTGCAAGTCGAGCAGTTCGTCAGCCATCGGCCAACACTCCTTATCGTCAATGATTATGTCAATTATACACATTTTGCCAGACGCTCCGCCCCGGCGCAAATTTCCCATCCGCGGGCGGGTGGCGGGATGGGCGCGGGCGCCAAATCGGGGCAAGCCGGTAGTGCCCGTTATTGACACTCCCTGACGGATTTATTGTAAGATAAATGTAGGCGGCAAGGCGCTGCCCCAACCGCCAGGCGCGATGTCCCAGTAGCTCAGGGGATAGAGCGGCTGCCTTCTAAGCAGCGGGTCGCGGGTTCAAATCCTGCCTGGGACACCATTCCAATCGGCGGAAACGCTGGACGTAGCCATGCTAAGGCCGGTTTGAGCGGCGGTATATGCTTGTTGGCATCATTGCGCTCATTACCCGGTTTAGCATCAATGCAGAATGTTTCAATAGGTTAGAGGGAATGAAATAACGGACGACACGCGAATTATTTGGGCGTACACGGAACGGCATCTGCGCGAGTGGATGCAGGGTATGCATGAGCAGTATCGCGACGGGGATTATTTCGATTTTCCCGACCCGGCGTCGCTTACGGCGGAGCAGATTGAGGATTTGTACCGGCGGATTAACGCCACTACGGAAACCAGCGACGGGCCCATCTTGGGAATGCAGGATTTCGCCTGGATGATTATGATGGATCTGGGACTGATCCGCGATAAGCGTACACGCTAAACTAACGCGCCTGCCGCTACCCCCCGGCGGGTATTTTGGCGGGCAGTTGCGACATCAATTCGCGCAAATTCTCGACTTGCCGCAACGGGTTATCCAGACGCACAAATAGAAACTGGACGTCTTTGACGGTTTTGCCGGTGGCCGATTCCAGAGCGGCGGCGTAGGCGGCGCCTTGCCATTGATAATGCTCCAAACGGGCGGATATTTCCGGTTCTGTGGCGATGTCGTCGGATTTATAGTCGATCACTACCAGTTCGCCGTCGGCATCTTGATAGAGCAGATCTATAATGCCTTCGATTACTACAATATCGCCTTTGGGGGTGGTGATGGGGGCGGCTACGGGGATTTCCGACCATAGGTTGGGGGCGCACAGGGCGGCGGTTACGGCGGGGTTGTGCAGGGCTTTATGGGCCAAGCGGGCGATTTCGTTGGCGTTGCGGGAGGCGATGCCTTTATCGGCGGTTTGTTGTTGGGACAGCCGCGTGATTTCATCGTTCCAACTAGCCAAGTATTCGTCAACTTCGGCACTGGTGGGACGGGGCAAATAAGGCGTCATTTGCTCTACTATTTGTTGCAGCACGGCGTGGAGGGCGCTGCCAAAAGCGGTGCCGGAGCGTCCGCCCCGCCCGCGGCGCGGTTCGTGGTCGTTGTCGCCGGCGGCGTCTTTGTCGTCAATGGTGTGAGATGGGGCGGGGGCGCCGGATTTGGCGATGCCCGTGGCAGTTACGGCTTGGGGGCGAGAGCGGGCGGCGATTTCCGCATTGCGTTGGGTTTGCCAATTGGGGTTGTAGACATCATTGGGCGTTGCGCCGTTGCTTGCGGCGGGTATTGTGGGGGCGGTTATAGTATCGGCGCCGGCGTCGGTGTGGGGCAGGGTATCCGATATTTCGGTGATGCGGGCGGCCAATGAATTCTGTTGCCTAGTACGGCTATTCGTACTGTGGTGCAGGCTGATCAATAAGTGGTCGCGGGCGCGAGTGGCCGCCACGTATGCCAAGCGTATACTTTCGGCTATTTCGTGGCTGTTTTCGAGGGATGCGAGTTCGCTATAGCCGGGGGTTTTAATATCTTTGGAAAGATATATTTCAGCCGTTACGCCGGATGCGCCAAGAAGCAGATGGTTGTTATTATCACGATGCGGTATATTAAGGCCCAGCAGGATGACAATGGGGAACTCCAGCCCTTTGGCGGCGTGCATGGTCATAATGCGCACGGATTCATCGTCGGTTTCGGGGGCGGCTATTTCGGCGATTCGGGCATTTTCGTGTTGCTGGGTTTCGGCCCAATCGATGAAACGGCGCAGGGTTAGGGGGGCGCCGCTGTTGCCGGAATTGTATTCCTGATTGCGGGCTTGGGCTACCAGGAATTGGCGGCGGCGCCACATTTCGCGAGGGCGCGGCTCGGCTAAGTCAAGTTCGTCCAAGCGGCGGTTGCGGATGAAATCGGCAATCAATCCGGCTACGCTTTCGGTCTGGTGGCGGTGGTGGTATTGGGACAAAATCGACATTGCATCAGCAACCGGCGGGGGATCATTGGGCTTATTGGATGCCGAATAGTTCCAGCGGCCGCCCACATCGCGCCATTGGAGCAGGTCAACATCGGAGCAGGCGAAAGCGGGGGAACGCAGGGCGGCGACTACCGACACTTCATCCGAGGGGTTGTCAATAGCCCGCAGACAATTGAGCAAATCGCGCACTTCCTGGGTATTAAACAGCAGGGAGCCGCCCTCGAGTCGGTAGGGAATGTTGGCGGATTCCAGCCCGCGCTCCAGGATGTTCAATCCGGTGCGGCTACGTATCAGGATGCATACATCCCCCAAACCGGCTTGACGGATGCACTTTTTATTTTTGTCGTATACATTGCGGCGACAGTCGCCGACGGTGGCTGCGGCAATCAGCGCGGCGACATTCGCGGCTTGATGGCGGCGTATTTGGTCGGCATTAGCATCGGACGGTTCGCCGAAAAACTGCGTCGTTCCCAAGCCGGGTTGCTGGGTTTCGGCGTTGGGCTGCAACGGTTTATATTCCGCCTGCACCGGGGGGGTGTCGTTGCTATCCTGTATCATCAATTGGTTGAAAACGGCATTGACCCAATCCAACACGGGCTTTTGGGAGCGGCGGTTTTCCGATAGGGTTAGGGAGTCCATTCCGCTGTATTTAACCAGTTTGGTAACGCCTATGTCGGCGCGGCGAAAGCGGTAGATGGATTGCTTGGCATCGCCTACTATAAACAGTTTGCCGGGGTGTAGAGGGATGGTATGCCAATCCCGCCCCGAAACACCGGCGTTGGGCTGGGCGGCCAAGTAGAATGCCATTTCGGCCTGTAGCGGGTCGGTGTCTTGAAATTCGTCGATCAGGATGTGCGAGTATTTTTGCTGAAAGTAGGCGCGGGATTCGGTATCATCCCGCAGCACATCCCGCGACCATACCAGCAAATCCTCAAAGGTGGCTACGCCATCGGCCTTGCGGCGGGCGGGGTAGTCAATGGCGAATGCCTGGCGCAGATTGCGGAGTAAGGGCAACATTGGGGCGGATTTGACCACAACCTGAAAATTGACTCCGACAGATCGAAATTCGTCGCGGACTTCTTTTGTATCAATCTGCCAATTGTTCTTGGCGCCTGCATTGCCGGTATAATCAACTTTTGCGCCCACGTTCAAGGCGCGAGCGGCGGCTATAGGGTTGCCGGCAACATCCGCTATCGCTTGAACCGTTTCTATTGCGCCCGCAAGTTGTTGATACAATCTGTCATTAGTGTTGGAACATTCGTTTGCCAAATTCTGCAATTTCGCCAAAGTGTCTTGGCAGTATGTGCGCAAATCAATATCCGGTATGACGTTATCATTACAGAGGCGATCATAGTCGTTACTGAACGAAAGGGCCAATTGACGCCATTTTTCAACACCTATGTTGATGCCCAGCAGGTAGCGCAGAGAATCTTGTAGCTCGGCATCCCCGTCTTGTCCTAAAGCATCGTCCAGCCAGTTATCCCATGCGTCGGCGAATTGCTGGTTGGATTCTATGGCGTCTAGGGTGGCCCAGCCGGGGGGGAGGTCGGCGGGCAGCGGGCGCTCGCGTAGAATTTGGGAGGCGAAGCTGTGAATGGTCTGGATGGATGCTTGGTCGATTTCGTCAATGGCTTGGCGAATGCGGCCGGTTTCGGATTCGGATATAGGCAACAGCGGGTCGTGGCCTGCGGCTACATATTCGGGGTCCAGCAGTTGCTCCATTCGGGAGCGGATGCGTTCCGATAGTTCGGCGGCGGCGGCTTCGGTGAAAGTGATGGCGACTATGCCCCGCATCGTGGCCTTGCCCGATTTGATTAGGGCGACGACGCGGCTGACGAGAGCGTAGGTTTTGCCCGTGCCGGCGCCGGCTTCTACCAATAGGTTGGCGTCGAGGGCCGACACGATGCGGTTGGTGGTTTCGGCGTCATTCGTTAGCGTCGTCATTAGCGTTCCCTATGGCCGCCCGGCCGCCCAGTTGATTGAAAGGTTGCGCTTTGGGATCGTGCCCCTTGCGCTCCCAAATCTGGCGGCGGCGGGTTGGGCAGAGGTTGTTAAAATCGCACCAGTAGCAATTGCTGAATTGTCCTTCGCTGTCCGGGGTTGCCGGGAATATCCCGTTGCGGGCTGAATTGACTATCGAACGCAACGTAGAATGGAACTGCTCCCGGTCGGCATCGGTATACGGGTTGACGTCGTGAACGTTGCGCTCCGAAAGCGGAAAACAATACGATGCCTTGACAACTTTACCTTGATGCCTGGTTTGGGTTGCTGCTACATAAACCGGCAACTGCAACGCCCGGCCATTTGATACTGAATACTCGGCTCTGCTAGTGCCATCCCGACGATTTACAATGCGGTATTTGTCCGGGTTGCCCGTCTTGAAATCCCGAACCCGGACTTCGCCGCCTATAACGTCCAGACGGTCAATCTTGCCCCGGAACCGCACTCCCGCCAAGCCGTCAACGTCCACGCCAACATCGTCAAAATCCACTTCGGCGTCAGATATTTCCGGCGCATTGCCGCCAAACCATTCCTTTTCGGCGTCCAAAAAGTTGATCAAGCCGGAGCGGATGGCATCTTTTTGCATTTCCCAAAGCAGATAGCGGCCGGTTATGCCGCTGCTTTCCATTGCGGCAAACTCTTGTTCCGCGAAATCCAGCAATGCTTCTATCCGGGATCCGTCCGATTCTTTAACGAACCGCTCCAGGATTTTATGCACCATCGAACCCCGATCCAATGCGGAAAGTTCATCATCCTCATCCTCGGGCGGAGCGGAAACGGATAGAACGCGGGATAGAAAGTAACTGTATGGGCAGTTGGCCCAAGTTTCCAACGCGCTAGGCGATATGGGGTTGCCTTGACCGCCGATGTTCGCTACGCGGGAGGGGGCCTCGTCAGCCGCTACCAGTCCATCCCATTCCGTTAGCGAGTCGCCGTTGCGGGCGTTGCGGGCGGTTAGGGCGCGGCGCATACGGGTGTCGGCTATGGCGGCGTCATTCAGCCGGGCGGGGTTGGCGGCCAGGTGCATCAGGCGATAATCGGCGGCGTCCATTGCGGAGGATTCGGTCACGCCGCCCAGCCCGGATTGGCGGGATGCGATTGTGGTCAGCCAATACTGATAGCCCGCGCCCTGGCCGATGGTTTCGTAGTTGAGGCGGTTGACGCCGCCGTGGGCCTGGTGCAGATCATTGGCGGCCTCCACCAGCCAGCGCGACGGGTAGGCTAGGCGCAGATCCGCGGTGGCTTGGGGCCAGCACAACACGGCTTTACGCGCGGCGGCGATGGCGGCCAGAAAATCGTAGCGCTCCAGGGCGGCTTCCCGGCGCAGTTCGGCGGGATTTTCGGCCAGCCACGGGTTGGCTCGGGGCGAAGGCGGAAACTGCCGCTCCGCCATTCCCACCGCGTATACCACGGCGTAATCCGCCCCGGCGATGCCCGCAGGCCGCCCGAGGTATACGCCCGCGCCCACCGGCTTGCCCCGGGAGGATACCGGGCTACGCAGCCCGTCGGCTAACGCCTCAAGCAGGGTGTCGGGGCGGTACTCCACGCCCCAATCCGCCAGACCGGACAGGCTGGCGGCCAGCTCCCCGATTCGCCGCCGGTCATCATCCGATTCCGCCGGGCTATCCCGCTCGTACCATATATAAGCGTACAGCATATCCGCCAGTTGCGCCGAAGCGGTCTCCCAATCCATCCGGGGGCGGGCGAACTGGCTTAAACGATTGGACAGATCTTCGACGAATCCGTGCAGAGACTTGGCTTCTATTTTCTCGCGTTCAACCCAAAGGGATAACTCGCCATACCGCTCCCTGGAGCGGTTTTCTTGTTGCTGAATATAGGCGTTCAGCCGGGTTTGCCATTGGGCCGGGGGGCCGTTGGCGTGGGCTTTCCGCGCCAGATCCGCCCAAGCGGTGGCGGGAATCTTGAAGTTTTGGGCGGGATAGCGCACGGGCGCGGCGGTAATCCACTCGATCAGCTGTTCCCGGTCGACGACGCCGTCGGCGGTGTCGGATGCGGCGGCCATGGCCGCGAAACCCGACAGCCGCCGCCCAGTGGGGGTGTCGCCCAAGCTGCGGTATTCGGCGCCGGAGTAGGGGATGTTGGCGAAATCCATTTCTTGGCGCAGCAGCGCAGCGTAGGGGTTGTCCTGCCGGTAGATTACGGCGACGCGGTGATAGGGGGTATCAGCATCGGCGGCGATGCGGCGGATGACAGCGCGAACTTCCTCCTCCGGGTCGGGGGCGGATATGATGGACAGGGCGTCATCTTGGGCGCGTTGGCGCAGCGGGTTGGCGGGGGCAAAGGCGGCAAAGGCGGCGGGATCGCAACCCAGACGCTTTAGCAGCGCCGCCACCGGGGTGTCGGCATCGGCGTCGCCGGTGCGCCCGGCGATGATCTGCGCCTTGCCGCGGGCCTGCAACGCCCGCGCCAAAGCAATGTCGCCTACGGACATCCGGCGCGGCAGGTAATAGATCACGTTGGGCAAGCGGGCATTGGGCAAACGGGCGTCGGGCGAGAGCGCAACGGCATCGGCGGCCATGCGGGGCAATTCGGGCGGCAGGTAATAGCCCCTTTCGGCAACGCGATTGTGGTAATCGTCATAGAGGCTTTCGGCGACGGCGTTCATACCGTCGGCCCATTCATCCGCTCCCGCGGACTCGGGGAGTTCCCCCCGTTCCGCCATTTGGCGAAAGGCGTCGGCCAGGGAGCGGTAGAAACGTTGCTTGCCCGCGGGGGCGAAACCGGCGGCCTGTTCCTCGGCCACCAAGCGCACGGCTTGGGATTCCAGCAACCTAGAAAGCGGCTTGCGTTCCGTCTGCGCCAACTCCCCGGCCAGCCGGCTCCCGGTCTGGAAGGTGACGTTGATCATCCCCGACGCCCCCAAGCGGTGGCGGACGGAGCGGGCGGCGTCATAGTGGTCGGCAATGACCACCACGCGGGCGAAAGGATCATCCTGCTGGGCGCGGGCCACGGCCCCGGTCAACGCGGCGATGGCGTCCGGGCCGGTTGGCGCGATTTCGGCTTCAGTGGCAGGTAACATAATCGCCTACCTTATAACCCCGCCCGGTTGGTGTCAATGCCGGAATCGCCCCGGCAAGCTACTACCCGGAATTGCCCGGCGCCGGGCGATGCGCCGGGATCCCGATAGGGAACGCGCCGCCGCATCCACCGCCCGCGGCTAGTTGGCGGAATACTGCGGGCCGTCAAACCCGCCCATCCGGCCCGAATACCCATCCAGGTCCTCCCCCGAATCCTGATGCTTCCCCCGCAGCACACAGTGGCCGCATACCTTGCAGACCGGGTGCAGCCCGTTAAATTCCGGGTGCGGGGTGGGGCAAGTGGCGGCGGACGGATCTTTGCACCGGGGGCAACCGTCGCAACGGCGATAGCCGGATCCCGAACCGGCGCGAACTTCAGTGCGTTCCTGCGTAGTGACCATTATCAAACCTCCTGCCAAAAACTCTTGAGGATACGGGCTATCCATACCGGCGGCCGCCGACAGGCGGGGGCTAAGGAATGCCCGGGGCACACGGACCGGCAACATACCCCGGCAAGATACATTGTAGCACCCGGCAATGGAGATTTGCGCGGGGCGATTCCGTTTTATGCTAAAAAAGATGCCCCATAAAGCGGCCACCGCGCCACAACAAAACAAATTCCCCCAAGGAGAACAACCCTATGTCTAACCTGCCGCGCATTTTGGACAACGAAACCGCCACGGTCGCCGACCGCCTGCGCCGCAACCTGCGGGGCGCCGACGGGTTCGATTTCGTATCCGCCTATTTCACCATCTACGGATACGAACTGCTGGCTGACGAATTGGATTGCATCGCCTCGGCGCGTTTCCTGTTCGGCGACCCAACTTCCGTGGAACAACTGGCCCCGAAAGACCAGTCGCCCAAGTTTTTTGACTTTACCGAGGGCGGGCTGGCGCCCAAGCACGCGCTACAGCAGAAGCGTTTGGCGCGGCGGTGCGCCGACTGGCTGTCGCAAGACAGCGTAGGCGTCCGCTCCGTCAAGCAATCCAATTTCCTGCACGGCAAGATGTACCTTAGCCGCAAGGCCGACGGCGGCGCCGGGATCATCGGCAGCTCCAACTTCACCCGGCGCGGGTTGGGCGGCGGCGGCCATGCCAACCTGGAAATCAACTTGGCGGTGGATGACGCCGCCACCCTCGCCGAGTTGCAGGAATGGTTCGACCGCCTCTGGCGAAACGGGCGGCGCACCGAGGATGTCAAGCGGCAGGCGTTGGACAGCCTCGCCCGCCTCGGCCGCGATTACGCGCCGGAGGCGGTGTATTTCAAGGCGCTGTACGAACTTTTTCGCCAGGAAATCGAAGCCCGGCTGGAGGGCGACGCCAATATGGACGCCGCCGGGTTTACCCGCAGCCAAATCTGGAACGCCTTGTATGAGTTCCAGAAAGACGGCGCCCGGAGCGTCATCGCCCGCCTGCAAGAACATAACGGCTGCATCTTGGCCGACAGCGTGGGGCTGGGCAAAACTTACACCGCGCTGGCCGCCATCAAGTATTTTGAGCTGCGCAACGAGCGCGTATTGGTGCTTTGTCCCAAGAAACTGTGGGAAAACTGGTCGCTGTACCAAGCGGGCAACGGGCAGATCCAAAACCCCTTTCCCGAAGATCGTTTCGGCTACACCCTGCTGGCGCATACCGATTTGTCGCGGGATTCGGGGATGGCCGGCGGCGTCGACCTCGCCAATTTCAACTGGGGCAATTACGGCCTGGTGGTCATCGACGAATCCCATAACTTCCGCAACGACGACGGCAAGCGCTACCGGAATCTGTTGGAAAAGGTCATCGCCGGCGGTATGCGGACCAAAGTGCTGATGCTGTCGGCCACGCCGGTCAACACCTCGCTGGCGGATTTGCGCAACCAGATTTTCCTGATAACCGAAGGGCGCGAAAACGCTTTCCGCGAGACGCTGGGCGTGGGCAACATCCGCGCTCTTATGGCGGCGGCGCAAAAGCATTTCAAGGATTGGGAAACCGGGCAAGGCCGCCGGACGCAGCGCGACAAATCCCTGCTACTGGATAACTTGGGCGCCGATTTCCTGCGCCTGCTGGGCGCCTTGACCATATCCCGCTCCCGCCGTCAAGTGGAGCGGTTCTACGCCGCCGAAATGGAGCGCATCGGGCAATTCCCCCAGCACGCCCCGCCGGAAAATGACCACCCGCCCACCGACACCGCCGACGCCCTTTCTTACGAGGAACTGGCCCACTGGATTGAAGCCTTTCAACTGTCCATTTACCAGCCGACCAAGTACGTCATTGACCCGGCGCGGCTGGCGGAGTTGGCGGCGGCGCGGCAACGGCAAAATTTCAATCAGCAGGACAGCGAGTATTATTTGGCGGCGATGCTGCGCGTCAACTTTCTGAAACGGCTGGAAAGCTCCGCCCATTCCCTCGCTTTGACCCTGGAGCGCACCATCGGCAAGATTGACGCCGCCCTGAACAAAATCGCCCGGCATCAGAAGCCCGCCCCATCCGGCAACAACTCGCCGGGCAATGATTTGTCGGAATCGGATGCGCTGCCCGATGACGATGAGGAAGACGAAGAGTTTTTCGTCAACCGGGGTATCCGCCCCTACCGCCTGGCGGAATTGGACTTGCCCTGTTGGCAGGCCGACTTGAAACAGGATAAGGCCACCCTGTCGGCGGCCCTAGGCCAAGTCAAAGCCGTCGGCCCGGAGCGGGATGGCAAGCTAACCGCCATCAAGCAAGCCGTCCGCCGCAAGGTTGAGCGCCCCTCCGCCGACCGCGACGGCAACCCCAACCGCAAGCTGCTGGTATTCACCACTTTCAAGGATACCGCGCAATACCTCTACGCCCAACTGTCCGGCCTGGCCGCCGAGCTGGACGTCAACATCGCTATGGTGTCGGGCAGCGAAACGCATACCACCGCCGGGGCCAACAATTTCAACGCCATCCTCTCCAACTTCGCCCCGGCAGCCCGCCAACGCCGCGCCGCCGCCGGCAACGCTGACATAGACCTGCTCATCGCTACCGACTGCATATCCGAGGGCCAGAACCTGCAAGACTGCGATACGGTCGTCAACTACGACATCCACTGGAACCCCGTCCGCATCATCCAGCGTTTCGGGCGCATTGACCGCATCGGCAGCCGCAACCCCGTGGTGCGGATGGTGAACTACTGGCCCACGCAAGATATGGACGCCTATCTGAATCTGCAAAGCCGGGTGCAGTCCCGCATGGCGCTGGCGGACATCGCGGCCAGCGGCGATGAAGATCCCTTTGACCAAGCGCAACGCCAAGACGCCGCCAAGCTGCAACTCTCTTTCCGCGACGCCCAGTTGCTGAAGCTGCGCCAAGAAGTCTTGTCATTGGAAGACTTCGACGACCCGGCGATGGGCGATTTCACCCTGGACCATTTCTTTGCCCAACTGTTGCGCTATCTGGAAAGAAACCGGGACGCCCTAGAAGCGATGCCGTCCGGCGTATACGCCGTAGCCCCGGAGGACGCCGCCGCATCCGTCCGCCCGGGGGTGATATTCCTGCTGCGCCAGCGCAACGCCGCCGCGGACGACGCCCGCCAGCAGGCCGCCAGCCCGGTGCATCCCTGCTATTTGGTCTACATCCTCGCCGATGGCACCATCCGCTACGGCTGCGCCAACGCGCGGCAGACTTTGGCCGTTTTTGAAGCGGCCGCCGCCGGCGAAACGGCGCCAATCACCGCCCTTTGCGACCGCTTCGACCGCGAAACGCAGCAGGGGCAGGATATGGCGGTCTACGACAAGCTGCTGAACGACACCGTAGCCCACATCGCCCAAGCCCACACCGGGGCGCAAACCCGCCAACTCCGTATGGGCGGGGCGCGGGATTTCGTGCTGCCCGAGGCGTCGGAAACCCCGCGGGGCGCCGACGATTTCGAGCTGGTAGCCTGGCTGGTGATTATGGACGCCCAGCAAACCGCATCCGGTCAAGGCGGTTAAAATACGGCGCAAAGGATCTGGTACGATGGGAGGAACGATTGAACGAATATAGCAATATCCGGTGGCTGCGGCTTCACGCATTGTTCGCCCCCTTCGGCGTGTGCGCCGTCACAGCCCTGTTGCTGGCCCGGTCGGGCCAGTGGGCCGGATGGGAAAGCCTGCCAGCCGCATCATCTCTGGTAGATTTGGGCGCGGCGGTCTACGGAATGGTCGCCGTGCTGACGGAAAGGAGCATTGATATGGTGTTTTGGGCCCTGGAGCAACGCAGGAAGCGGGCGAAAGAACGGGAAAAGGAGTTGCAGGATAAATTGGCCCAGGGTATTGTACTGTTAAAGTTGCTGGGTAGTTCAAGCCCTAGCCCTCCAGCGGCAGCACGGATTGCGCCAGCCGCCGCCGGATTAAATCGCAGTATTCCGGGTTGATTTCGATCCCGATTGCCCGCCGCCCCAAATCCGCCGCCGCCCTTAGCGTTGTGCCGCTGCCTACCATCGGGTCAATCACCAGATCGCCTGGGTTTGTCCAGCTTAGGATGTGGTCTTGAGCTAGTTCCTGCGGGAATATCGCGGGATGTTCGGCTAGGACTTGATGCTGTAAATCCCCGTTGCGGTTGCCCGCCGCTTTACCCGTGCTGTATTCCCAGATAGAGGCTCTGCGCCCATATTCAGGGATTTTATTGCCGGTAATCCCGCAATATGCGGGTTTTTGATCCCCCGTCCGCCCTATCCCGCCCCTATCATCAGTGGATTGCCCCGCCTTATGATTGCGCCTGTCATTGAGTAGGTTAGCCGATTTTGGCGCCCCGTTGCTGAATACAAACATATACTCGAAATCACGATAATAGGCGTTTAGGCGCATACCGGAAAGGGACCAGCGTTGATAAACCATCGACTGGTGAAGGTTCAAGCCCAACCGCATAAAGCCCAACGCTTGCCGGAAACTCGTTCCGCTGTCGCCGCCGTCAACGATCTGGTCGGCAACCACCCATACCGGCACCCCACCCGGCGCAAGGTCGGCAACACAAGCCGCGGCGACTGCGGCAAAGTCAAAAGCGCCGTTGTATCCGCCATATTCCCGCAGATTGTCATAGGGCGGCGAGGTGAGGATTAAGTCCGCCGGCGGCAACCCCGGCAACACATCGGCGCAATTTCCGTTCACCAGTTCGATACCTGGCAACAGATTTTCCAGCATATCCAGCCCTTTTAGGCGAATTTCATCGTCGCTACATTCTCCCAACTGGCAAACAGCAGTTCCGCGCCGGCGGCTTCTGCCGGCCGTTTCCCGTCAAGGCTTGTATGGGTGCGAAAATAATTGTAATGCGTAACCAGCCCGTCAACATAGGCTTGCCCGGTATCCCGCGTTTTCAAGCCCATTAGCGTCTTATCCCGATCCCGTATCGTTCCCTGTAGCCTTTCGGATAGCGCGAGGTTGTTGTTAATATCCGCCTTGACGCCCTTAGTGACGACGTGTCGCACCCGATGGGTTGGAAAAGCCCGCGGCATCGCATCCCGGTAAGATGCCAGCCCATCCGTCTTGACCGCGACGGGCGGGTTGTTCGACCGCCGCCGCGCCATTGCCAACGCGGTCGCCGCGGCCCGGGTTGTCCTCGTTGGCGATAGATATGCTGATAGCAGGAACCTGGTCTGGGAATCCATCACGTTGAAAAGCCAATAGGTTTTACCCCCAACCTTGACGGCAACCTCATCGGCAGCCCAGACGCGGCCGGTGTCAACCTTCATCGGGCGTAGCACTTCATCCGCCTTTTTCGATAAATCCCTAACCCAGCGGTAGACGCTAACTTGCGTGGTTTCGCGCCCGAAGTATTGCGCCATATTTTCCGCCGTCCGGCGGTAGGATACGCCGTCAAAGTACAGATCTACCGCGGCGCCCTTTTCGTGGGGCGTGGCTTGGCGGTATTGCCCGTTGGGCGGGTTGACCGGCTTGCCGCGGGCGTCAAGCTGTACCATCCGCGCCCCGCCGGATGACCGGCAGGTTTGGCAAGGCTGCCCGGTTTTGCGCTTGCCGGTTGACCCGCATAAATGCCCCATCGCCGCCCATTATACGCTAAACTACCCAGCAACTTTAACAGAACACATCGGGCAATACTTTGACCGGGAAACCAATACCGCTACTGTCTACCGCTGGGTTAGGGATTTATCGAAAAAGGCGGATGAAGTGCTACGCCCGATGAAGGTTGACACCGGCGGCGTCTGGGTTGCCGATGAGGTTGCGGTCAAGGTCGGCGGTAAACGCTATTGGCTTTTCAATGTGACGGATTCCGACACCCGATTCCTGCTATCGGCATATCTGTCGCCAACCCGAACCACGTGGGCCGCGGCGACGGCGTTGGCAATAGCGCGGCAACGGTCGAACAACCCGCCCCGGCAACTCAAAACCGACGGGCTGGCGTCATACCGCGATGCCGTGCCGCGGGCTTTTCCAACCCATCCGGTGAAACACATCGTCAGTCAAGGCATCCGGGCACAAATCAATAACAACCTATCCGAGAGGCTTCAGGGAACGATACGGGATGGGATAAAACCTTGCGCGGGCTGAAGGCGCGGGACACCGGGCAAACCTATGTTGACGGGCTGGTTACGCATTACAACTATTTTCGCCCCCACGCAAGCCTGAAGGGTAAACGGCCGGCGGAAGCCGCGGGCGCGGAATTGCCGTTTACCAGTTGGGAGGACGTAGCTGCGATGAAGGCGGAATAATGGGGGGGTATCGAACCTTGCCTTACTATGGCGGCAAGCGCGGCTACGGCAAAGCGGAATGGATTGCATCGTTCCTGCCGCAGTCGCCGGATAGCTGCTATATCGAGCCGTTCGCGGGGATGGCGGGTATGCTGCTTGCCCGGCCTGTTCTGTTGCCGTTGCTGGGTAGTATAGCGTATAATGGGCGGCGATGGGGCATTTATGCGGGTCAACCTGCAAGCGCAAAACCGGTCAACCTTGCCGAACTTGCCGGTCATCCGGCGGGGCGCGGATGGTACAGCTTGACGCCCGCGGCAAGCCAGTCAACCCGCCCACCGGGCAATACCGCCAAGCCACGCCCCACGAAAAGGGCGCCGCGGTGGAGATGTATTTTGACGGGCTATCCTACCGCCGGACGGCGGGAAATATGGAGCAGTTTTTCGGGCGGGATACCGGGTCAACCAGCGTTTACCGGTGGGTTAGGGATTTATCGAAAAAGGCGGATGAGGTATTGCGCCCGATGAAAGTTGACACCGGCCGCGTCTGGGCTGCCGATGAGGTTGCCGTCAAGGTTGGGGGTAAAACCTATTGGCTTTTCAACGTGATGGATTCCCAGACCAGGTTCCTGCTATCAGCATATCTATCGCCAACAAGGACAACCCGGGCCGCGGCGACCGCGTTGGCAATGGCGCGGCGGCGGTCGAACAACCCGCCCGTCGCGGTCAAGACCGATGGGCTGGCATCTTACCGAGACGCGATGCCGCGGGCTTTTCCAACCCATCGGGTGCGACACGTCATCAGTAAAGGCGTCAAGGCGGATATTAACAACAACCTATCCGAAAGGCTCAGGGGACGATACGGGATCGGGATAAAACCCTGCGCGGGCTGAAGGCGCGGGAAACCGGGCAAGCGTATGTTGACGGGCTGGTTACGCATTACAACTACTTTTGCCCCCACGAAAGCCTGAAGGGTAAGAAGCCGGCGGAAGCCGCGGGCGCGGAACTGCCGTTTGACACTTGGGAGGATGTGGCGGCGATGCAATCCGGCTAAAGGGGAGCGCAATGGGGGGTTACGAACCTTGCCTTGGTATGGCGGCAAGCGCGGCTACGGCAAGGGGCAATGGATTGCATCGTTCCTGCCGCATACGCCGGATAGCTGCTATATCGAGCCGTTCGCGGAGATGGCGGGGGTGCTGCTTGCCAGAGCGCCAGTCAAAACGGAAATCCTGAATGACTTAAACGGCCGGGTGATCAACTGGTGGCGGGCGGTGCGCGATAAGCCGGAGGAATTTGGGCGGCTGTTGGAGTTTACGCCGTTTAGCCGCGCCGAATATGAATGGGGGTTATCGGCGATGGACGACGAATCCTTGCCGCCCCTACGCCGGGCGTTGGCGTTCCATGTGGTGGTTGACCAATGCATTGTCCACGGGGATTCCAGTGGCAAGGCCAGTTGGGGGCGAACCTTTTCGCCCAATGTCGGCAGTTTTTTCATGCATGGTGTCGATACCATTGCCGCCCTATGGCAGAGGTTGCGCTAGGTGCATCTGGAATGCCGGGACGCCTGCGATTTGCTTGACCGCGTGAAAGATTGCGATTATGCGGTGATCTATGCGGATCCGCCATATCGGACGGCGGATGTTAGCGCGTACTCCAAAAGCGATTTGGATATAGAGCGTTGCGCTGGGTTACTGGCGGCGCAACGGGGCGCGGTGGGGATTTCCGGTTACGGGGATGAGTGGGATATGCTGGGCTGGCGGCGGGTGGAACGGCCGGCGTTGCGGCGGCAGATAAAGGGCAACGGCGAAAACCGGATGGAGGTTTTATGGCTAAACGACAAGGCATCGGCAACGCGGCCGGGGCTGTTCGGGTGAGCAACTACCCAGCAACGGCAACAGAACAGCCCGGCCACCCGTCAAACTGGAGTGCTGAATGACCTTAACCGGCGGGTGATTAACTGGTGGCGGGTGGCGCGAGACCAGCCGGAGGAATTCGGGCGGCTGGTTGAGATGACGCCCAGATCCCGCGTCGAGTATCAATGGGCGCTAACCGCTATGGATGATGACCGCCTGCCGCCCATACGCCGGGCGTTGGCGTTCCATATAGCGGTTGACCAAAGCCTCACCAATGCCGATAACGCTGGCGGCAGCAGTTGGAATCGGAGGTTTAACCCTTCGATCGGCTCCATTGCCTACCATACCAGGAATGAAATTCACCGCCTGGCTAACCGGTTGCGGACGGTCCAGTTGGAATCGGTTGACGCCTGCGTTCTGTTAGACCGGATAAAGGATCTGGATTCCGGCACAATCTACGCTGACCCGCCCTACCCTAGCGCAACCACCACCGCCTATGCTGTCCGGGATTTGACCGGGATGGGTTGGCGGATGTGCTGATGGCGCAACGGGGCGAGGTAGGCATATCCGGCTATGGCGATGAGTGGGATGTGCTGGGTTGGCGCCGGGTCACCCGCCCGGCGTTGCGCCGCCAAATTAACGGGGGGTGGGGCGATGCAAGACTGGAGGTTTTATGGCTAAACGACAAGGCATCGGCAACGCGGCCGGGGCTGTTCGGGTTACGCCCGCCGCCCCAACTACCCAGCAAAATGCAACAAACAGGATTTGGAGCGGTGGGCGCGGGAGAAAGGCATAGACTTGGACAACCTGCCCCCCCGTTAAGGGCGCATTGCCCCCGGCTCCGGTTTCCGCCACGGCCAGCCGGAAACCCGCCCCGACTATGCGTTATTAGCCGTTTCCATCTTGGAACGCCGATTCAGGAAACAATGAGCGGGGGCATCCAACCTGCGATGAATAACGACTATAGGTACATCCGGTATAGGGACATCCGGTGGCTACGGCTTCACGCGCTGTTCGCCCCCTTCGGCGTATGCGCCGCCACAGCCCTGCTGATGGTACGGTCAGGCCAGTGGGCCGGATGGGAAAGCCTGCAAGCGGCGTCGTCTATGGTAGACTTGGGCGCGGCGGTCTACGGAATGGTCGCCGTGCTGGCGGAAAGGAGCATTTACATGATTTTCTGGGCACTGGAGCAACGCAGAAAGTGGTCGAAAGAACGGGAAAAGGAGTTGCAGGATAAGTTGGCCCAAGGTGTAGCCCAAGGCCAAGTACAGACCCTGACCGAACTGCTGTCCGCAGGCATCATCGAGGCGAACCAGGATCTGGAGCAGTGGGCGCGGGATAAGGGCATAGACCTGGACAACCTGCCGCCCCGTTAAGGGCGCACGCCCCCGGCGCCGGAAACCCGGATGGGAAAGCTGGCCAGCGGCGGCGTCTATGGTAAACTTGGGCGCGGCAGTCTACGGAATAACCGCCATGCTGCCAAAAAGGAGCGTTTATATGGTCTTTTGGGCCCTGGAGCAGCGCCGAAAGTGGGCGCTGGAACGAGAACGAGAGGAGCAGGAACGGGAGCGGAAACGGCAGGAACAATTGCAGGAGATTCAAGAACGGGAGCGGAAACGGCAGGAAAACGCCGCCCGGGAGCGGGAACGCCTGCGGACTCAGGCGCAATCCCAGATCCTGGCCGAACTCCTCGCCGCAGGCATCATCGAGGCGAACCCGGCGCTGGAGCGGTGGGCGCGATGGAAAGGCATAGACCTGGGCCAGCTACCCCCCGTTAAAGGCGCACCACCCGCCGCCCCCGGTTCCCGCCCGCCCCGCCGGCTCCGGAAACGACGGGGGCGGCCCTGCAAGGAAATTCACGATGCCCGCCAACCTGCGTGAAAACCTCCGCGATACGTTAGCCCAACCGCCCAACGCCGACCTGCCGGCGATCGCCACCGAACTGCTGGCCCTGCTCGGCTACCGCAGCGAGCGCGGCTTGGCCCTGCCGCCCCTCGACGGCCCCAGCTTCCTGCGGGAGTTTCCCGCCCCCGCCCCCGGCGCCCGGACCGAGCAAGCCTTCGCCGACGCCGCATCCTCCGTCCAAATCCTCTTTCAACTCACCGACCGCGAAATCGCCCGCGCCATCGCCGAGGAAACGCAGCATTCCTTGTTCGCCGCCGACGGCTCCGCCCCCGATGCCGCCGACGGCTTTGACACCGGCAACGCCCGCAGTTTCCTGTTTGTTGCCGTGGAGCTTGCCGGCCGCGACTACCCCCGCGGCCACTACGCCGCCTTTACGCGGGAACTGAACAAGCGATTCCCGGCCCCCACCGTGGCGCTTTTTCGCACCGCCGACCACCGGATCACCCTGGCCTTTATCCATCGCCGCCCCAACCGCCACGACCCCGACCGCGATGTTATGGGCCGCGTTTCGCTGGTGCGGGAAATCGACCCCGCCAACCCCCACCGCGCCCATCTGGACCTCCTGGCGCAGCTCGCCCTGCCCGACCGCCTGCGCTGGATCGCCGACCACGGCCGGCCCCGCAATTTTGACGGCCTGCTGGACGCCTGGCTGGACGCTCTGGACACCGAGGAACTCAACCGCCGCTTCTACCGCGAGCTTTTCGCCTGGTTCCAGCACGCGGTCGACACCGCCCAATTCCCCGCCGACCCAAAGCGCACCCTCCCCGCCGAGGAACACGTCATCCGCCTCATCACCCGCCTGCTGTTCGTCTGGTTCATCCAAGAGAAAGGGCTGGTGTCCGGCCAACTGTTTGTCGAAAACCGGGTTGCCGCCCTGCTCCAGGATTACGACCGCGACCACGGCGATTCCTACTACCGCGCCATCCTGCAAAACCTGTTTTTCGCCACCCTCAACACCGAAATCTGCCAGCGCCGCTTCAGCTCCCAAACGCGGGAGGATCACCGCAACTTTTCCGTCTACCGCTACCGGGATGAAATCGCCGACCCCGACCGCCTGCGGGATCTGTTGGCGCAGACGCCTTTCATCAACGGCGGCCTTTTCGACTGCCTCGACAGTTTCGACTCCGCCGGGCAGGGCGGCGTCCGCATCGACTGCTTCACCGACAACCCCAGCCACCGCGCCGGGCTGTCCATCCCCAACCGCCTATTCTTTGGCGGCCCCGGCCAACCCGGCCTGATCGATATATTCCACCGCTACAAATTCACCATCGAGGAAAACACCCCCGTCGAGCGGGAAGTGGCCCTGGACCCCGAACTCTTGGGCCAGGTGTTCGAGAACCTGCTCGCGGCGGTCAACCCCGAAACCCGCCGCACCGCCCGCCAAGAAACCGGCTCCTACTACACCCCCCGCCCAGTGGTGGACTATATGGTGGACCAGGCCCTAGTCGGCGCCCTCGCGCCCATGGCGTTCCCCGACGCCCCCGACGCCGATAACCCCGCGCCCGACACGGACGCCGCCCGCCTGCGCCGCCTGCTGGATTACGACGACGCCTTTGACGACGCCGAAAGCCGGTTCACCCCCGACGAAAAAGAGCGCATCGTCCGCGCCATCGCCGCACTGAAAGCCCTCGACCCGGCGGTCGGCTCCGGCGCCTTTCCGATGGGCATCCTGCACAAACTCACCCTCGCCCTGCGCCGCCTGGACCCCGGCAACGACCTATGGGAGCAAGTGCAGCGCGACCGCGCCGCCCAACGCGCCAACGCCGCCTTTGACACCGCCGACCAAGCCGCCCGCGACGCCGAACTGATGACCATCAGCGCCACCTTTGAGCAATACCGCGATTCCGACTACGGGCGCAAGCTGTACCTGATCCAAAACAGCGTCTACGGGGTAGACATTCAGCCCATCGCCGTCCAAATCGCCAAGCTGCGTTTCTTTATCTCCCTGGCGATCGAACAGCAGCCCAACGATGACCCCGCCGCCAACTACGGCATCAAGCCCCTGCCCAACCTCGAAACCCGCTTCGTCGCCGCCGACACGCTGCTGGCCCTAGAGCGCCCGCCCCAAAGAACCCTGGGCCAGACCGACGCCGTAACCCGCCTGGAGCGGGAAATCGCCGCCAACCGGGAACGCCATTTCCACGCCAGCGCCCGCCCGGACAAGCTGCAATGCCGCCGCGTCGATACCCGCCTGCGCCGCCAATTGGCCCAAGAGCTACGCGCCGCCGGCTTCCCCGCCGCCTCCGCCGGCCAAATCGCCCAATGGGAACCCTTCGACCAAAACGCCCCCGCCCCCCCCTGGTTCGACCCCGAGTATATGTTCGGCGTCGCCAACGGGTTTGACCTTGTAATTGGAAACCCGCCCTATGTACAGTTGCAGAAAGACGGCGGACGGTTGGGCGATCTGTACAAAGACGCCGGGTTTGCGACATACGCCCGAACCGGAGACGTGTACCAGTTATTTTACGAAAAGGGCTGTCAATTGCTGAATCCGGGCCAGGGTCTGCTTGCTTACATCACGTCCAATAGCTGGCTCAAGGCGGAATACGGCAAGTCCACCCGCCGCTACTTTGCCGAGCGGAATACACCGATTCGCCTGCTGGAAATGGGCAAAGACGTTTTTGACCAAGCTATTGTTGACTCAAGCATCTTGATTGCCCGCAATGGCAAAAATGATACGCCGAGCTTGGGCGTAGATATGGACCGCTTGGCCGACAAAAGTTTTCCTCCCGACGAAAGTCTATGGGGCGAGTTCCACCCACAAGGGGAAAGGCCATGGAGTCTGCTGTCGCCAGTGGAGCGGGCGACAATGAATAAGATTGAGACAGTGGGAATACCGTTGAAAGACTGGGATGTGACAATCTACCGTGGAGTCACCACCGGCTACAATCAGGCTTTTGTCATTGATGCTGATACCCGGCAAGCGCTAGTTGCCGCCAACCCTAAATCTGCTGAAATAATCAAACCAGTGCTGCGGGGACGGGATATTCAGCGTTGGCAAGCGCAGTGGGCGGGTTTGCATCTGATCTACTCCCGCAAGGGTGTGGCTATCAACAACTATCCGGCAGTTCAGGATTACTTGCTAGGGCACCGGGATGCGCTTTCCCAAAAGGCAGGTACAAACGAGTGGTACGAATTACAGGCAAGCCCTAGCGATAGCTACGATTCTATTTTCAATGGCGAAAAACTGATTTGGATGGACTTAACCGACCGGGGACGTTTCGCGTATGACGCTGAGGGAATGTTCTGTCTGAACACAACCTTTATGATGTCAGGCCAATCGATCAAGTATCTTTGCGCGGTTCTCAATTCCAGATTGATAACCTGGTTTATGAGCCATACGGCTCTCAACTCCGGCATGGGTGTAACCCGATGGATTCGCCATACGGTTGAGGAAATCCCCATTCCACGAGTGCCAGCGGGCCAACGGCGTCAGCTAGAGGGATTGGTGAGCCGGATACTGCGGGCCAAAGCGTCCAACCCGGCAACGGATGTTGGCGTACTGGAAGCGGAAATTGACCGTCTGGTATATGAGTTGTACGGCCTAACGGCAGAGGAAATCGCGGCGGTAGAGGAAAACGGCGCCGGCTAGGGCGGAAAACGGATGCATCCTGCGCTTGAGCGGCGGGTAGGGGGGCGTGATATAATGCCGGTAGCACATAGCTGTGCGGAATAGGATGGGATCACCAACCAAGATATGGAGTGAGCTACAATGCGCTACTTTCGTAAACGCCAACAGAGAAAACTTAAAATCACTAGGGAATCTCAAAAGAAAGCCGAGCAAAAAATCGAGCTTCTCAAGAAAGAGTGGAACAAAGTAGCAAACCGACTGCAAAAGAGCAATCCTGAATGCCTAATTCCCTGCCTTGCAGGGGAAACGCACAATCAGATGAACAAATGTCATGTCATTGGAGAAAAATTCCTCGGCCGCATAGCCAACAAGGGAAAAGTATTTTCTTGGCCGATATCTGTGAGGGCAATGGGGCATATCGCAATTGATCTGCTAAAGGCTGGAGGGTGGCAGCTAGATCCGCCACCCTTCGACATCAAGAAATACCCCCCCTTCCTTTTGTCAAAGGGACACAAGGATTTCAAGTACACTTTTGCCTGCAAATGCCATGACAACAAAGCATTTGCGCTTGCCGATGAACCATTGGGCTTCAATCCTCACGACGCCAAAACCCAGTTCGAGCTGGCCTTAAGGTCAATAGTGGCGCACACGGCTTTCTACCAGGGGCATAAGCGATATGCCGAACAGGATTTTGACAATGACCTTACGATCCGTCAAAATCTGGATAAATACCCAGAGCTACGGCCAATAGCTGAAATGGCACAGGACTTCGAAGCAACGCAAGCTACTGCCGGAGGCCAGCTAGAACGCGAAATAGACCGTTGGCAAACCGCCTACAAAGAATCAGACATGAGCCGGATTGTATCCTTCGCAACAACAGCATCTCCCAAATTGCGGCTCGCCGGAACAAGCATCCAAAGGCGCAATGGACATCATATCATAGTATCGATAATCCCCGACAATCAGCAAGGTTGCACAATCATCGCTACCGCCCTTGCGCGTCATAATCTGTTACCGCAGATAACCCGACGGGGATGTAAGTCAGCGGTACGTAAAGAAGCGGAAGCCATAAAAGGCTTGATCGAAACCCCACAGCCTGCCCACTGGTTGGCGCAGTTAGCAACCCAATGGGTATTCTTGTACATCTCGCCCAAAGACTACGACGAACTACCAGAGGGAGACCGCACAAAGGTAGAGGAAAGCGTCGCCCAAAAATATAGAGTGGTTCAAGAAAATTTCCCTAACCTTGAGTAGCGCGAAGGCTTTCCTGAACGGTATTCAGCCCGGAGCGCCGGAAATCGAAGTCTACGAAACACAAAACCTGCCGGCAGTAAAAAGCCAATATCTGCCGGAAATTAACGAAACCATATTCCGCGCCAAAAATTGGGACATACTACAACCATCACCAGAACGCCAAGAGCTGGACGCCGCGATCTACGACGCCCTAGGGCTAACGACCGGCGAGCGAGAGGCGGTACAAGCAGGCGTAACCGAGCTGGTAAACAACCGCAAGCGCCGGGCGCGGAGCGCGGGCGGGGGCGGCGCGTGATATAATGGCGGTTACGGAGGTTGGCGCAGGGCCGCCGCCGCTTGCGCCGGAGGTTCCGCCCATGGGGGTGTGCTATAATAGCGTCAAACGGGCCGGTGCAGAGGGGCCCCGCCGCTTGCGCCAGAGTCCCAACCCGTGTATGCTGCGCCCCAAATCCCCCCGGCAGGAACCCGCCCGGCAACGCCGGAGCTACACTCAAAGGAGCAACCGGATTATGGAAAGCAACGCGCCACAGGCCAACCAGCCCGAGGTAGTCCACCACGCGCTAACCCTCACTTTAAGCGCCCCCGGAATTGATCCCGCCCACATCAATCCTGATTTTCTCAGGTACAACGGAATCGTGGACTCCGGCTGGCAAATTGATTATCCTGTTATTATTGAATCGGGATATTCTTTAATCGAGTATACCAATGGATTAGAAATATCAGCTGAAGAGAATGATATTCAGGTTAGCCATACCGGCACAGCATTGGTAGCCGAAGAAATTGCTACGGCAGACGTTATGCGCCGTTATCTAGAAATGGCTCCGTGGTCAGTCGAATACAGTTCTATCTCGACTGATTGGCGAGGCGCAATACACTTCGGCGACAGTGTCATTGGTTTGCAAATTTCACCATTGCATGATTTGGCGCAAAAAGTAAAGGTTGGTGATATGGTGCCAATGATGGAAGCGCGGGCAATATATAAAGAATCTCCTGATAAATCAATAACAGTCTACCTTTCCGAATCCGTTGAAGAAAACATCATCACCGGAATACAGTTCAACATTCAGATACACCGCGACATAGGTGAGATACCGTCAGAAGAACGCGAGAAGTTCATCCGATCTACTTTGGATAACTGGAAAGAAGATATCAAGGACTTTGAAGAATTGTCAAGGCGGTTTTACTTTAGCTATGTCCAAAAGGAGAGTTGAAATGCTGTCCCGTAGCTCTGTCAAGGAGAAAAAGAATAGCATTGGTAGAATTCCGGCCAATAATTGGCCGGATGACAAACGCAATACAAAAACGCCAATGACCAGTAAACGCAGGGAAGATCGCAGGCCAGACAAGGACAGGGTTTTCATAGTACTCAGGTCTGCTCCAGAGGGAATCAGGGCTACGGAAAATCAGGTGAATTGGCAAATTACCGGAGGCGATCGCCACTCTAAAAAGGCTGGATTGTCAACTTCTCCTGAATTGATAAAAGCCCTGCGCGAACTGGAACAAGTGTCCGCCGACGCGGAAGAAGACGGGCTTGATATACCCTCCGAGGTGGCTTTTACCAACGCCAGGCGCCTGCTGAGGGCAATGTACCGCATTTCGCCGCGCCGGTTCGGGGTCTACCCGGAGCCTGGCGGCTATATCGCCATTGACGCCCGCGGCGCCAACGACGGGATCGCGGTGGTGATGTGCGATTCCGACGGCGGGGTGTTGTGTCTGGTCACCATAGGCGACGAACCCCGGCGGGCCCGGTATTCCACAGCACGCACATTGCCCGACGGCTTTATCCGTGATGCGCTACGTGAGTTGGGAGCAGACCCGGCCTAATGACCGCGCCGGACGCAAATTCGGTCAACAGCCCAGGTCCGATGAGCGACTGGGAAGAACTGGGGCGTCGCGTATTTTCCCGCTCGGAAGCACGTAGAGCGGCCGATGGCAGGATACAGCCCAAAATTTTCCTCGAGCGGCTAGGAAATAGAAAACTCTCCGTGGATCGTCTGACTCCGCCTGAAACTGCCGGTATCGCCGCCGTGGTCGAGGACGCCAGAAAAGCGGCGGCAAACCGTCAACAGCCCCCTAACACCTTTTGTGGTTGGGCTGTTGTAACCGCTGAGGCAGTCATCAGAGTCGGTTGTGAGGTGAAAGCTTCTCCCTTGCCTAACAATCGCTACCATGCCAACATCTTATTGCCGGACTCTGCAATGGAAAACGAAGAAGCGCAGAGGGGATACGCGGTAACTCTGGCAGGCAGGGCCACATGGAAACCATGCCCGTTATAGAAAGACCTATCCGTCTGGCCACCCAAATATCCCCTTGGTAATAGAACGCCAATGCCATCCTTAGCACCAGCACAGCTTTATTTGCGGACAACCCCGCCGGGCGCGGATACAATGGTGCCGGGCATTCCCTCATTCCGGCAACAGTAGAACCGGGATATAGGGTAAAGGGATCCTCAGATGAATGCCCAACATATAGCCGCACTGCCATCCCCGCCGTCAGCAATGGAGGTTGTATATGACCACCGATAAAGATCACGCAGACTTGGATATAGTAGCCGTCGGCCAGGCCGTATACGCGGAAATACGCGGCCGGTTGGAAGCCACGGACAACGGCAGTTTCGTGGTCATAGACGCTGACAGCCGCGATTACGAAGTCGACCCTCACCCGCCAGCCGCCAAACGCCGCCTCCTGGCCCGCCGCCCCGAAGCCAGGATGTACGAAACGCGCATCGGCCAGCCAAAGGTGGTTAAAATAGTGAGCTTCCAACCTGTTGGCGGTGATGATGATTAGGGGCATCGTAACTCCGGGACCGGCCCCGGTGGTCACCATTGACGTCGGAAACGGCAGCGGGGGCTTTCAGTCCTTGGATTTCATCGTGGCCACCGGGTTTAGCGATGAATTGGCGATGCCTTCCGATCTGATCCAGCGTCTCGGCCTGCCCTATGCCGACCAGACGCCGGTTATATTGGCTGACGCGCGGGAAATACAGACGAGCATCTATCACGGAATAGTGTTCTGGCACGGGAATAACCGCGCCGTGAGATTCATTGAAATTGAAGGCGCCCTTCTGCTGGGAATGTCTTTGCTATCCGGCAGTCGGCTAACCGTAAGCGCCCGGCCCGGAGGCATTGTGCTGATTGAGGAGGAGCAGGAACTGTTATAACCCTGCGCCGTAATGAACTAAACTGTATCGCAGTTGATGTTCAACATATCAGGGCGGGCCAATGTTGGCGGCGGACTGATGAAAATTCAGACATTTGAGACTGAAAGTCTGTCGTTAGTCAACCCGGTGCTGCTACCAAAGCCGGACGCGCCATATTCGCGGCCAAGAATCGGGATGTACTACAACCATCAACGGAACGCCAGGAGCTGGACACTGCAATATACGACGCCCTAGGGCTAACGGCGGGCGAGAGGGAAGCGGTACAAGCCGACGTAACGGAGCTGGTAAACAGCCGCAAGCCCCGGGCGCGGAGCCGGCGGCGGCAGGGCGTGATATAATGGGGGGCACGGGATTGCCAACGCCCCTGCCCGCCCGCGAGCTGGAGCGCCAACGGGAGTGACCCAGTTGCGGGGGCGGAATGTGCGTAGTATAATATAGTTGTTGCCGGAATGTCGGATGGTATGGGGATGAGCTACCCATTGACGCTTGGTAGCGCAAAAAGTTCAGCTTGGTACTAAGGAGGTAAATAGAAAATGGACAACAAAATCATCAACGCATTTGTCAGCCATATACAAGAAGAGGAGGAAGATATACCCAAACTCAAGGATTTAATGGGGCGATATGGCATAACCGCAAAAAACTACTCAATCACATCAGATAAATTCAACAACGCCAAGAACGAAAATTACATAAAAACCCAAATACTGGGGCCGCAGATCAGACAATGCAGCGTTCTAATAGTACACGTGGCACCAGAAACGAAAGATAGCAAATGGGTCAACTGGGAAATAAAACACGCCCACAAGCTAGGAAAGAGAATCGTTGGCGTATGGAAGCGCGGTGAATTAAACTGCGAATTGCCGGAAGAATTGGAAAAACACGCAGACGCAGTTGTTGGATGGAATGGAGAGAGCATCACAGACGCAATTACTGGGGCTTCCGACAATTGGTACAAGCAAGATGGAAGCCCATACGGTCCTCGGAAAATCAAAAGGCATCCTTGTAGGTGAAAAAATGAAGCTCCATTCCTACATCGTTACAATAGATGATGGATTCGCCCCGAACCCGTTTTATGGGTTCTGCACCTTGGCAACATGTAAGCCCAGAATACGTAGTTCCGCCCACGTCGGTGACTGGATACTAGGAACAGGCTCAAAACAAAAAGGAAGGCAAGGCACATTAGTATACGCCATGCGTGTGACCGAAAAAAGGAGTCATAACGCTTATTGGCAAAACTCTAGATTTGAGTGCAAACGCCCAAATTTATATCAAAGCATACGGAAATCCAGAGGGGATAATATCTACCATCGAAACCCTGAAATTGATCAATGGATACAGGAGGATTCTTGCCATAGCAACGAAGACGGGACGCCAAACCCCGAGCACATTAAACGAGACACAAGTTCTGACAATGTGCTAATCAGTAGCGATTTCATTTACTGGGGCAGCGGTCAAGCCCTCCAGATACCTGATTTCAATGGGGAATCTGTTTGTCATACTGTACAAGGCCACAAAAATACGTTTTTTGTTGCTACAATACAAGAATTCATCAATTGGGTGAGAGCCATAGGTCAATGGGGGTATTGTAACGATCCTTTAGAATGGATATAGTACTACACCGGCACAATTCTATTAAGAGTGTCAGGGAGATAAATCATATATGGACACTCAACATATCACCGCACTGCTGAACAACACGGCGTCATTAGTATATGACGTCTACGAGCGCCGCCCCGGAAAATACCAGCTAATCGTCCCTATCCTGCATGAGGACGGGGATATGCTTGACATATACCTGCAAGATAGTCCCCTCAGCGACGACTATGTTCGCGTCTGCGATTACGGCCTAACCCTAATGCGCTTGTCTTACACATTTGATCTAACTACAGACTCACAGCAACGGATTTTCGACAGCATTCTTGTCAACAACAAGCCACGCCCCACGAAAAGGGCGCCGCGGTGGAGATGTATTTTGACGGGCTATCCTACCGCAAGACCGCAGGGAATATGGATCAGTTTTTCGGGCGGGATACAGACCCGACGGCGGTTTACCGATGGGTTAGGGATTTATCGAAAAAGGCGGATGATGTGCTACGCCCAATGAAAGTTGACACCGGCCGCGTCTGGGTTGCCGATGAGGTTGCTGTCAAGGTTGGCGGCAAGAATTATTGGCTATTCAACGTGATGGATTCCCAGACCCGGTTACTGCTGGCAGCGTATCTATCACCAACCCGGACAACCCGCGCCGCGGCGACGGCGTTGGCAATGGCGCAGCGGCGGTCGAACAACCCGCCCGTCGCGGTCAAGACGGATGGGCTGGCATCTTACCGGGATGCGATGCCGCGGGCTTTTCCAACCCATCGGGTGCTACACGTCATCAGCAAGGGCGTCAAGGCGGATATTAACAACAACCTATCCGAGAGGCTTCAGGGGACGATACGGGATCGGGATAAAACCCTGCTCGGGCTGAAGGCGCGGGATGCCGGGCAAGCCTATGTTGACGGACTGGTTACGCATTACAACCCGGTCTATTTTCACCCCCACGAAAGCCTGAAGGGAAAGAAGCCGGCGGAAGCCGCCGGAGCGGAAATCCCCTTTGATCGCTGGGAGGATGTGGCGGCGATGAAATCCGGCTAAAGGGGCGGGATATGCGGGAAAATCTGTTGCCAGGGATTGAACTGGTGAATGGGGATTGCGCCGCGGGGTTGCCGGGGTTGCCGCCCGCGGATTTAATCCTCACATCGCCCCCCTTATGACAATATGCGGGAATTTGGCGGATACAACTGCGCTTTCCAGATTGACCCCATAACCGCGGCTTGTGTTGCCAACCTTGCGCCGGGTGGGGTACTGGTCTGGGTGGTTGTCGACCAGATCGTTGACGGCGGCGAAACCGGAACGAGGTTCCGGCAAGCTTTGGGTTTTAAGTCGTTGGGATTGACGCTACGCCAGTAGCTAGTTTATGAACGCTGGACGCTATCGGCGATGTCGAAAACCGCATATTTCCGCACCCACGCCGATATGTATGTGTTTGCCAAAGGCAAGCCCAAGACTGCCAACCTGCTTAACGACAAGCCCAATATCTGGGCTAATCAACAAGTCATCAGACGGGGGCCGGGAAGGAATGGGGATAAGCCCTTCAGGTTGGGGCAGATTGAGTATCTGCGTATCCCAGAGCATTCCCGCCGCGGTAGCGTCTGGCGGTATGAAGGCATAGGCAACCGAGACAATCTGCCGGGTGATTTGCCCTATGGGGAACTCAACGCCCCATCCCGCCCGGTTTCCTCAACAGCTTGCCCGTGACCATATCCTAAGCTGGACAAACCCCGGCGATCTGGTGATTGACCCGACGGTTGGCAGTGGCACAACGCTAAGGGCGGCGGTGGATTTGAGGCGGCGGGCAATCGGGATAGAAATCAACCCGGGGTACTACGATTTAATCCGGCAGCGGCTGGCGCAATCCATGCTGCCGCTGGAGGGGTAGGCTTGAACTACCCAGCAACGGCAACAGAACAGTACAAGGTATGTTCCAAGAATTGCTGGTATAACAGGAGTCTGGTATGTCCGGCATAAATGTGCAAATCAGAGATGCGGCGGCGTTGGAGCGGGTTTACCCCACGGCGCTGCGGGCCTATCTGGCTGACCGGGGCTGGGTGCATCAATCAACATGGCGCAACCGCATAATGGTGTGGACAATGGAACAAGGCGGGCGGACGCATGAAGCCCTGGTTCCGTTGCACGAATTGACCGGAGTCTACGCAGTGCGGATTTCCGAGTTGATTGAGCTGCTTTCGGGAATAGAGGAGCGCTCTCAACTAGATGTATATTACGATTTGTTAGGCGCTCGCGCCGATGTGATACGGCTGCGCCCGTTGCGCGGCGGCGCCCGGACGGGATGGTCCCTTGAGGAAAGCGCCGACTTTTTGGGTTACGCCCGGGATTTGATGCTGGCGGCGGCGCGGGCGGCGGAACGCCCCGGCCTGCCGGTATACCGGGGGCGTTCTACCGGGCAGGTGCGCGATTATGTGCGGAGTATCCAGCCATTGCCCGGCTACGGCGAGGGGGGCGAGTTGACGCTGCACTCGCTGGTGCCGGCCGGTTTCGCGGATCAGGGATACATAGATGACGATGTTAAGCCGCCTTTTCCCCGGCAAGCGATGTTGTCTCTGAACGCCGGTTTGCAGGCCGCCCAAAGCGCGGTCGCGGCGGTGCAGGGCGGCGCCGGCCTTTCCACTTTTGAACAAATGGCGCCGCAAGGCATCAATGCCAATTTATGCGAAGCGATGGCGATGCTGGCCCGGCAGAACGATGGCATCAACGTAAACCTGTCTTGGGCCGGCGTCCGCCCGTCCAACGCCGCCGCCGCCGAATATGCCTTTGCGCCCAGCTCGGCTGAAGTATTCAGCTCCGGCGCGGATTGGCTGCGCCGCCATACCCCGTTTCTGAACGCCTACATCACCGGCGAAATCGTAAGGCTGGAACGGGAACCGCCCCGCAAGTATGACGGCCAGGCAACAGTGATGTGCCAACTGGATGAACGTCCGGTAACGCTCCACGTCCAATTCGATTCCGCAGATTGGGATGCATCGCTGGACGCTTTTCGGAAAGGGATTGAAATAAACCTTGACTGCGATATTTACCGCGATGGCAACAAATACTATGCGCGGACTATCCGCAAATTCGCGGTGTCCACCGGAGCGCAATAACTATTCTCCCGGGCGCCCGCCCCAACATAGACGCCCCCCTTTCGCCGCCGCGGATGTAGCGGATACAATGGCGGCGGACATTTCCCCCATCCCAGCAACAGGAGAACCGGATGTGAACCGCGGAGAGGATAGTCGGCTCTCTAGCATACTCGTCGCGACCCTGCTCTTTATACAGCTGTTCATCGTGTCCTTTGTGCTGGAGCTTACCGGGCATGAAACCGCGGCCAACGCTTGCATGGCCGCCGGGCTGTCGATCTATACCCTGGTGCAGATCAACGCCATCCGGCACGCCGACGACGACCGGGAACGGTGGCTGTACACCCTATCGGCGGCGTTTCTGGGGATTGCCGCGCTGATCAGCATAGTAATGGCCTTTACCAGCCAGAACAACCTCGCCAGCAGCTTCGTAACCGGCCTGATCTTCGGCGGGGTGGCGGCCCAAACCAGCGCATTGTTCCACCGGCGAAAGATGCGGCGGTAGACGGGCGGCCCCATCCCCAGCCGCCGATCATCGGCGGCTACCAGCCGCGTCGTTGCTGCCGCCCCCGGCGCAGCAGATAGATGATCAGCGCGATGGGCAGCAGTAGCAGCAGCAGCCACCACCATTGCGTTATCGCCCCGCCATCCTCCGGCGGGAAGGCGGCGGGCGTGGCACCCGGCATTGGCGTCGGCGGCTGGGTTGTGGGCGTCGTAGCGGGCGCGGCCGTGGGCGTTCCGGGCGCGGGCGTGGCCGTGGGCAACGGCAAGGGCGCAGCGCCGGGGGCCATCCCGGGCGTGGCTTGCGGCGCCGGTATCAGGCCCGGCGTAGGCGTGGGTTCCGGGGTGGGCGTCGGCGGGGCCGCCGGCACGAACAAGGCCGGCGGCGTGGGCCGCGCGATGGGCAGCGGCGATACGGTCGTCGGCGTCGGGGTGGCGCCCGGCGGGACGTTTCCTCCGGTCACCGGCGCCGCTACCGCGGTCGGCTGAGGCGCCGGGGTGACCGCCGGCAAGGGGATCCCTCCCAAGCCCGGCCCCGGCGTCGGGGTGACCGCCGGCAAGGGGATTACTCCCGTACCCGGCCCCGGCGGGGCGACCGTAGGCAAGGGGCTGCCCCCCGTTCCCGGCCCTCCCGTTCCCGTCGTGGGGCCGGGCGTGGGCGGCGGCGCGGGGGGCGGGTCGTTGTCGGTGATCCGCAGGGTTGCGCCCGTCACCGGCAGGCCGCCGGGGGCGTTGCCGTTGGACGCCGCGCCGGTAAGCCGCACCCGTTTGTCGGGAGCGGCCACGGCGTTGTCGTTGGCGGTGATGGTGACCATATCGGAGCTTCCGGTGCGCCCGGCGGGGATGGTCAGGGCGCGGCCCGACAAGGTGTAATCCGCCGCCGATGCCGGACTCACCGCCGCCGCGGTCAAGGCAATGGTGGTGGTACGGGTGGATACCACGCTCTGCGATGCGGTTAGAGACGCCGCGCCGCCGTTTTCGGCGATGGACTGCGGCGACAGCAGCAGCGTTACCGCCGGGGTGTCATCGTCGGCTATGGTGAGCGCGGCTCCGGTTACGGTCAGCCCGCCGCCGTAGGCCGGGTTGGCCGCCGTTCCCGATATTCTAAGGCGTATATCGGGCGCGTCCACCCGGTCGTCTATGGCGGTGATGGTCACCCGTCCGGCGCCGGCGGTGCGCCCGGCGGGGATGGTAAGGGTTTTGCCCGACAGGATGTAGCCCGAGCTGGGCGATACCGACAGGGTGACCGTGGTATCCGACGATGCGACGCCCGTCTGGGCGGCGGTTACGGACGCCACGCCGCCGTTTTCGGCGATGCGGGAAGCCGACAGCGACAGCGTCACCGCCGGGGCATCGTCGTTGGCAATGGTCAGGGCCGCCCCGGTGACATCCAAGCCCCCGGCATGGTTGGTGTTGGACGCCGTTCCACCTACGGACAACCGTTTGTCGGCTTCGATGGCGTCGTTGTCTACGGCGGTTATGGTTACGATTCCGGTGCTGCTTAGTTGCCCGGCGGGGATGGTCAGGGTGACGTTGGCGGATAGCCGGTAGTCGTTGGCCGTGGCGGGGGATGATGGGGTGACGGATACGGTGATCCGCGTATCCGCATCATCCAGATTATCCTGGGTTGCCGTTACGGTGGTTGTGCCGCCGTTTTCGGTGATGCTGGAGTTCGACAGCGTTAGCGTTATCCTCGGAGTGTCGTCGTCGGCTATGGTGAGCGCGGCCCCGGTTACAGGCAGGCTCCGGGCGTAGTTGGTGTTAGACGCCGTTCCTCGCACGGACAAGTGTTTGTCGGGGGCGATGGCGTTGTTGTCTATGGCGGTTATGGTTACGATTCCGGTACTGGTTCGTTGCCCGGCGGGGATGGTTAGGGTGACGTTGGCGGATAGCCTGTAATCGTCTGCCGTCGCCGGGGATGTGGATGTGACGGATATCGTGACCTGCGTATCCGCATCATCCGCCCTATCCTGGGTTGCCGTTACCGTGGCCGCGCCGCCGTTTTCGTTGATGCTGGATGCGGATAGCGATAGCGTTACGGCAGGGGTGTCGTCGTCGGCTATGGTTAGCGCGGCCTCGGTTACAGGCAGGCTCCGGGCGTAGTTGGTGTTGGTCGCAGTTCCTGCTATGGATAGTCGCTTATCGGGGGCGATGGCGTTGTTGTCTATGGCGGTTATGGTTACGGTGCCGGTGCTGCTTAGTAACCCGGCGGGGATGGTTAGGGTGGTGTTGGTTGATAGCTGGTAGTCGTTGGCGGTCGCGGGGGATACGGGGGTGACGGATACTGTGATCCGCGTATCCGCATCATCCGGCTTATCCTGAGTTGCCGTTACCGTGGCCGCGCCGCCGTTTTCGGCGATGCTGGAATCCGAGAGCGTTAGCGTTACCCTCGGGGTATCATCGTCGGCTATGGTGAGCGCGGCCCCGGTTACGGGCAAGCCCCCGGCGTAGTTGGTGTTGGCCGCCGTTCCTCGCACGGACAAGCGTTTGTCGGGGGCGATGGCGTTGTTGTCTACGGCGGTTATGGTGACAGTTCCAGTGCTGCTTAGTTGCCCGGCGGGGATGGTCAGGGTGACGTTGGCGGATAGCCTGTAATCGTCTGCCGTCGCCGGGGATGCGGGGGTGACGGATATCGTGACCCGCGTATCCGCATCATCCGCCCGATCCTGCGTTGCCGTTACCGTGGCAACGCCGCCGTTTTCGGCGATGCTGGAATCCGAGAGCATTAGCGTTACCCTCGGGCTATCATCGTCGGCTATGGTGAGCGCGGCCCCGGTTACGGGCAAGCCCCCGGCGTAGTTGGTGTTGGCCGCAGTTCCTGTTATGGACAAGCGTTTGTCGGCGGCTACATCGTCGTTGTCTACGGCGGTTATGGTTACGGTTCCCGTGCTAGTTCGTTGCCCGGCGGGGATGGTTAGGGTGACGTTGGCGGATAGCCGGTAATCGTCTGCCGTCGCCAGGGAGGTTGATGTGACGGATATCGTGACCCGCGTATCCGCATCATCCGGCCTATCCTGCGTTGCCGTTACGGTGGTTGTGCCGCCGTTTTCGGCGATGCTGGAATCCGAGAGCGTTAGCGTTACCCTCGGGGTATCATCGTCGGCTATGGTGAGCGCAGCCCCGGTTACGGCCAATCCCCCGGCGTGGTTGGTGTTGGCCGCCGTTCCACCTACGGATAAACGTTTGTCGGATTCGATGGCATTGTTGTCTAAGGCGGTTATGGTTACGGTGCCGGCGCTGCTCCGTTGCCCGGCCGGGATGGTTAGCGTGGTGTTGGCGGATAGCCGGTAGTCGCTGGCCGTTGCGGGCGATGTGGGGGTTACGGATATCGTGACCACCGTATCCGCCGAGTCCGTTACATCCTGCGTTGCCGTTACCGTGGCCGCGCCGCCGTTTTCGGATATGGCGGAATCCGACAGCGTTAGCGTTACCTCGGGGGCGTCATCGTCGGTTATGGTCAGGGTTGCGCCGGTTGCGGACAGGTTTCCGGCGTATTTGTCGTTTTGCGCCGTTGCATTTACCGAAAACTGCTTGTCCGCCTCCAGATTGTCGTTGTCTACGGCGGTTATGGTTACGGTTCCCGTGCTGCTGCGCTGCCCGGCGGGGATGGTTAGCGTGGTTTTGGCGGATAGGGCGTAATCGCCGGCGTTGGCCGGGGATATGGGGGCTACGGATATGGTCACTTCCGTGTCGCCGGCGTCGGTCTGGCTCTGCTTGGCGGTTACGGTGGCGACGCCGCCGTTTTCGTCGATGCTGGCGGGGGATAGCGATAGCGTTACCTGCGGCCGGATTACGATCGGATTTGGCCGATTCGTCGGCGGGGGCTCCGTCGGCGGCGGGGGCGACGCGGAGTCGTCCTCGTAAATCCGCAGTTGGGCGCCGGTTACGGATAGGCCGTCCGATGCGCTGCCGTCTACCGCGAATAGCTTGGCGCCGTCCTGGCGGTCGGCGATGTACCGGTCATCGTTCACCGAGGAAATGGCGACTACCCCGGTGCTGGTGGTCTGTAGGGCAGGGATGGTTAGCGTGACGTTATCCGACATCCGGTAGTGGGCGGCGGTGGCCGGGCTTTGCGGCGTTACGCTTACCGTGATGGTGGTGGTGGCATTCAGCGAAGCGCTGAGGGAGGCGGTGACCATCGTAGACGCCGGGCTGCCGCCCTCGGTCAAGGTAGACGGGGCAAGGGACAGAGACGCCGTCACTCCCGGGCTTTCGCGAGGCAGAAAATCAATCGCGGCGATATCATCTTCGGCAATGGTCAAGACGGCGCCGTTCACATCCACCCCGCCGGGATGTTCAGGGTTGCGGGCGGCGCCGGACAGGTTGATGGACTTGTCGGGCGTTTCAATGAAGTCGTCGTTGGCGGTAATGGCCACGGTTCCGGTGCTGGCGGTCTGGCCGGGGGGGATGATCAGGGTCGTGCTGGTCGAGATGCGGAAATCCGCGGCGGCGGCGGGGCTTACCGGAGCGGCGGCTACGGTGATGGTGGTGGTCGCGGCGGCGGTGAAATCCTGGGTCGCGGTGATGACCGCTTGCCCGCCGTTTTCGGGGATGGACGGCGGCGCTACCGCCAGGGTGACCGCCGGGCGGTCGTCATCGGATAGGGCTATGGTAGGCGCGGCGCCTTTCCCGCGCAGGGCGGTTTCGGCGAAACCGGGGAGCCCGACGCCGCCGGCCACGGCTACCGTGATGGTTTCCGGCCGGTTGTATACGCTGTTGCCGGCCGGGGTGATGATCAGGGCGCTACTGGTGACGCTGGCCGACATTACCCCGTCGCCGTCGGTGGTGACGGCGGAGCGGGGGATGTTGAAAGATGTAACCCGGGCGGTGAAGCCCACCGCGTTGGTGATGGCGCTGCCGGTGGCCGACAGGGTGATGTTTTCCGCGATCAGGGTGCTGGTGCTGGAGGTCAACCCATCGGCCCAGATGGTGCCGGGGTCGATCGATGCGGTCACGGTGAACGCGGTTTCCCCATCGCTTTCGGTCAAGGCGGCGGGGTCCAGCGACAGCGTGATTTCGCTGTGCAGGTTGTTGTTCGCCAGGCCCAGCTCCCGCAACCGGGTCAGGCGGCTCAGTTCGATGGGGATGGTGCCGTCCAGTTGATTGTCGTTCAGGTACAGGCGCTGTAGGTTGGACAGGTCGGCCAATTGGGCGGGGATGGTGCCTTCCAGTTGATTGTCGTTCAGGTACAGGCGCTGTAGGTTGGACAGGTCGCCCAGCGCGGCGGGTATGTTGCCGTCCAGCCGGTTGCCGTTCAGGTATAGAAACCGCAGATTGGACAAATTGCCCAGCGCGGCGGGTATGTTGCCGTCCAGTTGATTGCTGTCCAAATATAAGTACACCAGATTGGAAAGGCCGCCGATTTCGGCGGGGATGTTACCCGACAGCCCGTTGCCGAACAGTATCATCCAATTCAATTTGGGAAGGTTGCCGAACTCCGGCGGGATCCCGCCGGTGAGGTTGTTGCGCTGCAATTGCAGGAGGGTCAAGTTGTACAGCTTGCCCAATTCCGGGGGTATTTCCCCGGTCAGACGCGGGTCGGTTATGCCGAGGGGGGTGCAGTTCGCTACAGCATCAGAGGTTGGGTAGGGTACCAGCTGCATCTGCTCTAAGCTGGACATATACCCCAGTTCCGGGGGGATGCTTCCGGTCAGACAGTTGTAGTGCAGATGCAGCCTAGTAACTGAAGTCAGTTGGCCCAACTCCGGGGGGATACTGCCGGTCAGGGAATTGCCGCTGACCAAAAACCCGGTGATCGTGGACATATTGCCCAACTCCGGGGGGATGGGGCCGGTGAAATCGTTATTTTCGATGTCGAACCCTTGGAGCCGGTTTAGCCGTCCCAGTTCTTTGGGGATTTTGCCGGTCATCCGGTTATTGCCCAGCGAGATCGAGCTGGTGAAATTGGGCAGGTATCCCAATTCTTTGGGGATGGAGCCGGTCACCCCGCTGTTCGCCCCTTTGTTATTGTGCAGCCCCAGACGGCGCAGGCAGGGCAGGTTAGCCAGTTCTTTGGGGATGTCGCCGGTTATCGCCTGATGCGACACCACGATACCGCGCAAGGCGGTCAAGTCGGCCAGCCCGGCGGGTATCGTTCCGGTGAGTTTCGGTTGAAAGTTGCTGCTCTGAAAGTCGTTGGCGATCGGGGTATATCGCTGCTGCTGGAAAGTGATGCCTACGACCCGGTGTAGGACGCCGTTGGGCGGATCGCAACCCTCGCCAAATCCCTGGGAAACGTCTACGCCCGTCCATTGCCGGATGTCCAGGCTGGAATCCCAATTCAGTTCGGTTTCGCCGCGCAGCGTATCCTTGAGCGTCAGCAGGATCTGGCAATCGTCAATCATTCCTTGCCAAACGGCGTTGGCGTCTACCAGCGCCCCGTCGGCTAAGCAATCCGGCTCATCGTCGATGATGGTCAAGACGGCCCCGGCTACCGGCAGGGCGTTGCCGTTGGTTGCCGTGGCGGAAAGGTTGATTCTTTTGTCCAGCGAAAAGACGTCGTTGTTCACCGCGGCGATGGTGACCGTCGCCGTGCTGCCGGCGGCGCCGGGGGGAATGGTTAGGGTGGTGGTGGACAGGGTGAAATCCGCGGCCGCCGCCGGGCTGTGCGGCGTAGCGGACACCGCGATGGTGGTTGTAGCGGTAGAGGTGCGGTTTTGGGTTGCGGTTATGGTGGCCGCGCCGCCGTTTTCGGATATGGAATCCGTTGACAGGGACAGCGCGACCATCGGCGAATCATCGTCGACGATAGTAAGCGCGGCTCCGGTTACCGTGGGGGCCGGATCGGTTTGGGCTCCGTTGGATATATTAGCAGATATGTTCAGCGTCTTGGACGATGATGTTGCGGTGTTGTTATTGGCGGTAATGGTTACAGTTCCGGTGCTGTGGGTCGCCATGCGGGGGATGATTAGATTTCTTGCCGTGTACAGGGTGAAATCGGTGGTGGTGGCCGGGCTTACCGGGTTCACCAAAACCGCTGTTACACGGGTTCCTACACTGGCAACGAAGTTCTGGGATGCCCTGATGGTGGTTGTGCCATTTTCCGGTATGGTTGACGGCGACAGCCATAGGGTGACTACCGGGGCATCGGCGTCGGTGATGGTCAATTGGGCGTCGGTGACGCGCGGCGGGGCGGAGGGTTGGGCGGCGTTGGACGCCTCGCCGAATACGATTACCATCCGGTCGGGGGCGTACCAGCCGGGGCCGTTGCCGCGGGGCGTGATGGCGACCGTCCCCGTGCTGGCGGTAGCGCCGACGGGGATGGTCAGCGTGGTGCTGGCGGATAGCGTGAAAAGGGCGGCGTTAGTCGGGGTTGCCGGCCGCGCCGCTACCGTGATGGTAGTTGCGGCGGTGGATGTGCGGTTCTGGGTTGCCGTCACCGCGACGGGGCCGCCGTTTTCGGGAATGGACGGGGGCGATAACTCCAGCGCCACCGACAGGGAATTGTCGTCGGTGACCGTTAGTATCTTGCCTTTGGCCGGCGGGAGCGCCGCCGGCCCTGATTCATAAACCAGGGATATGGAAAATTTTTTATCGCCGGTCACATCCTGATTGTCCACCGCGGTAATGGTCACCGTGCTGGTGGTGCTGGTAGACATCGCCGGAAAGGTTAGCGTAGCACTGCCGGACAGGGTGACGTCGCTGCTGGTAGCCGGGCGGAATGGATAGGCCACTACCGTCATCACGGTTTGCGACCGGGTGGGGTAGACCAGCGCGGCGGTGACGGTAGCGGTGCCGCCGTTTTCGGGGATCGACGCCGCGGAAAGCGTCAGCAACGGCGGTTTCAAGTCGACTTCTATGATGGTGAACGGCTTTGCCGGAGGCAGGGTGACCGCCGGGCCGGCTACATGGGTTAGGGAAATCAGAATGGTTTTGTCGGCGGAGGATATATTGTCGTCCACCGGCGCGATGGTGACGATTCCGACGCTGGAGGTCGCCCCGGCGGGGATGACCAGCGTGGTGCTGGCCGACAGGATGTAATCCGTGGTGGTCGCGGGGCTTACCGGCGTTGCCACGACGCTAAAAGTGGTGGTCTGCGAAGCCGCGGGAGAAATGCCGGCGGTGACGGCGCTGGTATAGAAGTTGGCGTAGTCCTCCCGGATACTGTCGCGGCTGAGGCTCAAGGTGACGTCGGGCGGGTTCTGCGCCCCGGCGTCCGGGGGCCAGTTGAAAAGGATTCCCAGTATCAGCCCGGCGGCGGCCAAGGCGATCAGACTGCTGCGGTATAGGTGTCGCATTTTTGCCCTGCTTGGATGTCTAGCCTGGAGTCGGGGGGAGGGGGACAGAAAATGCGGCAACGACTATGGCAGCGCATCTCACGCTTCGGATTCAGTTTCCGCCGGGCCAGGCGCGGGTTCGGGGCGGCCTTGCCGCGCCCGCCCGTCCGCCGGGACGTCTTGATGTGAATCGCCACTCCTCGAAACAACCTCGCACTATGTTAGCAAAGGGGAAAACCCATTCGCAACCCTTGATTTCCGCCGGAGCGGATAGCGGCGGCTTGCGGGGCAAGGTATAATTCGCCCCGAAGTAACGCACGGACGGAACATTATGGGGGCAGCAGGCGGTATGGGTTCGGCCTCGGGACCAGTTGGGGCTTTCGCGCCGGTACTGGTGCTTAGCACCGGGCGGTGCGGATCGACGATGATTTCCGATGTGCTGAACCGGCACCCGCGGGTTCTTAGCTTGTCGGAGTTTTTCAGCACTACCGGGCTGGCGCCTTTCCGCCGGCGGCGTCCCTCCGGGGCGCGGATGTGGCGGATTTACAGCCGCCCCGGCAACCGGATTCACTTGCTGCAAGGCCAGTTCCAGGAGCTGCTCTACCCGGTAGACGACCCGGCATCGCGGTTCGGGCGGGATAATGCGCCGCCGATTATGTGCGTGACCCTGCCCCATATCACGCCGGATTACGAGGCGCTGTTCGATGAATTGGCGGAGTTGGTGCCGCAGTGGCCGCATCAGCCGGCCGGGGCGCATTACCGGCAGTTGTTCGGCTGGCTGCTGCGGCGGTTCGGGCGGGATGTCTGGGTGGAGCGTTCCGGCGGCACATTGCTGCAAGCGGCGCGGCTGCTGACGGAATTCCCCGAGGCGCGGGTGATCCATATCTACCGCGACGGGCGGGATACCGCCATATCCATGAGCCGGCATCATCCCTTCCGGGTTATCGTGGCTACCCTGCGGGCGCAGCAGCGTTGGGGGATCGACGCGCTGCGCTCCAATGCCCCCGGCAACCGCTGGGATCGCCTCAGCCCGTGGCTGGTGCCGGTGTCCAACACCCTTTTCCCGCCGCGCCGCCTGCCTTTCGACCAGCTGGAGCTGGCGGATTTCGGGCGGTTCTGGAGCCGGATGATTGCCCGGGGGCAAGTGCAGTTCCAGCGTCTGCCGCCGGACCGGTTCCTGGCGGTCAAGTTTGAGGACGTAGCGGCGGAGCCGGAAAAGGGGCTGCGCCGGATCATCCGTTTCATCGCGCCGGAGCTGGAGGACGAGGGTTGGCTGCAAGATGCAGTGGCGGCGGTGCGCCGCGCGCAATCCCGCTACGCCGCGCTGCCCGCCGCCGAACTGGCGCCGCTGACCGAAGCCTGCCGTCCGGGGCTGGAGCTTTTGGGGTATCCCGTTTGACCGCCGCCCCGGCCCGGCCGCCCGGTTGCCAGCACCATCGGGGCGGGGTAAAATCCGAAATCGGATTCGCCTAACGCCCAAGTTTAGAGGGGAACTATGAGTATATCGAATATGTCGCCGGATACCGCGTTGCGGGATACTTCGTTGGTGGTTCCATCCGTATACCGGGCGGGGTACGAAAAGGCCCGCGCGGTCAACCCCGATTTGGCCCGCCGCTACATCGAGCATACCTTGATGGGCGATCCGGCGGGCGATGCGGCGGTGGCCTCCCTGGCCGACTTTCCGCAGGATGAGGTACACCGGCTGATCAACGCCGGCATGGAAAAATCCCCCCCCCCTCCCGAGTCGCCGCGGGAACTTCTGGATTTCTTTGACGGAATTGCGGATGAGCCGTCCTGGTTTGACCCGGACGCCACCCGGCATGGGATGTCGGCGTATCACCGGAATTGGGATTTGTTCATCGCGGCGCACGTGGGGGGCGTGCTGGTGCGGGGGTTTTCGACGCTGATCGCCAAGGCGTTTGTCCGCACCGGGCGGCTTACCGACTACGGAGTGCGGCGGCTGCGCCAGAACAACCGCCAAATGCTGGAAATCTGTATGCCGGGGGGCCTGGATCGGCACGGCGACGGGTGGAAACTCACCGTGCGCATCCGTCTGGTGCACGCCCAGATGCGGCGGCTGCTCAAGGAATCCGGGGAATGGGACGAGGCGGTATGGGGTACGCCCTTGAGCGCGGCCCACATCGGCTTCGGCGCGGCCGCCTTTTCGGCGCTGCTGCTGCACTACGCGGGCAAGCTGGGTGCCCGGCTTTCGCGGCAGGAGCGGGACAGCTTTATGCACATCTGGCGCTACACCGCCTGGCTGATGGGCGCCCCCGAGGGGTTGCTGTTCCGGGATTATAACGATGGGATGGCAATTTGCCGGATGGGGTTTATCTGCGAACCGCCCCCGGATGACGAGTCGATCATCATGGCCCACGGGCTGGTACAGAGCGCCCCGCTGATGGTGGGGTATACCGGCGACGAGGAACGCCGGGTGTTCGCCGGCCAGGTATACAAAGTCTCCCGGGCGCTGGTGGGGGATGAACTGGCCGACCAGCTCCGGTTTCCCAAATCGCGCACCACCGGAACCCTGCTGGCGGTACGCACCCAGCGGCGGATGCTGGCGCTGATGGACACCGTGTCCCGGCGAAAGGGGAAAAGGCGGCGGACTAATAACTTCCTCGAGCTGCTGAAGCATTCGGCGGTGGATGAAACCGGCCTGGTGTATCGCCTGCCCGACCATCTGGACGCTGATATGGCCTCGCCCTGGTGAAGCCGGCCGGCCCGGTTTCCCCCGCATCGCGCCCCTCCCGCCCCTATATCCCGGCGGGGATTCACTGCTATGATAGGGTAAGACGCGGGGGCGCCGCCGCTTGGGGAAACCCCGGGTAAAGCGCATCGCGTTGCCGCCGCCGGTCAGCCGGTTCACTAAACGCCCCGGTTCGGGGGAGCGCGTATGAAATCGCCGGAAACATCGCAGGGCAGAGCATCGCCGGATACGCCGCCGCCGGATACTTCGTTGGCTATTCCGTCGGCCTACCGGGCGGGGTACGAAAGGGCCTGCGCGGTCAACCCCGGCTTGGCCCGCCGCTACATTGAGCATACGGTTTCGGGCGACCCGTTGGCCGATGCGGCGGTGGCATCCTTGGCCGCCTTGGCGCCGGAGGAAGTTCACCGGGTAATCAACGCCGGGATGCAACAATCCTCCCGCCCCCCCAACTTCCCCCAAGAACTGCGGGATTTCTTTGCCGGGATCGATGCGCCGCCGCCGTGGTTTGACCCGGAGGCCACGCTGCCGGGGATGCGGGCGTATCACCGGAATTGGGATTTGTTCATCGCGGCGCACGTGGCCGGGGTGCTGGTGCGGGGGTTTTCGACGCTGATCGCCAAGTCCTTTTTGCGAACCGGGCGGCTCACCGATTACGGGGTGCGGCGGCTGCGCCAGAACAACCGGCATTTGATGGAAATCTGTATGCCGGGCGGTCTGGAGCGGCAGGGCGACGGCTGGAAACTCACCGTGCGCATCCGACTGGTCCACGCCCAGATGCGGCGTCTGCTTTGGGAATCGGGGGAGTGGGACGAGGCGGCCTGGGGCGCGCCGTTGAGCGGGGCGCATATCGGCTTCTCCTCCGCCGCCTTTTCGGCGCTGCTGCTGGAAAAAGCGGCCAAGCTGGGCGCCCGCCTTTCGCGGCCGGAACGCGACAGCTTCATGCACATCTGGCGCTATACCGCCTGGCTGATGGGCGCCCCGGAGGGACTGCTGTTCCGGGATTATGACGACGCGCTGGAGCTTTGCCGGGTGGGGTTTCTCTGCGAACCGCCGCCCGAGGACGAATGCATCATAATGGCGCACGGACTGGTAAACAGCGCCCCCCTGATGGTGGGCTATACCGACGCCGCGGAACGCCAGACTTTCGCCGGTTATGTCTACAAAATTTCCCGGGCGCTGGTAGGGGACGAGCTGGCGGACCAGCTCCGGTTTCCCAAGTCGCGGACTACGGGAACGCTGCTCGCGCTGCGCACCCAGCGGCGGATGTTGGGCTTGATGGATCTGCTGGCCCCGAAACGGGGGAAACGGCGGCGGACTAATAATTTCATCAACCTCCTGGGGCATTCCGCGGTGGATGAAAGCGGCATCAAGTATCGCTTGCCCGACCATTTGGATGCCGACCGGGCATCGCCCTGGTAGGCCGCGATGACCCGCTTTCACGACTTGGACGCGCTGCGGGCCTTTGCCATGCTGCTGGGGATGGTGCTGCACGCATCGCTGTTTCTGGTGCCGGTGGAGCTGTGGCCGGCATCGCTGCCCTACCGCGATGACACCGACACGTCGCGCAACCCCTACGCCTATATCGTGGCGGGGATCCACGGCTTCCGAATGCCGGTTTTCTTTGCGCTGAGCGGGTTTTTCACGGCGATGATGTGGCAGGCGCGGGGGCTGCGGGGGTTGGGGGAACACCGGATAAAGCGCATCGCGTTGCCTCTGCTGATTAGTATGTTCACGGTGATCCCGGTCATTTACTGGCTGACGCTGGGGCCGGATTTCGGGCCATTGGACTGGGTGTCGGCGTGGTGGCTGGAGGGGTTTTATCACCTCTGGTTTTTGTGGTTTCTATTGCTGATGGCGGGCGGCTTCATATTGCTCGCGCGGATGGGGGTAGAGTTTCGCGGCCATTGGTGGTGGCTGCTAATTCCGTTGGCGCTGATTCCGCAGTACTTTATGCGGGAAGGGATGGGCGCGGATACGCCGTCGGGGGTCATCCCGCGGGCGGAGATTTTCGGGTACTACAGCCTGTTTTTCGGGTTCGGGGTCTTTTTCTACCAGCAGGGGATTGCGGTGCGCCGCGGCTGGACGGCAATGGCGGGGGCCGCGGCGCTGCTATTTCTGCCGACCCTGGCCTTTTCCTTTCCCCAAGAGTTCCCCGAATTGGACGAAAACGCGACGTGGGTGCGGGCGGCGGGCGCGGCGCTGAAAGTCACCTATGCCTGGCTGATGGTGTTCGGGCTGATGGGGCTTTTCCGTTGGACGATGGCCCGGGAACGCTACTGGGTGCGCTATATGTCCGATGCCTCCTATTGGCTCTATATTTGCCATGTGCCGCTGGTCATCGCCGGGCAGCAGTTGGCGGAAAGAGACGGCGGAGTCAACCCGCATTTGGCGTTCCTGCTAATCCTGGGCGGGGTGACCGCCATATTGCTGGTGACCTACCGTTGGGGGGTACGGTATACGCCCATCGGGACGATGCTCAACGGCAAGCGGGCGCGGCGGGCGGCGGCCGCCGGGGCGGGGTAGCCGGGCGGTCATCCCTACCCGGCGGCGGCGATCCCTTTGGGCATCACTTGCAGGAAAACCACCTCATCGGCGGCTTCGGCGCGGGCTTCGTCGGTGATGGCGGCGGCGATGACGGCGGGGATGGCGCGGATTCCGCTGGCCTGACGCAGGGTGTTGGCGCGGCGGCGGGCGTTGATTACGTCATCCTTATGCGCGGTGATCGCGATTTCGGCCAGGGCGTAGACCGCCTCGCCGCGGCTGTCGCTGCCGGCGATTATCAGGTCGCACTGCTCCAAATCCTTGCCCTGCTCGGCGGTAATGCGCCCCTGGGCTTCGGCGTCAGCGGCCAAATCGAACACGAAATCGCCGCTGTCGGCGGTGTAGAGGCTGATGATCTTGGGGCCGGCGATATTCAGGTTAGCGCGGGCCAGGCGGAGGGCGTGGCGGGCGGCCTGCCGGGCGTAGGCGTCGCGGGCGAGCAGGCGGAGGGCGCCGTGGATCCCGCGATATTCGGCTTCGACGTTGTTGAGGGTAACGCTTACCGCGGCGAACACGCCGGTGAGCCGCTCCAGTTGCCCGGCGATGCTGCCGATGGTGTCGGCCATGCTGGTCATGCCCTCGACCGTGGATTGCAGGCGCTCGGCCATCAGTTTGTTGAAATCCAGCGCGACGTGGGCGAATTGGGCGAAATTTTCGGGGAGTTTGAGCAGCTCGTCGGCCAAGAAGTGGCGGCGGAGGGTATCCTTAAATTCGGGGTTATTCTCTATGGCTTCGAGCAGTTGCTCCAGCACATTATCGTTATCGGGCGTAGACATTCTGGTCTCTCTTTAATCGCTGCGGGTGATAGGATTGATTCCGGCGGATTTGCCATTCCGCGTTTTGCCCGGTATTTTACACTTCGCATTTTACCATTGGGGGCGCGAAATGCCCAAGACGGTTTACTTGGCGAATCCCTGCGGGTTTTCGCGGCAACAGAAAGCGCTGCTACTGCCGCCGATCGTTGCGGCGCTGGAGTCGCTGGGGCTGGAGGTGTGGGAGCCCTTCGCCCGCAACAACCAGGTCGATTTTTCGGCCAAGGGCTGGGCGTGGCGGGTAGGGCAAGCGGATTTGCGCGACGCGCGGGAGTGCGATGCCCTATTCGCGATCGTCAACGGCGTACCTCCCGATGAGGGGGTAATGGTGGAGCTGGGCATCGCGATCGCGTTGGGCAAGCCTACATTCCTGTTCCGCGACGATTTCCGCCGCGCCGCCGACAGCGAGGAGTACCCGCTGAACCTGATGCTATTCGCCGGGCTGCCGGCGGACGGGTGGGTTGACTGGTATTACACCTCGGTTGAGGAAATCGCCGATCCGGGGAAGGCGCTGGCCCGCTGGGCCGCCGCCGCATAGGGCGGGGGTTCACCAATTTTTTACTTTGGTTGCATTTAGCCGCATTTTTCCGGGTTTTGGCTTTGGGGATGGGGGTACGCCCCCACCCTAACCCTCCCCCGGAGGGGGAGGGGATTTACTGACGATGGGGAGGGGATTTGTTGGCGAGGGGGAGATGGGCGGGGTTATGGTTGGGGGGTTGGGTTGGGAAAGTTGGGGTTGTAGCTGGCGATCCAGCCTAGTTCGGCTTGCGTTGGCAGGGGGGTTGACGGGGGCGGGTTGCCGCCGATGGGGCGGTTGCCGATTATTTCCTGCTGGGTTAGCGATTCTATTTGCGATGGGGGCAGCCCCAAGATTTGGCGGAGGGCGTAGTCGTTGGCTTCGCCCAGCATTGGCGACGGGCCGGCGATCGCGGCGCGGCTTTGGGAAAATTTCCAGCCGCGGCCGATATATTCTTTATGCCCCAAGCCGGTTGGCGGTGGATGTTGCACCGCCTCAAAGAATCCGCGGCGGCGGAAGTGGGGGTCGGTTAGCGCCTGCCCGGCGGTCAATACCGGGCCGGCGGGAACGCCGGCGTTTTGCAACGTTTCCATTGCCTGATAGGAAGTCCGCTGCTGAGTCCATTGCGATACGATGGCGTCCAGTTCATCCTGCCGGCGGAGTCGTTGGGGGGCGGCGGCGAAGCGGGGATCGGATGCCAGATCGGGGGCGTTGACCGCGGCGCAGAACGACTGCCAGTCGGCATCGTCGCGCACGGCGATGGTCACCCACTGGTCCGGCCCCTGGCAGGGATAGCAGCCATGGGGGGCCATTGACGGGTGGCGGTTGCCGATACGCAGGGCGCGTTGGCCGTTGAAAGCGCAGGCGAGCAAGCCCTCGCCGATGAACGCCGCCCCGGTTTGATACATCGCCAAGTCGATCCAGGTGCCGCGTCCGGTTTCGGCGCGGTGGAGCAGCGCCGCCATTACCGATATTAGGGCAGTCCAGGTTGCCAAAAAGTCGGTATAGGAATTGCCTACCTTGTTGGGGATGTCGCCGGGCTGTAGGGCGCCGTCGGGGGCTTTGGTCAGGTAGCCCATAAAGGCGCCGGTGCCGTGGGTCGGCTCCAGGGCGGAGGCCATCGCGCCGAAGCCGCTCCAGGGGCCGCTATGCCCGTAGCCGGTGTTGGATACCATTATCAGGTCAGGCTTCACCGCCCGCAGCGATGGGTAATCCAGCCCGAAACGGGACATTACGCGGGGGGTGAAATTTTCCAGCACGATGTCGCTGACGGATACCAGCCGCTTCAGGATGGCTTGGGCTTCATCGGAACGCAGATCTAGGGTAAGGCTGCGCTTGCCGCGGTTGAGGGTTTGGAAAGTGCCGCCCTGCTCCCACCATAACTCGCCGGGCCGGTTATCGGGAAAGGGGCCGGTGATGGCGCGGGTGGTGTCCATAAACTGCGCTTGGCAAGTGTCGATTTTAATGACTTCGGCGCCCAAATCGGCGAGATGCGCCCCGGCGAAGGGCATCGCGAACACACGGCTAAGGTCGACCACGCGGATGTTTTGCAGCGGCGGCGTGGCGGTCATATCACCCCCGCATAGCGCAGCGCGGCCAAGTCGTCGGGGGCATAGCCCAGCGCATCGCGGTAGATTTCGGCGTTGTGCTGGCCCAGCAGCGGGGCGGGGGACGGGGCGTCGGCCGGCAGCTCCGAAAGGGCGGCGCCCATACCGGCGTAGGGGGCGGGGCCGGCGGCGGGATGGTCTATTTCGCGGAAAAATCCCCTAGCGGCTAAGTGGGGGCAAGCCATTAGATCGCCGGCGTCCTGGGCCATTCCGAACACCAGGCGGCGCTCGCCGGAGGCTAGAAACAACGGCAGGCGATCCCATTGCGCCAGGCCCTGGATTAGCAGGGCCTTGAGTTCCTCGCCGTGGGCGATGCGGCCGGCGCCGGCGGCGAATTTGGGGTCGTGGAGTTCCTCAAGGCCGATGAGTCCGGCTACGGTTTCCCACGGCTGGGATCCCTGCACCGACGGCACGACGTAGCCGTCGCGGGCGGGCATCAGCTCCTCGAACCCGGAACCGCGCACCGGGCGGCGGCCTTTGTCCGCGCCCATATAGTTGTAATACGGCACGGGCTGCGCCAAGTGGCTGGCCAGGCATTCGGCTATGGAAACGTCAACCCGCTGGCCCATCCCGGACGATATGCGGGCGAAAACCGCGGCCAGCGTGGCGGCGGCGGCGTTGGCCCCGGCCACATATAACGACTGGTCCAGGGCGTTGCGTAAAGGTTCGCGGTCGGAATCGCCGGAATGATACATCAGCCCGCTCATGGCGCAGGCGATAATGTCGGTAGCTTGAAAATCGCGGTAGGGGCCATCCTGGCCAAAGGGCGTCACCGACGTCACTACCAGCCGGGGATGGGCGCGGGACAAGGTTTCGTAGTCAAGGGGCGATTCCGCGGTCTCTAGCTGCGAATGCCCCTCTACCAAAACGTCGGCGTCGGCCAAAAGGCGGTTCAGAATGGCTTGCCCGGATGGGCCGGAGTAGTCCAATGTTACGCCGCGCTTGCCGGTGTTCACGTATAGAAAAGGGATGCTCTTTTCGGGATGGGGGGCGTTGCCGGCGAAGGGGCCTTTGCGCCGGGCGGGATCGCCGACGCCGGGCGGCTCTATTTTGATGACTTCGGCGCCGTAATCAGCCAGCAGCTTGGCGCAAAAGGATGGGGCGATGCCCGGCCCCAGATCCAGCACGCGCAATCCATGCAGCAACTTAATCCTCCGGCTGCCAAGTCAAGGGGAGTGGCCGGTTGCGGCGGGGGAGGGCCACGGTGCCGGCGCCGGCGGCGGTCTGGTGGCCGCGGCTGTTGGTGAGCGTGATGGCGCAATCGGCATGGCCGATGCCGTCCACTTCCCGCAGTCCGGTGACCGCGCCGGCGGCGGTCAGCGTGTCGCCGGGGTAGTCCATCCCGCGGTGCTGCACGTAGAAACGGCGCAGCCATCCGCCGGGGCCGGCGAAATCCGTCAATAACTGACCCAGATACTGGTTTTTCAGGGAGCCGTTGACTACTACATTGCTAAGCCCCTGCCGCAGTTGGGCGAAAGGCAAATCCCAATGAATGCGGGCGTAATTGCCGTTGGCGGCGGCCCAGCGCACCAAGTGGGTGGTGGTCATGGGGCCTTTGACTACCGGGGGCAGCGACATCCCGACGGAAACGTCGTCGAAGTATAGCTGGGGGCGATGGGATAGGCGGGGCGGCGTCGGGGTTGTGCCGGGGCCGGGCGGGGATAGATCAACGGGCTGCAATTCGTTGGCTACGGCAACTGCGGGGGCGGCATCGCCGTCGTCGGGGGACAAGGCGCGGTGGATGCTCAGGCGGCGGGCTTGCACTACGGGGTGCCCGTCTTGGTTGGTTTGGGTTTCCAGCCGCTCCACGAATACCAGAGGGCCGGAGCGGCCCCGCTTCTGGTAAATGTCCAAGATGCGGAATTGGCGGGTAATCCAGTCGCCGACGTACGGGGGGCGGAGGAATTGCCAGTCGCTGCCGCCGTTGAGTCCGTAGCTGTTGAACGGGAGCGGCACCTCGAAATGGGATTCTTGGCCGGCGCCGAAATAGCCGATGGGGGGCGCGATGTCTTTCCAGGTAGCCAGGGGCGGGCAGATCAGGCCGCCGAAACGGCCGGCAACGGCGGCTTCCCGGTCGATGTACAAGGGGTTGGGGTCCTCGGTAGCATCGGCCAGGTCGTAGACCATTTCCTCGCTGATGGCGAAGCGGTTGCGTTCCGGCGGCGTTTCCGAACCGATCAGAGCGCGAACCTCTGCGGTGATCAAGCTGTCGTCGGCCAACCTGCTCCTCCAGGGCGCCGCGGCGGGGCGCGGCGGTTAAATTAGCGGCAGTTTACCATATAGCAGGCGAGCGTGATAAGATGGGCTGAATTGGATGGCGGATCGGGGCGGGTTATTTCGGCTTCGGGCATAGGCGGGATGGTATGGCGATGATGACGACACGAGCGCCCCGGGCGATGACCATCGCCGGGTCGGATTCCGGCGGCGGGGCGGGGATCCAGGCGGACTTGAAAACTTTCGGCGCCTTGGGGGTTTTCGGCACCTGCGCCATTACCACCATCACGGCGCAGAACACGGTCGGCGTAGACGCGGTACTGGAAACCCCTACGGCTATGATTGAGGCGCAGATTGACGCTATCGTGTCGGACATCGGGGCCGACGCGGTGAAAACGGGGATGCTCTCCAGTTCCGCCATCATCGGGTGCGTGGCGCAGAGGCTGGAGTTTCACTCCCTGTCGCCAACGGTGATTGACCCGGTGATGGTTGCCAGCACGGGCTTCCGGCTGCTACAGGATGATGCGGTAGAGGCGATGCGGACAACGCTGCTGCCTCTGGCAACAGTGGTGACGCCCAACACCCGCGAGGCCGCCGTGCTGACCGGGCTGGAAATCAACGGGGTGGACGACTTGAAAAGGGCAGCCCGCATACTGGTCAAAGAAATGGGGGCGAAAAACGCGCTGGTAAAGGGCGGGCATCTAGATGGCCCGGCGACCGATGCGCTGTATGATGGCGCGGATTTCGTGCTACTCACGGCGGAACGGATCGACACCGCCAACACGCATGGCACCGGCTGCACATTGGCGTCGGCCATAACCGCCGGGCTGGCCCGGGGACTGCCGCTGCCGGCGGCGGCGCGAATGGCGAAAGAGTACGTGACCGCCGCCATCCGCGCGAGTTTCCCCGTAGGGCGCGGTCATGGGCCGCTGAACCACTTTCACCGGCTTTGGCCGTCGTTGGCCATTGACTGATTCGCCGCTTGATTTTAGGGGTGCGCGAAATTTCGCGATGCATAGCCCGGTTTTTTGCCGGCCGGGAGCGGCGTCTCTGGCTATGTACTTTGGCAGTGTTGGCGGCGATTTACGCCAGCCTGGGTTTCGCGCCGGCCCTGGCCGGGGAGCTGCGGGAGCGCGGCTTGATCGCCCCGGCTTTCGGCTTGGGTATGCTCTTGGTGGGAACGGCGATCGTAGCGCAGGGGGTAAGAGCGCGGCCGCGGGGGGCGGAGCTCGCGGTCATCGTGGGCGTGGCGGCGGTCTATTTGCTGATGTTCACCCGCATCGCATCGCTGGAGGAACGCACGCATCTGATCGAATACGGGGTTGTGGGGTTGTTGCTCAACGAGGCCCTAGCGGAGCGGGCGACGCGGGGGATCCGGGTTCCGGCGCCGCCCCTAGTGGCAACGGCGGTCACGGCAATGCTGGGAGTTATTGACGAGGGGATACAAGCATTCCTGCCCAACCGGGTTTTCGACCCCCGCGACATTCTGTTTAACGCGCTGGCCGGGGCAATGGCGGTAGGCGCCAGCGCCGCGCTCGCCTGGGCGCGGCGGCGGCGCGAAACGGCAAAGGCGGCGTGATTTGCCTAATCCCCTAATGACGTCTGCGATTGTATAATTCCCCTATGACGCCGCTCGACCGCCCTGCGCCGCGCCGATTAGTTGCCGCGTTCCCGGCCCGCATCCGCCTCGACCGCTTTACCCTGCTGGCGGCCGGCGCGGCGGCGTTGGGCGCGGCTATCGTGCTGGCCCGCGAATATACCTACGGCGTCGCCCTTAGCTGGGATTCCATAACCTACATATCGGTGTCCTGGAACCTGCTAGAGGGCGATGGGTTTTCCAACTACCGGGGGATGCCCCATACCACGCAGGCGCCGCTCTACCCGTTGCTGCTGGCGGCGGTCAGCCTGGGCGTGTTCGATACCCGCGATGTGGCCGGGCCGCTTAACGCCGTTATATTCGGAATGACCATATTCGTCGTCGGGCAATACCTGCGGCGGCGGCTGGAATCGCGGGCGCTGGCGGCGTGGGGCTGCATCGCGGTAGCCTTGTCCGTTCCGCTGGCGGAGTCGGCGGCGTGGGCCTTGACCGGATCGTTATTTATATTGCTGATTACTCTTGCCTTAATCCAGGCCGACAATTTCCTGGCCGGGGGCAAAGTGTCGTCGCTGATATGGGCGGCGGTGTTCTGCGCTTTAGTTTGGCAGACGCGCTATATCGGCGCCGCGGCGGTGGTATACGTGGGGCTGATGCTAATGCTACAGCCGGGCGTTGCGGCGGGGCAGAGGTTACGGCGCGTCGCCGGTTTTTCGCTGATTGCGGGCATCCCGATGGCGCTTTGGCTGGTGCGGAATTATTTGACGGTCGGGGAATTTTTGGCCAACCGGCGGCCGGCCGATTATTTTTTGCCATCAATCCTCGGGGATTTAGCGGACGGGGTAGGGCGATGGGCGCATTTCAACCTGGATGCCGCGCAGTGGCCGGCGTTGGTCCTGTTGGCGATCGCCGCCGCGGTTCTGCTACCGGCGGGGCGGGTTTTCATCAGAGAACAATGGCGCCAGCGGCCCGCCGGCGATTGGCGCCCCGGCATAGTATTCGGCGGCTTTGCCCTAGTGTACGCCGGTTTACTGGTCGCAGCCCTAATGCTGGCCACCAGTCATCATGGGCTGGAGGATAGGTTTTTGGCGCCGTTGTATATTCCGCTGCTGATCACCGCGGTTTATGCGGCAGACAGATTGCTCGGCTATGCGCGGGAGCGAAAGCTGCCGGGATACGCCGGCGGTCTGCCCGGCGCCGGGGTTTTCGCAATGCCGCGATGGTTGCCGGGGTTGGGCGTGTTGACCGCCGTTCTAATACTGGCCCTTTTCCTTTGGGTTGCCGGGCAAGCCGCGGCGGGCGCCCGGCAGGTAATCCGGGCAAATTCCGGCGAACTGTATCTGGGCTATAGCGGCCCCCGATGGGCGGATTCGGAAACTTTGCGCTACCTCCAAGAAAACCCCATTGCCGGGAAACTGCGTACTAACGAGCGGGCGGTAGTCTATCTGCACCGCGACGCCGCCGGAATTATTTGCGGCATACCGTCAAACAACATATCAAGGGTAGTGATTGACGATCAAACCGCCGCCAAGTGGGACTCGCCTTGCCGGCTGCCGCCGCCGGCCCTGGTTGACGCCCAAGACCCCGCCGCCGGGCGCCGGCAGTTGGCGGAATGGCTTTCCTATGCCGACGACGGGGCATACGTGGTGTGGTTCACCAGATCGGAACGCGCCAACGACTACCCCTACAGCGCCGCCGCTTTACGCACATCGCCGGGGCTGGAGCCGGTGACGGAACTTTCCGACGGCGCGATTTTCCGGGTAAACAAAAGCTACGCGCCAACATCGAACCCCTACCGGGCGGCGTATCAGTCCATTGTTTCCGGCGATTACGGGGAGCCGGCCGCCCGTTCCACCTTCGACATCTACCGCACCAAAACCGCGCTTACCTACATCAAAGAACAGTGCGCCCCGGCGGATATAGCCGCGAAATTTATGCTGCACATCATTCCCGCAGACCTGAGCAATCTGCCCGCCCACCGGCAGCGTCACGGTTTCGACAACCTGGGCTTCCGATTCGCCGACTACGGGTTAATCTGGGACGGCAAGTGCGTGGCGATTGCGCCATTGCCCAGATACAAAATCACCGCCATCCGCACCGGGCAGAACATTTCCGGCAAGGGGGAGTTGTGGCGGGCGGATCTAGCGCCGATGACGTCCCCCCCACCCTAACCCTCCCCCTCAGGGGGAGGGATTGGTCTGGCCCCCTCATTTCGCGCGGGCCGCTTTTGGGGGATAATGGCCGGGCGGGATTCCCGCGATGCGGAATTATGCCATCCCATTGACCGGGATGGTTAAAGTGAGGGTTAGCCTGATATGTCTCAACTGAGCGAGCTGGCGGCGCCGACGGGGGCGCTGCTGAAAGAAACCGGGCAAAGCATCAGCGTAGCGGAATCGTCCTGCGGCGGACTGATTTCGGCGGCGCTGGTAGCCATTCCCGGCGCATCCGCCTACTATGTTGGCGGCAGCATTATCTATACGCGGGCGGCGCAAAAGGGGCTGCTCCTGGTTCCCGACACGGCGATGGAGGGGCTGCGGGCCAGCTCCGAACCCTATGCCCTGCTCAACGCCCGCACCACCCGCCAGGCATTGGACACGGTTTGGGCGCTGGCGGAAACCGGCGCCAGCGGCCCCACCGGCAACCGCTACGGCGACGCCGCCGGCCACGCCTGCGTCGCCGTGACCGGGCCAGTGGAAAAGGTGATTACCATCGAAACCGGCGATGCCGACCGCGAGGCCAATATGTGGGTTTTCGCCGCCCGCGCGTTCCAATTGCTGGAGGAATGCATCAGCGAATCCCGCCAATAACCGGGCAACCGCAATGGGGCCGATCACAAAAGTCGCCCCCGGAGGATCTGGAATGACCACGCCCGCAAATTCCCGGGCCGAGGCAAGGCTGGCGGCGCTGGGCTACGAACTGCCGCCGCCGCCGGAGCCGGTAGGCAACTACCTGCCCGCGGCCCGCAGCGGCAGCATTATGTGGCTGGCCGGGGTCGGTTCGCGGCTAACCGACGGCGCCCGCATCTCGGGCAAGCTGGGCGCGGACTTGACCGTGGCGCAAGGCTACGAAGCCGCCCGCTGGGCCGCCCTGAACCTCCTTTCCCGGATGAAAGCCGAACTGGGCGATCTGGACCGGGTATCCCGCATCCTGAAAGTGACGGGGATGGTCAACAGCGCCCCATCCTTTACGCAACAGGCGGCGGTAGTGGACGGGGCGTCCGATTTGTTCGTGGCGGTCTACGGCGAAAAGGGCCGTCACGCCCGTTCCGCCCCCGGTATGTCCGCCCTGCCCGGCGACATCGCGGTCATCTGCGATTGCGTCATCGAAATAGACGGGGCAATAGACGGGGGTTAGCGGCGTTGCAAGGCGTCCTGCTGTACCACGAACTAGCCTATCTGTGGCCGGTAATCAGCCCGCCGGAGGATTACGCCGAGGAAGCGGGTTACTGGCGGCAGGCCATCCGCGCCCGGTTAGGGGATGGGCGGCATCGCATCCTGGATCTGGGCGTGGGCGGCGGGCATAACCTGTCGCACCTCACCGCCGATTTCGATGCGGCGGCGGTAGATCTTTCGCCCCGGATGCTGGAGCTTTCCCGCCGCCTGAACCCGCAGGTGGAGCATCATCTGGGCGATATGCGCGAGGTGCGGCTGGGGCGGGTTTTCGACGCCGTGCTGGTTCACGACGCCATCAGCTATATGCAGACCGAAAGCGACCTGCGGGCGGTATTCGCCACCGCCCGCGCCCACCTGCGCCCCGGCGGACTGCTGCTGACGGCCCCCGACCTAGTAAGCGACACTTTCCGCCCCGGGATGCGGCTGCGATGGTCAACCAGGGTGGACGATGTAGCGGTGATTACCGAGGAAACCATCTACGACGCCGACCCGTCGGATACGGTAGTGGAATCGCATTTCACCTATACTATCACGGAAAAGGGCGCCCGCCGCGTAGCGCGGGATATACACATCACCGGCCTATTCCCGATAGCAACATGGCTATCCCTGCTAGAGGAATCGGGGTTCGACGCGGAACGCATCCCCCTACCAGGCGACGGCGACGGCTGCGGGGAGAATATGTTCTGCGGCATCCTCCGCCCGGCACTGCCCTACCCATCTTGATCTGGTCGAAGGGATCCCCCGAAATCACACCAACTTGTCTTGTCCAAAGCGATTATCAACCCCATCCCCAACTGCGGCAAAGGCCAACCCATGCAAGCCAAGCGAATGAGCAACGGCGGCCCCACAATCCGCGCCCAAGTCCGCCTAACCGGCCCCGCCTAACCCGCCGCCCGGACCCGAATCACACCAGCTTGTCCAGAGCGATTATCAACCCCACGCCGGCCACAATCAGCCCCCCCATCCGCAGCATAATACGCAGCTCCATCGCCTGCATATCCGACTTGAATTCGTTGCGAAGCTCCCTGATGTCCGCCTGCGTCGCATTCCGGTGTTCCTGCATATCCGCCTGCGTCGCGGCGCGGAACTCCTTGATGTCCGCCTGCGTCGCATTCCGGTGTTCCTGCATATCCGCCTGCGTCGCGGCGCGGAACTCCTGCATACCAGACTTGAATTCGTTACGGAGCTCCCTGATGTCCGCCTGCGTAGCGTTGCGGTGTTCCTGCATATCCGCCTGCGTAGCATTCCGGTGTTCCTGCATATCCGCCTTCGTCGCGGCGCGGAACTCCTGCAAATCCGCTTTCGTAGCGAGATTCCCGACAACGGCCGCCCCCATGGCGGATACCACCGCTTCGGCCTGGGGTTCGTCGAACCCCGCTTCCTGGAGCTCCTTGACTATCTTATGCGTGTCAAAGGGTATCGTAGTCATAACCGGCCTTTAACCCAAACATCTTTTCGCGGACTGCCCGGCAATCCTCAAGCCCAATATACATTAGCCCTAGCCGGGTGTAAAGTAACCGAATCCCGCCCCACGGCAACCCCCAGCAAAAACCCCGACACCCCCCCAGGAGGCTACGAATGGGAACCTTTTCCGTCCCCATCGAAATCGGCAACCCCCACGGAACACGATACCAACCCGTAACCGCCCTGGTCGACACCGGAGCCAGCTACACCGTGATCCCGGCAACAATCCTGCACAATCTAGGCGTAACGCCCCATAACCGGGTAGCGTTCATTATGGCCGACGGCAGCCAAATCCTGCGGGATGTCGGCCGCACCTGGATTAAAATCGGCGAAAAATCGGAAATCACCCTAACCGTATTCGGCAACGACGACGCCGAGGCCCTGTTGGGCGCCTACACCCTGCAAGGGCTGTTGCAGGCGGTAGACACCCCCAATGAGCGGCTTATCACCGTGCCAGGTCTGCTAAGATAGCTGAATACCCGCCGCATTCAACCCGAAATCCCCCCAGCCAAAAAAAACCGCAAGGAAACAGCCCCATGCCATCCGCCGACAACCTCCAAACCGCCGCCGCCCAAGCCCTCGAATACCTCGCCGCCCAGCCCGACATCGAATCCGCCGAAGTATTCGCCTCCGCCGACGCCAACCTGACCGTCCGCCTCAACTACACCTCCCACATCCCCAGCAACGGCGTCGAGGAACCCAAATCCGCCCAATCCTCCGGCATCGGGCTGCGGGTAGCCTTTCACCCCAACCCCGACTCCGCCAACCGCCCGCGCACCGGCTTCGGCAGCGAACCCAACGACCTATCCCTCGACGGCGTCCGCCGCGCCCTGGACAAAGCCCGCGCCGGCGCCGTCCACGACCCCGAATTCGTCTCCCTGCCCCAACCCGACGAAATCATCCCCCCGCCAACCCCAACCCCGCCCAACCCCAACGCCGGATACGACCCCGCCATAATGAACCTAGACAACGAGGCGCTGGTAAATTCCGGCTGGCGAATGATGGACCGCGCCCTAGACGCCTTCGGCTCCGCCGAGGAACTCGCCACCCTGGCCAGCCACCCCGATCGCATCCCCGATCTGGGCCTGATCCTGGGCGGCGACGTAGTCCTGCTCCAGTCCCGAATGGCGATCGCCTCCACCCGCCTACCCCATCCGCAGTCCGAACAAAACACCCTCTTGATGGCCTTCGCCACCGCGATGGTAGAGCGGCAAAACGCCAAAGGCAGCGGCTGGTCGGTGCAAGGCAAGCTGGCCGCCTTCGATGGACGCGCCGCCGCCGAAGCCGCCCGCAGCGCCATCGCCGCCGCCGGACTCCAACACGGCGGCGCCCAGCGCCTCCCCACCGGCCAATACCGCGTCATCCTCGGCCCCCAACCCGTAGCCGAAATCCTAGAATGGATCCTCCTCCCCGGCCTCCAAACCGAAATGTTCTACGCCGGCGCCTCCCCCTTCCTCGGCCAGCTAGGCCGCCCCATAGCCTCCCCCCAGCTAACCATCTACGACGACGCCCCCCTAACCCAAATCCCCCAACCCCCCGCCAACCCAACCCATCATCCAAGCAACCCAACCCCTCATCCTGAGCTTGTCGAAGGACACCCCGGCGCCCGCCAAATCACCGACGAGGGCCTGCCCGCCGCCCGCGTCAACCTGATCACCCGCGGCGAGCTAACCGGCCTGCTATCCGACTACTACAACTACCAACGCATCCGCCGCGACCCCGACGCCCGCCGCAAGCTAGGCCGCGACCCCGACGCCGCGCTGCCCGCCATCGCCCCCCGCAACGGCTACCGCCCCGGCAACGGCGGCGGACGCAACTTCGCATCCCCCCCGTCCGCCGCCGCCACCAACCTAGTAATCGAAGCCGCCGACGGCCTAACCCACGACCAGCTATTGCGCCAAGTAAACAACGGCGTATACATCGGCCGCATCTGGTACACCTACCCGGTAAACGGCATAACCTCCGGCGATTTCAGCGGCACCATCATAGCCGACTCCTACATCATAAAAGACGGACGCCTAACCGCCCCCCTCCAACCCAACACCCTAAGAATGAACGACAACGCCCACCGCATCCTGAACCACATCATAGGCATAACCGCCCACCGCCGCCCCACCGTCCGCTGGTCCTCCGACCAAGTAACCTGGGCCCCCGAAATCGCCATAGACGCCTTCCGCCTCGAGGAAATCAGCGAATATATGGATGGGGTGTACCAGTAAAAGAAAAGAGGCAAAGAAAATGCGGCACGTAACCCGATTCAAGAAATTCCTCAGCGCAGAAGTGAACCCTGATCAACAACAACTGAGAATGTTGAGCGGCCAAGTGAAAGTGGTGCGAAAATACTTGGCCGGAGAGTTGCGCCCTTCCTACATCGGAGCCAAACTCCAAGGCTCCTTTGTCTTGAATACCACCATCAAGCCGACCGCAGGGCATAGCTACGACGCCGATGTCCTGGTTTATCTGCGCCCTGACAGCAACAAAGACCCGAAAGACTACATCAACGAAGTTTACGATTGCTTCATGCGGAGCGATAACTACCAGCGACGGGCCGAGAAAAAGACGCGATGCATAACCCTTACCTACGCCGAGAATTTTCAGATGGATATTGTCCCCTGCATCGTGCAAGAGCAAGAACAATATATTTTCAACCGCAAAGAAAATCGCCCTGAACTCACCAATGGCGCCGGATACAGGAAGTGGTTTCACGAAAAATCCCTAATCACCAACGGAAACCTGATGCGGGTCACCAGGTTGCTGAAGTACATCAGAGACTACAAAGGCAACTTCGAGGCGCCGTCAATACTTTTGACCACCCTCATCGCCCATACCGTAAGTGACAACGAAAGCAAAGAAACTTTCAAGACCATCCCGGACACGCTGTTACTCACATCAAAGCGGTTAAACGCTTTCCTGCAAGCTACCCCGAAAGTGAACGAAGTGCGTAACCCCGTATCCCGGGAAATACATTTCACCAACAACTGGAACCAGCCCGACTACGATCAATTCAGAAAAATGTTCGGCATATACACGGACAAAATAATCGATGCTTACCACGAAAAAGACCCCCAACGGAGCCTAAGCAAATGGCAAGTATTGTTCGGCGATGGCTTCGGAAAACGGATAAAATAACGCCCACCACCCAACAACCCAACCTGCGGAGCATAACAATGCCAAACCAATCCGTAAACCTCCAAACCGCCGGCGCCGTAGCCACCATCACCCTAAACCGCCCCGAATCCCGCAACGCCCTCACCTCCGATATGATCGCCGCCCTGGGCCAAGCCATAGCATCCTGCAACGCCCCCACCATACGCGCCGTCCTCCTCACCGGCGCCGGCGGCGCCTTCTGCGCCGGCGCCGACGTCAAACAACTCGCCGACACCCTCGACCAGGGCGGCCCCCAAGCCATCGCCCAGCACATCCGCCAACTGGCCGACGCCCTCCACCACCAAGTCGTCCTCCCCCTGTGCCGCCTGCCCAAGCCGGTAATCGCCGCGGTCAACGGCCCCGCCGCCGGCGCCGGCTTCAGCCTCACCCTCGCCGCCGACGTCCGTCTCGCCGCCCAGAGCGCCCGCTTCCTGATGGCCTACGCCAACATCGGCGCCCCGGCCGACGGCGGCTCCACCTGGCTGCTCCCCCGACTGCTAGGCGCCGGCCGCGCCATGGAACTCTACCTCGCCAGCCAGCCCGTAGGCGCCCCCCGCGCCCTGGAACTGGGCCTAGTAAGCCAAGTCTGCCCCGACGACGAACTCCCCCGCCACGCCCACGAAACCGCCCAACGCCTCGCCGCCGGCCCCACCGCCGCCTACGCCCGCGTCAAGCAACTCTACCACCAATCCTGGCAAAACACCCTCGAAACCCAGCTAGACGCCGAAACCGAAGCCTTCGCCCAAATCGCCCTAACCCGCGACTTCCAAGAAGGCATCAAAGCCTTCGCCGCCCGCCGCCAACCCTGGTTTCAAGGAACCTAACCGGCTATAATGCAACCACCCGATAAGGAGCGCCACCATTGCTATCCCCCCAAAAAATCCTCATAATCGCCGGCCCCAACGGCGCCGGCAAAACCACCTTCGCCCGGAATTTCTTGGCGAATGAAACGGATTACCTCACGTTCATCAACGCCGACCTGATCGCCGCCGGTCTCAACCCGCTCCAACCGGAGAACGAAGCGATGCGGGCCGGACGGCTAATGCTCCAAATGCTCGATGAACGGGTCAAAGCGGGCGACAGTTTCGCTTTTGAGACCACCCTAAGCGGGCGAGGCTACGCCCGGATGATTCGGTCTTGGCAAGCGCAGGGATACGAGGTAAAATTAGTTTTCCTTAGCTTGCCCAGTGCTGAAGTCGCCATTTACCGCGTCAACCGGCGCGTCCGGGAGGGCGGGCATCGAGTGCCGGACGACGTCATTCGTCGGCGGTATGAGGCTGGTCGGCAAAACTTCGAGTCCCTGTACCGGGATTTGGCGGATGACTGGGCACTGTACGATAACTCTGGCAACACCCCGATTCTGTTAGCGGAGGGTAGCCGGCAATGACCACTGAACAACAGGAAAAGACGTCCCATGCCAAAGACTGGAGCAAAGCCGAAAACCAGCGGATTAACGCCGCCATGCACCGCGCCGCCAAAGAAGCCCGCAAGCGGGCCATCGCCGAGGACGGCTACGTAGCCACTTGGCGCGACGGCAAAATCGTCTACGACACCGAACCCTAACTCCCCACTGGCCCCGATCACCCCAGCCGCGCCGCCGGCCGCCGCCCCTTAGCGGCCGGCAAGCATCAGCTGTCCCCGGCACATCCCCCGCTATGAGCCGATCCCTGCCCCGCCGCCATCCCGGACACTTCCGCCGCCGCAAACCGAAAAACCCGCACCTCCATCAACCGCGCCGGCGCAGCCCCCCCGTTGACCGCTTGACGCACCGCATCCACGGTTTGCAGACTGAACGACTTTTCCCCGCACCGGCTACAAACCTCCGCCGGAATCCGTTCCACCAACACATACTCCCCATCAACCCTAAAAACCTCGTCCACCGAATCCATCCGGCTATCCCTGCATCCGCAAACCGCGCAACTAAACACCAATCACCCCCGGCAGTGTAACCAACCCGATATTGTCTAATTCTTTTACCACCCGCAACCCCGTTGCCCACCCGCCCCATCACCACAGCCGCGCCACCGTCACCCCCTCCCCCCCCGGCCCCTCCCCGTCCCCCGCGCCCGACACTAGCGGATGCCCCGACAAATAATCCCGCACCGCCCGGCGCAGCGCCCCCGTTCCCTTGCCGTGAATAATCCGCAGCGCCGACAGCCCGTCCAACGCCGCATCATTCAGCGCCGCATCCACCCGCGCCACCGCCTCATCCGCCCGCAGCCCCCGCAAATCCAACTCCGGCCCGCCCCCGGAAAACCCGTACTCCCGCTTGCGCCCCCGCAACGGAATATTCCCGTCATCCCGCCCCCCGGCGCGGGCGAGATACACCCCCTGCGCCGCCGCCGCCGGATGCGACTCCGCCAGCCGCTCCAACTGATACACCGGCACCTTCGCCCGCATCGCCCCCAGCAGCACCTCCACCCGCGCCGCCGGACGGCGCTCCCCCTCCGCCGCCCCATCCCCCGGCTCCGGCGGCGTAATCACCTCCACCGGACGCGCGATCCCCCGCACATACACCCGGTCGCCGCTCTTAAGCCTTTCCTGCCAGGGAACCCGCCGGATTTCAATCGGCTGCCAAGCCGCGCTGTCCAACTCCCGCTGCACCTCCCGCACGATCCGCCCGCTTTCGGCGGCAACCCCAGAATGAATCGGATTACCCGCTTGCGCCGGATTAGCCGGATCCGCCGAATTAGCCCGCGCTTGCGCCGGATACGCCGCCGCCCGGCCCACGGCCTCCGCCGCCCGTTCCGCCTGCTGGAGCTTGTCCCAAACCGCCGCCGTCTGTTGTTGCAATTGACGCCGCGCATCCTCCACCAACTCGGTCTTAGTCGCCTCCACCGACTCCAGTTGCGCCTCCAATTCCTCCCGCAGCGCAACCGCCGCCAAACGCGACGACTCCGCTTCATCCTTCAGCCGCTCCACCGTCCGCCGTTCCTGTTGCAACTCCCGCAGCAGCGTCTCGGTAGCCAGCTCCGCCGGCGAAATCCCCGCCCCCGCATCGTCAATAATCCCTTGCGGCAGCCCCAGCCGCGACGCGATGGTCAAAGCGTAACTGCGCCCCGGCAGCCCCAAAGTAAGCCGGTAAGTAGGCGCCAGCGTCGCCGGATCCAAATCCACGCTGGCGTTAAGCATCCCCGGATGTTCCTGCACCGCCCGCGCCACGCTCCGCTGATGCGTCGTCCCGACCAGAAAAACCCCCATCCGCGCAAAATGCCGCAACACCGCGCTCGCCAATGCCGCCCCCTCCTCCGGATCCGTACTCGACCCCAACTCATCCGCCAGCACCAACGACCGGCCGGTAGCCCGGCGCATAATATCCGCCAAATTAGCGATATGCGAACTGAAAGTAGACAACGACTGTTGTATGCTCTGCTGATCCCCAATATCCGCATAAATCCCGTCGAAACCCGGAAACACCGCTTCATCCGCCGGCACGTGCAGCCCGGCATGAGCCATCATCGCCAGCAGCCCCGCCGTTTTCAGCGCCACCGTCTTGCCCCCCGCATTCGGCCCCGTAATCAGCAGCACCCTCCGCCGCCGATCCAACGACAAGCTGATCGGCACCACGCCCCCGTCAACCCCGCCATCCGCCGCCCCCGCCAGCAGCGGATGCCGCGCCCGGCTAAGCCGCATCCGCCGCAACCCATCCTCCGCCCCGTCATCCCCCCCGTCCTCCAGCGTCGGCGGCGTAGCCCGCAATGCCGCCGAATACCGCGCCTTGGCCAGATCCAAATCCAGCCGCGCCACCAGATCCAGCGCCAGCAGCAAATCATCCCCCGACTCCCCCACCCGCCCCGACAACTGCCGCAGCACCCGCTCCGACTCCCGCTCCTCCGCCAGCCGCGCCTCCCGCCAGCGATTCCCCAGATCCACCGCCGCCATCGGCTCCACGAACACCGTCGCCCCGCTGTCCGATACATCATGCACAATCCCCGCCACCCGCGGCCGCATCTCCGCCTTGATCAGCAGCACCATCCGCCCGTTGCGTTGCGTAATCAGCGGCTCCTGCACCACCTCCGCCCGCTGAAACCGCCGCAGATTCCGCTCCATAATTTCGTTCAACCGACTCTGCGCCTGCCGCGATTCCGCCCGCAGCCGCCCCAGCAGCGGACTGGCATGATCCAACACCTCCCCCGCCGGACTGATCGCCGCCCCGATTTCCCGCTCCAGATGCCCCAAATCGGGAATGTTCCCCGCCAGCCCCGACAGCAGCGGCAACCGTTCCTGCCCCCCCAGCGCCTCCCGGTCATAGCGCGCCGCCCGCGCGAAACCCCGAACCGCATACAACTCCTCCCCCCGCAGCAGTCCCCCCAAACGGGCGCGATGCGCCAGCTCGCTAATATCCTCCTCCGGCCCGAACTCCAGCGCCCCCCCATCGTCGATAAACCGCCGCGCCTCGGTAGTTTCCTGCTGCCGCGTCGCCACCTCCAGCAAATCCGCCGACGGCGCCAGAGCCCCCGCCCGTTCCCGTCCCGCCGCCGTCCGCGCATAACCCGCCAACCGCCCCAGCACCTGGTCAAACTCCAGCATCCCCCCCGCCTGCTCAAAACCCCCCAGCGTCATTAGCCCTTTCCCCCTTTACGCCTTATCAAAATCGATCAACCCACAAACCGCCAAGCCATTCCTAACCCCCCATCACCCCCGCCCTACATCCGCCCCGAAATCCACCATCCAAACCCGGCTTTCCGTAAGCATCGCCCCCGCCTGCCCCAGCGCATCCCGCTTCGGATCCCGGATATTCAACCGCCGCTTCAGCGTAATCCCCCCCATCGCCGCCAACGCCGGGCATTCCTTCAGCAGCCCGTCAACCGTAAACCGCTCCCCCCCCAACACCACATAATCCGGCGCCGGCGACAGCACCCCCGTCACCGCCTCGCAAACCTTCCCATAAAGCCGGCGAACCTGCCCCTCCCGCACCCGCGCATACCGCAACTGCGACGTCCCCCCCGCGCTATGCCGCCCCTTGACATACCGCGCATCCGTCTTGGACGCCAACAACTTCCCCCCGCGAAACAAAGCCACCGAAAACCGCCCCAGCCGCACCAGCACCACCCCCACCGCCCAATCCGCCGCCAAAATCCCCCGCAACGGAGCATCATCCCAACCCGGCAAAACCCGCGTCTCCCCCACCGGAAAAGGCGGCGCCACCACCAACCCCAACCCCCCGACCCGAAACGCCGCCAGCCCGCACCCGCCCCGCCGCGCCAACGCAAACGGACACCCATCCCCGCAGTGCCATCCCCCCACCCCCAAAGCCGCCGCATAAGCGCAGCCCGTACCCCCGCCGCAGCGCAACCCATCATCCCCCGCCGCCAAATACAACGACGCCGACGCCCCCGGCGCACCCGCCGCCGCCGCCGCCGCATCCGCCGCCATCCCCTCCAGCGCCCGCCGCAAACGCCCCGCCGAAACCCAAACCCCGTTCCATTCCCCCTTAACATCCATACCCCAAGATTGTATCATCAGACCCGCCCATAATCCCGGCAAATTAAACCCTAAATCCCTTTCCCCCACGGGCCAGGGACAGGCGCCGATAAATCCCCTCCCCCCAACGGGGAGGGCGGAACTCACAAATCCCCTCCCCCTAAGGGGGAGGGCTAGGGTGGGGGTGAACCACCAATGACCCTAACTCCCCAAGAAAAACAAGCAATCCTCCAGCGCCAAAACGCCGCCCTCCAAAAAATGGACGCCGGCCACGAGGAACTCCTCCAATCCCTAGACGGCATGGAAACCGATGAAGCCTTCCTAGCCTCCCGCTGGTCCGTCCGCGAAGTCCTCCTCCACCTCGACTCCGAGCGATACATCGACGCCCTCGAGCAAATCGCCCGCGGCGAGCGTCAAATGCTCCCCCCCTTCACCAGCCGCGAGGAACACTTCCAGCAAGAACTCGAACACCAGGAAGCCACCCACCAACGCCTCCGCAACCTCCTCGCCAACCTAACCCCCGAACAGCTATCCCAACCGGCCACGCCCCCCAACCCCGAAAACGCCTTCCCCGGCCTAACCCTGCTAGAGCTGCTAGAGCGTTCCGCCGGACACGAAGCAGCCCACGCCCGCCAAATCCGGCAAACCCGTCAATACATCGCCGCCTTCCGCACCCGGCAAGGCTACCTCAACATCGTCGCCCTCGGCGACGGCAACCCCGACCAAACCATCCCCTCCGTCAAAGATCTGCTCAACATGGCCGACTACCTAATCGGCGACCCCGAAGCCCTGAACGTCGTCGCCCCCTACGCCCGCGGCCCGCTGCTAACCCTAACCCCCGAAAACCGCAACGAACTAATCAACCGCGCCGCCCGCGAAGCCCGCGAGGGCCTATGGCCCATCATCTGCGTAATGGGCTTCGCCCCCGACCCCAACCCCGAAATCCTCGCCCTAGCCAAACAGCACGCCGACGCCATAGCCATCCACTACCCCCACCCATAACAACCAACCATCCACCCCCAGCCAGTTATTCACCCCCGCCGGTTATTCACCCCCACCCAGCTATTCACCCCCACCCAGCTATTCACCCCCGACCGGTTATTCACCCCCAGCCGGTTATTCATCCTGAGCTTGTCGAAGGATGAATAACCGCCCCCCAGCCTTACCTTTCCCGCCCCCATACAATAAAATACCCCCCAACCCCAACCCAACCCCGGAGGCCCAACCATCATGACCACCGACCTATCCGCCCTAGTAGACACCGCCCGCGGCCTGATCAGCCCCCGAATCTTCAGCGAAAACGAAATCTACCAGCAAGAACTCGAGCGCATCTTCGCCCGCTGCTGGCTCTTCCTCTGCCACGAAACCCAAATCCCCCAACCCGGCGACTTCCTGACCACCTACATGGGCGAAGATCCCATCCTAGTAACCCGCGACCGCCGCGGCCAAATCGGCGCCTTCCTCAACATCTGCCGCCACCGCGGCAACCGCCTCTGCCGCGCCGAATCCGGCAACGCCGCCGCCTTCATCTGCGCCTACCACGGCTGGGCCTACACCGCCGACGGCAACCTCCAATCCGTCCCCAACCTCCGCGACGCCTACCACAACCAACTCGACCAATCCCAATGGGGCCTAACCCCCGTCGCCCAACTCGACACCTACAAAGGCTTGATCTTCGCCACCTTCGACCCCCAAGCCCCAACCCTAACCCAATACCTCGGCCCCATGACCTGGTACCTCGACACCTTCTTTGACCGCCGCGAAGGCGGCGCCCAAGTCATCGGCGGCGCCCACAAATGGGTCGTACCCTGCAACTGGAAAATGCCCGCCGAAAACTTCGCCGGCGACGCCTACCACGTCCCCTGGTCCCACCTATCCCCCATCCGCGCCGGATTCAGCGTCGGCGTAACCGCCCAGCCCATCCCCGGCGGCGGCCCCGTAGCCACCCCAAACGGCCACGGAATGATCACCGTCGCCGCCGGCCAATCCGGCGAACCCACCGACATCCTCAACCAATACGAAACCCGCATCCGCCCCGAAGTCGACGCCCGCCTCGGCCCCCTCGCCCAAACCCTCAACCCTATCGTCGGCACAATCTTCCCCAACTTCTCCATCGTCCGCGGCAGCTCCCGCTCCTTCCGCATCTGGCACCCCAAAGGCCCCGACCGCATCGAAATCTGGTCCTGGGCCTTCGCCGACCGCGCCGCCCCCCCGGAAATCAAAGAAGCCGTCCGGCTAAGCGCCATCCGCGGCTTCAGCCCCTCCGGCACCTTCGAGCAAGACGACATGGACAACTGGCAAGAATGCACCCAAACCAGCCGCGGCCTAATCGCCCGCCGCCAAATGCTCAACTACCAAATGGGCCTCGGCCACGAAACCCACAACCCCCAATACGGCGGCACAACCACCCAACACCGCTTCAGCGACAGCAACCAACGCCAATTCTACCAACGCTGGCAAACCCTAATGTCCACCCCCTAACCCCCAACCCGAGCCCTAACCCCGCACACCCCAACCTAACGTCGCACCCCCGCCCACCCCAACCCATAACCCCCCACCCAACCCCAAACCCCGCGGCCCCCGCGCCCGCGCCCAATCCCCTCCCCCTCCGGGGGAGGGTTAGGGTGGGGGCGCACCCCCAACCACCAGGCGCATCCCATTCGCCGAATCCAACACCCCCCCCGGCGGAAAGCCCCCACCCCAAGCGCGTCCTCCCAACCCCAACCCTCCCAAAATGCAGAAAAATGCGAGGAATGCGAGGGAAATAAAAAATCCCCTCCCCCTCCGGGGGAGGGTTAGGGTGGGGGCGTCCCCAATCCCCGCAGAGAGCGCACCCCAATCCCCGCAGAGAACCCCATTCATCCTGAACCCGCCCCCCCATTCATCCTGAGCTTGTCGAAGGATGAATGCCCCCCAATGACATCCCCCCCCTTGCCAAACCCCAACCTAATATCGTACCCCCGCCCACCCCAACCCATACCCCCCACCGCGGCCACCAAACCCCGCCCCCACGCCCGCGCCCAATCCCCTCCCCCTCCGGGGGAGGGTTAGGGTGGGGGCGTCCCCAACCCCCCTAGCCCCCCAACCTTGTCGCCCCCTTTCACCCCAATCGTGTCGCCCCCCATTCATCCTGAGCTTGTCGAAGGACACCCCCCACCCCTTGCCAAACCCCAAACCCACCGCTACAATAGAACCAATAACCTAACACCCAACCCAACAAGGAGCAACCCAATGTCCATCCAACAACTCCGCGCCCGCCTAGACGCCCTAAAACGCCGATACGCCCTACCCCTACTAATCCTACGCCTACGCCGCCGCGCCGAAAACCTCTGCCAACTCTGGGACACCGCCGACATCGCCGAACGCCTCCACAACCAACCCTTCCCCGACATCGTCTTGATGATCCCCGATTTCGCCCGAGACGGCCCCCTGCTCCCCCCCTTCCTGAACTCTATGCGCCTCATCCGCTACCTCCAAAGAAACCGCAGCATCAAAATCCACCCCACCCCCTACGGCATCGTCCAAGCCCTGCTCCCCTACAAAATCCACAAAACCGGCCGCCTGACCCTCATAATGAAACTGTACCTCCCCGACCGCTAACCCAACGCCGCCCCTTAACAACCGAATACGGCCCAACCCCCCCATCCCCCCCCCCAGCAAAAACCCCCAAACCCGCCCAAAACGGCACAAAAATGGGCGGAAATGGCGGAAAAATGGGCGGAAACGGCGGAAAATCCCCCCATTTCAACCCCCATCCCCAAAGCTAAACCCCAACCAAATGGTAGGAAATGGCAGGAAATGGTAGGGTTATAAAAAAATCCCCCCACTTTTCACCCCGAAAAAGCACCCCGTAATCCCGAAAATCCCCCTTTCACCCCGAACCCAACCCAAATGAAACAAAAAATCCCCTCCCCATCCGGGAGAGGGTTAGGGTGGGGGCGTCCCCCTCGCCAAGACCCCCCAACACTGCCTCCAAACCCAAGAAAACCACCCAAACCCGCCCCCCAAACCGGCGCAAAGTGTCGCAAAACGCCCCAAAAAAGCAACAAAATGCAACAAAAATGGCAAAATCCCGCCCATTCCAGCCCAAAAAGCAACACCCCAACCCCCACCCCCAAAGCTAAAACCCACAAAAATGCAACCAAACGCAACCAAATGCAACCAAAATAAAAAAATCCCCTCCCCCAAAGGGGGAGGGCCAGGGTGGGGGCAAACCCGCCCCCACGCCCAAGATCCAGAGCCGTCACGGATCATCCCGATGACAATCCGCATACCCCAAAACCAAATTCGCCGCCAAACCATTCCGCCGCCCATCCAGCCGGAACCGCGTCTCCCCCGGATCCGTCACCACCCGCACCCAAGCCCGCGGCCCATCCCGCTCCAGCCCCGGCAAAGCAATCCCCTGCGATTCATAAGCCATAAACCGCCCATCCCGCCAGATGGACAGATGCAGCAGAACCGGCCCGTCATAACTCCCCAAATCGAAAGTCACCGTCGCCGACCGGGGCGTGCCGCTGGCCGCATCCCGCCGGTGAGTCTCGCACGCCGCCGACATCCCATACTCATCATTGGCATATATTTCGGGATGATCCGCCGCCGGATCATAAGCCCGCTCCGGCTCCGGCGGTATGCTACGCGGCAACGGCGGCGGCAATGTGTCCGTAGTTGTGCCGCTTTCCCTACCCGATTGCCCCCCGGTGTCCGTGGTTGTGCCGGTTCCCCCGCCGGGGTCCGTGGTTGTGCCGGTTCCCCCGCCGGGGTCCGTGGTTGTGCCGGTTCCCCCGCCAGGGGTGGACGTGCCGGTTCCCCCGCCCGGCCCCGGCCCCATCGCCGCCGCCCGCGCCGTCGCCCGCTGCGCCGGCGTGTTCGGTTTCGGGTACTGCGTCGTCGTGCGGAAATTCCAGGGATAGTCCGCCGACTCATCCCCGTCCAAGTCTACATTCCAGCCCGCGTAAATCCCGGTGTACCCGGCAGGCGACCGCAACTCGGCGGTCGTGTACCCCGTGGAGGTGGCCACGGCGCCCGGGTACAAATGGCCGATGCAGGCGGGCCGCCCGCTGGCTTCGGTGTCGCAGTAGCTGTCGCTGATGGTGCTGCTGGCCCCTTGCACCCCGCCCACCAGCCCGCCCAGCCGGAAACCGCCGCCGCTGCCGGCCGAGCTGACGCTCCCCGCAGCGTAGCTGGCGATGATTTTCCCGGCGATGTGCGTGTGGCCGACCAGCCCGCCCATTTCAGCCCCGGTAACCGCCCCCGCGGTGGAGGACGCCGCCGCCGTGGCGAAGCTGGCAATGATGGCGCCATAGTTATAACCCACCAACCCGCCCACACTGGCTTGACCGTCATTGAATCTAGCGTAGCCCCCCTCGGCGTAGCTCGCGGTGATGGTGCCGCTGTTGGCTCCCACCAAAGTGCCTACCACCGTCCGGCCGTGCACCGCCGGATTTACCAGACCCAAATTTCTGATTTCGCCATTTCCGCTCAGCGTGGGGATCAGCCCCGCCGACCTGGTTTCGTTGACCCTCAAGTTGCTGATGGTGTAGCCGTTGCCCTCCAATACGCCTGCGTAGTTGTAACGGGGCGGAGTCCAGTCGCGGAGGCTGCTGGTGGCGGTGGCGAAGTCCAAGTCATTCATCAACTCAAACCCGGTGCAAACCCCGCCGGGGCAGCCCATCCGGGTAGTCGTGCCGATGTCGCGGTTGGGAAAAGCCGCATTGTAGGGCGCCAGATCGACAGCTCGAAAGGCCGGGGCAATGATGCCGTCGCCGTTGTGATCGAAGCGAATCCCCTGGAGTTCGGCGATGGTGGTAATGTCAATCAGCCCATCGTCATCCGTGTCATAATCCGTAAAAGTCTGCGCTCCCGCAGGAACGGCGGCGTACAGCAACAACGCCAAGGCGGTGATGAGGGCCAGGGCGGTAAGGGCGCGGGTTACGGACTGTCTACCCCCCCCCCCCCCCCCCCGAGTCTCAAGCCGTGAATGGGGGCTGTCATTTCAGAATCCTCCCTAATAGTATGATCCGGGCGCAAAATATAGCATAATATCCCCCACAACCGCAACCCCCATCCCCAAAACCGGAGCAGCCCGCTATGAACGACCAAACCATCCGCGAAGTGGAGCAATTCCTCTACCGCGAAGCCCGCCTCCTCGACGACCGCCAATTCCATCAATGGCTGACCCTGCTGACCGACGACATCCGCTACTGGATGCCCACCCGCTCCAGCCGCTACCCCGCCGACAGCAAAGCCATATCCATCCTCGACGGCGCCCGCCACGAAGCCGACGAGCTATCCCGCCCCGACGAACTAGCCATCATGGACGAGGACAAAACCTCCCTAACCCGCCGCATCGCCCGCCTCGACTCCGGCATGGCCTGGGCCGAAGATCCCCCGTCCCGCACCCGCCGCTACATCACCAACATCGAAGTCGAACCCGGCCCCCGCCCCACCGAACTAAAAGCCTACTCCAACTTCCTGCTATACCGCACCCGCGGCGAAACCGAACAAGACCTCTACCCCGGCAACCGCGAGGATCTCCTACGCCGCGAAAACGGCCAACTAAAAATAGCCCACCGCAAAATAACCCTAGCCCAAACCACCCTACTAGCCAAAAACGTAAGCAACTTCTTCTAACCCCGGCCCAGGTCACCCCAGCGACACGGGCAACCACCGCTGCCCCGGTTCCCCCAGCCGCGCCCCGCTCCAGCGTTCCAGCATCGGCTGCCCGTCATACCTAGCCCGCAGGTAAACCGGCGCGGCCGTCGCCGCAACAATACGATGCGCCGTCCCCAACACCGCGATCAGCGTCCGCCGCTGCTCCGCTACCGTGAGGTTCCTGTTCCCCGGCCCTAGTAGCCACAGCACCGAAATTCGTTGCGCCTCCAGCAACCGCCGGTGCCGCCTCCGCGCATTCAAGTCCGCCGTAATCCAAACCGCCCGGCAGCCGCCCTTAGCCCCAAGATGCGGGATTATCGCTTCATCCGGCAACGGATCGACCCGCAAATCCCGCCCCGGCCATTCATCCCAAACCGTCGCAATCGAATACCCCGTAGCCGCCGACACCCCCGCCACGATGCTGCGGCTCAAGGATTCATCCAGCAGAAAGAACGGCTCAGCGAGCAACGGCGTCAATCCGCTTTTCCCAAGCCACCGCGTCAAGCACTTGCTCTTCCGTCAAGCCGTAGCCCTCCATCATTTCTTGCAAGCTGTCGCCATATTTCATGCAATCCCGGATCATCGCCGGCCAAATCCGCCTCCAGGCAATGCAAGGCCGCCCCGAAACGATCCGCCCGTCAATCACAATGTTCCGCGCCGGCAGCCAGGCGTAAGCCATACCGTACTCGTTGAACTTGATGCCCCCGACATTTTCCGACAGCCATTCCGACAAGAAACCCACAGCTTCCGCCCCGCCCTTCGATGCGGCAATCAGCTCCGCGAACTGCTGAAACGCCGCCCCTTCCCGCCGCCAGAACGATTCCGCGATGAAAGGCCAAGCAACCCCCAGCCCCTCCCGCAAGACCCGCTCCCCCCGCCGGATCGCCCGCAGCCCCACCCTCTGCCCCCACAGCGCCGCCACCACCCGCAGCGACACCAGCGCCTGGAAATGGATAAACCGCTCCCGACCCGTATCCCCAACCAGCCCGTCATACACCACCCCGCTATTCACCCAATACCGCAGCCGCGAGCAAACATCCCCGTCCCCCAACCCCGTCCCCGCAGCCAACAGTATCCGCGCCGCCTCCGCAAAGGTGTACGCCCCCGTACTTTTCCCGGCATAGCTTTCAACGTCCATACCCCGCCTCCTGCCCAGATGTTACACCATCCCCCCAAAGATTGCCCCCAACCCCCCAATCTGCTAAACTACAATCCAGCGGCCCCCGCGCCGCCCACGTACGCCACCCCCACCCCACACCGCAGGAGCCACCCCCAATGCTATACGAAGTCCGCACCTACACCCTCAAACCCGGCAGCGTCGCCGCCTTCGAGGAAAACTTCGCCCAAGCCCTCCCCCACCGACAGCAATACTCCCCCCTCGCCGCCTTCTGGCACACCGAAATCGGCCCCCTCAACCAAGTCATCCACGTCTGGCCCTACGAATCCCTCGACGAACGCGCCCGCATCCGCGCCGCCGCCGCCCAAGACCCTAACTGGCCCCCCCAAAACGACCCCGACATCTACATCAATATGGAATCCGAAATCTTCATCCCCGCCCCCTTCATGCGCCCCCTCGGCGGCGACCAGGCCCTCGGCAACATCTACGAAATGCGCTCCTACACCTACAAAACCGGCGCCATGCCCGAAGTCATCAACCGCTGGCAAGCCGCCGTCCCCCACCGCGAGGAACACTCCCCCCTCGCCGCCGCCTGGCACACCGAACTCGGCGGACTCAACAAATGGGTCCACATCTGGCCCTACCAAGACCTCGAACACCGCAACCGCATCCGCGAAGCCGCCGCCCAATCCCCCCACTGGCCCCCACCCACCCGCGAATTCCTGCTATCCCAAGAAAACAAAATAATGGTCCCCGCCACCTTCTCCCCAACCCACTAACCCCGCGCCAACCCACTACCCCACAACCCCATAAATAAACCCCCACCCTCTGCCAATACCCCCCACCCTACCAATAAACCCCCACCCCCTACAATCAAATCCCCTCCCCCTAAGGGGGAGGGTTAGGGTGGGGGTGAAATCCCCCCCAAAGACAACCCCCCCATCGCCAACCAACACCCCCCCACTGCCAACCACTGACACCGCCCCCTTGCCAACCCCCCCAACCCCTACCTACAATAAAACCATCCTCGCCCGCAGGAACGCGCCAATGCCCTCCATCTACGAACCCGTAGCCACCACCCAACTAGCCCAAATCCTCCAAACCATGACCGGCCCCGCCACCGTCGCGCCGGAACCCAAAAACGTCTTCCCCCGCGGCCGCCGCCCCGACCTCCTGATCACCGCCCCCGGACGCGCCCCCATCGTCATCGAAGCCCGCCAATCCCCCGCCGACCACCTCGAACGCGACGCCCAAGCCCGCTTCGACCTCCACGCCAGCATCGACGGCCGCGAACTCGAAACCGTCATCGCCCTCCGCTACCCCGAAACCCTGACCGCCCTAGATACGGATACCCCCCTCCAATACGCCGCCTTCACCCGCAACCCCGACGGCGCCATCACCCGCTTCCCCCAATCCGGCTGGCTATCCGGCAACCCCCCCGACCTCGCCGGACTCCTCCGCCTGCTATCCGTCCCCCAAAGCGCGGTCGACACCGCCGCCGCCGCCCTCGAACAAGGCATCAACGCCGCCGCCCAAATCCTCGACGAAACCGCCCAGCTCCGTCCCGCCATCCCCCAGCAGATCGCCCAAATCCTCGGGATGGACAACGTACCCCAAACCCGCCGCATGGCCTGCGCCATCATCGCCAACGCCCTCATTTTCCACGAGCGCATCGCCGGTATGCACCCCGGCATCGCCCCCCTCCGCTCCGCCTGCGGCCCCCAAATCCCCGACCCCCAACACCAAACCCTCCTCGCCTGGACCCAAATCCTCCAAATCAACTACTGGCCCATCTTCGCCATCGGCAAAGACCTCCTCGAACAACTCCCCGCCGCCGACGCCCGCCGCCTGCTCCACCAACTCCGCGATACCGCCGCCCAAGTCAACGCCGCCGGCGTCGACCACGCCCACGACCTCACCGGCCGCGTCTTTCAACGCCTCATCTCCGACCGCAAATACCTCGCCACCTTCTACACCCTACCCCCCTCCGCCGCCCTCCTCGCCCGCCTCGCCGTCGCCAAAATGAACCCCATCGACTGGTCCAACCCCGCCCAAATCGCCCAACTCCGCATCGCCGATTTCGCCTGCGGCACCGGCGCCCTGCTCTCCGCCGTCTACGAACAAATCGCCGCCCGACACGAACAGCACGGCGGCCACGCCCCCCAAATCCACCCCGCCATGATGGAGGAAGTCCTCTACGGCTGCGACGTTATGCCCTCCGCCATCCACATCACCGGCTCCACCCTCTCCGGCCTCCAACCCGAAACCGGCTTCCGACAATCCCGCCTCTACACTATGCCCTACGGACGCCAAACCGACGGCAGCGTCAAAATCGGCTCCCTAGAATTCCTGCAATCCTCCGCCGCCATGACCCTGTTCAACACCAGCAACCCCGCCCAACGCACCGGCAGCGCCGGCGAGGAAACCGCCGCCCAAATCATCGTCGACATCCCCGACGCCGGCTACGACCTCATCATTATGAACCCCCCCTTCACCCGCGCCACCAACCACGAAGGCGCCCACGCCCACATCGTCAACCCCGCTTTCGCCGCCTTCAACGCCAGCAAGCCGGATATGGACGCTATGGGCCAACGCCTAAATCAGCTAGGCAAAAATTCCTGCTACCACGGCAACGCCGGCATCGCCTCCGCCTTCGCCGCCCTGGCCCACCGCAAACTCAAGCCCGGCGGCGTAATCGCCCTGGTCCTGCCCCTGTCCGCCGCCGCCGGATTATCCTGGCAGGCTTTCCGCCAAACCCTCAAAGACGAATATACCGACTTGACCATCCTAAGCATCGCCGCTAACGGCAAAGATATGTCCTTCTCCTCCGATACCGGAATGGCCGAATGCCTGATCATCGCCCGCAAACGCCAACCCCAAACCGCCCCCAACCACCGGGCGCATTTCATCTCCCTAAAACGCCGCCCTGCCGGATTCGCCCCCGCCAGCGCCATCGCCGCCAACATCGCCAACGCCGCCAACATCCGAAAAATCGAGGACGGCCCCTACGCCGGCACCCGCCTAACCATCGGCGACCAACTAATCGGCGAAATGCTGACCGCCCCCAACCACGCCGATAACGAATCCTGGGGCAGTGTGCGCCTGTCCGACTATTCCCTCGCCCAAACCGCCTATGCCCTAACCAATTCCAAACTATGGCTGCCGGGCCACCCTACGGTAATTGATCTGAAAACCGCTAGGCTGGGCGATGTAGGCCGCTTGGGATTGGTTGACCGTGACATCATAGGCCCAAAACCGCGAGGCCCCTTTGATAAAATATCGCCTAGCGACACATCTACCTACCCGACTCTGTGGAATCACAAGGCAAAAAAGGAAACCCGTATGATTTGCTTGCCCGATGCTGAGTTGCGTGTCCGGCAAGGGATGGAAGCTCAAGCCGCTACTGCTTGGGCGACTGCCAGTCGAACCCATATCAACCGTGAATTTACATTTAACTCGCAACCCCTTACGGTTGCGTTTACGGAACAAAAATCAATGGGCGGAACTGCTTGGCCCAACACAATTTTTGACGACGAAAAGGTTGATTACGCTTTTGCGGTATGGGGAAACAGCACCTTGGGATTGTTGTTGTACTGGTGGCACTCCAGCCGCCAACAATCCAGCAAAGCAAGAATGACAGTGCGATTGGCCGAAACAATGCCGGTACTAGACTTCCGCGCCCTAAGCGACCAGCAACTAACCACCGCCGAAAACATATTCCACCAATTCCGCCAACTAGAGCTAAAACCCGCCTACCTGGCCGACGCCGACCCCCACCGCGCCCAACTAGACCGCCGCCTAATCTGCGACCTCCTAAACCTGCCCGAAACCACCTACCAAGCCGTCCGCCGCCTAACCCAAAAACTATGCGCCGAACCCTCCATCCACGGCAACAAACCCCGCCCCCCAACCCCAACCCCTTGACAACCCCAACCTTTAAGGATATGTTATAAGCGTAGCTCGCGGAGTGGTTGGATCAGTCGTCGCGTTTATACGGGATAGATGCCAGACATAGCCGCGAGTTCCCCGAAAAATCCGCGGAGTGGCCGGACAACGTCGTCCAGCGGTGCAGGATAGATGCCGGACATAGCCGCGGATCCCCCCAAATCCGCGGAGTGGCCGGAGCAACGCTTGTCCCGCCAATCGGGAAGGGCGCCGGACATAGCCGCGGATTAACCCATATAGCAGAAAGAGGCAAGCAATGGCAACTCTGAACGCTCCCGGCGCCGACCCCACAACCACCAAGACGGCCCAAGAAGCCCTAGACGCTTTCACCAACGGGCTGAACGGCCGCCAACCAGATCCCACGACAGTAGAACTAGCCGCCCAAATCGCCAACGCCGCCCTAACCCACACAACCCAGCCGGAAATCACCCTAGACCTGGACGGTGCCCTATCCTTCGATCTGCGAACCCCAAGCGGCAATCTGATCTTCGCCGAACTAACCCCCAAAGGCGCCCTGGACGCCAGCATATTCGACCGCCAAAACAACCCGGTGCAACGAATCCCGTCCGTCACCCCCGCAGACCTAACCGCCCGCCTCCAAGCCTAACCCCCGCAATGCCGGCCCCGGCCTATAACGCCGTTGATTAAGCCGGAATCAGTGAGGCATTATACCTGCGTTTCCGGCTCCAGCGGCAGCAGTTCGCCGGTTAGTCGCCGCCAGCGTCGGCGGCGCTCGCGGCTGTTGATTGGAACGGGGCGGAGCGGTTGCTGGCGCAGGGTTTCCAATTGTTGCAACAACCCTTTGGCATCGCCCACGCTGGCCCTTATCGCGTCCAACCCCATATTGTCCTCGTAGAAATTCGTATGCAACTTTTCCATCGCATCGAACAGAATCCGCACATCCGGGCGTTGCCATTCCTCGGACAATTGAAAGGCGATATCCCCCAGCAGACTGTGACTGTAATGATTCCAGCCCCGTTGCTCGGCGATTGACTTAATCGCTTCGGCAACCGCCCCCCATCCCTTTTCCGATGCTTGTACCCGATCGCCGATTCGCAGATACTCGTCGGCCTTTTGGATGTAATACCGGCTCAACGCGGCATACTTTTCCGGCCCGGAATTGGATAACTGCATTTCATTCCTCCTGCCATCCGCTTGGTTATAATACCGCCCCTCCGGTCATCCCGCCAACCCCCCACGCCCTACCCATCCTCCCGGCAATCCGCGTACCCCAGCAGCAGGTTGGCGACCAACCCGTAGCGCCGGATGTCCAGCCGGAACCGCGTATTCGCCGGATCCGTCACCACCCACAACTCCACCACCTGCCCAAACCGCTCCAGCTCCGGCATCGCGATATCCTGCCCCTCGTAAGTGACAAACCGCTTGCCGTCCCACAGCGACAGCGTTAGCACAAAGTCCCCGGTGTACTCGCCCAAATCAAAAGCCAGGATCGAACCCGTCGGCCCGCCCGTCTCCGGATCCTCCCCGAAAGTCTTGCAAGTCACCGACGCCTCGAACTCCTCATCGGCGTACACCTCCGGGTGCGCCGCATCGGCATCGTAAGCCTCCAGCTCCTCCACCTCCAGCACCACCACGCCCGACGGCGCCGGCGGCTCCGGCTCCGGCGTCGCGCCGGGATCCACCGGGCCGGGGCCTACCGGATCCACCGGATCAACGCGATCCCCCGTATCCGGCGGATCCACCGGCTCCGGCGGTACAAACGCATCCCGTTGCGCCGGGGTGTGCAACACCGGGTACTCGCTCGAGGTGCCGAAGTTCCAGGGATAGTCGTCCGTATCCCCCGGCGCCAGGCCGATGTTCCAATCCTCGTAAATGCCGGTGTAGCCGGTGGGCGACTGCAACTCGGCGGTGGTCTTGCCCTCAACCGTAACCCCGGCCCCGCCATCCTGGACGCCGACGCAAGGCGTCGAAGTGCCAACCACATCCGTATCGCAATACCCGTCGGTTATCGCGGTGCTGGTGCCGCTGACCCGCCCGGCGAACCCGCCGATGCCGGCGGCGCTGGTGCCGGTGGTGCTGGTGCCGGTGGCCGCCCCGCCCGATACCATCCCCGCGGCGTAGGATGCGGTGATCCCGCCGCCGCGGTGCAAGCCCACCAAGCCGCCGGCGTTGGCCCCAATCTGCGCCCCCGCATCCACGGTTGCCGTAGAGTATGCCGCCCGGATTTCCGCCCCCGCCCCGGTGTTGATGCCCACCAACCCGCCCGCATTGGCATCGGCGGCGGTGAGCGTCACCGCGCCATCCCGCGCATAGCTGGCGGTGATCCGCCCGTGGTTTTCGCCGGCCAATATGCCGAACCCGGCCATCGCCGCCCCGCCGCTGACGCTCGCATTGAGCATCCCCAAATCCCGGATCACCCCGCCGCTACTCAGCACCCCGAACAGCCCGGCGCTGCTAGTCGCCCCCGCGATGGTCAGCCGCGTAATCGTCCGCCCATCGCCGTCAAACACCGAGGCGTACGGCCCGATCGGCGCCCAATTGGGGTATTCATCCGTAGCCGTCACGCCCCCGCTGCCGTCGGTGTCGAAGTCCAGATCCGCCGCCAGTTCGTACCCGGCGCAGGTTCCCGCCCGGCAGCCCATAAACGTACTCGTCGCCGTATCGCGCCCCGGGAAGGCGTTGCCGTAAGCGACCGCGCTGCCGGCGGCAACCACCCCGTCGCCGTCCAAGTCGTAGCGGATGGCGTTCAACTGCAATAGCGTGCTGACGTCGATCAGCCCATCATCATCGCCGTCGTAGTCCAGCCCGGTGCGGCTATCCGGGTCGATCAGCCGGGGATAGTCCGTGCGGCCGCCGAAATGCCACGGGTTGTCCGCCGCGCCGTCGGTGCCCAGATCGATGTTCCAATTGGCGTAGATCCCGCTGTAGCCCACGGGCCGTTGCAACTGGGCGGCGGTATACCCGGCGGCGGCGACGTTGGCGCCGGCGGATAGTTCGCCAATGCAGGGAGTCGTCGTACTGTGAACCGAAGTATCGCAGTAACTGTCGGTGATCACGCTGGCGCCGCCGTTGGCCTCGCCTACTAATCCCCCGACATTGGTCCCGGTGCCGGCGCCGGACACCGCGCCCGCGGCATAGCTGGCGATGATTGAGCCGTCGGATAGGCTGCCGATCAGCCCGCCGATATCGGAGTCGGTGATGGTTCCCCCGTTGACCGACGCCGTGGCGTAGCTGGCGCGGATCCGGCCGCCGATGCCGAAGCCGACCAATCCGCCCAGCGATGCAGTGTCTTGGGTCGCGGTGACCGAACCCCCCCGAACATAGCTGGCGGCGATCGCGCCGTCATTCCGGCCCGCCAGAATGCCCACGAACCCGGAACCGCCCCCGGCGGTCACACTGGCGTCTATTATCCCCACATTTCGGATCACCCCGTCGTTGCCCAAGAATTGAAACAGCCCGGCGAAGTCCGCGGTACTGTCGATCGTCATATTGGAAATCGTATGCCCATCCCCGTCAAACACCGAGGCGTACTCCGCCCCAATCGGCGCCCAATTCGGGAAAGCATCCGTGGAAGTCACCGCCATACCATCGGCGGCGAAGTCCAGATCCGCCGTCAACTCATACCCGGCGCAACCCGTAGCGCACCCCATCCGCGTACCCGTGGCCGCCAAATCCCCGCCCGGGAACGCGCCGGCATACGCCGCATAAGTGCCGGTGGACGCCGGCAGCCCGTCGCCGTTCAGGTCATGGCGGATGGCGTTCAACTGGTACACCGAAGCCACGTCAATCAGCCCATCGTCATCCCGGTCATAATCCGCCACCACCGCCCGCTGCATCGGCGTGTTCAGCGCCGGGTACTGGCCGGTGCTGGTGGCAAACCGCCAGGGGTTGTCCGGGAAATCATCCTCATCCAAGGATAGGTTCCATAGGGCGTAGATGCCGTGGTAGCCGGTGGGCGCCTGCAACTCGGCGGCGGTCTGGCCCGCCACGGTGACGGCGGCCCCGCCGGTTTGGTTATCGACGCAGGGCGTCGCCGCGGCCTGCGCCGAGGTGTCGCAATAGCTGTCGGTGATGACCGAGCCGGCGTCGTTGACTTGGCCGGCCAACCCGCCGACGTCGGCGTTGGCCGCCGTGCCGGTGACCCGCCCCGCGGCATAGCTGGTTATGATGGTGGCGCCATCGTTAAACCCAACCAGCCCGCCGACCTTGACGCCGGCAACCGCTCCTCCGTCTACCGCTACCCTGGCGTAGCCGGCGCGGATCGTGCCAACGTTTTGGCCCACCAACCCGCCCAGATACAGCCCGGCGGTACTGGCGACGGAGCCGCCCGCGGCGTAGCTGGCAATGATCTCGCCGGAGCTGCTGCCCGCCAGCACGCCCATCATCACCCCGCTGCCGCCCACGCCGGCGTCAAGCATCCCCAAATCCCGGATCACCCCGTCGTTGCCCAAGATACTGAACAGCCCGGCAACGCCGCTGCTGGTGATGGTCATATTGCTGATGGTATTCCCATTGCCGTCAAACACCCCCTGGTAAACGCTCCCGATCGGCGCCCAGTTGGGGTAGTCATCCCCCGCCCCCACGCTCCCGCTCCGGTCGGTATCGAAATCCAGATCCTGCGTCAGCTCGTAGCCCAGCCGACCCATAATCGTCGGATCCCGCCCGCTGAAGGCGGCGTTATAGCCCGCGGCGCCGGTTTCCGGCGACCCGTCGCCGTCCAGATCCCACCGGATCGCGTTCAGCTTCGCCAGCGAATCCACCTCGGTCAGCCCGTCGCTGTCCGTGTCGTAAGGGGTGAACGGCCACCTCGCCCGTTGCGCCGGGGTGTACAGCAGGGGGTACTGCCGGGTCGACCCGAAACCCCAGGGATGATCCCCGGTATTGTCGCCGTCGATGGATATGTCCCATTGGGCGTAAATCCCGGCGTAGCCCGTGGGCGACTGCAATTCGGCGGTGGTTTTGCCCTCCGCGGTGACGCTGGCGCCGCCGGTTTCGCTGCCGACGCAGGGCGTAGTCGTGCTTTGCACCGAAGTGTCGCAATAGCTGGCGGTTATCGTCGAGCCGCTGCCTTGAACCCGTCCCGCCAATCCGCCGACACTGGCATTGGCCGCCGTGCCGGACACCCTCCCCGCGGCATAGCTGGCGATGATTGTTCCGCCGCTGTTAAAGCCCGCCAGCCCGCCGACCCTGACCCCGTTCCTCGCTCCTCCGTCTACCGCTACCGTGGCGTAGCTGGCGCGGATTGTGCCTAAATTTTGGCCGATCAACCCCCCCATATACTGGGAGCCTCCGGCAAGGGAGCCGCCCGCGGCGTAGCTGGCGCTTACCACGCCGTTGGCCTGGATTTGCCCGGCCAATGCCCCGAGGAAAGCCGCGCTACTGTTCACCTGCGCATCAATCATCCCCACATCCCGGATCGCCCCGCCGCCGCCCAGGATATTGAACAGCCCCCCGTTCACCGTCCCGCTGCTGATGGTCAGGTTGCGGATGGTATGCCCGTTGCCGTCAAACACCGAGGCGTAACTCCCCCCGATGGGCGTCCAGTTGGGGTAGGAATCCGTGGAGGTCACGGCCACGCCGTCGGCGGCGAAGTCCAGATCCTCCGTAAGCTCATACCCGGCGCAGTTCCCCGACGGACAGCCCATCCGGCCGCCGGCGGTCCGGTTGTGGCTGGGGAACGCCCGGAAATAGCTGGTGGTAGCGGTCGAGGTGGCGACGCCGTTGCCGTCCAAATCCCAGCGGACAGCGTTCAACTGGTCCAGATCGCTGATCTCAATCAGCCCATCATTGTCGCTATCGTAGTCAATCGCCCGCTGGTCGGGGGTGTTCAGCACCGGGTATTGGCCGGAGGCGCCAAAGTTCCAGGGGTTGTCCACGAAAGTATCCCCGTCCAGGTCGATGTTCCAATTTTCGTAGATGCCGGTGTACCCCGTGGGCATCTGCAACTGCGACGTGGTGTAGCCGGCGGCGGTGACGCCGGCGGGGCTGGCGCCCAGGCACGGAGTCGTCGTGCTATGCACATCGCTGTCGCAGTAGCTGTTGGTTATCACGCTGGTGCCGCCGATGACCCCGCCCACTAATCCGCCCACATCGGTGTTGTTTCCAGTGCCCGACACCGCGCCCGCGGCATAGCTGGCGATGATTGAACCCGTGTTCATGTAGCCGGCCAAGCCGCCAATATCGGCGCCGGGGGTGCTTCCCCCGCTCACCTGCGCCGTGGCGTAGCTGGCCCGGATGAAGCCGCCAACGTTGAGACCCACCAGCCCGCCGATGTAAGAGGTGTTGCCGGTAGCGGTGACCGTACCCCCCTGGACATAGCTGGCGGCGATCGCGCCGTCGTTTTGCGCCGCCAGAATCCCGACGATTCCGGCAGCGCCCCCGGCGGTCACCGAGGCGTCGATCAGCCCGACATCCCGGACCACCCCGCCGATGGTATGGAACAGCCCCGCCCGGTTGCCGGCGGTGTTGATCGTCAAGTTGCGGATGGTATGCCCATCGCCGCTGAACACCCCGGCATAACTCCCCCCGATGGGCGTCCAGTTGGGGTAGGGATCCGTGGAGGTAACGCCCCCCACGCCGTCGGCGTCGAAGTTGAGGTTGGCGGTAAGCTCGTACCCCTCGCAGGTTGACACGCACCCCATCCGCGTACTCGTCGCCGCCAAATCCCCGCCGGGGAACGCCCCGGCGTAGGCGACATATTCCCCGGCGGCGCCGGGCAGCCCGTCGCCGTTCAGGTCGTAGCGGATGGCGTTCAACTGGTCCAGGGAATCGACGTCGATCAGGTTGTCGTTGTCAGGGTCGTAATCCGTCACCGCCGCCCGCTGCGTCGAGGTGTTGGGCGTCGGGTACTGGTTGGCGGCGCGGAAATTCCACGGGTTGTCCGGGAAAGTGTCGCCGTCAAGATCGATGTTCCAGTTGGCGTAAATCCCGGTGTACTCCGTAGGCGTCCGCAATTCCGTCGTGGACTTTCCCGCGGCGGCCCCGGCGGCGTTCCCCACGCACGACAAAGTTGCGTTGACCGTGGTATCGCAATAGCTATCGGCTACCGACGCCGAGCCGGTCTGCCGCCCCACCAGGCCGCCCTGGTTGCTGATTCCGCCGCCGCTGCCGCTAACTTGCCCCGCGGCATAGCTGGCAAACACCCGTCCCGGGCCGGAGCTGCTGTTGGTGCCGACCAGCCCCCCTGCCTGGGTGTTGCTGTAACCGCCCCCGAGCACCCGCGCCGTCGACCAGGACGCATACACGTTGCCGTTGTTAATGCCGACCAATCCCCCCGCCGAGGAAAAGTTGCCCGACGCCGTAACCGTTCCCCCCTGCAAGTAGCTGGTTGTTACCCGCCCGAAGTTTCGCCCGACCAAAATCCCCAGGCCGAAGCCCGCCCCCCCGGTTACGCTGGCCTCCGCCAGGACCAAATCTCGCACCGTCGAACTGGCGCTCAGCACCGAAAACAGCCCGGTATCTTTGCTGCTGCCGGTAATCGTCAGCCGCCGGAGGATCCGCCCGTTGCCGTCGAATACCCCGGCGTACGGCGTGGGCTGATCCCCGATCGAATCCCAGTTCGGGTAATCATCCTCCGCCCCCACGCTCCCGTTGCGGCTGGTGTCGAAATCCAGATCCGCCGTCAGCTCATACCCCAGCATCCCCCGGATCACCGTATCCCGCCCGCCGAAGGCCGCGTTATACGCCGCGGTCGCCGTCGCCGGCGCCCCGTCGCCGTCCAGATCCCACCGGATGGCGTTCAGTTGCGCCAACGTGCTGATTTCCCGCAGCCCGTCCTTATCCGTGTCGTAATCGGTGAAAGTCATCGTCCGCTGCGCCGGGGTGAACAACGTCGGGTACTGCCGCGCCGACCCGAAGCGCCAGACATTGTCCCCCACCGTATCCCCGTCGATCGATACGTCCCATTGGGCGTAAATGCCGGTATACCCCTGCGGCGCGTGCAATTCCGCCGTGGTTTTGGCCTCCGCGGTCACACTGGCCCCGCTCTGGCTGCCGATGCACGGCGTGGTGGTGGCGTGAACCTCGCTGTCGCAATAGCTATTGGTGATCACCGTGCTGGTGCCGCTGGAGGAGCCGGCGAATCCGCCGACCACGGCGGTGGCGGCGGCGGCGGACACCGCGCCGGCGGCGTAGCTGGCGATGATAGCGCCGCCATCCAGCCGGGCGACCAAGCCGCCGACGGTGGAGTAGCTATGCGGGCCGCCGTCCACCGTGGCCGTGGAGTAGCTGGCGCGGATGGTTCCACGATTGGTGCCGGCCAGCCCGCCGGCGCCCCGGCCGCTGCTCCGATAGATGCTGATCGAGCCGCCCGACACATAGCTGGCGTTCACCTCGGCCCCGTTTTCAATCACCCCCGCCAAAACCCCGGAGTGGTTTCCGCCGGTGCTCACGTTGGGCGACAGCATCCCCAGGTTGCGGATCTCGCCCCCGTTGCTGATCTGCCGGAACAGCCCGCTCCACCCGGCATCGGTAATCGTCAGGTTGCTGATGGTATGCCCATTGCCCTCGAAAGTCGCGGTGAACCCAAGCCCGATCGGCGGCCAGAGCGGGTAGGGATCCGTGGAAGTCACCATCCCGTCGCCGTCGGCGTCAAAGTCCAGATCCGCCATCAGCTCGTAGCCGGTGCAGACGCCGGCGGGGCAGCCCATCCGGGAGCCGGCGGCGGTATCCCCGCCCCGGAACGCCCGCGCATAACTGTTGGCGTCCGCCCCCGACGCCGCGGCCCCGTTGCCGTCCAAATCCCAGCGGACGGCGTTCAACTGGTCCAGGTTGCCGATTTCAATCAGCCCGTTGTTGTCGCTGTCGTAATCAATTTGGCCGGGCGGGTTGAGGATCGGGTAATCGCCGGCGGCGCCGAAATTCCAGGGGTTGTCCGCGGAATTATCGCCGTCCAGGTCGATGTTCCAGTTGGCGTAGATGCCGGTGTAGCCGACCGGGGTCTGCAAATTGCTGGTAGTTTGGGCGGCGACGGTGTAGCTGCGGCCGGCGAGGTTGATCGTTCCGCCGATGCAGGGGGTGGTAGTGGCATGAACGTCGCTGTCGCAATAGTTGTTGGTAAGCTCGGAGAGGACGTTGCCATCCGAGGAGACGATATTGGAGAGCCGCCCGACAAACCCGCCCACATTGGTATCGCTGCCGGAGCCGGCGACGGCGCCGGCGGCGTAGCTGGCGATGATCGTGGCGGCGGCGTTACTGCCGACCAGTCCGCCGATTTGGGCTCGGTTCCGGTTGGCGCTGGCGGCGACGGTGGCATAGGAGGCCCGGAGGACGCCCCGGTTGATGCCGGCCAACCCGCCCACGCTGGAATCGCCGCGGGTGGCGGCGACCGTTCCGCCGGCGGCGTAGCTGGCGATTACCGTGCTGCTGGCGGTGATTTCGCCGGTCAGAACGCCGACGCCGCCGAACCTCCCCTGGCCGCTCACTCTGGCGTCGACGAGCCCCAGATACCGGACCACGGCGCTGCCTTGCAGACTGCCGAACAGCCCGGTGAACTGGGGGCCGTCGGTGATGGTCAAGCGGGTGATGCTATGGCCGTTGCCGTCGAAAACCGCCCGGTAACCGTCGATGGGCGTCCAGTCGGGGTAGGCATCGGCGACAGTAACCATCCGGTTGCCGTCGGTGTCGAAGTCCAGATCCGCATCCAGCTCGTAGCCGGTGCAGGCGCCCGCCGGGCAGCCCATACGGGTGCTGGTAACGGCGCTGCGGTTGGGGAAAGCGGCGGCATAGCTGCTGGTGTTGGCCGCGGCGGGATCCCCGTTGCCATCCAGGTCCCAGCGGACGGCGTTCAACTGGTTCAGAGAATTGACTTCGATGAGGCCGTCGTTGTCCAGATCGTAGTCAACGGTGGTCTGGGCCGCGGCAGGGGGCGCGGGCACGAGGTAGAACCACATCCCCGCCCCGGCGACGGCAGCCAGGGCGATTAAGACGGCAAGGGCGGCAAGGGCGGGCCAACGGGCCATACGCATATTCCTGCCCCCATCCCCCCGAGATCCAGGCGGGGAAACGGGGGCCGCGCGGCCAAAGGCAACAATCATAACCGGGCGCTCCTGAACGGCAAATCCAAGTTTCGCAAGGAAAGCATACTAACACATCCCGGCAAAACCCGCCAACGGGCAACGAAAGCAGGGGCGCACTATTATGCGCCCCTGCGTGCCGGGGGGTTAGGCGTTACCAGTCCGTCAACATAGGCTTGCCCGGTATGCGCCCCTGCGCCGCCGGGGGGTAGGGTTGGGAACGGCTATCCATTGCGATGGGCGCGGTTGGCCGGCCGCTCCAGTTCGGCCAGCCGGCGGCCAGCCCCCGAAACAGCCCCGCCTGGGAATCGGAATTGTTCATCAGCAGGTTGGAAATGGTATACCCGTCGCCGTCAAAAGTGGAGTTGTAATTCCCCCCGATGGGCGTCCGGTTGGGGTAGGGATCCGTGGAGGTCACCCCCCCGTTGCCGGCGGCGTCAAAGTCCGGATCCGCCGTCAATTCATAGCCGGCGCAGGCGCCCGAGGGGCAGCCCATACGGGTAGCGGCGGCATAACTGCTGGTGTTCGCCGCCGCGGGCTCCCCGTTGCCGTCCAGATCCCAGCGAATGGCGTTCAACTGATCCAGGGAACTGACATCGATGAGGCCGTCGTTGTCCAGATCGTAGTCGCCGGGGGTCTGGGCCGCGGCGGGCGGCGCGAGGTAAGGCAGCTCCCCGCCGCGGCCGCGGCGGCCAGCGCGACCAAAACGGCAAAGATGACCAGGGCGGGCCAACGGGCTGCACGTATTTTCCTACCCCCATCCCCCCGAGATCCAGGCGGGGAAACGGGGGCTGCGCGGCCAAAGGCAACAATCATAACCGGGCGCTCCTGAACGGCAAATCCAAATTTCGCAAGGAAAGCATACTAACACACCCCGGCAAAACCCGCCAACGGACGACAACGGCGCAGGGGCGCACTAGTATGCGCCCCTGCGGTAGCGGGAGGTTAGGGTTGGGAACGGCTATCCATTGCGATGGGCGCCGTTGGCCTGCCGCTCCAGTTCGGCCAACCGCCGGCGGAGTTGGGCGGCTTCGCGCTCCGCGGCATCGGCGCGGAGGGCCTCGCGCTCGGCGCGGACAGCTTCCCGTTCCGCGCGGAGGGCGACCCGTTCCTCCCGAACAGACTTTTGATCCGCCCGGACGGCTTCTTGTTGCGCCCGGAGCTCCGCCTGTTGTGACAAGAGGGCGGCCCGTTGCGCCCGGACGGTTTCCTGATCCGCCCGGAGGGCCGCTTGACCCGCCCGGAGGGTTTCTTGACCCGCCCGGAGGGTTTCCTGATCCGCCCGGAGGGCCGCTTGGCCTGCCCGGAGGGCCGCCTGATCCGCCCGCGCCTCCGCCTGCTCCGCGATGGCCTGCGCTTTCGCAATTTTCCGCTTGTAGCGGAGGTCGCTAATCGTGTCCAGTATCAACTCGACACCCCCGAAAATGCCTATTCTTTGTGGTTGTCGCCGTTGGCTTGGCGCTCCAGTTCGGCCACCCGGCGGCGGAGTTCGGCGGCTTCGCGCTCCGCGACATCGGCGCGGAGGGCTTCGCGCTCGGCCCGCAAGGCGCCTTCGCGTTCAGCGACATCGGCGCGGAAAGCCTCCCGATCCGCCCGCAGGGCTTCCTGCTGCACTTTGGCCGCCTCCTGATCCGCCCGCGCCGCCGCCTGTTGCGCTTTGGCCGCCTCCTGATCCGCCCGCGCCGTCTCTTGCTGCGCTTTGGCCGCCTCCCGCTCCGCTTTGGCCTGCGATTCCGCGATCGTCCGCCGGTGGCGAAGGTCGTTAATCTTGTCAAGTATCAACTCGACACCTCCGAAAATGCCTATTCCTTCCCCGATTGCCGTCCGCCAATCCTCGCCCAACGGCGAATTTTGCACCCCGTAGATCGCGGCGATTACCACCGCCATCCAGCATAGACGCACAAAAAGGCCATCCCACCTTTCGCCGCGGACGATTTCTTTCAGCCAATTACCCATTCTAACATCCTTAAGTATACAGCAATGCGAGAGGAGTTGAGCCTATGACTTGGGCATCCCACATCGCGGCGGCGGCCAGGACGTAGGCGCGGGCGCTGTCGATCATCGCTTCGCATTCCCCGACTACGATTTTGATGTGCTGGCGCTCGCGCCGCAGCGTGGCCGAGTCGGTGGATGCGGAAAACACGGCGTAGTTGCTGGCCGTGCCGCGCATTCCGAGGGTGGCCCAAGTGTCCAGCCCTTCGCCTTTGGCCACGGGCTGCACGACTTGGCGCCAAATATACGGTCTTTCGGCGTCAGCATTTCCGCCGCTTCCGGGTTATGCCCCCGCTCGCGGATTTTGTTGCGGAAAAACTCGGCGCAATCTTCGTTGACTTCGCCGGGCAGCATCACATCACCGAAAACCCCAGTTCGCGGAAGCGGTACAGAGAATAAAGCCCGGTGACTCCGGGCGCCGGATACTGCTGCGTCGCGTCTGACATAAATGTTGCCCTCCAGTTATTGTTTCGTTGTTATTCCAGCGGAAACCATTCTTGTAGGATTCGCTTGAACTCCAGGAACGCCGTATCATCGCAACCGTCAAAGGAAACTTTTTCCGCGATCTGCTGATACAGAGACGAACTGCGTTTTTTATTAACTTCCCGCAACGCGGCTTCAAACGCTTGTTTAGGACAGGCGGGTTTAACTTCGCCTTTTTGAAGCAATTCGCGTTCAACCAGCCAGCGGCGCAGGGAAGGATTGCGATTTTTCCATCCGGCTACATCATCCACATGAGGGGACTTGCTCCAAACCCACACCTCCAGCTCTGGATTCAGCACTATGGTTTTGGCTCTATGCTGCCACCGTGTTTGGCTTAGCTCAGAGTTAAGCGACTCTTGCAAATCGCTGAATGAATATTTATTTTCCGCTCCGCTGCCTTTGTAATCGAACATTAGCAGGCCGTGGCGATAATGTTCTGATAAGCCCGACAAAAAGGCGACGCCTTCGTTTACGCACCCGGGATCATGGCGCGGATGAATTAGGACATCCGCTACTATAGGCCGAATAGCCAACGATTTCGGCCTTGAAAGCAGCCCTTTTATTGTGTGTTCCATATTCTTGTCGGCGGATAGAACTACGAGGTCTTTCATCCCAATACCCCGGATGCCAGTAGCGTTCCCAGGTCGACGGAGCCTTGCCAACGCCGCAGCGAGGGATGCTCTGAACCTGATGCTATATCTGTTGAGCCGTCATCATTTTTGGCGAAGCATAGTACTTCGCCCGCTTCGGCGTCGCTCAAGACTACCGGCGAATGGGTAGCCAATAGCACTTGCGCCTCATACATTGATTTCAGGGAATCATAGGCGGTTGACACGGCTTTAGGATGAATTCCGTTTTCCGGCTCCTCGATCAGATATGTGCCTTTGAGGTCGGCTAAATACGCCGGCAGGGTGAGGGCAGTGAGGCGCAGGGTGCCATCGGAAACCAGCCAGGACGGCACCGCGGGGCTGTCGATATATTCGTAGGACATATAACAGTGCCGATCTTCCTCGCGCTCTGTGGTGGTAATGTTCAATAAATCCGGGAGGGCGGTTCGCAAATGAGCAAGCCAGTCGTTATAACTTTCGGGGGTTTCTTTTCGCATACGGGCGACTACCCAGGGCAGGTTAGAACCATCGGGCAAGAATCCGGCGACTCGGGTGGGGGGGCTGGGGCGTTTGATGGCTCGGCTGTTGAGCATGAAATTCTGGACTCCGGCGGACAAGTAATCCTTGAACCAGGTAGCCACGGGAAAAGAATTTTCGTCGGCTACAAGATTCCCCAAGGCGGACCTTTGCGATCCTAACCGGAAAGCGGGGATCCAGCCGCTGCCGGAACGACGGTATGTTTCGCTGTAAAAATTATCGTTCCCTCCAGACGCTTTGTTGATAATTACCTTGTTGGTCTTTTGCCGTATGTTGGTCAGCAAAGAGTCGGGGGCTTCAGCAAACATTGGAAAGGATGGATGTAACGGCAGCTCCGAGGGCGACGGATGCTTTAGCAACAGCCGCTCATCCTTAAACTCGAACTGTCGTTCCGTTTCATCGAAACCGATTGCCGCTTCATACCTTACGGTATCCAACTCCGGCCTCAAGGTCAACTCCCGCAGGGTTTTGGGAATTTTCGCTTCGACTGCCAGCTCCATCCGGTTTCCTTGCCGTTGGAATAAAAGCTCTTGGGGGTTGGTGGGGCTGCGCTTGAACAGGGCGGCGTCCAGCCCGTCCGACACCAAGTCACTGAGAAAGCCGATTACGTCCAGGAAGGTGGTTTTTCCTGACGCATTGGGGCCTACCAGGATATGGAACGGTTTCAAGGGCCTGTGAATATACCGCAGGCAGCGGTAGTTCAAGGCTTCCACCAGCGTAATCATCAGCGGATTGCCCCCGTATCAATCTTTTTGTGTATGTTACCCCCTTTATTCCCTCTAAGTATACAACGACGCCGGGGGGGTGGATCCCATCAGCATTGCGCCGCCGAACTCGAAGTTCAGGGGGAGGCCGGATATGTGCTGGCCGTGGACGTGGAGGTCGCGGAAGTAACGCTCCAGCCCCAGCGACTGGTGGATGGCGTTGGTGCCGGCGGCGTTGAACAGCTTGTCGGCGACGGCGATGGACTGGCGGATGGCGTGGGTGATGGCCAGGCGGGTGCGCATGGCCCGCTGCGGGAGTTCGGGGTTGCCGCTGACTTGGGCGTCCCACATCGCGGCGGCGGCGTCCAGCACATAGCTGCGGGCGCTGTCGATCATCGCTTCGCATTCCCCGACCACGATCTTGATGTGCTGGCGGTCGCGCAACAGCGTGGCCGAGTCGGTGGATGCGGAGTCGGTCGCCAAGTCAACAAAAGTGTTCATCGCCCCCCGCGCCATCCCCAGGGTATTGGCGGCGGAAAGGGTCCAGCCCAAGACGATGGCCGATTGGGGCGGGGTGTACAAGGGGCCGTCGTAATGCGCCGGGGCGCCGCGGGCGTAGGTATGCTCCTGCGGCACAAAAATTTCGGAAAACACGGCATCGTTGCTGGCGGTGCCGCGCATTCCCAGGGTGGTCCAAGTGTCCAGCACTTCGCCTTTGGCGACCGGCAGCACGACGGTGCGGGTTTGCGGCGCGCCGTCGGCGTTCAGCGCCGGGCCGTGGCGGTCGACCACCCGGCAGGACAGAAACAGGGCGGTGGAATGATCAATGCCGCTAAGGAAGTTCCAGCGGCCGGAAACGATGTAGCCGCCATCGGCGATTTGGGCAGAGCCCCCGGCGCGGGCGGAGCCGGATCCCAGAACGAAGGGGGGATCGCCGAAAATTTCCCGCGCCGCCTGCGGCGACAATCGGGCCACCGCCGAGGATACGGAGGTGCCGTTGAAAACGCACCATCCGGCGGAGCCGTCGGCTTGGGCGATTTCCTCGACCACCTTGAAAGCGGTGATCGGGTCGGCTTCGGGGCCGCCCAATTCTTTGGGAACATAAAGGCCGAAAAGTTGCTGGCGGGCCATATCCGCCGCCAGTTCCGGGGGGAGTTGCCCCTCGGCTTCGATCCGGTCGCGGTTGGCGGCGATTTGCGGGGCGATGTTCTTGGCGGCCTCAAGCAGGCCGTTAGCCGGATTTTTGGGCATACGCGCTTCGGCTCCTGACGATTATCCGCTTATTATAGCCGAATCAGCGGCGGCGCCCAACCGCCAATGCCCTCCGGGGCGGGTTCACGCTGCTTGGGAGTAGCCGCCTAGATTGATATTCCCCGATGCGGCGCCCCCTTTTGGGGCGGGGCGTTGGGGCGAAATCTTGCCGGCTCTCGGGATTATTGCCTTGCGGGTTGAATCCGGGGCGGCATAGTGGTAGCCTAGCGGGGATAAATGCCGTTCCGATGGGGAGGTGTAACTGTTATGGGCGATCAGGTAAGTACGCAGGATATTGCGCTGATGGCGCACTTGATGCGCCGGGCCGGGTTCGGCGCCCGCTACGACGATTTGGCGGCGCGGGCGGAAAAGGGGTACGAGGCCACGGTGGAGGAGCTGCTCAACCCCGAAGAGCATCCCAACGGCCTGGAGCTGGATTTGGCGGAAAGGTGCTTCATCGAATGGAGCCACTTCACCCGCGGCGTGCCGGAGTATTTCGCTTGGCGGCTGATCAACTCCCAAGCCCAGCTTGAGGAAAAGATGGTGCTTTTCTGGCACAGCATCTTTTGCACCGCCGACAGCAAGGTGCAGTGCTACCCGACGCATTACGACCAGTTGGAGATGTTCCGCAGCTACGGGATGGGCAGCTTCCGCGATCTGCTGGTGGCAATTTCCAAGGACCCGGCGATGATTTTCTATCTGGACAACTGCCTCAGCCACAAGGAGGCGATCAACGAAAACTACGGGCGGGAATTGCTGGAGCTGTTTTCGCTGGGCGTGGGCAAGGATGGGGAGTTCAACTACACCGAGGACGATGTCAAGGAATGCGCCCGCGCCTTTACCGGCTGGACCATCGCCAACCCGGTGCCGGGCCAGCCCTATGGTCGCTACTCGGCCCAGTTTCTGTATGTGCCGGAAGATCACGATGACGGCGAAAAGACGTTCTTGGGGGAAACCGGCCGCTTCAACGGGGAGGATATCGTAGACATCATCGTCAAGCAGCCGGCGGCGGCGCGGTTCATTTCCCGCCACTTGTACAGCTACTTCGTGGCCGACGAGCCGGGGGTGCCTTCGTGGATGGAAACCCCGCCGCAGGATCTGGCGACCATCGAAATGCTGGAGGCAGAGTACTTCCGCTCCGGGTACGACATCCGCTCCATGCTGCGGGCACTGTTCAACTCCGATGCGTTCAAGAACGCCCGCTTCGCCCGCATCAAGAGTCCGGTGGAAACCGTCATCGGCACGCTGCGGATGGTGGGCGACTGGACTTACGAACTGGGCACCGGCCCCAAGCCCGGCTTCGAGTTCATTTTCGACGAGATGAAGTATATGGGGCAGGAACTGCTCAACCCGCCGTCGGTGGAGGGGTGGCACACCGGCCGGGAATGGATTGACGGCGGCACGCTGGTGCATCGCATCAATTTCACCGCCGACTTCTTGGGCAACACCCAGTACCCGGGGATCAAAGACATTGTGGAAAAGCTGGCCGACCAGTCGCCGGCGATTACCGCCGACGAAATGGTGGACGGCTGCCTGCGGCTGCTAGGCCATTACGAACTTTCGGAGGAAAACCGGCGGATGCTCATCCGCCGCGCCGCCAAGAGCGACGTTGTGCGTACCGACACCGAGGACTTCCCGCAGCAGGTGGGCGAGATGTTGCAGATGATCGCCTCCACCAAGGAATACCTGTACGCCTAGCCCGCGAAATCCCCGAACCCCGAAATCCCCTCCCCTTTCGGGGGAAGGGATAATTAGGAGGCAATGCCGGTGGGAGCGGAACCGATGGAAACGACCATTCTGCTCGCCATGGGCGGGCTGTTGCTGACCGCGCTGGCGATGTTCAGCGGGGTGATGTACCGGCTGGGCCGGCTATCCGCCAGGGTTGACTTGCTCTTTGATGCGGTAGACCAGAACCGCGAGGAAATCCGGCTGGCCCGGCAAGAGTTCCGGGAGGAAATGCAGCGGCTACGCGAGGAGTTGCGGCAAGAGTTCCGGGAGGAGGCGCAGTCGTTGCGGGAGGAAATGCGCGAGGGGTTTCGGCAGATGCGCGAAGAAATCCGCCGCAGCAATCAGCAGTTGCTTTTGGCTTTGGCGAACCATTCTCACGACCCCGATACGGGAGTCGCCATGTTTCGCATCCCGCCGGTGATGGAGTGATGCGGAGCGGCGGATCGCTCCCCGGTTATCCATACCCCAATTCTAACGTTTGCCCCAACGCTAACGAAGGAGACAGCCGACTGTTATGACGACCAACAAGAAAGACCGGGTGCTGGTGGTGCTACAAATGTCGGGGGCTTATGACGCCCTCAACACCGTCATTCCCTACAACGACCCGCGCTACGCCGATTATCGGCCGGTGCTGAAGGTTGACCCGGCGGATGTGCTGCCGATCAACGGCGAGGTGGGGTTCCATCCGTCCATGCGGCCGATCAAGGATCTGTATGACCAGGGCAAGGTGGCGGTCATTCAGGGCATCGGGTATCCCAACCCCAACCGCTCGCATTTCCGGTCGATGGACATCTGGCATACCGCCGAGCCGGACAAGATGATTACCGAGGGGTGGCTGGGCAAGGCCATCCGGGAGCTGGATCCCCACCGCGAGAACGTGCTTACCGGGGTGAACTTCGGCCGCGGGCTGCCCCGCGCCCTGGCGGCGCCCGGGGTGTCGGTGGCCTCGGTGGGCGAGCTTACTTCCTACGGGGTGCTGACCGGCATTGACGGCGAGGACCAGCGGATGGAGGCTTTGGACATCTTTTCCAAGATGTACTCGCCGCTCATCGGCAACGGGCCGGTCAACGACTATCTGTCGCAAACCGGGTTGGACGCCTTGAAAGGGGCGGACATTCTGACTACCGCGCCGGAGCGGTATTCCTCGACCGTGGAGTACGGGGGCAGTCAGTTTTCGCAGTGGGTCAAGAACATCGCGCAGGTGCATCTGGCGGAGTTCGGCACGCGGGTGCTGTACACCAGCCTGAACCCGGGGGCTTTCGATACCCACGCCAACCAGAACACCGCTTTCCCCAAGCTGTGGGAGGATGTCACCAACGCCACCGCCGACTTGTACGAGGACTTGAAAGAGCATCACGCCAACGAGGAAGTGGTGATTTTGATGTTCACCGAGTTCGGGCGGCGGGTGCAGGAAAACGGCTCCGGCACCGACCACGGTTCGGGCAGCGTGGCCTTTGTCATCGGCGACAGCGTTAAGGGCGGGGCTTATGGCGAGTACCCGTCGCTGGATCCGTCGAAGTTGGACGAGGGCGACTTGCGGTGGAACAACGATTTCCGCGGCACTTACGCCGCCATTTTGGAGAAGTGGCTGGGGCTGGATGCCCAACCCATCCTGGGCGGCAACTTCGAGCAGTTCGACATTATCAAATAGCCAACCCCGAACAACCCGGAAATCCGCCCGAAGCCGAATAGCCGATGTCCCCCTTTCATCCTGAGCTTGTCGAAGGATGAAAGGGGGGATTCCCGGTGATGCTGGGGTTGATCCTCCGATGGCCAGGGCCGCAGTGTGGTTATGGCGGGGGATCCTCGGCAGTGCCGGGGGTGATCCGCCGGGGGCTGATGCCGGGGTTATGGGGTTAATTGCGAGGTACGGATGGTTACGCAGCTTGCGCCGGTGACGTTTCAGTACAGCCATACCATTGGGCGGCAGGAAGTCCGCAGCGGCAACGGGTTTTTTAATCCGGTGGCGATTACCCGGGACCCGGACAACCGGCTTTATGTGCTTAGCCGGGGAACTGAGACGCCCGCTTTCTTTCCCTGCAAGCGGGTGACGGTGTTCACGGCGGACGAGGAGTTTATTGAGGATTACGGGCAAAAGATTCCGCCGGAAGAGGCCGATGCGTCCACCCCCAACGGCAGTTTTATGTGGCCTACTTCGGTGGCGCTGGACCGCCAGGGGAACACTTATGTGTCGGACGAGTGGCTTAACCGGGTTTCGGTTTACCAGCCGGGCCGGGGCTGGGCGGATATGTGGGGGACGGCGGGATCCGCTGACGGGGAAATCAATTGCCCGTCGGGGCTGGCTTTCGACCGGGATGATAACCTGTATCTGGTGGATAGCCGCAACCACCGGGTGCAGGTGTTCGGCAAAGACGGCCGGTTTCAGTTCAATTGGGGCGGGCTGGGCCGGGATGCCGGCCAGTTCAATATGCCCTGGGGCATCGAAATTGACGCCGCCGGGGATGTGTATGTGGCCGATTGGCGCAATGACCGGATCCAGAAGTTCGCCCCGGACGGGCGGTTTCTGATGCAGTTCGGCTCCAGCGGCTCCGGCGAGGGGGAGTTCAACCGCCCTACCGGGGTGGCGGTGGACCGGGACGGCGAGATCTACGTCACCGATTACAAGAATGACCGCTTGCAGGTGTTCAACGCGCAGGGCGAGTACCTTACCCAGCTGACCGGCGAGGCTACGCTGTCGTCGTGGGGGCGGGAGCGGGTGGTGATTGACCCGATCACGGTCAAGGGGCGGCTGGCGGCCAACGGGCTGGGGGAGCGGGAAAAGTCGTTCCAGGGGCCGATCGCGGTCGAGGTTGACGATGAAGGGCGGGTGTATGTGGTGGAGGTGGCGCGGCACCGGGTGCAGATTTTCCGCAAGCAAAGTTCGATTTACCAGGGGGGGCTGCTTTAAGGTTACAAGCGCCTTGCCCTTGAGGGGATAACAGGTTCAGGGTCTCGCTTTGGCCCTGCCTAGCAGACGGGTTACGCCGTTGTCGGGCAGGGTTTGTTTATGCGGCGGCGGCGGGTATGGGGCTGGGGGGGGCATATTTTGCATCTCGCGGTTGGGGGTATTAGGGGCGGGGATTTTTTTACTTTCCCGCCCAAACCCTCCATTTCCCCCATTTGGCTACACTTTAGCTTTGGGGGTTGCCGCCTTTTGGGGAGGGTGGGCTTGGGCGGTTTTCTTGGGATTGGGAGCGGTGTTGGGGGTGCTTGGCAGGGGGACGCCCCCACCCTAACCCTCCCCCGGTGGGGGAGGGGATTTTTTTGGGGTTGGGGATTTTGGGTTTTGGGGCTTTAGGGAGACGTTGTTGGGGAGACGCCCCCACCCTAGCCCTCCCCTGTGGGGGGAGGGGATTTTTTTGGGGTTGGGTTGCCGACGGTTGGGGTTGCATCCTTCGACAATCTCAGGATGATTGGGGGGTTGGGGGGATCCCCGGCCCTAGCCCTCCCCCTTAGGGGGAGGGTTTGGGTGGGGGTGAGGCGCTACGGGTCGTCGCTACGGCAGTTGGCGTAGCCCAGCACCAGGTTTGCCGCCAGCCCGTTGCGCCGCCCATCCAGCCGGAAGCGCGTCTGCACCGGATCCGTATCTACCTGCAACGTGGCACTTTGGCCGTCGTGCTCCAGCGTTGGCAGCGCAATGCCCTGCGTTTCGTAGGCCATATACCGCCCGTTGCGCCAGATCGACAGGTGTAGCAGGATGGGGCCGGTGTAGCCGCCCAAATCGAAGGTCACCGTTGCCGCCCGCGGGTTGCCGGTTTCGGGATCCACGTTGCGGGTTTGGCAGGTTGCGGCCATTTCGTATTCGGTGTTTTCGTAGATTTCGGGGTGGTCGGCGGCCGGGTCGTAGGGTTTTTCGGGTTCGGGGGGGATGGTTCGGGGTAGGGGCGGGGGTAGGGTGTCGGTGATGGTGATTTGGCGGTCGGCGGGTTGGTATAGGGTGGGGTAGTCGGTGGCGGCGCCGAAGTTCCAGACGTTGTAGCGGGTGTCGTCGTTGGGGGTTAGGGTTATGGCCCAGGCTTCGTAGATGCCGGTGTAGTCGGTGGGGGTTTGGAGTTCGCTGGTGGTTTTGCCCTCGGCGGTTACGGCGGCGCTGTTGGTTTGGGCGCCGATGCAGTTGGGTTGCGTGGTGGTTTGGGTGTCGCAGTAGCTGGCTTCGATGGCGGCGTTGGCGGTGTCGGCAGTGCCTACCAGCCCGCCGAGGACGGCTCCGGCTCCGGTGTTGCCGGTTACTCGGCCGGCGGCGTAGCTGGCGCTTAGGCTGCCGCTGTGGATGCCGATCAGCCCGCCCGCGGTGCTGGTGGCGGTGGTGCTGGCGGTTACGGCGGCGGTGGAGTAGGCGGCGCGGAGGTCGCCGGTGCCGGCGTTTTGGCCGGCTAGGCCGCCGACGTAGGGGTTGGCGCCGGTTACGGTTACGGATCCGCCATCGATGTAGCTGGCGGTGATTAGGCCGGCGTTGTTGCCGACGAGGGCGCCGGCGTTGGCGGATGCGCCGCCGCTGGTGACGGCGGGGGCGATTAGGCCCAGATCGCGGATTACGGCGTTGGCGGTTAGGGCGGCGAATAGGCCGACGTTGGCGTGGTTGCCGTTGATGGTTAGGCGGGTGATGGTGTGACCTTTGCCGTCTAGGGTGGATTGGTAGGATGGGATGGGGGTCCAGATGGGGTAGGCGTCGTTGGCGGTTACGGTTGCGCCGTTGGCGGCGAAGTCTAGGTTTTGGGTTAGTTCGTAGCCGATGCATTCGGCGGCGCAGCCGAGGTAGGGGGTGCTGGTGTCGGCGATGTTGCCGTTGGGGAAGCCGCCGGTGTAGGCGGAATAGTGGGCGGCGTTGTCGGGGAGGCCGTTGCCGTCGGGGTCGTAGCGTAGGGCGTTTAGCTGGTGGAGGTTGGTGATGTCGATCAGGTTGTCGTTGTCCTGGTCGTAGTCGACGACCACCGCGGCGGCGGTTTGGCGCTCGCTGGGGGTGTATAGGGTGGGGTAGGTGGTGGTGGTGCCGAAGTTCCAGGGGTAGTCGGGGAAGGTGTCGCTGTCCAGGTCCAGGTTCCAGTTGGCGTAGGGGCCGGTGTAGCCGGCGGGGGTTTGGAGTTGGGCGGTGGTGTAGCCGGCGGCGGCGGCGGTGGCGCTTAAGTCCAGACCTCCAATGCAGCCGGACTGCCCGGTGGCTTGGGTGTCGCAGTGGCTGTCGGCGACGCGGCTGGCGGCGTATTGGACTTGGCCTACTAGTCCGCCGACCCGGCCGGGGAAGGGGCCGGTGTAGGTGTAGGTGGTGGCGCCGGCGGCATAGCTGGCGGTGATGACGGCGTCGGCGCCGCTGATGTGGGACAGTAAGCCGACCAGCCCGCCGATATTGAGGTTGTTATGAGCGCCCCCGTTGACCGCGGCGGTGGAGTAGCTGTAGCGGACGGCGCCCACGTTCCGGCCGACCAATCCGCCGGCGTGACCGCTGGGGGCGGTGATGGTGAGCGAGCCGCCCTGGGCGTAGCTGGCGGCGACCGTGCCGCGGTTGCTGTAGCCGACCAGGATGCCGTGGCCGCGATTTCCGCCGCTGCGGATCTTGGCGTCGATCATTCCTACATTGCGGATCGTGCCGCCTTCCAGCTCGCCGAACAGCCCGGCATCCGTATTGCTCCGGTCGAGGGTCAAGCGGGCGATGGTGCGGCCGTTGCCCTCGAAGATCGCGGAGTAGCCGGTGTTGCCGACGGTGATGGGCTGCCAGTTGGGGTAGGGGTCGGTGCTGGTGGTGGTTACGCCTACCTGGCCGTCGCCGTCGGTGTCAAAATTCAGATCCATCCTTAGTTCGTAGCCGATGCAGGTTGACTGGCAGCCGAGGTAGGGGGTGCTGGTGTCGGATAGGTTGCCGTTGGGGAAGCCGCCGGTGTAGGCGGAATAGTTGGCGGCGTTTTCGGGGAGGCCGTTGCCGTTGAGGTCGTAGCGGATGGCGTTTAGCTGGTGCAGGTTCGTGATGTCGATCAGGTTGTCGTCGTCCTGGTCGTAGTCCATCACCAGGGCGGCGGCGGTTTGGCGCTCGCTGGGGGTGTACAGGGTGGGGTAGGTGGTGGTGGCCCCGAAGCTCCAGGGGTAGTCGGGGAAGGTGTCGCCGTCCAGGTCGGCGTTGAGGTTGGCGAAGGCGCCGGTGTAGCCGGTGAGGGCTTGCAGTTGGGCGGTGGTGGCGCCGGGGGCGTTGGTGGTGGGATTTTGGGTTAGTTCACCGATGCACGTGCCGGCGGTGTTAATGGTAAGGTCGCAGGCGCCGGTGACCGTGCCGCCGTCGACCCAGGCGACCAATGCGCCGGTAAAGCCGGTAAAACCGGATATGGGGCCGGCGCCGAAGCTGGCGGTGACCGTGCCGCCGTTGTTCCAGCCGGCGATCCCGCCGGCGCCGTTGTTGCTGGCCGCGTGCGCCGCGACCCTGGCGGTGGTCCAACTGGCGCGGATGGTGCCGGAATTGCGGCCGGCCAGGGCGGCGGCATAGCCGAGGTAGGTGCGGGTGGAGGTTACGGAGCCGCCTTGGGCGTAGCTGGTTTCGATTAGGCCGCCGTTGTTGTTGCCGACCAGGATGGCGGAATAATACCCGGTGCCAGTGTTGCCGCCGGCGCCTTGCACTTTGGCGTCGACCATTCCCAGATCCCGGATGACGCCGTCGGAGCCTAGTTCGCGGAACAGCGCGTAGTAGGCGTCGTTGTCGGCGCCGTTGATGGTGAGATGGGCGATGGTGTTGCCGTTGCCGTCAAAGATGGTGTTGTAGGATCCGCCGATGGGCGCCCAGTTGGGGTAGGGGTCGGTGCTGGTTACGGCTGCGCCGTCGGCGGCGAAGTCTAGGTTTTGGGATAGTTCGTAGCCGGTGCAGCCGTCGGGGCAGCCCATCCGGGGGGTGGTGGGGGTGGTGGTTGCGAGGTTGCCGTTGACGAAGGCGCCGGCGTAGGCGGGGTAGTTGGCGGCGTCGGGGAGGCCGTCGCCGTTGAGGTCGTGACGGATGGCGTTTAGTTGGTGGAGGTTGTTGATGTCGATCAGGTTGTTGTCGTTCAGATCGTAGTCGACAACGGGATCCGCTTGGCGCTGGTCCGGGGTTTTCAGCGTGGGGTAAGTGGTGGTTGTCCCGAAATTCCAGGGGTTGTCGGGGAAGTTGTCGGCGTCGATGTTGCCGAGGTCTACGTTCCAGTTGGCGTAGATGCCGGTGTAGTCGGTGGGGGCCTGGAGTTGGGCGGTGGTTTGGCCCTCGGCGGTAGCGGTGGCGCCGCCGGCCAGGGCGCCGATGCAGGGGGTGGTGGTGGCCTGGACGGTGGTGTCGCAGTAGCTGTCGGCGACGATGCTGGAACTGCCGTCCACCACTCCGACCAGTCCGCCGACTTGGACGGTGCCTTGGGAGCCGGCGGAATGGCTGACGTTGCCGGCGGACCAACTGGCGGTGATATTTCCGGTGTTGCGTCCGACGAGTCCGCCGCTGCGGTGGGCGCCGGAGGAGGGGATGCCCGTGGTGCGGGTGGAGGTGGCGGTGGCGTAGCTGGCGATGATGGAGCCGCTGTTATACCCTACCAGGCCGCCGATGCTGGCGGCGTTGCCGGCGGCGGTGATGGTGCCGCCGGCAACGTAGCTGGCGATGATGGCGCCTTGGTTGACGGCGGCCAGGCCGGCGATCGTAGCCTGGCCGGTGATGGTGGGGTTGATCATCCCCAGATTGCGGATCACGCCGGCGGCTTCCAGTTGGCGGAACAGCCCGCCGCTGGCGTTGCCGGGATCGACGATGATATTGCTGATGGCGTAGCCGTTGCCTTCTAATATGCCGGCGTAGGCGTAGCCGGTAGTCCAGTTGCGTTGGGTGGTGGTGGCGTCGGCGAAGTCGAGGTTGTTCATGAGTTCGTAGCCGATGCAGGCGGCGGGGCAGCCCATGCGGGTGGTGGTAGCGGCGAGGGTGTCGACGCTGGAGGTTTGGCGGTTGGGGAAGGCGGCGTTGTAAGGGGCGAGGTCGGTGCCGCGGCTTTGGGGGCGAATCCAGCCGTTGCCGTCGTGGTCGAAGCGGATGCCCTGGAGTTGGGCGATGGTGCGGATGTCAATCAGGCCGTCGTTATCGGAGTCGTAGTCGGTATAGGTCTGGGCGCCGGCGGGGAGGGCGGCGTACAGGATTAGGGCCGCGAGGGCGGCGATTAGGGTTAGGGCGGTTAGGGTTTTCAGGGCGGGGATGGGGCGGATGGCGGGCGTTTTCATACCCCCCCCCCCCCCCCCGAGTTTCAGGGTTTGGATGCGGGTTTTCATTTTGGGGATGCTCCTGTCGGTGTGGGTTTGGGACTTCGTTGCGGGGGAGTCTATCATAGCGGGGCGGGTAGGGGCAAGGTTTTGGGGGTTGGGGGTTGGCGCATTCATCCTTCGACAAGCTCAGGATGAATGGGGGGCGGGATCAGGATGATTGGGGGGGGCAGGATGATTGGAGGGGAAGTTCGGGATGATGGGGCAAGGGGCGGGGTTGGGGGTTATGGGGGTTGGGGTTATGGGTTGGTTGGGGTTATGGGTTGGTTGTTGCGATGGGGGGCGGCCCCCGCCCTAACCCTCCCCCGCGGGGGGAGGGGATTTGTGGGGGGTTGGGGTATGATGGTTTTGGGGGATATTAAGATGATGGGGGGAGGTTAAGCGTCGTTTCCGGCCAGTTGCTCGGCGCGGGCTATAAAGTCGGCGACCTCGCGCACCAAGTCCGGCAGGTCGTCGGTATAGACGCCGTTGTAGAACGCCTCGCTGTGCCGGTAATGGGATGAGGTTGGCGGTTAGGGGCGCTATTCTGTTTCTTATTTGGCATCCGGCGTCAAGTCAGTTGCCGGAAGTCCGGCTCAAGACTTCCAACACCAGGAGCGTCACCACCCCTCCGGCCAGCCCCAGCCCCAACCATAGCAGCTTGTCGATACGGGCGTTAGTCGTTTTCAACCCGTCGCGCAGTTCGGTACGCAGGTCGGATTGTCCGTCGCGCAGTTCGGTACGTAGCTCGGATTGTCCGTCGCGCAGGTCGGTGCGCAGCTCGGATTGTCCGTCCAGCAACCGGGCGACATTCGCTTCCAGCTTGCCGATGACTTGCCATATATTCCGCAGCCCGCCGCGGTCACCCTCTTCTGTCGCCATTACGCCGCTCCGTTTTCCGATTTGACCGCCGCCGCCAACGCCCGCCGCGCTTTATTCGCCACGGAACGCCGCCCGTATAGCCTCGCCTTTGGCTGGCATCGCGCGGGCGTCTGGCATCAGGGTTGGGGCGCCGGGGTGGTTCAGCATTGCTATGGCTCCGGGGGATTGGGGTTGCTGGGGGGATTATAGCATTGGGGGTAGCTTTCGGCAAGCTGGGATGAATGGAGCTGTGGGGGCGGCCCCCACCCTGGCCCTCCCCCGCGGGGGTTGGGATTGGCGGGATTCGTTGGGGTGGGGGTTAGAAGTTGAAGGGGGTCCAGGGGGCTGGGGTGGTGGCGAATAGTTGGTTGGCTTGTTGTAGGGATCCGGGGGTGTGTTCGTCTATTTGGCCGGCGTTTTTTAGGGTGGTGAAGTTTATGGCGCCTAGGTAGGCGCTGGCTAGGGCGGAGACGTCTAGGGTTAGGTCGGGGGTTTGGGTTGGGGCTGGTCGGCAGGCGGCGCCTTGGGGGGTGGCTTCTAGCGTGAAGCGGGTTTGGTTCCAGGGGCATTGTTGGTCGCGGATTTCTAGGGTTAGTTTGGCGGGGTGGGGGTATTGGCGTTGGGTTAGGGCGGCGGGGACGTCTATTATTCTTAGCCATAGGGCGTCGCGGGTGGTGCGTTGGAGGCGGCGGGGGTCGGCTAACATCCAGGGCAGGGGGTCGTCTAGGGGGCGTTTGACGGCTTCGGTGACGCTCATTAGGTCGATGTCGAAGCAGAAGCGCCATAGGGCGGCGGCGGCTTGGGGGGTGGTTGCCATTAGTTCGTTGACGGTTAGGGTGGGGCGGTGGGCGCGGTAGGTTACGTAGCCGTCGATTTGTTGGTCTTGTTCATAAGCGGCGTAGAATAGTCCGCCGGGTCCTCCTTGTTGGTGTTCGGGGTTGCGGGCGTCGCGTTGCCATTCGTGGGGCTGGCGCTGGAATACGCCGGCGCGGCCGTGGGCGCTGCGTTGGAATACTTGGGGGAGGTGTTGGGGGATGTCGGCGGGGTCGACAAATACCACGCGGCCGGGGGGTTGGTGTTGGCGGGCGAAGGCGGTGTGTTGGCGGTCGATGCGCCAGGTTTCTTGGAGGGTGGCGATGCCGTAGCCGAAGCGTCCGTAGATTAGGCTTTCGGAGGCGAATAGGGCGGCTAGGGGTTCGCCGCGTTGGTGGATGTCGTGGATTTGGTGTTGCATCATGCGGGTCATGATGCCTTGGCGGGTGTGGGTGGGCTGGACGGCGACGTTGGCGACGCCGGCGACTACGGATGTGCCGCCGGGGATGGACATTTGGAGGCGGTGGGAGTGGCAGCCGCCGATGATTTGTCCGTTTTCGAGGACGGCGATGGTGCGGGAGAGGTCGAAGTGGGGTCGGAGTTCGTTGGGGTCGTGGTCGAGTCGGTTGCTGTGGGCGCGGGATTCGGCGCGGAGCCATGGCTCGAATTCGTCGGGGGTGATGGGTCTTAGTTCGTGCATGGGGGTGCGCTCCTGGCGGCGGGTGGGGCGGGGGCTGGTTGGGGGTAGTATACACTGGTTGGGGGGGTGATTTATTGTAGGTAGGGGGGTTGGGGTTGGCAAGGGGGGGTGTCTTGAGGGGGCGGTTCACCCCCACCCTAACCCTCCCCCTTAGGGGGAGGGGATTTTGGGGTTGTTGGGGAGGGGATTTTTGGTTTTGGCATTCATCCTTCGACAAGCTCAGGATGAATGGCGGGGGGGAGCTCAGGAATGAATGGCGGGGGGCGGGGGGATTAGGGGGCGTTGGGGGTTGTTGGGGCGTTGGGGGTTGTTGCGGGGGGTGGGGGTGGGGTGCTAGACTTGGGGCGGTTTGGGGGTTGCGGGGGCGGGTTGGGATTTGCGGTTGAGTTGTGGTTGCTTTGTATGAGTATGGGCTGATTGGGAATATGTCGTCGGCGGCGTTGGTGGGGGTTGACGGGTCGGTGGATTGGTGCTGTTTTCCGCGTTTTGATTCCCCCAGCGTGTTTGCGGCGATATTGGATCCGGAGGTGGGCGGGCATTTTCGGATTGGCCCGGCGGGTCCGGGGTTTTCGTCGTCTCAGGCTTATGTGCGGAATACTAACATTTTGGAGACTACTTTCACGGGGGATGGGTGGGCGGTGCGGGTTACGGATTTTATGCCGGTGTGGGGGGATGATGACGGGAACCCGGATACGCCGCCGCCGGAGCCGCCGCATGAGATTCACCGGGTGGTGGATTGTTTGTCGGGGGAGGCGGATTTGTGGTGCGATTTTCGGCCGCGGCATGATTATGGGCGGGCGGTTCCGGGGTTTCGGCGGTTGGGGGAGGGGGCGGTGCAGGCGCGGGGCGGGGGGCAGACGGTTACTTTGCTGTCGAGCGTTGATTTGCCTTTGGATGCGGGGGGGGTGTCGGCGGGGTTTCGGCTGGGGGAGGGGGAGCGGGCGGTGTTTGTGCTGGTGTACGGGGGGGGGCGGCCGAGCAGTTGGGAGCGGCGGCGGACGGATGTGAAGCTGGAGCGGACGCGGCGGTATTGGGAGCGGTTGGTGGAGCGGATGGGGTATGAGGGGTTGTGGCGGGAGTCGGTGGTGCGGTCGTTTTTGGTGTTGCATTTGATGATGTATCCGCGGACGGGGGCGATTGTGGCGGCGCCGACGGCGAGTTTGCCGGAGACGATTGGGGGGACGCGTAATTGGGATTATCGTTTTTCGTGGCTGCGGGATGCTAGTTTTACGGTGGATGTTTTGTATCGGTTGGGGGATGTTTACGGGGCGGATCGGTATATTCATTGGCTGCTGGAGCAGTGTCAGTTGCATTTGCGGCATACGCAGATTGTTTATGGGATTAGCCCGGAGTCGTCTTTGGAGGAGTATACGCTGGATCATTTGCGGGGGTATTTGGATTCGCGTCCGGTGCGGGTGGGGAATGCGGCGGCGGAGCATTTGCAGTTGGATGTGTTCGGGGAGGTGATTATATCGATGCATTCGCTGTTGTTGTTGCGGGGGAGGATCCCGGAGGAGGCGTGGCAGTTGGTGTTGACGATGGCGGAGGCGGCGTTGGGGAATTGGCGGCGGCGGGATCGGGGGATATGGGAGGTGCGGGGTGGGCGGCAGCATTTTGTGTATTCCAAGGTGATGTGCTGGGCGGCGCTGGATTATGCGGCGTATATTGCGGCGGCGATGGGGCAGCGGCAGTATTACCGGCGTTGGTCGCTGGCGGCGGATAGTGTTAAGGCGGAGATTTTGGGGCGGGGGTGGAGTCGGGCGAAGGGGGCGTTTCGGCAGCGGTATGACAGCGAGGTTTTGGATGCGTCGAATTTGGCGATTCCGTTTATGGGGTTGTTGCATCGGGAGGATCCGCGGGTGCGGCAGAATGTGGATGCGATTGAGCGGGAGTTGGCGGATGGGCCGTTGGTGTGGCGGTATTTGCCGGAGGAGACGGATGATGGGTTGGGGGCGCAGGCGGAGGGGTCGTTTACGTTGCTTAGTTTTTGGCTGATTGGGAATTTGATTTATACGGGGCAGATGGATCGGGCGTTTGATTATTTTCATGAGGTGATTACGACGCAGGGGAATGGTTTGGGGTTGTTTGCGGAGATGTATGATCAGGGTACGGGGCGGCAGTTGGGGAATTTTCCGCAGGGGTATTCGCATATTGGGCTGATTCATACGGCGCTGAATCTTTCGGGGTATATTGCGGATACGCCTACGCGGCGGGTGCGGCGGGGGGAGTGATGGGGGGGCGTCCTTCGACAAGCTCAGGATGAATGATTGGGGACGCGGGTGTTGCCCGTTGCCTGGTAGGCGACGGGCGTTTTTGGGTATCGGGATTCGTTGGTTTCCGTTGGTTTTAGGGCGGCATTGGCCTGGCGGTCAATGCCGCGGGATGGCCGGGTGGTTTCCGTTGGTCTACGGCGGCATTATACGCTCCTTGCCGTTACTAGGGTTTGGCCCCGGTCGGGGTTTTCTTGTTGGATCGGTTTTCGGGGTTTCCTGGTCTGGGTTGCCTTTGCTGGGGTTTTTTGTTTGGGTTGCCATTTGGTTGCCTCTTTGGTTGAATTTTTAAGCAAGCCGCCGCCGGCTGCGGCTGCCCCCGTTCGTCGCCACACCACACCACACCACACCCCCCACACGCACCCCCCACATCCGCCCCGCCTGTCATCCCTATATGACCGCTTCGGGATGGAGCCCCGGGAGCCTCCCCCCCGCGGGACATCCTTTGACACGGTCAGGATTCGGGCGGTTCCGCAGGTCATCCTTCGCCAAGCCCGGGATGGAGCCCCGGGGGCCTCCCCCCCGCGGGACATCCTTTGAGCAGGCTCGGGACTAGTGCAGGGCGGCCACACCACACCACCACAAGTCCGGACACACACACACCACACAACTGCCTGTCTTTATCCCGGCCGGGACTTTACCCCGTAGCTCCCCCCATTCGGCGCCGTTTGGGGGAATGAGGTTTTGGCATTGGAATCAGTGTAGAACGTAAGTTTGGAGTTTGTCAAGGGGGTTGGGTGGGGGATTTTGGGGATTGGGTGGGGGTTGGGGCGGGTTTGAGGGGGGACGCTCAATTCATCCTTCGACAAGCTCAGGATGAATTGGGGGGCGGGCGGGGATTTGGGGGTGGGGGCGGTTGGTTTTTGGGGGGGTTCACCCCCACCCTAACCCTCCCCCTTAGGGGGAGGGGATTTTGGGTTCTTGGGGGGAGGGATTGTTGATGATGGTGCGGGGGGTATGGGTTAAGGGGCGGGGATTTTGTGGGGGGCCTCTTTGGGGGGATTGGGGGGTTGGGGTTTTGGATGGCGCGGGCTAGGGCGGGGGGTAGGAAAAGATTTTGATGGTGCAGGCTAGAGCGCGGGGTTGGGAAAAGGTTTTGATGGCGCGGGCTTGGGCGCGGGGTTAGGAGGAGGTTTTGATGGCGTGGGCTTGGGCGCGGGGTTAGGAGGAGGTTTTGATGGCGCGGGCTTGGGCGCGGGGTTAGGAGATGGTTTTGATGGCGTGGGCTTGGGCGGGGGGTTAGGGGAAGGGTTTGATGGCGCGGGCTTGGGCGGGGGGTTGGGAGTAGGGTTTGATGGCTGGGGCTTGGGCGGGGGGTTGGGAGGAGGTTTTGATGGCTGGGGCTTGGGCGGGGGGTTGGGAGTAGGTTTTGATGGCTGGGGCTTGGGCGGGGGGTTGGGAGTAGGTTTTGATGGCGTGGGCTTGGGCGCGGGGTTGGGAGATGGTTTTGATGGCTGGGGCTTGGGCGCGGGGTTGGGAGAGGGTTTTGGTGGCGCGGGGTTGGGCGCGGGGTTGGGAGTAGGTTTTGATGGCGCGGGTTTGGGCGCGGGGTTGGGAGTAGGTTTTGATGGCGCGGGCTTGGGCGCGGGGTTGGGAGTAGGTTTTGGTGGTGCGGGGTTGGGTTGGGGGTTAGGAGAAGATTTCGATGGCGCGGTCTATGGCGCGGGCTAGGGCGTCTAGGTCGGCTTTGGTGTTGTAGATTGCTAGGGAGGCGCGGGCGGTGGCGGGGATTTGGAACCTTTGCATTACGGGTTGGGCGCAGTGGTGGCCGGTGCGGATGGCGATGCCTTGGGTGTCGAGGATGGTGCCGATGTCGTGGGGGTGGATGTTGTCGATTACGAAGGATAGGATGCCGGCTTTGTGGGGGGAGTCGCCGATGATGCGGAGTCCGCCGATGGATTGGAGGGCTTGGGCGCCGTATTGGAGGAGTTGGTGTTCGTGGGCGGCGATGGCGTCGTAGCCGATGTTTTGGAGGTAGTCGATGGCGGCGCCGAGGCCGATGGCGCCGGCGATGTTGGGGGTGCCGGCTTCGAATTTGTAGGGGAGGTCGTTGTAGGTGGTATGCTCGAAGGTTACGGATTTGATCATTTCGCCGCCGCCGTAGACCGGGGGCATATTGTCCAGTAGTTCGGTTTTGCCGTAGAGGGCGCCGGTTCCGGTGGGGCCGTAGAGTTTGTGGCCGGAGAAGGCGTAGAAGTCGCAGTCGAGCTGGCGGACGTCGATGGGGAGGTGGGGGATGGCTTGGGCGCCGTCGAGGAGGGTTAGGGCGCCGTGGGCGCGGGCGAGGGCGACGATTTGGGCGGCGGGCTGGATGGTGCCGAGGGCGTTGGATACGTGGGTGATGGCGACTAGTTTGGTGCGGGGGGAGAGCATTCGCTCGTATTCGTCCATGAGGAGTTCGCCGGAGTCGTTGATGGGGACGACGCGGAGGGTGGCGTTTTTTTCTTGGCAGAGCATTTGCCAGGGGACGATGTTGGAGTGGTGTTCCATATTGGAGATGATGATTTCGTCGCCGGGGCCGATGTTTTGGCGTCCGTAGGATTGGGCGACGAGGTTGATGCTTTCGGTGGTGCCGCGGGTGAAGATGATTTCGTGGTCGTGGGCGGCGTTGATTAGTTGGCGGATTTTGGCGCGGGCGGCTTCGTAGTCGTCGGTGGCTTGCTGGCTTAGGGTGTGGACGCCGCGGTGGACGTTGGCGTTTTCGGTGGTGTAGTAGCGGACGAGGGCGTCGATGACAGCTTGGGGTTTTTGGGAGGTGGCGCCGTTGTCGAGGTAGACTAGGGGGTGGCCGTTGACCGACTGTTGCAGGAGGGGGAAGTCGGCCCGGATTTTTTCGGCGTCGAAATTGGAGGGCATCATATTCTCCCTAGCGTCCGTTTTTGCTGGACTTTAGCGTTTTATGGCATTTCATAGCATTTTGGCCCGGCGGGGGGATTATGGGGCGGGGTCAGGGCTGGGCTATGGGTAGGGTTTTGACGGTTATGCTGCGGTCGAATAGGGAGTCTAGGTATTGGCGTAGGGGGTCGGGTTTGACGGTGTCGATGATTTCGCGGGCGAAAGCGCTGACGATCATTCGGCTGGCGGCGGGGAGGTCTAGGCCGCGGCTGCGGAGGTAGAAGAGGGTTTGGGGGTCGATTTGTCCGGCGGTGGCGCCGTGGCTGCATTGGACGTCGTCGGCGTAGATTAGGAGGCTGGGTTTGCTGTCTATTTCGGCGTCTTTGGAGAGGAGGAGGTTTTTGTCGGTTTGCTGGGCGTCGCTTTTTTGGGCGTTGGGTTGGACGATGACTTCGCCGCCGAAAACGGCGCGGGAGTTGCCGTTGAGGATGCCTTTGTAGTTGAGGCGGCTGGTGCCGTGGGGCTGGGCGTGGTCGATGCTGATTAGGTTGTCGATGTGCTGGTCGTGGGCGGTGTAGTAGAGTCCGTTGAGGTGGCAGGAGGCGCCGGGGCCGTTGAGGGTTACGGCGAAATCGTTGCGGGCGAGGGCGGTGCCTAGGGCGAAGGAGGCGGAGGAAAAGGCGCTGTCTTGGGCTTGGCGGACGCGGGTTACGCCGATATGGAAGGATGCGGGGTTTTGGTTGAGCAGGCGGTAGTGGTCGACTTGGGCGCCCGGGTCGAGGATGATTTCGGTTACGGCATTGGCGAAGTAGCGCTGATTGGGGGGGCCGGAGTAGGTTTCGATTACGGTTAGGCGGGAGTTGGGGGCGGCGAGGATTAGGGTGCGGGGGTGGATGGCGGCGGGCGGGTCGCCGGGGGCGGTGGGGGGGGCGGTGTGGTGGACGACGGCGGTTAGGGGGGGGGTGTCGGTCTGGGATTGGATTAGGGCGATGTTTTGGAGGAAGGCTGTGTTGAGGGCGGCGAAGCCGTCGTGGTTGATGGGGGCTAGGCTGCCGAGGTGTTGGCGGAGGGCGTCGTTGTTTTCGGTGGGGAGGGCGGCGGGGGTTTGGGGGTAGCCGAAATCGGGTTGCGGGGTTTCGGGGTCGGCGGCGGCGGGGGTGAAGGGGTAGGCGAATGGGATGCGGGCGATGGGGGCGATGCTGGTGTATTTCCAGCGCTCGTTGCCGCGGCGGGCGGTGGGTAGGCCGAGGGTGTTGAATTGCTGCCAGCCTTGGGCGCGGAGGCGGGCGAGCCAGTCCGGGGCTTGGCCGGCGGCGGTCAGGGTTTGGTGGTCGGCGGCGTATTGGGGGTGTCGGGTTGGTGGTTGTGTCATTTGATTACCAACAGATTCCGCATTTTTTGATGGTTCGGGAAGTGAAGGCGTAGGCATCCTTTTTAGATTTAAATAGTTTCCATTTGGGCTTGACGGCGAATTGGCGGACGTAGGGGCAGGAGCCTTTGTGCAGCTTGACGCCGTCTTTATCGAGATTGAGCCAATATCGGGTGCGGCTATTGTTGGGGGTTCTCTCGGATCCAATCATATCCTTTTTCCTCTAGCTCCAGGGCCAGTTCGGGGCCGCCGGAGCGGACGATGCGGCCGTCCAGCAGGACGTGGACTTGGTCGGGTCGGATGTAGTTGAGCATTCTTTGGTAGTGGGTGACGAGGATCATGGCGTTATGGGGGGAGCGGAGTTTGTTTACGCCGTCGGAGACGATGCGGAGGGCGTCGATGTCGAGGCCGGAGTCGGTTTCGTCGAGGAGGGCTAAGCGGGGTTCGAGGACGGCCATTTGGAGGATTTCGTTGCGTTTTTTTTCGCCGCCGGAGAAGCCTTCGTTGACGGCGCGGCGGGTTAGTTCGGGGTCGATGTCGACCAGGCTGATTTTTTGGCGGAGGAGGCGGTCGAACTCGCGGGCGGAGAGTTCGTCTTGTCCGTGGTGCTGGCGTTTGGCGTCGAGGCCGGCTTTGAGGAATTGCCAGGCGCGGACGCCGGGAAGTTCTACGGGGTATTGGAAGGCGAGGAATACGCCCAAGCGGGCGCGGATTTCGGGGTCTAGGGCGAGGAGGTCTTGGCCGTCGTAGATGGCTTGGCCGGCGGTGACGGTGTAGTCGGGGCGTCCGGCGAGGACGTTGGCGAGGGTGCTTTTGCCGGAGCCGTTGGGGCCCATAATGGCGTGGACTTCGCCGGCGCGGACTTGGAGGTCGACGCCGTTGAGGATGGGGAGGTCGCCGGCGGCGGCGTGGAGGTTTTGGATTTGGAGGAGGGGGTGGTTTTCGGTCATGGTTGCATCCGGTTTTGGTTTAGCAGGTTGATTGCCGCGTCGAGCAGGCGGTTGAAGGCTTCGGGTTTCAGGGTGGCGGCCGGGCGGATAATCAGGGCTTCGTTTCCGGTGAACAGCTTATTGGGGCGAAAGTAGCTTACTTCGCGGAGGAATCCCCGGTCTAGGCTGTCATTGGTCAACTCTATCGCCAGGCTATCGATATTGGCGTTGCTGGTAATCTGGCCCATAAGCCAATCGCGGCGCCCGGAATTGGCTAACACTACCACGGGGCGGATGGGCGTGTAGGACAGGTCGGAGTAGGGGAACCGGGCGATTACGATGGCTGATCTTTCAACAGATAGGCCCACGCGGCATCCTCCTCCAATTCCTCGCGGAGACTTTGTTCGGATAGGGCAGTTTGGCCGGATGATTTCATCAGGGCGATCAGGGTGTCTTGGTCGGCTACGGTGACTAGGATGTGGGTGCCTTCTTTGAGTTTGACCGGCTCCAGTAGGTGGATGGCGCCTTCGTCGTCGACGATGGCGCGGTAGGTGGACATCATGGCGGTCGCTCCTGTTTGGGGGGGCCGTTTTAGCCTACGGCACCCTCCAGGCTTACTTTTAGCAGTTGGGAGGCTTCCATGGCGAATTCGAAGGGGAGTTCTTGGAAGATGCCGCGGCAGAAGCCGTTGATGATCATAAAGTGGGCGTCCTCGACGGACATTCCGCGTTGCTGGCAGTAGAAGAGTTGGTCGTCGCTTACTTTGGAGGTGGAGGCTTCGTGTTCCATTTGGGCGGTGGGGTTTTTGACTTCGATGTAGGGGACGGTGTGGGCGCCGCATTGGTCGCCGATGAGGAGGGAATCGCATTGGGTGAAATTTTTGGCGCCGTCGGCGGGGGGTAGCATTTTGACTAGGCCGCGGTAGGTGGCGTTGCCGTGGCCGGCGGAGATGCCTTTGGCGACGATGGTGCTTTTGGTGTTTTTGCCTTGATGGATCATTTTGGTGCCGGTGTCGGCTTGCTGGTAGCGGTTGACGAGGGCGACGGAGTAAAATTCGCCGGCGGAGTTGTCGCCTTGCAGGATGACGCTGGGGTATTTCCAGGTGATGGCGGAGCCGGTTTCGACTTGGGTCCAGGAGATTTTGGAGTTTTGTCCGGCGGCGAGGCCGCGTTTGGTTACGAAGTTGTAGACGCCGCCTTTGCCCTCTTTGTCGCCGGGGAACCAGTTTTGGAGGGTGGAGTACTTGATTTCGGCGTGGTCGAGGGCGACGAGTTCGACGACGGCGGCGTGGAGTTGGTGGGTTTTGCGGGCGGGGGCGGTGCAGCCTTCGAGGTAGCTGACGTAGGCGCTTTCCTCGGCGACGATGAGGGTGCGCTCGAACTGGCCGGAGTCGGCCTGGTTGATGCGGAAGTAGGTCATCAGCTCGATGGGGCAGCGGACGCCTTTGGGGATGTAGGCGAAGGAGCCGTCGCTGAATACCGCGGAGTTGAGGGTGGCGAAAAAGTTGTCGGTGTAGGGGACGACGGAGCCGAGGTATTTTTGGACTAGGTCGGGGTGGTTTTTGACGGCTTCGCTCATGGGGCAGAAGATGATGCCGGCTTTTTCGAGCATATCTTGGTAGGTGGTGGCGACGGAGACGCTGTCGAGGACGGCGTCGACGGCTACGCCGGCGAGGCGTTCGCGTTCTTGGAGGGGGATGCCGAGTTTGTCGAAGGCTTCGAGGACTTCGGGGTCTACTTCGTCGAGGCTTTTGGGGGCGTCTTTGGTGGCGGGGGCGGCGTAGTAGTAGATGTCCTGGTAGTCGATGGGGGGGTGGGTGATGTTGGCCCAGGCGGGTTCCTGGTACTGGAGGCGCTGCCAGTGGCGGAAGGCTTTGAGTCGCCATTCCAGCAGCCACTGGGGTTCGTCTTTTTTGGCGGAAATGAGGCGGACGACGTCCTCGCTGAGGCCCTTGGGGGCGAGGTCGGCGTCGATGTCGATGGTGAAGCCCCATTTGTAGTCGGCGTCGAGTTCGCCGGAGGTGGTGGTGCCGCGGGAGATGACCCTGGGGGTGGTCATTGGGCGCTCCTTTCGGGGGGGATGATGGGCTGGCGGGCGCCGCCGGGGTGCCTGCGGGGGCGTCCGGGGCGGCGCGGGCATTGTTGACTGGAGTTATCAACAATTATAGTAGCATTGGCGGGCGGGGGTGTCAACGCGGGGGCGGGGGGGGCCGGGGCAAGGGGATATGGGCGCGGGGCGCGGGGGTGCTGGGGCGGGGGGGGCGTCAGGGGTGGGGGTGGGGGGTGATGCGGCGCTGTAGGCAGGCGGGGCAGTAGCAGTTGTCCCGGTCGCGGGCGATGTGAACTAGGCCGTGGATGCGGCCGCTGTCATCTTGGTCGAACTTGGGGGCTATGCGGTCGAAGTTGTTGGCGTGGCCGGATTCGTATTTGCCGAAAACCGCGTTGGCGATAAAATCCGCCAACTGGAGCAGGCGGGTGTTTTCTGCGGGGGCGAAATACGGGATATCCGCCAAATTGTGGATTTCGCCCCAACGGTGGCCCTCTTTGGCAATCCGGCGGGCCTGTAATTCGAGATTTTTGCGGTAGGTTGATTCCGCGACGACGATAAGTCCGCTTTGCGCCTTGCCCCATTCGCGATAAATTCGCTGGAGAAAGAGGTCAAAGCGGCTTACAATTTGCTCGAATCCCATTTCGTAGGGGTCTCCGTCAATAGCCGCTTTTTCTATGGCGACGGTGATTATCCGAACTTGGGAATCGGCAATTACTTGATAGACGTCGGATATTAGCTGAAATCGCTCGTCTCGAGACAGCCGGTTGAAAGGCGGCGGGACTCTTTTCGATGGAGCGCGGAGGGCGGCGGCGTGAAACGCGGCGGTGTCGGAGTAGTCGGGCAAGTATTTTGTTTGGATCCGATCCAGTTCTCTGGCTAGGGACAGGGTATGACGCTCAAACACGACAAGGCCCGCTAACACGAAGTAGCGGGCGCTTTTCTGGGTTCCTGATTCGTCGAGATAGGCGATGTGCATGGTTATAAGGGGCCGACCGGATGCGAGATCCGACGGACCAGCTAGCAGGGGTCCTGTCGGCCGGTAATTACGCTACCTTATCCGGCTCTCTTTGTCAAGGGTTTCGCCCAATTTTTCCTGGATCGCTCCCGGTTGACCGCTCCCGCCCGGCGTAGCTATCATTGTAAGCCGCGAAACGTCCTACACATTTCGCCCGGGAGGGGTGCGCTATGACTGCGGGTTTGACTTTTGGCGATTGCCATACTCATTTAGATCAGTATGATGTTGGGGAGCTGCCGGGGATGCTGGAGCGGGCGGCGGAGGTGGGGGTTACGGCGGCGGTTTTGGCGGGGACTACGGTGGAGTCCAGTCGGGCTTGTATCGGGCTGGCGGGGCGGTTCGATGCTTTGTATGCCGGGGTGGGGATACATCCGTGCCAGGCGCATGGCTTGGTGGATGATGCGGTTTATGGGGAGCTGGAGCGGTTGGCGCGGTCGGACGGGGTGGTTTGCATTAGCGAGGTGGGGTTGGATTATTTGCCGGAATCGCCGGAGCATCAGGTGCAGGATCAGGTGTTCCGGCAGCAGATCCGGCTGGCGCGCAGTTTGGATTTGCCGGTGATCTTTCACTCGCGGGAGGCGCATTCGGCGGTGTTTCGGGTGCTGCGGGAGGAGCGGGCGGGGGAGGTGGGGGGCGCGATGCATTATTTTCAGGCGGATGAGGCGACGGCGCGGGAGGCGATTGACTGCGGGTTTTATATTTCGCTGGCCCGTCCGCTGACCCGGCTGCGGGAAGTGCAGGCGGCGGCGCGGGCGATTCCGCTGGAGCATATTGTGCTGGAAACCGATGCTTATCCGCAGCCGTTCAAGAAGTATCGTTCTAATTGGACGGAGCCGCGTCATGTGGCGGAAGTGGCGCGGTGTCTGGCGGAGGTCAAGGGGGTTACTATAGAGGAAGTGGCGGCGGTGACCGGGCGCAATTTCCGCCGGATGTTGCGGTGGGATGCGGGTTAGGTTCCGGGGCGTTTGGGGGTTAATTCCGGGGCGCGGTTTTCCCTGTGGGGCGGTTTTCCCCGTGGGGCGGTTTTCGTTGTCGGGGGGGCGGGGCGGTGGTAAGATGGGCGCAGTCATAAGCGGAGGGTTGGTTAGGATGTTGCCGGATAAATGCCAGATGGCGCTTAAAGAATGGGCGGTTACGGTGGAGGCGTTGGCGCGGGGCGAGCAGATTTTGTTGCTGCGGAAGGGGGGCATTCACGAGAGCGGCAAGGATTTCCGGGTGATTCACCGGGAGTTTTTGCTTTATCCTACTTATGAGCATCAGAAGCCGGAATTGTTGCGGGCGGAATACCGGCCGGCTTTGCAGTCGCTGCTGGAGCGGCCGCGGGATGGAGGGCAGGTGGTTTTTACGCATTTCGCCAGGGCGGAAGAAGTGCTGGAGTTGGATGCGCAGCGGCAGGTGGATGATTTGGCGCCGCATTATATTTGGACTACGGATTATGCTCAGTCGCGGCTGCGCTGGAAGCCGATGCTGCCGTTGTCGGCGCTGTTGTTGCGGGTGTACCGGCTGGAGTCGCCAGTTGCGGCGGCGTGGTTGCCGGAGTACGGGGGCTGTTCGTCGTGGGTGGAGGTGCTGACGGATGTTCCGCTGGGGCGGGCGGAGCCGGCGCTGGGGGATGGGGAGTTTGGGGGGCGGGTTGCGGCGATTAAGGGCTGTTTGGGGCGGGCGGCGGCGGCGGGGTAGGGGGTTGGGGATGGTTGTTTCGGATGTTGCTACCGTGGGGGATGTTGCGGGTTTTTTGCGGGATATGGGGGAAGGGGTTTTGGCGGATCGGCTGGATTATCTGGCGTCGGATGCGGATTTGGATGTGGGGGAGTTTCCGGCGGCGGATGAAAGCGCGCGGGGGTTTTGGGCGCTTTTTTCCAGGGTCGGGGCGGATAGCGAGGTTGGCTTGGGTTGTTCGCCGGAGGGATGGGTTGTTGGGGAGTGGCGGTGGTTTGCTGATGAGCGGGGCGTCAGCGTTTGGTTTCTGGATGCCGATCGGGTGATGTTTAGCGCGACAAAGAAAGACGGGGAGTTTGTTGCTATTGAAGGGCAAGGCAATGTTACCAGTATTGCGACGCTAACCCAAACATTGGTTGATGAGGGGTTGTTCTATTGGAGACTGAATCACTAACGTTGCTGCGTTCTGATCATAATGTAGCCTGGTATTGCCGGCCGCGGGCTTTGGTGTACGGAATTGTGTCCAGAGACGCCTTTCTGTTAAGGCCCGGGGAGCGGTTTTTGTCGACAAACTGGCTGGAGTATTTTCACGAGTCGGAGAGAAGCGTTCAGATATCCGGTGTACGCGCGGCTCTGGCCGGCAAAAATTTCAATGTTAATCCGAAGGGGAGATTCGCAGTGCTGAATGTAGGCGCAACGATTCGGCAAGTTCGGGACGCGCAATTGGCTTTTGCGCTTTTGGGGCAGGCTAGTGATCCGTCCCATGCCAGAGTTTTCGGATATGGGGCGTTGGACCTCAACGTCGCTGATGGTTTGGCTCTGGCGGTTCTGGAATTGCATCCCGCTGCCGAATAAGAGGCGGACGAAAATCGCTTGTAATGGAGGGAGTTATGGGGGCGCTGTTGGCTTTGCTGGAGCGGGAGGGTTGCCGGCGGGGGTTGCTGAGGGTTGGGGATGGGCTTACTCCGGGGCGGTGTTTTGAGTTGGTGCGGGATATGCCTTATCGCCGGGCTAGTTCGCGGGCGGCGGAGGCGATTGTGCGGGAGTGGCGGGGGACTTGTTCGGGGAAGCATTATCTGCTGGCGGATGTTTTTCGCGAGTTGGGGCTGGATTCGCGGGTTATAATGGGTACGCACCGGTTTACGGTCGGCAATACGGGGCATTTTCCGGCGGGGCTGCGGGCGCTGCTGGCGGCCGGGCCGGTTCCTGATGTGCATACTTTTCTGCGGGTGTATACTGAACGGGGCTGGACGGTGGTGGATGCTACCTGGCCTCGCAGCGCCGGGGCTTTGGGGATGGTGGTGAATGATGCTTTTTTGCCGGGTAAGGATATGACGCTGGCTTGCGAACCGATCGACTGCTATGAAGTTCCCGTGGGGGAGGATCCGCAGCGGTTTAAGGAACGGCTGATTGACGAGTTCTGCGGCGTCCGCAGTTCGTTGCGGGATGATTTTATTGAGGGTATGGGGCGGTGGTTGGGGGAATTGACCTGAATTATCGGGGAAGGAGTTGGCTATGACTACTGGGGAACAGTCTACGGAGCGGACTTTGGGGCGGCTTGAGGCTAATAGGGATGGAGGTTGGCTATGACTACCGGGGAACAGTCTGCGGAGCGCACTTTGGGGCGGCTTGAGGCTAATGTGGAAAATGTGCAAAGCGGGGTGGCGGATGTGAAGTCTGAGGTTCAGCAAGCCGATGCCCGGACCAATGCGCGGATTGACCGGCTTGATGCCAAGGTGGACCGGCTCGATGCCAAGATGGATCGGGTGTTGTACGCGATCATCGGGCTTGGGGGCGGGGTTATTGCCGGGTTGATCGTGTTGATTGTCAGGACAACGTGATGGGGGCGCGGGGCATTCATCCGCGCTGGACCGGGTGTTGTACGCGATCATCGGGCTTGGGGGCGGGGTTATTGCCGGGTTGATCGTGTTGATTGTTAGGACAACGTGATGGGGGGGCGGGGCATTCATCCGCGCTGGACCGGGTGTTGTATGCGATCATTGGGCTTGGGGGCGGGGTTATTGCCGGGTTGATCGTGTTGATTGTTAGGACAACGGGATGGGGGCGCGGGGTTCATTTGCTCTGGTACATTTGTTGGGTGCGGGGCTGGCCCGCGCGAATTTGTTGTATGGAGGCGTATGGTATGAAGTTTCGGACGTTGCCGCGGACGGATTTGGCGCTTTCGGAAGTTGGGTTTGGGGTTTGGACGGTGGCTACTAACTGGTGGGGGCGGATTGAGGAGGGGGAGCGGGCGGCGCTGCTGGAGAATGCGGTGGATTTGGGGGTCAATTTTTTTGACACCGCGGACACTTACGGCGATGGGTATGGGGAGGAGATTCTGGCGAAGGTCTTGGGGCATAAGCGGCATAACTTGGTGATCGCGACCAAGTTCGGGTACGACATTTATGATCCGGCGCCGCGGGAGGGGCATCGGGAGCGGGCGCAGAAGTTTGACCGGGAGTTTGTCAAGTTCGCTTGCGAACAAAGCCTGCGGCGGTTGGATACGGATTACATTGATTTGTACCAGGTTCACAATCCGCGGGTGGAGGCGCTGGAGCGCGATGAATTGTTTGAGACGCTGGAGCAGTTGAAGTTCGAGGGGAAAATCCGGCATTTCGGGGTGGCTTTGGGGCCGGATATCGGGTGGTTTGAGGAGGGGGAGACGTCGATGCGCGACCGGGGGGTGGATAGTCTGCAAATCATTTACAGCATTTTGGAGCAGGAACCGGCGATTGATTTCTTTCCGATCGCGGAGGAGTGCGGGGTGGGGCTGCTGTCGCGGGTGCCGCACGCGTCGAATACGCTTACCGGGGAGTTTACGGAGGTGCCGGCTTTTGACGAGTCGGATCATCGGGCGCACCGGCGGGCGGAGTGGATGCGGGAGGCGCTGGCGAAGGTGCAGCGGGTGCAGTTTTTGGTGCAGGAGGATGCCCGGACGATGGCGCAGTCGGCGATTCAGTTTGTGCTGAAGAAGCCGCAGATTGTGTCGGTGCTGCCGAATTTCACCAAGATGGCGGAATTGCGGGAATATGCGGCGGCGGTGGATACGCCGTCAATCAGTGACGAAGAGCAGGCGCTGCTGGATGAATTGTGGCAGAATCGGTTTTATCTGGCGGATCCGGAGCCGGAGTTTCGTGAGGTTTAGGGTTGTGGGGCGGCGGTTTGGGGGGGGCGGGATGGCGGTTTTCCTTTCCCGCCGGGTTCGGGTATAATCGGTTGTTGGGCTTGGGAAACGGGCGCGGAAATTAAGGGGGTTGTTGCCTATGGCGCAGATGGTCTACCGTTTCAGCGAGGGCGATGCTTCGATGTCGGCGCTGCTGGGCGGCAAGGGCGGCAATCTTTGCGAGATGACCCGGCTGGGGCTGCCGGTGCCGCCGGGGTTCGTGATTACGACGCAGGTTTGCCGCGATTATCTGGCCAGGGGGTATCGGCTGCCGGAGGGGTTGGGGGATGTGGTCCGGCAGCGGGTGGGCGAGCTGGAGCGGGCGATCGGGCATCGCTTTGGTTCGGCGGAAAATCCGCTGCTGGTGTCGGTGCGTTCCGGGGCTCGGGTATCGATGCCGGGGATGATGGATACGATCCTGAATTTGGGGATCAATGACGAAATCGTGGAGGGGCTGGGGGCGATGATGGGCGATCGGCGGCCGGCTTGGGACGCCTATCGCCGTTTTGTGCAGATTTATGCGGAGGTGGTGCAGGATGCGCCGCCGGAGCCCTTTGAGGAATGCCTATCGGCGCATAAAGCCCGGGCGGGGGTTTCGTTGGATTACCAGCTTACGGCGGGACAGTTGCAGGGGGTGACCGCCGATTTCAAGGAAATTGCGCGGCAGTATGCCGGGGCGCCGCCGCCGGGGGATCCGTGGGAACAGTTATTCGGGGCGGTGGAGGCGGTGTTTCGCAGTTGGCACAACCCGCGGGCGGTGGTGTATCGCAATCAGTACGGCATTGACCACGATCTTGGCACCGCCGTGACGATTATGGGGATGGTGTACGGCAATTTGGGGCCGACCAGCGGCACGGGGGTGTTGTTTACCCGCGACCCGGCTACCGGGCGGCGGCCGGCGCCGGGGGAAACGATGTATGGGGAGTTTTTGAGCAACGCGCAGGGTGAGGATGTGGTGGCGGGCGTCCGCACGCCGGAACCGTTGGGGGCTTTGGCGGATCTAATGCCGGAACGGTCGGAGGAATTGTTGCGGCTGGCGGCGGATTTGGAACGGCATTACCGCGATGTGCAGGATGTGGAGTTTACGATTGAAAGGGGGCGGCTGTATCTGCTCCAGACCCGCAGCGCCAAGCGGACGCCGCTGTCGGCGGTCAAGACGGCGGTGGATTTGGCGCGGGAGGGGTTGATTACGCGGGAGGAGGCGATCGGTAGGGTCGATCCGGAGGAGATCACGCAGTTGCTGGTGCCGCAGTTCGCGGCGGATCTTGGCCCGGACGAATTGGCGGAGCGTTTGCTGGCGACCGGGGCGGGGGCGTCGCCGGGGGCGGCGTCGGGGCGGGTGTGTTTCGATGCCGATGCGGCGGCGGATTTGGCGCGGCGGGGGGAGCGGGTTATCTTGGTGCGGCCGGAAACCAAGCCGGATGATATTCACGGGATTATCGCGGCGGCGGGGGTGGTGACCAGCCGCGGGGGGGTGACCAGTCATGCGGCGGTGGTGACGCGCGGGTTGGGCAAGCCGTGCATCGTGGGGTGCGAGGGGTTGCAGGTGGCGCCGGATTTGGGGGAAATGACGGGCAACGGGCGGACGGTGCGGGAGGGGGAGCGTCTGAGCATTGACGGCGGGGCGGGGCAGGTGTACGCCGGGCAACTGGCGACGGTGAACCCGGGTTTGGAGGATTTGCCGGAGGCTAAGGTGCTGCTGGGGTGGGCGGATGATGCCCGCCGGCTGGGGGTGATGGCTAACGCGGATACGCCGGCCGATGCGCGGCAGTCGCTGGCGATGGGGGCGCAGGGGATTGGGCTTTGCCGCACCGAGCATATGTTCCTGGATCCCAACCGCTTACCGGCGGTGCGGCAGATGCTGCTTAACGCCGAGGCGGCCGCGGAATGGGGGCGGGATGGTGGGGGACAGGGGGGGGTGGATATTCCCGAGGCGGTGCTGCGTTTCCGGGAGGCGCTGGGGCGGGTGCGGCGGTTGCAGACCGATGATTTTCGGGGCATACTGCGGGTGATGGCGCGGCGGCCGGTGATTATCCGGCTTTTGGATGCGCCGTTGCATGAATTTTTGCCGCCTTATGAGGAATTGGTGTCGGAATTGGCGGGGTTGCGGGCGGCGGGGGCGGCGGCGGGCGAATTGGCGGAAAAGGAAGCGTTTTTGCAGCGGGTGGATTCGTTGCGGGAAGTCAACCCGATGCTGGGGCATCGGGGCTGTAGGTTGGGGCTGTCGTTTCCGGCGATATATAGGATGCAGGTGGAGGCGATTATCACCGCGGGGGCGCAGTTGGCGTCGGAGGGGCTGGCGGTGAACCCGGAAATTATGATTCCGCTGACGGTGGATGCGGAGGAGATGCGGCGGCTGCGGGCGGATTTGGCGGGGGTGGCGGATGAAACGCAGCGGCGGATGGGGGCGGAGGTGCATTACAAGTTCGGCACGATGATTGAAACGCCCCGCGCGGCGCTTACCGCGGGGGCGGTGGCAGGGGAGTCGGAGTTTTTCAGCTTCGGCACTAACGATTTAACCCAGATGACTTACGGGTTCAGCCGGGATGATGCCGAGGGCAAGTTTTTGCGGAATTATATCAATGAAGGGGTGCTGCCGGGGGATCCTTTCGCCAGCATCGACCGGGAGGGGGTGGGGGAGTTGATCCGGTGGGCGGTGAATGCGGGGCGCGAGGCGCGGCCGGATTTGGAAATCGGGATTTGCGGCGAACATGGGGGGGATCCGCGCAGCGTGGCTTTTTGCCATGAGGCGGGGTTGGATTATGTGAGTTGCTCGCCTTTCCGCGTTCCGGTTGCCCGGCTGGCGGCGGCGCAGGCGGCGTTGGATGGTGATTAGACGCAATCATTTTGGCATTGGGGACAAATCATTCCATTGGCGGAAATTATTAACTTGGGAGAACCTGATGATGCCGGTTTTTTCGTTTCTTAGCCGTGTCCGGGGGATGGCCGGGATGGCGGTTTTGCTGGTATTGGGGGTGCTGGCGGTGGCGTGCGGGCAGGATGCCACCGCGACGCCGGCGCCTACGGCGACGGTTGCGCCGACGGCTACGATGGCGGCGGCGGTGGTGTCGCCTACGGCTACGGTTGTGGTTGCGCCGACGGCTACGCCGCGCCCGATTCCGGCGACGGCTACTCCGGCGCCGACGCCTACGGCTACGCCGGTCCCGGCGCGTATGAGCGGCGGCGAGGCTGATCCTAGCGATGTCTGGTTTGACTTGGATCATGTGCTGGACATTGCCATTGAAATTGACGCTGGTGATTGGGATACCTTGCGGCAGCAGACGCGGACATTTGAGGATTTGATGGCGGAAATCGAAAGGTATAATCTGTCGCGTCCTTTTGCCAGCATTTATGACTGGTTTTCCGCGGAGGTGACGGTGGACGGGGAAACTTACGGGGAGGTGGGCGTCCGCAAGAAGGGGTTCCTGGGTTCGCAGAGCGATACCAAGCCGTCGCTGAAGCTGCGGTTTGACAAGTATGTGGACGGGCAATCGCTGGGCGGGGCGATTGAACGAATGACGTTGAATAACAGCAATCAGGATGTTTCGATGATTAACACTTGCCTGGCGTACCGGGTGTTTGCCGATGCCGGGCTGCCGTCATCGCGTTGCAACTTCGCCACGGTTGCGGTGAACGGGAAAGATTTGGGGTTGTATATTCATGTGGAGGAAATCAAGGCGCCGTTCTTGGCGCGGCATTTCGACAGCGCCGAGGGCAATTTGTATGAGGGGACGATCAGCGATTTCACGCCGGATTATCGCGGCACTTTCGAGAAGAAAACTAATGAAGACGCCGATGATTGGTCGGATATTGATGCGGTGATGGCGGCGTTGCAAGATACATCGCCGGCCGGGATGGCGGTGTTGTCGGAATTGGTTGATCTGGATCGTTTCCTGAGTTTTTGGGCGACGGAGTCGCTGGTGGGGCATTGGGACGGCTATGCCGGCAACCGCAACAATTATCACTTTTACCGGGAACCGGATGGGCGCTTTGTGTTCATCCCTTGGGGGGTGGATGATGTCTTTCATGAGAAGGATGACCCCAATATTTTCGACAACATCAGCAATCCGCCGCCGTCGGTGCTGGCGTTGTCGTCCATTGCCAACCGGCTGTATAACAATCCCGACTGGCGGTTGAAATACGCCGAGCGTCTGAAGCAGTTGATGGACACGGTTTGGGATGAAACGGAATTGCTGGGTTATGTTGACCGGCTGGCGGCGGTGGTGGCGGCTAATGCGCTGCCGGAAGTCAGGGATGCGGCGGCGGAAGATGCGGATCGGGTGCGGCGGTTTATTTTGAAGCGGCGGGGCGAGATTTTGGCGGATTTGACGCCGGCGCCGCCGGACTGGCCGGAACCCGATGCGTTTGCGGGGGAATTGGAACTGGAGGATTTTGAGTTGCGTTTTGATGCGGTTTGGGGAACGCTGCAAAGCGCCAATCCGCTGGGGGAGGGGACGGTCTACGATTTGAATGACGCCGGGGAATGGGTGGTGACCGAGGGCAACGCCGGGGCTACGGCGGGGCCGGCGGATTCCGAAACGGAGGCGGACATCGGCGCGGAAAATTTGGCGATGATCACGGTAATGGGGGCGTACCCGGATGGCACAATTCGGGGGTTTACGCTGTGGCTGCCGATGGAGCGGGTTTTGCCTGGGGGCGCGGTGTATATCGGGGTGGACGATGATGTGGGGGGCGTGGTCTGGAGCATACCGCCGGGGGGTTCGGAACCGGAAGGCTTTTTCCCGGCCTCTAGCGGCGGGATCGAGTTTACGGCGGCCGGCACGGAGCCGGGGGATGCGATTTCGGGGCGGGTCTATGCCGGTTTCGACGGGGATTTGATGGGCGGCGGCGGCGATACGTCCGGGGGCGCGGGGCTGTTCGCCGGGGTAGCGGCGGCGGAATACGGGGCTTTTGAGTTGCATTTCAAGGCGGAATACGGGTCGAATGCCAGCGGCATTCCGGGGGCGGTGGATTATGTTGCGGTGGTGGGGGCGGGCGATGCGATTCCGGCGGATATTGGGGTGTTCGCGGGCGCGGCCAGCCCGGAGGAACAACCCCTTCTGCCGGGGGTGGCCGATGCGGTGTCCATAGCCTTTGTCGCCGGCGCGCCGGATGGGGCTTTGGGCGGGATCACGGTGGTGGTATCGGCGTCGGCTTTGGCGGACGGGGCGGTTCTGGTTTTGGGCGAGGGTGTTATGGCCGGGGGGATGTGGAGCGTGCCGGCCGGGGGCACGGCGCCGGAGTGGTTCATCCCGCTCAGCGGCGGGCGGCTGGAGCTGGATGTTGCGGGCGCGGGGCCGGGGGCGGCGATTGCGGGCCGGTTCTATGGCGCGGTGGGGGGAGCGGAGATGATTGAATCCGTTGGGGATGCGCCGCCGTCCGTGGGGTTGGTGATTAACGAAGTGGCGGCGTCGGGGGAGCCGTTGGACTGGTTCGAGTTGTATAACGGGACGGATACCGCCATACCGCTGGGCGGGTATTTGGTGGCGGATGATTTGGGCGACGCCGCCAAGCGGGTGGCATTGCCGGCGGGTACGGTGGCGCCGGCGGGGGACTATCTGGTGATTGAACTGGACAGTGACGCCTGGCCCGGTTTCGCTTTGGGGCAGGGTGAGGAGTTGGGCATTTGGACGCCGGAGGGCATACTGATGCTCCAGGTTGACTGGGCGGAGGGGGATTCCGGCGATGGGGAATCTTATGCCCGTTGGCCGGATGGGGCGGGGGATTTTCAGACTTCGGGGACGCCTACGCCGGGGGCGGCTAACCGGCGGTGATGGGGGGGCATCCTTCGACAAGCTCAGGATGAATGGTTGGGGGATGCAGGATGAATGATTGGGGGTTGGGGGGTGAATGGGTAAATGATTACGGGGTGAATCCCCGGCATTGAAAAGGCAAAGGAGTTGATAATGACGACCGCAACATCGGACGAGGCTCGCGCTCAGATTGTTAGTTTGGTGCGGGATTTTGTGCGGCGGGAAGTGGAGCCGGTGGCCGCTGAGTTGGATCGGGAAGATCGCGTTCCTCATGATTTGATCGATCAGATGAAGGAATTGGGGCTTTTCGGGATTACGGTGCCGGAGGAATATGGTGGTTTGGGGTTGGATTACACCACTTTTGCGGTGATTTTTGAGGAACTTAGCCAGGGTTTGATGAGTCTTAGCGGGGCTATTGGGACGCATCACATTCTTACATACGTCGTTGCTCATTATGGCACTGAGGAGCAGAAGCGGCGTTTTTTGCCGGATTTGGCTTCGGGGCGCAAGCGGGGCGGGTTGGCGCTTACCGAGCCGGGCGGCGGCACGGATGTGGCTAATTTGCAGACTACTGCGACGAAAGACGGCGAGGAGTATGTGGTCAACGGCTCCAAGATGTTTATCACTAACGGGCGCTACGGGGATCTGTTTTGTCTGCTGGCGCGCACTGACCGCGATGCGGAGCCGCGCCATCGGGGGTTGAGCGCGTTTGTGATGGAACGGGGGGCGCCCGGTTCGGGTTTTGAGGTGGGCCGGGATTTGGATAAGCTGGGCTACCGGGGGTTGGATACTTGCGAATTGAATTTCAATAATTACGCCATTCCCGCGGATAGTTTGGTGGGCGAAACGGAGGGCGCGGGCTTTGGGCAGGTGATGAGCGGGCTGGAAACCGGGCGGATCAATGTGGCGGCCCGGGCGGTGGGGGTGGCGCAGGCGGCTTTTAATGCGGCGATTCGCTATGCGCAGCAGAGGGAAACTTTCGGCAAGCCGATCGCGGAGCATCAGGCGATTCAGCTTAAGCTGGCGGATATGGCGACGAAAATTCACGCGGCGCGGCTGCTGGTGTATGATGCGGCGGCCAAGAAAGACCAGGGGGGGCGCATAGATTTGGAGTCGGGGATGGCGAAGTTGTTCGCCAGCGAGGTGTGCGGGGAGGTGACGATGGAGGCGATGCGGATCCATGGGGGTTATGGTTTTATTAAGGAGTCGCCGGTGGAGCGTTATTACCGGGATGCGCCGCTGATGATTATCGGGGAGGGGACTAACGAGGTGATGCGGTTGGTGATTGCGCGGCAGTTGTTGCGGCGGGCGGAGTATCAGGTTTAGGGGGGATTCTCACCCCCACCCTAACCCTCCCCCTAAGGGGGAGGGGATTGTTATTTTTATGGGGGGATGGGGATTTATTAGGGGGTAGGATTGTTAGGGAGGGAATTGCCGGGTATGGGATTGTTGGGGGGATGGGGTTATTATTGTTAGGGAGTGGGTGGCAAATTTCCTAGCTTTGCTCCAGGTATTCCAGTAGGGTTTCGGCGGCGTATCGGTGTCATTGCGGGATCCAGTGGTAGTTGTGATTCCAATGGAGTTTCTCTTTATAATAGCAACAGCCCCGGCGCGGAAATCTCATCCTTATCCGATGGAAGGAATTTGGTATGAAACCGGCCAAGTTTGATTATCACGCCCCCGTTAGCCGCGATGAGGCGCTGGCGCTTTTGGCGCGGTATGGGTATGACGCCAAGGCGCTGGCCGGGGGGCAGAGCCTGATGCCGATGCTGAATTTGCGGCTGGCGCGTCCGGCGGTGGTGGTGGATCTTAACCGGGTGGACGGGCTGGGGGGTATTGCCGAGGGGCCGGGCGGTATGATTATCGGCGCGATGACCCGGCAGCGGCAGGTGGAGCGGGCGGCGGCGGTGCGGGAACGTTTTCCGGCGCTGGCGGCGGCGGTGCGGCACATCGCGCATTTTCAGATCCGCAACCGGGGGACGGTGGGGGGCAGTTTGGCGCATAGCGATCCGGCGGCGGAAATTCCGGCGCTGTGTCTGGCGTTGAACGCGGAAATTATGGCGTCAAGCATCCGGGGGCGGCGGGTGATCGACGCCGCCGATTTTTCGTTGGGCCTGTTTACTACCGCTCTGGAGCCGGACGAGCTGCTGACCGAGGTGCGCTTGCCGTGGCTGGACGCCGATGGCGGTACGGGGTGGCGCTGGGGTTTCCGGGAGGTGTGCCGGCGGGACGGCGATTTTGCGCTGGCGGGAGCGGTTGCCTTGTTGCGGCTGGACGGGGATGATGTTTGCCGGGAAGCCCGCATCGCGATGTTCGGGGTGGGCGACGGGCCGGCGCGGATGCCGTCCGCCGAAGCCGCGCTGCTGGGCCGCGTCGTGGACGCCGCCGCCCGCGCCGAGGCCGCCGCGCTGGTTTCCGGTGCGGTGGATCCGGGTTCGGATATTCACGCATCGGCGCAATACCGGAAGGAGGTCAGCGGGGTGATGGCCCGCCGCGCTTTGGAGGATGCCGTCGCGGGCTAATCCATACGCTTCGCCCATAAGTTCCCGATTATATTTTCCGGGAGATGATGATTATGACGCAGCCGGTGGACATCCGAATGGTGGTGAACGGGCGCGAATATGCCGGGCGGGTTGAGCCGCGGCATACGCTGGCGGATTTTTTGCGGAATGATCTGGACCTTACCGGCACGCATTTGGGCTGCGAGCATGGGGTCTGCGGCGCCTGCACTATTTTGGTGGACGGCGAGGCGGTGCGTTCCTGTTTGCTGCTGGCGGTGCAGGCCGACGGGGCGGAGTTGATGACGGTGGAGGGGCTGGCGGACGGGGATGAATTGCACCCGCTGCAAGCGGCGTTTCAGGAAAATCACGCTTTGCAGTGCGGTTTCTGTACGCCGGGTTTTCTGATGACGGCTTACGCTTTGCTGCGGGATAATCCCAATCCGGCGGAAAGCGAGGTGCGGCAGGCGATCGGCGGCAATATCTGCCGTTGCACCGGCTACGCGCCCATAATCCGCGCCATCGCCCAGACCGGTACGGTCTAGCGGCGGCGCAAGGGGGGTGGCGCAATGACTACCAAGACCAGGTTGATGACCGCTGATGAGTTGCTGATGCTTCCCAAGGGGGATGGCAAACGGTATGAGCTTGTCCGGGGAGCGCTGATTGAGAAAATGCCTACCGGAGATCCGCACGGGGAAACAGTGATACGCGCCGGCTCCTTGATATTGGCGTATACCGACGAAAACAATTACGGTTTGGCGCGTTCCGGGGAGCCGGGCTATCGGCTGGAGCGGGGGCCGGATACGGTGCGGGCGCCGGATGTGGCCTGGATTGCGCCGGGGCGTATTGCGCCGGGGACGCAGGGGTACCCGGAATTGGCGCCGGATTTGGCGGTGGAGGTGAAATCGCCCGGTAATTCGCGCCCGGAAATGGCGACTAAGTGTTGGATGTGGCTCAGTTATGGCTCGCGGGTGGCTTTGTCGCTTGACCCGGAAACGGTTACCGCGATCGTTTACCGGCCCGGGGCCGAGGCGGTGTCGTTGGGTGAGGATGATGTGTTGGATTTGGGGGATTTGCTGCCGGGGTTTTCTTGCCCGGTGTGGCGGTTTTTCCGGCGGCGGCGGTGATTTGGATGGCACAGGGGGTTGCATAATGACTACCAAGACCAGGTTGGTGACCGCTGATGAGTTGCTGATGCTGCCCAAGGGGGATGGCAAACGGTATGAGCTTGTCCGGGGAGTGCTGATTGAGAAAATGCCTACCGGAGACCCGCACGGGGACGCTACGGCGCTGGCTTCCTACTATCTGACACAATATACCTTTGACAGCGGTTACGGCGTTACCCGTGTCGGCGAGCCGGGCTACCGGCTGGAGCGGGGGCCGGATACGGTGCGGGCGCCAGATGTGGCCTGGATTGCGCCGGGGCGTATTGCGCCGGGGACGCAGGGGTACCCGGAGTTGGCGCCGGATTTGGCGGTGGAGGTGAAATCGCCCGGCAATTCGCGCCCGGAAATGGCGGCTAAGTGTTGGATGTGGCTTAGTTACGGCTCGCGGGTGGCTTTGTCGCTGGACCCGGAAACTGTTACCGCGGTCGTTTACCGCCCCGGCGCCGAGGCGGTGTCGCTGGGTGAGGATGATGTGCTGGACTTGGGGGATTTGCTGCCGGGGTTTTCTTGTCCGGTGTGGCGGTTTTTCCGGCGGCGGCGGTGATTGGCGGTTTCCGCCGCTTTCGGGCAGTTTCCGGCAAATTCGTTTATCGCGCCTATACTTTTGGCAGGGAGCTTATGATGGCAGCGCAGCAGGCGGCGGCAGTGCGCCCGGAGTTGGCGCGTATGGTGCGGGGGCGGGGGCGGTTTTTGGACGATATTAAACTGCCGGGGATGTGCTACGCCGCTTTTGTGCGCAGCGAGGTGGCTCACGCCAAGATCAGGTCGATCAATGTTGCGGCGGCGCTGGAGGTGCCGGGCGCCGTTGGGGTTATTCTGCCGGAGGAAGTGCTGCCTCAGGTCAACCCGGTGCGTCCGGCGGCGCCCGGCTCCAGCGAGTTCGCCCGGCCTTATGACCGCTATCCCGCGCCGCCCGGCAAGGTGGCTTTCGTGGGCGATCCGATTGTGGCGGTGGCCGCCGAAACCCCTCACGCGGCGCAGGATATGGCCGAGGCGGTGGTGGTGGAATATGATCCTTTGCCGACGGTGGGCAGCGCGGAGCAGGCCCTGGCGCCTGATGCGCCGGTGATTCATGCCGGTATGAGCGATAACATTGTCTTTCATCGGGAGTTCGGCGGGGGCGATGTGGCCCGCGCTTTCCGGCAGCCGGCTTTGACGCTGGAAAAGACTTTCCGCTTTCCGCGGCAGACGGCGGTTCCGTTGGAAACCCGCGGGGTGATCGCCGATTATGACCGGGGGCAGGAACGGCTGTCGGTGTGGGCGTCCTGCCGGTCGCCGCATTTGGTTCGCACTACCATCGCGGCGGTGATGCGGCTGCCGCAGCACGCCGTCCGGGTCATATCGCCTGATGTGGGCGGCGAGTTCGGGATTAAGGGCGCGGCTTACCCGGAATCGATTCTCTTGGCCTTTCTTTCCCGCAAGATTGACCGTCCGGTGAAGTGGGTCGAGGATCGGATGGAAAATCTGCTGGCTTGCGGCCACGCCCACGAAATGACGGTTGAGGTGTCGGTGGCGGCGGCGGGCGATGGGCGTATTCTGGGCGTCGACTCTAGGGTGCTGGTGGATCAGGGGGCGCATACTCTTGGGCCTACGTCGGCGGGGCTGGAGCCGATGACCGCGGGGCAGTCGATTGTCGGGCCTTATCGGATAGACAACTTTCGTTGCGATGCCTACGGTATCCTGACCAATAAATGCCCCGGGGCGGCGTATCGGGGCGTTGGCACGGTGCAGGGGGTGTTCGTGATTGAGCGCATTATGGATTTGGTGGCCGCCGAGTTGGGGTTGGATCCGGCGGAGGTGCGGATGAAAAATTTTATTCAGCCGCAAGACCAACCCTTTAACACTGCGGCGGGGCGGCTGTATGACAGCGGCGATTACCCCGATACGCTGGCGCGGCTGCTGGCGGCGGCGGGGTATGAACAACTGCGGGCGGCGCAGGCGGAGGCGCGGGCGCGGGGCGAATTGGTGGGCATTGGCCTCTGTTGTTTTGTGGAGCATTCCAGCACCGGGTCGCAGGATTACCGGCGGCGGGGGGTGTACGGGCTGCCGGCATTCGATTCCGCCACCATCAAGGTGGACGCCGGGGGCAATGTGCTGGCGGCGGTAAGCGCCAAGTCCACCGGCCAGGGTCACGACAGCGTTTTCGCCGGGCTGGTGGCGCGGGAGCTGGGCGTGCCTGATGCGACGGTCAAGGTTTTGGAGGGCGATACCGATGCCGTGCCTTTCGGGGCGGGAACCGGGGTCAGCCGCAGCGCGGTCAGCACCGGGGGGGCGATCCGTTTGGCGGCGGGGGACATCAAGCGCAAGGCGATCGAGATCGCCCGCTTTTTCTTGGAGGGCGAGGGGGATGCGTTGGAAATCGCCGATGGGGAAATTTATTCGGCGGCCGATCCGTCGCGTCGGGTGTCTTTCGCCAGCGTGGCGGCGGCGGCGCACGATGCCTCTCGCGTGGTTTCCTTGCCGGAAAGCGTGGAGCGGGGGTTGCAGTCGACGCGCACCTTTGACCCGCCGCATCAGACTTTCGGCCACGGGGCGCATTTGGCGTTGGCGCGGGTTGACCGGGAAACGGGGGTGGTCCAGGTGGAGCGGTATGTCTGCGTGGAGGATTGCGGCGCGATTATTGACCACGAAATCGTGGACGGGCAGGTGGTGGGCGGCGTGGCTTTGGGCATCGGCAACGCTTTGCATGAGGAACTAGTCTATGATGGCGGAGGGCAATTGCTGACGGGGACGCTGATGGATTACCTGGTTCCGGCGGCGCCGGATGTGCCGCCGATCGAAACTTGGCACACCGAAACCCCGTCGCCGTTCACGGAGGGCGGCGTCAAGGGGGTGGGGGAGGCGGGCACGGTGGGGGCGTTTACGGCGGTAGGCAACGCGGTGGCCGATGCGCTGCTGCCCTTGGGCGTGGAGGTGACCGAGCCGCCGGTAGGCCCGCAACGGGTGTGGCGGCTGATGCGCGGCGGGGTGGGCGGGGAGTAAGGCCCGCGATGGAAGGATAGCCAGCAACGGGATATTAGACGCGCCGGGCAGTTGGCGCGGGAATGGAGGTAGGCTAATGCCGGGGGAACTTATATTGTGGGATGCTGTGGACCATCTGCGGAGTACCGACGACGTTTGTTTGTATTTGGAGGCCGCGGTTGAAGAGGATCCTGGCGATGGCAGTCTGATTCGCGCCGCGTTAGTCAACATCGCGCGGGCGGAGCGTATTGGCAATCCGGCGGGCGTCCTCGGCGCGGCGGGGGGTGAATTGCGGGATGCTTTGTCGGAACCCGGCGGTCTGACTTTGGCAACGTTTATGCGCGTCGCCGGCGCTTTGGGTATGCGTATGCGGCTGGCCGCTCCGCCCGATTTGGAGGAACGGCTGGCATTCGCGGAAGCTGCAATCCCGCAGTCTGGTCGGCGTTCAGTTCCGGTGGGGGAATTGTAAGGGTTATGTTGGGTTTATGAATGGCCGGGAATTTTTGCGGCGGGCGAGGCGATATGCCCGCGATCGGGGGTTGGAGTTTTATTTTGATTCCAGACGCGGAAAGGGCAGTCATGGCGAAGTCCACGTTGGGGAGTATCGGACTATCGTTCAACGGGGCGAGATTGCGGCGGGCACATTATCGGCGATGCTTAGGGATCTGAATATCCCGCGACAGGAGTTTTGATTTATGCGATATGTTTTCCCGTGCGATATTGTGCTTGATGAGGCAGAGTTGCAAGCTACGGGAAGGGTGGCATTCAACGTTACTTTTCCCGATGTGTACGGGGCGAATACTTGCGGGTGGTCTTGGGAAGAAGCGATTGAAATGGCCGGGGATTGTCTGGGCGTGGCCCTTGGTATGTATGTGGACGCTAACGAAGACATCCCGCAGCCCAGCCCAATGGCTGAGGGGCAGGTGCCAATTCCGGCGCCGCCGGTGGTAGCGGCTAAACTGGCCTTGTATACTGCTATTCGGCAGCAGGGGGTGTCACCCGAAGGCTTGGCGGATATTCTGCGCCTGGATATGGGATCGGTTCGCAAGCTGCTGGATCCGGGATGCCGGTCTCCTATAACCCAGTTGGAGAATGCGCTCCGCGCCGTTGGGCGTGTCCTGGTGGTCGAAGATGCGGTTAGGATTCCGGTTGAAACCCAATCAATCGCGCCGATTGCCGGTGCGGGAAACTAGACCGTCTCTGTCACGCCCGGCGCCGGGGTTTCCGGTTTGCCCGGCGGGGATGGCAATTGGCCCCGCTCGGCGCAGAATTTCAGGTATTCATCAATGGCATTTCTGAAAGCGATTTGCAACTCGGCAACCGTCCTGCCTTGAAAGGTGATGACATCATGGATTCCGGCGACATCGCCGTGGAAATAGGCGGCTTCATCGTCAAAGGCGGCCTCGCCGCGATAACCCTTGTATTCCATATATTCCATTATAGTTGCTCCTCGGTAATTCCCGCTTTGGTCAGGAATGCCCGATTGGGTTGGGCGGCGGAAAATCGCTTCTAGCGTCATTTGGTGTCGCCTTCGTAGCATATAGTATAGGATAATGCTGTCGGCTTGGGGCCGCAAGCGCCGGTTTCCCTAATAAATTCAGCAGTCGGAATTGAGGACGGATATGATGCAGACTTATATTGGCGCCCCTTTGCGGCGCAAGGAAGATTGGCGGTTTCTTACCGGGCGGGGGCGGTTTGTGGATGATGTCAAGCTGCCTAATATGTTGCACGCGGTTGTTGTGCGTAGCCCGCACGCTCATGCCCGCATTCTTGCCATTGATACCGCGGCGGCGCGGGGAATGCCGGGCGTGGCGGATGTGGTTACTTTTGACGACATTGCCGCCGTGGTGGAGCCGCGGCCGATTCCGGTGCGGCTGCGGGCTTATAGCGATTTGTTGCGGTTTTTGCAGTATCCGTTGGCTCACGGCAAGGTTTGTTATGTGGGCGATCCGGTGGCGGTGGTGCTGGCGGAGAGCCGATATTTGGCCGAGGATGCGGCGGAAGCGGTCGAGGTGGTCTATGAACCTTTGCCGGCGGTGGTGGACGTCAAGGAATCGCTGAAGGGCGAAACGCTGATTCATGAAGCGCAAGGCACTAATGTGGCTTTTGAGTTTTCGTCTTTCATCGGCGATCCGGATGCCGCTTTTCGCGCCGCCGATTATGTTCGCAAGGAGGAGTTTCGTTGCCACCGCCATACCGCCAATCCGATGGAAACGCGGGGGCTGGCGGCGGTTTGGGATGCGGGGCGGGAGCAGCTGACGGTTTGGGGCGAAACCAAAGTTCCTCACTACAACCGGGGTGTGCTGTCGTCGTTGTTGCAGCTGCCGGAGCATCGCATTCACTTTGTGGAGCCAGATGTGGGGGGCGGGTTCGGGGTGCGGGGCGAGTTCTACCCGGAAAATTTCTTGGTGCCTTTCGCCGCGATCAAGACGGGGCGTCCGGTAAAGTGGACGGAGGATCGGGCGGAGCATCTTATCGCGGCGAATCATTCGCGGGAACACGTTTGCGAGCTGGAGCTGGCGGTACGCGGCGATGGCGTGATTTTGGGGATGCGGGCCAGGGTGCTGGGGGCGCTGGGGGGGTATGTCCGCACGCATGGGGCATCGGTGCCGACCTCGACTACCGCTTTGCTTACCGGCCCTTATCGCATTCCTAACTACCAGTGGGATGTTAAATGCGTGCTGACCAACAAGACCGGGATGGGGACTTTCAGCGCGCCGGGGCGGTATGAATCCTGCTTTTTCCGGGAGCGGATGCTGGACATTGCGGCAGCGGATATGGGTTTCGACCCGGCGGAGTTCCGGTTGAAAAACCTGATCCCGCCCTCGATGATGCCTTACGAATTGGGGCGCACCCGCCCCGAAACCTATTCCATAGTGTACGACAGCGGCGATTATCCGGCGTTGCTGCGGCAGGCGCTGGCGGATATTGGCTACGAATCGCTGAAACCGGCGGCCGGGCGCGGGGCGGACGGGCGGTATCGCGGCGTCGGGCTGGGCTGTTTCGTGAAAAGCACCGGCACCGGCGATCCGGGGGAGGGGGCGAGAGTCGCCATCACCGGCGGGGGCGAGGCGGCGGTGTATTTGGGCATCGCTACGATGGGGCAGGGGCACGAAACGGTTTTCGCGCAGATTTGCGCCGACGGGCTGGGGCTGCCGCCGGAAAGGATCACGGTGTATCACGGCAATACCGACTTGACGCCCTACGGGGGCGGCACTTATGCCAGCCGCGGCACTACGCTGGCGGGCAACGCGGTCTACGGGGCGGCGCAAAAGCTGCGCGATCGTATCCTGCGGGTTTGCGCCGCTTATCTGGATGTGGATCCCGGGGAGCTGGAGCTGACCGAGGGGGAAATCCGCCGCCGCCGCGTTCCCGGGGCGGCGGTTACGCTGGACGAGGCGCTGCGGTTGGCGGGGCCGGCCAGCCGCTACAATTTGGGCGAGGCGGGGCTGGAGGCCAGTCATTATTTTCAGTCGCCGCAGGAACTCTACCCTTGCGGCGCCCACGCCGTCCAGGTGGCGGTCGACCCGGAAACGGGCCAAATCGAAATTCTGCGCTATGTCATCGCCGAGGATGTGGGCCGCGTGGTCAACCCGTTGCTGCTGCAAGGGCAGATCACCGGGGCGGCGGCGCAAGGGGTGGGGGCGACGCTGCTGGAGGAGCTGGTGTATGACGCCGAGGGGCAGCCGCTGGCGGGGACGCTGATGGACTATCTGCTGCCTACCAGCGCCGATGTGCCGGCTTTTGAGACTAAGGCGCTGGATTTGGCGCCGTCGCCGCTGAACCCGCTGGGGGTTAAGGGCGGCGGCGAAATCGGCATCGTTGCCACCGGCGCGGCTCTGGCCAACGCGGTATCCCAAGCCCTCGCGCCGCTGGGGGTGCAGGTGCGGGATTTGCCGCTAAGCCCCGACCGCGTCCGGCGGCTGATACGGGAGGCGGGCGGCGGTTGACGCCGTTGGGCGGGTTGGCCTATCATAGCATCAGCTTGTCACCATTGTACTGGAGCGCGTTGTGACTACTATTGCCGAGCATCAGGGCGTGGTAATTCAGCATTTGCTGAAGGAAGTAGCCGATTTGCAGGATCGGGTGATGGTTCTTGAGGCGGGGTTTTTGAATCTGTCGGCGGATTATATGCCGGAAATAATCGAAATCCGGGAGGTTAGCCGGGAGCAGGCTAAAGCGGAAATCGTGGAACTTTTCGGCGAATCCGAGGAGGCATTGTACTATTCCGATATCCAGAAGCGGCTGGGGATAGATCTGGAGATGGTGGTGGAAATCTGCAAGGAATTGATCGACGAAGGGGTGATAGGCGTAGGCTCCAACGACGTTGTTTGAAGGCTGTTTGCTGCCCCGAACCGGATAATGAACTCAAGCAATTGGGGGCGGGTTGGATGCCCGCCCCTTGTCTGCGTCAGTGTTGCGCTGGGCTACCGGCCTTGCCAGTTGGGTTTGCGTTTTTCGGCGAAGGCGCGGGGGCCTTCTTTGCTGTCCTCCGTGGTTAGTAGCTGGTCGTACATATGATAGGTGAGGGATGATATGTCTTGGGTGGACATATTCAGTCCGCGGTAGGCCAATTCCTTGAAGTATTGCACTGCGAGGGGGGCGTTTTCGGCGATTTGCTGGGCCAGGGTGATGGCTTCCGGCATTAGGTCGCCGCTGGGGACTACTTTGTTGACGAACCCGATGTCGTAGGCGCGTTGGGCGGTGATGGGGGCGGCGGTGAATACCAGCTCCAGCACGGCCGAGAGGGGGATCATCTTGGGCAGGATGGTGCCAAAGGGGGGCAGCAGGCTCCATTTGGTTTCGGTGATGCCGAACCGGGCTTCATCGGAGGCCAGGCGCAGGTCGCACATCTGGGCGATGGACCAGCCGCCGGCGAGGGCGAATCCGTTGACCGCCGCAATCATCGGCTTCCAGGTCTGCGGCCACATATAGGGCCGGTCGGGGCTCATGCTGTGGGAGGCGCGGGCCTGCACCCCGGCGGCGTTGTCGTCGGCCCGCTCTTTCAGGTCACGTCCGGCGCAGAAGGCCCGGCCGGCGCCGGTTACGATGGCGACGTAGGCTTGCGGGTCGCCGTCAAATTGGGTTATGGCCTCGGATAGTTCCGCCCGCAGTTGCCGGTTGATGGCGTTCAGCGCGTCGGGGCGGTTCAGGGTGATGATGACGATGTTGTCGCGCTTTTCGTAAAGAATTGTTTCTGCCAATGCGGGTTGCCCCCCTTGCGAAATCTGCGCCGCCGGGCCGGTATCAGCGCCGGGGCGGGTATGGGCTAGGAATCGACGCCGGGCCGAGGTGTTCCACGTAGTGGCCCAAGAATGTTCCCCCGACCACGTGCAGGTGGCCGTGGTGCTGGCTTTGCAGGCCGTCGGGGCCAAAGTTGGACAGGATGCGGAAGCCGTTGGGGGAGTACATCGCGCCCAGATCCACCGCCAGCCGGCCCAGGCGCGGCAACAGTTTGCTGTCCCACATCTGAATCTGCGATAGGTGTTCTTTGGGCATTACCAGCAGCATCAGCGGCACCCAGTCCAGTTGGTTGTCAAAGACGATGATGTCGTTGTCCAGGTAGCGCACCCGGGCGGGCGACTGCCCGGCGACTATTTGGCAAAATACGCAGTTGGGGTTGGTTTGCAACGGCTTGCTTCCATCGGCCGGGGGGGGGATGTTTGGCGTTGTGAATATAGTCGCGGGCCGCGGGGTTGTCAACGCGCCGCGGGGGTTGGGTGGGCGTTAGGCGGGGGTGATGGACTGCGGTTGGGTTCGGGGTTAGGGGCGGTTTGGCTTTTCGGACTCCAAGCGGGCTAGGGTCTGTTCCAGGGTTTCGCCTTCCCTTCGTTGCTTTGCGGCTTCTAGCGCGAGCTTGCGGACCTCGGCGCGGCCTTCGGCATATCCCTCTGCGTAGCCTTCCTCTCTGGCTTGCTTGATTTCCTCTTTCCTGAGCCATGCGGCAAGCATCGTGGAACTCCTTATTAGCGACGGTTCTGCCTTTCGGACTCCAAGCGGGCTAGGGCCTGTTCCAGGGTTTCGCCTTCCCGTCGCTGCCTTTCGGCTTCCAGCACGAGAGCTCGGCCCGCAGCGTGGCCTTCCTCTCTGGCTTGCTTGATTTCCTCTTTTCTGAACCATGAGGCGAGCATCAGCGGGACTCCTTCTACCAGTATGAATGTGATGGCGACGGCGGTGAAGCTCAGTCGCCCGAATTTTTGCCCGATGTTTACGATTCTTGTTACCCAGGCGTAGCCGGCGAACTCGTCCAGCAGTATCAGTAGGAGAGCCGCCAGGCATAGGGCGGTGAATACTATCAGAAAGGCGCGGAATCGCTTTGCCGGGGGCATTACTTGCTCCAACCGGAGGATGCCGTTTTCCGGGGTTTCTTGAGGCGGTGATTGGGCGTCAAATTTTCACTCCGGGTTTGATTGTATCGTATTCCCGTTGCCTGGCTGGTGGCTAATGGCGGCCGGCGTACTGTCTATCATAACATCCCCGGCGCCGCAGGGTGCGGCGTGGGGGGTATAATGGGGGTAGCCACCGGCGTCAACCGCGTTGGCGGCGATGGGTATGCGGCGGAAATGGCGGCGTGGGCGCATTTTCCGCGTTGGCGGATTGTGGTATTATGTTGGCGGAGGCGGTTATGTTTGGTTTGGGCGTTTTGACGGTCAGCACTTCGGGGTCGCAAGGCAATCGGGTGGATACCAGCGGGCAGGCCATTCGGGATATGTTGACGGCGGACGGGTTTGAGGTGGTGCGGTCGGCTATCGTGCCGGACGATTATGCGCGCATCGCGGAACGGCTGGCGGAGTGGGCCGATGCGCCCGGGGTTGACCTGATTGTCACCACCGGCGGCACCGGGTTGGGGCGACAGGATGTTACGCCGGAGGCTTGCCGCTCCATTCTGGACAAGGAGGCGCCGGGGCTGGCGGAGGCGATGCGGGCGAAAACGCTGGAGTTTACGCCGATGGCGATGTTGAGCCGCTCGGTGGCCGGCATACGGGGGGATACGCTGATTATCACCCTCCCCGGCAGCGCCAAAGGCGTGCGCGAGTGTCTGGAGGTGGTGCGGCCGGTCTTGCCTCACGCTATCGAGTTGCTGCGACGGGAATCGGTGAGCGAACATCCAACATAGCAGGCAACATAAAGACGGCATACGGCATAAAGGGCGGCATACGGGCGGCGGGTTGACGGGCGGCGGCGGCGCGGTAATCTGAAATCTGAAGTCGGGTTAGGGAGCATGAGCGAAGGTTCTAATAACGAACAGCAGCCGGTCTATTGGCCCAGGGTCAAGGAACTTCTGGACGGGATTATGGACAAGTGGAAAGAGCGGTGGGGGCGGGAGCCGTTGCCGGGCATCCACGCCTATTATTGGGAAACGCCGGAGGAACTGCAAGCGGCGGTGCTGTCGGGTATCCGCGCCATAGAGCCGGGGGTGCCGGGGCGGGAGACGCAACTGGTGCGCTCGCTGGCCCGCAGCGTCGGTACTTCGGGGCGGATGCCGTTGCGCGGGCCTTTTATGCCGCGGGATCAGATCGATGAAATCGTGGCTTGGATTGACGCGGGGATGCCGCGGGGGCCAGACTGTTAAGTTCGGCCCGGTTCGCAGTAGCGGCTAATTCTCAATTCCACGTCTCAACAGTGCTTGCGCCAGTGCAACGGCTCGCTCGTTCTTTGAGCCGGTTATCAAATTGAGAGCGTCCTTGCCGCGCCCAGACTTGATGATCTTGCGGCCAGACGAAACTTTAGTTTGGCTGGAGTTCGGCGTGTAGTTCTTTTCCGCGATCATTTTTGCGATTAGTTCACTGTTTGACAGTGACCAGTCCGCCAACACTTGATAATATTCAGCAAACCATTCCATTCCTGCCCGCCGCAATTCTTGATGCAGGTCATTATCGTTCATTTTGTACCTCTAGCTTTAAAGTCGGTTTCGACCTGACAGCTTTATCCTATATACTCCTGCCGCCAGTGTCAAGGAAACTGACAAGGGCCGGGGATTTTCCCCGGCCCTTTGCCGTTGCGCCGTGGTGGTTGGCGGCTAGACCAGGACGGGTTCGGGTTCTTTGATGTAGACTTGGATGCGGCCGCGGGTGTGGTCTATGATGGCGATGCGGCCGTCGTTGTCGATGCGGACGCCGCAGGGGTGGGCGAGCTTGCGCTCGTAGGCGGGGTCGTTGGAGTAGGCCAGGTTCCGCTGCCGGATCATATCGGGGTTGGAATTCAGCTTGTCTTTGCCCCACTTGGACAGGGTGGCGTCGCCGGTGAATTGGGTTATGAAGCGGCCGTCGGGGGCGAATACCTGCACCCGGTTGTTCATCCAGTCGGCTACGTAGATGTCGCCGTCCTGGTCGACGCAGACGCCGTTGGGGCGGTTTAGCTGGCCGATGCCGTTGCCGCTGTTGCCGATGGATTGCTGCCATTGGCCCTCGGGGCTGAATACCTGCACCCGGTCGTTGCGCCAGTCGGCGATGTAGATGTTGTCGTCGGCGTCCAGCCCGATGCCCCAGGGCATATTGAACTGGCCGGGGCCGCTGCCCTCGGAGCCGAAGGCGCTGACGAATTGGCCGTCGATGGTGAAGGTCTGTACCCGGTGGTTCTTGCTGTCCACCACCACCATTTGGCCGAGGGAGTTGATGGCGAGGCCGGAGGGGCCGTTGAGCTGGCCCTGGGCGGAGCCGGCGGCGCCCCAGTGGCTGACGTATTCGCCGTCGGCGGTGAACTTGGTTACGCGGTTGAGCCATTCGTCGGCGACATATACGTTGCCGGCGGCGTCAATGGCTACGGCGGTGGGCCAGACGAATTCGCCGTCGCCCTCGCCGTAGGCGCCGAAAGCGCTGATGTATTCCTCGTCCAGGGTGCAGACGGTCATGTGGACGCCGTCGGGACGGTTTTCGTAGGAGCGGTTGACTACGTAGACCGCGCCGTCGGCGGCGATGGCCATGTCCACGGGGTTGCGGAAGCCGGTGCCGGCGAATTCGTTGCGGCCGACGGCGTGGCTATAGCGGAAGGTCCGGTCGGTGAGACCGAAGAAATGTGTTGCCATATTCGTACCTCGTTGTGGTTTGTGGAGCGGCAAGGCGCCGGGTTGGGGCGGCGCCCTGCCGCGGAATGGTGGGCCGGGTGCGGAGCGGTCTACTTGAAGAACTTGACGCGCTCGAAGTTGCCGTTGACGATCGGCTCCGGCTCCATGCCGAACCAGTCCTCCAGGATGGTGGAGTAGACGGAGCGGAAGTCCAGGTTGAACTTCAGATTGCCGCCTTCCTCCTGGTCGGCCGGGGCGAGGGAGGGGTAGACGCCATAGACGCCGCCCTTTACGTGTTCGCCTACGGCGAGGGCTACGCCGGCGGCGCCGTGGTCGGTGCCGGAGCCGTTGTCGGCGACGCGGCGGCCGAACTCGGTGAACAGGAACAGGGTTACGTTGTCGCTGGCGTTGTGGTCGCGCAGGTCGGTGAAGAAGGTGTCGACGGTGTTGGAGACGTCGGTCCACAGGGCGGCGTTGGCCTGCGCCTGGTTGGCGTGGGAGTCAAAGCCGTTGTAGGGCGACGTGGTGTAGAGGATGCGGGTGCCGAATTCGGCCAGGTGGGTTTGGGCGATGTTTTTCATATACTGGCCGACGGAGGTGTTGGAGTATTCGACGTTGGAGGTGTACTTGTCGGGGGCGGTAGCCAGGATGTCGGCGCCCTTTAGGGCGTCGGTGCCGGTGGAGTGGATGTAGTCCATCACCGGGCCGGTGCCGATGGCGGGGGAGTACATCCGCCCGAAGATGTCCAGCGCTTCGGCGCGTTGGGCGTCGCCGTCGATGCCGGTGAGCAGGCCGTAGGTTTCGAGGTTGCCGACGGAGGCGACGGGGACGCCTTCCATCACTAGGGCGCGGGGCAGGCCGCGGCCGAAGTTGACGGAGGTCAGCACGTTTTCGGCGGTGGGGTCCATCAGCTTGGCGGCGCGGCCCAGCCAGCCTTCGGTGCCGATGATTTCGGGCTCGCAGGTGTGCCAGATGTCCATGGAGCGGAAGTGGGAGTAGCTGGGGGTGGGGTAGCCGATGCCTACGAACACGGCCAACTGCCCGGCTTCCCAATACTTCATCAGGGGGGCCATGGTGGGGTGAAAGCCCAGTTCGTTGTTGATCGGGAGGATCTGATCCTCCGGCACGCCGATGGTGGGGCGGAAGTCGCGGTAGTGGCTGTTGTTGCGGGGGATGACGGTGTTGAGGCCGTCGTTGCCGCCGGACAGGGAGAGGACGGCCAGGACGGGGTCTTTCGCGGTCGATACCATATATTGCTCCTTTCAGCGTTGCGATTTGCTTGCCGGGTCGCCTTTGGGCTGGCCCATCCCCCGGATGTCGGGGTTGGGGGATGGGCGATTGGAAACCGGGGTTACTCGAATTGGAACTCGGCGGTGGCGGCGATCATTTGGAACATTTCGCCGCTGCGCCGGGTGAAGTTTTGGCGCTCGTCGTCGGTGGCGTGGCGCAGGACGCCTTCGCCGGAGGCGTGGGCCACCAGTTGGGCGCGGGTTTCGGGGGTGACCTGCACCGGGCCGGTCATATCGAGGCAGCCTTCGACGAACTGGTCGGGGCTAAGGGTTTCGCCGCGGGACATCAGGCGGGAAATCATCCCGCGGACGCCTTGCAGCTCGGTGTTGCCCAGGAGGTCGGCGGCGAAATTGATGCGCTCGACGAGGGTGCCGCTGTCGATCCATTCGCGGCCGGTGTGCCAGCCTTCCACGGTGGGGGGGTTCATCAGATCCTGGCCCATATACTTGGGTTCTTGGGAGATCTCGAACAGGCCGGGCTTGATTTCGCGGTGTTCGCCGGTCATCCGCAGCAGGCTGACCACCATTTCGGCGGGGTTCTTGACTTTCTGGTAGCGGACGGACTCGTCCTGGAAAAAGTCGGAGGTGAACAGGGCTTCGAGCATGGCCTTGATGGAGTGGCCGGAGTCGAAGTACGCCTGCTCCAGGATTTTGACGGCTTCGAGGTCGCGCGGGGGGGTCAGGCGCCAGGCGGGCACCTGGGGTTCGTCGGCGACAAAGAAGTTGTAGAGGTGGCGGGCGATGAAGCGGGCGGTGCCGGGTTGGTCGCAGATGATGCGGATGATGTCCTCGCCGTTCCATTGGCCGGTTTGGCCGAGGAAGGTTTTTTCGGTTTCGTCGTGGTCGGCGGGGTCGAACCGGAAAACCCAGGGGCTGCGGCCGTGGGGGAAAGGCGGGTAAGCGGGGGCGACGTTCCAGCCGGTGAAGGCGCGGGCGCAGACCTTTACATCATCCTCGCTGTAGTTGAAATCCCCATCCTTGCCGACGCCGAGGGAGAACAGTTCCAGCAGTTCCCGTCCGTAGTTTTCGTTGAGGTTGGCCTTGTGGGATTCGGTGTTGTCGAGGTAGTACATCATGCCGGGGTTTTGGGACAGCTTGAGGAGCAGGTCGTCGAACTTGCCCATGCCGTGTTCCCGGAACATACTGACCATGATGCCCATTTCTTGGCCGCTGTCGATTTTGCTGTGGCCGGCGCAGAAAATCATGTGCCAGAAGAGGGCCATTTTTTCCTGCAACTGGTTGGGGTTGTTGATCATGCGGTAGACCCAGAGCTGGGTGTTGACTTCGATGGCCGCGGCTTCGTAGTAGGCGGGGTTGTAACGCATCAGGATGTCGTCGTCCAGCCCGCCGGCGGGGTTGAGCAGTTCCTGGACTACCGTATCGTAGCCTTGTTCGGCCTTGGCTTCGATTTCGTCGCGGCTCGCCCCGAATCCGGCGCGGCGCATCAGGTGGGCTACCAACGCAATGTCCTGGTCAGCCATAAGCTCCTCCTTTTCTCAGCCTTTTCCCGCTACATTCGGACGCCAGGCTGTTATGGTTGGGTTGACGGGTTTGGGGGCGGGGATGGCGCCTTGCCCGGCGGCTGGGGCCGGGCGGGCGGTTCCGCCCTTATGTAACATTCGTTACAAGATAAGAATATATGGCAATTTGGCAATGGTGTCAACACTTTTCCCAAATTTCCCCCCACGGCGGGGCGGGCGGGAATTCCCCGGCGTCCGCCGCCGCGCCGCTTGACAGCTTTTCGGGGGTTTGCTAGGATTTCCGGCATACATCGGAATCCGATGTTACCCCTCGGGCGGCGCATCCGCCCTGAGTCAGCCTTATTATATTACATAACTCAAGGGAAGGCGCAAGCGATGGCTTTGGATTCCATTTCCGTGCCGGCGGCGGAGGCCGGAACCGCGCCCCGGCTGCCGGGGATGTTCGCCCGCTACAAGGGGCGCATCGAGCGGGAACTGGCCCGCGCCGTGCCGGGCGGCGGGGGCGATGCGGATGGCGGCGATGGCGCGGGCGGCATCGGCGAGGTGCAGTCGCTGCTGCGCTATCACTTGGGCTGGGTTGACCGGCAGGGGCGGCCGGTGGCGTCGGCGGCGGCGCAAGGCAAGGCGCTGCGCCCGACTTTGTGTATGTTCGCCTGCGAGGCGCTTAATTCCGACTGCGACCGCGCGGCCCCGGCGGCGGCGGCGCTGGAGCTGATTCATAACTTTTCGCTGTTGCATGATGATATCCAGGACCAGGATCTGGAGCGGCGGCACCGGCCTACGGCCTGGAGCCTGTGGGGCGTTCCCAAGGCGCTGGTGGCGGGCAACGCGCTCCAGTCCACCGGCGATTTGGCGCTGCTGCGGGTGGCGGGGCGGGGCGTTGCGCCGGAGGTGTCGCTGAAGGTTTCCGCCCTGCTCACTGGCAGTTATATGGAAATGATCGAGGGGCAATGCCTTGACCTGGAGTTTGAGGGCCGCGCCGAAATCGCCACTAGCGAGTATCTGCGGATGATCGCCTGCAAGACCGGCGCCCTGATCCGCTGCGGGCTGGAGACCGGGGCGCTGCTGGCGGGCGGGGATGATGCGTCGGTGCGGGCTTTCGCCCGGTTCGGCGATGGGCTGGGGCAGGCTTTTCAGATCCGCGACGATTATTTGGGCGTGTGGGGCGATGAGGCGACGCTGGGCAAGGCGACCGGCAACGACATACGCCGCCGCAAGAAATCCTACCCGGTGGTCTACGCGCTGGAGCGGGCAGCCGGCGCCGCCCGCGATGATCTGCGGCGCATCTACGCCCAGCCGGAACTGGAGGAGGATGACGTCCAGCGGGTGCTGGCGATTCTGGAGGAGGTGGGCGCCCGGGAGCAGTCGCAGAGGCTCACCGAGGCGGCGGCGCACCGGGCGCTGGAGGCGTTGTCCGCCGTATCGCTGCCCGCTTGGGCCAGGGCCGAGGCCGATGAACTGGTGGATTTCTTGGCGCGCCGCGAATACTAGCGCCGGGGGATGTTGGGGTAGAATTACGATAGGGGGATACGTCCGGTTTGGGATACCCTTGCCCCGGCGGGCAGTACTGCCGGGGGTGAAAATGGCGGGTTTTGGGCGGAAAGGGGGGGATGCTAAAAAAATCAGCGCAGGTTAAGGATACTCGATGACCACTTCGATGAGTTCGGGGCAAGCCACTGCCGCCAAGCGGGCGAAACGGCCGGTGGAGCTGTCCGTCCGCCTGGCCGGTTACATTCTTAAGCAGAAGGCGCGGGGGCGGCGGCGCTTTCCGCTGGTTACGATGCTGGAGCCTTTGGAGATGTGCAACCTGGCCTGCATCGGCTGCGGGCGGATCCGGGAGTACAAGCCGGTGCTGGATAAGATGATGCCGGTGGACGAGGCGATCGCCGCGGTCAAGGAATCGGGGGCGCCGATCGTGTCCATCGCGGGGGGCGAACCTACCATCCACCCGCGGATTCACGAAATCATCAACCGGCTGGTGGCGGAAAAGTATTTCGTCTATTGCTGCACCAACGGGCTGCTTTTGGAGCGGGTGATGGACAAGGTTGCGCCGTCCAAGTATTTGTGCTGGGTGGTTCACTTGGACGGGATGGAGGAAAAGCACGACGAATCGGTGGCCCGCGCCGGGGTGTTTCAGAAAGCGGTGGCGGCGCTGGAGCAGGCGCTGGATCGGGGGTATCGGGTCTGCACCAATACCACCGTATTCCGGGGCAGCGATGTGGAGGATTTGACCGAGATGTTCCGGCTGGTGAGCGGCATCGGGGTGGAGGGATCGATGATTTCGCCGGGCTACGATTTCGTGGATGCGCCGGATCAGGATATTTTCCTGACCCGGCGGGAGTCGCACGAGCTTTTCCGGCGTTTGCTGGCCCCGGAAAATTCCGGCGGGGCCAAGTTCTACAACAACCCGCTCTATCTGAATTTCCTGAAGGGCGACCGCGAGTATCAATGCACCGCTTGGTCTAACCCCACCTATACGGTGATGGGCTGGCGCAAGCCCTGCTATCCGCTGGCGGACGAACATACGGATAGCGTATCCGAACTGTTCGACCAAACCCTGTGGGAAAACTACGGCGTGGGCAAAGACCCGCGCTGCTCAAACTGCATGATGCACTGCGGCTTCGAGTCGGCCACCATATTCACCGCGGTGCAGTCGCCGCGGGACTGGGCTACGCTGATAAAGTCGGGCGCGGCTCACAAGGGCGGCATAACCGCCGCCTGACCGCCAATTTCATAGCGCGGGGATGCCCCTGATTATTCCCTCCCCCTAAGGGGGAGGGTTGGGGTGGGGGTGAAATCATAAAGGCGGTGCAGGGGAAAAGTTGCTCTATATCGTAGCCAGTATGGATGAGGAACTGGATGGGTTGCGGCGGGAATTGGCCGCGCGGCCGTCGCATTTGCCGGGGGGGGCGGGCTTTCCGGTGGAGTGCCGCCGCTTGGGGGTGGGGCCGCGCCGGGCGGGCGATGCGATGGCGGAGGCGCTGTCCGGCGCCCGGCGGACGCCGTCGGCCGCGCTGATGCTGGGCGTTGCCGGGGCGGTGGAGCCGGGGTTGGAAACCGGGCGGTTGTTGCTTGCCGATAGCTATGTGCTGGATTCCGGGGATTCGCCGCCGGAATCGATCGCGCCGGCGGCGGAGATGCTGGCGGCGGCGGTTGCGGCGGCGGGGGATGTGGGTATGGCGGCGCACCGGGGGGCGTCTTTGACGGTGGATCATCTGGTTTGCGATGGGGCGGAACGGCGGCGGTTGCGGGAATGCTACGGGGCGGCGAGCGTCAATATGGAGGATTACGCGGTGGCCGCGGCGGCGCATAGGGCGGGGGTGCCTTTCTTGTCCGTCCGCGTGGTTTTGGATACGGCGGAGCAGCGGCTGCCCGGCTATCTGCCGGGGTTGTCTAAAGGTCGGGGCGCGGTGGTGACCCAGGTTATGGCCCAGCCGTGGCGGATCCCGACGTTGCTGCGGCTTAGGTCGCAGATGGAACTGTGCCAGGCGGCGCTGGCCCGGTTCGCGATGGCGTATCTGCACCGGGAGGGGGAAAGGCGAAAGGCTGTCCGGGAAAAGGCGTCCAGGGAGGCGATCTACTGAGGGCTAGGGGTTAATGAAAGTCTGGCGGGAAAAGGCGTCCAAGGAGGCGATCTACTGAGGGCTAGGGGTTGATGAGAGTCTGGCGGGAAAAGGAGTCTAGGGAGGCGATCTACTGAGGGTTGGAGGTTGATGAGAGTCTTGGTCACCGGGGCTACCGGGTTTGTCGGGGGCAATCTGGCCCGGGAGCTTTGCGCCCGGGGGTATGAGGTTCGCGCTTTGGCCCGCCCCGGCAGTAGCCTATTAACAATCGAAAACACGGGCGCTGAACCCGTTGCCGGGGACATCTTGGACCGGGATTCGGTGCGGCGGGCGGCGGCGGGGTGCCGGGCGGTCTTTCACTGCGCGGCGGCTTACACCTTTTGGGCGAAAGACCCGCAATCGGTTTGGCGGGCTAATGTGGACGGGACGGTCAATGTGGTGCAGGGCGCCGCCGCCGCCGGCGCGGAGCGCATCGTGTATACCAGCACGGTGTCCACCATCGGGATCCCGCGGGGCGGGTTGGGCGATGAAGCCGCTCCGTTGTATCCTGCCTCGCTGCATGGTCATTACAAGCGGTCGAAGTTTGAGGCGGAACGGCAGGCGCTGCGGTTGGCGCAGCCGCCCCCGGCGGGCGAGGCCGCGCCGGTGGTGGTGGTCAACCCTACCGCTCCGGTGGGGCCGTGGGATGTGAAGCCTACGCCTACCGGGGGGATCATCCTGGATTTCCTGCGGGGGCGTATGCCGGCCTATTTGGCTACCGGGTTGAATCTGGTGGATGTGGCTGACGTCAGCGCCGGGCATATTCTGGCCCTGGAGCGGGGCCGGATCGGGCAAAGGTATATCTTGGGAAACCGCAACGTTACATTAAAGGAAATGTTTGGGATGCTTAGCCGGATAACGGGGCGTCCGGCGCCGCGGGTGCGGCTGCCTTACTGGTTGGTCGTGGGGGCGGGCTACGCTGAGCGGTTGGCGCGTTCCTTGTGGCCGGGGGGCGGCGCCCGTCCGCCGGCCATCCCCGTGGAGGGCGTGTTGGCGTCACGCAAGCCGGCTTGGGTAAGCTGCCAGCGGGCGGTGGCCGAGCTGGGGCTGCCGCAAAGCCCGGTGGAAGCGGCGCTGGAGCGGGCGGCGCAGTGGTTCGCCGCTTACGGTTATCTGGATTCCAAGAAAACGGGGCAAAGTCTTGATGGCGGAATCTGAAAGTCAAACGTCTCGGCCCGAGGCCCGCCCGATCGCGGGATGGGGCCGGGCCGGGGTGAACGGTTCGGGGACTAACGGGCTTAAGGCGGCGGCCGTAGCTTGTTGCCCGGCATCGGCCGGGGCGGGGCGGGGCGGGGGTGGCGTTGCCGGCACTGATGCGCTTCACCGGAAAGTCAAAGGGGCGGTCGGCAATTCGCATCAGTATTTCCGGGATTCGCAGCATTCCGGCGGCTATTGGTGGGGGGAACTGGAGTCCAATCCCACGATGGAAGCCGAGTATCTGATGCTGAGCCATTTCTTGGATCGGAAGCGGCCGGAACGGTGGCGCAAGATCGCCAACTACATTTTGGGCAAGCAGCGGGATGATGGGTCGTGGGGGCAGTATTACGAAGCGCCGGGCGATGTCAGCACCAGCATTGAGTGCTACTTTGCGTTGAAGCTGGCGGGGTATCGGGCGGATTCGCCGGAATTGGCGCGGGCGCGGGAGTTCATCTTGAGCCGCGGCGGGGTGCCCAAGGCGCGGGTGTTCACCAAGATCTGGCTGGCGCTTTTCGGGCAATGGGAATGGAGCGGCACGCCCAACCTGCCGCCGGAGCTGATCCTGCTGCCGTCGTGGGCGCCTTTCAATATATATGAGTTTTCCAGTTGGGCCAGGGCTACCATTGTGCCGATGAGCATCATCCTTACCGAGCGGCCTTATTGCCCGGTCCCGGAGTCGGCCCAGATTGACGAACTGTATCCCAACGGGCGGGAGGCGACCGACTTTTCGCTTACGGCGCCGGACGACTGGTTCTCGCGGGGGTTGTTTACTTTGGATCGGCTGGTGAACTTGTATCGCAAATCGCCGATGCAGCCGTTGCGGGGTTTGGCGCGGCGGCGGGCGATTCAGTGGATTCTGGATCATCAGGAAGCCGATGGGGCTTGGGGGGGGATCCAGCCGCCGTGGGTTTATTCGCTGATTGCGTTGCATCACGCCGGGTTGGACGAGTTTTCCGATGCGCTGAATAAGGGGTTCGACGGGTTCGATTCCTATGTGATTGAGGGGGAGGATACTTGTTCGGTGCAGGCGTGCATTTCGCCGGTGTGGGATACCTGTCTGGCGCAGGTGGCGTTGCTGGAGTCGGGGGTGGCGCCGGATGATCCGATGGTGCAGCGTTCCAGCCGCTGGCTGATGGACAACCAGATTCTGGCGGAGGGGGATTGGCAGGTGCGGGCGAAAGATACGCCGCCCGGCGGGTGGGCCTTTGAGTTTCATAACGACAAGTATCCTGATATTGACGATTCGTCGGAGGTGATCATTGCGCTGGCACTGGCGCGGCTGCCGGAGGATGAGGACGCCGGGCGGCAGGAGGCCATCCGGCGGGGGGTGGAATGGATTGAGGGGATGCAGTCGCGCAGCGGGGGGTGGGCCGCGTTTGACAAGGATAACGACCGGAAATATGTCGCCAAGATTCCCTTTTCCGATTTTGGGGAAACTTTGGATCCGCCCAGCGCGGATGTCACCGCTCATATCCTTGAGATGTACGGGCGGCTGGGGTATTCGCTGGAGCATCCGCCGGTGTTGCGGGGCTACCAGTATCTGCTTCAGGAACAGGAGGGGGATGGCCCCTGGTTCGGGCGTTGGGGGGTCAACTATGTCTACGGCACCGGCGCGGCCCTGCCGGCGTTGGAGGCGATCGGCGAGGATATGGGCGGGCCGCGGGTACGGCGGGCGGTGGAGTGGCTGTGGGCGCATCAGAACGATGACGGGGGCTGGGGCGAGTGTTGCGGCTCGTATGTGGACGAATCGTTGCGGGGGGTTGGGGCGTCGACGGCGTCGCAGACCGCTTGGGCGTTGCTGGCGCTGATCGCGGCGGGGGAGGCGGGTTCGGAATCCTGCCGCCGGGGGGTGGAGTACCTGTTGAGCATTCAACAGCCCGACGGGAGTTGGGATGAACCGTACTTTACCGGCACCGGGTTTCCGGGCTACCGGGTGGGGCAGCGGCTTAAGGGGACGCCCAAGCCGGGGGAGCCGGAGTATCAGGGATTGGATATGCCGGCAGGTTTTATGATCAATTACCATCTTTATCGCAACTACTGGCCGCTGCTGGCGCTGGGCCGGTTCGCCCGGGCCGTTGAGCAGGGCTGGCGCCGGGCGGTCCAGGAGCATAGTCCCGGAGACCATAGTTCCCAAGCCAACTTGGAGGAAGAGCCACGCCGGTTCGAGGGCGCAGCCTCGACATAGGCCCGGCCCCGCCTTAGAGGATGCAGGAATGAAAAGCAAATCGTTTTGCCTCAGCGTCAAGACTCAGGGCGCCCCGGAGTTCATCGACATTACCGATTGGGTGTCGGATTGCGTTACGGATTCGCAGGTCAGCAACGGCTTTGCGGTGGTGTATTCCAAGCACACCACGGCGGCGGTGAAGATCAACGAAAACGAGCCGTTGCTGCTGGAGGATATGGCGGAGTTTCTGGAGCGGAGCGCCCCCCGTCATGCGCCGTATCACCACAACGACTTTGCCGTCCGCACGGTGAATATGACGCCGGACGAATCGCCCAACGGCCATGCGCACTTGCAGCATTTGCTGCTGGGGACCAGCGAGACGGTGCCGATACTGAACGGCGAGATGCAGTTCGGGATGTACCAGAGCATATTTTTCATTGAGTTGGACCATCCCCGCAACCGGGAGGTGATGGTGCAGGTGGTGGGGGAGTAGGCGGGGGGGCGCATTCCCGGCGGCGGGGGGGCGACCTTGGGCGGCGCTGGGGCAGATATGAAAGCGGACAGCGAGCTGGAGCTGGCCTACGCCCATTGCCGGGAATTGACCCGGCGGGAGGCCAGGAACTTTTATTACGCTTTCGTGACCCTTCCGGGCGGCAAGCGGAGGGCGATTTATGCGGCTTACGCCTTTTGCCGTCATTGCGACGATTCGGTGGACGAAGCGGCGTCGTTGGACGCCAAGCTGTCGGCTTTGTCGGCGTTGCAAAGCAGTTTGGCGGATGCCTACCGGGGCCGGGCGGCGGCGCCGGTGTTCACCGCGCTGGCCGATGCCGCGGAGCGTTACGCCATTCCGCAGGAATACTTCAGCGAGATCATCCGGGGCGTGGAAAGCGATTTGGTAAAGACGCGCTACCGGGATTTCGGCGAGTTGCGGGAGTATTGCTACCGGGTGGCGTCGGTGGTGGGGTTGGTGTGTTTGCAGATCTTCCAGTATGCGCCGCAATCGGGGGCGGCGGCGCGGGAGCGGGCGGCGGATTTGGGGCTGGCGATGCAGTTGACTAACATTATGCGGGATGTGCGGGAGGATTGGGATCTGGGGCGGGTCTACCTGCCGCAGGATGAGATGGCGCGGTTCGGGTATAGCGAGGAGCAACTGGCGGGGGGCGTGCGGAATGACGCTTTCGTGGCGTTGCTGCGGTTTCAGGGGCAACGGGCCAGGGAGTACTTTCGCAGCGGGTTCCGGTTGCTGCCGTATCTGTCGCGGCGCAGCCGGGGTTGTCCGGCGGCGTTGGGGTATATCTACTGGCGGGTGCTGGACCGGATTGAGGCGTCGGGGTACGATGTGCTGGGGCAGCGGCGGATCGGCTTGAGCGGGTCGGAAAAGGCGCGCATTGCTGCCCGCGCTTGGGTGTCGGGGATGCTTTCGTTGCCGGGGCTGCCGGGCTGAGGTGGGCATGGGGATCCGTCCTTCGACAAGCTCAGGATGAATATGGGGGGCGGTTGGGGCGGGGCGGGGGATCCGTCCTTCGACAAGCTCAGGATGAATATGGGGGGCGCGGGGTTGGGAATCGGGTAAACTGTCTTTATGGTTATGCAGCGCAAGATAGTGGCGGTCACCGGGGCTTCGGGGTATATCGGGGCCAAGCTGCTGGAGCATCTGGAGGAGATGCCGGGGCGGGGGCGGCTGGTGATCTTTGACCAGCGGCCGATGGCGGCGCCGATTCATAATGTGGCCTCGTTTCATCCTGATTTGAGTTTGGCGGCGGATCCGCGGGATGCTACCGGGTTGATTGGGGAGGATTTGGCGCGGCATCGGGTTGATACGCTGGTGCATTTGGCTTTTGCTCACCGGCGGGATGGGGTTGATTGTTCGGAGCGTAACCGGCGGATGTTGGAGAATGTGCTGATCTCGGCGCGGCACGCGCGGGTGGGGCATTTGATTTATCTGAGTTCGCATACGGTTTATGGGGCGCGGGCGGGCAATCCGTTGCCGATTGGGGAGGATGCGCCGTTGCGGGAAACGCCGGGGTTTCATTTCGCTAATGACCATTTGGGGGCGGAAAGCCGGCTGCGGGAGTTCGCTCAAGATAACCCGGAGGTTAAGCTGGCGATCTTTCGGTCTTGCCCGGTACTGGGGAGTTTGGCGGGTATGCCGATGGTGCGGGAGTTTTACTTTCCGGGGATGATGGGGCTTTCGGGGTATGATCCGCTGTTGCAGTTTGTGTATGACGATGATTTGGCGCGGGTGATTTGCCAGGCGATCGTCGAGGAGCGGACGGGGGTTTTTAATGTGGCCGGCGATGGGGTGGTGCGGCTGCGGGAGTTGGCGGCGGCGTTGGAAATCCGGCAGTTTTCGTTGCCGGCGCCGCTGGCGTCGATCTTGAACCGGATGGGGGCGGGGGGGCATTACACCGGCGACCATCAGTTGGCGCGGTGGCCGGTGATGGTCAGCACGGGGCGGCTGCGGCGGGTTACGGGGTATCGCTTCCGGCATACGGGGCTGGATGCGGTGGCGGCATTCGCCCGGTCGGTTTGGGATTATGATTATCCCATCGGGGGGGATTTGTTCGGCGAAAGGAGGAATTATTGAACCGGGGAAGGGCATTGCGGCTGCTCCTGGACACGGATCCGGGGGTGGATGACGCGATTGCGATACTGATGGCGTTGGCGGCGCCGGGGGCGGAGGTGGTGGGGCTGACGACGGTGGGCGGGAATGTGGGGCGGGCGCGGGCGACGCGCAATGCGCTGGCGTTGTTGCAGGCGGCGGGCCGGGCGGATGTGCCGGTGGCGCGGGGGGCGGCGCGGCCGCGGTTGGGGCGGTTTCGTCCGTCGGCGCAGGTGCATGGGCCGGGGGGGTTGTCGGTGCGCTTGCCGAATCCGGCGGCGGGGGCTATCGGGTTGGATGCGGCGGATTTTATGGCGGATCGGCTTTCGGCGGAACCGGGGCGGATTACGATTGTGGCTTTGGGGCCGCTGACTAATCTGTCGTTGCTGGAGGAGCGGCATCCGGGCGTGTTGGGGCTGGCGGCGGGGGTGGTGGTGATGGGCGGGGCGGTGAATGCTCGGGGGAATGTTACGGGGCGGGCGGAGTTCAATATATATAGCGATCCTTTGGCGGCGGCGCAGATTTTGGAGTCGGGGTATCCGGTGGGGCTGGCGGATTTGGCGGCGTCGCGGCAGGTGGCGGTTACGCGGGGGCAGGCGGGGGGGCTGTCGGCGGAGGGGGCGGTGGGCCGGTTGGCGCTGCGGGTCTTGCAGGGCTGGTTCGCCCGGGATGGGGGGCGGGAGCGGTTTGAGTTTTATGATCCGCTGGCGGTGGCGATGGCTTTGGATCCGGGGGTGGCTACGGCGCGGCGGATGGCGGTTAGGGTTGGCACGGCGCCGGGCGAGGGGTGGGGGGAGACTTTGGACGCCGGATCGCCGGGGCCGGTGTCGCTGGCGGAGGCGGTGGATGCGGGGCGGTTTTTTTCGCTGCTGTCGGGGGCGCTGGGGTGGCGCGGGGGTTTGATGGGTTGGGGGGGCGGTGATTTGGAATGATGGTATAGCGGCGTGGGGGGATAGGGGCGGGCGCGGTTTTCGTTTTGGTGCGGGGGCGGGGTTATGGGTGCGGGATTTGGCATTTCACGGCTCACGGTGGGGTTGGGGTTGCGGGCGGTTGGGGGTGAAAGGGGGATTTTCGGAATTGAGGGGTGCATTTTCGGGGTGAAAAGTGGGGGAATTTTTTTATAACCCCGCCATTTCCTACCATTTCCTACCATTTGGTTGGGGTTTAGCTTTGGGGATGGGGGTTGAAATGGGCGGAAACGGCGGAAAACCCGCCCATTTTTCCCCCCATTTGGCGTCGTTTTGGGTGGTTTTGGGGGGTTTTGTTGGGGGGGGTTGGGGGGGTGGGGTTGGGGCCTTATTTGGTTGTTAAGGGGCGGGGCGGCGTTGGGTTAGCGGTCGGGGAGGTAGAGTTTCATTAGGAGGGTGAGGCGGCCGGATTTGTGGATTTTGTAGGGGAGTAGGGCTTGGACGATGCCGTAGGGGGTGGGGTGGATTTTGATGCTGCGGTTTCTTTGGAGGTAGCGGATGAGGCGCATAGAGTTCAGGAAGGGGGGGAGTAGGGGGCCGTCTCGGGCGAAATCGGGGATCATCAAGACGACGTCGGGGAAGGGTTGGTTGTGGAGGCGTTCGGCGATGTCGGCGGTGTCCCAGAGTTGGCAGAGGTTTTCGGCGCGGCGGCGGAGGCGGAGGATTAGTAGGGGTAGGGCGTATCGGCGTTTTAGGGCGTCTAGGCGGGCGCGGAGTTGTTGGATGGACATTGGGTTGCTCCTTTGGGGTTGGATGGGTTATTTAGGTTATTGGTTCTATTGTAGCGGTGGGGTTGGGGTTTGGCAAGGGGTGGGGTGTCAGTGGGGGGGCATTCATCCTTCGACAAGCTCGGATGAATGGGGGGCGACAAAATCGGGATGAATGGGGGGGCGGGTTCAGGATGAATGGGGTTCTTTGCGGAAGCCGGGGGACGCCCCCACCCTAACCCTCCCCCGGAGGGGGAGGGGATTTTGGGGTTGTTGGGGGGATTTATTGGTTTTTGGGGGCTGGGGGGTTAGGGGGTGGGGGTTTGGGCGCGTAGGGTGGGGATTAGTTTTTGGCCGTATTGGATGGTGTCTTGTAGGGGGTCGAAGCCGCGGATTAGGATGGTGGTGCAGCCGGCTTGGTAGTAGGCTAGTAGGGATTCGGCTACTTGGTCGGGGGTGCCTACTAGGGCGGTGGTGCTGCCGGCGGCGCCGGTGGCGGCGGCGATGGGCATCCATAGGCGCTGGTCGTGGATTTCGCTTTGGGCGGCGAAGTCCAGTAGGCGGCGGGAGCCTACGGATTGCGGGCGGGCGGGGGTGCGGGGGCCTACGGTTTCGTCGGCGGGGGTGTTGGGGGCTGTGGTTTGGCCGGCGGGGGGGTTGGGGGGTGCGGTTTGGTTGGCGGGGGGGTTGGGGGGTGCGGGTTGGTTTATGGAGTTGCGGATGCGGTCTAGGATGCTGCGGGCGCGGTCCCAGGCTTCGTTTTCGGTGTCGGCCAGGATGGGGCGGACGGATAGGCTGAAGCGTAGGGTGCGTTGGTAGCGGGCGGCGCGGCGGCGGATTTCGGCGATTTGGCGGCGGATGGCGTCGAGGGGTTCGCCCCATAGGGCGTAGACGTCGGCGTATTTGGCGCCGGTTTCGATGGCGGCTGCGGAGGCGCCGCCGAAGTATAGGGGGATGTGGGGTTTTTGGTGGGTGCGGACTTGGCTGTGGGCTTGTTCTAGGCGGTAGAATTCGCCGTGGTAGTCGAAGGGGGCGTATTCGGTCCAGATGCGGCGGACGATGTCCATCCATTCGGCGGTGCGGCGGTAGCGGGAGTCGTGGTCGAGCCAGTCGCCGTCGCGGCGCTGTTCTTGGTCGCTGCCGCCGGAGATGATGTGTAGGGCGATGCGTCCGCCGGATAGTTGGTCTAAGGTGGCGGCGTGTCGGGCGGCTAGGGTGGGGGCCATGAAGCCGGGGCGGTGGGCGATTAGGTAGCCTAGTTTTTGGGTGTGTTGGGCGGCGTAGGCGGCGACGGCGAATCCGTCGGCGGTGGCGGAGGAGTAGCCTAGTAGGGTTTTGTCGAATCCGCTTTGTTCGTGGGCTTGGGCGAATTGGGCGATGTAGTCGGGGTCGATGCCGGCGGGGATTTCGTTGGCGGGGTTGATGCCGCCGCCGAAGAGGCTTACGGTTACGCCGCGGGAGGCGTCGCGCTCGCGGTTTACGCCGATCATTCCGATGATTTCGATGGGGGTTGACATATTGGCCTCGCTGGTGGGTTGGGTAGTTGATGGGGGGATTTTTATTTCCGTTTCATTTTTGCCGGGGTTGGGGGACGCCCCCACCCTAACCCTCCCCCGGAGGGGGAGGGGATTTTTTTTGGGGGGGGTTTGCTGTTTTCCGATTATTCCGGTGATTTCGATGGGGGATGGCTTATTGGCCTTGCTGGTGGGTTGGGTTATTGATGGGGGGATTTTTTATTTTCGTTTCGTTTTTGTCATGTTTGGGGGTTGGGGGACGCCCCCACCCTAACCCTCCCCCTCCGGGGGAGGGGATTTTTTGGGTTTTTTTTCGCCATTTTCCGACCCATGGGGGGTTAGTTGGGAGTTTTTTGGGAGGCTAGGTTGGATTTTGGTGGAGTATAGGTGGCTTAGGCCGGTTAGTAGGGGGATGGTTAGGGCGTATAGGGCGGTTTGGGGGGGGTATCCGGCGGGCCAGGCTAGGATGGGGATGGTGATCAGGAATATGGCTAGGGGGATGATGGCTTTTCGGGTGTGGTATAGGGCTAGGAGGCATAGGGCGCCTACGGGCAAGGTGATTAGGGGCAGGGTGGCGATTAGGATGCCTACGGCGACGGCGGCGCCGCGTCCGCCGCGGAAGCCGAGGTAGATGGGCCAGTTGTGGCCGGTTAGGGCGCAGATGCCGGCGAACATTTCGATGTTGGGGTCTTGGATGATTAGGCGGGCGGTTAGGATGGCTAGGGCGCCTTTGAGGATGTCGATGATGCCGCAGGCTAGGCCGGCGCGGGGGCCTACTTCGCGGAATACGTTGGCGGCGCCGCTGTTTTGGTCGCCGATGCGGCGGATGTCGCGTCCGAGGATGTAGCGGGCTAGGAGGTAGGCGGTGGGTATGCCGCCGATGGCGTAGGCGAGGATGCCTATGCCTAGCCAGTGGGCGATTTGGGTTAGTGTTTCCATTGCTTGGGGGTTTCCGTTTAGGGTGTTCGTTGGGGTTTCGCTGGGTTGCGGATGGCGGGGGGGCGCATCCTTCGACAAGCTCAGGATGAATATGTGGCAAGCTCAGGATGAATGGGCGACGAGTTCAGGATGAATGGGCGGCAACTCAGGATGAGCGCGATGGGCGGCTAGAGTGCTGCCGTTAGTATGGGCGGCTTGGGTGTGGGCGGTGTTTGGGGCGTCCTTCGACAAGCTCAGGATGAGTGTGATGGGCGGTTAGGTTTGTTGGCGGTGGTTGGGGTGTCCTTCGACAAGCTCAGGATGAGTATGATGGGCGGTTAGGTTTGTTGGCGGTGGTTGGGGTGTCCTTCGACAAGCTCAGGATGAGTATGATGGGCGGTTAGGTTTGTTGGCGGTGGTTGGGGTGTCCTTCGACAAGCTCAGGATGAGTGGGCGGCGGGTTCGGGATGGGTGGGATGGGCGGCTTGGGTTTTGGCTGGGTTGGGGTGTTTTCGGTTTTAGCGGGCGGGGGTTAGGGTGGGGATGGCGGGGGTGCACCAGTGTAGGTATTTGGGGTTGCGGCCGAATACTATGTCGAAGTACATTTGTTTTAGTTGGGTGGAGATGGGGCCGGGTTCGCCGTTGGCGATGGGGCGGTTGTCGAGTTGGATTACGGGGGTTAGGTGGGCGGCGGTGCCGGATAGGAATACTTCGTCGGCGAGGTAGAGTTCGCTGCGGTCGATGCGGCGTTCGACGATTTCGAGGCCGAGTTCCTCTTGGGCGAGTTCGATTACGGTTTCGCGGGTGATGCCGGGGAGGGGGTTGTCGGCGAGGGTGGGGGTGATTAGTTGGCCTTTGCGCATCATGAATAGGTTTTCGCCGGAGCCTTCGGATACGTGGCCGTCTTGGTTGAGGAGGATGGCTTCGTCGAAACCGGCGAGGACGGCTTCGGTTTTGGCGAGGATGCTGTTTAGGTAGTTGGCGGAGGTTTTGATTTGGGTGGGGGTCATTTGGTCGTCGAGGCGGCGCCAGGAGGAGGTGCAGCAGCGGAGGTTATCGGTGCCTAGGTAGTTGCCGAAGGGGACGACGATGAGGGCGAAGTCGTCGGCTAGTTCGTGGAGTTTGAGGTTGGCGACGAGTTCGGCGCTTTTGTAGGCGAGGGGGCGGATGTAGATGTCGGAGCGGTTGGCGTTTTTTTCGACCAGTTGGACGGTGATGCGGCAGAGGTCGTCGACGGAGTAGGGGATTTGCATCATGAGCATCCGGCAGCCGAGGAGGAGGCGTTGGTAATGTTCGCGGAGGCGGAAGATGTACATGGTTTCCTGGTCGGGGTTCCAGTTGCCGCGGACGCCTTCGAAGACGGCGGTGCCGTAGTGGAGGGCGTGGGTCAGGACACTGATGCGGGCGTCCTCGACCGGCACTATTTCGCCGCGGAAAAAGGCGAATTGGGGCTGGGGAGCGCCGTTGACGGAAGCCGCGGGGTTGGTCATTTTTTTGCCCCCGGAACGTAAGCTAGGGGTTGATTATAGGGTACAAGGCCCAGGAATGGCAACCGCTTGACGGCAACCGGGGCGGGGACGGGTTTTAGGGTTGCCGGGATGGGCTATAATGCCCTTTGTCCGGCCGCCAGGTTACAGGCCGGGTATGGAGCCGGCGATGAGCGGGCAGGCGGTCAAGGTCGTGGGGGCGGCGCTGGCCGCGCTGGCCGCGGTCGCGGTGGTGGCGGCGGCGGTTTTGTTGCTGCTGGGCGGTGGCGGCGATGGCGCGCCGGTGCGGATCTTGCCGCCGGAGCCGGGGGCGGGGGGCGGCGCGGCGGGGGCGGGCAATGATGCGGCGGTTAGTATGGCGCAGATCAGCGGGGCGGTGATGGTTCCGGGGGTGTATCCGATCGGGGCGGGCGATCGGCTGCTGGATTTGGTGACGGCGGCCGGGGGGTTTACGCCTTTTGCCGATTTGTCGGGGATTAACTTGTCGGTCCGGGTTCAGGATGAGGTGCGCTACCATATTCCGGCTTTCGCGGAGGCGGGGGGCGGTGAGGGCGCGGCGGGGGATGGCGGTAGCGGGCAGGCGGTGGATCGGGATCCGGCGGCGGGGGACGGCGGGGGGCGGGTGGACTTGAATGCGGCGTCGGCGGAGGAGCTGGAGTCGCTGCCGGGGATCGGGCCGTCGCTGGCGGGGGCGATTGTGGCTTACCGGGAGGCTAACGGGCCTTTTGCCGGGGTTGACGATTTGGATGATGTTCCGGGGATTGGGCCCAAGACGTTGGAAAACATCCGCCCGCTGGTCGTTGCGTTGCCGGGGGAGGCGCCGTTGCCGGCGCCGTTGCCGGGGACGCAGACGGAAATTCGGCATTAGGCGGAAATCCGGCATTAGGCGGAAATCCGGCATTAGGCGGGAATTGGGCATTAGGCGGAAATCGGGCATTAGGCGGAAATCGGGTGTTAGGGGGGAATTGGGCATTAGGCGGGAATTGGGGATCGGAAAGTTGGGTTTGGGGGAAATCGGGCGTTGACTTTGGGGGTGCTGGCGGCAGCCTGGCTGGGGGGTACGCTGCTGGGGTTGTCTTGGGGGGCGGCGCCGATGGCGGCTTGGTTGCTGGCCGGGGTTGGCGTTGGGGTTGCGGCGGGGTTGCGGATGCTGCGGTTGCCGGCGTTGCCGATGCTGCTGGGGGCGGTTTTTTTGCTGGCTTTGGCGCGGGCCGGGATGGAGGGGGGCGGCGATGGCGGTCGATCGGTGGCGGCGCTGGATGGGCGGGAGGTGGCGGTGGCGGGGCGGATTGTCAGCGATCCGGAGAATGCGGCGACGAAGGTGCGTTTCCGGCTGCGGGTTTCGGGGGGGCGGGTTTACGGGTTGCGGTCGGGCGGCGGGGAAAGCGATGATCTGTTTCGGGGGCAAGACTGGGTGGTGTACGCCAATCCGCCGGCGGAATTGGTCGGGCGGCGGGATGCTCCTTATTTCCGGTATGGGGATGTGGTGTCGGTGTCAGGGGCGTTGCTGGGGCCGCGGCCGGCGGGCGGGTTTGATTATCCGGCGTATTTGGCGGCGCAGGGGATCACGGCGACGCTTTTCGCGCAGGAGGCGCGGGTTACGGGGTCGGCGGGGGATCGATGGCGGGCGGCGGTGTACCAGGTTCGGGGGCGGCTGGCGGATAGTTTGGAGCGGGCGATGCCTTACCCGGAGTCGGCGCTGGCGGCGGCTTTGTTGCTGGGCAAGCGGGAGGCGCTGCCGCCGGAGATGGTGGCGCGGTTTCGGGGGGCGGGGGCGGCGCATCTGCTGGCGATTTCGGGGCTGCACGTGGGGGTGCTGCTGGCGGCGGTTTCGGGGGTTGGGGGGTGGCTGCTGGGGCGGCGGAGTCCGGCGTGGCTGCTGGCAGCGGGGGCGGCGATCTGGTTGTATGCGGTAGTTGCGGGGGCGCCGCCGTCGGCGGTGCGGGCGGCAATTATGGGAACGGTGTATTTGCTGGCGGTGGGGTTGGGGCGTCCGACGGGGGCGTTGCCGGCGCTGGCGTTGGCGGCGGCGCTGATGACCGCGGTGTCGCCGGGGCTGATCCGGCAGGTTAGTTTCCAGTTGAGTTTTGCCGCGGTGGGGGGGATCGCGCTGCTACTGGCGGTTGGGGGCGATCGGCTGGGGGGGTGGCGGTCGTCGCAGGCGGGATGGCGGGGGTGGCTGCTGGGGCGGACGCTGGGGCTGGCGACGGTGTCGGCGGCGGCGACGCTGGCGACTTGGCCGCTGGTGGCGGCGTATTTCGGGGAATTGCCGCTGTTGGGGGTGCCGGTGTCGCTGCTGGCGGTGCCGGGGATGGCGCCGGCGGTGATTGCGGCGGGGGCGGCGGCGGTGGGCGGGCTGGTTTCCGGGACGCTGGGGGAATTGCTGGGGTGGCTGGCGGCGGCGCCGGCGGCGTATCTGGTGGCGGTGGTGTCGCTGGTTCCGGGTTGGACGGTGTCGGCGGATTGGGTTGGCGGGCCGCTGCTTTATATATGGTACGGGGGCTTGGGGGCGGCGATTTTGATGGCGCGGGGGCGGCATTGGATAGCGGCGACGGGGTTATCGGCGGCGGGGTTGCGGGATGCCTTGCGGGGGGCGGGGGGTACGGGGGTGCGCTGGCCGGGGCCGCGGTTTACCATACCGGCGGCGATGGCGCTGTCGATCGCTGCGGCGATTTTGTGGGCCAGGGCGGCCGGGGGGCCGGACGGGTACTTGAGCGTTCATTTTTTTGATATTGGGCAGGGGGATAGTATCTTGATCGTTACGCCGTCGGGGCGGCGGGCGCTGATTGACGGGGGGCCGGAGGCGGACGGGGCGTCGCAGGCTCTGGCGGGGGCGTTGTCGGGCGATCGCGGGTTGGATTTGGCGGTGATGACGCATCCTGATGCGGATCACGGGCGGGGTTTGCTGGAGGTTTTGGATCGTTATAAAGTGGGTATGGCTTTGTCGGGGCCGGCGGAACCGGATGATGATATACAGGCGCAATGGGATCAGCGTTTGCGAAAGCATAATGTAGCATCGGCGGAAGTATGGGCGGGGTATGTTGTTTCTTTGGGCGATGGGGTGGAGTTGCGGGTGTTGAATCCGCCGCCGGGACGGGTGTCGGGGGATTCTAATGATAATTCGGTGGTTTTCCGGCTTACTTATGGGGAAGTGAGTTTTTTGCTGACCGCGGATATTGGGCATTCAGTTGAGGAACGGTTGTTGCGGGAGGATGTAGAGTTGTCGGCTACGGTGCTGAAGGTGGGGCATCATGGCAGCAAGACGGCGACTAGTCAAAGGTTTTTGGATGCGGTAAATCCGGCGGTGGCGGTGATCTCGGTGGGGCGGGATAATTCTTATGGGCATCCGGCGGCGGAGGTGGTGGCGCGTTTGGAGTTGCGGTTGGGGGCGGGGAAGGTGTATCGGACGGATTTGGATGGGGATGTGGTGGTGGTTACGGATGGGGTAGGGGTGCGGGTGCAGACGGGGGGGTAGGGGGGGGGTGGGCCGGTATTCCGGTAGGGGCGGCGCCGCGTCCGTAGGCATCCCGGAGGGCGGTATCAATGGCGCGGGCAAGGAGGTAAGGGCAGGGGTTGACATCGGCGGAGACTCGACATAAAATCCGCACAGTCAATCAAACTCGATTTGGAGGAGATTGGTATGGCTATAGAGGATGACATCAAAGCAGTCGCAGACAAGATCCCCGGCCGAAAGGATATGCTTACAACCGAAGAGGCAACCAAGCAGTCGCTGGTATTGCCTTTCCTACAAGCGTTGGGCTACAACGTTTTCGACCCCGCTGAAGTGATGCCGGAATTCACCGCTGATGTCGGACCAAAGAAGGGAGAAAAGATTGACTACGCAATCATCTCAGACAACGAGCCTGTCATGATGATTGAGTGCAAGAAGGCGGCAGACAATCTGTCATCCCGCGATCGGCTTTCCCAGTTGTACCGGTACTTTGGCACCAATGCTAAAGTTCGCATTGGCGTGCTGACCAACGGTATCCGATACCAATTTTTCAGCGACATCGAATCTCAAAATCAGATGGACACCACCCCATTCTTGGACGTTGATTTGGAAAATTTGCGCCCCGGTGTACTTGAGCAATTGAGCCAGTTCGCCAAAGGGTTCGATGTTGACAAAACCGTTGAGGCGGCCTCCGAACTGAAGTACATTAACGGAATGAAACAGGCATTGGCGCGGCAGTACAACAAGCCTGAAGAAAAATTTGTTGAATGGTTGAGCCGTCAGGTGTACTCTGGTAATATGACTCAGAGGGCCAGAGAAAAATTCTCTGGATTGACGCGGCGAGCTTTTCACGAATTTCTCAGTGACCGCATCACCGCCACTTTGAGGACCGCTCAAGATCTTTCTCAAATTCCAGAGGAAGGAATCACATCCAATCACGAAGAATCCTTTGAAGAAAACGAAGAAATAGACCGGGGGAAAAAGGGAATCGTAACCACGGTCGAAGAATTGCAGGCGTGCGAGATCGTGAAAGACATAGTCCAGGACGTGGTTGACCCTGAAAGGATAACCCTCAAAGATAACGTCTACTACAGCAATGTCATTCTGGACGACAACAGCAGAATGCAGTTGTGCCGCTTCCGTTTTGGCGAGAGGCAAAAGCGGATTGGCCTTTTCGACGGGAACCGTGACAACAGAGGCACTCAAATCGACACACGTCACAGCCTCGAATCCTTGAGCGACATCTACAACCACGCCGAACAGATTCGGGAAACGGCGCGGCGTATTCTGGAGTCCTGACACCGGAAACCGAATGCGTAAGCCGGTAAGGGCGGCCCTGTATGGGGTTGCCCTTTGCTTTGGGTTTCGATATAGTGTAGGGGCGATGGCGAATTGTGGCGCGGGGGTATGGAATGCAGGTTCAGGCGATGTCGGTTTTGGAACATCGGGAGACGGCGGTTCGGTTTTTGGGGGAGGCGGATGGTTATTTTCGGTTGGGGGATGATTTGCAGGGGGCGGAAAAGATGTGGGGGGCGGCGGTTCATGCCGTTATTGCTGTTTGCTTGCAGCGGGGGTGGGAGTATTGTAGCCATCAGGCGATGGGCAATGCGGTGGATCGTCTGGTTGTTGAGTTGCGCGACGCTGGGGATGGTCATATTGCGGATAATCTTATCAGCGGGTTTGTGATAGCGGTCAACCGTCACATCAATTTCTACCATCGGGATATGGACTTGAATGGCGGGGATGGGTGGTTTTTCAGCACGGCTAAAAGGGCGGTGGAGCGGTTTGTGAAGCGTATGGTGGCGATGTCGGAGGCGTTGGATTGCTGAATGGGCGGGGGCCGGGTGGTTGGCGTATCGGAGGGGCGGCCGGGAAAGGTTGCCTTTTGGTTGTAGCTCTATTATAATATGGCGGCGATGCGGGAACTTGGTTGACGGAAATCAGTAGCGGGGGAATTTGGGGATGCAGACTCAATCGATGTCGGTTTTGGAACATCGGGAGACGGCGGTTCGGTTTTTGGGGGAGGCGGATGATTATTTTCGGTTGGGGGATGATTTGCAGGGGGCGGAAAAGATGTGGGGGGCGGCGGCGCATATCGTCATCGCCGTTTGCCAGCAACGGGGGTGGGGGCATCGGAGCCATCGGGCTATGGGCAATGCGGTGGATCGGCTGGCTGTCGAGTTGCGCAATGCAGGGGACGAAAATACTGCTAACATTCTGGAGGGGGGCTTTGTTGCCGCATCTAACAGCCATATCCATTTTTATCACCGGGATATGGATCTGGAAGGGGGCAACGGGCAGTATTTTAATAGGGCCAAACGGACGGTGGAGCGGTTTGTCAATAGCATGGTGGCGATGTCGGAGGGGTTGGATTGCTGATGATGGGGATTGCGCGGGTTGATGGGCGGCGGTGGGATGAGTTGCGGGCGGTGAATATTTCGGTGGGGTGTCAGCGGGCGGCAGAGGGGTCGGCGCTGATTGAGATGGGCGGTACGCGGGTGCTTTGCGCGGTGTCGCTGGAGGAACGGGTGCCGGCTTTTTTGCGGGGGCAGGGGCGGGGGTGGGTGACCGCCGAGTATTCGATGTTGCCGCGGGCTACGGATACTCGCACCGCACGGGAGCGGGATGCGGGGCGGGTTAGCGGGCGGTCGCAGGAAATCCAGCGGCTGATCGGGCGGTCGCTGCGGGCGGTGACGGATCTGGAGGCGCTGGGGGAGCGGACGGCGGTGGTGGATTGCGATGTGATCGAAGCGGACGGGGGGACGCGGACGGCGGCGATTACCGGGGCTTATGTGGCTTTGCATCAGGCGATGACGCTGCTGGTGCGGCAGGGGGCGCTGCGCCGGGTGCCGTTGTCGGGGCCGATGGCGGCGGTGAGCGTGGGCATTTTGCGGGGGCAGTTGCTGCTGGATCTTTGTTATGCCGAGGATTATGAGGCGGAAGTGGATTTTAATGTGGTGCTGACGGCGGGGGGCGGGTTGGTGGAGTTGCAGGGGGCGACGGAGGGGCATCCTTTCCCGCGGCCGATGGTGGAGCGGGTGCTGTCGCTGGCGGCGCGGGGGCTGGAGCCGGCGTTCCGGGCGCAACGGGAGGCGCTGCGGGGGGGTAGGGGGCGCGATGTTGCGGTTGCGTTGCGCGTATTGGGTGGGTAGTTAAGCGGGCGAGTAGTGTGCCTGCCCCGTGCGGTGTGTTGCGGGGGGATTAGGGCGCGATGTTGCGGGTTGTTTTGCGCGGAGCGGGGATTGGTTGGGGGGCGGGTGGGTTGCTTGCCCCGGGCGTGTGTTGCGGGGGGAGTTGGGCGCGATGTTGCGGGTTGCGTTGCGCGTATCGGGGGATTAGTTGGGGGGCGGGCGGGTTGCTTGCCCCGGGCGGTGTGTTGGGGGGGAGTAGGGGGCGCGATATTGCGGGTTGCGTTGCGCGTATCGGGGATGATTTGGGGGCGGGTAGCGTACTTGCTTCGTGCGATGTGTTGCGGGGGAGTAGGGCGCGATGTTGGGGTTGTGTTGCGCGTATCGGGGGATGGTTTGGGGGGCGGGTAGCGTACTTGCTCCGGGCGATGTGTTGCGGGGGGAGTAGGGGGCGCGATATTGCGGGTTGCATTGCGCGTATCGGGGGGATGGTTTGGGGGGCGGGTAGCGTACTCGCCCCGTGCGGTGTGTTGCGGGGGGGTTAGGGCGCGATGTTGCGGTTGCGTTGCGCGGATCGGGGGATGATTTGGGGGGCGGGTAGCGTACTTGCTCCGTGCGATGTGTTGCGGGGGGTAGGGCGCGATGTTGCGGTTGCGTTGCGCGGATCGGGGGGATGTTTGGGGGCGGGTAGCGTACTCGCTCCGTGCGGTGTGTTGCGGGGGGGGAGTAGGGCCGCGATGTTGGGGTTGTGTTGCGCGTGTTGGGGGATGGTTTGGGGGCGGATAGCACATCCGCCCCGTTGTTGTGTTGATGGGTTGGCGGGGGGTTAGGTTGTGGGTTCGCCGTCGGCGGTTAGGTTTACTATGGGTAGGGATAGCTGGGATAGCGGGGGTTCGATGGTGGCGCGGTCGCCTACTACCAGGATTTGCAGGCTTTCGGGGCGGATGTGGGTTTGGGCGGCGCGGTGCAGGTCGTCGAGGGTTACGGCTTCGAGGGATGGGCGGACGCTGCGGAAGTAGTCGGCGGGGAGGTCGAACTGCTCCAGGGTCACCAGTTGGGATAGAACGGATAGGGGGCGCTCGAAGCTGGCGGGGTAGGCCCGCAATAGCCCGTCTTTGGCGTTGGCGAGTTCCTCGGGGGTTATGGGGCGTTGGGAGTGGACTTGGTTGAATTCTTTGATGGTTTCGTAGACCGATTCTTTGGTGGCGTTGCTTTGCACCGACCCGCCGGCGACCAGCATTGACGGCCGGCGATACCATTGGATGAAGGATTGGTAGCCGTAGCTGTAGCCTTTGTCCTGGCGCAGGTTTTGGTTGAGCCGGGCGGAGAACTGTCCGCCGAAGGCGTAGTTCGCCAATAGGAGGGGGAAGTAGTCGGGATGGGTGCGGGGGATGAGGGGTTGGACGGCGCGGATTACCGATTGGGGGGCGTTGGGGCGGTCTACTAGGTAGATGGTTGCGGGGGGTTCACCCCCACCCAAACCCTCCCCCTTAGGGGGAGGGCTTATGTTGGTTTGGGTAGGGGTTATTTGGGTGGTGGGGGGGGTTATGTTGGTTGGAGGCGGGGTTATTTGGGTGGTGGGGCTTATGTTGGTTGGGGATGGGGTTATTTGGGTGGTGGGGCTTATGTTGGTTGGGGATGGGGTTATTTGGGTGGTGGGACTTATGTTGGTTGGGGATGGGGTTACTTGATTGGGGGCGGGGGTTGTGGGGGGGGTGTCGGGGTTGTTGGGCCAGGGGGCGAATATGGCGTTGGCTTGGCGGATTACTTGCTCGCGGGTGGCGTCGCCTACTACTAGGAGGCGGGCGTTTTCGGGGCGGTAGTTGCGGCGGAAATGGGCGACTAGGTCGTCGCGGGTGATGGCTTGGGCGGATTTTTCGGTGCCGGCGATGGGGTGGGCGTAGCCGCTGGCTTGGGGGTAGACTAGGGCGGACATTAGCTGCTCGGCGATGATGTTGGGTTCGTCTTTGCCGCGGCGCAGTTCGGTTAGGTGTTCGCGGCGGACGCGCTCTAGTTCGTGCTGGGGGAAGTCGGGGGACATTACGATTTCGCCCAGCATTTCGAGGCCGCGGGGCCAGTGTTTGGATAGGGTTTCGGTGGATACCAGGGTGTATTCGCGGCGGCTGTCGACCGAGAGGCGGGCGCCGATGAACTCGAAATCGTTGGCGATTTGCTGGCTGGATTTGCCGGCGGCGCCTTCGGATAGCATTTCGCCGACCAGTCCGGCGAGGCCGGGGAGGTGGGCGGGGTCGTCGGAGGCGCCGGCGCCTAGCAATAGGCCGAAGGCGACGATGGGCATTCCGGGCTGTTCGACTACGGTTAGGCCCATTCCGTTGGGCAGGCGGTCGCGGGAGGGCAGGGGCGGGGTGAATGCCGGCTCGGCGGCGGGCGGCGGCATTATGGTGCGGTCAACGGCGACGGCGGCGGGCGACAGCGGGGTTTCGGGCAGTACGCGCAGCCGCACGCGGTTGTTGGCGATATAGGTTTCGGCTACCCGGAGGATGTCGTCGCGCTGGACTGCCAAGCAGCGGTCGAGGCTGGTGTTGATCAGGCCGGCGTCGGATTCGAGGACGTTGAAGTGGTTGAGTTGGTCGGCGCGTCCGCCGAAGCCGCCGATGCGGGCCAACTGGCGGTAGTGGGCGGCTTCGATGCGGTTTTTGGAACGGGCGATTTCCTCGTCGGTGGGCGGGTGGCGGTGGATGTTTGCCAGTTCGGTTTCTACGGCGGCTTCGATTTCGTCGAGGCTATGGCCCTCGGCGGCGGTGACTTGCACCAGTAGCTGGCCGGCGATTTCGGACGGCACATAGCGGATAAAGGCGTGCTGGGCGATTTGCTTTTCGTAGACTAGGGAGCGGTGCAGGCGGGAGCTTAGGCCGTCGGACATTACGGCCTGGTACAGTTCCAGGGGGGCGTCATCGGGGTGGCCCTCGGGGGGGGCGGGCCAGGCGAGGTAGAGACGGGGGAGGGTTACTTTGTCGCGCATTTCGATGTCGATGCGGCCGGCGAGGGCGGAGTCCTGGCGGCCGATGCGGGGGACGTTTTCGCCGGGGGGCAGGTCGCCGAAGTAGCGCTGCGCCAGCTCCAGGGCCTGGGCGGGATGGAAGTCGCCGGCGATGGCGAGGCTGGCGTTGGAGGGGCCGTAGAAACGGCGGAAAAAGTCTTTGACGTCGTCAAGGCTGGCGGCGTCCAGATCTTCTTGGGAGCCGATGGTCATCCAGTGGTAAGGGTGGGGGAGGGGGAACAGGGCGGATTGGAGGTGCCAGTGGGCCATACCGTAGGGGCGGTTTTCGTAGGATTGGCGGCGCTCGTTTTTGACTACATCGCGCTGGACGTCAAACTTGCGCTGGTCCAGGCCGTCCAATAGGAAGCCCATACGGTCGGCTTCGAGCCATAGGGCCAGTTCGAGGTAGTTGGATGGGACGTCTTCCCAATAGTTGGTGCGGTCGGTGGTGGTGGAGCCGTTGAGGTTGGCGCCGGCTTTTTGCAACGGCTCGAAGTGGCTGTTGTTGTGGTGTTTGGTGCCTTCAAACATCACGTGCTCGAACAGGTGGGCGAAGCCGGTGCGTCCGACTTCTTCGTTTTTGGAACCTACGTGGTACCAGACGTTGACCGCGACTAGGGGGATGGTGTGGTCTTCGTGGAGGATGACGTCCAGGCCGTTGGATAGTTGGTGCTGTTCGTAGGCGATGGTGACCATTTGCGGTTCCTTGTGATGTAAATTTTCGCCGGTTAGATTTCCGGTTCCTGGATCAGTTGGGGCGACATTAACAATCCCTCGGTGGGTATTAGGCGTTGGTGTACCGGGTCCGCTTTCAATAGGAGCGATTCTAGCGTTGTTGCCCCCATTACATAGTGGTTTTCCGGGCCGAAAACTACTCGGCCCGGACTGCGGTGACCATTCACCCGAAAGGATGCATTTCCGGTCATATATTCGACAATTTCGCCGCTGGCGGTGCGAAAGGGCCGGGGTTCGTCCGCCTCGATGCCCAGTCGTTGCAACATTGATGCCGGTAGGATTGAGAAAGTGGCGCCGGTGTTTACTAGAGCGTCTACCGTTTCGGAAATGCCGTTCCGGGGATTTTCTACTTGTAGCCGGACTCTGAAAGTTCCCATATAATCAACCTCCGGCTGGCGGCGCCAGTGGTTTTTGTTGGCGCGTTTGTTGAGGGGCGGGCTATAGTAGCAGCCCCTCGACCGGGACTAATTGTTGGGTTCTGGGGTTTACGGCCAAGTATAGTTGCTCGAGGGTGGTTGCGCCCATTAGCGGGTTGGTTTCCGGGCCGAATACTACGTTGGCGTGGCAGCGGAATCCTTGGGCGGAAAAGGATGCTATGCCTACGCCGTATTCGACTTGCTCGCCGCTGGCGGTCATAAAGCGGACGGTGCGCATCGGCTCGATTGCCAGCCGCCGCAGTATGGACGCAGGAATGACCGAATCGGCGGCGCCGGTGTCGACCACAGCTTCGACGGTTTCCGACTGCCCGGTTAGCGGGTTGGTTACCTGTAGGGGGACTCGGAAAATGCCCATAGCTATCCCTCGCTCCGGTGTTGCCAGTAGTTTTCGTCGGTGCGGTCGGCGATGGGGGGGTTGGCGCGGTTTTGGGTGATTTCGGCGGGATCCCATAGGTGGGAGAATTTCAGGGCGCGGGGGCAGTGGCTGTAGGATTCCTCGACTTCGATTAGCAGGCCCTGGAGGTGGCGGGAGTTGTCGTCGGTTTCGTAGAGGGATAGTTCGATGTTTTGCTGGTCCAGTTCGCCTTTGCCGACGATGCTGGCGCGGCCGTTGATGCGGACGGTGTCGTTGAGGCCGGGGATGAAAAAGATCAGGCCGACGTAGGGGTTGCCGTCCAGGTTTTGGTAGGATTGAAAGAGCTTGTTGCCGGCGACGTCGGGCAGCAATAGGCGGTTTTCGTCCAGCACTTTGACGAAGCCGGGCTTGCCGCCTTTGGGGGAGGCGTCGCAGCGGCCTTCGGGGTCGGCGGTGGCCATTACCACGAAGGGGGCGTGGCGGACGAATTCCTGAACCCAGGGGGTGAGGTGGCCTTTGAGTTTTTTGACGGCCCGCTCGGAGGGCGGCCCGAATTGCCCGTTGAACCGGCTGTCGCCTACGGCCTGCTGGCTGGTGGTGGTCATGGCGCTGCTCCTGTCGGGGGCGATTTATGTCTGGTGATTGTAATGCCGCGGGTGGGGGCGGGGCAAGGGGTTAACCGCCCTTTCGGGGGGCGCGGCAGGGCTGGCGGGAATAGTGGCATAATAGTCGGATAATAGTGGCATAATAGTGACACGATAGTGGCATAATAGTGACACAATAGCGCCATAATAGTGACACAATGGGGCGGTCAGCGGCTAATTTCCCCGCACACGGGCCCATCTGGCAGCGGGACCGCGCCCCAGGGATACGGCCAGATTGAGCCCCCGCAAGAGATCCAAGTCTAACCGGACTTGGCGTTTGGTGTACTGGTGTCCTAAAAATCCCAAGATTTCCCTGAATGCAAGCCCGTCCGGGTATCCGTCAAGAATGAGCAGGATTTCTCTTTGGCGGTCGGTGAGGTTGTGTTCCGCGCGCCGCGGGGGGATGTAGCGGCTGGGGCGGAACCGGACGGTGACGGCGCCAGCGGATTCCTCGATTTCGGGTTGGGGGAGGCCGGCGGCGATGGTCATTTCGGCCATTTTGTTGGTGCCGCGGCCCCATCGCTCGATGATGCCGCGCAGATAGAATCCGTTGGCAATCAGCGGGTTCCAGGGGAGCGAGGGGTGGGATTGGAAAAGCATTTCCGGGGTTAGCCCGAAATGCAGGGCGCCGGTGGATGTGATTTCCAAGCGGTCGTCGAATATGCCTACGCCTACCGAACCGCCGCCGTCGCTGTATTCCCGATGGCATAAGGCGTTGGCCAGGGCTTCCCGCAGCGCCTCGCGGGGGTATAGCGGTTCGTCGATGCGCACGAAAGAATCGGGCGTTGTGCGTCCGGCGATGGGCAGGTGATCGCTTAAAAAGCGCTCGGCATGGGCCAGTAGCGTGAAGGCGTTGCCGCGAAACTGCCGATTGTCGGTAAAATCCCCGGTGTTGGATACGCCTTGAAAGCGGGCGACCCGGAGCAGACACTGCATCCATTGGGATGATGCGGCAAGGGATTGTTCCCGCCCGAACAGCGCTACCGCGGCTCGCAGCAACGCGCCATCCTTGAGTAACCCCATCCCGCGCAGCACTTCCGCGGCGGTTTCGGGTACGGGTTCGGATAAGCGGCCGATTTGAATCGCGGCGTTTATGGTGCGGCGGATTTCGGTGGCGTCCAAATCATCCGGCGTCCAGCCGTCGGCGGGTTGGTTTTCCCAGCGCAGTTCGGTATGAACCCGCTCCAGAAACATCCGGTGTTCGTCATCCCAGGACATCCGGCGGTCGGCGCTGCCTACCCGCCGGTAAGCCTCGTTGCGATAGCGGTAGGGCGCCACATCGCCGCGGCTGACTCTGATGAGCAGGACTTCACGGCCGGCGGCAACGGGGATCCGCTCTATGGAGGGAAAGGCCGGGGGGTCGATTTCCTGAAACTCATGGCTTAGATCGTCAAGGGTGCTATTGCCGACCTGCTGGCCGGCGACATTTCCGTCGGGGGTTACGCCGATGATGATTAGGCCGCCTTGATGGTTGAGCATGGCGCAGGCGGTTTTGGCGGCTTCGCGCCGCTCGCCGGTGGTGCTTTTCAACTCCAGCCTTTCGGATTCCCCGTCCGCGGCCAGTTTCCGAAGATCATCGGGCGTCATAGCTATATCCGCCCCCTAGAACTCGACGCCGGGTTGGGCTTTGATGCCTTGCTGGTAGGGGTGTTTGATTACCTGCATTTCGGTGACTAGGTCGGCGAAGTCGATCAGGGGCGGGGGGGCGTTGCGGCCGGTGATTATGATGTGTTGCATTTCGGGGCGGCGGCGGAGGGTTTCGAGGGCGTCGTCGATGGGGATCCAGCCGTAGTGCAGGGCGTAGGTGAATTCGTCGAGGATTACGATGTCGTAGCCGCCGTTGGCGATTACGTCTTTGCATTGTTGCCAATGCTCGCGGGCGAGGTCGGCGGAATGGTCGAGGTCGCGGGAGCGCCAGGTGAAGCCGTCGCCCATGGCCCGCATTTCGACGCCCATCTTGCGGGCGGCGCGCTGTTCGCCGAAGTTGGCGGTGGTGTGCTTGATGAACTGGAGGGCGATGACTTTCATATCACGGCCCCAAGCCCGGAGCATCAGGCCGAGGGCGGCGGTGGTTTTGCCTTTGCCGTTGCCGGTGTTGACGATTACCAGCCCTTTGTTGATGCGGGGGCCGGTGACCGATTGCGGGGCGTGGGACGGGTCGGGGGCGGGGGTTGGCGTCGGGTTGGCGGTCATTTTCGGCTCCTTTGGCAATGCGGATGGGATTTAATTTTGGCGGGGGGCGCAGGTTTGGACGAAGCGGGGGGCCAGGCCGGGGGCGCTGCCCAAGTGGACGTGGACGTAGGTGGCCCAGACGCGGCCGGCGCGGAATCCGTCGGGGCGGCCGTTCTGGTTGATTACGCGGTAGACGGCTTCGGTATCCTGCGGCGTCCGCTCCAGGGTTGACCAGTGGAATTCGTGGCCGCGGATGCGCTGTCCGGCGGTTAGCAGCGGGCCGTGGCCGCGGGCTTCGACTTCGCGGTAGCCTAGGGACAGGCGGGATTGGGACATTGCCGATGCCGCGGGGATCAGGCCGGCCATGGGGTGGGCTACGCCATCGAACCCGGTCAGGCGGCGGCCGAGGTACATCAGTCCGCCGCATTCGGCGTAGATCGGGATGCCCCGGGCGGCGGCTTGGCGTAAGGATTCCAGCATTGGGCGGTTTTCCGATAATTCGGCGGCGAACATTTCGGGGAAGCCGCCGCCCAAGTATACCCCGCCGGCGCCCGTCGGCAAGGCGTTGTCCGCCAATGGGCTGAAGGGGGCGATTTCCGCGCCCCAGGCTTGGAGCAGATCTAATGAATCTTGGTAGTAGAAGTTGAACGCCTTATCCTGCGCCAGGGCGATGATGGCGCGTTGGGGCTGCGGCTCCGGGGGGTAGACTGGCGGCGGATCGCCCGGATCGGGATGGGCGGGCGTTGGGGGCGGGGCGCATTGGCGGGCGATCTCGGCGATGCGGTCTAGGTTGATGGTTTCCTCGACTTGGGCGATTAGGACGTCGTACCATTGGCGGGCGACGGTGCCCTCGACGGTGGGGATCAGGCCCAAGTGTCGCTCGGGCTGCTCGAATTCGGGGCGGCGGGGGAGGTAGCCCAGCACCGGGAGGCCGGTGGTGGCCTCGATTTGGGGCTGGCAGAATTGCAGGTGCGCGGGGCCGGCGATGCCGTTGAGGATGACGCCGGCGAGGTTCAGGGCGGGGTCGAAGCGCTGGTAGCCCAGCACTTCGGCGGCGACGCTGCGGGCTACTTTGGCGGCGTCGGCCACCAGCAGCACCGGGGCGCCCAGCAGTTTGGCGAGCTGGGCGGTGGAGCCTTCCTCGTCTAGGCTGGAATGGCCGTCGAACAGCCCCATCACGCCCTCGATTACGGAGATATCCCGCGCCGCCGCCGCTTTGCGGTATAGCTCCAGGGCGGTGGCGTGGGGCAGCAGCCAGGTATCGAGGTTGCGGGAGGGGATGCCGCAGGCCAGTTGGTGGTAGGAGGGGTCGATGTAGTCGGGGCCGGCCTTGAAGGGCTGCACGGCGTGGCCGCGGCGGGCGAGCGCGCCCATAATGCCGGTGGCGATGGTGGTCTTGCCTACGCCGCTGCGAACCCCGGCGATTACTACTGTTGGGTTCATTGGTGGCTGCTCCCGGTTTTTGTTGCGCGACGGTTTTGACGCCCGGTTTGGCTGACGCTACGATAGCATAATGTTGGGGTTGTGGCAGTAATGCGGCGGCCCCAAATTCGGGTTGCCGGTGCGGGGGGATGGATCGGCGGCAGGTGATCTGGAATGCGGCGGTTGCGCCGGGCGGGTTAAGGATTCCGATTGCCGAGAGGGGTTGACACGGGGGTTTGGCGGGGTTAAGATAGTACTACATTCGCCCCTTGGCCGTAAGCTGTGTCCCCCAGCCTTGAACTGCACCAGGTATTGAGGCTGGCAATCACGGGATCAGCCGAGCCCTTGGGGCTGTTTCTTGCCTTAATCGCCCCGGCGGGAATTTCGCTTGACTTGCCGATGGGCGGAGTCTACTATGGAGGTATCCGCCCCTTGGCAGTACGCTGTTCCCCCAGCCGGCTTGGCTCCAGAGAGGCTGGAGATACATACCCACAGTCGGACTGGCGCCAGAGAGTCTGGCGGTGCCTTAGGAACAGCCGATCCTCTGGGGCATTTTCTTGCCATAATGTTAATATGAGGGATGTAATGAGCGCCAAAGTAGCGATTCTTTTGGACGGCGGATTTTATCTGAAAAGGTTGCCTTTGGTCCGCCGCGATCTGGACGTATCCGACCCGCAAGCGGTGGCGGATTCGATGCGGCAACTGGCTGACGGGCATTTAAGGAAAATTAACGAAGTGTACGGCTATTCCAATCCGGCCCAACTGCTATACCGTTGTTTTTACTATGACGCCTACCCGTATGACAATAAGGCGCATCTCCCGGTCAGCGGGCGGGCTATAGATTACTCCAAATCGAACCAGGCACAATTTCGGAACAAACTTTTGGAGTTGTTACGAAGCCAGCCTAATTTTGCGTTGCGAATGGGGGAAGTGATAAAGCCGGGTGATTCCTCCTGGATACTGAAGTCCGACGCACAAAAGCGTCTGTTGAATAAGGATATTGAGGTATCCGACTTGACCGATAGGGATTTCACGGCGAATTTGCGGCAGAAAGGGGTTGATATGCGTATCGGCCTTGACATAGCGTCGCTCACTCTCAAAAAATTCGTAAATATCATTGTGCTGGTATCGATTGACGGCGACTTTGCGCCGGCGGCAAGGCTGGCGAGGCGGGAGGGCGTCACTGTAATCCTGGATCCGCTTCGGCAAGGCGTGCCCTCCGATCTTTCGGAACACGTAGACCAAATGATGGATGGGTTTTACAATTCAAGGGCGGGGGCGGAGCCGGCGGGCGGCGAACCCCCGTTGCGGGGACAAGACTAATTAGGCAGGTGCGAATATGCCGCGGTTGGAGTTGCTTAGCGGGGTGCAGCGGCGGATGTTGGAGATGTTTCCTTGTATGGAGCATGATGATGCTCCGTGGACGCCGATGCGTCGGCCGCTGGCGGATTGCCGGGTGGCGCTGGTTACTTCGGCGGGGTTGCATTTGCGGGGGGATGCGCCTTTTGTTACCGACCATCAGGGCGGGGGGGATAGCTCTTTCCGGGTGATTCCGCGGGGGACGGCGGCGGCGGATCTGATCCAAAGCCATGTCAGCATCGGGTTTGACCATGCGTCCATTTACCGGGACATCAATGTCACTTTCCCGATGGACCGGCTGGAGGAATTGCGGGAGCAGGGGGTGATCGGGTCGCTGGCGGACAATTACTATTCCTTTATGGGGGCTTTGCGGGACGGGTCGCGGGTGGCGGCGGAGACCGGGCCGGCGGCGGCGCGGCGGATGCTGGCGGAGGGGGTGGAGGTGGTGCTGCTTACGCCGACTTGACCGCTGTGTTCGCACGCGGTCAGCGTGCTTGCCCGCTGCTTTGAGGAAGCCGGCATCGTTACCACCGGCATCGTGCTGGTTAAGGAACACGCCCAGCGCACCAAGCCGCCGCGGATGTTGTGGGTGCCTTACGCTTTCGGCAACGCTTTGGGGCGTCCGGGGGATCCGCTGCTGCAACACCAGGTATTGAAGGCGGCTTTCGATTTGCTGGAGGCCGATGCGGGGCCGGTGCTGGAGGAGTTCGCGGATGATGATGCGATGCCGGAGCCGTTGTTGCAAGCGTCGGAGGCGGCGCGGTCGGGGGCGGATCAGGGGCTGAATCCGGCGGACGAGTTGACGGCGCTGCGGCCTTATTATGAGCGCTGGGTCGCCAATAACGGCGGGCGGACGGCGGTGGGGCTTAGCGGGGTGCCGCAGCGGCGGTTCCGGGGGGTGGTGCGCTTCCTGGAGGCATACGCCGCGGGGGAGGATGCCGATGCGCCGGGGCGGCCGGAGGGGGTGGGGGTGCCGCAGTTCATCCGCTATTGCGTGGACGACCTCAAGGCGTTCTATTATGAGGCGCGGATGGAGCAGCGGCCGGGGGCGCCGGATAGCGAGATTCATGAGTGGTATTGGGGCGAGACGGCGATGAGCGCCCTGATTGTGCGGCTGGCGGAGGTGATGAACCGCTCGGAGGATCCGGCGGTGAAGGCGATTCCTTACGGGCTGGCGCGGTAGGCCGGCGGCGGCGTTTCGATGCTCTGCCCCTGTCCTGGCGACGGGGGCAGGGAATTTTGCAGCAAGGGGGAATGGGCGCGATGGCGTTTTATGTGTATGACCACATTCATTTGCTTAGCCCGGAGCCGATGGCGACGGCGCGGTATTTTAACCGGATGTTCGGGGCGCGGATTGTGGAGTCGGTGCAGTCGGATGGGCGGCCGCGGGTGGATTTGGACTTGAACGGGTTGGATATTTTCATCGCGCAGTGCGATGCGGATGCTACGCCTAGCGCGGCGCATCCGCATCAGGGGCTGGATCATTTCGGGCTGCGGGTGGAGGATTTGGACGCGGCGGCGGCGGATTTGCGGGCCAAGGGGGCGGAGTTTACCTCGGAGCCGCACGAAATCCGGCCGGGGGTGCGGATCGCTTTTGTGACGGCGCCGGGGGGGATACGGGTGGAGTTGCTGGAGAAGGATCCGGATCGGGTGGGGGCTTAGGTTTTGGGGGGACGCCCCCACCCTAACCCTCCCCTTAATGGGGAGGGGATTTTTTTGTTTGGGGGATTGGGGATTTGGTGGGATTTTGGGGTTGGGCCGGTAATCATTGGTCTCCCCGATAATCATTGGTCTCCAATGAGCTTCAGGCGGGCATTCAGTTCCCGTACTAGGGTTTCGGCTTGTAGGCGGGCTTCCCGCTCGCTGGCGGCGCGGGATTCGGCGTTCTCGGCGCGGACTTCGGCGTTCTCGGCGCGCACCTCCGCTCGCTCCGCCCGCACCCGCTCGTCCTCGGCCCGCACCTCCGCACGCACCGCACGCACCCGCTCATCCTCCACCCGCACCTCCGCCCGCAGCCGGGCTTCCCGCTCCCGATCCGCCCGCCGCCGCTCGGTGGCGAAGGTGGCGATGTGTTCCCCGGTTTGCGGGTTGTGCCAGCGTAGTTGGCCGTTTTCCCAGCGCATCAGGAGGTTCAGTATCGGGCTGTAGCCTTGTAGTATGCCGCCGGGCATTCGCTCGATGGGGATGGGTTGGTAGGCGCCGTTGATTAGGCGGTCGCCGGCTAGGCGGTTGCCGTGCCAGCTGCCGGTGGGGGTTTCGTCAAACCGCCAGTACTCGGGGATGCCGAAATCGGCGTAATCATCGCGCTTGTCACCGACATCCTCGCGGCCGGTGTGTTGCGATGCTATTTCCAGCACGAAATCCGGGGGCTTGCCCTGTTCGGCGATGATGTAGCCGTTGCTCCGTTCATACGCTTCGATATCCGCGTTAAAGGCGATCAGCAAATCGGGATACCGCGAACCGGCCAGGTTGGGGGCGATGGTGCGGCAGAGGTAATGATCGCCGGTCATCAGGGTGGTTTCGAGGTTGCCCAGGTAATGGCGGAGGGGTTCGATGATGCTGGGGGCGGTCAATTGCCGGTAGCTGGTCATGTCGTCCGGCTCGCGCTCCGGCCGGTCGGGCAGCCGGAAAGTTGGCTTGTTTTTGGCGGTGGTCACTTTTGTTCGCTCCCGGGTTGGGGGTGCGCCCCCGCCCTGGCCCTGCCCCGTGGGGGGAGGGGATTTTTTGGGGTTGGGGATTTTGGGTTTTGGGGAGGCGTTGTTGGGGGGGCGTTCATTCATCCTTCGACAAGCTCAGGATGAATGAACGCCCTTTGCCGGGGGTGTATGAACGCCCTTTGCGGGGGTGCATGAACGCCCTTTGCGGGGGTGAGGGTCGGCGGCGGCGGTTCACCCCCACCCTAACCCTCCCCCTAAGGGGGAGGGGATTTTTTGTTTGGGGGAGTGGGGGATTTTGGGTTTACGGGGACTCCCCGGCCTTAGCCCTCCCCCTAAGGGGGAGGGGATTTTTTTGTTTGGGGGAGTAGGGGATTTTGGGTTTACGGGGACTCCCCGGCCTTAGCCCTCCCCCTGAGGGGGAGGGGATTTTTTTGTTTGGGGGAGTGGGGGATTTTGGGTTTAGGGGGACTCCCCGGCCTTAGCCCTCCCCCTAAGGGGGAGGGTTTGGGTGGGGGTGGGGGTTAGGGGTCGTTGGTTTGGCAGTTGGCGTAGCCTAGTAGTAGGTTGGCGGCTAGGCCGTTGCGGCGGCCGTCTAGGCGGAAGCGGGTTTGGGCGGGGTTGGTTTCTACGCGGATTTTGGCGGTTTGGCCGTTGCGGTCTAGGGTTGGGAGGGCTAGGTCTTGGGTTTCGTAGGCCATGTAGCGTTGGTTGGTGAAGATCGATAGGTGGAGTAGGATTGGGCCGGTGTAGGTGCCTAGATCGAAGGTTATGGTTGCGCTTTGGGGGTTGCCGTTTTCGTCGGGGTTGTGGGTTTGGCAGGTTGCCGCCATTTCGTATTCGGTGTTTTCGTAGATTTCGGGGTGGTCGGCGGCCGGGTCGTAGGGTTTTTCGGGTTCGGGGGGGATGGTTCGGGGTAGGGGCGGGGGTAGGGTGTCGGTGATGGTGATTTGGCGGTCGGCGGGTTGGTATAGGGTGGGGTATTCGGTGGCGGCGCCGAAGTTCCAGACGTTGTAGCGGGTGTTGTCGCCGGGGGTTAGGGTTATGGCCCAGGCTTCGTAGATGCCGGTGTAGTCGGTGGGGGTTTGGAGTTCGCTGGTGGTTTTGCCGGGGGCGGCGACGGTTGCGGGGGCGGCGGGGGTACGGTCGCCGATGCAGCCGGATTGGGTGGTTGCGGTGATGTCGCAGTAGCTGTTGATGATGGTGACGCCGGCGGTGTCGATCTGGCCGATTAGCCCGCCTACGGCGGAGCCGGCGCCGGTTACGGGGCCAGCGGCGTAGCTGGCGGTCAGGCCGCCGGTGTGCAACCCGATTAGGCCGCCGGCGGTGCTGGTTGCGGTGGTGCTGGCGGTTACGGCGGCGGTGGAGTAGGCGGCTCGGATGTCGCCGGTGTTTTGGCCGGCCAGGCCGCCGGCGGTGCTGGTGGCGCCGGTTACGGTGACGGTTACGGATCCGCCATCGATGTAGCTGGCGGTGATTAGGCCGGCGTTGTTGCCTACTAGGGCGCCGGCGTTGGCGTTGGGGGCGGCGCTGGTGACGTTGGGGGCGAGGATGCCTAGATCGCGGATTACGGTGCTGGTGGTTAGGGCGGCGAACAGGCCGGCGTTGGCGTGGCTGCCGTTGATGGTTAGGCGGGTGATGGTGTGGCCTTTGCCGTCTAGGGTGGATTGGTAGGATGGGATGGGGGTCCAGTTGGGGTAGTCGTCGGTGGAGGTTACGGCCATCTCATCGGCGGCGAAGTCTAGGTTTTGCGTTAGTTCGTAGCCGATGCAGGTTGCGGCGCAGCCTAGATAGGGGGTGCTGGTGTCGGATATGTTGCCGTTGGGGAAGCCGCCGGTGTAGGCGGAATAGTGGGCGGGGTTGTCGGGTAGGCCGTTGCCGTCGGGGTCGTAGCGTAGGGCGTTTAGCTGGTGCGGGTTGGTGATGTCGATCAGGTTGTCGTCGTCCTGGTCGTAGTCCATAACCACCGCGGCGGCGGTTTGGCGCTCGCTGGGGGTGTATAGGGTGGGGTAGGTGGTGGTTGTGCCGAAGTTCCAGAGGTAGTCGGGGAAGGTGTCGCCGTTGAGGTCGAGGTTGAAGTTGGCGTAGGGGCCGGTGTAGCCGGTGGGGGTTTGGAGTTGGGCGGTGGTGGCGCCTTGGGCGGTTACGCTGGCGGGGACGCCGGGGGCGCGGGTTCCGATGCAGGAGGCGGCGGCGGCGGGCAACGTGGTGTCGCAGTAGCCGTCGTTGATGGCGACGGCGGCGCCGATCAGCGTACCCACAAATCCGCCGATGACGGTCGCGCTGCCGGTGCCGGATACCGGGCCGGCGGCGTAGCTGGCGGTGATTACGCCGCTGCTGGCGCCGGCCAGCCCGCCGGCGCCGACGTTGCCAATGGCGCCGCCGGTTACTTCCGCGGTGGCGTAGGCGGCCTGGATCGTGCCGGAATTTCCGCCGGCCAACCCGCCCATAATGAGGCCGCCGGTGGCGGTGAGGACGCCGCCCCGGACGTAGCTGGAGCGCACTTCGGCGCCGCTGTCGATTTGGCCCACCAGAGCGCCGAGGTAGGTGCCGCTGCTGCGGAGGTTGGGGGTGATCATTCCGACGTCGCGGAGGACGCCGCCGCTGCCCAGGGTGTCGAACAGCCCGGCGTTGCCGGTGGCGGCGGTGAAGTTGAGGGTCAGGTTGCTGATGGTGTTGCCGTTGCCGTCAAAGGTAGCGGCATAGGATCCGCCGATGGCGTTCCAGTTGGGGTAGGGGTCGGTGCTGGTGGTGGTGACGCCTACTTGGCCGTCGCCGTCGCGGTCGAAGTTTAGGTTTTGGGCTAGTTCGTAGCCGGCGCAGGTTTGGGGGCAGCCCATCCGGGCGGCGTTGGGGGTGGTGGTGACGAAGGCGCCGTTGGGGAAGGCGCCGGCGTAGGCGGGCAGGTTGGTCGGCAGCCCATCGCCGTTGAGGTCGTGACGGATGGCGTTTAGCTGCTCCAGGGTATTGATGTCGATCAGGTTGTCGTTGTCCTCATCGTAGTCGGCGACGGGATCCGCCCGGCGCTGGGCGGGGGTCTTTAGCGTGGGGTAGGTGGTGGTGGCGGTGTCGAAGAGCCAGGGGTTGTCGGGGAAGGTGTCGCCGTCGATATCGATGTTGAAGTTGGCGAAGACGCCGGTGTAGCCGGTGAGGGCTTGCAGTTGGGCGGTGGTGGCGCCGGGGGCGTTGGTGGTGGGATTTTGGGTTAGTTCACCGATGCACGTGCTGGTGGTGTTAATGGTAAGGTCGCAGGCGCCGGTGACCGTGCCGCCGTCGACCCAGGACACCAAAGAGGCGGGGCGGTAGCCGGCGGCCAGGCCGGCGCCGAAACCGGCGGTGATGGTGGCCCCCTGGTTGACGCCGACCAATCCGCCGGCGCCGTTTTCCATATTCGTGTGCGAGGTTACGGATGCGGTGGACCAACTGGCCCTAATTATGGCGTCTGCTCCTTGATTGTAGCCGACCAGCCCGCCCACATAGCCGAGGCGCATGAGGTTAGTGGCTACGGATCCGCCCTGGGCGTAGCTGGTGGCTACCGTGCCGTCGTTTTGGCCGACCAGGGCGCCGGCGATGCCGCCGCCGCTCAGGGCGGCGTCGACCATTCCCACATCCCGGATCACGCCGTCGGAGGACAGGGCGCTGAATAGCCCGTAGTTGCCGGTGCCGCCGGTGATGGTGAGGTGGGAGATGGTGTTGCCGTTGCCGTCAAAGGTGGCGGTGTAAGTGCCGATGGGGGTCCAGATGGGGTAGGGGTCGGTGCTAGTAGTGGTGACGCCTACTTGGCCGTCGCCGTCGGTGTCGAAGTTTAGGTTTTGGGCTAGTTCGTAGCCGGTGCAGGTTTGGGGGCAGCCCATGCGGGGGGCGGCGGGGGTGGTGGTGGCCAGATCCCCGCCGGGGAAGGCGCCGGCGTAGGCGGGATAGTTGCCGGCGGCGGCGGGCAGGCCGTCGCCGTTGAGGTCGTAGCGGATGGCGTTCAACTGGTGCAGGTTGTTGATTTCAATCAGATTGTCCCCGTCGGTATCGTAGTCCTCCACCGCCTGCCGTTGGGCGGGGGTCTTTAGGGTGGGGTAGGTGGTGGTGGCGCCGAAGTTCCAGGGGTTGTCGGGGAAGGCGTCGGCGTCTACCGAGGTGTTCCAGAGGCGGTAGATGCGGGTGTAGGCTGTGGGGGTTTGCAAGCCGGCGGTGGTGGTGGTCGCGGCGGCGACGTTGGCGCTTAGGGTCTGGTTGCCGACGCAGGCGTTCTGCCCGGTGGCCTCGGCGTCGCAGTAGCTGTTGTTAATCCGGCTCTGAGCATAGGCGGCCTGCCCGATCAGCCCGCCTCTCTGGATGAGGTTGAGGTCGCCGGAGACGGAGACGGCGCCGGCGGCGTAGCTGTTGGTGATGGTTCCGCGGGAGATTTGGCCGGCCAGTCCGCCGGTACTGGCGTAATCGTTGGTTGAGCTGACCGGGATGGTGGAATAGGAGGAGCGGATGACGCCCCGGTTCAGTCCGGCCAGCCCGCCGGCGTTAATGCCGTCGGAAGTGCCGCGGACGCGGCCGGCGCCGCGGGCGTAGCTGGTGATGATGGCGCCGCCGTTGATTTCGCCGGCCAGGGCGCCGATGCCGCCGTTTTCGCCGCCGCCGCTGACGTTGGGGGCGATCATTCCCACATCCCGGATGGTGCCGCGCAGGATGCCGAACAGCCCGACGTGGACGTTGGGGCTGGCGATGGGCAGGCGGGTGATGGTGTGGCCGTTGCCGTTGAATATGGCGGTGTAGTCGCCGCCGATGGGGGCGAAGTTGGTATAGGGGTCGGTGCTGGTGGTGGTGCCGCCGACTTGGCCGTCGCCGTCGGTGTCGAAGTCGAGGGGTTGGGCCAGTTCGTAGCCGGTGCAGGTTTGGGGGCAGCCCATCCGGGCGGCGGCGGGGGTGGTGGTGACGAAGGCGCCGTTGGGGAAGGCGCCGGCGTAGGCGGAATAGTCGTCGGCGTCGTTGGGCAGGCCGTCGCCGTTGAGGTCGTGACGGATGGCGTTTAGCTGGTGGAGGTTGTTGATGTCGATCAGGTTGTTGTCGTTTTGGTCGTAGTCGTCCGGCGGGGCCAGCAGTTCGGCGGCGTTTTTGGTGCGGGGGTAGGTGGTGGATGTGCCGAACCGCCAGGGGTTGTCGGGGAAGGCGTCGGGGTAGGTGGTGGTGGTACTGAGGTCTACGTTCCAGTTGGCGTAGATGCCGGTGTAGGCGGTGGGGGTTTGGAGTTGGGCGGTGGTGTAGCTGGCGGCGACGACGGTGTTGGGGGTGGCGCCGCCGATCCGGCCGCCGAGGCAGGGGGTGGTGGTGGCCTGGACGGTGGTGTCGCAGTAGCTGTGGGTGATGGTGCTGGAGGCGCCTTGGGCCACGCCGACCAGTCCGCCGACTTGGACGGTGCCGAGGGCGCCGGCGGAATGGCTGACGTTGCCGGCGGACCAACTGGCGATGATTTTCGCGGTGTTGGAATTGCGTCCGACGAGTCCGCCGCTACGGTGGGCGCCGGAGGAGGGGATGGCGGTGGTGCGGGTGGAGGTGGCGGTGGCGTAGCTGGCGATGATGGAGCCCTCGTTCAGCCCTACTAGGCCGCCGACATTGGCGACGTTGCCGCCGGAGGTAATGGTGCCGCCCGAGACGTAGCTGGCGATGATGGCGCCCCTGTTGATGGCGGCCAAGCCGCTGACAGAACCCTGGCCGGCGACGGTGGGGTTGACAATCCCAAGATTCCGGATCACGCCGCCGGAATCCAGGGTGCTGAACAGCCCGCCGACGGCGTTGCCGGCGTTGAGTACCAAATTGCTGATGGTGTAGCCGTTGCCCTCGAATATTCCGGCGTAGGCGTAGCCGGTAGTCCAGTTGCGTTGGGTGGTGGTGGCGTTGGCGAAGTCGAGGTTGTTCATCAGCTCGTAGCCGATGCAGGCGGCGGGGCAGCCCATGCGGGTGGTGGTGGCTTCGAGGGTGTCGACGGTGGAGGTTTGGCGGTTGGGGAAGGCGGCATTGTAGGGGGCAAGGTCGGCGCCACGGTTTTGGGGGCGAATCCAGCCGTTGCCGTCGTGGTCGAAGCGGATGCCCTGGAGTTGGGCGATGGTGGTGATGTCGATCAGGCCGTCGTCATCGGTATCGTAGTCGGTCCAGTGGCTGGAGGCGCCGGCGGGGAGGGCGGAGTAGATGATGAATGCGATGGCGGCGAGGAGGGCGAGGGCGGCGAGGGATTTGGCGAGGGCGGGGGAGGGGGAAAGGGGCAGTTTCATGGCGGGCGTCACTCCGGGCGCGGGATGGGTTTGCGGGGGAGTGTAGCATAGGGGCGGGGGTGGGGGCAAGGGTTGGGGGGGCGTTCATCCTGCGACAAGCTCAGGATGGGTTGGGGGGTTAGGCGCCGGTTTCGGCGAGTTGTTCGGCGCGGGCGATGTAGTCGGCGACTTCGCCGATTAGGTCGGGGATGTCCTCGTGATAGTTGCCGTCGTGAAAGGCCCGGTAGAAAAGGTTGTGGGCGAAATCGCTGTGCCTAAGGCGCAGCTCGATATACTCGCCGCCGCGCTGGTATGACAGGTCGCTGATGCTGATGCTGATGTCGGTCTCGGTATGGTATTTGACTCCGGTTAGGTTCCAGAGCAGGGCGACGGTGGCGGCTTCGACGGCGAGCCAGGCTTTTTCGGAGGCGTTGCGCCAGTCGCCGGCGTTGACTATGCGGGTGGCTTCGGCGTGGATCTTGCGGGCGTCTTGCATCAGGGTTTCGGCGTCGGCGTTTTTCAGCATTGCTGCGCCTCCGGGTGTTGGGTTGGGGTGGGTTTTGCGGCGGGAGGTCAGGCGTCGTTTTGGGCCAGTTGCTCGGCGCGGCGGAGGTAGCCGGCGACGTCGCGAACAGTTTGGGGCAGTTCGTTAGCGCGGATGCCGTTGTAGAACGCTTCGCTGTGCAGGTAGTGAGCGAAGTCGCTGTACTCCTTGCGCAGCGCGGCATACTCGCCGCCGCGCTCCCGGGTCAGCTTGCGGAAGCCGGCGTTTATTTTGGTGCTGGTGCGGTTATCGACGCCGGTGGTTGCCAGCACCAGCGCCGCGGTGGCGTTGCGGACGGCGAGCCAGCCCTTTTCGGCGGCGTCGCGCCAGTCGCCGGCGGCCAGCAGCGCCTCGGCCCTGGCTTGCATGGCGCGGGCGTCTTGCATCAGGGCTTCGGCGCCGGGGTTGTTCAGCATTGGCGGCTCCGGGGGGTTGGGGTTGGGGGTGTTTGGTTAGGGTAGCATGGTTGCTTTTTGGGGGCAAGGGGACGCCCCCACCCTAACCCTCCCCCGTGGGGGGAGGGGATTGGGGGGCGGGGGGGTATGGGTGATGGTTGGGAGTTATGGGGTTTTGGGGGATTTGGGGGTTAGGCGCCGGTTTCGGCGAGTTGCTCGGCGCGGGCGATGTAGTCGGCTACTTCGCCGATCAGGTCGGGGATGTCCTCGTAGTAGACGCCGTCGTAGAACGTCTCGTAGAGGAGGTTGTGGGTGAGGTGGCCGAACAAGATGCGCAGCTCGGTATACTCGCCGCCGCGCTGGAATGACAGATTGCAGATGCCGACGCTTACGTCGGTTTCGGTATGGTTTTCGACTCCGGTCAAATTCCAGATGAGGGCGGCGGTGGCGTCGCGGACGGCGAACCAGGCTTTTTCGGCGGCGTTGCGCCAATCCCCGGCGTCGATCATTCGGGTGGCTTCGGCGTGGATCGTGCGGGCGTCTTGCATCAGGGTTTGGGCGTCGGGGTTTTTCAGCATCGTTTTGCCTCCGGGTATTGGATTGGGGCGGGTGGTCAGGCGTCGTTTCCGGCCAGTTCCTCGACGAGGCGGATGTAGTCGGCAACCTGCCGCACAAAGGCCGGCAGGTCGTTATTGCGGACGCCGTCGTAGAATGCTCGGCTGTGCAGGTGTTGGGCGAAGTCGCCGTTCTGCTTCCACGGCTCGGCATACTCGCCGCCGCGCTGGTTAGCCAGCTTGCGGAGTCCGGTGTTGATCTGGACGCTGGTGCGGTTATGGACTCCGGTCACCGCCCAAACCAGGGCAATGTTGGCGTTGCGGACGGCGAGCCAGCCCTTTTCAGCGGCGTCGCGCCAGTCGCCGGCGGCCAGCAGCTCCTCGGCCCTGGCTTGCATGGCGCGGGCGTCTTGCATCAGGGCTTCGGCGTTGGGGTTGTTCAGCATTGGCGGCTCTGGCGGCTTGGGGTTGCCGGGGAATTATAGCGCATTGAGGGGGATGGGGGCAAGTTGGGGTTGGGGGAGCGTTATCTGCTATCATTGGGCGTAGTCTGGTATTGGGGGGTAGGCGATGCTTAAGAATGCGGAGGCGGCGGCGCTGATGCGGGATGCGCGGGCGGCGCAGGCGGAGGGGGAGCGGTTGTGGGCGGCGGGGGATTGGCGGCAGGCGGCGGCGCAGGGGTGGGCGGCGGTGCGGGAGGCGACGGCGGCGCTGGCGCTGGAGGTGAACGGGGGGCTGGCGGCGCCGGCGAGGCTGGGCGATCGGCGGGTCAGCGCGATTTCGGGGTCGATCCGGGATCTGGCGTATGAGCGCGGGGGGGAGTGGGACCGGATGTGCAGCCGCTTCGCGACGGCGGCGGTCTGCCTGCACGACCAGGCGTATGACGCGGGGGTGTACGATGACGAAATCGGCGACTTGGTGCGGGAGGTGGCGGATTATATCCGCTGCGCCGAGGAATTGGCGGGGCTGGCGGCGGGGGTTGCCGCGGATTAAGCCGGTTGCGGGAGGTAAGCGGTGCTAAATAACCCGGCTGCGGAGGCGATGATGCAGGATGCGCGGGAGATGCAGGCGGCGGCGGAGCGTTTGCTGGATGACGGGGATTGGCGGGATGCGGCGGAAAAGGGCTGGCTGGCGACGCGCAACGCTACGGCGGCGCTGGTGCTGGAGGTTACGGGGGTGGATAACTCGAACAGCACGGGCATAGCCGCGGGTATCAGCAAGCTGGCCCGGGAGCGGGGCGGGGAGTGGGCGCGGCTGCGGCAGAGCTACCGGGAGGTTATCCGTTACCTGCACCGGGATGCGTTTTACCTCGGGGAGTACCGGGATGATCTTGGCGCCCGGGTGCGGGGGGTGGCGGATTATATCCGCCGGGCGGAGGAGTTGGCGGGGATGGGTTAGCGGGGGCGTCCAGCATAGGGGCGGAGGCGGGGGCAAGTTTCATCCGCGATTTCTGCTATTATTCGGGGCCTAGTTTGCCGTTGGGGGTATGCGATGCTTAGGAATGCGGAGGCGGCGGCGTTGATGCGGGAGGCGCGGGCGGCGCAGGCGGAGGGGGAGCGGTTGTGGGCGGCGGGGGATTGGCGGCAGGCGGCGGAGCAGGGGTGGGCGGCGGTGCGGGAGGCGACGGCGGCGCTGGAGCTGGAGGTGAACGGCGAGCTGGCGGTGCCGGCGGGGTTGGGGGATCGGCGGGTCAGCGCGATCGCGGGGTCGATCAGCGATCTGGCCCGGGAGCGGGGCGGGGAGTGGGCGGAGCTGGACGGCCGCTTTTCGGGGGTGTATGTCGGACTGTACGACCCGGCGTATTTCGTCGGCGCCTACTATGAGGAAATTGGCGACTTGGTGCGGGAGGCGGCGGACTATATCCGCTGCGCTGAGGAATTGGCGGAGCGGGCGGCGGGCCGGGTTGTCGCCGATTTGGCGGTAGGCGGAGGCCAGGGGTGCTGAATAACCCGGTAGCGGAGACGATGATGCAGGATGCCCGGGAGGCGCAGGCGGCGGCGGTGCGGTTGCTGTACGCGGGGGATTGGCGGGATGCGGCGGATAAGGCTTGGCTGGCGACCCGCAACGCTACGGCGGCGCTGGCGCTGGAGGTGACGGGGGTGGATCACGCGAACAGCACGGGGATCTACGGGGGGATCAGCAGGCTGGCCAAGGAGCGGGGCGGGGAGTGGGCGCGGCTGCGCTATGACTACAATCAGGTTGTCCGTTACCTGCACACCGATGCGTTTTACCGAGGGAAGTACCGGGACGATCTTGGCGATCGGGTGCGGGGGGTGGCGGATTACATCCGCCGGGCGGAGGAGTTGGCGGGGATGGGTTAGCGGGGGCGGTTAGTGGGAGGAGGCCGCGGGATGCTGGCCGGGGGACGCCCCCACCCTAACCCTCCCCCGGAGGGGGAGGGAATTTATATTGGTTGGGAATTGGGGGATGTTGGGATGGTTGGGGGATTATTGGGATTGGGGATTGGGGGATCCTTCGACAAGCTCAGGATGAATGAACCGGGGGGCTGGGATGGGGGGGTTAGGGTTGGGGGGGTAGGGTGTAGGTGGCGGGGGTTTGGGCGGTGCGTTGTTCTTGGGTTAGTTTTTGGAGGTGGGTTTGGATGTTGCGGGCGGCGGCTTGGCGCAGGTTGGGGGGGAGGTCGCGGGGGTATACGGCGTCGGTTAGCTGGTCCAGGTCGGCGGGGCCTTTGGCTAGGGCGGTTAGGATTTGGGTTTCGCGTTCTTGGCGGTGACGGATGTACCAGGCGATGCGGGCGGGGGCGTTGGGGATGGTTTGGCCGTGGCCGGGGCATAGGATCGCAGGGTTCAGTTGGGCTAGGGTTTGGAGGGATTCCATGTATTGGGTTAGGTTGCGGACGCTGGTGGAGGAGTCGCCCAGGATGGTGTCGCCGCTGAATAGGGCGTTGTCTTGGGGGAGGTGGTAGGCGATATGGTCGTCCTCGTGGCCGGGGGTGTGATACGCCCGGATGGTTATATCGGCGATGGTGAGGGTTTGTTGGTGGGTTAGGGGGGTTACTATGCCGGGGCCTAGCTGGTGGGTTAGGCGGGGTTCTAGTTGGGGGTGGCAGTGTACCGGGCAGTCGAAGGCTTCCTGTAGGCGGTCTAGTCCGCCGGTGTGGTCTCCGTGGCCGTGGGTTATGAGGATGGCGGCGATTTTGGGGCGTCCGAGTTGGGCGTGGCCGGCTAGGATTTGTTGGGTCCAGGAGCGGTAGGGTTCGCCGGAGTCGATGATCGCCATTTCTTGGGCGGGGTCGCCGGCGAAGTAGATTTGGGTTCCGCCGGGGTGCATCGCGCCGAAGGTATCGGGGTTTTCCTGGATGTGGACGCTGTGGATGTGGGGGGTTATTTGCATGGGGGTCTCTCGGTTGAGTTTTGGGGGGTTGGTGTTGTTAGTTTAGCAGTAGGGGATGGGGTAGGGCTAGGGGGAGGTGTCAGGTATTGGGGGGTTGGGGCGGGGGTTGGGTGGGTTATGGGGGTTGGTTGCTGGGGGGGTTCACTCCCACCCTAACCCTCCCCCTTAGGGGGAGGGGATTCTGGGGAGTGCGGGGGATGGGGTTAAGGGATGCGGTTGGGCGGATTGAGGTTTTTGGGGGGTCAAGTGGTGCGGCTGGGGTCTAGGTCTATGGTGCAGTTGGGGGGAAATTGGGCGGTTTCCAAGAATTGAGGGAGGTTACGGCCGCGGATCAGGAGGCGCCAGCGGTGGCGGCCGCGGAGGCGCGGGGGCAGGCCGGGGGCGGGGCCGGATATTTGGATGTCGGCGCGGCCCTGGGCGGCGGCCTGGCGTTTTAAGCTGTCGGCGATGGCTTGGGTTTGGCGCTGGCAGGTTTGGGGGTCGGGGTTCAGATATACGATATGGGCGAGCTGGTTGAAGGGGGGGTAGCCTAGCTGCCGGCGGGATTGGATTTCGGGCTGGTACATTTCTTGGTAGTTTTGGCGGGCGCCGGCGCGGATGGCGTAGTGGTCGGGGTTGTAGGTTTGGATGAATACTTGGCCGGGGGCGTGGCCGCGTCCGGCGCGTCCGGCTACTTGGCATAACAGGCTGAATACGCGCTCGCCGGAGCGGAAGTCGGGGATGTGCAGTCCGATGTCGGCCAGTACCGCGGCGGTTAGGGTTACGTTGGGGATGTCCAGCCCTTTGGCGATCATTTGGGTGCCGGTCAGGATCTGGGTTTCGCCGGAGGCTAGGCGGGCGATGGCCGATTCTACGGCGCCGGGGGAACGGGCGGCGTCGGAGTCGAGGCGGTCGATGCGGGCGTTGGGGAATAAGGCGGCGGCCTCGGCGGCGACGCGCTCGGTGCCTAGCGCCATCTGCCGGATGTGACGGCTGCGGCATTGGGGGCAAGCGGGGAATGGGCGGCGGGAGCGGTTGCATTGGTGGCATAGCAGACGAGGGGGGCCGGTGTGGTAGGCGAGAGGGGTGTCGCAGTGCCGGCATTGGGCGACGAAGCCGCAATCGCGGCATTGGATTATGGACGCCAGTCCGCGGCGGTTCAGGAATAGGATGGCTTGCCGTCCGCTGGTTAGGCATTCTTGGAGGGCTTGGGTTAGGGGGCGGCTGAATATGTGGCGGTTGCCTTGGCGGAGTTCGAGGCGCATATCGCAGATTTGGACTTGGGGCAAACCGGGCGGGGTGGCGGCGTCATCCGTAGGCGGTGGTAGGATGTCGGCGTCATCCGTGGGGGAATGTATGGCGGTAGCGTCATCCGCGGGGGGATGTATGGCGGCGGCGTCATCCGTGGGGGGTTGGGCGGGGCGGGTTACTCGGCGGGGATGTATGGCGGTAGCGTCATCCGCGGGGGGATGTATGGCGGCGGCGGCATCCGTGGGGGGTTGGGCGGGGCGGGTTACGCGGCGGGGCAGGGATAGCAGTTGCAGGCGGCCGCGGTTGGCGTAGTAGTAGGTTTCTACCGATGGGGTGGCGCTGCCCAGCACTACGATGGCGTTGGCGGCGCGGGCCAGTTCCAGCGCGGCGGCGCGGGCGTGGTATAGCGGGGGATGTTCCTCTTGCTTGTAAGTGGCTTCGTGTTCCTCGTCGATGATGATGATGCCGGGGTTGTCGATCGGGGCGAACAGGGCGCTGCGGGGGCCTACTACGACATCGAAAGCGCCGCCGCGGATGTCCCACCACTGGTCGAACTTTTGGCGGGGGGTTTGGTTGCTGTGGAGCAGGGCGACGCGGCCGGCGAACCAGGCGTCTACGCGCCGGAGGGTCTGGGGGGTTAGGGCGATTTCGGGGACCAGGAATAGGGCGCGGCGGCCTTGCCGTAGGGCGTGATGGATGGCGCGGAGGTAGACTTCGGTTTTGCCGCTGCCGGTTACGCCGTGGAGCAGGAAAGATCGGGCGGGCAACGGCATAGGGCCGTCGCGGGATGCGTCTAGGGCGGCGGTGATTTGGGTCAGGGCTTGGCGCTGTTCGGGGGTTAGGGTTAGGGATTGAGGGGCGTCGGCGGGCAGGGACGGGATGGGCGGGGGGCCGCCGGAGGTGCGCCACCATTCCATCCCGGCCAGTTCTTTGTTCCATAAGGCGCGGACGGCGGCATTGCCAAATTCGCGGTTGGCCTCGGTTAGGGCGATGTGCTGCGGGGGTTGGCGCAGGGCGTCGAGGAGGGCCTGCTGGCGGGGGGGCAGGGGGGCTTTGGCGTCGACGTCGGGATTGGCGTCGGGTGGCGTCGGGATTAGATAGGCGGTATATTTGGGGGCTACGCCGGGGCGGGGGATGGTTACTTGGCGTTGGATTACGCCCTGCTCCAGGAGGCGGTTTAGTTGGCGGGTGTTGCGGCGGGTGGCGTTGGGGCGGCCTAGCAGTTTCAGAAATTCGGATTGAGGCATTGCGCCTTTGGCGGATAGGGCTTGCAGGGCGGCGGCGGTTTGGTCGTCGGTTTCGGTTTCCTCATCGGCAGCGGTTGGGGGTTGGGGGTTGGGGGTTATGCGGGCGCGGACGCGGGATTCGAAGCCGGGGGGCAGCATTAGGGACAGGGCGCTGAATAGGGTTGAGCGGTAGTGCCGGCTTAGCCATTGGCCGAGGCGGAGCTGCTGGGGGGTTAGCAGAGGGGCGGGTTCGATGGCTTGCAGGATGGGGCGGGTAGCGAAGTCGGGCTGGGCTTGCGATAGGCCGGTGATTATGCCCTGGAGGGTCTGGGCGCCGAAGGGAACCCATACCAGTTGTCCGGGCTGCACGGCGATGTGGGGGGGTATGGCGTAGGTGAAAGCGCGGGCTTGGGCCGCGGGGGTGTCTACCGCTATGTCGGCGTAGGTTGGGTCATCCACAAGTCGTCCTTCGACAAGCTCAGGATGAATAGATGACTATCGGATGGGTTGGGATGGGGTTATTCGCTGGGTTGTTCGGCGGCGGCGGCTTGGGCGGACTGGCGGGCGGCTTCGGCTTCGATGGCGCGGCGGCGCTGGGCGGGGTTGAGTTCTTTGATGCGGGCGGCGCGGCCCTGGCGCCCGCGGAGGTAGTAGAGTTTGGCGCGGCGGACGGAGCCGTAGCGGGTGATCTCGAGGGATTCGATTAGGGGGGAGTGGAGGGGAAAGATGCGCTCGATGCCGATGCCGGCGGTGATGCGGCGGACGGTGAAGTTGGCGGCGGGGCCCTGGCCGTGGTTGAGCCGGATTACTACGCCCTGGAAGGCTTGGATGCGCTCGCGGTCGCCTTCGCGGATGCGGAAGTTGACGCGGACGGTGTCGCCGGCGGAGAAGCGGGGGATGCGGGGGTTGGTTTCGGGTTGATAGATTTCGGCGGCGTTCATCGTATTCCAGCCTTTGCGTATCCGGCGGGGATTTCGGGGGATGGTGGGCGGTAGTGGACTCGAACCACTGGCCTCTTGCGTGTCGAGCAAGTACTCTAACCAACTGAGCTAACCGCCCTTGACTTGGGTATTCTAGCAGGGTTGGGGGTTGGGGTCAATAGCCGGTTGGGGCGGGTTTTGTTTGGGGGTTGGGGGTGCGCCCCCGCCCTAGCCCTCCCCCTCCGGGGGAGGGGATTTTGGGTTGAGTGGGTGGGGTGATTTTCGTAAGCGTAAGGGGGCGTGGTCGCCCCCTGGCGTGAACGCGGGCTAGGGGGCGGGGTGCTGGCTCCATTGCCGGAATTGATTGGCTAGGTTGTCCAGGAATAGTTGCAGGGAATGGTCGGCCCGCTTGGCGCGGTCGAGGTCCATTTCTTGCACTATGTCTGGGGCGTACTCGATTCCGCCTTGCGTGGGCGTGATTCCGGCGGCAAGAACGGCGTCGATGAGGCGTTGTTTGTAAATGTCGCGGTCGCACTTTTGTTGCGGGGCATGGCAACCCCGGCCCAGCGCTTGCCGGAAAGCGGCACCGTCCAGCAGGAGCCAGCGTTCTATATGCGGGTCGGGAATGGCGGTGATTATGGGTAGTGACGGGGCGGTTGTGGTTGCGGTTGCGGCGTTAATTTCTCTGATGCGGTGGTTAAGTCCGTGGCAATTGGCGTCGGTGGCTACTATGATTAGGTCCGGCAAGGCAACTGTGCGCCTAGACATTTCTTGCAGATAGGCGCGGAGGCGACGAACAACCATTCCATGCCCCCGAACTGCGCTCCGCCACTCCAGACGGGCGCGGATTCCGTTTTCGGCGGCTAGACGTTGCGTTAGGGCGCTGATAATATGCCGGTGGGCGTTGTCTTCGCCGAACAAGGTAATTTCACGCATCGAAATCGCCTCTAAGGATGCGTTCCGATACATATAGCGAGTTTTCCTCATCGTCAAGGTTACAGGCCGTTTTGTTTATACGTCCCAGAGGCCCAAAAATTGAATAGGGGTTGATTTTTGTGTGACGTCCGTTGCGTTGAGTTACCAGCAGGGCGTCTTTTGGCAGGTTGTCGATTAAAACCGGGGAGTGCGTGGTGACTATATATTGAGTTTGGCCGATGTAGAGTTGAGTTTTAAGCATTTCCGCGATCAAGCTGATTCGGCCGGGGTGGACGCCGTTTTCCGGTTCCTCAAAACCGATTAGCGGCGGGTCGTCGCACATCCCGGTCAGCGATAGCAGACCCAGGAGCCGGAGGGCACCTTCGGACAGCGACCGGGCGGGGATGGCGACGCCGTTTTCCTTGAGGCGGAGTTCAACTTCGCCAAAATCGTTCACTTTTGTCTCTATGCCGTCTACGTTGGGGATCATTAGGTGAAGCGCTTTTTCGATGCCGTGGAACTGCCGGGGATCCGTTTCTTTGAGCGTATTTAAGTATGCGGCGAGGCCCTCGCCCATCAGCCCGATGTGGCGGACTTCTTTGACCGGATTGGCGGCGCGCATCCGCTCGCGCGGCTCGAAATAGAAAAACAGCCAGCTTTCCAGTTCGCGCCGGGCGGCCGTCAAGTGGGGGTAGTGGGGCGGGTAGTGGGGCATTGACAGGATGGTGCGGTCAAGATAGCGCTCATATTGAATGGGGTGCGCTTGGCCCTCTAGGCGCAGGTGGATTTTTTCATCCTGCCGTTCTATGAAAGGCTTGCGCTTGCTGGTGGGTTCGCCGCGGTTGTTGAGGGCGGCCAAGTATTCATTGGCTACCCGCAGGAAACCGGAGCGGGGGATCATTTCTATTTCGACGCGGTAGCGCAGGTTTCTTTCGCGAATTCTGGCGGAGCCGCCGCCCGCTTCGGGGCCGCCGCCGGGGTGACGCATTTCCCGTATCTGCCGGTTGACGGCGTCGACTACCGCGTCCGACAGGAATAAATCGGCTTCGATGGAGAAATTCAGCCGTTCTTGGGCCATCAGCCCCCTGATTCCGCCGTCGCCCAAGGTGAAAGATTCCAGCGGCTTGCCCCGGTAGGGCGGGTCGAAGGCTTGGTTCAGGGTGCGGCTGGAGGCCATTTTGGACAGGAGTTGCAGGGCGTCGAGGAAATTGCTCTTGCCGGCGGCGTTGGGGCCGAACAGCAATGCCAGGGGCGGCAGCTTGACTTCGACGTCGTCTAGGGATTTGTAGCCTTTGATGTGGACTCGCGTCAGCATTTCGGGTCTCCGGCGGGCGGTTTGGGCGGGCGTTCCGGCGTCCGCAAACCGGCGGGGGCGATTCAACATTGGGCAAGATTTATTGTATACTCTGCGGGTTGCGCCGGGGAATCCGTCAAGGGGCAAATCAGGGTTAATCCGCGCTGATGGGATTGAACTCCGGCGGAAACCGCAATGCTGATACCGGGAGGGCAACGCTTATGGCAGACGCGACGCAGCAGGCTACGGCGCCGGGGGCGGTCCGGGGCGGGGATGTGGAGCAGTATGATGCGCTGGTGATCGGCGCCGGGGTTACCGGGCTTTATTCCCTTTACCGCTTCCGCGAACTGGGGTTTTCGGTGCGGGCATTGGAGGACGCCTCGGGGGTCGGCGGGACTTGGTACTGGAACCGCTACCCCGGGGCGCGGTTCGATTCCGAAAGCTATAGCTACGGCTATTCCTTTTCCCAAGAACTGTTGCAGGAATGGGATTGGAAAGAGCTTTATTCGGGGCAGCCGGAAAACGAGCGGTATCTTAACTATGTGGCCGACAAGTTCGACCTGCGCCGCCATATCCGCTTTAATTCGCGGGTGGCGTCTTGCGTGTACCACGAAAAGGAATGCCGCTGGGAAATCGAAACCGATGATGGTTACCGGGCGCGGGGGCGCTTTCTGATAACCGCGGTCGGGTTGCTGTCGGCCCACTATGTGCCGGACTTTGCGGGCATCAATGACTTTCAAGGCCCCTGGTGTCATACCGGGCGCTGGCCCAAGGAAGGGATGGATCTGGCGGGAAAGCGGGTAGGAGTCATCGGCACCGGGGCCACGGCGGTGCAACTCATCACCGAAATCGCCAGGGATGTGGGGCATTTGACCGTTTTCCAGCGCACCGCCAACTACTGCGCCCCGCTGCGCAACCGGCCGATCACCGATGAGGAACAACGGGAAATCAAAGACAGTTACCCGGAAATTTTCCGCAAGTGCATGGAAACCGCCGGCTCTTTCGTCCACGAGTTCGATACCCGCTCGGCGTTGGATGTTTCGCCGGAAGAACGGTTGGAACAATACGAAAGGCTGTGGCAGGAACCGGGTTTCAAGAAGTGGCTGGGCAATTTCTACGATGTGATGCTTCCGGGCGAGGTCAACGAAGATTACGCCGAGTTTTTCCGCAACAAAATCCGGGAGCGGGTGCATAACCCGGAAGTGGCGGAAATGCTGACGCCGAAAGATCATATCTTTGGCTCCAAGCGTTTGCCCTGCGAAAGCGGCTACTATGAAGTGTACAATCAGGACAATGTGCTGCTGGTGGATGTCAAGAACGCCCCCATTCAGCGCATTACGCCGACCGGAGTGCAGACGGCCAACGCGCATTACGAGCTGGATGTCATTATCTACGCCACGGGGTACGATGCCGTTACCGGGGCGTTGAACCGGATGCGCATTCAGGGCGAGGGCGGGCTTACGCTGAAAGAAAAGTTCGCTAATGGGCCGCGGACTTATATGGGCATCCAGAGCGTTGGGTTTCCCAACCTGTTCACCATTAACGCGGCGTCGGTGGGCAACTTTGTGCGGGCTGCTGAGCCGCTGGTGGAGTGGGTCAGCGACTGCGTGAAGTATGTTCACGACCACGGCTACCGGCGGATTGCGCCAACCCGGGAGGCGGAAGAGGAATGGACGCAGCACGTGATTGACGGGGGGGCGAAGATTCTGCGAACCCAGGCGGATTCGTGGTTTGTGGGGGCGAACATTCCCGGCAAGGCCCGTTTTCTGCTGACCGCGCCGGACACTGCGCCGGCGATGCGGGCCAAGCGGGCGGAAGTGGCGGCCAACGGGTACGCGGGGTTTCATTTGGCGTAGGGGGTTCCTAGCGTAGGGGTTCCCGGCGGCGAATTGGGCGGTTTTGACTGGCTCCCGGCTCTGGTTGGTGATCAAGCCGCCGGGGGCCTGTCCGGTTATGTAAGCAGAACAACTCCGTTGATCACTATGCTGGCAATGCTGATCACGAGCGCGAGCCAGCTTATAAGTTCCGTGCGTTTCCGCCGGTTCCGATCGTCAATGTCGCGTTGATAGTTTTTCTCCGTTCTGGATATAAGCTGCTCATCTTCGAGAGCCCGGATGCGTTCTTCTTGATTATGCTCCACTTTCAATTTCCTTTTTGACGGCGTACATACCGTCTTCCTTGATCACGATGTTTTTTCCTTCCTGGTGTTTCGCCAGCATCCATGCCAAGTTATCCAAGTTCAAATGATGGACTTGGACTTCTCCGTTGGCGTCTTTGCCAAAGGCGATGATTCTCACTTGATTGTCGGCCAGACTTTGGGGAGTGACCGAAAAGAGTATTGTGTCTTTGTCCATTGCGCCTCCAGATTCGGGGTTTAGCGGTATAGGGGTTTGAAGAAGCTGTGGAGGAAGTTGCGGCCGTGGGCCCAGGAGTGGGAGCGGCGCAGGGCGGGGTTGGGGATGGGTTCGCCGCGCTTGTGGGTGATGCGGACGGTTTCGTATTGGCGCAGTTCGGGGGGGACGTCGGTGGTGTAGATTAGTTCGCAGTCGTTGGCTTCTAGGTACAGTTTTAGGGTCTCGAAGCCTTTGGCGCGGCGGTTGGGCGTTTGGTAGATGTATAGCTCGGTGGCGCCGATTAGTTCGTCGAAGTGGTCGTTGCCGTTGCCGCGGCCGCCGCCTTGACGAATTTGGTCGCGGCCGAAGCCGCTGAAGTTTTGCAGGCTCATGGTTGGGTTTGGCCCTCCGCGGTTGTTGGGCAGGTTTATGGGTTTATTGGGTAGGGATTCACCCCCACCCTAACCCTCCCCCTAAGGGGGAGGGGATTTTCTGAGAGGTAAGGGATTTTCTGAGGGGGGATTTTGTTCGCGGGCGGGGGTGTTTGTTTGGGGTTAGGGGAATAGGGCCCAGCCTTCCATGTCGGTTTGAGCTTTGAATATGTGGCCCTCGGCGGAGGTTACGTATAGGACGGAGCGGTCGGGGCCGCCGAAGGCGCAGTTGGTGGGGCGGGTGCAGGGGACGGGGTGGGTTTCGATGACCCGCCCGTTGGGGGCGAAGACGTAGATTAGCGGGCCGGGGCCGGCCGAGGGCCAGCCGGCGGTGGCGATGATGTTGCCCTCTCGGTCGAGGCACATTCCGTCGATGCCGCGCTGGGGGTTGCGCCCGTCGCTGCCGAAGGCGTGGAGCATGGCGTAGGGGCCGAGGGAGCCGTCGTCGTTGATGGGGTAGGCGCGGAGTTCGCGGTTGATGGACGGGTCGTCGCTGTTGCTTTCGGCTACATAGAGCGTTTTGCCGTCAATGGATACCAGTACGCCGTTGGGCATAGTGCTGTCGTGTTCGACGCGGGTTACGGCGTAGGAGCCGTCGGGCTGGGGATCGGCCCGCATTACGCAACGGAGGCCGGGGATTTCGATTTCGTCGGGGTCTATGTTGCCGGCGTTCCAGGGGTTGGTGAACCAGATGCGCCCCTGCGCGTCAACGGCCAGGTCGTTGGGGGTGTTGAGGGGCTGGCCGTCGCAACGGTCGGCGACGGTGGCGGTGGTTCCGTCGTGGTCATAGCGGACGATGGCCCGGCCGCCGGAGCAGCAACCGAAGAGGCGGCCTTGGGCGTCGTGGGCTAGGCCGTTGGTGCGGTTGGTGCCTTCGCGCCAAGTGGTGATTTGGTCGGTGCGGGGGTCGATGCGCAGGATGCGGCTGGCGGGGATGTGGGTGAACAGCAACTGCTCGCCGTCCCAGATCGGCCCCTCGGCTACCCCGCCGAGGGGTTTGGTCAATAGCTCAAATCGCCAATTCATAAGCGGCACTCCCGGAAAGGTGATCAGGTTGGGATTGGGGGATGGAGTAATTGTAGCATAATCTTTCGACAAGCTCAGGATGATTAGGTTGGGGTGGTTTGACCCACTGGGATAAATAGCGGGGTTGGCGGCGGCTTTAGGTGGGCGCCCGCTGCCGTTGGAAGCCGCTTTGGAGGGTTCTTTCGGCGGGGCGGGACAGCTTTTCAATGACTAGCTGGCAGATCGGTTCCCCGGGTTGCAGGCGGCAGCTCAAGTACCCAGCGTGGGAGATTTCCAGCCTGATCTGCCCTTGGAAAGTGGCGTGAATGGTTGACGCCGTTTGATGCACCGATATTCCAAACCGGGCGTAGGAACTCCGTCCCTCGACCCGGGCCGCCAAGTAGTTGGGGATTTCGACATATTCTCTGGTGTAGGCCAGGACAAAATCGCCGGGGCGCAAATCCAGAAATTGACCGTCCGGCACGGTGATGACTCGGCCGTGAGATCGGATGGCTTGCTCCAAGTCTTGGATTTGCGACAAGTTGAAGGTGGTTTCCACGCCCGGGGGCTGGGGGGCGAATATGATGAATTCATTGTCCAGGAGCAGGTCGAGGGAGGACGGGGAAATCCGGCGGTACTCTACTGCCGGGGTGAACCGGAGCCGGCCGCTTTCGATTTCCATCTGGATTTCCCGGTCACTCAAGATCATACTTCATGCGCTCCGGGTAGCGGATGATGAGGGTATCCTTTTCGTGTTCGGGGACGATTATTTGGGGGCCGCCTTGAAAGGTTTCGTCGGGGATGCGGACGAACCATCCCTCATCGGTATCGCCGTAAATGGCCGCCGACAGAACCATTTTTTCGGGGCTTACATATTCGGGCCGGAAATATCCGAGGTAAACCTTCCCGTCGACCCTGAATTCTACCAAGCATTCGCGAGGAAAAGGCGGAACGACGTAAACCCTTCCGTCGGCCTCGTATTCTAACGGGAATATGCTGGGAGCAGGCGGAACTTCGACGATGCGGTTGACTCGCAGGTCTACCGGCTCCGGTTCCGGCCACCAGTCAATGGAGTTTCCCAGTCTCTTTCGCTTGCGCGGCGGCATATTTTACCCTCCTATTGGCGTCGGGGCAGGGTTGCGCCCCGGGGCGTGTTGGTTGCGCCGTTTTGTTATACCATAGGGTTGCGCCGGGTTCTATGGGGAAGTGTCATCGGGTTGGGGCGGGGTTGGCGATTTTGAAGGCGGGGAGGGCAGTTATGCCCCGGTTGGCTCGGGAGATTGTGGAGGCGGCGCTGCTGGCGCTGCTGGTTTTGATGGTGTTGCAGCTGGCGGTGCGGAATTTCAAGGTGGAGGGATCCAGTATGGTGCCGGCGCTGGAGGGGGGGCAGTATCTGGTGGTGGATCAGGTTTCGTTCTTTAAGTTCGATTGGGAGCGGTTTTCGCGGGCGATTCCTTTCTGGACGGCGGGGGCGGCGGAGCCGGAGTTCGCTTTCCGGGCACCGGAACGGGGCGAGATCATCGTGTTTCATTATCCGGTCAATCCCGATAAGGATTTTGTGAAGCGGGTGGTGGGGCTGCCGGGGGAGACGGTGGCGGTGCGGAACGGGACGGTGTATGTGGATGGGGTTGGGCTGGCGGAGCCGTATTTGGAGCGGCGGGACCGGTCCAATGCCCGTCCGCTGGTTTTGGGGGATGGGGAGTATTATGTGATCGGCGATAACCGGCCGAATAGCAACGATTCCCGTTCTTGGGGGGCGGTGCCGGAGGAAAACATCGTTGGGCGGGTGATGCTGGTTTACTGGCCCTGGGATGATATTCGCATTGTGGATCGGGAGTAGGGCGGGTTGGGGGTTCTTTGGCGTCGGGTTCGCCCCGGCCCTCACCCGTAAGTGGTAGATCCGGGGCGGCATGGGCGCGGGGTTATTCCTGGGGCGGGGCTATGAGGATGTCGTCGCCGCTTATTTGGACTTGGTAGACTTTGATGGGGGCATCGGCCGGGGGGGTTAGGGCTTGGCCGGTGGTGACGTTGAATATGGCGCCGTGGAGGGGGCATTCCACTTCGGGGCCGTTGAGGTCGCCTTCGGACAGGGATGCGTAGGCGTGGGAGCAGATGTCGTCGCAGGCGTGGATGTTGCCCTCGACGTTGGCTAGGAGGACGGCGTCGCCGGAGGGGAAGTCTACGGTTATCATTTCGCCGGGGTTGATTTCGCTTAGTTGGGCTACTTTGACGAAGCCGGTTTCGGGCATTGGTGTCGCCTCTCTGTCGGTTGGGATTTGCTGGGGTAATTGGGGGTTATTATAGACCGGGGTTTGGGGATTGGCTACCGGGGGCGGGGTTTTGCGGTTGCGGTCGGGGTTGGGGCGGTTTATAATGGGTTGCGTGGAGAGGTGCCGGAGTGGACGAACGGGCGCGACTGGAAATCGCGTAGGGGCTCATCGCTTCTCGCGGGTTCGAATCCCGCCCTCTCCGCCATTGGATTGTTTCTTGATGGGGTTCACCCCCACCCTAACCCTCCCCCTAAGGGGGAGGGGATTTTTTGTAGCTCCCGCCCTGCCCCCTGCTAGAAGGGATTGGGGGTATGGCTCCCGCGTTGAGGGGATTTAGGGTTGTGCAGTTCGCTCCTTTGGGGGGATTGGGGGGATTGGGGGTAAGTGGGGGGGTTAGGTGGGGGTTATGCCTAGTTGGGGGTATAGTTGAGGGTTGGCGCAGTGGGGTAGGGGTTGGCGGTTTAGGGCGGATATTAGGTTTTGGGCGGCCATTAGGCTCATGGCGCGGCGGGTTTGGGTGGAGGCGCTGCCTATGTGGGGGGTTAGGGTTACGTTGGGGATAGACAGGATGGGGTGGTCGGGGGGGATGGGTTCGGGATCGATGACGTCCAGGGCGGCGGCGGCGATCCAGCCTTCGGTCAGGGCCTGGCATAGGGCGCTGGTGTCTACTACGGGGCCGCGGGATATGTTTATCAGGATGGCGGTGGGTTTCATCCGGCGCAGTTGGGGGGCGCTGATCAGGCCGCGGGTGTCGGGGGTTAGGGGGACGTGGAGGGAGATGTAGTCGGATTGGGTTAGTAGGGTGTCGAGGTCGGCGTAGGTTAGGTTGTACTTGGCTTCGGCTTGGGGGCGGGGGGTTCGGGAGTGGTAGAGGATTCGCAGATCGAAGCCTTGGGCGCGGCGGGCGACTTCGAGGCCGATTTGGCCTAATCCGATGATGCCGAGGGTGGTTCCCTGGACTTCGTGGCCGATCCAGTAGTTGGGATGGAAGGCGAGTTGCCAGTGGTTGCCGCGTACCCATTGGTCGCTTTCGGTTACGCGGCGGGCGGCGGATAGGAGGAGGGCAAAGGCGTGGTCGGCGACGGCTTTGGACAGGATGCCGGGGGTGCTGCCCAGCAGTATGCCGCGGCGGGTGCATTCGGGGAGGTCGATGTTGTCGAGGCCGGCGGCTAACTGGCTGATGGCGCGGAGTTTGGGGGCGGCGTCCAATAGGGGGGCGTCGATCTGGTCCATTATGTTGACTAGAGCGCCCTCGGCGTTGGCCAGTTTGGCTTGTAGCTGCTGGGGGGTGGGGGGCGGGTCGTGGGGCCATACTTCCATTTGGGTTGATTGGGCGATTAGGTCCAGGGCGTCGGGGTGCATATCGCGGGTTATGAATACTTGGGGGCGGGTCATTTTTTACTCCTGGCGGCGGGTGTTGGCACGGTTAGGGTTATCGCATCGCGGGGGCGGGGTTTTCAATGTTGGCGGCCGGGTTGTTGGCGGCCGGGGTTGGCTTCCGGGCGGGGATTTTTATTTTCCTAACATTCCCTAACATTTGGGGGTGAATCAAGGGTTTTTCAAGGCGGCGGCGGTGTAGGGGGGTAAATCGCCCGGTTTTTGGGCGGGATTGGCTGTCTATCAGTGTAGGGATGGGGTTTCGGGGTTGGCAAGGGGGACGGGTCATCAGTTTGGGGGCGGGGGTTGGGGCGGGGGTTGCGGGATGTGCTAGGATTTGGGGGCGGGGAATTGCGATTTTGGAGTTGGTGCGGTATGGCGCTGTTTTTGACGGAGGACGAGGTTGCGGGTTTGTTGCCGATGGCGGAGTGCGTGGATGCGCTGGAGGGGGCGTTTGCGCGGGCGGGGGCGGGGATGACGGAGAATCGGGCGCGGTCGCGGATCCGGATGCCGGGCGGGTTTTTCCATTTTATGGCGGCGGCCGATGGCGGGGCGGGGGTGTTCGGGTATAAGGCTTATCCGTCTTTCGGGGGGCCGGCGGGGGCCAAGATGATGGTGATGCTGTACGATTACGGGACGGGGGAGCTGCTGGCTTGTATGGAGGGGTCGCGGCTGGGGCAGATCCGGACAGGGGCGGCGAGCGGGTTGGCGACGCGGTATATGGCGCGGGCGGATGCGGCGGTGGTGGGGGTTATCGGGTCGGGGTTTCAGGCGCGGACGCAACTGGAGGCGGTTTGCGCGGTGCGGCCGGTGCGGGAGGTGCGGGTGTTCAGCCGGCGGGAGGAGCGGCGGGAGGATTTTGCGCGGCGCAGCCGGGAGCGGCTGGGGGTGGAGGCGCGGGCGGCGGGGAGTGCCCGGGAGTGCGTGGACGGGGCGGATGTGGTGGTTACGATTACGTCGGCGCGGGAGCCGGTGCTGCTGGGGGAGTGGCTGCCGGATGGGGTTCATGTGAATGCGGCGGGGGGGAATCATTGGATGCGGCGGGAGGTGGATGAGGCGGCGGTGCTGCGGGCGGAGGTGGTGGTGGTGGACGATTTGGAGCAGGCTAAGGCGGAGTGCGGGGATTTGATTTGGCCGGAGGGCCGGGGGAGTTTCCGCTGGGGTATGGCGCGGGAGCTGCGGGAGGTGGTGTCGGGCCGGGCGGCGGGGCGGTTGTCGGACGGGGGGGTTACGTTGTTTGAGTCGATGGGGGTGGCGCTGGAGGATGTGGCGGCGGCGGAGCTGGTGTATCGCAAGGCGCGGGGGTTGGGGGTGGGGGCGGAGTTGCCTTTTTAGGGGGGATTGCTGGTTTTTGGGGGATTTCACCCCCACCCTAACCCTCCCCCTAAGGGGGAGGGGATTGAGTTTTTTAGGGGGGCGGGTTGTTGACAGGTTGTTTTCTAAGGGTATTATAAACGGCGACCTGTTCTTCGAGTTGGCGACAAGAGCCCTTGGGCTCTTCCGGCGTTGGGCCGGATAGCCAATTCAATTTTTTTAGCGGGAACTTCGGGGATGGGTTAGGGGTGTTCGTGAGTCCCTTGGGACTCGGCCAGCAGTTGCGCGACGTTCTGGAAGTCGATTCCAACTACCGTGCCGCTCTCGCCTACGTCCAGGATGATGTCGGGGTGCAGTTCGACGCTGTGGGCGATTGCGGATTCGCTGAGTTGGACATACAGGGTATCGGCAACCGATCCTTTGATGATGTTCAGCATAGATCCTCTCTTATCGGTGGGTAAAGGCGTTCAGTATCGTTTTGGGGTGATGATATGCGTATCTTAGGATTTCTCAAATAATACTCAGTGTCCGCGTCGGTAATTCTAGGATACTAATTAACTATGATAACAGATAGCCTGCCGCTAAGGTATGGAGCGGCGGCGGCATATCTGGATGGTAACAGGGATTGCCGGAGGTGTCTAGCGCCGGGGTGATGGGTTGGGGCGGGTCGGGATGGGCGGCGATTCTCGCTTGCCGTGGCTTTTTGGGGGTGGCGATGGTTGGGGGTTGGCGCTTGCCGGATTGACGGGCGGGGGTTTGGGGTTGATAATCTTTGCTATGCTGGCCGGGGCGGGGTTGCGGGGGTTGGGGGCGGTTTGGAGAATGGTTATGGGGATGGTTACGGGGAGTCATTTGATTGCCAGGGCTTTGGGGCTGGAGGGCGTGGGGTATGTTTTTGCGCTGGCGGGGGATCATGTGCTGCCGGTGATGGATGTTATGGCGGATGGGGATTTCCGGTTCGTGGATACCCGGCATGAGCAGGCGGCGGTGCACATGGCGGATGCCTGGGCGCGGGTTACGGGGCAGTTGGGGGTGTGTATGTATACCACGCCGGGGTTCGCTAATGCGGTGCCGGGGCTGGCTAATGCGCTGCATGGGGATGCGCCGGTTTTGTCAATCGCCGGGTGCGCCGATTTGTCGGATTTGGGGCGGGGGGCGATGCAGGAAATCAATCAGGTAGACATGGCGGCGCCGGTGGTGAAAGGGTCTTTTATGGTACACGATGCGCGGCGGATTCCCGATTTTGTGGCGCGGGCGGCGCGGCTGGCGTTCAGCGGACGGCGGGGGCCGGTGCATCTGACTATTCCTATTGATGTGCAGGAGCAAGTGGTGGATGAGGATGAGGTGGCGTTTTATAGTCCGGGGGAGTACCGGCCGCCGGAGGGGGCGACGGCGCCGCCGGAGCTGGTGCGGCAGGCGGTGGAGCTGATGGCGCAGGCGCAGCGTCCGCTGGCGATCGCCGGCGATGGGGCGGGTTATGCGCTGTCTGGGCGGGCGCTGCAAGAGTTTATTGAGACTACGCGGATTCCGGTGGTGACGGAGGGGCAGGCGCGAGGGCTGGTTTCGGATGAGCATCCGGGGGTGTTCGGGTTTTTCGAGCGAGGGCTGAACCGGGCGGCGTCGCTGCTGCGGGATGCGGATTTGGTGATTTTGCTGGGGCGGAAGCAGGATTACAGCATCGGGTATTGCCGTCCGCCGGCGGTGGCGGCGGGGGCGCGGATAATCCAGGTTGACCCGTCGGCGGCGGAAATCGGGCGCAACCGGGGGGTGGCGGTGGGCATCGCCGGGGATGTTACGGCGGTTTTGGAGCAGGTGACGCAGGCGGCGTCGGGGCGGGCTTGGGCGGAATTGCCCTGGCTGGCGGAGCTGCGGGCGGCGCGGGCGGCGCAAGCGGAGTGGGCCGAGGCTTTGGCGGCGCAAGATCGCCCGATGCACGCGCTGTATGTGCATCAGGTGCTGGGGGAGTTGTTGGGGCCGGAGGATTGCCTGGTGTTTGACGGGGGGGATTTCTGCCATTTCGGGCGGGCGTTGCTGCCGGCGCGGGGGCGGGGTCGGTGGTCGTATGTGTCTACGCTGGGGATGCTGGGGTCGTCGCTGCCGACGGCGATGGCGACTAAGCTGGCGTTCCCGGAGGCGCGGGTGGTGAATGTTACGGGGGATGGGGCTTTCGGGTTTAACGGGATGGAGTTCGATACGGCGGTGCGGCACAATATCAAGGTGACTACGGTGCTGGGGAATGATTCGGCTTGGGGGATTGACCGGCAGATCCAGTTGGGGTTGTATGGGCGTCCAGTGGCTACGGATTTGCTGCCGACGCGGTATGATGTGGTGGCGCAAGGGCTGGGGGGGTACGGGGAGCAGGTGGAGTCGGCGGAGGAGTTGCGTCCGGCGCTGCGGCGGGCGCTGGCGGATAGCCGTCCGGCGCTGGTGAATGTGGCGGTGGAGCGGGCGATTAGTCCGCGGGCGGAGGCGGCGATTGCGCGGCGGCGGGCGGCGGTGGGGGGTTAGGGGCGATGCTTACTTTTACGGTAAAGAATTTCGGGCCGCTGGCGGAGGGGACGGTGGAGCTGCGTCCGCTGACGGTTTTCGTGGGGGGCAGCAACACGGGGAAGTCGTATATGGCGGCGGCGATATGGGCGGTGGCGAGGGCTATCGAATCCGGTAATCCCGGTTTTCTGCCTGAAGCCAGGAGGATGCAAGCACACTGGAGGGCTATTCGTAGTGCGAGCGTTGCCATTACCTTTGGTCGAAGCCATCCGCGGGACGAGGATGCCGAAGCAGTCAAGGCTATTCAGACCTGGCTTGAACTCCCGAACAGCCCGCCGAACAAGTCATCCGAAATTACAGTGGCCCAGTTGCCTGATGCGACGCGATTGATGATTGACAAGTTCACCCGTCAATCGCTGGATACAATTTGCGAAAATATCAAAGATCGATTACGTGATGTTTATGGCGAAGATTCGGAATTCGCTAAAAACGGGAAGCCGACGGATTTTTCGTTAGCTGTGTGTCGGGACAATCCATTGTTGAGTATGAATGTGGCCTTGACCGGACACGAAAAACCGATGCCGGCATTCGATACATCCAAGGTTAAGTTGTCTTTCCAAATATTAGAAAATTTGCAAAGGCCATTAGGTTTTGTGAGTGGATTTTACGAAAGTTTGGCCGATGACCTTTTCGGACGCGCCAAGATGATGGCGGTGAAATCCATCACTGATGGTTTCCCACCGGATAGCTACTATCTGCCTGCCGCCCGTTCCGGAATTGCCCAAGGGCATAAGGTATTGGCCGCAGCCTTAGTCCGCCAATCGTCCCGCATTGGGATTGAACAATTTAATATCCCTACTCTGCCGGGCATGGCGACAGAATTTCTCAGTCAACTGCTGGGCTTGGACAAGCGTATGGCCGGACGATCTGAGTTCACCAGACAGTTGGGAGCGACAATAGATTTCATCGAAAACAGCGTTCTGTACGGCAAAATTGACTTGGACGAGGCCGGCGGGTTGCCTACGCCGGAAATAGTTTATCTGCCCGGCGGAGCCGAGTTGCCTGCGGCTAAATATACACTGGATCATACGTCGTCAATGGTTTCGGAATTGGCGCCGCTGGTTCTGTTTCTGAAGTACTTGGTCAATCCCGGCGATTTATTGGTGCTGGAGGAGCCGGAGTCACACTTGCACCCGGCGGCGCAGCGGGAGTTGGCGCGGGGTATTGTGCGGTTGGTGAACGCGGGGGTTAAGGTGCTGGTCACTACCCATAGCGATACTTTTGTCAGCCAGCTCAATAACCAGATGCGGATCAGCTTTGCCAGTAAACGTTGGTTGCGGGTAAACGGGTTTGCGCCTGAAGAATGTCTCAAACACGAAGATGTATCCGCATACATATTTCGTTGGGATAGGGAGGTTGGCGGTTCCGTTGCCAAGAAGTTGGAGATCCGGCGCGATGTTGGGATTGATGACGATATGTTTGGCGAAGTCATCAATTCTTTGTATGAGGAATCCATATTGGTGGAAAGGATTCGTCCCAAGTGATAACCGCTCAGTTTCTTGACTCAATACGCGAACTGCACAAAAACTGCTGTCTGTGCCACAATTGCCGAGACCGTGGGTGCGAGATAAATCTTGATGGGATCGACACTGCATCATTGACGATAATTAACGGTTCAGCCTACCAGAAAGCGCATAGCGGCACGGATGCGAAACTCGCTGATTGTGTTGTATTCGCGAATATGACTAGCCGTTTTGTGGCGGTAATCGAGCTTAAGGGCGGCGATTCGATACGGATGGGGGATGCTATTGAGCAAATTCAGATGGGAATGAGCCTGGCGGAGGAATTTCTGGCTGGACACGAAATTGACAGTTGGTATCCGTTGCTCATTTTCAGCGGGAAAATGGGTTTAAGGGAACTAAGGCAATTGCAGAGAAGGAGGATAGAATTCAGAGGCGAGCGAAAGTCAGCCATACGCAGGGAATGCGGCAGCAATTTGCGGGAGATTATAGTCTCTATCAACCAGTTGGAATCGGACTGAATCAAGGCGTGACAGGAGGCCAATGGAAATGGCAAGCACACCGCATGGTATCCGTTATGGGGCTAACCGGCCGGTGGTTATGGGGCGGAACGGGGTGGTTTGCGCGGGGCATCCTTTGGCGGCGCAGGCCGGGGTTGGGGTTTTGCAGCGGGGGGGCGATGCCGTTGATGCGGCCATTGCTACCGCGGCGGCGCTGAATGTGGTTGAGCCTAATATGTCGGGGGTCGGGGGCGACGGGTTTATTATGGTTTACCGCCGGGCGGCGGGGACGGTGGAGGTTTGTAACGCTACCGGGGCGGCGCCTTACGGGGCGGATCCGGAGTTGTATCGCCGGAACGGGATTCCGGTGAAAGGGATTTTGTCGGTTTCGACGCCGGGGTTGGTGGATGGTTGGATGACTGTACATTCGCGCTACGGAACGCTGTCGCTGGGGGAGGTGTTTGACGCCGCGATTGATTTGGCGGATAACGGGTTTCCGGTTAGTCATGTGCTGGCCGGGGTGATCGCGGGCGACCGGCTGGCGCAGCAGTTTCCCGATTCGCAGGCGGTGTTCGCTCCGGGGGGCGTGCCTTTGCAGGCAGGGCAGATTATCCGCCAGCCGGGGCTGGCCCGCACTTTCCGCGCGATCGTTGACGGGGGGCGCGACGCTTTTTATGAAGGGGAAACGGCGCGGTCGATTGTCAAGTTCAGCGAGGCGCAGGGCGGGCTGTTGTCGCTGCGCGATTTCGCCGATTGCCGCGCGCGGTGGGATGCGCCTATTTCCACCACTTACCACGGGCATACGGTTTACGAAGCGCCGCCTAATTCCAGCGGTCATGTGTTGCTGCAAGAGCTTAACCTGGTGGAGCAGTTCGATTTGTTGGGAATGGGCTGCAATACCGCCGAAAGCATCCATTTGATGGTGGAGGCCAAGAAGCTGGCATTCGCCGACCGGGAGGCGTATATGGCGGATCCCGATTGGACGGATATTCCGGTGGGGGGGATGCTTTCCAAGCAGTATGCGGCGGAACGGGCGCGGCTGGTGGATTTGGGCCGGGCGGCGGAATCGGTGGCGCAGGGCGATCCTTGGAGTTACCAGCCGGCTAATTACCGGCGACGGGGCAAGGTTACAGCGGCGGCGGGGGCGGCGCCGGAGGAGGATACTACCTGCTTTGTGGTGGTTGACCGCTGGCGCAATGCGGTTTGCCAGTTGCAGAGCATTCAGAGTTCGATGGGCGCCAGCATTGTGGCCGGGGATACCGGGGTGCTGCTGAATAACCGGATGACTTATTGGCATTTGGATCCGGACCATGTGGATTGTTTGCAGCCGGGCAAGCGGGTGCGGCATACGATGAATCCGGTTATGGTGTTTCGCGGCGCGGGCGGCAATGGCGCGGGCGGGCCGGGCAGTTTGGCGCTGGTGTGCGGCACTCCGGGGGCGGATACGCAGGTGCAGACTAATTTGCAGGTGATTACCCACGTTCTTGATTTCGGGATGACAGTGGCGGAAGCGGTGGAGGCGCCCCGGTGGCGGAATACGCACAGTCCTACGGAGTCCAGTATTCCGCACGAATGCGACAATCTGCTGTATGTTGAATCGCGTTTCGCATCGGAAACGCTGGACGGGTTGCGCCAAAAGGGGCATACTTTGGCAGTGATGCCGGCGTGGGGGGCGTCGGGCAGCGAGATGATGATTCAGGTTGACGCCGAAACGGGCGTGTTGCATGGGGCGGCGGATCCGCGCCGCGATGGGTACGCTATCGGCTGGTAGCGTGCGATTTCCGGCGAATATACTCGGCGCATTAAATCATCCGCGGCGGGGGCGGCTTATGCGAATACCGGGCGAAAAACGGAGTCCTTTTCCCGACGAATGCGGCAATCGTGCCGGTATATTCGCGGAAGCGGTGCGCGACGGCGATATGGATCTGGCGTGGTCGATGCTGTCGAAGGAAACCCGCGGGATGCGGATGGGGGTTTGGGCCACCCGGCAACGGGTGGATATGCAACAGGCGTACCGGGCGGGGTACAGCCGCGAACATCCGATGCGGGCGGCGATGCTGGAGGATTTTCGGACTACAGTTCTGAGTTTGTGGCCGTTGGAGGATTTGACGGATTTGGGGATTTCGCCTACCAGTTATGTGGATGATAAACACGCATTCGCTTTTCTGCCTTTCGGGATAAAGGAGGATAATACGGAGGTGCGGCGGGGGCGGGCGATGAACGGGCTGATTTTGCCTATGTTGCTGGAGGAGGGGGAATGGAGGGTTGATTTGCCCGGCTGGCGGTTTTTGGAAGTTCCTGAACAAGGGAACTCCGGCGGGCGGAGTACGGGGTAGAGGATGGCGTAAGGTGGTTGCGAAGCGGCGGGAATATAAGAATGCGCGTCCGGGTTATTGGGATGGGCCGTTGGCTTGCGAGTTGTGTTTTCGGGAGTCGGAGCGGTTTACGGAGCATCATTTGGTGCCGCGGTCGAGGGGCGGGAAGTTTGGTCCCAAGGCGCGGCTTTGCGCTACTTGCCACCGGCAGTTGCACGCTATGTTTTCGGAGGCTACATTGGCGAAGGAGCTTAATTCGATTGAGCGTTTGCGGGCGGATCCGGGTTTCGCCGATTATCTGAAGTGGGCGCGGAAACAGAAGGGCGCGGCAGGGTTTCGGGTTCGCCGGGCTAATGAAAGGCGTTAGGCGAATTATCAGTGACCGCAAGGCAATCAGATAGTAGAAGGATTATTGTGAAGGGCAAATTGGAATTGACTGAAGCAGAAATGGCGGAGCTTGATGATCTGGTCTTGTTGCCGGACGACCGGATTGACACATCGGACATACCGGAGATTTTTGACCGTTCTAAGTCAATTCGCGGATTTTTTTATTGCCCGGAAAAGCGGGAAATTCAGCTTGCGCTGGATGATTTCGTTATTGACTGGTTCAAGGAAAATTCCGGCGACGGGCAGGGTTTTCACGAATATATTAACGATGTGCTGCTGGAGCATATCAGACAGCATCGGCTCCGCGAGTTAAAGGATGCCGAGGGGCGTATAATCCGGCAGGCGGAGGGACGTGCCGCCGGACGTTAAGTGTTGTCAAGAAAGGAGCATTCTCTTGAATGATCAGGAGTTTATTGACCGTATCCAGGATAAAATTGAGGGTTTGACCGGGCGCGAGATTGAGTTGCGGGTTGACGATGATGAGCCGGGGCAGTTGGGGGTGGATTTTTCGCGCCCGGTGCCGCTGGTGATTATGGGGCGCAACGTTTTGGAGTATTCGGGGTTTGCGCGGTTATGCACGGAGTATGCCGTGGCATCCATCCGGGAGCAGCGGGAAATTCCTGAGATGGAGTTTCAACTGCTGCTGGCCCGCAACTGAAAGAGCGGGGGTACGGATATGGACTCCAAACGCCCGCGCCCGCTAGATCAATATCCCCGTCCGTGGTTTTACCGGCCGGAGATTTATTTCGCCTTTATTATTTTTCCGCCGGTTTGGTCGGTGCTTACGCTGCGGTCGCCGTGGCATAAGGGCGAGGGGTTTTTGGGCATTATGGTTGGGGGGGTGGCCTGGTTTTTTATTATCGCCAGCGTTGTGATGGCGTTTAATTGGGGTTATCGACAGGGGAATTGGCAGAATTTGTTTATTTTTGTTCCCGGGTTGTTGCTTACTTTGCTGACGCAGGTGCAGTGGGCGGCTCATTGCGCCCAGCATGGGCCGCCGCCGGTTGACGGCGATGACGATGGGGATGATGGGCCGCCTGTTGCCGCTAATCGGAAAGCGCCTTCGTCCCCGACTCCGCGCCGTCGCCGTCGGCGTCGTCGGGGGTGATGGGTTAGACGCGGCGGGCGCCGGGGATTTTCGAGAATCTCTGCGCCCTTTGGGTTTGGTGGTAGAATAGCCGCGGGAATTTTGTTGCCGGAGGAGGAAATAATGGCGCTGCATTACGATGGCGAGGTGCGCATCATCAAGGTCAATATGGGGCCTTACGATAACAACGGGTACATCGTGTCTTGCCCGGAGACCGGGGAGGGGATTTTGATTGACACGCCCGCCGAACCGGAGCTGCTGCTTGACGCGGTGGGGGATGTGGATATCAAGGCGATTCTGATTACCCACAATCACCAGGATCATCTGCTGGGGTTCGCCGAAATCACGGGCAGTCTGGGGTCGCCGGTGGGGATCACCGCGGCGGATAAGGGGCCGCTGCCCAAGCCGCCGGATATGGAGCTGGCCGATGGGCAGATTATCGGGTTCGGGAAGCGGGAGCTGCGGGTGCTGGTTACGCCGGGGCATACCGATGGGGCAAGCTGCTTCCTGGTGGGCAAGCATCTGTTTTCGGGGGATACGCTGTTTCCCGGCGGGCCGGGCAAGAGCCGTAGTCCCGAGGCTTTGGCCCAAATCCTGGAAAGCATCAATTCCAAGCTGCTGACTCTGCCGGATGATACCGCGGTCTACCCCGGTCACGGGGGGGACGATACTACCATCGGGGAGGCGCGGCGCCGCTATGCGGTGTATGCCGCCAAGCCGCATCCCGAAGGGATGTTCGGGGATGTGGACTGGCTGACCAGCTAGGGCGTATTCCGGTCGGGGCCGTCGGGAATGGCGGCCCCGACCGGGGTGTGCGCCGGGTAAAGGAGGGTTGTTGTGACTACGGTCAAGAAAATCCATACGTTCCGGTTTCCTGATCCCCCGGAACGGGAGCCTGATGATTTGACCAGCTTTGACCATTTGTCGCGTACCGGGAACGTCCGTTATCTGGCTTTGCATTTGGGCAACCCCGATACTACCTTAATTGCCGGGGAGCATTACCTGGCCCGGATGTACACGGCGCGGCTGCGGGGGGTGCGCTATCCTGATTTGCTGGTGGCTTTCGATGTGGATCCGGAGGCTTACCGACGCAGTAATGCCTATGTGATCGCGGAGCAGGGGAAGCCGCCGGATTTCGTGCTGGAAATCGCGTCGCGCAAGACGGCGCGGGTGGATCGAGTGGACAAGCGGGCGGAGTACGCCGGGCTGGGGATACCGGAATACTGGCGGTTTGACGAAACGGGGCGGTTTCACGGGACGCGGCTGGCGGGGGATCGGCTGGTTCGGGGGCGGCAGTATCGGGCCATCCCGATTGAAGATTTGGGGGGCGGGGTGCTGCAAGGGTATAGCCGGGCGCTGCATTTGTATCTGCGCTGGGAGGAGGGGCGGTTGGGGTGGTATGACCCGGAGACGGGGCGGCATATTGCGACTTTTGAGGATGAACGGGAGGCCCGTCTGCGGGCGGAGGCCGAGGTTCGCATTGAACGAGAAGCCCGCCGTTTGGAGCGGGAGGCGCGTCTGCGGGCGGAGGCCCGCGCCCGGGAATTGGAGGAAAGGCTCAGGGATGGGGGGTAGGGTTGCGGGGGATACGCGGCCGGTTGATCCGCTAATCCGGCAATCCCTGCTTGCCCCCCCGACGGAGGTTGAGGCTATGGTGACTACGGCGAAGAAAATCCATACGTTCCGGTTTCCTGATCCCCCGGAACGGGAGCCTGATGATTTGACCAGCTTTGACCATCTGTCGCGCACCGGGAACGTTTATCACCTGGCTTTGCATCTGGGCAACCCCGAAACCACCTTGGTGGCCGGGGAGCATTACCTGGCCCGGATGTACACGGCGCGGCTGCGGGGGGTGCGCTATCCTGATTTGCTGGTGGCTTTCGATGTGGATCCGGAGGCTTACCGGCGCAGCAACGCTTATGTGATCGCGGAGCAGGGTAAGCCGCCGGATTTCGTGCTGGAAATCGCATCGCGCAAGACGGCGCGGGTGGATCGGGTGGACAAGCGGGCGGAATACGCCGGGCTGGGGATACCGGAATACTGGCGGTTTGACGAGACGGGGCGGTTTCACGGGACGCGGCTGGCGGGGGATCGGCTGGTTCGGGGGCGGTATCGGGCTATTGTCATCGAAGATTTGGGGGGCGGGGCGCTGCAAGGGTATAGCCGGGCACTACATTTGTATCTGCGCTGGGAGGAGGGGCGGTTGGGGTGGTATGACCCGGAGACGGGGCGGCATATTGCGACTTTTGAGGATGAACGGGAGGCCCGTCTGCGGGCGGAGGCCGAGGTTCGCCTGGAGTATGCCCGCGCCGATTCGGAGCGGCAGGCGCGGGTTCGGGCGGAAGCCGAGGCTCGCGCGGAACGGGAGGCGCGTTTGCGGGCGGAGGCCCGCGCCCGGGAATTGGAAGATCGGTTTGGGAGTTTGGAGTAGGGATGTTTGAGCGTTCCGTTTTGGATAATGGCCTGCGGGTGGTCACTTCGATGATGACCCATACCCAATCGGTTTCCGTCGCCGTCTTTGTCGGCGCCGGGTCGCGGTACGAGGCGGCGGAGCTGGCCGGCGTGTCGCATTTTATCGAACATCTGCCCTTTAAGGGCAGCGCCCGGTGGCCTACGGCGCGGGAGATCAGCGAGGCGATCGAGGGCGTGGGCGGGATTATGAACGCCAGCACCGACCGCGAAACTACGGTTTTCTGGTGCAAGGTGGCGCGGCCCCATTTCCGCACCGCTTTGGCCGTGCTGATGGATCTGCTGATGCACCCGCTGCTGGATGCGGAGGAGGTGGAAAAGGAGCGGGAGGTGATCCAGGAGGAATTGCGGATGACTTACGACAACCCGTCTTACCGGGTGGATTTGCTGATTGATGAGGCGCTTTGGCCGGACCAGGCGATGGGGCGCGACGTGGGCGGCACCCCCGATACGGTGGCGGCGATCGGGCAGGACGCCATCCGCGATTATATGACCCGCCAGTACAATCCGGCCAATACGGTGGTGGCGGTGGCGGGAAATGTGGAACACGACGAAGTGACGGCTTTGCTGTCGGATGCCGCCGCCAGGTGGCTTCCGCAGGCGCCGCTGGATTGGGAGCCGGTGTCGGAGGACGATGATGCCGGGCCGGTGATCAAAATCGAGCGGCGGCGGGCGGACCAGTCGCACCTCTGCCTGGCCTTGCCGGGGCTGCCCCTGGACCATCCCGACCGCTACGCCCTTTCGCTGCTTAATGTGATGCTGGGCGACGGGATGAGCAGCCGCTTGTTCCTTAGCCTGCGGGAGACGCAGGGGTTGGCTTATGACGTCAGCTGTTCGGTCAGCCATTTCCGGGATTGCGGGTCGCTGGTGATTTACTGCGGGGTGGAGCCGCGCAAAACCACAGACGCCGTCCGCGCCTTGATGCGGGAGCTGGCCGGGATGCGGGAGGCGGCGGAGGAGCGGGAGCTGCATAAGGCGCGGGAGTATGCCGTGGGGCGGCTGTTGCTGCGGATGGAGGATAGCCGGGCGGTGGCGTCCTGGATCGGTTCGCAGGAGTTGCTGCGAGAGCGGGCGGAAACGGTGGACGAGGTGGTGGGTCGGCTTTATGCGGTGACGCCGGCGGAGGTGGCGGCTCTGGCGGCGCGGCTGTTCCGGCAGGAACGGCTGCGGCTGGCGCTGGTGGGGCCGCAGGGCGGGCGCAAGGCTTTGGGGAGTTTGCTGAAGTTGTAACAGGCTGAATAGGGCGCGTTCTCGCCGTTTGATGGCAGCCAACAACCCCCTCACCTCCCCATCCCTAACCCTCCCCTGTGGGGGGAGGGGATTTATAGTAGATGGTTAGGGTAGGGGCGCTTCCCCTACTCCCCCGCCAGCCGCTCGGCGCGGCGGATGTAGTCCGCCGCATCCCGCACCAGGTCGCCGATGTCGTCATCGTAGACGCCCGCATAGAAATACAGGTCGACATACGCCCTCGAAAAGCGGCCGTCCAGATCCTCCCACTCCCCGCCCCGTTCCCGGGCTAGATCTCTGATGGACCCCGAGATCGCGCTGACCCGGCGATCGCCCAGCCCTTTCACCGGTGCCAGCTTGCCGTTCACCTCCAGGGCCAGGGCCGCGGTGGCGTTCAGCACCGCCTGCCAGCCCTGCTCGGTGGCGTTTCGCCAGTCGCCCGCGGCCCATAGTCGCTCGCCCTCCGCCTGCGCCGCCCGCGCATTCTGCATTAGCGCCTCCGCCTCTGCATTCCGCAGCATGGCATACCTCCCTGATACCAGACTAGGCCCAATGATAGCAGATGACGCTCCCCCAAGCCCAGCTTGCCCCCGTCCCCCCAAATGCGCCACAATCCCCCGGCAACCCCAAGCCGCCGGAGCCGCGACGATGCTGAACAACCCCGACGCCGAGGCACTGATGCAAGACGCCCGCGCGATGCAGGCCAGGGCCGAGGCGCTGCTGGCCGCCGGCGACTGGCGCGACGCCGCCGAAAAAGCCTGGCTCGCCGCCCGCAACGCCAACATCGCCCTGGTTTGGGCCGTAACCGGAGTCCATAACCGCACCAGCGTCCAGATCAACGCCGGCCTCCGCAAGCTGGCCCGGGAGCGCGGCGGCCAGTATGCCGAGCTGCAAAAGCAGAACGGCGACTTCGCCCAACGTCTGCACAGCCAAGCGTTCTACAACGGCATCCGCAATCACGACCTGCCGGTCTTTGTGCGCCGGGTTGCCGACTACCTCCGCCGCGTCGAGGAACTGGCCGGAAACGACGCCTGACCACCCACTGCCAAACCTGACACTACCCAATACCAGGAGCTAAAACGATGCTGAAAACCCCCGACGCCCAAACCCTGATGCAAGACGCCCGCAAGATCCACGCCGAAGCCGAATCCCTGATGGCCGCCGGCGACTGGCGCAACGCCGCCGAAAAGGGCTGGCTCGCTACCGCCGCCGCCACCGCCGCCCTGGTCTGGAGCATAACCGGAGTCCACCACCAGACCGAAACCGACATAAGCCTCGGCATCGGCGCCCTGTCCCACCGGCGCCGCGGCGAATATACCGAGTTGAGCACCTTGTACGGCTACCTCACCCACAACCTGCTCTACGAGACGTTCTACGACGGCTTCTACTATGATGACATCCCCGACCTGATCCGCGAGGTGGCCGACTACATCCGCCGCTCCGAGGAACTGGCCGAAACTGGCGGCTAACCCCCAACCCCCCCAATCCCCAACCCCAAGCAAAAATCCCCGCCCCCCACGGGGCAGGGTTAGGGTGGGGGCGTCCCCTTGCCCCCGGCAAGCAACCATGCTACCCTAAAAAATCATCCGCAACCCCAAGTCTCCGGAGCCGCGCCGATGCTGGACAACCCCGCCGCCGAAGCCTTGATGCAAGACGCCCGCGCGATGCAGGCCAGGGCCGAGGCGCTGCTGGCCGCCGACGACTGGCGCGATGGGGCGGAAAAGGCATGGCTGGCCGCCCGTTGCGCCAACATCGCCCTGGTTTGGGCGGTGACCGGAGTCCATAACCGCACCAGCGTCCAGATCAACGCCGGCCTCCGCAAGCTGGCCCGGGAGCGCGGCGGCCAGTATGCCGAGCTGCAAAAGCAGAACAGCGATTTCGCCCAACGCCTGCACAGCGAAGCGTTCTACAACGGCGTCCGCAATGACGACCTGCCGGACTTTGTGCGCCGGGTTGCCGACTACCTCCGCCGCGTCGAGGAACTGGCCGGAAACGACGCCTGCCCCCCCACTGCCAAACCTGACACTACCCAATACCAGGAGCTAAAACGATGCTGAAAACCCCCGACGCCCAAACCTTGATGCAAGACGCCCGCACGATCCACGCCGAAGCCGAGGATCTGCTGTCCGCCGGCGACTGGCGCAACGCCGCCGAAAAAGCCTGGCTCGCCGCCCGCGACGCCACCGCCGCCCTGGTCTGGGATGTAACCGGAGTCCACCACCAGACCGAAACCGACATCAGCGTCAGCTTCAGTGCCCTGGTCCACCAGCGCCGCGGCCAGGGTGACAACCAGTATGACCAGTATGACAAGCTGAGTGCCTTGTACGGCTACCTCACCCACAACCTGCTCTACGAGACGTTCTACGACGGCTTCTACTTTGAGGACATCCCCGACCTCATCCGCGAAGTAGCCGACTACATCCGCCGCGCCGAGGAACTGGCCGAAAAGGACGGCTAACCCCCCATTCATCCTTCGACCAGCTCAGGATGAATGCCCTCCCAAATCCCATCCCCCGGAGGGGGAGGGTTAGGGTGGGGGCGTTTCCCTTACTCCCCCGCCAGTTCCTCGGCGCGGCGGATGTAGTCGGCTACCCCGCGCACCCGGTCGCCGATGTCGTTCTGGTAGATCCCGCGGTAAAACGCATCGCTGTGCAGGTAACGGACAACCCGTTTGTATTCCTCGCGCAGCCGCGCCCACTCGCCGCCGCGCTGCCGGGACAGCCGGCGCAGCCCGGCCTCGATGCCCGTGCTGCTCGAGTTATTTACCCCGGTCACCTCCAGCACCGCGGCCGCCGCCGCGTTGCGGGTGGCCAGCCATGCCTTTTCCGCCGCATCCCGCCAATCTCCGGCATCTAGCAACCGCTCCGCCGCCGCTTGCGCTTCCCGGGCATCCTGCATCATCACCGCCGCGGTCGGGTTATTCAGCACTCTTGACCTCCGTCCGCCACCGGATCGGCCGCCGCCTGTTCCGCCAGCTCCTCGGCGCAGCGGATGTAGTCCGCCGCATCCCGCACCTGGTCGCCGATTTCGTCATCGTAGACGTCCGCATAGAAATACAGGTCGACATACGCCCCCGAAAAGCGGACGTCCAACCGCTCCCACTCCCCGCCCCGCTCCCGGGCCAGAGCGCTGATCGCGACCGAGATCCCGTTGACTTGGGGATCGTACAGCCCCACCGGCGTCGGCGGCTCGCCCATAACCTCCAGGGCCAGGGCCGCCGTCGCGTCGCGCACCGCCTGCCAGCCCTGCTCGGTGGCGTTTCGCCAGTCGCCGGCGGCCCATAGCCGCTCGCCCTCGGCTTGGGCCGCCCGCGCATCTTGCATCAGCGCCTCCGCCTCGGCATTCCGCAGCATGGCATACCTCCTCAATACCGCAATCCGCGCCGATTATAGCAGATGCCCCATCCATCCCGCCCCCCCAATTCCCCCAAACCCGTTGTAACCCGCGGCGGCGGCCCTTGTTTCCGCCCCGCCTTTGTGGTATGCTTGCGGGCGAATTGTGCTGGTTAGGAGCATTCCCGATATGGCTGTTCCCGTTCTGACCCTGAAACTCGGGGGGGGGGGGGGGGGGGGGGCTGGTTGTGTGCGCCGCGGATTCGTGGTGATTGCTTTGCCGGGCGCTTTGCGCCTGGCCCTTCTTGGTGGTAGACTGCCCGGCAAGCCTAGATTGCGCCCGGAGTTATGCCCGCTATGAACATTCCCTTTGCCCGCATTCCCCTCGCCAAATCCCTCGCCGCCCTCGCCCTCCTCGCCGCCATCGCTTTCCTCCTCTACTCCGCCCTCCCCGCCGGCGCCTCCAGCCACACTACCGACTACGATATGGACGATGACGGCCTGATCGAGATCGCCAACATCGCCCAACTCAATATGGTCCGCCACGACCACGACGGCAACGGCTTCATTGACCCCACTGCTCTTGGCGGCCTGGGCGCCACCCATCTCACCGAATACAACGCCGCCTACCCCAACCGCGCCACCGCCACCAGCCCCACCTCCACCGACCCCCGTATGGGCTGTCCCGGCGTCTGCCGCGGCTACGAGCTGTCCAACAACCTGGACTTCGCCGACGCCACTACAACGCTCCAAACCTGGACTCCCGGGTTCAACTACCAGGCCATACTAGAGGGCAACGGCTACACCATCACTGGCCTCAGTATCACCGGAGCCGCCAATACCGGGTTTTTCCCCAACCTCCACGCCAGCGGCACGATCCGCAACTTGGGGATGGTCAACCCTACCGTTACCGCCCACACTCAAGTCGGCGTGTTCGCCGGCACTAATAACGGCATTATCGCCGCCAGCTGGGTCAGCGGCGGCACGATCTCGTCCACCGGCACCACCGCTACCGATTTAGGCGCTATCGCCGGGCGCAACCGGGGCGATATCGTCGCCAGCTACGCCTCGGCGTCAACTACCGTTGACATCGGCAACCGCAACGGCGACGTCGGCGGATTGGTCGGGGATAACGAAAACCTCATCCTCGCCAGCTATTCCGCGGCGGTGGTTTCCTCCACCGGTACCGCCTCAAGCCTCATCATCGGCGGGCTGGTGGGGCGGGCGGATCACGCCTCCAGCACCATCAGAAACAGCTATTGCGGCGATGCCAGCGGGCTGACTTACTGCCTCGGCGATGTCGCCACCGGCGCTACGGTCACCACTTCCACCCCGGCCCTCGCCGCCGCCGCGTTGCAAACCCCGACGGCGTACACCGGGATTTACGCCAACTGGAACGTGAATGTCGAAGGCGACATTTTCCCGGACAACCCCTGGGATTTCGGCACGACCGCCACTTACCCGGTCATCACCGACCCCAAGCCGGCCGCGGCGGTGCGTACCACCGGCCAAGATTACGACGCCAACGACAACAATCTGATCGACATCGATAACCTGTATAAGCTGAACGCCGTCCGCCATGACTTGAACGGCGACGGGCTGCCCGATGGCGTCGCCAGCTATCCCGCTTACGCCGGGGCGTTCCTGGGCGGGAATTGGGCGACCACCACCACCAGCACCACTACCCCGCGGATGGGCTGCCCCGACGGGTGCATCGGCTACGAACTGCGGATGGATCTGAATTTCGACACCGACGGCGACGGGCGGGTCGGCGGCGCGACCACTTCCACCGACCCTTACCCCAACTGGTCGGGCATCGGCAAGGGGCCGCCCGCCCCTGTGGGGGACGCCGCCCTCGCCTACGCCGCCGTGTTTGAGGGCAACGGGTATGTGATCCGCAACCTGACGATCAGCGCAAGCGTACACTCTGGGCTGTTCGATCAATTACGCAGCGGCGGCGAGATTCGCCGGGTGGGGTTGGTCGACCCTAGCGTGAACGTCGCCGGCGCCGAGGTTTCGCAATACGCCGCCCCGTTGGTGGCCAGGAACGCCGGCACCATTACCGCCAGCTACTCCGCGGGCGGCACGTCCCGGGGCACTAATTTTGCCGCAGTGGGGGGGCTGGTCGGCAACAATGGAGGCACGCTCCGGGCCAGCTACGCCACGACCGCGGTAAGCACCGACACCAACGGCTCCGTCGGCGGGCTGGTGGGGTGGGCCAGCGAAGGCACGATTACCGCCAGCTACGCCGCCGGCACGGTAGGCACCGCCGGAAACGCGAGAGGCGGATTGGTGGGGACGACCCAGAACAACCCCGCCATAACCGCCAGCTACTGCGACAGCACGGTGAACCCGTCCCTGGTGTGCCGCGCCACAGGTTCCGGGGGTGTGACGCAACAGACGACGGCGCAATTGGCGGCGCCGGTGGGGTATACCGGGATCTACGCTCTCTGGAATGTGGATGTGGACGGCGATGATTTCCCGGACAACCCGTGGGTTTTCGGCAGCACCAGCACCCGGCCGGTACTGAAAACCGCCAGCCACTGGCTGGCGGCGCAGGCGGCGGCGCCGGTCGACTACGACGACAACGATAACGGGCTGATTGAGGTGGATTCGCTGTACCAGTTGAACGCGATCCGCTATGACCTGAACGGCGACGGGCTGCCCGGCGCCGCCGCCAATTATCCCGCCTACGCCGGGGCGTTCCCCGACGGGGATTTGGCGACCACCACCACCAGCACCACTACCCCGCGGATGGGCTGCCCCAACGGGTGCATCGGCTATGAGCTGACGCAGAACCTCAATTTCGATCTGGACGGCGATGGGCAGGTGGGCGTCACGACCACTTCCACCGACCCCTATGCCAACTGGACGCCCATCGGGTTGGGGGCCAGCGCCACCGATGGCTACGCCGCCGAGTTTCACGGCCAGGGCTACACCATCACCAACCTGACCACCAGCGGCCGCAGCGCCGCCGGGCTGTTCGGGGCCTTGTCCACCGGCAGCGTGATTCGGGATGTGGGGATCATCGATCCCGACGTCAGCGGCACGGATTACGTCGGCGCGCTGGTGGGCCGGGTTTATGACAGCACCGACACCGAAATCACCGCCAGCTATGTCGAGGGCGGCACGGTCACCCTCGCTGGCGGCGGCAGCGGCACGGATCCCGCGGTGGGCGGGTTGATTGGCCGGCTAAGCGCCCCGGTCGGCGGCGGCGACGTCGAAATCCGGGCGGTCTGGGCCACGGCATCGGTGGATGCCGCGGTAAACAGCGCCAACGTAGATGCCGGCGGGCTGGTGGGCTATTCCCAAACCGGGGTTTACACCACCGGCTACGCCGCCGGCGCGGTCACCTCCACGGACGCCAACGCCGACGTCGGCGGGTTTATCGGCGCGATCGCCGGCGCCAGCTCCAGGGTAAACTACAGCTACTGCGACAGCACGACCTCCACCCTCTGCATCGGCCGGGTAGACAACAGTGCCACCAACGTCCACGATACCTCCACCGTCCCCGCCACTTCGACCGCCGACTTGCAGGCCCCCACGGGCTACACCGGGATCTACGCCAACTGGTATGTGGACGTAGACGGCGATACTTTCCCCGACCAGCCCTGGAGCTTCGTCAGCGGTCAATACCCGGCGCTCAAAACCCCCAGCCAGCGGGGGATGGACGCGACAACGGACTATGACCCCGACGGCGACAATCTGATCAACGTAGCTTCGCAGGCGCAACTGGCCGCCATCCGCTATGACCTGGACGGCGATGGGCTGCCCGAAGCGGAAAGCGACTACCTCGCTTATTTCCTGGCCTTCCCCGCCGGGGATTTGGCGGCCACCGGCACGCGGATGGGCTGCGCTTCGGGGTGCGAGGGGTACGAAATCACCGCCGACCTGGCCCTCACCGGCGACTTTGAGCCGATCGATGGCACCTCGGCCGGGTACGCCGCCGAGTTCAACGGCAACGGCAATGAAATCACCGGCCTCAGCGTAACGACGACGGCCCGGGGGGGCCTGTTCGGCCGGCTGGAGGATGGCGGCGTCATCCGGGATCTGGGGGTAATATCCCCGACCGTGAACGGCACGGCTTACGGCGGCGGCTTGGTAGCTTGGGCCCGACCCGGCGCCGAAATAATCGCCAGCTATGTCCAGGGCGGCACGGTCACCATCACCGGATTTAGCCTCTACGGCGGCGGGTTGGTCGGCGATAATCGGGGTACCATCCGCGCCGCCTACACTAGGGGGACCACGGTAAACAGCGGATCCAGGGCCAGCGTCTATGTCGGCGGGCTGACCGGCAACCACGGCGGCGACGGCCGCATAATCGCCAGCTACGCCGCCAGCGTCACTACCGGCTCCACCACATACCAAGGCGGGCTCACCGGCCAGGTCTACGGCACCTCCGCCGTGATAACCGACAGCTACTGCGACACCACCGTCCACGGCACATCCACCTGCATCGGTAGGCTAAATGGCGACTCAGGAGACATTTCCACCAGCACCGCCGCCGGCTACAGCACCTCCGATCTCCAATCCGCTACGGGTACGAGCTACACCGGCATTTACGTCAACTGGAACATCGACTTGGACGGCGCGGCGCCGACCACCGACTACCCGTGGAACTTCGGCACGGCGACCGAGTACCCGGCGCTGCACACGCCGACGGAGCGGGCGGCGGCGGCCGCGGCGGCGGCGATACCGGCGCCGACGCCGACGCCGACGCCCACGCCGCCGCCGTCGCCGTCGCCGGGCCCGGGTCCGGGCAACGGGGGCAATGGGGGGAACGGTGGCAATGGGGACAATGGCGGTAACGGGGGCAATGGCGGCAGCAGCACGACCACGGACACCTTGCCGCCGGCCCTGCCGCGGAGCATTCCGCCGGAGCCGGCCCGGGATTATGACCCGGCGGCGGATCATCCCGAGATCTACGCCAACGATGAGTACGAAATGGCGGCCACCTGCGAGACGCACGACATCGATCCGGAAACCGGCAACCCGCGGGCGGCGACCATCACCTTTGACCTCGGCAGCTACAACGGCCCGGTGCTGCTGCACCTGTCCATCTGGCGCAACGGCCGCTATATGGCCTACGAAACGCAGGGCCTAGCGCAACCGGGGCTGGAGCGCGACGGCCAGCAGGCCAGCGTGCGGGTAGACACCGACCCGGCGCAGACCCGCTTCCGCCTCGACGGCCGCCGCCACGGCCTGGCAACCAACCTGGTGCTAGGCTACGCCAACTGCCGCAGCGACTAGGGGGGGCGTACACAGTGGGCGTTCATTCATCCTTCGACCAGCTCAGGATGAATGAATGCCCACGCCCCCACCCCCCAAATCCCCTAACCCATCAGACCCAAAATCCCCTCCCCCGCCGGGGGAGGGTTAGGGTGGGGGCGTACCCCCCAACCCCCCGCCCCCAATTTCCCGCAGAGCAAGCGCATTCATCCTGAGCTTGTCGAAGGATGAATGCGCTTGTTTTTTGTGAGGTTCGCGGTGTTGGGGGGCATCTGCGATGGGGGCGGTTCACCCCCACCCTAACCCTCCCCCTTAGGGGGAGGGGATTTTTCGGTTGCTTGAGGGTTTAAGGGGGTAGGGTTAGGGGAGGGGATTTTTCGGTTGCTTGGGGTTTTAGGGGGTAGGGTTTGGGGGTGGGGGTTTTGGGTTGGCTGAAGTGGTATAATCCCGGATACATCAAATAGCCGGAGGTGCCGCTATGGCGGCGGATGAGGGGGAACGGGGGATGTTTGGCCTGTGGCAAGTGGTGGGGCGGTTGGAGGCTAATGTGGAGCGATTGGTCGAGGGGCAGGCGGATCTGCGGGCTGACCTTAAAGCCACCAATGCCCGCATTGACCGGCTGCTATATGCGATCATCGGGCTGACGATGGGCATCGTGGCGGCGGTGGTGGTGCAGGCGGTGACTTAGCCGGGGTTATTCCGCCATACCAAAGGGGTTGGCGGCGAATGTGCCAGCGCCAAAAAATCCCATCCCCCTTGGGGGTAGGGATTTTGGGTTTATTGGGGGGCGTCTGCTGTTGGGGCGGTTCACCCCCACCCTAACCCTCCCCCTAAGGGGGAGGGGATTTTTCGGTTGGTTGGGGTTTTAGGGGGGTGGGGTGTTGGGTAGGGGGTTTTGGTTTTATAGGAAGCGCATTCATCCTGAGCTTGTCGAAGGATGAATGTCCGGGGGGCGGGTTGGGGCTAGAGGGAGGCGAATATGTCGGCGAGGCGGCGGACGCGGTTGGGGTCTACGGGGTTGGCGACTAGGCCCTCGCGTTTTAGGCTGGTGCCGACGATGGCGCCGTCGGCGTGTTCGAGGATGCGCCAGACGTTGGATTCGTTGATGCCGCTGCCGACGAGGATGAAGCCGTCGGGGACGGCGCGGCGGACGACGGATACGTCGAAGCTGTTGGTGGGCTGTCCGGTGGCGGGGCCGGAGACGATGAGTCCGTCGGCGAGGGCGCGGCGGGCGGTTTCTTGGGCGATGAGTCCGATGTCGGATTGGGCGGCGATGGGGGCGGCGTGTTTGACCAGGACGTCGGCGAGGATGCGGACGTCGGCGTTGAGGTAGCGGCGGCGGCGGGTGGTGGCGTAGGCTTCGCCTTCGACCATGCCTTCGTCGGTAGCCATAACGCCGTAGTGGACGTTGATGCGGATGAATTCGGCGCCGGTGGCGACGGCGACGGCGAGGGCGGAGATGGCGTCGTTGCGGAGCATATTGATGCCGACGGGGATGGAGACGGAGGAGCGGAGTTGGTGGACGGCGAGGGTCATGGCGGCGACGGTTTCGGGTTCGACGCGTCCGGTGCGGAAGGGGGTGTCGCCGAAATTTTCGATGATGATGCCGTGGGCGCCGCCGTCCTGGAGGACGCCGGCTTCGACGCTGGCCCGGTTGAGGACGGATTTGAGGTTGCCGTTCCAACGGGGGGAGCCGGGGAGGGGGAGCAGGTGGACGACGCCGATGAGGGTTTTGCCTGGGCCAAACAGTTCCCGCGCCATATTTAGTCTGCCATATTTGTAGATTTTTCCGGGGGGTTGCCGGGGCTAAATGGTTCCTGCGCGATGGGCTAGTCGGTTATTTCCAGGATTTCTTTCAGAATTTCCTTGATGCCCGCCAGATCGCGGGGGGATAGGCGTCCGATTCTGGGGCTTAGATCGGCCCGGTCGACGGTTGCGATGTCGCCGGAAGTGGCCGATGCTGCCTGCAATCCGGCGGCGGCCCAATCCAGCAGGATGTATTTGCCGGCCAGCCGGGTTGATATGTTGGTGGTCAGGTTGGCTAGGACTACCTCGCTGCGGCCCCGGTGGTAGGCGGCCGAGCTTACGATCACCGATGGGCGCCTTTTGCTGCCGGAATGATCGGAAAACCGGGCGCGATGGATGACGACGTCGCCGCGCCTAATAAAAGTCGTAGATCGCATCCAGTTCGTTGTCCCAATCGTCGGCTAGGGATTCGCTGGATATTAGCACCGCCCGGCGGTCGGTGATGCGGTCGCCGCTGAAGTCGACCACCCGCATCAGCCCGTCCAAATCGTCGCGGGCGAAGCGCTCGTTGCCTCGTCCGGTGACCTGGTAGGCGATGAGGTATCCCTGCTTTATGAGCATATAGATGATTTGTCGGGGCAGGCGGAGGTAACGGGCGGCCTCGTCTACGGTATACCACATTTGCGGCTCCAGGGGAGCGTCAACGCCGCGCATCCGGTCATAGCCGTTGCCCGGGTCGGATGCCCTTTCGTTGCAGTTGAAGCAGGTCAGATGCTCCGGTTCGGGGTGTCCGATGGTCTCAAACTCGGTGGCGCAGTTGGGGCAGGCGTATCGGGCCATTTCGGGCGTCTCTCCGGCGGGGGCGTGTGGGGTCTATTGTAGCGCATCGGCGGGGGGATTGTACGCATTGGCGGGGGCGCGGGGGTTGGATAGGGGGAATTGCGGGGTAGGTTGCGTTGAGTCGGGGGCTTGGGATGGTAAAATGGGGCGCGATTTCCGGGCGGGGAGGATGATAAGGCAATGCCGCAAGAGTTCATACACGTCAAGGGCGCGAGGGAGCATAACCTCAAGAATGTGGAAATTACGCTGCCGCGCGACCGGCTGGTGGTGATTACCGGGGTTTCCGGGTCGGGCAAGAGTTCGCTGGCTTTCGATACGATTTACGCCGAGGGGCAGCGGCGGTATGTGGAGTCGCTGTCGGCGTATGCGCGGCAGTTTCTGGGGCGGATGGATAAGCCGGATGTGGATTACATCGAGGGGCTTTCGCCGGCGATTTCCATTGACCAGAAAGGGGTTTCGCATAACCCGCGGTCGACGGTGGGGACGGTTACGGAGATTTACGATTATCTGCGGCTGCTGTTCGCGCGGGTGGGGGTGCCGCATTGCCCGCGGTGCGGGAGTCCGGTGGCGCGGCAGACGGTTTCGCAGATTGTGGATGCGATTATGTCGCTGCCGGAGGGCAGCCGGATTACGCTGCTGTCGCCCAAGGTGCGGCGCAAGAAGGGGGAGCATAAGGACGTTTTCGAGGCGGCGCGAAAGGCGGGTTTCGTGCGGATCCGGGTCAATGGCGAGATCCGGCTGCTGGAGGAAATCGACGGGCTGAATTTGGACAAGCGGAAGTGGCATTATATCGAGCTGGTGGTGGATCGGCTGATTGTGCGGCCGGATACGGAGCTGGCGCGGGTGGCGGAGTCGGTTGAGACTTGCCTGCGGGAGGGCGATGGGGTGGTGGAGGCGCTGCTGGATTCCGGCCCGCAAGGCGGGGAGGAAAGGGCGGCGGCGGGGAGCGGGGATACGCTGGTGTTTTCGGAGCGGTTTGCCTGCGCCAAGTGTAATGTTAGTTTGCCGGAAATTGAGCCGCGGACTTTCAGCTTTAACAGTCCGCATGGGGCTTGCGCGGAGTGCAGCGGGTTGGGGTATAAGCTGGCGGTGGATCCGGATTTGGTGATTCCGAATAAGGATTTGTCGCTGGCGCAGGGGGCGGTTACGCCTTGGGTCAAAGTCGGGACTTCGGGGGCGTGGTATATCAGTCTGATGGAGGCGGTGGCGGAGGCTAACGGGTTTTCGGCCAAAGCGCCGGTGCGGGAATTGGCGCCGGATGATTTGGATTTGATTCTGTACGGCAACGGGGGGCGGAAAGTCACGGTGAACCATCGCACGCACCGGGGGCGGGCTTATAGCTGGGATACTAATTTCGAGGGGGTTATTCCGAATCTGGAGCGGCGGTATAAGACTACGGAGTCGGATTACGCCCGCTCGCAGATTGAGCGGTATATGTCGGCGCGGCCGTGCCGTTCCTGCGGGGGCAAGCGTTTGCGGCCGGAGGCGCTGTCGGTGCAGGTTTGCGGGTTGGGGATTATGGACGTTTGCGCCAAGAATATCGGGGCGGCGGCGCAGTGGGTAGAGCAGATCGACCCGGATTCGGATTATAACCGGGGGCGGCGCCGCAACGGGGGGAATGGCGCGGACGGGTTGGGCGCGGAGGTAACGGCGGAGGTAGCGGACGGGACCGGATTGGGGGCGACGGGCAACGGCGGCGGCGGAAAGTCGGCTGTCCGCAACGGGGCCGGGGCATCGTCCAGGAATGGGGCGCAATCCGGGGAAACGCCGGCGAAAAACGGGGCGACGGGGGGGATGACGCTTTCGGCGCGGGATAAGACGATCGCCAGCCAAGTGCTGAAGGAAATCGACGGGCGGCTGAAGTTTTTGATGGGGATCGGGCTGGATTATGTGACGATGGATCGGACGGCGCAGACGTTATCCGGGGGCGAGGCGCAACGGGTGCGGCTGGCGACGCAGATCGGCTCCGGGCTGACCGGGGTGCTGTATGTGTGCGATGAGCCGACGGTGGGGCTGCATCCGCACGATGACCAGCGGCTGATCCGCACCTTGAGCCGGCTGCGGGATATGGGGAATACGGTGCTGGTGGTGGAACACGATGAGGCGATGATGCGGGCGGCGGATTATATCGCCGATTTGGGGCCGCGGGCGGGGGAATACGGGGGGCAGGTGGTGGCGGCCGGCACGGTGGCGGAAATCGAAAGCTCGCCCGATTCGCTTACCGGGCAGTATCTCAGCGGGCGCAAGCGGGTGCCGATGCCGGAACAGCGGCGGCAAGGCAACGGGCTGCGTCTTACGGTGAAAGGGGCGCGGGAAAATAACCTGCGGGGCATTGATGTGGAGTTTCCGCTGGGGCGGCTGGTGTGCATCACGGGGGTGTCGGGTTCGGGGAAAAGCAGCCTGGTGTATGAAATTCTGTACAAGAAGCTGAACCAGCGGCTGAATAACGGGCGCGATTTGCCCGGCGATCACGATGCGCTGCTGGGGGTCGAAAACGTGGACAAGGTGGTCAAGATCGACCAGTCGCCCATCGGGCGGACGCCGCGGAGCAATCCGGCCACTTATACCGGGGCGTTTACCCCGATCCGCGAGTTGTTCGCCAGTCTGCCGGAGTCGCGGGTTAGGGGGTATAAGCCGGGGCGGTTTTCGTTCAATGTCAAGGGGGGGCGCTGCGAGGCTTGCCAGGGGGAGGGGTATAACCAGATTGAGATGCAGTTTCTGCCGGATGTGACCGTTCCCTGCGAGATCTGCCACGGTTTGCGGTATAACCGGGAGGCGCTGGAAGTGACGATGCGGGGGAAGCATATCGCCGATGTGCTGAATATGACGGTGGATACGGCGCTGGAGTTTTTCGGGAATTTCCCGCGCATCCGGCCCAAGCTGGAAACTTTGCGGGATGTGGGGTTGGGGTATATCCGGTTGGGGCAGCCGGCGACTACGCTGTCGGGCGGGGAGGCGCAACGGGTCAAGCTGGCGACGGAGCTGTCGAAACGGGCTACGGGCAAGACGGTTTATCTGCTGGATGAACCTACCACCGGGTTGTCTTTTGAGGATTGCGCCGCTCTGTTGGGAGTGTTGCATCGTCTGGTGGATGCGGGGAATACGGTGATCCTGATTGAACACAATATCGATGTGATGAAAAACGCGGATTGGCTGGTGGATTTGGGGCCGGGCGCGGGGGATAAGGGGGGCGGGCTGATCGCCACCGGTACGCCGGAGGAGTTGGCGGAGCATAAGAGCAGCGTTACGGCGGGGTATCTGAAGGCGGCATTGGCGGCGGCGGGGGCCGGGGAGTTGGCGGGGGCGGCGGCGGATTAGGGGGGTTGCTGCGTTAGGCGGATGCCCTCCCACCAGTGTTTGCCGTGGCCGCGGCGTTTGCGGGTCAGGCCGAGTTGGGTGAGGCGCATTCCGAAGGCGCGTTGCGATGGGGGTTCCTGGTCGGCGGCGCGGCACCAGGTCTGGAATCCGGCGTATAGTTCGCCGGCCAGCATCCGGCGTTCCGGGCCGGTTTCGCAGCATTCGGCTATGAAGCGGTCTATGGGGTTGCCGGCGGGGTCGGGGGTTGCCGGCGTTGCGGCGGTTGGGGGTTGGACGGGGGGTGCGGGCGCCGGCGGGGCGTTTGGGGGGATGGGCGCGTCTGGTGGGATGTTGAGGCGGGGTTCATCGCCGGGGTAGCCGGCGGGGATTGGGGCCGGGGGGGTGTCGTCGGTTGCGGCATAACCGTCGGCGGACGGGGGGGCGCTCAGGATGCCGCCGGGGTCCAGTTGCGATAGGCGGGGGGGCAGGATGGCGCGGCCGCGGCCGGCGCCGGTTTCCCAGGCGGAGTCGGCGCTGACGGCGCAGTATTCCAGCAGCGACAGGTAGCAGTCGAGGCCGCCGAAGTCGTCCCAGTTCAGGGGACGTCCGTCGAGGCCGACGGCGTTGAGGTAGAATCCCAAGCGGCGGATTTGGAACAGCCGGCGATAGGGGGGCGGGCATTCCCATACGGGTTGCAGGATGGAGCGCCATACGGCTTGGCCGATGAGCAGCATCGAGGAAAGGGCGGCGCGGAGTTCGGGGAGTTCTTGCTCGATGGGTTCGCCGGGGAAGGCGCGGGCGAGGCTGTAGCGGGATTGGAGGGCGGATAGGGCGAAGGCGGCCCGCATCTGGTTGGCGGCGCCGCGGGTAAGATCGGCGGCAAGCTCGGCGTCCGGGCGCGGGCCGCCGGGGGGCTGGTTGAAGGCCAAGGGTACGGGGGCCGGGCGCAGCAGCGGCTCCGGCGGAACACTGCCCGCCGCGGCCGCTTTCCAGAAGGCCACGGCAAAGGCGAGGTTTTCTTTTACCAGCCTGATTTCTTCTCCCGGCCTCACACGCCACCGCCACGGGGGGGCTTGGGGGGGAATTATACCCCACCGACGGGGGGATGGGATGGGGTTTTGGGGGCGGGTTGGGGGTTTGGGCGGGGGTTAGAAGGGGCCGGGGGTTTGGTTGGCGATTTCTTGGCGGTCGAGTTGGCGGAATTTGCAGTTGCGGCATTGGGATAGGTCGTCGCGCATTGGGAAGCGGGTTTGGGGCAGGGGGGCGTTGGCGGCGGGGTCGGATAGATAGGCGCGCATTGCCGATATGCTGTCGCGGATGCCGTCGGCGAATTGGGTCAGGGCGGATTGGGTGATGGGCAGTTCTTGGGCTTCGCCGTGGGCCAGCCATTCGATGCGGGCGGTGATGTCGCCGGTGATTACATTGTGCTTTTCCCGCAGATATAGGGCGTAGACCATTGCCTGGTTTTGGGAGTCTCTTTGGGAGTTGCCGGATTTCCAGTCTACTATCCGCCATTCGCCGTTGCCGTTGCGATAGATCAGGTCGGGGACGGCGTGGATGGGGGTGTCGTCTAGGGTAAAGGTTATGAATTGCTCTACGTTCTTGACTTCGGTGTAGGGGGCGGCTACGGCTTCCCGAAAGCCGGCGGAGGTTAGCAGATTTTGCAGGCAGGTTCGGAGTTGGTCTTTGGCTTCGGCGATGCGGGTTTCGCCTATGCCGGTGTCGTAATAGAATTCTTGGAACATCCGGCGGCGCTTGGGCGATTGTACCCATGCCGGGAAGTTGCTGGAATCCTGCCAGGCGCGGTTCAGGCGTTGGCGGGCTTGTTCGTAGAGTTCGCCGGCGGTGGGGGGCGGCGCTCCGCTGCGGGCTTGATGCACGGCCATTGATGCGCATTCGTGGACGGCGGCGCCGATTTCCTCGGGCAGGGTGGTCAGGTTTTTCAGGCGGTAGGCCAGGCGGGCGGTTTCGGGGGCGTCCGCTTCCCAGCCGTTGTGGGATGCGTAGTATTGATAATAGTATTTCCGGGGGCATTCCTGGAAGGTTTCGCGGCGGCTGTGGGACCAGGACCATAGCGGGTGTTCGCTGCGCTGGTAGGGCATAGGGGGGTGTTTTCCTTGTGGGCGGATGGCGCGCGTTGGGGGGATGGTTGTTTGTTATGGGAATTCACCCCCACCCTAGCCCTCCCCCTAAGGGGGAGGGGATTTTTGGGATGGGGAAGGGATTTTTGGAATTGGGTGGGTTGGGGTAAGGGGGATTTCGGGGATTTTGGGGTTTTGGCGCGGGGGTTGGGGATGGGTTATTCGTTGAGGTTCATTACTACTTTGATGATGTTGTCCTGGCGTTGGTCGTACAGATCATAGGCTTGCTGGACTTGGGAGAAGCCCATTTGGTGGGTGACCAGTTTGGAGGGGTCGCACCAGCCGCGCTGGCGGAGGGCTACGATTTCTTGGATGTGGCTGATGGGGTTGCCGCTGCGGGCGCCGGTGGTGGGGATGATGCGAGGCTGTTTGTCCATTAGCCAGTTGTGTTCCAGGGGGATGAATTTTTCCTCCTGGATGCCGAATACTATTACGGTGCCGAATTGGGTTACTACCCGCATCGCCATGTTGAAAGTGTCGGCGTAACCCGCGGCTTCGACTACTACGTCGGCGCCCTGGCCGTCGGTGATTTGGTTGACGGCGGCTTCGAGGTCGTCTTTGTCGGGGTTGATTTGGTGGGTGGAGCCGAACTCTTTGGAGGCTTCGAGGCGGTAGTCGAGGAGGTCGGCGACGATTACATTGCGGGCGCCGATGCGGGAGGTGATCATCGTGAAGCTGAGGCCGATGCTGCCCTGTCCCAGCACGACAACGTTTTTGCCCAGCAGGTTGGGCATTTGCTGGCAGGAGTAGAGGACGGTTCCCGATGGTTGGCACATTACCCATTCGTCCAGGGAGCCGTTATCGGGCAGCAAGATCATGCGGCTGGGGTCGGAGACGATGTATTCGACCAGTCCGGCGGAGCCGCGGGGCGGGATGACGATGACGCGCTGGCCTTCGTGGTATTCGTTGGCGCGGCTGTCGACGATGGTGCCGGCGAGTTCGTGGCAGGGGTGGCCGATGGGCATGGGGTACATTTCCTCGGGGTTGACGGCGAAGCCGTGGCGGATGTCGCTGCCGCAGACGGAAACGCGCTCCAGGCGGACGAGGCATTGGCCGTCCCGGGCGGATGGGGTTTCGGTTTCCAGGAGTTCAAAGAGCTTGGGGCCGACGAGTCTGGCCGCTTTCATGGCGATTGGTCTCCCTGTAAGGATGGGGCCGCGGTTGGCGGCGCGGCGGTTGGCTGGGGGTATCTTAGCGGTAAGGTGCGGCGGGGGCAAGCTATCCGCCGGGCGTCGGCGGGTTCTGTCCGGCGGCAGCCAGCAGCTTGTCCACCAGTTCGCGGATTCTGGGACGGGCCGGGTCGGCGTCGGCGGGTTCCATGGCATCGGTGTAGAAATTGAAATGATGGGATTGGGCGATCAGATAGCCGTCGATGATGGATTTATCGCCGGTTTCATCGGTCATCCGTTGGATGGCGTCGCGGATGTGGGCGTATTTGCTATGCTGCCAACCCCGGCGGATGCAGAGGGCTTTGGCGGCGTGGGTAGCGGCGCCCCATAGCTTTTCCGAAACTTGTATGATGTTGCCGTCGTCAAAATACTTGTCGGCGTCATCCAGAAACCGGCGGGCGATACGGGCGTGTTTTTGGCTTGGCGTTTCCCTGTTTTGCATTTTAACGCTCCCGGCGGGATGGGGTTATGATACCAGATATTGGACGGGATGGGTTAGGGTAGTTGGGGGTGGCGGTGGCAGTTGGTGGTGTGGTCGTTTACCATGCCGGTGGCTTGCATGAAGGCGTAGCAGATGGTTGGGCCGACGAAGCGGAAGCCGCGGTTGCGGAGTTGGCGGCTCATTTCGGCGGATTGGGGGGTGAATGCGGGGATTTCGTGGTGGGCGCGCCAGGCGTTTTTTATGGGGGCGCCGTTGACGAATTGCCAGATGTAGGCGTCAAAGGTGGTATGTTCCTGCTGGGTTTTGAGGAAGGCTTGGGCGTTGCCGATGGCGGCGGCGATTTTCTGGCGGTTGCGGATTATGCCGGGGTTGGATCGCAGTTCGGCGGTTTTGTCGGGGCCATAGGCGGCTATTTTTAGGGGGTTGAAGTTATCGAAGGCGATGCGGTAGGCTTCGCGTTTGCGGAGAATCAGCTCCCAGGACAGGCCGGCTTGGGCGCCTTCGAGGATTAGGAACTCGAACAGGCGCCGGTCGTCGTGGAGGGGAACGCCCCATTCGGTGTCGTGGTAAGCGATGGATAAGGGGGTGTTGGCCCATTGGCAACGGGCGGGGGCGGCTAGTCTATTGTCCATACGCTAATCCATTGTCCATACGTTGAAGTTCCTGAATTGGGGTTCGCCGGTACTGTCGTTGAAAAGGTTGCCCATTACTGAAATACTGCCATAGTCAAAGTTGTGGGACAAATCCAGCAGAGTAATCAGTTGTCCGTTGACGAAGAAATATCCGGTGTCGCCAATGGTCATAAGAATCAGGTGATTCCTGTTACGGAGACTCCCTGATGGTAGACGTTGGCTGTCTACCACATCGCCGACGAAATCGGTGTAATGGTGCCACCAATGGTCACTGGCGATGCCGATAACTTCGAGTTGGTCGGATGCAGAATCGCGAAACAGAAACCCGTAATCCCAATTGCTGCCGCTCGGATTGACGAACTCCGCTTCCGCTACGAAATCTGCTGTCCATACGCCGCTGATATGCTCTAAGACAATACCCGGTTCATATTCCAGCCTCCCGCTGGCTGGACCGTAGCTATGGGTTAGACGGCTACCCTCGAAATCCTCGTAGCGGGTGACGGCTCCAGACACCTCTCCGCCTTTGTAAAAACCAGTAGCCACGGCTACATCACCTGCCCCAGTATGCGCCGACAAGTCCAGCATCGAGATAAATTCGCTGTTGATGAATAGTAGCCCGCGGCTCCCTGCGGCTAGAAGCCATAGAAAATTGCGCCCGCCAGCGCGGGTATCAAAATTGTTAAGCCTTCCGCTGGCTATTTCTTGGCTGGTGTCTGCATCCATGCCATTACTCCGCCAATTCACATACCATTGCCGACGACTGGTTACTTCGATATGGATTTCGGGACCGCCGCCGCCTTCCTCGCGGATAATGAACCCGTAATCCCAATTGTTGGATGTAGCCGAATAAGGATTGACGAAAGTTGCGGATACGATCATATCCGACATATAAGCATCGGTGCGTTCGATCTTGATAAATCCGTCATCGGGGTCGTGCCGGAGTACGCCGTCGATTGGACCGAAATCGCTATACCCGCCACGGTAGACAGGCGTCGGGGTGGGGCGGGGCGTGGCCGTTGGCCTAAGCGTTGGGGTGGGCCGGGGCGTGGCCGTTGGCCGCGGCGTAGGCGTGGGCCGCGGTGTGGGAGTAAACGTCGGGCGTGGCGTCCGTGTGGGGCGCGGTGTCGGGGTGGGCGTGGGAGTAGCTGTCGGGCGCGGCGTGCGTGTGGGGCGCGGTGTTGGCGTCGGGGTGGGGGTAGGAGTTGGCGTTGGTATGGCGGCGATGGTGGCGGCTGTGCTGGCCGCGACGGTGGCGGGGAGGTCGGGGGTGGGGGCGGGGGTTGCGGTGGGGATGGCGGCCGTTACCATTGCCGCGACGGTGGCGTCCAGGTCGGGGGTGGGGATGGCGGCGGATACGGCGGCTTGCACCGTTGCCGCTATGTTCGGCGTGGCGGTGGGCGTGGGGGCCGGGGTGGCGGCGGTGGGCTCGGGCGTAGGCGATTGCCCGGCGCAGGCGACGGTTAGCAGCAGGGTCAGGGCCAGTAGGGTTAGGGCCAGCAGGGGCAGGGCTTTCAGTGCGTTCATTTCGGCTCCCTTAATGGGATCATTGTAGCGCAAAATGGGCGGCTAATCCATCGCCCATACGTTGAAATTCCTGAATTGGGGTTCGCCGGTGCTGTCGTTGAAAAATCCGCCCATGGCGCTGACATCGCCATGATCAAGGTTATGGGACAAATCCAGCCGGGCAATCAGTTGGTCGTTGACGAAAAACAGCCCTATTTCGTCAATGGCTAACAACAGCAGGTGATTCGGGTTGCGGAAACTCCCGGAGGGCAGACGGCCATTGTCTACATCGGAATATTCATCATCGTCCATGTCGCGGGTGTCATGGTTCCACCAATTGTTGCCGGTCACTGCGATAACCTCGAGCCGATTGCGTTCAGGGTGGCGAAACGTAAACCCGTAATCCCAATCATTGCCGCTCGGATTGACGAACTCCGCTTCCGCTACGAAATTTCGTGTCCATGCGCCGCTTCTATGCACTGAGATAAAACCCGGTTCATGTTCCAGCGTTCCGCTGGCCGGGCCGTATTGATGGGTTAAACGGCTGCCCTGGAAATCCTCGAAGCGGGTTACGGCACCGGCTACTTCGTTGCCGGTGAAGGCTCCGGTGATTACGCTTACGTCGCCTGCCCCGGTGATGCTGGACAGGTCCAGGGATGATATGAATTCGCCGTTGACGAATAGCCAGCCGCGTTCTGCTACGGCTACCAGTTGTAGGTGATTCCTGCCGTTGGCGCCGGTGTCGAATCTGCTGAGGTATCCTTCCGCAATTGGATGACTTTCCGAATTGCTCCCCTCGCGCCATGCCACATCCCAACGGCGTTGGCTGGTGACCGCAACCCGGAGGAATTTGGCGGATGCGCCAGTGCCGCGGTCTCTTAGTATGAATCCGTAATCCCAGGAGTTCGAGGCGGCAGAGTAGGGGTTTATGAAAGTGGCCGCTACCACCAGATCGGACATAGAGACGTTGGCGTATTCCTCCTTAATAAATCCGTCATCCGGGTCGTGCCACAATTCGCCGTCTATTGGCCCGAAGGTGTTGCCGCCGCGGTAGGATGGGGTGGGCGTGGGACGGCGGGTAGGGAAGGGGGTCGGGGTGGGCTGGGCGGATACGGTGCGCAGTCCGGGGATTAGATTTTGGACGGTGGTTCCAGATATGGCGAAGTTCAAGCCCTCTACCGGGCGGCCGCTTTGAGTTTCATCGTAGCCGAAGGTGTTGATGCCGATGATTTTGCCGTCCATTGACAGCATTGGGCCGCCGCTGTTGCCGGGGTTGACCGCGGCGTCGGTTTGGATTACGTCGCTGCGATATTCTGAGTCGTAGCGGATGGCGGATACTATGCCGCGGGTTATGGTGGCTTCGCCCTGGAATCCGAGGGCGTAGCCGATGGCGATTATTTCGTCGCCGGGTTCCAGGCGGGAGACGTCGCCGAAATCGAGTTTGCGGAATTGGCCGCAACAGATGCGGATTACGGCGAGGTCGCGGGTGCTGTCGCTGCCCAGGACGGTGGCGGTGTAGTGGTCGGAGTCGTTGACGGTTACGGTGACGCGCGAGGCGTCCTCGATTACGTGGTGGTTGGTGATGATGTAGGCGGTCTGCCCTTGGGTGTCGAAGATGGCGCCGGAGCCGGAGCTGATATTAGTGTTAATTCGCACTACGGCGGGGCGGGCTTGTTTTACTATTGCGCTTAGGGATTGCGACGGCGGCGGCGTGGGTGTAGGGCGCGGGGTGGGCGTTGGCGCTGGCGTTGGGCGCGGCGTCGGTGTAGGTGTTGGGCGCGGGGTAGGCGTTGGCGTAAGAGTTGGTGTCGGCGTCAGCGTGGGTGTTGGCGTAGGACGCGGCGTTGGCGTAGGGGTTGGCCGCGGCGTCGGGGTGGGTGTGGGTATTGGCGTGGGCGTGGGGATGGCCGCAATGGTGGCGGACATACCGGCGGCGACGGTGGCGGGGATGTCGGGGGTGGGGGCGGGCGCTTCGGTGGGGATCGCGGCGGCTACTATGGCGGCCACGGTGGCGTCCAGGTCAGGGGTGGGGGTTGGCGTGGCGGTGGGTAGCGCGGCGGCTATGGCGGCCTGGATGGTCGCTTCCATGTTCGGGGCGGGGATGGGGCTGGCGGTGGGGGTTGGCGCGGGCGTAGGGGGCGCGTTGCCGGCGCAGGCCGCGGCGAGCAGTAACAGGAGCAGAGTTAGGGCCGCGGCGGTGCGGGTTGGCAGTTTCAAGGTTGGCATTTAGGTATTTTAACATATTCGCAGGTATGGCGGAACGGGCGGGGCGGGGGTTAGGGGGTCCATACGGTGAAGTTGCGGTAGGCGGGTTCGCCGGGGTGGGTGTTGAAGAAGCCGCTCATTATGTTGATTTCGCCGTGGTTGAGGTTGTGGGATAGATCTAGACGGGCGGTCAGGTTTCCGTTGATAAAGAATAGCCCGTTTTGGTTGAAGGCGATCAGTAGGAGGTTGTTGTCGGGGCGGAAGTTTTCGGGGGGTATGATGCCGCTGGCGATCAGGGTGTAGTCGGGGGCGTTGGGGGTGCGGGTTTGGTGAAACCATTGGCGGCCGCCGGTCATGCCGATTACTTCCATGCGCTCGGATTGGGGGCTGCGGATTACGAAGCCGTAGTCCCAGTCGTCGCCGGGGGGGTTGGCGAAATCGGCTTGGGCGGCCAGGTCGCGGGATCGCGCTCCGCTGGGGCGCTGGGTTATGAAGCCGGGTTGATGCTTGAGTTCGCCGTGGTGGGGGCCGTGGATTTGGGTTAGCTGGATGGCTTGGAAATCCTTGAACCGGGTTACTGCGCCCTCTATTTCGTTGCCTTGATAGGCGCCGGTGATTACCGCCAGGTCGCCGGGGTTGGCGACTTCGGATAGGTCGAGGGATGATATGTATTCGCCGTTGACGAACAGGAGGCCGCGTTGTCCGAGGGCGGCGAACCAGAGGGTGTTTTGTCCGTCGGCGGCGGTGTCGAAGTAGCCGAGGGTTCCGCCGGCGATTTCGCGGGCGTCGCCGGGCTGGCCGCGGCGGGATGCGGCGCTCCAGCGGCCTTGTCCGGTTACGATGATTTCGATGAGTTGGCTGTCGGGGCCGGCGCCGCTGCGGCGCAGGATGAAGCCGTAATCCCAGGGGTTTTCGGAGGCGGAGTAGGGGTTGATGAAAGTGGCGCTGATTAGCAGATCGGCCATATTGACTTGGGCGTATTCGGTTTCGATGTGGCCGTTGGCGGGGTTGTGCCAGAGTTCGCCGCTGATGGGGCCAAAGACGGTGTATTGTGCGCCGGCGGCGGCGGTGGGGGTGGGCGCGGGGGTGGGGCGGGATTGGCCGCGGCGGAGGGCGGGGATGGTTTGCTGGACGGTGGTGCCCGATATGGCGAAGTTGAGGCCCTCCAGGGGGCGTCCGCTGCCGGATTGTTCCAGGATGTAGGTGTTGATGCCGAGGATTTCGCCGTCCATTGACAACATGGGGCCGCCGCTGTTGCCGGGGTTGATGGCGGCGTCGGTTTGGATTACGTCGCTTTGGTATTCGGGGGCGTAGCGGATGGCGGATATGATGCCGCGGGTGATGGTGGCGGGGCCGTCGAGGGCGAGGGCGTAGCCGATGGCGATGATTTCGTCGCCGGTTTGGAGCTGGGAGGCGTCGCCGAAGGGGAGGGTATGGAAGTCGCCGCAACAGATGGCGATTAGGGCGAGGTCGCGCTGGGTGTCGGCGCCCAGGACTTTGGCGGTGTAGGTTTGGGCGTCGTTGACGGTTACGGTCAGGCGGGGGGCGTCGGCGGTTACATGGTGGTTGGTGATGATGTAGGCGGTTTGCTGCTGGGCGTCGTAGATGACGCCGGTGCCGGTGCCGGCGCCGTTGTCGATGCGGACTACGGCGGGGCGGGCTTGGGTGATCATTTCTTTCAGGGATTCCGATGAGGGCGGAGTAGGGGCGATGGTGGGCGCCGGCGCCGGCGTGGGGGTTGGCGCCAGGGTCGGGACGGCGGGCGATGGAACGGGATGGGGGGCGGTGGCCGGGGTATGGGCGTGTTGGGGCGCGGCGGCGGTCGGGCCGGGGGTGGGCATCGCGGCGGTGATGGCGGCCTGGACGGTGGCCTGGATGTCGGGGGTGGGGGTGGGCGCGGGGGATTGTCCGGCGCAGGCGGCGGTTAGGATTAGGGTTAGGAGGGCTAGGAGGGCTGCTGGTTTCATGGAGGGTATTTTAGGGTAGCGGGGCGTAGGGGTAAATCCCCGCTTTCGGGGGAATGGCGGGGGCGCAACAGCACCTGGCAACCCCTGGACTGGTAAACCCCTGCATCGTGGGAATGACGGGGGTGTACACGAGAATTGAGTTTTACACGGTAAGCGCGGGGATTCAACGGCGGGTATTGGCAGGCTTGAAAGGTGGAGCAAGTTCGGTGAATCAATGTGTAAAACTTGATTCATCATAGTTAAATAGATTGATTTGATGGCGGTTGGGTATGTATATATGGGTGTGCTATTTTTCTTTTTGTCTTTATCTCGCAATTATATTTACCTGTCTGTAACTCAAAAAGATTTTGGAATGCGGTTACGATAGCTTTTTGTTTAGTGCCGCCATAAGATTTCCATACTTTTGGATAAGGAATTATATTCCTTATTGTATTCATAGGTTTATGATTCTCGTGGTTGCAATAGGTTTATTATAGACTAGAAACCGGGGAAATAGGTAGCCCTAAGGTCTTTTCGGGCGATAATCCGTAGGGTCAAGGCAGGCGTCGTAGGTTGCCTGGTTTATGGGAACCCAAAGGGTGCCGGGGACGCCTCTTTGGGAAAGACTGCCGGGGCCGACGGGAAATGCGGATTCGTAGGCTAGTTGGTGGTTCTGGCTTTGGGCGATGGTTTTTGCCAGGCGCACGGCCGGGCCAAAGTCGGTGTCCTGGCTTACGATGATGGCGACTTCGTATCGTTGTTCGTGGGTGGCTTGCACTAGGTCTATGGCCAAGCTAATGTCAACGCCCTTTTCTTGTCCGCCGATGTTTATTTGGCCTCGATATACGTGGATGCCCCGGCTCCTTAGATGCCGGAGCTTGTTGGTCCAGAAACCGTGCCAGAATTTTTGCGCTGCGCCAGCGCTGGGGTTCGGTACGCCGGTATAGAAACGAATTTCGGATAGGACACGCCCAGGGATTCGGGCGACAAGGGTTTGCGCCAGCTTTTCTACGTCATAGCTGGGCCAGGCATAGGGGGATGCTGGGCTGGAGGGTTGGGATCCCCATGCCTTTCTTGCCAAGTGATAGAGGTTTTGGCCGTCAAATAAAACCAGTCCGCGCATCGCAAAAAACACCCGCCCGGGGAGCAGGCTTTAGCCACGCCCCAGCGGACGGGGAGGAATTACTTGCTAGTTTATCACCTGATTAACCCTGATTCAACCCCGATACGGGGATTTGGGGCGTTTATTTCCCAAATTGCCGCGGGCGGCCTTATTATAGGATAAGCAGCCGGGCGACGCCCGGCATTTTGGCAGGAGGCCGGGTGATGCCTGATACCTATGATGTCATTGTGGTGGGGGCGGGGAATGCGGCGCTTTCGGCGGCGATCGCGGCGCGGGAGAGCTGCCCTTCGGTGCTGGTGGTGGAAAAGGCGCCGGAGTATTTCCGGGGCGGCAATACCTATTTCACCGGCGGGATTATCCGGTTCGCTTTTGACGGGCTGGAGGATATCAAGTCGGTGATTCCCGATATGTCGCCGACGGAGGAGCAGTCGGTGGATGTGGGGCGGTATTCGGAGGATCAGTTTTACGACGATATGATGCGGGTTACGCAGGGGCATAGCGACCCGGAGCTGGCGCAGATCCTGGTCAGCCAGTCGCGGCCCGCGATGCAGTGGCTGCGCGCCAAAGGGGTGCGGTTTGTGCTGTCTTACGGGCGGCAGGCGTTCCGGGACGAGGCTACGGGCGAGTTTCGCTTTTGGGGCGGGCTGCTGGTGGAGGCGGTGGGCGCCGGCAAGGGGCTGTCGGATCAGCAGTTCGATGTTTGCCGCGCCGAGGGGATTGAGATCCGCTATTCGACGCCGGCGGTGGGGCTGTTGCAGGATGACCGGGGCGAGGTGAACGGGGTTCGCGTGCTGGGGCCGGAGGGTTATGCCGAGGTTTACGCCCCTTCCGTGGTGCTGGCGGCGGGCGGGTTTGAGGCTAATGCCGAGATGCGCTGCCGGTATCTGGGGCCGGGCTGGGAACTGGTGAAGGTGCGGGGGATTCCTTATAACACCGGCGACGGCATCCGTATGGCGCTGGCGGCGGGGGCGATGCCTCACGGCCATTGGAGCAGTTGCCATGCGGTGGCTTGGGATCTGAACGCTCCGGCTTACGGCGACCGGACGATTACGGAGTTGTATCAGAAGCATTCCTATCCTTTCGGGCTGATGGTGAATGTGGACGGGCAAAGGTTTTTGGACGAGGGGGCGGATTTCCGCAATTATACCTACGTCACTTACGGGCGGGCGCTGTTGACGCAGCCGCAAGGGGTGGCGTTCCAGATTTTCGACGACAAGGTGAAACATCTGTTGCGGGATGAGTATCATATTCCGCAGGTTACGATGGCGCAGGCGGACAGTATCGAGGAATTGGCGCGGCGGCTGGATATTGACCCGGCGGGGCTGGCGGCTACGGTGCAGGAGTACAATGCGGCGGTGCAGACGGATGTGCCGTATAATCCGACGGTTAAGGACGGGCGGGGGACGGCGGGGATTGCGCCGCCCAAGACTAACTGGGCGCAAACGGTGGATACGCCGCCTTATCTGGGGTATGCGGTGACCTGCGGGATTTCGTTTACTTTCGGGGGGGTGCGGATTGATAACCGGGGGCGGGTGCTGAACACCAGTCTGGAGCCGCTGCCGGGGTTGTATGCGGCGGGGGAGATGGTGGGGGGGCTGTTTTATCATAATTACCCCGGCGGTTCGGGGCTGGCGGCGGGGATGGTGTTCGGGCGGCTGGCGGGCAACAGCGCAGCGCAACGGGCGCGGGCGGCGCGAGATTAAGGGCGCGGCCGCGGGGTTTTCGTTGGAGTTGGGGGGCATCCGGCCGCGCCGGTGTTCCGGCGCGGCCGGATGGCGGGGTGCCCGGATGGTTGACGGGCGATTTTGTTATTGGAGGGGCGCGGATGAAAACTTATAAGTACCGGGTGGTGGTGGTGCCGGATGAGGATCGCTGGTTCGCGTATTGTCCGGCACTGGAGGCCAAAGGCGGCGCTACTTGGGGATACACTCGCGAGGAGGCCATAAAGAACATTCGGGAAGTGCTGAAAATGACGCTGGAGAGTATGTCCCGCCATGGGGAATCTATTCCAGAGGAACCGGAGGAAGGGGCGTTGGTTTTGGAGGAAAGCGTCTCTGTGACTTCGTGAGCGATATAAATTTCTCGCGGCTGCGTTCTTTGACCACGCAACAAATCACTCGGGCCTTGCGCCGGGACGGGTTTGAACTGGATACGCAGACCGGAAGTCATCAGCAATACTATCACCCGGATGGCAGACGGGTTACTGTGTCATATCACCATTCCGGCCAAACTTTTTCAATCCGAACTTTGAGAAGTATGATACAAGTCCAAGCCCGGTGGACTTGGGATGATTTGCGGCGTTTGGGGTTGGTGTAGCGTGGGGTGGGCGACTTAGGGGGATGGGTTGGGCGGCCCGGCGGGCGGGGGCGGGCCGCTTTTGCAGCGGCGGGGCGGGGCGGGGGTTGGCGGGGGTGTGGTATTATGGGGTTGCCCTTTGGGGGGCGGGAATGGTTTGGGGATGATGGTTATGGATGTTAATAGGAATGGGCCGGCGCGGCGGCGGGGGGTGTTTTTCGGGTGGTATGTTTGCGCCGCGGCGGTGTTTATCGGGTTTGCGGCGGTGGGCGCCCGTAACGGGTTCGGGGCTTTTGTGGTGCCGATGGGCGATACGTTCGGGTGGACCCGGCTCGAGATTTCCTTTGTCTTTGCGTTGGGGATTTTGCTTAACGGCGTAATCCAGCCTTTTATGGGGCAGGTTCTGGACCGCACCGGCGGGCGAAAGCTGGTTTTGCTTTCGACCCTGGGGTTGGGGTTGGTGACCATATCGCTGTTCTTTACCATGAGCTTTGCGTACTTTTTGGTGGTGTTCGGGATTTTGGCGTCTTTGTGCCAGAGCGGGCTGTCGCTTACCAATACATCGGCGCTGCTTTCGCGGTGGTTCCGGCGGCTGCGGGGGACGGTGATCGGCATCAACTCTACGGCGCTTTCGCTGGGCGGGCTGGTTTTGGTGCCGCTGGCGGTTTATCTGATGGAGGCGACCGACTGGCGCATCGCTTGGGTGGGGTTGGGGGCGGTGGTGCTACTGTCTTTGCCGCTGGGGTTGATGTTTATCCGGGAAAATCCGGCGGATATGGGGCTGCGGCCCGACGGCGATGATGCGCCGGAGGATGCGGCGGCGGCGCAGCGTCCGGCGCGGGCGCCGGGGCCGCTGGAGGCGGCGTCGTGGCGGCATTGTTTGCGGTCGTGGCCGTTCTGGCAGATGTCGGGGGCTTACTTCGTCTGCGGGGCTACCACCTTTATACTGTCAGTGCATTTTATACCTTACGCCCAGGATCGGGGGGCGTCGGCGGGGACGGCGGCTTTGATTTTCGCGGTGATGAGCGGCTTGAACATCGTCGGGGCGCTGTCGGCGGGGTATTTGTCGGACCGGGTGGGCGGCACCAAGAACTGGCTGACGCTGGTGTATGTGATGCGGGGGCTGGCGTATTTGTTGCTGCTGGTTACGCCTTACATCGGGGGGATGTCCATTGCCGGGTTGTGGATTTTCGCGGCGGTGGCGGGGTTTTCGTGGATTGCAACGCTGCCGCTTACTTCGTCGCTGACCGCCGAGGTGTATGGGCTGCGGGCGATGGGGACGATTTCGGGGATTACCTTTATGTTTCACCAGATCGGGGGGTTCGTCAGCGTGACGCTGGCGGGGTGGCTGTATGATGTTACCGGGGCGTATACGGTGCCTTTCGCGATTGCCGGTTCGTTGCTGGGGCTGGCGGCGGTTTCGGCCTTCAGCATCCGGGAGCGGAAGTATTCGGCGCGGTATCAGGTTGCGCCGGCGGGGGCGGCCGGGGCGGGCGTCGGGGGCGGGTGATGGGGTTGGCGGGGCTGTTGTATCGCTTGATGCCGTTGCACCAGGGGGATGCCGCCGACCCGGAGCTGATTCACTGGCTGAAAGACCGGATGGATGAGATCCTCGGGTTGGGGCCGTGGGCGATGGTGGGGCTGATGGGGGGGCTGGTGATTGCGATTCCGGTGGGTATCGGGCTGTTTTATTATTACCAGCAGCGGCGGGCGGGGACGCCGTGAGGGGATGGGCGCCGCGCCCTTGCCAGGGGGCGGGATTTTGGGTACACTAGGCGGCGACCAGGATGGCGATTTTCCGGTAAAGGAGGATGGGGCGAAAGGTTATGTTTGATAAGCCAACGCTGGACAATCTGTTCGATGAGCTGCGCGACCAGTATGAGCTGGAGCCCGATTGGGAGGAGATCCAGCGGGCGGCGCATCTGGGGGTGGCGCGGCTGGACGGGGGGGTGGAGATTGGGGATATCGACCCGCGGGTGGCGGAGCTGGTGCTGCGCTATAACCCGGGGTAGGGCGGGCGGCGCTCCCCTTGCCGGGGGCGCCGACGGTGTGGTTTCGCGGCCCCGGGGTTGCCCCGGGGCCTTGGGGTTTGGGCGTTGTCTATTGGCAACGGGCAGGGACGGCTAATCCATCGTCCATACGTTGAAATTCCTGAATTCGGGTTCGCCGGTGTGGTCGTCGAAGTATCTGCCTATTGCGGATATGTCGCCACGGGCCAAGTTATGGGACAAATCCAGCCGGGCAATCAGTTGGTCGTTGACGAAAAACAGCCCGACTTCGTCAATTGCCAGCAACAACAGATGATTCGTGTTGCGGAAGCTCCCGGATGGCAGACGACCATCGTCCACCTCGGTGTATTCGTCATCTCCCAAGTCGCGGGTGTCATGGTGCCACCAATTGTGGTCGGTAACTACGATAACATCTAGGTCGTTGGAGGCAGGGTGTCGGAACGCAAACCCGTAATCCCAATCGTTGCCGACCGGATTGGTGAACTCCGCTTCTGCTATGAAATTTCGTTTGAATACGTCGATATCATGCATTGAGACAAAACTCGGTTCATATTCCAGCTTTCCGCTGGCCGGGCCGTAGTCATGGGTTAGACGGCTACCCTGGAAATCCTCGAAGCGGGTGACGGCACCGGCTACTTCGTTGCCGGTGAATGCTCCAGTGATTACGCTTACGTCGCCTGCTCCAGTGATGTTGGACAGGTCCAGGGATGATATGAATTCGCCGTTGACGAATAGCCAGCCGCGTTCTGCGACGGCTACTAGCTGCAAGTGGTTTCGACTATTGGCACTGGTATTGAATCTGCTGAGGCTTCCTCCTGCAATTCGTTGATTGTCGGAACTGCTCCCCTCGCGCAATGCCACTTCCCAACGGCGTTGGCTGGTGACTGCAACATGGAGGAATTTGGTGGATGCGCCGGTACCGCGGTATCTTAGGAATAACCCGTAGTCCCATGACTTTGAGGCAATCGAGTAGGGGTTTACGAAAGTGGCCGATACTACCAGATCGGACATAGAAACGTTGGCAGATTCGACCTTGATAAATCCGTCATCCGGGTCGTGCCGCAATTCGCCGTCTATTGGCCCGAAGGTGTTGCGGCTAGTGGGGCGGGTGGGGAATGGGGTAGGAGTGGGGCGGGCGGATGGGGTGCGCGTGGGGCGGCGTGTGGGGGTAGGGGTGGGGCGGGCGGATACGGTGCGCAGGCTGGGGATCTGCTGTTGGACGGTGGTGGCCGATATCGCGAAGTTCAAGCCCTCTACCCGACGGCCGCTTTGGGTTTCCTCGCGGCGAAAGGTTGTGATGCCTAGTATTTTGCCGTCTAGGGATAGTATGGGGCCGCCGCTGTTGCCGGGATTGACGGCGGCGTCGGTTTGGATTACGTGACTGCGGTAGTCCGAGTCGAAGCGGATGGCGGATACTATGCCGCGGGTTATGGTGGCTTCACCCTCGATTCCGAGGGCGTAGCCGATGGCGATTATTTCATCGCCGGATTCTAGGCTGGAAGCGTCGCCGAAATCCAGTTTTTGGAATCGGCTGCCATTGCCATAAATACGGATTACGGCCAAATCACGGATTCTGTCTACGCCCAGCACTGTGCCGGTGTAGTCTTTGAAGTCGTTGACTACCACGGTGACCCGGGATGCGCCGTCTATGACGTGATGGTTAGTGATGACGTAGCCGAAGCGGCCCTGGGTGTCGAAAATGGCACCGGAGCCGCCGGAGCCAGTGTTGGTGGTGATGCGCACTACGGCGGGGCGGGCTTGCTTTACCATTGCGCTCAGGGATTCCGATGGCGGCGTCGGAGTTGGTGTGGGGGTATTGTCCGGGGTTGCTAATGATTCGAGGGCAGGTTCGGATTCGGCAGGGGCTGGCGGCGGCGCGGCGGGCGCATCCGCTCCGCCCAGCAGCATCGCGGGCAGAAGGATAACTAAAAAGGCTACGACGGCAACGGCAGCGCCAACGGCGATGGTCTGGGTTTTGTGGGCCGCTGCCCATCGGACTACACGCCTTCGGCGCGAGACAGGCAACGCCGATACGCCAGCAGACGCTCCGCAATAAGCGCAGAACCTGACGGCGGAAGGAATAGCCCGATGGCATCGGTTACATCGCATAGCAGACGGCTCACGCTACCTTTTTCCCGCAATCATGGCAGTAGCTGGCGTTGACCGGACCGCCCACCCCACAGTGAACGCAATAATGGGTACCAGGATGCAGGATTGTACAGCATTCCTCCGAATCACAGTAGATCAGGTCCCTCAGGTTGTCTCGGTTACATTGAGGACAAGGTATCATGCTGATAAGGGTCGCCGCCGGACCGGCCCCTGACCGAGGCGGGGATGATTGCTTGGCTCCAAGCATATCCCGGTACGTGGATGGAGTAGCGGGCGCGGGCGGTGTTGAGGCAGGCGCAACGCTCACAGGCGACGACACAGGCGCGATGTTCACAGGCGATGGCACTGGGGCGGCTTGCTGCTCCAGGATGCTTTCCAGGTAGGGAATGCGCTCCAGCGGCCTGGCGCAGCATTCCTCAAGATATTCGGCCAGATTCTTGACTGTGGGCGAAGGGCTGTTTTTCAGAGCGCTGAAGCATTTGGAGTTGGCGGGGTCGGCATAGTCGGCTTTGGTGAAAATCAGGTTGTCGGCGTTATTGAAATTCTGATACAGTCCGGGGGCGGCGGCCAGGGCCAGCAGGCTGAGGTAGATTACGATGGCGGAAAAGTTGTCGGTGAGTTCATCGTAATCGTCCGCGGTGCGATTCGGGTGCTGAAAATTATGGTGTCCGAGTTCGGGGCTGCTTTCGCCTTTATAGCGGGGCAGAAAGATTCCGTCGTAATCCACCAGGCGGATGGAGCCGTCGTTCTGGACCATAACGTTGCCGTGCTGGAGGTCGTTGTGGGCGATGTTGAGTCCTTGCAAGCTGCTGGCAACCCCCCGCCAGCGGGCGGCGACCCGGTAGAGCAGGTTGGGGGTGTTCAGGTGGCTGCGGACGTATTTGTCCAGCGGTTCGCCGTTGACCCACTCCATTTTGACGATGGGATACCATTGCCCCTGCACCCGGATTCCTTGTTGATGGAACTCAAAATCCACGAAGGCCGGAGGCAGGATGGCGCGGAGATAGGCGTCTAGGTGTTCGTAGCGTTCCTTTTGGTCTTTGACTTCGCGGGTGAAGCAGCGGACGGCGAATTTGCGGTTTCCGGCGGATACCGGGTAGACCGCGGCGAAATTGCCGGAATATACCGAGGGCATACCCCGGGGGTTCGGCTCCGCTTGCCCGCCGGTTAGTTCCGGGTCATCGAAGCATATCGCCGGGTTCTGAATGGCGGCGGTGAAGTCGGTCACGCTGGGCCACGGCATTCTTTGCTTTTGCCTCCTGCGTTCTAGTCGACTTTGATGGTTATCAGGGTTGTGTCGTCGTTTCGGATTGCGCGTTCCTCGCGGCGGCCCTTTAGCCAGGCTTCCCATTGAGATACTGAGGGCAACGATAGCAGCGTTTGCCAGGGCTGGCCGCCGGATTCGTCCTGTTGCAGTAGCCAGCAGGCCAGGGCGTCGGACGCCAGGATAATCAGGTCGCCGGGGATGCATTCCCCGGCCAGTTGCCGGACTTGCGGCCACAGGGCGGCGTTGTTGGCGGAGTTGCTACAGATCAGGGATGGGGTGTTGTTGAACTGGTTGGAGTTTTCCAGGGGGAAAGACAGGGCGATGGCGTGGTCGCGGATTAGGAACAGGCAACAGTCGCCGACGGCCACGGCCTGCCAGTGGAAACCGCCGGAGCGGTTGGGGGCCGGGTCGATGGTTATCCCCAGCAAGGCGGCCATTGCGCCGGCCCTAGCTTTGGCCTCGCCGTGCCACGGGATGCGCTGCCACGGCACGGCTTGGCGCCATTCCTTTTCGCAGGGCTTCAGCCAGGCGGCAAGGGAGGGGTTGTCCAGATGGGGCAATGGCAAGGGGCGGCGGACGAAAGCGGCGGCCAGGATTTGCGCCCATTGCCGGGCGAAGGCGGATTCGCTGGCGCCGTCGCAGAGGGCTATCCTGGCCGGGCCGGTTTGATAGGGGTAGGCGGCCATATAGGCATCCTCGCACTCATCCGGGCGGTTGCCTGCTTTGGGTGATTGGAATTTCAGCGGCGGTTGCAATGGCATTGGGATACCAACTTAGTGCAAGTTTGAGGCGGCGCGGGTGCCGATGTCTAGGAATTGGACCAGGGCGGTCATATCGGCGTTGAATACGTAGCCGCGGGAATTTTCGCTGACGGGCAGGCCCAAGATTTCCGCCTGCTGGCGGCTGGATTCGGGCAGGACGGAGGACATTCGGAACATCCGGGAGGAGTATTCATCGCCCCGGGGCAGATCGTCCGCCCGGTCGGGATACTGGATTGGGTTTGACGAAACTTCGGAAAGGTGAACGTTGAAGATCAGGGCATTGCCGTCGTTGGTGCGCAGTTCCATTATTCGCTGGGCCAGGGGCTCGGGGTTGCCGTCGGTGGAATCGCCGTCGCTGACGTTGATGACGATGGGCGGGAAGGATTCGGGATGGCGGGTCACCCAGTCCTCGATGGCGCGGGCGGCGGTTTCGAGGACGGCGCACATCGGGGTGCCAAATTTGGCTTGGGGATGCAACCAGACTGGCATCCGCCGCGTGATTTCTACCAATCCGCCGGCTCCGTCGCTTTCTTTAACCTGCGTTTCCACCAGTTCGGCTACGTCCGCCACCTTGCTGATGGGCAGGAAAGGTTGTTGGGGGGTTGTTTCCGCTAGAGCGCTGGTGATTATCTGTTTGCCTAAAGCGTCGGTATTATAACCGATGACGCCGATGTCGAAGTAATCCCGGACGTCCATTCCTTGGGAACAGCGTTGGGCCACGGTGTCCAGAATCCGGTTGATGGCGGCGGCGGCCTGGTCCATCTTGAGCTGTCCGGCCTGCCCGGAGAGGGCGCGGCTCATGGAGCCGGACTGATCGATCAGGAACAGGAAGCAGGCGGGGTTGGTGCGGCTGATGTCGGCGGTGTAGGGCATTGGGGCCTCCGGGTGTTTTGCGGTATGGGGCGGGTTGTTTTAGTATGATAGCTTGGGGGGTTATGGATAGTCAAAGCGGTTCGGTCATTAAGTCCGGCTCCGGGGGCCTGGGGTTGTTGCCGTCTCTGGCGCGGGGGTGGCGGGCGGCGTTGGGGGTTTTGGCGCTGGTTGCGATGGCGGCGGGGCTGGTGGTTTGGGGCGGGGACGGCGGAGGGGCGGGGGATGCGGCGGTGGGGGTGGGTTTCCGGTATGTTAATAGCGGGTGGGTTTCGCCTTTGGATTGGGCGGATATGGGGGCTTTCAGCGGGGAGCTGCGGGGGTTTGTTTTGAGTAGCGAGGGGGATTTGGCGGCTTTTGAGAGCGGGTTTGTTAGCAAGGTTAGCCGGGGGAATGCGGTTAGTTTGGGGCGGATTGAGTTTGATGGATCCGTGCTGCTGGCGGCTTATTATGTTTGGCGTCCGGTGCGGGGGGATCCGCTGTCGGTGGCGGATTTGCGGGTGGCGGGCGATGGGGGGCGGGCGGTGGTGGTGATGGAGTTGGATGCTGCTCCGCAGGGGCGGGAGTATCCGTATTTGTATGCGCCGATGGTGATGGTGGCAGTGGAGCGGGCGGCGTTTCCGGCGGGGGCGGCGGTGGAGTTTGTGTTTGAGCTGGATGGGGCGGCGGCGGATGTGGTTGTTGCGGTGCCTAATCCGGGGGGCGGGTGATGGCAGCGCGGCGGGTGGGGTTAGCAGTTGCCGGGTTCGATTAGGCGGCCTTCGCGCCAGGCCGGTTGGCCGTTGCGGATGGTGGCGTAGGTGTCGAGGCGCATTGGGCCGCGCTGGAGGTTGCCGGCGGAGTCCAGCCAGACGAAGGCGCCTTCGCGCTGGTCGAATATGGCGGCGTCGCCGGCCATTCCGGGGGCTAGGGAGCCTATGGTGTTTTGGAGGCCGAGGACTTTTGCGGGGGTAGCGGTGGCGGCGGCGATGGCGTCGGGCAGGGGCATTCCCATGGCGTGAAACTTGCTGATCAGGTCGTTCATAAGGTAGACGGTGCGGTCGGGGGGCGGGAGGTGGATGTCGGTGCTGATGGTGTGAGGGGCGAGGCCCTGCTGGAGGGCGGCGCGGCTTACGGTTACGTCGCAGTGGACGCCGGCGTGGGCGAGGTCCATTATGACGCCGCGGTCGGCGGCGGCGCGGACTTCGGGGCGGATTTTGCCGTTGGTGTCTAGGATGTGTTCGGGGTGGCCGTTGAAAGCGTGGGTGGCGATGTCGCCGGGGCCTAGAAATTCCAAGATGTCGGGCAGGGGGATGGGGGTGCCGCTTACGTGGACCATCAAGCGGGTTCGGGATTGGTCGGCGGCGGCGCGGGCGGCTTTCATGGCGTCGTGGGCGTTCCAGTAGGCGACGGCGTTTACGTGCATTCGGACTTTGACGCCGAAGCAGAAGCCGGGGTTTTGGCGGATGTGGTCGGCGGTTTGGTCGATGTCGATTACGCGCATATCGTGGAGTCCGCCGCCGAGGACGCGGTTGGCGGCCAGGCCGATGGCGCCTATGTGCAGGAAGGCGAGAAGGCGGGTGCGGTGGGCCGGGAATACGTAGTCGCGCATGGCCTGGTAGTTGAGGAATCCGGCGCTGCCGGCGTCTACGCCGGTGGTGGTGCCCGAGGCGAGGCAGATTTCGTCGGGGTTTACGGAGGTGGGGTTGCCGCCGTGGTAGAAGTGGCCGTGAAGGTCGATCAGGCCGGGGGTGATCAGCTTGCCGGCGACGTCCAGGGTGACGGCAGCTTGGGCGGGGTCGATGCGGTCGGCGATGGCGGCTACCTGGCCGTCTTTGAAGGCTAGATCGCGGCGGCCGTTGATATTTTGGGCCGGGTCCAGTAGGTTGCCGCCAGTTAGGAGCAGGTCGTAGGTTGGGGCGGTCATGGGCGGTCTCCGTTATTGTGAGGATGGGGGGGAAAATTTATTTCCCTAACATTTCATAACATTTTTGCCCGGTTCGTGACATTTACTAGCATTTACTTACATTTACTCACATTTTGTCCGGTTCGGGGATACTGGGGGCGGGTTGGTTTGGCGCAGTTGTTATTGGGCGTATTTGTCATTGGGCGTATTTGTTATTGTAGGAAAGGGTTTCGGGGGTTGGCAAGGGGCCGGTGTCATTAGTTGGGCGGGGTTTGGGTTGGCGGTTTGGGTTGGATTTGGAGGATTTGGGGTTGGGTGTATTCGATGCGGCGGATGCGGGGGTAGACTTGGACTTTGGGGTTGGTTAGGTCGGCATCGGTGATTTCGGGGGATTCGTCGAGGGGCTGGAAGCCGTGGGCGGCGATGGCGCGGTCGATCAGGGATTGCACCAGTTGGGGGGAGCGGCCCTCCAGGCGGCCTAGCTGGTAGGCCAGGGTTACGGCTAGTTGGTTGCGAGATATTTGCTCGAAGGCTTGGGGGGATTGCAGGTTTTCGGGCATTCCGCCGGATTGGTCGAGGAAGTCGTCAAGAACTTGGCCGATGATGTCGGATAGTCCGCCGAGTTCGATTTCGGTCATGTAGCCGGTTAGCTTGTCGGTCAGATCCTCTACGGCGTCGGGGGATGACAAGACGCCGTAGTGCTGATGTATTTCGTGGGCGTGATGGGATTGCCCGTCTTGGGGCGGGTTGTCGTCGGGGGGTTCGCCGGGGGGCGGGCGGTTGGTCATTGGGGGGCCTCGCTAATCGTCGTCATCGTCGTCCGGGTCGTCGGGAGGGGCGGGACGGCGGGGGGCGTATACCGAGCCGGGCAGGATGGCGCTGGGGCGGCTGCGGCGGTTGGCGCCGGGGCGAGGGATGTTGAGCAGGTCGGTTTTTAGTTGGGCGATGGTTTCGGGGCCTAGGGACAGGTCTACTACCAAGCCGGCTATTCCGGCGTCGCGCAGGGCTTCGAGGGCGCCGGGGGCGGGGGCGCCGGTGATTTCGGCTAGGACGTGTTTGCCTACGCGGGCGGTGATGCGGGTTACGGCAGCGAGGTCTTGCAGCGTCCATTGGGCGGGGTTGCCGGGGATGGTTATCAGCACGGCGTCGATGGGCAGGGGGTTGATGTCGCGCAGATCTTCGGCGGGCGTTTGGGGGGCTAGGGTTAGGATGCGGGCGGCGTCTCTGGATGTTGTGGCGTCGAGGTCGGTGCCGGTCAAGGAAAAGACGATTAAATCGGCGCCGGCATCACGCCAAGCAGCGGCGATGCCGGCCGACAGGGCGTCGTCGCGGGGGCCCCAGCGGGCGGATGCGGCGGCTTGACCGATTTCCGCGGCAATACCGGGGCCGGATACGATTACGGCGTCGGGCGACAGGGCGGCCGCCGCTGCTGCGCCGTCTTTGCCGTTGGCGGATATTGCCAGCGCCATGCCGGGGGTTTTTTCGCCGCGGGATGGGCCGAAGCCCAAGCGGGGGGGGGCGCCTTCGCGGATTTCGTCCAGCCGTTCCAGAAACTTGCTACTCATTCCCGCCAAAACTCGCACTTTTTCAGGATGGCCCCGGTTTGCCGGGGGATTATTGGGGAATTATACCATAGCAGGGGTTGGGGATGGGGCGTTTGTTGCCGCTTTGGGCGGGCTGGCTTATAATCGGGCGGGTTGGGAAATCGGCTTTGGGGTTTCGGGATTGGGGATATGCTCCTGGCGTTGGATATTGGGAATACGATGGTGACCATCGGGGTGTTCGGGGATGCGGGGCTGGTTTCGACGATGCGGGCGGCGACGGACGCGCGGCGGTCGGCGGATGAGTATGGCCTGCTGCTGACCAGCCTGTTGCAGTTGAACGGCATTGGGCGGGGGGATATTACGGATGTTTGTATGTGCAGCGTGGTGCCGCCGCTTACGGGGGTTTTCGAGGGGGTGGCGGCGGGGTATTTTGGGGCGCAGCCGCTTACGGTGACCGGGGCGGCGCGGACGGGGTTGGCAATCGCCTACGATAATCCGCGGGATGTGGGGGCGGACCGGATCGCCGATGCGGTGGCGGCCAAGGAGCTGTACGGCTATCCGACGATTATTGTGGATTTCGGGACGGCGACGGTGTTTGATGTTATATCGGCGGCGGGGGTTTATCTGGGGGGGGCGATCGCGCCGGGGATCAGCGTGGCGGCGGAGGCATTGTTCCTGAATACCTCGCAGTTGCGGCGAGTGGAGCTTACGGTGCCGGCGTCGGCGATCGGGCAGAATACTACGGCGGCGTTGCAGTCGGGGCTGGTGCTGGGGTATGCCGAATTGGTCAAGGGGCTGGCGGGGCGGATCAAGGGGGAATTGGGGGGGGCGGCCACGGTGGTGGCTACCGGGGGGCTGGCGGATGTGATTTCGCGGGAAACCGGGATTTTTGACCAAATCAACCCCAATCTTACCCTGATCGGGCTGCGGCGGATTTACCAGTTGAACCGGGGTTAAGGGTTATCGGGTTAAAGATCACGGGGTTAAAGATCACGGGCTAAAGCTCATTAGGAGGGTAGCGGCGTGCTGGACGGCAAGCGGGTGGTACTGGGCGTTACGGGAAGCATCGCTTGTTATAAGGCTTTGGATTTAGCCAGCAAGCTGACGCAGGCGGGGGGGCTGGTGGATGTGGTTATGAGCTACGGGGCGACGCAGTTCGTTACGCCGCTGGCCTTCCGCAGCTTGACGCACCGGGCGGTGGTGACCGACGGTTTCGATGTTGCTGCGGAGTATGCGGTGGAACACGTGGAGCTGGCGCGGCAGGCGGATATTATTGTGGTAGCGCCGGCGACAGTGCATAGCATCGCCAAGCTGGCGCTGGGGCTGGCGGATGATCCGCTGACGACTACGGCGGTGGCGTCGAAAGCGCCGCTGCTGGTGGCGCCGGCGATGGATGCGGATATGTATGAACATCCGGCGACGCAGGATAACTTGGCGCGGCTGCGGGCGCGGGGGGCGGTGCTCGCCGGGCCGGGGCGGGGGCGGCTGGCGTCGGGGCTTACCGGGTGGGGGCGGCTTTTGGAGACGCCGGAACTTTTGGGGTATATCGGTTATACGCTGGGGCGGCAGGGGGATTTGGCGGGGCGGACGATCGTGGTAAGCGCCGGGGGAACGGCGGAGCCGATCGACCCGGTGCGGGTGATTACCAATCATTCGTCGGGCAAGATGGGGTATGCGGTGGCCGAGGCGGCGCGGGATCGGGGGGCGCGGGTGGCACTGGTGTCGGCGGCGCGGAATCTGCCGGATCCGGCGATGGTGGAAGTGACGCGGGTGGCTACGGCGCAGGAAATGGGCGATGCGGTGCTGGAGCGGGTGGCTGCCGCCGATGCTTTGATTATGGCGGCGGCGGTAGCGGATTACCGTCCGCGGTACGCGGCGGGGCAGAAGATCAAGAAAGGCGATGATGAGTTGAATATCCCGTTGGCCCGGACTACCGACATATTGGCGGCGACGCAAGGGCGGGGGCGGCTGGTGCGGGTGGGGTTCGCGGCGGAAAGCGAAAATCTGACGGCTAACGCGGCGGCGAAAGTTAGGGCGAAAGGGCTGGATTTGATCGCGGCTAATGATATTACCAGAGAGGGCAGCGGGTTCGGGGCGGATACTAACCGGGTGACGCTGATTGACCGGGAGTTGAATGTAGATGAGCTGCCGCTGCTGACGAAGTATGAGGTGGGGAATCGTATTCTGGACCGGGTGGCATTGTTGTTGCGGGATTAGCCGCGATGTTGGACGAGGATTCTATATTCAGGTTGTAAGGGGGAATCATTTGGATACGGGAACGCGCAAGGTTTACGGGATCGATGTGGGGATTGTCGCCGTGGGGCGGAATGCTGCGGGGATATTGGCGGCGGGGGCGTATAACTCCTTTGGGATTGCGGCGCTGAGTTTGCTGAATGCGATGGGGCTGGTTAGTTTCGGGCCGGTCAATTCGATGGGACTGGTGGCAATCGGCGGGGTGAATGCGATGGGGTTGGTAGCGGTCGGGGGCGTGAACGCGGTGGGGGTAGTAGCAATCGCGGGTTGGAACGCTACGGGGGTTATCGCCATCGGCGGGGGCCGGAGCCGGAGCGCGTTGCCGCTGGGTTAGGCGGGGGGAATGGGGCGGGGGGCGGTTTGGGGTGCGCGGCGGGCTTGGGCGAGGTCATAGTTGGCTTGGCGGCGCAACCAGAACTCGGCATCGCTCCAGCCGATGCGCTCCAGGGCTTGGGCTATGGCGGGGGATATGCTGCATTGGCCGTTGAGGAGTTGGGCTACGGTGTCGGGGCTTAGGGACAGCTTGTGGGCGAATTGGTCGACGCTCCATCCGGTTTCGGACAGGCCGATTCGGATGCTTGCGGACGGGTGGGTTGGGTTTTTGGCGGTCATAGTCCCCCTAGCGGCGGCGGGCTAGTCGCCGGTTATGGGCTGCGCTTCTCGGCGGGCTTGGGCCAGGTCGTAGTTGGCTTGCAGGCGCAGCCAAAAATCGGCGTCGCTCCAGCCTATTTGCTCTAGGGCCAAGGCAACTTTGGGGTAAATTCCGCAATGACCGTTAAGCAGTTGCGTAGCGGCATCGGTATTGATCCGCAGTTTGTCGGCAAATTCGTTGATGCTCCAGCCGATGTCGTCCAGGCATTCCCGCAGGATAGCGGACGGGTGGGCGGGGTTTTTGATGGTCATTACGGCACCTCTAATGGTAATCCTCAAGGTCAATTTCAACGGCCTCGCCATTGACGAAACGGAATGTGATTCGCCAGTTTGCGCTTACCCGGACGCTCCAGAATCCCCGGCGATTGCCGGTCAACGGGTGTAGCCGATAGCCCGGCAAGTCTGCTTGCGCGGGCCTCCGGGCGGCGTCAAGAACGGTCAGGATTCGGGAAATTCGGCCGGCATAGGCAGAGTTAAGACGGCTTGCGTCGTCATTTTCCCAGAATCGCTGAAGTCCTGAATGGCGAAATTCCATTGTGGCATTTTAGCATACTGTAGGGCGCAACGCAAGGGTTGCGCCGCTACGGAATTTGACGGGTGGGCTTAGCCGGATACGGTTTCCTTGAATTGGCGGATGGCGTTTATGTGCTGGTCGGGGCCTTTCAGGTTGGCTCGCATGGTGTTTACGGATAGGTGGGTGGCGCCTACTTCGGCCCAGGCTTCGGCTTGCTGGGCCCAAGTGTCGGGGGGGCCGGCGGCGATACTGATGCGGCCTTCGATGCCGATGTCGGCGGGGTTGCGGCCGGCGTTGGTGGCGATTTGGCGCATTTCGGCGATGCGCTCGGCGCCCTCGGCGTCGGGTTGGAATTGGGGAAACCAGCCGTCGCCGATGCGCCCGATGCGGCGGACTACTTGGGGGGCGCCGCCGCCGAACCATACCGGGATGGGGCGCTGGACGGGCAGGGGGTTGATGCCGGCGTGGGTGATGTGGTGATAGCGGCCGTGGTAGTCCACCACTTCCTGGGTCCAGAGGAGGCGCATCACTTCGATTTGCTCGGCGGAGCGGCGTCCGCGGTTGGCGAAGTTTTCGCCGAGGGCTTCGTATTCGACTTCGTTCCAGCCTACGCCGATGCCTAAGCGGAGGCGGCCGCCGGTTAGGACGTCGACTTCGGCGGCCTGCTTGGCTACCAGGGCGGTCTGCCGCTGGCTTAGGATCAGTACGCCGGTGACGAATTCCAGCTTTTGGGTGATGGCGCCCAAGTAGCCGAACAATACAAAGGGTTCGTGGAACAGATCTACGGAACTGTAGGGGCGTTCCCAAGATTCGCGTTTGCTGGCGTCGGCGCCGAGGACGTGGTCAAAGACTAGCAGGTGTTCGTAGCCCAGGTCCTCGGCGGCTTGGGCGAAGTCGCGGACGGCGGCGGGGTCGGCGCCGATTTCGGTCTGCGGGAATATGGCACCCAGTTGCATTGTGGTCTCCTTTATCTTTGATTGGGGTTGCCTGGGTTGGGTTGGCCCGGCGGGGGCGACAATCCGGGGGTTGGGCCGGGGCGTATAGTATAGCGATTCCTGACTCTATGAGGTGCAAATTCGTGAAATATCCAATATTCGGGTTGGCGATAATATCGCTGATGGCTTTGCTGGCTGCGGTGGGGTGCGGCGGCGGGGCTAAGGCTACCATTACGGCTACCGGCGAGGTTGTGCGGCCTGCTGATACGGCTACGCCTGTCGTGGCGCGGTCGGGGGAATCGGAGGGCGAGCATAACGGCGGGGGCGAGTCGGCGAGGGAACGCGGCGGGGAACACCGGGAGGGTGGCGAGTCGGGGGGCGAGCATAGCGGCGAGGGCGAATCGAATGGGGAACACGGCGACGGGGGCGAATCGGGGGAGGAGTCGGGTACGCAGTTGGGGTTGGGGGATACTTATGATGCGGTTAGGGGCGGGGCGCGGCTGATTATCGCTTATGACCGGGGGCGCAACGCTTTTGTCGGCACGGTTAGGAATGTTACCAATGGGGCGCTGGAGCGGGTGCGGGTTGAGGTTCATTTGTCTAACGGGATTGAGTTGGGGCCGACGACGCCGGTGGATTTGGCGCCGGGGCAGGTGGTTGATGTTGTTCTGGAGGCGTCGGAACAGCCTTTTGAGAGTTGGAGCGCTCACCCGGAGGTAGGGTGATGGGGGGCGGGGCAATGAGCGCGGGTTTTAGGGGTGGCCGTTGCCGTTTTGCTGGCGGAGGCGGGCGTTTTCGGCTTCGAGGTTTTCGACGGTTTCCTGTAAGCGGCGGATGGTTTCGCTTTGGCCGTTTTCGTGGCTGCGCCCGTTGCTGATAGCGGCGATTAGGGCGGTCATCATTTCTTGGTGGCGGCGTTCCGAGATTTCGGCGTCCTGGCGGCGGCGCTCTTCGCGGCGTTCTTCACGCTCGGCGCGTTCTTCGCGGCGGCGTTCTTCGACGCGTTCCACTTCTTCGCGGCGGCGTTCTTCGAGGCGTTCCACTTCTTGGCGGCGGCTCTCTTCGCGGCGGGCTTCTATGTCCAGGCGCTCCTGATGGCGGCGCTCGGCGTTGGCTTCGGCTTCTTGCCGGTTTAGGCGGGACTCTCGGCGGTCGAAATAGCCTGACAGCACTTGCGGGACTCCCAAGACGGCGAGCATTATGGCGATGTATGCTCCCGGCTGCAAGTAGTTTGTGGTCACCAATTCAATCATGCTGGGCATACTTGCCATTATACCCCAACCGCCGGATGATTTCAGCAGGGCGGGCGGGCGGCTTGCCTTGCGCTTACCCTTTGGGCGGCGTATATTCGGGATGGGGCGGCTATGTTGGAACGGGGCGGTTGGATATGCATGATACGGTGATTGAGACGGATGGGCTTACCAAGCGGTATGGGCATATTCTGGCGGTGGACGGGCTGTCGCTGAATGTGCCGCGGGGGCGGATTTTCGGGCTGCTGGGGCCTAACGGTTCGGGCAAGACTACGCTGATGAGTATGCTGCTGGGGCTGGTGCGTCCGACGGCGGGGGCGTTCACTTTGTTTGGCGCATCGCCGGACGGGGGCGGACTGGAGCGGCAGTTGCGGCGCATCGGGGCGATTGTGGAAACGCCGGCGTTCTATCCCTATCTGTCGGGGCGCAATAATCTGGCTTACTTTCAGCGCATATCGGGGCGGGGCAGCCCGGAGGAGTTGGACGGTTTGCTGGAGCAGGTGGGGCTGGGGGGGCGGGGCGGCGACAAGTTTCAGACTTATTCGCTGGGGATGAAGCAGCGGCTGGGGCTGGCGTATACCCTGCTGGGCGACCCGGAGCTGCTGGTGCTGGACGAGCCGACCAACGGGCTGGATCCGGCGGGGATGGTGGAAATCCGGGAGCTGATCCGCAGGCTGGGGGGCGGCAACCGGACGGTTATATTGTCCAGTCATTTGTTGCATGAAGTGGAGCAGGTTTGCGACAGCGTGGCGATCTTGTCGCACGGGCGGATGGTGGTGCAGGGGGATGTGTCGGAATTGTTGCAAGCGCAGGGGCAGCCGCAAGTGCGCCTGCGAACTACCGACAACGCCAAAGCCTACGAAATAATGTCGGTTTTGGCTTGGGTGGACAGCGTTAGCGCCGATAACGGATATCTGGTGGCGGGGGTGCATCCCGATCGTTCTTGGGAAATAACGGCGGCCTTGAGCCGCAACGAGGTTTATGTCGCGGAAATGACGGCGGCGCAGATTTCTTTGGAGCAATACTTTTTGGATGTTACGGAAGGGGAGGTCATTTGATAGCGCAGGCGCGGCATATAGCGATATTGACCCGGTGGGAATGGTTCAAGCTGCGCCACCGCTGGCTGCCGTGGATCCTGCTGGGGATTATGGTGGCGTTGGCGCAACTTATATTCTGGCTGGCGGCTACCTTGAGCGATGAAGTATCCTATCGCTCAACTACGGAAAACGTGGTCAACGGGTTGGGGTTTTCCGTGGTGTTCGCCACCTTTATCGCGATGATTCTGGCGGCGTCGGTGACCGGCGGGGAATACGGCTGGGGGACGCTGCGCCCGGCGCTTAGTCTGGGGGCGGGGCGGTGGCAGTTCTTGACCTCGAAAGTCGCGGTGACGCTGCTTACCACGGCGGTTATCCTGATTATTATGTCGGTGACGGTGGCGGTCAGCGGCTTTATCGCGGAAATTGCGCTGGCGCCCCCGGAGGCCGAACCTTACGAATCCACTTCATGGCTGGAGTTGCTGGGGGTTTATGGGCGGATGGTGTACGGCTTTCTGCCTTATATTCTGCTGGCGATGTTTTTCGCGGTGCTTACCGGCTCCAACGGAGTTGGTATCGCTCTGTCGCTGGGCTATTATGTTGCCGAGACGTTTATTATATCGCCAATCTTGATGGTTTTCGAGTGGGGCGGCAATGCATTGGCGTTTTTGCTCAGCCCCAATATCGCGGCTTGGCAGGATCTAGGCGAAAGCGGCGGCATTAGCACCATTGGCGGGGTTTCGGCGATGGCGCAGGGGTTTGTCGTCATCACCATTTACGGGCTGGCGCTGGGGGGCGCGGCTTTCGCGCTGTTCCTGCAGCGGGATATTGCCGGGGCGAAAGGGGGTTAGGAGGAAAGGGATGGTTAGCAGAGAGGCACAAGCGGCGGTCATCGGGCCTCCGGCGGCCGCGCCGGCGGTTCAGGGGCGGGCGGCGGAGGATGATCTTAGCATTGAATATCCATCGTCGGATGGTATGCCGATGGCTGAATCCAAACGGCAATATACTCCCATGACCGACACGGTGGCGGCTTTGGAAAACCATTACTTGGGGCGGAACGATATATTCATCGCCGGGAACTTGCTGGTGTATTACCGGATGAACCACAACCGGGTCCGGGTGGCGCCGGATGTTCTCGTGGTGTTCGGGGCGGCGGGGAGCCATCCGCGGGATTCTTGGCTGGTGTGGCGGGAAGGGAAGGCGCCGGGGTTTGTGGTGGAGATCGCGTCGCCCAGCACTTGGGCGTGGGATGCGGAGGGCAAGCGGCGCATTTACGCCAATATGGGGGTGGATGAATACTGGCGGTTTGACCCTACGGGGGTGTGTTTCACGCCGCCGCTGGTGGGGGAAAGGTTGTCGACGGGGCGGTATCAAGAGCTGCCGTTGCATCGGGACGGGGCGGGTATGCTCTGGGGGCGGAGTGAAGCGCTGGGGCTGGATATCTGCGTGCTGCCGGGGCTGGAGCTGCGGCTGTATGACCCGGCGGCGGGGCGGTGGCTGCTGACGCCGCAGGAATCGGAGGCGGGGCGGGTAGCGGCGGAGTCGGCGCTGCGGGTGTCGGAGGCGGCGCGGCAGGCGTCGGAGGCGGAGTTGCGGGGGGCCGAGACTTTGTTGCAAGCGTCAGAGGCAGCGCGGCGGGCGTCGGAGGCGGCGCGGCGGGATCTGGAGGCGGCGCGGCAGGATCTGGAGGCTGAGAACGAGATGCTGCTGGCGCGGCTGCGGCTACTGGAATCCGGTCAGTAGCCCGCGCCGGGGCATTGGCGAGAGTTTTTATTGGGCGGGCGCAGCTACGGGGATTTTCCTGTAGCCGCGCCCTTTGGGTTTTTGGGGGGCGGGGTTAGGGTTTGCGGAAGGCGGGGATTACTTCCTTGCCGTAGAGTTCGATGGATTCCATCACCTTTTCGTGGGGGATGGTTTCGGTTTGCATTATCAGCATTACTTGGTCGACGCCGATGTCCTGGTAGGTTTTGATGGTGTTGATGCAGCTTTCGGGATTGCCGGCGATGATGACGCCGCGGTCGGCGAGGGTGTTGGCGTCGAGTTGGGCGACGGCGGCGCGGGCGGCGCCGGGGCCGCTGTCGAGGGATATGCCGGCCTCGGCGGCCTGCGTCTGGTGGGCTTCGTCGGACTGGCGGAGCCAGCGTCCGAAGTCGGCTTTCAGGTGTTCGGGGACGCCGCCCCAAGCCTCCAGCAGTTCCTCGTAGGCGTTGATGCGGCCCTGGATGTAGGGTTTGTCGGGGCCGAAAAAGGTTTTCATGGAGTCGGCGCACAGTTCTTTGGCGGCCTGGTCGTCGGGGCCGCAGAAGGAATGGACGTTGTTGCCCCAGAACTCGTTGATTTCGGCGCCCACGGGGTCGGCGTCTTTGATGGCGTCGCGGTATACCTTGACATGGTTGGCAAGGACGTCTACGGCGTAGGATGCGGAGGATAGGACGCCGATGCCTTTTTGGGCGGCGAGGCGGAAACTTTCGGTTTGGGTGCAGGCGAGGTACATCTTGGGGTGGGGTTTCTGGTAGGGCTTGGGCAGCACGCGGCGGGGCGGGACGTTCCAGAAGTTGCCTTCCCAGGAAAATTCCTCGCTTTGCCAGATTTGGGGGAGCATAGTGATGGCTTCATCCCAGCGGTCGCGGGTTTCGCGGGGGTCGATGCCCTGTCCTAGTTGTTCATAGGCGTTGGAGCGGCCGGTGCCGACTTCGACGCGGCCGTGGGTAAGCTGGTCGACCATCGCCACGCGCTCGGCGACGCGGATGGGGTGATGGTTGGGAAGGATGGATACGCCGAAGCCGATGCGGATGTTTTTGGTGCGCTGGGAAAGGGCGCCGAACATTACTTCGGGGCAGGGGGAGCCGGAAAAGCCGTAAAGGAAATGGTGTTCGACGAACCAGAGGTTGTCGAACCCGACCCGGTCGGCCAGTTCGCATTGCTCGAGGGTTTCCTGGTAAAGGGAATGCCAGTCGATTTCCTGGTCATAGGGGCGCTGCATTTCGTACAGGAGGCCAAATTGCATGGGTTCGCTCCTTTGGCGCGGGGATTCGGTTGGGGCCGGGGTCCAGTATACCTTATGTCGGGCGGGGCGGGTAGTTGCGGGGGCAGGGGCGGGGTATACTGGGGGCGATGCTCCGGCGATACTCCGGCGGGAGCAATGGCGAGGGGGATATGCTGGATACGGATGGGCGGGCGGATTGGCGCCGGCCGTTGGAACAAGGGCTTGATTTGTCGGCTATGGCGGTGCCGCTTTACTGGGCGGAGGGGGGGCAGGTGGTGCGGGTTTGCGGTTCGCGGATTTCGCTGGATAACATCATCGCCCGGTACCGGCGGGGGTATACGCCGCAAATGATTGCGGATAGCTATCCCTCGGTGGAGTTGGCGGATATATTCTTGCTGATTTCCTACTATCTGCGAAACAAAGATTCGGTTCACGCATACCTCGGCGAGCGGGAGGAAAGGGCACATGAGATTTCCGCCAGGGCTTTCGCTGACGGGTTGATGTCGCAAGAAAGCTGGCAGGAGTGGTGCGATGATCGGGCGGAACGTCTCCGGTGGGCCGACGGCCAACGCTGATTTTTTGACGGATGAAAACATCGAAAATATCGGGGGGCATCAGGGAATCGCGGCACACTTTGCTATGGGGTATGCTACTATTCTTTTCGGATATTATAATCAAGTAAGAGGGCTGTGTCAATTGATAGGGGACCCCTCACCCTAGCTCTCCTATTAAAGGGGAGGGGATTACCGGGATGGGGGGCGGGGCGGGGGCCATAGGCTATAATGGGGCGGCGAAATTGCCGCGTTGCGAGGGGGATATGTTGGATACGGATGGGCGGGCTGGTTGCTCCGGGCCGTTGGAACAGGGGCTTGATTTGTCGGCTATGGCGGTGCCGCTTTATTGGGCGGAGGGGGGGCAGGTGGTGCGGGTTTGCGGTTCGCGGATTTCGCTGGAGGATATTATCACCTGGTACAGGATGGGTTGCACAGCGGAAATGATTTGCGAGGATTATCCGTGGCTGGTGTTGGGGGACATTTATTTGGTGATTGGGTTTTATCTGCGGAATAAGAAGGAGGTTCACGCATATTTTCTTGAATCTTATAAGCGGACGGAGGAGCTTTGGGATTCGATGCGGGCGGAGGGTATGGTTTCCGATGAGAGTTGGCAGGCTTGGTGCGAAGAGCGTCATGACCGGCTCCAGTGGGCTAAAGGCTGATGCTGAATTTCTTGGCGGATGAAGATGTCCCTCGCTCGTTTTCGAGTCAGCTGAGGTTGCATTTGCCGAGTGTTGATATAGTTCGCGTTGTGGATGTCGGATTGGGGCAGATTCCAGATCCGGTTATCTTGCAGTGGGCGGCGGATTGCGGACTTTGTTATAGGGGTTGGGCTTAGGTTGGCGGGGGCGGGCAATTCGCTTTTGTGTTGGATTTGTATGTGGGGCGGCGTTGATTATTGGGGCGGTCTCACCCCCACCCTAACCCTCCCCCTTAGGGGGAGGGGATTATTATGATGGCGGGAAGGGATTGTTTTGGAATATCCCCATAGGGGGGCTGTCTTAGGATACCCCCATAGGGGTAGGGGATTGTTGGGTTGCGGGGCGGGGATTATTATGGTTGGGGGGTGGGGTTATTGGGTTGGTGGGGTGGGGTTGTTGGGGAAGATGTCTTGGGGTAGGAAGGCGGTTACTACGAAGTTGGGGATGTCTACTACTTCGCTTAGTTTGAGGTCGGCGGCTACGCTGGCGATGCAGTAGGCTTGCTGGCGGGTCCAGCCTTTTTCGGTTAGCAGGTGGATTAGGTTGAGGAGGGCCTGGCGGGCGGCGAGGGCGCCGTTTTCGGATTCGTTGCGGCCGTCGGCGAAGCTCATGCCGGTGGCGGCGAGGAAGCGGCGGGGGGCGGCCATTTCGGGGGCAGTGTAGTAGTCGTCGCGCTCGAAGTAGGGGAAGTTTATGTTGCGGTCGCGGGCCTGGTTTTTGAGGGCGCGGAAGGTTACGCGGAGGGTGCAGTCCATTTCGATGGCGGTGCCGCAGCATTCGGAGTCGCCTTGGGCGTAGTGGGCGTCGCCGGCGGAAAATAGGGCGCCTTCGGTGAATACCGGGAGGTAGAGGCGGGCGCCGGCGGTTAGCTGCTTGATGTCTACGTTGCCGCCGTTTTCGCGGGGCGGGATGGTGCGGAGGCCCTCGGAGGCGTAGGGTTCTTGGGGCGGGACGGCGCCGGCGGGGGTGGGGCCGACTACCGCGCCGCCGCGGCGCAGGAGTTCGTCCTCCCGCAGCAGGATTTCTTGGCGCAGGGCGCGGGAGGGGGCTACGCCGATGGTTCCCATAAAGGAGGCTTCGGGGATGCGGACGCCGGGGAGCTGCTGGGATTGGGCGTAACCGTCTTGCATTTGCCAGTGGACGATGTAGGGTTCGGTGTAGAGGTCGCGGAGGAATCCGAATCCGGGGATGATGGTGGTGAAGCCCCAAGGGGCGGGTTCGATGTTCAGGATGGTTATTTCGAGGAGGTCGCCGGGTTGGGCGCCGTTGATGTATACCGGGCCGGTCAGGGGGTGGACCAGGGCGAGGTCGGTTTGGAGCAGGTCGGCGGGTTGGGTTTGGGGGGTGATTTGGCCGTCAAAGGCGTGGCGGGTTTGCATGACGACTTCCTCGCCCTGGTCGGCGCGGAGGGCGGGGGGGATGTCGGGGTGCCAGCGGTTGTGGCCTTTTTGGGGTTCGCCGGCGCATTGTTTGGAGTAGTCGAGCAGGATTTCTTTCATTTCGGTTGTCCTTGCCGGGGCGGTTGGGGGGATTATAGCGCAATGGGGCGGGTGGGTGGGTTGGGGGCGGTTGGGGTTGCGTCCTTCGACAAGCTCAGGATGACTTCGGCGGGTTCAGGATGAAAGGGGGCGCAATTTCGGGGTGAAAAGCGGGAAAATTTTTTTATAACCCTACCATTTCCGCCCATTTCCGCCCATTTGGTTGGGGTTTAGCTTTGGGGATGGGCGTTGAAATGGGGGGATTTTCCGCCATTTCCGCCCATTTTTCCCCCCATTTGGCGCCGTTTTGGGCGATGTTGGGCGGTTTTGGTGGGGGGGGGTTGGGGGGGGGGCGGGTGGGGGTTTTGGATTTCGGTTGTTAAGGGGCTGGGGGGTATTGAATTATTAGTTCTATTATAAGGCGGGTTTTGGGGGTTGGCAAGGGGGAGGGGATTTATGGCGGGGGGGTATGGTATGGTTGGGTCGGGGGCGGGTATTCGGGTTGGCCGGAGGCGGTTATGCGGGTTGTTTTGCTTTTGGCGGGGTTGCTGGGGGCGATGGTTTTGGGGGGTTGCGGTTCAGAGGCGCCGGGGGATACGGCTACGCCGACCGCTACGGTGGCGCCGTCGCCGACGCTGGCGCCTACGGCTACTTCTATGTTTAATACGCCGACGCCCACGGTTGCGGTTGCGGCGGCGCCGGAACGGGGGGCGACGGCTACGCCGGGGGCCGGGGCTACGCCGGCGCCGACGCCGGCGGTTACGGCCGTTCCGTTGCCTACGGCGGCCGGGGGGCCGGCGGGGGGGACGGCGCCGGCGGACGGGGCGGCGGTGGATGGTGGGGTGCTTCGGCTGCTGGGGGGCGATCCGCCGACGCTGGATCCGCATCAGAGCGGGGATGCCAGTTCCTCGCGGTATGTGCTGGAGGTTTTCGGGGGGTTGTTTACCATTTTGCCCAGTCTGGAGGTGGCGCCGGATTTGGCGGAAAGCTGGGATTTGGATCCGGACGGGGCGGGGTATACTTTCCGGCTGAATCCGGCGGCGGCGTTTCACGATGGGCGCAAGGTGACGGCGGGGGATGTGCAGTGGTCGCTGGAGCGGGCGGCGGATCCGGCTACGGAGTCGCCCACGGTGGACACTATTTTGGGGGATATTGTAGGGGCGTTGGCTAAGCTGCGGGGGGCGGCGGATGCGATATCGGGGGTGAGCGTGGTGGATGATGCGACGCTGCGGGTGGAAATTGACGCTCCGAAAGCATATTTTTTGTCGAAACTGACCTATCCCGCGGCGTTTGTGGTGGATCGGGCGAATGTGGAATCGGGGCGGGATTGGGTGCAAGCGCCTAACGGAACGGGGCCTTTCCGGCTGGCGGAATATGATCCGGGGGTGTTTATGCGGCTGGAGCGGTTCGAGGGGTATCATTTGGGGGCGGCGATGCTGGAGGCGGTGGAGTTTAATCTGGCGGGGGGCGATGGGCTGCTGATGTATGAAAACGATGAGATTCATTTCGGCGCGGTGGGTATTGGGTTGCTGGAATCTTTGCGGGATCCGTCCAATGCGCTGCATGATGAGTTCCGGCAGGGGCCGCCGGAGTTCGATGTATCTTATATCGGGATGAATTCCAATGAGCCGCCGTTTGACGATGTTAATGTGCGACTGGCGCTGAATTACGCGATTGATAGGGAAACCATCGCGCGGGTTTTGCTGGAGGGTTCGGTGGTGCCGGCAAAAGGGATTCTGCCGCCGGGGTTTCCGGGGTATAATCCCGGTTTGACGGGGTATGAATATAACCCGGAACGGGCGCGGCAATTGCTGGCGGAGTCGAAGTACGGCAGCGATACGGCCAATTACCCGCTGATTACTATGACTTTGCCGGGGGATTTCGGGTCGTCGGTGACGCCGTCTATGGAGGTGATCCTGGCGTCTTGGGAAGCGCAGTTGGGGATCCGGATGGATGTTTTGCAGACGGAGTGGGCGACTTATTTGGCGGATTTGCGGGAAGGGCGGTTTCAGATTTTCGGGGGGCTGGGCTGGATTGCAGATTATATGGATCCGGAGAACTTTCTGGATGTGCTGTTCCATAGCGAAAGCTACAACAATCATACCAATTACAACGACCCGGAGTTGGATGCATTGCTGGAGCGGGCGCGGGTGGAGGCGGATCCGGAGGCGCGGCTGGCGCTGTACCGGGAGGCGGAGCGGATGATACTGGCGGGGGCGGCTTGGGCGCCGTTGTGGCATTCGGCGGGGGATAATTACCTGGTTAAGCCTTATGTCAAGGGGCTTAACTTGTCGCCTTTGATTATCCCGCGCTTCCGGTTTGTGTATTTTGTGGAGTAGCGGGCGGGGGATTTATGGCATTCATCCTGAGCTTGTCGAAGGATGAATGCTATATGCTCATGGTGAACGCGATGGGCGCGGGGTGAATGCGGCAAGATTGGGGTGATGGGGAAATGTATGGAAGTTTATTTGGTTGACGGGACTTATGAATTGTTCCGGGCTTACCATGCGCTGCCGGCGCTGCGCTCGCCGGACGGGCGGGCGGTGGGGGCGGTGCATGGGCTGGTGCAGAGTCTGTTGCGTTTGCTGCGGGAAAGGGAAGTTACGCATATCGGTTGCGCTTTCGACAGCGTGATTACTTCTTTTCGCAATCAATTGTTTCCGGGGTACAAGACGGGGGATGGTACGCCGCCGGATTTGCTGGCGCAGTTCGGGCTGGCGGAACGGGCGGCGGCGGCTTTGGGGGTGCGCGTGTGGCCGATGGTGGAGTTTGAGGCGGATGATGCGATCGCGGCGGCGGCGGCGCAGTTGGGCGAAATCGGGGCGGTGGAGCGGATTGTAATCTGTTCGCCGGATAAGGATTTGGCGCAATTGGTGGCGGGGGCGCGGATGGTGTGCTGGGACCGGCGGCGGGGGGAATTTTTGGACGAGGCCGGAGTTGCCGCCAAGTATGGCGTGGCGCCGCGTAGCATTCCCGATTTGCTGGCGCTTACCGGGGATGCCGCGGACGGGATTCCGGGGCTGCCGCGGTGGGGGGCCAAGACGGCGGCGGCGGTGTTGTCGCGCTACGGGCGTCTGGAGGATATCCCGGCGGCGGGGGATTGGGACGGGGTGGCGGTGCGGGGCGCGGCGGGGCTGCGGGAAATTTTCGCGCAGGGGTACGACCAGGCGCTGCTATACCGCGAGTTGGCGACGCTGCGGCGGGATGCGCCGGTGGCGGCGGCGCCAGATGCGCTGCGCTGGGGGGGCGTGCGCCGGGCGGAGTACGAAGGGTTGTGCGCGGAGCTGGGGCTGGGGCGGCTGGCGGGGCTGCCGCACCGGTGGGCGGGGGGGTAGCGGGGGGGATGGGTTGCGGTGTTGGGGCCGCCGGCAATCAGCATAACTAAGCGGCAAGGATGGGGGATGATGACTACGCAGAAAACGTTGCTGACCGCCGATGAGTTTTTGGAGTTGTATCGCCATCGGGATGGCAAGTTTGAGCTGGTTCGGGGGGAAGTTGTCGAGATGGAGCCGCCGGGCGAGGAACATGGGGAAGTGGCGCTTAATATCGGATCATCCTTTCATGGCTACTCGCGGCAGAGCGGGGCCGGGCGGGCCGGGGTGGCAACCGGGCATCGGCTGGAATCGGATCCCGATACGGTTCGCGGGCCGGATGTGTACTTTTCGCGGTCGCGGCGGCCGGGGGGGCGGGAGCGGGGGGCGGGTTTCGTGGCCGGCGCCCCGGATATCGCGGTGGAAGTGGTTTCGCCATACGACACCGAGACGAAGGTGGCGCGCAAGGTGAGGGAATATCTGGCGGCGGGGGCGCTGCGGGTTTGGACGGTTTACCCGGCCAGCCGGCGGGTGGTGGCGCATCGCGCCGATGGCGAGGCGGTATGCTATGCGGGCGATGATGTGATTACGGATGAGGAGTTGCTGCCGGGGTTTTCGTTGTCGTTGGCGGATATATTCCGGTAGGCGGCGCGGTGAGGGGGTTGGCTGGGGATAGAGGATTCGAACCTCTGCTGCCTGATCCAGAGTCAGGTGTCCTACCGCTAGACTAATCCCCAAGGGGTTGCGGGGGCGCGGGGGGCGGGCTGCCCGGTGCGCTCTTTTTATGATATGGCAAGCGGGGCGGGGTGTCAAGCGCGGGTTGGCTTGACAATATGGGGCGTTTGTAACAAAATCGGGTTGCTTGGGGGATTTGCCGGGCGGCATTGGCGGCGGTTGGCCGCTTTTCCGGGGCACCGGGGGCGTGATCTATCATTGAATCCGAATAAAGCGAGGTATTAGCGAATGACGCTGGCAGCAGTAGGTCAAAAGTCTACCGTGGCAGTATCCGGCACGCCCGTAGAAGTGTTTTCCGGCGGTTCGGGGCCGCCCTTGCTGTTCCTGCATGGGGGCGGGGGGTTCGGGACCTTCGACCCCACCAGCGGCCCCATCGCGCAACGGCGGACGGTGTACGCGCCGTCGCATCCGGGGTTTTTCGGCACGCCGCGGCCCGATTGGGTCTATACGGTCACCGATGTGGCGCATTTCACTTTGTCGCTGGCGCAGGAACTGGGGTTGAGCGAGTATGTGCTGGCGGGGCATTCCATCGGCGGTTGGATCGCGGCGGAAATGGCGGCGATGGGGGGCAACGGGGTCAAGGGGCTGGCGCTGATTAACGCCGCGGGGATCAAGCCGGAGCATTCGGAAATCGCCGAGGTGTTTATGGTTTCCGCCGCCACCCGGCTGAAGTTGGGGTTCCACGACCCGGCGCAGGTTCCCAATTACGAGTACCTCACCCGCGAGCGGACGCCGGAGGAGACCGCGGCGGAGCATTCCAATATGGAAATGCTGTCGCGGCTGTCGTGGAAGCCGTATCTGCACAATCCGAGTCTGCCGCATTATTTGGCGAAAGTGAATGCGCCCACGCTGGTGGTTTGGGGGCGCAATGATGCCATCATTCCGCTGGAGTGCGGCGAGATGTACCGGGATGCGATTCCGGGGGCGTCGCTGGCGGTGATTGACGATTGCGGCCATAGCCCGCAGATGGAAAAGCCGGCCGAGTTTAATGCGGCGATGACAGCTTTCTTGGATGGGCTGTAGGGGGCGGCGCCCGGCAAGGTAAACCGGCAATCTTGGCTTGAATCGTATCCGCCCGCCCTGAAGTTGTTGAGGGCGGGCGGAATTGCGATTTAGTCGATCAATATAGGCCAATATATGGTGCGAAAATCGCGCCGGGTTTACCCGCCGGCGCCGGCCGCCGCAACCACAAAACCCGGCGATCCGCTAATCCGCCGCCTTGACTTACGTTTATGCAGCGCCGGATATCCTCGGTTAAACCCCCATAGGGTATTTCTTGGCCCAGGCGATCCCGAACAGCCTATTGGCCTCGACTAGGGCGTAGTCCAGGTTGATCAGGTCGTTGACCGTATCCACCATCAACTCGCCGGCATCGGCGATTTCTTGGCGGTATTCGGCCAGGCCGACCCGCCGGTTATTCTTGCGGATGTTGTGATATGGGCACATCGGGGCGCGGTTCTGTATATCATTGCTGGTTCCGGTGTTCTCCTTGCTTTTCGGCGCGATATGGTCAAGATGGAAATTCCTGACCGTTTCAACTATCTTGCCGTCCGGCCGGCGGTTGGCGAAGCCGCAACACCAGGCAGTATAGCCCGACAACTTCAGCAGATCCCGCAACATTTCCGGTTCGGGAATGATGCTCGCCGGAACCTTGAATTTAGGTTCGGGCAGGATAAAATCTTTTACCGGGGGAACATCGGCATCCGGCCCCTCGCCGGGCCAGTATTCCCGCTCCGGCAACTGCTTGGGGCCGTGGATCGTAACTATCGGATTATCCGACAACACTTGTTGCCCGGTAGTCAAATCGTGGCAGGTTAGCAATGCCAACTGCGGCTTGTTAAATTGCCGCTTGAACACCGTCCAGGAACGGGGCTGAAGGTCGCAGGCAACCCACCGCCGCTCCAGCCGCTCGGCTGCCACCGCAACATACGCGCACCCGGCAAAGCAGTCCAGCACTACATCGTCGGGATTACTGGACGCCGCGATAATCCGCTCGGCAAGGGCAATGGGCTTTTGTGTTGGGTAGCCTGTGCGTTCTTTAGACCCGCTGGCTAGATAATTGATGTCCACCCACACATCAGACATCGCCGTGCCGTCATCGTTATCGTCCCGAAATACGACGCGGTCATATTTGTCTTTTGACATTTCTTTGGCGGCCTTTTCCCGATCGTACACTAGCAACTGGCGCACTCCTCCCTGCACCACATTTCTGTCCCAACCCCGCGCAATGATTCGCTCTTTATGCGCCGTCATCACAAATTGCTTGTTGTACTGAGTCGCCGCGCTCTTGGCATAGAATAACACCGTATCGTGATTCCTTTGGAAATATGCGGCGGCATTGGTCCATTTGTTATAATGCCAGACAATAGCATTCCGAAAGTTTTCCTTGCCGAACACGGCATCCAACAATTGCCGCAGGTAGCCGTTGGTGGTATGGTCGCAGTGCAGGTAAAGACTGCCGGTCGGCTTCAAAACCCGGTGAATTTCCAACAAACGTATCGCCATATAGCAAAGATACGCCGCCGTGCCTTCGGAATGAGTGTATCGCGTAACGTTGATTAGATCGGCGATAGGTTCGTGTGTCCGCCGCAAGTCAACCAGCCAATCCTCGTGAATATCGTTTTCCCAAGACCAGAAATCTTTATAGGCGGTTTCCGGCCAGTTAATCCGCGCCGCATCGGCATCGGCGGGCGTCTTGATTCCCCAGCTTGCCAGCAAACGCAGTTCGTTATCCCGTTCCGCCGGGGTGAGGGGCGGCTTGAGCGGGTCTTTGTCGTTAGCTTTCTTGCGCCCAAAGGTTTCATTCTTGGCAAAGGGCGGGTCAATACATACCAAATCCACGGATTCGGTGTTGACCGCCCGCAAAAAATACAAATTATCCGCAATATAAACGCCCCGGTTGATTGCGTTAAATTCCGCCATCCTTTGCGCTCCCATAATGTAATATCCGCCGCCATTGCCTGCTGATTTCCCCATCGTACTACCCACGCCGCTATAACGCAAACGCAGCCGGCGAATCATCCCCCCAGATTCTCAATCACCTCCGCCGCCGCCGCATCCGCCGGCTCAAACCCGAACACCGGATCCGTCTTTGGGGGGGATGTTTTGTAGGATGGGTTTTGTGGTATTATGGGAAGCGCAATGCAGGAACGGGAAAATCGGGAACGCCGATGGCTGAAGCTACACGCCATTACCGCGCCAATGGGCGTGGCGGCGGTGACGGCGTTGCTGGCTTGGCTGGGCCAGTCAACCGGCGAAAATCAGTCGGCGACGGCGAGCTATCTGGACTCGGCAGCCGATAAGGCGTATCTAGCGACCGTAACCTATGCGCTGATGGCCGCCATTGGGGAAGGAGTGGTAAGGATGGTTTTTTGGGCATGGTCGGAGCATAAGAAGGCGATACAGGGGTTTAAGGACGCGGGCCGGGCGGAGGGGCGGGCAGAAGGGCGCGCGGAGGCGGCGAAGGAATATGAGCCCAAGCTGGCAGAACTGGTCAAGGAACGCGAGGCTTGGTTGGCGGCGGCCGATGAGCGTCAGGCGCAGCAAATCGATGCTGCCGTGGCTAAGGCGCTTGATGCCCGGTTGGGGGCGGCGGGCCGGGAGCGCGAGGATTGGCTGGCGGCGGCCAGGGAACGGGCCAGGGCCGACGGAATTGACTTGGACAAGTACCTTAACCCGTAGACGGGTACTAGGCAATGACGAAGCGGTGTCGCTGTCGTTGGCGGCTAGCTTTTGTCCGAAGGGGGTGATAAGAATGGTCTTTTGGGCTTGGTCGGAGCATAAGAAAGCTATACAGAGGTTTAAGGACGCGGGGCGGGCGGAGGCGGCGAAGGAATATGAGCCTAAGCTGGCGGAGCTGGCCAAGGAACGCGACGCTTTGTTAGCGGCGGCCGATGCGCGTCAGGCGCAACTAGCCGATGAGCGTCAGGCGCAGCTAATCGATGCTGTGGTGGCTAAGGCGCTGGATGCCCGGTTGGGGGCGGCGGCCAGGGAGCGGGAGGATTCGCTGGCGGCGGCTTGGGAACGGGCCAAGGCTGACGGCATTGATATGGATAAGTACTTGAAGCCGTAGATGGAGCCGCGGCGGGGGTGAAGCGGTGTTGATGTTGTTGGCGGGCCGTTTTGTTGGGCGGATGGCGCATCCCTCTCCTTTGTGGAGGGGGATATTTTGTAGAATGCTTTGCTGGAGGAATTATGGCGGATGCGTCTTTGAAAATCGAAAACTTGCGGTACATTGTTACTATGGACGGGGGGCGGCGGATTATTGGCGATGGGGCGGTGGTGGTGGCGGGGAGCCGCATTGCGCGGGTGGGGAAGTCGGCGGAATTGGCGGGGGTTGCCGCGGATCGGGTGGTGGATGGGAGCGGGATGTTGATGGCGCCGGGGTTGGTTAATGGGCATTTGCACGTTAGTTATGCCCATGCTACCCGCGGCGTTTTTCCCGATGGTCTGGGATCGGATTATCTGCCCAATGTGTTCCGGTTGCAGGGCTTGATGACCGCCGAGGAGGAATATCTTACTTCGCTTTTGGGCATTACCGAATTGATGAAGTATGGCACTACCACTTTTCTTGATCCGGGCAGCACCAAGTTTCTGGACGCCGGTTTGCGGGCGTATCGGGAGTCGGGCTGCCGGGTTATTGTCGGGGCTCATGTTACCGACCGCGCCAATCCGGTCAATCTGCCGGTTTATGATACTGATGCTGCCATCGGCATTGTGGAGCGGGTCATTCGCGATTATGACGGGTTGCTGGATGGGCGGGTTCGCGCTTGGGCTATGCCCTTTTCGCCCAATTTCGCTACGCCCCGGCTGTTGCAGGAATCGAAGCGTTTGGCGGATCAGTATGGAGTTTCCTTGACGCTGCATTTCAATAACAGTCACGCTTATGTGGAGTCTTGTTTGCGGGATTTTGGGATGCGTCCGGCGCAATACCTGGATAGTTTGGGCGTTTTGGGCGACAACGTGGTGCTGTCGCACGCTTTGGGGTTGGATCACGGGGAAGTTGATACTTTGGCCGCGGCGGGGGCGAAAGTTATTGCGGTGCCTACGGCGGCGGTGAAATCGGGTTTCGGGATGACGGAAAATCCGTATCCCGCCCCCAGTTTCGGCGTTAATATGCCCGGCGGGTTGCTGCCGGAAATGCTGGAGGCGGGGATTACGGCGGGCATTGGCACCGATGCGGGGAATAATTCCAATCTGATCGAAACTAACCGCGCGATGTATTTAATCGCGGTGTTGTATAAAGACGCCCGCCGCGATACTGCCGCCATTACCGCCGAAACCGCGCTGGATCTGGCGACTATCAGCGGGGCGCAGGCGCTGGGATTGGGCGATGAAATCGGTTCGATCGAACCGGGCAAGAAAGCGGATTTCGTTTTGTATGACACCCGGCGGGCGGAATGGGCGACGCTCTTTAATCCGGTCAACAGTCTGGTCTACAATGCCGACGGGCGGAGCGTGCATACGGTTGTGGTCGACGGGCGGGTGGTGGTGGAAAATCATAAACCTTTGTTTGTGGACGAACCGGCTTTGATTGTGGAAGTGCAGGCGGTGGGCGAGAGTTTGCTGGCGCGGGCGGGGTTGTCGTTTCCTCCGGCGTGGCCGGTATTGTGAACGGGCGGGCGGGTTGTCTTTTCTTATAATTCGGGGAATCTAATGGCGCGGAGGTTGGCGATGTCGCAGTTGGTTTTGATTCACGGCCCCGGGGCGGGCGGGTGCGCGGCGTCATTCCGCTACCAGTTGGCGCGGTTTCCCGGCGCTTTGGCCCCCGATTTGCCGGGGCATTTGGACGGGGATTCTTTTGACGATGTTTCGGGCTATACCCGCTGGCTCCGGGGGTGGCTGCGGGAACGGGGGCATCGCGGCGGGCTGGTGTTGGCGGGTTTCACGCTGGGCGCTTGCGTGGCTTTGGACTATGCCTTGACTTGGCCGGGCGAGGTGGACGGGTTGTTGCTGATGACGGTTGCGATGCGGCCCAAAGAACGGGCGGCGGGGAGTTTGGAGTTTCGCCGCAACGCCGCGCAATCAGATGCGGGAATGCGGGAATGGTTGGATAATATGGAACAAATAATGATGTTGGTAGAGCCGTCGTTGCGGGCGGAATTGCTGGATTGCCACCGGCGGGTCGGGCCGGTATCGCAATATAATGATTTGGCGGTGATCGACAAGTTTGACGTCCGGGATCGTATCGGCAATCTTAAGGCGCCTTTGACTTTAGTGCGGGGCGTTGACGATCCGTTGCAGCCGGCGGAGTATGAATTGGAGATTCACCAGGCGGTTCCCAATTCCCGCTACATCCGGCTGGAGGGGGCGGGCCACTTTCCGCATTGCGAGCGGCCGGATGCGGTGAATGCGGCACTGGAGGAATTGTTGGACGCGGGGGATTAGGGAATTGTATTTAGGAAAATGCGCCGCTTTCTCGTTGCGTTCCGGGTTTAATAATTCGCGGAGGTATTGCGATGCTTGGGCCGTTGGATGGCATTAAGGTGGTTGATTTTACCGAGATTATCGCCGGGCCGCTGGCGGGGCGGTTGCTGGCGGAAATGGGAGCGGATGTGATTAAGGTGGAGCCGCCGTGGGGGGAACCGTGGCGGCTTACGCAACGTTTCACGGCTACCGAAAGCCGCACATTTATGACTTACAATCGCGGCAAGCGGAGTCTGCCTTTGGATCTTACGCATCCTGAGGCGCAGGAAATTTTGTCGCGGTTGGTGGGACGGGCGGATGTGGCGCTGGTGAATTACCGGCCGGATGTGGCGGCCAAGCTGGGGGTGGATTATGAAACGTTGTCGGCGGTCAACCCGCGGCTGGTGTACTGCGAACTCACCGCCTACGGGCGGCAGGGGCCGGACGCTCACCGCCCCGGCTACGATATGATTATCCAGGCGATGACCGGGATGATTGCATCGGAAACTAAAACGGTGGACGGCGTACCGTCGTGGGTGTGGTCCAGTCCGCTGATTGATACATCGTCAGGGATTGCGATGGCGGCATCGGTGTGCGCCGCTTTGTACGCTCGGGAACGCACCGGGGCGGGGCAGAAAATCGAAACTACACTGCTGGGGCAAGCGCTTAATTTGATGGGCGCCCGGTTTCTACACGTGGAAAAGCTGGACCGGGAAACGCGGGAAAAGACGCTGCGGGACATCCGGCAGGGGCGGGATGTAGGGGCGTCTTTTGACGAACTGGTGGCGCTTTCGCCGGGCAGCCGGCGGCGGGAACATCACGGCAACATTTATTATCGGGTGTATATGGCGGCGGACGGGCCGATCGGCGTGGGTTGCCTTAGCCAGCCGCTGCGCCTGCGTTTGCTGGAAACGTTGGGTCTGGAGGATAAATCTATGGATCCCGGTTGGGATGCGACTAAACCGGAGTCTCAAGTGTATAGCCGAGAGCTGGAGCGTCGGGCGGAAGATCTGTTTCGGGGCAAGCCGACGTCGGAGTGGTTGCGAATCTTGGAGGAACGCAATATCCCGGCGGGGCCGGTGCGTTTTATTGAGGAAATGTTTGATGACCCGCAGGTTGTTGCCAACGGGCTGGTGGGCGAATTTATACATTCGCAGGAGGGGGATGTGAAAATGGTGGGGCCTGTTGCCCGTTTCAGCGGCACGCCCTTGCCGCCGGCGCCGCCATCGCCCGCGTTGGGCCAGCACACCGCCGAAATTCTGGAGGGGCTGGGTTATACATTGGCGGATGTGGCGCGGCTGCGGGAAAATAATACGGTAGCCTGATGCCCGCCGGAAATATGGAGTTGCGTTGATATGTCCGATAACCGGACGCTGGTTGAAGGGCCGCCCACTTTGGCGGATTTGTGGGAAATCCTGCGGTTGCCCGCGCTATTGGCGTTGGCCGCGGTTGCCGCATCGTGGCTGGTTTGGTATTTTACAAGCGAGTCATGTTCTGCGGAATTGGCGCAGGCGATTGGTTGCAATCCGTCCCGCCTCGCGCAGTACATCAATTTGGACGCCCTAAACAAAATCGCCGCCCACGGCGTGGTAGCCGGCAGCGGCGGGGGGCTGTGGAGTTACGCGATGATTACCCGGGAACGCAGGGCCCGCGAGGATTTGGCGAAGCAGTTGGCGGAGGAACGGCAACGATCCGACGCGCAGTTGGCGGAGGAACGGCGGCGGTCGGACGAGCGCTTGGCGGAGGAGCGGCAACGGTCGGATGCGCAGTTGGCGGAAGAGCGACGGCTGGCCGCCGAGCGGCAGGCTGAGGAACGCCAGCGATCCGAAGAGGAGCGGCAACGGTTGGACGCGCAGTTAGCGGAGGAGCGGCGGTTGGCCGCTGAACGGCAGGAGGAGGAACGCCAGCGATCCGAAGAGGAGCGGCGGCGGGGGGAGGAGCGGTTGGCGGAGGAGCGGCGGCAGGGCGACGAGAGGCTGCAAGTCATTATGCAACACCTAACCGAGGAACGGGCGCAGTCTGCTGAGGAGCGCAGGCAGCTTATGGCCCGTATTGAACACCTTACCCAGCGCAACGGAGATCAGCAAAACGGCGATGGCGGCGCGACTTCACAATAGGGCAAGGTTTGGATAGCAGGAAATGATTACCAGAGAGCGCAAAGCCCGCGAGGCTGTGGCAAAAGAGCTGGCAGAATTGCGATTGCAGAGGCGAATCGCCGAAGAAGTACGGAATGCTGTCGAAGAACGGGATAGGCATATCAAGTTCCTGCGGGGCGTTGTTGAAGAAAGGCAGCAACGTATCGAATTTCTGCAAGCGACAGCACAAGAATGGGAAAATCATATCGAATTTCTACGGGCAGAGGCCCAAGATCGGAAAAACCATATCGATCTCCTCTACAAAATGGCCTCGGGTGCGGTTGATGCGCGGAACGCGGCTCTAAAGCAGTTGGCAGATGAACGGCGGGAAGCCGCGGCGGAACGGCAACAGTTTCTGGCAATTATCGAAAGTCTTACCGCGCGGCTTGCCGATGGGGGAAATGTTGACGGGCGGGCGGGAACCGCGCAGTAAACCGGTTATTGCCCTGCGCTTGCGCCCACCTTGACCGCCTGCCGCCCTGCCTCTATCATCGCAACTTTAGGGCGGCGCCGGAGCGCATAATCAAAAGATCGCCCGCTGTCTGCCCATTCAACATCGCCAACCCCACCGCTGGATACAGGAGCGGTTTCAATGCATAAAACCACCATCATCATCGCCCTTTTCGCCCTTGCCGTCGCCGCGCTGTCTACGGCCGCGCTAGCGCAAACCGGTGCCGCGCCGCGGGTGACCGCCATAGCCATCACCAGCAGCCCGACCGCCACCAGCACCTACGCCAAAGGCGAGACAATTTCGGTGCGGGTTACATTTATCAGCCCGGTAACGGTGGCATCAGGCACGCCAACGCTGACGCTGCTTATGGACAACAACGTCACCCGGCAGGCCGAATACGCATCAGGCTCCGGCACGGATACCTTGACTTTTTCCTACACGGTGCAGCCGGGCGACCGGGACGCCGATGGCATCAGCATCGTCAAAAACAGCCTGCAAGGGAACATTGTCCGGGCCGGCGCGGCCACGGCGGCAACCCTTACCCACGGGGTGCTGCCCGCCGCCGCCGGCCACAAGGTCAACGGCGGCCCCCCGCCCCCGATGTTCCTGCCTGTCGATCTAGTGGCGCCGCAAACCTACACTAAAGGCGCGGCGGTTAGCTTGCCGCTGCCGGCGGCTTATAGCGCCGCCAGCGGCACCGCGCCGATTACCTACACGCTGACCGGCCCCTCCTCCGCGCCACAACTCCCGGCCGGTCTCGTTTTCAACGCGGCTACTCGCATACTTTCAGGAACTTCCACCGGCTGGCAAGACACCATCCGCTACACCTACACCGCAACGGACGCCAACCGGAATACAGCATCGCTGCCAGTGGACATCACCGTTGAGGCGGATTTCGATGCGGACAACGACCAGCTAATCGAAGTCCACAACTTGGCGCAACTGAACGCCATCCGCTGGGATCTAGATGGCGACGGCGATGTGCCGGCGCAGACCGCCACGGTTCGAGCCAGTTACCGCGCCGCCTACCCCGGGGTGGCCGGGATGGGCTGCAAGGCGGTGGATCACGACAATAACACTACAACCCCTAACAAGCCGGTATGCATCGGCTACGAGCTGAACAACAACCTGGATTTTGATACCGACGGGGACGGCGCAACCTATACCATTACGCCCGCGGCCACGTCGACGCCCGCCGCCACGTCGACGCCCGCCGCCACATCCACGCCCGCCGCGGCCACTTCTACACCCGCGGCCACGTCTACGCCCGCCGCCGCTACGTCTACGCCCGCGGCTACATCCACGCCCGCCGCCGCCACGTCTACGCCTGCGGCTACTTCCACACCCGCCGCCGCCACGTCCACGCCTGCGGCTACATCCACGCCCGCCGCCGCCACGTCTACGCCTGCGGCTACTTCCACACCCGCCGCGGCTACGTCCACACCCGCGGCCACTTCCACGCCCGCGGTCGCCGGCGACTCCGGCGATACATACTATAACGACGGCCAGGGCTGGACGCCGATCGGCGATGCGGCTAACCCGTTCACTGCCATCTTTGACGGCAATGACAAAACCATTGCCAACCTGTTCATAAACAGCGCCGGCGCCAATGCCCTCGCCGACATCGGGTTGTTCGGGGTTATCGGCAAGTGCGACACAGGCGGCGATAACTGCAAAGGGGAAGTCAAAAACTTGGGGCTGCTGGATGCAAAAATAATCAGAAACCACAGCGTACGTGGCGAGGTGGGAACTCTGGCCGGGCGGCTTAACGGAGCGGTGACGGGCTGCTACGCCGACGGCGGTTCAGTGGAACATACATTCACAGCATCCGGTGGTCCCAGTACCGCCGGAGGTTTGATCGGCTTCGTGTGGAACTCAGGGAGTATAACCGGCAGCTATGCCAAAGTAAGCGTCACCAGCAGAGGAACAGGGCGAATCCGCACCGGCGGACTAGCAGGCCGTAGCAGCGGAACGATAACCGCCAGCTACGCGGGCGGAGATGTCATCAGCAACCGCAGAGCTCGTTCAGGAGGACTAGTCGGCTATCACCCGGGGGAAGGGGCCATAATCGCAAGCTATTCCACCGGTTCCGTTTCCGGCGCCCCCGGCTTGGTTGGCCTGAACTCCGTCAGCAGCACCATAACCGCCAGCTATGCGATAGGAACGGTCGATAGAGGTGCTGCCGGACTGGGCGGCTTCAACGGGGTATCAGCAAGTTACTGGGACATTGGAGGAACCGGAGTGTCCGCCACTTCTACCGGGGGCACGGGCAAGACCACCACGCAACTGCAATCGCCCACCAGCGCCGTCGGCATCTACTCAACCTGGAGCGCGAGCCAGTGGGATTTTGGCACTGCCCGCCAGTACCCGGCGGTCAAGCATAACGGCAAGCTGGTGCCGGGGCAGCGGGAGAGTTCCATCCGCGCCGACAACCCCGCCGCGCCAGTGGTGGGCGAGCCGGTGGCCGCCGGGCTGAATGTTACCGGCGCCACTAGTACCGTCTGGCAGTGGCAACGCTCCCCCGGCGGCGCCGCCTGGAGCGACATTGCCGGGGCCGCCGCCGCGACTTATATCCCGACCACTACGGACGTCGGCAACCACCTGCGGGCCAAAGCGACATTCACGGCATCGGGGAGGAACCGGACGGTTACCACTTTCAACACCGCCAAAGTGGTGGCCTCGCCCAGCGCCACCGCATCGGACGCTACATCGTTCATCCCGGTTATCGGGAGCGCGAAAATCCGGTTCAGCCTATCGGTTGCCGGGGCGGTCAACCCCAGCGTCTGGCGCTGGCAACGGTGCAACGACGCGGCGATGCTGACCGGGTGCAAGTTCGTGACATCGTCGGAGCCGGCGAATAACGCCTATACCGAGTACACGCCGGCGGCGGGGAGCGATTCCGATGTGGGGAAATACTTGCAAGCCTACGTCTATTATGCCGACACCGGCAACACCAACGCCTGGACGCGGGGGGAAACGCCCGTCTTGGGGCCGGTGGCGGCGGCGCCGTCGTAGTGGGCAAACCGGCGGGAATGCGGAGGGGGCTGGCCACTATGGCAGCCCCCTTTCGATGACGCCCTCTAAGTGGTTGGGCGCCGGTTTGCTGCCGGGTGGCCGTAGTTGCCATTTCATAGTGAGGGAGGGTTTGATTCTCTAGTGAGACATTGTTATGCCTGCAATGATGTTGCCGGAAAGCGAGTTCAGGGATGCGTCTCCGGCGGATTATGGCCGCGGTGGGTTAGTCGTTGTTCGGGATGTTGAAAAAGGTGACTTCGTGCTGCCACGCTTGCACCAGTTCGTCCGGCGCTTCCGTGGAGATTACCACCGGAATGGTTGGCGTTCCTGTCGCCCGGGCCATTATTTCGGCCCGCCTTACGGCCCGGTCACAGTCGCGGGCCTGGGCGGTGATGGACGCCTCGGCTATAACCTGGATTTGCTCCCCGCCGGGGCCGACGGCGGCGAAGGCCATATCGGTCAGCAACAGGTCGTCGGCCTCGTCGTCGGATATGACGCCGTTGACGACCGCCTGGTCGGCGATGGCGTGCAGTCCGGTTCGCTCTCTTGGCGTCGCGATGGCGATCGACTGACTCAGCCCCAAAACGGTGCGCAGACGGCGGGGGGCATAGTCGGCGGCCTGGTTTTCGTAGTTGGCGCCGTCCAGCCGGCTCACGGTTCCGCCGATTTGGGCTACCTTGGCATTCAAGTTGTCCAAGTCGGTCCTCAGTTCCTGCTGGCCTTGCCGCAGCTCTTGCTGTCCAGCTTCAAGGGCGGCCAGTCTTTCGTCGGTCTTCCGGGCGTATTCCAGGAACTCTTTCCGGTGTTCGATGAACTGGTTCCTGAGCTCCAGAAACTCCTCCCGGTGTTCGATGAACTGGTTCCTGAGTTCTAGAAACTCCTCCCGGTGTTCCAGGAACTCTTTCCGGTGTTCGACGAACTGGTTCCTGAGCTCCAGAAACTCCCCCCGGTGTTCGACGAACTCTTTCCGGTGTTCGATGAACTGGTTCCTGAGCTCCAGGAACTCCTCCCGGTGCTCGATGAACTCTTTCCGGTGTTCGACGAACTGGTTCCTGAGCTCCAGAAACTCCCCCCGGTGTTCCATGAACTCGTTTCTGAGCTCCAGCAACTCCCCCCGGTGCTCCAGCACATCCCTAGCGAGTTGCTTGACCTGCTCCGGCAGGCCCAACAGATCTGCGGTGAGCAGGTGGCGCAGCACGGTTTCCTGAAACTGCGGGCGCTGTTGCAGGGCATCGATGAAGTCTTGGGCCGTTTCCAGCCTGATCTGGTCCATGCCTGGCGTAGCGGGTTCCGTGGTCATCTCTCGTTCCTTACGGGTAGCTGCTTGTGCTGCCGCCGGCTCTCCGGTGCGCCGGCTCGCCCTGCATAGGTGTAGTATAGCATGGCGGGCGGTGCGGAATCATCCTTGCCAACCTAAAACCGCGTTTGCGAACCCCCGGCGCGGCGGCGGCGCGGCGCCTGCCGGAAGGTAGCATCGGGGGCCAGCCGCGGGTACTCCGCCCGCTTGCCCGCCAGCAGTTCCGCGATAGTAAGAATCTGGACGCGCGGATATAGGCTATCGGGATAATGTTCCGGCGCGTAAAAACCGGCCGCCGCCGCCTCATCCTGCATCGGCCGCGTCGGCGGATGCAGCGTTATAAACAACCCGATTTCCGCCTTTTCCCGCTCCATATCCCCCTTTAGCGCCGCTATCTGCCCCCGGTTTACCCGCCCGCTTTTCACTTGCGCCACAATGCGTTTCGCCTTGCCGCTGTTATCATCGAAAAAGTTGATATACCCGTCGATCCCCGAATCCGCCCCCTTTTTGCGTTCTTGCGCCGGACGCGCATCCACCAACCCCAACGCCCACCACTCAAATTGATAACGCCCATCGTGTTCGCTTTCCAACGCCAACGCCCGGGCGCTTTCCACATCTTGCGGCTGGCCTATGACTTCGTAAGGTTTCAATTCATTCTTGAAAGTATCGTGCAGCCGGTGGCGTATCAGAGTAACCGCCAGATGAGTAATGTCAATGCCAATCCAACGGCGGTTAAGACGCTCCGCCGCCGCAATGGACGTGCCGCAACCGCAGAACGGGTCCATCACTACATCCCCTTCGTTGCTGCTGGCGTTCATAATGCGCTCCAGCAACGATTCCGGCTTTTGTGTAGGATAACCCAATCGCTCGCGAGCCATCGGATTCAAAGGGTAAATATCCGTCCATACGGAATCAATTATTTCCCCTTCCGTCTCATCCAAATATATGACTCGACGTCCGCCCCCGGTTGGGTTTACATCATCTCGGTACAACCTGCCATCGCTATCCTTTTTGAATCGTTTGAGGTACTCCGGCTTGTGCGGTTGGTACTGAGTCTTGAATGTGATATTGCCCAACGACTTGGAGTAAAACAGAATGATGTCATTCTTTTGGGGAAACTTTTTCGCGGATTTACGCTTAAACCCTGATGACCTTTTCCAGACTATTTCGGTGCGGAAATTTTCCCTGCCGAATACTGAGTCCATCAGCATTTTCAAATAGTGGCTAGCCGTCGGGTCGCAGTGCAGATAAATGCTGCCCGTGTTTTTCAACACGCGATGCAACTCTAAAATCCGTTGCGCCATCATCGCCAAGTAGGCCATCATATCGTTCTGCCCTTGGAACGACCGCACTGCCTGCAACAATTCGGGTAGCTTGCCCGGAGCGTTAGCCACTACATCCTGGTAGGCGATTTCCGATTCCAGCCCCCAATGCCATGTATCCTCAAAAGCGGTGATCTGCGCCGCCGATTGTTGCCCGCCGGTTTCCCGGAAAAGGATGTTGTAATCGGCGTTGGAGTTAAACGGCGGATCCAGGTAAATCAAATCAACGCTTTCGTCGGCGATGTGGTTACGCAGGATATCCAGGTTATCGCCGTAGTAAAGCCGGTTTTTCCCATCATCGGCGGCCATATTCGCCTCTCCTTACGTCGCCCGCATCGCATTACGCCCGCCCGCAACCGCCGGGGGGCATTACCCCCCGAAGCCGTACAACCGGGCGCAGTTATCCCACAAAAACTTGCGCTTAACCTCCGCCGGCAGCGGCATTTCCAAAAACCGCGCCACCGATTGCGGATACTTGGAATCGGCGTGCGGATAATCCGTAGAAAACACTACATTATCCTCCAGCCCGAAACGCGACACAATTTCCGCCGGCGCCTCATCGCATTCCACCGACAAATAACATTGCCGCCGGAAATAATCGCTGGGCGCCATCCGCAAATCGGGATGATCATAGGCCGCCGACATTTCATAATGTTCATCCAGCCGCCAAAGCAGCCACGGCGCCCACGAACAATTGCCCTCCAGAAAAGCCACTTTCAACCGCGGAAACCGCTCCAGCACCCCGCCGCCGACTACATCCACCACCGCCAGCATCATCCCCATCGGATGGGTGCAAGTATGGTAAAGCATGTGCGTCTCGAAATTATCCCCCGGCTGCGGCAAATTAACCCGCCCGCCCTCGTGAAAACTAAGCGGCACGCCCAGCCGCTCGATTTCCGCCCACAGCGGGTCGTAATAAGAATCGTGCCAATTGCGCCCCCCCACCGGATTGGGGCGCACGAACACCGTCCTGAAGCCCAGCGTTTCCACCGCCCGCCGCGCCTCGGCCGCCGCGCCGTCTACATCCTGCGGCGGGATCATCGCCGCCCCGAACAACCGCCCCGGCCCGCCCGCGCAGAAATCCGCCAGCCAGTCGTTATACGCCCGCGCAATGGCCGTCGCCATCTCCGGCGCAATCCCGCTGTCGCCCAACACGAACAACCCGCGGCTGGGAAACAGCACCGCGGTATCAATCCCCTCCGCATCCATCGCCGCCAACTGCGACGCGCTGTCCCACCCCTGGCGCTCCGGCTCGGCGTAAACGCTCTGCTGGCTGGTCATCAGCGGCGCGATAGCGTTGGCATAGCTGCGGTTGGGCAACGGAAACACGCTATCGCCCACCTGCACCCCCAAATCCCGCGGGTGGCGGCGCAACCCCACCGGCGCCCGCTCCCGGAAAGCGGCGTCCATATACCGCACCCACAAATCCGCCGGCTCCACCACGTGCATATCCGAATCCATAACCTTGAACCCGCCCTTAGCCATAACCCCTCCGAAACCTGCCGCCGCAAATACGCGCTGATCCATAATACCAGATAAACCCGCCGCCCGTTTACATCCGCAACCCCGGCGTGCTAATCTAGCGGTATTCAACCGGCGAGGGACAGGTTATGCCAGACGACGACCCCTATAACATCATCACCTACGGCCCCGACGGCGAGGAGCACATTGACGAAGCCAAATTCAAGGCATCCGCCCGCCAGATACGGAAAGACAGCCTTTACCTGGAAGCCCATCGCGCCCAATGGATGGAACAGTACCCCGATATGTACGTGGCCGTTTTCCAAGAAAAGCTGGTAGCCGCGGCGACAACCGTGGACGGACTGGTGGAGCAGCTGGAGGCGAAAGGCGTACCGGCCGGCTATTCCTGCTGGCAGTTTCTGGACACTGATCCCATGGACTTGGTGGTGCCTGGCTGATATGACCATCTACGGGCATTACAAACCAGAACCACCGGAAACGCCCAGCGCGTATGTGCGGATTCACGTCTCTTTCCCCCGTTTCAGCGTCAGAGGATGGGTTGATTTCCTGGTCGATTCCGGCGCCACCGGCGTAATCATCCACTCTGCCGACGTCAGGAAGTTGCGAATCCCTCGCGACCTGTTGCGAACCAGCCCCGTCCGCATTTCCCGAGGGATCGGCGGAATCCAACGCTATTACTCCGAACCGGGTACGCTGTCTTTCGAGACCGAATCATTACATTTGCGCTGCCACCTGGATCTTCACATCGCCGGAGACGCCGACAACCCGGCAAGAATCCCATCCCTACTAGGCCGCGAATTCCTGAACCGCTGCGACCTCCGCCTCAACCACCCCCAAAACCTGGTAGCCCTAACCCCGCTGAACGTAGACGCCGGCGGAATAATCCTGCCCCCCTGAACCTCCGCAAGCCCCATCCCCCCGTTGCCCCCGCAACCCCGGCGTGATAAACTAGACTCAATCCAACCCATCGAGGCAAGCTATGAACACCGAATCCGTCCCCGTCCGCTGGGGACCCAACGGCCCGGTCGTCGGCGGCCCATTCATCGTAGTCAAGGAATCCGGCCCGGTAAAGTGGGGCCACAACGGCGACGGCGTGGTGGAGCTGACCGAGTTCGACGACGAAAAAATGTCCGCATTGTTGCGGCAGATGCGGAAGGATGCGCGCTTTCTTGAGGCGCATCTAGAGGAATGGCGCGAGCTGTATCCTGATATGTACGTGGCCGTTTACCAAGAGGAACTGGTCGGCGCATCGCCCGATTCTAGGGAACTGGTAGATCTGCTAGAGGCGAAAGGCATCCATCCCGGAAATACCTATTGGCAGTTTCTGCGCTCCGAACCAATCGATTTGATGCTGCCGGGCTAACATGGTCATATATGGGGAGTACAACTCAAAACACTCCAGAGCGCCAAGTCCTTGTGTGTGGGCCCATGTATCTTTCACCCGTCTCGGCATAGATGACTGGGTAAATTTCACGGTAGACTCAGGCGCCAACGGCGTAGCCCTCCACTTGGACGACGTCAGGCGAATGAATATCACCCCAGATCTGCTGCAAGGAACGGGCAGACTACAGCAATCGGTCGGGATCGGCGGAACGCAACATTATTATTCCGTGCCGGGAACGCTGTCTTTCGAGACGGCATCTTTTCCGCACATCCGATGCCACTTGGACATCAACATCGTCAGAGACGATCCCCAAACACCCCAAGGAATCCCATCCCTCTTGGGCCGGGATTTCCTCAACTTGTGCGAAGTGCGGCTTAATTACTATACCGGACTCGTTTCGATGGAGCCGGTATTACTCAATCCCTACGGGGAAATCCTATTGCTGTAACCGCCGCGCCGCCAAACGCCAAACAACTCTACATCCCCTCGCAACAACCCTACCCCGCCCCCACATCCAAAACCACGTTCCCCACCGCGCCGCCCTCCACCGCCCGGTGCGCCTGCGCCGCCGCCTCCAGCGGAAAATGCGGCCCCGCCAAATGGCTCAGCGCCCCCGCCTCCAGCCACCCGGTAAGATCCGCCACCGCCGCCGCCTTGGCCGCCTCCGGCATATCGTACACCAGCACATTCCGCACCACCGTATTGCTCCGCCGGAACTGCAACGGCACCGCCGGCTGCGCCCCCGTTCCCGCGGCATACACCGCCACCACCCCCGACGACTTCAGCACCTGGCTGGTCACCGCGAAATTCCCCGCGAAATCCACCTCCGCCACCCGGTCAACCCCCTCGCCCCCGGTGATTTCCATCACCCGGGCCGCCGTATCCTCCAAGCGGTAATTAACCACGTAATCCGCCCCCGCCGCCCTGGCGATTTCCGCCTTGTAATCCGAGCTGACCGTGCTGATCACCGTAGCCCCCGCCAGCTTCGCCAACTGCACCGCATAATGCCCCACCGCCCCCGCGCCCCCCGGCACCAGCGCCGTCAGCCCCGACAGCGGCCCGTCGGCGAACAGGCAACGGTGCGCCGTCATCGCCGGCACCCCCAAACACGCCCCCTCGGCGAAACTAACCCCCGCCGGCAGCGCCACCGCATGGCCCGCCGGCTGCACCGTATACTCCGCCGCCGTCCCGAAAGGCCGCCCGAACTGCGCCTCGAACAGCCAAACCCGCTCCCCCAACCGCGACGCCGCCACCCCCGGCCCCACCCGGTCAATCACCCCCGCCCCATCCTGATGCGGAATCACCCGCGGGAAAGCGAGCGGCTGCGTAACCCCCGCCCGCCGCTTCCAATCCGAGGGATTCACCCCGGACGTCACCACCCGCACCCGCACCTCCCCCGGCCCCGGCTCCGGTTCCGGCATTTCCCCGAACTCCATAACCTCCGCCGGGCCATTCCGCTCATACCAGACCGCTCGCATCCTTGCCCCCTTGCCGGCTCCCGATTCGTGCTGCTACCTGGGCCGCCCGGCGTAATCCGCCCGCGCCCGGTCAATGGCCGCCGCCCGCCCCGCCTTCAGCACATCCCGCCGCTCATAAGCCCACTGGTTCGACGCCGCCGTGCTGGCCGTCGACCCTTGAAACTCCGGCATCACATACCGCGCCAGCAGCTCATAACTCCGCAGCACCTGCTCCCGCGGCGCCCAGTCGATCGCCTGCACCATAAACCCGCCGAAACCCCCGCTCCGCTCCTCCAGCCGCTTGATCCCCTCGATGCAATCCTCGGGACTGCCGATAATCCAGGCCCCGTTGCGGTCCATAACCTCGATAATATCCTCCAGCGGCCCATCGACCACCGCATCGCGGCCCATCGTATGCTCGAAATACTCCCGCTGATACCGGCCCGCGCCCAGCCGCGCCTGCTCCATCGCCTCTTTCTTGCTGTCCGCCAAATGCACCGGCAGCACCAGCCGCCAATCATCCCGGCAAACCGTCTGCCCATGCTCCGCCGCCGACTCCTCCGCCACCTCCCACAACGCCCGCAAGTCCGAATCCGGCGACCCCGGATCCCGCGGCACCGTAATCGTCAGCACCGACGCCCCATACTTCCCCGCCAGCGCCACCCCCGACGGCGACTGCACCGAGGCCACCGCGATCGGCATACGCGGCTTGGTGTACGGACGCAACTGCAACATCGCCTCCCGCAAAACGAACCAGTCGCTTTCGTAAGTGATCGGCTCGGTTTCCGTCATCAGCCGCAGCACCAGCCCGAAACCCTCGTCCATCCGCCGCCGTTGCGCCGTAGGCTCAATCCCCAGCATATACGCATCCCCCGGCAGCGCCCCCGGCCCCACCCCCAGCATCACCCGCCCCCGGGTCATGTGGTCCAGCTGCACCATCCGGTTAGCCACATTAAACGGGTGATGATACGGAATGCTGATCACCCCCGTCCCCAGCTTGATATGCCGCGTCCGGTCCGCCGCCACCCCGATGAAAATCTCCGGCGACGAAATCGTCTCCCACCCGGCGCTATGATGCTCCCCGATCCACGCCTCATCGAAACCCAGATAATCCAGCCACTGCACCAGCTCCAGATCCCGCTCCAGCGCCAGCGTCGGGTTTTCCCCGACCCGGTGAAAAGGCCCCATAAAAATCCCGAACTTCATCCGTTCCGGCAAAGCCATAACCCCAAACGCTCCACAAAAGATAAATCCCGCCCCGATTATACCCCCAAACCCGCCCAATGCCAACGCCCCCACCCCGGTGATATAATCCCGCCATGACGCCGCTCCTTCACCCCGCCGCCCGGATGAGGCGGATTCCGTTTCCGGTCTTGGCAACGATGGTATGCCTGCTATTCGCCGCCGCCGGCATCGCCGTGCTGGACGACTACGGCGTGGGGGCTGACGAGTCGTGGCAACGGGACATCGCCATCGACAACGCCGATTATGTTATGGGCGACAGCGACGCGCTACCCACCGACCACAACCGCTTTTACGGCCTGGCGTTTGAGATGCCCCTGCTGATGGCGGAGCGGGCGCTGGGATTGCAGGATAGCCGCGATATTTTCCTGATGCGCCACCTGCTCACCCATCTATTTTACATCGTAGGCGGGTTTTTCTGCGCCCTGCTGGTCTACCGGATATTCGGCAGCCGGTGGATCGCATTGTTGGCAATGCTAATGTTTTTGTTGCATCCCCGATTGTACGCCCACTCGTTTTTTAACAGCAAGGATCTACCCTTTACGGTTATGTTTATGATCGCTTTGTATCTAACCCACCGGGCATTCCGGCGGGATACGGTTGGCGCATTCGCGCTGCTGGGGATAGTTATAGGTTTGGCGGTGAATCTGCGCCCCTTCGCGTTATTACTCCCGGCGGCGGTGCTGGCGATGCGCGGACTGGATTGGCAATTCACATCCAACCTGTTGCGGCGAAAACGCATATTAGCGACCGGGGGCATCTTTGTCGTAGCGGTTATTTTGACCATCTACGCCAGCCAGCCATATTACTGGTTGAATCCGCTGGGTTATATTGACAGCCTGTCGGCGCTTTCCGAACACCCTAACCGGACGCTCAACCTCTTTATGGGGGAAACCATACTATCGGACGCCGTGCCGCCGCAGTACATCCCCGTGTGGTTCGGGATTACCGCGCCGCCGGCGATGTTGCTGCTGGGGTGTGCCGGCGCGGCGGCGACGATAGTATGGATCCTCCGGCGGCCGGGGCGGGCGCTTATTGACGGACGTCTGCGATTTATATTTCTGTGTTTAGGATGTTTCGCGTTGCCGGTCATTGCCGCCGCCGTATGGCAGTTTAATATCTACAACGGATGGCGGCAGATGTACTTTCTTTGGGCGCCGTTCTGTTTGCTGACCGCGGCCGGACTGCATTGTCTTGCCGGAAACGCCAGCCGGCGCAGGGGCAGAGCGCGGGCCAGCTATCTTAAAACCGCCCGGCGGACGGGGGCGTACGTTTTGGCTGGAGCGGCCCTAGCCGGGGCATTAACCGGCATAGTATCTTTGCACCCCCACCAATATACGTATTTTAATTCGCTGGCCGCTTGGGGTGCCAACGAAAGCATCGGGGAGCGGTTCGAGATGGATTATTGGGGTCCATCCTACCGGCAAGGGCTTGAGCATTTATTGGAAATGTATCCGCAATCCCCGCTCTATATTTACGCTTCGGATGACCGGGGCCTCTTGTATGACATCATCCACAATTCGCAGATCTTGAACGATGATGACCGTAAGTGGCTGTTTTTCGTTGCCCAAGATGGCGATTTTTATATGGCTAACGACCGGATAATCAACCGCTATCTGGATTTCCTATTCCCGGGCGCGAGGGATGACGGGAAATTGCCGGGTCCGGTGGTTCATAGCATCAAGGCGTATAACAGCCCATTCCTCACCATAACAATGCCCGGCCTTTCCGACAGCAGCCCCTCGACTCTGTCGGATGTTTACCGCGCCAAATATCGAGACATCACTGCCGATGGCTTGACGGTTGATGCGCTATTTGACGTTTATATCAGCGGCGATGGCGGAATTTTGAGTCACGTCAAAACCAATTGTACAATGGAGGATACGTCGGCGCGGTTTTATCTACACATTTTCCCAAAAGACGAAAGAGATTTGCCCGCCAACCGTGATGAATACGGGTTCGATAACCAAAATTTCGCCTTTGACCAGCACGGCGGGCGCGTGGACGACAAATGCTGGACTGTCGCGCCGTTGCCCGATTACCCCATAGCCCTAATCCGCACCGGCCAGGTGGGGCCGGATGAGCAGTCCCTATGGCAAGCGGAAATCAACCCGGACGCGCAGGCGCAGTTTCAGGAAATCGAAGCCCGCCTGCCCGGTTTACCGCCAATAACCGCCGGCCCTTTCCGGCTATACCGCGAAGCCCGCCAACTGTATTATTCCCGCGAATCGTGCAATGCGGCGGATACCCAAGCAAGATTCTTTTTGCACCTATTCCCAACGGACAACAACGACCTGCCAGAATCCCGCAGTGAGCAAGGATTCGACAACCAAGATTTCAATTTCAGCGAACACGGGGCGCACCAGGGCGGAAAATGCCTCGCCGCCGTTCCCCTGCCCGACTACCAAATCGCCCGCATCCGCACCGGCCAATACCTCCCCGGCCAAGGCCAGCTATGGCAAACGGAACTACCAGCCGGACAATAGCCTAACCCTCCCGCAATCGCCGCCCATCCCCATCACCACCCCCCGCGTCCCGGCCGCCGCAGCCCCAAATTATCCCGCAGCGTACCCCCGGCATACTCCCGCCGGAACACCCCCCGCCGCTGCAACTCCGGCGTCACCAACCGCGCAAAATCCTCATAAGCCCCCGGAATATGCGTCGCCGCCAGCACAAACCCGTCGCACGCCTCCGCGCTATGCCACGCCTCCATCTGATCCGCCACCTGCCCCGGCGTCCCGCTGAACACCGGCAACTCCCGCAGCGTCCCCCGCCCCGACCAGCGCACAAAATCCTCCACCGTCGGATTCGCCTTCCCGCTCAACCGCACCACCCGCTCCAAAAACCCCCGCAGCCCGGTCATCGCCCCCATCGCCGCATCCGAAACCGGCTCCCCCGGCGGATGCCGCGAAAAATCATAATTAAACACCTCCGACAGCAAAGCCAAAGAATCCGCCGGACGCGCCAGCCCCTCAATCAGCCCCAGCTTATCCGCCGCCGCCTGCTCCGACTCCCCCGCCACCACATACACCGCCGGCGCCACCTTCACCGCATCCGGCGCCCGCCCCGCCGCCGCCGCCCGCGCCCGCAAATCATCCCGGTACGCCTTACACCCCTCCGCCGACGGAAAAATAACAAACAGCAGCTCCCCCCACCGCGCGGCGAACCGGCGCCCCCGCTCGCTCTGCCCCGCTTGAATAATCACCGGATACCCCTGCGGCGGACGCGGCGTAGTCAACGGCCCCCGCGACCGGAAATACCGCCCGGCATAATCCGCCCGCCGCACTTTATTAGCATCGGCGAACCGCCCGCTAACCCCATCGTACAACAACGCCCCATCATCCCAAGAATCCCACAAAGCGCAAGCCGCCTCCATAAACTCATCCGCCGCATCATAACGATCATCATGCCCCGGATGCGCCGCCACCCCGAAATTATGCGCCTCCGCATCATTCAGCGAAGTAACCACATTCCACGCCACCCGCCCGTTAGTAAAATGATCCAGCGAAGCGAACAACCGCGCCACATGAAAAGGCGCGTAATAAGTAGTGGAATAAGTAGCCCCCAACCCCAAATGCGAAGTAGCCAGCCCCATCGCCGTAAGCACCGGCGTCAAATCCAGCTTAACCGCCCGCACCCCATACTCCACCGCATCCACAAAAGAATCCCCATACACGCTAGGCATCGCCAGCCGGTCATCAAAAAACGCCAAATGAAACCGCGCCCCCTCCAAAACCCGCGCCACATCCTGATAATACCCCAAATCAAGAAACCCGCCCCCCGCCCCCGGATGCCGCCAAGCCCCGGTATAATTAGAACAATTAGAAGCCTGCATAAAAGCCACCAACAACATTTCCCGCCGCCCCAAAACCATAACCCCCCCTTACCAACCAACAAAAAATCCCCAACCCCCAACCCAACCTACAACCCGCTACCCCGCAACAATACATATCAACAATACATCCCCTCCCCTAAGAGGCCGCATTTATATCCCCTCCCCCCAAGGGGGAGGGTTAGGGTGGGGGCGCTCCCCGGAATACCCCGCCAAGTTTTCAGCGTCCATAATATAGCCGACGGTTTCCCTTATGCGCCGCTCCGTGTCGGATATTGGATCGCACACCCCCAGATAAAAGCATCTGCCATGCAACGCCCTTTGCCGTGAGTAATAACGCCTAACCAAAGAACTTACGGCATTGTCTTGTTCCGCAAGCATAAGCAACCCTTTCGATGTGTCAGAACTTATTTCCATCTCCTCGCCCGTCCGCGCCAGTATCAAAGCGTCGGTAGCCCGCTTGGTGGCGCACCACGCCTTTTCCGCAGCATCACGGATGTCGCCCGCCACCAGCAACCGCAACGCATCGCCGTGAACAGCGCGGGCGTCGGCAAAAATCTCGGATACGCGGTCGGCAGCTGCCATACAAATTCCTTTCCCGTATTCATTTACCCATAGAGATTATTTCCTGGGATACGGAACATAAATCCAACCTTCAAGTTTGGCGGCTTCGATTTCAGTTTTTCCAACAATTCCCGGAGAGATTGAACGCTTGCCATTATATTCGGAAATCTTGTCCTTTGTTGGGCGCTTAATCTGCGTCTCATCCTTGTCCAATGCCCACATAGCGGCTACTACCGCAACCACTATAGAATCCAGCGCATCATCGCTGAACATACATTCATCACGGAAATCGTGTAGGTTGAGCAAAGCAATATCGGAGCGTTTTGGCAATTCCTTGAGTATTTTCCGCCGATTCTCAAAAGCTGCTTGCCCCCCTTTATAACCATCCGGCAACCCCCAAATCTTAAGCGCTGCGCCGGGCATTACTTCCAACAAAGTCGCCCCATCGCATTCGTCATCATCCAGAGGCGGAACCCGGCACCCTGCCTGCCGCAAGTGGTGCAGCATCTGCATTCCCCGGAACGTCATATTGATCATTACCGGGTTTCCCTCCATTTTCAGGCACGGCTTGGCATTGGCGCAATGCAAATCGCCAGCCCGGAGCAATCCCGTAAATCCTGCCGCTTCGTCCTTGAAATCATCGAGATCCATCGAAGCTACCGATTGCCATAAAGCCGGCATTTCCCTTTCCGCGCAACCTAACTTTTTAGCAAACGCTATCGGAAAGGAAAAGGGAAAATCCAAAGCCGCCACCGCATCATTAGATAACCCCATAAGCAGATCGGTAAGTTTTTTCCGTGAAATAGGCTTGCACGACCAAAGTATCAAAGAATCATCTCCCATATCGAGAGACGCCCTAGTCACCCAAGTTTTCCCCACATCATCATCCCCCCCCGCCCCACTGAAATCCACCCCCAAAACCATCCGCTCCGCCATAACGCGCCCCTATGCTAAAATCGCCCTCATCATACCACAAAAACCGCCTTAAGGGGGTAGCAAAATGAACTTCACCGCGCCTTTTCCGCAGCGTAGCGGATGTCGATCGCTGCCAGCAACCGCTCAGCTCGCCCCTTTCATGCTAATTAGGCAGGGGTGTGTAAATCCAGCCCTCTAGCCGGGCGACTTCAATTTTCCTCTTGCCCATTGCCTGCTGAGATGCTTGCCTCTTGTTGCGTTTATTGCGTTTCAGAGTGTCAACAACCTCGTCCGATGGAACTAGGAAATCTGATTCGTTTTTTGCCCATTTGGCGGCCACTACTGCCGCAACCAGAGAATCAAGGGCATCACCGCCCCGGTCGTCGATACATTTATTCCGAATTTCATCGAACGTTTCCAATTGGATTTGCGAAGCACCATCCAATTCCCCAAGAATTTTTTCCCGTGCTTTACGCTTTTCTTGGAGCACTGCATCGCCCTTACCCTCCTTATATCCGGTAAAGGGCAACCCGAAAACCTTGAGGGCCGCCCCCGGCATCACTTCCAACAACGTTAATCCGTTGTGTCCTTCTTGCTGTAGCGGCGGCACTTGACAGTTTGTCTCATTCCAAAGTTTGCCCAGCATTGACATTCCATGGAACGTCATCCGAAACATCCTGAGATTCAATGGTGACTTGCTTTCTGGATAGTATTCATCGCCAGTCCGTTTGGATTCGTAGCCAAGTTCTTTGAAGGCTCCTCGGCACTTGGCTTCGAACCAAGCCACATCCTTGCCATCGCTTAATATACTATGCCAGACCGTTGGCATATCAGTAGCGTCAATACCCAGGTACTGGATGAATTCCATAGGTACGCCAAAGGGAAAATCCATTGCTGCCACTGAGTCAGAGGGCAGGCCCTTCAGCAATGTCCGAAGCCCGTCGCGGCTGTCAGGGCGACAATCGCTAATAATCAGCGTTGTCCCGTCGAACCACCCCTTTGTAACCCAAGTTTTCCCCACATGATCATCCCCCTTCGCCCCGCTAAAATCCACCCCCAAAACCATCCGCTCCGCCATAACGCGCCCCCCTATGCTAAAATCGCCCCCAGCATACCACAAAAACCGCCTAAAGGGGGTAGCAAAATGAACTTCACCACCCGGCGCGCCAACTACCGGGCAATCCTGGACGGCGGCGAGTGCGTGCATCCCGCCTCGGTGTTCGACCCCATTTCCGCCCGCATCGCCGAGGACTTGGGCTTCGAGACCGGAATGTTCGCCGGCTCCATCGCCTCCTTCACCGTCCTGGGGGCCCCCGACCTAGTGGTGCTGACCCTTACCGAATTCGCCCAGCAGATCCACCGCATCTGCCGCGCCGGCGACCTGCCGCTGATGGTGGACGCCGACCACGGCTATGGCAACGCCCTCAACGTGATGCGCACCGTCGAGGAACTGGAAACCGCCGGCGTATCGGCCCTCACCATCGAGGACACCATCCTGCCCCGCGGCTTCGGCGCCGCCGGCGCGGAGCTGCTGTCGCTGGACGAAGGCATCGGCAAGATGAAAGCCGCCCTCGCCGCCCGCACCGACCCGGCCCTCGCCATCGCCGGACGCACCGGCGCCCTCCGCATAACCGGCCTGGACGACACCCTCCGCCGCGTCAAAGCCTACCAGCAGGCCGGCGTTGACGCCATCTTTCTGGCCGGCGCCGCCACCCGCGACGAAGTGGCGGCGGTGGCCGCCGAGCTGTCCCTCCCCTTGCTGCTGGGCGGCGCCACCGGCGAACTGCAAGACCGGGAATGGCTAAGCGCCCACGGCGTCCGCATCGCCCTGCAAGGCCACCTCCCCTTTTCCGCCGCGGTCAAAGCGGTCCACGACACCTTGAAAGCCCTCCGCGAAGGCACACCCCCCGCCGACCTCCGCCCCACCCTAGCCACCGACGACCAAATGGCCCAATTCACCCGCCGCCCCGCCTACCAACAATGGACCTCCCAGTTCCTACAATAACCCCAACCGCCGCCGCCCATCCCAAGCCCGCATATACCGCGCCCGCGCCCAAGCCTGCAAATTGATGACAGTTGCCGGTAGACAATGCCGAAGCACATACGTAAGGTAAACAAGGCAGCGGCGCCAAACCGGTGCCGCAATCCCAACAGCCAACGCGGATTAACGGATCTATGCCCCCGAAAAAAACCGGCCGGAAAAGCACCAAACCCGACGGCTGGCTGGCCGCCGGCATATCCGTGCCTATCGAGTTGACCGTGGCGCAGGCGGAATACAGCCGCAAAGCGGTCAACATCAGCCGGTTCGTCTACAACCTTGCGGCGGCAACCCACCGCTTCCACCGCCGCAACCGCCTGACTTGGCCCGCAACCGGCGACTTGCGAAAAGCGTTCAACGCCTGCAAACGGGAGGATTTCCCGTGGGTGCTGGAAGTATCAAAATGGGTGGCGACCGGGGCGTTCAACGATTTCGACCACGCCATGAAACGCTGGCGAAACAAAACCCTGCGCTCCGGGCCGCCCCAATTCAAGAAAAAGAAACGCACCGGCGCCGGCGGATTCTTGGCCGACGCCGGCGCGGAAAGCATCAAATATGACGGCAACCGCAGGATTAAGCTGGCTATGCTGGGCAGCGTCCGTATGTCCCGCCGCCTGCCGCCGGGTTTGATACCCTACCAGGCGCATATTAAATACAAAAACGGGAGGTGGCATCTATCCCTGGCCTGCTGGAAAGCCCCCGTCTCCCCGCCCCGGCGCGAAAGCCAAGCGGCCGGCGGCGTAGACGTGGGCCTCACTCCCCTGGCCGTGGACAGCAACGGAAACCGATGGGAAAACCCCCAACCCTACGCCGCCAATCTCAAGAAACTCCGGCGATGGCAACGCGCCCTGTCGCGCCGCACGCCCGGCAGCCGGGGCTGGCACAAAGCCCAGCGCCGCCTCGACCGCCTGCACCGCCGCATAACCGGATTGCGCGATAACCGCCACCATCACCTGAGCAAGGAACTGGTATTCAGATATAACCGCCTCGGCATAGAATCCCTCAACGTGAAAGGGAGGATTAGGGCAGGATTGCAGTCCAAAGCGTTGACCGACGCCGCAATGGGCGGCCTGCTCTCCAAAATCCGCTACAAAGCGCAATGGTACGGCACGGAAATAGCGGAAGCCGATCAGTGGTATCCCTCCAGCAAAACCTGCTCTAACTGCGGCGTAGTGAACCCCGATCTAGGCCGGGAAACTCACTGGACGTGTCCATCCTGCAACTCCAGGCACGACCGGAATTTCAACGCCGCCAAAAACCTTAAAAACCTGGCTATGGGCTTGGTTGAAGCCTCAACGCCCGTGGAGAGGGAAGCTCTGGCTATCGCAAAAAGCGATGGTGAAACTACCCCCGATGAAGCGGGAACCGCACCGGCAAAACCCCGTCAACTGGCCTTCGCCATTTAACGAGGCAGCGCCAAAGCGGAAGACGCCACGACCAGCGCCGTACCCACCTGGAAATCCAGCCAAGGGGTGACCCCGCGCTGGTACGGGCTACCCTTCCACGGTGTACTCCGTGGCGCAGGTCAGTCCGGTGACCCCGCGCTGGTACGGGCTACCCGCTCGTTTCTACCCTCTGGCGTATGGCTGGGTGGGTGACCCCGCGCTGGTACGGGCTACCCATGCATGAACTGCGGGCGGCGGACTGGCCTGCGGGTGACCCCGCGCTGGTACGGGCTACCCTATCCAGTACATCCGATATATGGAGCAGTTTGGGGTGACCCCGCGCTGGTTCGGGCTACCCTCAGACGCCGCCGCCCGGCGGTCTCCCGCACCTGGTGACCCCGCGCTGGTTCGGGCTACCCGCTGGCCAATACCATTATTGGGATGACCGACAAGGTGACCCCGCGCTGGTACGGACCACCCCGCTGAGAACCGCAACCCCCGGTGATATCACCGCCAGGCGTTCCCCGTTACCAACCGCGCGGCGCCAACAAGAACTCCCCCCGCCCCGCCGCCTAATCCCCCCACCCCCCCCCTTTTTATGGTAAACTAACCACAGCCTGACCCCCCAGGAGGAAAACCCGTGAACGTCTTTTACAACCACCTCCACTTCCGCAGCGCCGACCCGGACGAAGCCGCCAAATTCTACTGCGACAACTTCGGCGCCGAAATCGCCGCCGAGCGGCCGCTGTCCAACACCAAATCGATCGAACTCGCCCTCAACGGAACCTACCTGATGACCATCTCCGGCCGCGCCGAAGGCGAAAACCCGGTCGCCGGCTCCACCGAACCCCGCTACGGCCTCGACCACCTCGGCTTCCAAACCGACGACATCACCGCCCTGGCCGCCACCCTGAAATCCAACAACGTCAAATTCAACTGCGAACCGTGGGTAATGCCCTCCGGCTCCGCCGTCGCCTTCATCGTCGCCCCCGACGAAGTCAGCGTCGAAATCATCCAGCGCCCCAAGCCCGGCGAGGAAAAAGTCGTCCTAGCCTGATAACCGGCATTCCCGGCGCAGATCGCCAAGAGTCCCCCGATAAAAACCCGGTGGACTCCGCCCCCTCTGCGCCGGACTAAAGCCCGGCGAAAAAATCGGCGGCCACGGTTTCCCCGTCATTCACCGGCGGATAAGCGCGGACATAAAACTCGCGCCCCAAGATGCGGGCCGTAACCTCACGCGGAACGCGGTGGTAAGGCCACGAGGGAGCCACCTGCGTCCGGTGGCACAGAATGCAGGCCATCTTGGCCTCCAAAACCCCATCGCCCGACACATCCAGATCCAAGTGAATATCCCGTTCCGGCACCCCCTGCCGCTCCTGCTCCGGCGTAGGCAGAGGCCAGTCAACGCCCTGCCCGCGCAGCGCCTCCGCCCACTGCCGCCGGAAACCCCGCGGGCGGACGCTATAAAACAGCCGCCGCGGTTGAAAAGGCTCCAGCCCGCCGGTCAACTGGTGCGGAAAAGCCGCCGGGTCGCCGGCGCAATGAAACGCCTCGGCGGTATGCCGCGATATGGCGATATGGTCGGGATGCCCATACAGCCCGTCGGGGCCGAAAGTGAGCGCCGCCTGCGGACGAAAGCGGCGCATTTCCAACACCAGCCGCTCCACCACCTCGGCGGCGCTGGCGTTCACCAACGCTTGGGGATGGCGGTTGGCTTCCCAGCCCGCCATCCCCGAATCGCGGTAAGCCCAAACCTCGTTGCTGCCCAGCCCCAACGCCTGCACCGCGCAGGAAAGCTCCACCCGCCGGATTTCCCCCAGCGTTTCCCGCGTAGCCGCCCCCTCCTGCCGGATTTCCCCCTCCTCCCCCAGCGTCGCGGTAAGCAAACGCACCGCCACCCCCCGCCGGGCATGGGCCGCCAAAGCCCCGCCCACCGGAAAAGCCTCATCATCCGGGTGCGCAAAACAAGCCAGCAAACGGTGTTCGGCCATTTTCACCCACTGCTTTTCAACAAAATTTCCGTTATTACTAGGGTATGTTGACTCGGAATCAAGATTTCAACCGCGCTTTAAGCGACGTAGAGTCACTTTTGGTTTCAAATACATTGGGTTTGGAATTGATAAGCGACGATAGTTGCTTATATCCATAAGTGCGCGGATCGAAAGCGGAATCCAGTTGGCGCATATACATTCCAACGGTGCTTAACAATGCCCAACCGTCATCCGCCGCTGCCGCTTCGATGGCTTGTCTGGCTGTATCCATCCAATCTGAGGCGTCTGCCTTTGGAAATTGCGCGTTCTTATCCGATTGCGGAGACAGGTTTTCGGTATAGACAAAAACTGCACAAGCGTTCACAAAAGACTTGGGCGTATCGAAACATCCGACGCCCATCACGAACAAGCCCTGTTCCCGTATCCGCATCGCCAGCCGGGTATAGTCGCTGTCGCTGGAAACGATACAGAATCCGCCCACAGTTCCGGCATGAAGCAAGTCCATCGCCTCGATAATCAACGCGCTGTCGGTAGCGTTCTTGCCGGAAGCGTAGCTGAATTGTTGCATGGGTTGCACCGCGTAAGTATGGAGCGAGTCTTTCCACCCGCTCATATTAGGCGTAGTCCAATTGCCATAAATGCGCCGGGTAGTCACGGTTCCATATTTGGCGGTCTCGGCCAAGATATGCTCAATCAACGACGCCTGGGCGTTGTCGCCGTCAATAAGCATCGCAATACGCAGTGATTCCGCGGCCATAACTTGCGCCCTCCCAGTGTTGAAATAGGTTAGTCCAGAGATACCCCCCAAACATCCGCGGACGTATCCAACCGCAGCCCCCGTATCCGCCCGTGAGGCAACAAATCCTCAAAATGCCCCTCCAGCCGGACGCGCCAGCCCCGCTCAAACCAAAGGTCCGGCAACTCCGGCGCCGCGCCCCGCCGCTCCACAACCCGGCGTCCGGCCCGGTTAATCCGCCCCAAGTAGACATCCAAAGCCGGGCCGCCGTACACATCCCCGTTTTCCAGCAGCGCCGCCTCCAGATTCAATATATCGGAGACGAACTCCGGCGAAACATCCGCGCCGCGGGCTTTCAGCGCCTGCAACACATCCTCCCGCGCCTGTTCTGTATAGGTTGCTGGGTAGTATATCATAGGGGGATGGGGCATTTATGCGGGTCAACCTGCAAACGCAAAACTGGAATCGCCTGCCAAACCTGCCGGTCATCCGGCAAGGCGCGGTTTGTCGAGCTTGACGCCAACGGCAAGCCTATCAAGCCGCCCGGCCCCCGGCCCCACGCCACGCCCCACGAAAAGGGCGCCGCGGTGGAGATGTATTTTGACGGGCTATCCTACCGCCGGACCGCGGGAAATATGGATCAGTTTTTCGGGCGGGAAACAACCCAGATGGGCGTCTACGCTTGGGTTAGGGATTTATCGAAAAAGGCGGATGAGGTATTACGCCCGATGAAGGTTGACACCGGCCGCGTCTGGGTTGCCGATGAGGTTGCCGTCAAGGTTGGCGGAAAGAATTATTGGCTGTTCAACGTGATGGACTCTCAGACCCGATTCCTGCTGGCGGCATATCTCACCCCAACCCGGACAACCCGCGACGCGGCGACGGCGTTGGCAATGGCGCGGCGGCGGTCAAACAACCCGCCGGTTGCGGTCAAGACGGATGGGTTGGCGTCATACCGAGACGCTATGCCGCGGGCATTTCCAACCCACCGTGTGCGACACGTCGTCACTAAGGGCGTCAAGGCGGATATCAACAACAACCTATCGGAAAGGCTTCAGGGAACGATACGGGATAGGGATAAAACCCTGCGCGGGCTGAAGGCGCGGGATACCGGGCAAGCCTACGTTGACGGGCTGGTTACGCATTACAATTATTTTCGCCCCCACGAGAGCCTGAAGGGAAAGAAGCCGGCGGAAGCCGCGGGCGCGGAACTGCCGTTTGACACCTGGGAGGATGTGGCGGCGATGCAATCCGGCTAAATGGGCGGGAAATGGGGAGTTATCGAACCTTGCCCTACTATGGCGGCAAGCGCGGCTATGGCAAGGCGCAATGGATAGCATCGTTCCTGCCGCATACGCCGGATAGCTGCTATATCGAGCCGTTCGCGGGGATGGCAGGGGTGCTGCTTGCCAGAGCGCCAGTCAAAACCGAAATCCTTAACGACTTAAACGGGCGGGTGATCAACTGGTGGCGGGCGGTGCGCGATAAGCCGGAGGAGTTCGGGCGGCTGTTGGAGTTTACGCCGTTTAGCCGCGCCGAGTATGAATGGGGGCTGTCGGCGATGGACGACGAATCCTTGCCGCCCCTACGCCGGGCGTTGGCGTTCCATGTGGTGGTTGACCAAGGCATAAACCACGGGGATTCTAGGCCAGGTTGGGGGCGAACCTTTTCGCCCAATGTCGGCAGCTTTTTCCTGCACGGTATTTCGACCATTGCCGCCCTATGGCAAAGGTTGCGCTATGTGCAGTTGGAATGCCGGGACGCCTGCGATCTGCTTGATCGCGTGAAAGACTACGATTACACCGTGCTATATGTTGACCCGCCATACCCTACCGCGACCACCACCGCCTACTCTGTCCGTGGGGTTGACTGGGAAAGGTTGGCGGATTTGCTAATGGCGCAACGGGGGGCTGTGGGCGTATCCGGCTATGGCGATGAGTGGGATAGGTTGGGTTGGCGCCGGGTTACTCGCCCCGCGTTGCGCCGCCAAATTAACGGGGGGGGGGCGAGGCAAGGATGGAGGTTTTATGGCTAAACGACAAGGCGGCGGCAACGCGGCCGGGGCTGTTCGGGTGAACAACTACCCAGCAACCTATACAGAACACCCGCGCCTGCCGCTTGCCCCGCACTTCGCCCCGCGCCTCACCCCGCGCTTCGCCTTCCGCCCGCCGCTTTTCAATATCCTTTTCCCGTTGCGCCAGCGCCCAGAACACCATCCTAACCCCCCACTCCATTACAAAAATCGCGGCGGCGTAAACCACGCCCCCCAATGGAGTCAAACTTGCCAGAAAGCCCAGGCTTTCCTCGTCGCCCCAGCCCCACACCCCCGCAGATCGCGACAGCAGCCCGGTGGCAATCAGCAGGCTTTGTTGCATTTGCTGGGTAGTATAGCCTAGAATGGGCGGCGATGGGGCATTTATGCGGGTCAACCTGCAAGCGGAAAACCGGGCAATCCTGCCAACCGTGCCGGCGGCCGGGCAAGGTTCGGGCGCAAACGCTTGACGCCAACGGCAAGCCGGTCAAGCCGCCCGGCCCCCACGCCCGCGCCACGCCCCACGAAAAGGGCGCCGCAGTGGATCTGTACTTTGACGGCCATTCCTACCGCCGGACGGCGGATAATATGGCGCAATACTTTGACCGGGAAACCAACACGGCCACGGTCTACCGCTGGGTTAGGGATTTATCGAAAAAGGCGGATGAAGTGCTGCGCCCGATGAAGGTTGACACCGGCGCCGTCTGGGTTGCCGATGAGGTTTCGGTCAAGGTTGGCGGTAAACGCTATTGGCTTTTCAATGTGATGGATTCCGACACCCGATTCCTGCTGTCGGCATATCTGTCGCCAACCCGAACCACGCGGGCCGCGACGACGGCGTTGGCAATGGCGCGGCAACGGTCGAACAACCCGCCGCGGCAACTTAAAACCGATGGGCTGGCGTCATACCGGGATGCCGTGCCGCGGGCCTTTCCAACCCATCCGGTGAAACACGTCGTCAGTCAAGGCATCCGGGCGCAAATCAACAACAACCTTAGCGAGCGATTGCAGGGAACTATCAGGGATCGGGATAAAACCCTGCGCGGGCTGAAGGCGCAGGAATCCGGGCAAACCTATGTTGACGGGCTGGTTACGCATTACAACTATTTCAGACCCCACGCAAGCCTGAAGGGTAAACGGCCGGCGGAAGCCGCGGGCGCGGAGTTGCCGTTTACCAGTTGGGAGGATGTGGCGGCCATGAAGGCGGAATAATGGGGGATTATCGAACCTTGCCTTACTATGGCGGCAAGCGCGGCTATGGCAAGGCGGAATGGATCGCATCTTTCCTGCCGTGGCATAGCGATTCCTGCTATGCCGAGCCTTTTGCGGGAATGGCCGGGGTTTTGTTCGCCCGGCAACCCGTCAAAGTGGAGGTGCTGAACGATCTCAACCAGAGAGTCGTCAACTGGTTGCGGGTGGTGCGGGATTGCCCAGAGGATTTTGGCAGTCTGGTTGAAAAGACGCCAATATCCCGTGTCGAGTATGAATGGGCATTAACCGCGATGGATGACGAAAGCCTGCCGCCCTTGCGCCGGGCATTGGCGTTCCATGTGGTGGTAGACCAGAGCATCCCCCGTTCGGATACTGCCAGCAAGGCTAGTTGGCGATGTGGTATACGCCTGATGCTGGGATTAGGCGCAACCATCGGCAGGATGAAATCAAGCGGATTGGGAATCGTTTAGGCAATGTCCAGCTTGAATGCATTGACGCCTGTATCCTGCTGGATCGGATAAAGGATATGGATTACTGCACAATTTACGCTGACCCGCCCTATCCCACATCCGATACTAGGGCATATTCCGTCCGCGGCTTTGACCGGGAGGGGTTGGCGGATGTGCTGATGGCGCAACGGGGGGCGGCGGGAAGATCCGGCTATGGCGATGAGTGGGATCTGCCGGGTTGGCGCCGGGTCACCCGCCCGGCATTGCGCCGGCAAATTAGCGGAGGGGCGGAGGCAAGGATGGAGGTTTTATGGTTGAACGACAAGGCGGCGGCAACGCGGCCGGGGCTATTCGGGTGACGCCCGCCGCCAACTACCCCGCAAATGCAACAAAACCGATCAGCACGCCGATCGGGGAAAAGGCGATGTACGCCCGCGCCCATCGTTGACGCCATCCCCCGGCCAGCCAATTCCTTAACCTGTCAAACACGCCCCCATTATAACCGCCAACCGCGCCCGCCGGACACGCCCAATCACCGCAAACATAATCCGGCCCCACCGAAATAGCCTACGCGAGAGATGACACCCTCCACACCGCCGCGGAGGTATCCAGACTCAACCCCTGTATCCGCCCCGCCAGCAACAATTCCTCAAAATGCCGGTCTAGCTGAACGCGCCAGCCCCGCCGGCACCAAAGGTCGGGCAATTCCGGCGGCCCGCCCCGCTGAGCCGCCAGCGCCCGCCCCTCCGGGTTAATCCGGCCCAAGTACACATCCAAAGACGGGCCGCCGTACACATCGCCGCTCTCCAGCAGCACCGCGCCCCGCGCCGCCAATTCACCGGCAAAAATCCCCGGAGGCGCCTGAATGCCATGTTGCTCCAGCAGTCGCAAGATTCGCTCCTGCTCCTGCCGCTGCCCTTGCGATATCCCCTCCTTCACGCCTTCCGCCCGCCCCTGCGATACGCCTTGCGATATGCCTTCCGCCCTACCCTGCGCCACGCCCTCCGCCCTACCCTCCGCCACGCCTTCCGCCCTGCCCTGCTTCATGCCTTCCGCTATACCCCGCGCCAGTCCCTCCGCCCGCCGCTCCTCGATGAATTTCTCCCGCTGAGCCAGCGCCCAGAACACCATAATAACCATCCTTTCCAAAGCGAATATCGCGGTGGCGTAGACGATTATGCCCAAAGGAATCAGGTCAGCCAGGAAACCCAGGCTATCCCGCTCGCCCCAGCCCCAGACGCCCACCGTCCTCGACAGCAGCCCCGTCGCGATCAGCACCCCGATCGGCGAAAAGGCCAAATGCGCTTGACGCCATCGCCGCCGCCAGCCCGTAGTTAGCCAGTTCTTTAACCTGTTGAACACCCGCCCATTATAACCGCTAACCCGATACGGAATCCAACCAAGCCGGGGCAAAACCCAAGCCGCTTACGGCGAGTCAACCCCATCATAAGCGGCATTCCCCCACCCCGTACACCGCCCCCCCGGCGCTACTTGAAATTGGGAATCACCCGCTCCGTCAAACACCGGATGGTATTCATCACCACCTCCCGCGGCACCGACGACGTCCAATTCACCTCAAACATAATCTCGTCCGTGCTGAAATCATCCCGCAGCATCTCAATCTTGTCCGACACCTCCTCCGGCGTCCCGAACAGATTCACCTCCTCCGTAGCCTCCGGGCTGGCCGTCCCCGCATCGGTGCTGCCGATCGCCACCCGCCCGGCGTAATAGCGGCGGGCCAGATCCATCAGATTTTCCATCTGCCGCTCCGCCTCCGCTTTCGTATCCGCCACCAGCGTAGGGATACGCACCACCGTAGCCGGCTCCCCCGGATGCCCCGCATCCTGCCACGCCTGCCGGTAGGCTTTCACATCATCCTTCAGCACCGCCGACCCCCGCGGGTTATGCGGCGAGCTGCCCGCCCCGATGGCGATCCGGTAGCCCATCCGCCCCATCGGCACAAAACTCTCCTGGCTGTCCACCGGCAGCAACATCGGCGGATAGGGCTTCTGGTACGGCTTCGGAATCGCCAGATAACTTTCGTAAAACGCCGGATAACTGTAATACTTCCCCTCGAACCCCGAAAACCGATCTTCCGTCCAGAGCTGCTTCATCACCTCCAGATACTCAAAGAACTGCTCCCGCCGGGCGTCCGATCCCCGGGTCCGCCCCCCCGCCCCGTAGATAAAGCGCCCCCGGCTGACCTGGTCCACCATCGCCACCTGCTCCGCCGTCTGGATCGGATCCTCCAGCATCAGATTATCGAACCCGTAGCGTTCATGCGGCAAAGCCGCCGCCGACAACGTTTCACCCGGCTGCTTAATCACCGGCCGGTGAATGGACGACCCGATCCGGATCCGCTCCGTCCGCTCCGCAATCACCGCCGCCAGCATCAGCACCTGCGGATCCATACTCGCCTGCTTGGAAAAATGCCCCCCGCCCAGCCACACATAATCCCAACCCATCGCCTCCACCGCATCAATCTCCTCGTAATTCTTGACGTAAGCCGCCTCCTCCAGCAGCTTCCCGCCCTGATAATCCGGATCCCAAGGCACCTTGCCCCCGTCATAAAGCGCGTTCCAAGTATTAAACAGCCCAAAATCCATAACGCCCTCCCAAATTCCGGCCCGGCCTGCCGCCCGGCATCGCCCCCCCAATCTAGCGCACCCCGCCCCCACCGTCAAACCGCCCCCGATGTTCTGTTGCATTTACTGGATAATCAAATGTTCGCATTTTCACGCCGCCACTCAGATAGCAGATGCCAGCCCGCATAGCGTTTCCCGGCGCCGACGGCTCCGCCGCCAAATGCTGCCGAATTGTAGCCCCACGCCCGATTTACAGCCCCAACGCCGCGCATCCCGCCAAATCCGGTTGCCGCCGCACCGGGCAGTCGTCCATTTTGGGCAAAGGAACCTGCCGCGTTGCCGCCAGCATTTCGCCGCCCTTTCCGCTTTCCCCGGAACCCCGGTTATGCCGCTGTCCGGTTGTGCCGACATCGATTGCGTTACCGTCGTTTTATGCTGCCAAAGCGCCCTTTCGGAATTTCCGCCCAGCGAATCTGATTTAGTGAACGCATCCATTGTCCGGCGTCCTGCCGGCCCAACTTCACGATTGCGCCCAACCGCAAATTGGGGCAGTCATCGAACCGGCTACCCATGCCGCCCTCCAATAACCCGGCAAATGCCACAAAACCGCCCCCGACGATATGCGACCCATTACCCCCGCCGATATGATAAACTAGTAAACAACAACGTAAATCCAACCGGCCCGCCCCAAGCGTAACCCAACACAGCCCCCACCCCACGGCAAGGCGATTATGCGCATATTCACCCCCGTAACACGGCTGCTGACCCGCTGGCAATTCCTCGCCGCATCCCTCGCCGCCATCGGCGCGGCCGCCGGGGCGCTGCTCTTCGTCTACATCTTTCCCGGCGCCCCCAAAATCGGCGTCATCGACATCCCCTTTTCCGTAATCAACGACGACTCCGCCTACATCATCAACCAATACCTCGACTACGCCCGCCGCGACCGAAACATCAAGGCCGTAGTCATCCGCCTCAGCAGCCCCGGCGGCGGCGCCGCCGCCAGCGAACTCCTCTACCTCGAAACCCGCAAACTCCGCGACCAAAAACCCGTAGTCATCGTTATGAACGGCATGGTCGCCAGCGGCGGCTATATGATGGCCCTCGGCGCATCCCATACCTACACCCAGCCCGCATCCATCATCGGCAACGTAGGCGTCGTCAGCCTTGCCGCCCCCCTCATCCCCCCGCCCGTCAGCGAGGAAATCGTCTTTTCCGGCCCCCACAAACTCGACGGCGGCCCCTCCCGCCAATGGACCGCCATGACCGAGCAAATCAAAGAATCCTTCGCCCAAATGGTAATCACCGAGCGCGGCCCCCGCCTCCGCCTCTCCCCCCAAGAACTAGCCCAGGGCCGCCTCTATTCCGGCATCGACGCCGTCCGCCTCGGCCTCGCCGACAGCATCGGCGGCGACACCGACGCCTTCCGCAAGGCATCCGAACTGGCCGGGCTATCCTCCCGCTACCGCACCGTGAACGTAAACCTCGAAACCCTAAAACGCCAATACGAGGAACTCGCCCCCCTGCTAACCTCCGCCAATAACGCCGCCGCATCCGCCGCCGCCCTCTACGCCCCCGAAAACCCCGGCGAACCCCACGCCGCCCCCCAGCCCGCCGACGCCAACGCCGCCCTGCGCCGCCTGATGCTCTACGGCGCCCTAGGCGCCCCCCAACCCGACCCCCTCCCCGATTTCCCCGCCGGAATCGGCGCCCCCAACTTCTATTACCTCTACGTAGGCAACGGGCGATAGCACCATGCAAAATAAACTATTACTGCTAACCCTACTACCGGCCTTCGCCGCCGCCGCCTTCGCGGTAGCGTTCCTGACCCTTTACCCCTTTTTCGGCGGCGGCTACCAACCCCCCACCGCCCCCGAAGTACCCTTCCGCCAAATCGCGCCCCCCGCCGGCGTCGCCGGCGGCCCCCCCGCCGCCAACGCCCCCGCCCGCCCCGCCCCCCAACGCGGCCTGCTGGCAATCGACGCCCAGCACGACAACGCCTTCACCGAAACCGAAATCCTGACCCTCACCGCCCAAGTAGCCGCCCGCGGCTACGAAATAGAATTCATCGGCGACGCCGGCGCCGCCGGCCTAAGCTACCCCGGCCTATTCGCCCCCGAGCCGCCCCCCGATGCCCTAATGGATCCCCCCGATCCCCCCGATGCCCGCTTACACCGCCTAGCCGACGCCCTACGCCGCGCCGACAGCTTCGCCGTAATCCTACCCCAACAGCCCTACTCCGCCCCCGAAACCGCCCTGATCCAGCAATTCGTCCACAAAGGCGGACGTCTATTGCTGATTTCCGACCCCTCCCGCCCCCAGCGCATCAACACCCTAGCCGCCAAATTCGGACTAGACTTCCAACCCGACTATCTCTACGACGCCGCCCAAAACGACCTGAACTTCCGCCGCATCCTAGTACGCGATTTCCAACCCGGCCGCCTAACCGCCGGACTGGAAACCGTAGTTTTCCCGGTAGCCGGCTCCATCCAATCCGCCGGCCCCCCGGTAGCCTTCGCCGCCCCCGGCGCCCAATCATCCCTATCGCGCGATACCGCCCCGCTCTACCCCGCCGCTTGGGGCGAAAACCGCAGCGTACTCGCCATATCCGACCTAACCTTTATGATCCCCCCCAACAATTCCCTGCTGGACAACGGACGCCTAATCGCCAACATCGCCGACTACCTAACCGGCGCCCAACGGGAATTTCACCTAACCGACTTCCCCCACTTCTACCGCCAAGCAAGAGGCATCGACATCATCCTCGCCCAGCCATCGCTACTAGACGCCGGAATGCGTCTCAAAAACAACCTGGCCGCCCACAACCTGCCATCCCGCATCGCCCCCGCCGAAAACCCCGCCCACGACACCATCTTTCTCGGCCTGCACCCCGACGCCCCCCAAGTCGCCCCATACCTGCAAGCCGCCGGCGTCCGGGTCGACGACACCATCGGAACCCCCGCCGCCCCCGAACTCCCCTTGCTCCGCGCCGCTGTTTTCCTGCTGTCCCCCGGCCCCAACCGCCACGCCCTGACCATCCTCGCCGACACCCCCGACACCCTCGCCGCCGCCGTCGACAGCTTATTTTCCGGCGATTTCCGCAACGGACTATCCGGCGACTTTATCGGCATCCGCCAGTATTTTGGAGCGCTCCAATAGCTTATGAACATCCCATCATTCGCCCGCCAATCCCTGAAATTCCTGCCCGCCGCCGCGCTGCTACTGGCCGCGTTGCTAACCGTCCTGCCCGCCTGCCGCAACGCCGCCGAAACCCCCACGCCCCCCGCCGCCGCCCAACAACCCGCCCCCACCGCATCCCCCCGCCCCCTAACCCCCGCGGAACGCGCCGCCATCGCCGCCTTCCTAACCGCCCAACAAACCATCAACGAAGCCCAACAAAAACTGCGCCAGGACATCGCCGACTGGCAAACCGGGCTAACCGCCTGCCAACCCGCCGCCGCCCAGGCCGCCCTGCGCGATTTCGCCGCCGCCTCCGCCGCCGTCACCCACCAAGCCCGCAACCTCCCCCGCGGCCCCCGCGCCAGAGAACTGGCCGACACCCTAATATCCGCCGCCGAAGCCGAAGCCGAAGCCTTCCGCCGCCTCCGCGACCGCTGGCAGCCCGGCAGCCTATCCCTATTTGAGACCGTCGAACTCCGCAGCAGCCAATCCGCCGCCGCCCGCAACGACGCCCAAGACCTCATGCAAGAACTCCGCCAAGAATACGCCGAAGTCCCCACCCCCGACGAAATCGCCGCCATGCAACAATTCGCCCAAGATTTCGCCCCCATCGAAACCACCTGGACCACCTTCCATCAAGCCTATAACACCCTGGAAATGGAACAAAGCGCCCTGGGCATCGATGATATAATCGCCCGTCTCAACACCCTGATCGCCATGGCCGCCGCCATATCCGAATCCCTCCAAAACCTAAATCCCCCCGAAGCCGCCGAAACCCTAACCCAAAACCTCCGCCAAGCCATAACCGCCGAAAAATCCGCCCTAGAAAACCTGTCCGCGCTACTAACCTACCGAGCCGCCCCCCCGCCGCCAGAACCCACCCCCCAACCCGAACCCACTCCGCCCAGCGCCACGCCCGCGCCCGGCGCACCCCCATCTACGTCCACGCCTACGCCCCCCGGAGCCACGCCCGCGCCCGGCGCCATCCCATCAACGCCCGCGCCCGGCGCACCCCAACCCACGCCCGCGCCCGGCGCCACACCCGCGCCCGGCGCCGTCCAGCCCACGCCCACACCCGCGCCCGACGCCGCACCCGCCCCCACCCCGCCCCCCGGCGCCGCCCAACCCCCCCCATCCCCCCAAGCCGTGCTATCCGCGCTGGACGCCGCCATCACCGCCGCCAAAGCCGCCCTCGACGCCGCCAACCGCACCATCCAAGAAACCGTCAACGACGAATCCGCCGAAATCCTAACCGCCCTAACCGAATTTGAGACCGCCCACAACACCCTGACCGCCCAATGGGACGCCTTCCATCAAGAATACAGCCAATGGCGTCAAACCGACGGCGGCTGCGACCGCATCCAAACCCTAACCGACCTGCAACAATTCGCCCAACGCGCCGCCGCCCTATCCCGTCAAACCCGCGAACTCCCCCAAACCGGCCCCCTACTCCCCATCCAAACCCTACTATCCGACGCCGCCGCCCGCGAGGAAACCGCCCTCCGATCCCTGCACCAAACCTGGCGCCCCTTCACCAACGCCCCCTTCACCACCCTAACCCAACAGCAAACCGCCGCCAACCACCTAACCCGCCAAGCCCAAACCGCCCTAACCCAACTCCAAACCCGCCCCTAACCCCCAACAAAATCCCGACAAAACTCCAACCCCAAACCCCCAATAATCCCCTCCCCCTCCGCAACAAATCCCCATCCCTCAACAACCAACAAATCCCCTCCCCATAAACCCAAAATCCCCTCCCCCTAAGGGGGAGGGTTAGGGTGGGGGTGAGACCCCCCCAAAAACAACCCCCCCCCCAACCCAAAAACCAACTCCCCCCCCAAATCCCCGCCCCCACCCCCCAATTCATCCTGAGCTTGTCGAAGGATGAATTGCCCCCCAACCCCCACCCAATCCCCAAATCCACCCCCCCAACCCCTTGACAACCCCCAAACTAACGTTCTACAATAACCCCAATGCCAAAACCTCATTCCCCCAAACAGCGCTGAATGGGGGGAGCTACGGGGTAAAGTCCCGGCCGGGATAAAGACAGGCAGTTGTGTGGTGTGTGTGTGTCCGGACTTGTGGTGGTGTGGTGTGGCCGCCCCGCATTAGTCCCGAGCCTGCTCCAAGGATGTCCCGCGGGGGGGTGGCCTCCGGGGATCCATCCCGGGCTAAGCGAGGGATGACCTGCGGAACCGCCCGAATCCTGACCGTGTCCAAGGATGTCCCGCGGGGGGGAGGCTCCCGGGGCTCCATCCCCAGCGCGGTCACATAAGGGATGACAGGCGGGGCGGATGTGGGGGGTGCGTGTGGGGGGTGTGGTGTGGTGTGGCGACGAACGGAAGGTAGCCGCAGCCGGCGGCGGCTAGCTTAAAAATTCAACCCAAGAGGCAACCAATGGCAACCCCAAAAGGAAACCCCGGCAAAGGCAACCCCGACAAGGAAACCCCGAAAACCTAACCCAGCCAAGAAAACCCCAACCGGGGCCAAATCCTATTAACGCCCAGGAGCCTACTATGTTACCATAGACCTATGGAAACCACTGGATCCCAACAACAAAAAACCGCCAATCGCCCAACGCCCGACATTGCCGGGCGGGGCGAAAAACCAATGCCCACGGGCGGCCCTCGCCTCCCGAACACCGCGATTGGCGCACCGATTACGTCCCAACGAGCCGCCGCCCCAAAAGCGGCATCCCGGACGGATTTCCGCCTACCCCGGCAGAAATCCCCCGGCAAACCGACTTTCAGCCCGGACCGCAAGGCCCCGGCGTCGCCCAACGCGACCCGCCGGACGCCCTGCCCCGGGCTTTTCGCGCCATTCCCCCTTATCAGAGATCTATAGACACCCCCAAACCCAAAAAACCCACCCCAACAAAGGAAAGAAAAACCAATATGCCAGCCCTAAACGACCTCTACCAAGAAATCCTACTAGAACACAACAGCAAGCCCCGCAACTTCCGCCCCGTACCCGACCCCAGCCACACCGCCGAAGGCTTCAACCCCCTCTGCGGCGACCAAATAACCGTCTACCTCAAAATATCCGGCGGCGCCATCAACGACATCGCCTTCCAAGGCATCGGCTGCGCCATATCCCGCGCCTCCGCCTCCATGATGACCCAAAGCATCAAAGGCAAAACCCTACCCGAAGCCGACAGCATATTCAACGCCTTCCACCAAATGCTCACCGACCCCCAATCCGAACCCGACTACGACACCCTCGGCGACCTCGAAACCCTCGCCGGCGTCAACGAATACCCCACCCGCATCAAATGCGCCGTCCTACCCTGGCACGCCCTGCGCTCCGCCATCAACAACACCGGCAAAACCGTAACCACCGAATAACCCAACCCCGCCCCGCCAAAAACAACCCACTGGAAAAACGCAATGCCCCAACCAGCCGGCCCCAACTTCGACAGCCTATACGGCGACCTGATAATGGAACACTACCGCAACCCCCGCAACCGGGCCCCCCTACCCGCGCCCACCATAGAAGCCAGCCAATTCAACCCCTTCTGCGGCGACCGCATCGACCTCCAGCTAAAACTCGACCCCCACGGCAAAACCCAAGCCGTATGCGCCCGCGCCGAAGGCTGCACCATCATACAGGCATCCGCCTCCCTAATGTCCCAAGCCATCCAAAACCGCACCCCCAACGAAATCCGCCAACTAACCGCCAACGTCCGCCAAATGCTACAAACCAAAACCCCAGCCCCCACCCCCCAACTAGGCGACCTAACCGCCCTAACCGCCATCCGCCAATACCCCATCCGAATAAAATGCGCCCTACTACCCTGGGTAGCCCTAGAAACCGCCTACAACAAAATCCCCTCTCCTACCCATATAACAAAATCCCCTCCCCCTAAGGGGGAGGGTTAGGGTGGGGGTGAACCCCCAAAAAACCAACCACCACACCCACCACCAACCCCCCCAAATCACCCCCCATCCAAAAACTCCAAGATCACCCCCGCCAACTCCCCCGGCTTATGATACCCAATATCATGAACCGTCTCCGCAATCCAACGCACCCGCCCATCCGGCAAAGCCGCTGCCGCCGCATCCACCATCCGCCGCCGCAAAACCGCGAAATCGCTGTTGGCCCGTTCCGGCAACGGCCCCGCCGGCACCACCAGCGCCGGACACCGCACCCGCGGCAGCGTCCCCGAACAAGGATCATCCCACATCGCCCGAATCACCTGCCCCTGATTCTCCGGACGCAAGATATCCTGAATCATCCCATCCCCATCCTCATACACCATCGTCTGCACAATCCGCTCCACCTCCTCGCTCCAAAAACCCCGCATCTGCTCCCGCAGCCGCCCCAAAAACTGCTCCCGATTCCCCGAAACATCCCGCGGCCGCAACCGCGCCGAAAACGCCTCCCACGTCGGCTCCGGAAACAGCCGCCCGTCCAAAAACCCCCCGTCAATCATCACAATCCGCCGCGCCCGCCCCGGATACCGCGCCGCAAAATTGCTCACCACATGACCGCCCCACGAATGCCCCAACGCCGACACCGCCCCATCCCACCCCACCCAATCCAGCAGCCCCGCCAAATCATCCGAAAGCGTCTGCCAGTCATAACCCCAATCCGCATTAGTAGTCCGCCCATGCCCCCGCTGATCCGGCGCAATAATCCGGTAACGATGCCGCAACAACGGCGCCACAATATCGTACCAATGCGCCGACGACGCCAACCCATGCAACGCCAGCAAAGGCTCCCCATCGCCCCCCCAATCCAAATACCGCACCTCCAGCCCATTCACCTGCGCCCACTTCTCATCCGGCAACTCAATCCCTCCCAAACATCGCAAATCCCCCAACCCCGCCCCCATCCTTCACGCCCCCGCCCATCCCCGCCACACAACCGCCCCGCCGTCCGCCCATAAACCCCTAACCCGCCCCCGCCCATCCCCGCCCTACAACCGCCCCGCCCATCCGCCCGCAAATTCCTAACCCACCCCCGCCCGCTGCCGCCCGCAAACCCCCTACCCCGCCCCCGCGCATTCCTGCTCCATCCGCAACAACCTCGCCTTGACCCCCAACCCGCCGCCGCCGTACCCCCCCAAAGTGCCATCGCTGGCGATAACCCGATGGCAAGGCACAATCAGCGAAAAGCGATTCCGCGCCATCGCCTGCCCCGCCGCCCGCAGCGCCAGCGGATTCCCCGCCTCCGCCGCCAGCCAACGATAACTCCGCGTCTCCCCCGGCGGAATCCGCCGGCAAGCCCGCCACGCCGCCCGGAAAAACGGCGGCGCCCCTTCCATATCCAACTCGATAGCATCCAACGCCGACAAATCCCCCCCGCTATACCGCACCAAACGATCTACCACCTCCCGAAACGCATCCGGATCATGCACCGCATCATCCGCATCATCCCCCAAATCCTCCCAAACCTCCGCCGCCGTAGGCTTCAGCGTAGCCCGCCGCAACCCCCCACCCCCCGAAACCAGCCCAATCCAACCCGAAGGCAACTCCCCGATATGATACTTAACCCTTTCCATAAAACTCGATCCCCCAACCATCCGCAATTTACGAGACTACACCCCCCGGAACTATAACACCTAAACCTATAACGGTTCTGCTAAGTTAGCTAGGCAGATGGCGGGTAATCCGCGGGCAATTCAACCAGCGCATCAGAGTAAGGCAAGCGAACCGGGTGGTGAGGGTGGCCTGCCCGAGTAAGCCGCAAAGCGCGAACCGGCACCGGCGGACATAAAGCCAGCACCGCTTGCGCCCGCCAGACTTGAGGCTTGCGTAAATCGCCCCAAGCGACAATAACCAGGCCAACGTCCCGGAGCATCTCCAGTATCGCGCCATCATTTTCAGGATTGCCGATGCCATCGTTGCCCTCAGGAATGGCTTTCGGATCCGTCGAGCGGTAAGCATAAAGGTTGCCCACATAAAACCCGCCGAAACCCAACCGCCCGGCAAAACCCCGGCACCTGCGAATCGTAGCATCATCCGCCGCCGCATCCGCCGTAGACGGGTTTTTCATCAAAAAAAGCGCCAGCGGCAAACCCCGATCCCAGCGGCGCAACAACTTATAGCGATAACGCCCGCAAGGGGAAATCAGCGCATCCGTGTACTCAGAGAACATAACCCTCATCACCTATAACCACCCGGCAAATGGGACAGAACCGTTTCGGGTTTTGTCCCATTTGCCGGGTAAGCTAGGATAGCATAACGGGATAAAAAAGGGTTGAAAATGATAAGCAAAGCCATCGCCACGCTCGCACTGGCCGCCGTCACCGCCCCCACCGTTGCCTGCGCGGGGGAGTCGCCGCCCGACATCAACGCCCACCGCCGTCAATGCCACAGTGGAGGCGCGGCTGGATGCTACACCGTCGGCCTACGCCGCAATCAATGCCACTATTGAAGCGCGGGCGGCGGCGGCAGAAGCTACTATCGAGGCGAAAGCGGCAGAGGCCGCAACCGCCGCCCCTACCCCGACTGTTATGCTTACGCCCACCCCGTCGCCTACACCCACCCCGTCGCCTACGCCCACCCCGTCACTTACGCCTGCGGACAAGGCAAGGTGGGTCGAAATTGCAGAGCAGATGTTTTACTGCTTGGATAACAATCCCCAGCGGCGTGACGATTTGATTGACGGATTTGTCAGTACTATTGCGGCGAATGGCTACTCGCCTGATGCAGTACGGGAGTGGGTAGAGCGGTGGTTCAACGACAAGGATGAGTTCGTTCATCTGTTTTCAGGGACGCTTTCGCGTAGAATGCTGCCGCCGGATGAGTTCCCAGTAACTTTCGGCGTACTATGGTCTGGATTTTGTGATGAGCCTTTCCCCATTGGACTTATCAACGAGAATCCCTGAGAAAGCCGGGATTTACTTTAACCGGCTACCCGGCAAATGAAACAGAACTTTCGGACTATAACCCGTAGCTACAACCCCCGCCGCTACAACAAATGCGCCCGCCGCAGCAACGCCGCCCGCAGCAACGGATAGCGCAGCCCCAGCCACGCCGCCGCCAGCCGTTCCCCCTCCCCCGCCGCCGGACGCTGCCCGCTATACCGGGCGCGGACATAACAATCCACGATCAGCGCCAGCCGCTCCCGGTGCGCCGGCAGCAAGCGCCCCACCCCCTGCCCGAACTGGTACGGCGTGCGCGGCGCCGCGGTATTCACCCCCCCCAACGCCGCCAGCCCCCGCAGCCGCCGGTACACCGCCGCCGGTTCCGCCGACCCCGCCAAATACCGCCGATGCCCCCACCATCCCGCCAGCAACAGCAAAGCCGCCCCGGCCGCCGCCGCCAACGCCCAAACCCACCCCGCCATACCCCCCCCGGCCGCCGTTCCCGGCAGACTCCCATCGCCCGGCAGCGGCTCCAGCGGTACCCCGCATTCCAAATCGAACTCATCGATGCAATCAAAATCGAACCCGGTAAGGAACGGCCCCTCGAACTCCCCGGCGATCCCCCCGCCGGGCGCCATCACCACCGGCAACTGCGCCCCCGGCGTCGGCTCAAAGGGGATCCAATCATAGCCGGGGAAATAAACCTCCACCCAAGCATGGCTATGGCTATCGGTCACCGCATAGCTGCCCGGCGCATCCCCCGCCGCGTCGCCGGTGGTATACCCCACCGCCACCCGCGCCGGCACCCCCACCGACCGCATCAGCACCGCCATCGACGACGCGAAATACTCGCTATATCCCTGCCGCTGCTCAAACAGAAAATGGTCAACCCCATCGGCGTCAAAGGGCGGCGGCTCGATCTGCAAGTTATAAGGCAGCGTCTTTAAGTGCGCCTCCACCGCCAGCGCCTTATCGTAAGGCGTATCCCCGCTTTCGGTAAGCGAAACCGCCAAATCCCTAACCCGCGGCGGCAATTCCGCCGGCAGCTGCGTATACCGGGTCAGCACCGGCAACGGATACGCCGCCCCCGCCGCCCGCAACTGCTCCGGCTCCGCCGCCGACACCGCCGAAGTCACCTGATACGGCTGATAAGCCGCAAACACCTCATCGCCCCGGGCGCGCACCGACAGCACATCCGGCGCCGCAACCGGGGCGCTTTCGTCCACCACCACGCTGACCCCCGACGGCAAAGGCAGCCCGTCAATGGCATTCTTAACCGAGCTGGCCCCGATCTCCGCCGGCGATTGCACCGACTCCAGCAGCGACCGCACCCTTTCGCTGGCCACCCCCGACACCAGTAGGCCCATCGCCTCCGGATCCGGCGCCGCCACGATTTCCGCCTCGGCGTCCCGGTCAACCCCCACCACCCGCCCCCCGGCGAACAAAACCTCCGCCGCGTAAAAGGGCGTGACCGTATAGCTAACCTGCACCCGCTCCCCCGAACCATCATCCCCCGCCCCGGACGATGGGGCGGGCAAGTCGGCCACCGGCACATACTCCGTTTCCTCGGCGATCCAACCCTGGCTGGTATAAGTGTCATAAGTCCGGGCTTTCCAATACAGCGGCGCCGGCGAATCCACTTGCAACACCTGCGTCGTCGCCGGGTTGATCGTGCCTTGAAACGCCATCACATCATCCCACACCCGAAACCCGATTTGACGCCGCGCCGGCAGCCCGGCGAACAGCCGGTTGAAATCATCCTCAAACCCGGTCAGCGGCTTCCGCATCGCCTCATACGCCCCGGTCACCGGCGACCAGTTGCCCCCCACCGGCAACAAAAAAGCCACCGCCAGCACCGCCAGCGACAGCAAGAAACTATCCGACAACGTAAGCGCCCGCAGCCCCTCATCGTAGCGGATGTTGCGTCGTTCCCACTCATCCTGCCGCCGCACCGCCTGCACCCGCGCCACCAGCAGCAACGCCGTAAAGAGATACATCGACAGATGCAAGTTAGTATGCGGCGGCAAAAAAGTAAGGTTGGAAAGCAGCCCCAGCCCCCCCAACGCGAACACCCCCCAAAAGTTGCGGTGGCGCAAAAACAGCCACGCCCCCAAAAACCCGGTAAGCCATGACGCCGCCGACAACCCGAAAGAAAAGGGAACCTTGTCGATATTGATCGTCCCGTCCCGCGCCGCCGCCAGCCACAGCCCCAAGCGTTCCCCCAACGCGCCCGCCCCCCCCAGCGGCTCCCCGTCAAAGGCATAGCCCGACACCTGCCAAACCACCGTAAGCGCCCCCAAAGCCAGCCCCGGCAGCAACGCCAGCCAACCCCAAAGCCAAAAAGGTTTACGCGGCAAACGGCTGAACACAAACGCGGTAAGCATCGCCAAGAGCAGCAACCCCACCAGACTAGGCGAAGGCGCCCAGTCGGCCCGCTCCACCGACAGCACCACCACGCACAGATTGGCGGTAAGCAGCGCCAACGCAATCCACCCATCCGCCGGCCGCAAACGAGCCAGCAGCCGCCCCGCCGACTCCCCGGCATCGCTACTACCCCAATCCAAAGGCCGAACCCGCCGCAAGGTTTCGCCACCGGTCATATCCAATCCGCCCGCCTCAAGGTTTCGCCGCCGGTCATACCGCATCCGCTCCCGGCGGCGGCCCGGCGCCCGCGGCCAGGGCGGCATCCTCCGCCCCCTCCAGGCTTTCGCGGTTTACCGGCCGGGCCAGCGCCGCATCCAAAGTAGTATAAGGCGGATGCCCCCCGCGGCCGGCGACATACACCGGCATCAATTCCGCCGCCGCCGCATCCACCGCATCTCGCGCCGTCCGCCGCCCGCCGTAAGACGCCGGATCCACCAGCGCCGCCGAAACCGTAACATTCAGCCGTTTCAAGTCCAGCAAAGCCGCGATCCAACCGGGATCCGTGTTAGCGGTAATCACCGTCACGGAATGAAAATGATTCAAATGCGGCCGCATACCATATATAAACTCCGAAAGCGGCGCGGCACTACCCGCCTGCGCCCCCGCCAGCATTTCCATTATCCGGTTAAGATGATCCGGCCCATTATCCGGCCGCAACAACCCCCCGCTTTCCCCATTAACCGCCAACCCCACCGGCAGCCCCAACTCCATCAACCGCTGCGCCAGCGAAGCCGCCACCGTAACCGCCAGCTCCTCAGTATTATCCTCCCCCCGAACCCCAACCCCACCATCCCCCCCACGCCCAACGCCATCATTCCCTCCGCGCCCAACGCTATCATTCCCCCCGCGCCCAACGCCATCATTCCCCCTACGCCCAACGCCATCATTCCCCCCACGCCCCGCGCCATCATTCCCACCACGCCCGCCGCCATCATTCCCCCCGCGCCCGCCGACATCATTCACCCCGCGCCCGCCGACATCATTCATCCTGAGCCGGTCGAAGGATGCCACCTCCCTAGCGGTAGGGTAGTAATGCGATGGACGATGCAAATCCAAAAGCAGCCAAAATTGCGCCGCCAACCCCGAATCAAACTCCTTCACCATCGGCGAATTCATCCGCGCGGTATAAGGCCAATGGATCCGCCGATAAGCATCGCCCGGACGCCAAGCCCGCAGCGATGCCACATCGGTAGTAACCTGATCAAAGTAACGAGTAAGCCGGCTATCGGCCGGCAGCCCGGCGAAGCGCGAATCCAGATTAGGCAGCGGCTCCGCCGCCGGATAAACGATATAAGTATGCGGATCCGAAAAGCGCCGCCCCATCCGAAACAACCCAAAGGGATCCTGGCTAACCACCCGCACCTGCCCCCCCTGAAACAACCCCCGCCGGGCCAGATAAGTATCAATCCGCCAGCTACGCACCTGCCGCCGGTCCAGCGACACCCCCCGCCCCCCCGGCATCGGCGACGCCCCATCCACCTCGGTCACCTCCAGCCACGACTTAGGCAGCCAAGTGCGGTTGGTCACCGTAACCGTCCCCTCCAGATACTCCCCCACCTTACCCCGGTCGCCCGCCCGCGACACCCGAACCTCCAGCCCCCGCAAGGAAAGCAAAGCCCACCCGCCCCCCACGGCAATCAAAAACAGCACCACATAAAGCAGCCGGTAGAAAAAGGGAAACCCCGTCCCGATGGCATAAAACACCACCACCAAAACCAAAACCAGCAGCCCGACAACCCGTTTATTGACGCTAAACATCCGCTATTCCCCCGCCCCGTCCGATCCCTGCCCCGGATACGGCGGGGGAATAACGAACCGGATACTGCCATCGGGGTCGTGCGAATGCGAAACCAGCGCATCCGTAAGCCGCCGGATTTCGTTCCGCGTAGTCTCCCGGGTGGCCTCGCATTCCGCGCGAATCAGATCCCGCAACCGCTCCTCGGTATTCCGAAGCTCCTCCCGGAACTCTGTCCGCAGCCGATCCTCCGTCCGCTGCAAATCCTCCTTGGATTCCCGCCGCAATTCCTTCAAGTCATCCTGCGTCGTCTTCAGCCCCACCTCCAGCCCCTCCACCGCCTTCTCCAGCCGGCCCAAACGGACGAAAATCCTGAGGAGCACGCCGATCAACCCAATCAGCGCGACAATCCCCCCGCCGACCCCCGCCGCGATGAGTTGGGGTACTAACCCGCCCGCGCTTTCCATACTTCCAACGCCTCCAAAATGCCGCCGTTTCCCGGATCCTCCGCCCCGGGACAGGGTTACGCCACCGTATGATACACCAAGCCCCGCCGGGTTATACGCTATTCCCCCGCCCCATCGGAACCCTGCCCCGGATACTGCGGGGGCACACTGAACTTGATCTTCCCATCGGGGTCGTGCGAATGCGAAACCAGCGCATCCGTAAGCCGCCGGATTTCGTTCCGCGTAGTCTCCCGGGTGGCCTCGCATTCAGCGCGAATCAAATCCCGCAACCGCTCCTCGGTATTCCGAAGCTCCTCCCGGAACTCCGTCCGCAGCCGATCCTCCGTCCGCTGCAAATCCTCCCGGAACTCCCGCCGCAATTCGTTAAATCCCTCCTGAAATTCCCGCCGTACCGCCTTAAACTCCTCCTGCGATTCCCGCCGCAATTCCTTCACATCATCCTGCGTTGTCTTCAGCCCCGCCGCCAGCCCCTCCACCGCCTTCTCCAGCCGGCCCAGCCGGACAAAAATCCTGATAAGAACCCAGATCAACCCAATCAGCGCGACAATGCCCCCGCCGACCCCTGCCGCGATGAGTTGGGGTACTAACCCGCCCGCGCTTTCCATAGTTCCAACGCCTCCGAATGCCGCCGTATGATACACTAAGCCCCGCCGGGTCATACGCTATTCCCCGGCCCCGTCAGAGCCTTGCCCCGGATACTGCGGGGGTATGCTGAACTTGATAGTGCCGTCCAGTTCGTGCGAATGCGAAACCAGCGCATCCGTAAGCCGCCGGATTTCATTCCGCGTAGCCTCGCTCTCCGCCCGAATCAAATCCCGCAACCGCTCCTCGGTATTCCTTAATTCCTCCCGCAACCGCTCCTCGGTATTCCTTAATTCCCCCCGCAGCCGATCCTCCGTCCGCTGCAAATCCTCCCGGAACTCCCGCCGCAATTCGTTAAATCCCTCCTGAAATTCCCGCCGCACCGCCTTAAACTCCTCCTGCGATTCCCGACGAAATTCGTTCAACTCATCCCGGAATCCCTTCTGCGATTCCTTCAAGTCATCCTGCGTCGCCTTCAGCCCCGCCTCCAGCCCCTCCACCGCCTTCTCCAGCCGGCCCAGCCGGACAAATATCCTAATTAGAACGCCGATCAACCCAATCAGCGCAACAATGCCCCCACCGACCCCCGCCGCGATGAGTTGGGGTACTAACCCGCCCGCGCTTTCCATCGTTCCAACGCCTCCGAATCCGTATGCCGCCGTATGATACACTAAATCCCGCCGGGCCATAACGCCCCGCGCCCAATCCGCCCCGCCCGGCTGGCCCCCGGCAATCCCGCCCCGCCCCATCCCGCCCCCGGCTGCGGGGGAGTTCAAGGAGTTCCGGTGTTGCAGACAGATTCCGCCCCCGCCGCGGCGCGGGCCATCGTGGACAACGTCTCCCGCGTCATCGTCGGCAAGACGCCGGTGATCGAGCAAACCCTCGCCGCCCTCATCGCCCAGGGCCACGTGCTGGTGGAGGACGTCCCCGGCGTGGGCAAAACTATGCTGGCAAAAAGCCTCGCCGCATCCTTGGGCTGCCAGTTCAAGCGCATCCAGTTCACCCCCGACCTGCTCCCCAGCGACATCACCGGCATATCGATCTACAACCAGCGCAACGGCCAATTCGAGTTCCGCCCCGGCCCGGTGATGGCCCAAGTCGTGCTGGCCGACGAAATCAACCGCGCCACCCCCAAAACCCAGTCCGCCCTGCTGGAAGCGATGGAGGAGCTGCAAGTGTCGGTGGACGGCGCCACCCACCACTTGGAGCCGCCGTTCATCGTGCTGGCAACCCAAAACCCCGTGGAATACGAAGGCACTTTCCCCCTCCCCGAAGCCCAGCTCGACCGCTTTCTGGTCCGCGTCAGCCTCGGCTACCCCGATTTCGCCGAGGAAATCGCGGTGATCGAAAGGCAGGAACAAACCCACCCCATCGACGCCCTGCAACCCGTAGCCGACCCCGCCGACGTAGTCCGCCTGCAAGCCGCCGCCCGCGAAGTCTACGTCGACAGCCTAGTGCGCCAGTACATCGTCAGCCTGGCCGAAGCCACCCGCAGCCATCAGGATGTAGCCCTCGGCGCCTCGCCCCGCGCCTCGCTGGGGATGTTCCGCATGGCCCGCGCCTACGCCCTGCTGCAAAATCGCGACTACGTAATCCCCGATGACGTCCAATCCCTCGCCCACGGCGTAATGGGACACCGCATCATACTATCCCCCGCCGCCCGGATGCGCCGCCTCCAGCCCCGCGAAGTCATCGACCGCCTGCTGGAAACCGTCCCCATCCCCGGCGCCGCCCGCTGATGCCCCCGGCCCATAAATCCCCGTAAATCCAAAACCCGCCCCCCCGGCGTAAGATCCGGCAACCGATACCCATCATCCCCGAAGTCATCCCGCCCTTCCCGCCAAGCCGGGAATCCAGGTGAGCTAATGCGGCGCAAGACCGGCGCAAAACCAGACCGCCCGCGCAGGAATCACCGACTACTCGCCGCCGCGATAGCGTTAATCGCGCTGCTGGCGATCATCGCCTGCGGGAGCGCCGCCACGCCCATCCCCACCGCCGCGCCAACCGCCACGCCCGCGCCTACCGCGCCCACTGCCACCCCCCCGCCAACCGCCACGCCCCCGGCAACCGCCATTCCCACAACCGAGATCGCCCCATCCCCGGCGCCTACCAACACGCCCGCGCCCGAACCCACGGCAACCCCCGAAGCCACGCCCACGCCTACCCCCACGCCCGAACCCGAACCTACGGCCGCGGCAACCGCCGCCCCAGTCCCGGCCAAGCCCGAACCCACGGCAACCCCGCCGCCCCCGGCAACCCCCACCCCCGAACCTGCCCTCCCGCCCCCGCCGTGCCAGGGAAACCGGGGCGGACAAGTGGGCGACTGCGCCCCCGAATTCGCCGGCACCCAAGAATGGATCAACAGCCAGCCCCTTACCATGCAAGAATTGCGCGGCAAAGTTGTGCTGATCGATTTCTGGACCTACAGTTGCATCAACTGCATCCGCACCCTGCCCTACCTGCAATCCTGGCATACCCGCTACGCCGCCGACGGGCTGGTAATCGTGGGCGTCCACACCCCCGAATTTGAGTTCGAGAAACTGTACGACAACGTAACCCAAGCCGCCGTTGACGAGGGCGTAACTTGGCCGGTAGTGCAGGATAACGCCCGCGCCGTCTGGAGCAGCTACGCCAACCGCTACTGGCCGGCCAAATACCTGATCGACCGGCACGGCGTAATCCGATACCGGCATTTCGGCGAGGGCAAATACGCCGAAACCGAGGAGGAAATCCGCAAGCTGTTGCAGGAAACCGGCGCCGCTTCCGCCGCCTTGACTATGCCCCTGCCCACCGACCAGCAGATCGACGACGCCTATATCGATTCCGGCCGCCGCCGCACCCCGGAACTGTTCGCCGGCTGGCGGTTCGTGCTGAGCCACTATCTCGCCGGCCGCGGCACCTACGTAGGGCAGATCGACGCCTACAACACCCGCCGCGACCAAGTAGCCCAACTGCAACCGCCGGAATCGATTACCCCCAACCGCATCTATTTCAACGGCCCGTGGCACATCGGCGCCGAGCGGGCCCGTCACGCCGAGCAAACCGACCACCTGGACGATTTCGCGCTGCTGGTATATTCCGCCCGTTCCGTCAACGCCGTGCTAACCTCGGAATCCGGCCAGCCCTACAAAGTAGTGGTCACCGTGGACAACGAATATCTTACCGCCGATAACAAAGGCGACGACATCATCATCGCCGAAAACGGCGAAAGCTATCTGATGGTCACCGAACCCAAAGCCTACAAAATCATCGAACACCCCGAATGGCAGGAAAACCGCATATTACAAATGTTTTCAATGTCCGACGATTTCGGACTCTACTCTTTCACTTTCGGAACCTACAAGGACGGTTTCTAATGATACGGATTCCGATGATACGGATTCCCAAGCCCGCCATCATTGCGGCCATCGGGGCAACTATTTTGGCGTTGACCATCGCCTGCGGCGCCGCCGCCACGCCCGCCAATCTCCAAACTACAATGATGCCCGGCCCCACCGATACCGCCGTGCCCGCCACGCCCACCCCGCCCCCGCCCTGCGACGGACGCCGCGGCGGCGGCGTAGGCAACTGCGCCCCGGAATTCGCCGGCACCCAAGAATGGATTAACAGCGAACCCCTCACGATGGACGGGCTGCTCGGCAAAGTAGTGCTGATCGATTTCTGGACCTACACCTGCGTCAACTGCATCCGCACCTTGCCCTACCTGCAAAGCTGGCATCAGCGATACGCCGACGACGGACTGGTAATCATCGGCGTCCACACCCCCGAATTTGAGTTCGAGAAACTTTACGACAACGTAGTGCAAGCATCCCAAGACGAGGGCGTAACTTGGCCGGTAGTGCAGGATAACGAGTTCAGCGTTTGGCGCAGCTACTCCAACCGCTACTGGCCCGCCAAATATCTGATCGACCAGCAAGGCGTAATCCAATTCCGGCATTTCGGCGAGGGCAAATACGCCGAAACCGAGGAGGAAATCCGCCGCCTGCTGGCCGACGCCGGCATGGCCAGCGCCAATGCCGCCCTGTCGTTGCCCCAAGACCAGCAGCGCGATGATTCCTACCGCTTGGGCATGGACATCACCCGCGAGCTGTTCGCCGGCTGGCGGTTCACCGCCCTACAGCAACGCGGCGGCATCGCCCAAGTCGAGGCATACATAAACGCCGCCATAGAATCCGATTCCCAGCCGGATACGCCCCCGGTGGTAGCCCAATTCACCGCCCCCGATTCCCTGGATCCCAACCTGATCTACTTTCAAGGCCCCTGGGCCATCGGCCCCGAAAGCGCCCGTCACGCCCAACCCGCCGACCACCACAACGATTATATCGCCCTAGTCTATTCCGCCCGCTCCGTCAACGCGGTGCTAACCTCCGAATCCGGCGAACCCTATCAAGTAAGAATCACCGTTAACGGCGAATACCTGACCAACGAAAACAAGGGCGATGATATAATCATCGGCGACGACGGCGTCTCCTATCTGCAAGTCACCGACCCCAAACTCTACAAAATCGTCGAACACCCCGACTGGCAGGGAAACCAGGAACTGCGAATGTCGTCAATGTCCAGCGATTTCGGCCTCTACTCATTCACTTTCGGAATCTATGAGGACGGCTACTAATGCTGCATCTGCCGCGTCCCAAATTTCCGCCAACCCGATCAACCATACCGTCCGCGATTGGATTGGCCTTTGCCATGCGTCAAATGCGTCCAAAATTTCCGCCAACCCTTTCCCGCCCCGCGCTACTGGCAGGATTAGCCGCCGCGCTGATCCTGCTGCCCCTGATCGCCTGCGGCAGCGCTGCCCCTGCCCCAACCGCAACGCCCCAACCCACCGACACCCTCGCCCCAACAAATACCCTAACCCTTACAAATACATCCCCTCCCCCTACAGCTACATTCCCTCCCCCTAAGGGGGAGGGTCAGGGTGGGGGTGATCCCGCGCCAACAGATTCCTCCGCCCCGGCAACCACATCCCCTCCCCCTAAGACGGCTACATCCCCTCCCCCCAAGGGGGAGGGTCAGGGTGGGGGTGCCCCCATCGAACTGAACATCATAATGGCAACCACCGTGCTGGAAGTAGGCCCCCAGCGGGTAGCCTTTCTGCTAACCACGCCCACCGGCTTGGTCAAAGGCGACAACCAAGTATCCATCCGCCCGGTATACCTGCCCGACAGCGCCGCCGGCGACGCCGTCCCCGCCCAATTCCGCCAATGGCCCTACGGCGTCCGCGGCGCCTTCGCCGCCGAAATCGACTTCGACCGTCCCGGCCCCTGGCGCTTAGACATCGCCGCCCAAGGCCCCGACGCCGGCGCGGCGTCAATGGAGATCGAAATCCTGCCCGACTCCGCCGTGCCATCCATCGGCGCCCCCGCCCCCCCCAGCGAAAACAAAACCCTGACCGCCGTAGGCGACATCGAACTCATCACCACCGACTACACCCCCGACCCGGCGCTCTACCAAACCACCATCCGCGAGGCCATCGCCAGCCCCTTGCCCGCGGTAATCGTATTCGCATCCCCGGCATTCTGCACCACCGCCACCTGCGGCCCCCAAGTCGACGCCGTATCCGAACTCCGCCAAAGCTACACCAACCAGGCCCACTTCATCCACATAGAAATCTACGACAACCCCGACGAAATCCAGGGCGACCTCGACCGCGCCCGCATCGCCCCAACGGTAGCTGAATGGGGCCTAACCGCCCTACCCCACTGGTTCAACGAATCCTGGACCTTCGTCCTAGACGCCCAAGGCCGCATCCACTCCCGCTTCGAGGGCTACGCCACCCTAACCGAGCTAGACGAAGCCCTACAAGCCGCCCTAAACTAACCGCCCGCCGGGGTTGAAACGCCGCCCCCCATTCCCGCACCATCCGCCCGGCGCTGATCATCCTGATCTTCCGGTACTGATCATCCTGATCTTCCGGTACTGAATCATCCTGAGCTTGTCGAAGGATGAAAGGGTTGAAACGCCGCCCCCATTCCCGTACCATCCGCCCCATGACTACCATAAACGTCCGCCTCGAAGTCAACGGGCAAACCCGCGATCTAACCATCCCCGGCCACTGGTCGTTGCTGGACGTCCTGCGCGAAACGCTGGACTTGACCGGCGCCAAACGCGGCTGCGACCGCGGCGAATGCGGCGCCTGCACCGTGCTGCTGGACGGCAACCCCATCTACGCCTGCATCACCCTTGCCGCCCAAGCCCGCAACCGCAACATCCTGACCGTAGAGGGCCTCGCCGCCCCCGACGGCCAACTATCCCCCCTACAGCAGGCGTTCCTAGACGAGGACGGCGGGCAATGCGGCTACTGCACCCCCGGCTTCCTGCTATCAACCCGCGCCCTGCTGAACGCCAACCCCCACCCCGACGACGCCGAAATCCGCGAAGCCCTATCCGGCAACCTATGCCGCTGCAACGCCTACGGCCGCATCCTACAATCCGTCCGCACCGCCGCCGCCCGCGGCGAATAGGGCAATTAGCGGCGATTGGCTCCGCAACCGCCATAACGTCGCCACCCCACCCAACCCCACCCGCGAGGCCGCCAATGACCACCAAACTACTGCCAACGCAACCGGCCGCCCGCCGCCTCCCGCCCCTACCCGATCCACCCCGGAAAGGTGATATGCAGGAAAGCCTCAATTTTGAATTGCCCGCCAATATGAACACCCTGGCGCGTCACCTGGATGCCCTTGACGACGACTCCACCACCCTGGTCGCCGGCAGGGGCTACCTCTGCCAAAGCCGCAGCGACCTGCCCAGAGCGCCCTACCCCGATATGCTGGTGGCTTTCGGCGTAGACGCCCCCGAACTGTCCCTAAACAACGGCTACGTCATCGACGAAGTCGGCAAGCCCCCGGCCCTAGTGCTGGAAGTGGCCTCATCCTCCACCGGCAAGAACGACTACATCAGAAAGCGGGGCACCTACGCCAACCTGGGCGTGCCGGAATACTGGCGTTTCGACCACACCGGCGGCCAATACCACGACGTCCCCCTAGCCGGCGACCGCCTGACCCCGGAGGGCGTCTACCAACCCATAGAACTGCACATCGAACCCGATGGCGTAATCTGGGGCTACAGCGAAGTCCTGCAACTATCGCTATGCTGGGTGCCCGGCCCCCGCAAAGGCCGCCTGCGCTTCTGGAACCGCCAAGAGGGCCGCTACCTCCGCGACCCATCGAATGAGCGGGATGGACGCGTCGCTGCCGAAACCCAAGCCGCCGCCGAGCGCGACGCCCGCATCGCCGCCGAAATCCAAGCCGCCGCCGAGCGCGACGCCCGCATCGCCGCCGAAGCCCAAGCCGCCGCCGAGCGCGACGCCCGCATCGCCGAGCGCGACGCCCGCATCGCCGAGCGCGAAGCCCGCATCGCCGCCGAAGCCCGCATCCGCCGCCTCGAGCAAGAACTCCGCCGCCGCCCAAACCCCTAGCCGCGCATCCCATCCCATCCATACCAGCGGAGCCGTCTATGTCCAACCAACCGCCCCCAATGCTGCCCGACCCGCCCCATAAGGAGGATATGCAAGGCAACCAATATTTTTCGCTGTTCGGAACGCCGAACATCGTCGGCCGCCATTTCGACTGCTACCCATTCCGCCTCGACTCCACCACCCTGGTGGCCGGCAGAGGTTACATCTGCCCTACCCGAAAAGACTGGCCCGGTTCACCCCACCCCAACCTGGTCATAGCCTTTGACGTAGACCCCGCCGCCATCATCGATGCCAACGCCTACGTCATCAACGAAGTGGGCAAACCGCCGGATTTCGTGCTGGAAATCGGCTACGACGATACCTATTTGGAAAAATACCCCGACCCCAAAGCCGACTATCAGCGCTTCGCCATCCCCGAATACTGGCGTTATGACCATACCGGCGGCAAGTATTACGGCGTACCCCTGGACGGCTGCCGCCTCGCCCCGGACGGCGCGTATCGCCCCATCGAAATGCATACCGAAGCCGACGGCGTAACTTGGGGCTACAGCGAATCCCTGCAACTCTCACTATGCTGGGTCGACCGTTACTTGCGGTTTTGGAGCAGGATACAACAGCGGTATTTACCCACTCCATCGGAACTCGCCGACGCCCGTATCGCCGAACGCGACGCCCGCATCGCCGCCGAAACCCGCGCCGCCGCCGAGCGTAAAGCCGCCGACGAGCGCGAGGCCCGCATCGCCGCCGAAGCCCGTGTCCGTTGCCTTGAGCAAGAACTGCGCCGCCGCCAAAACCTCTAGCAGTCGCCCCATCCCATCTTTGCCAGCGAAACCGCCTAGGTCCAACGAACCGCGCCGCCAAGATAGCCCTTGCCCCCCAATGCCCGCCCGCGGGTTGACGGAAAACCACCCCGCCCATAAACTCCAAACCAACATCCCACCCACCGGGAGGTTCCCAACATGACAACCGCCCAAGCCCAGCCGCCGGCCGCCGCGCAGATGGCCGCCGCCGCCCGCGCTTTCCTGGACAGCCTTTCCGCCGAACAGCAGGCCAAAGCCGCCTTCGAGTATATGGACGGCGAGCGGATGTACTGGTACTATCCGCCCATCAACCGCCACGGCCTGGCCCTGCGCGATATGGACGCCCGCCAGCGCGAACTGGCCTTTGCCTTGCTGCAAACCGGCCTCACCCCCCGCTCCTACCAGCAAGCCCGGCAAATCATCGAACACGAGGATGTCCTCGGCCCCCTCGAAAAAGAAATGGGCCTGATCACTTTCGTGCGCGATGTCGAACTCTATTACTTCACCATTTTCGGCCAGCCCGGCCCCAAAGACCCGTGGGGCTGGCGCCTCGAAGGGCACCACGTATCCCTGCACTTCAGCATCTGGGGCGACAACGTCATTTCCGTAACCCCGTTCTTTTTCGGCGCCAACCCCGCCGAAGTCCGCCAAGGCCCCAAATCCGGCCTCCGCATTCTGGGCGACCGCGAAGATCTGGCCTTTCAACTTATGGAAAGCCTAGACGCCTCCCAGCAAGCCATTGCCACTATCTACGACGAAGCCCCGCTGGACATCCTGACCTACAACAGCACCAAAGTATCCTTCCCCTTCCGCCCCCAGGGGCTGCCCGCATCGCAGATGAGCGGCGCCCAGAAAGAAACCCTGCTCAACTTGGTAGCCCTCTACGTAGGTCAAGTCCGCACCGACTTGGCGGAGCAGAAACTAGCCGCCATCCGCGATGATGGACTGGACCACTTTCACTTGGCATGGGCCGGCCCGGTAGCCAAAACCGAACCCCACTATTACCGCATTCACGGCGGCAATTTCGTTGTAGAGTTCGACAACCGCCAAGACGGCGCCAACCATATACATTCCGTCTGGCGCGACATCGAAAACGACTTCGCCGCTGACATCCTGCGCCAGCACCTGACCCTGTTCCACATACTATAAACAAGGATTCAACGCCAAAAGCGCAAAAATTCCCATTGTAATAAACCCTTGCGCCCCTTGCGCGTTGAAAAACTACAATGACGCTCAAAGTAGCCGGAACCAACGCGCCCCGCCGAGATTTGCCGGCGAAACTAACCGGCGAAGCCCGCTACACCGCCGACCTCAAGCTGCCGGGGATGCTCCACGCCGCCATCCTCCGCAGCCCCCACCCCCACGCCGAAATCCTCGCCGTAGACACCGCCGCCGCCCAACAACTCCCCGGCGTCCGCGCCATCATCACCCCTTTCACCCCCCATTCAGGTGTAAGGCCAAACCCAAACACCCCATCCCTTTCAAGCATAGGCGGAGGGCCAAACCCAAACATCCCCTCCCCCTCTGGGGGAGGGTTAGGGTGGGGGAAACTAGCCCCCGATCTGCCCATCCTGGACACCCGCGTCCGTTTCGTCGGCGACGAAGTAGCCGCCATCGCCGCCGACAACCCCGACACCGCCCAACAAGCCCTACAACTCTTGCGCGTACAATACGCCCCGCTGCCCCACGCCCTAACCCCCGAGGCCGCCCTCGCCCCCGGCGCCGCCCCCATCCACCCCGGCGGCAACTTGGCAATGGGCGAACCCCTGGAGCTGGAGCGCGGCAGCGTCGCCGACGGGTTCGCCGCCGCCGATGTAATCCTGCAAGACGAATTCGAGATCCCCACCCACTCCGCCGCCCCTCTGGAGCCGCGGGCCGCCCTAGCATCTTGGGACGAGGATGACGCCAATGCCGCCCTAACCGTCTGGAAAACCACCCGCGGCGTCCACGCCGACCGCGACGCCCTGGCCGCCGCCTTGCGCCTGCCCGCCCATCGGATCCGCGTCATCGGCCCTTTCTTGGGCGGCGGCTACGGCAACAAAGACGAATCCCGCCTCGCCGCCATCGCCGCCGCGCTGTCGCAAATCGCCGGCCGCCCGGTACGCGCCGAGTACTCCCGCGAGGATGAATTCATCGCCGGCCGGGTCCGTCACGCCGCCAAAATCAGCATCCGCGCCGGATTCCGCGCCGATGCCACCATCACCACCATCGAAGCCGACGCCCTGCTGGACACCGGCGCCTACCTCGCCTCCGGCCCCGGCGTCGCCCGCCGCGCCGGACAAGCCATCCTGTACCTGTACCACTGCGCCAACGTGAAATACCGCGCCCGCCTCGCCTACACCAACCGCCCCACCGCCGGCTCCTACCGCGCCCTGGGCGCCCCGCAAGGCCATTTCGCCCTGGAAAGTCTGATGGACCGCGCCGCCAAACACTTCGGCCTCGACCCCTTAGACTTCCGGCTGATGAACCACGTCCGCCCCGAGGGCCAACCCGGCCAGCGCGCCACCCCGCCCCACCAAATCATCGACAGCCAACCCGTCGAGGGCGGCATCCCCTTTTCCAGCAACCACCTCCGGCAATGCCTGGAGCAAGGCGCCGCCGCCTTCGGCTGGCGCACCTACCCCAACACCCCCAACCCCCCCGCCCCCGAATCCCCCAACACCCCCAACCCGCCAAATACTAAAATCCCCTCCCCCTCCGGGGGAGGGTTAGGGTGGGGGCGTACCCCCGAATCCCCCAACCCCGCTATCCGCCGCGGCCGCGGAATGTCCATAATGCTCTACCGCGGCGGCCCCGGCGCCCCCTCCGCGGCCGAAGTCCGCGTAGAAAAATCCGGCGCGATCAAGCTAATCACCGGCTTGATGGACGTAGGCGAGGGCGCCACCACCGTGCTACCCCAAATCGCCGCCGAAATCTTGGGCGCCGAATACGGCCAAGTCGCGGCGGTATTCGCCGACACCCGCGGCACCCCCGACGCCCCGATCACCGCCGGCTCCACCGCCACCTTTTCCACCGGCGCCGCCGTAGTCCAGGCCGCCACCCAAGTCCGCCAATCCCTGCTGGAAATCGCATCCTCGGCGCTGGAAGCCCCCGCCCAGGATCTGGACGCCGCCCAAGGCTGGATTTTCGTGAAATCCGACCCCGCTCGCCGGATGCGGCTAACCGAAGCAGCCGCCCGGATGGACGGCGAAGCGCTGTCGGCCACGGCAACCGTAACCCCCGGCAGCCCCAATTACATCATAAACTCCTTCGGCGCCCATTTCGCCGAAGTCGAAGTAGACACCGCCACCGGCCGCGTCCGGGTGCTGCGCTACACCGCCGTCCACGACTCCGGGCGCATCATCAACCCCCGCGCCGCGCTGAACCAGGCCGAGGGCGCCATCAGCCAAATGCTGGGTTTCGCCCTATCCGAGGAACTAATCACCGACCCCATCACCGGCCTAACCCTGAACCCCGGCTACCTGGAACACAAATCCCCCACCATCCAGGACTACCCCGACCTCCAAATCCTATTCACCAACACCCCCGACCCCATCGGACCCCTAGGCGCCAAAGCCCTCGGCGAAGTCCCCACCCCCGGCATAGCCCCCGCCATAGCCAACGCCATCCACCACGCCACCGGCCTCCGCCCCCGCCGAACCCCCTTCACCCCCGACCGGGTGTTGACCGGGCTGCTGGAATCAGATAATATAACGCCCATTCAATAATGCAGAGGTCGATATGGATCACAAGCTCGTTTCCGCCGAGTCCATAGTTAAGGCAGCTCAAATTGGCGACTACGCCGTGCCGGAATTCCAACGGGGGTTCGTGTGGACAGCCAATCAGGTTAGGGAATTCGCAGATTCCCTTACTCAGAATTATCCGGTTGGCAGCATATTGACTTGGAAATCCAACACTGCCATACAGCGGGGAGACAGCGGTCAACCGCTCCAAAAATCTTGGCTGATTGACGGACAACAGCGAACCACCGCCCTTTGCACTCTGTTCGGTATACGGCCTGAATGGTGGGATCATAACCGTCATGACAATTGGAATACCCACCTGAACACATATGACATACGACTCGACATCGGAGTGGACGAGCTGACGTTTGTGACCCGCAAATCACCGGCTGGAAGGTATGTGCCAGTCAGGAATATTTTGGCGTCCGATAATTTGTACGCCATGGCCGAGGAACTTTTGAAAGACGGACGGGCCTATACCAAAAACGCAGGGACATTGAGCAATCAGTTGCAGAAAGTGGCAAAAATCAAGCAAATGCTTTTGCCAATAACAGAAATCGATGACGCCATAGAATTGACTGAAGTCACCGAGATATTCAAAAGGCTCAATTCAACTGGCACACGAGTGCAACAAGCAGACATATACTTGGGTGTCGTGGCTTCCCGGAATCCCGGTTGGGTAAATCAAAACTTCCTAAAGTTCATGGATGATTTGGACAATCAGGGGTTTGAAATTGAACCAGCCTTTTTGTTTCGGTCATTCACTGGCATTGGTGCCGGGAAAAGCCGGTTTCGAGATATCGCATCAAATTTTTGGGATAACCTAGACAATAGCAAGGAGTGGGATTCGACCAAAAGGTCCTTGCAATCAGTATGTCAAGGGCTTCGGGAATACGGAATCATCAATTCCGACTTGGCTTTGAGCCTTAACGCAATCGTGGCGGCTGCGGTGTATCGCGCTCAATTCCCGCAAGGTTCTTTCGGCCCGTTCCTCGAATGGATGCTCAAATCCGTCAAAGAAGGCTTTTTCAGTGGTCCTATGGAAACAAAGCTGGATCGGGTTATCAATGCAGTGCAAGGAGCCGGTTCTAAGGATGAAGCCTTGCAGGGTTTGAATACTCTGCTAAACAATCCCCAAGAATTCACTGCACAGGATTTTATCGAAACCGGCAGTGGCCGCGATTCGGTGCAACGGCTTATGATTTACCTGCTGGCATTCAAGAACGATGCCCAAGACTGGAATACTGACGGTTACAGAATTCGGGCAGAAGCGTCAGGAGTGTACCGACCCGAATGGCATCACATTTTCCCGCGCAAATGGCTCAAAGACAATGTTCCAGGAATTGAAAGAAAGAATATTGATTCTGTCGCAAATATGGCGGTAATTAGCAGCGAAGCGAATCGCAAAATCGCCACAAAATCCCCCAATGTGTATGTCAACGAACTCAACCTTGCCGCGCGAGGTTTGCTGGAGCAACAAGCGGTTCCCGACCCCAGCAATGTCAAGCCGGATGAATATCTGGACTGGTTGAAATCCCGCGCGGAGCGATTGGCGCAAGAATCCAACAAGTATTTAGCGGAGTTGCGCAATCAACTCTAACCAAGTAGGGATGGATAGCCAATGCCCCCGTTCCAATACGCCGAACCCCAACCCATACTCGAAGTCATCGCGCCCCTAACCGCCCCCGGCGTGGCGGCAATGGGCGGCGGCAGGCTGTCCATCGCCGCCGCCATTGCCGACGATGCGATATGACCCAACCTCAACCATTCCTGAACGCCCCCGCCACCCAAGGCATCAAATACGCCGGCTCCAAACTGAAAATCCTCCCCTACCTACTGCAAACGGTAAACCGCACCGGCGCCAGGACCATACTGGACGGGTTTTCCGGCACTACCCGGGTATCGCAAGCGTTGGCGAAAATGGGTTGCAGCGTAATCTGCAACGACATCGCCGTATGGTCGGAGGTTTTTGGCAACTGCTACCTGCTCAACAAAAAACCGGGCAAGGAATACCAACCCTTGATTGATTACCTGAATTCCCTGCCGCCAACGGACGGATGGTTTACCCGGCACTACGGCGGGCAGCCCAACAACGGATCCGCCCTCCAGCCCGATGGACGCAAGAAACCCTGGCAAGTCCATAACACCCGCAAACTGGACGCTATCCGCCAAGAAATCGAAACCCTTAACTTGGATCTCATAGATCAATCGGTCGCCCTAACCGCCCTGATTTTGGCCCTTGACCGGGTCGACAGCGCCATCGGGCATTACGCATCTTATCTCAAAAACTGGTCGCCCCGTTCCTACGAAAATCTGCGCTTGAAAGTCCCCGCCCTTTTCGATTCGCCCGGCCAGCATAAAGTCACCCGGAACGATATATTCGATCTCCTCCCGAATGTGCCGGTCGATCTGGCCTATTTCGATCCGCCCTACGGTTCCAATAACGACAAAATGCCCCCGTCCAGAGTGCGTTATTCCGCCTATTATCATATCTGGAAAACCGTTTGCCTATACGACAAACCGCCAGTATTCGGCAAAGCCGGCCGCCGCCAAGATACATCCGACAAGCTATCGGCCTCCCCTTTCGAGGAATTTCGCCGCGCCCCCGACGGAAAATTCATCGCCGTCGAAGCCATCAACAACCTGATCCGCGCGACCCAAGCGCAATGGATAATGTTATCCTACAGCTCCGGCGGCCGCGCCACCGCCCAAGAACTGGACGCCATTTTACGCGCCAACGGCAAACTATCCGATGTAATCGCCATAGATTACCGGCGGAATGTTATGGCTAATATGAAATGGACGCGCCAATGGGTTAGCGAGTCGGAAAAACCCAACCGCGAATTTATATTCTTGCTGGAAAAGTAACATCCGCAACCCGCAGGAGCATAAAGCAATGTCCCCGTTCCAATACATCGAACCCCCAACCATCCCCGAAGCCCTGTCGCTGCTATCCGCCCCCGGCGCGGCGCCGATGGGCGGCGGCACCGACCTCTTGCCCCAAGTGAAAGACGGCATCATCGCCGCCGATAGCCTGATTGGGCTGGCCGCCATCCCCGGCTTGGCCGCCATCGCCGAAAGCGCCGACGGCGGCTTGACCATCGGCGCCGCCGCCACCATCGCCGACATCGCCGCCCACCCCGCAATCCGCCGCCGCTACGCCGCCCTGGCGCAGGCCGCCGCCGGACTGGCCACGCCCCAAATCCGGCATCAAGCCACCATCGGCGGCAATCTCTGCCAGCGCCCCCGCTGCTGGCACTACCGCCGCCCGCAAGTCGTCTGCCTCAAAAAGGGCGGCGACCGCTGCCACGCCCTCGCCGCCCACACCCGCCTGCTATGCGTCACCGGCGGCGACCGCTGCTACATCGTTCACCCGTCCGACACCGCCGTAGCCTTGACCGCCTTGGACGCCCGCCTGCAAACCGCCGCCCCCAACGGCGGCCGCGAGCTGCCGATCGCCGATTTCTTTGCCGGCCCCGGCCGCGACGTCCGCCGCGAAAACATCCTGGAGCCGGGCGAACTGCTAACCCGCATCATCCTGCCCGCCGCCGCCCCGCAACGCAGCATCTACCGGAAAGTCCGCGAGCGCGAATCCGGCGATTTCGCCCTAGTCAGCGCCGCCGCCGCCCTGTGGCTGGACGGCGACGGCCCCTCCGCGACCATCACCCGCGCCCGCATCGCCCTCGGCGGCGTCGCCCCCGTCCCCCACCCCGCCCACGAAGCCGCCGCCTACCTAACCGGACGCCCCATCGCCCAAGTTTCCCCCGCCGAAGCCGCCGCCCAAGCCCTGCCCAACCCCGCCCCCCTGCCCCAAAACGCCTACAAAATCCCCATGGCCCGCAACACCATCCAACAAGCCTTGACCACGCTGCTGGAAAATGACTAACGGCCTAGACGAAAACGCCCGATTGCGCCAAGCCTATGCTAGAATGCGGAAATCCCCCCGCCACGGGGCCGCCGCGCTAAACCGGCACGGCAACATCCGCCCCGAATGGGTGATGCGAATCATAGCCGAACCCTTTGACCGCTACCAGGAAACGGATCCCGGCGGCCGGCAAGTAACAATCATCGTCGGGCGCGTATCTGAATCGAATCAATGGATCAAGCTGGTTTTCGCCGGCGACCCCGAAACCGGAACATTCATCACCGCCTACAACGACCGCAGACTGGAAAGAAAGTACGGAGGCCGCCCATGGCGATTTCAATGAAAGGCGTAGAAATTGAACCCCTGCCCAAAGCAAAAGTAATCTACGAACCCGAATGTCAAGTTCTATACATCGCCAACGGCCAACCCGACGCCGTCGGCGAGGAAATGGCGAATGGCGTCCTAGTCCTTTACGACAAAGACGCAGACGACGCCCCAACCTCCGCCGTAGCCATCCGCATCGACTGCGCCGAAGCCGTGCTAAAACCCTTCGTCGATGCAATCCTCGCGAAATACGGCCTAAATCCCGAAACCGAAAGGATAGCGACGTGAACAACCATATTTACGGGGGCGCCCCATGGCAAATGAATTAAAGTACCCGCAAATGGAACCCTTGCCCCAAGCAACAGTTGTATACACCCCCGAATCCCAGATCTTGTATCTCGAAAACGGTCAAGTGCGCGAGGAAGCCGCCGAAATGTCCCGCAACGTTCTGGTATATTACGATAAAGAACAACCCGGCGAAGCGGTTGCCATTCGCATCGACCGCGCCGAAACCGTGCTAAAGCCTTTCGTTGACGCAATCTTGGCGAAATACGGCATCAAACCGGAAAAAGAACCCCCCGCGCCGCCGGATAAAATTGACGGCGATTAACCTACCGCCCGCCCTTTCCGAATATCCGCAATTCCCCCGAAAGGATAACGCCTTGAACCACTACATCCTCACCGAGCGCCAGCCCCCCATCGCCACCATCACCATCAACCGCCCCGCCCAGCGCAACGCCATTAACTTGGATATGTGGCGCGAACTGGCGGACTTAATGCGCCGCCTTGACGCCGACGACGCAATCCGCGCCATAATCATTACCGGCGCCGGGGGCGAAGCCTTTTCCGCCGGCGCCGACATCGCCGACTTCCAGCAATACCGCTCCGATTCCGCCAAAGGCCAAGTCTACAACGATGCGGTCAACGGCCTGCTGCAAACCCTGGCCGAAATGGCAACCCCCACCATCTCAATGATCCAAGGATTCGCCGCCGGCGGGGGCTGCGAGCTGGCCGTGGCTACCGACCTCCGCATCGCCGCCGCGGGCAGCCGTCTCGGTATCCCCGTCGCCCGCCTCGGCATCAGCATCGGCCACCGCGAAATGCGCGGGCTGGTGGACTTGGTAGGCAAGGGCAACGCGCTATACATCCTGCTGTCCGGGCGGCTGCTGACCGCCCACGAAGCCCACCGCATCGGACTGGTCAACCAGGTCGTCCCCCCCGCCGAACTGCGCGATTGCGTCTACCAACTGGCCGCCGAAATCGCCGCCCTCGCCCCCCTGTCCCACGCCGTCAACAAGCTCACCCTCCGCCAAGTGCAGGCCAAGCCATCCCTGCAAGACCTCACCGCCGAGGAAAACCGCTTGCCCCTAACGCAGTTCGACACCGAGGATTATCAGGAAGGCTACCGCGCCTTTCTGGAAAAGCGCCCCCCCAAATTCGCCGGCCGGTAGCCCGATTCAACCCCATGCCCCCAAAAATTCAACCCAATTCCGGCGTTCCATAGCCGAAAACCGGAGCGTATATTGCCGCGGCGGACAAAAATCCGTGCCGATGTGCTGCTGGCCCAGCGCGGTCTGGCCGAATCCCGGGAGCGGGCGCAGGCGATGATCATGGCCGGACTGGTATTCGCCCCCTCCGGCCGCATCGCCAAGCCCGGCGCCTTGCTGGACGGCGGCGCAACGCTGGAAGTGCGCGGCCGCCTGCCCTACGTAAGCCGCGGCGGGCTGAAGCTGGAGTATGCCCTCGATCAGTTCGCCCTGGATCCCCGCGGCCTGACCGCGCTGGACGTAGGCGCATCCACCGGCGGCTTTACCGACTGCCTCTTGCAGCGCGGCGCCGCCCGTGTCTACGCTATAGATGTAGGACGAGGCCAGTTAGCCTATCCCCTGCGCCAAAACCCGCGGGTGGTCAGCATCGAAAAGCGCAACGCCCGCTACCCCTTCCCCTTGCCCGAGGCGGTGGACTTGGCGGTCATCGATGTATCGTTCATCTCCCTATGCCTCATCCTGCCCGCAACGCTGGATCACCTGCGCCCCGGCCGCCCCGCCGTAGCTCTGGTCAAGCCGCAGTTCGAGGCGCCCAAAGGCCAAGTCGGGCGCGGCGGCATTGTCCGCGACCCCCAAATCCACGCCGCCGCTATCGGCAAAGTGGCGCTATGGGCCATCGCGCAAGGGCTGCGGGTGCGCGGCATCTGCCGTTCCCCCATCCGCGGCGATTCCGGCAACGCCGAATTTTTTATATTGCTACAAAAAGGGCGGCAACAAAGCCAAAATCGGTTATCATAACCCCGTCAACCCCGCGCATAAACCGCAAGGAGCATCGCAATGTATGTACTAAGGCGAATTTTCAAGGCCAAGCCCGGCGAAGCCCGCCGGGTAGCCAGCCTGCTCCAAAAGCAGGCGCAAATCTACCACGACGCCGGCCAGCGCAGCGAGTTCAAGGTCTATTTCAACGGCGCCACCGTCCCCGGCGAAACCGACATAGTAGTCCTGGAATGGACCGACGAAGCCCTGATGTCCCCGATGCGCGGCAACCACCAACTACCCCCCGACGCCCTCGCCATAGGCGCCCAAATCCGCCAACTCATAGAAAGCAACCGCATCGAGTTCATGGAACTCATGACCCCCGACAAAATGCTGGACGTCTAACCCCGCCCCCGGCAACGAAAAGGGCGGGTAGCCAAACCGTTGAGCCGCCCGCCCCTTTCTGTTAAACTTGGGACATAGTACCCACGGATTGGCGGAAAGGTGATCCCATGCTTTCCAACGAAGCCCGTCTTACCCAGGCAATGAACGATGTCGGAGACGAGTTCCGAAACCTGAGCGTCGCCACTCAAGGCGTATCCAACAGCCTTGACTCCGTCGCCAAAGGGATCGAAGTCACCATTGACGGACTGCAAACCGTCGCCAACGGCCTACAGGACACCGCTGACGCCATCAAAGCCGTCAGGGCCTCCAACGATTCAGTCAAGGCCAGCGTAGACGCCGCCTGCAATGCCTTCACCCGATTGTCGGTTGTAATAGATGAGATCCTCGTCGTCATGAGAGACCTGCGGGATGAACGGCAAAACGGCGCCTAATCCCCTTTTTCTGTTAAAATCAAGTATGGCATCCCTATTAAAGGAAAGGTGAATTATGGTTGCTCCCCCCAACGCCTCCATTGACCGCGCCGCCCAAGCATTGAACGATGCCGGAGTCGTGTTGCGCACCTTAAGCGCCTCAACCCAGAACATTTCGATCAGCCTCACCGCCGCCGCCGACAGCCTGACCGCCGCCGTTGATGCCCTGAAAATCGTGGCCGCCGCCAACAACGCCGTCGCGGCCAGCGTAGACGCCGCCGCCAATGCCCTAGTCCGGGCCTCCGCCGCGCTGGAGGATCTACGGGATGACGATTCCGACACCAAATAACCGCCCCCATCCCCCAAGATTCGTAAACGCCAGGATCGCATAATGGAAGTCGAAGCAATCGCCGCCAAACTGACCGAAGCCGGCAAGACCGTATCCGTCGCCGAAGCCTGCACCTGCGGCTTGGTCGGCTATCTGCTGGGCACCGTCCCCGGCAGCTCCCGCTATTTCCCCGGCGGCGTCATCGCCTACACCGGCGGACTGAAAGAGTCCGTGCTGGGCGTACCCGACGGCATCGCCCCGGCCCACGGCACCGTCAGCCGCGAAATGGCGATCGCCATGGCCCGCGGCGTGCGCGAGCTTACCGGCACCGACTACGCCCTATCCACCACCGGCGTCACCGGCCCCGCCCCCGGACGCTCCGGTCTCCCCATCGGCGCCTTCTGGATCGGCCTATCGGTCAAAGACGGCGAGGATACCGCCCTCGAAGTCCACATCGACGGCGACCGTGACGCCACCAAACGCGGCGCCGCCCAAGCCGCCCTCGATCTGCTCGGCACCGTACTGTAACCGCCGCCCTTTAGGTAAGTATCTGGCTCAGAAAAGTCTGGGTTCGCGCCTGTTGCGGATTATTAAAAAACTCCTCCGGCGGCGCATCCTCGATAATCACCCCCTCGTCAAACATCACAATCCGGTCGGCCACTTCCGTAGCGAACCCGATTTCGTGCGTGACGATCATCATCGTCATCCCCGACTCCGCCAAATCCCGCATCACATCCAGCACTTCCCGGATCATCTCCGGATCCAGCGCCGACGTAGGTTCATCGAACAACATTATATTGGGCCGCATCGCCAACGCCCGCGCGATAGCTACCCGTTGTTGCTGCCCCCCCGACAATTCCCCCGGATACTTCGCCGCTTGTTCCGGTATGCCCACGCGGGTTAGCAGCTCCATCGCCACTTCATCCGCTTCGCTGCGTTTCCACTTCCGCACTTTTATCGGCGCCAATGTAATGTTCTGCATCACCGACAAATGCGGGAATAAATTGAACTGTTGAAACACCATCCCCACATCCCGCCGGATCGAATCTATATTCCGCACATCCTGCGTCAACGGCACCCCGTCCACGATAATATCCCCCCGCTGGTGTTCCTCCAGCCGGTTGATCGTGCGGATGAAAGTAGACTTCCCCGACCCCGACGGCCCCACAATCACCACCTTTTGCCCCCGATCCACCGAGGTAGTAACCCCCCGCAGCACATGAAAACTGCCGAACCACTTATGCACATCGCGGGCGACAATCATCGGCCCTTCGCCGGTCGCCCTTTCCGAATTGCCGTCAATCATCACTGCCTCCCGGCATAATATCCCGCCCGTATTACCGCCGCCCTACGCCCAAATGCTCCTCCACGCGCCCGCTGATGTAGGACATCCCGTAAGTGAATACCCAGAAAATCAGCGCCACGAAAATAAACAATTCTTTGGCGTGCGCCAAGTATTCCGTATTGCCCTGGATGAATGTCCGCCCGATTTCCAGCACATCCAGCATACTGATGATATAAATCAGGCTGGTATCCTTGAACAACCCGATAAACTGCCCCACGATCGCCGGAATAACATTCCGTATCGCCTGCGGCAACGAAATCAGCATCGTCGTCTGCCACCCCGGCAACCCCAGCGCCCGCGCCGCCTCCGCCTGCCCCCGGTGCAGCGCTTGCAGCCCGCCCCGGATGTTTTCCGCCATATACGCCGAACTGAACAGCGTTATCACCACCGCCGCCCGGAACAGGTTATCCTGCGCCAGCGGAAACCGCTCGGGAAACGCCAGCGGCACCAGCACCTGCGACATAAACAGCAGCGTGATCAGCGGCACCCCGCGGAACAACTCGATAAACAACACGCAAAGCAGCTTCAGCACCGGCAACCGGCTGCGCCGCCCTAACGCCAGTCCGATGCCGATCGGCAGACTGATCCCAATCCCCGCCGCCGCCAGCATCAAGTTCAGCGTCAGTCCCCCCCACTGGTTCACCTCCACCGGCATCAGCCACGAAACCCCCGGGATCCCCCGCATCAGCAGCAAATGCAACAGAAACCCGACGATGGTCAGCGCCACGATCCAACGCACCGAACCCAGCGGCGTATACCGCCCCGCGGCCCAACCCGCCGCCAGCGCCGGGCCATTCGCCAGCAGCAGCAGCCGCACATCCCAACCCATCCGCTCCAGGCTGTAGGGCAGAAACGCCAGCAGCATAATAATCCCGGTCGACGCCAGCGCCAGCCGCTTGGCGGTGACGCTCCCCGCCATCCCCCAACCCATCCCCAGCAGCGCGGTCACCATCAGCAGCGACACCTGCGGCCGCCAGAAACAGTTATTCCCCGGGCAAGCGTGGTCGGTATTATAGTTGCCGATGATAAACCGCCCGCCGATAGTCGCGATCACGCTCCAGTCGGCGTCGAAAATAATCCACTTCAGCCCGAACCACAAGCCCACCCCCGCCAACGCCCCCACGATGATGGTCAGCGCGGCGTTATGGCGGGAACTGAACAGATTGGCGTAAACCCAGCCAATCGCCCCCGTTTCGGTGCGCGGCGGCGGTATCGTGGCCGGGGCGCGTCCCCCGGCTTCGGCATCGGCGGCCAATGCTACCCCCATTCGGCCAGTGCATTGCCCCCTACGGGGGCGCACTGGCCGCATTTTCGACGGCTCCTTTAGGTGAACCGGATGCGGTAATTATATATGTTGCCGATCAGCGAATAAGTCAAACTCATCGCCAAATACGCCGCCATAATCAGCATAAAAATCGAAATCGCCGGCGCCGTCTGCGTCATGGTGATCGCCACATTGGTCAGCTCGGTGTACCCCACCGCCCCGCCCAAACTGCTGTTCTTGGTCAGGTTCAGGTATTGGCTGATCAGCGGCGGCACAATCACCCGCAGCGCCTGCGGAAAAGTGACGCTCCGCAGCGCCTCCATCGGCGACAGCCCCAACGCCCGCGCCGCCTCCACCTGCCCCCGGCTCACCGACTGAATCCCCGCCCGCACGATTTCCGCAATAAACGACGACGTGTAAATCACCAGCCCGATCAGCAGCACCAAAAGCCCGGCCCGGATGGTCCATCCGCCGTCGATGCGCCCGAACCGCCCCTGCGGCTCCGGCGATGACATCGCCAACGGCGCCTCGCCGCCGGCAAAACTGATGATCAGCCATCCCGCCCCGCCGATGAACACCGCCGTCGCGATCGCCGCCCATACCGGATACGCCGGCCGCCCGCTTTGCGCCTCCCGCGCCGACAGTACCCGGTAAACCCAAAACGCCCCGACCACGGCAATGGCGGCGGCTACGATCCACGCCCCGGTTTCCGCCCCCGCCGGCTGCGGAAAGGGCAGCGATATTCCGGCGTTGTTGATATAGAACAGCCCGCCGATGGCATACCCCTCCCGCACCGGCGGCAGCGCCAGCACGATGTACAGCCAGAACAAAAGCTGCACCAAAAGCGGCACATTGCGAAAGAATTCGACATAGACCAGCGCGATTTTCGCCACCAGCCAGTTGCCCGAAAGCCGCGCCACCCCCACCACAATCCCCAGCGCGGTAGCCAAAATCACCCCGACGATGGACACGATCAGCGTATTGGACGCCGCCACGCCCAAAGCGTACAGAAAGCTGTCCGATGATTCATAAGGGATAAAATGCTCGCCGATCGGCGTCTGGTAAGCCCGGTCCAGGAAATCGAACCCGTAGGGAATTTCCCGGTCCCGCACCTCGCCGGCGATGTTGATAAAGAACCAGGCCACCAGGGCCACCACCAGCACGCCCGACACGATCTGCAAAGCCCACTCGATCACCCGGGTATGGCGCCAAACCGCCACGCCCTGGTAAGTGAGCAGCCCCCGAAGCCCGCCCGGCCCCGCCGATTCCGACTGCGCCATACACCCCTCGATTACTACCGCCGCCGAACCCCAGCAATATCCCCCCAACCCGGTCAACCCCAGCTAATATAGCACACCGAAAGGCGGCTGGTAAACGCCAACCCTTTTAATCCGGGAAATTGATTCCCATCCCCTAATCATCCTGAGATTGTCGAAGGACATCTCCCCATCACCTACCCTATAATTCCTACCCTATAATCCCCCCCCCAAACCAGCAAATCCCCTCCCCCTCCGGGGGAGGGTTAGGGTGGGGGCGTCCCCCCTCAACGCCAAATCACCCTGAGCTAGTCGAAAGACATCCCCTCAATCCATACCCCCATCCCCTACCCTATAATTCCTACCCTGTAATCCCCCCCCAAAACCAACAAATCCCCTCCCCCTTAGGGGGAGGGTTAGGGTGGGGGTGAACCCACCCCTCAAGACACCCACCCCTTGCCAACCCCCAACCCCACCGCTACAATAGAACCAATAACCTAATCCAACCCCAACAAGGAGCCGAAAATGATCATCCGCCAACTCCACGCCCGCCTCGACGCCCTAAAACGCAAATACGCGCCCCAATCATCCTTGCGGCCAGTGCGCCCCCGTAGGGGGCAACGCACTGGCCGAAGGGGTGGTGCGCCCCCGTAGGGGGCAACGCACTGGCCGAATGCCCACCCCCCCCATCCCCCCCCCAACAAAAACCCCCAAACCCGCCCAAAAAGGCAAAAAAATGGGTGGAAATGGCAGAAAATGGACGGAAATGGCGGAAAACCCTACCATTTCAACCCCCATCCCCAAAGCTAAACCCCAACCAAATGGTAGGAAATGGTAGGAAATGGTGGGGTTATAAAAAAATCCCCACCCAAAACTGCCAAAAAATGCCGCTAAAATGCACCCCACAGCCACCGAAATAAGAAATCCCCGCCCCTAAAAAATCCCCTCCCCCTTAGGGGGAGGGTTAGGGTGGGGGTGAGGCGAGGGGCAAGGGCGCCCCCCAAACCCACCAATCACCCACCCACGAATGCGGCGATGAAATCGTCCACCAGCCCAGCATCGCCCTCCGCCGTCGCCGCCCCGCCGGACAACGCGGCCGCCAGCTTCAGCCGCCCGAAAATGATCATCGCATAAGTATCCGCCGCGCACCGAAAGATCACATCCGGCGGATCGGCCGGTTCCGATGCATCGTTCAACCGGAAAGCCGCGCCATCCGGGGAAAGGATGACGTCCACTTCCGCCGCCGCCGCGCCCGCCAACGCGAAGCGGTAGCGTACCGGGCGGGTCCGCTCCGGGTCGGGGCGGAACGCCCGGCGCACCGCCCGGCCCGAGGCACTGACCAGTCCCGGCAGGCTGTCCGCCGCCAGCGCCGCATTCCGGTCAAAAGCCCAGCGCAGATCCCACTCATGCATCGCCAGCTCGGCGATGCGGATGTCCGCTTTGGCCCGCGCGGTTTCGGGGCGCAGCCGGTGGTAGCAGAGCTTGTCCCAATCCTCCGGCGCCAGCAGCGCCAGCACCCGGTCAAATTCGCGCCTGAAAATACGTTGACCCGGGCGAACTCCGGCAGCAAATCATCCCCCAGCTCCCGGCGCAGGGCCACCGCGCTATGGTCCAGTTGCCGCCGGAAAACATCCTCGTCCTCCGGCGGCGCATCGGACACCCCATTCGGCCAATCCGTTGCTATCTACGATAGCGCATTGGCCGCAGACACCATTGCGGCCAGTGCGCCCCCGTAGGGGGCAACGCACTGGCCGAATGTCCAACCCTCGCAGGCGCTCTGCCGCGCCAAATCCGACGGCGGCAAGGATTCCAGGAATCGCTCCAGGCGGCGGCCGGCGTTGGCGATTTCCGTCCGGCGGGCATCGTCGGCATCCCGGGCATCGTCGGCATTCATAGCATTGCTCCAGTGAAAGGGTGTTTGGGGTTGGCGGGGGGACGCCCCCACCCTAACCCTCCCCCGGAGGGGGAAGGAATCTATGTTGAGGGGGAGGGGATTTATTGGGGTGTTCGGGATTCCAATCATCCTGAGCTTGTCGAAGGATGATCGGGTTAGGCGGCGCTATCGGCATCGAACCCGGTTTCGGCGGCCCAGGCTTGCAGGCCGCGGCGAAAGGCCAGGCCGCCCATCGGCATCGCTACGCACTGGAGGGCTTCCAAAATCTCGGTGGGGGTGGCCCCCTCGCGGAGGGCTACTCGGACGTGAGCGCGGATTTGGTCGACATCGGCGCGGAGGGCGGCTTCCACCGCTACTTGCAGCAGCTCCTTGGTCTTGCGGTCGAGGGTGCGCTCGCCGGTGTAGGTGGCCTCGATAAAGGCGTTGTACTTTGCCACCCATTGCGGGTCGGCGGCGGCCATTATGCCGTGCATTTCCAGGGTGTAGCCCCGGCTTTGGGCGATCGACGCCAGCGTTTCCTGGGCGCTGCCGGCCGGCGTTTCTTGGGCGTTATCGGCGGTCATTTTCGGCTCCTTTACAATTCATAGTGGCGGCGGGCGGCGGCCTGGCGGGGGTTGTTCTGCTGGAACAGGTCGGGATGGGCGCCGCGGGCCACCGCCAGGTAGTAGGTGAACAGTTGCAACGGCAGCACATACACCAGCGGGCTCCAGAACTCGGGCACCGGCGGCAGGATGAACTGCTCGGTGGACAAGCCCGACAGCAGGGCGTCGCCTTCCTGCAACAGGCTCCACACCGGGGCGCCGACGGCGTTGGCCGCCCGCGACACGTTCATCGCCCGCTCGTAGCCCGGCCCCGGCGGCGCCACTAGGGTGATCAGACACTTTTCGTCCACCGAGCAAAAAGGCCCATGCAGCAATTGTTCGATTTGCAGCCCCTCGCTGTCGCAGGCGCTGGTTTCCTTGATTTTCAAGGCCACCTCGTAGGCCGATGCGGTGTTGGGCCCCCACCCTGCGCAGATAAACCGTTCGCGGCTTTGGAACCGGCGGGCGGCGCGTTGCACCTCGGTCTGCCGCGCCAACGCCTGCTCCGCCGCCGCCGGGATTTCGTCCAGCCGGGCGCGGAGCTGCACCGGACTCTGATCCGACGCGCGGCCGCCGCCGTCGGTCCAGCCGCCCAAAGCCGCGGCCAGCATCCCCAGCACCATCAGCCCCGAGGTATAGCTGATGGTGAACGCCGCCGACCGTTCCTGCGGCACGGTCGGCAACTGGGCATCGGCGGCGGCGATGCGCGGCCCGGGGTCGGTGGAGGTAATGGCCACGGTATAGGCGCCGCTGCTTTTCGCCATTTCCAAAGCCAGGTAGGAATAGGTTTTCGTCCCCCGGTGGCTGATGACGATCACCCCGTCATCGCCGTTCAAGGGCGGCGGATAAGCGCAGAACTCAAAGGAATGGCGCACTTCGATCACCGGCCCGGCGGCGCCGGCGAACTTGCGGAACCAGTGGCCGGCCACCAGCCCGGCGTGCCACGAAGTGCCGATGCCGACGAGGTAGACCCGCCGTTTGCGGGCCAATTCCGCCGCCACCGGCTGGACCGCGCCGGCGTGTTTCGCCAGCATATCGTCCATCGCCGCCGGCTGGCGCATAATGGCGTCATACATAAAGAACGGGTGCCCTTGGCGTACCTCCTGCGGCTGCTGGGCCATCGCGGAACACCCCCGAAATCGAATCCGCCGGCGCGGCCGGCCGGAAATGAAATTTTAGCGGAAATTTCGGCGTTGGGTAGCCCCGCGCCGCCGGTGATCGGAATATGATTGCCCCACGGAAAGCTAAAGGCACCTAGCCGCTATTCCCGCGGCGGCGAATCTGCTAAAATGCCCGGCACATTCCGCCGGCGCCCGGCATTCCAATATCGAAGCCCCGCCGCCAATCCGCCGGCGCCGAATTATGGACAATGGATTAGGAGGAGTTTCCATGCCATCATTCTGGGAAAACATCCGCTTCGGCGGTGAAAGGGAAATGGACGGCCTACAGGGGGCGCAAGGGCAGGATATGGCGACCTATGTCAGCTATCCGGCGCCGGCGGAGGGCAACAGCTTTCCGGCGGTGATCGTGGTGATGGAGGCATTCGGCGTCACGCGGCACATCGAGCAGGTCTGCGACCAATACGCCCGCCACGGCTACGTAGCCGTCGCCCCGTCGCTCTACCACCGCCAGCATCCCAACGCCAAGCTGGGCTATGACCAACTGCCGCAGGTGATGCAATATATGGAGGCGTTGCGAGGCGACGAAATCGTGGCGGACATCAACGTCACCATAGACTACCTGCAAAACCGCTACCAGCGCACCCGCGGGCGCAAAATCGGCATCGTCGGCTACTGCGTCGGCGGGCGCATCACCTACCTGGCGGCGACGAGCTGCCCCGGGCTGAGCGCCGCGTCGGTGTACTACGGCGGGCGCATTATGGTGCCTTTCGCCGACGGCCTGGTGCCGATCGACCGCACGCGCGACATCAAAATTCCGGTGATGGGCAATTTCGGCGAGGATGACGCCAACCCGACGCCGGACGATGTAGCCCAAATCGAGCAAGCCCTCCAAGCCGCCGGCGTAACCTACGATTTCAAGATGTACTCCGGCGCCGGCCACGGGTTCAACTGCAACGAGCGCCCCGACTACCGGGATGACGCCGCCGCCGACGCCCTGGCGCGGACGCTAGGGTGGTTCGACCGGCACGTCAAAAACTAGCCCCGCGTCGAGGCCGTACCCCTAATAAATCCCCTCCCCCTTAGGGGGAGGGTTAGGGTGGGGGTGAAAGCCCGGGGGCCTGCGGGGCGCCCGGGCTTTCCCGTCGCGAAGTGTATGGTTTGATGTTGGGGTAATTGCCGTAGCTGGACGACCCGCGGGGTTTCCAAACCTGCGGCCAGTGCGCCCCCGTAGGGGGCAACGCGCTGGCCGAAGGGGTGGTGCGCCCCCGCAGGGGGCAACGCATTGGCCGAATGAAAGAGGCTACCGCCCCGGCTCCAGTTCCCGCAGCCTTTGGCGCAGCATACGGACTTCGTACTCGGCCGCCTGCCGCGCTTCCCGCTCCGTTCTTAGCGCGGATTCCGCCGCCTGCCGGGCGGTTTCGCTTTCCTCGTGGGAGGGTAGCCATTGGCCGGTAGCCGGGTCGTACAGCCGCAGTTCCAGGCCGGGCAGGACGCAGAAATCCAATCCCAGGACTTCGCTGTGGACGCGGAGTATGCCGTCATCGTGGGACAGCGGCATCCGGCGGTATTCGCCATCCACTAGCCGATCGCCGATCAATACCGGGGTGAAGCATTGGCCGGTGGCGTCGAAACGCCAGTATTCGGTTACGCCCATGGCGGCGTATATTTCGCGCTTTACGGCGTCATCCCGCCGCCAAGTGCTGGGCGATGCGACTTCCAGCACGAAATCGGGGGCTTTGCCTTCCCGCCAGACGAACCAGGAATGGCGGCGTTGGTTGCCCTTGGCCCCGATCACTACGTAGACGTCGGGGGCGACGCAGGCGGCGGGGTCGTTCCTCCGGTAGTACACGAACATATCGCCGGCGGCGTAGACGTCCGTCCGCTCGCGGAAGTAGACGCGCAGGGCGGATACGGTGTAGGTAAGGGCCACGAACTGCCAGTCGTTTTCGGCCATAGGCTCGCCGTCCGATGATGGGTATTCGATGTTGGGATCTTCGGCGACGTCGTCCGTCGCGGGCGGTTGGATCACGGATATGCGGGATTGTGTGGACATAGTTATGCCCTCAATATTCGGCCAATGCGTCGCCCCCTACGGGGGCGCATTGGCCGCATTGGGTTGGTTTGAATGTCAGTGCGCCCCCGTAGGGCCTAGTGTTTAAATGCGGGGCGCTGACTAAATCGGCGGGGCGGGCGCTTGGGGGGGTACGAAGGTGTTGCGGAAGCGGTATAGCGTGAACTCCGGCTCTGGCGGGGCCACGGGGAGGTAGCCGGATTCCTCGATTTTGGCGACGATCAAGTGGGGGCCGTCGGTGGCCAGGGCGTGGGACAGGGCGGCCTCGAATTCCTCCAGGTCGCTCACCGTAGCGGCGCGGGTTATGCCGCAGGATTGGGCCACCCGCTCCAGGTCGGTGCCGGCGCCGGTGTGGCTGGTCTGGTGGCCGGTCTGGCCCCACTCCTCGTTATCCCATACCACCACGATCAGGTTTTTGGGGCGCTCCCGGCCGATGGATGCCAATGTTCCCAGGTTCATCAGCAGCGAGCCGTCGCCGTCCAGGGATATGACCTGCTCCTCGGTAGCCAGGGCCATGCCCAGAGCGATGGACGAGCATAGCCCCATATTGCCGTAGGTGTAGAAATTGCGGTCGCGGTGTCCGGCGTGCCAGAGTTCGTCGGAGGTGGGGCCGAGGTTGGCGACGATCGGGCGGTCGCCGGCCAGGCGGAGCGTCAGTTGAGTAGCATCGAACCTACGCAAGTTTTCCTCCATGCAACAATTGAGTGAGGCAGATGGCGACCGGCTGGCGGTTGGCGTGGCACAGTTTCAACGCCCCGTCCACCAGCTGGTCCATCCGGTAATCGTCGGTCAGGGTGTAGTTGACGATGCCGAACAGGTCGAGGATCGGCGCCGTGGCGCGGCCCATCGGCACTTGGGAGATGTTGAATTCCCCGGTGCCGCCGCGCAGGTTGATGAAAAAGGGGATGGGCGTCCGCGCCGGGAGGCACAGGCTGGCCAGCGCGTTGATGCTGTTGCCGAAGCCGCTGGACTGCATAAATACCGCGGCGTTGCGCCCGGCGGCATAAGAGCCGACGGCGATGCCCACCGCTTCCTCCTCCCGCGTGGCCGGCACCAGGCGGAAAAAGGGATCTTGGTCAATGATGCTGGTAACGCGGTGGATCGAGCTGTCGGGGACGTAGGCGATGAGGGAGGTATCCCAGTCTTTGAGGGCCTGCACGATGATGTGGGCCCAGTTTTCGGAGGGTGGCACGTTAGCGTTCACGGTCATGTTTCTTTCAATCCCCGCCACGTTAAATGGCGCAATGGTTTACCCCAAATCTTGGCATACCCGCCCGCGGGGGCGGGCCAAGTCAAAAATATCAGCGGGGCGGGGCAATGTCAAAAGGGGCGCCGGCCAGCACCCCCCTAAATCCCCTCCCCCACTCTACTCCCCCCCTCAGGGGGGGCCCGGCCCAATTGAATATCAAGGGGGGGCAGGGTAGGGGTGAACCGCCAGGCACTGCTTCCCCATGCTCCGCCTCCATTGCCCTCCTCCTGCGGCCAATGCGCCCCCGTAGGGCCTAGTGTTTAAATGCGGGGCATTGGCCGAATGGCATATTGTAGCGGAAATCGGGCGGATGGGCGGGGTATGAGATGGTTACAGGGGCGCGGATTGTGGTATAATAGCGGCATGGCACAACAACAAGAAACGCCGATTCACTGGGACCAGCATGCCTCCAGGTGGAACCTGACGCTCATTTTCGGGCTGGTGGTGGCGATCTTGGGCATCATCACCGCCAACCTGCTGCTGACCCCGCTGGGGCTGTTGATGGGCGGCTATAGCTGGTTCACCACGCCGCGGCAATATCTGCTTTTCCGCGACCGGATGGTGGTGGTCTACGGAATGCCCCGGACGCGGGTTATCCCCTTTGCCGAAATTTCCCACGTGGAAATCTTGGCCCTGCCTTTCGGCGAGCGCCTGCGCCTGCGGATGGTCTCGGGCAGCCGGATGATGCTGATGATGCGCGACCCCGGCGCGTTCCGCAACCACCTGGAGGATGCGCTGGCGCAGTACCACGGCGAGCAGAGCGGCGGCGAGTTCCGGATGCAACGCTACGGCGCGGTAGTGGACGCGCCCGATGCCGGCGACCCGGACGACTCCCGTGCCGACGCCGACGCGGCCAATGCGCCCCCGCAGGGGGCAACGCCTGCGCCGAATGCCGACCCGGAAAGAGATACCGGCGCCGGCCGGGGCGCGCCCTACGAACCATCCCCCACCTCCGGCAGCTACACGGAGAACGCCGACCCGCCATCCGCCGCCGATCCCCCCAACGCCGCCCCGGCGCCGGACGCCCCGCGGACGTCGGGCAGCTACACCGAGCCGCCGTCGCCCGACTACTCCGGCGAGGGCCGCCCATCCTACGGCGCGGACGTTGACGTCGACTCCGGCGGCCCCGCCGAGCGCGATGAACGCAACCGCCCGCCTAGCCCGTACTAGCCCGCAACTTCCGCCGCTAGAGGCGGGCCAGCCAGTAGCCGGGCTTGCGGCTGTGATGCGACAAGGCTATGATTTCAATCCCGTTTTCGATTTCCTTGAAATATAAGGCGTAAGGAAACCGCCGGCGCATCAATGCCCGGCGAATGTCGGGCCGCCACACCACCGGATACATTCGCGGCGTTTCCTGAATGCGCCGGATTAGGGAGTCCAGTTCGGATGCGAAATCCTGCCTTGCCGTGGGGTAGCCGGTTTCATGCTGGATTATCGCCGCCCGCATTTCGCCCCTGGCTTGGGGCTTGATTTCAAGTCGCATCGGAGAGTTCCGCTACCAGATCCCGCAATTCCCGCTTCACTTCATCCCACGGAATAGACTTCACCTTGCCTTCATCGGATTCCCGCACCCGCCGGTCGATCTCGATCCCCCAAGCCGCATCCCACTCCTCCGGGCTAACCACCCATTCGTCAAGCGGACCCTCCTCCGTGCTCATAGTCAACCAAATCGAGAGCCTATGCCGCTCTTCTTCAGGCAGGGATAGCACCGTTTTCATCAGCTTGGGATCGATCTGCTTGGCGCGTTTGTCGCTTTCAATTTCCCTTTCCGAAATCCCGGCCAGACTGCGCAGCAGCACAAACCCCAAATACTCCCGCTGGTCCACGTGCAAAGCCATAGCCGTTTCGCGAATCGCGTAGAAATCCATCATCCCTCCATCCCGTTATCGAAATCGCGCGGCGGGGCGCGCCAACCGCCGCCCGCCCTGTAGCGGCCAATGCGCCCCCGTAGGGCGCAACCCCTGCGCCCAATGCGGTTGCCAGCGCGCCCCCGTAGGGGGCAATGCGCTGGCTAAATGTTGTACACCGGGCGCACCAGCTCGAAGGTGTCGGCGGTGTGGCAGTACATACTGCCCGCCAGACGGCCGGTGGGGCGCAGCAGGTCGTGGTTGATCCGGTGGCCGTTGATGAGGTCATCGCGGACGTGCATCATCAATATAGTGCCGATTACCAACCCGTGGCTGCCGGGGCCGTCGCCCAGGTCCACCACCTGGTTCAGCCGGCACTCCATATTGACCGGCGACTCCGCCACCCGGGACGGCCGCACCAAATCCGACGGCGCGGCGGTCAGCCCGGCGATCTCGAACTCGTCCACCTCCTCGGGGTACTCCGCCGCGGTGCGGTTCATCGCCTCGGCGATGTCGTCCACCACGATATTGACCACGAACTCGCCGGTTTCCTCGATGTTGCGCAGCGTATCCTTGCTTTTGTGCGGCACCCGGCGCGATGACGAAAACACCACCGTGGGCGGGTCGTAGGCCACCGCGTTGAAAAAGGAATAGGGCGCCAGGTTGTCCACCCCATCGGGCGAGCGGGTGGACACAAAGGCGATGGGCCGCGGCACCACCACGCCGGTCAGCACGCGATAGAAATTCTCAAAGGTCTGCGGATTGATTTTCAAGACGATACCTCCCTTGCGGTCTGGTATTCCAATATCGAAGCCCGGCATTGCGGCAACGAACTCGATATTGAATGAGCTGCGGGGGCGATTATAGGGGCTACGGGCGGCGCGGGCTACCGGGGCCGGGCAAAACCCGGCAACCAGCGACAAACCGGTTGCCGCCAATGCGCCCCCGTAGGGCCTAGTATTTAAATGCGGGGCATTGGCCGAATGGCGAAATCCGGCGATTACAAAGCCGCGCCGCAGGCGGTGCAAAACCGCGCATCGGCCGACGCCCGCGCTGCGCCGCATTGGGCGCAGTATCGCCCGCCGCCGGGCGCGGACGGGGCGGGTACTGACACGCTGTAGGCGTGTTTGATATCCTGGTTCGACGTTATTTGCCGGATCAGGATTATCACTAGAATCAGTGACACTATCGAAACAGCGTCGGACGCCACGATTGCGATGTCGGCTTCGATTGGCGCGTCAATGATCAAGTTGCCAATCCAGTAGCCTAGAGTAGATACCAGCCAAGTAACCCACCAGAAACCCAGCAGCGGCGATGCGGAGGAATTCGCCCAAGCATCCGGGTTGTCTGATCTAATTTGCGGGTAACTGCCTTTCCATATTTCCGTCACCACTTGATAAGGCCGGAATAGATGCATTATAGGGATGAACCACCAGCCTACGGCCCAGCCCGGCGAAAACCTTTGGTTACTCGCTCTCAGCGAAGTCAAATTTTTCGACGCTAGGTTAATCCACATCAGAAAGGCGACAATCGCGGCAATGTAGGATGCTATGTACAGTAGCCAGATAATCGTTTGGCGGATGTCGTTGGCTTCAACCCTTGCGTAGGGTACGAACTTCCCGCTTTCTATTTGTTGCAACAAGCCAATTTCTGTGATGTTCGAAGCAATGGATGCAATCATGAGTATTCCATGTATCACAAGAAAGGCAGTCGCCCAGTTGGCGCGGCCTTTGGCCGGCCGGTATCGTCGGTTCATATCTCCTCTGTTTTCGCAAAAATATATCTGGCAAAACAGCCAGTCCCCGGGTTCACTCCCCCGCCCGCAACGAAAGCCCGCCGCCTAGAATGCCGCGCCGCACACCGCGCAAGCCCGCGCGTCGGCCGACGCTCGTTCCGCCCCGCACTGCGGGCAGTACTGCCGGCCGCTGGGGGTGTACGGGGGCGGGGCGGTGTCGGATGCGCCGTAAGTGTCCGGCGGCCGCGGCGGGTGGGGATCGCCGGGGATGGGGGCGTAGCCGCCCGTCCCGCGCGGGGGAAAGGGGGCGGGGCCGTAGCGGTTGGGGCCGGGGTCGCTGGGTTGCATCAAGAACCCCAGCAAGGCGAGGAATCCTATGATCTGCCCCAAAATTGCGATCGCTGCCCCGAGGAGCAAACGGTCGATGGTCGCCAGAATTATTACCGCAATTATTCCGGCGACCCCGGCGCCAACGGGCAACAGGATCCACCATCCCGTCCGGTTGGTGTCGTGCAGCCGCCGCGCCGTCGCCGACAGGGATGGCAACAATAACCCCAAGCTGACGATAAATCCCACGCCGGGGATGAATCCGGTCACGATCCGGGCGATGACGGTGAACAGAATAAACCACCAGTATTCCGACCGGCTGGCGCGTCCGCTGAAGTCGATGTATTTTCGGAAACCGGTTTTGATTGCCTCGGTGAAACTCACGGCGTCAATGCCTCCCGCGCGTTGGCAATCATAAATCCCCTCCCCTGCTCTACTCCCCCCTGAGGGGGGTACCCGGCCCAATTGAATATCAAGGGGGGGCCGGGTGGGGGTGAACCCCAATCAAAACCCGGCGCCGCAGACGATGCAAACCCGCGCGTCCCCCGACGCCCGTTCCGCACCGCACTGCGTACAATACTGCCGGCCGCCGGATTCCGCCGCGGGCGCATCGCCGTAGCCCGCGCGCGGCGGGGCGTAGGGATGCCCCGGCTCCGGGCCGCCGTACCCCCCTTGCGGCCAATGCGCCCCCGTAGGGGGCAACGCATTGGCCGAATGCGGGGCGGAGCCGTAGCGGTTAGGGCCGCCGGTTCCCGGCAAGACCGCCATTATCAGCAACGGAATCCAGCCGACGAAGGGAATCAATGCCAGCAGCAGCCACCATCCCGTCCGGCCAATGTCGTGCAAACGCCGCGCCCCTACCGCCAGCGACGGCAGCAACAGTAACAACGTGATGATACTGCTCAACACGGGGATCCATGACGTCGCCGTCAAGACAATTACTTGGAACAGAAAGAACCACCAGAATTCCGGCCGCCCGGCCCGTCCGCTGAAATCGGCGTATTTTCGGAAACAAATTTTGATGTAGTCGACCGGATTCACGGCGTCAATGCCTCCCGCGCGGTGGCAATCAAAAATCCCCTCCCCCCCATCCCAATCCTGTTGCCAGTGCGCCCCCGTAGGGGGCAATGCGCTGGCTAAATATCAAAATTCGGCGCCGCAGACGGTGCAAAACCGCGCATCCCCCGCCGTCCGTTCCGCCCCGCACTGCGGGCAGTACTGCCGGCCGCCGGATTCCGCCGCGAGCGCATCGATGTAGCCGGCCGGCGGCGGGGCGTAGGGATCGCCGGGATCCGGGTAGCCGTAGCCGCCGATCCCCGCCGTCCGTTGTAGCGGGTCGGGGCCGTAGCGGTTGGCCCCGGCAGTGCCCCGTTGGGCGCAGACCACAATCATCGTTACCGCCCCCGCCAGGGAAAACAGAATGCAGGCGATGATGTAGGCGGTATAGCCGGGCCATTCCTGAATGTCGGTTTCCAGCGCATCCGGGTCGTCAATCCCGATGGAAACCGCCAGGATAATCCCCCCGATAACCCACGCCAAAAAGACCGCCAGGTAGATCAGCAGCCACCACGCCGGGCGGTCGGTGTCATGCAGCCGCCGCACCGTGACCGCCAGCGAGGGCAGCAGCACCGCCAATGAGTAGATCCCTTCCAGGACGTTCAACGCGGGCAGCGCGGAGCCGAGGATCCCCAATACCACCGACACGATGACGGTGAACAAGGTAAACCACCAAAACTCCGACCGCTGCGCCCGCCCCTTGAAATTGATATAGTTGCGAAACACCGAGGAAACCGATTCCGTTGGACTCACAATCCTAATCCTTTGCCCATTCGCCGGATTGGCCGCGGCCGGCCCCTACGCCCGCCGCGCCTGCTAGGTATGATACTATCATATTGTGCGCGACTTGCGGCCAGTGCGCCCCCGTAGGGGGCAACGCGCTGGCCGAATGGGTAGTGCGCCCCCGTAGGGGGCAACGCGCTGGCCGAATGGGTAGTGCGCCCCCGTAGGGGGCAATGCGCTGGCCGAATGGGTAGTGCGCCCCCGTAGGGGGCAATGCGCTGGCCGAATGGGTAGTGCGCCCCCGTAGGGGGCAATGCGCTGGCCGAATGGGTAGTGCGCCCTCGTAGGGGGCAATGCGCTGGCCGAATGGGTAGTGCGCCCCCGTAGGGGGCAATGCGCTGGCCGAATGGGTAGTGCGCCCCCGTAGGGGGCAATGCACTGGCCGAATGGAGGCCCTATGAAAATCGGCGTCAGCACGGTAATCAACAGCAATTCGATGGATGTGGCGGCATTGGCCAGGCAAGCGGAGGAGCTGGGCTTCGACTCTTTCTGGCTGCCGGAGCATCCGGTCATCCCGGCGCAGACCACCTCCCGCTACGGCGGCACGCCCGACGGCTCGATTCCGCCCTTTATGGCGGATCTGGCCGACCCGTTCATCGGGCTGGCGATGGCCTCGGCCAAGACCGCCCGCATCCGGCTGGGCACCGCCGTCTGCCTGGCGCCGGAACACAACCCGCTGGTGCAGGCCAAGCAGATCGCCGCCCTGGACCACCATTCCGGCGGGCGGTTCATCTTTGGCGTCGGCGCCGGCTGGCTGCGGGAGGAAACCGAAATTATGGGCGGCGATTTCGACCATCGTTGGACGCAAACCCGCGAGGCCATCGAAGTGATGAAAGCGCTATGGACGCAGGATGAGGCGGAATACCACGGGCGTTATTACGATTTTCCGGCGTTGAAAGTGTTTCCCAAACCGGCGCAAAAGCCCCATCCGCCGATCTACCTGGGCGGCGCCGCCCGCAACGTATTCCGCCGCGTAGTGGCCTACGCCGACGGCTGGATGCCCGTCCGCGCCACGCCCGAGGACGTCCGGTCCGCCCGCGCCAAGCTGGACCAACTGGCGCAATCGGCCGGCCGCGACCCGTCCACCATCGAGATCTGCGTATCCGGCGCCGCCGGCCGCGACGAAATCCGCCGGATGCAAGACGCCGGCGCCACCAGCGCCACCGTCCGCCTCGCCACCAGCGCCCCCGGAGAAGCCCTGCCCGCGCTGGAGCGGCTGGCGGCGGAAGTGCTGGCGTAGGGCGGTAACGCAGGGGTTATGCATCCCGTAATAAATCCGGGATATAATGGCCTGCGTGTACCACATCCTAGAATACAGCGCCCCCAACGGAGCCTGCCCGTATCGGGATTTTGCGGCATCGCTTCGACGCAGCGGCGCTCTAAAGGCGGGCCGGAATTTAAGGGAAACCGTGGGCCGGTTGAACGAACACGGCTTCGCTCTGCTGAATTCCTCGATGATGGACAACATCGAAGACGACATCTACGAGCTGCGAGTGGGGCCGTACCGGGTGTTTTGTTTCTACGACCGTCAATCCAACACATTTGTGTTGCTCAACGGATTTCGCAAGCAAACCCAACGAACCCCGGAGGGCCAAAAGGCCAGAGCGAGAGCGCTGGTTAATCAATACTTGGAATCGAGAGGTCGGTAATGCAGTATCCCGACGCCATCGCGGAAATCGCCAAAGAACTGGAGGACGACGAGGAACGGATGGGCTACGGCGAATCCGCCGCCCAAATACGTTTCGCCCTGGCCCTAACCTTCGCCCGCCAAGAACGGAATATGACGCAACAGGAACTGGCCGACCTGCTGGGGGTAAGCAAGGCGTATGTGATCAGGCTGGAAAGCGGCGAAGCCAACCCGTCGATCGCCAAAGCCGGCCGCATATTCGCCGCCCTATGGCTAACCCCCATCGAAAAACCGTTCCCGCTGCTAAAAGGCTACGGCCCCCACGAACCGCCCCGGAAACCCGCCGCCCCGGAACCGGCCCCATCCGTGACTGCGGCGGGAAACTGATTTCGGCGCGTGGTATAATAGGGAGTGCTATCCCCAATCACGGCGCATTTGTAGAGTCACTGCCATTGCCCTACGGCGCGAAAGAATGCATTTTAAGGGAAAACACCCGCGATCTGATTAGGGCTTAATCTTCAAATGGCAAAGGGAATTTGTGGACTATACGGTGCGGATCTGTTGCATCCAAAGCTTTTTCTTTTGCCTCTTTTTCATCTCCCTTCAGAATCCATACAGACACATCTGTTCCATTGCGAATTTCTTCTTCGCTAAATACCTCAGCCGCTCCCCTTCCAATTCTAATTACATGGTTATCGAAACGTATGTGCCTGTCGTGAGCATCTTTACTCATAGGATCCCAATCGTCAAGCAAGCGCACTTCTGTGGGGATAATGTGTTTGCCACGGAACTCCTTCCTAAAATCCTCCTCAATGTCATAGCGACCACGGGCAGGTCCTGTTTGAGATTTTAAACCTGCATTTATCTGAATTTTGGACTCCTTGGAAATTTCTGTCAGACGCTCAAGTAGCCAAAATACTCCTTTTATATTATCTTTCCCCATTGCGTATCGATCTACAATCACAATTTCTCGTGAATTTTCAGCAAGCTGATGGAAATACTTTTCCCATATATCCTTCCTGTCACTCCCACTCTCGATATGTGGCAAACTCGCGATACGTGGCCTCGAGGCTTTTTGAAACTTAGCACTCCACAAGTCGTGATCTTCGAATATAAACCCTTCAATTTCGCCAAAATTTTTGGTTTTACCATCACCTATGCCCAACTCTTTGGCGTGGGATTCCTCCAGCAACGCCACCTCGAATTTGCCGCTATGTTGAGCCAAATCATCATCAGATTGGATTTTTTCCCAATCAAAAGAGCCTTCATTAAGCGATCGATATTGAATCTCGGCTTGGTATTTTTTCCACGAAACAGTCCAAGCCTTCCCCAAACCTTCAGATTCATTCCTACTGCGTATCTCTTTTCGAGAAGGGTGAACTAAAATACCATACTCCTTCCAAGTATCAAAAAACAGTCGGATGTCAGCGGGCTTGACATTTCCGTATACAATGGCGTCCAACTCGAGGGCAAATTTCACCAACATACTTTGCCTCCTTAGGCCATCAGCTCGTTGAAACCTTCGTCAAAAAATCCATCCGGCCAGCGGTCAATGAAAGCACCGTTTTCATCTAGCTGAAGTTGCTGTATCGTGCTACCATCCGGTCCTTGGGGCCGCACGTAAAGCACTGAGACGTCTTTGGAATTTATCTGGCCTTCTTTGATACGCCTTTGCAACCGCAGTATCAGCAGTTCGCTGTGGGTTTCAACAATCCATTGTTTGGACCCTTCAGCCTTGGTTGTTTCTATCATTAGGTCGGCCAAGTGTGCTTGAAGTCTGGGATGAATGTGAATTTCCGGTTGCTCAACACAGAGTATTTTGTCGGAGTTGTCACTAAGAAAATCCATCCCTTCAACAATTATTGGGAGAACTTGGTTTACTCCAAAGCCAACATCTGGAAGGGTTACACGGGTGTCCGTGTTTTTGTCAGTGAGGATCAATGAAATGTGTTCGCCCACTATTGTGGCTTTGCCAAGAGTTTCTATATCCAACTTGAGGTTGATTTCAAATTTTTCAAACCACTCGTTTACCTTTCTGAGAAGCCCAGGCAGGTGGTGAAGCCTGATGAGAGTGAATTCACCTTTTACACCCGAAGATGAGAGGGAGCTGCTGGCATCCAACACCTTAACAAGCCTTTCAGGATAGTCCCGCAATGGTCCCAGATATATAATTGCCCTCAATTTTCTTTGGATGCGACCTGGAATTCGTTGCAACTGTGTCTGTAGGTAATCGCGCCTATCTTGCCTGGTCTGTCGTTCATCCCTTGTCTGTTCTGTTTGAATGGGCCTTCGCCTTGTTTGGTTTTGTTCTTCTTCTGTTTGAATCTGCCTTCTTTGTATAAGTATTGGCAAAAGAGAACGTTGCAGTGAGGTAGAATCAGGAACCACCATAGGAACATTAACCCCTTCGATCAATACATCTATACCCCACCAATGATCGTACTTCAGCCTGGCTTCAGAAAGTACTTCACCGATGTAAAGTACCCTATAAACTGCTTCTGTTACTCTGGCAGAATGCTCTTGTGCTTCACTCTCAAGCCTGTCAAGCCTGTCTTCGTCGATACGCATATACACATCATCGCTGAAGTATCCGCGGTGGCAAGCAATTCGGATTTCAAGGTTTTTTGTTGTGTCATGTTTGTGCAACAAAGCCGAATAGTTGCCCAAGTCTGCGAACTGCCCTCTGGTTATCAGCCTCCCCATGTACTTGGGTTCGCTATATGCCATCCCGGCCGACTGCTTTAGCATCAGCAAAGCCTGGATGATGGAGCTTTTTCCGCTGGAATTGGGGCCATAGATGAGAGTTATTTTGGACATCGGCGCCTTCTGCTCTATGTCGCCAAACGCCTTGAAATTCCTCAATCCGAGTTCAGTCAACATAGCTTTCGCCACTCCTCTACTGATATTGCGGGAAATATAGCCGCGCCCCGGCCGGCTGTCAAGGGGTGTATCCGGGCGATACGGCAACCCGCTTGACTTGGAAGGGGGTATACCCGCGCCCCGGCCTGCTGTCAAGATGTAGGCCGGAGCGCGGGGATGACGGCGCTTACGCCCTACCGCCCTTCGCGTATGAATTCGGCGATGCGCTCGCCGATGGTCATTGTGGTTACGTTGGTGTTGGCGCGGATGCAGTCGGGCATTATGGAGGCGTCTACTATCCGCAGATTTTCCATTCCGTGAACTTTACCGTATTGATCTACCACCGCCATTGGGTCGCTGGTTGGGCCCATTTTGCACGTGCCGGAAATGTGCTGTCCGGTGGTTACTTCGCGCAACATATAAGCGTCCAGCGCATCGTCGTCGGCCAATTGTTCGTCGGCGGGTTCGATCCGTTCCTGGATTATATGGGCGAAATCGGGATGTTCCCCCAGTCGGGCGCAAAGACGCACTGCATCGCGCAAGCGGCGGCGATCTTCCGCTTCCTGCAAGTAATTGTAATCCAGGAACGGCTGCTCGTCCGGGTTGGCCGAATTGAGACGCAGCTCGCCGGCGCCCAGGGCCAAATCCAGCACGCTGATCATTCGGATGCCCAGCGGCTCCATCCGCTCGCCGCCCCGGTCCACCCGCTCGGTGGCGAAAGACTGCATGAAAATCATCATATCGTTGCGCAAATCGGAACCGTCGGCGGTCCAGCGCAGGCACAACTGCACCCGCGGGGCGTGGCCGTCCAGCGGGTAGTCGGCCCTGGTGCGAAAGGTGGTGTACACCGAGGGATGGTCGCGCAGGTTGCGCCCCACGCCGGGCAGTTCGTGTACCGGCGACAGCCCCATTTCCCGCAGGTGGCCGCCCGGCCCGACGCCCGACAGCAGCAAGATGTGGGGCGAGCCGACCGCGCCGGAACAAAGGATGATTTCCTCGCCCTCCACCACAAACCGCTCGCCGCCGCTTTCCACTTCGACGCCCACCGCCCGTTTCCCGTCAAAAACCACGCGGCGGGTGGCGCAATTGGGGCGCACGGTAAGGTTCAGCCGGTGGCGGGCGGGGTCCAGATAGCCCAGCGCGGTACTCCACCGGATGCCGTTGGGGTTGTTGAACGGCACCGGCCCCACGCCGCTGGCCTCCGGGTGGTTATGGTCGGGACTGTGGGGGAAACCGGCGGCGCGGCAGGCGGCGAAAAAAGCGTCCTGGTCGGGGCGCATTTCCTCCGCCTTGAAACGCCGGGCGATAATCGGGCCATCGGAATTATGGAAATCGTCGGCGGGAAAATCGGTATCGGTTTCAATCCGCCGCAGATAAGGCAGCAGCTTGGCGAAACTCCATTCGTCATTGCCCTTGGCGGCCCAGCCGTCGTAATCCTCCGGCACGCCCCGCAGGAAAACTTGGCCGTTAATGGCGCTGGAGCCGCCGGTCACCCGGCCCCGCGGCACCATCATCGGCGGGGCGGTTTCCGACGCCTTGCCCCAGAACTGCCAATTATGGTCGCTGACCATCACATCGGCGTTAGTGGCATAGCCGAACTTCACTTCATCGGGCAGCCGCTCGAACTCCGGGTAATCGCCCCCCGCCTCCAGTAGCAACACCGATCGCTGCGGATCCTCGCTGAGCCGCGAGGCCACGATGCACCCGGCCGACCCGGCGCCCACCACGATATAGTCGTATTTCATCAACGCCCTCCGATCACCGTTTGCCAAAACGTTCCGGGGGCGATGATACGGCGGGCGTGGTGGGGCGTCAACCGGCGGCGGGGCTAGGGCAGGTTGTCCACAGTGACGGCGCCGCCCTCGCGCACATCGATGGTTATGCGGTTGCCGCGGAGCAACTCCATGCCAAGCAGGGGTTCACTGTCGGTTTCGACTATTTCAACTAAGCGCGGCCGCCCGTTCCAAAGGATTAAGCCGCGCCAAGCGGGCAACTCGACTTCCTCACCGACAGCAAGGTACGTATATCGGCTGCTCCTTGGAACCAGATCCAGTTGCGGGATAACCGAGGCCGGCATTGCCAGTTCGCCATTGAATCCGGTATCCAGCACCACCTCGACCGACAGATACTGCCCGCCGATAGCTAACAGATCAACGGCAAGCCAAGGCTGAAAGTCGTTCACTGTGCCGGTTAGCATTCGTCGTCTTCCGGTATCCGGCGGCTGCCGAAGCGGTAGACCGCTTTGTAGCCGACCCTGACGGCGTGGGTATAGCAGCCGGGCCGCCGCTTTTCCAGGCGATAGTCGGCGAGGGCCGGGCTATAATCCATTTCGTAGTCGCCGCTTTCCACATCGATGATCACCACCTTGCCCTTGTGCTGCGGATGCACCAGCGGCCGGATTTTTTCCCGGTAAATCGCCTGCCCCTTGGCCGCCAGCGCGGCATGGTCCAGCTTCTGAAATTCCTCGTAAGTCATAGAAGTTTCCTCACCGTTTGCCAAAATGTTCCGGAGGGATGATACGGGGGGGCGCGATGGGGCGTCAACCGCAGATGCGCGTCTACGGCAGGGCCTCAACAGTAACCGCGCCCCCCTCTCGCACTTCGATGGCGATGCGGTTGCCGAGCAGCAACTCCATGCCGAGCAGGGGTTCGCTGTCGGTTTCCACTATTTCAACAAAGCGCGGCCGCCCGTTCCAAAGGATTGTGCCGCGCCAAGTGGACAACTCAACTTCCCCGCCTACCGCAAGGCGCGTATATCGGTTACTCGTTGAAATCAGATCCAATTGCCGGATAACCCAGGTCGGCAATGCCAGTCCGCCGTTGAATCCTGTATCCAGCACGGCCTCGATCGAAAGATACTGGCCTCCGATGGCCAATAGCTCAACGGCAAGCCAGGGCTGAAGGTCGGTCACTGTGCCGGTCAGCATTCGTCATCCTCCGGTATCCGGGCGCTGCCGAAACGGTAGACCGCTTTGTAGCCAATCCTCACCCCGTAGGTATATATGCAGTCGGGATGCCGCTCCAGCAGACGCCCATCGGCGACGGACGGGCTATCATCCACTTCGTAATCGCCGCTCGCCACGTCGATCACCACCACCTTGCCCTTATGTTGCGGATACACCAGCGGCCGGATCTTTTCCCGGTAGATCGCCTTGCCCTTGGCCGACAGCGCAGCGCGGTCCAGCTTCTGAAGCTCCTCGTAAGACATATCCGCCCTCCTTAACTTCGGAAAAGCCCCGAAGCGCCCTATATATACAGAATATACAGAGTGCCCCGGGGCCCCTTATAAACGCAGAACCCGTCCCTCAGCGCCAATGCGCCCCCGTAGGGGGCAACGCATTGGCACAATGGACTAACCCCCGCCGCAGCCCCCGCCGCCGGCGCCGCAGGCGCAGCCCCCGCCGCAGCCGCCACCGCCGGCGCTGCCGAACATCGGATTGTTGATCACAAACCCCACCTGCCCGCCGAAATTCTCTACGTAATCGATGGTCGCCTCCTCCAGAAACGGAGCGCTGTCCGAATCCATCAGAAACTTCACCCCGCCCTTGTCCACCACCGTATCGTCCGACTGATGCTCGTTTTCCATGGTGAGCATATACTGGAGCCCGCCGGTTTCCGCCGGAACGGCGATGACCCGCAACGCCCCCTCCTGCTCCCCCTGCTCCTCCATAACTTCCCTCAGCTTTTCGATCGCGAGCGTCGTAACTTCCATATTACCAATCCCCTCATCTCTTGGCAGTATTGGGCGGCGCATCCCCTTTCGGCCACGCCTAACCGGCTAAGGCTACCATAATCCGGCGGCTTTTACCAGTAGGCGCGTTTAGCTTTCGGTCAACCGCCCATCCCGCCGCAAAAATCGGTGACCGCGCGCGTATTGACAATCCCCGAATCCCCCTTTACACTTAACCCTAAATCGAAACATAAATTCGATGAGTGGGACGCACCCCTCCGGGCGCGTCCCCTTTTGTTTGGGCCGCCCCGATGCCGGAGCGGACCAATGCAGCTACCTCCCCCGCCGGACGCGGCGCCCCAATACGCGCCCCCGGAACTGGCCCTCAAATGGAACCCCCAGGGCGTCATCGCCAACGCCGACGCCAACGCCGACGGCCCGGTCACCTTCATCCTGTCCACCGACGACGTAGACCGCCACGGCGACATCGTATCCGCCGACGGCTGGCGGCTGGACGCCTACCGCGAAAACCCGGTGCTGCTATGGGCCCACGACTACCGCCGCCCCGCCATCGGCCGCGCCGTGGCCCTCTGGATCGAACCCCACCGGCTGATGGCGCGGATGGAATTCGCCCCCAGCGCTTTCGCCCAAGAAGTCGCCGCCCTCTACGCCGCCGGCTTTCAATGGGGCGTATCCGTCGGTTTCCGCCCCATCCGTTGCGAGGAACGCCGCGACCCCCGCACCGGGCTAGGCATCGGCCTGCGCTACCTGGAGCAGGAACTGCTGGAAGTCAGCGCCGTCCCCGTTCCCGCCAACCGCAGCGCCCTCCGCCGTAGCGCCCCCGGCGGCGAACTCCAGCCCCTCCTAGTCGCCCTCCGCGAAGCCCGCCGCCAACTATGGGCCGACGGCGATACCCCCGCATCGACCTTACACACCCGGCCGCCGCCCTATTCATCCTGAGCTGGTCGAAGGATGATCCCGGCAAAGCCAACCCATCAACCTACCTTTATATACGGAAAGGAGACAGCCATGACCATCGAACCCGGCGCCATTCCCACCGCCGGCCTGGAGCTGGTGCAGCGCGAGCTGGGCGGTATCCGCGACTTTTACGAAACCCGGATGAACGCCGAAATCCCCCCCCTGCGCGAGGAACTGGAGCGCATCGGCCATCAGGTCGCCAAGCTCCAGGACGCCCGCCGCCAATCCGAAAAGCTGGCCCTGCTGGACCAGCACGCCGCCCCCCGCCCCCGCGTTCCTTTCGGCAAATACGCCGGCCTCGACCACCTGGACCTCGCCTGCGTCCGCAGCCTGCTCGCCGCCCAAGTCCGCGAACCCGCCGGCGCCAGCCCCCGGATGCTGGACGACTGGCAGTCCAACCTCAAGGCCGCGATGGATTCCACCACCGCCGGCCAGGGCGATGAACTGGTGGACACCCAAGAAGCCCGCGCCCTGTGGGATGACGTAAACCTCGAAACCGCCATCGCCCCCTTGTTCAACACCGTCCAAATGCCCAGCAATCCCTTTCGCATCCCGCTGCAATTGGGCGATGTCAACTGGTATCCCGGCGCCGAAAACACCGCCGCCGCCGCCACTGCCCTGACCACCGCCCGCCAAACGCTAACCGCCCACGAACTGGTCGCCGAAGTCCCCTGGTCTTACGATCTGGACGAGGATGCCGTCATCGCCATGATGGACGAACTGCGCCGCAGCCTGCTCCGCAACGCCCACGAGGTCATTGACGACGTAATCCTCAACGGCGACACCACGACCACCAACAACATCAACGCCGACGGCGCCACCATCGCCGCCGCCACCGCCGGCTCCGGCCACTACCTCATCGGGTTTGACGGCCTGCTGCACCTGCCCTTAGTCGACAACGCCGCGATGGGCAACAACCACAACGCCGCCGTCAGCGCCGATCTGTACAACGAAATCCGCGGCAAGCTCGGCAAATACGGCGCCCGCCCCTCCGACCTCGCCTACATCACCGACGTCAACACCTTTATCAAATCCCTAAGCATCGACAGTTTCCGTACCCTGGACAAATTCGGCCCCCACGCCACGCTGCTCACCGGACAGTTGGGCGCGGTCGAGGGCATCCCGGTCATCGTATCCGAGCAGATGCGCACCGCCGACGCCGACGGCAAAATCACCAGCGGCGGCGCCGCCAACACCAAAGGCCGGCTGCTAATCGTCAACCGCTCCCAATGGCGCGTCGGCTTCAAGCGCGAACTGACCATCGAAACCGTCCGCGACGCCCAAAAGCGTCAAAACATCATGGTAATCAGCTTCCGCATCGCCCTCCAAGAACGCAGCGGCGCCCGCGCCAGCGCCACCCACACCGCCCTGCAATACAACATCACCGGCGTATAACCCCATTTAGCCAGTGCGTTGCCCCCTACGGGGGCGCACTGGCAACAGAGACGAAGGCCCCCGCTGCCGTACACAAAATCCTACATCCCCTCCCCCTAAGGCCCATAAATTCCCTCCCCCTAAGGGGGAGGGTTAGGGTGGGGGTGAACCCCGCCATTACCCAACAACCATAATTATAAGGAGGCCCCCCGTTGCTGCACCCCAAAACCAAACACCCCCCCAAAAGCCGCGAAGCCCCCAAGGGCCGCTACTCCCGCCCGTGGGCCATCGTCGCCGGCTTGGGCATCATCGCCGTATCCGGCATTGAAACCTACGCCCTGTCGCAGGGCGTTGACGGCACCGCGCTCACCGTGTCGTTAGCCGCCATCGCCGCTTTGGGCGGCGCCGGCGTCGGGCGGATCCTGCGATGACCGCCCCCCGCCGCAGCAAATCCGCCGTCCGGCCCCGCCCCCGGGTCTACGAACCCCACCTGCGGGCCTACGACTCCAACACCTCCAACCTCCGCGAAACCCTGGCCGCCCCCGCCAAAGGCAAGCGGCTGCGTATCCTCCGCGTAAGGGTAATCCAGGAAGTGGCCGACGGGCGCCGCATCTACGAAATTTATTTCGGCGACGCCCCAACCATCTCCGCCAACCCCGCCAAAGCCATCGATACCCTGGACATCCCGGAACAAGGCGAAGCCGCCACCAGGGTTTTCCCCCGAGACGAAGGCCCCCGCGGCCAGCGCGACGAACCCCTAAGCGGCCGCTGGCAAGGCCCCGCCCCCGCCACCGTACACAAAATCCTAATCGAATACACCGAGGAAAGCTAACCCCATTTAGCCAGTGCGTTGCCCCCTACGGGGGCGCACTGGCAACAGAGACGAAGGCCCCCGCTGCCGTACACAAAATCGCTACATCCCATCCCCGAAATCCCACAAATCCCCTCCCCCTAAGGGGGAGGGTTAGGGTGGGGGTGTCTCCCCAGCCCCAAACACCATGCCGGAGCAAGCCAATGCCCCAACCTCGCCCGTCAACCCAAAACTCCCCTTTGCGCCGCCGCCCGTTCAACCTCAAGACCGCCGAAGTAACCCCCAGCAACCGCCGCGGACGTCACACCATCCTGGAGCCGTCCAAAGGCTACCGCATCCGCTTGTTGCGGGTGAAAATCCTCCAGCCCCAAACCGACGGACGCCACCTCTGCGAACTCTATTTCGGCAACGCCGGCAGCCTGATCACCGACCCCGCCCGCGCCGTCGACATCCTGGCCGTCCCCAACCGCGGCGCCGCAGCTACCCGCGCCTACCCCCGTGGGCAAGGCCCCCGCGGACGCCGCGGCGAACCCCTAAGCCTACGCTGGCGCGGCCGCCGCCCATCCACCCCCCACAAAGTAATCATCGAATACGCCGAGGAAACCTAAATCCCCTACCCCCCTCTACTCCCCCCCATCGGGGAGGAATTAAAGAGAGGAAACCTGAATCCCCTCCCCCTAAGGGGGAGGGTTAGGGTGGGGGTGCCCCCCAAAACCCGCCCAAAAGGAGCCTGCATTTATGGCCCGCGAAGCCTACCGTTCCATCTACGGCGACCTGACCAAACTCAAAGACGACAGCGTACTGAAAGACCCCGCCGCCGGCCCGGACGATGACGACGAACTCTTTGAGCTGCTACTAGCGGTATCCGACTGGATCGACCGCTACTGCAACCGCCATTTCTACCCCCGCATCGAAACCCTGCTATTCGACGGCAACGGCGGCGACCATCTAACCATCCCCGACTTCATCGCCCTCATCCAACTGGACGAAGCCGCCCCCGACGGCCAATTCCCCGGCCGCCAATGGAGCGCCGGCGCCGTCCGCCTAATCCCCTACAACGCCGCCCCCCGCCAGCCGTGGGGCCACCCCTACACCGCCCTCCGCCCCCGGCAAAGCGGCGCCTTCCCCCCCGGCGAAGCCAACCTCCGCATCCGCGGCGTCTGGGGCTACCGGATGTTCGCCGAACCCTCCGGCGCCGCCCTGGCCGCCGACGCCGCCCCCAACGACGCCCGGATCACCGTAACCGACGGCCGCCACTTTCGCATCGGCCAGACCATCCTTCCCGGCGGCCTACCCGGCCCCGACCCCGAACCGGCCCCCCAAACCGCCGCCGCCGAGCAGGCCCTAGTCACCGCCGTATCCGGCAATACCCTAACCATCGCCCGCGGCCTCAACGGCGCCGCCCCCGCAACCCACGCCGCCCAATCCCCCATCAGCATCCTCCGCTGGCCCCCGTCCATCGAACGCGCCGCCCTAATCCAGACCGCCCGCATCTGGACCCGCGCCGCCGACTTCGAGCCGTTCTACGCCCCGCCCGACCTCGACACCGATGTAAGGCTCCTCCTAGAACCCTACCGCAAACCCCCATCCCCCTGATCCCCCCGCCCAAAAAATTCCCCCCCCAACACCCTTGACTATCCGCCGTTGACGCCATAATATCTTTCAACTTAGCAGGATCAACGCCCAAGCGCGGCAAATCCTGCCGATGTTCCATCAACGGCTCACCGGCGGCAGCCACAGCCGGACCAGGCCGGAAACCACCCGGCCGATGTGAGGAGGATCAAACCGCCATGACACTACCCCCCATATTCATCCTGAGCTTGTCGAAAGGATGGCGCCTGCTGCTGCCCCTAGCCGTGATGGCCCTCCTAGCCATCGCCGCCGCCTGCGGCTCGGCCGAAGATCCCACCAACACCGCCGCCCCCACCAACACCGCCGCCGCGCCCACTGCCACCGCCGCCCCCCAACCCACCAACACCCCCGCCGGCCCCGCCCCCACCGGCGTCCGCCCCACCAACACCCCCGTCCCTACCGCCACCTCCGTCGCCGCCCCCCCCGCCGGCGACGCCCAACCCGGCGGCGACATCCGTATGTCCGCCTACGCCGACGCCGAAGTCTGGGAACCCGTCGGCTCCGGCTCCCTATCCAGCGTCCAAGCCTACTCCCAGCTATACAACCAGGTAGTCCAATTCGACACCTCCGACACCACGATGATCGTCTGCGACCTCTGCACCGACTGGGAAGTCAGCGACGGCGGCAAAACCTTCACCTTCAACCTGGTCGACAACGCCCAATGGCACGACGGCACCCCCCTCACCGCCGCCGATATCGAATTCAGCATGGCCCGCTACATGAACCCCGAAATCTCCATCGGCCGCTCCGGCCTCTTCCGCAACTACACCCTCCCCGCCGACCAAGGCGGCGTCCGAATGATCGACGACACCACCGTCGAATTCAACCTAGCCTTCCCCTCTGGCGCTTTCATCAACTTCATGGCCCTCGACTACACCAAAGTCCTACCCAAACACATCCTAGAACTCCCCGACGTCGACGACCTCAAACAAGCCGAAACCGTGATGGAACACGCCGCCATGTCCGGCCCCTTCATCCTAGAGGAATACAGCCGCGGCAATTTCTACCGCGTCTCCCGCAACCCCAACTACTTCAAGCCCAACCGCCCCTACTTCGACCAAATAACCCACTTCATCATCACCGACACCGGCACCCTAATCTCCCAATTCAAGGGCGGCCAACTCGAAATGATGAACTCCGGCTTCTCCAACCTAACCCCCACCGAATACCTGGAGCTGGACGCCGACACCAAGGACAGCTCCAACGGCCACGTCGTCGCCCACGAATTCCCCGGCACCCGCAACTGGGGCCTGATGATCAACCGCAAAGCCGAACCCTTTACCGACCCCCGCATCCGCAAAGCCATCTACCTCGCCCTCGACTACGCCCAACTCAACGACCTCGTCGAAGACGGCACCGCCGACCCCGGCTGCCCCATGATGGGTATGGGCTACACCCCCGACCAATGCGCCCAATGGCCCGGCCTCCGCGACAAATCCACCGAAGGCGGACAAGCCGACCTCGCCTACGCCCAACAGCTTATGGCCGAAGCCGGCTACCCCGACGGCTTCCAAACCACCTACGACGTCCGCCAAGTCGGCACCTACCCCGACACTTGCAGCGTCGTCAAACAACAACTCGAAAACGCCCTCAACATCACCGGCGATATCACCGTCCACGAATCCGCCGCCGGCTACGCCCTCTACGCCACCTCCCGCCCCCCCGACGCCATCGGCGACTGGCAGCTATCCTGCCAAGGCGAAGGCATGACCGTCCTCGACGCCGACGCCCTCCTCGGCGGCGTATACCTCAAAGGCGCCACCCGCAACTACACCGACTGGGAAACCCCCACCATCCGCGACCTGTTCGAGCAACAAAAAGTCGAGCAAGACATCAACCGCCGCCGCGAAATCCTAAAAGAAATCGAACGCTACCTAGTACCCACCGATCCCGCCAACCCCGAAGCCGGCTACGAAGACAACCACTGGGTCACCCTGTTCTGGGGCAAGTTTTTCTGGCTGGTCCACGAAGACATCCGCGGGTTCAACCCGCCCCAAACGGTCCAGTACGGCTTCAAACACGAAGACCTCTGGCTAGACCGCTAACCGGCCCCCCCTCTACTCCCCCCTGTGGGGGGGAATTAAAGGGGGGGCCGCCAACGGCCCGCCGCCCGCCCCATAACCGACCACCCAATCCGACCGGGAACGGACGGAAATGAGACAGTACGCCGCGAAACGAGTCGCCCTGTTCATCCCCACCGTGCTACTCATCACCATCATCGTCTTTGTGGTGATGCGCCTGGTGCCGGGAGACCCGGCCATCGCCATCCTCGAGGCCGGCGGCGGCGGCAACTACACCCCCCAGGATCTGGAAAATCTGCGCGAGGAACTCGGCACCAACCGCAGCCTTTTCGTGCAATACTTTGAATGGATCGGCGGCATCTTTCAGGGCGATTTCGGCGACTCCCTCAAATTCAACGCCCCCGTGATGACCGAACTCCAAAAACGCATCGCCGTCACCATCGAACTCGCCGTCATCGCCACCGTCCTCGCCGTAGTGGTCGCCGTCCCCTTCGGCATCCTCTCCGCCCTCAAACCCGACAGCTGGCTCGACTACATCGCCCGCACCTTTACCCTCGTCGGCATCGCCATCCCCAACTTCCTCGTCGCCGTCCTCCTCGTCCTGCTCCTGGTGCGCGCCGGCGGCCTCGCCCCCCTCGGCTACGTCACCTTCCAGGAAGATCCCCTCACCAACCTCCACCAAATGATCTTCCCCGCCCTCGCCCTCGCCTTCTACGAAATGGCCTTCATCGCCCGCGTAACCCGCTCCTCCATGATGGAAATCCTGCGCGAAGACTATATGCGCACCGCCCGCTCCAAAGGGCTGGCCGAAACCGTAATCATCTTCCGCCACGGCCTCAAAAACGCCGTCCTCCCCATCCTCACCATCTCCGGCTGGCAGTTCGGCCGCCTGTTCGGCGGCACCGTGGTCATCGAAGTCATATTTCTGCTCCCCGGAATGGGCACCATCCTGATCGACTCCATATCCTTCCGCGATTACCCCGTAATCCAAGCCGAAATCGTCATCATCGGCACCGTCATCGTAACCATCAACCTGCTGGTCGACCTGCTATACGGGCTGCTGGACCCCCGAATCCGCTACTCCTAACCCCCCTCGCGCCCTAAATCCGATAGCGCGAAATCCCCTCTCCCCCATCTACTCCCCCCTCAGGGGAAGGTTTCCGATAAATCCCCTCCCCCTAAGGGGGAGGGTTAGGGTGGGGGTGAACCTGCCAGCCAACAACTACGCGACCCAACAACCAACCGTATCATTAAGGGGCCGGACGCCGCCCTCCCCCCTGAGCTTGTCGAAGGGGATCTGGCTAGGGAGAATAACCCATGCAACCCTTCCGCACTCAATCACGCAGCGTTTCCGCCCCCGACCTAGGGGTTGACGGCCCTGAAGCCGTGCGCCCCAAGCCCGCCGGCGCCGCCGCCGTCCTCGCCGGCGCCAAAGACTTCGCCCGCCGCAAACCGGTCGCTTTCATCAGCGCCATCCTGCTCGCCCTGGTCGTCATCATCGCCCTCCTCGCCCGTTTCGCCGAAGTCGCCCCCTACGACCCCGACCAGGTCGGCGTCGCCGCCAAATTCCTCGGCCCCGGCGGCGAAACCTTTCTCGGCACCGACCAACTGGGCCGCGATGTCACCAGCCGCTTGATGTACGGCGCCTGGATTTCCATGAAAGTGGGGCTGCTCAGCGTCCTAATCGGCATCACCGCCGGCACGATGATCGGCATTTTCAGCGCCTATATGGGCGGCGTCATCGATCTCGCCATCCAGCGCATCGTCGACGCCCTGATGGGCTTTCCCCCCATCATCCTCGCCCTCGGCCTGATGGCCGCCCTCGGCGCCTCCGACCGCAACGTCATCATCGCCCTGGTCGCCATCCTGCTCCCCGGCGCCACCCGCGTCATCCGCTCCCAGGCCCTCAGCATCAAGGAACTGGACTACACCCTATCCGCCCGCGCCATCGGCGCCGGCCCCTCCCGCATCGTGCTGCGCCACATCCTGCCCAACGTCGCCGCCACCTACATCGTGCTGATGACCATCAGCCTCGGTTTCGCCATCGTGGTCGAAGCCGCCCTCAGTTTCCTCGGCGTCGGCATCCCCCCCGACGTCCCCACCTGGGGCGGAATGTTGCAGCTAGGCCGCAAATACATCGACACCCAAGCCTGGCTCACCGTCCCGCCGGTGCTGGCCATCGGCATAGTAGTGTTCGCCGTCAACTTCTTAGGCGACGGCCTCCGCGACGTCCTAGACCCCCGCCTCCGCGGCCGCTAGGGAATGCCCCACCCCCGTTGCGGCCAATGCGCCCCCGCAGGGGGCAACGCATTGGCCGAATGGGGGCGCATTGGCCGAATGGCGAATTTTCCCGATTCCCGCCCCCCCTATATCCCGCGGGCGGCATTCGTGATATAATCCGCCCCGCGCACGGCGTTAGCCGCCCGCGGCCAATGCGCCCCCATAGGGGGCAACGCACTGGCAGAATCACAAACTACCGGAGGAGAGAAAGAAACAGCCTTGAATGCGAAAAAGTTTATCTCACTGGCGCTTATTTCGGGGTTAGTGCTGTTGCTGCTGGCTTGCAGCAGCGAAGTCGAGGTCACCCGCGAAGTCCAAGTTGACCGGGAAGTCCCCGTAACCCAAATCGTGGAAATGGAAGTCACCCGCGAAGTCGAAGTAACCCGCGAAGTCGAAAAAATCGTCAACGTCGGTGAAGGCGAAGTCCTCGAAGTCGAGGTAGAAGTCGTCCGCGAAGTACCCGTCACCCGCCAGGTCGAAGTCACCCGCGTAGTGACCGAAACCGTCACCGTGGCAGGCCCCGGCATGGAACAGGAAAACCGCGTCCAAGCCATCCGCGACCGCGGTCGCGTCGTCTGCGCCAGCAACAACAGCCTCGCCGGATTCGGCTTCATCAACGAGGCCGGCAACACCGTCGGTTTCGATATCGACCTCTGCCGCGCCCTCGCCGCCGCCGTCCTCGGCGACGCCGACGCCGTCGAATACCGCCCCACCGTCGCCGCCGAGCGCGGCCCCGCTCTACAGTCGGGCGAAGTCGACGTAATGTCCCGCAACACCACCTGGACCAGCATCAGGGACATAACTTGGGGCGATTTCGCGCAAACTATGTTCTACGACGGGCAAGGCTTTATGGTACCTGCAAGCCTCGGACTGTCCGGCCTGTTAGATCTGGACGGCTCCAAAGTTTGTGTGCAACAAGGCACCACCACTGAGCTGAACTTGGAAGACTTCAAGAATCAAAACAACCTGAACATTGACATAATCCCTGCCCCGGATAACGTGACGGCCAACGCTTCCTACACCAGTGGGCAGTGCGACGCCCTCACGACCGACCGCTCCGGGCTGGTCAGCACCCGCGCCGGTTTCGACAACCCCGACGACCATGTAATACTGCCCGGAACCATCTCCGAGGAACCCCTCGGCCCGGTAGTCCCTCACGGCGATGATAATTGGTACGACATCGTCAAAACCGTGATGGCCATCCTGATCTACGCCGAGGCTTTCGGCATAACCTCCGACAACGTCCCCACCTCGGCCACCGGCGACACCGCCGTTGACCGGCTGCTCGGCATCGCCGGCTCCTACGGCCAAGAGGACTTGGGCCTCAGCGACACCGTGGCGCAAGACGTAATCCGCGCCGTCGGCAACTACGGCGAAATCTACGACCGCCACCTAACCCCCCTGGGCCTGACCCGCGAAGGCAGCCGCAACGCCCTATGGTCCAGCGCCCCCTGCACCGACTGCCCCAAAGGCGGCCAAATCTACGCCGCCCCCCTACGCTAACCCCGCTAATCCCTTACCCCCACTCTACTCCCCCCCTCAGGGGGGGAATTAAAGGGGGGGCAGGGTCGCGGTGAACCCCAAACCGGGGGCGGGCAACACCCGCCCCCACTATCATTCCAGCAACCCAAAACCCCAAAAAAATCCCCTCCCCCACCGGGGGAGGGTTAGGGTGGGGGCGTCCCCCCAACCCCAAGAGCGCAATCCCTTGCCCCCCGCCTACTTCAGCCACCGCACCCGGTTGCTAAGCGTCCCGATCCCCCCGATTTCAACCTCGCACAAATCCCCGTCCCGCATATTTTCCGTCGCCCCCTCCGTCCCCATCCAAAGCACATCCCCCGGCGCCAGCGTCAGATACCGGCTCATCTCGCTGATATAATGCCGCACCCCGAACAGCGCGGTAGCCACATCATACTCCCCCACCACCCGCCCGTTGACCCGGATAATGACGTGCAAGTCGTCGGGATTCAGGCCGGTAACAATCCACGGCCCCATCGGCTTGAAAGTATCGGTATTCTTGGCCCGCCACATCGTCCGGTCGTTGCGCTGCCAATACCGCTCCGAAACATCGTTCCCGATGGTATACCCCAAAACATAATCCAGCGCCTCGGCCTCGCTCACATTCCGGCAAGTCTTGCCGATCACCGCCACCAGCTCCCCCTCGTACTGCAACTCCTCCGTAGCATCAGCGGGCACCACAATATCGTGCCCGTGCGGCGCCAGCGCATTATTGGCCCGATAGCCGACATCCGCCTTTTTCGGCAAATTCGGCTCCTCCCCCCGCATCTGCGCCGCCCAAGTAACGTGTTCGGGATAGTTAATCCCCGCGGCATAAAAAGTAGGCGGAATGACCGGCACCTCCAGCCGCACCGCCTCCAAACTATGCGCCGACCCGTTCCGGGCATACTCCCCGAAAGGCGATCCCGAAACCCCGTAAACCTTATCCCCTTCAACAATCCCATACCCCGTAGACCCATCCGCGGTAAACCGACACCACTTCATAAGACGCCTCCCTCTATTCGCAAATTTCCCCGTCCGGGGCAACCATCGCAACGACCCGGAATTATACCCGGCGCATCAAGGCCCGCAGCCCGGCGCTGCCCAGCCCCGTCTGCCCAACGCCGAGTATCTCCCCAAGGGTGCCTGGACGCAAAGGCGTTGATACGTCCGGGACAAGCGTTGTCCGGGGGCGGGCTTCCCCCGGAAACCGCTTCGAGTAAAAGATTCCGTGAGTCCGGCGCCCGCCCGAAACCCATCCGTCCCTTTCCAACAGGCGCATTAACTCGCGCCCGGTAATACTCATGCCGCCTGCACGCTCCCCGACACGACAAACCCCGTTTCCTGCGGAATTGAAACCGGCGTGATGCTCACTCCGAAATCCGCCAGATACTCGAAAATATCGCAAAGCTCCGCCGTTCCATTCAACTGCAATTCGATCCCTTCCAGCAGAGCCACCTCAATCTCCTCTGGCGTATCCGCCTGCATCGCCGTCCCTAGCTCCTGGCACACCCCTACCCACTGCCCCTCCTCCTCCCCGAACTGCACATTCAGCACCCCCCAATAATCCAACCCCCCCTGCACATCCCGGTAAAAGAACTGAACCAGCCCCTGCTTCGACGCCCCCGGCAGCGACGCCTTCTGCTTTAACGCCTCCCGATACGCCGGATCATTCATTGAGATTTCCGGCAGCACCCCCCCATCCGCGGCCGCCTCCGGCGTTGACTCCTCCAGCGTTAGCGCCCCCGGCATCGGCAAATGATCCGCCATAGCAACCCCCATCCGCCAAAACTTGGGTTATCATTATACCCGCGATCATCCCCATTCTGAACCAAGGAACGCCAATATGCGATTAGCCGGAAAGACGGCCCTGATTACCGGCGCCAGCCGCAACATCGGACGCGAAATCGCCCTGACTTTCGCCCGCGAAGGCGCCGCCCTGATGCTCAACACCCGCCAAAGCGCCCCCGAACTCGACGCCGTCGCCGCCCAATGCCGAGAGCTGGGCGCCCCAACCGCTACCGCCATCGGCGACGTAGCCGACCCCGCCGCCGTCCGCCGGATGGTAGCCGACGGCATCGACCAACTGGGCAAAATCGACATCCTAATATCCAACGTAGCCATCCGCCCCCACAAGCCCCTAACCGACGTATCCGATGACGAATGGCATCAAGTAATCAACACCAACCTAAGCTCCGCCTTTTACCTCTGCAAAGCCGTCCTGCCCGGAATGCTGGAGCGGCGCAGCGGCAGCATCATCGCCATCGGCGGCCAATCCTCCATCACCGGGCGCCCCAACACCGCCGCCGTAACCGCCGCCAAGACCGGCCTATTGGGGCTAATCCGCGCCATCGCCGCCGAAGCCGCCCCCCACAACGTCCGCGCCAATATGGTCAACCCCGGCGCCACCGACACCTCCCGCCAGCACCCCGAATGGTATCCCGAATTTCAAGGCAACATATCCCGCGGCTCCGCCCAACACCTAAGCGAACTCCCTATGGGCCGCCAAGCCACCGTCCAGGATGTCGCCAGCGCCTGCCTATTTTTCGCCAGCGACGAATCCGCCTACATCACCGGCGACAGCGTAAACGTAATGGGCGGCCGCTACATAGTATAAAAACCAGGGCGGGCGCAAACAAACCCCCGCCCCCGCGGCCAGTGCGCCCCCGTAGGGGGCAATGCGCTGGCCGAAGGGGTGGTGCGCCCCCTAGGGGGCAATGCACTGGCCGAATGCCGCCGCCCCCAGCAACCCCGAATTATCCCCCAACGCCGCCGGAACCAACTCAAAATCCTTATGCCGCTCACTCATCAACCGCTCGCAAATCCCCTCCCGGATCCGCGGCAGCAACCCCAGCCGCTCCAGCCCCGCCGACACCCCGCCCCCCAGCACAATCAAATCGGGATTATACAAATGCACTGCATTAGCCAGCCCCACCGCCAGCCCGTCCACCGCCCGCGACATCACCGCATTAGCGAAACCATCCCCCCGAAAGGCGGCCTCGACCACCGCCGCCGCCGTAATATCCCCCGCCGGGCCTGCGGCCAGCCCGCCCCCCTGAGCCTGCCCTGAGCCTGCCGAAGGGGGCCTAGGTTTAAATACGGGGCGCTGACCGAAGGACGACTCCCCCGCAACCCCCGCCCGCGCGTCATTGGCGATCGCCGTCCCCGACGCCACCGCCTCCAAACACCCCCGCAACCCGCACTGGCAAACCGGCGCATCGGCGGCGGTATCAACGACAGTATGCCCCACCTCCGCCGTAAGCCCGTTAGCCCCCAACAAAAGCCGCGCCTCGCCGCCCGCATCAGCCGTCACCAGCCCGCCCCCAATCCCCGTGCTGACCGTCACATAAAACAGCCCCTTGACCGGACGCCCCGCCTGCGCCGCCGCCCGCCCCGCCCCGAAACGAAACTCCCCCACCGCCGCCATATTAGCATCGTTCCCCGCAACCACCGGCAGCCCATAGCGTTCCTGCCAGACTTCCTTCAGCGACACCCCATCCAGCGCCATCAAATTCGGCGGCTGATACAAAATCCCGCTCTCCGGATCCACCGGCCCCGCCACCGCCAGCCCGATCCCGAAAACCCGCCCCTCCCCGTGCTGTAACCAGGACGAAGCCAGCGCATCCCTCAGCAGCCCATCCGCCAGCCCCAAATAATCCGCCGCCGTCCCGCCCGCCGGATTAGCCCGCCGTTCCTGCCACCAAATCCCCCCATCCCGATCCACCAGCGCCGCCCGGCACCAAGTCCCCCCCCAATCCACCGCCAGAGCCAAATCAGACCCCGAAACCCGTTCCTCATCCGTCATAACCCCCCTATTGTGCCGGCGCCCCGTATTTAAATACTAGGCCCTACGGGGGCGCACCGGCACCGCCGAAACCCCCTTTGCGGCCAATGCGCCCCCATCGGGGGCAACGCATTGGCCGAATGCGGAAACCCCCTTTGCGGCCAATGCGCCCCCGTAGGGGGCAACGCATTGGCCGAATGTCAACGCCGCCCCAGCAGATCATCCAAAATCCCGCGCAGCAACGCCGGATTCATCGGCCCGCTGAACTTGCGGACGATTAGCCCGTCGCGGTCAATAAAAAACTTTTCCGGTATCCCCCGCACGCCATAGCTGATTGCGATTTTACCCTCGGCGTCAATCCCGTTAGGATACCGATGCCCCTGCTCCCGCAAAAACCGCTGCGCATCGCCCGCATCATCCCACAAATTGACCCCCACAAACTCCACCCCCCGCCCCTGATATTCCCGATACGCCTCCGCCAGCGCCGGCGCCTCATCCCGGCAAGGCTTGCACCACGACGCCCAAAAATCCAGCAGCACCACCCGCCCCCGCAAATCCGACAAGCGCAACGCCCCCCCGTCCGGCATAGCCAGCACAAAATCCGGCGCCAATTCCCGCGCCACCGCCACCTCGACCACCCGGCTATTAACCGCCGTCCCCCCCGGCGCCCCCCCCGAAGTAAAAGACGCCCAAGCCAGCACCGCCAGCAGCCCCAACGCCGGCAACCCGGCCCCAACCAAAATAACCCCCCGCCGCCCAACAACGCGACGCCGCCCCCGCCCAACCTGCGCTATGTCATCGCCCCGCGCCATCATCTATACCGCCATCACCATCGTCATCGTCATTGCCACCCCCTGCGGCCAGTGCGCCCCCGCAGGGGGCAACGCACTAGCCGAATGGGGGTGGGTTAGGGTGGGGGCGTCCCCCCCGCCAACCCCAAACCCTCTTTCATCGGCAACATCCCCCGCCCCCAACCCCAAAGCGCGGGCGGCAATCTCACCCCCATAAATCCCCTCCCCCTCCGGGGGAGGGTTAGGGTGGGGGCGTCCCCCCGCCAACCCCAAACCCTCTTTCCTGCGGCCCCTTTTTAGGCGGCATCGCCTCCAGCCAGTTCACCCGCCCCCAACCTAAAGCTAGGGCGGCCAGCTCTACTGCACCGACTACCATCCCTCCGCCGCCCAACAAAGTGCCGCCGCCCCCGCCCAACCAACGGCATATCATCGCCCCACACCATCATCCCCATCCCCACCGGCATCAGCGTAACCATCGCCATCGGCGTAACCATCATCATCATCGGCGGCGGCGTAACCATCACCACCGGCACTGCCGGCATCAGCGTAGCCATCACCACCGGCACCGGCAACATCCCCCGCGGCCAATCCACCCGCCCCCGCCGCCAACCCCAATGCGCGGGCGGCCAGATCGCCCCGCCGCGCCCGATAATCCGACTCGTCCAACTCCCCCCGCGCGTAGCTATCATCCAGCGCGGCGATCGCCGCTACCGCCCCCCGCCGTTCCGCGCCGGCCCCGCCGCCATCGTCCCGAATTTCCCCATCATCGCCCCCGTCGGAATATGCCGCCGCCGGCCGGCCACGCCGGATCAGCCCCACCAGCAGCAAGCCCAGCAATGCCGCCCCCATCGCCGACGGAATCGCCGTCAGCCAGAACCCGCCCCCGCTCAACGCCCCCCCGATACGCGCCAACACCCCTGGCTGCGGCAGCCCCGCCAAGCGCAGCCCCACGCCTTGCCCTGCCGGTATATCCCGCCCTTCCCAAGCCCGGTACACCGCCTCCTGGATCCCCACCGGCGGACGGGCGCCGAGGCCGGAAAGCTCCACCCCATCCCATCGTTCCGGCACCAGCACCTGAAAAATCCCCGCCCCCTGCGGCAAACTGTTGCGGTATGCCACCGCCCCGTCGCCGTAAGGAAACCGGTAAGCGAAATCAACGCTATGCTCCCCCGGCGGCACCGCCGCGGTCAGCGCAAACCCCGACCCCACCGATATGACCTCGCCCCCCCGCAAATCCGACTGCACCGCCACATCCACCGCCCCCGGCGGCAACGCAAAGCGCAAAAAGCTGAACCTCCCCGGCCCCGCCGTCTCCAAATTAGGCCGCAGCGTCCGATCCGTCGGATTACGAAACCGCACAAACTCCGTCGCCGCCGCCATCCGCTCCGGCGCATCCAAATCCGTAATCACCATAACCTGCCGGTCAACCACAATAATACCGGCATCCTCCGTAGCCTCATAAACCGCAATCACCACATCACCCCCCCCGTCAACTAAATCCGCCGCCGCCAAAGTCAACCCGTAAAACACGCCCCCGTAATCCACGCTCAAGGTATAACTGCCCCCAACCACCACGCGCGTATCCGCAAACACAAACCCCCCATCGGCCGCGACCACCGCCTGCCCCGTCCCAGCCAACGCCCCATCCGCCCCGGTAATCAGCATCAGCGCCGCCAGATCATCAGGAACCCCAAACCCCTCCGTCCCATTAACCACCCGCCCCCGCACATCAACCGTCGTCCCATCCTGCCCCAACCCCGACGCCAACGCCCCCCCGCCAACCAGCCCCCACAACACCCCGCCCCCGACAAGCAATACCGCCAGCAAGGTCAACATCCCCCGCCCTCGCAAAACCGACGCCGCCCAATGCTGCATCACGGCCGCCGCTCATCGCCGCCGTCATCCCTACCCCCGACCGTCCCATCCGCCCCCCCATCATCGCCCCCATTCCCCCCCGCTGCTGCGCCGCAACCCGGGCAAGCCCCGCGATGACCCGCCGGAATCGGCGCATCGCACTCCGGGCAAGCCGCCATCGCGGCGGCCCCCCCTGCGGCCAGTGCGCCCCCGTAGGGGGCAACGCACTGGCCGAATGGCAAATCCCCCCGCTCCACTTGCGCCTTGACCACCGCCGCGGCCTCCAGCCGGTAAGCCTGCAACTGCCGCCGGTACTCCGGCTCCGGCAAATTGCCCAACTGATACTCCAGCTCCAGCGTATCAATCGAATCGTAAATCGCCGCCAGCCCAACATCCCCATCATCCCCCGGCTCCGCCGGCGCCGCATCGCCATCCCCCCGCCGCGCCGGACGAAAAAAAGCGTCCCGCAGCACCGGATACCCGGCCATAACCAAACTGAAAACCGCCAAAGCCGCGCCCAGCAAAACCGCGAAAACAGTTTCCCCATCCATTATGCGCGTTTAGCCCCCCCGCGGCCAGTGCGCCCCCGCAGGGGGCAACGCACTGGCCGAATGCGGCGCCCGCGCCGGCACGCGCCCCGGCGCCGCCGCCGGCCACAGCGCGATCACCGTCCCCAGCACCATCACCGGCCCCGCCGCCCACATCCACCAGATCAGCGGATTGACCAGTATCCGAAACCCCGCATCGCCATTAGGCAAATTTTCGCTCGGCACCACATAAAAATCCTCCACCGGCGTAGACCTAATCGCCGCCCGGGTCGACGCCATATTAAAGCTGGGATAAAACTCCCGATTCGGGCTGATAATATCCAACATCCGCCGCGTGCCGTCCGGCGCGACGCGGTAAACCTCCACCGACGAAATAAACTCCGTCCGGTTGCCGTGAATCACCTGCGTCGTCCCCAAATACCGGATTTCGTAATCATCCACCGCCGTCGTTTCCCCCGGCGACAGCACCACATCCTTTTGCGTATTAAAAAAGGACGCCCCCACAATCCCCAAAGCCACCATCAGCACCGCCAGATGCACGATATACCCGCCATAGCGCGGGCGGTTGGCCCAAATCAACCCGACGAAAGCCCCCCCGAAATCCGCCGCCGCCCCCGCCGCGGCGACCGGCGATTTCAAGATCCCCCCCGTCGCTTTCCCCCCATCCCCCGCGGCGTACCCGGCCCCATCCCCGCCCCCGGAATAACGATACCGGGCGCGGGCGCCCCGATACCATTCCGCCAAAATCCCGGCGGCCACGAATGCCGCCAAGACGAACCCCGCCAGCGCGTAAGGCCGCCCCCAACCCACCAGGCCCTCCCCCCCGGTTCCGGGCCACGGGATGAGCAGCGCCGCCCCCGCCGCCAACCCCGCCGCCGCCGGGAGCGCCAACGCCCGGCGCACGCTGCCCCAATTCGCCCGGCGCCACGGCAGCATCGGCCCGACCCCCATCAGAAACACCAGCCCCAGCATCAGCGGCCCGTTCACCTGGTCGTAAAAGGGCCGCGCCACCGTGATTTCCTCATCATTCACCAGCCGCGAAATCAGCGGGTAAACCGTCCCCCAAAGGGTAACGAAGGCGATCGCCAAGAGCAGCAGGTTATTGACCAGAAACGCCGCCTCCCGCGACAACATCGAATCCAGATTCCGGGCGCTTTTCAGCAACGGATACCGCCAGAAAAACACGATAAACGGGATGATTACCCCCAACGCCAAAAAGGTCAAAAACACCCATCCCAAGCTGGACGCCCCGAAGGAATGCACCGATGGCACCGACCCGCCCCGGTTCATAAACATCCCGTACAACGCCAGCCCGAAAGCCACGAAGATCAGTGCCGCGTTCCACATTCGGAACATCCCCCGCCGCTTCTGCACCATTATCGAATGGATGAACGCCGTCAGCGCCAGCCACGGCATAAAGGCGGCGTTTTCCACCGGATCCCAAAACCAGAACCCGCCCCAACCCAAAATGGTATACGCCCACCACGACCCCAGCAGCAGCCCGCCCGCCAGCAGCGCCCAAGTCACGATGCCCCAAACCCGCCCGGCGTCAACCCACTGGTCGCCCGTCTGCCGCGCCAAAAGCGCCCCCAGCGCAAACGCGAACGGTATGCTGATCCCCACCAAACCCGCCATCAAAGCCGGCGGATGAAAGAACATCCCGAAATGGGTTAGCAGCGGATTGATCCCCTCCCCGTCCGCCGGCACAAAGGGCAGCTTGTCAAACGGGTTGGCCATAAAGGCCATCACCGCCAAGAAAAAGGTCAAGATCAGCATCAAAATGCCGGTGGTATACGGCAGCGCTTCCCGGGTCGCCGCCGGCGCCCGCCAAACCGCCACCGCCGCCATCACCGACAGCACCATCGCGATGTACAGCAGCGACCCCTCGTTCCCGGCGTAAAACGCGACCCAGGTAAACCGATCCGGCATCGCCAAATCGCTATGCCGCGCCACATAGGAAATCTCAAAATCCCGCCCGATGAACGCCGCCACCAGGCTAAGGGTAGAAACCAGCAGCACGGCGACCGTGGCATACATCGCCGCCTGCGAACTTTCCACCAGCGCCCCCGAACCCCGCAGCTTACCCCCCACCGCCGCCAACGCCGAATATGCCGCCAACGCCAGCGCCAGCCAAAGCGTAATCGCCCCCAAATCCGCCATCTAACGCCCCCCCTCCCCATCATCCCCAACAACCCCGCCATCCCCCAAACCCCGATCCCCCCCTACAGCCCCATCATCCCCAACAATTCCATCCCCCTCAGAAATCCCCTCCCCCTCCGGGGGAGGGTTAGGGTGGGGGCGTCCCCCCCGCCGCTCCAACAACCCCCGATCCACAATTTCCAAATAAGGAGCCATCGCCGCATCATCCCCCTGAAGCCCCCCATCCCCCTCCGGCGCCGAATCAGAATCAGACCGCCCCTGCTCCCGCCCCACCATCGCCCTAACCACCAGCAGCACCGCCCCCAACCCGACCGCCACCCCCACGACCGGCAGGATCCAAGCCAGCAAATTCGCCCCCGACTTCGGCGGCGCCGCCAGTATCCCCGGCCCATAGCGATCTACGAAATAATCCAGCACTTCCTCCCTACTGCGCCCTTGCGCCAGCATTTCCCGCACCACCGCCCGCATCTGAAACGAAATTTCCACCTGCGCCTGGTCAATGGTCTCCGCCGGGCAGACCGGACACATAATCATCCGGTCAATCGCCTGCGCCTCCCGCTCCAGTTCCTCCGCCCCCTGCCCCAGCGCCGCCGCCGGATACCCAACTGCCGCCAAACCCAAAGCGCACAAAAACCACAGCGATACAACCGGGGCGATAACCCCCAATCCGCTGCGGCTTTGGTGCGCTCTGCGTTTAATCAAAAAGCGGCCGGTTACTTCGGCGGCGGCCGGTTACTTCGGCAACGCATTGATATATTCGGCCAACGCCCACCGCTCATCCTCGCTCAACAGCTTGCCGAAAGGCGGCATCACCGAGTTGGGGCCGAATGGACGCACCGTCACCCTCAGGAAACTCTCAATAAACGCCGGCTCCAGCGTCGTCAGATCCGGCGTCTCCGCGACTTCATACCCGTAGCTGTTGATCAGCAAATCCAGCACCGGCCCATCGCCCTTGGCCCCCGGCCCGTGGCACATCTGGCAGTTCACGGCATACAGATGCTCCACCGAATCGTCGGTGGTGTTCGGCGGCGGCGGATAGTAGGCCACCGCCCCGGCCACCCCCGCCAACCGCGGCGGCTCGTGCGACTTGTAAGACTGCTGGTAATGCTGTTCGTAGAAAATGTCCACCGGATAGCTGCCGCTGGTGCAGCCCACTACGGCCAGCGCGGCGACCAGCGCCAGCCCCGCCAGCAGCAGACGTCCACGGCGCAGGCGCATCGGCATCCGCCCCCCGGCAACCGGCGAACCCGGCCCCAGCCGGCCATCATTGTCGGCGTGATTATTGCGGCGGCTCAACATCGGGAACATTCCTCTGGCTACCCCGCCCCTAATTTTCATCGCGCACCACGCTGGTGGCGCCCGCTTGCGTGAACAAAGTCGACACCTCGCCCAACTGCCCCTCCTCCACCTGCGCCAGCACCCCGATATACCCCTCGGTGATCCGGGTGTCGTACAACCCCTGCTTGAAACTCGGCAGCCGCGACTCAAAGATGATGCCGATGATCGTGAATATGATCGCGGTCAGCATGGTGCTTTCGTAGGTTACTACCGCCATGGGGGGCAGCGACAGGATCGGCTTGCCGGCCTGCACCATCGGGTACGCCATCTGCGTCATTGACGTGAGCAGGATACCAATGGTCAGCCCCACCAGAGCGCCGCACAGGGGAAAGATGTACAGCCGATGCCCCTCGTGCCGCTCCCCGAAAGCCCCTTCCGGGTACGGCGTATCGGTGAGAAAATCGTAATCCGTCGGCGGCACGCCCGCCCGTTGCAGCGCATCGCCCGCCTCTGCCGCGTGGCTGGCGTCCTCGAACAGCCCCAGGATCGCTCGTTTAGCCATACTTCGCTCCCTAGTCCTCCCGGTACACGGCGGGCACCGTTACCCGTCCGATTTTCACTTCGCTTCGCAGTATTTCCGCTTCCTTAATGTCGTAGAGCGGGATCAGCGGCACCACCCGCGCGATCAGCAGCATCAGCATCGACACCAGCGCGAAAGTCCCCCCGATAATCACCCACTCCACCGCCGTCGGCGCATACACCGTATACCAGCTAAAGGTGAACACCTGCTTGTTTTGCAGCCCCGGCACGATGATGATGAACCGCTCCAGCCACATCCCCACATTCACCGAAATACAGGCCACCGACATAATCCACAGATTGCGCCGGAACATCCGCGGCAGCCACAGCGCCACCGGCAGGAAATACGTGGTGAACACGAACACCATCATCCAGATATTCCACGGGTTCTGCATAAACTGCAAATCCCGCACCGCCAATTCATCCGCCTCCCGCCCGTAGAACCCGAAAATGACTTCCATCACAAAGAAATAGAACCAGCCGGTAGCGACCACAATCAGCAGCCGGCCCAGGGCGTCGATATGCTCATGGCGGATGTAATTCTGCCATCCGTAGATGTAGCGCAGAATGATCATCACGAAAGCCACCGCCGACACCCCGGAATGCACCGCGCCCACCACGAAATACGGCGCGAAAATAGTCGAATGCCACGACTTCACCGCCACCGCCATCCCGAAATCCCACGACACGATGCTATGCACCGACACGAACACCGGCAAAATCAGCGCCGAAAGCAGCACCCCGGCGATGATTTGCAGCTTCCACTGCCGCGGATTCCCCCGCCAGCCCATCGCCAGCAGGGAATAAATCCGGTGCGCCATGGACGGCTTGCTGCGCCCGCCGATGGTCGCCGGCGGCGCGGTGCGGTCGCGCAACACCGCGAAATCGGGGATCAACGCCACCAGCACGAACAAGATGCTGGAGGTGAGGTAGGTATACACCGCGCTGGGATCCCACACCAGCGGCGAGCGCACATTGGGCCAAATCCCCCGGGCGTAATCGTAGGGGGCGAAAGGCACGGTATAAATCCAGTACACCAGCCGCCAGGGCCGTCCGGTATGGATCAGCGGCATCAGCATCGCGGTCATCAGCGAAAACACGGTCAAGATTTCGGCGGCGCGGGTCGCCGGCCGCCGCCATTCCGCCTTGGACAGCCGCAGGATCGCCGACAGCATCACCCCGGCGTGGGAAATGCCGATCCAGAACACGAAATTGGTAATGAAAAAGCCCCACATCACCGGCCGGCCCATCCCGGTAACGCCCAGGCCCTTGTTCACCATAAACCCGGCGGCGCTCATCGCCCCCAGCACAATCAAGCCGAGCAGGGCGATGGCGATCCAGAACCACTTGGGGGAATTGAGGATCGACCCCAGCAGCTCGCGGTTGATTTGCCGGAACGGTATGGGCCTGCCTTCCTGCATCGTCTTTCCTTATATCCTTCGACCAGCTCAGGATGAATATGGGCGTATGGATTCCCGTTATAGCGCGATATGTGCGGGTTCCCGCCCCTCTCGATCCCCCTGGATCCCCTCCCCCTTAGGGGGAGGGTTAGGGTGGGGGCGGGCGGTGGTCATTCCGGTTTAGCCAGCACCAGGTATTCGCCCTTGCCGGTGGGGCGGAAACGGGCGAGGCGCTGGTAAAGCGCCCCCTCTTTCATTTCCCAGACCGACAGGAGGGGCAGGAAACGGGTAGCGGCGAGGTAGACGAAGGTGGCGCCGCCGATCACGCCGATGACCATCAACAGATCCCAAAGATCGGGGTAGACCGCGGGGGGGGCGTGGTCGAGGAAAGCGGCGTAGATATTGCCGGAATTGGCGCCGCCGACGAACACGCGGACGCTGAACAAGAGCGCCCCGGCGGCCGCCGACAGCCCGGCCAGAGGCGGCCCCCAAGCGCTGCGGCGCACCGGATTCCAAAGCAGCAACAGGAACGGGATGGCGAAGGACAGCGCCAAGTTCGCCGCGAACACGCCGCCGTAGGATTTGGTGAACAGGTATTGGATGATGCTTTGCTCCACCACCAGCCGCCCGTACCAGTAGGTGATAAAGAAGGCGAACAGGTGGTAGGCCCACAGGAGGGTCAGCCCCAGTTGGATTTTGCTGGCGGACCAGAATACCGATTTCCCGTAGTATTCCTGGAACCCGCCCCATCGTTTCATGACGTACAGGATGATGAGGCACGTCCCCAGCGCCACTTGAAACCCGGTAAGGCTGTAAAACACCGGGAAAATGGAATCCTTCCACCCCGGGATCATACTTTGGGCGTAGTCGGAGCTGATGATGAAGTGGACGAAAATCAGCGTCATAAAGTAGAACGCGCCCAGCAACGCCAGCCCCGCCTTTTGGGCGTTCCACTGCCGCTTGGTGCCGTACCAGTGGCCGGCCAGCATCCGGTACACCATCCGGCGGAAACCCGTCGCCGTATGCCGCCGTTCCGCCATATCCGGCACCGCCGACAGCCACAGGATGAATAGGGATGTAACTGCCAACCCGATAACCCCGGCCAAATCCCATGCGTGAGGCGCCCCGATCGGCCCCTCGAACCAGATCGTCCGCCGGATTTCCAAGTCATGCCCCTCCACCGGCCCCGGGTTGCCGATGGGCGGCAGGATCAGCATCATCGGGATAAAGGTAAGGATGTTGAACAGCCCCACCACGGCGAACAATTCCGACACCCGCGACAACGGGCGCCGCCAGTGGCTCTTGGTGAACCGGAAAGCCACCGCCGCCACCGGCGCGGCGCTGGTGACCATAAACACGAAGGAAAAGGCCGCCATATAGTAGCCCCACGGGGCGCGGTCATCGAACCCGTCCGCCGCCGCCCGCGCCACGAACCCCACCACCCCCAACGCCAGCAACACGCCGCTGCCCAGCAACGCCAGGGCGAAAATCCCGGGCATAGCCCCCACCTTGGCGGTCATATCGCGCGTCATTCCCCGCGGGTTGGGGAAGATCCACATCCCGGGGTAATGGCCGCCGGAATGCCCTCCGTGTCCCGTCTCGTGGGCTGCGCCGTGATGTATATGTTCGCTTTCGCTGGCTGCCATCGCTCTTTTGCCGTTTAGATTAAGATTGCGGTATTGCGCGGCCGGGCATCGGCCGGCTAATGGGCGGGGCGGTCGCCGACGGGATATTGGTCAACCTTTTTGAGGTAGATCACATTGGGCTTGGTGGCCATTTCCTCCAGCAACCGGTAGACCCGCGTCTTGGACTCGTCCAGATATTCGCCGTGATGCACTTTATCATACTGCTCGTTGGCTTTCTCAAAATACTGGAAAACGGGGCCGGTGGGATCGGTTTGCTCCCCGAACATCAGGGCGTTGGTGGGGCAAGCCTGGGCGCAGGCGGGGAGGAAATTGCCGTCTTTCATCCGTTGATAATTGAGGTAGCGGTCGGAAGCCGGGATTCGCTGTCCGGTCATCGGCTCCACGCCGCGGCGCTCGACGGTGATTTCGCCGCGGCGGATGCGTTGGACGCAGAAGGAGCATCGTTCCATAATGCCGCGGGAGCGGATGGTGACGTCGGGGTTGAGGTGGTTGCGCATTCGCTCCGGCCATTGGGGTTCCCACCAGTTGAAAAAGCGGACTTGGTAGGGGCAGTTATTGGCGCAGTAGCGGGTGCCGACGCAGCGGTTGTAGACTTGGACGTTCATCCCTTCGTCGTTGTGATAAGTGGCGTAGACGGGGCAGACGGGTTCGCAGGGGGCGTTTTCGCAGTGCTGGCACATAATGGGGATAAAGCGGGCCTTGGCGTTGGGGAACTGGCCTTCCCAATACCTTTCGATGCGGATCCATTCGTAGGCGCGGGCTTGCTGGAACGACTCCTTGGTGTTGATCGGCAGGTTGTTTTCGGCCTGGCAAGCGACCACGCAGGCTTGGCAGCCGGTGCATCGGTCCAGGTCGACGACCATACCCCATTTGTGGTCAATGCGTTTCGTTACCATTTACCCCCACCCTAACCCTCCCCCTAAGGGGGAGGGGATTAACCGGTTAGGTGCGATTAGCTTTCCGTTTTTCATTCCTTAATCAATGTCATCCTGAGCTTGTCGAAGGATGGCCTTATCAGTAGCTGCCGGGGGCGACGGTTTTGATGATTTCCTCGGCGGCGCTGAGGCCGACTTCGACGGCGCGGCTGGTGCCTTCCATCTTGGATATAGTAACGCTTTCGGGGGTGGGATAGATGCGGACGCGGGTGCCGGCGTATGCCAGGGAACCGGGGCCGGCGACTCGGGTAGGCTCCAGGATTTCCGTAACGTTAGAGGATTCGGTAGCCGCCCGTCCATTGGCCCATTCGGATCCGTGGCGTCGTCCGCCGCCGAAAGGAATGCCGACCACCTCGGGCGGCGTCGCCGGGGTAAGATAGGCCACGGCGCGGATGGATCCTTGCGCCGATTCCACGCGCACCACGTCGCCCTGGCGGATGCCGAACCGGGCGGCGGTGACGTCGTTCAACTCGATCCAGGTCTGCCAAGTGATGGAGGTCAACGGGTCGGGGGCGGCTTGGAGCCAGGGCAGATGGGCCAGCTCGCCGCCATGCAAGGTGTTATGGGCGAAAGGCGCGAGGTATAAAGTATCCGGGCCGCCGTAGCCGGCGAAAGTGGGTTGCGATGCGCTCTGGGCGATTTCGCGGAGCAGCCCGGCGCGGGGCCGGGGGTTGCGTTCCGGGTGAACCGCGGCTTCGTCGTGCCACACGCCGCGGCGGAGCAGGTTGGTCCAGAATTCGTCGGCATCGGCGGCGCGAATCGATCCGCGGTTTTCCTCAAACAATGCGTCCGACGCCTCTCGCAGCATTGCCCGGTAGCTGGGCCAGGGCAGTTGCTCCGTCAACCCCAACTCGCCGGCGGCGGCCAGCAGCACGTCGGGGAAACTGCGGGGATCCAGATCCCACAGGGGGTTGACCACTGGCTGTTGGAACCCGGCGGTTTGGTATCCGGGGGCGGGGTCGGGGATATCGTTGCCCCAATCCTCCAGATACACGCGGTCGGGGAGCAGCAGATCCGCCATAACGTTGGTATCGTCGACAAAGGGGGAAAAGCTGACGATGAACAAATCGGGGGCGCTTTCGATGGCGTCGCGCAGTCCGAGGGATGGGGGGAGGCCGTGGACCGGGTCGGCGTTGTGGAGCAGGAGCATACGCACGTCGCCGCTACGGATCCGCTCCGTCAGGCGGGCGAAATCATCCAACGGCGAGGCGGATGCGGATGACGGCACACTTTCCCACGGCCCCGGGGGATTAAGGATGACGCCGCCGGGGGCGCCGACGCTGCCAACGAGCCAGTTGAGGGCAGCGGCGGCCTGGAGGTTGAACAGGCCGTTGCTATGGGCGCCGGCGGGCCCGCCGGCGATGGCGATGCTGGGGGTCTTAACGGCGAAATCCCGCGCCAGGCGGCGGATAAATTCGGGGGGATCCCCCCCCGCGATTTCGGGGGTAAGGCCGACTAGGGGGGCGGTCACTTCGGGGCGGAAGGCGTCCAAAATATCGCGCCCGCCATCGCCGCCCAGCATTTGATCCACATTGACGCTCGGGGCTTGGAGGTTTTCGGCGACGATAACTTGGGCGATGGATAGAGCGAGGTAGCCTTCCCAGCCGGGGTTGACCGGGATCCACTTATCGGCGTTGGCGGCGGTGGCGGAGAAGCGGGAATCGGCGTGGTACAATGTCCCGCGCGTCTGCCGCCCATCCCCTTGCCGGAACTCGCCATAGCCGCGCATCCAGCGGGTAGGGGAAAGCCAGGATGAGAGGAAATCGGCGCCGAAAGAGAGGATAAAGTTGGCGCGTTCCAGGTCGAAATCCGGCAGGGCGGATTGCCCATATACATCCTTGACCGCGGCGCGGTAGACGCTGTCGCCGGCAGCGGGGGATTCAAAGGTCAGGTGTTCAATCCCGGCGGCGTTGGCGAAACGGGTGGCGAGCAGGGCCAAGTGGCCGCGCATTGGCTGGGTGATCAGCACGGCGCGGGCGCCGCGGTCGATTAACTGGCGGGTGAGGGTGTTCATCCCCTCGGGATCCCAAGCGATGGGGGCGAACTGGCCGGCGCCGCCGTTGTCGCCGAAGCGTCCGGCGGCGTCGGGGATGTTGTAGCGGGGGCGGTTGCGGCGCATGGGGCCGGGGATGCGGTCGGGATGGTAGAGGGCCTGGAGGCCGGCTTCGCAGGGGGCGTGGGTTTTGCCCTGGTTGGTGGGGTAAAAGGGGTTGCCCTGGATTTTCTTGGCGCGGCCCTCCATCACGCGGACGAGGATGCCCTCGCCGGAGGGGCAGTTGCGGCAGAGGCTGGCGTACCAGTTATCCTTGCCGCGGACCAGGTCTTCGGGGAGGCTTACGGGGCTTTGGATGCTGAGTTCGCCTTCGCGGATACCGAAGCCTTCGCAGGCCACGGCGCCGGCGGCGGATAGTCCGGCCCAAGCCAGGAAATGTCGCCTAGTCAGTTTCATTGACATCCTTCGATAAACTCAGGATGAGGGTTGGGTGGCACCCCGGCTCCCACCCTGGCCCTCCGCCTTTGGGGAGGGGATTAAAGGGGGGGATGAGGGGCGGGTTTACGATTTATTTATGGCAGATGGTGCAGTCGGTAGGCACGTTGTTGACCCGGTGGCAGTCGAGGCAGGTGCCCATTTTGAGGGACTGGCCCGGCTTGGGCTGGACTTCCTCCATGCTGCCGACGTCGCCGTGGCAGATGGCGCAGGTTTCGGCGATGCCGTAGGATTGGGTGATGGGTTCGCCGTTGATGCCGAAGCGGGGGGCGTCGGCGGGGGCGATTTCGCTGGTGAACAGGCGGATATGGGCTTCGTGGACGAAGCGGACGTGGTCGGGCAAGCGATGCACGCGCTCCCAGTCGATGGGTACGCCGTCGTCGTAGTACTCGCGGACTTTGGCGATTTCGGTTTGGGCGTCGCCGTCGCGGCCGGAGATATCCTTGTGGCAGAACAGGCACTGCTCCACGGCGGGGACGGTGGCGGCGTCGCCTTTGGTGACGTTGCGGTGGCAGAATTCGCACTGGATATTGTTGTCCACCACATGGACGGTATGGGGGAAGGCGATGGGCTGCGCCGATGCGTTGCCCAAGCCGAAGGGGGGGTTGGAGAACCAGGAGATCATCAGCACCACCAGCACGAAGCCGATGATGACGGTGAAGATCCCGCCGGCGGCGAGCAGGGGTATCATTTTGCCTGTGGGTTTCATGCGAGCGCGGAACCGTTCATATCGAGATGCTTTGCCTCTTGGCCCCCACCCTGGCCCTCCCCCTCAGGGGAGGGAATTAAAAGAGGTAGGGGATTTTGGGATGGGGCGTATCCTTCGACAAGCTCAGGATGATTAGATCAGCAGTCGGTCCCAGAAATTCCTGACGTCCAGGGTCTGGTTGATGCCCAAAATCAGGATGATGATGGCGGCGATGGCGATGGCGAAAGCGAAAGCGGTCAAGGGGATTTGGAGGCGGGAGGCTTGGGGGGGCAGGTGTCCGGTGGCGACGGCGGAGGGGATGAATGCGTAGGCGGTGAGCATAGTGACGGCGAAAGTCACCACCAGCGGGAAGTAAATCCAGAACCACTGAAGGAACAAAGAGATATTTTGCCAGTCGGTGCTGGTGAGGGCTTTGGGGTCGTCCATCGGGGAAACCTGTCCGGTAACATCCTCGCCTTGAAATTCCGGCGATCCGGGGGGCGGCGGGCCGCCAAACCGGAAAGCGATAGAAAATTATCACACGCCAAACCGGGTGTCAAGCCTTGCGGGGGAAATCCTTCGATAAACTCAGGATGAGGGGGGGCAATCCGGCTCAGGATGAGGGGGGCAATCCGGCAGGGATGGGGGCGATCCGGCAGGGATGCGGGGCGGGGCGCGGATGGGGTAGAATAAACGCGGCGGCCTTGGACACTTGTAGGGGTCCGGGTTGCGAAAAGCGAAAGGGGGCTTGGGATTATGGAATACGCTCACCCGGAATCTCTGGTCAGCACGGAATGGGTAGCGGAACACGGCGGCGATGCCGGGGTGCGGCTGGTGGAGGTGGATGTGGATACCACGGCCTACGAGCAGGGCCACATCGCCGGGGCGGTGGGATGGAACTGGCAGACGCAGTTGCAACAGGGGGTAGTGCGGGATTTGGCGTCTAAAGAGGATGTGGAGCGGCTGCTGGGCGGCTCCGGCATCGGCAACGACACCACGGTGATCCTGTACGGGGATAACCATAACTGGTTCGCGGCGTGGGCGTTCTGGCAGCTGAAGTATTACGGCCACGGGGATGTGCGGCTGATGAACGGGGGCCGGGCCAAATGGGAAGCGGAGGGGCGTCCGCTGACCGCGGATGTGCCGTCGCATCCGGCGCGGGAGTACACCGCTGGGGAGGGGGATCAGAGCATCCGGGCGTACCGGGATGATGTGTTGGCGTTGGTGCGGGGCGGGGGGGCGGCGCTGGTGGATGTGCGGTCGCCGGCGGAGTTCAGCGGGGAATTGCTGGCCCCGCCGACGGCGCCGCAGGAGGGGTCGCAGCGGGGGGGCCACATCCCCGGGGCGCGCAACATCCCGTGGGGGCAGGCGGTGGCGGAGGATGGGACGTTCAAGCCGGCGGATGCGCTGCGGGAGCTGTACGGAGGGCAGGGGATTGACGGGTCGGGGGAAACCGTGGCGTATTGCCGGATTGGGGAGCGGTCGTCGCATACCTGGTTTGCGCTGACGCAGCTATTGGGGTACGAGAACGTCCGCAACTACGATGGGTCGTGGACGGAGTGGGGCAGCATCGTGGGGGCGCCGATTGAGAGGTAGGGGGGTGTAAGCCGAAATGGGGGGAGGCCCCCACCCTAACCCTCCCCCTCTCGGGGAGGGGATTTTTTGGTCTGGGAAATTCATCCTGAGCTTGTCGAAGGATGGGGGGGTTATTGCGATTTGTTGCGGCGGAACTTGCTGGGGAGGACGACCCAGAGGGTGAACAGTCCGGCGAAAACGGCGGCGGCGGCGATGGCGGGTAGCATCGTGGGCATCCTCCCAAATCGTTATGGGGCTAGTATCGGGGGAGGATGTTACGGGGCGGTTGCGGGGATGTTAAATGTTTGTTACAGGCGGAAAAGCCGCGCCGCCGTTTTATCCGCCCCGCGCGGGGGGATGATGGGCGGTCCGCCCAAGACGCGGAACGCCCGCGGACGGGGGTAGTCCGCGGGCGAGAGGGAAATTCGGCGTCGGTGGAAAGGGCGGGGTTACAGGCGACCCGCCAGTTCCGTCATTCGGAAGTCGAAGTCTGGGGCGCCGGGGCCGGGGCGCCGCGGCGGCGGACTTGCCTGGGAGTGCGGGGGCCCTTCGACTTGTTGCGGAGCAGCTTGCGGGGCAACACCACCCACAGCACGAAAAGTCCGACAAAAGCCCCGGCGGCGGCAATGGCTAACATTCTGGCGGAACCCCCGAAATCGTTGTCGCCCGGATACAATCGGCTAAACGCATCTACCGGCCTAAATTGTTACACCCCGTTGGCGCTTATGTCAATGCCCGGCAATTGATCCATACCTGCCCCCCTAATCGCCGGAACCCCATTCATCCCGAGCTGGCCGAAGGATGGGGGCGGGGTAAGGCGAGGTTTACTTGTTGCGTAGGAGCTTGCGGGGGAGAACCACCCAGAGGGCAAACAGTCCAACGAAAGCTCCGGCGGCGGCGACAGCTAACATATCCGGGCGTCCTCCAAATTCGTTATGCGAGCAGTATGGCCTCCGGTTGTTACAAGGCGTTTACATAGATGTAAAATTTCTGTTACGCCAGAAACCCGCCCCCCCCGCAGGGATTGACGTCCCCCCCCGCAGGGGCTGCGGCCAGAGCACCCCCGCAGGGGGCAATGCGCTGGCCGAATGCCGAATGGGGCCGCCCCGCGCCGGGAGCGTCAAACCGGCGCGGGGCGGCAGGATTGAGGCGCGGAGCCCCGGGATTACTTATTCTTGCGGAAAAACTTCCGCGGCAGGATGACCCACATGGTAAACAACCCCAAGAACGCGCCGGCGGCAGCTAACGCCAACATAAACCCCTCCCGAAACGTAGCCTGAATGCGATAAGGCCAGTATGAGGGGGAATTGTTGCGGGATGTTTGCGGGGGCGTAAAATTTATGTTACGGGGGGGATTGCCGGGCAGAGTGGAGCGATGGGCGGCGGTTCAAGGGGCGCGGTGGCGGAGCAGGATATGGAGGGCGAATGCGCGGCGGTCCGGGGCGGGGACGCGGTCGAAGCCGTCAATGGCCATTTCGGCGTAGTCGATGAGGCGCATCACCTGCGAGCGTCTGAATGCCGCTTCCGGGTTGTAGTCGGCGTCGTGGCGATGGGTTTGCATATTGGCGAAATTTTCGCCGAGGTCTTGTATTTCCGGCGGAAACCGGCGCATAACCGCCTTGTTGAGGCACTGGTTTTTGACGTGACGGTGTTCCACGGCACGGTAAGTTTGCATCCAAAACTGCCGGTTCCGGGCGGACGGCCTAGCCCCGGCTAGCGTATTGGCGGCATTGCCCGCTAGCAGATAAAACAGGGCGTAGTAGGCGGCGCTGACGGCGCGGCGCAGTTCGGCTTGCCGGGGCCGCCCCCGTCCCCGGCCAACAGCACCGGACGCCAGTTGCCGCGCGATTCTAATAAAATCGCGCGGATTCATGGTGCTTGCTCCACTTAGAGTTCCACCCATCCCACTCGGATTTTTCCACATAGGAAACGCAAAGGGGGCCGGACGCCTCCTCATCCGTTATCCGGTCGCGTATGAGCCGGGGCAAAGTGACGGTGTAGCCGGCATCCAGGCGATCCCCGTCGCCGTCATAGACCACATAGATCTCCAGATACTCTTCGTCTTCGTCAAAGGTAAACCTGGGGATCACCACGATGGGGTCAAACACGAGCCCCTCGGCCCCGAACCAGGCATTCAAGTATTCCTTGACAATCCCGGCCACCTTGCGGCTGGTTTCCTCGGTAGTCTTGATTTTGAGATGATGCACAGCGGCCCTCCGCGGCGGCAAATTCAGGCCATCCCGCCCTACTCCATTATCATACGCCCGCCGGCCAAAAGAAAGGGCCGGGGAAAATTCCCCGGCCCCGTTCCCCCCAGATCCCCTCCCCCTATGGGGGAGGGTTAGGGTGGGGGTGAGAGCGGCGATTGCCTAGTACTCGTAGGCGGGCAGGCCGTGTTCCGACAGGTCCATGCCCTGCTCCTCCTCCTCCCGCGAGGCGCGGACGCCCATGGTGAACTTGAGGATGTAGAACATGGCGAAGCCGGTTGCCAGGGCCCAGACCAGCACCACGCCCATGCTGATGAGCTGCGACACGATCTGCATCCCCTCGCCGCTGACCAGCCCGTCGACGCCGTTGTTGCCGTTGGCGAAAATGCCCACCGCCAGCATCCCCCAGAGGCCGCAGACGCCGTGGACCGAAACCGCGGATACCACGTCATCGATTTTGAGGATGTTTTCGATGAACCACACCGAGCCCATCATTATCGGGGCGGCCAGGGCGCCGATGACCACCGCGGCCCACGGGTCGACATAGGCCACCGGGGCGGTGATGCCCACCAGCCCGGCGAGGGCGCCGTTGCAGGCCATCAGGATGTCGGTCTGCCCGGTGCGGACCAGCGTGATGTACAGGGCCACTACCGCGCCGGTGGCGCCGGCCAGCAGCGTGTTGATGGCGTTGAGGCCAATGGAGTCGCCGGTGTTGATGTTGAACCCGAACCAGCCGAAAAACAGGATAAACGTGCCGACAATCACGAATGGCACGCTATGCACCGGCAACTGGTTGGCGGAGCCGTCGGAGTTGTATTTGCCGAGGCGCGGGCCGACCACATAGGCGCCGGCCAGGGCGATGAAGCCGCCGACCGCGTGTACCACGCTGGAGCCGGCGTAGTCCGCTACCGCCGGCAGGCCGATGCTCTCAAAGCCCAGCCAGCCGCCGCCCCAAACCCAGTGGCCGTAGAGCGGATAGATGACCGCGCCGACCACGAAGCTGTAGGCCAGATACGCCTGCGTCTTGGTGCGCTCGGCGACCGCGCCGGCCACGATGGTGGCGGCGGTGCCGGCAAAGACCATCTGGAACATCCAGGAAACGTAGACGCTCCAGTCATCCCCGGCTTCAGCCAAAAAGAAGTTGCTGGTGCCGGCGATGCCCGCGGCGCTGGTGCCGGTCATTATGGCGAAACCGAAAGCCCAGAAGGACAGCGACGCGATGGCGAAGTCCATGAAGCTCTTGGTCATATAGTTGGTGACGTTCTTGGAGCGGATCAGCCCGGCGCCCAGGAAAGCGAACCCCGCCTGCATGAAAAAGACCAGGAACGCCGCCATCATGGTAGTCAGGTTGCCGATGTCCGTCGCATTCGTATCCGGGTCGGCGTCTTGCGCGAATGCGAAATTGTAGCCCGCCATCAGCGCGGCCGCGAACAGCCCCGCGATGACGTAGGGCAGAAACCGCCGCAACAGCCCCCCCCTCTTGGATAGGGATCCCGGGGACTTGGGAACCGCGGATTTGGGAACCGCCTGAGCCAGCATCCGATAAGCCTCCTGCGTTAGAAATTATCCGCATAACGGGCGGATTAGGAACGCTAACAACTTAACAATCTACCCCCCCTATGTTGCAATGGTATTTCCGGTTTGTTACGCGAAAATTTCCGAAATTTTAACCAAAGATTACATAAGGGCAACTAATCCGCCGCCGATACAGGATAAATCAACATAATTCGCGCCCCCGGTGACGCTTTAGCTATGATGGGCCGCCGCGGCGTCACGGCATAAACGCGGCCGCCGATACCGCCGCCCCGGTCCGGATCGAGGCGTACGCCGCCTGCACCAGTGCCACATCCCGCGCCCCGTCCGCGCCGGTCATCGCCGGCGCCCGCCCTTGCCGGACGCTTTCCGCGAACTCCCGCGCCATCGCCGCAATCCCCGTCGGATCCCTTGCCAACTCCCGCCGCCGCCGCCCCGAGGCATCGATCACGTCGATCCAGCAATCGCCCAACTCGAAAACCGCGCTGGCCGCCGAACCCGCCAGCGACACCCACGGCCGCGGGGTATGCGCCGCCGCGCTCCAAGAATGGTTGACGATGCCCACCATCCCGTTGCCCGCCGGCGGCGGGGCGTAGCGCAGCATCGCCACCACGCCATCCTCGCCGCCGGGCGGGGCCGCCGCCGATGGAACTTCGGCGGCGTAGATTTCCGCCGGAATGCCCGCCAGATACGCCAAGATGCTGAACTTGTGTATCCCCCCGTCGATCAGCGTTCCGCCGCCGTTCTGTCGGGCGTCGCGGCGCCAGCCCGTGGGGTGGAACGGGAACTGTTCCTGCAACTGCGCCAACCGCAGCGTTCCCAGCGCCCCGCGGTCCAGCAGCTCCTTGGCCGCCCGCACCGGCGGCATAAAGCGGTAGTTTTCCGCTACCATCAGCGTCACCCCCGCATCGGCGGCGAGGTCTACAATCGCCTGCGCCTCCGCCGTATCCCGCGCCAACGGCTTCTCCACCAAGATATGCTTGCCCGCCGCCGCCAGCCGGGCGTGAGACAAGTGCCGGTGATGCGGCGTACATATATATACCGCATCCACCTCCGGGGCGGCGACCGCGCTTTCGTAAGACCCGAAACTCCCCGCGCCCCCGAACTCGGCGGCGAAATCCGCCGCCCGCCCCCCATCGCGGCTGGCGAAATACAACGCTATATCCCCCAACTCCCCCCGCACTTCCCGCGCGAAAGTCCGGGCGAAGGCCCCGCACCCGATTACGCACAACCCGAATGTCGTTGCCGTCATAACCCGCCCCTATTACTCCAGCGGCTCCAGCTTCAGCGCATACTCCCCCGGCAGACGGGTGGACGGCGCCAGCGCCTGCACCATAACCACCGTATAACCGGCATCCGGACCGGGATCCAATATCAGATCCCCCCGGTTGCCGGCATCCAGCTCCAGCGGCACAACCCGATTTTCGTCCCCGGCGTATACCGCATAAACCATAAACCCCTGCCGCACCAAGTTGCTGCCGTTCCAAAAGAACCCGTCCGGCGTCCATTCCCCTGCGACGGCGCGGTCTACGCCCTGCGCTGCGGCGTTGCGGACGCACAACCCGTGGTCGTTGGCCGCGGAGTCGGTGATGTACTGGAAGCGCAACAGGATTTCCCGCCCGGCCCATTCCGCCAGCGACACCGCTTCATCCCGCCAACCGCCGCTGTTGCCGGTGTAGCCGGGGCCGAAAGCCGCCCCCACCGGATTGGCATCGCTGCTCAGCGGCGTCTCGATAATCCGCCAAGTTTCCCCCCCATCCGCCGACACCTCCAGATAGGCGTAATCCCAGCCCTCCTCGATGGCATACCAAACCTGGTAAGTAAACACCGGATCCCGCGCCCGCCGCAAATCAAGGGCGCGGGTCAGCGTGGCGTTGATCGCATCGCCGTTGTTGCCCCACCAGCACCCCCCGCCCGCCTCGGCCGGCAACAACGGCGCGGCATCCGCCCCGTCGAAAGACAGCCGCGCCGCCTCATCTTGTAGCCCCGATATTAGATAGTACTCGGTGGCGTACTGCGGGATCGACGCTTCCCGCGCATCGCCCAAGCGCAAGACCCGGTACTGCGGACGGGCAACGTCAACGCCGCCGTGGCTATAGATGCCCGAATCGGCGTCCAGCAGATTCGCCGCCGCCCAATCCCGGAACACCTCCCGGAACCGCGCCGGATGCCCCCCCGATTCCAGATAGGCGTTCACCCCGTCAATGCCGTCCGATTGTTGCGCCAGCAGCGGGCGCAAATCATCCCGCCCCCCGTAATGCTCCGTCATATAATGCATAAAAGACGATGCCGCGGCGTAATGATCGCCCAACCCCTCCCCGCCGGCCGGCCAAACGGTCAACGAAACCGGCCCCCGCGCCGGAAAATCGACCATCCGGCCATACCCCGGCAGCCCTGCGATGGTGACCGCCAATTCCGCCAGCCCCTCGTACACCCACGCATCCTCCGTCGGATCCGCGTGCCATTGAATCGCATGATGCAATTCGTGCGCCAGGGTATACCCGTATTCCTCCGTGCCTAACCGCAAATACCGGGCGTTCATATACACCGCCTCGATTTCGTTGCTCACCGGCCGGATGGCCTGCGGATATTCGTCGTCCGGGCTGAAATACCCCCCCACCCGCGCCAAATCCGCATTCAGGATATACAGCCGCGGATCCCCGTCAATCCCCGGCGTCCATTCCCGTCCGAAAACCCCCGTGACCCGCGGGTAAATCGCATCCTCAAACAACGCCGCCGACTGCTCAATATCCCCCATCGCCGCATCCAGCCCATCCTCAACAAACCAGTAAGCATGGGGCGTAACCAGCCGCAGCACAAAATCGCTTTCGTATAACTCCAAACGATGCAAATTCACCAGCTTGAAAGACCGCACATCCCCAACCCGCAACGGCAAGCCATCGCCCTCGGCAATAGAATGCGACCCGGCATCGCCCGCCCCGGGCATAAGCTCCGCAGCCAACCGATACAAATCCCGTTCCGGCGCCGCCGGAATCACCGCCGCCGGCTCCGGGGGCGCGGTAGCCGCAACCGCAGGCGCCGTCGGAGTCAGAGTCGGCAGCGCAGTGACCGCCAAAGGCGGGATAGCGGTAGGCAACGCCGTCGGCCGCGGAGTAGGCATAGCAGACGCCCCCGGCACAGACGCCGCCGCCGCGGTAGGCGTCAACCCCGGCGTCGCTGTCGGAGTCGCCGACGGCAAATCCGCCCCCCCGCCCCCGCACCCAACCAGCAACGCCGCCAGCAGCGCAACGCCCCCGATCAGAACCCGCCAAACCCGCCAATTCACCGCGCCCCCTGCTATTATACGATTCCCCCGGATTGCCCCTATAATCCTATCACGAGGATCAACGCGCCAGGCGGCAACAAATCGGCGGCTAAGGGGAATGCGGATATGTCCTACGACACCAGCCGGCTGCGGGGCGTTCACCCCCCGGCCTGCACCTGCGTGCAATGCAACGAAAGGCGAACCCGCGGCCGCCGCGGCAACCGGGGCCGCGGCAACAACGGCGGCAACGGCGGACGCCGCGGCTGCCTGCCGTTCCTGCTAATTGCTGCCGCCGCCGCGATCGCTATCACCGCCCTAACCGCCCTGGCCTAACCCCCGCCCCGCGCCGAACCTCCCGCGCCAATCCTGCACCGCCGCCGCGACCACTATTCCGCCGCCGCCTGGTTAAAGCGGTTCATCGCCGCGTCGATCCCCTGCTCCAGCACGCAACGCGCCGCCGCCGCCGCCCGCGCCACCGCCCCCGCGATCGCATCGGCTTCATCATCCCCGAACGGATCCAGCACATAATCGCGGGACTCCGTCCCCGGCGGCGGCGCCCCGATGCCGATCCGCAGGCGGGGAAAGCCCGTCCCGCCCACCGCCCCGATGATGCTGCGGATCCCGTTATGCCCGGCATCGCTCCCCGCCGCCCGCAGGCGGATGCGCCCCGCCGGCAGCGCCATTTCATCGTAAATCACCAGCAGCCCCGCCGCCCCGCCGCCGAACCGCGCCAGCAGATACTGCACCGCCTCTCCGCTGTGGTTCATATAAGTCCGCGGCTTCGCCAAAACCACCCGCGCCCCGGCGAAATACCCCACGCCCAGCACCGACTTGGGCCGCCGCTCGTTCACCGCCACCCCCATCTGCGCCGCCAGCAAATCCAACGCCCGCCAGCCGACATTATGCCGGGTGGCGGCATAGCGCGGGCCGGGGTTGCCCAGCCCGACAATGATCCGGGGAACCGATGCGTCAGACAAGCGTGCCTTGCCCCCCTTCCGCCAACGCCGCGGCCGGCGATTCCAGTTCCGCCAGCGCCGCGGCCGGCGATTCCAGCAGCCGCCGGAAATCCGCTTCGTCCAAAACCGGCGTACCCAACTTCTGCGCCGCCGCCACCTTGGATCCCGGCGATTCCCCGGCCACCACATAGCCGGTTTTCCGGGTCACCGACGAAGTAACCTTGCCCCCCAACCCCTTAATCCGCGCCTCCGCCTCGCTGCGGGTAAACCCCGCCAAAGTCCCCGTCACCACGAAAGTCAACCCCGCCAAAGGCGCATTGCCCGACGGCGTAACTGCCGCCGCAACGGGCAGCGCATCCTGCTCCAAACGCACCCCCGCCGCCCGCAGCCGATCCAGCACCTCCCGGTTTTCCGGCGCCCCGAACCACGCCGCGATGCTGGCCGCGATTTTAGGGCCAATGCCGTCAATGGCGGTAAGATCCTCCTCCGTCGCCTCCGCCAGCGCCGCCACGCTGATGTAATGCCGCGCCAGCAGTTCCGCCACCTCCGCCCCCACGTGCAAAATCCCCAGCGCGAACAGCATCCGCGCCATCGGACGGTTCTTGCTGGCCTCGATGTTGGTCATAATCTTGGTCGCCAGCTTTTCGCCCATCCGATCCAATTCCAGCAGCCGATCCTTTTCCAGCCGGTACAGCCCGGACACATCCGACACCATCCCCCGCTTAATCAAAATGTCGCACCACTGCCGCCCCAACCCGTCAATATCCGCCGCGTTCTTGCCCACAAAATGCTTCAGCAGCTCGTAAAACTGCGCCGGACAAGACGAATTGGGGCAGCGATGCATCGCATCATCCTCGGCTTTCACCACCGCCGTAGCGCAAACCGGGCAAGCCGCCGGCATCCGAAACTGCACTTCGTCCCCGGTGCGTTGATCGGGGTTCACCGGCCCCACCACCTGCGGGATCACATCGCCCGCCCGCTCCACAACCACCGCATCGCCGATGCGAATATCCTTGCGGCGTATATCCTCCTCGTTATGCAGCGATGCGTGCTGCACCGTAGCCCCGCTGACCGTAACCGGCTCCAGCACGGCATAAGGGTTGAGACTCCCCGTCCGCCCCACATTGACCCCGATGCTAATCAGCCTAGTGACCGCCCGTTCCGCCGGAAACTTGTAAGCCACGGCCCAACGCGGCTCGCGCCCCACCACCCCCAACCGCTCCTGCAACGCCAAAGGCGACACCTTGACCACCACCCCGTCGGTTTCATAAGGCAACTCATGCCGCCGCCCCAGCCACTCCCGGTAATACGCCGCCACTTCATCTAAAGAGCGGCAAAGCCGATTCTTGGGATTGACCCTGAAGCCCATTTCCTTCAGCCATTTCAGAACCAGCCAGTGGCTTTCCGGCGATTCCGCGCCCTCCAGCGCGTTCAAGGAATAAACCCAGATTTGCATATTGCGCGATGCGGTGACTTTGGGGTCCAACTGCCGGATCGTCCCCGCCCCGGTATTGCGCGGATTGGCGTACAGCGGTTCGCCGCGTTCCTCCCGTTCCCGGTTCAGCCGCCGGAACTCCTCCCACGGCAGATACACCTCCCCCCGCGCCTCCAGATAAGGCGGCGGCGCCCCGGCCAGCGCCAGCGGGATCGTGCGGATGGTACGCAAATTGCGGGTAACATCCTCGCCCGTTGCCCCGTTGCCCCGGGTCGCGCCCTGCGCCAGCACCCCGTTTTCGTAAATCAGGCTGACCGCCAGCCCGTCAATCTTAAGCTCGCAAACCATCTCGAAATCGGCGTCCTCCAGCAGCCCCGACACCCGCTTATGCCAGGCCGCCAGCTCGTCAAAATCGAAAGCGTTGCCCAAGCTAAGCATCGGACGCGAATGCCTGACCTCGGCGAAAGCGGGCGAAGGCTCCCCCCCAACCCGCAGCGTAGGCGAATCCGCCGTCTGAAGCTCCGGGTAATCCGCCTCAATCCCCCGCAGCTCCCGCAGCAGCGAATCATACTGCCCATCGCCGATCATCGGCGCATCCAGCGTATAATACCGGTGGTTATGAAAATTAAGCTCGCGCCGCAGCTCCACCGCCCGGCGCTCCGCACAAACACTCTGGAGCATACCGCCCGTCTCCGATTGTAGGGAATGCGATTATTATAGTAAGATACCGCCGCCCTTTTCCCGAAAAATAAAAACTGATTGTCGTCAATTTAGCGCATCACCCCTCGCCTGCCGGGATGTAATAGCAATTATAATTGTTTGCCAAGTTAGCGGATATAATCATAAATTGACAACCTTTCCTGATATTTCGCAATCTACAATTGACTCCGCAAAATGCCCCATTCCTAATTACATAAAAACTTTCCCGCCCATACCAAACATCCTTACCTCGCCATATATAGAACACCGCCATAAAATTCGCCGCCGATGCAACCCCACGGTAATCGAAAGGAAAAGATGGCGCAACCGGCAAGTGTCATCAAAATTCCGTATCCCCCCAAGACGCCAACACGCCCGCCTAATCGCCGCGCCCCCCGGGCGGGGCCAGCGGCGGCGGCGGCAGGCGGCGGCGCGGCCCCCGGTGGCGGCGGTAGGCATCGGCCACTGCTTGCGACAGCTTCGCCGGGTCGTGGCGGGCCGTGGCGGTTTGGTCAATCACATCGGTTTCCATCAGCAGGGCCTCGCCATCCCACGGGCGGCGGTAAGTGATGAACTTCAGCCCGGCGGGGGTAGGGCCGTCGGGGATGCTGCTGTTGGCGATTACCACATCCACCGCGCCCGCCCCGGCGTACCGGCGCACAATAGCCAAATGATCCTGCACCGAATACCCCTCGGTCTGCCGCGGCTCCTCGGCTACATTGCAGACATACACTTTCAGCCCCGGCGACTGCGCCACCGCTTGGGCGATGCCGGGGATCAGCAGATTAGGCACGATGCTGGTATACAGACTCCCCGGCCCGATGATAACCAGGTCGGCGGACTCCAGGGCGGTCACCGCATCCGGGTGCGCCTGCGGGTTCGGGGGCGAAAGCGACAGCGACCGCAACCGCGCCGGCGCCGCCGCAATGCTGGTTTCGCCGGTGAGCGTCTCGCCGGTTTCGGTGCTGGCGATCAGCGTCACGTCGGTGGTGGTGGATGGTATCACCCGCCCGCGGATCGCCAGCAGTTCGCCCGCGATTTCCACGGCGCGGGAAAAATCGCCGCCGATGTCCGCCAGCGCCGCGATGAGCATATTGCCGAAGCTATGCCCGTTCAACTGCCCGTCCGAGGAAAAGCGGTAATCCATCAACCGCTCCATCACCGCCTCGGAGTCGGACAGCGCCACCAGGCAGTTGCGGATGTCGCCGGGCGGCTGAATGCCCAGCTCCCGCCGCAGGCGCCCCGAACTGCCGCCATCGTCGGCCATCGTCACGATGGCGGTTATGCTACGGGAATAATGCTTAATCCCCCGAATCAGGCTAGGCAGCCCGGTGCCCCCGCCGATGACGGTAATGCGGGCCTCCGGCTCCCGCCCGGCGCCGCGGGGATCAAAACCGTCGCGCCGCAACCGCCCGGCAACGCCCCGCAGCAACGGCGCAAAGGGGTTAGAGATCGAACTCATATCCCGTCAACCGGAACCCACTGGCAAAACGCCGCGCTCAGGAGCCGTTCCGGGCGGCATCGCCGAATATCGCATCGGCAACCTCCGGCGGCAGGACGACGCCGCGCGATTCCAGCAATACCTTTAACCGATCGGTAACTTCTGCCCGCCCTTCCTCCCGGCCCTTCCGCCGTTCCTTCGCCAGTAGCTCCGCCTTTTTCGCTTCCCGTATCGCCTTTCCGCGCTCAAACATCTCGCATCCATTCCAAAACAATGCAGCGTTCAAGAGCCGTTCTTGGCGGCTTCGCCGAATATGGCATCGGCAATCTCTGGCGGCAGAGTGACGCCGGGTGATTTCAGCAGCGTCTGTATCTCTTTCTCACGCTCCCGGACTAACTCGACGCCCTTCGCCAAGCCCTCCGCCTGCCCCTCCTCCCGGCCTTCCTCCCGGCCCTTCCGCCGTTCCTTCGCCAGTATCTCCGCCTTTTTCGCTTCCCGTATCGCCTTTCCGCGCTCAAACATCTTTCGCATCCAGTCAAACAAGGCTGCCAGCGGCGCCACCGCCGCCCAGTACGTGCCGGTCACCGCGATCTCAAACCACTGGTACAGCCAGAATTCGGAGCCTTGAAACACCCGCAAAATCGTAGTGCTGGCCAGCAGCACCACGGCGAACCCCGCCGCCTGGAACCCGATCCCCCGGTCGACCAGCCCGCCGAGTAAATCGGGCGCCGCCCCTATTATACCATCCTGCTCGCCATCCGGTTCCGGCGAAACCGCCACGCCCCACCTCCCAAGCCCTCGCCGCCGGCGCATACCCCCGGCGCCGTCAATTATACCCCACCCGCCCCCGCCGTGGCGGATCTGCTCACAGGATTCCGCCCCTTTCCACCCGGCTACCCCCCAACCGCCAGCCGCCGCCCCTCATCCGACGACCGTTGCAACAGATCCAAAAAACGATGCCGATCCACCGCAACGTCAAAATCCGGCTGCGCCGCCCCCCCGCCGCGGATCGCATCGCCCATAACCCGGTACAACTCCGCCACATTACCGGGCTCCCCCGCCAACGCATCCCCCGCCGGCAACCGCCCCGGCACCTCCAGCTCCTGCAACGCCGGCCCGCCGCCCCGCGCTCCCCGTAGCTGCACCTCGCCGTACTGCACCATCTCCGCCGACTGCGCCGACAACGTTCCTTCCGTGCCATAAATTTCCATCCGCCAGCCGCTGCCGTGCCAGGGGATGGTAGCGATATGCGCCGCCGCCGCCGCGCCGTTCTGCAACACCCCGGTCACCGCCACATTATCCGGCGCATCCACCGCCACCGCCCCGCCGTCCCCGGTCGGCCACCGCCCCAACTGCACGCTTACCTGCGCCGAAACCTCCCGGAACTCCCCAACGCAATGGCAAAAGATATCCAGCGCATGGCCCGAGGCGATGCTCAAAGTATTGGCCCCCATAGCCCGGTCGGCCATCCAGGCCCGGTCAACGCCCCGCTGCAACAAACCGGGCAGGAACATCGTCATATTGCAAGCCAGCATCTCGCCCACATACCCCTCGGCCGCCAATTCCCGCAGCCGCCGCAAAGCCGGCCCGCCCCGCGCCTGCAACCCCACCATCGTGCCGACGCCCCGCTCCCGCGCCAGCGCCGCCAATTCCTCCGCCTCGGCGGTATTCGCCCCCAGCGGCCACTCGCAAAACACGGGCTTGCCCGCCGCCAGCCCCGCCTTGACCATCCCGTAATGCAACGGCACCCGCACCGACACCACCACCAAGTCAACCTCAGGATGCTCCGCCATTTCCCGATAATCGTGAAACGCCAGCCGCGCCCCATAAAAATCTTTGGATTCCGCCGCCGTCTCCGGCCGCGAGGTACAAACCGCCGCCAGCTCAAAATCCGGCAGAGCCAGCAACGCCGGCAAATGCGCCCGCTTACTCCAGCCATAATGGGCGTTAGCCCCAACAATCCCCACACGAATTTTCCCGCTCATACTATCCTCCCGTGTTACCCCCTAGTGCGTGTTCACTCTAGGGGGTTGATACAAAATTGGCCTTTAACCGGCATTCTTGTCGAAGTCGGGCGGCAATCCCAGCTTGTCAAAAGCTGCATCCAACTCAACTTTGCCAGGCCATTGCAATGTCATTTCACTCCTCGCCCGGAACACTGAAATTGCCCAAGACATTAGCTATTCTTTGATTGGCGATTGTCGCCATCGCCTCGTTTATTTCAAACCCGGCGAATCCGCGGTTTTCCATTATCGCCGCCACCCCCGTCGATCCCGTGCCAGAGAACGGGTCCAGCACTACGGCATCATTCCCTTTGGCGCTGAAAATCCTGATTAAATGGCGGAGCAGGTCAACCGGCTTTACCGTTATATGTCCATGCTTTTCCCGCGGTTTCGGCACTGGTATTAGCTGCCCCGGAAATTCGTTAGGCTGCACTAACGGGTTGGCGGTGTCGATCATTCCCGTCCGGTATTTAAGCCAGTTATCTATGAATGTGCCATCTTTAGGAGCTTGGGCCATTATGATCGGTTCTATTTGGGGTTTCAGTTGGGGCGTTTTGCGGCCTTGCAGTTCGGATATTATTTCCGCCTTTTCCGATTCGGGTAGATCCCAACGGCGCACAAAATGGGTGTGCGTGAACGCTTTGGCCTGCCCCTCGTACTGCCAGGCAAGCAGATCGCGGATCTCAAAACCGGCATCATCCAGCGCCATCGCCGTATGATGCGCCAGCCGCGCCTGCGAAAAAACCAGGGCGAACCCGCCGGGTTTCAGTATCCGCATCCATTCCGCGGCAATGGGCAACAGAAAATCGTACAATTCGCGGCCCTGCCGCCGATCGAATTTCATTCCTACCGGCAGCCCCCCCACTACCCCGGGCTTCACTTTCGCCCGCAGTTTGTCGTGATCCCAACGGTCGCCCATCCCGTCAAGAAAATACGGGGGATCAGTGAGTACCAGACTAATGCCGTTGTCGCCCAAATCGGCCATCCCCGGACGGCAATCAATTGCCTTTACCCACTCGCGGTTTACCGGCGCCGGAAGCAACATCGCGCTTTGGCGATTCTGGTCCATAGTCATAGACGTCCCTCCAAGAATGGGCGGCGATTATCATAAGGGTTGCCCGTGTCGCGCGGCCATACAACTCCGTCAACACCACTCGATCAAGACCGGGCGCAAGCGCCATAAACGACTCACCCCAAAGCCCCCGGCGCGATCCGCGTATGCCAATCCGTCGCCCGCTCGTAACCGTAAGCCGCCCGGAACAACGTCTCCTCCCCAAACGGACGCGCCCCCAACTGCAACCCGATCGGCAGCCCCTCCCCGGTAAACCCGCCCGGCACCGAGATCGCCGGCAGCGCCGCCAGCGAATAACATCCGGTATACGCCCGCCGGAAAAAGAACCGCGCCCGCACATCCTCCGCGCTCTCAAACCGCGCCGTCAGCGCCCGATGCAACGGCGCCGGATACGGCGAGGTCGCCGACACCAAAACATCCACCCCCTCCAGCGCCGCCATCAACTGCCGCCGCAACAACACCCGCGCCTTCGCCGCCCGATTGTACACCTTGAACGGCAGCAGCGACGCCGACAGCAGACGAGTCCGGCTGGCCGGATCCAACTCCCCGCTGCGGGTACGCAGCACTTCATCCCGCGCCCCCGCCCCCTCCGTATCGGCAATCCCCACGAAAATCGCCCCCGCCAATTCCGCCAACGGGATCGACACCTCCCGCACCTCCGCCCCCAAACCCCGGAACACTTCCAGCGACGCCGCCACCGCCGCCCGCACCTCCGGGTGCATATCCGGCGAATCATGCAACTCGCGGATCAGCCCCACCCGCAGCCCCGCCAGCCCCCCGTCCCCGCCCAGGGCCGCGGCGTAATCGGGCACCGGCCGCCGGCTGGTATACGGATCCCGCGCATCGTACCCCGCGATAACCCCCAGCACCAGAGCGCAATCCTCCACCGTCTTGGTCATCGGCGCCGCCGCGTCCATAAACCAGCACATCGGCGTCATCCCGTAGCGGCTGACCCGCGTGAAAGTCGGACGCAGCCCCACCACCCCGCAATACGCCGCCGGCCCCCGCCCCGACCCGCCGGTATCCTCCCCCACCGACGCCGCGCACAAATGCGCCGCCAGCGCGACCCCCGACCCGCTGCTGGATTCCCCCGGCGTCCGCGCCAAATCCCACGGATTCGCCGGAATCCCCCACGGCGGCGCCTGCGTACCCCCCATCGCCAGCTCGCTAAGGTTCAACTTCCCCAAAAGCGTCGCCCCCGCCGCCCTAAGCCGCCCCACCACCGCGGCATCCTCCGCCGGCACGAAATCACGGTAAACCCGCGACCCGTTGGTCGTAAGCACGCCCGCCGTCCAAAACTGATCCTTAACCGCCACCGGCACCCCCGCCAACGCCAACGCCCCCCCGTCCCCATCCCCGCCCCGCCGCAGCCGATCATCCGTCCGCCGCGCCGCCGCCAAAGCCTCCTCCCCGGTAACCGTAATATAAGCCGCCAAACGCGCATCCAAACGCCCAATCCGCTCCAGATACGCCTCCGCCACCGCCACCGCCGAAACCTCCCCCGCCCGCACCGCCCTAGCCACCGCCGCCGCCGGCCAAAAAGCAACCCCCCGACCATCCATAAAAATCCTCCCCATCATAAAATCCCCCGCCCCAACCCCCCATCATCAGATCCATCGCCCCAACCCCCCAATCATCAGATCCGCCGCCCCAACCCCCCCATCATCGGATCCGCCGCCCCAACCCCCCCATCATTAGATCCGCCGCCCCAACCCCCCCATCATCGGATCCGCCGCCCCAACCCCCCCATCATTAGATCCGCCGCCCCAACCCCCCCATCATCGGATCCGCCGCCCCAACCCCCCCATCATTAGATCCGCCGCCCCAACCCCCCCATCATCGGATCCGCCGCCCCAACCCCCCCATCATTAGATCCGCCGCCCCAACCCCCCCATCATCGGATCCGCCGCCCCAACCCCCCCATCATTAGATCCGCCGCCCCAACCCCCCCATCATCGGATCCGCCGCCCCAACCCCCCCATCATTAGATCCGCCGCCCCACCCTCCCATCATCCTGAGCTTGTCGAAGGATGGCAGCCTACCGGCAACTGTATTCACCGGATCCGCGCCAGAGGTTCACTACGTTCTGAATGGCTGAAATTCTGTAGTCATCCAATCGGTCGGCGCGGTCATCGGGATCCCAACTGTCCACTTCCTCGCGCCAATCATCGCCGTAATTGTCGGCCAGTCGTTGCTCCACCAAAGCGTCCACATCAAGCATCAACGCCTCAGCCAACGCAACGGCGGCGGTGGTGAGGCTTTCGTCCTCCGGCACGATTCCATCAGGCAACCGGATTTCGATCCGGGCGTCTATCTCATCCCATCGCCCCGTCAGATCCCCGAAAACCCTTTCGATCGTGCCGCGCCGGAATATCTGGCAAGCCGCCTCGTCCTGCATATTGATCCTAAGTAACTCCAGGGGCAGCCCGTCAAGGGTAAAACCTTGCGGCCATTCCGTTACAGGATAGATCGTCAACGAGCGTAAATTCGGCGTGTGCGACAAGTCAACGAAATCCAAAGCCCCCCCATACCTCAGTTCCAGCAGGTTATCGAACCCCGCCAAATCGTCCGGGTGCAGTATCCCCGCCATCTCAATATCCCGAATGCGGAAAAGCTCCCGCGGACTCACCATCGCGCAAAGAACTACCCCCAGCTGATCCAAAATAATCTCCTGCACCTCCGGCGTCCGGTAGCAAATATCCGCATCCAGCGCAGTGCTGCCCGGCCGCGGCGTAGGCACCGGCGTAACCGTCGGCGCCGGCGTAGTGGTAGGCGCCGGCGTAGGCGTAGGAAAATCGATGATCGACGCCCCCGGCGTAGCCGTAGGCTCCGGCGCAGCCGCAGTAGCCGTAGGCGCCACCGTAGGCGTAGCTGCCGCCGCCAGCGTAGCCGCCACCGCCGCCGCCACCGTAGCCCCCGCATCCGCCGCCGGCGCAACCGCCCCCGCCGGGGCAGGGATCGGCGTAGGCGCAGCCACAAAAGGCGTAGCCGTAGGCAAACCGCCCCCGCAACCCGCGCCCGCCAACGCCCCGACAACCAAAACCAAGACCGCCAACTTCATCCAACCATCCCCCAAGCCCCGGCGCCATCCCGCGCCCGCAAGCCCCCCGTCACCCTACCCCTCATCCGGGAACACGCTAACCGGCTCAACATCCGACAAATCCAAATCCTCCAGCCGCCCCAGCTCCAGCATCAAACTGCCAAAGCGGGCGGCCACCTCCGCCAGCTCATCCTCCGGTATCTCAACCCCCGCCAGCCGCGCCAGCCCCGGCACCTCATCCGCCCCCAAAACCAACCGCTCCCCCATAAACGCCCTCCTAAGCCGGATCCATAAACCCATACTAACACCATCGCCCTCGCCAAACACGCCCCGGCCCATATCCCCACCCCCAATCATCCTGAGCTTGTCGAAGGACACCTCCCCCTTGCCAACCCCCCAAACCCGCCCTACAATAGAACCAATAAACTAAAATCCGCCATAACCCCCCAGGAGCCGCAATGTTTTCCGACATCCACCATATAAGCTACCTAGTCCCCGACCTCGACGCCGCCATCCAATCCTACGCCCGAATGTTCGGCGCATCCGTCACCGGCCGCGGCCACGTCCCCAACCTCGGCGAAGTAGCCTTCCTCCAGGCCGGCAACGTCGAAATCGAATTCATCCGCCCCGACGACCCCGGCGCCCTGCCCGCCGCCGGCCACCCCCCCGCCGTCCACCATATCGCCTACGCCGTCCCCGACCTCGACCGCGTCGTCGCCCAGCACCGCGCCCGCGGCTACCGCTTCCTCACCGAAACCCCCTTTACCAACTTTATGGGCTACCGCCTGATCTACTTCGACCCCGCCGACACCAACGGCGCCCGCATCCACCTGACCGACGCCGCCACCCTCCGCCCCAACCCTTGACAACCCGCCCCGCCGCGTTTATCCTATCAAACGCAAAATCGAAGATCCCCAAAGGCGATGAAGGGGAGTAGTAACCTGCCAGCAGGGCCCAGCGAGCCGGGTATGGTGCAAGCCGGCGCCCCCAGCGGCAGCGCGAATGGACCCCGGAGCCGCCAGCCGAACCCGCGCAACCCGCAGGCTAGGCCGAGCCGCTTGGGCCCCGTTAAAAGCCCGCGGCACGGGACTGATCCGACTCCAGTCCCCCCGCCGACCGAGATTCCGGCAACCGGCGTTTTGCGCCCGCGCCGGAGAAAAAGGGTGGCAACGCGATGCAGACTCGTCCCTTATAAGGGACGAGTCTTTTTGTATCCCCCGCAACCCGCCGCCATCCCCCCGAATGCCGGAATCCGCCAAAACCCCACCAGGAGGCCAAGCCAACCGATGTACTACCCCACCCTAGAGCAGGTAAAAACGATGACCCGCCAGGGCAACCTAGCCCCCGTCTGCCGCTCGATCCACGCCGACTTGGAAACCCCGGTTTCCGCCTATCTGAAAGTAGCCCGCGGCCCCTACTCCTACTTGCTGGAAAGCGTCGAGGGCGGCGAGCGGATGGGCCGCTACAGCTTCATCGGCGCCAACCCCTACAAAGTAATCGCCACCGGCCCCGGCCAACCCGCCGGCGAAGTCGACCCCCTGACCCTGGTCCAGGCCGAAATGTCCCGCTACCGACTGGCCCCGGTCGACGGCCTCCCCGGCTTCCACGGCGGCGCCGTCGGCTATCTGGCCTACGACACCATCCGCTACTTCGAGCCGCGCGTACCCCCCGCCCCCGCCGACCCCCAAGCCGTCCCCGAATCCGTCTTTATGTTCAGCGACACCATCCTGATCTTCGACCACCTCCGCCACGACATCAAAGTAGTATCCCACGCCCGGCTCGACGGCGACATCGCCCAAGCCTACGCCCAAGCCGTAGCCCGCATCGATGAAGTAGTCAACCTCTTATCCCAACCCCTGACGCTGCCCCCGGAACTGCGCCGCCCATCCCCCGCCCCCCCCAGCCCGGTGGAATCCAACTACTCGGTAGACGCCTACGCCCAAGCCATCGAAAAGTGCGTTGAATACATCTACGCCGGCGACGTCATCCAAGTGGTCAACTCCCAGCGCTTTTCCCGCCGCACCGCCGCCCACCCCTTCCAGATCTACCGCGCCCTACGCAGCGTCAACCCCTCGCCCTATATGTACTACCTCAACCTAGACGGATTCCAAATCGTCGGCGCCGCCATCGAATCCGTGGTCAAAGTGGAGGACGGCATCGCCTCCACCCACCCCATAGCCGGCACCCGCCCCCGCGGCGCCACCCCCGGCGAGGATACCGCCAACGAGCAGGAACTCAAAAACAGCGAAAAACAACGCGCCGAACACATAATGCTCCTGGACCTCGGCCGCAACGACATCGGCCGCGTCAGCGACCCCGGCACCGTCAAAGTCACCCGGATGCTGGAAGTGGAGCGCTTTTCCCACGTAATGCACCTCGTATCCCACGTAGAGGGCCGCCTGCGCCAGGACCTAACCCCCTACGACGCCCTCCGTTCCTGTTTCCCCGCCGGCACCGTATCCGGCGCCCCCAAAATCCGCGCCATGGAAATCATCGCCGAAATCGAAGGCGAAAAACGCGGCCCCTACGGCGGCGCCGTCGGCTACTTCAGCTTCTCCGGCAACATGGACACCGCCCTAATCCTCCGCACCGGCGTCTACCAAGACGGCATAATGCACATCCAGGCCGGCGGCGGCATCGTAGCCGACAGCGTACCCGAGGACGAATACCAAGAAACCCGCCACAAATCCAACGCCCTAATGCGCGCCATCGACCTAGCCGAAGCCGGCTTCTAACCCATCTATAATATCCCCTCCCCCTAAGGGGGAGGGCTAGGGTGGGGGTGAAATCGCCGCCCCCCAGCCACCACCCCAAAACCGGATTTCTGATACCCTATAAATATCCCGCCCCCATATCTACATCCCCTCCCCCAAGAGGAGGCACCGATACATCCCCTCCCCCTAAGAGGAGGTCACTATAAATCCCCTCCCCCTAAGGGGGAGGGTTAGGGTGGGGGTGAGAACGCCAATGAGAGCATCCTTACCCCCACCCCCCAAAACCCCAAAACGAGGAGTCCCCAAAATGCTGAAATCCTTTTTCCACACCGGCTTCGTAGTCCGAGACCTCGAGCAATCCGTCCGATTCTACTCCGAAATCCTAGGAATGCGCATCGCCGGCCGCACCGAGCGGCAGGGCGAGTTCGTGGAGCAGGTATTGGCCTTTCCCAACGCCCACATCCAGGGCGGCTTCGTCGACCTCGGCCCCGGCCACCAACTGGAGCTGATCCAATACCTGGCCCCCCCAAGCGGCCCCGGCGGGATCCAGCGCAACGACCTGGGCGCCGCCCACCTCGCCTTCATCGTCGACGACCTCGACCGTTTCTACCAAGAAACCCGCCAGCGCGGCCTACGCTACAACAACCCCCCGGCGTCAATGTTCGACGACCACGGCAACCTGTCCCGCAAAGCCTGCTACGCCCAGGATCCCGACGGCAACTGGCTCGAATTCGTAGAACTGTTCTAACCGCCCATTCCCCCGGCATTCCCGCGCCGGCGGGAACCCATAACCTCAACCCCCAACACCAGAGGCCAAAAACCATGCTGCTGCTGATCGACAACTACGACAGCTTCACCTACAACCTATATCAATACCTGACCGAACTGGGCGCCGAAGTCGACACCCGCCGCAACGACCAAATCACCCTTGCCGACATCGAAGCCATGTCCCCCGACGGCATCGTCATTTCCCCCGGCCCCTGCACCCCGGCGGAAGCCGGCATCTCCAACGACGTAATCCGCCGTTTCGGCCCCAGCATCCCCACCCTCGGCGTCTGCTTAGGCCACCAGTGCCTGGCCTACGTCTACGGCGCCCGCGTTGACCGCGCCGGCGAAATCCGCCACGGCAAAACCTCAATGATCCGCCACAACGGCGCCGGCGTACTCAACGGCCTGCCCAACCCCTTCCAGGCCATCCGCTACCACTCCCTAACCGTCTACCCCGAAACCCTGCCCGACACCCTAGAAATCACCGCCCGCAGCGAAAACGGCCTAATAATGGCCCTCCGCCACAAGCGCCACCCGGTAGAGGGCGTCCAATTCCACCCCGAATCCATAATGACCCCCGACGGCAAACGCCTCCTCCAAAACTACCTCAACACCATAGCCCAACACCCCAAACCCCAACTACAATAACCCCCATCCCGAAGCCAACAACAAGAGAGCAGCGATATGACCCCCAAACAGGAAATAGCCCAATGGCTGAGCCAAATCCCCGACCACTTGACCACCACCGAAACCCTGAACCAACTACAGTCAATCAACAAAGCCCAGCAGGAAAAGACCGCCAAAGCCCATAACCCCGCCCCCGCCGGCAAGCCCACCGAACCCTTGCCCCCGCCCCTGGACAGCCAAGCCATCAAAAACGAAATCCTAGCCACCATCGCCCGCCTGCCCGACAACCTCACCCTGGCCGAAGCGGTGTGCGAATCCGCCGAAAATCTGCGCCTTTTCTACGGCATACAAAGGGATTTTCAAGACATCAGAGAGGGCCGCGCGCTCCCCTACGACCAGCGCGACAACACCCCCCAATACCGCGACGAAGTCCCCGAAGTCGGCCGCATATCCGTAGCTGAACTTGAACGGATGACCGCCAAAGAAAAGCTGACCCACACCGTAAAGCTAATGCCCAACGACCTGACGCTGGGGGAGTCAATCGTAGAAACCCTGGAGCGAATGCTTTTCATCTACGGCCTCTGCAAATCACTGGACAACGTCCGCAAAGGCAACGTCATCCCCCACGAGGAAGTTGTGCGGATGTTCCAGGAGAAAAAATGGCAAGCATAGATTGGGATTTGATCGCCATTGCCGAGCTGGAATCGCTGCGCCTTAACGCAGCCAGAGACTCCGTGCCGAACTCGGAAAACCTGGTATCCAACATTGTGACCTCCGTGGGGCGGCTGGCAGACTTTCCGTTGTCGGGACGGATCGTGCCGGAGTTTAATGATCCGGAAATCCGGGAAATCATCGTTGGACGAACCAGAGTACTTTATACTTTCCAATCCGATGTAGTGACTATCCATCGAGTAAATGATGGATCCCGGCCTCTCCGCCGGGCGGATTTCCCATTGTAAAAGTCCGGCGTAAAAGTCCCGCGCCGGACGGATTAAACGGAAATTTGGAGCAACGAACTTGGAAATTCGCGAAGCGATCGAAACGGTAGTATCCGGCCAATCGCTGGCTATGGACCAGGCCGCCGCCGTTATGCGGCGGATAATGCTGGGGGAAACCACCCCGGCGCAACTGGGCGCCTTGCTGTCCGCCCTGCGGCTCAAGGGCGAGTCCACCGAGGAAATCGCCGGCATGGCCGCCGTGATGCGCGAGTTTTCCCTGAAAGTGCGCGTCGACGGGCCGCTGGCGGACTCGGTAGGCACCGGCGGCGACGGCGCCGACACCTTTAACCTGTCCACCGCCGCCGCGCTGGTGGCCGCCGGCGCCGGACTGCGCATCGCCAAGCACGGCAACCGCGCCGCCTCCGGCCGTTGCGGCGCCGCCGATGTGCTGGAAGCCCTCGGCGTGCGCATCGACCTGCCCCCCGAAGCCGTAGAACGGTGCATCCGCGACGGCGGCATCGGCTTTATGTTCGCCCAAGCCTTTCACCCCTCTATGCGCCACGCCGCCCCGGTGCGCCGCGAAATCGGCATCCGAACCGTATTCAACATCCTCGGCCCCCTCACCAACCCCGCCGGCGCCCAAAGCCAGCTCATCGGCGTCGCCTACCCCCGGCTGGGCGAAAAGATGGCCGAAGTGATGCGCCTCTTGGGGTCACAGCGCACCCTGGTAGTCCACGGCGCCGGCGGACTGGACGAAATCTCGCTATCCGGCGACACCCAAGTATGGGAACTGCGCCACGGCGAAGTGCGAAGCTGGACCCTCCGCGCCGCCGACACCGGCCTGCCCCCTTGTGATGTAGCCGACCTGCGCGGCGGCGACCGCGAGACGAATGCCGCCATAATGCAACGGCTGCTACGCGGCGAGGGCGGCCCGATCCGCGACGCCGTGCTGCTCAACGCCGCCGGCGTGCTACTGGCCGCCGGCGCCGCCCCCAACATCCCCGACGGCATCCAGGCCGCCGCCCAATCCATAGACCGCGCCGCCGCCCGCGCCAAACTCGACGCCCTGGTAGAGCTGAGCCAGGCCGGGGGCTGAGCAATTTCCCGCGGCAGGCGTTACAATACCGCCGGAGGGAACCGCCGTTCCCGAACGATGATAACCCTAGGGGGTGAGAACAATGATGGTGGCTGCCGTCAATCTGGATGCGATCAAATCAAAGAAACTCAATCCCGCCAAAGTTTACCAGTGGTTGAACCAGTATTGGGCCGGGGGCGAGCGTCCATGCCCGGTGTGCCACGAAAGCAAATGGGCCATCAGCGCCGAACCTGTTGAAGTAAAATCCTTCCGCTGGGGAAAACCCACCGGCGGCGGCACAATGGAGATTTTCATGGTAATAACCTGCGAAACTTGCGGCAACTCCAATTTAATCAACGTCCTGGCCGCCGATCTTATGGAAATACGGGAGTAACAGTTATGTTTGGCATCGCCATCACCCCCGGGTTGTTTATTGTGCCTATAGCCGCTATGATCTGGAAAAGAAATTCCCTGATACCCCCGGAAAATTAAGAATGGACGGTTCCAATTGAGAGGCGAGTGTGAATCAGCGTCCGGTTCGGTTTACCCTCCACGCGCTCCATAAGTTGGACTTGGTAGCCGGACAAGGTTTTGCAGCGGATATGGAACTGATAACGGAATTTGTCAGAAACCCGCCGAGGATCTATCAAGGCAGTGATGACCGGCCGGCGGTTCATGTGCCGTTGGACAATAGTCATATTCTAAGAGTGGCCTTTGAGCCCGGCGATGAGATCGTTGTGGTTACAGTCTATCCGGCAAGGATTGGCAGGTATGGAGTTTAGGTATAGCCCGGATGTGGACATACTCCTGGTTAAGCTGGGGGATGGCAAGTTTGATTATGCGGAGGAAATGGATGGCGTGATTGTCCATTATGACCAAGATGGCGTTCCGGGTTTGGTAGAGATTAGGGATGCCAAAGAGTTTGTTCTCGGTTCCCTCGCCAGCATCATGCAGCATAATAAAGAAGGGGCGGTTTCTTGATATGCCCAGCATTCTTGACGAAATTGTGGCGGCCAAGCGGGGGGAGTTGGCGGACGCCCGGCGGGCGGCGCCCCTGGCGGATTTGGAGCGGGCGGCGGCGGGGTTGGCGCGGCCGCTGAACCTGTCCGGCGCCCTGCTTGGCGGCGGTGTCCGGCTGATTGCCGAAGTGAAAAAAGCATCGCCCTCCCGCGGGCTGCTGTCGCCCGACTTCGACCCGGAGCGGCTGGCGGCAACCTATGTCGCCAACGGCGCCGCGGCGGTGTCTTGCCTTACCGACCCGCGCTTTCAGGGCGAGTTGGCGCATCTGGCCGCCATCAAGGAAAGCGGCGCCTCGGGCCGCGCTCCGGTGCTGCGTAAGGATTTCATTTTCGACCCCTATCAGGTTTACGAGGCCCGCGCCGCGGGCGCCGACGGCATACTGCTGATTGTCGCCATTCTGGAACCGCCGCTGCTCCAAGAACTGCTGGCGGCGGCGCAATCCCTTTGGATGCAGTGCCTAGTGGAAGTCCACGATGAGCGCGAACTGGAAACCGCGCTGTCCGCGGGGGCCGAAATCATCGGCATTAACAACCGCGACCTGCACACTTTCGCCACCGATTTGGCGGTCACCGGGCGGCTGGCCCCGCTGGTGCCGCGGGGCCGGGTGATTGTGAGCGAAAGCGGCATTTTCACCCGCGACGATCTGCGTAGGCTGCAACGCCTCCGGGTCAACGCCGCGCTGGTGGGCGAGGCGCTGGTGACCGCGCCGGATACCGCGGCCAAAGTGCGCGAACTGGCGGGCCGCCCATAATTCCCCTCCCCCTTAGGGGGATGGTTAGGGTGGGGGTGAAAACAATAATTCCCCTCCCTCTTAGGGGGATGGTTAGGGTGGGGGTGAAAACCATGATCCGGGTCAAGATTTGCGGCATCGGCAACCCCGGCGACGCTTGCGCCGCCGCCGAAGCCGGGGCTGATTTCCTCGGGATGGTGTTCGTGCCGGAGCGCCGCCGCCGTATTACGATTGACGCCGCCCGCGATATTGCCGACGCGGTGCGGGAGCTGCGCCGCCAGCCCGCGCCCCGGATGGTGGGGCTGTTCGCCGACCAGCCGTTGGCGGAAGTCAACGCCGCCGCCGCCCGTTGCGGACTGGACGCCGTCCAGCTCTGTGGGCGGGAAAGCGTGGAGTATGCCGCCGCGGTTGATTGCCAAGTCATCAAGGTGATTCACGTTCCGGGATCCGGCCAGGCGCCGCGGGATGTGCCGGAACTGGCCGGGCGGGTTCGGGAATATGGCGAATCGGGCTGCCTGGTCACCCTGGATCGGCTGGTGGATGGCTTGCAGGGCGGCACCGGGCAAGGGTTTGATTGGGAAGTGGCGGCGGCGCTTTCCCGCCGCGGGCTGCCGTTCTTGCTGGCCGGCGGGCTTACGCCGGCCAACGTGGGCCGCGCCATCAGCGCCGTCCGGCCTTGGGGCGTGGATGTATCCAGCGGCGTGGAAACCCTGGCCCGCAAAGACCGCCGCAAAATCCGCCGGTTCATAGATAACGCCCGCCAAGCCGACGCCGCCCTGACCGGCGCCGCCTGAGCCGGGCGGCGGGGTTGGGGGTGTTGGGGGCGGGGATTTTTTTACTTTGGTTGCATTTGGTTGCATTTGGTTGCTTTTTTCCGGGGGTTAGCTTTGGGGGTGGGGGTTGGGGTGTTGCTTTTTGGGGGTGGCAGGGGCGGGATTTTGCCATTTTTGTTGCATTTTGTTGCTTTTTTGGGGCATTTTGCGACCTTTTGCGCCGGTTTGGGGGGGGCTTGGGTCTGGGATGGTGTTGGGCGTTGTTGGCGGGGGACGCCCCCACCCTAACCCTCCCCCGGAGGGGGAGGGGATTTTTTGTTTCAGTTGCGTTGGGTTCGGGATGATAGGGGGGATTTTCGGGGTGAAAAGTGGGGGGATTTTTTTATAACCCTACCATTTCGTACCATTTCGTACCATTTGGTTGGGGTTCAGCTTTGGGGGCGGGGGTTGAAATGGTAGGGTTTGGTGCCGTTTCCGCCCGTTTTTGTGCCATTTCATCCCATTTTTTCGCCTTTTTGGGCGGGTTTGGGGGTTTTTGTTTGGGGGGGGATGGGGGGTTGGGCTTGGGCCGTATTGGGTTGTTAAGGGGCGGGGTTTTGGGTTTTGGAGTTAGCGGTCGGGGAGGTATAGTTTCATTAACCCTCCCCCGGAGGGGGAGGGGATTTTTGTTTCAGTTGCGTCCTTCGACAAGCTCAGGATGAAAGGGCGGGGAAGCTCGGGGTGATAGGGGGGATTTTCGGGATTACGGGGGGGATTTTCGGGATTACGGGGGGCGTTTTCGGGATTACGGGGGGCGTTTTCGGGATTGCGGGGGGCGTTTTCGGGATTGCGGGGGGCGTTTTCGGGATTGCGGGGTGCATTTTTGGGGTGAAAAGTGGGGGAATTTTTTTATAACCCTGCCATTTCGTACCATTTCGTACCATTTGGTTGGGGTTAGCTTTGGGGATGGGGGTTGAAATGGTAGGGTTTGGTGCCATTTCCGCCCATTTTGGTGCCATTTCCGCCCATTTTTTCGCCGTTTTGGTACGGTTTGGGAGTTTTTGTTGGGGGGGTTGGGCTTGGGCCGTATTTGGTTGTTAAGGGGCGGGGGTTGGGGTTAGCGGTCGGGTAGGTATAGTTTCATTAGGAGGGTTAGGCGGCCGGTTTTGTGGATTCTGTAGGGTAGCAGGGCTTGGACGATGCCGTAGGGGGTGGGGTGGATTTTGATGCTGCGGTTTCTTTGGAGGTAGCGGATGAGGCGCATGGAGTTCAGGAAGGGGGGGAGCAGGGGGCCGTCTCGGGCGAAATCGGGGACCATCAAGACGACGTCGGGGAAGGGCTGGTTGTGGAGGCGTTCGGCGATGTCGGCGGTGTCCCAGAGTTGGCAGAGGTTTTCGGCGCGGCGGCGGAGGCGGAGGATTAGGAGGGGTAGGGCGTATCGGCGTTTTAGGGCGTCTAGGCGGGCGCGGAGTTGGTGGATGGACATTTTCGGCTCCTTGTTGGGGTAGGTTTAGGTTATTGGTTCTATTGTAGCGGTGGGGTTGGGGATTGGCAAGGGGTGGGGGGCGTTGGGGGGCGCATTCATCCTTCGACAAGCTCAGGATGAATGGGGGGAGACAAGCTCGGGGTGAATGGGGGGCGACAAGCTCAGGATGAATGGGGGCGACAAGCTCGGGGTGAATGGGGGGCGACAAGCTCAGGATGAATGGGGGGCGACAAGCTCGGGGTGAATGGGGGGCGACAAGCTCGGGGTGAATGGGGGGCGACAAGCTCAGGATGAATGGGGGGCGACAAGCTCAGGATGAATGGGGGGCGGGTTCAGGATGCATGGGGGGCGGGTTCGGGATGCATGGGGTTCTCTGCGGATGCCGGGGTTCACCCCCACCCTAACCCTCCCCTTAATGATTTAGCCAGCGCATTGCCCCCTACGGGGGCGCACTGGCATACAGCCCCCTACGATTGATTTAGCCAGCGCATTGCCCCCTACGGGGGCGCACTGGCATACAGCCCCCTACAATGATTTAGCCAGCGCATTGCCCCCTACGGGGGCGCACTGGCATACAGCCCCCTACGGGGGAATTGCGAAAGGCGGGATGATGTTATGGCGATCGCGGGCGGGGTATGGGGTAGAATTGATTTAGCCAGCGCATTGCCCCCTACGGGGGCGCACTGGCATACAGCCCCCTACGATTGATTTAGCCAGCGCATTGCCCCCTACGGGGGCGCACTTGATTTAGCCAGCGCATTGCCCCCTACGGGGGCGCACTGGCATACAGCCCCCTACGGGGGAATTGCGAAAGGCGGGATGATGTTATGGCGATAGATACGGCGACGGATACGGCGGCGATGATTGATCCGGCGGCGGCGTACGCCCTGCCCGATGCGGGCGGGCGTTATGGCGCTTTTGGGGGGCGGTATGTCCCGGAGACGCTGATGGCGGCGGTGGCGGAGCTGGAGTCCGCCTACTGGCGGGTCAAGGTTGACGCCGGGTTTCAGGCGCGGCTGGCCGGGCTGCTGGCGTCTTACGTAGGCCGCCCGACGCCGCTGTATTACGCCGAAAATCTGTCGCGGCAACTGGGCGGCGCCAAGATTTACCTGAAGCGGGAGGATCTGGCGCATACCGGGGCGCATAAGATCAACAACGCCCTGGGGCAGGCGCTGCTGGCGCAATTTATGGGCAAGGGGCGCATCATCGCCGAAACCGGCGCCGGACAGCACGGGGTCGCCGCCGCTACCGCCGCCGCGATGCTGGGCTTGCAGTGCATCGTCTATATGGGCGAGGAGGATATCCGCCGCCAATCCCTCAATGTGTTTCGGATGCGCCTGCTGGAGGCGGAAGTGGTGCCGGTGACCTCCGGCACGCGGACGCTGAAAGATGCGATCAACGAAGCCATCCGCGACTGGGTGACTAACGTGGAAACTACCCATTACCTCATCGGCAGCGTGGTGGGGCCGCATCCCTACCCGGCGATGGTGCGGGATTTCCAATGCGTCATCGGGCGGGAGGCGCGGGCGCAAATCCTGGCGGCGGAGGGGCGGCTGCCCGATTACGTGATGGCCTGCGTCGGCGGCGGCAGCAACGCGATGGGGGCGTTCCATCCCTTTGTCGCCGATGCGGGGGTGCGGCTGGTGGGGCTGGAGGCGGGGGGCAAGGGATTGGACAGCGGCGAACATTCCGCCACCCTCACCGCCGGGCGTCCGGGGGTGCTGCACGGGGCGATGAGTTATCTGTTGCAAGATTCCGACGGGCAGGTAAGTCCGGCGCATAGCATATCGGCGGGGCTGGATTACCCTGGCGTCGGCCCCGAACATAGCTACCTCAAGGATTCGGGGCGGGCGGAGTACCGGGAAGTGACCGACGGGCAGGCATTGGAGGCGTTTCACCTGCTCTGCCGCGCCGAGGGGATCATCCCGGCGCTGGAGTCGGCCCATGCGGTCTACGGGGCGGCGCGGCTGGCGCCGACGCTGCCGGCGGATGCGGTGATCGTGGTCTGCCTTAGCGGGCGGGGGGATAAGGATATCGGGATTGTGGCCGAGGCGGGGGGGATTGCGCTTTGACATTCGGCCAATGCGTTGCCCCCTACGGGGGCGCATTGGCCGCGATGGGATGGGGGTTAATTGGGGCGGCGGTGTGATATAATGCCGGGCGCATTATCGTTATTTGCCGTTGGGCTACAGGAGGGCCGGGCTATGGATTTGGGGCTTAAGGATAAAGTGGCGATTATCACCGGGGGCAGCGACGGCATTGGCAAGGCCGCGGCGCTTAGTATGGCGCAGGAGGGCGCCTCGGTGGTCATCGTGGCGCGGCGGGCAGAGGTGCTGGAGACTGCGGCGCAGGAGATTAAGGCGGCCACCGGCGGGCAGGTGTTGCCCATTTCCGCCGACGTCACCGACCCGGAGTGCGCCCGCAGCATCGTGGCGCGCGCCGCCAACCAGTACGGGCGGCTGGATATTCTGGTGAACAACGCCGGCACATCGATGGCGAAAGCCTTTGAGCAGGTTTCCCAAGATGATTGGGCTTTCGATTTTGAGTTGAAAGTCTGGGGCGCGGTGCGGCTGATCCAAGAATCGCTGCCGGAAATGCGGAAAGTGGGCGGCGGGCGGATCATCAACGTCACCAACTTGGGCGGACGGACCCCGGGGCCGGCGTCGATGCCCACATCCATCTCCCGCGCCGCCGGGATCGCCATCACCAAGGGGCTGTCCAAAGATTTGGCGCAAGACAACATCCTGGTTTCCACGGTATGCATCGGGCTGATCAAGAGCGGCCAGCACCAGCGCCGGTATGACGCCCGGGTGCAGTCGGAGCCGGGCTTGAGCCTCGATGATTTCTACGGGCAGATGGCCGTCGGCCGCGCCGTGCCGTTGGGCCGCGTGGGCGAGCCGGAGGAAGCCGGCGATGTGATCGCGTTCTTGGCCTCGGAGCGGGCCAGCTACCTCACCGGCATCGCGGTCAACCTGGACGGCGGGGCCTCGGCGGTGGTCTAGGCGCCGTCGGCGATTGACGAATTTGGGAGGGTCGGCGTGACAGCGTCCTATCTTGCGGAATTTCAGCCCACCCCGCGGCTGCTCTTGGGGCCGGGGCCCAGTTCGGTGCATCCCCGGGTTTTGCGGGCGATGACTACCCCGGTGCTGGGGCATTTGGACCCGGATTTCTTTCAAGCGATGAACGACATCGGCGATATGCTGCGGCAGGTTTACCGCACCGCCAACGCGATCACCATGCCGGTGTCGGCCACGGGAACCGGGGCGATGGAAACCGCCTGCGTCAACCTCCTGGAGCCGGGCGATGTGATGGTGGTCTGCCGCAACGGGTATTTCGGGGCGCGGCTGGCCGACATCGCCCGCCGTTGCGGCGCGGTGGTCCATACCGTCGACACCCCTTGGGGCCGGCCGGCGGATCCGCAGGCGCTGGCGGACGAGCTGGCCCGCCACCCGCGGGTCAAGGCGGTGGGCGTCGTTCACGCCGAAACCTCCACCGGCGTGCTGACCCCCTTGCCGGAAATCCTGCCCGTCATCCGCCGCCACGGGGCGCTGTCGATCGTTGACGCCGTAACCTCCCTCGGCGGCCACGAGCTGCGGGCGGACGAATGGGGCGTTGATGTGTGCTACAGCGGCACGCAGAAATGCCTGGGCGCCCCGCCGGGTCTGGCCCCGATCACCCTGAGCGATGCGGCGATGCAGGCGGTCAAAACCCGGGAAACGCCGGTGCAGAGTTTCTATTTCAACCTGCAAGATCTGGAAAGCTATTGGGGGCAAAGCCGCACCTACCATCACACCGCGCCCATCTCGATGACTTACGCGCTACGGGAAGCGCTACGGATGCTGATGGAGGAAGGCATCGAAAACCGCATCCGCCGCCACGCCCGGGCCGCCGCGGCCTTGCGGGCCGGCCTGGAGGCGCTGGGGCTGGAGCTGCTGGCCGCCCCCGACTATCGGCTGAACCCGCTGACCACCGTGAAAATCCCCGACGGGATTGACGATGCCCAAGTGCGGGGGACGCTACTGCAAGATTACGACATCGAAATCGGCGGCGGACTAGGCGAGTTCCGGGGCCAGGCATGGCGCATCGGGCTGATGGGCGAATCGGCGCGGGAGCGCAACGTGTTCGCCTTACTGTCGGCCCTGGAGCAGATCTTAGACGCCGCCGGCTACGAAGTGGCCTACGGGGCCAGTCTGTCGGCGGCGCAAAAGGGGCTCGCCGCCTTTGCCGGGTAATATGCCGCCATCCGACCGCCCATCCCCCCCGCCCGCTACCGCCAGCGCTGTAATCGTCGCCGCCGGCGGCAGCTCCCGGATGGGCGGCATCGACAAAACCTTTGCCCCGCTATTGGGCGCCCCGCTGATCGCCCACACCGTAGAGCGGTTTGAATCCCACCCGGCGATAGACGAAATCGCCCTGGTGCTGCCGGCCGACGCCATCCCCCGCGGCGAGGAATTGGCCGCCGCCCGCCACTGGCGCAAAGTAACCCGCATCTGCCCCGGCGGCGCCCGCCGCCAAGATTCGGTATACCGCGGACTGCTAACCCTATCCCCCTGCAATCTAGCCCTGATCCACGACGGCGCCCGCCCCTGCCTAGACGCCGCGATCATCGACCGCGGCCTCCAAGCCGCCGCCCAACACGGCGCCGCCATCGCCGGAATGCCGGTAAAAGACACCATCAAGCAAGTATCCCCCGATGATCTGCTAATCCAAAACACCCCCCCCCGCGCCCAACTATGGGCCGCCCAAACCCCGCAAATATTCCCCTACCAACTACTACTACAAGCCCACCAACAATGCCCCCACGACGTCACCGACGACGCCGCCATGCTCGAAACCCTGGGCCACCCGGTAAAAATGTTCCAGGGCAGCTACGAAAACATAAAAGTAACCACCCCCAGCGACCTAGCGATAGCCGAAACATACCTCCGCCAAATCCTGCGGGGTTCACCCCCACCCTAACCCTCCCCCTTAGGGGGAGGGGATTTATGCGGATTATAGAATAATGATAAAAGCCAACAATAGAGAAGCCAACGAATATGAAAGAACCGGAAATTGAAACTACAACCGCCAAACCCATCATCCGGCCAACCCCGGATGAGGATGCGGCGATCAACGCCCAAATCGCCGCCGACCCCGACGACTTTGAGCTGGACTATCAGTGGTTTCAGAACGCTAAACCCACCAAAGAACTATTCCCCGAAACCTACCAAAAAGCGGTGCAGCGAAAAGCCGCCCTAGAATCCGGCGACCTCCAGAACATCCAAATTACCTTGCCCTCCGGCGTAGTAAACTGGTTCAAGGCGCAAACATCGCTGGACGGGGCAACCGGCGGCACCGCTTGGATTGATCTAATCGAACAAACCCTTGCGGCGTACGTTTCGGCCCGCGCCGACGCCCTTATGCCAACGCCGCAGCCCCCATCGCCCCCCGCCCCCAGACCGGATTAAAGCGAGGCCCCCTTGCCCCAACCTGCCCCTGATTACCGCGTCGGCATCGGCGTCGACTCCCACCCCCTGACCGCCGGGCGCCCCCTGGTGCTGGGCGGCGCGGCGATCCCCCACGACCGCGGGCTGGCCGGCCATAGCGACGGCGATGTTCTGATCCACGCCTTGATGGACGCCCTCCTCGGCGCCGCCAACCTCGGCGACAAGGGAACCCATTTTCCGTCGCCAAATCCTGCCATCCCCTTGACGCCGCCACCGGAAAAGGGCTATCCCTATGGCGTAACCGCCCGGAACCGGCTATAATGCCCGCAGACGGCCCCGTAGACAGCGCAGAAAGGCGGCGGTATGGACAAAATCTACGACTGGATGGCGAAGCATCCCAATGCCGCCCGGATTTGGATCATCGCAATCATCGTCGCCATGATTGCGATCCTAACCGTGCCTGCCGTTCTGTACATACCCGGATTGTTGGGAAATATCAAAAATCTGTATCGGCAAAACCCAACCCTATTTTTCTCGTTTGTGGTGATTCCAGGCGTGATTACAATGACCTGCTCCTTGATTTGGGGCATCGGCAACGCTTGGGAAAAATTGGGCGATGCCCTTAATATCGGCAAAGATGGAGAGGTGGCGGATTGATCCGGAGCAGGTGGCGATTACTAGGTTGGGTTTGGGTGGTGGCGATGGCTTTGGGAGGCTTGTGGGTATTGTTATTCCCAATAATTTTCCCGTCAGAAACTACATCTCAAGAGCAAGGCACAGCTTTGTTGTTGGTAGCAGCCGGCATATTATTTGCTGGGGTTTTCATCACTTGGGATTGGCGAAATAACCGGCTTGCCGCATTTGCCAGCTTTTGGACATCGGTATTCGGGTTTTTGGGAACTTCATACATTTTGGCAGGCGAAAACCCATTGCTATTAATGCTATTGGGGTTAGTTACATTTTACGCCGTAGGTATAGGCATACTATTGGCCTTTATGATAACATTTATTGCCGAACATATCATTCTCGGAATGTCAAAAACAGCAAGACAAAGGCTGAGTTTATACCCCACTCTCCCAGAGACGGCACAGCCCCAGTCGCCCCCCGTCCCAAGACAAGACAAAATCCAGGCCCCCTTGCCCCAACCCGCCCCTGACTACCGCGTCGGCATCGGCGTCGACTCCCACCCTTTGGCCCCCGGGCGCCCGCTGGTGCTGGGCGGCGCGGCAATCCCTCACGACCGCGGGCTGGCCGGCCATAGCGATGGCGATGTTCTGATCCACGCCCTGATGGACGCCCTCCTTGGCGCCGCCAACTTGGGCGACAAGGGGACTCATTTCCCCTCATCGGATCCGCAGTATCGCGGCATTTCCAGCCTGCTGCTGCTGGAGCGGGTGGCGGGGCTTTTGGCGGCGGACGGTTGGCGCGTATCCAATGTTGATGTTACAATGCTGGCGCAAACGCCCCGCCTCGGGCCGTTCATTCCGACGATGAAGGAGCGGACCGCCGCCGCGCTGTCCCTTGCCCCCGGCCGCGTCAGCATCAAGGCGACCACCACCGACTACTTGGGCTTCGTCGGGCGGGCCGAAGGCATCGCCGCCGTCGCCATCGCCGCCATCATATCGGATCCCGACGCGCCCCAACGGGAGCAGCCCGCGGCCCCGCCAAGTTCCGGCCAATGAAACTTTACAACACGCTAACCGGCCAAACCGCCGACTTCGCCCCCGCCGACGGCCGCACCGTCAAGATGTACGTCTGCGGCGTTACCCCCTACTCCTCCACCCACATCGGCCACGCCCTGAGCTACGTCGCCTTTGATGTGCTGCGCCGCTACCTGGAACATATCGGTTTCGCCGTCCGTCACGTCCAGAACTTCACCGACATAGACGACAAAATAATCCAGCGGGCGCAGGAACAGGGCATCGATCCGGCGGAGCTGGCGGAGCGTTACATCGAGGATTTCTACCGCACGATGGACGCGCTGAACATCCGCCGCGCCCAGATCTACCCCCGCGCCACCGAGGAAATCGGCCCGATCATCGACACCATTGGGCGGCTGATCGCCTCCGGCCACGCCTACGCCGCCGGCGGCGACGTATTCTTTCGCGTCGAAAAAAGCGATGGCTACGGCAAGCTGAGCCGCCGCACCCTGGAGGGAATGCAGGCCGGCAGCCGCATCGAAATCGACGAAAACAAGGAACACCCCATGGATTTCGCCCTATGGAAAGGCGCCCGCCCCGGCGAGCCGTCCTGGGAAAGCCCCTGGGGCCCCGGCCGCCCCGGCTGGCATATCGAATGCACTAGTATGTCGATGTCCTACTTGGGGGAAACGCTGGATATTCACGGCGGCGGGCAGGATCTGGTATTCCCCCACCACGAAAACGAAATCGCGCAAAGCGAAGCGTCCACCGGCGTAATTCCCTTTTCCCGCTACTGGGTACACAACGGGCTGCTGCGGCTGGGCGGCGACAAGATGAGCAAATCCCTCGGCAACCTGGTTTCCGTCGAGGAAGCCCTGACCCGCTACGCCCCCGACGCCCTCCGCTTGTATTTCCTAAGCTCCCACTACCGCAGCCCGCTATCCTACACCGAGGAGGGCTGCGCCGCGATGGAGCGCAGCCTAGACCGCCTGCGCCACGCCCTAACCCGCCCCGCCGCCGCGCCCGCGCCGGCCGGGCCGCTGGACCCCGCCCCCTACCGCCAGCAGTTCCTTGAGGCAATGGACGATGACCTGAACACCCCCCGGGCGCTGGCCGCGCTGTTCGATTTGGCCCGCGAAATCAACCGCAGCGCCGATGCCGCCCGCCCGGTGTCCGAAGCGCAAGCAACCCTCCGCGATTTGGGGGGCATACTAGGCTTGACCTTCGCCCAGCCCGACAAGCAATCCGCCCCGGCCCACGCCGAAGCCGCCCCGTTCATAGATCTGCTGCTGGAAACCCGCGCCGCCCTGCGCCAGTCCCGCCAGTTCGACCAAGCCGACCGCATCCGCACCGCCCTGGATCAGCTAGGCGTATCCATCGAGGACACCCCCAACGGCCCCGTATGGCAATTCCGCCCCCCATAACCCCCGCAACCCCATCCAACACCCAGGCATAAAGGGGGATACCATGAGCGGTCACATCCAAGCATCCCCGCCGGACAGGTACGAAGCGATCAGCAACCATCTGCTGGCCCAGGCCCGGATCGAACTGAACAAGGGCGACATCCTGCAAGCAACGGAAAAAGTATGGGGATCCACCGCCCACGCCCTCAAGGCCGTCTGCCAGCGGATGGGCTGGAACCACCACGCCCACAACCACATCGCCGCCGCCGCCAACTACATCACCACCGAGTTGGGGCGCGAGGATCTGCGCCTCGCTTTCGGGTACTTGGAGAGCCTGCACGCCAACTGGTACGAACACCAGCGCGACGCTACCGAAATCCGCATCGGCATAAACAGCGCGGCGCTGCTGACCGGAGAACTGGCCGGGCTGTCGCTGCCCCCGCAGCCGGGCAGCCTAGCGCAGCTTTCCGCTCAGGAAAGGAATGACCAGGAACGCCGCCTGCGGATGCTGACCCGCAAAACCCAATACTCCCACGGCCCCCAACTCACCCCCAGCGAAGCGGCCAGCCTGCCCCCGGTAAACCCCGCAACCCCATCCAACAACCAGGGCTAAGGAGTGCAATGAGCGGTCACATCCAAGCATCGCCGCCGGACAGGTACGAGGCCATCAGCAACCATCTGCTAACCCAAGCCCGGATCGAACTGAACAAAGGCGACATCCTCCAAGCATCGGACAAAGTATGGGGCGCCACGGCCCACGCCCTCAAAGCCGTCTGCCAGCGGATGGGCTGGAACCACCACGCCCACAGCCACCTCACCGCCGCTGCCAACTACATCGCCACCGAGCTGGGGCGCGAGGATCTGCGGCGCGATTTCCGGTACCTGGAGGGTCTGCACGCCAACTGGTACGAACACCAGTACACCGCTACCGAAATCCTTAGCGGCATTAACGGCGCCGCGCTGCTGATCGGGGAACTGGCCGGGCTGTCGCTGCCCCCGCAGCCGGGCAGCCGGCGGCAGCTTACCGCTCTGGAAATGAATGACCAGCAGCGCTTTTTGCGGATGCTGACCCGCAAAACCCAATACTCCCATGGCCCCCAACTCACCCCCAGCGAAGCGGCCAGCCTGCCCCCGGTAAACCCGGAAACCCCATCCAACAACCAGGGCTAAGGAGTACCATGAGCGGTCACATCCATCCATCCCCGCCGGAAAGGTACGAAGCCATCAGCAACCACCTGCTAACCCAGGCCCGGATCGAACTGAACAAGGGCGACATCCTCCAGGCATCGGACAAAGTATGGGGCACCACCGCCCACTCCCTCAAAGCGGTATGCCAGCGGATGGGGTGGAACCACCACGCCCACAACCACATCAACGCCGCCGCCAACTACATCGCCACCGAGCTGGGGCGCGAGGACTTGCGGCGCGATTTCTTAGCCATAGAAAGCCTGCACACCAACTGGTACGAACACCAGCGCAGCGTTATCGAAATCCGCACCGGCCTAGACAGCGCCGCGGCGCTTACCGGAGAACTGGCCGGGCTGTCGCTGCCCCCGCAGCCGGGCAGCCGGCGGCGGCTTACCGCGCAGGAAATGAGTGACCAGGAACGCCGCTTGCGGATGCTGACCCGCAAGACCCAATACTCCCACGGCTCGCAGCTCACCCCAAGCGAAGCGGCCAACCTGCCCCCGGTAAACCCGGAAACCCCATCCAACACCCAGGGCTAAGGAGTACCATGAGCGGTCACATCCAAGCATCGCCGCCGGACAGGTACGAAGCCATCAGCCGCCGTCTGCTGGACCAAGCCCGGATCGAACTGAATAAGGGCGACATCCTGCAAGCAACGGAAAAAGTGTGGGGATCCACCGCCCACGCCCTCAAAGCGGTGTGCCAGCGGATGGGCTGGAACCACCACGCCCACAACCACCTCAGCGCCGCCGCCAACTACATTACCACCGAGTTGGGGCGCGAGGATCTGCGCCTCGCTTTCGGATACTTGGAGAGCCTGTACGCCAACTGGTACGAACACCAGCGCGACGCTACCGAAATCCGTAGCGGCATAAACGGCGCCGCGTTGCTTACCGGGGAACTGGCCGGGCTGTCGCTGCCCCCGCAGCCGGGCAGCCGGCGGCAGCTTTCCGCTCAGGAAAGGAATGACCAGGAACGCCGCCTGCGGATGCTAACCCGCAAAACCCAATACTCCCACGGCCCCCAACTCACCCCAGTCGAAGCGGCCAGCCTGCCCCCGGTAAACCCCGCGCCCCCATCCAACACCCAGGGCTAAGGAGTGCAATGAGCGGTCACATCCATGCATCGCCGCCGGACAGGTACGAAGCCATCAGCAACCATCTGCTAACCCAAGCCCGGATCGAACTGAACAAGGGCGACATCCTCCAGGCATCGGACAAAGTATGGGGCGCCACCGCCCACTCCCTCAAAGCGGTATGCCAGCGGATGGGGTGGAACCACCACGCCCACAACCACATCAACGCCGCCGCCAACTACATCGCCACCGAGCTGGGGCGCGAGGACTTGCGGCGCGATTTCGTATATGTGGAGAGCCTGCACACCAACTGGTACGAACACCAGCGCAGCATTATCGAAATCCGCACCGGCCTGGACAGCGCCGCGTCGCTGGCCGGCGAACTGGCCGGGCTGTCGCTGCCCCCGCAGCCGGGCAGCCGGCGGCAGCTTTCCCCTCTGGAAATGAACGACCAGCAACGCCTATTGCGGATGCTGACCCGCAAGACCCAATACTCCCACGGCTCGCAGCTCCAGGGGGCCGCCCTGGCCAGCCTCCCCCCGGTAAACCCCGCAACCCCATCCAACACCCAGGGCTAAGGAGTGCAATGAGCGGTCACATCCATCCATCGCCGCCGGAAAGGTACGAAGCCATCAGCCGCCGTCTGCTGGACCAAGCCCGGATCGAACTGAACAAGGGCGACATCCTGCAAGCATCGGATAAAGTATGGGGCGCCACCGCCCACGCCCTCAAAGCCGTCTGCCAGCGGATGGGGTGGAACCACCACGCCCACAACCACCTCAACGCCGCCGCCAACTACATCGCTACCGAGCTGGAGCGCGAGGATCTGCGGCTCGCTTTCTTATACTTGGAGAGCCTGCACGCCAACTGGTTTGAACACGAGCGCACCGCTACCGAAATCCTTACCGGCCTAGACAGCGCCGCGGCGCTTGCCGGCGAATTGGCCGGGCTGTCGCTGCCCCCGCAGCCGGGCAGCCGGCGGCAGCTTACCGATCTGGAAATGAATGACCAACAGCGCTTTTTGCGGATGCTGACCCGCAAAACCCAATACTCCCACGGCGCGCAGCTCCAGGGTGCCGCCCTAACCCACCTGCCCCCGGTAAACCCCGCGCCCGCCGCCGATGGTGATCACGATGCTGGATAACGCCGCCCTAGCCGACCTGGCCGGCATAGTAGGCCCCGAAAACCTGCTATCCGACGCCGACGCCCTCGACCGCTACACCGGCGACGCCCTGTCGCCCAGCCGCGCTTTCGGCGCCGAAGCCGACTTTGACCGCCTGGCCGACGCCGTAGCCATCCCCGGCTCCCCCGCTGAAGTATCGCAGATCGTCGATTGGGCCAACCGCCGGCGCATCCCCATCATCCCCTACGGCGGCGGCACCGGCGTGATGGGCGGCGTAGTCCCCGCCCGCGGCGGCATCGTGCTGGACGTCAAGCGGATGAACCGCATCTTGTCCGTTGACCCCGCCGCCCTTACCGTCCAAGTCGAGGCCGGCATCGTGCTGGGCGATTTGGAGGCGCAACTGGCGGAGTACGGCTTGATGATCGGCCACGACCCCTACAGCGTTCCCATCGCTACCGTAGCCGGCGCCATATCCACCAACGGCGTAGGCTACCGTGCCTGCGCCCACGGGCCGATGGGCGAGCAGGTAATCGGGATGCAGGCGGTGTTGCCCGACGGACGCATCATCGAAACCCGCGATGTCCCCAAGTATTCCTCCGGCCCCAACCTCAACCACCTGCTCATCGGCGCCGAGGGCGTGTTCGGGGTCATCACCCGCGCCACCCTGCGCGTCTTTCGCCTCCCCGAATGCCGCCGCTTCGCCAGCATCGGGTTCGACTGTTTTGACCACGGATTTCACGCCGCCTCGGAAATGCTGGCCGTAGGCATTCGCCCCGCCCTGCTGGACTTGACCGAGGAGGAGGGCGAAGTAACCCTGCACCTGCTGTTTGAGGGTTTCGTCGAGGGGGTAGCGGCCCAAGCCCGGCGGGCCGCCGAGATCTGCCGCGCCCACAACGGCCAATCCCTGGGCGCCGAACCCACGCAACAGTATTGGGCCGCCCGCCGCGACTCCGCCCTATCCTACCAGTCCGGCGCCCTGGGGCAGCCCCGCCGGGTGCGCTGGAACCGCTGGCGCCGCCGCCGCGGGTTCGACTACCTCCACTTGGCCCTGCCCGCCTCCCGCGTACTGGAATACCGCCGCCGCGCCGCCGAAATCCTGGCCGCCGAGGGCATATCCGTAATCGAATACGCCATCTGGAGCCGCCCCGAGCTATTCTCGATGCTGATCACCCCCGAATCCGGCGACCCCGCCGAAGCCCGCCAGCGCCTCGCCCGCAACGTAGACCGCGTTCTGAAACTGGCCCAAGATATGGGCGGCGCAATGGAATACTGCCACGGCGTAGGCGTCAAGCTAAACCACCTCCTAGCCCGCGAACAAGGCCCCGCCCACCACACCATTCGCCAGCTAAAGCAAACCCTGGACCCCAACAACATAATGAACCCCGGCAAACTAGCCCTATAACCCCACAGCCCCCCAATTCGCGGGCCACGATAACCGCGAAATGCATCAACCCCCCGGCCGCCGCCTCGATTCCCGCCCCCGGCTAACCGCCCCGCCCATCCCCCGCCGCCGCCATACTGTCACGCCTTTAATATCAGTAAAATTGATGTAAAACATCATATATTATCTATTGAAACGATAAACCGCCTAGTCTATCATTAAATAGAATTACATCAGCGACGCAGTATTACATAACCCTATACCCGAAAGAGAGGAGGGAATCGAATGGTGACCATGAACCAGGGACTCCGGGAAGTCCGCGAATCCGGCTCCCGTTTCATCCACCGGATGGAGACGGGCGTGCTGGCGGCTTACGACTGGGTTTCCGGCCCGGCGATGACCGAGCAGGAGCGGCGGCAGTTGCGCCTAGCCGAAACCGAACCCATCCGCCGCTACGCCCAACCCCCGATCTAACCCCGCCGCGCCGCGGGATGGCCCAACCGCACCATCCCACGCCCAACCACACCCCAAAGGGGCGCACCGCAAAATGCGCCCCTTTTCCCAACCAACCGCCCGCCCCGCAACCCCTCCCGCAACCCCCGTCATCATTCCCGCCAAAGCGGAAATCGACGGACTGCCGCCCCCCGGAACGGCAGAAACGGCCTAACGCCCCGATTCCAATTCCCGCAGCCGTTCCCGCAACCGGCGAATTTCGTCCTCGGCCTCCTGCCGCGCCGCCGCATCCGCCTGCCGCGCCGCCTCGGCCGCTTGCCGCGCCGCCTCGGCCGCTCGCCGTGCCGACTCCGCGGTCTGCCGCGCTACCGCGGCCGCCTGCCGCGCCGCCGCTGCCTCGTAATAGTTGCGCCGCCACTGGCCGGCGGCCGGGTCATGCAGCCGTAGCCATCCATCCGGCGACGCGCATAGATCCAGCCCCAAAACATCGCTGCGGCTCCGTAGTGAGCCGTCGGGGTCGGTGTCCAGCGGTATCGGGTGGTACTCGCCGTCGTCGCCCAGCCGCTCGCCTGCCAATGGCGGGGAAAAGCATTCGCCCGTGGGGTCGAAGCGCCAGTATTCGGGTACGCCCATTTCGGCGTAGATATCCCGTTTGGCGGCGCCTTCGCGGCGCCAGGTGACGGGGGCGGCCACCTCCAGCACGAAATCGGGGGGCTTGCCCTCGCGCCATACGATCCAGGAATGGCGGGGGCTTTTGTCCGTTACCCCGAACACCGCGAACACGTCCGGGGACACGCGGGTTTGGTTGTCGTTCATCCGGTAATACATCAGCAGATTGCCGCCGACATAAACATCAGGGCGGGCGGCGTACCGGTGGCGCAGGAAGGCAGCGGTTTCGATGATCACGGTGAATTGGAAATCGTTTTCGGACATAGGCTCGCCGTCCGAGGAGGGATAAACGATGCTGAAATCATCAACCGCATCCTCGCCGGGCGCGGGCCGGGTAGTGGCGGGCGTGGGGCGCATAGTCATAGCCGGACGCTCCAAAGAATGGATTGCCGGGAAAAGGGCAAGGGCAACGGCAACGGACAGTCCATCGGCGGATGGCAGTCGGTAGCATACCATAAACGGGTGGGGTTCATTCCCGCCCGGCAGTACGCCGGGGCAGGCCGGCACTACCCGGATTCCAATTCCCGCAGCCGTTCCCGCAACCGGCGAACTTCGTCCTCGGCCGCCTGCCGATCCGCCTCCGCCGCCTGTTGCGCCGCCTCGGCCGCTCGCCGCGCCGCCGCTTCCGCCTGCCGATCCGCCTCCGCCGCCTGTTGCGCCGCCTCGGCCGCTCGCCGCGCCACTTGTTCCGCCCCTAGCGTTACTACGGTGGCCTCCAGCACCGCCTCGGCGGTCTCCCGCCTCGCCGCCTCTGCCTCTCGCTGCGCCGCCTCTGCCTCCAGCGCCGCCTCTGCTTCGTAGTGGTTGCGGAGCCACTGGCCGCTCACCGGGTCGTACAGCCGCAGCCGGCCGTCCAGCGAAGCGCATAGGTCCAGCCCCAGTACCTCGCTGCGGCCGCGCAGGTAGCCGTCGGCGTCGGTGTCCAGCGGGATGGGGTGGTACTGCCCGTCGTCGCCTAGCCGCTCGCCTACTAGCGGCGGGGAAAAGCATTCGCCGGTGGGGTCGAAGCGCCAGTACTCGGTTACGCCCATTTCGGCGTAGATGTCCCGCTTGGCGGCGCCGTCGCGGCGCCAGGTGCCGGGGGAGGCCACCTCCAGCACGAAATCGGGGGGCTGGCCCTCCCGCCAGACGATCCAGGAATTGCGGGGTCTTTTGTCCGTTACCCCGAACACCGCGAATACGTCCGGGGACACGCGGGTTTGGTTGTCGTTCATCCGGTAATAAACCAACATATCGCCGCCGACGTAGACATCGGGGCGGGCGGCGTACCGCTGGCGCAGGGTGGTGGCGGTTTCGATCATCACGGTGAATTGGAAATCGTTTTCGGACATAGGCTCGCCGTCCGAGGAGGGATAAACGATGCTCAAGTCATCAACCGCATCCTCGCCGGGCGCGGGCCGGGCGGTGGCGGGCGTAGGGCGCATAGTCATAGCCGGACGCTCCAAGATTGGGTTGCCGTACCAGCATAGCACAAAACCGGCGGCGGTCTTGGCGTTATTCCGCCCCAACCCCGCCCGGAACCCAGGCATTTTGGCATAGAACCCCGGCATTTTGGCATAGAACCCCGGCATTTTGCCCCCGGTACATTGGCATAGAACCCCGGCATTTTGGCCACGGCATTTTGGAATAGATCCCCGGCGTTTTGGGGTATGATATGGTGAACGAAACATGGCGAACCAAAGGCGAGGAGTAGCGATATGGCCGCCACAGCCGCCAACCGGATCCGGGCGTCGCAGCGGCGCGAACTGGAGCAGGCCCTCAAGCAGCGCGTTGCCGGCGAAGTCCGATTCGACCCCTTTTCCCGCGTGCTGTACAGCACCGATGCCAGCATCTACCAGATGGAGCCGGTCGGCGTGGTGATCCCCCGCAGCCCCGAGGACGTGCAGGCCACCATCGAAATCGCCCGCGACAACCGCATCCCGGTGCTGCCCCGCGCCGGCGGCACCAGCCTCGCCGGGCAGACCGTCAACCACGCCATCGTGATGGACTTCAGCAAGTATCTGAACCAGGTCATCGAAGTCAACCGCGAGGAAAGCTGGGCCCGGGTCCAGCCCGGCATCGCGCTGGACCAGCTCAACCGCGAATTGTTGCCCTACGGCTTGATGTACGCCCCCGACCCCACCACCGCCAGCCGCGCCTGCGTCGGCGGCGGCGTCGGCAACAATACCTGCGGCGCCCATTCCGTGATCTACGGCAAAACTCTGGACCATATTATGGAGCTGGATGTAATCCTCGCCGATGCGACGGCTACCCGTTTCCGCCCGCTGGACAGCGCCCAACTGGAGGCCAAGTTCAGCGGCGCCGGGCTGGAGGCGGAAATCTACCGCGGCGTCCGGCGCTTGGCGCAAGACAACGACGCCCAAATCCGCGCCCGCTACCCCAACATTATGCGCCGGGTCAGCGGCTACAACCTGGACGAATTTCTGACCGATCCCATCGGCCCCTACGCCGGCGCCGCCCCCTCCCACGGCTTCAACCTCGCCCGTATGGTGGTCGGCTCCGAAGGCACCCTTTGCGTCGCCACCGAAGTGAAAGCCAACCTCGTCCCCCGCCCCAAGATGACCGCCTTGTCCGTAGCCCACTTCCACGACATCTTTCAAGCCAGCGAAGCGGTCAAGGAAATCCTCAACCACGGCCCATCGTCGATCGAAATTATGGACAAAAACGTGCTGGACCGCTCCCGCCAATCCTTGGGGTTGGGCGACGCAATGTCCATCATTCAGCCCGACCCGGCCAACGGCCAAAACCCCGGCGCCATCTTGGCCATCGAATTTTACGGCGAATCCGAAGCCGAGCTGCACGCCAAGATGGAAGCCCTGAAGCAGGATCTGGAGCGCCGCCGGTTGGGTTACGCCTGCCTCAGCCTCGTCGACCGCGCCGCCCAGGCCGGCGTATGGAACGTCCGCAAGAACGGCCTCGGTTTGCTGATGAGTATGCACGGCGACGCCAAGCCCCTGCCTTTCGTGGAGGACACCGCGGTCGACCCCGAAACGATGGGCGAATTTGTGCGCCGTTTCGATGAAATCGTCCGCGGCCACGGCACCGAAGCCGCCTACTACGGCCATGCCAGCGTCGGCTGCCTGCACATCCGCCCGGTGGTAAGCCTCAAAACCCAAGCCGGCGTCGATCAGATGTATAGCATCGCCGACCAGATCAGCGATCTTACCCTAGAATTCGGCGGCTCCTTGAGCGGCGAACACGGCGACGGCATTGTCCGCGGCGTCTGGAATGAAAAGATGTTCGGCCCGGAAATCTATCAGATTTTCCGCCAACTCAAAGGCACATTCGACCCTGACGGCATTATGAACCCCGGCAAAATCATCGACTGCCCGCCGATGACCGAAAACCTGCGCTACGGCCCGCAATACCGCGCCCAATCCTTGCCCGCCACGCTGGACTTTTCGGTGGACGCCGACTTTGCCGGCGCGGTGGAAATGTGCAACGGGATGGGCGCCTGCCGCAAGCTGGAAGGCACGATGTGCCCGTCTTTTATGGCAACCCGCGAGGAGGAGCATTCCACCCGCGGCCGCGCCAACCTGCTCCGCGCCGCAATGTCCGGCAACCTGCCTGAGGGATCCATCACCGGCAAACGGCTCTACGATGCCCTGGATCTGTGTCTGGAATGCAAAGGCTGCCGCGCCGAATGCGAATCCGGCGTTGATATGGCGAAGCTCAAGTACGAATTTCTAGCCAACTATTACAAGACCAACGGGCTGCCCCTCCGTAACCGCATCTTTGGCGACATCGCCAAGCTGAGCGCTTGGGGCAGCCGGTTCGCCCCGATGTCCAACTGGATGGCGGCCAACCCGCTGGGCAAACTGCTGTCGGGCGCATTGCTGGGCATTCACCCCAACCGGCGTCCGCCGCCTTTCGCCCGCCAAACTTTCCCGCAATGGTTCCGGCAGCGCAATGCCGCCCGCCGCGGCGGCGTCAAAACCGCCCCGACCGCGGTGCTGCTGAACGACACTTATATGAACTACAACTATCCCGAAATCGGGCAGGCGGCGGTGGCGCTGCTGGAGGCCGCCGGCTACAAGGTGGAGCTGGCCGAGGCCCTCTGTTGCGGGCGCCCGATGATTTCCAAAGGGATGCTGGACGCCGCCGCCGCCAACGCCCGGCACAACGTAAGCCTGCTCCACGCCTACGCCGGCAACGGCGTGCCGATTATCGGCTGCGAACCTAGCTGCCTGCTGACCCTGCGCGATGAATATCCCCAACTGGCGCCGGGCGAACAAGCCCGCACCGTAGCATCGCAGTCGTTCCTGATCGACGAGTTTCTGGCGCAGTTGAGCGCCGAGGGCCGCTTGAACCTCCAATTCCGCGACATTCCCAAGCAGATCCTGTTTCACGCCCACTGTCACCAGCGATCCTTGGCGGGAACGGCGGCGTCGCTGAACGCGCTGCGGCTGCCGCCCGGCTACCGCGCTGAGCTGACCAACGCCGGGTGCTGCGGGATGGCCGGCTCTTTCGGCTACGAAAAGGAACACTACGAAATATCAATGGCGATCGGCGCTCAGGCACTATTCCCGGCGATCAACGCCAAAGGCCCCGATTGGGAGATCGCGGTAATGGGCATATCCTGCCGCCAGCAGATCGAACACGCCACCCAACGCCCCGCCCGCCACTTGGCGCAAGTCTTGGCCGAGGCGTTGCCCTGACCCAAACAACAACTCACAACATTCATCACGCCCAACAACAGACGGCAAAACGGAGCAAGAAAATGCCCGAAAACTATACCTTATGGGATGTAACCGACTATCTGAACAGCCCGCAAGACGCTTGCGGCTACTTGGAAGCGTGTTTGCAAGAGGAGCCGGGCGACGGAAGTTTGCTACGCTTGGCCCTAAGCGACATCGCCCGCGCCAAAGAAAAAGGGAATTTCAATCTGGAAGTCGGCGCAAACAACGTCCAATTATTGCAAGCGTTAGCAAGCACCGGACACTTACCCCTCCAAGCCGCCATAGAAATTGCCCGTGCCCTAGAGTTGGAAACCCCGGTCGCCAATTAGCCTTGCTGATGGCAAGACAAAGGGGCGATGTCAGCCCTTGTCAATCTGTAATTGGGGGCGCAATATAAAATTTGATCGAAATCATCGAAACCGGCCTTTTCCATCGGTGGCTTCATAACCTTGATGACAAACGGGCCTTTGATCGAATCAACGCCCGGCTAACCCAAGTCGAACTGGGAAATTTCGGCGATACCGCCCCGGTAGGCGACGGCGTATCAGAGATGCGCATTCACTACGGCCCGGGCTATCGCTTATACTACATCCGCCGGGGCAACCGGGTTATCGTGTTGCTATGCGGCGGCGACAAAAGCACCCAGTCCCGCGACATCCGACGCGCCAAACGATTGGCGTCAGAATGGAGGTAAGGCAATGCCCGAAAGCTACAAGAAATGGGATGTAACCGAATATCTACGCACGCCCCAAGACGCCTGCGGCTATCTGGAAGCGTGTCTGCAAGAATCCCCCGGCGACGCCGCCTTACTACGCGCCGCGCTGGGGAAAATATCCCAAGCAAAGGATATGGGACGCCTAACCCTAGAATCCAAACCAGGCGACCAAGCCCTATTGCAAGCCCTGGCTGAAACCGGCAATCTAAGCCGAGCCACTGTCACTGAAATCGCCCGCGTCTTGGGAATGCAACTACGCATTACCGCTTGATTATCGCCTTGCCCGGACCGCCCCACAAGGGCAATTTGATTATCGTCCTTGTGGGGTTGTGTCGAATTAACCGCCTTAGCAGCAATTTCTGAAATAAGTTACTTGGATTCCGTATCCATCTGTTGCAGCTATTTTAATCTCTGTGGGATCCATCTAACCTTTCGAGACGTTCCAAAATCAACTGTTTTTTCCTAGGTACGTGTTTACCAGCGTCCCACTTCTGCACCATCGACGTGCTATATCCAAGTTTCTCGCCAAGTTTCTTGTAAGTATAGCCTTGAGCAATATGCAGGCAATTGATGCGAGCCCGGATTTTCCTAAATAGTTTGTCCTCTTGTTGTAGTGCAGTCATTTTTATATCGTCTCCTCAATGTGATACCCCGACCATACCATCACCCAACAGCCTTGTCAAGTAAACCTTTCAAGTTTTATTTATTGCGCAATAAAATACAGAGGCCGTAAAATCCGACCTCCGTATCCAAGTTGTTATATTTCCGATTTTTTGACTGCTGGCTGCTCAAGAACAGCAACAAGTTGGGGATGAATAAATGGCGAGCGGTTGATCCGCCGCGCGCCTACGCCGCGGTTATGGTGATGTGGGACATATAGGACTCCGCCCTTGCTCCGTGCCAGTGGTTTTCCCCTTTGCGGATGTGTACTACATCCCCGACCGTGATTTCTTGCTCCCGGCTTTCGTCCGCCACGATTCCCACGCCGGCGGTCACTACCAAGATTTGGTCGCTGTCGTGCCGGTGCCAGCCGGTGGTCGCGCCCCGCTCGAAATTCACTACGCTGCTGTTGAAATTCTCGCTGCCGCCCTCGGCAATCAGCGGCTGCCGCGTCCGCCGCACCGCGCCGCCGGTCCATCCCGGCACCGGCGTTGCCGTGTCAATGGGTACTGGTTCCACCTCGGCAATCCTGATAACCCGCATACCGCTGCCTCCTATTACAAACTTCCCCCGATAGTACACCAAGATATAGTGAATGTCTAATTGCCATTTTGAGCATCCTTTGGCTATAATTAGCACCGGGAGATAATTGTGACCAGGGTGCCTCTGTCGTCCGTGAATGCGCCCCGGCGTAAGCAAATTGCCTTATTTTGACCAGAAAAGAGATGTGAAATGGTTGGAACTTGCCATTCGTGCCGACAGTTTTCAATGGACTTGGACCTTGCGCGTGGACTTTGTCCGCAGTGCAAAGCCCCCAAACCGGCTCCCGCATCCCAACCGGATCCCCGTAAGGCAGGCGAGCAGGAATTGGCAATCCGAATAGGGGGAACGTGTGAAATATGCAAATTCAGTGTTCTCGACACTGGAGGAATTCCAGGTAAGCGATGGCGCTGCCACCGCTGGCCGCCGCATCCGATACAGCGCGGCATTGCCAGGGCGATTGTAGGCGATATTGCGGAGGCTGCAATAAGGTGGGAGTTTCCCACCGTCCGCCCTGACTCGGCCTGCGGCGAATTCACTTCACGAGACTAATTAAACACCCCTACGGAGGCGCAATATGATTGGCAACGGATTGGCTTACATTGCCGTAGTAGTCCGCGATGTCCCCTTGGTAGCCGGAATCTTGGAGCGCGATTTCGGTTTGCCCCGCGCTGCTTGCGAAATCGCTGATACCGGACGCTTGGCGCCGGTGTTCCCGGTGGGCGAAACCGCGCTGGCCTTGTTCGAGTTGGGCGATTCTTATGTGGGCGGCGCCGAAAAGACCGGCATTCACCATATCGCGGTATCCGCCGATGGGCTGCTGGGGGCGATGCTGGATGCCGCGGAAGCCGGTATCCCGGCGCGGTCCGCCGAACCTGAGCCTGGACTGGATGGCGCCCGCCGCATTCTGCTGGATCCCGCCGTTACCGGCGGCACCATAACGTACCTGTCCGATCCCCTGCCTTTGCCTGCCGCCGCCGCCGATGGCGAGGTGGAGCGCATCGACCATTTGGGCGTGGCCAGCGCCGACAACGCCGAGGCCGTGGCGGTGTTCGCCCGCCGGATGGGGTGGCCGATTGAAAGCACGCAAACCGATGTGGAGATATCCACTAAAACCGAGGCGTTTACCTCCGACAAATATGGGGTGGTCTACCGCAACCATCAGCCCGAATTTATCGGCGGGCTGCGGGTATCGTTCATCACTATTGGCGATCTGGAACTGGAGTTTCTGCAAAACGCCGACCCTCGTTCTCTGGGTATCATCGACTATGGGCAGGCCGGCAGCACTCGGCAGGACCAGGGCGCGATCAGCCGGTACATCCAAAACCGCGGCCCCGGCTTGCACCATACCGGGTTTAAGGTGAAGGACATCAACCGCTTGCTGTCGCGTCTGGGTCAATCCGGGCTGACGCTGATTGACTCCGTCGGGCGCCCTGGCGGCCGCCGCTCCCAAATAGGTTTCATCCACCCCGCTAGTCTGGGCGGCTGGTTGGTGCATCTGGTAGAGCGCGAGGAATGGTAGTAAACTAGCGCGGGCAACGCCCGGAAATATCCAATAAAACCGGAGTAGCGGAATGACAACTCCAGCCCAAAAGCCACGCGGCCCAAGAACCCATCGCCAAGCCCGCGGACGCAAATTCCGACCCCGCTCCAGAGCAGCCATCTTGAAAGAAGTTGACCACCTTAAAGATCTGGTGGCAAGTTTAACTATCCGCGTGGCCGAGCTGGAGCAGGAAGCAACGGATAACGACGTCATCATCTTACGGGAAATCAGCAAAGAGCAGGCAAAAGAGGAAATCATCCAGGCCCTGGAAGCAGGCGAACCCCTAGACCAAGCCGACCTGTCTGAAAATCTGTCACTGGATCTCCCTCTGGTATTTGAAGCCTGCAACGAACTGATTGCGGAGGGAATGGTAGTTTTTTATGACGATGACCGGAATTAACGAGGGCGACAGCCTGCGGGCCGAAAGAATAGTCGTCACAGCCCTGAAAATCACCATTGCCAAAAAACCATTCCGGCGGACAGGCGGCCACAACGCCGAACGCGCCATAGCCGAAAGGAACGCTGAGTGCGTAATCGTCAAGAAAATGGTTCTCGCTAAAAACCGTGAATAAACAAGCGCGACTTTGCTGTCGCCGGAAGCCGACGAAATCAAAACGCTGTATTACCAGAGCCTGGCCGAGCGCCGTCAACGCGATGGCGGGTAAGGGCCCCGGTTAAGGCAGGCGCGGCAGGTCATCGGGCGAAATGCCCCTTTCCCGGGCCCACTGCTCCAGCCGCGCGGCCATATCCCGCGCGACTTCGTCGCGAATTTCGGTACGGACTTCGTTGCGGACTTCGGTCTTGACCTCGTCGCGTACTTCAGTCCTGATCTCGTCGCGTACTTCGGTTCTGACCTCGTCGCGTACTTCGGTTCTGACCTCGTCGCGTACTTCGGTTCTGACTTCGTCGCGTACCTGCTCTCGCACCGCGGCGTCGCGTGCGGCTAGCGCTTCCAGCCGCTCCTCGCGCCACTTTTTGCGTTGTTCCAATGCCCAGAAAATCATGGCAATCCCCCGTTCTGCCAGGGCGGCTAGGGCGGCGTAGATTGGCACCGCCAGATCCACCTGCGCGGCGGCTTGGTTAAGCCCCTGCCGGATGCTCCAGGGTTCGGGCGCCGTCAGGTAGGTCAGTAGCGCCGTTACCGCGAGAATCCCGAAGGGAGCGAATACCACATGATAGCGAATCCATTGCCGTTGCCACAATTCGCTCACCTGCCCGTTATAGTATCACGCGCCCGCCTTGCCCGGCAATTCCCCCATCCTCTGGCCCGCCAGCGTTTACGTCCGAAAACCCAAGGCTGCCGCTACCGCCCGTTGCCGGGCGTCCAGGGTTATAAACGTAATATCCCGCGGGTCGTCGGCGGAATATAGCGCCGCCGCTACGTGCCACAAATCGGCGCCGCGCAGGTAGCCGACTTGCAGGACGGCGGCCAGCTCCGTCGACAATGGGCGGTTGGGTTCGACCCATATAATCCCGGTAATATACCTAGGGTCGAAGCGCAGATTGTTCCGCGCATAGGCCGCCCGCAGTTCCGCCTCCATCAAATGCGATGACGTAATAGTCGAAAACCCGCGCAGCCTTTGTTCCACGGCAAGGCTGCCCGGTTCCCGGAAGGCGACGGATACTATCGCCGATGTGTCTGCGTATCCGATGGTCATCAGCCGCGTTCCTTTAGAAACCGCTCTAACGCGCCTTCTACCCGCACTCCCGGGGGCGGGTCCCACTTGGCGTCCGTTGTCCGCAACTGGCCGGTTCGTAGGAGGTATTCGTGGCGGGTTTCACCGGGGACTTTTTGGTCTTGGGGTAAACGGATCTCGGCTACGGCCTCGCCGTCGCAGATAATTAGTACTGTTTTTCCGGCACGTACTTGTTGTAGCACTTCGGGGAAATTGGCGGCCGCTTCGGTGTCGGTATATTCGACTTTCATAACTGCCCTCCGCATTTTAACATTCGAGGATAAACCCGAATGATAAAGCCGAAGGCGCGAACCGGCGAACCTTGAAACGCCCGCCGGTTCGCGCCTTTTCGCGTTCAATGTGGGTCAACTGTTGGCGGTTATTACTCCGGTATTTCCGCGGCCATGCCTTCGCCCAGCTCTACCTCAAAGGCGGTTAGCACTTGCGCCACTAGCAGGTAGTGGCCGCATAGCACGGTGAAGTGCAGGGTGTCTTTTTCCCCGAAGCGGGCTACCATTGCGCCGAAGGTGGCGTCGCTGACTTTGTGCTGGCGCAGCAGTTCGTGGACGTAATTCACTAGGAGCGCGGCATCGCCATCGAGACCATCGGGGGCGGAGCCGTCGGCGATCGCTTGGATGGTAGACTCGGCAACCCCCGCTTGCCGGGCGAGACGGGCGTGGGCCGAAAACTCGTATTGCTGCCGCATTTCCCGCGCGGTGGCGATGATTAAAGTCTCTTTCAGCGCTTCCGGCTGATTGAACTCGAAACGCACAAAGGCGCCGGTATCCGCTACCCGCGCCGCGAGTTTGGGGCTGTTTAGTAGCACCCCGAAAGGCCCCCGGACGCTCCCCCGCGTGCCGACAATCGCATCGTGGTACTGGCGGTCGGCATCCGATAGCTGTTCTCTGGTCACCGAGTTTATGCGTGGCATATTCCTGCCTCCTTGCCGTTAGTAACGTCGTTATTGACGTCTTTATTGACGCGGAAAGCGCAATGATAACGCAGGGAATACAAAACCCGGCGCCGCTTGCGCTTCCGGCGTATAATCATCTTGTCCCTAGGCGGCCGGCACCGGGATTCCGGCGATGTTCACCGGCACCGATCCCAAATGGTTGCGGCTGGTGAAATAAAGGGTTTTCCAATCCGGGCCGCCGAAACAAAGATTGGTGGTCGCCGCCGCGCCGTGGACTACCCGGCCCAGCTTCCGGCCATCGGCGTCTACTACCCACAGTCCGCCGGAGCCGCCGCAATACAAATTCCCCTCGACATCGACTTTCATTCCGTCGGGGACGCCGGGCTCCGGGCCGGTCAAATCCACTACCACCCGGTCGGTGTGGCGCGCCAGGGAGCCGTTGGGGTTCACGGCGAAAGCGCGGATATGCCCCCGGCGCGAATCGTTGATGTACAGCACCGACTCGTCCGGGGAAAAGGCGAGGCCGTTGGGCAGCACGAAATCGTCGACCAGCAGGGTGATGTGGCCCAAATCCGGGGTGACCCGGAACACGCCCGAATAGGGCAAATCGAACTGCGCCGGCGGATGGGGATGGCTCCAGGGGTCGGTGAAATAGATGCACCCGTCCGACTTTACTACCACGTCGTTGGGGCGGTTCAGGGGGCGGCCCTGGAAACTGGCGGCCACTACGGTAATGCTGCCGTCCGGCTCGGTGCGCGTGACCCGGCGGCTGTCGTGTTCGCAGGCGATCAGGCGTCCTTGCAGGTCGCGGGTGAGGCCGTTGGAGCGGTTGGTCGGCTCCAGGTCGACTTGCGCCCCGACGCCTGGGGTGTAGCGGATGCGGCGGTTGTGGTGAATATCGCTGAATAGCAGATAGCCGCCCGCCGGCTCGGTCCACCATACCGGCCCCTCGGCGGGGCCGTTGTCGCCGCCGTAATCGTCCGGCGTGTGCCGGGCGATTTCGGCATCCCCGGCGATGATCCGCCCGAACTCGGGCAAAAACTGCTCGACAGGCATAATTTCCCTCCGATCTAGGAATTCGAGGGCATTATACCCGAATAAACCCGATGTGGGCGGAAACCTTAAATTCCCCGGTACACGAAAGCCTCTTTTGACGGCGTTCACGATGCCGGGGGACGGAGGGAAAGCCCGTTGCGGGCGTCCGGCGGGTCGCGTTGGGCGACGCCGGGGCCTTGCGCTCCGGGCGGAAAATGGGTTTGCCGGGGGATTTCTGCCGGGGTAGGCGGAAATCCGTCCGGGATGCCGCTTTTGAGGTCAGCGGCTTATTGGGACGTAGACGTAAGCTGTAGGCCAATCGCCTTATTCGGGAGGCGAGGGCCGCCCGTGGGCATTGGTTTTCCGCCCCGCCCGGCAATGTTGGGCGTTGGGCGATTGGCGGTTTCCGTAGGTTTTAGGGCGGCATTATTTGCTCCTTGGCGTTAATAGGGTTTGGCCCCGGTTGGGGTTTTCCTGCCTTAGTTAGGTTTCCGGGGTTTCCTTGTCTGGGTTGCCTTTGCTGGGGTTTTTTGTTTGGGTTGCCATTTGGTTGCCTCTTGGGTTGAATTTTTAAGCTAGCCGCCGCCGGCTGCGGCTAACCCCCGTTCGTCGCCACACCACACCACACCCCCCACGCACACCCCCCACATCCGCCCCGCCTGTCATCCCTTATATGACCGCTTCGGGATGGAGCCCCGGAGGCCACCCCCCCGCGGGACATCCTTTGACACGGTCAGGATTAGGGCGGTTCCGCAGGTCATCCTTCGCTAAGCCCGGGATGGATCCCCGGAGGCCACCCCCCCGCGGGACATCCTTGGAGCAGGCTCGGGACTAATGCGGGGCGGCCACACCACACCACCACAAGTCCGGACACACACACACCACACGACCTGCCTGTCTTTATCCCGGCCGGGACTTTACCCCGTTGTTCCCCCCATTCAGCGCTGTCCGGGGGAATGAGGTTTTGGCATTGGAATCAGTGTAGAACATAGGTTTGGGGTTTGTCAAGGGGTTGGGGTGGTGGATTTTGGGATTTGGGGGGGGGACGCCCAATTCATCCTTCGACAAGCTCAGGATGAATTGGGGGGTGGCGCGGGGATTTGGGGGTTGGGGCGGGGGATTGGGGGGGTTGGTTGGTTTTGGGGGGGGTTGGTTTTTGGGAGGGGTTCACCCCCACCCTAACCCTCCCCCTTAGGGGGAGGGGATTTTTGGTTCTTGGGGGGAGGGGATTTGGGGGGAGGCCCCCTCGATCCGCTAGAGTAGTTGCATACTGCGATACCAGTTGGCGGCTTGTTTGGCGCCCTCGGCTAGGGGGACTTGGGGGCGCCAGGCTAGGTCTTTTTCGATGGCTTGGTTGGAGCAGATCCAGTACTTTTGGCGCATTTCCGTGACTTTGTCCGGGGATAGCGGCGGGGGCTGGTTGGTTAGTTGTCCGTAGGTCCGGCTGATGGTTGCGGCGGCTTGGTAGGTTGGGAGGGGCATGGGTAGGAGGAGGGCTTTGCGGCCTACGGCGGCTTCGATGTGGGAAAGCAGATCGCGCCAGCGGTAACGTTCGCCGTCGTCGGCGGTGTAGGTTTGGCCGGCGCCCGGGGCGTTGGGCGAGGCTAGATCCGCCGCGGCTCGGGCCGCATCGTCTACGTATATTACCGACACGACGTTGCGCCCGCCCCAGAGTAGAGGGGCGATACGCCATTTCACTAGCCGGAAAAAGGGTAGCAGCGCTAAATCCTGCGGGCCGTAGACTACCGGCAGGCGCAAGATCGCCGACTGATGCGCCAGCGGCGAACCTTGCACCGCCGCTTCGCCCAGGGCCTTGGAGCGGCCGTAATCCGACACCGGGGCGGGCGGCGCATCTAAGGGCCGGGGCGTTCCCCCGTTGGCGGGGCCGTGGGCCGCTAGGCTGGATATGTATACCAGCCGGGAAACCCCGGCGGCGGCGGCGGCGGTCAGCACGTTGGCCGTGCCGGCGGCGTTTACTGCGTTGAACTCGGCGCGGCGGCGGGCTTTCACTAGCCCGGCGGCGTGGATTACCGCATCCGCTCCGTCCAGTAGCGGCGGGAGCGATTCCGCCCGGGTGACATCCCCGGCCACCGGCTCCCAACCGGACTCCGGTAGGAACCGGCGGCTGCTGGTGGGCCGCAACAATAGCCGCACCTGATGGCCTCTGGAGGCTAGTTCTGCGGCGATTGCGGAACCGACGAAGCCGCTGGCGCCCGTAACTGCGACGATCATATAAGGTCTTGCTCATAGATGCGGTAGGTTTTATAACGTTGGCAGCCCATTTTGGACAGGATGTTATTGGTTAGGTGGTTATCCTCCAGGGTCCAGGACAACTCGGCCCAATCGTAGCCCCGGGCGCGGCCGCGGCGGGCGATTTCGTCGATCAGCAGATAGGGGAGCGCGGCGTATTCCCGGTTGCGGTATTCTTGGCGGACGCCCATAATAAAGACGCGGCCGTTGCGGATTCGGCGCATTTTGATGCGCCATAGCAACTTTAGCCAGCCTACAGGAAACAGATTTCCGGCCAAATCGCCGATGGCCTGGTTCAGGTTAGGGACGGCTACAATCATTCCGGCGGGGCGCCCGTTGATCTCTACAATGATGGCTACATTGTTGTCGGCGATCAGCTTCAAGTCCCCGGCCATTTGCCTGCTTTCGGCGGGGGTCATTGGGACAAAGCCCCAATTATCGGCCCAGGCTTCGTTGAATATCGCGACGATAATTTCGATTTCCCGGTAGAAATCGCCCATATTCACGGTGCGGACTACTATATCATCCCGCTGCCGCATTCGCTCCGCGACTTGCATCGCGTTATTTGAGGGATGGTTCCATTGATACAACCAGGCGTAAAGATCTTTAACCTTGCGAAAGCCGGCGGATTCCAGTAATTGGGGGTAATAGGGCGGGGTGTAGGGCATACGGATTTGGGGCGGCGAATCGGATCCTTGTAGCAAGATGCCGGCTTCGCCGTTGATGGAAAAGCTGAGGGGGCCCCGCGCCCGGGACATTCCCCGTTCTTGGAGCCAATCCGCGGCGGCTTCGGTCAGCGCGGCGGCTACATCGGCGTCATTTTGGCACTCGAAAAAACCGAAAAAGCCGACATTGTCGTTATGTTGGCGGAGATGCTCTTGGTCGACTTGGGCGGAAATGCGGCCGGCGGGTTGGCCGTTTTGCCGGGCGAGGAATAGGGCGACTTCGGCGTGTTGGTAATAGGGATTGCGGCGGGGGGAGAAATCGCGCCGCTGGAAACGTTTCAGGGGGGGCGTCCAATGGGGGCAACCGGCATATATGGCATAAGGCACTTTAATAAAGTCGGATAAATCCCGCCGCCCGGAAACCTCCGCAACTGTAATGCCCATCTTTCGCCCGTAAACCCTTAAATACTTTAGGGGTAAATCCGGCTAGATAATCCCGTGTTCTTGCCCTACGGCGGCGAACTGCTCCAGGGCGTAATCGATTTGCGCGGGCGTGTGGGTGGCCATACAACTGACTCGCAGCATTGACCGGCCTTTGGTGACCGCGGGGTAGGTGACCGGATTGACGTAGACGCCGCGTTCCAGTAGCGACCGCCAGAACCGGATGGTTTGGACTTCGTCGCCGACGGTTACCGGGACGATGGCCGACTCGGAATCAGGGGAGGCGAATCCTAGACGGTTCAGGCCGCAGCGGAGCTTGCGGCTTAGCGCCCGCGACTGTTGCACGATGCCCGGATCGCGCTCCAGGGTTTCCACGGCGGCGAGGGCGGCGGCGGCGGCGGCCGGGGGCAGGCTGGCGCTGAATACCATAGAGCGGGCGAAATGGCGGATCCACTCGACGACGGGATAAGGGCCGGCGACGAACCCGCCGATGGATGCCAGCGACTTGGAAAAGGTGCCGATGGTGAGGTCGACATCATCCTCTAGGGCGAAATGGCTGCCGGTGCCGCGTCCGCCGGGGCCTAGTACGCCGATGGCGTGGGCGTCGTCCACCATAAGGCGGGCGTTATGGCGGCGGCAGGCGGCGGCGATGCCGGGCAAATCGGCGACGGCGCCGCTCATGCTGTACACGCCGTCCACGATGACCAGCGCGGGCTTGCCGGCGGCGGCGGCGAGGGTGGACTCCAGGTGCGCGGCGTCGTTGTGGCGGAAACGCAGGAGTTTGCCGTCGGAGAGGCGGCAGCCGTCGTAGATGCTGGCGTGGCAATCGCGGTCGATTACGGCGGCGCAATCCCGGGATACCAGGGCGGAGATGGCGCCCAAATTGGCTTGATAGCCGGTAGTGAAAACGAGGCAGGCTTCTTTGCCGAGGAACCCGGCCAGTCGTTCCTCGAGGCGCACGTGGAGATCCATGGTGCCGTTCAGGGTGCGGGAGCCGGTCATGGAGGTGCCGAACTGGCGGATGGCGGCGGCGGCGGCGGCCATTACATCGGGGTGGCGGGTGAGGCCGAGGTAGTTATTGGAGCCGAGCATCAGCGCGGATTGGCCGTAGATTTGCACCACCGGGCCGTCGGATTGCGTGATGGGCTGGTAGAAAGGATAGACTTGGGCGGCTTTAGCTTCCTCAATTAGGGTAAAATTATAAGCCTTAGCGAAAACATCGCCGCTGCTGCGGCTGCGATCCGCAAGCCGGTCGATGGAAATCGCGGAAAGTCCGTCGGCGGAAACGGCGTCGGCGGGAACGCGGTCGCCGGAAAGGACATCCACCGAGGGGCGCCCCGCTGGGTTATCGGTCATACACGCACCTCGGCGCAGTTTAGCTGCGCGGCCCCGCGGCGAGCCCGGTGTCCGCCCGCAGATACAAATATCAATGGGGGATTTTAGATTAGGGGCGGAATTAGTGTCAAGGCGGGGGTTGCGCGGGATTGGCGGGATTTTATGTTCCCTCGCTTGCGGCCCCACGATTACCCCCCGGCCAGTTCTACCGCCAGGGCGATGTAATCCGCTACCCCCCGCACTCGGTCGCCGATGTCGTCCTTATAGATTCCGCGGTAAAACGCATCGCTGTGCAGCCAGCGGGTTGCTTGGCCGTACTCCTCCCGCAACCGGGCCCACTCCCCGCCCCGCTCCCGGGCCAGCCCCCGAAGCCCGCCGGTTATGCCGGTGCTGGTAGGGTTATCGACTCCGGTCACCTCCAGCACCAGCGCCGCCGTTGCGTTGCGCACCGCGAGCCAGCCCTTTTCCGCCGCATCCCGCCAATCCCCCGCCGCCATCATCCGCTCCGACGCCGCTTGCATCTCCCGCGCACCCTGCATCATCGCCTCTGCATCAGGGTTATTCAGCACCTTTTACCTCCGGCAACCGGCTAATCGGCGACAACTCCGCCCTTCGCCAACCCTGCCAGTTCCTCGGCGCAGCGGATGTAATCCCACGCCTCGCGCAACAATTCGTCAAGGTCGTCGTGGTGGACGCGCCCGTGGTACGTTTCGTAATGCAGATAGTAAGCCGCCTCGGTAAAGCCGCCACACATCCGATTCCACTCTCCGCCCTGCTCTTGGGCCAGCTTGGTGAGACCTTTTTCGATTTCATCGCTGTCGGTATGATGCGCGCCCGTAAGCTCCAGCACTAGGGCCGCGGTGGCGTCTCGCACTGCGAGCCAGCCCTGCTCTGCGGCGTTTCGCCAGTCGCCCGTTGCCCATAGGCGCTCGCCCTTTGCTTGCGCCGCACGGGCCGCCCCCATCACAGCCTCCGCATCCGCGTTTTTCAGCATGGCAAACCTCCTGAACATCGCAAACTATCCCCACATTATAATAGCAGACGCCCTCCCAATCACTCCCTTGCCAACTCCTCGGCGTGGCGGATGTAGTCCGCCGCATCTCGCACTAGGTCGCCGATCTCGTCATCGCACGTGCCTACGAAGTACGCCGGGTCGTGCAGAGCGACGTACGCCGTCGTAAAGCGGTTGTCCAGCCGCGCCCACTCCCCGCCGCGCTCCCGGGCGAGCTTGCTGATGGCTACCGAGATCCCGTTGACCGTCCGATCGTACAACCCTATCGGCGTTGGCGGCTGGCCGTTTACCTCCAGTAGTAGGGCCGCGGTGGCGTCTTGGACGGCTTGCCAGCCTTGCTCGGCGGCGTTTCGCCAGTCGCTGGCGGCCCATAGGCGCTCGCCCTTTGCCTGTGCCGCACGGGCCGCCTCCATCAAAGCCTCTGCATCCGCATTCCTAAGCACGGTATACCTCCCCAACGGCAAACTATGCCCCAAATAATAGCAGAAATGGCGGACAAAACTCCCTGCCCAATGGGCTATAATTCCTGCATCAATTCACTGGAGCCGTAGCGATGTTTAACAACCCCGAGGCCGAAAGCCTGATGCAGGATGCCCGCGCGATGCAGGCCAAAGGCGAGGCGCTGATGGCCGCGGGCGACTGGCGGGACGCCGCGGAAAAGGGCTGGCTGGCTGTCCGTTGCGCTACCATTGCTCTGGTTTGGGAAGTGACCGGAGTCCACAACTCTACCGGCAGGCATATAAACGCCGGCCTCCGCAAGTTGGCTCAAGACCGCGGCGGGCAGTGGATCCAGTTGCGAAAAGACTATGCGGACGCGGTGTATCACCTGCACAGCGAGGCGTTCTACGATGGGATTCACAACGATGACCTCGCCGACCTGATCGGCGAGGTCGCCGATTATATCCGCCGCGTTGAGGAACTGGCCCAAACCGACGTCTAGTCCCCATATCCCCAATCCCCTATGGGGTAGGGTTGGGGTGGGAGCGTACCCTCATCGCATCTTACCAACCCGCCCCCAATTCATCCTTCGACAAGCTCAGGATGAATTCCCCCCCCTTGCCCCGCCTTGCTGGATGCGCTAGAATTGCCTGTGACTTGAAATCTTGTTGCATAGGAGCGTCCGCGACTATGATAATGTTTGGCTTTTGCCCGGTTTCCGGCTGGAAAGTTCTGTCCGCTTTTGCTTTGGTGGTTGCCGTTGCGGCGCTGGTCTGGTATGTGGCGCTGCCTGTTGGCGCTACTACTCACTGGGTTGACTATGACTCTGATGACGATGGTTTGATTGACATTAAAACTATCGCGCAGCTTCAGGTCATCCGGTGGGATCACGATGGCAACGGGGCGATTCGGTCTGATCTTATCGTCGGGAGTGACGGGGCGAATTACCGGGCGGCTTTTCCTGATGGCAATGTTATCGCGCATACTGATGGCGACACTTCCCCGCGGATGGGCTGCCCGGCCGCTTGCACCGGCTACGAGTTGATGAATGACCTCGATTTCGTCAACGCGACTACCAGTCAACGCAACTGGACTCCGCCGGCCCCCGCTTATCAATACGTGGGCGAATTCGAGGGCAACGGCTACACGATTTCCAATATGATCGTCAATGTGCCAGGCGCGGCCGGCGGCGGACTGTTCAATATTCTGCACACTGGCAGCGAAGTCAGAAATCTGGGACTGATCAACCCCACCGTAAACTCCGGCAACAATGGCGGCGCCTTGGCCGGCATCAGCCGGGGCACGATCATCGCCAGCTATGTCAGCGGCGGCTCCGTTAATACCGACCGAACCACATCCGCTTCGGGCGGCCTGGTGGGCAACAATGTTGGCACCATCATCGCCAGCTACGCCACGGCGGCCGTAACCCACTCCGGCAGTATCACTAACTACTACGGCGGGGGACTGGCCGGCAACAATGCCGACGGCGGGAGGATCATCGCCAGCTACGCCGCCGGCCCGGTGTCCAGCTACGTATTCTACTTCGCCGGCGACAACAACAGCGGCGGACTCGTTGGCCGGAACCAATCCGGCGGCGTCATCACCGATAGCCACTGCGACACCCAAATCACCACCCAAGCCAACTGCATCGACGCCGGCGCCGGCGCTACCGCTGCCGCCGCCGGGTACACCACGGCCGAACTGCAAGCCCCCGTTGGCTACACCGGCATTTTCGCCAACTGGAATATAGACTTGGGCGACATTGATGGCGACGTCTTTCCCGACAATCCCTGGAGCTTCGGGACGACCAGCACTTACCCGACGCTGAAAACCCCGGCGCAGCGGCAGGCGGCGGCGGGTAGGGACTACGATTCCGATGATGACGGGCTGATTGATGTGGATTCGGTGTATAAGCTGAACGCCATTCGTCATGACCTGAATGGGGACGGGCTGCCGGAGGCGGCGGGCGACTATCCGGCCTACGCCGGGGCTTTTGCGGGCGGGGAGCTGGCAACCACTACCCCCGCCGCGGCGCGGATGGGCTGTCCGGCAACCTGCGTCGGCTACGAATTAACCGGGGACTTGGACTTCGCCGCCGACCTTATGTCCGTAACCTCCACCGATGCCTACCCGAATTGGACGCCGATCGGCGGCGAATATGCGGCGGTGTTTGACGGCGGCGGGCATACCATCGCCCGGCTGACGATCGACAGCGGGGCGGGCAACGCCGGGCTGTTCGATACTCTGGCCGCGGGCGGGCAAGTCCGCGACTTGGGGATGTTGTCACCCGACATCCGTAGCAGCGGGGTCAACGCCGGGGCCATTGCGGGGCAGGTCGCCGCCGGCGCGGAAATTCGCGCGAGCTATGTAGACGATGGCTCGATCACCGTCGCCGGAAACACCATGAGCGCCGGCGGCATCACTGGCAGGAACCGGGGAACTATCCGCGCGGTCTATTCCTCGGCATCGGTAATCGGAGGAACCGCTACCGGCTCGGCGGTTGGCGGGCTGATGGGGGTGATTACCGGCGACGGCGCCATCACCGCCAGTTACGCTCGCGGCCCGGTTTCCGGCACTGGCGGCGGCACGGATGTGGGCGGGTTTGTGGGGGCGGTATCCAGCGCTAGCAGCACTATAACCGCCAGCTACTGCGATACTACGGTTCACGCTACCGCTACCGACTGCGTTGGGGGGGCCGTCGCCAATGCCGCGGGCATCACCGCCGCGCCGAAAACCGACGTCGAGCTTAAAAATCCCGTCGACTACGCCGGGATCTACGCTGACTGGAACCTGGACTTGGACGGCGAGGCGCCGGCCGAGGACAACCCCTGGTATTTCGGCGGCGCCGACGATTACCCGACGCTGAATACTCCGGCCCAGCGCTTGACCCGCCACCCCGTCGGCCCCGTCAGCGACACCCTGCCGCCGGCCCTGCCGCAATCCATCCCGCCGGAACCGGAGCGGGCTTATGACCCGGCGGCGGATCATCCCGAAATTTACGCCAACGCGGAGTATGGGGTGGCGGCGGCTTGCGAGACGCACGATGTGGATCCCGAAACGGGCAGGCCGCGGGCGGCGACGGTGACTTTCGATTTGGGGAGTTATGACGGGCCGGTTCTGTTGCATTTGTCGGTCTGGGTCAATGGGCGGTATATGGCTTATGAGACGCAGGGGCTGGCGTTGCCGGGGCTGGAGCGGGAGGGGCCGCGGGCTTGGGTGCGGGTGGGGACGGATCCGGGGGAGACGCGGTTTCGGTTGGATGGGCGGCGTTATGGGTTGGCGGCGAATTTGGTTTTGGGGTATGCGGATTGCCGTAGCGATGATCCGTAGCCGCTCGCCTTGGGGGGCGTTTATTCATCCTTCGACAAGCTCAGGATGAATGAATGCCCCAAGCTCAGGGTGAATACGCGCCCCAGTCTTGCATGAATATACGGCTCCATCCCGCGAAACCCTAAACGGAAAATCCCCTCCCCTTTAGGGGGGAGGGTTTGGGTGGGGGCTACCCCGATCGGATGTCGTCAATATCTCCCAACCGTGCGTCCAGAGCATCCGCTGTATCCAGCCGGCTCAACCTCCCCTCGGCATAAGCATCAAGAATCAGTCTGACGTACCGGCCGCCCAATTCCTTTAGCGCACGCGCCGCCGGATGGATCCTACCGCTACCGCCGCCCTTTGGCTTGGACTCCCGATATTCGCTGTACTCGGCGTCCAGCCAATTTCGTAGCTCATTGAGTTGTTCTGCTGAAATAAACCGCATTACATCCGACTTGGCCCTTTCTGCTACCGCCATGCGGCTGACGCCGAAGGCATCCGCAACTTGGCTGACTTTATCATTCAAGCTCCCTGCCGCATCTCTCCATTCCCGTCTGAATTGGGCGGATGGCATCAGCACTGCCGCCGCCGCCTGATTACAGCGTTGCTCCACAATTCTGTGGTCAACGGATACCAAGTCCTCATCACTGAGATCATCCAATCCGCATTGCCCATAGTATAAGTGCGCCAATTCGTGCATCAGCGTGAAGGTTCGCCCGGCGGGCGCATCTTTGCTGTTCAAGACAATGTACGGGGCTAGTGTATCGCACAATGACAAGCCCCGAGCCTCCGACGGTTTCACGAACCAGTGCGTATTGCCTCCGGGAAGGTAGCGGGACACAAACGCGCCCAAATTTTCGACACGCTCAACCCACCCCTCTAGAACCTGCTCTCTGTTTCTAATTTTGGGTTCATCGCTGCCAACGTCCAATGCCGCGCGAATCCGCCCGCCCACTGCTTCAGGATCTTCGTCCATCGATGCTGAGCCAACCCATCCCTGCGGGGATGCTCCATAATCCCGCAACAGTTCAATGGCGAAAGCCTGTCTTTCTTGCGCTTGCCGGATCATCCAGCGCAACTGCCGGGACCGCGGGCTTATACCCCCTGTCGCCGGGTCGATGCGGCGGAACTCCGGCACGGCCGCATACTCCAAATCCGGCGTTGGCCGCTCCAGGTAAAACAGCGCAAAAGAAACCCGGTAAGCGTGCGCCAATGCTTTCGCTTGTGGGACGGTAGGCAGTTCGTCAGACTCAGCCGATTCCTAAGCGGCGATGACCGCGGGATCCTTGCCTGCGAATTTTCCGGCATCCTCCCGGCTGCACCCGGCCAGATCCCGGGCCCAGAGCAACATCGCCGGCGTAACAAGGGCTTTAACGCTTTTCGGCATCTCAATTCCGCCCGATATGCGGGTTGCCGCTGATTTTTAACCCTTGCCAATTTTTAGCATAGTACATCCCCCTGCGTCAACCCCCCCAACTTGACGCGCCCCACTTGGTAAACTATCCTTTCCCCGTTAGGCGCCCGCCGCGGCGGTGTGCGGCCGGCGCCTTAGCCTGCCATCATAAGGAGGCTCGAAATGGCCTTGCGCCTGAACCATGTTCACCTGAAATCCCCGGACCCTCAGGCTACCGCGCAGTTCTACATTGACACCCTGGGGGCGGCTAAAATCGCCGATGTGGGCGACATTGGCGTGCGCCTTGACCTCCACGGCCTTACCTTGAACGTTACCAAGCACATCGAAACCCAGACCCGCGACCAGAAATACGGCATGGAACACATCGCCATCGATGCCGATGACATCGACGGGATGATCGAAATGCTGAAGGCTAACGGCGCCACAATTCTGGAGGAAGCGGTGGTGTCCGGCGACCGGCGGGTAGTCTTTTTCGAGGGCCCCGACGGCGTCCAACTGGAATTCATCGAAGCGAAATAACCCGGTCAAATCTCACCCGCAACCGCAACTAAGGAGGATGCGCGAAATGCTGTACGAATCCCGGATCTACAAAGCGGTTCCCGGCCGGCTGCCGGACATCAACGCCCGATTCGCTAACCATACCGTCGGCTTTTTCCGGCAGTACGAAATCGGGATGCTGGGGTTCTGGACCGACGAAATCGGCGCCAGCAACCAGCTCACCTACATCCTCAGCTTCGACAGCCTGGCTGATCGCGCCGAAAAGTGGGCGGCTTTCCAGTCGGATCAGGCTTGGGCGGAAGTCCGCGCCGAAACCGAGGCCAACGGCCCCATCGTGGCGCAGGTCGTCAACGCTTTTATGTCGCTCACCCCCTACTCGCCGCCGCCGCAATTCGCCACTGCGGTGCAGGAACTCCGGGTCTACGATGCCATGCCGGGCAAACTCCCCGCGCTCCACAACCGCTTTGCCAACCACACTATGGGGCTGTTCGAGAAACACGGCATCGAAAACGTGGCCTATTGGACGGAGGATGTCGGCACCAGCAACCGGCTGGTGTATATGCTGGGCTACCCCGGCTTGGGGGCGCGGGAAAAGAGCTGGGCCGCGTTCCAATCGGATCCGGACTGGCAAACGGCCCGCGCGGCGTCTGAGGAAAAGGGCCCTCTGGTTCGCGTATCCACCCACTCCATCCTGCGCCCTACCCCCTACTCGCCTCGCTAACCCCGCCGCCGCGTTGCCCCCTCCCTCTTGGGGGAGGGGGCAATCCGTCCGATATTCATTCTGAGCTGATTGAGCCAACGAACAATGCGAAATGACCAACCTGCCCCGCAAGAAAACCCGCCGCCGCCGCCGCCGGAACGGGATTCGATATCGAGCATCCCCTCCGGGCTCCGGGCGCTATACTTTGCTCTGTTCACCTTTTACGCCACGGTAGGCATAACCATCCAGCTATGGCACAATATAGCCACTTACCCCCCCGAAAAGTGGCGCGAAGCCGCGATGGCCATAACCGAGGGCATCGGGGCCGCTACCGTGGGGGCGGCCGGACTGGCTCTGCTAACCATCGAAGGACCGGAGAGCGTCATGATAATCGCCGACTACATCCGAAAACGCTGGGTAAAACCCCTGGAGGAAAAGCAACGCGCGGAAGCCGCCCAAATGCAGGCCGATGCCGCCCAGAAACGCGCCGAGACGGAAAGGATGGAGGCAGAGACAGCAGAACTCCTCGCCAAGCAACGGGAGGATGCCCGCCAAGAGGGCCGTGAAGAGGGCCGCCAAGAGGGCCATCAAGAGGGCCGCGAAGAGGGCCAATCCCAAACCCAAGCCCAATGGCAAGCCTGGAACCAGCGCCGGCTGGACGCCGAGGCTAACAACCAGCCTTTCAACGAACCGCCGCCGGCATCCTCCTAGCCCCAACCGGCGCCGGGGGGCAATCCCCCGGCGGCCTCCGCCCGAAACAGGAGAACCCCCTATGAACATCCCCGACTTGCGCCAAGAAATCCCCGTCCTCCAAAACCTGACTTACCTCAATACCGGCTGGTCCGGCCCGCCCCCCCGCCGCGCCGCTGATGCATTGCAACAGCGCATCGCCCTCGAACTGGAGCAAGGCCCCACCGCCCCCGACGTTTACGAAAGCGGCCGCCAAATCCAGGAACAAGCCCGCGCCGCCGCCGCCCGCATATTGGGCGCCGACCCCGACGAAACCCTGATTACCCGCAACACTACCGAGGGACTGAACATCATCCTGAGCGGCCTGAACTGGCAGCCCGGCGACGAAATCCTGACCTGCAACCTGGAACACAGCTCGGTACTATCCCCAAGCTGGCACCTGGGCCAGCGCTACGGCGTCAAAACCCGCGTGCTGGACATTGCCCCTCACGACTCCCATGACGCTATCATCGCCAAATTCCAGGCTGCCCTTACCCCCCGCACCCGGCTAATATTTGTCAGCCACATCCAATACTCCACCGGACTGCGGATGCCCGCCGCCGCGCTGGGCCAACTCGCCCACCGGCATGGGGCGCAAATCCTGCTGGACGGCGCTCAAACCGCCGCTCACATCCAACTGGACGTCCATGCCGACGGCTTTGACTATTACTCCATCCCCGGCCAGAAATGGGCCTTGGGCTACGAAGGCGTGGGCGCCCTCTACATCCGCCGCGACCTGATACCGCAAATCCACCCGGCCCACACCGGCGGCCGCGCCGTAACCCAGGACGGCCCTCCTGGGCAGCCCGGCAGCTACCGCCTCAACCCCGCGACCATCGACAAATTCCTCGGCGGCTCCGCCAGTGTACCCTTACAAGCCGCTTTCCTTGAAGCCGTCCGATTCATAGAAAGCGTTGGCGTCCCCCAAATCGAAGCCCGCAACCTCCGGCTGGCCGGCCGTCTGAAAACCCAGCTTGCCGAAATCCCGGCCGTAAGCATCCTGTCGCCCGCCGACCCCGTTGCATCCTCCGGGCTGGTATCCTTTGCCGTAGCCGGCCGCCCCGCCGAAACCGTGGCCGCCCGGCTATGGAGCGACCATCGCATAGTAGTGCGCTACATCCACTATCCCCCGGCCGTCCGCGCCTCGCTGCATTTCTTTAATACCGAAGCCGAAACCGACCGGCTCGCCGCCGCCATCGCCGAACTGTAACGCGCAAGCGCATAAACCCTTATGGACGAACTGCTAAGACGATTTGAGCAATAGCCCAAAACATCCCACTTTATCGTCAGCAGGCAACGCCAGTCCGCCCACGCCGCCGTCACCCCGCAGATGATAATATGGATGCTGGAAAACCATACCGACATCTACGTACTATCGGGAATACAGCACGATGGGCGAATCAGATCTAAAGCATACTTCCCATCGGTGAATTGGTGGGTTAGGGTAGTCCAACTCCCCAACGGCAGCTTGCATACCGCCTTTCGCGACGACTTAGCAATGCGCATCTGGGAAACAATCCGCCGGGAGACTGCACCATGAAAACCCAACTGCAAATCCACTATGACCACGAAACCGACACCCTATCGGTATGGAACGGCAACCCCGTAGACTCCAGCCGCGAAATCCAGCAACACCTGCTGATCGAGCTGGACGCTCACCGCGCCCCGGTAGGGTTCACCCTGGAACACGCGCTAGAAATCCTCCGCCCGCACTTGCCCGCCGACTCCTAACTAACTGCCCCCGCCGGCGGGATACCGCTCTAGCCACCACTGCGCGATTTCGTCCCGCCGCGCGAACCATACACCGGGCATTCCTAGGGCGTAGCGCAGGAACTGCTCTACCGCTTTTGACCGCGCCGGACGGCCGGCGATCCGGCAATGCAGCCCTACCGACATCATCTTGGGATGCGTTTCCCCCTCGGCGTACAATACATCGAAAGTATCTTTCAGATATTCGTAAAACGCCCCTACGCTGACCAACCCGCCGCGCCAAAACCGCGCATCGTTGGTTTCCATGCTATAAGGCACCACCAGCCACGGACGCCCCCGCCCATCCTCGCCCTGCACGGTGGCATAATAGGGCAAATCGTCGTTCATCCCCATACTGTCGTACATAAAACCCCCGTGTTCCGCCACCAGTTGCCGGGTGTTCACGCTGGGGCCATACCGCGTAAACCACCCGGTCGGACGCTCGCCCGTCGTCCGCTCCAGGGATTCTACCGTCCGGGCGATCGCCGCCCGTTCCGCCTCCCGCGCCATCCCGTGATATTCCTCCCAGCGATACCCGTGCCCGCAGACCTCATGCCCCTCCGCCGGAATCGCCTGCGCCGCCGCCGGATTCCGCTCCAGGGCCAAAGCGCAGCAGTAAAAAGTGGACCGCACCCCATACCGCCGCAGCAAATCCAGCAGCCGCCAAACCCCCACCCGGCTGCCGTACTCAAAAAAGGACTCGTTATTCAGATCCCGCATCCCGGCCGGCACCGGCGAAGGCACCTCCCCGTTAGACTCGTGATGGGCGTCGCCGTCCAGGGGGTTGTACTCCGCGCCCTCCTCGTAATTCACCACCAGCGAAACCGCGATCCGCGCCCCGTCCGGCCACTCCGCCCGCGGCGCCGCCCGCCCGTAGCCCACAAAATCCCGCTCCATAGCCATAACAACCCCCAACGCTGCGATCCGCCGCCCCGCCCAACCCCCGCATAATACCCCAAAACCCCCGCCCCCGGAATACCCAGCCCCTAACCTGGTTCCAACGCTGGCTGGGGCAAGGCTAAGAGAGGGGGAGGAAAGAGAGGGGTAGACATGGCTGATACGTTATGGTAAGCTCGGGTAGATTTTCCGCCCCACGGGAAGTCGACGCATTTAATGAGGTGATTTAACCGATGCCGGTTGATTACGAAAAACTTAATCGCGAACGCGATTGGAAAGACGAAACTATCCGCGCCAATCAACGACTTGCGGATATGTACGGCGACCCAGCCCACTTTATTTTAGAACTCCTACAAAATGCTGAGGACGCCCTGAAAAGGCGGCCTGCAAGTTGGAAAGGCAGTCGATCTGTCAGTTTCAATTTGCTGAAGTCGGAAATCCGAGTTGAGCATTTCGGCCGGCCTTTCAATGAAAAGGATGTAAAAGGAATTACTGTCACTTTGAGTTCCACCAAAGAGAATGACCTGACGCAAATAGGCAAGTTTGGTGTTGGTTTCAAGTCAGTTTTCAACATCACAGATTGCCCCCGAATTCATTCGGAAGGAGAGAACTTCGCTATCAAGGATTTCATCCTCCCTTTCAAGATAAACCCGCTGACAAACCAGAAACCACAATCAACTGTATTCCGGTTGCCACTCAACGAGAACGGAAAAAACAACCGCCCCAAATTGGCGGCCAACCTTGAGAACCTAGAATCCACAACGCTCCTTTTCTTGAAACAGATAGAGGAAATTACGTGGCGAGTTTCCAACGGACAAAATGGGAAAATAAAACGAGAAACAAAACCCCTCGACCAGGATGTTCATAAAATTACCATTACCCGCAAATCCAACATCGATCTAATTGAATCGAGCGAACAATGGATCGTGTTTTCCCGGACGGTCACTCACGGAAACAAGAACGCTGGAAACATAGAAATAGCTTTCCGGCTATCGGTCAAGTCCGATTCCGACATACTGCCACTAACCGACTCACCTTTGGTTGTTTACTTCCCGACAATTGTCAAAACTAACCTTGGATTCCTAATCCAAGGACCGTATCAGACTACCCTCAACCGGGAAAACGTACCACCGGAAAATTCTTGGAATCAAAAGCTGATGGCTGAGACTGCCATTTTAATCCCGAAAACACTGTCCTGGCTACGGGACAATGGCCTATTGGATGCCAAAGTCCTCAATTGCTTTCCAATCGTCAAAGAACAATTTGGTTCTGATAGCTTTTTCAATCACCTTTATGAAGCGACAAAGTCAGCCCTGAAGTCTGATGCTTTGTTGCCCTGCACCGATGGCATACATCGCCGATCTGACCAAGTGCGACTCGGAAACACGGACGCAGTAAGGCAATTGTTCACCCCCGCTCAATTGGCTGAACTTTACGGGCAGGAGGGGCAACTGTTCTGGATTAGTGATGACATTACGGAAGATCGCACTCCTGAACTCCGGCGGTATATCCGGGACGAGTTGGGCGTTGCGGATGTAACGCCGGAGAGAGTCGTGCAGTTGCTCAGGAACAATTGCCCGTTTCTGGAATCGCAACCTAATGAGTGGATCCGCAGGTTGTATGAGTTCTTTAGTGAGCGGCCGGCTTTGGCATCAAACCTAAAAGACATTCCCCTGTTAAGGCTGAACAACAAACTCCACATAAAGCCTAACGGGGAAATTCAAGCATTTCTACCCAGTGAAAAACCGAGCCAATTCCCCACGCTAGCCAAATCCGTGTGCGATAGCGAAGCGGCGCTCCGTTTCCTCAAATCCCTGGGCTTGCGGGAACCCCATCCGGTTGATGACGTAATCATAAACGTTCTGCCTAAATATCAGGCAAACGAAGTCGACGATTCTGATTACGCAGCAGACATACAACTCATTGTAGACGCGCATAAAGTAGATGAAATATCTCGGAAAATCGAACTCGTCTCGGCATTGAAAAAAGTCAAATTTGTGAAAACTGTGGCTGCTGTAGACGGCTCCAAGCAATTCTCAAATCCATCGGAAATTTACTTGGCGACGGCCGAGCAGAGAAAACTGTTCGACAAAGTAAAAGGAGTAATCTTCGTTGATGATAGCGAAGAACATTTGAACAACCCGGACATTCATAAAGTGCTGCAAGATTGTGGCGCTATACCCTCTGCCAATATGTCCGAAATCGTCATGAAACATATTTTGCCGAGGTATTCACTGAAACCCGGACAGCGACTTGGCGTCAACGATGCTGATTACGAAGCCGATATCAAGTGTATTTTGGCGGCCTATGAAAACATTCAGAACGAACAAAGGCTCACATATATTAACCACCTTCAAAATGCAGCCTTCGTGCGCGCTATTGATTTGGGAACTAATATCAAATACTGGTCGAAACCAGGCAATGTGTATTTGCCTACTGACCTGTTGAAAGCCCTATTTGAGGGCGTGTCAGGTGTATATATGATAGATGAAGCCTATGACTGCTTACGCGATGAGGCGGTTGTAAATTTATTGGTGCGTTGTGGTGTAGCGCCACACTTGAAAGATGTTTCCGCGAAAACCACGTATTCTCAAGAAGAACTAAATAACATTCGCCGCAATAACGGCCTCGAAAGGGCATCTTGGTCATCGGAAATTCAAGACAAGACTTTGCGGGGAGTAGAGAATGTCTTAGCGTTGATTCCAACCCTTGATGCAGAATTCCGTCACCGCAGAGCCGGTCTGCTTTGGAATGCACTCACAGATTTTGCGGAAAACGCCACACTTCAGGCATTACAACAAGCCTTCAAAACTACATACAAATGGGGATATTCAGGCGAGAGCAAGGCAGTTGCGATAGATACTGCCATTGTCAGGAAACTCAATGCGGTTGCCTGGGTTCCTGATTCAGAAGGGGAGTTACAAATCCCCAAACAGGTCGATTTTGAGACTTTGCGCGATGGGTATGGCTGGGAAGAAGAGCCAACACTAACGCGCATAATCCAATTCAAGCCGCCAATAATTGCCAGGCTTGCCCGCGAGGCTGGCATTGATCCTGCGGCACTAGATCTAATGCAAAAACACGGAGTGACTGCGGAAAAGTTACAGGAATTGATAAACAGTCAACTGGAATCGCAGAAAGACGTTCCTTCTGATAACAATGACAAAACCCACGAAGATTCGTTCAACAAAGAAGCGGCTCGGCCAGCACCGAATAATACTAACGTTGCTTCGCGGCCAAATAGTAAGCCTATAGCAAACCCAAGTAGCCGTTCCATTGAGACCGGAAAACCTAACGGCCCGGATGATACTGCGATTCAAAACCGACAAACCAGTAACCGACAACACGAATTCGTATCCTATATTGGGATACGCCCAGATAGCGAAGAACTCGACCCGGACGGCAAGGAGCACTCTAAACGCTTGTCCCTCGAAGAAAAAGCCATTCAATTTATCTTGGAATGCGAACCTGGTTGGCAACGCACTCCACCCAATAATCCCGGATTCGACCTGTACAAAACAGATCCAAATGGCAATACGGTGGCCTATTGTGAAGTCAAAGCCCTGTCCGAAACTTTGGATAATGGGCCTGCTGCTATGACCAGGACGCAATTCGAGAAAGCGCAGGAACAACGTGAACATTACTGGCTTTATGTGGTGGAAAATGCTGGCGCCGACAATCAAAGAATTGTCAAAATCCAAAACCCGGCTGGCAAAGGCCAAACTTTTACCTTTGATCGAGGTTGGCGGGCTGTTGCAGATCCCGAAGTTGACCCGCATACAAGCTAACACCGTACTGTCCGGCAGGTAAATTCAATTACCCCCGCTACCCGCCTGGCCGGCCATTGCCCCAGGGTACTGGGGGTAGGCCGCGGGACTGCCGTACTTCGTTGATGGTTAGTACGCCCCGGTCTAGTAGCTGCGTCTCGCGATTGGTTCGGGCGTTGTCGTCCTCGGCTAGGGCTTCGATTGTGGTTAAATCGAACTCCATTTCTAGGTTGGTGTAGCCTAAAAGGGGGAACAGGCCGCGGGTTACTTGTTGCGACAGGTACGCCATTTCCGGGACCATGGTGTTGCGCCAAAAAAACCTTTCGGCGGCGTTTACGTTGGAAAAGGTGGCCCGCTCTAAATCCGATAGCAGCGGGCGCGGGACGCCGTAGGCGCGGCTTACTTCCTCCAGGCTCCAGCGCAGGCCCTGGATGAAATCCATTTCCCGGTGGCTTAGGCCCAGGGTTTTAATATCCCGCACGAAGCTGGCTACCGCCGGGCGGCGCGCCCGCTCCGGCCCGCGGAAACGGGCTTCCCAGCGGCGGTAAAAATCATCCACTTCGCGGTCGTTCATATCCTCGTTGGTAAGCATCACGAAATCGGGCTGCGCCGAATTACGCAGGAAATTGCGGTTAAAGCGCAGGCCGTCGCGCCCCATATCCACGGCCAGCCGCGCCGGGGCGACCGGCGACAGTCCGGCGTATTCCTCCAGGGGATTGAAATAGCGGAACCATACTACTTCCTCGGTGGTTAGCGCCATTGTCCGGCCCTGCCCTTGGTACACGAAACCGCGGATATACCGCTCCCGGTCGGGAACGATCGACACCCGGTCCGGGCGCAGCGGCCAAATTTCCGGCCGGCCGTCGGCGTCGTAATCCAGCATCCAGAACGCCGAGCCCCAGAGGTTCAGATAAATTTCGGTGGCGCGCCACAAATCGGCCCGGGTATACCAGCGGTTTACCCGCTCCAGTAGCTGCTGCGCCGGGTGCTCCGGGGCCACCGGCAGCCGCGGGCCGCCGGCCACCCGGCGGTAGACCACCACCGGCGGACGGGCCAGCGCTTCCGCCCGCACGCGGATGGCGGCATACACCGGGGTCGACCCGGCATAATACTCGCCATATTCGCTGCGGGCCCAGCCCCGGCCTTCGCCGGAAAGCAGCGGAAAAGCCCCCATCCCCGGGACGTCCGCCGCGGCCGCGCCGCCGCTCTTGGTTTCCCGCAAGCCACGGGCGCTGGAAAACCGCCCCCAAATTTTACGCAGCATAATCGCGCTCCCCAATCCAAAAATAGGTTCAACTTGCCGGTCGTCGCCGCCGGCTGGTCAAGTCCACAGTCGCAGGCGGCTGCCGGGCGGCATAAAGGCGAGCATCAGAGCGTCGGCGAGATCCGGCGATGGCGCGCCCCGCTTTCGCAGATCATCCTTGCTTTCCATCTTGACCCGGTCCGCGCTGTCGACTTCGTACCGCAGAGCCGTCAGCTCGCTCACTAGGGCATTATCGGCGGGGAGGGCGATGCGGCCGGCGACGAACCGATCCCGCAGATTCCAATAGGCTTCGGCGCGCACGTTGACGAACTTGCCCTCTTGGCGCGCCTTGCGGGCCACGTTCACGCCGCGCACCCGGTGGCCCAGCTCCCGCAGGCGGTCGACGACGCCGGCGCCCACGCCGATCTCGTCCACCCGCACTTCTGAGGGCTGATGCTCGTGGATCGCCGCCACCACGCGGCCGGTCAGCGCCATGGTGTCTATTCCGCGGAAAACTTGGATCTCCTCCACCCGATCCCCCCGACGGCGCAAAATAACGCTTCGATCGGCGCCAAAGCGCGCCACGTCCACGGCCAGCACCACTTCATCCACATCGTCCGCGCCGTCCGGGCCATCGCCGTCGGCCGCCGCGTCATCCGGGGTAGGGTTGGGGCGGGGGCGTTCCCCCATTTCCGCGCCGGCCTGCACCGCGGCTTCCACATCGCTAAGCCGCAGCAGCGAATCTTGTTCCTGTTCGGGGAAATTGCCCAGTACGCGGGCGCGGTATACCGAGCTATCCGCGCCCCAAATTTGCTGCCGCTCCTCTACCCAGCCGGGCGTGACCAGCCCCGGCACTACTACCTGTCCGGCCTGCACGTTGGGGCTGTCCAACGCGGAAATGGTGATGTTGCGGTAAATTTCCCGTTCCTCGTAGAACGCCCGGCGGAAAGCTCCGGTCGTGGTGGTGGGATTTCCGATCAGCAGGAGCAGCGGCCCGGCGGAGGTCATCACGGCTTCGATGGCTTCGTAGATCTCATCGCTCACGCCCTCGGCTTCGTCCACGACGATAAACATATTGGGGCTGTGAAACCCCTGGAACTGGCCGGCGCCATCCGCGGATAGGCCCAGCGCGTAGCGGTCATCGGAGATTTCCCACCGGGTATCCAGCATTTTGCCGCCCAGGGCCGGCGCGGCGGGGCGGTAAAGCCGGCGCACTTGGCGCCAAAGGATATGGCGCACCTGGCGGAAAGTGGGGGCGGTGCTGAGGGCGATGGCGCCGTCTTGATGGGTATGAATGAACCACAGCATGGCGACGGCGGCGCAAAACCCCTTGCCCAGTCCGTTCCCGGCCTTGACCGCCACCCGGCGATGCTCGGTCAGGGCTTCTAGGACTTCTACCTGCTTGCTCCAAAGCTCCACGCCCAGCACCTTCCGGGCGAAAGCTACCGGCGACAGGGTTGCCGCCCCATCGCCGGGGGTTGCCCGGCGCGGCGCATTGGGCGGCGGATCCGGTTCAGCCGGCGCAGCCCCGCCGCGGGCATCTTGGGGCCGTCGGAGGATGCCGCCCCAGCCGCCGCCGGTTAGCGATTTGCCCCATCCGCCGGCGCCGTAGCCGCGGGCGCCGGATCCATAGCCGCGGGCGCCGGGTCCGAAACCGGCGCCGGGCTGAACAGATACCCGCACTTTTGGCAGCGGTAAACATCGTTGTCCGAGGCCATCCTTTTCTCCAAGACCAGCACGTTTGACGATAAGCAGCGTCGGCATTCCGGCATTCTCAACTCGAACCTTCCGCATTGCCCCCCGGCGGGTTGCCTGCCGGGGGTGATAGAACTAATGTTCCATAATCATAAACCCCGGTGCCGCGAAAAAGCAACCCCCCCGCCGTCACCAAAAACCCAGCCCGCCCCATTGACTCCGAGGCACCCCCCGGCGCATAATCAAACCAATCGCAAGCGCCCGGCGCGAAAGGCGGCGGCTATGGAAACTCCCTTCCTCATCCTGGCATTTGTAATGATGTCAACCGGGTTCGTTATGTTCCTTGTAGGCATCGGCCTGCTGGTTTATGGAATCTGGTTGCGCTACCGGGTCGAAACGCCGACGCGGGAGCCAAACCCGGACATCGCGACGGCCATCGCCCCCAGCGCCCCCACGGAAGCCCAGCAACCGTGAAAGGGAAAATAATCCCCCTAGCAGTCCTGATACTCTTGTTTGCACTAATCGGCATGGGCGGCGGGGTAATGGTGTGGCTTTCCATAGCCGTCACTGGCGATCTAACCTCCACCCAAGAAACCCTGCTTAGCACCGCCGATTGGCTGGTTAAAGCCAGCGCTGGAGCCCTTCTGGGTTTCGCCGGCGGGTCGGGATTGATCAATGGAAAAGCGCGTTGCCGGCCCTAATAGATAATCCCCCCAAAAACCCCCGGTATCCCGCCCCCGCAACCCCTTGCCAACCCTGCCCAACCCTGTCAAACTACGCCTATGCAGATCAGAGCGTTTCAACTTAATCAACCCTTGCCTGACCTCAACGCCCCCCACGTTCTGACCGTCATCCGCCCTTGGATCGATGTGGGACGCGTCGGCACCATTACCTTGCGCCGCATTGAAAAGCACCTCCAGTCGCAAGAAATCGCCCGGCTGTCCCGCCCCGGGCGGTTCTACGATTTCACCCGCTACCGCCCCAAGACCCGCATTCGCCGCGGCCGCCGGCAATACACCATCCCCACCACCACCATCAAAGTCGCCCGCCGCGAAAACGCCCCCGACCTGATTACCCTGCATTTGCTGGAACCGCATAACTATGGCGAGGATTTCACCGATTCCGTCATCGAAATCCTGGACCGGCTGGGCGTCAAGCGCTATTCGATGATTGGCGCGATGTACGATATGGTGCCTCACACCCGCCCCCTGCTGGTATCCGGCGGCACGATCGACCCCGCCAACGAAGCCGACTATCACATCGCGCAGGCGCGGCCCAGCGACTACGAAGGCCCCACCACCATCGCCCACCTGATATTCCGGCACGCGGAACAAACCCAAATCGATACCCGCATATTTGTCGTCCACCTCCCGCAGTACTTTCAGGTCGAAAAAGACTACACCGGCGCCGCCCGGCTGACCGCGATCCTGTGCCGCTTGTACAACCTGCCGGCCCAGCTTGAAGATCGCCAACGCGGATTGCAGCAATACGATCACCTCCAGAACCTGGCCCAAGGCGCCCCCGAAATATCCACGCTGATGTCCCGGCTGGAGGAGCGCTACGACCGCGACAACCCCAACCCGCCCACCGCCAACCCGCCAACGCCCCTGCCCCCCCAAATCGAGGAATTCCTCCAGGGGCTGGACTTCGGCAACCCTTAACGCCCCGGAGCCGCAAGTGCTGGACAACCCCGGCGCTGAAGCCTTGTTGCAGGATGCCCGCGACGCCTATGCCAAAGCCGAGGCGCTGATGGCCGCCGGGGATTGGCGCGATGGGGCGGAAAAGGGCTGGCTGGCCTTCCGCAACGCCGCCGCCGCGCTGGTTTGGGATGTTACCGGAGTCCATAACCAGACCAACAGGAATATAAGAATCGGCCTTCGCAAGCTGGCGCAGGATCGCGGCGGCCAGTATGCCGAGTTGCCCAGATTATGGGGCCACTTTATTCACCACATGCACAGCCGGGCTTTCTACGACGGCGTCTACGAAGATGAACTGCCCGGCATAATCCGCGAAGTCGCCGACTTTATCCGCCGCGTCGAGGAATTGACCGGAAACGACGCCTAACCGCCTACCCCATCCCCAACCCCCCGGAGACAAAACAATGCTCAAAAACCCCGACGCCCAAACCCTGATGCAAGACGCCCGCGCCATGCAGACCGAAGCCGCCCGTCTGATGGCCGCCGGGGATTGGCGCGATGGGGCGGAAAAGGGCTGGCTGGCTTTCCGCGCCGCCACCGCCGCCCTGATCTGGAGCATAACCGGAATCCACAACGATACCGACACCGACCTAAGCGCCGGTCTCAGCGCCCTGTCCCACCGGCGCGGCGGCGAGTATGCCGAGTTGCGTATGCTGTGGGGCCACTTTTTCTATTACCTGCACAGCGAGGCGTTCTACGACGGCGTCTATACCGACGACCTGCCGGACTTGGTGCGCGAGGTCGCCGACTTTATCGCCCTGGCCGAGCGACTGGCCGGAAACGACGCTTAACCCCCATTCATCCTTCGACCAGCTCAGGATGAATGCCCCCAAAGCTCAGGATGAATGCCCCCCCCCAATCCCCTCCCCGCCGGGGGAGGGTTAGGGTGGGGGCGTTCCCCATTGCCGCCGCCCCATTCATCCTTCGACAAGCTCAGGATGAATGCCCCCATACATCCTTCGACAAGCTCAGGATGAATGCCCCCATACATCCTTCGACAAGCTCAGGATGAATGCCTCCATACATCCTTCGACAAGCTCAGGATGAATGCCTCCATACATCCCCCCCGGCCAGCGGATCGCGCCCCCGTGCCCCCCCGGAATGGCGGCATTCCCCGGCTGCGCCCCCTTGCCGTTGGCGGGGGCGTTGTGGTAGGGTGGGGTTTGACTTTGGCGCGCCTCTATCCTGCCTTGTTGAGGGAATGCTTCTGCTATGAATACGCCCGCCCTTCGCGTTCGCGCTGTCCCCGCGGGGAAAGCCCTGGCGGCGCTGGCCCTGCTGGCCGCCCTGGCGCTGCTGCTTTACGCCGCCATCCCCTTCCCCGCCGGGGCCACCTCCCACTGGGTGGACTACGACTCCGATAACGACGGACTGATCGACATCAAAACTATCGCCCAACTCCAGGTCATCCGCTGGGACCATAACGGCGACGGCGCCATCGATTCCGCCCAGTTCCCCGGCGACTTAACCTCATACCAGGGGGCTTTCCCCGACGGCAACGTCGTGGCCCATACCACCCCCACCAGCACCCCCCGGATGGGTTGCCCCGCCGCCTGCCGCGGCTACGAGCTGATGAACGACCTGGACTTCGCCGGCGCCGGCTGGACCGGCGGCTACCCCTACGTAGGCATATTCGAGGGCAACGGCTACACCATCAGCAATATGACCCAGACCATCACCGGCGGCCAAGCACCCGGACTTTTCCGCAATCTGGCCGTCGGCGGCGTTGTGCGCAACGTTGGGCTGATTAACGCCGTCATAACCAGCGACAGCCAATCGGCCGGCATTCTGGCAAGCACCAACCGGGGAACCATCACCGCCAGCTTTGTTGACGGCGGCTCGATCGCCTTTAACGGCACGGCCAACCCCAACATCGGCGGACTGGTAGGCACCAACGATGCGGGGGGAACCATCACCGCCAGCTACTCCACCGCCACGGTAGACGCCGGCTCCCATGACAACGGCCGCGCCGGCGGACTGGTGGGCGAATTAAATGTCGGCACCATCACCGACAGCTTCGCCGCCGGCCACGTCACCGGCACCGATGCCGCCGGCGTCTCCGGCATCACCCTCGACTTCGGCGGACTGGTCGGCGAAATCGATAATGCCAATACCAGCACCAGCATCGTCACCGATAGCTACTGCCTCGTCGACGGGGCCCCCACCGTCTGCATCGGCGAACGCAACGGGGCCAGCAGCACCGCCACGGTCCAGACCGAATCCGCGCTGCAAACCCCTACGGGCAACACCGGCATTTACGCCAACTGGGACGCGGCGGTTTGGAACTTCCGCTCCGCGAGCGAGTATCCCGTGCCGGCCAGCTATACGCAGAGCCGGATGGGCCACGACCCGGACAACGACAATCTGATCAATGTGGGTTCGCTGGAACAACTGAATGCCATCCGCTATGACCTGGACGGGGATGGGCGGACGGATGCCACGACCACGGCGGCGCAGTCGGGGTATTTCGGGGCGTTCCGCAACACGGATCTGCTGGGGGCCAGCTCCACCCGGATGGGCTGCGCCGATGGCTGCATCGGCTACGAGCTGACCGGGAGCCTGGACTTCGACCGGGACAACGACGGCCAAGTCGGCGGCACAACCACCTCGACCGACCCCTACCCCAACTGGATGCCGATCGGGGCGCAGGCAACGCCGTATCGCGCGGAGTTCCACGGCAACGGGTACACCATCAGCAACCTGACCACCAGCGGCAGCGGCGAGGCCGGTTTGTTCGGGGCCTTGACCGCCGCCGGCGCCATCCGCGAGGTAGGGCTGATCAGCCCCAGCGTCCGCGGGGGGGATTACGCCGGGGGGCTGGTGGGGTACATCATCGACGGCGCCGGCGCCGAAATCACGGGCAGCTATGTATCGGGCGGCACGGTCACCCTCGCCGGCCCCCTGACCGGAATGGATGGCGCCGTGGGCGGGCTGGCGGGCCGGATCAACGCTCCGATAGCCGCCACGGTCGTTCAAGCCGATATCGAGTTGCGGGCGGTGTACAGCACGGCGGCGGTGAATGGCGAGGTCAACACCTCCAACATCGATGCCGGCGGGTTGGTGGGGCGTTCCCGGTTCGCCCGCTACCACGCCAGCTACGCCGCCGGCTCGGCGGCCGCGGTTCATGCCGGCGCCAATAGCGGCGGGTTCATCGGCGAGATTCAAGGCGCCCTCGCTGACGCGGCCACCAACAGCTACTGCGACAGCACGACCAGCACTCAGTGCATCGGCAACGTGGCGGTCGCCAGCGGCGGCATCAGCGCCACCGCCACGGTTCCCGCCACCAGCGCCGCCGCCTTGAAAGCCCCCACGGGGTACACCGGGATTTATTCCCACTGGCGGGTGGATGTGGACGGGGACGATTTCCCCGACCAGGCTTGGGACTTCGGCACGGCCAGCGAGTACCCGATGCTGCGCACCCCCCGCCAGCGGGGGATGGACTCGCCAACCTCGTATGATACCGATGGCGACAATCTGATTGAGATCGCCACGGCGGAGCAACTGGCGGTGGTCCGCCACGACTTGGACGGCGATGGGCTGCCGGCGGCGACCAGCACGTTTGTCGCCTACGCCGCGGCGTTCCCGACGGGGGATTTGGCGGCCACCGGCACGCGGATGGGCTGCGCTTCGGGGTGCGAGGGGTACGAGCTTAGCGGCAACCTCACCCTCAGCGGGGATTGGACGCCGATTGACGGCGGCCAAGACGGATACGCCGCCGAGTTTGACGGCAACGGGTATACCATCAGCGGCATTGCCGTGACCGGAGCCACCAACGCCGGGCTGTTCGGGCGGTTGGGGGATCGGGCGGGCAGCGGCGGGGTGATCCGGGATTTGGGCATAATGTCCCCCAACGTGAGCGGCACCATATACGTCGGCGGTCTGGTGGGCTATACCTTCGCCGGCGCCGAAATAGCCACCAGCTATGTGCAGGGCGGCACGTCCACCGTCACCAACTTGGGCGGCTACGCCGGGGGGCTGGTGGGCTTCAACTTGGGCGAAATCAAGGCGTCCTACGCCCGGGGCGGATCGGTAGTCGCCGATTCCCCAACCTCCACCAATGCCGGCGGGTTGACCGGCAATAACGGCGACAGCGGCCACATAATCACCAGCTACGCCTCAGCCGTCGTGTCCGGCGCGGCGAGGATCGGCGGGCTTACCGGGCTGTCCTACGGGGCCGGCTCCCGGATCACCGCCAGCTACTGCGACTCCACGGTCGGCACATCCACCTGCGTCGGGATGCTGGACGGCCCATCGGGGAGCATCTCCACGGCCGTCGCCGCCAGCCACAGCAGCGCCCATCTCAAAACGCCGACGGGGTACACCGGGATTTACGAAACGTGGAACCTGGACTTGGACGGCGACACCTATCCCGACTATCTTTGGGACTTCGGCGAGGCCACGGACTACCCCGGCTTGTACCCGCCCACGCAGCGGCAAGCGGCGGCGGCGCGGGTGGTGGACTATGATGCGGATGACGACAACCTGATCGACATCACGAACCCGCATCAGCTAAACGCGCTGCGCTACGACCCGGACGGGGATGGGCGGCCCAACGATGCGGCCGACTATTCGGCCTACAGCGGGGGGTTCCCCAACGGCAACATATCGGACACCAGCACCCCGTGGCTGGGTTGCGAAACCGGCTGCATCGGCTACGAGCTGACCGGCAACCTGGAGTCCGCCGCCGCGGCCTACCCGGACTGGACGCCGATCGCGTCCTACCAGGCGACGCTGGACGGCAAGGGGTTTTACATCGACGGGCTGGCGGTCAGCGGCGACCACGCCAACGCCGGGCTGTTCGCGGTCTTGACCGGGGATGCGGTAATCCGCGACTTGGGTCTCAAAACCCCCAGCGTCAGCAGCCGCGGGGCAAGCGCCAACGCCGGCGCGCTGGCGGGCGACAACGCCGGGCGGATCACCGCCAGCTACGTTGAGGGCGGGTCGGTGACGGTTACCGGCGCCACGTCCACCGTCGGCGGGCTGGCCGGGCGCAACACCGGCGACCTTCGGGCGGTCTGGTCCACGGCCGCGGTAAGCGCCAGCACTACCGGGGCCGGCAACGGCGGCGGCTTGATCGGCATTCATAGCGGCAACGGCGGTTCGCTAATCACCAGCTACGCCGCCGGCGCGGTAACCGGCAGCGCCACCGCCACCGTAGGCGGGCTGATCGGCTACGCCAGCGCCGCGGTCACCGCCAGCTACTGCGACACCACGGTCAGCACGCAGAGCGACTGCATCGGCCGGGCCAGCGGCGGGGCCGCCGCCGACGGCAAAACCACCGCGGAACTCCAATCCCCGACCGGCTACACCGGGATTTACCAAGCCTGGGGCATAGCCCTAACGCCCGGGGACGACACGCTCTACGCGCCGTGGGACTTCGGCGGGGCCACGGACTACCCCAAGCTGTACGGCCCGGCGGAGCGGGAGCCGTTCCAGACCGACACCCTGCCGCCGCCGCTGCCGCGCAGCATACCGCTGGAGCCGGAGCGGCCGTATGACCCGGCGGCGGATCATCCCGAGATCTACGAAAACGATGAGTACGGGATGACGGCCACCTGCCAGACCTACAACGGGGATCCGGAGACCGGCAACCCGCTGGCGGCGACGGTGACCATCGACTTGGGCAGCTACACCGGCCCGGTGCTGTTGCACCTGTCGATCTGGGCCAACGGGCGGTATATGGCTTATGAGACGCAGGGGATTGCGGTGCCGACGCTGGAGCGCGATGGGCAACGGGCCACGCTGCGGGTGGCGACGGATCCGACGCAGACGCGGTTCCGCCTCGACGGCCGCCGCAACGGCCTAGCGGCGAACCTGGTGCTGGGCTACGCCAACTGCCATAACGACGAGTCGTAGCCGCCCACCCCACCCCAACCCTCCCCCTTAGGGGGAGGGCTTAGGGGCGGGGCGTACCCCCAACCTACGCAACGGGACGTACCCCCAACCTACGCAACCGGGGGGCGTTCCTCCAACCTACGCAACGGGGCGTACCCCCAACCTACGCAACGGGGCGCACTCCCAATCTACGCAACGGGGCGTTCATTCATCCTGATGGGGGCGTTCATTCATCCTGAGCTTGTCGAAGGATGAATGAACGCCCCCTTAAACCCAAAATCCCCAACCCCCAAAAATCCCCTCCCCCTAAGGGGGAGGGTTAGGGTGGGGGTGAACCCCCCCACCCGGGAGCGAACAAAAGTGACCACCGCCAAAGATAAGCCAACTTTCCGGCTGCCCGACCGGCCGGAGCGCGAGCCGGATGATATGACCAGCTACCGGCAGTTGACCGCCCCCAGCATCATCGAACCCCTCCGCCATTACTTGGGCAACCTCGAAACCACCCTGATGACCGGCGATCATTACCTCTGCCGCACCATCGCCCCCAATCTGGCGGGTTCGCGGTATCCCGATCTGCTGATCGCCTTTAACGCGGATCTTGAAGCATACCAACGGAGCAACGGCTACATCATCGCCGAACAGGGCAAGCCGCCCGATTTCGTGCTGGAAATCGCATCGCACAGCACCGGCAGCGAGGATGTCGGTGACAAGCGCGATGATTACGCCGATTTCGGCATTCCCGAGTACTGGCGGTTTGACGAAACCGCTAACGGCAGCTGGCACGGCGCCCGGCTGGCGGGGGATCGGCTGGTGAACGGCGAGTATCAGCCGATTGCAATTGAGCGAATGCCCGGCGGCGTATTACAAGGCTACAGCCCGATACTGAACCTCCTGCTGCGCTGGGAAAGCGGAGAATTGCGCTGGCACGACCCCGTAACCGGGGAGCACATCGCCACCTTCGCCTCAGAGCGGCGGCGGGCGGATCGCGAGCGGGATGCCCGGCTGCGGGCGGAGGTGCGGGCGGAGGATGAGCGGGAAGCCCGGCTGCGGGCCGAAGTGCGGGCGGAGGGTGAGCGGGATCGGGCGGATCGGGCGGAGGTGCGGGCCGATAGTGCGGAGGTGCGGGCGGAACGGGCGGAGGTGCGGGTGGAGGATGAGCGGGAGCGGGCGGATCGGGAGCGGGAGGCCCGGCTGCGGGCGGAGGCTTGGGCGCGGGAACTGGCGGCGCGGCTGGGGGGTATTGGGGATCAATAATTTTCCATCCCCAAAAATTCCCTCCCCATCCTGGGGAGGGCCAGGGTGGGGGCGTCAACCCAACCCGGGAGGAGAGCAAGAGTGACCACCGCGAAAAATTTGCGTACTTACCGGCTGCCCGACCGGCCGGAGCGCGCGCCGGACGATAGGACCAATTTCCGGCAGTTGACGGCGACCAGCATTGTCGCAGCCTTGCGGCATTACTTGGGGGATCCGGAAACTACGTTGATCACCGGGGATCACTATCTCTGCCGCGCCATCGTGCCGAGCCTGGCGGGTTCGCAGTGTCCTGATTTGCTGATCGCTTTTGACGTCGATCTTGAAGCCCATAAGCGGAGCAACGGCTACGTCATCGCCGAGCAGGGCAAGCCGCCGGATTTTGTGCTGGAAATCGCATCGCAACGCACCGGCCGCGAGGATTCCGGCAACAAGCGCAAGGATTACGCCGGTTTCGGCATCGCCGAGTACTGGCGGTTTGACGAAACCAAGGACGGCCGCTGGCACGGCGCCCGGCTGGCGGGGGATCGGCTGGTGGACGGGGCGTATCAGCCGATCCCCATCGAGCAGCACCGCGACGGCATATTAGAGGGCTACAGCCGGATACTGAACCTCCATCTGCGCTGGGAAAACGGGAACTTGCGATGGCATAAGCCCGGAACCACCCGCCCCATAGCGACCTTCGCCGACGAACGGCTCCGCGCCGATCGCGCCGAAGCCCTCGCCGATCGGGAGCGGGAAGCCCGGTTGCAAGCCGAGGCCCGGGCGGAGGATGCGCGGGCGCGGGCGGATCGGGCGCGGGAGGCCCGGCTGCAAGCCGAGGCGCGGGCGGATCGGGCGGAGGCGCGGGCGCGGGAACTGGAGGCGCGGCTGGGCGGGAAATAAGAAATTCCGCCGAAAAACCCCGCCCCAACCGCCTTGACCCCCGCATTATGGTATGCTAACCTACCCTAATCCCACTGGCAAAGGGGGAAAATCTACCGGAGGCAGGTGCAGCATCGCCAGGCAGTATCGGGTCAATGAACGCATCACCAGCCCTCAAGTGCGGGTCATCGGCGGCGACGGGTCGCAGCTAGGGGTAATGGAAACCCGCCGGGCGCTCCAAATGGCGCGCGACGCCGAGGTTGACTTGGTGGAAGTCGCGCCCAATTCCGACCCGCCCGTCTGCCGCCTGCTCGACTACGGCAAACTCCTCTACCTGTCATCCAAAAAAGAAAAGGAATCCAAGCGGGGCCAAAAAAGCGCCGAACAAAAGGAAGTGCGCTTCCGCCCCAACATCGGCAGCCACGACCTGGACGCCAAAGTCCGCAAAGTGCGCGAATTTATCGACGACGGCGCCAAAGTCAAGCTGACCGTCCGCTTCCGCGGCCGCGAAGCCGCCCACCAGCAACTGGGCCTGGCGGTACTGCGCCGCGTTGCCGATGATCTGAAGGACGAAGTGCGTCTGGAGCGTCCCCCCGCGATGGAAGGCCGCGCCCTGTCTATGGTGCTGATACCCTCGGCCCAGAAAACCGAGGAACTCAACACCCGCGCCCCCGCCAACAAATCCAACCGGAAAGAAGCCTTAACCGATGCCAAAACTTAAAACCCACAAAGGCGCCAAAGCCCGGTTTCACCAGACCGGCTCCGGCAAACTCCTCCGCCGCAAGCGGATGAGCAGCCACCTGCGCCGCAAAAAGCCTACCAAAGTAACCCGCAAATACTCCGACAAGCTGGAAGTCGCCCCCGCCGACATCCCCCGCCTCAAGCGGCTGATGCCCTACGGCTAACCCGCGCTCCCGCCCCATCCCGCGGCTCTCCCCCCAAGGGGAGGCCGACTATTGCAACGGAGATTCCCCCGATGGCGCGAATAAAACGCGGCGTAACTAAACACCGCCGCCACAAGAAAATACTCAAAGCCGCCCGCGGCTTTCACGGCTCCTCCCATCGCAACTACAAATGGGCCAAAGAATCCGTAATGCACGCTTGGGCCTACGCCTACCGCCACCGCCGCGAGCGCAAGGGCGAGTTTCGCAGCCTCTGGATCGTCCGTATCGGAGCCGCCGCCCGCGCCGCCAACCTATCCTACAGCCAATTCATCCACGGCCTGAAGCTGGCCGGCATAGACCTGGACCGCAAAATCCTGGCCGACCTGGCTGTCCGCGACCCCGCCGCCTTCGCCCAACTGACCGAAACCGCCAAAGAACACCTGGCCGCCGCCCCCGCCGCGTAATAAGAGAGCATTGCCGCCATGTTCAAGATACAAGCCGACCCTGAAGTGGACGCCGTCTATCTCCAAATCAAAGACGCCCCCGCCGCTTACGCCAAAGAAATAACCGACGACATTATTGTCGACTACACGGAAAACGGCGAAATCGTTGGATACGACCTCCAACGCTTCAGCCAAATGACCGCCGCCGATTTCCAACTAGCCGCCAACCTAACACCCTGACAACCAACCACAAAAAGGGCGCGGTACTCATGCACCGCGCCCCCTATCAACGCGATAGTCCCTCCATACCCGTAATAATTGCCCCCAGCCGCAGCCCACCTGTTTACGCCAACCCTACGCCCCGCCCCCCGATGGCGGCGGAATACGAAACCGCACATTGCCATCCTCATCGTGATAATGCGAAAGCAAAGCATCCGTAAGCCGCCGGATTTCCGCCCGCGTCGCCTCATGCTCCGCCCGCGACACTTCCCGGGAATGCTCAATCTCCTTCATCAACATTTCCCGCAAATTTGCCTGCGATTCCCGCAAACTCTCAGAATCCTTCTGCTGCACTTCCCGCGAATGCGACACTTCCTGGTTTACCGACTCCCGCGTGTACGCTACCTCCTGCGCCAGCTTGCCCAGGCGGTATAGCGCGCCGCCGCCTACGCCTAGTACGGCTACCAGCACTGCCGCCAGCCCTACCATTGCGGCCATTGGAATTTCTACCATTCTTGCCTCCGCGGCCTATACCGCCGCCGACCGATCCTGAATCCGATGCCAACCCGCGCCCCGCGCTACACTTCCTCAAACCCGTAATACCGATCCGCCGCCAGCACCTGCCGCAGCCGCGCCTCGTCGATCCCGATCGGGCGTAGCGGACTGCTCCACCGGCCGGTCAATTCTTGGTGCAGCTCGCTCAGGTGCGTAGCCTCATTCCCCCGCGTGAGCAGCATTCGGAACACGATTTCCTGAACCGGCATATCGCTCCGGATATACCCCGGCACGTCATCGTGAAACTCCCGGATTTCCCGGATCAGCGTCATCGCATCCAGCCTGCCGGGCGAATCCTTGCGCGGATACGACGGGCAGGCTTCGGAAAGGCGGTCGGCGATGATATGCGCCGCCGACCGCCCCAGCCGCTCCAGCCGCTCCAGGCTGATATGATACCGCCCGCTGCCCGCCGCCGCCGCCGGCTCCTCCGGCGCCCCCGACGATTCCTGCCTGGCTAACGTCATAGCTCCACCTCCTCGTTCCAATCCAGCATAATGATGCGCACCGCCTCGCCCGCCTCTTTCGCCGCCAAATCCTCCGGGCAGATCGCCAGCCCGTTGGCCCGCGACATCGAAGTCAAGATGTTCGACCCCTGCGGCCCCGTAGGCGAAGCATAATACACCCCGTCGCGCCGCTCCACCTCCACGCGGGCGTAAACCCGCCGGCCGTCGTAATTGCGGATCGCCCCGGTCAGCACCCCATCCACCGCCGGGCGTTCCAGCGCCCGCCGCCCCAGCATCGCCCGGATCGCCGGCCGGGCGAACATCTCGAAAGCCACCATCGCGCTCACCGGATTCCCCGGCAGCCCCAGCAGCGGCACATCCCGCCCATCGCCGCCCCGCAGATGCCCGAAGGCCAGCGGCTTCGCCGGGCGCATCCGCACCGACCAGAAATTCATCGCCCCCCGCTGCTCCAGAACGTCTTTCACAATATCATAATCCCCCTTGGAAACCCCCGCCGAAGTTATCACCAAATCCGAACCCGCGGCGGCGTCCAGCTTGGCGTGCAAATCCGCCAAATTATCCCGCGCGATGCCCAACAGCCGCGGCGCGCCCCCGCAGGCCACTACCGACGCCGCGACGCCGAAGCTGTTGCTGTCATAAATCCGGCCCTCCGACAGCGCCGTTCCTGCCGACTCCAGTTCGTCCCCGGTAGCCAGCACCGACACCACCGGCCGCCGGATAACCCGCGCCCGGTCCAGCCCCAAAGACGCCAAAACCCCCACCTCCGCCGCCCGGATTACCGTCCCGGCCTCCAGCACCAGCTCGCCCGGCCGCACATCCTCCCCCGCCGGCCGCACGTTGGCCCCGGCCGGCATTTCCGTGAAAATCGCCACTTCATCCAGCGGACGCCCCTCCGCCTTGCGCTGCATTTCGTCGGTTTCCTCGAAAGGCACCACCGTATCCGCGCCCGCCGGCACCGGCGCTCCGGTCATTATCCGCATCGCTTCGCCCGGCGCCACTGCCCGATCCGGCACTTGCCCGGCGGCCACTATTCCCACCACCGGCAGGCGCCGCGGCGTATCCGGCGACGCTCCGGCGATATCCGCGCCCCGCAGCGCATACCCGTCCATCCCCGAATTAGCCAGCGGCGGCAAGGCCAGCGGCGACCGCACATCCGCCGCCAGGGTCTGCCCCAAGCCCTCCAGCAGCGGTATTTCCACCGCATCTAGAGGCGCAAAGCAGGCCATCACCCGCTCCAGCGCCTCCTCCACGCTCAACAGATCCTCCCCCGAATGGCTATGCCCGTGAAAATGCGCCCCCTCATCATGATGTTCCCGGCGGTGATGCCCCGCGCGGTGACCGTGGCCGTGCTGTGTCGCCATAACGCCCTCCGGCAAAATCGCAATGTAAAATCGCCGCCCGCCCCAACCCTTCCCCCCATCCCCCAGTCATCCCCGCGAAAGCGGGAATCCGCCCCTAGCCCGTGTTCACGCCATTTGACCGCATCCAAGATACACGATAAAGGCGAAAAGCGCGGCGCATCCCATCCGTCCGCCCGCCGCCCACGAGCGCCTGCTAAGGCGGGTTCACCCTCCGGTGGCGCCATTGCGGGATGCCCGGTATCGGGCAGTCAAGGTTGATGGATGAAGTTATGTTGCCGCCCCCGCGGGTTGCCTACGGTGGAAAAATTACTTCTGTATCATTTTGTAAAATTTTGTATCATTTTACGGCTGGCGAGGGGTTGGGTGATGGATGTTATGTTGTCGCTCGCGCGGGTTGTCTATGGCGGGAAAATTTTATTTCCCCAACATTCCCTAACATTCCCCAACATTATTGCCCGTTTCGGGATGGATGGGGCCGGGTTGGTTCGGCGGCATTGGATTATTGTAGGAAAGGGATTCGGGGGTTGGCAAGGGGGAATGTCATTAAAATGTTGTTAGCAGTATCACACCTCCTTGCGTGAACCTGCGCCTAACCCCGCAATACCGCCCCGACCTCCCGCCCCAAACTGCGTAGCAACCCGTCCAGAGAACGGCTGACCTCGTCATTAGTAAGTGTCCGGTCGTCCGCCTGGAAATGGATATGAAACGCCAGCGACTTGGTTCCCGGCGCCAGATTTTCCCCGGAATACAGATCGAAAAGCTCCGCCTGCCGCACCAATCGGTGGCGTAAAATCAGCTCGGCGACCCGCCCGGCGGGAACATCGGCGGCGACGGTCAGCGCGACATCGCGGATCGCCGCCGGATAGCGCGGCAGGGCGGCGAACCGCCGTCGGGCTGCCGGCAGGGCATTCAGCAGCGCCGCCAGGCGCAGCTCAAAGCCGGCTACCGCCCCGAAATCCAGCCCGAACCGCTCCCGCACCGGCGGATGCACCTCCCCCACAAACCCCAACACCGTCCCGGAATGCCGCAGCACGGCGCACCGCCCCGGCTGGTAAACCGGATGCTCCCCCGGCTCCCACGCCACGCCCCGCACCCCCAACCGATCCAGCAGCCCCTCCACCACGCCTTTGGCGTCATAAAAATCCATCGCCCCAACATCATCCCCGGCCCCGGCGCCCGCCGCCCGGTCGCCCGCCGAATAATGCCATGACGCCGCATCCCGCCGCCCGGCCAGCGCCCCGGCGACCATTTCCGGCTCCTCCGGCAAATCCCCCTGCCGCGCCCGGAATACCCGCCCCGCCTCGAACAACCGGAAAGGCCCCGCCCCCCGCGACTGGTTCGCCGCCAAAGTCGCCAGCAGCCCCGACTGCAATGTAGTCCGCAGATATTCGTGCGCCGCGCTCATCGGATTAGCTACCCTTAGCGGCGCCGCCCCATCCCCTACGTCCGCCCCGTCACCCGTGTCCGCCGGAATCCGCGCCAGCAACTCAGCCGATACCAGCGGATAGTTAATCACTTCCTGCATCCCCGCCGCCGCCAGCAAATCCTTGACTTCCTCCCGCAGCGCAACCCCCGGCGACGGGCTGTGAAAGGGGATCGGCGCCGACAGCATCGCCGTTGGCACGGCATCGTAGCCGATGACGCGCACCACTTCCTCGACCAAATCATCCTCGATATTTACGTCGTTGCGCCACCACGGGATAACTACGTCCAAGGCGCCGCCGCCGTTGCCGGATACATCCGCGCACTCAAACCCCAGGGATTCCAGCGCCGTCCGCGCCCGCCCCGGTTCGATTTCCATCCCCAGCGACTGCCGCAGCCGCCCCATCGTGAGCCTGACCGACAGCGGCGCGGCCGGCGGATCCGGGTAAACGTCCACCATCCCCGGGGCCGCCGCGCCGCCGGCTACCTGCTGGATCAAAGCCGTCGCCCGGCGCAGCGCCCGGGGCGCCAATTCCGCCCGCAGCCCTTTCTCAAAGCGCAGCGTAGCCTCGGTGCGCAGCCCCATCGCCCGCGCCGTTTCCCGGTTATTCATCGGATCGAAATTGGCCGACTCCAGTAGCACGGTAGCCGTAGCCGGCCCGATTTCGCTGTCCGCCCCCCCGATGACCCCGCCCAAGCCGATGGCGTCCCGCGCATCGGCGATGACTAGATTATCCCGGTTCAGAACCCGCTCCACGCCGTCCAGCGTAACCAGCCTTTCGCCGTCGCGGGCGCGGCGCACCACCACCGTAGCATCCTTGACCGCCGCCAAATCGAAAGCGTGCAGCGGCTGGTTATACTCCAGCATCACGAAATTGGTAACATCCACCACGTTGCTGATGGGACGCAGCCCGGCCCGCGTAAGCCGTTCCTGCAACCACTGCGGCGATGGCCCGATACGCACCCCGTCAATCACCGTTGCGGTATAACGGCGGCACAAATCGGGGTCGGCGATGGAGATGCTGACCCGTTCCGCCGCCGGCGCCCCCGCCTCATGGTAGCTGGCATCCGGCTCCGCCACCCGCCCCCCGGTAAGCGCCGCCACTTCGTGGGCCACGCCCAGCATGGAGAGGCAATCCAGGCGGTTGGGGGTAAGCTCCAGATCCAGGATCGCATCGCCCAGGTAATCCGACAGCGGCGCCCCCAGAGGCGCATCATCGGGCAAGACTACAATCCCCGAATGATCCTCCCCCAGTCCCAGCTCCAGCTCCGAGCAGATCATCCCCTGCGACTCCACCCCCCGGATGCGCGCCGCGGCCAGCACCTCCGCCCGCCCGCTATGGGCGTTGAACAGCCGCGCCCCCACCCGCGCAAAGCAGATCTTCTGCCCCGCCGCGACATTAGGCGCCCCGCAAACCACCTCCGCAACATCCCCGTCATCCGCCCCGACGCTGACCGAACAAAGCCGCAGGCGGTCGGCGTTGGGGTGGGGGCGCACCATGGTCACCAACCCGACAAACACCTCGCGCCACCCCCCGATTTCCGCCACTTCCCCCACTTCCACCCCGGCCATAGTAAGCCGGTGCGCCAGTTCGCCCACGGGAATGTTCACATCCACATATTGCCGCAGCCAGCTAAGAGGAACTTTCAAGCCTGGCCCCCAATCAATAGTTTTCCGGGATTCCCAAGTTTTCCGGGATTTTCCGGTTGCGAAACGGGCAACGGCGCCTAGTCATCGGCGGCGGCGGGCACTTCGCCGAACTCGGCGGCGCCGGTGATTTCGTTGTGCGTGTGGCCGATCAGGGCGGCGAGCAATTGGGCGTTGCCCCGCCGGATTTCGTCCAGCAATAGGACATTGCTGCGGCGGATTTCGGCCAACAGTTCGTCGCGGGTATCGTCGATTTTGGAATCCAGACGCCGCATTTCGGCCAGCAACATATCGCGGGTATCGTCGATCTTGGCGTCCAGGCGGCGGATTTCGCCCAGCAGTTCGTCGCGGGTGGCGTCGATCTTGGCGTCCAGGCGGCGGATTTCGCCCAACAGTTCGTCGCGGGTGGCGTCGATTTTGGTGTCCAGGCGGTGGATTTCGCCCAGCAGTTCGTCGCGTGTGGCGTCGATTTTGGTGTCCAGGCGGTGGATTTCGGACATCGCAACCTCGTGGGTGCGGCGGGTTTCGGCCATCGCTTCCTCGTGGTTATGGCGCATTTCCTCCCGCAGTTCGTCGCGGGTAGCGTCGATTTTGGCGTCGAGGCGGTGGATTTCGGCCATCGCCGCTTCGTGGTTACGGCGCATTTCCTCCCGCAGTTCGTCGCGGGTGGCGTCGATTTTGGCGTCGAGGCGGTGGATTTCGGCCATCGCCGCTTCGTGGTTATGGCGCATTTCCTCCCGCAGTTCGTCGCGGGTGGCGTCGATTTTGGCATCGAGGCGGTGGATTTCGGCCATCGCCGCTTCGTGGTTATGGCGCATTTCCTCCTGCGTTTCCGTGCGGCTTTGGCGCACCTCCTCCCGCATTACCTCACGGCTTTGGAGTAGATCCTCCCGCATTTCCGTACGGCTTTGGCGTACCTCATCCCGCATTTCCGTGCGGCTTTGGAGCAGATCCTCCCGCATTTCCGTACGGCTTTGGCGTAGATCCTCCCGCATTTCCTCGCGGCTTTGGCGCAGATCCGCCCGCAGTTCCTTGTTCCCTTGACGCAGATCCTCCCGCAAATCCGTGTTCCCCTGACGTAGCTCCTCCCGCAGATCCGTGTGGCCTTGACGCAGCTCCTCCCGCAGTCCATCGCTGGCGGCGTCTATTTTGGCATCCAGCCGGCGAACTTCCGTAACCAATTCCTCGCGGGAGGTGTTTATCCCGCCGTCCAGCCTGGTGATCGCATCCTTGAAATCCCCTTTCAGACCGTTGTAAAACCAATAACCGGCGCCGGTCATCAAGCCGATCCCTGCCAGGATCACCCCGCCCAGGGCCGCCAAGGACTGGATTGTTGTCGCATCAAGCATCTCGCTCATCTCCTTTATAAATTCCCGGAACGCCCGCCCCGACACCCCTAGAATTGCCGCAAAAACCGCAAATCGTTGGCGTAAAAATGGCGGATGTCGTCAATCCCGTACTTCAGCATCGCGATCCGCTCCGGCCCCAAACCGAAAGCGAACCCGGTGTAGCGCGCCGGATCGTACCCCACCCCCGACAGCACTTTGGGATGCACCATCCCCGCGCCCATAATCTCGATCCACCCGCTGTCCCGGCAAATCCGGCAGCCGCCGCCCCCGCCGCCGCCGTCGCAGGCGAAACAGTCGATCGACATATCCACCCCCGGCTCCACAAAGGGGAAATAATCGCAGCGGAAACGCACCCGCCGTTCCTCGCCGAACAGCCGCCGGGCGAACTCGTACAACGTCCCCTTCAGGTTGGCGAAAGTCACCCCCTCGTCCACCGCCAGCCCCTCCACTTGGTGAAAGTGCCACTCATGGGTCGCATCGGTAGCCTCATAGCGGTAGCACTTGCCCGGCACCACCACCCGCACCGGCGGCTCCCGCCCCTCCATCACCCGCGCCTGCATGGGCGAGGTATGCGTCCGCAGCAGCATACCCTCGCCGTCGCCGCCGGCATAATCCACCCATAGCGTATTCCACATATCCCGCGCCGGATGCCCTTTGGGGATGTTCAGCATCTCAAAGTTATAACGCTCCCATTCCACCTCCGGGCCCTCCACAATGCTGAACCCCATGCCGGCGAAGGCGGCGCAGATTTCCCGCACAATCTGCGTCGCCGGGTGTAGCCGGCCCTCCCCCGGCCGGCGCCCCGGCAGGGTAACATCCAGCCGTTCCTCCCCCGCCGCCCGGCGCAGGGCCGCATCGCGGATTTCCTGCCCCCGCGCCGCCAGCGCCTGCTCCAGTGCCTCTTTCGCCCGGTTGGCCGCCGCGCCGGCCCGCCGCCGTTCCTCCGGCTCCAGCGCCCCCAGCCCCCGCAGCACCGCGGTAAGCCGCCCCCGCCGGCCCAGCCAGGCGATGCGCCATTGCTCCAGCGATTCCCCGCGGTCCAGCGCCGCCAATTCCGCCAGCGCCGCCCCGGTCAGATCCTCGATGTTCCCCTGCGTCGGCTCAACCAAAACAACCATCCCCAACCTTGAAATTCGTAGCCGCGATTATAGAAACCGCCCCCCATCCGGTCAAGAAGCCCGCCATCCCCCGCCCCTCCGCCAATGACATCTTGCATCTTGAAATCGAACAATAGTTCTGTTACTGTAAAACAACCGCGCCCCCAAATTGACGCATCGGACTGACCGGCGGAAAGCGCAATGACCTTATACCGACTGGGCGTATGCCTCAAATGCCGCGGCGATCTGGCCTATGACGAAGGCGACTGGCTCTGCCTCCAGTGCGGGGTATACTACTATACCGGCCTCGGCCCCGACGAACCCCAACCGCCCGGAGCGCCCCTGCTCCGCATCGCCGCCATCCCCCCCGCCCCAATGCCCCCAACCCCGGCGGACGACTAAACCGCCCGCCCGCCGCGCCGCCGAAGGGGAAACCATCGCCGGCGGCCGCGGCGGCCGCGCCAACCCGCCGCCTAAATCCCTTGACAGCCCATCCCGCCGGGAAACTATAATAAACGCATCGCCTTTAACCGGAACCGCCGACGGCCAAACAGAAATGCTGTACAACGTATCCCAGCTTTTAATGGAGCCGACCGGCTCCACCCGGCGGTTCCCGCTGGACGAACCCCTGCCCCCCGCCCCCGACGCCAACGGCGCCCCGGACGCGGCCGGCCGGGCCACCGGCAGCATCCGCCTGCTCCGCACCCACCACGGCCTGCTGATCCACGCCAGTATCCAAACCCAGACCCCCGCCGACTGCGCCCGCTGCCTCACCCCCTACCACCGAACCTCCACCCTCACCCTCGAGGAGGAATGCTACCCCACCACCGACCCGTCCACCGGGCGCAAAATGTCGCCCCCCGATGAGGCCGAGGGCGTAGTCCACATCGACGGGCGCCAAATGCTGGATCTGTCCGAAGTCATACGCCAATATCTGTTAGCCGACCGGCCGCTGAAATCCCTATGCCGCCCCGACTGCCGCGGCTTGTGCCACCAATGCGGCGCCGACCGCAACACCCAAATATGCCAATGCGCCGCGCCAACCGACCCCCGCTGGGGCGCCCTCGCCGGACTGCTGCCCCCCGCCGGCCAATAACCGGAAACCCGCCGAAAGGGGCGGAAATGTTAGGGAATGTTATAAAATGTTAGTAGAGTAAAAAAATCGCCGCGCCGGACCGCGTGGCCTAAACCTTGATGGAGATGCTGAACTTATGGGCGCCGTACCCAAGAAAAAACTAACCCGGGCCCGCCAGGGCCGCCGCCTTACCGCCTACAAACTGAAGCCGGTACACGCCGCCATCTGCCAGCGTTGCCGCAGCCCCAAGCTGCCCCACGCCGCCTGCCGCGATTGCGGCTACTACCGCGGACGGCAGGTAATCCCCGACCGGCAATAACCCCCCGCCGCCGCTATGCTACCCTTTTACGCAAAACCCATAACACCCGTTACCCGCCGCATCTACCCGGCGGGTACTACCCGCACACCCAAAAATGTACCACTGCATCTCCGTGTACCATTCCCCGGCAGCCATCCCGCCGGCCGGTGTAAGCGGCAATGCAGCCGGGTAATCCCGTGTAATCCAGTACCGCGCCGCCCAATCCCGCCCGTGTACCGGACGCCGCCCCGGCCCCCGCGAAATTCGCCGCAAACCCCTAGCCATTCCGTTGCATAATCTTGACAATATAACTAAAATTTCCCCAGTCAAAAATCCCGACACACGCCCCTCCTCAGGAGGCAAATACGATTACCGCACAAACTAGCCATCGGGCCTACGTGTTCCCCGGGCAAGGCTCGCAGAAAGTCGGTATGGGCGCCGCCCTGTTCGAGTCCTCCCCCGCCGCCCGCGAAACCTTTCAGGAAGCGGACGACAGCTTGGGGTTCCCTTTGTCCCGAATGATATTTGAAGGCCCTGCCGGCGAACTCCAAAACACCGTAAACTCCCAGCCGGCCATCATGACCGTAAGCATCGCCGCTTGGCGCGCCTGGCGCGAATCCGGCGGCCCCCAATCCGTCAACGCCGCCGCGGTGGCCGGCCACAGCCTGGGCGAATACTCCGCCCTGGTCGCCGCCGGGGTACTCCAATTCCCCGACGCCGTCCGGCTGGTGCGGCGGCGCGGCGAACTGATGCACCAGGCATCCGCCAACCGCCCCGGCGCTATGGCCGCCATCCTCGGGCTGGACGAACTGGCCTTTGACCAAATCTGCGCCGAAACCGGCGTGGAACTCGCCAACATCAACACCGACAACCAAATCGTCATCAGCGGCGACCGCATCGCCATCGCCCGGGCCATCGATCTCGCCACCGCCCGCGGCGCCCGCAAAGCCGTTCCCCTGCCCGTAAGCGGCGCGTTCCATTCCTCCCTGATGCTGGAGGCCGAGCAGGGTCTCGCCGCCGAACTGGACTCCCTCCGACTCCAAGAACCCCAAATTCCGATCATCGCCAACTGCGACTGCCAGCCGCTAACCTCCTCAACCCAAGTCCGCAGCGAACTAATCCGCGGCCTATGCCGCTGCGTCCAATGGAAAGACTCCGTCCGCTCAATGATCGACTCCGGCATCGACCACTTCGTAGAATTCGGCTCCGGCGGCGTACTGACCGGCCTGATCAAACGCATCGACCGCAACGTAGAAGCCTCCGCCGTAGCCGACCCCGACGCCGTCCGAAAGCTGACCCAAATCTGGCCCAACCAACCCTAACCCCGAAATCCCAAAAACCAACCCAAACCCCAAAAAACCAACCCGAAATCCAACAAAAAATCCCCTCCTCCTTAGGGGGAGGGTTAGGGTGGGGGCGTCCCCCCAACCAAGAAAATCGGCATAAACCGGAAATCGAAAATGAACCAAAACCCAACGAGAAATCCCCTCCCCCACCGGGGGAGGGTTAGGGTGGGGGCGTACCCCCCAACCCCGAGCGCAACCCGATGCTGAAACCCGTTGACCCCAGGCGCCAGGCGCGGACCGTGGCCCTGCAATCGCTGTTCGCCGCCGACCTCCGCGCCCCCCGCCCAACCCCAAACCGGGACCATACGGAGCCGGACTATGACTGGCTGGACGAAATCTTGGACGCCCCCGTAATCACGCAAGCCGAAAGCCTGCACCGCGGCGTATTGGCAAACCGCCCGGATCTGGACACCATCATCGCCCGATACGCCCCGGCCTGGCCCGTGCCGCAATTGCCCGCGGTGGACCGCAACATCCTGCGCATCGCCATCTACGAACTAATGCACCATCCGGCCACTCCCCGCAAAACCGCCATTGACGAAGCGGTGGAGATGGCAAAGGCGTTTGGCGGCGACAGCTCGCCCCGGTTCATCAACGGAGTCTTAGGCTCCATCATGACCGGCATCGAAACCGGAAAACTGCCCGCCGCCGAACCCGCGCCGAAAGGGGGATAAACCTTGCCCACGGTCTACGAGCGCGTCAAAACAATTGTCGAAGACAAACTGGACGCCGCCGACAAAGACGTCCAGGAAACCTCGTCCTTCGTCGAAGACCTCAACGCCGATTCCCTGGATCTGGTGGAACTCATAATGGCCTTTGAGGAAGAATTTTCCAGCGAAGAACTCCAACTGGAAATCCCCGACGAAGACGCCGGCAACATCCAAACCCTGGGGGACGCGGTGAACTACCTCAAAACCCGCGGCATAGAAGACACCTAACCCGCGCCCGCCGCCGTCGCCGGAAACCCGAAACCGCCACCCCCGCACCCGCCGGGGCGTATCGCTGTACGCCCTAGCCCCCGCTTTACGCGGGCGGCGCGGCGGACGTTAAGAGGCGCACCCCCGTGCGCCTTGCCCCCATACCATTCATCCCGAACTCGCCGAAAAGATACCCAGGCGACTGCCGATAGCAATGACTGGAAGCCCTAACCCCCGCCATTCACCCCGAACTTGCCCGTTATTCATCCTGAGCTTGTCGAAGGATGAATAACCGCCCCCAGCAGCCGCCCCCGCCCCGGCAAACCCCAACGCGCCCCCCGGAGGCCCCCGCCTATGGACACCCTGGACGAGGTAGCCGCAGCCGTAACCCGGTGCGAGCAATGCCCCCTGCACCGCGGCCGCACCCAAGCCGTCCCCGGCGAAGGCCCCCCCGACGCCGAGCTGATGTTCATCGGCGAAGCCCCCGGCTACCACGAAGATCGCCAGGGCCGCCCTTTCGTCGGCCCCGCCGGGCATCTGCTGGATGGACTGCTGGCCTCCATCGGCGCCAACCGCGAATCCGTGTTCATCGCCAATATGGTCAAATGCCGCCCCCCCGACAACCGCGACCCCCAACCCCCGGAAATCGCCGCCTGCGCCCAATATCTTGACCGGCAAATAGAACTGATCAACCCCAAACTGATCGTAACCCTGGGCCGCTTTTCCCTGGGCCGTTTCTTTCCCGGCGAAAGCGTAACCCGCGCCCGCGGCAAACCCCGCGCCGCCCCCGACGGGCGTCTCATATTCCCCGTACTCCACCCCGCCGCCGCCCTGCGCCGCCCCGAACTCCGCAAAACCCTGGTGGACGACTTCCGCGCCATATCCGAAACCCTAACCGCCCCCCCGCAACCTATCCCGGAGACCGTTGATCCCCCCAACGAACCACCCCCCAATCCCCAACCCCCCGAAAGCCGCCCCAACCCCCGCCAAATTTCAATGCTCTAGCCGAAACCAAAAATCTAAGCGAGGAACACCCCCCCGTGTCACAAAAACTTCGCGTAATCCCCCTGGGAGGGCTAGGGGAAATCGGCAAAAATATGTTAGCCCTCGAATACCAGGACGACATCATAGTCATCGATTGCGGCGTCCAATTCCCCGAGGAGGGATTGCCCGGCGTCGATCTCATCATCCCCGACGTTTCCTACTTGGCTGACCGCGCTGACCGGGTCCGCGGCATACTGATCACCCACGGCCACGAAGATCACATCGGCGCCCTCCCCTTCGTGCTGCCCCGGCTCCCCGCCCCGGTATTCGCCCCCCGCCTGGCCCACGGCCTGATATCCGCCAAGCTCAAGGAACGCCGCCAAACCCGCGATTTCCAAGTAACGCCCATCGACCCCGGCATCCCGATCCAATTCGGCCAAAACTTCGCCGCCCGCTGGTTCCGCGTCTGCCACAGTATCCCCGACTCGATGGGCATCGCCGTCAGCACCCCCCTGGGCACCGTCATCCACACCGGCGATTTCAAGATCGACCACACCCCGGTAGACGGCCGCGCCATCGATCTCGCCGTCCTGGCCCGCCACGGCACCGAGGGCGTGTTGCTGCTGCTATCCGACTCCACCTACGCCGAAGTCCCCGGCTACACCCCCTCTGAGCAGCTAGTCGGCGAAGCCTTGGATCGCGCCATCCGCGAAGCCCCCGGCCGCGTGATGGTCGCCACTTTCGCATCGCTGGTATCCCGCGCCCAGCAGGTCGCCGACGCCGCCCACCGCTACGGACGCAAAATCAGCATCGTCGGGCGCAGCATGGTCGACACCGTGGCTGTAGCTACCGAACTGGGCTACCTCCGCCTGCCCCCCGGCCTGGTGCAGCCGTTACACGCTACCCGTGACCTGCCCCCCGAAAAGGTAGTGCTGCTCACCACCGGCAGCCAGGGCGAACCCACCTCCGCCCTAGTACGCATCGCCAACCGGGAACACCGCGACGTCCGGGTACTCCCCGGCGACACCATCGTAATCAGCGCTACCCCGATCCCCGGCAACGAACTACCCGTATCCCGCACCATCGACAACCTCCTCCGGCAGGGCGCCCGTGTACTCCACGACCGCATCGCCACAGTACACGTACACGGCCACGCCAGCCAGGAGGAACTCAAACTCGTCCTAAGCTTGGTCAAACCCCGCTACTTCGTCCCGGTACACGGCGAATATCGCCACCTCAACGCCCACGCCCAACTGGCTTGGGATCAGGGCGTAGGGCAGGACGGCATATTCGTTCTAGAGGACGGCGATGTGCTGGAAATCACCCCCGACGGCGCCGCCGTCGCCGCCGAGCGCATCAACGTAGGCCCCACCTACGTAGACGGCCTGTCGCGCCACGACACCCAAAGCCCGGTGCTGACGCAGCGCCGCAGCCTGTCCCAAGACGGCGTGCTGGTAATCGCCCTGACCGTAACCCAAACCGACCGCCGGCCAACCGCCCCCCCCATAACCCTGGCCAGCGGCTTCATGGAGGAAACCGAAACCGCCCAGCTATTCCAGGAACTCAACCAGCACATCCTGACCCGCATATCCGCCAACGGCGCCCCCCCGCCGACGCAAGACGAACTAAAGCAAAAAGTCCGCGAAACTGCCCGAACCTTCATAGCTAACGCCACCCGCCGATCCCCTATGATCATCCCGGTAATAACCGAAATCTAACCCCGCCCCACCCCCGCCCGCCAACCCCGAAAACCCCCTCCCCCACCGGGGGAGGGCTAGGGTGGGGGCGTCCCCCAAACCATCCCCTCGCCAAACCTCACCCAAACACCCCATCCCCCCCAACAGGAGGCCCACCGTGGCAGCAACCACGCTAAACCAGGAACCCCCCGCCCCCCCAACAACCGGCGAAAGATCCATCGCCCCCCCATCCCCCAGCCCCTGGCTAATCGTCGACCTCCTGACCATCGCCGCCGCCGCCATAATCGCCGCAGTATTCTTTTTCCTCTACCCCGACGCCCGGCAATGGACCTACCAGGCCCTCGGCTACGGCTGGGCCCCCGCCGCCCTCTGGCTAACTTCCGTCATCATCATCCTGCGTTACCGCCCCCGCTTCCTGTCGCGCCATTGGAAACCTTGGGGCATCGCCGCCGCCATCGCCGCCCTGAGCATCGCCGCCCTATCCTACTTCGCCCCCACTGACGGCCCCCTGGAGGATGTATCCTACGCCGGACGCTGGGGCGCAGCCCTGGGCGGCCCAACCCTGCTGCCCTACGGCGCCCTGAAGCTCGCCGCCCTGATCGCCATCCTGCCCCTGATCCTGTACCCCCGCCCCGCCGGACGGCTCTACTACCGCGCCGCCCGCCGCGTATGGCAAACCATCGCCGCCATCGCCGCCCGCTTATACCGCGCCCTGCGCCCCGCCGCCGTATTACTAGGCCGCCCCATAACCCGTTTCAACCAATCCCTGGCCCGCCGCCGCGCCCAAAAGGCCCAGGCCAGAGCCGCCGCCCCATCCCCCGCAACTGCAACCCCGCGCCAACCCCTACCCGATGACCCGCCGCGGGACTTCAACCGCCAAGCCTTTGCCGCCCAAGACAACGCCCCCCCATCCGGCAACGACGCCCCCGGCGACGACATCTGGAGCGCCGCCGTAACCTCCCCCCCATCCGATACCGCATCGCCCGACGCGGCGGCCGAAGTATCCTACGATAACGGCTACATCCCCCCCTGGCTCCGGCCTGCCCCCGCCGTCGCCGCCCCGTCCGCCGGCCCCGGCTGGCGGCTGCCCGCCGCCGAAATGCTTGCCCCCCCCGAATCCCTTGACGCCTCCCAAGACGCCCTCCGCGAAATGGGGCGGCTGGTCGAGGAAACCCTCGCCGACCACGGCGTCCGCGTCGAAGTGACCGACGTCAAAGCCGGCCCCCGCGTCGTCCAATTCGGCCTCTCCCCCGGCTGGGTCGCCAAAGGCAAAGACGGCGCCGGCGAGCGCAGCCGGGTCAAAGTCCAAAGCATCATTACCCGCGAAAAAGACCTTGCCCTGGCCCTCAAAACCCCCTACCTCCGCATGGAATCCCCCATGCTCGGCGCCGGCGCCGGACTGGTCGGCATCGAAGTCCCCAACCCCACCCCCAGCAAAGTCCACCTCCGCGCCATTATGGAAACCCCCGATTTCCGCAAGATCGACGCCAAAGGCGGCCTCCCCATCGCGATGGGGCAAAACACCAGCGGCGCCCCGGTATCCCTCGACTTGGCATCCCTCCCCCATATGTTAATCGCCGGCTCCACCGGCAGCGGCAAAAGCGTCCAAATCAACTCCATCATCGCCTCTTTTCTGCTAACCCGCACCCCCGAACAATTGCGCTTGCTGATGGTCGACCCCAAGCGCGTGGAGCTAACCCCCTACAACGGCATCCCCCACCTGATCCAGCCCGTAATCGTCGAACCCGACGAAGTAACCGACGCCCTACGCGGTCTCAACCGCGAAATGATCCGCCGCTACAAACAAATGGAAGATCTGGGCGTCCGCAACATCGCCGGCTACAACAGCCGCGCCGACGAACCTATGCCTTTCCTGGTCCTGATCGTGGACGAACTGGCCGACTTGATGATGGCCGCCGGCTTTGAGGTAGAGCAAAACCTGGTCCGTCTCGCCCAGCTAGGCCGCGCCGCCGGCATCCACCTGTTGCTCGCCACCCAGCGCCCCTCGGTCAACGTAGTCACCGGCCTGCTAAAGGCCAACATCCCCGCCCGCTGCGCCTTCGCCGTATCCGGCCAGGTCGACTCCCGCGTAATCCTAGACGCCTCCGGCGCCGAAAAACTGATGGGCAAAGGCGACTCCCTAATCCTCCACAAAGAATCCCCCAAAGCCCAAAGAATGCAAGGCGCGTTAGTCTACGACGAGGAAGTGGAAACCCTGGTAAACTTCTGGAAAGACCAGGACGGCCCCCCCGTGCCGCCCATAAACCTGCTGGACGACGAATCCGATCCCGACCCCGAATCCGACCCTTTGAACCTAGACCTCCAGCAAATGGACCAGGCCCGCGACCTGGCCGCCCGCAACCCCAACCTAAGCGCCAACCTACTGGAGCGCCGCCTAAAGATAGGCAACAAACGCGCCGCCGAAATCCTCGACACCCTGGAACAAGAAGGCGCCCTAACCCCCCGCTAACCCCCAACCCGCTACCCCCCAAAACCCGTTCATCCCAAACGCAAAGCCGGGATGAGCGGGTTTCCTCATCCCCCGGTTGCTTGCGCCCCCGCTCGCCCGGTGTTATGATAGATTGTCCTGCCGCCCCGCCCCAACGTTGTTATCGCGGCAAATCCAAAACCGGATGTATGCTGTATGTTTTATCTGAAATGGAGTTCCCTATACAGGAGGTTTGAGTCTTATGCCTATGGTTTTTGTGATGAGATGGACTGCGATTTACTGCAAATCCTGCATCCCCAAGAAATTATCTTGATGTCCAAAAAGATCCCGGATGTCACTCGGGACGAGCGGCGCGGTTTTTACAACGCCGAAATGATCGCCCTTATATTCGACCGCGCCAGCGGCGAATCCGCGTATCTGGTCGCCGAAGTGCGATACACCGCCGCCCTGCGGGACACCGACCTAGTCCGGCGGAACGCCCGTTTCCTAACCCAAATCACCGGCGCCCGCGCCATACCCGCCATCGCCAGTATCCGCAACACCCCCGAAGTCCAGGCCCTCATCGACTCCGGCGCAGTCGAATGGTATCCAATGCCGGAACGTTTCTGGCCCGAGGGATGCCCCTAGCGCCGCCCCCGGCATTCCCGCATCCCCCAATCCCGTGCTATAATCCCCCCATCCCCAACAACCGCAGGCCAAAATGACCACCATCAACACCATCCAAGACCTCCTCGACATCCTGGACGGCAACCCATCCTGGCGCGAAGCCGTCCGCGCCCGCATAGTAGGCGAGGATCTAATGCAGCTCCCCGCCCGCTTCGACGCCTTCGTAACCCGCGTCGAAGCCTTCATCGCCTGGGTCGAAACCTTCATTGCCGAGCAAAAGGCGTTCAACGCCCGCGTCGAAGCCTTCATCACCCGCTTTGAAGCCTTCATCGCCCAACAAGAGGCGTTCAACGCCCACGTCGAAGCCTTCATGCACGAACAGCACCAATTCAACGCCCGCGTCGAAGCCTTCATCGCCGAGCAAAAGGAGTTCAACGCCCGCGTCGAAGCCTTCATCGCCGAGCAAAAGGAGTTCAACGCCCGCGTTGACGCCTTCATGACCGAACAGAGCCGGATCAACGCCAACGCCGAAGCCCGCATGAACCGCATGGAATCCGCCATGGGCGACATCAAAGACGGCCACATTCGCGCCGAGTTTGGCCGGATGATCTACGACCTAATCGAGGATATGGGCTACAATGCAACCGAAATCCTCTCCCCCACGGATCTCGTCCTTATGGCCCGGCGCATACCCAACGCCACCCGTAATGAGCTGCGCAGCTTTCGTCTGGCCGATATGGTAGCCCTGGCAACCAACCCCGCCAACGGCGAACCCGTATACATCGCCGCCGAGGCATCTTGGACCGGAAACGAATATGACGTCACCCGCGCCCAGCGCAACGCCCGTTTCCTCACCGAAGTCACCGGCATCCCCGCCATACCCGTAGTCGCCAGCGTGCGCAACACCCGCGAAGCCCAAGTCATCATCGATGCCGGCGCTATCCAATGGCACAGAATAGACCCGAGCGACGCGCGGCCGGAATAACCCCCCGCCCCCGGCATTCCCCGCCCCCCAATCCCGTGCTATCATAGCCCCATCCAGCCCCCGGCCGCCGAATGCCTTGCTCATAGACCTCCACACCCACACCTACCCCAAATCCGACGACAGCTTTATGACCGCCGACGAAGCCATCGCCCAGACCAAAGCCCTGGGATTGGACGGCATCTGCCTGACCGACCACGACGCCTTCTGGGACGACGCCCAAATCCGCGAGCTATCCCGCCGCCACGACTTCCTCGTCCTCCCCGGCGCCGAAATCAACACCGACGCCGGTCACGTCCTAGCCTACGGCCTGCCCGGCTACCAATTCGGGATGCACAAACCTGCCTTCCTCCGCGCCTGCGCCGACCGCCACGGCGCCGCCCTGATCGCCGCCCATCCCTACCGCCGCCGCTTCCTGCCGGAACCCGCCCGCGACCCCCAAGCCCGCGCCGCAATGCTGCAACGCGCCCTCGCCGACCCCTTCTTTACCTTATGCGACGCGATAGAATCCCTAAACGGACGCGGCGCCCCCCCGCAAAACGGCTACTCCGCCGACCTCGCCGCCGCCCTAGCCCTCCCCGCCGCCGCCGGCAGCGATGCCCACCGCGCCGACCAGCTAGGCGCCGCCGCCACCCAATTCCAGGCCAAAATCCGAAACCTCGCCGACCTCATCGCCCAGCTCAAAACCGGCCAATACCGCCCCGTAAACCTCCGCCCATAACTACCCCCAGCCAACGGAGCGCCCTATGGCGGAAACCCTGAAAATCGAAAACCTCCAAGTAGAATTTCGCACCCCCGCCGGACGGGTCAAAGCCCTCAACGGCATCAGCCTGACCCAGCAGGAAGGCCAAATCTACTGCATCGTAGGCGAAAGCGGCGCCGGCAAAAGCACCCTCGCCCTCGCCATAATGGGCCTACTCCCCTACAACTCCTCCGTCCCATCCGGCCGCATCTACTTCCAGGGCGTAGACCTAATGCAAGCCGGCCCCGAATACGTCCGCAGCCTGCGCGGTCACCAAATCTCCATGGTATTCCAGGACGCCCAAGCCGCCCTCAACCCCGTAGAACCCATCGGCTCCCAATTGGAGGAAGTAATCCACCAGCATAGCAGCCTGTCCCTCCGCAGCGCCAACCGAATGGCGCAGGAAATGCTCCGCGAAATGGGCCTCCCCGACCCCAAACGGGTAATGGGGCAATACCCCTTCGCCCTAAGCGGCGGAATGTGCCAGCGCGTAATGATGGCCATCGCCCTAGTGCTGCGCCCCAAACTGCTGATCGCCGATGAACCCACCTCCGGCCTCGACGTAACCCTGCAAGCCGAAATCCTCGAGCGCCTCCGCGCCCTGGTCCGCGAACAAGGATCATCCATCCTGCTGATCACCCACGATATGGGCGTAGTGGCGTCAATGGCCGACAAAGTAAGCGTAATCTACGGCGGCAGCCTGATCGAACACGCCGAAGTAATCCCGCTATTCCGCCGCGCCCAACATCCCTACACTTGGTCGCTGCTACAATCCCTGCCCCGCCTAGACGACCCCGGCCGCAAAATCCGCCCCCTACCCGGCAACCCCCCGGATCTAATAAACCTCGGCCCCGAATGCCCCTTCCTACCCCGTTGCTTCAAAGCCACCAGCCAATGCCGCCACCACCCCCGCCCCCCAATAACCGAACCCGAACCCAACCACCAAGTAGCCTGCTACAACCCCATAACCCCGCCCGATTAAAGCGAAATTGGCGACGCGAAGCCCTTGACAAGCTACATAAGGGGAACTACCCTGAGAAACAGCCTATAATGAGGCGGTGAAAGAAATGCCCAGCTTAGTTCTTGCTCAGGAAGAAATAACCTATGCGGAATTCTGCGAGGAATGGTTGCGGGAATTCACTGAAGCCGACCTGCCGCCCTTCGAGAAAGGCCAGCGATTCGCTTTCAAACTGGTTACTCAGTGGCTGAACGTTAGCGAGGGCGACGATGACTTGGTTCTATGCGACGGAAGCGGAGACGGCGGTATTGACATAGCCTATCTGCACCGTGCCGATATGGATGAAAATGACCAAGATAGCCAGTCTGAAGAAGGGGATACTTGGTACCTGATTCAAAGCAAGTATGGAACTTCTTTCCAGGGGCAGGAAACCATCGTCAGGGAAGGCATAAAAGTGATTGGCACACTGGCGAGGGAAAATAACCGCCTGTCTGAACAAACGAACCAGCTTGTAGGGCGGCTAAACACATTCATAGAGCAGGCGTCTGAAAGAGATCGGATAATTCTTGTGTTTGCCACTACCCAACCAATGAGCGTAGAGGATAGGAAAGCCCTCAACAGTATCCGAGATTTGGGGCGGCAAAAGTTTCCGCAAATTTTTGATGTCGAAGACATATCTTTGCAGACTATATGGGAGCGCAAAGACGATCCAACCACTCAGGGTACCTCCGCCCGAATACAAGGGGATTTCGTAGAGCCTAGCGACGGGTTGCGGGTTGGGACGATCCAATTGACCAACCTGTATCAATTCTTGAAAGAGTACAGAGATCAAACAGGCAACTTGGATCAATTGTACGACAAAAACGTGCGCCAGTTTCTAGGTAGCCGGAAGAAAGTCAACAAAGGAATCGTCCAAACCTTGAAGCAAGAGCCTGAAATGTTCGGGTTGTACAATAACGGCATCACCATTGTTGTGTCGGACTTCCAATACCAAAACGGGGCTTTGGTATTGTATGACCCCTATGTAGTCAATGGGTGCCAGACCACCCGGACTATATGGGACGTGTTGCAACAGAAACTGGATTCGGGCGGCACGGGTGAAAGTAACGCTACTAATGAATGGCGCTCTCAGGCAGACAAGGGTGTCGTTGTAGCAAAAATCGTCAAAAGCAACAGTGCCCAGATTGCCGACATTACTAGGTACACAAATTTCCAAAACGCCGTGCGCGAGCAGGATTTCCTCGCTTTGCGTTCTGATTTCAGTGCTTGGGCAGGAGAAATGTCAAGCAGGTATGGCATCTTCCTAGAGATTCAAAGGGGTGCTTGGGAGGCTCAGAAAGTCCGGCAGAAAAATCACCCCAGTATTCCGCAGTTCGCTGCGGAATCTTACGCCTACGCCTTTGACCTCATCAAAATTTATGGGGCTGGATGGATGCGGGAGCCTGGCACTGCTTTTGGCAAAAGTGCCCCCTTCTTTCCGGGGGGCAGGATTTTCAACCAAATCACGACTGGCGAAAACCGGATCGGAGCGGAGGATTTGTATGTAGCATATCAGCTACAGAGGTTGGTCAACAAGTACGACTTTGGTCACCGCGCCAGTCAAAACAGCCGACGCCAAACCCGGTTCCTTTACTATTTCGTGGTTGTCGAATTGTTGAGGGACATATTGATCAGGGGGACACTTGATCGCTCACTAAAGGCAGTAACCCAGAGCCTGCAAATCCTTATGCAGAACGAAGACGCACTCAAGGCATTGTTAGATGCCGCCCTAGAGGTGGTGGATGATTACCTGAACAGCGAACATGACGATCGCGTATTCAAAGAACCGAGCTTCAACGGAAACTTGAATACTTTCCTGAAAAGTGAATGGCTTGGAAACAAGCCCGATTTAGCACCTAGATTGAACAGCTTGCTCGCTGTCCATAAGTCTATTCTCGGTGGGTCAGCCGGGGGGCGTATCTCTCGGCGGGCGATGATTACTCAGGCCATCAGGGATGGCGCAAAATAGCACATACCGTCGCGCCGACATCTTGGCCGGGGTCATGCAAACCCCGGTCAATGCCTCCGACATCCTAGCCATCGCCCCAGCAAACCACCACATCATCGTTGCCCGAAACACGCCCCCTAGTCCGCACACCAAACCGCGTTCTCCCCCTACCCCCGCGGCGCCGACTCCCCCACCAGCAACTCCAGCGCCAAATCTGGCTCCAGCCGCCCCTGCTTAATCGCCAAATCCGCTTGCAGCAGCCGGTCATACCGCCAGGCGATGTCTTGACGGCTATTGTGAATAGGCGTAAACTGATACCGGGCATCCCGCAACGGCGCCCCCGAAACGTGAACACGCCCTAGCCGCATCCTCATATCCAAGAGTGGGCTGACAACTCAACACCCCCCCTTGATAACCCGCATCTGAACCCTTAAAATAGCAAACATCCCACTAAGGAAACTACAAAAATGACCTCCGCCGCAAATCCCCCAATAACCACATTCAAAGACATCCTGGACGCCATGGAGCAGCGCCCCGAGCTCTTGGAAGCGATGCGTCAGCACATCATCGACCAAGAACTCATGCAAATCCCGGCCGCCGTCCGCGAACTGGCGCAAACCCTGAGAGAATTCATCGACTCCGCCAACGCCCGCTTCCAACGCATAGAAATCGACATCACCCAGATGCAGGCCGACATCACCCAAATGCAGGCCGACATCACCCGGATGCAGGCCGACATCGCCCGGATGGATGCGACTATCTCCCGCATAGAGACCGACATCTCCAGCATGAAAGGCACTCTGGGCCGCCTGCTGGGAAACGAATACGAGCGCAAAGCCACCCAACGCGCCATCCGCCTGGCGATCCGCCGCTTGGGGATGACCAACCCTGTCGTAATCCACGCCAGCGCCATCCCCCACAAAACCGGCATTTACCAAATGGCCGACCAGGCCATCCTCGCCGGACGCATCACCCCCGAACAAAGCGACGACCTGGATGAAGCCGACATCATCATCCACGACCAAGACGCCGATACCTACGCCCTGGCCGAAATCTCCATAACCCTCGACGCCGATGACGCCGCCCGCGCCCGCCGCCGCGCCGACATCCTATCCGGCGTCACCCAAACCTCGGTCAGCGCCGCCCTAATCGGCGCCCAAGCCCTCGACCAATGCCGCGCCGCCGCCCATCAAACCGGCGTAACCATCATCCTGCTACCCGAATAACCCCCAACCCCCGCCCGAAACCGTCGCCCCGCCCCATCCCCCTACCCCCGCGGCGCCGACTCCCCCACCAGCAACTCCAGCGCCAAATCCGGCTCCAGCCGCCCCTGCTTAATCGCCAAATCCGCTTGTAGCAGCCGGTCATACCGCCAGGCGATGTCTTGACGGCTATGCCGCCGCGCCTGCGATGTAGTCTTGCGAACTACGAAATCCGATGACGTCCCCAATGCCCGCTTCAGATCCTCCGGCGGCAGCCGGCGATCCATAGAATCGCGGGCCAGCGCCAACAGCCGCAACTGCCGCTCCACCATCGCGATGATATACATCGGTTCCCGCCCATCGTCCCGCAACTGCGCCAGCAGCCGCAAAGCCGCATCCGGCCGCCCGTCAATCATCGCATCCACCGCCTCGAAAATGCTCGCCTCCCGCACCTGCGACACCATCAGCCGCACATCCGCCTCGCCGATTTCCCGCCCCGCCGCATACAGCGACAGCTTGTCCAACTCCTGATCCAGCGTCCACAAATCCCCCCCCACCAAATCCGCCAGCGAAGCAATCGCCGCCGGACTGGCCGCCGCCCCTTTCGCCTCCGCCGTCCGCTTAATCCAGCGGTTCAATTGCTCCCCCCGCGGCGCCGTCTGCTCCTCCACCTGACACACCGGGCGCAACTGCCGCAGCAAGGCATTATTGCCCGCAAGCTCCCCATCGGTAAGCAGCAACAGCGTAGTATCCGGCATCCGCGGAATAGCCTCGGCCAGCGACTCGCCCGCGCCCCCGGCATTCCCCCCCCGCCGCCCGCGCCCCCGCCCGCCGCCGCCGCCCCGCGACTCGGACGCCGACAGCAGCCCGTCCACCACCACCAACCGCAGCGGATCCATAAAAGGCAGCGCCTGGCAAACGCTGGTCAACTCCGCCGCGTTTAGCTGCCCCCCCGCCATCCGGTGCCGGTTGGCGTCCAGCAGCCCATCCGCCCCGTGTTCCGCCTCCAGCCCCGCCACCCGCCGCCGCACCAGAAAACTGTCGCCGAACACCAAAAAAGCAGGCACGCCGCCCCCCCTTTATTTCCAGATATTGCCAACCCGATTATAGCGCGGACAACCGCCCCATTCCCCGCCCCCCCGATGCCAATTACGCCCCAAACTCCCCCGCCGGCAGCCCTATCAGCAGTAGCCCCCGCCGCCGGAATATGCAATAATACCCTAGCCATAGATCCCATACATCCCCAACCGTCGGCCGGACAACGCTATGAAATTCGCCCTCTTTTCCCACCTGCCCTGGCCCGAAAACACCGCCCCCCGCCAAGTAGTGGACCACATCACCGAGGAGTTCTGCGTCGGCGAGCAGTTGGGGTTCCACAGCGGCTGGCTGGCCGAACACCACTTTTCCCGCTACGGCATCGGGTCGGCGTCTTTGTTGCTGCTATCCAACATCGCCGCCCGCACCACCGCCCTGCGCTTGGGAACGGCGGTCATCATATCCCCGCTGCACCACCCGGTAAAGCTGGCCGAGGACACCGCTACCCTCGACCTAATCAGCGGCGGGCGGCTGGACTGCGGTTTCGGCCGCGGCAGCGCCGGCTACGAATATCACGGCTACAACGTAGACGCCGCCGCAAGCCAGGGCCGCTTTCAAGAATCGATCCACATCATAAAGGGCCTCTGGACCACCCCCAACTTCAGCTATCAAGGCCAACACTACCAAGTGGAAAACGCCAACCTCGTCCCGCCGCCCGCCCAGCGGCCCCACCCGCCGATCTACATCGCCGCCACCCGCAGCCGCGAAACCCAAGACTTCGCCGCCGCCAGCGGACACTCCGGCATCATCGGCGTAGTGCTGGACACCGCCGACGGCCTGACCCTGTGCCGCGCCCTAGTCGAAGGCGCCGCCAACGCCGGCAAGCCCATGGAACTGGCCGCCATCCCCTTTTTCCGCTACTTCTATGTAGCCGAAACCGAAGCCCAAGCCCGCCAAGACACCGAAGCCGCCCTGAACTGGACGTTAGACGTCAACCAATGGCGCCGCACCTACCAGCAAGGCAGCGAAGTGTACGACAGCCTAGCCAACTTCCGCCAAACCCGCCAAGAGCGCCCCCCATCCTACGAATACCTATTCCAAAACCGCGCCATCATCGGCAACCCCGAACAATGCGCCGCCAAAATCCGGGACCTACAAGACTCCGGCATCGGATACCTAGGCTGCAACTTCTCCTTCGGCGGAATGCCCCAACCCAAAGTCCTAAAATCCATGCAACTATTCGCCCGCGAAATAATGCCCCAATTCTCCTAACCTCCGCCCAACCCCCATCAATAACCCCTACCCATTCAACAATCCCCGTCCCATTCAATAACCCCCGGCCCCTTGCGACAACCCCCAACCCCTTAAATATAATCCCCTCCCCCTAAGGGGGAGGGTTAGGGTGGGGGTGAAATGGCAACAACACCGGAAACCATCCCCCCGCCAGCGAACCCGCCGCCGCCGGTTTCCGGCTAAACGCCGTCCACGAACAAGGCGAATCCGCTACACCTAACGCTGATTAAATAAGCGGCGACCTGCCCGCCGTTGCGCCGTCGCCAACTCCGGCTCCGGCACAGTCGACTCCGGCTCCGGCAAGGCAACAGGCGGAGCGGCGTCCAAAGCCTCAAGAAATTCATCCAGCCGCGGGTTTTCCCCGATAGCTGATGCTTTCGCCGCTTGCCAGAGGGAGTAGAGTTTTTCGTAATCCGGGGAAGCGGATTTCTTGGCTTCAAGCGACGCTATTTCTTTCCGCCCCTCGTCAAGAACAGCGATTCGCAGCGTCATCGGTTCATAGCTCAGTTTGTTCAGCGCCTCCAACGCCACCGACATATCCCCTACGGTTGCCAAGAGAAAATCTTCGCCGATCATTGCCCTCCAAGAAACCCTCCGTTCATTGGTGCGCTCCGTCAACCGCGCTATAACATCCCGCATATCCGCCATATCAAACTCCTGCGCCTTCATCGAAAAACATCATATTGCTGAGCATGGCCCTCAAATTTTGCTGAATTTCGTTTAACATTATTATGGACTCTCTCCGAATATCCGTATCCGGTTCTTCCTCGAAGATCACATTATGCGCCAAGTTTTGCAACGTTTTTGTTTCTTCCCAAGCATTGGATACTATCTCTCTATACCGTTCCTGATGGGAGGGCAAGGCGGCCAGAACATCGCTCAACTTTGATTGTAGCCCGGAGTACAACTCCCGGACAACACCCCAATCCCTCAATTCAAGCCGATCCTTCAGCCGGTCAATCAAATCTACGGCTTCTTGCACATCAACCAGCCGTAAAGTCCGCGTCAATGCCTGCCGCGCCTCGATCGCCGCCGCCTCCGCCGACTTGGCGGCCCGGCGGGCCAGATATGCGAACACCAGCCCGCCGATGCTTGCCGCCAGCCCCAGGGCGCCGACAAAACTCCCCCAATTATCCAAGAAATAAGTCATCCCCAATCCTCGCGCCCCCACCCCCCCATCCCCCCCCTTACGCCGAAACCTCCTGATGCCGCGGGTGAAACCCCGAGCGATCCGTAAACGCCCCCGCCTCCGGGAACACCTGCCGGTACAACCCCCGCGTCCGCGCCTTGATCGTACCGTTCACCCGCAGATACAGCGCCGTAGGATCCGCCTGCTGCTCCTGATACATCCGGCTCTGCAACGGACTCCCATCCTCCAACTCCCAAATGCACAAATAAGTCAAAGCCCCATCCCCCTCCACCAGCCTAAACCGCCGGGCGCTCACATACCCCGGAATCGCCATCCGCTCCGGCAAATGCTGCTCATTGTACCACCTGTTGAACTCCGCCTCGTCCGCCGGGTCAACCTCCATCGTCACCACTAGAACCGTGCCGCCGATCGGCTGCGTCAAATGCTCCCCGTCCCGTTCCGCCATAACAATCGCTCCTTTCCCATCGCTTTCATCCTGCGATTGCCCATTGATTTCATCCTGAGCTTATCGATCGCTGTCATCCTGAGCTTGTCGAAGGATGACACGCCGCCAGTATACAACATCCCCCGATTCCCGCCCCCCGCAGTTGCCGCCGCCCCGCCTTGCCGCTATTATGTTGCTATGATCAAGCTGAAAGTCAACGGCACGGAACACCAAGCCGAAATCCCCGCCCCGCGGCTGCTCCTCGACTTCCTCCGCTACGACCTCGGCCTCACCGGCGCCAAGGAGGGCTGCGGCGTAGGCGTCTGCGGCGCCTGCACCGTCCTGGTCGACGGCGAACTGTACGCCTCCTGCATCACCCTCGCCGCCGCCGTTGCCGGCGCCGAAATCACCACCATCGAGGGCATCGCCGCCAACGGCCCCCTCCACCCTGTGCAACAGGCATTCATCGACCACGGCGGCTTCCAATGCGGCATCTGCACCCCCGGACAAATCATCGCCGCCAAAGCCCTGCTCGACTTCAATCCCAACCCCACCGAAGCCGAAATCAAAGAATGGATGATGGGCAACCTATGCCGCTGCACCGGCTACTACGGCATCATCAACTCCATAGCCGCCGCCGCCCGAAACCCCCGCCCGCCCGCCGATACCTGATGACGGCTGCCTGATAGATCCTGAATTAACCGCTAACCGCCGGATGATTGCCAACCGATGATCGATTTCCAATTCCACAACCCGACATCCCTAGACGACGCGCTGGCAATGCTCCAACGCTACGGCCCCGACGCCCGCCTGATGGCCGGCGGCACCGCGCTGGTCTTGCAAATGAAACAGTGCTTCGCCCAGCCCGCCCACATCATCGGACTCCGCCCCCTGACCCCGACCGCCGGCCTGAGCGAAATCGCCGAAACCCCCGACGGCCTCCGCATCGGCGCCCTAAGCACCCTGCGCCGCCTGCAAGACCACCCCCTCCTCCGCGCCCGCAGCCCCCTCCTGGCCCAAGCCGCCGCCCGCGTCGCCACCCGCCGCATCCGCAGCATGGCCACCATCGGCGGCGCCCTCGCCAACGGCGACCCCAACCAGGATATCCCGCCCGCCCTGATCGCCCTCGACGCCTCCGTAGAATTGACCTCCCCCAACGGCGCCCGCGCCATCCCCGTAGAAAGCCTATTCCTAGACTACTACGAAACCGCCATCGCCCCCGACGAAATACTGACCGCCGTCCTAACCCCGACGCCCCCTGCCGGCGCCCGCGCCGCCTACCTGAAATTCCTCCCCCGCACCGCCGACGACTACGCCACCGTATCCGCCGCCGCCATAATAATCCCCGGCCCCGACAACGAATGCCGCGACGTCCGCATCGTCCTCGGCGCCGCCGGCCCCATCCCCATCCGCGCCCGCGCCGCCGAAAACCTCCTCCGCGGCCAGCAACTCACCCCCGACGCCATCCGCGCCGCCGCCAACGCTGTCCCCGACATCGTCGACCCCCTAGACGACCTCCGCGGCTCCGCCGATTACAAGCGCGAAATGGCCGCCGTATTCACCCGCCGCGCCCTGACCCAAGCCTTAGAATCCGGCAACCCGGAACCCGTCACAGGAACGCCCCTATGAAACTAGCCGACACCTGCCTGATCCCCGCCGGGTTCGCCGAAACCTGGCAATACCTGATGGACCTCCCTGCCGCCGCCCGATGCGTCCCCGGCGTAACCCAAGCCGCCCCCGACGGCCCCGGCCGCTACCGCGGCGAACTCCGCGCCAAAGTAGGCCCAATGACCCTAACCCTATCCGGCGCCGTAACCATCCAGGAACAAGACCCCCAATCCGGACGCGCCCGCTTTATAATCGAAGCCGCCGACCGCCGCGTAGGCGGCGGCGTAAAAACCGATCTGCAAATCCAACTAACCCCCCTAACCGCCCACCAAACCCAACTATCCATCCAAACCGACACCACCTTCATCGGCCGCCTAGCCGAACTAGGCCAACCCATAATCCGCCGCAAAGCCCAATCCACCATCCAAGAATTCGCCCGCAACCTCCAAAAAGAAATATCCAACCCAGAGCCGGGAATAGAAAATTGAACCCGCAAAACCCGCCGGGAATCACGGCCAACAACCGCTTCTACCCCTTTTCCCGCCATTTTCTTGAACGGAAAGATATAGGGGAGCATCGAAAAGCAACGAATGAGTGTATCATAAACACGCTAAACGACCCGGACCATGTCCTGCCACCGCAAGGCAACCGGACCGAGCATTGGAAAAAATTTCAAGACCCGGATATGGGTGACTGGTGGCTGTTGGTAGTCATCGCCGACGAAGCCGGCGGCCCACAAGTGCTAACGGCATACGAGGAGACTGCTAGAGGAGAAAGGCTATGAAGAATATGACAACGCTCGAAATCACCTACTCAGGATCGGGAGACCTGCTATCCATCTGGGGCAACGGCAAAGGGCTGTACAAAGGCAGCGCCCAAATCGTAACAATGGATCCGAACTGCTCCAGCTTCTACAACTCCGACGGCAAATGCGTCGGCATCTACTGGTTTGACGCCGGCCGCATCGCCTTGCCGGTGCTGGAGCGCGACGACCTGTCGGAAGTCCAGAAATACCCCGAATTGCTGGTTGACTACTGCCGCGAATCCGACACCCTCCTATTCGGCAACCGCCACCCGGTAATCCGCAGCGAGGAAATAGTCCCCGGCCTAACCGCCCACCTCGGCCCCGACGGACTGGCGCAAAGGTTCACCCTGGAAAACGTCTCGGATGTACTGCTATACCGCTTCCACAACCCCAACTGGAGCTAACCGTTTTCCCCTCGGAATCAATGCAAAGGAAAGACGCTATGGGAAACATAACAGCCCTCGAAATCACCTACTCGGCAACCGGAGACCTGCTATCGATTTGGAGCAAAAGCAAAAGGCCGTCTACGGGTAGCGCCCGAATCGTGACAATGGACCCTGACTGCTCCAGCTTCTACAACTCCGACGGCAAATGCGTCGGCATCTACTGGTTTGACGCCGGCCGCATCGCGCTCCCGGTGCTGGAGCGCGATGATCTGTCCGAAGTCCAGAAATACCCCGAATTACTGGTCGATTACTGCCGCGAATCCGACACCCTCCTTTTCGGCAACCGCAGCCCGGTAATCCGCAGCGAGGAAATAGTCCCCGGCCTAACCGCCCACCTCGGCCCCGACGGACTAGCCCAAAGGTTTACCCTGGAAAACGTCTCGGATGTACTGCTATACCGCTTCCACAACCCCAACTGGAGCTGACCGCTCCCCCATTGCGGAATAACCGTATTATACCCCAACCCAACCCACCGAGAGGTTCCCGTGTGCGGCATAGTCGCCTACGTAGGCCCTAACGACGCCTGGCCCATCATCTACGAAGGCTTGAAACGCCTTGAATATCGCGGCTACGACAGCGCCGGCATCGCCGTCGTCGACCCCTCCGGCGACCTCCATCTCCGCAAAACCGTAGGCAAAGTCAGCGGCCTCGCCGCCGCCGCCGCCGACGGCAACGCCCCCCGCGGCTCCCTCGGCCTCGGCCACACCCGCTGGGCCACCCACGGCCCCCCGTCCCACGACAACGCCCACCCCCACACCGATTGCAGCCGCCGCGTCGCCCTGGTCCACAACGGCATCGTCGAAAACTACCTTGAACTCAAGCGCCGCCTCACCGCCGCCGGCCACACCTTCCGCTCCGAAACCGACACCGAAGCCCTTTCCCACCTGCTGGAGGAGGGCCTGACCCTCGGACTGACCTTTGAGGATGCTTTCCTCCGTATGGGACGGATGATCCGCGGCTCCTCCGCCATCACCGCTATGCCCCGCGGCGAGGACGGCCCCATCTGCGCCCTCCGCCTGGGCTACGCTGGCGGCATCGTCATCGCCCACTCCGCCGGACAAGGCATCATCGCCAGCGACCTCCCCGCCCTGCTCCCCGCGCTAGACCGCGGCGCCCACGGCGCGGCCGCCGCCGCCTACAGCGCCCTTGAGGGCGGCGAAATGGCAATCGTCACCCGCCAGGGCGTCCAATACCGAGACCTCGCCGGCAACCCCATCGTCAAGCAGCCCCGCCCCGTATCCCGCGACGACGTCCTGGCCGACAAAGCCGGCTACCGCCACTTTATGCTCAAAGAAATTATGGAGCAGCCGCAGGCTATGGCCGCCGCGATGCGCGGCCGCGCCGACTTCGCCAACGGCACCATCCAACTCCCCGACATCCCCCTATCCCCCGCCGCCCTACGCCGACTGGAGCGCATCATCCTGATCGGCTGCGGCACCAGCCTCCACGCCGCCCAAGTCGGCCGCCACTACCTCGAGCGCCTCGCCGGCATCCCCGCCGAAGCCGAAAGCGCCTCCGAATTCCGCTACCGCGACCCCATCATCGGCCCCCGCTCCCTCATCGTATCCGTCGGCCAATCCGGCGAAACCGCCGACACCATCGCCGCAATGTCTCTTGCCCGGCACAAAGGCGCCGCCCTCATCACCATCTGCAACGCCGAACAAAGCCAGGCCGCCCGCATCGCCGACGCCGCCCTTTATATGCGGGCCGGCCTCGAAGTCGGCGTCGCCAGCACCAAAACCTTCATCGCCTCCCTAACCATCCTGCAACTCCTCGCCCTGCACTTAGGCATCGCCCGCAACCACCTGGACGCCCCCGCCGCCCGCCGAATGCTGGACGACCTCGCCCGCGGCCCCGCCCTCATCGGCGAAATCCTGGCCGACGCCGACGCCTACCGCCAACTGGCCCGCCGCATCGGGCATTACCACAATTTCCTATTCCTCGGCCGCGGCCCCCACGCCGCCATCGCCGCCGAGGGCGCCCTCAAGCTCAAGGAAATCAGCTACATCCACGCCGAAGGCTACCCCGCCGGCGAAATGAAACACGGCCCCATCGCCCTCATCGACCCCGCAATGTGCACCGTCGCCCTCGTCCCCGACAACCCCCTCCGCGACAAAACCCTCAGCAACATCAAGGAAGTCAAAGCCCGCGGCGGCCTGGTCGCCGCCATCCTTACCCGCGGCGACGCCGACGCCGCCGCCCAAACCGACTACCCCCTATTCATCCCCCCCGCCCCCGAACCCCTCCAGCCCATCCTGTCCACCATCCCCCTGCAACTGCTTTCCTACCACATCGCCCTCCTCCGCGGCTGCGACGTCGACCAGCCCCGGAATCTGGCGAAATCGGTAACGGTAGAGTAAGATTTATCCGCCCCCAGCGGTTAAACTTGCCCGCATAATTTCGCCAACCCCAGCAACAGGAAACGCCTTAAATGTATCTGAAACTCGACCACCCGCCCGTTTCCCTGGACGCCTACCGCCCCTATATGGAGCCGGAGCAGGCCGATGAGCTTGCCCGCATCGCCGCGGAAATGGGCGATCTGCGTATCCTGCACCTCAACAGCACCGCCAACGGCGGCGGCGTGGCCGAAATCCTGCAATCCATGGTTCCCCTATTCAACGCCCTCGGCATCGCCACCGAGCGCATCGTAATCAATCCCGCCGAACCCGAATTTTTCCAAGTCACCAAAAAAATCCACAACCTGTTACAGGGCGCCGAGGGATCCCTAACCCCCGACGAACTGAACATCTACCACCGCAACATCCGCCAGGTAGCCGACGAAATGAGCCGCGGCCGCCTCCACGGCGACATCTGGTTCGTCCACGACCCCCAACTATTGCCCCTAGCCGGACTAATGCGCCAACGCTGCACCAGCGGCGCCAAAGCCTGGTTCTGGATCTGCCACATCGACCTCACCCGCCCCAACCCCTCCGCCCTCGACTCCCTGTTGCCCATGCACCAGGACTACGACCGCCTGATCTTTTCCCTCCAGCAATACGTCCCCCGCCGCCTGATAACCAACAGCCCGGTATACATCGCCCCGCCCGCCATCGACCCCCTGGCCGAAAAAAACAACCCGATGCCCCCATCCCAAGCCTGGGATCTAGTGGCGGCAATGGGCATCGACCGCCACCGCCCCCTGATCACCCAAGTATCTCGCTTCGACCTCTGGAAAGACCCTTGGGGCGTAATCGACGCCTACCGCCTGGCCCGCGAATCCGTCCCCGGCCTGCAACTGGCCCTACTGGGCCTATCCCAAGCCGCCGACGACCCCGAAGCCCAAGAAGTGCTGAACAGCGTAACCGCCCACGCCGCCGACGACCCCGACATCCACCTCTACCACGACCCCGAAACCCTGCCCGTAGGCAACGACGCCGCAGTCAACGCCTTCCAAATGGCATCCTCCGTCCTAGTCCAAAAATCCACCCGCGAAGGCTTCGGCCTGACCGTCACCGAAGGAATGTGGAAAGGCAAGCCGATGATCGGCGGCAACGCCGGCGGCATCCGCATCCAGATCGACGACGGCGCCAACGGCTACCTAGTATCCTCCCCCGAGGAATGCGCCCGCCGCATCACCACCCTGCTCCAAGACCCCCAACTATCCGCCCAACTAGGCGCCGCCGGCCGCGCCAGCGTCCGCCGCCGCTTCCTACTCCCCCGCCTGGCCCTAGACTACCTAAAAGCCGCCCAACCCCCAATCCGTCAAGTGTTCTGTTAAATTTTGCTGGGTAGGCCAAAGGCAAAATAAGCAAAATCGGAAGGGCTGTATGCTGACTCGCAAAATCATGTACTGTTCCACTTGCTGGGTAGTTCAAGCCCTAGCCCTCCAGCGGTAGCACGGATTGCGCCATCCGGCGGCGGATGAGTTCGCAGTATTCCGGGTTGATTTCTATCCCGATTGCCCGCCGCCCCAAATCCGCCGCCGCCCTTAGCGTTGTGCCGCTGCCAACCATCGGATCGATTACCAGATCGCCGGGGTTTGTCCAGCTTAGGATATGGTCGCGGGCAAGAGCATAAGGGAATATCGCCGGATGTTGATAGGCTGCCCCAAACCCATTCGTATAGGCTAACGAACCCGTGCTATATGTCCAAACATTCAGTCTTTTGGAGTATGCCTGTGAAATATATATAGAATCGGGCGGTTTCCGCCCTTTATCTGTTTGACGCTCCCGCGCTCGATTTTTTCGGCTTTTGCCTGCTATCTCATTGCGTTTGTCTATAATGGGATTAAATGTTTTCGGTTTTCCACTGGAGAAAACAAACATATAGTCAAATGCGGGTGTATAGCGGTATGTATCTCGTATGTATCCGGCATTACGATAAACAACCATCGTGTCGTGTAGGTTGAGGCCAGTCTCCTCCACAAAATGAATAGCCTGCTTGAAACTCGTTAGGCTTTCGCAACCATTTACGGTTTGGTCGCTAACCACCCAGACCAGCACACCCTCCGGCGCAAGGTTGGCAACACAAGCCGCGGCAACGGCGTCAAAGTCAAAGGCATCGTTGTATCCGCCATATTCCCGCATACCGTCATAGGGCGGCGAGGTGAGGATTAAGTCCGCGGGCGGCAACTCCGGCAACACATCGGCGCAATCCCCGTTCACCAGTTCAATCCCCGGCAATAGCTCCAACGCCGTCAACCCCTTTAGGAGGATTTCATCGCCGCCACATCCTCCTAGGTGTCAAACGGCAACTCCGCGCCCGCGGCTTCCGCCGGCCGTTTACCCTTCAGGCTTTCGTGGGGGCGAAAATAGTTGTAATGCGTAACCAGCCCGTCAACATAGGCTTGCCCGGTTTCCCGCGCCTTCAGCCCGCGCAAGGTTTTATCCCTATCCCTGATAGTTCCCTGAAGCCTTTCCGATAGGTTGTTGTTAATATCCGCCTTGACGCCCTTAGTAACGACGTGTCGCACCCGATGGGTTGGAAAAGCCCGCGGCATCGCATCTCGGTAAGACGCCAGCCCATCGGTCTTGACCGCAACCGGCGGGTTGTTTGACCGTTGCCGCGCCATCGCCAACGCCGTCGCCGCGGCCCGCGTGGTTCGGGTTGGCGACAGATATGCTGATAGCAGGAATCGGGTTTGGGAATCCATCACATTGAAAAGCCAATAGGTTTTACCGCCAACCTTGACGGCAACCTCATCGGCAACCCAGACGCGCCCGGTGTCAACTTTCATTGGCCTTAGCACGGAATCCGCCTTTTCCGCCAATTCCCTAACCCATCGGTAAATGCTGGTTGACCCGGTATCCCGCCCGAAAAACTGATCCATATTTCCCGCCGTCTTGCGGTAGGATAGCCCGTCAAAATACATCTCCACCGCGGCGCCCTTTTCGTGGGGCGTGGCTTGGCGGTATTGGCCGTTGGGCGGGTTGACGGGTTTGCCGCGGGCGTCAAGCTGGACAACCCGCGCCCCGCCGGATGTGCGGCAGGTTTGGCAAGGTTGCCCGGTTTTGCGCTTGCAGTTTGACCCGCATAGATGCCCCATCGCCGCCCATTATACGCTAAACTACCCAGCAAGTGGAACAGTACACAAAATCAAGGATGAAATTGAGCAGGGGACGGGTGTGAAAATCGGAAATGAGATAAACACCGATGGCAACGACCCTGTGTTGCCAATGCGTGCCGCAGCTGACCAAATGCGGCTGTTGGGCATAGTGTTTCGCGAAACACTTCCCGATTGGCAAATCACCTACCCGTTCAATAACGGGGCTGAGTGTCATTCCAGTTACGGGCCACATATCCGCCTGGCAGTATGGGACAACCTGGATGACGGGTGGAATTGGATTGTGACCTTCAATGGTTGTTCGGCAACCGAGATGTACCCCGCTGGTAGCGGTGCGCTTTATGCGGCGACCGCCGGCACACCCGAAGAGGCGATGCGCGTCGCCGAATGGATTTACTACCAACTGGCGGAATGGGCAGGCGTAGGCATCAGCGATGCGATGCTGGGCGCAGACGACCCCTTGGCGCAGGCGTTGCTTGCCGCAGTATCGAGCAAAAACTCATCTCGCCGCCCCCTACAATAGCAGCTACCCAGCAAAATTTAACAGAACACCGTCAAGGCGGTTGCCAACCCCATAACGTCAACCCGAACATCACCGCCCCCGCCCCGCCGCCCCGGGCAACCGGGCGCGTATGGAAACTCGCGGCCCATCCCCTACCGGCAACTGCACCTGCCGCAGCCATTCATCCAACCCCAACCCCGTTTGTTCCATCGCCGCCAAAACCACAACCCCCGCCGCTTTAGCGTCCGCCAAAGCATCGTGATGCTGGTAGCGATACCCCAATATCCGGCACAAATTCGCCAGCCCGTACCCCCCGTTATGCTGCAACCCGCCCCAGGCCCGCCGCGCAATCAGCACCGAATCCAGCCACCGGCACCGCAACCGGGGAATGCTATACCACGCAAAGGCCCTACCCAGCGCAACCCGGTCAAAATGACCGTGACTTACCACTATTGCGCCATCCAACAACCCCCGAATCCGCTCCGCCAACATCGGCAGACTGGGGCAGCCGCGCACCGTCGCTGCGGTAATGCCATGAACGCCGACATTACCCGGCGCAAAAGGAACTCTCGGGTCAACATACGACACCCACTCCCCAACCGCTTTACCGCCCCGATACCGCGCCATCCCGATCTGGCAAATAGAGCTGAAATCCGGGTTAGCCGTCTCCAAATCTACGGCCATAAAGTCGCCAATCACAAAACGCCCCTAGCATCATCAAATAACCCCCAACCCCCCATCACCCCCCGCCCGACGCCGCCAGCTCCCGCGCTCGCGCCGACGCCCACGCATCTGCCGCCAGCGCCTCGTCCGCCGTCTCCCCCGGCAGCGGCTCGTGTTCCGACAACGTCCGCTCCACCAGACGATAAATCCCCCCGTACGATATCCGCCCCTCCAAAAACGCCGCCACCGCCACCTCATCCGCCGCGCTCAATACCGCCGGATACGTTCCCCCCCGTCGCCCCGCCTCCACCGCCAGCGCAAAACACGGATACCGCCCCGGATCCAGCGGCTCGAAATCCAGCGACTGCGGCCTAGTAAGATCCAGCCGCGGGATCATCGCATTGGGCAGCCGCTGCGGATAAAACAGCGCATACTGAATCGGCAACCGCATATCCGGCGGCCCCAACTGCGCCTTGACTGAACCATCGGCGAACTCCACCATCGAATGGATCGTGCTTTGCGGATGCACCACCACCTCAATCCGCTCCCACGGCGCCCCGAACAGCCACCGGCTTTCAATCACCTCAAACGCCTTATTCATCAACGTCGCCGAATCAATCGTAATCTTACGCCCCATCCGCCAAGTCGGATGCCGCAGCGCCTGCTCCGGCGTAACATCCTCCAAATCCCCCAACGGCGTAGTGCGGAACGGCCCCCCCGACGCCGTGATCAGCAGCCGCCGAATATCCCACTCCCCCCGCTCGTTGCGCGGCTCCCCCTGCAAACACTGCCAAATCGCGCTCGGCTCGCTATCCACCGGCAGCACCCGCCCCCCGTGCCGCGCCTCATACTCCTTGATGATTTTCCCCGCCATCACAATCGGCTCTTTATTCGACAGCGCCACCGTCTTGCCCGCCGCCAGCGCATTCAGCGTCGGCACCAAACCCACGCTGCCCATCAGCGCCACCATCACCTGATCCGCCGCATCCAGCGCCGCCATTTCCTCCATCGGCGTAAACCGCCCCCCGACGCCCAACTCCTCCCGCCCCGCCGCGCTCCAGATATGCGCCGGACGAAACTCCGCCGCCTGTTCCCGCAACAGATCCACATTATTCCCCCCCGCCAGCCCCACCACCTCGAACTCCCCCGGAAAAGCCCGCACAATATCCAGCGTCTGCCGCCCGATCGAGCCGGTAGACCCCAAAACCACAATTCGTTTCATAACCCGAATCCCGCAACCGCAAGATAATATACCGCGGGCAACGCGAACAGAATGCTGTCCATTCTATCAAGAATGCCCCCGTGACCGGGCATTATACTACCGGAATCCTTAACCTTCGCCGCCCGTTTCAGCATCGACTCCGCCAAATCCCCCGCCTGCGCCGCTACCCCGACCGTCGCCCCCCCCGCCGCCGCCTGCCACAACGCTACGCCCAAATCGAAAACCGCCCACGCCGCCAATCCCGCGCCCACTGCCGCGGCGAACCCCCCGGCCGCCCCCTCCCAAGTCTTGTTTGGGCTGATCCGCGGCGCCATCCGATGCCGCCCGACCAGCCGCCCCACCGCAAACGCCCCCGTATCGCAGGCGAACACCGCCAGCAGCGTAAACAACAGCCACGACCGCCCCAAGTTTTCCGCCCCCCCCGAAAGCTCCCGCAACTGCAACCCATGCCCCAGCAAAAACCCGGCGTACACCGGCCCCGCCAGCAGCATCACAAACCCGACGCCCGGACGCCCCCCGGTATACCACGCAGTAAACCACAAAACCGCGATCAACCCCCACGCCGCCAGCGCCAACCCCGAAGCCGCCCAATAATCCGCCGGCCCCGCCATCGCCGCAACCAGCAATAAAGCGACCGCCGCCACCGCCGACAAAAACCCCGGCCCCCGCGCCGCCCCCTCCGGCGCCAGGCGGCAAAACTCCGCCGCCGCCAGCCCGCCCGCCAAAAGCGCCAGCAGCGTAAGCCACGGCGCCCCCAGCCACACCGCCCCCACCACTACCGCCCCGCCGGCCAACCCGTCGCCAGCCGCGGCCCCACCCTCAGCCCCCCGGCGCGGCCACTTTGCCGTAACGCCGCTGCCTCGCCCGGTAGGTTTCCAGGATCCGCTCCAGCTCCCCCCGCTCCAAATCCGGCCACAGCGTCGGCGTATGATAATACTCGCTATAAGCCGACTGCCACAACAAAAAATTGCTGATCCGCTGCTCCCCCCCCGTGCGGATAATCAAATCCGGATCCGGGCAATCCCCCGTAAACAGATACGCCGCGAAAGTCGCCTCATCTACGCTTTCCGGATCCAGCCCATCGCGGATTATCCCCCGCACCGCCCGCAAAATTTCGTCCCGCCCCCCATAATCCAGCGCCACATTCAGCGTGATCCCCGTATTCCCCGCCGTAACCCGTTGCGCCGATTCCACCGCCCGCCGCAATTCCGCCCCCAAATTATCCGTCTTGCCCCAATGCACGATGCGGACATTATTCCGATGCAATTCCCGCGTCTGCTCCGCCACCGCCTCGGAAAAAATCCCCATCAGCCCGTCCACCTCATCCTGCGGCCGCCCCCAGTTTTCCGTAGAAAAGGCGTAAACCGTAACATACTCCACCCCGCAGGCATACATCGCCTCCAGCACCCCCCGGATCCGCTCCACCCCGGTGCGGTGCCCCTCCAGCCGCGGCAATCCCCGCGCCACGGCCCACCGGCCGTTGCCGTCCATAATAAACGCGACGTGCCGCGGGCCGGGCAAGTCCCGCCCCCCGGATTGCGCCCCGAAAGCAGCAGCCACCGCGCCGGACTACACCTGGAGAATCTCCGCCTCTTTGGCGGACGCGGTTTCATCGATCTGCTTCGTATGCCCATCGGTCACCTTTTGGAGCTGCTCCTGCGCCCGCCGGTTCTGGTCCTGCGAAATCGCCTTATCCCGCTCCAGCCGCCGCAGCGTCTCCAGCCCGTCCCGCCGCACATTCCGCACCGACACCTTCCCCTCCTCCGCCTTGCGCCGCAACAGTTTCACCATTTCCTGCCGCCTCTGGTTGGTCAGCGGCGGAATCGGCACCGTAATAACATTGCCGTCATTAGACGGATTAAACCCCATTTCCGACCGCTGCAAACTCTTTTCGATTTCCCGTAGCGCCCCCTTATCCCACGGCTGCACCAAAATCGCGCGGGCGTCCGGCGCCGATATGGACGCGATCTGCTTCAGCGGCGTCGCCGAACCATAATAATCCACCGCCAGATTCTCAATCAGCGAAGGCGTCGCCCGCCCCGTCCGCAACTGCCCCAAATCCCGCCGGAACGCCTCCAAAGTGCGATCCATCCGGTAGTCAACGTCGCTCAGAACGTCCTCCGGCGTCAACTCTATTTCGCCGTCATTACCGGGCATTTCCCTTTCCTCCGCCTATAGTTGTGCCGACCTTATCCCCTGAAAGTATACATCCCACGTTGCCCGCCTTGAACAGATCAAAGACCACAATGGGCATCCCGTTTTCCCGGCACAGCGTCAACGCCGTCAAATCCATAACCGCCAACTCCCGCCCCAGCGCCTCGCTGTAATCCAAACTATCGAACCGCACCGCCCCCGGATTGTAGCGCGGATCCGAATCATACACCCCATCCACATTAAACTTCGCCATCAACAACACTTCCGCATCGATCTCCAAGGCCCGCAACGCCGACGCCGTATCGGTCGACATATACGGATTCCCCGTCCCGGCGGCGAAAATCACCACCCGCCCCTTTTCCAAATGCCGGATCGCCCGGCGGCGGATATACGGCTCCGCCACCGCCTGCATCTGGATCGCGCTCTGCGTCCGGGTATCGATGCCCGCCTTTTCCATCGCATCCTGCAACGCCAGCGCGTTAATCACCGTAGCGATCATCCCGGCGTAATCCGCCGTGGCCCGCTCCATCCCCTGCCGTTCCGCCACCCGCCCCCGCCAGATATTCCCCCCCCCGATAACCACCGCCAGCTCCACCCCCAGCGCCAGGGCATCGCCAATTTCCCCCGCCAGATAATTAACCGCCGCCCCGTCAATCCCAGAACCGGAATCGCCCTTAAGCGACTCCCCGCTGATTTTCAGCAAAGCCCGCCGGTAAAGCGACTGACGCGGCGGCGGCTGGCAAGATGGCTCTGGCATAAACCGAAACTACTCGCCCACGGCCAGGCGCTGGAACCGGATCACCCGCACATTTTCCCCCATCCGCGCCGCCAATTCCTGCACCAGCTCCCCCACCGACGCCGAACCGTTCTTGATAAACGGCTGCGACAGCAAAGCCACCTGCGCCGGCGGCCGGTCATCGTCCTCCGCCATTTCCCCGCGATCCAGATACGCCGGCGACATCGCCGCCACCTGCATCGCGATATCCCGCGCCGTCTGCCGGAACTCATCGGTCCGGGCCACGAAATCGCTCTCGCACCCCAGCTCCACAATCGCCCCGATGCGCCCTCCGGTATGAATATACGCCTCGATCACCCCCTCGTTAGTTTCCCGCCCCACCCGTTTCGCCGCCCCGGCCAGCCCCTTGGCCCGCAGCGCCTCCGCCGCCCGGTCCAAATCCCCGTCCGCCCCCTCCAGCGCCTGTTTACAATCCATAACCCCCGCCCCCGTCTGTTCCCGCAAAGCCCGAATCAATGCCGTAGTGACCAACTCCAAACTCCTTTATACTACCCCATGAGTCAAGCTGAACCCCACAGGGGAATAATCGCCAATAGCCGGCCGCTGGCTACGCCGCAACCCCAACAAATGCCCCAGCCGGATACGGTCGTCATCGTCTACGACCGTATAAGCGCGGGGCGCCGAGTTCCTGATAACCTCCAGTTCACCAACAAATTCCTCGACATCCAACCGTGCTGATTCGATGACTCCATACTTCCACCCGTTTTCGTAGAAATCCTTGTGCATATTATTCGCCACCATCAGATAGCGATTAAACTCCCGTTCGCGCCCAAACTCCCGCCCCAGATGCTCCCCGACGTTCAAAATGTTGGAGTGGTTGTTATGAACCCACCCTCGCTGCTCCCCAATAGCTTTCAGCGCATGAGCCACTGCCCCCCAGATTTTCTCCGCCGCCTGCAACCAGTCGTGTTCCGCCAAATGAAGCCTAGCCTGCTCCAAAAACCGGCGGCTGATTTGCGCGTAATCCGTAACAGTCATCTTGCCAGGCTCCGGCAACGCAGTCAACAAAACATTCACCCCCTAAGCAACCCCATGAGTCAAGCTGAACCCCACCGGGGAATAATCGCCAATGGCCGGCCGCTGGCTACGCCGCAACCCCAGCAAATTCCCCAGCCGGATACGGTCGCTGTCATCCCGAACCGTATAAGGGCGGGGCGCCAAGTTCCTGATCACCTCCAGCTCCCCGACAAACTCCTCAACGTCGTCCAATGCTATGCCGATAGCGTGTTCGCTCCACCCGTTTTCGTAGAAATCCGAGTGCATATAGTGCGCTTGGGACATATACCGCATAAACTCCCGTTGCCGCCCAAACTCCCGCCCCAACTGCTCTCCGACGCCCGTAATGTTGGAATGGTTGCTATGAACCCACCCCCGTTGCTCCCCGATAGCCTTCAGCGCGAGAGCCGCCGCGCCCCAAATTTTCTCCGCCGCCTGCAACCGGTCGTGTTCCGCCAAATGCAGCCTGGCCTGCTCCAAAAACCGGCGGCTGATTTGCGCGTAATCCTCAACAGTCATCTTGCCAGGATCCGGCAACGCAGTCAACAAAACATTCACCCCCTAAGCAACCCCATGAGTCAAGCTGAACCCCACAGGGGAATAATCGCCAATAGCCGGCCGCTCCGCCCGCGCCAACCCCAGCAAGCACCCCAGACGGATACGGTCATCATCGTCCATAACCGTATAAGGGCGGGGCGGCAAGTCCTTGATAACCTCCAACTCCCCGATAAACTCTTCAATGTCGTCCAACACTATGCGGATAACGTTTTCGCTCCGCCCGCATCCGAAATAATCAACGTGCATATAATGTGCTTGGCACAGATACCGCGCAAACTCCCGTTCCCGCCCAAACTCCCGCGCCAAATGCTCCCCGATGCACAAAATACTGTTATCGCTATCATGAACCCACCCCCGCTGCTCCCCGATAGCCGCCAGAGCCTGCGCCGCCGCCGCCCAAATCTTTTCCGCCGCCTGCGACCCATCCCCTTCCGCCAAATGCAACCTGGCCTCCCCCAGCAACCCGCGGCCAACCCGCGAGGGATCATCAACCGTCGTATCGTCAACCTCCGGCAACGCAGTCAACAAAAGTTTCACCCACCCGCCATCCCCGTGCGCCAAACTAAACCCCACGGCGGAATAATCCCCGATAGCCGGCCGCTCCCCGCCCTTCAGCCCCAGCAGATGCCCCAAACGGTTAATATCATCGGAATCTGCCACCGTATAAGGCAACGGCGGCGAATTTCGGATTACATCCAACTCCTCCACAAACTTCTCGATATTAGCCAAAGCAAACTTGATGGAGGATTCGCTGCGCCCCACCCCGAAATAATCGAGCATATAATCCGAACTGGATAGATAGCGATAGAAATCCTCCACCTTCCCGAACTCCCGGCCAAGCTGTCCCCCTACGCAACGAAGGTTAAAGGGCTTGTCATAAACCCATCCCCGTTGCTCTGCGACCGCTTTCAGCGCATTATCCGATGCGCCCCGGACTCTTTCCCGGGCCTTGCGCAAATTCCCCTTGACCAAATGCCCCCTAGCCAGCTCCAGATGCCGGCGGCTGACCTTCGCGTAGCCGTCGGGAGTCATCCGCCTGGATTTAGGCTTTGTCGTTGCCAACCAGTTCACCCCTCTTCATTATTCCCGTGCGTTAGACTATACCCGACCGGCGAATAATCCCCAATAGGGGGACGCTTCCCCCGGCGCAACCCCAAAAGCCGCCCCAACCGCGCCCGGTCCTTATCGTCTACAACCGTATAAGGACGAGGCGGCGAATTCCTGATAACCTCCAGAACGCCCGTCAAAATTTCCACATCGGTCAGTGCTACGCCGATCGCCCCTTCATTTAAATCATTCTTGTAAAAGTTCTGATGGGCCGACTCTGCGCTGCCCAAATATCCCCCAAACGACACTTCCTGCCCAAACTCCCGCCCCAAATGCTCTCCAATATCCAAAATGTTAGGATGCTTATCATGCCGCCAACCCCGCTGTTCCCCCACCGCCTTCAGCGCATGAGCCGCCGCGCCCCAGATTTTCTCCCCCGCCTGCAACCGATCCCCCTCCGCCAAATGTAACCTAGCCTGCTCCAGAAACCGGCGGCTAATCCGCGCATAACCATCCGGATCCATCGCCCCCGGCTCCGGGAGCAGTCCAGCCAAAGCGTCTATCCCCCGGCCGGCCCGACGCCGACCGCATCCCCCGCATCCCCATCGCCCGCCGCCCCGGCGCTCATCCCCGCCGCCAGCTCCGCCAGCGTATCCACATCCAGCGTAACCGCCCCGCTCAAAGCCGCATCCTCCCGTTCCGACAACGTTTCCGGCTCCTCCGCGGGCCGGTTCCGCTCCTCAATTTCCGCCTGAAGCGCCGCCTCCCGTTGCGCCAGCCCCTCCAGCACCGCCGACGCCATCCGGTTAGTCACCAGCCGGATCGACCGCACCGCATCATCATTCCCTGGGATGATATGATTCACCAAATCGGGATTGCAATCCGAATCCACGATGGCGAACACCTTAATCCCCAACCGCCGCGCCTCCGCCACGCAAATGTTTTCCCGCCCGATGTCGATGACAAAAATCGCCTGCGGCAAGGTATTCATATCCCGCATCCCGGTGAAATACTTTTCCAGCCGGTTCAGCGTATCCCGCATCTTGACGCCCTCTTTCTTGGGCAGCCGCCGGAAATACCCCTGCTCCCGCTTCTGCTGCAACTCCAGCATATAACTGATGCGCGTACGGATGGTCTGGAAATTAGTAAGCGTCCCCCCCAGCCACCGCTGATTGACATACCACATCCCGCAACGGTCCGCCTCGCTCTGAATCACTTCCTGCGCCTGCCGTTTGGTGCCGATGAACATCACCTTCCCGCCATTGGCCACCAGCTCCACCATATCCTTGTACGCATCATTGATCATCCCCAAAGTCTGTTGCAGATCAATGATATGAATCCCGTTGCGCTGCGTGAAAATATACCGCTTCATCGTAGGATTCCACCGCCGGGTCTGATGCCCGAAATGAACCCCCGCCTCCAGCAGCGCCTTCATATTGATCGCCTCCCGGCCCCCGCCCTGCGGCCCCCGATCCCCCCGCGGCCCCCGCGGCGGCCGCTCCCCCCGTTCCGGCCGTTCCGCCCGCGGCGGCCGATCCGCCCCATCCCCCCGTTCAACCCGCTCCGCCCGTTCCGGCCGTTCCCCCCGCTCCGGCCGTTCCTGCACCGCTACCCCACCGCCGCCCGCCGCGGGCGTCGCCGCCGCCGGCCCATCCGGCCGTTCCGTCACCGCCACCGAGCCGCCATCCGCCGCGGGCGCATCTGCCATCGCGGGTGCCTCCACCGCCGCCGTCACCTCTGCCGCCGACGACGACTCAACTGCCGCCGGCGCATCTGCCGCCGCAGTCACCTCTACCGCCGCGGGCGACTCAACCGACGCAGTCACCTCTGCCGCTGCCGCCGGCGCCTCTGCCATTGCGGGCGCCTCAACCGACGCCGGATCCGCCGTAGCATCAACCGCCCCCGCGCCATCCGAAACCTGCTCCCCCGTCAATTCCTGAGCCTCAACCATCCAACAATCCCTCAAACCCTTACTGGCAACGCCAGAGATAGACGCCCCGACACCGGAGCCGTCCCGCCCAAAAGCGTAACGCTCAACGCCAACGCGCCAAGCACTCTCGCCAGTATACCACGCCGCCCCACCCGGGGCAAACCCCCTGGCATACCGGCCGCCGATGTGCTATATTCCCCCCGCTATGCCTGCCGTAAACCCCAAAATACTAGTTTGGGCCAGAGAAACCGCCGGGCTACCCCCCCACGAGGCGGTAAGAAAACTCGCCCTACGCGACACCCAAAAAATGACCGCCCTAGCCCGCTTGAATGCCTACGAAACCGGCGCCGAGGAACCATCCCACCCTCTATTGCTAAAAATGTCCAAGCAATACCGCCGCCCGCTGCACACCTTCTACTTATCGTCCCCTCCCCCCAAAGGCGACCGCGGCGCCGACTTCCGCACCCTCCCCGGCGAACTCCCGCCCCAAGACGCCGCCATCCTCGACGCCCTCATCCGCGAAATGCAAGCCCGCCAAAGCATGGTGCGGGATTTACTGAAAGACGAAGCCGAAGCTGAGCCGTTGTCGTTCATAGGCTCCCGCAACATCACCGACGGCCAACCCGCCGTCCTGGATTCCTTGCGGACTCTGTTAAAAATAGAATTGGCGGACTACCGCACCCGGAAAAACGCTAACGACGCTTTCAACTTCCTGCGAACCTGCGCTGAAAGAGAAGGTATTTTCGTGCTGCTAAAAGGCGACTTGGGCAGCCATCGCACCGCCATCAAGCTGGAAAATTTCCGAGGATTCTCCATCGCGGATAAAATAGCGCCTTTTATCGTAATCAATGATAAAGACGCCCGCGCCGCTTGGACTTTCACTATGTTGCACGAAATCGTGCACCTGATTCTCGGCCAGACCGGGATTAGCGGGCAACCGGGGGAAAACGAAACCGAAAGGTTCTGCGACGACACCGCCAGCCAATTTTTGTTGCCGGATTATGAAATCGAAAAAATCGGCATTGAAAACATACCAGACCTTGACGCAATCGCGCAAAAAATTAGCGAATTCGCTAACAAACGCCACCTCAGCCGCCCCCTGGTAGCATACCGGGCATACCGGGCCGGCGCTATCCTGCAAGACAAATATGTCCAGCTATCGAAAAAATTTCGCGACGAGTGGCATCAACAACGGGATATCCAACGGGCGCAACGACAGTCGAAAACCGGGGGGCCATCTTATTACGTGGTGCGTAGGCACCGCCTGGGCAGCGGGCTTACATCCCTGGTACGGCGAATGGTGGCAGCCGGAGACCTGTCTACCTCCAGAGCCGCCAGGATTTTAGGCGTACGCCCAAGCCAAGTCCAGACAATTCTAGCCAGCGATGGCCGATATTAGGACGTGCCTAATTGCTTTACTTACTGGACGCCGATGTTCCCATAGACGCCAATCAGTATTACTACCCGGTTGACCGGGTTCCGCAGTTTTGGGATTGGCTCCTAACTCTAGGGCAAGGAGGACAGGTTAAAATCCCCGCGGAACCTGCCCACTGGACAGAGATCAGCAACAAAACTGCAAAGCCCCAAAAATCAGAGCTAACCGGCATATCCCCGATGTGTGCCAAGATTTGGGCATCCGCGCCATCAACATCTTTACCTTAATTCAGGAACTGAATTTCCGCGCCCGCCAACCCTGCCGCCCCTACCCCACCCCCAGCCGGTAAACCACATTCAGCGCCAGGGAATCTTACGGCAATCGCGGGTATCCCTTGCGCCTACCCCGCCCCCAGACGGTAAACCGCATTCAGCGCCGCCGCCCCCACCACCCCCGCCGCCGCATCATCCGCCATTATCCCCCACCCCCCCGGCAGCCCCTCAAACCGGCGAATCGGCCACGGCTTCAGCACATCCAGCGCCCGGAACACTAAAAACGCCACCGCCAACCACACCAAAGTTTTCGGCAAAAACAAACAAGTCAGCCACATCCCCGCCACCTCATCCCACACCGCCCGCTTCGGATCCGGATCCTCCGCGCTGACCAAAGTCCCGCAAACCCAAGGCCCTACCACTAAAGACGCCCCCACCAGCCCCCAAAACGCCGCCGAATCCCCCCCTACCGGCAGCAACCAGTAAACCGCCGCCGCCGCCAGACTGGCCACCGTAGCCGGCGCCACCGGAAACAGCCCCACCCCCAAACCCGTCCCCACCACCCGCCCCGCGGCCCGGACGAATCCGCCCCCCGCCCCACAACGACGCCAAAAATCCCCCCCGGCCCTCAAATCATCACCATCAGCCGTAACCCAGCCGCTCCAAATCCGCCTCGCTCATCCCAAGACAATGGCCAACCTCATGCCACAAAGTAACCCGGATTTCCCGCTCCGCCTCCGCCCGCGTCGCGCAAGCCCGCAAAATCGGCTGACGGTAAATCACAATCCGGTCCGGCAGCAGCGGCAACCCCCCGCCCCGTTCCGTCAAAGGCCAGCCGCTATACAACCCGAACAGCGAATCATACCCCCCGCCCGTCAACCCCGCCTCCTCCGAATCAGGCCACTCCTCCACCACCACATCCACATTTTCTAGCCGCCGCCGCACCCCCGCCGGCAACTGCCCATAAGCCCGCCGCGCCACCCTCACAAACTCCCGGTAACTCATTTCCGCCATTACAACCATCCCTACAAAACCGCCGCGCCGGACGCCATTACCCGATTGGCATCCAGTAACTTACGGGAATATCAAACGGCAAAACCGGATCAGGTTCATCGAGATGAATATCCCGCCACCCGCCAAACCCGTTAAGCATTGCCCAAGCCGCATACGCGGAAATCACGGCATCGCGCTCATGTTCGTTTCTCGGTCCTTCTATCAGTTGATTCAGATATCCGTCCTGTTTCAGTTCCGCCAGCAAACAGAGTAACACTTTGGGATGCGTCTCTGTAATTTTCGGTTTGTACATCGCATAGAGACGATTTGCCAACACAAGCCCTTGCACCAGGCACGCGCCCTGCAAACTATTAACCTCTTGAACAGATCTTGATGAGATCCCCTTCTTCTTTAACGCTTCCCTGATAATGCATTCAACTTGTCTGTTTCCCCCCTTGCCCCAAAACATTGGCGCATCAATCCCCACCGCCAGAACTTTCGCCCTCGACAGCCCATGCGATTCCATCGCCATCCGCACTTTTCCGATTACATCCTCCGCATCGCCCCCCAAACCCGTCTTTAACACTGTCAGCAAATTACTCCCATCGGTACAGCACACGCTCCAGCCAAACTTCTTCTCGGTTTTGCCGCCGGGATCGAACCCCAGCACGATACCCGCCTCTGTAACCATATCCACCCCCCTAGCCTGAATGCGCCAATAATACACCATCCACCATCAAACCGGCAAATTCCCGCCCCCCACCGCCCCAAACAGTATACAATACCCCATCATGCGAGCGCTGATACTACCAACCCCCGGCAACCCGCCCCAACTAACCGTCGCGGAATGCCCCAAACCCATCCCCGCCCCCGGCGAAGCCCTAGTGCGGGTAGCCGCCTGCGGCTTCTGCCACCACGACCGCCTAGTAATGGCCGGCACCCTCCGCCGCGGCGTCCGCCCCGGCATAACCATGGGCCACGAAATCGCCGGCATCGTCGAGGAAACCGCCCCCGGCGTCCACCGCGTCCAACCCGGCGACCGCGTAGTCGCGCTGCTAACCAACGCCTGCCGCCAAAGCGACCGCTGCCGCGCCGGACGCCAGCACCGCTGCCGCCGCGGACCAGGCATCGGCCACGCCCGCGACGGCGGATTCGCCGAATACGTAGCCATATCCCAACACAGCCTGATCCGCCTGCCCGACGCCCTGCCCCTAACCCAATCCGCCCTACTAGCCTGCCCCGCCGGAGTAGCCCGGCAAGCCCTAACCGCAACCGCCCTATCCCCCGGCGAAACCGTAGCCATCACCGGCGCCGGCGGCGGACTAGGCGTCCACGCCGTCCAACTAGCCGCCGCCCTCGGCGCCCGCACCCAGCGGTAACATCATCCCCCCAAAAAGCCCCATCCCTAACCGCACTAGGCACCGACCAAGTAATCGAAACCGGCGAACTAGACTTCGCCGAAATAATAATGGCCCTAACCGCCGACCAAGGCGCCGACGTAATAATCGACACCGTAGGCGCCGCCACAATCCAATCATCAATAAAAAGCCTAGCGCAATACGGCCGCCTAGCCCTCCTATGAGAAGTAGGCGGCAAAGGCGATCTAAACACCCTAATACCCGAAATAATATTCCGAAACGCCCAAATAACCGGCATAACCGGCGTATCCCGCCCCACCCTGGAGCAGACAATAAAAATGGCAACCGCCGGCAAACTCCGCCCCACCCTACAACAACTTACGCCCCTAGACCAAGCACCCCAAGCATTCAACCAAATATCATCCCGCACATCCGCTAGGCCGCATAGCCCTAACCCCAAGCGCAGAATAAGGAAAATCAAGACAACCTGCCGCACTTGGTATCCCGCGTTTCATCTTGATTGCTTTCCGAACATCCTGGCGGATTCGGGGGTTTCCCCACATCTGCATCAGCATACCCTTTGGCATACCCTTGCAGATAACTCTCCCGGCGCCACCTTTCCCTCCACCTTTCGTGCGCCTCCCTAATCCAATCCCCGATCGGCATCGCCAACTCCCCGACTTGAATTATCCCCCAAGCGCAACCAAAGCATACATCGATGCTCCGGCGCAAAGTGCCTGCTACTTAGCACTGGATTCGTTATCCCGCGGTTCCTGCGGCTTGTCATCCGAAACACTCGGCGGATTCGGAGGTTTCCCCGCCTGGCTGTCGGCATACCCCATCTTGTAGCCTATTTGCATCCCCTCCCGCCGCAGCCTTTCCCGCCGTCTTTCGTTAGCCTCCCTAATCCAATCCCCTATTGGCATCGTCAACTCCTTTATTTGCAACAATCCCCAAGCAATGAAACCCGACGCCGCGAAACTCGCCCCAATCCCCAACACAACGTTCCTAGCAACCTCGCTAGGCCCCGGCCCCATGTCCCCGGACATAGAATCAAGCTCCAGCAACGTCAATATCACCGACCCGGCAATCCCACCCGCCAACGTCAAAAGCTGAAACCACCGACCCGGCAATCCCACCCGCCAACGTCAAAAGCTGAAACCACCGCCGGTCCTCCGGGCGGATCCCCCAAATATTTTCCCGATAATCATCCATAACCCGCCCGCCATCATTATACCACCACGCCAACCGCGCCCCTACTCCCCCGCCAACCCCATCACCGCCAACCGCCCCCAAACCCCAGCCGCCGGATATCCCCCGGCCCCACATCACCAAAACGGAAATCAAGACCGCTTGCCAGGTTCGTTATCCCACCGCCCCCCGATTTGCTTTCCGAATCCCCCGGCGGATTCGGAGGCTTCCCCGCATCTGCGTCAGCATACCCTTGTAGATAAGCCTCCCGCCGCCACCTTTCCCGCCGCCTTTCCGTAGCCTCCCTAATCCAATCCGCTATCGCCATCGTCCCCCCTTACGTTTGCAGTACCCCCACGCTTCGACCTAACATCATCCCGCGCCCCACCGGGCCGAACAGCCCCTAATTCCGGGCGCGGGTTAAGAAAATCAAGACCGCTTGCCAGGTTCGTTATCCCGCGATTCCTGCGGCTTGTCATCCGAACCCCCCGGCGGATTCGGAGGCTTCCCCGCAGCCCGGTCAGCATACCCCATCTGGTAGCCTATTTGCAGCGCCTCCCGCCGCCACCTTTCCCGCCGCCTTTCCGTAGCCTCCCTAATCCAATCCGCGATCGCCATTGGCATCTCCTTAACCTGAATTACCCCCCAAGCGATGAAACCCGACGCCGCAAAACTCCCCCCAATCCCCCAAACTATATTCCGCGCCGCCGCACTCGGCATCGCCGCCATACTGCCCGACAACGCCTCAAGCTCCAGCAGCGTCAATACCACCGACCCTGCCGTACCCCCCAGCAGCGTCAAAAACTGAAACCACCGCCGATCCTTGGGATGAATCCCCCAAATAGTTTCGCGGAACTGCTGCATACCAACGCAACCCCATTATACCACCTCGCCCCCCTACCTCCCCACCAGCCCCAGCAGCGACCCCACCGCCGCCGCCGCCCGGCCCCCGAACCCCAGCCGCCGGATTTCCCCTCGATCCCACATCACCAAAAACTGGCTCGCAATAAAAATGCTGCTATAAGTCCCCGCCACCGCCCCGATCGCCAGCGTAAGCAGCAACTCCCGGATACTCGGCCCCCCGATCAGCAACATCGCAATCAACACCAGCAACGTCGTTATACTGGTATTCAGCGACCGCCCCATACTCTCCATAATGCTCAAATTCACCAACCCGCCCAAATCCCGATCCGGATGCCGCGACACATTTTCCCGGATCCGATCAAAAACCACAATCGTATCATTGACGCTATACCCCGCCACAATCAGCAGCCCCACAATGAACATCGAATTAACTTCCATCCCGACAACCCGCCCCAAGATGGAAAACACCCCCAAAATCACCAGTACATCATGCACCAACGCCAGCACCGCGCTCACCCCATAACGATACGCCTTCGGCACCCGCCGGAACGCATACCACACATACAACAGGATAAACACCGAAGCCGCCGCCAGCGCATAAAACGCGATCCGCACCGTCTCCGCCGCCACGATCGGCGACACGCTCTCAAACTCCACCCGCTCCCGTTCCAGCCCCAGAAACCGCTCCAAATCCCGCTCAATCACCTCCCGCTCCGACATCCCCCCCGCTTCCGCCTCCGCCAGCACCGCCGTGCGGATGAAATAATTGTTCGCCCCCACCCGTTGCACCAACGCCTCGGGATGCCCCAACTCCGTCATCCGCTCCTGAATCGCCGCCTCATCCACATCCGCCCGGAAAGTGACGTTAAACACCGCCCCGCTGGTGAAATCAATCCCCGGACGCAGCCCCGAATCCAGCGTCGTCCACCCCGGCGGCAGCAACATCGACAAAATCCCCGGAATGATAATCAACGCCGAAAACAGAAAATACCACCGCCGCTTGCCTACTATATCCAGCACTTACCTTCCGCCTCCCGCCGACGGCGCCGTCCCCGGCACCGATTCCGGCGTAAACAACCTGATCCGATGCCCCAGCCCCGCAAACGCCAGCAATTGCAACAAATTCCGGCTCACCACCACCGCCGTAAACATACTCGCCGCCACCCCAATGAACAAACTAATCGCCACCCCCGTCACCAATCCCCCCCCCAGCCGATCCCCGAACCACATCAGCACCAGGCAGGTGATCATCGTCGATATATTGGAATCCCGAATCGCCGGCCACGCCCGCCCAAAACCCACTTCCATCGACGACGCCAACGTCCGCCCGATCCGCACTTCCTCCTTCATCCGCTCGAAAATCAGTATATTCGCATCCACCGCCATCCCCACCGACAGAATGAACCCCCCGATATGCGCCAACTCCAACGTAATCGGAATCAGCTTGAACGCCGCCAATACAATCACCGCGTAAAACGCCAACGCGCACGCCGCCACCACCCCCGCCATCCGGTAATACGCCACCATAAACGCCAGCACCAACCCCAATCCCACCAGCCCCGCCAGCAAACTGTTACGCAGCGACTCCGAACCCAATAGCGCATCCACATCGCTTTCCTGAATCAGCTTCAGCGGCACTTGCAGCCGCCCCGACTCCAGTTGTATCGCCAGCGTCCGCGCCTCCTCCCGCGTAAAACTCCCGCTGATTTCCGTCCGCCCGTCCCGGATCCACGCCCGCGCCACCGGCGCAATCAACTCCCGCCCGTCCATAAACACCGCGATGCGCTTGCTTTCCACCCCCGCGATCCGCCGCGTCAACTCCGAAAATATATCCGCCCCCCGCCCGTCAAACTGCAAATTCACCACCCAGCCCACGCCCACCTGATTCGCCGCCGCCTCCGCCCGCTCCACATCATCCCCGCTCAACCCCAAATCCGCATCCGTCGGGTCATAGCACGCCCCCGACACCGGATCCACGCTCCCGCAAGTCCGTTCCCGGAACTCCAACAGCGCCGTCTGCCCGATCAGCGCCTTCGCCTCATCGATCTCGCTGCTTACCGTAAAAGACTCCAACGGCCCGACCCGCATCTCCACCGCCTCGATCGCCGCCGCTTCCGCCTCCGCATCCACCGTCGCGGAACGAATGCGAAAAGAACGCCCATCCAGCCGCTCCGCCTCCGCATCGACATACCCCGACGCCGTCAGCGCCGCCATCATCCCGTTCCGCGCGATATCCGACGCCGCCTCCGCAAACACCACCTCCGAAGTAGACCCGCTGGCCCCCGGCAGCTGCACAATAATCCGGTCATCCCCGAAAATCTGGATAATCGGCTCCTCCGTCCCAAAACGGTTGACCCGCGCCGTAATGTTCCCCAACACCCCCTCCATCTGATCCGGCGTCGGCTCCCCGATATCCACCGCCTGAAACACGCTGACCGGCCCCAGCGACTCCTCAATCGCCTCCCGCAGCCCCGTCCGCCGCGGATCATCCGCCGCCAGCAACCCCGTCCGGATCTGAAACACCGAAGCCACCGCCACATTCACCAACTGCGGCTCCCCAGCCCCGGCATCCCCCGCCGCCGATCCATCCGCCCCGGCATCCCCGGCCGCCGCCGATCCATCCCCCGTCGTCGCCGCAGATCCATCCCCGGCCGCCGCCGTCCCAGATCCATCTGACGCCGCAACATCCCCCGCCGCCACCGCAGATCCATCCGCCCCGGCCGCCGCAGATCCATCCGCCCCGGCCGCCGCAGACCCGTCATCCGTCGGATCCGCCCCCGGCGCAACCGACTCCCCCTCCGGCGCCGCCTCCCGCTGCTCCACGGTCACATCCCGCGGCAAGATCTGATAATCCTCCAGCGCCAGCCCCGACTCCCCGAACCGGAAACCCTCCGTCGCCGCCCCGATCTCCTCCAGCGACGCCGGCTCCAGCAGCGTAATCTCAAACCGCGTCCCGGTATCCGCTTGATACACCAGATGCCCGCCGCCGCTCAAATCCAGCCCCAGCTTCAGCCCCAAAGGCCCCGCCCCCTCCCGCTCCAGCGCCGGCAGACCGGGCAAATCAATGTTGATCGACCGGAAACCCAGGGCCGCCAACGCCAGCCCCAAAATCAGCACAATAACAATCGTCAGCCGTATGCTTCGGGAACGCATAACTTAACCGCAGCCGCCCGGCAGAACATCATCTCGGCCGTCGTCGCCGCCATCCGGCAACCCCCGGCCCTTACCCTCATCCCCCAGCATCCCCGCCGCCAGCTCCAGCGCCTGCTCCTGTGTTTCGATTTCGCCCGCCGCCCGCGCCTCCTCAATCGCCGCCAGCAACTCCCCGACCCGCGGGCCCGGCGCCAACCCGAAACGCGACATCACCTCGCGCCCGTTCACCAGACGCGGCCTAGCGGCCCCTGCCGGCCCCATATCCGAGCCGACATAAAGCGTATGGCCTACCATTCTAGCATAATCCAGCCATTCCGGGTGAGCCAATTCCGGCCCTTTTGTCGCCAAATAATCCGCCAGCGACAAATACAATGTATCCACCGCCCCCTCCTCTCCCAACTCCCGGAAATACCGATAGATCGCCCGCCGCCCCGGCCACTTGCCGGGCGGCGCCATATTAAACGGACGCAAATGATGCCGCACCATCCGCGCAATCCGCCCCGCGCTCCGCCCGCTGAACCCCAAACCCAGCAACCGCCGCTGCGTCACCTCCGCCCCCAATTCCGCATGACCCAAAAACCGCACCCGCCCATCCGCCTCCACCGTCTTAGTCTGCGGCTTGGCGATGTCATGAAACAACGCCGCCAGCTTCAGCATCGTCCGCCGCGAATGCCCATGCATCACCGTCGCCCCGAACCGCGCCGCGCTATCCGCCGTCCACGGCACACAGGAATACACCGGCGAATGCCGATGCCCCCCCGTAACCCCCTCCGCCGCCTCCACCGCCTGCAAAGAATGCCCCCAAACATCCCAATAATGCATCCCCGGCTGCCCCACCCCCTTACCCGCCGTCAACTCGGGAATCACATACTCCAGCAGCCCCAGCCGATCCATCGCCTCGACCCGCCCCCGCGCCCCCAAAGGCGCCATCGCCCGCAAAAACTCATCCCGCACCCGCACCGGATGCGCCAAAGGCAACAAATGCGCCCCATCCCGCACCAGCCGCGCCGTAGCCGGCTCAATCCGCAGCCCCAACTCCCCCGACAGCCGCACCGCCCGCAGCAGCCGCCCCGGATCCTCCTCGAAAATCCCCGCCGACACCGCCCGCAGCGTCCGCCGCCCCAAATCCCCCCGCCCCCCGAAAGGATCCACCACCGCCCCCGCGAAATCCCCGCCCCCAACCCAAGCCCCCAAAGGCGCCGCCATTGCATTAACCGTAAAATCCCGCCGCCCCAAATCCCCCCCAATATCCCCCGAAAAACACGTAAAATCCACCACCAACCCCCCACCCGCGCCCGCGCCCGCGCCCGCGCCCGCCCCTACATCCCCGCCCCCATCCATACCCCCATCACCGCCAACATCCCCATCCCCCCTGCCGCCAAGCACCACCCGCATAATCCCTCGCTGCGGACTAAGCGGCACCAGCGTACCCCCCAACTCCCCTGCCAGCCCCCGCCCCACCTCCCAAACATCCCCCGCCACCGCCAAATCCAAATCCCCCCCAGCCCCAACCCGCCCCAGCAAACGATCCCGCACCGCCCCCCCAACCAGCCAAGCCTCCAGCCCCCGCCCCGCAAAAAACCCGCAAATCCGCCCAATCACAGCGTCAGCGCTCTGAACAGTCATCAACAACCTACACCCATCCCCACGGAGATACCATATTCATCCTAATACCCAATGCCCTCACGACCGACGCAATGCCCTCACGACCGACGCATTCATCACGACCGACGCATTCATCCTGAGCTTGTCGAAGGATGGCGAGAGTACCCAAATCACCCCCCAACAACCATACAACCCCATCCCCCAACCACATAATCCCCTCCCCCTAAGGGGGAGGGTTAGGGTGGGGGTGAACCCCAACAAAACCAACCCCCCAACCCATAAACCAATCCAATAATCGCCCAAATTTCCCTAACAACCGCCCAATCCCGCCCATACCTCAACAACCGCCCAACCCCGCCCATCCCCTCAGCGAATCAACCATCCCCCTACCCCCCATCCCCCAACCCATGCAACCGCCGATGCGCCAACTCAAACCCCAAACTCAACCCCCCAACGCCATCCCCATCCCCCGAAGCCCCGGCAACATCGCCATCCCCCCCATCATCCCCCGCGCCCTCCTCCACCCGGTACAACCCCGTATGCGCCACCAAATGATCCATATACATAATCCCATTCAGATGATCAATCTCATGCTCCAAAGCCTGCGCCAAAAGACTATTTTCCGCATCCACCTTAAACGACTTGGCATTCAGATCCAAAGCCCGCGCCCGCACCCGCACCGCCCGAACCACAATCCCCCGATACCCCGGCACGCTCAAACACCCCTCCTCCACCTGCCGCTCCCCCTCCCGCCGCACAATCTCCGGGTTCACCAGCACCAAAACCTCCTCCATCCCCGGCGTCCGGATCACCGCGATCCGCTCCAAAACCCCCACCTGATTCGCCGCCAGCCCCACCCCCCCATAAAACTCCATCGTCTCAACCATATCCCCCGCCAGCCGCCGATGCTGCGCCGTAATCTTGCCAACCTTCCGCGCCTTACGAAACAGCGCCCGGTCAGGCACCACCCGAACCTCAAGAACAGCCACCGGCAAACCCCTAACTAAAAGATGCGCGGGGCGGCAGCAACACCGCCCCCAAACCAAACCCCCGCCATTATACCCCCCAACCCCCAAACCCTCAACCCGCGCCCCCAATCCCCTACCTTATGGTTCTGTCGCATTTGCGGGGTAATTCAAGGTTAGCCCTCCAGCGGCAGTACGGATTGCGCCCGCCGCCGGATGAGTTCGCAGTATTCGGGGTTGATTTCAATCCCGATTGCCCGCCGCCCCAGATCCGCCGCCGCCCATAAGGTTGCGCCGCTGCCCGCCATCGGGTCAACCACCAAATCGCCGGGGTTTGTCCAACTTAAGATGCAATCCCAGGGCAAACCGTAAGGGAAAACCGCAGAATGCCCTGCATCGCCGCATCGCCCCCCCCGTAGCAGATCGCCATATCGGGCCGCGCCTGCCAAAGTCAGCGCGAACCTCGACCCTTACCCAGGCATCCGGCATGGCATCATCCCGCATCCTGCCGGAGCCGTAGCATCTAGTCCCGGCGCCCGCAGTTACATGGGGCGGTCAACGAGGATCTTTGCTACGATCGCATTACCTTTGGCCAATACAAACATATATCGCCCCGCCCCCATAACGCCCGGCATTGGTCTATGGGACAGTAACGGTTTGCCTCGAAAAAAACCGTCTGATGTAGCGTCAACCCCAACCCCATAAACCCCAAAGCCTGCCGGAAACTCGTTCCGCTATCGCCGCCATCAACGATCTGTCGCCAACCACCCACACCAGCCCGCCGCCCGGCGCAAGGTTGGCAACACCAGCCGCGGCAACCGCGTCAAACTGGAAAGCGCCACTGTACCCGCCATAATCCCGCAGACTGTCATAAGACGGCGATGCAAGGATTAAGTCCGCGGGCGGCAACCCCGGCAACCCCGCGCCACAATCCCCATCCGCCAATTCAATCCCCAGCAACAGATTTTCGATCATACCCATCCCCCAACCCCCCCGCAAATACAACAGTACCCTACCTTATATACGCCATATAATATATGCTATCACCCCCCCAACCATCCTCCTTGCGCCACAACCCCCACCCCCATATATGCTATCATCCCCTCAACCGCTACCCAAGCCGCCCCACAAAAATAAATCCCCTCCCCCTAAGGGGGAGGGTTAGGGTGGGGGTGAACCCCCCGGAGGCCCCATGCCAAACCCCGAACCCGAAACCCTCGACGAAATCCGCGCCGCCAACCAACGCTTCTACGACGCCTTCAACACCCTCGACATCGCCCAAATGGAAGCCATCTGGGAAACCTCCCCCCGCGCCCTATGCATCCACCCCGGCTGGTCCCCCATCATCGGCTGGCCCGAAATCCGCCAAAGCTGGCAGCGCATCTTCGACCACGCCAACCTAATGCAATTCTCCATCCGCACCCTAAACATCATCCTCCAAAACGACCTCGCCTGCCTAACCTGCATCGAAAACATCACCAGCGTAGTCCAAGGCCGCGCCGCCAACTTCGCCGCCTGCGCCACCAACATCTTCGCCCGCCACCCCGACGGCTGGAAAATCATCGCCCACCACGCCTCCCCAGGCGCCTAACCCCCCGCCCGTCATCCCTACGCCCCCCGCCATGCTATCATCCCCCCAACCCAACCCAACCCGCCCCGAGGTAACAAAATGACCACCACCAAAACCCCCACCACCGCCCCCGCCATCGACCTAACCGCCGCCCTCCCCAACCTATCCGCCCCCCGAACCATCCCCCAACTCCAAGACCAGGTACAAATCTACCGCGACGACCTGGGCATCCCCTACATCCAGGCCCAAAACGAACCCGACGCCTTCCTCGCCCAAGGCTTCGCGACCGCCCAAGACCGCCTCTGGCAAATGGAATACGACCGCCTCCGCGCCGCCGGACGCTGGGCCGAAGCCGTCGGCGACACCGCCCTGCCCCAAGACCGCCTAATGCGCCGCTTCCAACTCCCTCAAAGCGCCCAAGCCGACTACGCCGCCGCCGACCCCCACACCAAAATGATGTTCGACTCCTACGCCGCCGGCATCAACGCCTACATCAACGGCCCCGACCCCCTGCCCGCCGAATACCAAATCGCCAACCTCCAGCCCGAACCCTGGCAACCCTGGCACAGCCTCCTAGTCTACAAAATCCGTCACATCCTGATGGGCGTCTTTGAATCCAAACTATGGCGCGCCCGAATGGTACGCGCCATCGGCCCCGAAAAAACCGGACAACTATTCCCCGGCTACCAACCCGGCCACCAGCTAATCCTCCCCCCCGGCGCCCAGCACCCCGGCCCCCTGGACACCGGCATCGAGCAACTAGCCCAAGGCGCCGCCGCCCTAAACCCCCTAGCCGAAACCGACTTAGGCAGCAACAGCTGGGTAATATCCGGCCAATCCACCGCCACCGGCAAACCCCTACTAGCCGGCGACTCCCACCGCGCCCTCGACACCCCCAACGCCTACTACCAAAACCGCCTATCCTGCCCCCAATTCGACGTAATCGGCCTATCCTTCCCCGGCGTCCCCGCCTTCCCCCACTTCGGACACAACCCCCACGTCTGCTGGAGCGTAACCCACACCGCCGCCGACTACCAAGACCTCTACATCGAAAGACTACGCGGCCCCGCCCACGCCCCCCAATACCTATACCAGGGAGAATGGCGCCACGCCCAAACCCGCCAAGAAACCCTCCGCAGCAACACCGGCCAAACCCAAACCATCCCCACAATCGCCACCCACCACGGCCCCATAATAACCAACCCCCCCAACGACACCCTGAATCCCGCCAACGTCAACCCGTTTCCCGCCAACACGAATCCCGGCAACCCCAACATCCCCGCCAACCCGAATCCCGCTGCCAGCCTAAGCACCCCCGCCAGCACGAATCCCGACAATCCCAACACTGTCGCCAATCCCAACACCCCCGCCAGCATCGACTCCCTCATAGATCCGAATCCCGCCAGCGCCAACACTGCCGCCAATCCAAGCACCCCCGCCAACCCCAACCCGCCGCCCGACGACCCCAACCACGAATGGCACGCCCTAGCCCTAAAATACACCGCCACCACGCCCCCCCAACCCGACCCCCAAACCGGCCAAACCTGGCCCGCCATCCTATGGCGAATGCTCCGCGCCCAAAACGCCCACCAACTAATCGAAACCCAACGCGGCTGGGTCGACCCCTGCAACAACTTCCTATTCGCCGACACCCAAGGCAACATCGGCTACCTATGCCGCGGACGCATCCCCATCCGCCCCCAACTCAACGGCTGGCTCCCCGTCCCCGGCTGGACCGGACAACACGAATGGCAAGCCGACATCCCCTTCGACCAACTCCCCCGCTCCATCAACCCCCCCGAAGGCTACATCGCCACCGCCAACAACCGCCCCGTAGCCAACGACTACCCCCACTACATCGCCATCGACTTCACCCCCGAATACCGAGTAAAAAGCGTAACCCGCGCCCTCCAATCCCTAACCAACCCCGACGCCCCCGACATGGCCCAAATCCACGCCCAGCGCACCTCCCTACCCGCCCAAGCCTACCTAACCATCCTCCCCCAAATAAAACCCCAAGACCCCCTAGCCGCCCAAGCCCTAACCCGCCTCCTCCAATGGAACGGCGAAATGGACGCCCACCGCCCCGAACCCGCCATCTACTCCATAATGCGCGACGCCCTATACCGCCAACTCCTAGACCACCACCTGCCCCCCCACCTAGCCCAAGCCGCCTGGCAACCCGCCGACCGCGGCCTAGGCACCTTCAACAACCGCTTCAAAGCCCGCATAACCGAAACGCTAACCCAAAACGACCCCACCCTACTCCCCCCCAACCACACCTGGCCCCAAGCCCTATCCCGCGCCCTAACCCAAGCCCTAACCCAACTCCCCCACCTATTCCTCACCCCCAACGACCACGCCCCCCAACCCAACAACCCCAACGATACCCCCAACACTCCAACCCCCACCCCCAACCACACCCGCCAACCCAACAACACCACCCAACCCCTACCCCCCACCCCCGGCCGCATCAACAACCCCAACGATACCCCCAACACTCCAACCCCCACCCCCGACCACACCAGCCAACCCAACGACCCCACTCCCGACCTAGACAACTGGGCCTGGGGCCGCATCCACCGCGCCATCCCCCGTCACACCCTATCCGCCCAACACCCCCAACTAGCCCCCCAGCTAGACCCGCCCCCCATCCCCGCCAGCGGCGACGGCGACACCCCCCTAGCCGGCGGCTACTCCCCCGCCAACCCCGCAACCATCACCAGCCTATCCGTAGCCCGCTACGCCTACGACACCGCCGACTGGAACAACTCCCTCTGGATCATCCCCCTAGGCAGCTCCGGCCACCCCGCCAGCCCCCACTACCACGACCAATCCGAACCCTGGCGCCAAATCCAAATGCGCCCAATGCCCTGGAACTGGCCCCAAATAACAACCACCGCCCAAACCCACCAAACCCTAACCCCCCAATAACCCGCCCCCAACCCAACCATCCCCGATACAACCCAACCATCCCCGATACAACCCAACCATCCCCGATACAACCCAACCATCCCCGATACAACCCAACCATCCCCCCATACAACCCAACCATCCCCCCATACAACCCAACCATCCCCCCATACAACCCAACCCCGCCCGTCCCCCACCCCCCAACCCCAAGCCGCCCCGTCCCGCAAATCCCCCGCCCCCAACAAAATCCCCTCCCTCTAAGGGGGAGGGCTAGGGTGGGGGTGAACTCCCCCACCAACCAACCCTCCAGTGCAAAAAATCAATCCTGCAACTAGTATGCAGAGAGCATTCATCCAACCCCCACAGCGGGCATTCATTCATCCCCCGCGGCGTGCGTTCATTCATCCTGAGCTTGTCGAAGGATGAAAAGCCCCCCAACCCAACCATCCCCCCATCACAACCCAACCCCGCCCGTCCCCCACCCCACAACCCCAAGCCGCCCCGCCCCCGCAAATCCCCCGCCCCCCAACAAAATCCCCTCCCCCTAAGGGGGAGGGCTAGGGTGGGGGTAAACTCCCCACCACCAACCAACCCCCCAGTGCAAAAAATCAATCCTGCGACTAGTGTGCAGAGAGCATTCATGCACCCCCCGCAACGGACGTTCATTCATCCTGAGCTTGTCGAAGGATGAATGCCCCCCCCCAATCCCCCCAACCCAAAAAACCCGCCCCAAAACCCCTTGCCAACCCCCCAAAACCCCGCTATAATACCCAAAGCGTCGGGGCGTGGCCCAGCCAGGTAGGGCACCTGCATGGGGTGTAGGGGGTCGTCAGTTCAAATCTGACCGCCCCGACCAACCAACAAAAAAACCGCAATCCCCGCCCGAAAGACCGCCGCCCCCCGGCGGTCTTTCCCTTAAATCACCCATAACCCCTCGCAGATCACGCATACCCCTCCGCAGATCACCCACAACCCCGCCCCAACCCCGCAAAAAAACCGGGCCCGCCCAAGCAGACCCGGTCCAAAAATCAACCCCAACCCGGATGCTACCCCCCATCCCCCCGCAACTGCTGGCTAAGATACAACTCCGCCCCAATCAGCCGAATCGTCTCCAACTGCGTCTCCAGCCAATCCACGTGTTCCTCCTCCTCCCGAACCATCCCCTCCAAAATACTCCGCGTCGTAAAATCCCCCACCCCCGCGCAATGCCCAATCGCCTCCCGCAACACCTCCACCGCCCCCAACTCCGCCGCCAAATTCAGCTCCAAATCCTCCACCACCGACTCCCCCACCGCCACCTGATTCAGCCGCTGCAAATTCGGCACCCCCTCCAGATACAAAATATGCCGGATCAAATGCTGCGCATCCTCCATCTCCGACATACTATTAGCCCGAAACCGCGCCCCAATCCGCTCAAACCCCCAATTATTCGCCATCTCCGAATGCACAAAATACTGATTGATCGCCGTAAGCTCAATCGTCAAAATGGCATTCAGCCGCTCCACCACGCCATCCATAGCCTTCATACCAACCAACTCCTCCACCGGCGGAAAACTCATCAGCGGCCAACCAGCCCCAAGCGGCAACCACCCCGAACCCGCCGCAAACCCCATTATACCACCCCAACCGCCAAAAAACCCCCAAACCCGCCCCAAAACCGCAACAATCCCTACGCCGTCCCAACCCCCCCAGCATCCCAATTCCCCCCCCGCCAACAAAAACCCGCCAACAGTGACGGCTTGACGCCCCCCATCCGGCCAATCAGCCCCCCTACCCCGCCTTAACCGCCTCCGCCTCCAGCCTCAACTCCACCAGCTTGGCGATATTCCCAATCTGGCTATAACACCGCCCGCAAGCATCCCCATCATCAAAACCCCAAGTCTCGTTAAGCGCCTCCGGCGAACACCCCCGCCGCCGCGCCGACTCCACCGCCTCCGACAGCCTAATGCCCTTACACAAGCAAACGTACATCGTCCCGCCCCCCTGACGGACCGCACCCGCCCGCTGAATACAACGCAATATACCCTACCCCCCCAACTAAGTCAACCCTTAACCCCAAAAACGCCCGCGCAACCCACCAGCCCAAACATCCCCGAACCAGCGGAAAAAACAAAAATCCCCTCCCCCTCCAGGGGAGGGTTAGGGTGGGGGCGTCCCTCACCAACCCCCAAACCATATTCAAGCCCCCCAACCAACCAAAACAAACCAACCCCAACCCCCCGGAAAAGCCCGCCCAACACCCCAAACAAAACCCGCCCTCCGCAACATCAATGAAACCCCGCCAACCTACCCCCCATCAACTCCCCAATCCCCACCCCAGACTCGGGGGGGGGGGGGGGGGGAGGGACGCCGATCCCCACGCACTCAAACCCCAGCCCCCCCAGCGCCGCCCGATCCAACGCATTCCGCCCATCAAAAACAAACCGCGGCGCCCGCATCACCCCCGCCACCGCCCCCCAATCCGCCTCCACAATCTCCCGCCACTCCGTAAGCAGCGCCAACGCCTGCGCCCCCTCCGCGCACTCCGCCACACTCCCCGCAAACCCCACCGACCCAGGCAGCGCCCCCCGCGCCCGCTCATTCGCCTCCGGATCGTATGCCCGCACCGACACCCCCTCCCGCGTCAACGCCCGAATCAAATCCAGCGCCGGCGCATCCCGCACATCATCCGTACCCGGCTTAAACGCCAAACCCAAAACCCCCACCCGCAGCCCCGGCAACGCCCCATTAAACCGCTTCCGCAACGCGTGCAACGGCATCAACCGCTGCCGATTATTCGCGCTAATCACCGACCGCAACAACTCCAGACTACCCCCATTAGTCATCGCCAGATAATCCAGCGCCCGCACATCCTTCGGAAAACACGACCCCCCATACCCCACCCCCGCATGAATCCGCGCCCCCGTCCGCCCATCCATCGCCAGCCCCCGGCTCACCTCATCAATCGAACCCCCCACCAAATCGCACAACGACGCGATCTCATTGATAAACGAAATCCGCGTCGCCAAAAACGCATTACTCGCATACTTAATCATCTCCGCGCTCGTAATATCCGTCACCATCAACGGCGCCTCCACCCCCCGATGCATCTCCCGCGCCGTCGCCAAATCCCCCGCATCCCCCGAATCGCTCCCAATCACCACCCGATCCGGATACCCCCAATCCCGCACCCCCTGCCCCGCCCGCAAAAACTCAGGATTCGACAAATACCGCAGCCCCGTCCCCGCCAAATCCCGCTCCGCAATCCGCCGCCCCGTCCCCGGCGGCACCGTGCTTTTCATCACCACCACCAACCCCCGCCGCCCCAACCCCTTCACCCAACCAACCGCCGCCCGCACCTGCCGCAAATCCGCCGCCCCCTCCTTCGCCGACGGCGTCCCCGTAGTAATCACCGCAACATCCCCCAAATCCTCAACCACATCATCGCAATGCCGAAAACGCAAATTCCCCCCCCGCAGCCCCGCACCAACCCCCTCCGCCAGCCCCGGCTCATAATGCGGCGGCTCCCCCCGCCCCAAAGACTCCACCCGCCCCCGATCCACATCCACCCCCAAAACCCGATGCCCCGCCCCCGCCAAACCCGCCGCCGCAATCGCCCCGACATACCCAAGCCCCACAACCGTAATCTTCACAATCCCGCCCCCGCAATAACAAATCCCCCAACCCAAAACCCCGCCCAGTATACCACACCCCCACCAAACATAAAGCCACCCCCGCCCCACCGAAACCCGGAATCCCCACCACCCAAAACCCAAAATCCCCGGCCCCTTAACCCATACCCCCCGCCCATCATCAACAATCCCCTCCCCTCAAGCGGCACTCCCCCATAATCCCCCCCCCTCAAGAACCAAAAATTCCCTCCCCCTTAGGGGGAGGGTTAGGGTGGGGGTGAGACCCCCCCAGAAACCAACCCCCCAATCCCCAAATCCGCCTCCCCAACCCCTTGACAAACCCCAAACTTATGTTCTACACTGATTCCAATGCCAAAACCTCATTCCCTCAAACGGCGCCGAATGGGGGGAACAACGGGGTAAAGTCCCGGCCGGGATAAAGACAGGCAGTCGTGTGGTGTGTGTGTGTCCGGACTTGTGGTGGTGTGGTGTGGCCGCCCTGCACTAGTCCCGAGCCTGCTCCAAGGATGTCCCGCGGGGGGGTGGCCTCCGGGGATCCATCCCGGGCTTAGCGAGGGATGACCTGCGGAACCGCCCGAATCCTGACCGTGTCAAAGGATGTCCCGCGGGGGGGTGGCCTCCGGGGCTCCATCCCGAAGCGGTCCTATAAGGGATGACAGGCGGGGCGGATGTGGGGGGTGCGTGTGGGGGGTGTGGTGTGGTGTGGCGACGAACGGAAGGTAGCCGCAGCCGGCGGCGGCTAGCTTAAAAATCCAACCCAAGAGGCAACCAAATGGCAACCCAATCAAGAAATCCCCCGACAAAGGAAACCCAGACAAGGAAACCCCGAAAACCGATCCAACAGGAAAACCCCAACCGGGGCCAACCCCTATTGCCGTCAAGGAGCGTATAATGCCGCCCTAAAACTTACGGAAACCACCGGATCCCAAAACCGCCCATTGCCTACCCAGGCAAGAGGGCAACCACGCATCCCAAACCGCCCAACGCCCTGCGTTAGTGGCGGAAAAGGATGCCCAAAGCCCGTTGCGGGGTGTCAGGCTTGCCGCAACGGGCTTTCGCGCGATCCCCCATCATCGCCGACGCCCTCAAGCAGCACGAACTCGCCCTAGCAGGGATGGAATTTGCTGGTCGGATTGGGATGTTTAGGGGCGGGGCTACGGGGCGGGTTGATGGTTTTGGTAGCGGTCGCGGAGCAGTTTCTTGTCGAACTTGCCCACGGTGGTTTTGGGGATTTCGTCCAAAAATACTACGTCATCGGGCAGCCACCAAGGGGCAAAGCGGGGGCGGATGTAGTCCAGGATTTCCGCTTTTTGCAGGGTTTGCCCGTGGGCATCGTTAGGTACTACGCAAGCCAGGGGCCGTTCCTGCCAGGCAGGGTGCGGGATGGCGATTACTGCCGCTTCCAGAACGCCGGGATGGGCGATAATGGCGGTTTCCAAGTCTACGGAGGAAATCCATTCGCCGCCGCTTTTCACCATCGACGCAATGTCGCCGCTGTGATACCACCCGTCAATAAAAGTTTCATCGCTGCGGGGATCATTGTAGTATTGCGATGCAATCCAGAGGCCCCGGAACAGCAATTCCCCGCGCCGCTCGCCGTCCCAAGGAGCCTATAATGCCGCCCTAAACGTATGGAACCACCGGAGATCCCAAAACCCCCAAAAAACCGCCCTGTGCCGACTCAGGCAACAGAGCAATACCCGCGTCAACCGCCAGAACCCCATCCCCTAAGGCGGATGGCTAAGGCAGGAACGCCCCCCAACCCGCCCCACCGAACCAACCCGCCGGATTTCAACAACCCCCACCACCCCGCCCCAACCCCGCCGTCCCCTCCCCCAACCCGCCGCGATCCACGAGAACCGCCTCCCCGTCGCCCGGCCACGGCGGCGTAGTATGGCACAAAAACCGCAACGGCCCCCCCGCCCCGGCCGCGAACTGAAAACTCCAGCCCACCGGAATCGCCAGCGCATCGCCCCGCGACACCGCCTGCGCCCCAACCCCCGCCCCCGATCCGCGCGGACTCCGCCAAACCCAACCCTCCCCCTCAAGAATGTACCAAATCTCCTCCACCGTCCGGTGATACACCGGACGCGAAACCTCCCCCGCCGGCAGCGTCACCTCCACCATACTGCTACGCCCGGCGCCATGCCGCCCGTCCACCAGCAGCCGGATCTCCGACCCATCCGGGGCGATCGCATCCGCCGCCGCCCCCCGGCGGCCCAGCGGCGCCGGCCCTTGCGCCTCCAATGCCGCCACCCCTAGCCCACCGCCGGCTTCCGCCCCTTGCGGTCCAGAAAATCCCGGAAACCCTCCTCCACCGTCAACCCCCGGAAACGCCCTTGACGCGCTTCCACTTCATTCCGAAACTGATCCTGCAACGGCAAGCCGGTATGCTCAATCAGCAACTGCTTGATATTGGCGACCCCCTCCGGCCGGTTCTTGGCGATCCCCGCCGCCACCTCCACCGCCTTGTCCATCAGCCCCTCCGACGGCGCCAAATGGTTCAGCAGCCCGATCCGATACGCCTCATCCGCGAACACCTCCCGCCCGCTGTACAACAATTCCTTCGCCTTGCCCCAACCCACCAAAGTCGGCAGACTCCAGGTAGCGTTCATCTGCCCGTAATTCACCGCCAGAAACCGGAAACTGCTCTTTTCGCAGCCGATGAGAAAATCCAGACTGGTAGCCAAAACCGTCCCGCCCCCATAGCAAAGGCCGTTAATCGCCCCAATCAGCGGCTTGCCGCAAGTCGCCATCCGCCAAGTATACTCCGCCCGCTCCGCCGCCGCCGCATCCCGCTGCTCCGGCGTAAGCTCCCGGTTTTCGTGAATATCCGCCCCCGCCGAAAACGCCCGCTCCCCCGCCCCGGTGATAATCACCGCGCCAACACCGTCATCCGCCTCCGCCTCCCCCAAAAACTCGTTCACCTCCCGCACCAAACCCAGACTCAACGCATTCAGCACTTCCGGCCGGTTCAACGTAAGAATCGCCACCCGGTCCACCCGGTCCACCGAAATAACCTCAAAAGCCATAACCGCCAAAACTCCTTTCGCCGCGCCATCCCCCAACTTTCGGGGAACGCAGCCATTCATCCTGAGCGTGTCGCAGGTCATCCTGAGCTTGTCGAAGGATGAATAACCGCCCCCCAACTTTCGGGGAACGCGGCCCATATTTGTTACAATATCCAACGCCGCCCCCGCGGCCGGTGCAACTTAATCACAACCGCCAATACAATGCAAACCGCCCCGCCCCCCAATCGCCCAGCAAGGAGGCCAACAATGAAAACCGTGCGAATCCACCAAACCGGCGGCCCCGAAACCCTGCGCTACGAGGACGCCCCGGAGCCGTCGCCCGGCCCCGGCCAAGCCCTGGTCGAAATCAAAACCATCGGCGTCAACTACACCGACGTCTCCAGCCGCAAAGGAACCAACCCCCCCGACGCCTTCCCCTGGACGCCCGGCCGCGAAGCTGCCGGCCTAGTAACCGCCATAGGCCAAGACGTAACCGAAGTCGCCCCCGGCGACCGCGTAGCCTACGCCATGCACACCGGAACCTACGCCCAGCGGCACTGCGTCCCCTCCTGGCTACTGGTTCCCATCCCCGACGCCATGGATTTCCCCACCGCCGCCGCCACCATGCTACAAGGCATGACCGCCCATTTCCTAGTCTACGGCATCACCCAGCTAAACCCCGGAGACCGGGTACTGGTTCACGCCGGCGCCGGCGGAATGGGCCTATGGCTAATCCAACTACTAAAGCGGCAAGGCGCCCACATATTCACCACCGTATCCACCGACGCCAAAGCCGAACTAGCCCAAAACGCCGGCGCCGACCAAGTAATCATCTACACCCAACAGGATTTCGAGCAGGAAATCCAAACCGCCACCAACGGCGAGGGCGTGCGCATGATCCTAGACGCCGTAGGCGCAACCACCTACAACAAAGGCATCCGCATCCTGTCCCGCCGCGGCTACATGGCGCTATACGGACAAGCCGGCGGCCCGGTATCCGAAATCGACAGCAACGCCCTACGCCACGGCTCCCTATACCTAACCCGCCCCAGCCTCGGCGACTACACCGCCACCCGCCAAGAACTACTCCAACGCGCCAACGACGTACTAACCTGGGTCCAAACCAACCAAATCAAACTCCACATCAGCCTACAACTACCCCTATCCCAAGCCCAAGAAGCCCACCGCCAACTAGAGAACCGCCAAACCACCGGCAAAATCCTACTAACCCCATAAACCCCGCCACAAAATACGGGGGGGCGCACCCCGCCGCAAACCGCCCCCCAACGCCCCCGCACTACTGCGCTACCCCCCCGTCAATAACCAGCTCGCTCTCCTTAATAAAAGACGACTCATCCGATGCCAGATACAGCGCCCCGAAAGCCACCTCCATAGCCTCCCCATACCGGCCCAATCCCGGACCATCAAAATCGCCGCCGCCTTGCCCTCCAGCCTCGGATCCCGTCCCGCCATAAACTAAACCTCCTGACAGTTGCTAGGTGACCCGCCCGAATTTATAGGGTACAATTAAGGAAAGTGAGAGTGTTGTCAAGGGGGTGGCAATTCGGATAGCTTCGGGAGAACACACTTTGACTGCGCTAATTTCCGTAGCGACCAGCGGGGTAGCCCGTCGCCCCAGCGCTTCTGGCTTGACAGCCGTTGACCTTTTCTGCGGCATAGGCGGGTTTCACATAGCTGCGGCTCAAACCGGCATCGAAGTGAAATTTGCCTCGGAAATCGATGAAGCAGCCGCGTATTGCTACGAAATGAATTTAGGATTGGCCCCTCACGGCGATATTTCCCGATGCAAGAGCGCTGTACCGCCTCACGATATTTTGATGGCTGGGTTCCCCTGCCAACCATTCAGCATTATGGGCAAAGGCCACGGCCTAAAGGACGCCCGTGGCGGCTTGGTGTTCGAGGTGGTTGAAATAGCCGATTGCCTGCGGCCTGCGGCAATCGTTCTGGAAAATGTCAAACGATTCGCCACACACGCCCGCGGGCAAACAATGCAAGACGTAATCCGGCAATTCCAGCTACTAGGCTACGACGTAGATCATCGCATACTGAACGCGCTGGACTTCGGGCTTCCCCAAAAAAGGGAGCGGGTCTTCATCGTGGCCCTGGCAAAGGGGGCCAAGCCGATGACGTGGCCAACCCCGCAAAACCGCCGGCCCAAACTCCGCGATGTGCTGGAAAAGGAGCCGGTTCCCAACCGCTACTACGCCAGTGCCCACATACGGAAAAACCGACGGCTGGCGCACCAATCCAAGCATAAGCTGGCGATATGGCACGAAAACCGATCTGGGCAAGTCAACAGCCACCCGTTTTGTTGCGGGCTTAGAGCAGGATCATCGCACAACTACCTGCTGGTCAACGGCAAGCGGCGGTTGACGGAAAGGGAAATGCTCCGGCTGCAAGGATTTCCCGATGCGTTCCAACCCGCCTCGGGGTACGGCGAGACAAAGAAGCAGGCCGGCAATGCCGTGGCCGTGCCAGTGGCGGCCGCAGTCCTAGCCGCTGTCGTAAAATCTCTGCCGTAACCCCAATAAGGCAGATTTTATGGGTGATTTCGCCCGCAGTGAGACCAAAATCCATATTTCAAGGGGGTAAAATTGGTCATCTTAGGTATTGCTTTTGATGTACCCGTGTGCTATTATGAAAACTGCCGGGGGAACGCACTCCCCCGGCAGCCAAGAGACGGCGTGGGCGAATGGCTAACCGCAGCTCATAGCAAGAGCTGCCATGCCGGTTCGAATCCGGTCGCCGTCTCCACGGGTTGCCCCCGTACCTCAGAGGAGCAGAGGAGCGGAAAGCCAATCCGCAAGACGTGGGTTCGATACCCACCGGGGGCACCAAGCATTGTATCCTATGGGAACGAAATTGAAAAGAGGGGGCACCGAAATGTACTCCTACGGAACCGAGTTTCACGAAGTCCCAGGGAACCTCGAAAATGCCAGAATGGAAGCGTCCAGCATGGCAATGGAATCCCACCGGGAAACCTGCCCTGTGCGAATCTTCAATCAGGGAAACCGGACGATGGTCAGCGGTGTGCTGCCTATCAGGGTTATGGACCGCATCCTCTCACGCAATTCCGCCAAGAAAGGGGAGACGGCGGACAAGGCGCTAGGCGCAAACAACCGTCCCCTTATTAAGGAGCATTGGGAGGGGTTCGCCAAATACCTGATGCAGGCCATTGAGAAAGGCGAGAATTTCATCATACCGCCACTCACTCTGAATGCGACCGGCGGTATGGACATATATCTACCCAAGGGAGGCAGCACCCAGACGGGTTATGCCGTCCTCCCTTACGAAACGTTGATCTACATCACGGACGGGCAACACCGATTCGTGGGCATCAAGGAGGTAATAGAGAAAACCAAAGAAACGGACAAGATAACGGACTTCATGAACACCGGAATACCCTTTATGATGACCATCGAGGCAGATAACATCCAAGTCCACCAAGACTTCGCCGACGCTGGGCGGACCAGGTCTCTTCCTCCGTCGTTGCTGGCGGTGTACGACACTCGCCAACCGGCAAACGCGGCGGTAATGGAAATCATCAACAGAGTGCCATTGCTCAAAGACCGGGTGGATGCGACTTCCAACAGCGTTGGCAAGAGTTCGCCGTTTGTGTTCCTGGTCAACCAAGTGCGTCAGTTTGTCAAGCATAGCCTCATCGGCTCCACAAGCGGCAACGAAACCAGCTTTGCCGAGCAAGCGTCTAATGTCTTGACCAACAGGGAATCCCTAGAGTTCTGGGTAGGTTCCAGGGTTGCATTTCTCAACGTGATGACCGAAATCGTGCCAGACTGGAACGAGATCGCTCAACTGCCGCAGCCAGTTGGAGACACTGACGCTGACAAATACGTGACACAAAAGACCAAAGAGATCAAAGATCGGCTGAATGTTCCCTTAAATGGGGCATTCCTGACAACGCTTGGGCTAGTATCCCACGAAGTGCTACGGAACGTGACCAGTCAAGACACTTCGGAATCCGCGATGCTGGAACACTTGCGGAATGTCCTCAAGCCCCTTGAAAACACCGATTGGTCGCGTGACGGTGAGCTCTGGCAAGATAACATTGTAACCGGCGGCAGAATTCGGACCCAAGCCCCTGCTGTAAGTGCAGCGTCCAAAGAAATGCTGGAAAAGCTGGGTATTTCCAAATAAAGGTTTCCCGCGCAACATTGCCCGCCGGCTTGAAATTTCCGGCGGGCAAAAACCAACCAATCTATGGAGTCAACATCATGACAGGCACTAAGGAAAGCGCGAGGGCTATGCTCAAAGAGTACGCGGACACGCTGGTTGCCAACGTCCGCGCCACCACTCAAGAGGAGCGGGATGAAGTAGCCGATGACCTTATCGAAATCAACGGCAAGATGGAAGCGAATGGGGCCGCGGTTGCGGAGTTGATTTATGAACTGCTGGAATCCAGATAGAAAGGCTAACCACTGATGCCTTGAGAAATTCTCAAGGCATAGTCCGTCCGGGTGTTCCTTAAATACTCCAGCAAGCTCTCAGTACCGCTTTCTATGTTGCACTCCCAAATAATCACGACACTCCATCCTAATTCCTCAAGCCGCGCTCGGTGGCGAGCATCCCTTGCGGCATTGCCATTCAACTTTTTATCCCAATACTCCCGGTTGGAGGATGGTTGTCTGCAATTGGCGCATCCGTGTAAGTGCCAAAAACAACCGTGAACGAAAACGGCCAAACGATATTTGGCTAGTACTAGATCGGGCGTGCCGGGCAGTTTCTTAACGTGCAGCCTGTAACGAAAGCCCTCGGCCCACACCATCCGTCTCACATACAACTCTGGGCGTGTATTGCGACCCCGAACACGCGCCATCACACGGGAGCGAGTTTCGCTCGATATGGTATCTGTCATAAATTCCCCTTACCCCACTCAAAACTCTGTATCCACAAACCGCCGATTTTCCGTATCACCTCTTTACCGCCATGCCCACGATGATGACCACAATGACGCCTACCGACAAACCCGCAACCGTGTAGGCCAAAGCCCCCCCGCTAACCAGCGCCCCCATACCCTCCAGCCGCATACCCGCCCCCGACAACAACCCCCCCACCCCCGCCCCTAATACCGCGTCTGCTGCGACATCGGCGAATACGTCCCCGGATGCACCGCGCACAGCCCGGCGTCCACCGGCAGCACCACCCCCGTAATCCACCGCGCCTCGTCCGACGCCAGAAACACCGCCGCGTACCCGATATCCCACCCCGTCCCCTCCACCTGCATCGGCGCCGCATTGCGCCGGTACTGCCGCAAATCATCGTCCATCCGCGGCGCCACCATCGGGGTATACACCAGCCCCGGCGCAATCGCATTGACCCGGATGTTATCCCGCGCATGGTCGGCGGCCATCGAAATCGTCAGCCCGATCACCCCCGCTTTGGACGCAGTGTACGGCGTGCTGAGATGCGCCCGCAGCCCGGCGATGGACGCGATGTTGATAATGCTCCCCCCGCCGGTCGCCATCATCCGCGGGATCACCGCTTTGGCCGCCAGCACCATCGTTTTCAGATTGACCGTCATCACCCGGTCCCAATCGGCCTCGCTGACCTCCACCACCGTCCCCCGCTGCGAAATGCCCACATTATTATCCAGAATATCCACCCGCCCGTAGCGCGCCACCGCCGCCTGCGCCATCCCCTCGCAATCCGCCAAACGGGTCATATCCCCCTGGAACACCGACGCCTCGCCGCCCTCGCCGCGGATGATCTCCAGCGTTTCCTGCGCCCGCGCCGCCGCTTGATCCACCAGCAGCACCCGCGCCCCCTCCCGCGCCATCAAAATCGCCGCCGCCTTCCCGTTGCCGACCCCCGCCCCGCTGGACCCCGCCCCGGTAACAATCGCCACCTTGCCCTCAAGCCTCGGAGCCCGTCCCGCCATAAACCGAACCTCCTGAAGTCGCCGGGTGACCCGCCCGCGTTTATAGGGTACAATCAAGGAAAAGGCGGGCGTTGTCAAGGGCGGACGGGCCGGGCGGACGCGATACGCCCCCAATTTTCGGGAGCTGCCGTTTTGACTACCCTGCCCCCCGGCGATACTTACCTGAACCGCGCCCTGCAATCCGGCCTCGCCGAAATCACCCGCCCGGAACTGCGGGGGGCAATCCGCCCCACTATGGCGCAATCAGGGAATCTGGTGTATAGTACTTTTATTGGGTTTGCCCGTGAGGGCAATTTGATGACCGGGAGGGGGTGACAATCTAGAACGTTTGTCGCATAATGCGCTCGCTGGGGCCATACCGCCCCAAGCGGGAGGGCAATATGCAGACAGCCTTGCCATTGACCGGCTGGGCAGGCGGCGGAGAAATGCCAGCGCAGTTTTCCTTCGTGGATTTATTCGCGGGGATTGGGGGGATGCGGCTGGGATTCGAGGACATTGGCGGCCAATGCGTTTTCACGTGCGAATGGAACAAGCACAGCCAGCAAACCTACCGCGCCAATTTCGGCGACGAGGAAATTGCGGGCGACATAAGGCAGATTAACCCTCAAGACGTGCCACGCCATGACGTTCTGCTGGCAGGCTTTCCCTGTCAGCCGTTCTCCATCGCCGGGGTTTCCAAGAAAAACGCCCTGAACGCGCCCCACGGGTTCGCCTGCGAAGCGCAGGGAACGCTGTTTTTCAATCTGGCAAAGCTGATCGAGCAGCACCGGCCCAAGGCGTTTCTCATGGAAAACGTCAAGAACCTGGTTAGCCACGACCGTGGGCGGACATTCAAGACCATCTGCTCAATTCTCAGGGATGATTTGGACTACCACATCAGCACCCGTGTCATTGACGCCAGGCATTGGGTTCCGCAACACCGCGAGCGTATTTTCATCGTCGGTTTCCGCGAAGCCAATGGCTTTGACCTAAACGAGATGCCATTACCGCCCTCTGATACCGCTCCGGTATTGGCCGAAATCCTGCACCCGGAAAACGGGACAGAAACCGCGGAACCCCATTATACTAGCGGAGCTAGGGGCAAAGTCGGGGAACAGTACACCCTGAGCGAGCATTTGTGGGAGTACCTTATCGCCTACGCCGAAAAACACCGCCAACGGGGCAACGGGTTCGGCTACGGGCTGGTTGGCCCGGATAACATCGCCCGGACGCTTTCAGCCCGCTATTACAAGGATGGATCGGAAATCCTGATCCGGCAAGAGGATGCCAGGCCCAGGCGCTTGACCCCCCGGGAGTGCGCCCGGTTGATGGGCTTTGACGGCCCGACGGGATCCAGGTTCAAGATCACAGTATCCGACACCCAGGCATACCGGCAGTTCGGTAACGCCGTAGCCGTCCCGGCCGTCAAGGCGGTTGCCGGGTATATGAAACCGTGGATTGTCTGATTGAGAGTCGCTGATGACCGATGTTGTGGCTCCGGCAGTACGCAGCCGGATGATGTCGGGTATCCGGTCAAAAAACACACAAAACGAAATCAAGATACGGAAAGCCCTGCACGCCGCCGGATTTCGCTATCGTTTGCACCGGCGCGATTTGCCCGGCACACCGGACATTACCCTGCCCCGTTACCGGGCAGTGATATTCATTCACGGATGCTTTTGGCACGGCCATGATTGCCACCTGTTCAAGTGGCCGTCAACCCGCCCGGAGTTCTGGACTGCCAAGATCGGCGCCAACAGGAAACGCGACCAGGTAGCGCGGATTGCGCTATTGGAATCAGGATGGCGCTGGATTGTAGTTTGGGAATGTGCTATCCGGGGCAAGAATAAAATACAGTTTGAGGAACTTACCAATAAAGTAATAACATGGCTTAAAAGGGGCTTACCTAATTGCGAAATTGGGGGGGAATCGTCATGACGCAATACGGCATCCTGTCTGATCACTTTCAAGGGGCTGGAGCCAAGTACTTGGCTGAAGTTGAAATAAACAGTAGCATTTCCAATCAACACGAGTTCCAGGGAGTTGGCACTTTCCGTAAAATTTTTGGAACCTCTCAAGACAAAGTGGAGTTCCCTGCTACATTTTACTGGTTGAACGACGAAGAAAACGCAGAACCGGACACTATAAAGTCGTTTTGCACATGGAGCGATGTTCGCAAGAACAACCCAAATCGTAGCGCAGAATATCGCCTTTATTATTCGGCGGAATCTGAGACTGTTGTGCATCGCGCACGTGCTGGTGATTTGCTTCTCATAGCAATGACAAAAGAGCAAAATTTACATATTTTCTTGTGCCCATCCAACACAACCATCGAGCAACAGTTGTTATGGTTGTTTGGACTCAATCCTGATGGTAGTCAGGCAGACGTGAAACCTCTCGATGCTCATAACAGTGTGGAGCTGGGATTGGCCGCACATTCCATTCTCGATATTTTCGGGATTGAGTTTGTGCCGCCAGAACCTAATGCGATGGATGAGTTAATCAGCCGCTACGGGAATGGCTTTCCTACCATTCGCGAGTTTTCTCAGTTCGCCCGAGATACACTCACAGATATTGACCCTCTGGAATATCCAGACCAAGCCTTGGTTTTGTGGATGGAACACACAGAACAACTTTTCTACCACTTGGAACAGTATCTTATATCTGAACGGTTGCGGGTTGGGTTCGTTCAAAATGGAGAGGTCGATGTGGAGTCATTCATAGAATTTTCAAAAAGCATTCATAACCGCCGGAGGTCGCGGGCTGGAGGAGGACTGGAATATCACATAGAGGCTTTACTGAAAGCCCACAAAATTCGGCACAGCATGAACGCTAGGACAGAGGGAAACAGGGAACCGGATTTTCTGTTTCCGGGGAAAGCTGAGTATGATACATCAGCTTACGATGCGGACTTATTGACAATGCTAGGTGCCAAAAGGACTTGCAAAGATCGTTGGCGTCAAGTTTTGTCAGAAGCGCGCAAGATCAGGAACAAGCATCTGCTAACATTACAGCCATCCATTTCTGTGCCGCAAACAGAAGAAATGCAAACTGAAAATCTCCAGCTTGTTGTTCCAAGGCCGATATTTATTTCTTATCGTCAAAAACAACAAGAATGGCTCATGGATGTCAATGGGTTTATCGAACTTGTCAAAGAAAGGCAACAACCGTAGCAGAAACGGGAAATCGTGCGTTGTTGATGAATTGCCCAACGGCGTAGGATTCGGCTCGACGGAGTTCCACGTTCTCCGAGTGCGTTCCACCGGAATATCCAAAGAATTTGTCAAGGAATACATCAGCCAGGCAACCCTCCGCCGCGTCGCCGCCTACGCCGCCACCGGCTCAGTCCAGCAGCGAGTACCCGCTGAGTTCCTTAAAAACCTGCCCTTCCCGGAAATCCCCGAATCCCAACAAAACGAAATCGTAGCATCAATCAACCGCCGCCGCCAACAAGCCCGCCGCCTACGGGCCGCCGCGGATGCGGGGTGGCAGGCGGCGAAGCAACGGTTCGAGGCGGCGCTGCTGGGGGATAGCCCGCCCTGAACTTCGGCTTTCCGCCGCCTGTGGGATGATGGGTATGGACAAGGGCATAAACCGGTGGTACAGTGCCAAGCGGCGCCCTTGAAACGACAGCCGCGGAGGTGAGGTTATGACTGCAACGAATCATTCGGATTTTCAAGATGGCAACTTGGACAAAGTTTTGGAAATAATCAACCGGCTCGCTCGGAAGTCAGCCGGCGGCGATTACATTTATCGCGGCGAACCAATGTGGTACGACAAAGTGTCATCAAGTCTCTATAGGGGACTCAGGAGCCAGCTTCAAAAATTTATGGACGTTTCTGAAATTCCTGTTGCCACCATTCAGAATTGGATGCTGGACGAAGCCAAAAAGTTCACCGCGTATAATCCCGAAATCGAGGGGTATGAAATTTTGGCGCAACTCCAACATTATGGAGGTGAAACCAATTTAGTAGACTTTTCCACAGATTACCTCACGGCCCTTTTCTTTGCCTGCAATGGTGAGAGTGACAAAAATGGGCGGGTTATTTTTTTGTCGAAATCAGGGAGTCGGAGTGGCCGTATAGCCTCGGCCAGCAATCCAGCAAACCGTGTCATTGCTCAGAAGAGCGTATTTGTAAATCCACCCAGGGGTTTTATTGAGCAGTACTATATAATTGCCATTCCATCCAGTCTGAAACAGCCAATACTGGACTATTTGCGAGCCTGTCACAGTATATATACCGAAAACATCTACAATGACTTTCATGGGTTCATACGTGTTCAAGCTCTCCATCAACGGGCATACTCAAGGCTTTATGCTGGCATGATCTGCCGCAACAACAAAGATTATGAACAGGCCATTGTCCATTATACCGAAGCCTTTACAATCAATCCACAGATGGCCGTTGCGTATAACAACCTTGGGAATGTTTACGCTGACACCGAAAAATACGACCTCGCTATTCAAAATTATAGCAAGGCAATAGACCTGGATCCAAATTACGCTGGTGCGTATAATAACCTCGGGAATGTTTACGCTGACACCGAAAAATACGACCTCGCTATTCAAAATTATAGCAAGGCGATAGACTTGGATCCAGATTATGCTGCGGCATATCATAATCTGGGAAGTGTTTACTATGACACAGAAAAATACGACCTCGCTATACAAAATTATAGCAAGGCGATAGACCTGGATCCAGATTATGCTGCGGCATATCATAATCTGGGAAGTGTATACTATGACACAGAAAAATACGACCTCGCTATACAAAATTATAGCAAGGCGATAGACCTGGATCCAAATTATGCCGCGGCATATCACAATCTCGGGAATGTTTACGCCGCCACCGAAGAATACGACCTCGCTATACAAAATTATAGCAAGGCGATAGATATAGAACCCGATGACGCAATTACTTATTATACCCTCGGGAATGTTTACGCTAACATCGAAAAATACGACCTCGCTATACAAAATTATAGCAAGGCGATAGACTTGGATCCCGACGACTCTGATTTCTATTTCAAACGCGGCATAGCATGGCTATGCTTGTCTGAATGGGAAAATGCCAAGTCCGACCTGACTGATGCCATAAGCAAGGGGGGGAACATCAAGTCTGACTTCAACGATGAATACGGGAGTATTGCTGAATTTGAGCAACAGTATGGTATCGAATTGCCGGAAGATATCAAGTCGATGTTGGCCCGATCGGATGAGGCTTGTGGGTAGATATAGAAAAGGGCTATAAATGGTTAGGGCATTGAAGCAATCAACCTCAATGCCCTAACAGGGAGTCCCTACGAGTGATAGCCCCTAGTCCTGGTCTGGCGGCGCTCGGCGCGCAAAGCCCCGATGCGGGTCTTGGCCCTACCGTCAATCGTCAGCTTTCCACCGGGCCGAACCCGCTGATGCTCTCGCTCCCGCCGGGCCGGGTTGTTGGTGATTCCCTGATGGGAGACCCTGCGGCCTACCCGATAGGTGTAGTTATAGGTGTTGCGTGGAGCCATCGTCGCCACCTCCCCGCTTAGGCTGTAGGTTAAGTATTACACACTCGCCCCGGGGTGTCAAGCGGGCGTGGCGGAATTGGGGATAAGCGGACCATTGCGGAAAGGCCCATCCGTTGACGCGCCGCCCCCTGATCCCCTAAACTAACGCTGGCTACCCCTATCCCCCAGCGGGGGCCGCTTTGCGCCGCCCCCCCAGCCAAGCAGGCCGGATGTAACAGGCACATGGTTGAACCGACTTTTCGCGGCGGCGACGTCGCCCTATTCATCGACTGGGAAAACTTCAAGATCAGCCTCGCCGGCGGCAACCGCAGCCCCAACCTGTCCTCGCTGCGGGAGGAGGTCTCCGAGCAGGGCCGCGTGGTGGTGGCCAAAGCCTACGCCGACTGGGTCACCCGCGCCCCCGAGCTGCGCGGCGCCAGCCAGTTCATCAACGACCCCCCATCGCTCTACGCCGCCGGCATCGAACCCGTTTTCGTGCCGACCCGCGTCCCGTCCACCGCCGCCTCCACCGCCAACGGGATGCGCACCTACCGGGTCAAGAACAGCGTCGACGTCAAAATGACCGCCGACTGTATCGAATGCGCCCATTCCTACCCCAACATCGGCACTTTCGTGCTGGTGTCCGGCGACTCCGACTTCCTCCATGTGGTCAACGCCCTGCGCTCGATGGGCAAGCGGGTGGTCATCATCGGCGTGTCGTGGAGCACTTCCCGCCACTTGGCCGACCAGGTGGACTCGTTGCTGCTGTACGACAAGGATGTCGATCCCCCGCCGGCGCCGCCCAACCCGCAGCCGGCGGTGTTGCCGCAGCACGCCGCGCCGCGCCGCCCGGCGAACACCGACGCCGCCCCCGAACTGCGCGAGGTCATCCGCGCCATCGAGGAAATCATCCGCGACGAACGCGCCGCCGGCGGCAACCCCCTGCTTACCAGCATCAAGCAGCGCCTGATGCGCCGCTACCCCACCTTTGACGAAAAGAAGCTCGGCTTTTCCGGTTTCAAGAAGCTGATGGCCCGCACCGCCGAGGAGGGCAACATCAAGCTGATCCACGCCGGACTGGTGGACTGGGCCATAATGGCCGATGAGGAAACCCCCGAAGGCACCATCGAGGAAACCCCGTCCGGGTTGGCGGCCAAGGCCGGCCGCCGCCGCGGCGGACGCCGCCGCCACGCCCCCGGCCTCGCCGACGATGATGCGCCCGATGCTCCGCCGCCGCCCCCGGCGCCGGCCTACGTCGACTCCCCCGAGGAAACCGCCGCCACCGACTACCTCCCGGCGGCGGCGCCCCCGCCGTCGCCCGCCGCGGCCCGCGCCTCCGCCGCCGCGGAAACGGACGCCGATGCCCCCAGCGAAACGCCCGCCGAGCCGGAAAACCTGTTCGGCAACGATGCGGAACTGGCCGCCGAGGTGCGCCAGGCCCTGGCCGCCGTATCCCTGCCCGCCGAGCCGGCCGACGGCCAGGACCCGGAGCGGGTATCCGACCTCATCGTGATGGCCGACACCCTGGAGCATCGCCAGGGCGTGAGCCACGTGGCGTTCAATTTCCTGCTGGCGGAAATCTGCACCGCCCTGGAGCAGGGCCTGGCCGCCGGCAACGCCGAAATCGCCCGCCGCTGGGCCAACGCCGGCTCCCGCGACTACATCAGCCGGATGCTGCGGGGGCTGTCCGACAGCGGCTTTTTCCTCCGCGCCACCCACACTTGGCGCGACGAGGTCAACGGCCGCCGCCGCCAGCGCCGCACTTTCAACCTGAACCGCGAAAACGCCTTGGTAAGCCGGATGCTGACCGCCCGTCTGGGCCCCGCCGCCAACGGCGACCCGCCCCCCGCTGCAACCAACGGCGGGGAGCCGCCCGATGCGGAACCCGCCGCGCCGGAACCGCCGCCAATCGTTGCCGACGACGCCCCCACCGCAACGGCGCCCATCCCGCCCGCCGACAACGGCGGCGACGCCCCGCTCCCCGGCCAGCCAACCCTGCCCATCGCGGACGACGATATCCAAGACGAGCCGCAACCCCGAACCGTCCGCCGCCGCCCCTTCACCAGCCGCCTGCTAGGCCGCTAACGCCACCCCCGCCGGGGCGGCGCCCAACCGCCCCGCCCCGGCCCGCCCCCTGAACGCCCTGATCAGAAATCCAATATCAGCGTTGACCACCCGAAATTCCGGGCACCCAAACCCTCGGCGGTATAAGGATGGTAGTATTCCCGGAAGCCCGATTTGGCGATGCACTCACGGCTCTTTGCCACCAGCGGCTCGCTCAGTTCCGGGTAGCCATGCCCCCGCAGCGAGTGCGACAAAAAGTAGTTAGTGTTAATCCACGACGGCCCGCGCCAGATGAACCCCCCGGGGTTGCCCGGCATAAACTTGGGATCCGACGCCGGCACCGACGGCAGCGGATACGGCGTCCAGAAATGCTCCGGCGGCCGCACCCAAGACTCCACCAAACGCTCCACGATCGGCCGCGGCAGGTCGTGCATGATCAGCGGCATCAGCGAGCTTATAGTGACCGTTTTCAACGGCCTCTCGTCCACCCCCGCCAAATCGAAAAACGCCCCGGCTTCCTCATCCCAGCACTTTTCCACCAGCGCATTCAGCGTCTTGTCCGCCTCGCGATTAAACTCGGCGGCCTCCGGTGAATCCCCCAGCAGCCGCGCCAATGAACGCTGGCAAAAGACGTAGATCGAGTTTACCAGCACATCCTCCACATGAAACACATCCGCCGCCAACACTGCATGGTCATCGTGGCGCAGGGGTTCGTAGGCGGCATACACCTTCCGCAGCGCGGCGATGAAACCGCGGTTGCTCAGTTCCTCCAAGCCCAGCAGTTCGTCATACTTGGGCGAACAATCGGTGCCGGCCTCCTCCGGTTGGATCACCGCGATTAGACCATCGCCGTCCGGGTCGCGGGCTTCCCGCAGATAACGGTAATACGCGGTCAGGATCGGCAGCGCTTCCGCCCGGAACGCTTCATCCCCGGTCGTGCGATACACCCGCTCCACGGCGTAGGCGATGATCGGCGGCTGAATCGTCGCGCTGTAATGCGGCTCGGTCATCCCCACAATGTTGCGGCTTAGAAAGTCGGGCTGCTTTTCCATTTCCCAAAAAATAATGTGCGGAATAAAACCGCTGGGCCGGGCGCCGCGCATCAACGTACGCATTTCGGCCTTGGCCTGCTCCGGGTCCAAATGCAACAACGCAATGGCATGAAAGCAGGAATCCCAAAACCACTGAAAAGGATACCCGGTCAACGACGGGCAAACGAAGCTATATTCCCCCCCATTCCAATCAGCCACCCCCCGCCGCAGGTTGGACAGCAGGATGCGGCGGGCGCCGGTTTCCAATTCTTCCCGCGATATGGCGTCTTCCATAAACGCAACCTCCTGGAGTATAGTTCCCGCCGCCAACAGCGGCGCTATGCAACTACGCAAAACCCATTAGCAATCCGCAACAAACGGATTGATCACCCGGACACCATCGTAGTTTTGCCCATCGCTCATATCCTCAGAATACAGAACTTCGCAACCGCTCAACTTGGCGGACGCCAGTATCAAGCAATCCCAATAGGAAAGGCTAAATCGTGTCCGGTATGAAAGCGCCAAGTTTACGGTTTCTGGGATTATGGCTTGAACGTGTAAACGTTGCAGTCTTTCTATCACTGCTACAGCATCTCTATGGCTCAACGCCCCAGGCCGGGTGGGGCGCGTTACTTGAGCGTAGAATTCACCCAAAACCTGGACTGATATGGCTAAACCGCCCGCTTCCCGGTAAAGGATCTCCTCTGATATTCGCTGTTTTTCAGCTTCATCAGGGTGGGCGCTGACGGAATAAATCGGTATGTTGGTATCAACGAAACGCATTGCGGTCATACAGTTCCTCCCGGGGCAGATTATCGGCAGCCTTGAATCCCGGATGTTCAGCGCGAATAGCCGTGAGAATGTCTCTGAACGATTCTTCCCTTGCTGGGGTTTCTACCCCGGCAAGGCCACTGAGATAATCTTTGACCATCTCCGAAACCGATGTTCCGTTTTCGGCGGCCTTGATTTCGGCCAAGCGATAGGTTTCGTCGTCCACGACTACGGTTATGGTTTGCATCACTTCACGCTTTCACAATCTAATTATCGCAAAGTATAAGTATCCGGCGCGTGGTTGGCAACTTGGGGCAACCCCAAGGGTTGCCCTACGGCGGGCGCCCTCCTTTATAGAATCCCCATCGTAGCTTGGCGTTGCTTGCGTCATACCAGTAACCTCCTGCGGGCGGGGCAAGGCCAGGCCCTTATGCCGTCCAGTCTTCTATCGTGATACCCCGAAAATTCGCGTAATCCGCCAAGTTAGCGGTGACCAGCGTCAGCCCGTTGACATAGGCCACCGCCGCGATTTGTCCGTCCACGAAAGGCGGGCGGCGCCCGGCGCGTTCCAGCCTTGCCCTTTCTTCGGCGTGCCACCGCGCCGCAGCCGCATCATACGGCAGAATGGGCAGAGTTACGGCGAGCTCCTGAAAGAGGCGTTCCTCCAGCCGGGCTCGCCGCGCCGATGGCGGCATCAGATAAACCCCATAAAGCAGTTCATTCCAAGCCGGAGCCGCCGTGGCAATTTGAGACTGGTCCGTTAAAAGCCGTTCCGTAATGCGGGGGTTGGGCCGCAACTTGGTTGGTTCGGAAAGGACATTGGTATCCAACAGATACCGCAGAGTCACAGACCTACCGGCCATCAGGAGAGCGGTCCCGGATGTTGGACAATATCTTTGTCAAATCCATTTCCTCCAACTCTTCCGGCGTATGCATTGCCCTGAAGTCTTGAATCACGTCCCAAAAAGTCCTTTCCGGGCGTTCCCGCACTCCCGCCTCCTTTTCCTTGAGCCGCCGGTAGTCGTTATAGGTGACCATCGACATCACCACCGCCACTGGGCGCCCGGTTTCCCCGGTCAACTCCACCTTGCCGCCCAACATCAATTCTTCGATGATCTGCGGCAAGGATTTCATCGCATCCGCAATATCGTATTGCTTCATTCGGCCCTCCTTTCGCCAAGAGCTATGTCTACTATACTACAAAATCCCCAATGTTTCCCCTCTATCCGCCTATGCAACCGGCCGCTACCCGCCCCGGTAAACCTCCAGGTACTTCTCCGCCACCGCCGGCCAGGTGAACTCCGCCAGCGCGTAATCCTGCGCATCGGCGGCCAGTTGGCGGCGGGCTTGGTCGTCGTTTACCAGCTCGGTCAGGCGGGCTGCCGCGGCCGCCCGGTCGTAGCGGGGGGTGACTACCGCGCCGCGATGTAGCAGTTCGCGGTTGGCGCCTACGTCGTGCGACAGCACCGGGGCGCCGTAGGCCATCGCCTCGAAAAACACTAGCCCAAAGGCTTCGTAGCGGGAAAACAGCGCGAACAGGTTGGCGCGGGCGTACCAGAGCGCCAGTTCGCTGTCCGGCACTTCGCCGGTGATCAGCACTTCGTCTTGCAGCCCGTGCCGCGCCACATAGTCGCCGATGGCCACGGCGTCGCCCTCATCCCGGCCCACCAGCACCAGACGCGCCGGCTTGTTGAACGCCCTCCGCGCCTGCCGGTAGACCTCCAGCAGCCACAACTGCCCCTTGTGGCGGCCCAGGCGCCCGACGCAAAGGATGGTGAACGCCCGTCCGCTATGCCCGTTGCGCGAGGGCGGCAGGTTGGGGGAATGGGGAGCGCCCACATCGGTATGCTCCCGGCCTACATACTCCAGCTCCAGCGAGGCCGACGCCACCGCCGCCGGGTCGGGCAGCGGCGCCCCCCAGCCGATCACCCGCAGCTTGCGCTCCGGCGTCATATAGACCCATTTCAACCGCCGCGCCTCTTGTGCGGTAAGCGCCACGACGCGGTCGACCATCCGGCATAGGGTAGTATTCAGCGGCGCCAGCCACCAGCGGGGCAGCGGCAGGGCGTGAAAGGACGGCGTGAACACGAACCGCGCCCGCCGCCGCCCGACGCCGCCCAACATCCGGGTCCAGTAATGCCCCCAAAACCAGCCGTCGCCCACGAAATGAACCACATTGGGGCGGAAATCGTCCAGGCATTGGCGCATCTGACGCGGCGAAAACCATACCAGCGGCACCGAATAAAACGGCGGCGCCTGGCGGGGATCCCCGGGCAGCCGGTAGACCATCGTGCCATCGGCCAGCCTTTCCCGGCAGGGCCAATCCGGTTGCGGCACCCGCGGGAAAGAGTATTGCGTGGTAAGCACCCCCACCGCCTCCACCTCCGGCGATTGCCGTATATGGCGCGACAGTTCCTCGATGGCGCGTTCTATGCCGCCCAAATACGGGCGATAGTAGGGCGTAAGATACAACACGCGCAACGACGCGCTAGGCACCGGACGCCTCCAGCCCCGACGTCCACGCCGCGGTCAAATCCGGCAACGGCAACTCGCCGCCCCCGCCCAGATCGCCTAGATCCAATACATCCCCCCCGGTGAACCCCAGCAACGTAACGGGAACGCCCATCGCCCCCGCCCTTTCCCGCAACCGCGCCCCATCGCCCGGTTCCGCCGACACGATGATGCGCGACTGCTTTTCGCCGAAGCAGACCTCATCCCAACGGAGCGGATCGACCAATGGCAGATTGGCGTCAAAGCGAAAGCCCATCCCGCCCAAGATGCAGCATTCCGCCAGCGCCGTCAGCAACCCGCCGTCCGAGCAGTCGTGCGCCGACCGCGCCAATCCCGCCGCGATCGCGTCGCGGCAGACCTGCTGCGTCCGCCGCTCCAGTTCCAAGTCGATGTAGGGCAACCCGGCGGTCATCCCGTGCATCAAGCTCAGATACTCGCTGCCCGCCAAGTCCTCGGTGGCGGCGGTTTCCGGGCCGGGGCCGAGGAGCATTACCGCCAAGCCCGGCGCGGGAAAGCCCGCCCCCACGGATTGGGCGGCATCATCCAGCAGCCCCAAGCCGCCCACCACCGGCGTAGGCAGCACCGCCCGCCCTTGCGTTTCGTTGAACAGGCTTACATTGCCGCTCACCACCGGGGCGTCCAACTTTTCGCTGGCATCGGCCATCCCCCGGATACATTCCTCCAGTTGGTAATAAATCTCGGGGCGCAGGGGGTTGCCGAAATTCAGGCAATCGGTAAGGGCCAGCGGACGGGCGCCGACGCAGGAAAGGTTGCGGCATACCTCAGCGACGGCGATCTGCCCCCCGGTGTAAGGGTCAAGGCCGCAAGGCCGCCCGTTGCCGTCCACCGCCAGGGCGATGGCCTTGCCCGTGCCTTTGACCCGCAACACCGCGGCGTCGGCTCCGCCCGGTCCGGCCACGGTGTTGGTCTGCACCTGATGATCATATTGCCGGTAGACCGCCTCCCGGCTGGCGATGTTGGGCGATGCCAATAGCCGCAACAATATCGGCGCCGGGCCGCATTGGGGCAAGGGCAACCCCGACAACGATGCATCCCGCCGCGCCAAATCCGCCGCCGCCGGGCGCCCCCGCAGCCGGTAAGCCGGCGCCTCGGCCAAGGGCGGCACCGGCAAGTGCGCCACCAGTTCCGCGCCGTCGTAGATCCGCGCTTCGGGTTCGGCGATGACTTCCCCGATGGCGCGGCATTCCACATCCCAGCGCCGGAACACCGCCCGCACTTCGTCCGCCCGTTCCGGCAAGACCGCCAGCAGCATCCGCTCCTGCGATTCCGACAACATCACTTCATAGGGAGTCATCCCCGTTTCCCGGCGATGCACCTGCGACAAATCGATGCGGACGCCGCGTCCGGCCCGCGCCGCCGATTCGATCGCCGCGCTGGTAAGCCCGGCGGCGCCCAAGTCCTGGATCGCCAGCACCGCCCCGGTGTCCATCGCCTCGAGGCAAGCCTCGATTAGCGTCTTTTCCAAAAAGGGATTGCCCACTTGAACCGTGGGGCGCCGTTCCGCTTCCTCCTCGAAAGTACGCGAGGCCAGTCCCGAGGCGCCGTGAATGCCGTCGCGCCCGGTATCCGCCCCGGCCAGCAGCAGCACGCTGCCGGCAACCCGCGCCGCCGCCGATGCCAGCCGATCCTTTTCGATCACCCCGGCGCACATCGCGTTGACCAGCGGATTGTGGGAATAGGAGGGGTCAAAGTAGATTTCGCCCCCCACATCGGGCACCCCGATGCAGTTGCCGTACCAAGAAATGCCGCGCACCACGCCGCCCAATAAATAGCGGTTGCCGGCCCCGCAATCCGGGTCATCGGGGGGGCCGAAACGCAGCGAATTGAGCAGCGCCACCGGCCGGGCGCCCATCGCCAGAATATCGCGCACAATGCCGCCGACGCCGGTAGCCGCCCCTTGAAACGGCTCCACCGCCGACGGGTGGTTATGCGACTCCACCTTGAACACCACCGCCAAACCGTCGCCGATATCCACCGCTCCGGCGTTTTCCGCCCCGGCCGGCGACAGCACCGCGCCGACGCCGGGCGATTCGCGGGTATGCCGGAACATCCCCAGTAGCGGCCGCGAATGCTTATACCCGCAATGCTCGCTCCACAAAGCCCCGAACATCCCCAGCTCCACCCCGTTAGGCTCGCGGCTGAGGCGCTCCACAATCAAATCATACTCGGCGCGGGTAAGGGCGATTTCATCCAAAACTTCCTGGCTAACGGGCATAGCTCACCTGCCGGGGCGCGTAGAATTGCGCCGGATGCAAAGCGGAGCCGCCCCCAACGGGCGGGCAAGGCTATTGTATGCGGCGGAAGCGTTGACGGCAAGGCATTGATTCCCGCCGCCTTATTGGCTAAAATCCCCGGCAGTCCGAAAAGTATGAGGAAAGGCTTTGCAACCATACTGGCAATCCGACGACGAAAAGTCACTCCTATACCACGGCGATGCCTTTGATCTAATGGCTTCGCTCCAGGACAACTCAGTTGATTGCGTGTGGACCGACCCGCCCTATTTGCTTTCCAACGACGGCGCGACTTGCGTGGCGGGCAAGCGGGTAAGCGTCAACAAGGGCGCTTGGGATCGGAGCCAGGGCATCGATAGCGACCACGAATTCAACCGGTCGTGGCTGCGGGAGTGCCATCGTATCCTGAAACCGGCCGGCACCATCTGGGTAACAGGCACATTGCATATCTACTTGAGCGTGGGTATGGCGATGATGCAACTGGGATACCGCATCCTGAACGACATAATTTGGGAAAAGACTAATCCGCCGCCTAATCTGGGCTGCCGTTGCTTCGCCCATTCCACCGAAACCTTGCTATGGGCTACCAAAGCCCCCAAAGGCAGCAAACACAAGCATACATTCCATTACCAAGAAATGAAGGACGAAAACGGCGGCAAACAGATGAAAACCGTATGGAAATTCCCCGCCGCCGGGCGAGCCGAAAAGCGATTCGGCAAGCACCCCACCCAAAAGCCGGTAGCCCTAGTTGACCGGTGCCTGCGAGCCACCACTAACCCCGGGGATCTGGTTGTTGATCCCTTCGCCGGCGCCGCCACCGTCGGCGTAGCCGCAATATCATTGGGCCGCCGGTTCATCGGATACGAAAAGGATTTGGAATACGCTAAAATCGGCAGCCAGCGTTTGGATGAAGTTTCATCCAACGGATACATTGCCGTTGACTATCGGGATGGTCCGAAATCCAACTCGCAGATAAGTCTGCTGGAAACCGCCAAAGAATACCGCCCGGCAGCTGACTAGGAGGGTAACGCTATGACGACCAACTCTCCCGCCGACTCGGTTCAATCGCCCTGGGAGGCGATTTTTGAGCGATACAACATCTGGGATCACGATTTCGACGCCTCACCGTTTCTTGTATCGGCGGCACAGATCGGGAATGCCTGTCAGCATTTTACCCGTCCGGGCCAAAAGGAGGCGCGGATACTATGCAAGCAAGACACTAGGGAAAGCCGCCCCCAGGTTTTCCGTGATCGAGGGCTTTTCATTTTGCCGGTCAAAAACGGGGAATATGCCATTATCAAAGGCGAGGGATATGTAGATATTCCGCCGATCACGTCGCCTTTGGAAAATTACCAAAGCGATTTTGCTTTTGAGTTGAAGTCATCCACAATCGGAAATTCTGAAATGCAACGTTTGGATTACGCCTATGCGCTGAGCTTGATTCGCCATTTTGTCGGTGATAACTCCCTAGTGCTTACGATCCGGGGAAGGAAATTTTCCCCTAAAGCAGGGTTCAATTTCGTAACAAACGGATTTCAGATCAGCGCCCAAAGCGTTCAGACCGAGGTTGATAGCGGATATGAGGGGGAGAATAAAGTTGTTTTAGTGGAAGCTAAAAGCGCCAAGTCCGCCAATACAATCGTCAGGCAACTTTACTATCCCTTTAGGCAATGGGGAATTTACACGCAAAAGCTTGTCTTGCCTCTATTTTTCCAGTATGTAAAAGGAGGCGGCGAATTCCATCTATGGGAGTTCGGATTTGACGACATAGAGGATTACGATAGCATCCGATTGATCAGGTCCGGCCGGTACAGTATTCACCAGCCGCGCCTGCAAAATTTTCCATAATGACAACGCCGGAATTTCTGCCCCGCAACTATTCCGGTGATTCCTAGCCTTCTGCGCTGAAAAGGGCGCAGGGCGCAATCCCGCCGCCGCTTACCCGGAAATAGGTGGCGGCGGGGCCGAAGTGGGCGGATACCTGGTCGGCGTCGGTGGTGGTTATCAGCACTTGGGGGTATTGGGCGGCCTTTTCCAGCAGGCGGCGGCGGCGGCCGGCGTCCATTTCCGACAGCGCATCGTCCAGTAGCAATAGAGGGCCGGCGCCGCGGGCGGCGGACAATGTTTCGGCCTCGGCCAGACGCAAGGCCAGTGCCAATGTGCGGGCTTGCCCCCGGGAAGCGTAGGCCCCCATATCGGCGCCGTTGACGATGATGCCGAAGTCGTCGCGATGCGGGCCGACGGCGGTGACCGCGGTAGCCCGCTCCCGGCCGGCGACCGACCGCAGGGCTTCGCGGTAGGCGGCGCCCATCCCCTCGGCGGCGGCGGCGAGGGGAACGCTGGGGCGGTAGCGCAGCTCCAGGGCTTCGCCGGGGCCGCTCAAATCCCGGTGATGGCGGATGCCGGCCGGGGCCAAAACGTTCATAACCTCGTGGCGGCGCCAAGTCAACCAGCCGCCCTCCCGCGCTAGTTCGTCGTCCCAGAACTCCATTTCGTCGGGGCGGGCGCGGCCCTCGCGCCGTAGCCGCAGCAGGCGGTTGCGCTGCTGCAAAACCCGCTGGTAGCGTTGCAGCGCCTGTAGATACAACGGATCCGCTTGGGAAATAAGAATGTCCAAAAAGCGGCGGCGGGTTGACGGCGGCCCCTGCACCAGGCCGATGTCGAGGGCGCTGAATAGCACGGCGTGAACCAGCCCCACCAGCGACCCGGCGGTGCGGCGCACCCGGTCGACCCGGATCTGCTTGTTCACCCGGTAGCCCGGCGGCGCGGCGGCGGGCGAGGCGCGGTAGCCGATGATGACGCGGTGGCGGGCGGCGGCGGCCCCGCCCGGTTCGCTGCCGCCGCCATCATCCTCCAGCAGCCCCTCGACCAGGGCCAGCCCGCCCGCCCGCGCCGCGGCGAAATTGACCAGCTCCCGCTCGTTTTCGGCGCGGAACGACCGGGCAATAGCCAGCAGATACACCGCCTCCACCAGCGTAGTCTTGCCCTGCGCATTCTGCCCGAAGTAGACCGAAACGCCCGCCGGAATTTCCAAATCCACTTCAGCCAGATTGCGAAAGTTGCTCAACCGAAGGCGGGTAAGGCGCACCGGCGGCTAATCCCGCCTTACCTGAGGTTCCTTTTCCCTGAGCCGGTACTTGGTAAGCACAATGCCATGCCCCAAGACCGCCAGCGCCCCCAAGTCTTTCTCGTTCTTGGCCTGCTCCTCCCGCTTCAGCAATGCGGCAAGAAATTCCTCGGCCTCGTCATCGGAAAGGGTTTCCTGCACCAATTTGTTGGTAAGCTCGTTCCAGCGTTCCTGTTTCATAGGATTCTCCGGTGACCGCAAAATTATCAGATTCGGCGCCCCACTCTTGTGACGTTCCCAAAGAATGTCGGTCCGGGAGTACACATCATAGATCCGCCTTTCATCGGCGTAACCGCTGATGATTTCCACACGCGTCTCCACCCCCGTCAACCGGCTGTGAACCGAAATCGCGACGCGAAACAGCCCAACGGTCAGCGACGCTATCGCCAAGATAATGGCCGACAGAATAGCCGCCCCGAAAGTAACCACGTCTTGAGGTATGCTCAACAGGATCATCATCCCTCCTTATAGTTTAGATCGCGCCCGCTCCCTTGATACCCGAAAGCGCCGCCGGCCCCGCCCGCGTCTACCCCTCCTGCAACCCCCGGATCCGCCGCTCCAGCTCCGCCGCTTCGACGGCGTCGCCGGCGGACAGGCGGAAGCAGCGATCCAGGTACAGCTTGGCCAGCTCCGAACTGCGCTCGGAAGTGTCGTGGGCCGCCGCCAGCAGATTGGACACCTGGAACTCCTCGGGCAGGTGCCGGGCTAGGGCCTTGATTTCCTCGCCGGCCTCGGCGGCGGCGGTTTGGTCGTCGCCCTCGACGGCGAAGCGCAACTGCCCCAGCAGACGCGCCAATTCGCTGAGTTTGTCGCCCTCGCTCATAAAGCTGAACAGCACTTCGTTGACATTGAACGAGGCATCCAGCGCATCCTCTTGCCGCGCGGGATCGGGCGCGGCGTCGGCGGCCTCGGCCAGTTCGCCGGCGGGGGCGGCGGACTTGCCCGAGGCCGTGTACAGTTCGGCGTAGCTGCTCACCGCATCCGACACCGCCTCCATCAAGCGGGGCAGGTCGAAAGAAAACACGCTGCCGCCGTAGACCAAATCATCGCCCCGTTGCCGGCTCAGCAGCTCCAGCCGCTCGTACCCGTCCACCGGCTCCGGCACCGGCGGCATCGCGAAAGCCGACAGGTCGTTCAGCGGCAAGCTCCCCAAGTGCGCCGCCAAGAAAGGCGGCACATACTTGGTAAGGTCGGCTTTGATCGGCAGGGTCACCACATAACTGGCGTACACCTTATCCGGTTCCGTATCCACCTTGAAATACAGCAGGGCGTGGCCTGCCGGGCTGTCATGCTGGCCGCGGTCAAAGTAAAGATCCATCGCTCGCCGTCACCCATCCGATTGCGTTAGGCTGCCCCGCCGCCGCCCGAAAACGGCGGTGGCTGCCGCAATTATAGCACTGCCCCGCCCCGCCGGGCGGCGTTGACGCCATCGCCCAAAGAAAGTATGGTATATTCACCGGTGCCGCCCCCGCCCGGCGCGGGCGGGCGAGCCGGAATCCTGCCATCGCAATATGGCGCAGGAGCGGGAAATGCCCGATTCCCAAACGAAAATTTTTGACTACGCCCAAGCGGAAATCGGCGAGGAACTGGGTTCCTACGAATACACCCTGACCCAAGAAATGCTGGACAACTTCCGGGCGTCGGTCAACGACCCCGATGCGGTGTTCCCCACGCTGGCGGTCAAGCACGACGCCACCGCCTTCGCGATGGTCTACGACGATCAAACCGGCGGCGTCAACGCCGGCAACGAAGTCGAGTTTTTCAACCCGCCCATCCCCGGCAAGAAAATCCGCGTCACCGGGCGCATCGCCGACAAATATATGCGCCGCGACAAGCCCTATATGGTCATCGAGGCCACCGCGGTTGACGAGGACGGGCGGCTGCTGGAAAAACTCCGCACCTACCAAATGAAAAAGCCGGACGAGGTGGGCAAGAAATGGCATCCGCAGGGATAAACGACATACAACCCGGCCAGCAGATCCCCCCGGTCACCAAAAGCGTCACCCAAGACACCATCAATCAGTTTGAGAACTGCGGTATCCTGGACCGTCAAAACATCCACAACGACCCCGATCTGGCCCGCCGCCGCTTGGGCACTGCCTACCCCATCGCCTCGGGGCGGATGTCCATCGCTTTCGCCGCCGAAAGCCTGCGCCGCTTTTTCGGGCCGGAGGCGTTCAACCACACCGGCAGCGTCAACCTGAAATTCCTGCGCCCGGTAAAGGGCGGCGACACCATCACCGTAACCGGTGAAGTGGCGGCGCAGGAACCCGACGGCGATGGCGCCCGCGTAACCGTCAACCTGATCTGCCGTAACCAGGACGGCGACCGCACCGCCGTAGGCATAGGCGCCGCGGTAGTCCAGTAGGGCGCGGCGTCCGATCCGGCCCAATGCGGCAATCCTACTGGCATCAAACCGGAAACCTATGGGCCTTGGCCCTAAGCACGGTCATCGCCCTGTTCCTGCCCGAATTCGGGCCGGGCGATATAATGGACGGCGGGGTCGGCGTAGTGATACGCACCACGATCGTCGCCCCCATCGTATTCTCCCTCCTGTATTTGGGCGGGCGGCTAATATCCTATCTGACAGGCCGGCTGATAGAAACTCTAATTGGCCGGCTGATGGAGAGGTTGCGCATGAGCATAATAACCGCAGGCATTGAGCAAGGCATACGGGACGTAGCCAATCACCGGGCCAAGAAACTGGCTCCAGAGCTCGCTCGTGTGATGGCCCAAGAAATCGCTCAAGAAGCCATCCAGGAGGTCACAGCCCAAGCGACCACAGCCATCCAAGCGGCCACAACCCAAGCGACCACAGCCATCCAAGCCGCCACAGCCGCCCAAGCCGCCGCTACCGGCGCCCAGGCCGCCGCCGCGGACGCCCAAGCCGCCGCGGAAAAGGCGGTCAAAAACAGGAATGCGGATCGGGAAGCGTTCATCGGATTTATGCGGAGCAAGGGCGTTGCCGATGCGGAAATCGACGCTTTCATCCGCCGCCTGACTCAGCAGGGCTAAACCCATACCGCCGCGCCGTTTGCCGCCGCCCCCCGCCAACCGGCGCGGCGGCGAACGCAACAGGAGCAGCCGATGGCAGCCAACAACCGTGTACCCGAACTTTTCGCCGACGCCCAATCCCTCTACGACGATGCCCTCGAGATGCTAGCTCAAGGCCGCATTCGCAACGCCGCGGAAAAGGCTTGGGGCGCCACCAAACGCTCAACCGATGCTATGATCCTCGCCCGCACCGGGCAAGAACCCCAATCCGCCGGATACGCCCGCCGCTCCCTGTTGCGACTGAGCAACATCGACCCGGACATTGACGCCTTTCAAGGGAAATACAACACTAGGGCAGCGTTGCTGCACGCCAACTGTTTCTATGATGGCAACTGCGAACCGGAAGCGGAAATGACGGCCCTAATCCGCGCCACCGACGCCTACATCCGCGACGCCCGATCCCTGGCCGGCGCCCCGTAGCGCGGCCGCCAACCCCGACAACCTACATTCATGCGAGAGGGCGATATGCCAGCATCCGAACACGGCAAAGTCGAAGCCGAAATCGTCTACTGCGTGGCTTGAGGCTACTTCCCGGTCGCCACGTGGCTGGCGATGGAGTTCTTTAAGTCCGATGCCCCCGGCGACGTCGCCATCAAGATGACCCCCTCCGACCGGGGCCGTCTTGAGGTATACTTGGACGGCGACAAAATCTTTGACCGCAAAACCGATGGCGGGTTTCCCGACCTCGGCAAGGTCAACCAGCTGAAAATGACCATCGCCGAAAAGCTGTTCGACCTGGACGACGCCTAACCCCCAAACCCTTCAGCGAGGGCGAAAGTGGCAAATGCCGAACACGAGGCGCTAGCGCAGGCCGGGGCTGCCGCCATCAACCAGTGGCGCGAAACCCGCCCCGGCGAAGCGCTGGACTTGAGCGGCGCCGACTTGCGCGGCGTCAACCTGAACGGCGCCCGCATCGGCGCCGCCAACCTGTCGGGCGCCGACTTGGAACGCGCCGACCTCGGCCGCGCATCCCTCAGCGGCGCCGACTTGTCCCGCGCCAACATCAGCAACGTAAACCTGTTCTGGGCCGACCTGAAAGGCGCCAACCTAACCGGCGCCGTCGTCCGTCACTGCCGGATGAACCGCGTAACCCTGATCGGCGCCAACCTGCAACAGGCCGACTTCAGCCAGTCCAATATGATTGAAGCCGACCTCCGCAACGCCAACCTGAACCGTGCCCGGTTCGTATCCACCAATATGAACGGCGCCGACCTGTCCCGTTGCACAATGTCCGGCGCCGATTTCACCCGCGCCATGATCCGCGATTCGATGTGGATTGCCGCCAACCTGTCCGGCGCCAACTTCGCCCAAGCCAGCCTGCACCGCTCCGATTTCACCCTGGCCAAGTGGGACGCCACCACCCGGTTCCCGCAGGGGTTCGACCCGGAAAACGTGGAGTACCTGGACGTTTCCAGCTAAAATTTCCGGCAACAAGGAGATTTACGATGCAAGACCGATACGTTGGCGACATCGGGGATTTCGCAAACAACGGGTTGTTGCGCGCCCTATGCGGCAAACCAGATGATCCTGTGCCTGGGCTGAAGTTGGGCGTAGTTGAGTATTTCAACAACCCGAAAGGGCCAAAGAAACAAGAAGGAAACAAGATCGGATATCTCAAACCCTCAGAATACAACAACCGAACGTATCGGAAGTGTGATAAAAGTCTATATGATGCTCTCCAAAAAATGATGGGCGAGAGCCTAGTGTGCGGAATCGAACTCAAAATCCAACAAGACAGGGCTAAGAAGCTCTTGCCCATTGATGAGCGATACTACGACGCTCTCTTACCCGCCAAGGACCGCACCGATTGGCTTAAAAATGCCATCCAGAAAGTTAGTGACGCTAACTTGGTGTTCGTCAATCCCGACACTGGTATTGCTAGTGACCAAGAGAGGAATATTAAGTCAACTCATCTGCGGATAGATGAGCTTTCATATTTCTTCGATGAACGCAAAAGCCTTGTAATATACCAGCAAATAGGTCAAGGCTTAAAAAAGGGGCAGACTGCGGAAAATTTCATTGAGCAGACAGCAGGTCGATTGAAGCAACAACTGCCATCAGCTTGGAAATTCTGGGCATTATGGTGGCGGCGGTTTTCGGGCCGCGTGTATTTCATAGTCGCGCGAACTGAGGAGCATAAAGACACGATTGAAAAGCAAATGCAAGACCTTCGTGATCTCCCGTGGATGACAAAGGAACATTTCACGGAGCATCAAATCTGATATGCCAACAATCCTAATCACCGGCGCGCCCAACGCCGGCAAAACCGCCCTGGCCGCCGCCCTGCTGTTGCGCCTGCGCGATGCCGGGCGCACCGCCGCTTACTACAAACCCCACTCCGCAGCCCCCGGCGGCGACGCCGACCACGATTTCGCGTCAACCGCCCTCGCCGCCGACTTGGGCATCGCCGTCGGCCCGCCGCCGATGCCCCCGTCCGGCGACGCCGCTCTCGCCGCCGACGCGATCGCCGAACTGCGCCGCCGGCACGATGTCGTTGTCGTCGAAGCCGCCCCCGATGCGCCCGTTGCGGGGCTGGCCGATGCCGCCGATGCCCGTATCTTGGAAGTCCAGGCGTACCCCCCTGACCGCGGTGCTGCCGCCCGTTGGGGGGCGCGGTTGGCCGGGGTGGTGGTCAATGCCGCGCCGGTCTACCGAATGGCTGCGGCCCAGGATGCCGCCGGGCCCGATGCCGTGGTCATCCCCGAAAGCCGCCTTATGCTGGCGCCCACTGTGGCGCAGATCGGCGATAGCTTGAATGCCGCTTGGCCTCTGGAGCCGGTCAACGCCGATGCCCTGGTCGAGCATTACCTCATCGGCGGCAACCTGCTGGACAACGGCCCCACCTACTACGGGCGCTATCCCAACCAGGCGGTTATCGCCCGCGCCCAGCGCCCCGACATCCAACTGGCTGGTATGCTCCCCCAAACCCGCTGCCTGGTGCTGACCGGCCCCGGCGAACCCGCCGAATACGTCAAAGCCGAAGCCCGCGAGCGCGACATTCCCCTGCTGCAAGTCGCCGCCTCCACCATCGCCGCGGCCGACGCCCTGGAGCGCTTGATGTCCGCCGCCAACTCCCGCCACCTCGCCAAAGTCCGCCACTACGCCGCCTTGCTGGAGCGCCACGCCGGGGCGGAGCGTCTAGAGTCGTGGCTGGAGTAGGCCGCCGCCGCCGTCAACCCGCCTTGACGCCCGAACCCGGTCGGGATTACAATAACTCCGTTGCCCCCGCAGGGGCGGCGATGCAGTGTTGCGGCTGATTGAAAGCCCCGGAGGGATTTATGCCCATCACGAGAGACGGCGTTGAGCTGACCGTAGAAATCACCGAAAAGGCGGCCGAAAAAATCCGGTATTTCGCCTCCAAGGAGGGCGCTGAGGACGATAGCGTAGGCGTGCGGGTCGCGGTCAAGGGCGGCGGCTGTTCCGGCCTCACCTATGACCTCAAAATCTCCGGCGAACACACCGACACCGACAAGGTGGTTGAACAATACGGCGTAAAGGTAATCGTAGACAAGAAAAGCTACATCTACCTGGTTGGCACGCAGTTGGATTTTTCCGACGGGCTGAACGGCAAGGGCTTCACTTTCGACAACCCCAACGCCAAAAAGGCTTGCGGCTGCGGAACATCTTTCAGCGTCTAACCGCGCCAACCCCCCTGCCGCCCGCGCCGCCTTCGCCCCGCTGAAGGCGGCGTATGTCTTTAACCCGCAATCCCCAATATGCGGAGGCCCGATGTCGCAATCACAACCCCCCGCCCGCCCCGGCCCGGCGGTCGCCCCAACCGTTCATCGCACTAACGACGGCTGTCTGAAAGCCGTCGGCGACGACGCTCTGGACTTGCTCAACCGGCTATCCACCAACAAGGTTGACCACCTGCAACCCGGCCACTGGGCGCCCACGGTGCTGACCACCGACCGCGGCCGCATCGTCGATCTGCTGTCCGTAGTTCACGCCGGGGAGTACATCCTGCTGATTACCAGTCCCGGCCGCCAGCAGCCGGTCATCGATTGGCTGGACAAATACACCATTATGGAAAATATGGAAGTGACCGACATTTCCGAATCCACCGCGGTAGTGGCCCTCGCCGGAAGCGGCGGCGCCGCCCTCTTGGGCCTGGACGCGGCGGAGCCGGACTACCTCCCCGGCCGCCAGTATCCCGCGCCCACGGCCAGCATCGCCGGGGGCGACGCCATCGCCGTAAGCCGTCCGCTGGGCAACCTGCCCTGCCGTCTGCTGCTAACCCCCGCCGCAGCCGCGCCGGGCATAACCGCCGCCCTTGCCGACGCCGGCGCCGTCACGGCCGACGCCGATGCGTGGGACGCCCTCCGCATATCCGCCGGCGCTCCGGCTTTCGGCGCCGAAATGGGCGAACCCTACAACCCACTGGAGGCCGGCCTGATCGGGGCCATTGATTTCATCAAAGGCTGTTACATCGGACAGGAAGTCATCGCCCGGCTCGACAGTTATCACAAAGTCCAAAAGCGCCTCGCCGCCCTGAGTTTCGCCGCCGGCAGCGACGTTGCCCCCGGCGCATCGCTAACCCACGACGGCAGGATCGCCGGAACGATTACCTCCCTGCGCCGCGCCCTCGACGGAAACCTGCGCGGCCTGGGGTACATCCGCACCGCCGCCGCCATCCCCGGCCAGACCCTGCAACTGCAAGCCCCGGCATCCGGCGCCGCCGCCATTGACCATACCCCCCAACTGTTCGGCCCCGGCCAGGATTTCAGTTAGCAATGGACAAAGATCAAGCAACATAGCAGGAGCGATATATGTCAACGGACAACGAAACGCCGCCGATTGTGCGGAGAGTCAACACAGCGGTTTTCAATGCCAAGTGTCTGGAGCTGATGGACGAAGTTGCCCAAAGCGGCGAGGAGATCATCATCACTAAAGGCGGCAAACCCATCGCTAAACTGATGCCCTGCCGGGATGCGCCGGAATCTGATAATGTTGCGCCCGAACCTGATCAGGATACGTACAAAGGGGGGTTCGGGCGATACGCGGGGATGTTTCAGATATACGGCGACATCGTAGCGCCGATGCCTGCGGAATGGTTCGCCATTCCCGACGATTCCGAGGAGGAGGAACTGGATTGAAACTGTTGGGTTTCAATGTACTGCTTTGCCGGGAAGATGCGGATTGCGTTCACCCGCCGTCACACACTACGCGCACTTTGCCGCCATAACGTTCTATCCGGTATAGCGACCAAAATTTGTAGCCCGCGGCCACTATTTCCTCACGACCATCCTCGTTGCGGTCTACCAGCGTCATAGCGTGAGTCACGCGGAAGCCATCCGCTTCGGATTTTCGGATGGCATCCAACATCGATTCGCCGGTGGTCACTACATCCTCGAGAATAGCTACAGGCTCGCCCGGTGGGGGGAATTGGCCCTCGGCTGTTGCTTGGGTTCCGTGTTTTTTGGCGTCGGTGGTTCGACGGTGGTAGAAGGCGCGGATGGGTTCGCCGGGGCGTATTGCGCTGTATAGAGCTACTTGGGCGGCTATGGGGATGGCTCCGTAGGCGGTGCCGCCTACGTATCGAATGCCGAAATTGTCCAGCGCTTCGACGATGCGTTGCGCTACGAATAGGGCGCCTTGGGGGTCGAGGGTCAGTTTCTTGGAATCGAAGTAATACTCCGATTTCTTGCCCGATGCCAGGGTGAAGTCGCCATAAAGCAAGGCCCCGGTTTCCTGCATCAATTGGGCGGCGGGGCTGTCCGCGGATCTAATTGCTTCGGCAAGCGTGTCGACCGCCATTTTGCGCTCCCTTAACTCGTTCTGTTAAATTTGCTGGGTGTTGGAAGTTAAGACAATATCAGCACCAGTAAGCCCAACAGGGCAAGCAGGCCAAGCCCTAGCTTCAACAAATCCCAAATCCCATCTAGTATCCCTAGCAGAAAGGACTCCGCCAGAGATGGCGCGTTCTCATATATCAAATCCCACCACCGTTTTATCCGCTCCATAATTCGCCTCACTCGCTACCCAGCAAATTTAACTATACCCCGTAATTTATTGTATTGTGTAGAGGATTATATCACGGCTTTGCGGGGAATTAAACCTTGCCGGTTTCGCATTTGTCTTGGTATAGGCCGTTTTCTTGGATGTATTGCTCTACTGCGGGGGGGATTAGGTTGGTTACGGGTTGGCCGTTGGCTAGGCGGCGGCGTAGTTGGCTGGCGCTTAGGTCTATGGTGGGCGTGGTTAGGCAGTCTACCCGGCCGGCGGCGTGGGGGTTTTGGGCGTAGAAGGCGGGCCAGTCGAATTGGGCGTATCCGGGGCGGCTTACGGCTATTAGGCGGGCTAGTTGGGTGATTTCTTGCGGTTGGATCCATTGGTGGAAATGGGAAAGGACGTCTAGGCCGAGGATGAAATATAGCTCGGTATCGTTGCCGGTCTGTTGCCGTAGCTGGCGGAGGGTTTCTACGGTTAGCGTGGGGCCGGGGCGGCGGAGTTCCAGATCCGAAACCTCGAATGCGGGGGAGTTGTCCGCGGCTAGGCGGAGCATTGCTAGGCGGTGCTGGGGGTTGGCTTGGGGTTGGGCGGATTTCAGGCGGGGCTGAGCCGCGGGGATGAAGATTACCCGCTCCAGATCCGCTTGGGCCTGGGCCTGGCGGGCGATTTCCAGGTGGCCGTGGTGGGGCGGGTCGAAGGTGCCGCCTAGAATGCCGATGCGTTTTAGAACCATTCGACTTCCACTTTGCCGATGCGGATGGTGTCGCCGACTTCGATGCCCTGATCCACTAGTCGCTGCGCCATACCGGAGCGGCGCATTTCCCGCCATAATTGGAGCAGCGTCCGCTGGTCGCGGGTGTCGGCCAGGGCGCTTAGGCGTTCCAGCCTTTCCGATTGGATGATGTATACGCCATCCTCAACCCGCACGGATTCGGGGCGGAGGTTCGGGCGGGGAGGGACGGCGGAGGCTAAGGCGGAGCGGTCATAGGGGGGGGCGTCTTTGGGGAGTTGGGATAGTATGGCGGCGATGCGGGTTAGCAGGGGGGCGATGCCCTCGCCGGTGGCGGCGGACAGGAACATCACTTCGCCGATGTCATCGCCGGCGGCGTTGGCGGCGGCTTGCAGGGCGGCGGCCAGTTGTGGGCGCTGCTGGCGGACTTCGGTGACGTCCAGCTTGTTGACGGCTACCAGTTGGCGTTTGCCGGATAGTTCGGGGTTGTAGCGGAGCAGTTCGTCGCATACCATCCGGTAGTCGGCGGCGGGGTTGTCGGACAGGCCGTCGATCAGGTGGACGTATAGCCGGGCGCGCTCGGCGTGGCGTAGGAATTGGTGGCCCAGGCCCACGCCTTTGTGGGCGCCTTCGAGCAGGCCGGGGATTTCCATCATTACGAAATCGGCGGCGCCGGAACGGACTACGCCCAGCACCGGTTCGACGGTGGTGAAGGGGTAGTCGGCGACTTTGGCTTTGGCGGCGGAACAGCGGGAAATGAGGGTTGATTTGCCGGCGTTGGGGCGGGCCAGCAGGCCGACGTCGGCCAGCAGTTTCAGTTCCAGGAACAGCGTAGCGCGGTCGCCCGTTTCGCCCCTTTCCGCCAATACCGGCTCTTGGTTGGTGGGGGCGGCGAAACGGGAATTGCCCCAACCGCCGCGGCCGCCGCGGCCGACCAGCACCGGGGTTTCGCTGCGGATGTCGGTCAGGAAATCGCGGCTGCCGTCGCGGTTGAGGCGCCAGACCACGGTGCCGACGGGGACGGGGATGACGGTATCCTTGCCGTTGGCGCCGCGCTGGTTTTTGCCCTTGCCGTGGCCGCCGGGGGGGCAGTAGATGGTGCTGTTGAATTTGATGTGCAGCAGGGTATTGAGCGAGGCGTCGCCGGCGAGGTAGGCGCTGCCGCCGTCGCCGCCGTCGCCGCCGTTGGGGCCGCCTTTGGGGCGGTATTTTTCGCGCAGGAAACTGACGCAGCCGTTGCCGCCGTTGCCGGCTTTGATGTTCAGTCTTACGGTGTCAATCATCGTTTTTCCGTGGGGTTATGGGTTATTACGGGATATTTTGAATCAAAAAATTTGGTTTTGTAGGATAATAACGGCAATAAGGGCGTTGATCTTGGGGATAAGTCTGGCTGGGTTGGCTTGGGGCTAGGCTGATTGCGGCGGTATTGTAACACGGATTACGGGCGGCGGGTTGTGGATAACCGCGACGGGGGGTTAGACGGTTTGGGGCCGGTTCTGGATGGTCCGGCGGGCGGGGGAATTTGGGCGGGAGGGATGCCAACCATTTGGCCGGGTTCGTGTACCGGGCGGCGGGGGGTTGTGAACGCTTGGGGGTGAGTTGTCCACGGATTTTGACCTCCGCTGGGGGTTGGGTTGGGTTTCTTGGGTGTGGTATTGCGTTGGATGTTTCTGGTGCGGGGGGTTCACCCCCACCCTAACCCTCCCCCTTAGGGGGAGGGGATTTGGGGGAAAAATTTAGATCAGTTGCATTTGGTTGCATTTAGTCGCATTTTTCGGGGGTTTAGCTTTGGGGGCGGCCGACTTTTTGGGGTGAAATGGGGGGCTTTTTCCATTTTTGCACCACTTTTCCTCACTTTTTGCGCCATTTTGCGCCGGTTTGTGGGTCTTTTGGGGGTTGGGTTGGCAGGGGGTTCACCCCCACCCTAGCCCTCCCCCTTAGGGGTAGGGGATTTGTGGTTTTGGGGTAGGGGATAATATACGGAGGGCTAAAAGCACCTACTGGAGTGTTAATGGATCTATTGTAGGAAAGGGGGTTGGGGGTTGGCAAGGGGTAGGTGTCATTGAAGGGGGCGGGGGTGGGGGCGGATTTTGGGTTGCCGGATTTGATATGATGATTGGGTTGTTGCTGGCGGTTTTGGCGGCGGTGGTGGGGCTGGGGGCTTTTGCGGGTTGCGGGGGGGCGGAACCGGGGGGCGGATTGGCGGAACGGATGGGGGGGAATGGCGGTTATATGGTGAACCGGATTGCTTATGTTGATGACGGCGGGGATTTGCGGGTGATCGATCCCGATGGCACGGGGGAGGTGCGGCTTACGGGGGATGTTCGGGCGGGGCTGTTGGCGCAGGCGCTGGAGCGGGGGGATTCTTATAGTTGGCCTACCTGGAGCGGCGATGGGGAACGGGTGGCGGCGTCCCGGGTTTCGATCGCGGGGCGGGATGCGGGGCTTTCGGTGCAGGTTTTCGATTTGGCGGCGGGGGGGATGGAGTCGGCCTACGATAACGATGTGCCGGCGCTGGTGGCGGATGGGGCGCCGCATTATATCTACTGGTCGCCGGATGGACGCTATTTGAGTTTTCTTGCGCCTACCCCGGACGGGCTGGCTTTGCTGGCGCGGGATTATCAGTCGGGGGGCGAAGCGGCGGTGTTGGCGGTGGGGGCGCCGCTGTATTATCACTGGGGCCGCGGCGCGCAGCGGCTGGCGGTGCATAGCGGCGGCCGCTTGATGCTGCTGGGGCCGTCGTCGGGGGGGTTGCGGGAGTATATGGAGATTGATGCGGTGGGGTTTCGCGCGCCGGCTCTTTCGCCGGGCGGGGAGTTGGTGGCTTATGCGGCGAGCGAGGGGGAGGTGCATGGGGTGTTTGTGCGGGCGGCGGGCGGGGGCGGGGCGGGTCAGTCCGGGCGGCCGGCGGCGCGGCTGATTGCGGAGACGCGGGGGATGACGGCGTTTGCTTGGGCGCCGGACGGGTCGGCTTTGGCGGTGTCGGAGGCGGGGCCCGGGTCGCCGGTGTTTCAGCGGCTTTCGCTGTTTCCGTTGGACGGCTCCGCGCCGTCGTGGGTGTTGGAGGAGGAGCATTTGGCGTTTTTCTGGTCGCCGTCGGGGGATCGGATCGCGTGGGTTGGGGTTGACGCGGGCAGTCGGCAGATGGAGTTGTGGGTTTCGCCGGCGCGGGGGGGATCGGGTAATGGCGATGGGCGGCGGTTGTTTCGGTTCAGCCCTACCGGGGAGTTTTTTACCTATCTGAGTTTCTTTGACCAGTATGCTTATTCGCATTCGATTTGGGCGCCGGATGGTTCGGCGTTGGTGGTTACGGGGAGCCAGGAGCCGGAGTCGGGGCGGCGCAACGGGAGCGGGCCGTCCGGGGGGCGGGTGTATGTGGTGGATGCGGATAGCGGGGAGGCGCGGCGGATCGCATCGGGCGGGATGGCGGTGTGGTCTTGGAACTGATGGGGGTGGTTCGGGCGGGGGTTTGCGTTATTGCCGCGGTGGTTGCGCTGCTGGTGGCGGGCTGCGGGCAGGATGCCGCGGCGACGGTTGCGCCGTCGCCGGCGGCGGTGGATCCGAAAGCGGAGTTGCGGCGGACGGTGGATCGGCTTTTGGATTTGCAGTCGGTGTCTTTTGTGCTGGAGCATACGGTCGGGGCCACGGTGTTGACTTCGGGGATTGAGATGCGCCGGGCTTATGGGAATGTGGTTATTCCGGGCAAGTTTGATGTTACGGTGGAGGCGCAGGCGGGCAATTTGTATATTGAGTTGGGGGCGGCGAGCATTGACGGCGTGACTTATATGACTAATCCGATAACCGGGCAGTGGGCGGAAACGCCGCCGGAGTCGATTCCGATCAACCTGCTTACTTTGGGCAGCACTTTGGCGGGGATTGTGGAGGCGGTGCGGGCGCCGGAGTTGCGGGGCAAGTCGGAGTTGGACGGGGCGGGTGTATATCACATCAGCGGGAGTATCCGGTCGGAGGATTTGCGGGAACTGGTGCCTAATGCGGCGGCGGGCAATGCGGTGGGGCTGGAGGTTTGGCTGGAGCGGGAGGGGGGGATGTTGCGGCGGGCGACGATCACCGGGCGGGTTACGGGCGATGATGCGGCCGGGGCGCAGCGGGTTTTGACGTTGGATGATGTGAACCGGGCGATAACGATTACGCCGCCGCCGGGGTTTTGATGTAGGACGCCGGCCCGTCGGATACGGGGGTTCGCCGCCGCCCGGTGGGAAAGGGGGATAACGGGTATTATCGATGCGTTCCTCGTGGGCCATAATGACCGTTGCCGGGCTGGGGGCGTTCATTGCCGCGCTGGACCAGACGGTGGTGGTTACGGCGCTGCCCAGCGTGATGCTGGACTTGAAAATCCCGGTGACCGAACTGGACCGGGTGTCCTGGATTATTACCGCCTATCTGCTGGGGTACACGGTGGCGATGCCGCTGATCGGGCGGCTGGGGGATGTTTACGGGTATCCGCGGATTTATCAGGCATCGCTGGTCGTGTTCTGCATCGGCTCCGGGCTGGTGGCGGTGGCGCCGGATTTTCAATGGATGATTGGGGCGCGGGTGATCCAGGCGATCGGCGGGGGTGGGACGGTGCCGATCGGGATGGCGATGGCGGTGGCGCTGGTGCCGGCGGAAAAGCGGGCGCTGGCGCTGGGGGTGGTGGGCGGCGCGGCGGAGGCCGGGTCGATGCTGGGGCCGGCCTATGGCGGGGCGATTGTGGAACTGGCTAACTGGCGGTGGATTTTCTGGCTGAACATTCCGCAGAGCGCGGTGGTTTTCGCGGCGCTGCTGTGGCTGCCCAACCGGCGCAATCGGGGGGAACGGGTGGACTACTTGGGCGGCGGGTTGCTGGCGGGGGCGTTGTTGTTGCTGTCGCTGGCGCTGTCGCGCCGGGAGTTGTTCACTTTGGCGTCGCCGTTGCCTTTCGCGCTGGCGGCGTCGGGGTTGGGGGTGGGCGGGGCGCTGCTGGCGGTGGAGCGGCGGACGTGGCAGCCGTTGCTGGCGGGGGTGTTCCTGCGCTCGCGGGTGTTTATCGCGGCCAACCTGACGCAGGCGTTGGTGGGGGTTTCGCTGATTTTGGCGATGGTGACCGTGCCGCTGACCGCCAATACGGTGATGGGGAAGGATCCGTTCACGGGGGCGATGTGGCTGCTGCGGATGACCGGGGTGATCCCGCCGGCGGCGCTGCTGGGGGGCTGGCTGTTGCCGCGGCTGGGGGGGCGGGCGCTGACCGCGGCGGGGCTGCTGATGGTTGCGGCGGGGTTGTGGCTATGCTCCCGCTGGGAGTTGGGGGTGGGCGACCCGGAGCTGACGCTGCAATTGATGCTGGCGGGCGTGGGGTTCGGGCTGGTGATCGCGCCGATCCTGCATCGGGCGCTGTCGGCGGTGGGCGACGGCTACCGGGCTACGGGGGCGTCGCTGGTGACGGTGTCGCGGATGCTGGGGATGACGCTGGGGCTGGCGGCGATGTCGGCGTGGGGGGTGGAGCATTTCCAGGTGTTGACCGCGGGGCTGGAGTTTCCGGTCATGCAGCCGGGCGAGACGGCGGCGGGGCTGGATGCGCGGTTGCAGCAGTATGCGGCGGAGCTGAATGCGGCGGGGCTGGGGGTGTTCCGGGGGTTTTTCCGGGCCGCGGCGGTGATTGCGGGGGCGGCGGGGGTGGTTGCGTTGTTGCCGGATTGGCGGCGGGGGGATTGAATCCGTTGCGGGTAGGTGATATTATTACGCAAGATTGCGCCGCGGGGCCAAATTTCGGCTGTATGGTCGTGAAATGCGTAAGCCAATTCTCCACACTGAGAATCGGTGGTGCTGATAATGGAACTGAATGAGTATCAGAGACTAGCATCGGCAACGGACCAGTTGCCGGGCGAGGGGGGAGTTGGGGCGAATCGTAAGGAACTGCTGGTGCCTTTGTTGGGGTTGTCCGGGGAAGTGGGTGAACTGGCGTCCGAATACAAGAAATTTCTGCGGGATGAGCAGGGGCATGAACTTTTTGTAGAGCGCATCAGGGAAGAGTTGGGCGACATAATGTGGTACGCGGTTAATGTCGCCGCCAAATTCGGCTTGTCTTTGGAAGATGTGGCCCAATGGAATCTGGAGAAGATAAATGCTCGCTGGGGGCCGGTTGGGGCCAGTCATAACCGCGCGACGAGCTACTGCTTTGATGGGGATTTCCCGGAAAACGAGCGCTTGCCCCGTAAGTTTATGGTCAGTATGGTTGACAACGGGCAAGGGGTTGTTGAGGTGTTTTACGATGGAGTCAGGATCGGCAACCGCTTGAGCGACAACCATTATATCGAGGACGGATACCGCTTTCATGACTTGTTTCACTTCAGCAACGCGGCAGTATTGGGCTGGTCTCCCATCACCCGCTGGATGCTGAAGTGCAAGCGCAAGAGTGATCCGCGAACCGATGAAGTGGAAGACGGCGGACGCGCCATCGCCATTGAGGAGGGCATATCCGCGATGGTGTTCAGCTATGCGGAACAGCATAACTTTCTTGCCAACAATCGATGGGTAAGCACCGATTTGTTGCGGACGATCAAGGGAATGACGTCTCACCTTGAGGTTTCCCGTTGCACGATGGGGGATTGGGAAAAGGCGATTCATACCGGGTTCGACACTTGGCGCACGGTGCGGGATGGCGGGGCCGCCAGCTTGGTGGTGGATTTGGATGGACGGTGCGTTGGCGTTTTGGCGCGGGAGTAGGTAATTACCTACTCCCGTTTTTTAAAGATCCCTGATGTTTTTAGGAACGCCAATCCTGCGGTCACGACAAAAAACAATATACCGACAACCGCCACAACAAAAAGCCCCATCAAGGCAATCCATCCCCCTTGAGTTACCCAATTGGGTGGATTGTCCACATTGAAAAGGATTGTCAACAGAACACCCAAAATTGTAATTGCAACTAAAAAAACGCCAAACATCACCACTGATTGTTGATTGTCACGAATTCCGCCAATTTCTTTGTCAAGTTCTTTTCTGAACTCAATTTTAACCTGAGTCATGTGCGTCCAGTTACTTTGTTTTTGTGCGTTGAAATTTTTCTCAATACGTTCCCAAGTTGAGCGTTTATTAGGGTTACTTGCCCCTTCGGTTAGGGAAAATTCGATGTTGAAAACAGTATCGCCTTTGGAAAGAACTACTTGCTCGTTCCCAAAATTTGCCACTTTTATGTACAACCTTTCATCAAGGCGATTTTGTCCATAATACGGATCTACTTGAATTCCCATCAACCCGGTTAATCCCATTGATGCGTAATGCAGGCGAACCCCAAGTCTTCCGACCAAATCCCCCGGCATACAAAGCCGCTCCATCGTTGATAGAATGGCAATGCTTCCGGGAGCGATTATGATATTATTCTTTGGATATCCGCTACCGTCCGGTTCATATTTTTCGTTGTCAATGATCATCCCGTCATTGGCTATCCGTAGCGCGTAAGATGCTTCTTTTATACAATCTGGATCCCATGTTCCCTCTCGGAAAATCTCCCCGTTGTCCAACCGCTCACGAATTTTGCCGCTGCCCAAAATCATCGCTAACCTCCATACGCTGCGTCGATTTGCCGGGCCATTGTATCATAGCGGAAATGCGCGTTCCAGGCGGGCGGCTTGCTCCGGGGTTAGTTGCCAGCCGGAGGCGGCGCAGTTTTCCTCGGTGCGGGTTGTGCTGTTGGTTTTGGGGATTACTACTACCGGGGGGCGGGATAGGCACCAGTTTAGGGCTACTTGGGCTGGGGTTTTGGCGGTTTCGCGGGCTATGGTTTCTAGGGTTTCCCAGCTTGGGGCGGGGCGGCGGCGGGGGCGGATGGCTAGGGATCCGTCGGCTAACGGGGTGTAGGCCATTATTGTTATCCGGCGGGCTTGGCAGTAGGGGATTAGGTCGCGCTCGATTTCGCGCCGCTTTAGGTTGTATAGGACTTGGTTGCATACTATGGGGTGGTTGGACATTGCGGCTTGCGCTTCTTGGAGTTCGGGTACGGAAAAGTTGCTTACCCCGATGTAGCGCACCAGGCCGCGGTCGGCCAGGGTTTCCATCGCCCGCATGGTTTCGGCGATTGGCACGCTGCGGCTGGGCCAGTGGATTTGATACAGGTCGATTACGCCCTTTCCGCCGTCGGCGTAGAGCTGGCGCAGGCTGCTTTCGGCGGCGCGCAGCACTTGGTCGTAGCGCAGGTTGCTGCCTAAAACCTTGGTGGCGATGAATACCTGGTCGCGGATGCCCCGGACGGCCTGGCCTACGGCGTCCTCGGTGCGGTACATTTCGGCGGTGTCGATCAGGTTGGCGCCCAGCTCGATGCCCCGGCGCAGCGGCTCCGGGCCGCCGCGGTACTTCCAGGTTCCTAAGCCGACTTCGGGTATCATTACGCCGGTGGCGCCTAGTTCCCGGTATTCCATAGCTCAATCCTTGCCCTTTCGCCGGAATCGTGATTATGTTATACCATAAGCGGATTATGCGGGCTTTGGCCCGGAGGTGCGGAATATGGAGTTCCAGGACTACGCGAATTTTGTGGGCAACAACCATCGGGGGGTGATCACTACCTACCGGCGCGATGGGGTGGGTCATGCCAGCATCGTGGTCTGCGGCGCGTATCAGGGCAAGGCGGCGTATGTCATCGTGCGGGGCAATTCGGTCAAGACCGCCAACCTGCGCCGCGATAGCCGCTGCACGGTTACCGCGGTCAGCGATGACTGGCGCAGTTGCGTTTCCGTGGAGGGCGCGGCGCAGTTGATGGACTATCGCAACACCGATGCTGAGACGATGCGCGTGGAGCTGCGGGAGGTTTACCGGGCGTGTAGCGGTCATGGCGACCATCCCGATTGGGAGGAGTATGACCAGGCGATGGTGCAGCAGGATGCGGTGATTGTGCTGGTGGAGCCGCAACGGGTTTACGGGATGATCCGGGGTTAGGGGCGTTTTTGGCGGCGATAACCCCCGCGCCCTGTTCATCCTTCGACAAGCTCAGGATGAATGGGGCGATTCTCTGCGCCAAGGGTTGCCGCGCGGTTGGGGGTGTTGCCTTACGCGGCTCCGGGGGCGGCCTGCGCCAAGGGTTGCCGCGCGGTTGGGGATGTTGCCTTACGCGGCTCCGGCGGCGGCCTGCGCCAAGCGTTGCCGCCCCTGCGCCGCTATGCTAAATTCCCTCGCCGCTACATTGCCAAGAGTATCCGATGATAGTATGCTAACATAATTGCCAACTGTCCCTCGCCGCTACACCGCTAGGAGTATCCCCATGACAGCCCATAGCCGCGGACTGAAAGTGCTATCCGGCCTAACCTTGCTGGGTGCTTTGGCGGCCTTAATCTTGTACGCTGCCGTTCCTGTCGGCGCGGGCGGTTACTGGACCGACTATGATGTTGACGATGATGGGCTGATCGACATCCGTACTATCGGCCAACTTCAGGGTATCCGCTGGGATCATGATGGCAATGGCTGGATTGCCCCTGGATTCCGCTCCGCCCCCTATAACGACCTTGACAACTATGATGCGGCTTTTCCTAACCGCCAACGCTCCGCCGTTGACGCCCTTGAATCTACTTCCACCCGGATGGGCTGCCCCGCGGTCTGCGTTGGCTATGAGCTGATGAACGATTTGGATTTTGCTAATGCTACTACCAGCCAACGCTACTGGACTAACGGCTACGGCTATGCCGGGATATTTGAGGGCAACGGGTATACTATCGCCAATATGAACAACGATGACAGCGGAAACGGCGGATTGTTCGGGGTTCTGGAAGTCGGCGGCGAAATCAGAAACTTGGGGCTGATCATCCCTACCGTAATCGGCACGGGCGGCAACGGCGCCCTGGCGGGCTATAGCGAGGGCAGAATTATCGCCAGTTACTCCCGCGGCGGCTCCGTTACTTACCGCCAAAACATTGGGGCTGTGGGCGGCCTGGTTGGCAGGAATGCGGGGGCCATCATCGCCTCCTTTGCTACCGTACACGTAACCCGCGCCGGGGATATTAGCTCATCGGGGGTGTATAACGGCGGGGGACTGGTGGGGGACAATGATCCCGCCGGAATAATCATCGCGAGCTACGCGGCGGGTAGCGTCAGGCATACCGCCTCGGGCGGCGCGATTAACGTTGGCGGATTGGTGGGCCGGGTCCAAACCGCCTCCAGCACCGTCGTTGACAGTTACTGCGATACCACGGTCAACGGCACGTCCACCCCCTGCATCGGGCTTCGGCATAATGGGGCCGTTGCCGTATCCGCGGGCTACACTACCGGCCAGCTTCAAGCCCCTACGGGGTACACCGGCATTTACCAAAGCTGGGACGTAGCCACTACTACCGCCTCCGGGTTTACGCTCAACGACCCCTGGGGCTTTCTGACCTCCGACCGCTACCCGCGGCCCAACGCTTTCGCCGGGCGTATTGTAGATCCCGGCAACGGCAACCTTGACAACGTAGACACGCTCGACGAACCGGACGGCATTCGTTACGGCTTGGATGGCGATGACGGTCTCTCCGATTCCAACGCCGCCGCCGGCGACGTAGACTCCGACGGCGGCGGCGACTTCGCCGATTGAGATCCCACCGGCGGCGACGGCGTTATCGGCGCCGGTGTGGGGGATTTATGGGGATTTATGGGGATTGGGTTAGGGGTTGGGTTGGGGTTTGCGGCTGTGGACGGCGAATAGGGGGTCGCCGGGGGGGCTGTCTTGGGGGTTGGCGAATATGCCTTGAATGTCCTCGAAATTGCCGGCTTCCTCCATGTAGGTGCCTACCAGGTCGACGCGGCCGCGGTCGCTGGAGGCGCGCCAGATGTAGACCGCTTTGGTGGGGAACATCCGATTGGAAAAGCTGACGATGAATATGCCGCCGGGTTTGAGGATGCGGTTGACTTCGCGGAAGGTGTCTATGGGGCTGGTGAGGTATTGGGCGGATACGGTGAGCAGGGCGGCGTCAAAGGTTTCGTCGGCAAAGGGCAGGGCGGTGTCGCGGTTTACGTCGTGGACGATTACTTCGTCGAGGTCGGGGTTGTCGTCCATTTCCTCGCGGTTGAGGCCGAGGCCGGTCATGCGGGCTTTGGGGTGGTTGGCGGGCCAGTGGGAGCGCCAACTGCTCATCAGGTCCAGCACCACGGCGTTGGGCGGGACCAGGGCTTGGAACAGGCGGCCGGCGGCGGCGATGGCGTTGTCGTCGATATGCACCACCTTGCGGGGGTATTGGTAAAAGACGCGGTCGTCATCCTCGTCCATTCGCTCAAAGAATTGGGGGGTGAATTGGGTCATTGCGGCTCCATATTCGTATATTTTTGTTGGGGTTGGCTTTAGGGGCGGTTCACCCCCACCCTAACCCTCCCCCTTAGGGGGAGGGGATTTAAGGGGAGGGGGTTTTATTCGTATATTTTTGATGGGGTTGGTTTTGGGGGGCGGTTCACCCCCACCCTAACCCTCCCCCTTAGGGGGAGGGGATTTAAGGGGAGGGGGTTTTATTCGTATATTTTTGATGGGGTTGGTTTTGGGGGCGGTTTACCCCCACCCTAGCCCCCCCTTGGGGGGAGGGGATTTTATCGGTATGCGTACACCGGCCGGGCTACCGGGCGGGTTGCTGGAGGCGGAGGCGGAGGTTGTCCGGGACGGATTGCAGGCGGCGGCGGAAGGCGGTGTTGGCGCGGTCGGGGACTTGGCGGGCGGCTTCGGTCAGGAGGGTGATGCCGCTGAGGTAGTCGTCCAGGTGGATGTATTCGGCTTCGATGCGGCCTTCGGGGGCGCCGTTGTGGTAGTTGCCTAAGGGGAAAGCGAGGCCGGTGGCGGGGTATCCGGCGGCGATAAAGGCGCTGGCTTCGCAGACGCCGCCGCTCATTAGCTGGCGCTGGGCGGGAAAGTTGGGGGCGGATTCCTGCAAGGATTCGCGGGCGCGGGTGAGGGCGGATTCGGCGTCGGCGTTGAAGGTGGAGCCGGCGTCGCCGACTCGGATGACGGCGCCGCGGCCTGGTTCGGCGCCGGGGAGGATACGGCTGGCTTCGACGGATATGATCAGCGTGTCGGGGGGCAATAGGCGGGCGTCGGCGGCCAGGCGGGCGCCGATCAGGCCGACTTCCTCGGCGCGGGTAAAGAGGGCGTAGATGTCGCCTTGCGGTTTTTCGTCGTGGCGGGATAGGCGGGCGAGGGCGGCTAGGGCGGCGGCGCAGCCGGCCAGGTCGTCGGCGGCGCGCATACGGATGTAGTCGCCGTCTAGGGCGAAATCGGGCAGGTCGAACACCGCGGCGGCGGGGAGGGGGATTTCGTCCGGCGCGTCGGGGCCGGTTAGGTTGACTAGGGTTTGGCGTTGGTCGTTTCCGGCGCCGCTTTCGGTATGGGGGGGCGGGCCGGCGGTGATGGCGGGGATCCGCTGGCCGCCGGGGAGGATGGTTTGCAGGGGGACGCCGGGGTTGAGGGCGGAGGGGGGAATGCCGCCGAGGGCGTCGGCCAGGAACGTGCCGCGCGGGGCGCGGGCGGTAAGCTCAAAGCCGGGGTGGTCCATGTGGGCCACGATGGCGAGGGGCGGGATGTTGGCGGCGTTGGCGTTGGCATTGGCGGCGGTGGGGGCCGCGGCGGGGAGTTGGGCTAGGATGTTGCCGAAGGGGTCGGCGGTGTATTGGATGCCGGTTTGGTTTAAGATGGCGCATACGGCGGCGGCGACGCCGGTTTCGTGAAAGGCCACCGCCGGGTGCGCCGCCAGCCGCGACAGGAAATCCAGCGCTTCGTCTCTTTCGTTCAACATCTTTCCTCGGTTGCCGATTGTTATGGGCGGAATTTTAGCAGATCGCGCCCCGGTGTTGCCGCCGGTGGTATACTACCCGATGATATACTATTGATCTACTATACATTAGCGGCATAGACCGCCGCCATAGGCAGCGCCGGAAAGGGGGAAAGGTTGTGCTGGAGCAGTTCAAGGTTGACCACGATACCGCGGAGTTTGTGGGGGGTGAGGCGCTGAAGGCTACGGTGGCGGGGATTTTCCGGCGGCTGGGGGTGCCGGAGGGCGACGCGGAGCTGGGGGCGGATGTGCTGGCGCTGGCGGATTTGCGGGGGGTGGATTCGCATGGCGTGTCGAATATGCTGCGGAGTTATGTGTCGGGGTATCAAGAGGGGTCGATCAACCCGCGGCCGGAGTGGCGGGTGGTGCGGGAAACGCCGTCTACCGCCACGGTGGACTCGGACCGGGGGCTGGGTACGATCGTGACGCCCAAGGCGATGGGGATCGCCATCGAAAAGGCGCGGAATGTGGGGGTGGGGATGGTGACGATCGGCAATGCGCGGCATTTGGGGATGGCGTCGTATCATGCGATGCTGGCGTTGCCTCATGATATGATCGGGGTATGCATGACTAGCTGTCCGCCGGCGGTGCTGCCTACTTTCGGGGCGGAGCCGCGGCTGGGGACGAATCCGATCGCGGTGGCGGCGCCGGCGGGGGAGGAGGCGCCCTTTGTGTTCGATGCGGCGACCAGTTCGGTGGCGGTGAACAAGATCCGGATCGCGCAGCGGCTGGGGGCGGATATTCCGGCGGGCTGGCTGGCCGAGGCGGATGGGACGCCGGTGATGGAGTATCGTCCGGCGCCGGACAGTTACTGGCTGCTGCCGGTGGGGGGCAGCCGGGAGGGGGGTTCGCATAAGGGCTACGGGCTGTCGTGCGTGGTGGATATTCTGGCGGGGGTGCTGACGGGTTATGGGTACGGGGCGGTTCCGGGGCGGCCCAATTTCGGGCATTATGTGGCGGCGTATAGCGTGGACGCGTTCACTGATGCGGCGCATTTCAAGCAGGAAATGGACGCCTGGATCCGGATGATGAACGCCACCCGTCCGGCGCCCGGCCACGACCGGGTGCTGGTAGCCGGCCAGCCGGAGGCGGAGATGGAGGCACTGCGGCGGGCGGAGGGGATCCCGCTGCACCCGGAGGTGTGCCAGTCGATTCGGGATATGTGCGCGGAATTGGGGGCGGAGTGCGCGTTCTGATGCGTTCCGCCGAAACCGTTGGCTGATTCAGACTCGGCGGCAAGGATTTGACGGATATGGCGGCGCCCCGTCCACCCCGAATTGAAAGCATCGGGATTAAAAACTATCGGGTCTTTCGCGACGTCGTATTCAGCGACTTGCCGCGAATGGCGGTGCTGATTGGCGCCAACGGAACGGGCAAGTCAACCCTGATTGATGTGTTCGCCTTTCTGAAAGACGCCTTGAATCGGGATGTTGCCGTCGCCGTTGACCGCCGCGGCGGGTTTGATGAGCTGGTTAGCCGCGATTCAAGCGGCCCGGTTGAGATTACGGTCAAGTTCCGGGAAAGCGGCGGGAGTCTGGCGACTTACAGACTTCAGATCGGCTTAGGAACCGACGGGCGGGCGGTGGTGGACCGTGAGACGCTGCGTTATCGCCGGGGGCGGCGCGGCTGGCCCCGGGATTTCGTGGATTTCCAGCGGGGGGTTGGCAAGGCGGTAGCGAATGAATCGGGCTATGAAGCGGAAAATAATTTTGAGAAATGGGAGCATCACGAATTGAATGATTCCAGCGCCCTTGCCATTAAAGCGCTGGGGCAATTCCGCAGCTATCGCGTGGCATCGGAGCTTTATAGCTTGATTGAAAACTGTTATATCTCAGAGTTTGACAGCGCCAACGCCCGCTTTAGTGTGGAAAACAGGCGGGCCGAACATCTTTCCCCGCGCGGCGACAACTTGGCCCAAGTCGCCAAGTATCTGCGCGAAAATCACCCCGGCGGATTTCAGCGGATATTGGATGTGATGCGCCGCCGGGTTCCCGGTGTCCGCAACGCAGAAGCTAAAGCTACCGAAGACGGGCGGCTGGTTTTGCGGTTTCAGGATGGCAGCTTTAAAGACCCGTTCATCGCCCGGAACGTGTCCGATGGCACTATAAAGATGTTTGCCTATCTGGTGTTGCTATATGCCCCCAAGCCCCACCCTTTGCTGATCATTGAAGAACCGGAAAACTATCTTTACCCGGATTTGCTACAGGAACTGGCGGAAGAGTTTCGCGCCTATGCCGAGCGGGGCGGCCAAGTGCTGGTGTCAACCCATTCGCATGAGTTTCTCAATGGCGTTCAGTTGGACGAAATTTTTTTCTTGGAAAAGCGGGATGGTTTTAGCACGGTAAAACGGGCATCCGACAGCGAGTTGCTGCGCGGTATGGCAACGGAGGCGCAGTCCGGCTATATGTGGGGGCATAATTGGTTTGGAGATGCGGGGTTGACATGGGTAAAGTAATTTTCCTGCTAGAAGAATCCTCGATGCAGGTTCTACTTGAGGGGATTTTACCGCGTTTATTTCCTGGCCTGAATTTCCAATGCCTGGCGCATAAGGGTAAATATGATCTTGACCAAAATATAACTAGGTTATTGCGAAATTGGCGTGAGCCTGGCACGAGATTTGTTATTGTCCGCGATAATGACAATGGCGATTGCCGTGCGTTAAAGGAACGACTGCGCCAGCTTTGCCAACAAAGCAGACGGAATGACACGCTTATACGCATCGTTTGCCAAGAACTTGAGGCGTGGTATCTTGGTGAGCCGCGTGCGATGGCCTTCGCCTTTGGCGTTGAATCACTGTGGCGCATCGGAAACCGGGCGAAGTACCGGAACCCGGACGCGCTACTGAAACCATCGGATGATGTTAAAAGATTAGTTCGCGGTTTTCGGAAGATTGACGCCGCGCGTCGAATGGCGGAGCATTTGACGCGCGAGGGCAATCGTTCTCACAGTTTCGCGGTCTTTCTGGACGGCGTCGCCACTCTTGCGGCCTAATCCTCTTTCAGCGCCGGGATCACTTCCTGGCCGAATAGCTCCAGGGAGCGCATGGTGTCGGCGTGGGATAGGGGGCCGCCTTGGGCTTCTAGCAGCAGGGCACCGATGCCTAGCTCCTCTTTGATGTAGCGCAGTTTTTTGATTACGGTGTCGGGGCTGCCTACTACCAAGTGGTGCTGGTCTTGCAGTTCTTGGTAGGAAAGCTCGTTCAGGGGCTTGGGGCGGCGGAGGGCGTTGGCGGCGGCGCCGGCGGCGGAGAAGTAGCCGGGGGGCGCCCAGTATTCCCGGGGGCCTTTCAAGGGATGGCCCATGCGCCACATAAAGGCTTGGCCCGCTTCCTGCGCCTTTGCGTCGGTGTCGTTTACGTGGGCGCAGATCATAAAGGCGAACTTGTCCGGCCCCGGCTCCCAGCCGTCGGCGGCGGCGAACTGGCGGTAGTTGGCGAACAGGTTGCGGGCGACATCCAGTTGGGTCAGAAAGGCGGCGTAGGTGTAGCGGTTGGCGGCGGCCCAGCGCACCGTTTCGGGGCTGCCGGTGCCCGGCACCCACACCGGCGGGTGGGGCTGCTGGATGGGCAGCATCCAGGGGTTGACGGCGCGGTAGTGGTAGTGCTTGCCCTCCCAGCGGAAGGGGCCGGGGGTGGTCCAGGTTTTCATAATCAGGTCGTGGCATTCCTCGAAGCGCTCGCGGTTGTAGACCGGGTTGGTGTTGTTGGCCCAGCTTTCGATGCCGATGCCGCGCACGAAACCGGATATGATGCGCCCGCCGGATATGACGTCCAGCATGGCGATTTCCTCGGCGAGGCGCACCGGATTGTCGGATGTGGGCAGCATATTGCCCAGCATGAGGATGCGGGCGCGCTGGGTCACCCGGGCCAGGATGCCGCCGGTGATGTTCACTTCCACGTCCATGCACGATGGCGTGTTGTGATGTTCGTTGATCATCAGCCCGTCGAAGCCCACTTCCTCGGCGTACTGGTATTCGTCCAGATACCGCTTAAAGAGGTCGTGGGCGGTGCGCGGGTCGAAGTAGGTGTTGGGGAAGGTGAGGCGCATTGAGGGGTATTTGTCGGCTTCGGATTCGGGAAAGGCGGCGTAGGGCAGCTCGGTGAAGTAGAAAACTTCCATAGAGGGCAAACTCCTGTTCCAGTTAATTGTTTCTGAGGTTCAGCAGAACGTAAACCGCAAAGGCGCGGCGGTCTCTGTCCGGGGCGGCGTCGAATTGGGCGATGTATTGTTCGGTGCGTTCTATGTCAGTGATGACTTCAGCCTGTGTCAGGGTTAGCGACGGGTCATAGTCGGCGTCCTCCCGTTTTCTTTGCATACGCACAAATTGCCGGGCGAAATCCTGAATTTCGACGGGAAATCGCTGAATCATTCTGCGATTGTCGCAACGGACCCTGGCGGTTCCGTGCTGCAATGCCCGGTACGCCTGATGCCAAGCCGGCTCGCTGCGGCCGGAACCAGGGCCGCCGACCAGCAGATCGGCGCAACAATTCGCTAGGCAATGGAACAATGCGTAGTAGGCGGTGCTGACCGCCCGTCGGAGGCTGGACTGCCCCGGACTGTCGTTGCCGCTTCTTGCCGCAAGGTCTCTGGCGATCGCAATGAAATCATCCGCCAGCATCTTTCTTTTGCCCCCGGTTTCGGGATTCCCATGCGGACTTCTCGCTGAAATAGGTTACAGGGAATTCCTCGATTCCCTCCTCTGCCATCTTGTCGATAATACAACCGAGCCGGTCGAGTATTATTTTGGCGTCCATCCAGCTCAAGTCGTCCTCGTAGACAATCGTAACCTTGAGGCACGGATAGCCATCCATAAATGCGTCCCCTTCCACTATGACGGGGCCGAAAGCGAAACCTTCGGGGAACTGCTGCTTCATATCCTCCAGGAAAAGGTTTGCCACTATGTCTTTGACCCTTTGGGGAATTTCTCGGCGGTACATGGCGTTACATCCTTTTCCGCGCCGGCTGGCGGGGGTTTTTGTTTTTGGGGGCGGGCGTCCGGGCCGGGTGGCGGCGGGTTGCCGCTGGCCGGGACGCCGCCGGGTTCGGGGGTTTTCGGGTTTCGGGGTTGGCCGTGGCTAGGCGAGGAATTCTAGGGCTGTCTGGATGAATTCGTCGGGTTTTTCCACTTGGGGCGAATGGCCGCAGTTTTCGATTACCACTAGTTCGGAGTTGGGGATGGCTTCTTGGTAGATGCCGCCGCATTCTACCGGGACGATGCGGTCCTGGCGGCCCCAGACCATGCGGGTGGGGATTTTGACCCGTTGCAGCAGGCCGCCGGCGAGGCGCGGGTCGTGCATATAGGGTTTCCAGGTCAGGCGCACCGCCATTTCGCGGTTCAGGTCGGCGGTTAGCTGCTCCTCGGGGGAGAGTTCGCGGCCGTAAGTGGCGGCGTAGTCCGGCACTTGGTTTTGGTCGTGGAATTGCAGTTCCAGCACTTGGGCCGGGCTGATGATGAATATGTCGGCGATTTCGCCCTGGCGGGGTTTGACGCCGGCGGCGCCCACCAGCATCAGCTTGCCGATGGCGCCGGAGCAGGTCGCCACGATTTCGGCGGCAATCCAGCCGCCCATCGAAAAGCCGATGGCGCGGACGTTCGCCAGCCCCAGGGTGTCCAGATACCAGGTATAAAAGGCGGCCATGTCGGGGATGCTTTCCAGCCATTCGGGGCGGTGGGACTGCCCGTAGCCGGGGTGCGACGGGTAATAGACGGTGTAACGCTCGGCCAGGGCGTTGACATAGCGGAGCCAGCCGCTGTTGCCCCCGGCGCCGTGGAGCAGCAGCAACGGCTCGCCGCGGCCGCCCTTTAGCGTGTGGACTTGGGCCCCGCCGACTTCGACAATTTCCTCGGTGTACGCGGGCATATCGTTCTCCTGATTTTGTGGTTTGACGAATGTTTTTGCAATGAGCGATTTTAACGCATCGGGCGCAAAGGATGCGCAACGTCCACTATATACAAAACGTTTGCGCCCGATGCGTTTATTCAACCGCGCTAGGGGGTTTTCTGGAACGGGTCGGTCAGCTCCAGTTCCTCGCCGATTTCGCGGAGGGCGGGGAGGACTTCCTGGCCCATCAGCTTGAGGCAGTTCATGGTGTCGGCGTGGGTGGTGTCGCCGTCGTTGGTCCAGACGCCGAGGATGCCTGGGCGCAGTTGGCCCAGTACATCGCGCAGCTTGCCAACCACGGTTTCGGGGCTGCCGACAATCCAGCGGTTGGCGGCCAGGATTTCGTCGTAGCTGGCGGTTTCCAGCCCTAGGCCCAGGAACGGGTCTTTGCGGACGCGGCCCTGGTAGCGGGCGACGCGGGGGTCTTTGACGCTGCCGCTGTAGCCGATGGGCATCATATAGTCGCGGGGCATCGGCACGCGGCCCACGCCCACGTTGCCGGTGAGGAACCCCTTGGCGGATTCGTAGGCTTTTTCGTCGGTATCCTGCACGTGGATGCGGCAGAGGTAGCCGAAATGCTCCGGGCCGGGTTCGTAGCCGTTTTCCCGGGCCGTTTCGGCGTAGATCGACATCATATCTTGAGTGCCTTGCGGGTCGGTTTCGAGGTAGATGTAGGGGTAATGGCGCTCGGCGGCCCAAACCAGGGTTTCGGGGCTGCCCAAGCCGGGGATCCAGATGGGCGGGTGGGGCTGCTGCAACGGGCGCTCAAAGGGGTTGACTACCCGGAAATGGTAATGCTTGCCTTCCCAGCGGAAAGGGCCGGGGGTGGTCCAGGTTTTGATGAGCAGGTCGTGGGCTTCCTCGAAGCGCTCGCGGTTGAACAGGGGGTTGACGTTGGCGGCCAGGCTTTCGACGCCGGTGCCGCGCACGAAACCCGACACCAGCCGTCCGCCGGAAATCATATCGATTTCCGCCAGTTCCTCGGCCAGGCGGAGGGGGTTGTCGAACACCGGCAGGGGGTTGCCCAGTAGCACGATTTTGGGGGTTTTGGTGTTGCGGGCCAGGATGGCGGCTTCCAGGTTCATAGTGGCGCCGAGGCAGGTGGGGGTGTTGTGGTGTTCGTTGAGCATGAGCCCGTCGAAGCCCGCTTCCTCGCAGTATTCGTATTCGTCCAGATATTCGTTGTACTGCCGGGCGCCGACGGCGGGGTCGAAGTTGCTGTTGGAAAAGGTAAGCCGCACCGCCTGGTTGAGGCTGCCGCGCACATCCTCCTCGGTGTAGTTGACATAGGCCCGCTCGGTGAACCGCATTAGGAACATTGGGGACACTCCTTAGTTATTGGGTTTGGGGTTTTTTATGCGTTGCCAATCCATTGTACCCGCGGGTGATGGGGTTGCGCTGCCCGGTAAAAGGGGCGGTCGGCGGTCCAGAAATCGCAGTTCAGGGATTCGGCCAAGGCTAGGTAGTGGGAATCGTAGGGCATTCTTTGCCGTAGCTCCAGGGCCAGGTCTATGGCCCGCTGGTGCAACAGACTTGCCGGATAGATGTCGATGTCCATTGCATAAAATTCGGTCATCAATTCCACGGCCAAGTTGATCGAGATGATTCCCGCCGATATTTTCTTGTACAGCGCGGATATAACTTCGGCATGGATAAAATCCGGCGCCGCCAGCCTGATACCCATCGCTGCCCAATAATTGGCGAGGCGCACGGCTTGGGCGCTGAATTGCTCGATGACCAGCAGCTTCACCAGCAGGCTTGCGTCAATAACTACCATCAGCAGCTACCATCATCGGCGATTGCCCGTTCAATATCCCGCATCCGTTCCTCCCGGATTTCCCTGATTAGTTCGGCTGAATCGGGGCCGCCCAGCGGCACGCCCCCGGTTAGCTCGTGGCACCGGGCAATTATCTCCGGCAAAGGCTTTTTCTTGATGCGCCCGATAGCCCCCGAGAAAAGAAGCCCCTTTTCAAAACCGGGTTTGCGGGATTCCCGTTTGATGAGGTCAAGGCAAATCTGGGCCACGCCTACACCGCAGGATGCGGCGGCGGCTTTCAGCCGCTCCTCGGTGTCCGGGTCGACGGCTATGCTGATTATCCGGTTTTCGTCGCTCATGGCTGCTCCGTCGGTGCAGTTGCACCACCAGGCTTGCGTCAATCACTATCATATAGGATAGGATTGGCGGGTTGGTGGTTCTAGTTCTTGCCACATATAATCTCCGCTGCTTTCAGAACATCCTCGCTGGTATATTCGCCAACCACCTTCGCCCCTGGATTGGCTTTGGCATACCAGAGTAACTGTGGCGAAATGAAATCGTCGGGTTTGCGTTTGCCATTTAGGACTCGGTTGATCAAGTTTTTCACCCGAGGGTCATGACCTGGCACGAATCGCGAATTTTTACCCTTCGGAATCTCACCACATCTGCCGCACCAGCACTGAGATTTGATAGCCCGCTCAATGTCCCTTTGCCGTTCCTCCCGCGCTTCCCTGATTAGCGCGGACGAATCGGGGCCGCCTAGCGGCACACCCCCGGTTATCTCGTCGCACGCGGCGAACCGCCTGGCTAGATCCTCGGCTGTGCCAACCCGTTGCCCTCTGGGGGGTAGGGGGCCTTCGGAGAAACCTAGTTTGCGAAATTCCCTTTGGAATAGGTCCAGGCAATACTGCTGGACCGGGACGGCGTGTAATGCGGCGGCGGCTTTCAGGCGCTCCTCGGTGTCCGGGTCGACGGCGATGCTGATTGTCCGGTTTTCGTTGCTCATGGCTGCTCCGGCGGTTGGGATGGTATTGCGATGTTGGCCCCGGTCTATCCGGCCCCGGCCCTTGCCGGGGTTTCTAGGCGTTGCCGATCCATTGTACCCGCGGGTGATGGGGCTGTGTTGCCCGGTAAAAGGGGCGGTCGGCGGTCCAGAAATCGCAGTTCAGGGATTCGGCCAGGGCCAGGTAGTGGGAATCGTAGGGCATTCTTTGCCCTAGCTCCAGGGCCAGGTCCATGGCGCGGTTGTGCAGCAGGCTTGCCGGACGGTATTCAATGCCGATCCCGTAAAACCTGCCCATCATTTCTTTGGCGAAGTTGATGGATATTATCCGCGCCGGCACTTTCTTATACAGGGCGGATGCGACTTCGGCGTGAATGAAATCCGGCGCCGCTAGACGGATTCCCATAACTTGCCAATAGGCTGCTATCCGTCTGGCTTGGGCGCTGAATTGTTCGGTGACCAGCAGTTGCACTACTAGGCTGGCGTCAACGACGATCATAAACCTTGCGCCGCCCGCTCGATGGCTTGCATTCGTTCCTCCCTGGCTTCCCGGATTAGCTGGGACGAATCGGGGCCGCCTAGCGGCGCGCGCCCGGTTAGCGCATCGCACTCGGCGAATAGCCTGGCCAGGTCCTCAGCGGTTTTGACCGGATTGGCTCTGGGGGGTAGGGGGCCTTCGGAGAAACCTAGTTTGCGAAATTCTTGTTGGAATAGGTCCAGGCAATACTGTTGGACCGGGACGGCGTGCAATGCGGCGGCGGCTTTCAGGCGCTCCTCGGTGTCCGGGTCGACGGCGATGCTGATTGTTCGGTTTTTGTTGCTCATGGCTGCTCCGCGGTTGGGATGATTGGGGTTGTTAGCCCTTGCCTATCCTACCCCCCCGCTTGGCTAGGGTCAAGGAATGGGGGCTAGGGTAGCGGGGGTTGTAGGCCGTGGGTGGCGGCTTGGCGGGCGATTTCCTCGGCGGCGTATTGGGTGGCTTCGTAGAGGTCTACCAGTTCGCCGATGGTGTTTACGTATAGCAGGCCGTGGTCGGCGTTGTATTGGCGCAGTTGCTCTAGGGTCAGGCTGTGGCGCTTGATGCCGTTGCAGGTGCGGTGGAGCAGGGCTAGGTTGTAGAGTTCGTCGTTGCCCGGCGTTCCCTCGGCGGCGCGGCGGGCGCGGATGTGGTCTACTTCCAGGAGGGTTAGGTCCAGCGAGCCGTTGGGGCGTTTGGGTTCGTAGCCGCAGCCCCAGCATACCGCCCCGAACCGCCGGATCAGCAAGTCTTTGGCGTCGTCCTTGCTGATGCGGCCGGACCAGCTTGCCGTCTGCGTGGCGGAGCGGCGGCCCCGTTGCCGGGTGACCAGTTCGTGGGCCGGGGACGGGTCGGTGTCGGCGCGCTGGGGCAATTCTTGGGGGCCGATGGTGACGGTTTGGATGGTTTTGGGGTTGACGTTGGGCAGCGCGGCTTTTACCCCGGCCATAGCGTCATAGCTGGCGGCGGTGGTGCCGGCGATTTTCCAGCCGTTTTGCAGGAAACGCCGCTTTAGCATCGTCCAACTGCGGTAGGCCATATCGCAGGCGATCCATTGACGCTCCAGTTTTTCGGCGGCGATGACAGTGGTGGCGCAGCCGGCGAATACATCCAACACTACATCCCCCGGATTGCTGCCGGCCGATATGATTCGCTCCAGCAATACTAGAGGTTTTTGCGTGGCGTATCCGGTGATTTCGCTGCGGTTGCCGGGGAACCATCCGGCGGAACCGTATAGTTGCATTATGTCGGTCCAGGTGTTGGATAATGGAATGCCCGGGCTTTCGTCCAGATATTGCCGCTTGATCCGGCCTTTCCGGGATCTGGTGCGGTATTTGCGGCCATCATTGTCGGTATGGCGGAACCAGTCATTGATGTATTTTTCCGAGTAGGGGGTGAATAGCCGGTTGTAAGTATGCTTGCCGTAGTTTTTGGCGTAGGCCAAGATGGTGTCGTGGGTTTTGACGGGCTTTTTTCCTCTGGCGCGGCCGCCGGAGGGCGTGCCGTAATTCCAGGTTATTTCGTCGATCAGATTTTCCAGTCCGAAAATCGCGTCCAGGGTTATTCGCAGGTAGCTGTTGGCGTGACTGTCGCAATGAATGTAAATGCTGCCGGTGGGTTTCAGTACTCGGTGGCACTCGATCAGGCGGGTTGCCATAAAGCAGATGTAGGCGGCTTCGTTTTCCGTGGCGGCGGCCTCGACCGCCTCGATTACGGCGTGGACTTTGGGGTAGTCGTCCTGGATCCGCATTTTCCATTGGGGATGGACGTCGTCGTCCCAGTTCCAGTAATCCACCACCCGGGTTTGGCCGATGCTCTCGTTGTGGGTTGCGCCATGGGCTTTCGCTAGGGCCGCTTCCTCGTTGAACTCGGCTTGGCTGATTGGGGGTTGGGGCTGGTCGGTGAAGGTTTCGTTGGCGGCGAAGGGCGGGTCTATGGCGATTAGATCGATGCATTCGTTGTTGATGGAACGGAGGAATGGGTAGTTGTCCATAATCGCCAGGGTGCGGTTGGCGATGTTCAGAGTTCCCATAGCCGGCTCCTTGCCTGGTTATCGAACATTGATACTAGCATGGCGGGCGGGCTTACGGGGCGCAGGTGTGCTATAGTAGATGGCGCAAAAGGACATTTATACTGTCCGGCGCGATGGGCCGGGGCGATGCGCCCTCCGCCGGGCAGACAGGATGAGGTTTCCGCCGATGGCAAAAGTGCTAGTTTCCGACCCGATCGGCCCTGAGGGGGTTGCGCTGTTGCAGACCGGGGCCGAGGTAGACGTCAAGACGGGGATGAAGCCCGCCGAATTGCTGGCCGCGGTGGGGGGGTACGATGCGCTGGTGGTGCGCAGCGAGACGCGGGTGAACCGGGAGGTGATCGCCGCGGGCTGGCGGTTGCAGGTGATCGCCCGGGCCGGCATCGGGGTGGATAACATTGATTTGGAGGCGGCTACCGGCGCGGGGATCGCGGTGGTGAATGCGCCTACCGGCAACACGGTGGCCGCCGCGGAGCATACCATCGCGCTGATGCTGGCCTTGTCGCGCAACATCCCCGGGGCGCATCAGTCGTTGCAGTCGGGGGAATGGCGGCGCAGCGCTTTTATGGGCGTGGAGGTGCGCGACAAGACGTTGGGGATTTGCGGCTTGGGGCGGGTCGGCACGGAGGTGGCGCGGCGGGCGCAAGCCTTCGGGATGCGGCTGGCAGGCTACGACCCTTTTGTGGCCCCGGATTACGCCCGGCGCATCGGGGTGGAGCTGCGGCCGCTGGATGCGCTGCTGGCGGAATCGGATTTCATCACCCTGCACACGCCCTTGACCGAAGGCACCCGCAATATGCTGGGGGGGGGGCAGATCGAGAAAATCAAGCCCGGCGCCCGGATCATCAACGTGGCGCGGGGGGAATTGGTGGACGAGGCCGCGCTGCTGGCCGGGCTGGAGTCGGGGCGGCTGGGCGGGGTGGCTTTGGATGTGTTCGCTAAGGAGCCGCCGGAGCTTAGCCCTTTGTTGCAACATCCGAAAGCCATTGTGACGCCGCACTTGGGGGCGTCTACCCGCGAGGCGCAACGGGAGGTGGCGATCGAGGCGGCGGAGCAGGTGCTGGCGGTGCTGAAAGGCGAGCCGGCGCGCAACACGGTCAACGCGCCCTTTGTGGCGCCGGAGGTTCACGAAGTGCTGGCGCCCTACATTCCGGCGGCGTCGATGGTGGGCAAGCTGCTGGGGTTTTTGGCGGATGGGCAGGTCACCGGGGTGTCGATCAGCTACGAGGGGGAAATCGCGCAACACGATACGCGGATGTTGCAAGCGGCGGCGCTGGCCGGGCTGCTGGGGCCGGTTAGCACGGTTAACGTCAACCTGATTAACGCGCCGGTGCTGGCGCGGGAACGGGGCTGGAGCGTCACCGAACAGAGCAACCGGGTGTCGCGGGAATACGCCAGCCTGATTTCCGCCACGCTGCATACATCGTCGGGGACGGGCGGGGGATCGCGCAACGGCAGTCTTACTTTGGCCGCCACCTCGATGCGCAACGAAACCCATATCGTCAAGTTCAACGATTACTGGATGGACATTGTTCCCAACACGCCCTATCTGCTGTTCGTGGACAACCGCGACCAGCCCGGCTCCATCGGGGCGGTAGGCACCATCGCCGGCCGTCACAACATCAACATCAGCTTTATGGGCGTGGGGCGGATGGAACTGCGCGGTCAGGCGATGATGGTAATCGGGTTGGACGACCCGGTGCCGGCGTCGGCGATGGAGGAAATCCGCGCTTTGTCGCACATCGAAAGCGCCCGGCTGGCTACCTTGACCGGGTAAGAATAATAACCGCAGACGCCGCGGCGGCATTGTTAATCAGCGAATCAAGACAAAAGTCGCCGGGCGTTCTGCGGTTAATAATAAGGAGAAGCGAAATGGGCGATAAAATCGGCATAATGGGCGCCGGGGCGCTGGGCAGCTATGTGGGCGCCTTTCTTTCCCGCGAGGGACGGGATGTTACATTCATCGATCTGTGGCCGGAACACGTGGCGAAAATGCAGGCCGATGGGCTGCAAGTCACCGGCAGCCAGGGGCCGTTTACTACGCCGGTCAAGGCGATGCATCTTACCGATGCGCAAGGCATTACCGAACCCTTTGACTTGGCGTTGATCGCGGTCAAGTCGTATGATACCGAATGGGCGACGCATTTCATACGCCGCTATGTCAAGGATGACGGCTGCTTCGTGTCGCTGCAAAACTGCTGGAACGATGTAGTAGTCGGCGGCATTGTGGGGCCGGAGCGCACGATGGGGTGCATTGCATCGCATATCGAGGTGGCGTTGTGGGAGCCGGGTCATGTGACGCGGGGCGGCGCGGTGGGGCGCGATTCGGGGCATCATGTGTTCCGGGTGGCGGAATTGAACGGGGGCGAATCCCCCCGCGCCGAAAGGGTGGCCGCGATGCTGGACGTGATTGACGGGGCTTATGCCTCGGATAATCTGTTCGGCGAGCGGTGGGCGAAGCTGTGCCAGAACTCGATGGGCAACGCCATATCCGCGGCATCGGGGCTGGGTTCGCAACAAATGGCCGAGGACCCGCGCTGCCGCCGCATACGGATCCAGCTAGGCAAGGAGGGGGCGCAGGTGGGCCTGGCGCTGGGGCTGGAGGTGGTGGCAATCCAGGGGCTGCCGGCGTCGACCTGGGCCGACGCGGATAAGGGGGATGTGTTTGAGGAGCTGGACGCTTTTATGGCGGCCCGCGGCGGCCGGGTCAACTGGCTGGCGTCTATGGCGCAGGATGTGCATAAGGGTCGCCGCTCCGAAATCGACTATATGAACGGCCTGGTGGCCGCCAAGGGCCGCGAGGCGGGGATTCCCACGCCCTACAACGATGCCGTGATCGAGGCGATGCGGGCGGTGGACGCCGGCGCGCTGCCGCCGGGGGCGGAACACGTCGACCGGGTGCTGCGGGCGGCGGGGGGGTAGGGGGGGCGCCGCCCGGCGGGGGCGTAGGGGGGAATTCGCCGCTTAATTCCGCCAGGGCGGTAAAGTATCGGATACGGTTATATGATGCCCCGGTTTTACCGGGGCGCAGAATTTGGCGAGGTCAAGCCAGTGATAGGGTGTCCCGTGCAAACGCCCTTAGTAAAAGTTGAAATTGTCAATGTATATGTTCGTTATCACCGCGGCCCCCGCAAAAGCTGAGGCCGCCCGGTTAAGGCGGCCTCGCGCCCCGGTCGCCGAAGCTACTAGGGGGAAGTAATGCAGGCAGTCTAATGCCAATCGGATTCGCAGTCAACCTGTGTTTCCGGTAACGGCCTCTCAAAAAGCTGAGGCCGCCCGGTTGGGGCGGCCTCGCATCCCGGTCGCCGAAGCTACTAGGGAGGGGCATCGTCGTAATTTTACTCCGCCCTGTTTTGGGCGTCAACCCCCGCTATCCTCAATCCGTGCCGGTAGGAGGTTGCTGTGTTCATTAAGGTGGAGCCCGCCGAGTTCTTTATGTACCGGGTCATACTCGTCTTTGATTTGGAATCCCCGGATTCCGAGGATCGGGAAGTGCGCGATTATATGGCCGAGTGGGAGCTGGAGCCTAAGTATCAGCGCACCGGCGATTTTGAGGGGCGGGACAGCGAGCTGATGCAGTTCGGCGGCTGTTATTTGGGCAAGCATTTGGGGAAAATTTCGGAAATCCAGCGTAGTCATGTGGAGCGGGAATTGCTTACCGCCGAAATCCGCCGCTTGCTGGATGATGCGGAACAGCCTACGGCTATCCCTGAGGCCGGGCGGGAGGAAACCGTGCGGCTACTGGCGCAGCGGTTTCATACGCCCGAGGCTTTCCGCGCCAATGACGATGGGCTGCTGGAGGCGGTATTGGACGCTCCGGCGGTGCGCCAGGCGGCGCGGGAAATGCTGGAATCCCCGTCCGGCGGATAAGACCGTCGGCCGGCGCCGGAAAAACGGCCCCGCCATACATCGGGCGGGGCCGGCGGTTTCCGATGGATTGGAGCGGGCGATGGGAATCGAACCCACATAACTAGCTTGGAAGGCTAGGGCTCTGCCATTGAGCTACGCCCGCGGTTGCGGGGTCGGGGGCGCTTTCCGCCCCGGCGTTTGCCATTATACCCCTTTCCGGGCCGCCTTGCCAGTGGGCGGGGGCGGTTTGCCGCGCCAGATAGCCCGGTCAGCGTCGCCCTATCGCATTCGGCGCAACGGCAAGGGCTTGCGGCTAAAGAAAGTTACAATCCGGTAAACATTGCGGCGAAAGGGGGCGGGCGGCTTGACACCGGCGCGGCTTGCCGCTTACCTTTGCCTTTTCAGGAGGCCGCCTTTGACTACCGCCGAACAAATCCGGCCCGCCGCCGCTCGCCCCGGCGGAGTTGCGCCGCTGCTGGAAGTCGAAAATCTGCAAACCCATTTCTTTACCCGCCGCGGCGTGGTGCGGGCGGTCAACGGCGTCAGCTTCAACGTTATGCCCGGCGAAACCTTGGGGCTGGTGGGGGAATCGGGATCCGGCAAGACCATTACCTGCCTGTCGCTGTTGCGGCTGCTGCCCCGGGGCGCCCGGATTGTGGGGGGGCGGGTGCTGTTCAACGGGCAGAACACGCTGGATTTGCCGGAAAAGGAAATGGAGCGGCTGCGGGGTATCCGTATGGGGATGATTCTGCAAAACTCGATGGCTGCCCTGGACCCGGTGTTCACCATCGGGACTCAGATCGCCGAGCCGCTGGCGGTGCATTCCGGCCTGAGTTGGAAATCGGCGATGGAGCGCAGCGTTGAGTTGTTGCGGATGGTCAAGATCACCGCCCCCCACCTGCGGGTCCGCAACTATCCCCATGAAATGAGCGGCGGTATGCGCCAGCGGGCGTCCAGCGCGGCGTCCATTGGGCCGCATCCCGACCTGCTGATCGCTGATGAACCCACTACCGCCCTGGACGTCACTACCCAGCGGCAATACTTGGAGTTGCTGAAAGAGTTGCAGCAACAGACCGGAATGGCCCTGATTTTCATTACCCACGACATCAGCATAGTGGGCAACTTGTGCGACAATCTGGCGGTGTTTTATGGCGGGCTGGTGGTGGAGTATGGCCCCAAGGACCAGGTGCTGAACCATCCGACTCATCCCTATACTGAGGCGTTGCTGGAGGCGCTGCCGGTGCTGGGGGAAAAGCGGCCCCGGCTACGCACGATCCAGGGCGATCCGCCTTATGCCGGCAACCTGCCCCCCGGCTGCCCCTTTCACCCGCGCTGCGATAAGGCGGCGGATCGGTGCCGCGAGGGCGGTCCGCCCCAAATCTTTACCATCACTCCCGCAGGGGGCGGCAACCCCCGAAAAACGCGGTGCTGGCTGGCGGAGTGAGATAAAGGAAATGACAGCAAGTGCGACTGCCTAACGCCCATCGGGCTATGGTTGACCGGGAAAAGATTACGGAATATCTGCTCTCAGACGCTAACCCGATTGGGCAAAGCAAGGCAGGTTTTTTTGTGCGTTTCGGATTCAATGCGGATAATTGGCAAGATTTGGCGGACGCCCTGGTACTACAAGGCTCAAGCCACACAGTGGTCAGCGTTTCTGAAACCGTCTACGGACCACGTTACCGCGTTGATGGTATCATTGAAACGCCTGATGGCCGTAATCCGCAAATCAGAACCGTTTGGCAGTTTGATGCAGGTAACGATTACCCCCGGTTGATTACGGCACGCCCCGGCAGGAGGCGCAGCAGTGTTTCGTGAACATACGCAGATCGTGCTTACCGACGCCGTTTCCGGCGATTTTGGCGAGGCGATGTTGCCCGGCGATGTGGGCGTTATCATTCATATCCACCCGGGGGGCGCGGCCTTTGTGGTAGAGTTCCTTAGCTTGGACGGCGACACCGCGGCCATCGCCACCGTGCTGCCGGCGCAGGCTCGCCCGGTGACTGGCCGGGATATGACCCATGCCCGCCCATTGGCGACCGCGCCATAAACCGCCGCGCGGCGCGTAGCCCGATAGTTGGGAGCGAATATGCAGGATAACCCCGCCGCGGGCGATACGATTGTTGAAGTTCGCCATGCTGTCAAGCAGTTTGTGATCAAGACCGGGGTGCTTAACAGCCGCGCCGCCGGGGTGGTTAAGGCGGTGGACGACGTCTCTTTTGCTATCCGCGAAAATCAGACTTTGGCTTTGGTGGGGGAATCGGGCTGCGGCAAGTCTACCATCGCCAACCTGATCCTTAAATTGACTGACGTCACCTCCGGCGAAATCTTGTACCGGGGGGCGTCTTTGGCGGATATGCCGGCGCCGGAACTGCGGAACTACCGCCGCAATGTGCAGGCCGTGTTGCAGGATCCTTACGGGGCGCTGAACCCCCGGATGCGGGTGGGGCATATCATCGGGGAGCCGCTGGAGGTTCACGGTTTCGGCAAGGCCGAGCGCGAGGAACGGGTGACCGAGGCGCTGCAATCCGTCGGCCTGCACCCGTCGGTGCAGTCCCAGTTTCCCCACGAATTCAGCGGCGGCCAGCGCCAGCGCATCGGCGTCGCCCGCGCCCTTACCCTGCACCCCGACTTGATTGTGCTGGACGAGCCGGTGTCGTCGCTGGATGTGTCCATCCGCTCTCAAGTGTTGAATTTGCTGAAAGACATCCAGGACGAGCGGCGGATTTCCTATATGCTCATATCCCATGACTTGGCGTCGGTGGAACACATGAGCCACGACATTGCGGTGATGTATTTGGGCAAGCTGGTGGAGCTGGGGGATGCGGAGCAGACCTGCGGCGACCCGCTGCACCCCTATACCGCGTCGCTGGTGGCGGCGGCCACGCCCCCCGGCCACACCCCGCCGTGGCGGACGCCCATCGTGGGCGAGGTGCCTAGCGCGTTGGAAACCCCTAGCGGCTGCTCCTTTCATCCCCGCTGCCCCTACGCGATGCCGGTATGCAGCCGGGAAACCCCGGCGCTGGCCGCGGCGCCCGATGGCCGGAGGGTCGCTTGCCACTTGTACCCTGACGAAATCCGCGGCATTGACAAGCAGGCCCCGGTTCCGGTGGTCGCAGCGGCGGTTGGGCCGGCGGCGTAGCGGTGTATCGGCAATATCCGGCGCGGGAGGATTTTATGGAACTGGACGGCAAATCGGCCATAGTGACCGGCGCGGCGTCGGGCATTGGGCGGGAAATCGCCTTGACCCTGGCGGCGGCGGGCGCGGCGGTGACCATCGGCGACCGCAACTTGGACGGCGCGGAATCGACGGCGCGGCGCATCGCGGAATCCGGCGGCAAGGCGCGGGCCGCGGCGGTGGACGTTACCATCGCGGCGCAGGTGGATTCGATGTTCGCGGATGCGGCGGCGGCTTGGGGCGCGGTGGATATATTGGTCAATGTCGCCGGTTTCGCGCTTAATTCCCCCATTGTGGAGATGCCGGAAAGCGACTGGGATTTGGTGCTGGGGGTGAACTTGAAGGGCCAGTTTCTCTGCTGCCGCGCCGCCGGCCGGCGGATGATGGCTCAAGGGACGGGGGGGCGCATCGTCAACATCGCCTCTACCGCCGCGGGCAACGCTCGCTACGCCGGAGGGGCCTATTGCGCCGCCAAAGCCGGGGTGGTGCAGCTGACCAAAACGCTGGCCCTGGAATTGGGGGAGTTCGGCATTACGGTCAACGCCGTGGGGCCGGGTTTCACCGAAACCCCGGCGACGGTGGAATCGTCTGATGAATACCGCCGCAATTTTTTGGCGCAAGTGCCTGCCGCCCGCGCCGGGCAGCCGGCCGACATCGCCAACGCTGTCCGCTTTCTGGCCTCCCCGGCGGCGGAATATATCAATGGGCAGATTATCTATGTTGACGGCGGGTATTCCGCGGGCAAGCTCACCGTCCGGGGCTAGGGCGGGTTAAGGTCGGTGGGGTTTCCCGCCGGGTTGGGTTTGCTGGATTTTTCGCTTTGGCTGCCTTTGGTTGAATGGCGAACAGCAGGCATACTACCGCGGCCAGGGCCGGGAACGGGATGCGGCGGATGCGGGTGGCGGGCGGAAATAGCGGCGTCATAGCGGGATGATTATACTACTGCCCGGACGGAAATTCCGCTTGCCATAGTTGCCCTTGGCCGGGGATGTGCTGGCCGGTGCGGATGCGGGCGATTTGGTAGTTGGGCAAGGGGACTTCGGCCAGGCAATTCCCATCCCGGTGCGCTCCGTATTCGCCAAAGTTGAAACCAAGATTGTTGAACCCATGCTCACCGCTACCCTCCGGCAGGTCGTCCTGGTCCGCCGGGAATAAGTGCAAAAAGAACCGCGCCTGCGTATCCGCCGCGGCGCACGATTCCCGGTAATAAACCATCTTGTCTCCGTGCCGGTACAACTGGAAAAACCCGTCATAGACCGCCGCCATTCCTTGTAACCGCGCCAGCGCGTCCAGGTTTATGCCTGCCTGCCACCGCGCCCGCTCCTCCCCCTCCAGCCACTGCCCGGTGGTGATGCGCGTAACCGGATAATCGGGCAGCGGCTCTTGCGTAAGGCACTTCCCGTCAAAAAACCGGCCCCGCCAGTCAAAGTAAAAACTCCGGTTGTCAAACCCGAACTCCCGCCGGTGAACCGGCAAACTGTCATCCTCAGCCGGGAAAACGTGCAGAAAGAACCGCCCCTCCGTATCCTCCGGCCGGCAATCATCCTTGACATAGTACAGAGCGCCGTCTTTTACATAAAGATCAAAATCGGATTGCGCCGCCGGACTCTGCCCGCGGGTTACCGACTGGTACGCCGTCCGGTAAACCTCCTCCCCCGGCCAGGGTCCGGCCCCCCACACCATCCGCGGGGCGGTCACCGTGAGATAGGCGCTGCCATAGGCGCGCGCTTCATAAAGCGCCGGCCCGTCGGGCATTCCCCGCAACTCCCGCTTCCGGCTGCCGCCAAAGTAGAAATCGGGCGGGCGGTCGACTGGGTTCTTAATACGCTCCTGTTTCCCTGCCGGAAAGATTTTCCGGTGGTACTCCCCCCCGGCAATATGTAATATCTCATCCGGGTACAGCTCCAGCAGATGCTCAATCCCTTGCCGGTAAGCAGATCCCACAAACCCCATGCCATAACGCTGCCCCAGTTCATCCGCCGGCGCTCGGTTTACCAGCGGATTGAAATATATTTGCTGATGGGGATGCAGCGACACTATGGCGTAAACGATGTTGGCCAGCCCGGCCACAACGACCCCATATACGACTATCCGGCGTAGCAGGTCCCCCCTCCCCCCGATCTTTCCGGCCAGCCAATGCAGGCCGGCCGCCGCCAACAGGCAGAAAGGCGCCCAGAGAAAATACAGATGCCGCCATCGGTCGTAAACATTCGCTTCCAGCGCAATCACCACGGCAACCGGCAGCGCCAAACACCCCAGCGCGGCAAACAAAAACCGCAGTTCGCCGGGGCGCAAGATCGATCCCGGCGAGCGCAACCCCCGCCAGCAGAGCGCCAACGCCCCGACTATCCCCAGCAGCAAGGCCACCGGCGGCGCGGTAATCGCGAACCACACCGGCACGAATTCCGGCGGCACGGCGAAGGAAGAAACGACGCGTCCCTGGAATAGCTGCCACGCCGGCGTAGGGTGCTGCGAAAGCGTTGGAACGCTGTCGAAAAAGCGCAACGGATTTTCCCAATAATACGGTTGACTGGCATAGATCGCAAAAAGAAGCGCCGCGGCAAAGACGCCCCCGGTCGCCAATATGCGTTTCCGGCGCAACGGATTGGAAGCGAACCACCAATCCAATCCCCGCATCGCCAATACCGCCGCGGGCAACAATAATGCGAAAGGCCGCAGATTCACGGCCAAACCCACAACAATCCCCAGTAGCGCAAAAGCCCCAACCGTATCCCGCCGGAACGCCCGGTGCATCAGATATAACGCGATTACGAACATAACGGCAAAGGGAAGATCCTTGCTGTTAAAAAACGAATGGGCGTACAACCGGGGATGCAACAAAAACATTAGCATCGCCAACAATGCGATCCACCGGCTGCCGAATATCCGGTAGACCAGCAGGGCGCAAAAAAAACCGCCCGCGATATAAAACAGATGAATCAGCAAATGGCGCATCGAATAAATATCGCGGCTATCGTGCAACCCCAGCGCCCGCTCCGCCATCAGCGCCGGCATCTCAAAAACCAAACCGTAAAAGCGGTTATGGTCCGTAGGCAAGGCGTCGCCGTTGCCCGTAATGTAATCAGCGTTGCTGATGGCGGTGTTCCGCTGCGGCACCTCATCAATCCCCATCCCGTAATCGTCCAGCACGGCATAGCCGGCCAAGGCAAAGGCCAGGCACACCGCCGCCGCCAGCCACGGGAACGGGATCCGGCGTCGGCGGACAAAGCGGGTTACAGGCTGAAGGAGCGAAATCATAGCGGGGTTATGTTACCACGCGGCTTGGGGAATTTGTTGCGGGTGCGGCGACACTATGGCGTAAATGATGTTGGTCAGCCTGGCTACAGCCGCCCCCTACACCGCGATCCGACGCCGGTTGCCTCCGCCGGCCGACCGCCAACGCGCCCCGGCGGCGGCGTAATCCCGAACTCAAAGGCGACCGACCGCCAATCCGTAACATTCTGGTACGGAAAGTTGCCGTTTTATTGCGGAAATGTAAACTTTTCGCTACATCCTGGTATCGTATTCGTTATCATATTGACACTCTGCCCGGCAAACATTACCCTACCCCCTTAATTCGGCTGCGGGCGCGAAACCGCGGCGGGGCGGGGCGGGTTATGCTCCGGCGTTCCCGGCTCCGGCTTTTCCGGGCCAATCCGCTATCGCCGATTTGCCATCCCCCAATCCGGTATATATAAGGAGTGGCGCCAGTGAGACAGTTGCCCTTGCGGAAATTAACCTTTGCCTTGTTGCTGTCAATCGCGTTGGCGGCGTTGGCGGCCTGCGGCGGCTCCGCCACCGAGGTACCTACCGTTGCGCCTACGGCTACCGCGGCGCCGGCGCCTACCGATGCCCCGGCGCCTACCGTTGCGCCTACGGCGGCGGCCCCGGCGGCGGAAACCGCGACGCCGCGGCCCACGCCGTCCGGCACCCGGCTGATTCCCACGGTGGCCCCCACCGAAGCGGTGGTTGAAGCCGGCAAGACTTGGCCGGAGGCTTACCCCAAAGCCGGGGAGAACGGCATACCCGCCGATGTGGGCCGGTTCACCGTGGCGATGGATAGCTGGGGCAGCAGCGATCTTAATCCTTGGGCCGCGACCCAAGTCAACTTTTTGGGCGATTACTATAACCTGCGGCTGATGATGCAGGATCCCAACGGCGTGCTGAAACCGGCGTGGGCTTTGTCTTTTGAGCAGACGCTGGACGGGTTGACTTTCCAGCTTAACCCCGATGCCCGCTTTCAGGATGGCAGCCCGGCGGACGCCGAAGCCCTAAAGAGCAACCTGCTGGGTTTTCGCGGCGATTTCGTGGAGTCGGCCGGCTACGATGCGCCGCTTTGGAACTCCGCGAAAGCGCAGGAACTGACCGCCGATGTCGAAGTGATCAGCCCCACCGAGGTATTCGTCAAGACCGACGGGGGCAAGCCTACCTGGATGTGGAACTTGGGCGGCAACGGCTATCATCTGTACTGGTACGGCAACCCCGCCCGGCTGCTGGCCGGCCCCGAAGCGTACTTGGAGGATCCGGCCGGCGGCGGTCCGTTCTCGGTCGACTTGGGTCAATGGGAGCCCAACAACCGCATCGTGTTCGACCGCTGGGACGAATTCTGGGCGGATTACGAGCATTGGCACAAGCCGCAGTTCGCCGAAATGGAGTTTCTGGTGGTGTCCGAACCCTCCGCCCGTTTCGCGCTGCTGGCCAGCGAGCAGGTGGATGCGGTCTACAACCTGCCGTGGGCCTTGGCCAAGGATTTGGTGAAATCGGAGGAGGCGGGCATCCGCGGCGTCAACCCCGGAACCGGGGATGTGTGGACCCAGACCTATCAGGCCAATGGGTTGCTGGCGATGACTTTCGGTTGCCCGATCCACTTGCGCGAGGCGGACAAACCGGCCGGGCGGCAGGATGAGGGCGGCGTGGATATCCCGGAATGGACTTTCCCCGAAGTCTGCGCCGACCATCCGACGCTGGATGCGAATGTGCGCCGCGCCTTGAACTTGGCGATCGACAAGGCGGCGGTATCCGCGGGGCCGCACTTCGGGTTTTCCAAGCCCATCGGCTCCATCTATCACGCCGGCTCTTTCGGCTCCCGGTTGGATGAGCGGGTCTACAACGTGTCGGAATACAACCCCGAGGAAGCCCGGCGGCTGCTGGCCGAGGCCGGCTACCCAGATGGTTTCGAGATGAGCGGTCACTTCGGGCAGTTCGCGGGACGCCCCGGGATACCGGAAATGGCTGACGCCATATCCAGCTACTGGAACGACATCGGCGTCACCATGACTTGGCAGGAACATGATCCGTCGGATTACGTCCGCGGGTTCCGGGCGGGGATCTTTTCCCAGATCCCGGTCAACCTGCAAACTTGGGGGCGGCAGGACCACTCCGGGGTGCAGATCAGCTGGTATCACGCCACCAGCGGCTATGTCGGCATCTACAACGACCGGGTGGAGGAGCTTTACTTCGATGCCACCGGCGCCGAAACCCCGGAGGATATGGCCCCCATCCTGGCGGCCCTGGAGGATGAAGTGCTGGGGCTGGAGGAGACCTTCCCGCTCTACGGTATGTCGCTGGTCAACGCCTACACCGACCGGGTGGTGTCGCACCCCACCGTGGAGTTCACCCCGCACTTCAAGCATTACGACCTGGTGCTGCTGCGGGATTAACCGGCAAACCCGTTGGCAGGGCGGGGGCGCCAACCACGGCAACCCCGCCATTCCCGTCAACGGCTAGGGAATCGGCGGCGGGAATAAACGGCAAAGGGAATCGGCGGCAGGCGGGAATGGCAACGGGATGCGGCGGGAATAGCGGGAATAAATTGACGGCAAAGGGGGCGGGAGTGAATGACGGCGAAATGCCAACCGGGGGGCTGAGTTGACGCGATACATCGCCCGGCGCGTGTTTGAGGGCGTCATTACGATGATCCTGATTACGCTGGCCGTGTTCATCCTGCTCCGCTTGGGCGGGGGCAATCCGGTGGAGTATATGCTGCCGCCGGAGGCTACGCAGGCCGACGTGGAAAAGCTGACCGCGGCCTATGGGTTCGACAAGAGCGTCTGGGAACAGTTGGGCATTTATTACCGCAACTTGTTCCGGGGCGATATGGGCTATGCCCTACAGTTCGACAACCAGCCCGTGGTGGAGGTGGTCTGGGGGCGGATGCCGGCCACGCTGCAACTGACCGCGGTGGCGATGGCGTTTTCGCTGTTTTTGGGCGTAATCATCGGGGCGGTGTCGGCGGCGCGGCCTGACTCGATCTTTGACCGGGTGGGCAAGGTGCTGGCGATCACCGGGCAGTCAATGCCGGTGTTCTGGGTGGGGTTGCTGCTGATTGTGCTGTTTTCGGTGCAGCTGGGCTGGCTGGACAGCGCCGGGGGGTTCGCCCGGCTGGGGCCCAAGGCGATCATAATGCCGGCGGCGTCGCTGGCCTTTTTCTTGGTGGCGTCGCACATGCGCATCGTGCGCTCTACGATGCTGGAGGTGCTGGAATCGGACTACATCAAGATGATCCGGGCCAAAGGGCTGCCCAACCGGCTGGTCATTTGGAAACACGCTTTCAAGAATGCGTCCATTCCGGTATTCACGTTGTTTTTCGTCAACTTCGCGGCGCTGGTGGGCGGCGCGGTGGTGACCGAAACCATATTCAGTTGGCCCGGCGTGGGGCATTTGATGGTCGGCGCCCTCATCGCCCGCGATTACCCGGTGACGCAGGGCGTGATCTTTTTCGTATCCGGCATTATCGTATCGGTCAACATATTCGTGGACGTGATGTACGCCTGGCTGGACCCGCGTATCCGGCTGGCCTGAACCGAGGGGCGGCCGAGGGGTAGAAATGAACGCAAGAGACGCCATCAGCGCCCCGGGAGCCGCTTCGGCGGCGCGGCTGCCCGCCGCCTTTCGCTCCGCCCGCAACGCCCTGCGGGGGGCGCCCAAGCTGTCGCTCCTGTTCATCACCATCGCGGTAATCATCGCCATCCTGCCAGTTAGCTGGATTACGCCCTACAATTCGATCGAAATCAGCCCGGCCGACCTGCTGAACCCGCCGCAACTGTCGGGGCATATCCTCGGCACTGACAACCAGGGCCGCGACATTCTGAGCCGGCTGATCCATGGGGGGCAGAGTTCGGTGCGGGTGGCCGGGGCCGCCGTGCTGCTGGCCGCCCTGCTGGGGACGGTGGTCGCGCTGCTCAGCGGCGTGATGCGGGGATGGGTCGACCGGGTGCTGATGCAGCTGACCGACGCCTTTCTGTCGCTGCCCTATCTGATGGTGGCCTTGACCATCGTCACCCTGCTGGGGCCCAGCATCGTCAACCTGATAATCGTAATCGGGTTCCTGCGCTGGATGGGTTTCGCCCGGGTGCTGCGGGGCGAAGTGCTGCGGCTGATGGAAATGGACTTCGTGCGGCTCGCCAATGTAGCCGGCTCCAGCCGCCCGCGGATAATGCTGCGTCATGTCTTTCCTAATATCATCAACACCTTGCTGGTGCTGGCGACGCTGGAGGTGGGGCTGGCGGTAATTGTGGAGGCGTCGTTGAGTTTCCTGGGCTTGGGGGTGCAGCGCCCGATACCGTCGTGGGGGAATATGCTGCGGGATGCCCAGCAGTTTCTGTTTTTCCCCGGCGCCTGGTGGTTCCCGCTGATCCCGGGCATCGCGATTACCTTCCTGGTGATGTCGTGCAACCTCACCGGCGACTGGCTGCGCGACCGGACGGATCCCACCCGGCGGCAGTTGTAGGGGATACGCCCCCGCCCGCCATTCCCCCGCCCAATCGTCAAGGGGATAACCCATGCAACAGGAAACGCCGCCCGGTGCAGGCGGCGTTTCGAGGTGTTGGCTGGTGGAGACGGGGGAGAGTCGAACTCCCCGTCCAGAAGTGCCTATAAGCCGGATGTGCTACAAGCTTGTCCGCCGGTTCGTTCTTGGACTTTTCAGCTACCGACGACCCGAGCTGAAAAGGCCCAGCCGGTGAAACTTGAGCCGCCCTTACCGGCGTGGGGTGGGCCGCATCCCGGATTCATGGCGCCTGGCACCCCCGCCTCCGGGAAATAGCAGGGGGCAGACGTAGCGGCGTTTAGGCCGCTAGAGCGAATTCACGTTCGCCAGTTACTTTTGCGCCACCTGATTAACGAGGTCGATGGCACCCTCGGCTTGCAATCCGTTACAGAACGCCCCTGTCGAACCCGCGCGTCCCCCTATCATTGGAATTGGCCGGGAATTGGCCCAGAGTTGGCCGGAATTTCCGGTATGGCGACCCGGATGGGATTCGAACCCACGATCTCTGGCGTGACAGGCCAGTATGTTGAACCGCTACACCACCGGGCCGTGTGCCGCCGGGCTTTCCCTTGCGACTTTCCTAGTATATCCCCCGCGAATTTCGTTGTCAAGCGTTGCCGGGCAAATTCGGCGGATACGTCGCGATTCTCGCGGCGGCGCGGGCGGGACGGCGGGGCGGCGTTCCGGGGTGACCGCGCGGCGGGGAATTGGGGCGGGGGTATTCGGGTTTGACAAGGTTCATTATTGCGCCTATACTCCCCAACTGATTGCTTGAATTGCGATGGTTTAGGGGCAATGAAGGAGTGAAATGGTGCGTTATTTTGGCGAAATCAAGCGAATTTTCCGTAATCCGCTGTGGATGATCGCTGTATTGGCGGCGGTTATCGTTGCGTGCGGCGGGGATGATCCGACGGCTACGTCGGCCCCGGCGGCGGCGACGCAGCCGACGGCTACCACCGCGGCGGCGGCCCCGGCGCCGACGGAGCGGCCGGCGACGGCAACCCCGGCCCCTACCATCAGCGCTCCCGGCGCCCGTCCGCAGGTTGAGGCGACGCCGACGCCGATTCCGACGGCGGTGCCCTTGCCTACGGAACCGCCGGCGCCGGCGGCTACCGCCAAGATCACCCGGGTCCGGGTATCCAACACTGTGCCGCTCAACGAAAGCAACCGCATCTGGGTCGGGCCCTGGTCGAACTTGGTGCAGCACGATCCTTATGGCGAAACGCTGATTGAGAATGATCCCTATACCTCGGAGCCGACCCCGGCGCTGGCGGAAAGCTGGGAGGTCACCCCGGATTTCAAGACTTGGACGTTCCATCTGCGGGAGGGCGTTCCGTGGCATTTCGGCTATGGGGAGTTCACCTCGGCGGATGTGGTGCATACTTGGGAATTGCTTACCCGCGGCGGGGCGGATGCTGAGGGCGAAAGCCCATCGAACAGCAACTTCAAGGCGATTTGGCTGGATTTCCCGCCGGCGGCGATGGATGATCACACCGTGGCGTTCACGCATGAAAAGTTTTTTGTGGACGGGGGGCGTTTGTTTTCCCGTTTGCAAGGGGATTTGGTGATTCAGAGCAAGGCGCAGTGGGATGCGGCGGGCGGGGCGATATCGGCGTATGACGAGATGCCGGCCGGCACGGGGTCTTACCAGTACGGGGGGCGCAAGCTGGGCGAAACCCAATGGTTCGTGCGGGCCGAGGGCGGGCATTGGGGCGGCGAAAACCCGGACTTCGATGAGTTGGAATGGGTCTGGGCGCCGGAGGATTTCACCCGCTTGGCGCAATTGCTGGCGGGGGAGGTTCAGGGGGCCGATATTTCCCGGGATTTGCAGGCGCAGGCCAAAGACGAGGGTATGAAAGTGCTTTCGTCGAACAACGAAAACAATCAGTCTTACGGCTTTTTCGGCGGCACTTACCTGGCTACGGTGGACAGCAATCTGGAGCCGTGGCCGGGCGGGGAACATCCTTTCTGGGGCGGGGATATACCGTGGCACGAACCGCTGGTGCGGGAGGCGTTCAACCGCGCGGTTGACCGCGAGGCGATTATCGACGCGGTGTATTTCGGCAACGCCAGCCCGATGTATGTTCCGACTTACGCCCCCTTTACCGAGGGCTGGAACGATGATTGGGTGACCAAGTTCGAGGATTATTACGGCTATGATCCGGAGCGGGCGAGGGAGCTGCTGGCCGAGGCGGGCTACGAGGACGGGGATATTCAGGTGGATATGATTTCCACCGTGATTCCCGGCAACCCGGAAATACCGCAGTTGATCGAAGCCCTTTCCTTGATGTGGGAAGCCATCGGGGTGGACACTACCATCGTGGAGCTGGAGTTCGGGCAGTGGCTGGACCGGGTGACTTCGCACGACATTTATGAGACTTTCACCATCCTGCGGAATACGCCGATCCGGACGACGCAGGAGGGGCTGCGGGTGTTCTGGACCTCGGCGCCGGACGGGTTCCTGTACGGGTGGGAAAGCGATTTCATCAACGAGCGATACAACTGCCTGGAGAGCGAGTTGGCCGCCGACCGGCGGGAGCAGTGCGCCCGGGAGGCGGGCGACTATATGTTTGAGGAGTACACTTCGGTGCCGCTGTTCCAGGTGACCTTTGACATCACGGTGGATCCGGAGTTCATTGAGTCGTGGGTGTACCCCGGCGTGGGTTCGGCGCATCCGACTCATGTGCATCTGATCAAGGCTTGCCCGGTGGGGACGGATCGTTGCGACTAATCCGGGTTTCCCCGGCGGCGGGATGGCGGCGGCCGCGGCGGCGCGGCTTCCGCTGTCCGGCGCATCCCGGCCCTAGCTGAAACGGCGCGGCGGACGGTTTTGACGCGATAGTATGCAACGCTACATTCTCATAAGGTTTCTACAGGGGCTTTTTGCGCTGTGGGCGGTGACGCTCATCGTCTTTGTCATCAGCCGGGCGACGGGCGATCCGGCGACGATTATTTTGGGCATTGACGCTTCGGCTTCGGATTTGGCGGCGCTGCGGGAACGGCTGGGGCTGAATGAGCCGCTGCTGGTGCAGTACGGCATATATATGGGAAGCGTGTTGCAAGGGGATTTGGGGGAGTCGCTGAAATTCCCGGAACAGGGGGCGGGGGGGGCGGTGATGGCGCGGCTGCCGGCCACGATTTACTTGGCGGGGGTGTCGCTGGCGTTGGCGCTGGCGATCGGCATACCGTTGGGGGTGTTGAGCGCGATCAAGCGGGACAGCGCGTTGGATACCGGCTCCAAGATTTTCGCCCTGCTGGGGCAGTCGCTGCCGAACTTCTGGCTGGGGCTGATGATGATTTGGGTATTTGCGGTCAAGCTGGGGTGGCTGCCGACCAGCGGCACGGGGGGGTTCAAGCATTTCGTGATGCCGGCGATTACATTGGGGTCTTTTCAGATTGCCGCGATTACCCGGCTGGTGCGCTCCTCGATGCTGGAGACGTTGGACAGCGAGTATGTCAAGCTGGCGCGGATTAAGGGCGTGCCGGAATGGAAAGTTATTTGGAAACACTGTCTGCGGAACGCGGCGCTTACGCCGCTGACTTATTTCGGGGTGATCGCCGCGGTGGTGATGACCGGGTCGGTGACTACCGAAACGGTGTTCAACTGGCCCGGCACTGGGCTGCTGGCGTTTCAAGCGGTGCTGTCGCGCGATTTTGAGTTGATCCAGGCGTTGGTGCTGGTGTTTTCCGGCCTGTTTATAGCCTCCAGCTTTATCGTGGATATTCTGTACGCTTACCTGGATCCCCGGCTGCGCTATAGTTAGGGCGCGGGCCGGCATTAAGGGCAGGATGCTCCAAGAATGGCTCAAGAAAGCGGCGCAGCGACCCGGCCGTCGGAAATCCTTACGCATCGTCCTGATTGGAAAGCGAGGGGCCGCAAGTTCGGCGGCGTCTTGTGGCGGCTGCCCAAGTTTCCTACGCTGCTGCTGCTGATCGTGCTGGTGATTCCGGCGATTTTCGCCGATGTTATCGCGCCCTACGGGCCGCAGGAGGCGCCGGGGGGGATCCGGGGGCGGCTGCAACCGCCGGTGTTCGCCGGCGGCACATCGCAGCATTTGCTGGGGACGGACAAGATTGGCCGCGATATGTTGAGCCGCATTATCTACGGCTCGCGCATTTCCATCATCATCTCGCTGGTGGGCATCGCCATCGCCGGGTCGGTGGGGATTACGCTGGGCATCATCGCCGGGTATTACGGGGGCAAGGTTGATGCGCTGATTATGCGGCTGGTGGATATATCGCTGTCGATTCCGCCGGTGCTGCTGGCGTTGTCGCTGGCGGCGGCGCTGGATCCCAGTTTCCGCACGGTGATCATCGTGGTGGGGGCGCTGCTGTGGTCGATTTACTGTCGGCAGGTGCGGGGGGATACGCTGCTGGTGATGCAGCAGGATTACATCGACCGGGCGCGGGTGGCCGGGGCGTCGGGGTTGCGGATTATGCTCCGGCACGTGCTGCCCAATATCACCAATACGCTGATCGTGCTGGCGACGCTGCAAGTGGGGTTCGTGATATTGCTGGAGGCGGGGCTGTCGTTTCTAGGGGTGGGGCTTTCGCGGCCGACGCCGGCGTGGGGGCTGATGGTGGCCGATGGGCGCGAGGTGCTGATCCGGGCGTGGTGGGTGGCGCTGTGGCCGGGGCTGGCGATCATGCTTACGGTGTTCGGGTTCAACCTGCTGGGGGACTGGCTGCGGGACCGGCTGGACCCGCGGTTGCGGCAGTTGTAGGGGGTTGGGCTTGGGTTGTTGTGGGGGTTCACCCCCACCCTAACCCTCCCCCTTAGGGGGAGGGGATTTATTTATGTAGGGGGATAGGGGGGATTGGGCGGGGCTTGGCACCGGGGGTTGTAGGGGGACATTGGGGATTGGGTGGGGCTTGTTGCGGGGGTTCACCCCCACCCTAACCCTCCCCCTTAGGGGGAGGGGATTTTTTTCTTAGGGGGAGGGGATTTTTTTGGAGTTTGCGCCCCCGTCAACCGCAGCGGCATTTATGGGGGATGGACAGCCCGGGGTTGTTATCCTGGGCGGCGTTCTTGGACGGGGTAGTCGAAATAGGCGGCGGTTATCAGGTAGTGGAGTTCGCCGGAGTATTCGATTACCTCGCGCAACACTTCCTCGCGGTCTTGGCGGTCGGGCCATTCGTAGTTGATCAGGGCGGTTAGGCGGCCGCTCATTCGTTGGACGGAGCGGGTGGAGTGCCGGCGGGGGCCGCCGCCGATTTTTTCGATTTCTCCTGACGCCAGGTTGATGGAGCGGCATAGGGAGCCGGGCAGCAACGGGTCGCTTACCAGCAAGTCCAGGGCTTGCCGCGGCACCATTTCGGCGCCGTAGGCGTGGGTGTAGGCTTCCATGGCGTAGAACGAGCGCAGGAGGGAGATCCAGTCGGCTTCGTACACTTCCTCGCCGCCGCCGCTGATTTCGAGCTGCGAGATCAGGAGGTCGGTATCGGACTGGATCCGCTCGATGTAGCGGCCCAGTTGCATGAAGCTCCAGCCTTCGTCGTGGTACATCGTGGATTCGGCCAGGCCGCCGAAAGTGACGATTTGCGCTTCGGTGCCGGCGTAAAACTCGCGGGGTTCGTAGCGCCAGACTTCGGCCATGTTCAGTTGCTGCAACTTCAGGTAGGCGGTGTTGAGGCAGGTCCAGACTTGGGGGCTGATGCAGTGGCGGGTGTGGCGGGCGTTTTCGCGGCCCAGGGCGAAGCAGGTCAACACCGACGACTGGTTGGAACGCTCAAAGGTCATATCGTCGGCCAGGGCGAAAGAGTCGGCTAGGACGAACTCCTCGTCGCCGAACAGGTCGGCTTGGCCGCCGGGCGGGTCGCGGCGGACGCTGCTGTAGATGCGGTTCCAGCCGAAGTGAATTTCCCGCGTCGGGCGGTCTACCAGGGCCTCGGACTGTAGCCCCAGCAGGCTGCAAAGGCGAGACGCCCGCTCCAAGTATCGGCCCATCCAGTACAAGCTCTGTGCGCTGCGGGAAAGCATAATTTACTCCATTGGATTTGGTTTGTTGGGGGGGACACCCCCACCCTAACCCTCCCCCTTAGGGGGAGGGGATTTTTTGGGGAATTTTATGGTGGCTGCCCCTTTCCCCTTTATGGGAGGGGGTTTTTGGGGAATTGGGGTTAGGGTTCGGGGGTGTCGTCTAGCACCCATAGGTCTTTGCCGCCGCCGCCTTGGCTGGAGTTTACTACCAGGCTGCCGCGGCGGAGGGCTACGCGGCAGAAGGCGCCGGGGACGATGCGGGTGCGGCGGCCGCTTAGGATGAATGGGCGCAGGTCGACGTGGCGCGGCTCAAAGGCGCCGTCGATCAGGCAGGGGGTGCGCGACAGGGCCAGGGTGGGCTGGGCGATGAACCCGGCGGGGTCGGCTCGCAGCCCTTTGGCGTATTCGTTGCGCTCTTCGGGGGTGGCGTGGGGGCCTACCAGCATACCGTAGCCGCCGGAGCCGTCAACTTTCTTTACTACCAGGTCGGCTAGGTTGTCCAGCGTGTACTCCAGATCTGCGGGGCGGCGGCAGAGGTAGGTTTCTACGTTCTGCAACAACGGCTCTTCGTTCAGATAGTAGCGGATCATATCCGGCACGTATACGTAGACGCTTTTGTCGTCGGCGACGCCGGTGCCGGGGGCGTTGGCTAGGGTGACGTTGCCCAGTTGGGCGGCGTCGATTAGGCCGCGGACGCCCAGCATGGAATCGGGCTTGAATACCAGCGGGTCGAGGTATTCGTCGTCGACGCGGCGGTAGAGTACATCCACTTGGCGGAGGCCCTCGGTGGTTCGCATATAGAGCAGGCCGTCGCGGACGGCCAGATCGCGGCCCTCCACCAGTTCGGCACCGATTTCGCGGGCCAGGAACATGTGCTCGTAGAAGGCCGAGTTGTAGACGCCGGGGGTGAGCAGGGCCAGGGTGGGGTTGGGTTTGCCGCCGGGGGCCAGTTCGCGGAGGGTGGCCTGCAATGCGGCGCCGTAGCCTTCGACTTCCCGCACCCGCGAGCTGCGGTAGAGCCGGGGCAGGCTGGTTTTGGCCGCCTTGCGGTTGGCGATCATATAGGATACGCCGGAGGGGACGCGGAGGTTGTCTTCCAGTACGCGGAAGCCGTCGTTAGTGCGGACGATGTCGGTGCCGCAGATGGCGACCCAGATGCCGTGGGGGGGCGTGAAATCTTGCATTTCTTCGCGGAATTGGGGGCATTGGCGCACCATATCCTCGGGGATGACGCCGTCGTCGATGATGCGGCCCTCGCTGTAGATGTCTTCCAGGAAATAGTTGAGCGCCCGTATCCGCTGGGTAAGGCCGGCGTCCAGTTCGCGCCAGTCGGCGGCGGAAACCACGCGGGGGATGGCGTCCACCGGGATGATGCGTTCCTCCGCTTCGGCGTCGCCGTAGACGGTGAAAGATATGCTTTCGTTGGCGAAAGTCCGGTTGACGCGGCCCTGGATGCTGGTCAAGTCGTCGGGCGACAGCCGGAGCAGCTCGCGGTGCAGCCGCTGGGCGTGGGGCCGGGGCTGGCCGTCGGGCAAAAACATTTCGTCGTAAACGACCGGGTCTAGTTGATAGCCGTCAAATTCCACGATGTCCGCTCACTTCGTTTTTCGATGATTTGGGTCGCCTGGCATTATATGCCGGGGGGATTATACACCGCGGCCTAGCTGCAAGCATTGGCGGCGGCGGCGCCGTAGGCTAACCGGACTTCTTCGGGGGGCGTCTTGGGGAGTACGATGATCATTTCGGTGTACTCCGCCGGCTGGGATTCGACCCAGATGTTGCCGCCGTGCTGCCGGATGATGTCGCTGGTGATCGCCAAGCCGAGGCCGGTGCCTTGATTGGCGGGCTTGGTGGTAAAGAACGGGTTAAAGATTTTTTCCGCCACATCGGGGGGGATGCCGGGGCCGTTATCGCGGATGCGGATTTCCACGTTGTCGCCCGCGCTGCGGGTTTGGAGCGCGACTGTGGGCTGGTAGCCCTCGAAGCCGATGCCCTGCTCGGCCATTGCGCGGCGCCTTTCGTCGGTGGCTTGGCAGGCGTTGCCGACGATGTTGATGAAGGTGCGGCTGAGGTCTTGCGGGATGGCCTGCACTTCGCCGATGTTGTCGTCCAGATCCTGGGTGATGGTCAGTTGGAAATCGGGGTCGCTGGCGCGGGCGCTGTGGTAGGCCAGCATCGTATGCTCCACCAGGAGGGTATTCAAGTCAACGCCCTGCCAGTTGCCGGTGTCGCGCCCCATTTGGAGCATATCGTTGACGATGCGGTTGGCGCGGTCGCCGTGATGCCGGATGCGCTCGAGGTTTTCCGATAGGTCGCTGGATATATCGGAAATCAGCGACACGTCCGGGGTATCGCCTTCCAGTTCCTCGCGCATTTCGGCGATCAGCTCCTCGGAGAGTTCGGAGAAATTTTTGACGAAATTCAGGGGGTTGCGGATTTCATGGGCTACGCCGGCGGTGACTTCGCCCAGGGCGGCCAGCTTTTCCCGCATCACGATATGGTTTTGGGCTTTTTGCAGGTCGTCCAGCACTACTTCCAGCTCGCCGTTCTTGGTTTCCAGTTCGGTAAGCACTGTTTCCAGTTCGGTATTTTTGCCGGCCAGTTCCTGGTTGAGTTCCTCTACCAGGTTAAGGCGCAGGGCTTCCAGGGAGTTGTGGCGGAACACTTCCAGGGCGGCGGCCATTTCGGCCAGTTCATCTTGCCCTTTTACCAGCACCGGCTCCTCCAGAGCGCCCTCCGCCATATAGCGCATCCGGGTGGACAGGTAGCCGATGCGGCGCAGCAGAACGGGGCGGATGTAGAACCAGCTAATCAGAAAGGCGGCGATTAGGCTGATGATGATGATTGCCAGCAGCAGGGAGCCGCCGGTGTTGATGGCCTGCGAGGAGCTTTGGGTGGCATTGGACACCGCGCCCGCGGCGGCGGATACCAGTCCGTCCACTTCGGTGAGCAGGGCGCCGGACTGCTGGCGGCTCAAGTCCAGATAGCCCGCCTGCGCCTGTTCCAGATCCAGCCGGGTCCGCAGCGTTACGAAAACGCCGTTCTGCGGGTCAAGGCCCAGTTCGTTCAGCCGGTCGTATAGGGGGGCGAGGCGCTGCTCCAGTTCCGGGTTGTCCAGCCCGGCCAAATCGCGCTCAATGCCGGCGACGGACGACTCGAACCGCTCTTGCTGCGCTTCGACCAGCAGCGGGTCGAATATGCTGAATACGCTGGAAAGCTGCTGCAATCCGATGTTGGTGTGGGACTGCAAGGACGTTAAGTAGCGGTAGGTGCCGAATTCGGCGGCGGAAAAGTGAATGGCGTAGGGGGCGGCGAAAGCGCCTAGTTCAGTGCGCCCGGTGAGGATGTAAAACAGGGCGTCGTCCACCTCGGTGACCAGCACTTGGTCCAGTTCGGTGCGGAGGGCGGTCATATCGTCCAGGCGGGCGTCGGCTTGGTCTTGCAGGGCAAAGATGAGGCCGGTGTTATCGCGGACGGTTTCGATGTTGCTTTCGAGGGCGGCGGCGCGGCTGCCGATGGCGGCGGCCTTTTCGGGGTTGGTCTGCTCCAGTTCGGCCAGCCGCGCCCGGAAATCATCTTGCGCCGCGGTGATTTCCTGCCAGACGCTTTCCACTTCTTGGGGGGTGGCGGCGGTGGTGAGGCGGGGGGCGGCGGCGACCAGTTCGCTGCTGTATTGGGCGATGCTGAAGGCGGCGGCCATTTCGGGAACGCTTTCCTCGTTGACCCGTTCCTGCGCTGAGGCGATCTGCGAAAAACTGAACCAGCCGATGAGACTGGCGGCGACGGTCAGCCCCACGGCCACGCCAAAAGCCCCGTATAGCTGGGTGGATATGTGATACCGCAGCGCCAGCAGCGGTTGTATCCAATTCATAACCGTTGTCCTCCCGCCGGCCGCCGGGGTCCAAGGCCCGGCCGATCCGGCCGGCCGCCGGACACCGGACGCCGCGTCAGTCGTGAACCTCGTGCCGCTTTTGGATGGGATGATACGGCGAAGGCGCCGCCCGGCGTGTTATGGATGGGCGCCTTCGTGAGCCTCATGAAGCCTTTGGATCGGATGATACAGCCCGTCCTCTCCGATGGTGGTAAGAAACACTTGCTGGGAACCTTGTTTGCCTTCGGAGTAGCTCAAGGGGAAGCGGTCGATTTCCAGATCGCCGCCGTTGAGCAGGTTGTCGAGGAAGCAGGTGCGGGTGAGTTCCTCCCCGCAGCGCTCCATCCCGGCGATGGCCAGCCGCCCGGCCAGGTAGCCCTCGAGGGATACGAAGCCGGGTTCGCTGCCGGGGGCGTAATCCTCCAGGGCGTGCAGGTAGGAATTGACGATCGGCACCGGGCTGCCGTGGTCGTGGGCGGCATCGGGGGGGTAGGGGAATGGCACTACCTGCGTGACGTAGACGCCGGCGCCGTCGGTGCCGAGTTTTTCCAGCAGGGCGTTGGAGCCGACGAAAGATATGGTGATAAATTCGGTGTCAAAATTCAATTCCCGGGCCCACAGGATGAACTCGCCGATGGGGTCGTAGGGGCCTACCATAATGATTCCTTCGGGGTTGGCCTGCATCAAGTCCAGCAGGGCGGTCTTGATGGCGGTGGTGTTGCGGGGGTAGAGGCCCACCGCCACCGGGGCCATTCCGCGCCGTTCCAGGGCGGTCAGCACCCCGCTGTAACCCGCCCGGCCAAAGGAATCATCCTGATACAGCACCGCCACCCGCTCAAGGCCGAAATCGGCGGTGAAGCGATCCACCATTTCCTCGGTTTCCAGATCATAGGAAGCCCGCACGTTCACGATATTATCCCAACTGCCGTCGCGCAGAAAGGCGGCGCCGGTGAAGGGGGCGACGAAAGGCACGCCGAGGGCGGCGGTCAGCGGGGCGACGGAGCGGGCGGTAGGGGTGCCGATGCCCCCGATGAGGGCGAATACGCCGTCGTTAATCAAGGCGCGGCTGTTGATGACGGCGGCTTCGGGTTCATAGTAGTCGTCCAGGGAAACCAGCGACAGTTGGCGCCCGTGGACGCCGCCGTCGCGGTTGACTTCGGCAAAGGCGGCTTCGATGCCCAAGCGCATATTGATGCCCAACTCCCGGGACGGGCCGCTAAATACCGCCGACTGGCCGAACATCACGCCGTCGGGCGTGACGCCGGTGTCATCGGGCATGGCGGTGGGGCCGATGGGCGCCGGCGTGGGGGTTGGGGCGAGGGTGGCGTCTGCCGCGGGCGTCGGCGCATCGGAACCGCAGGCGGCGGCCGCGGCGAGCATCGCCGCCGCCAGCAGGTGCGCGGCGACGCGGGCGGCCCGCCGGAAAAGGGGTATACGGCTGTCGGGGCCGATTATCCAGCCCTTATGCATCACGGTGTTCCCTCCGGGCGTGATAAATGGCCGGGCGGCGGGCGGGGCTATTGCTCATCATCCCCGTTGCGGCGGGCGACCATCGTCAAGCGGTTGCGCCCGTCGGTGTGCTGGTACGACAAATCGTCCATCATCGATTTTACCAAATGAATGCCCAAGCCCCCGATGGGGCGGCCGTCGACTCCGCCCTCGGTGACCGCGGCGGGGGCTTCTTGCAAGGGGTCAAAGGGGCGGCCGTCGTCGGATACTTCGATGGTCAAGGAATCGGTTTCCGAGGCGATGACGATTTCCAGTTCCGGGTGGGGGCCGCCGGATTCGCCGCCGTAGTTCAGGATGTTGAGGCCCACTTCCTCCAGCACCAGGTTGATCTTGAAAACCAGGCTGTCGGGCCAGGCTTCCCGCTGGCCCAGTTCCTCGATCGCGCCGGCGATGAAAAAAAGAGCCTGTTGCGGGCCGCCGCTGGTGGCGGGCTCGATTTTCAGGCAGATTATTTCACTCATCTTTTCTTTACCTCGCGGCGCGGCGCAGAACCAGGCAGGTTATGTCGTCGGATTGAGGGGTATCGCCGGCGAACTCGACCACCGCGGCCATCACGGCCTCGTTGGCGGTGCGGGCGTCTACCGGGGGGTTGGCGGCGAACACCTGTTGCAGCCGCTCCACCCCGAACTCCTCGCCCTCGGCGTTCATCGCCTCGGAAACCCCGTCGGTGTACAGAATCATCGTATCGCCGGGGTTCAAGGTGACGGTTTCCTGGCGGTAGCCCAGTCCGGCCATCACGCCGAGGGAAACGCCGCCGGTGGCGGTCAGCTCCTCGGACGTGCCGTCGGGATGCACCACCAATGGGTGGCAGTGGCCCCCGTTGGAGTAGGTAAGCTCCCCGTTGGCGGGGTTATATAGGGCGTAGACCAGGGTGACGAACATCATGGTTTCGTTGTTTTCGGTCAGCAGGGTGTTGACTTCGGCCAGCACTTTGCCGGGGTCGCCCAAGCCGATGGCGGAGCCTTTCAGCAGGGTGCGGCTGGACATCATAAACAGGGCCGCCGGAACGCCCTTGTCGGAAACGTCGGCCACCGCCAAGCCGATCTGCCCGTTGTCCATGTGGACGATGTCGTAGAAATCGCCGCCCACATTGCGGGCGGGAACCATGCTGCCGTAGACCGCATAGTCGTCGGTTTCGGGGAAGCTGGTGGGCAGGATGCTTTGTTGCATCTTGCTGGCGACGTCCAGTTCGTTCTGGAGCGCCACCAGCTTGTCGCGGGAACTGAGGGCCTCGCGCCATTCCACCAGGTGCTGCAAGGTGCGCTCGATGGTGATTTGCAGATCCTCGAAATCCAGCGGTTTGGTGACGAAATCGAAAGCACCCCGGTTCATGGCGGTGCGGATATTGCGCATATCGCCATAGGCGGAGATGATTACCGAGCGCACGTTGGGGTCCACCTTGGGGATCTGCTCCAGCAGGGTAAGGCCGTCCATCTGCGGCATATTGATGTCGGAGACCACCATATCGATTTCGGGGTCCTGGCTTAGCTGCTCCAGGGCCTCGATCCCGTTGCCGGCGAACACGAAGGTGTAGCGGCCGGAGCGGATGTTGCGCCGCATCCGTTGCAGGATTAGCGGCTGGAGGTCCGGCTCGTCGTCCACGATCAGAATTTTGTAGGGCCCTTGCAACACGTCTTGAGTCATATTATGGCCTTGACCGGCTCTTGATTCGCAGGATGCGCGGGATGTGGGGCCGCCCCCGGCGCGGCGGCGGACTAGCCGCCGACGGCCGACAGCGCGGCGGTTTGGGTGTCGTGGATGTCGATGATTTGGTCAAACCCGCTGATGGTGAACACATCCTTGACCGGCTTGGACAGGGAGCAGACCGCGAATTTGACATTGGCCGACTGCATATCCTTGGCGGTGAGCAGGATGACCCGCAGCCCGGCGCTGCTGATGTAGGAAAGTTCCTCAAAGTCCAGAATTACCGCGGTATCCTCGGCCGCGATGGACTGTTTCAGATCGTCCTGGAACTGGGTTGCGTTGGTGCCGTCAACCCGGCCGTCGGTTTTGAGGATAAGGATCGAGCCGTTTCTCTCAGGATTGACTGCCATTATCCATCACCTTCAGAAAAATAGGGTTTCCTTATGTTTCCGGCGCGGCCCCCGGCCGCGATGGCGGGGCATAGCCCTCCTCGCCGCGGGCTGCCGGGGCCGGCCCGGCGATTGCGCGATCCAATTCTACCCGAATGCCGCCGGATAGCCAACCCGTGGGCGCGGAACCCGTCCGGCAAATCGCCGAGGATTAGCTTAACCCTAAATATCGCCACTGTAAAGAAGTAAGCGGGAATGGCGGCGATAACCGGGGCGGCGGGCAACTTGGGCATCCGGCGATCCGGTGGTATAATCGGCGGCGGATTCCGGGGCGGATGGGGGCCGATTCCCCCAAATTCAGGTTTAGAGGGTTGCCCGTGGCGCAGGCACGCCGGCTGATCGCTTTCTTTCAGGAATACTCGCTGCCCCTCATCATCGGCGTGGTCGCCGGGCTGGTGTGGGCCAACGTGGATTTCTATAGCTACCACAACATCGTGGAGTTCGATTTCTGGAACTTCGGCAAGGGGCCGTTTCTGGATGACGGAGAACATCATGACCTAAACGATTTTTACATATTCGGCAAGCACGTCACCGTTCACTTCCTGATCAATGAAGTGTTTATGGTGTTTTTCTTTGGCATCGCGGCCAAAGAGATTACCGAATCGGTGCTGCCCGGCGGGGCGCTGAACCCCATACCCAAGGCCATCAACCCGCTGATGGGCACTTTGGGCGGCGTGTTCGGCCCGGTGGGGTTGTTTTTCCTGCTGGCCCTGTTGTTTTACGGCGGCAGCGATGACTTCGGCGCGGTATCCAACGGCTGGGCCATCCCCACCGCCACCGACATCGCGCTGGCGTGGCTGGTGGCGCGGGTGATCTTCGGCAACCGGCATCCGGCGGTCAACTTCCTGCTGCTGCTGGCGGTGGCCGATGACGCCATCGGGCTGGTAATCATCGCCGTCTTTTACTCCAGCGACGTGCAACCCCTGTGGCTGCTGCTAACCGCCGGGGGGATGGCGACGGCGTACCTGTTCCGGCGCATCGGCCTGACCTGGTGGCCGGTCTACATCCTGATCGCCGGGGGGATGAGCTGGGTCGGGCTGGTCCAAGCGGGGGTAGAGCCGGCCCTGGCCCTAGTGGTAATCGTGCCGTTCCTGCCCGCCCTCCACGCCGCGGGACACGATGGCGCCGATGCCGATCACGGCGGGGAACACGGCCACGCCGCCGGCGGCCACGGTCACGGCGGCGGGGCGCTGGAAAAGTTCGAGCATCAGCTAAAGCTGCCGGTAGACTTCGGTCTGTTCTTTTTCGCCTGGGCCAATGCGGGCGTAGCTTTCGGCAGCATCAACCAGGTCACGCTGATGGTGCTGCTGTCGCTGATCGTAGGCAAGACGGTAGGCGTGACGCTGTTTTCGTTCCTAGTGTCGCGGCTGGGATTCCCCTTGCCCGAGGGGATGGGCATCCGCCACTTGGCGATAACCGGGATGATCGCGGGCTTGGGCTTGACCGTAGCCTTGTTCGTAGCCAACAAAGCCTACAGCGGCACGGATTTCCTGGACCCGGGCAAGATGGGCGCGGTGTTCAGCGTAGTGGTAGCCGCGCTGTCCCTCATCCTCGCCCGGCTGGTCGGCGTCCGCCGCGAGCCGGATTAAGTTTCCAACGCGGGGCGCGCAAGGAACGCAGAGAAGCGAAGGAAAAACCTCTGCCGCCTTGGGCGCTTCGTGTTGAATTGAAAAGGAGCGCAAACAATGATCGGAGTGCTAACCCACCACTGGGCCAAACCCGACAAAATCGAGGAGGCCAAAGCGCTGCTGGACGGCAACGGGATAGCTCAAAGCAAGGCCCCCGGCTTCGGCCGCCGCCAAACGCTGATTTCGCTGTCCGACCCGGCCAAGATTTCCACGCTGGTGACTTGGGAAAGCAACGAAATCTACGACGCTTGGCGGGCCAGCCCCGAGCGGGCCGCCGCAATGTCCGGCGCCGAGGAACTATGGGCGCAGCCCCCGCAATCGGAGCGGTTTGAGGTGGCGGACTAGCCGCGCAGCATCCCCGCGCCCGTATCCCCCGCCTAGAGGCCGCGCTATGACCATGCTCAAGACCGCCAAGCCATCCGCTGAAGTCACGATGCTGCCTTACCGTCGGGGGGGCGAAATCGACTACGCCCGCCTGAATTTCAACCCCGATGAGGCGGATGTGCCGTGGGATCACATGGAACAAAACCGTGAAATTATGGAAGTCTTGGGCCTACTGAACGCCCGTTTCACCGATTTCGGCTTCAGGCCGGATGTGTTTATCGACAACGACACCAATGTCTGCTACAACCCCCGCAACCTGAACGTCCGCTTGGCGCCGGATGTGTACATCGCCTTTGGCGTGGATGCCGAAGCCATCCGCCCTCGAAAGATCTACCTGCCCTGGGAAGTGGGCAAGGTACCCGACTGGGCCCTGGAAATCGCTTCGGAAAGCACTAGCCGGCAGGATGTGAACCGCAAGCCGGCCATTTACGCCCAAATCGGCATCCCCGAATACTGGCGTTTCGACCCGTCCGGCGGCCGCTACCACGGAGCCCCCCTCTACGGCGGGCGTCTGGCCGGAATTGCCTATGATCCCATCCCGCTAACCACCGAACCCGACGGCATCCTCAAGGGATACAGCGAAGTGCTGGAGTTAAGCCTCTGCTGGGACGAGGGCTGGCCCCGTTTCTACGACCCGGCGGCGGGGGCGTACTTGGAAAACTGGCGCCAAGTGTGGGCCGAGCGGGAAGCGGCGCGGTTGGCGATGGAAGCGGAACGCGCTACGAGGGAAGCGGCGCAAGCAGCCCTGCAAGCCGAGCGGGAGGCGCGGGCCGCCGACCAGGAACGGATACGGCAATTGGAGGCGGAGTTGCGCCGCCTGCGCCCGGAAAGCTAACATCAACGCGCTGAAATGCCGCAACCCGCGATCCAAATCGCAAAGCAGGCAAGGGAATTTGCGCCGTACAAAGGCCGCGATATGACTATGCTCAAAACCGCCAAAACCGCCCCTGAAACCACAATGCTGCCCTACCGTAAGGGGGGCAAAATCGACTATGGCTGCCTTAATTTCAACCCCGATGAGGCGGATGTGCCGTGGGATCACATGGAACAAAACCGTGAAATTATGGAAGTCTTGGGCCTACTGAACGCCCGATTCTCCGATTTCGGCTTCAGGCCGGATGTCTTTATCGACAACGACACCAATATCTGTTACAACCCCCGCAACTTGAACGTCCGGTTGGCGCCGGATGTATACATCGCCTTTGGCGTAGACGCCCGCGCCATCCGCCCGCGCAAGATTTACTTGCCCTGGGAAGTGGGCAAGGTACCCGACTGGGCCCTGGAAATCGCATCGGAAAGCACCAGCCGGCAGGATGTGAACCGCAAGCCGGCCATCTACGCCCAAATCGGCATTCCCGAATACTGGCGATTCGACCCGTCCGGCGGCCGCTACCACGGCCAACCCCTGTACGGCGGCCGGTTGGCAGGAATTGCCTATGATCCCATCCCGCTGACCACCGAACCCGATGGCATACTTAAGGGATACAGCGAAGTGCTGGAGTTAAGCCTCTGCTGGGACGAGGGCTGGCCCCGGTTCTACGACCCGGCGACGGGGGCGTATCTGGACAATTGGCGGCAGGTATGGGCCGATCGGGAAGCGGCGCGGTTGGCGGCGGATGCAGAGCGGGCCACGAGGGAAGCGACGCAAGCAGCCCTGCAAGCCGAGCGGGAGGCGCGGGCCGCCGACCGGGAACGGATACGGCAACTGGAGGCGGAGTTGCGCCGCCTGCGCCCGGAAAGCTAACATCAACGCGCTAGAATGTCGCAACCCGCTACCCCAATCGCAAAGCTGGCGCGGAGATTCACCTTAGCACAAAGGCCGCGATATGACTATGCTCAAAACCGCTAAAACCGTCGTCAACCCCCCAATGTTGCCTTATCGCAAAGGCAAAATTGACTACGGCAGCTTGAATTTCAACCCCGATGTGAAGGATCTGCCGCCGGACGCTATGGAACAAAGCCTTGAAGTGGAAGAAATCATCGGCATAATGCGGGCGCGGTTTACCGGCTTCAACACCCGCCCCGACGTGTTTCTCGACCGCGAAACCAACATCTGCTACAACCCCCGCAACCTGAACGTGCGCCTGGCGCCGGATGTGTACATCGCCTTTGGGGTAGACGCCCGCGCCATCCGCCCCCGCAAGCTCTACCTGCCCTGGGAAGTGGGCAAGGTACCCGACTGGGTCTTGGAAATCGCTTCGGAAAGCACCAGCCGGCAGGATGTGAACCGCAAACCGGCCATCTATGCCCAAATCGGGATACCCGAATACTGGCGTTTCGACCCGTCCGGCGGCCGCTACCACGGAGCCCCCCTCTACGGCGGGCGTCTGGCCGGAATCACCTATGATCCCATCCCGCTGACCACCGAACCCGACGGCATACTTAAGGGATACAGCGAAGTACTGGAGCTGAGTCTCTGCTGGGACGAGGGCTGGCCCCGTTTCTACGACCCGGCGGCGGGGGCGTATCTGGACAATTGGCGGCAGGAGCGGGAAGCGGCGCAGTTGGCGATGGAAGCGACGCAAGCAGCCCTGCAAGCCGAGCGGGAGGCGCGGGCCGCCGATCGGGAACGGATACGGCAACTGGAGGCGGAGTTGCGCCGCCTGCGCCCGGAAAGCTAACATCAACGCTCTGAAATGTCGCAACCCGCTATCTAAATCGCAAAGCCGGCAAGGGGATTTGCACCGTACAAAGGCCGCGATATGACTATGCTCAAAGCCGCCAAGACCGCCCCTGAAACCACAATGTTGCCCTACCGTAAGGGGGGTAAAATCGACTATGCCCGCCTGAATTTCAACCCCGACGAGGCGGATGTGCCGTGGGATCACATGGAACAGAACCGCGAAATTATGGAAATTTTGGGACTCCTGAACGCCCGTTTCGCCGATTTCGGTTTCAGGCCGGATGTCTTTATCGACAACGACACCAATATCTGTTACAACCCCCGCAACCTGAATGTCCGCCTGGCGCCGGATGTGTACATCGCCTTTGGCGTAGACGCCGAAGCCATCCGCCCCCGCAAAATCTACTTGCCCTGGGAAGTGGGCAAGGTACCCGACTGGGCTTTGGAAATCGCATCGGAAAGCACCAGCCGGCAGGATGTGAACCGCAAGCCGGCCATCTACGCCCAAATCGGGATACCCGAATACTGGCGTTTCGATCCGTCCGGTGGCCGCTACCACGGAGCCCCACTCTACGGCGGGCGTCTGGCCGGAATTGCCTATGATCCCATCCCGCTAACCACCGAACCCGACGGCATACTTAAGGGATACAGCGAAGTGCTGGAGTTAAGCCTCTGCTGGGACGAGGGCTGGCCCCGTTTCTACGACCCGGCGACGGGGGCGTACTTGGACAATTGGCGGCAGGAGCGGGAAGCGGCGCAGGAACGGATACGGCAACTGGAGGCGGAGTTGCGCCGCCTGCGCCCGGAAAGCTAATATCAACGCGCTAAAAGCCGCAACCCGCTATCCCAATCGCAAAATCGGCAAGGGGATTTGCACCGCACATAGGCCGCGATATGACTATGCTCAAAACCGCCAAAACCGCCGCCCCCCCCCCAATGCTGCCTTATCGCAAGGGTAAAATTGACTACGGCAGCTTGAATTTCAACCCCGATGTGAAGGATCTGCCGCCGGACGCTATGGAACAAAGCCTTGAAGTGGAAGAAATCATCGGCATAATGCGGGCGCGGTTTACCGGCTTCAACACCCGCCCCGACGTGTTTCTCGACCGCGAAACCAACATCTGCTACAACCCCCGCAACCTGAACGTCCGCCTGGCGCCGGATGTGTACATCGCCTTTGGCGTAGACGCCCGCGCCATCCGCCCCCGCAAGCTCTACCTGCCCTGGGAAGTGGGCAAGGTACCCGACTGGGCTCTGGAAATCGCATCGGAAAGCACCAGCCGGCAGGATGTCAACCGCAAGCCGGCCATCTACGCCCAAATCGGCATCCCCGAATACTGGCGTTTCGACCCGTCCGGCGGCCGCTATCACGGTCAGCCCTTGTACGGCGGTCGCTTGGCGGGCATCACCTATGATCCCATCCCGCTGACCACCGAACCCGACGGTATACTCAAGGGATACAGCGAAATACTGGAGCTGAGTCTCTGCTGGGACGAGGGCTGGCCCCGTTTCTACGACCCGGCGGCGGGGGCGTACTTGGACAATTGGCGGCAGGAGCGGGAAGCGGCGCGGTTGGCGATGGAAGCCGCGAGGGAAGCGCGGGCCGCCGACCGGGAACGGATACGGCAATTGGAGGCGGAGTTGCGCCGCCTGCGCCCGGAAAGCTAACATCAACGCTCTAAAAGCCGCAACCCGCTACCCAATCGCAAAGCTGGCAAAGGGATTTGCCCCACTCATAGGCCGGATATGACTACACTCAAAACCGCCAAAACCGCCCCTGAAACCACAATGCTGCCCTACCGTAAGGGGGGCAAAATCGACTATGGCCGCCTTAATTTCAACCCTGATGTGGCAGATGTGCCGTGGGATCACATGGAACAAAACCGTGAAATTATGGAAGTCTTGGGCCTGCTGAACGCCCGTTTCGCCGATTTCGGCTTCAGGCCGGATGTCTTTATCGACAACGACACCAATATCTGCTACAACCCCCGCAACCTGAACGTCCGTCTGGCCCCGGATGTGTACATCGCCTTTGGCGTAGACGCTGAAGCCATCCGCCCCCGAAAGATCTACCTGCCCTGGGAAGTGGGCAAGGTACCCGACTGGGCTTTGGAAATCGCATCGGAAAGCACCAGCCGGCAGGATGTCAACCGCAAGCCGGCCATCTACGCCCAGATCGGCATCCCCGAATACTGGCGTTTCGACCCGTCCGGCGGCCGCTACCACGGCCAGCCGCTATACGGCGGGCGTTTGGCCGGAATCACCTATGATCCCATCCCGCTGACCACCGAACCTGATGGCATCCTCAAGGGATACAGCGAAGTGCTGGAGTTAAGCCTCTGCTGGGACGAGGGCTGGCCGCGTTTCTACGACCCGGCGACGGGGGCGTACTTGGACAATTGGCGGCAGGAACGGGAAGCGGCGCGGTTGGCGATGGCAGCGGCGCAGGAACGGATTCGGCAGCTGGAGGCGGAGTTGCGCCGCCTGCGCCCGGATGATACGCAACGCTAAGGCAGGTGCCGCTATGAGCCGACGCAGTTTCTGGGCTTGGGGCCTGGAGTCCGACGAACCTACCGCGGCGCAGGTGAGCGAGGCCGCCGCCCGGCTGTCGCAACGTTATGGCGTGGCAGTCGCGCCCGCGCCGCCGCCCCGCAGCGCCGATTTGCGCCTGCGCCCCCCGCGCATCCGCCCGCCCGCCTCCCTGGCCGCCATCTGCGCCACCGACGACCACGACCGCGCCGTGCATACCTACGGGCGCAGTTTCCGCGACCGCATCCGCGCCTACAACCTGCAATTCCCCAACCCGCCCGACGTGGTGGCTTATCCCACTACCGAAGCCGAAGTCGCGGCGGCGCTGGACTGGTGTTCGTCCGCCGGTTACGCCGCCATCCCCTACGGCGGGGGCAGTTCCACGGTGGCGGGCTTCGAGCCGCCCGAGGGCTACGACGGCATCGTCACCATTGACTTGTCGGCGCTGGATCAGGTGCTGGAAGTTGACCCCGTATCCCGCGCCGCCCGAATCCAGGCCGGGGCCTACGGGCCGGGGTTGGAAGCGCAACTGCGGCCCCACGGGTTCACCCTGCGCCACTACCCGCAGAGTTTTGAGTTTTCGTCGCTGGGCGGCTGGATTGCCACCCGCTCCGGCGGCCACTACGCCACCAACCACACCCACATTGACGATTTCGTGGAATCGGCGCGGATGGTCACCCCGTCGGGCGTATGGGAATCGCGGCGGCTGCCCGGCAGCGGCGCCGGCCCCAGCCCCGACCGCATAGTCATCGGCAGCGAGGGGATTTTGGGCATCATCACCGAGGCTTGGATGCGGATTCAGGCGCGGCCCCAATACCGCGCCTCCGCCGGGGTAGCCTACCCCAGCTTCGCCGCCGGCGCCGAAGCCGCCCGCCGCATCGCCCAAGCCAAGCTGTGGCCCGCCAACTGCCGCCTGCTGGACCCCGGCGAAGCCCAAGCCGCCGCCGGAATGGACGGCCGCCGCGCCCTGCTGATTCTAGGCTTCGAGTCCGCCGAACTGCCCCAAGACGAATTTATCCGTCAAGCCGTTGCCATCGCCCGGGACGCCGGCGGCGACATCGCGGAATCCGACATCCGAATTTCCGGCCCGGCGGCCCGCGGCGGCGATAAATCTAATGGTGAAACCGGCAATAGCGAAACCGGCAGCGGCGAAACCGGGCGGCAGGGCGCGGTAGGCGCCTGGCGCAACGCCTTTCTGGGCGCCCCCTACCAGCGCAACGTCACCACCGGCCTCGGCCTAGTGGCGGAAACGCTGGAAACGTCCATAACTTGGGAACGCTGGCCGGCGATGGACGAACAAGTGCGCGGGGCGTTGCAGGAAACGCTGAACCGCGTCTGCGGCGGCGGCACGGTCACCTGCCGTTTCACCCACGTCTACCCCGACGGCCCGGCGCCCTACTACACTTGGGAGGGGATGGGCCGCCGCGGCGCCGAACTGGAAATGTACGCTGAAATCAAAGCGGCGGCCTCCGACGCCATAATGGCCGCCGGCGGCACCATCACCCACCACCACGCCATCGGCCGCCTGCACCGCCCCTGGTACGACCAGCAGCGCCCGCCGCTATTCGCCGAAGCCCTACGCGCCGCCAAACGCGCCCTGGACCCTAACGGCGTCTTGAACCCGGGTTTGCTGATAGATGTATAGGGCATCATCAACGCGGTCATTCCCGTCAATACGGTCATTCCCTGCCAACACCGCATTCCCGCGAAAACCATCCGTCTGCATTGACAATCGGCGTCAAGGTTGCTAACCTGTTTTACATAGTAACCTATCGGTAGCATAGAGAGTCAGGAGACGTATTTGCGCCCCCTGCATATCTCAGTGCCATAAGGTTACAACCCCCATCGGCAGGCTCCTCACATATCCGAGGCAAGCCAGCCTGCCGATGTATGCCGAAATCAAAACTGCAACTTACGCGCCCCAGCCCCAATGACGTCTTGAATCCGGGCTTGTTGTTCGACGTTTAGTAAAGAAAATATCCGTGCGCTCTGCGTAGAACTAAAAAAGACGCCCCGCCGTCACCCCCCGAAACTTTCCCGCAGCTTGACCTCAAACTCCGCCGCGGTGTAGCGGTAGGTTTGGGTGCCGTTTACCTGTACGGCGTAGTGGCCGCAGACGGCGCCCAGCTGCATGGCGCGGACTATGCCGACCCCTTGCGCCAGCCCCCGGATCAGGCCGCCGCGAAAGGCGTCGCCGGCCCCGGTGGGGTCGACGGCATTGGCTGTGGGTATCACCGGCGTGGTGTAGGTCGCCCCCCCCGAATCCGCCTCCGCCCCCTGGTCGCCCCGCGTTACTACTAGATGCTCCACCATCCCCGCCATCCGCTCCCGCGACAGGCCGGTGGTGTTGGCAATCATCCCCAATTCGTATTCGTTGCAGATGAGCAGATCCGACTGCCCGATGCATTGGGCTAGGTCATCGCCGTCCCACAAAGGTAGCGACTGCCCCGGGTCGAAAATGCTGTAGATCCCCAACTCGCGGTGCTTGGCGGTAAATTCCATCATATCCGAGATATTCCCCGGCGCCACGATGGCGATTACGCCGGACGGATCTATGCCCTCGTAGCTGAATCCGGCTTGATGCTTCATTGCCCCCGGATTAAAGCCGGTAATCTGATTGGCGTTCAAGTCGGTGGTGATATAGGCCCCGGCGGTAAACTCATCAGCCACCACCCGGATGCTTTCGGCGCTGATGCCGCACTGCTCCAGCCATTGGAAATAGCGATGATAGTCGCGGCCAATGCTGGCGACAATGCGCGGCCGCTCTCCTTGCAACGCCAGCGAATAGGCGATGTTGCCCGCCGTGCCGCCAAAGTTTTCGCTAAACCCGTCCACCAGAAAACTGACGTTAATATCATCCAACTGGCCGGGCAGGAAATGGTCGCTGAAGTATCCGCCAAAGCTCATAATGCGGTCATAAGCCATCGAACCGGAAACCAGAATTTCCATCGCCAAAACACCTTTCCCGGCAAATCATTCCCCCTAATCGGGGATGTTCGGAATTATTCCCCCAACCCTCAACACCCGTACCGCCCGGCCAGCGCCCCCAGGAACTCCACCGTGTCGCCCGGCGACAGCCCGGCCCGCGCCGCCTCGCCGGCGTTCAGCTCCAGCACATAGCGGGCGGGCGATGGCGACTGCACCCGGGGGATGGCGGCATCGCCCCCGCCGGGCGGCGGCGTAGGCACATCGGCGGCCCAATCAATCAGCCGGCATTGGCCGTCGATCCAGATAATATCCAGCGGGAAATGCATTTCTTTCATCCAGAAATTGCGAACCTGCGCATCATCGAACACGAACAGCATCCCGGCGTCCGGCGCCATATACGGGCGGCCCGACAGCCCCTGCCGCCGCTCCTCGGGCTGCGCCGCCACATCCACCGCGTAATCCGCCGCCCCGCCGATGCGCACCACCGCCGCCGGGGCCGCCGTCGGCGTCGGGCCGGCCGGCGGCGTCGGCCCTAGCGTCGTCGCCGCCTCGCAGCCCAGGGCCGCCAGCAGCGCCATCAGGAATACAATCAGCGCCACGCCGCGCATCGCCCCCTATCCGGTGAATCCCGTCAAAGGCCGCCGCAACTTGATTCCCGCCGCGGCCGCCTATATCTTATACGCTGCCAACGAAATCCGCAAACGCCGCCCGGTTGACGAATCCGGCAATCCTGGGTTAGGCTTGCCCCATACCCGCCGCTCCGATGGAGGAAATGGCTATGACTCAGGAGGCCCAGCGCGAAACCCGGTCGGCCCTAACCCCGGAAGTCCGCGCGATGATCGGCGTATCCGGCGAAGTGGTCGAATCTTGGGGCTATGTGGATGCGGAATATCTGCGCCGCTTTACCCAAGCGGTGATGGACCCCGACCCGCGCTATTGGGATCAGGAATTTGCCGAAAGCACCCGCTACGGCGGCGTCATCGCCCCGCCCATTATGGTCAGCTATATGGTGAGCCGACACCGCCCCGACCAGGAAGATCCGATCACCCGCGCCTTTCAGGAAAACCCCGAATCCGACGGCATCGGCAGCGTCGAGCGCCCCGGCGCCCTGCCCCCGGTGCCTACCGACCTGGTTCGCGTGCTGAACGCCGGCAACGAACTGGAAATCTACCAATACCCCCACATCGGCGACAAAATCTATTTCCAAAACCGCTACTCCGACATCCGCGAGCGTTCCGGGCGCGACGGCCGCGCCTTTCTAATCATCACCGTCGAAACCCGTTTCACCAACCAAAACGACAGCCTGCTATGCATCACCCGCCAATCATCCATCCGCCGCTGAACAAACCCCATTCCTTGCGCCAATCCCATCCCAATACGTCATCCCATCCGCCGCCAAGAAAATCCCCTCCCCCTTAGGGGGAGGGTTAGGGTGGGGGTGAACCCCCCGCATAAGGCTACAACAGAGGCAAGAATATGAGCGTAAAACTCGAAACCCTGCTGCAAATGCCCCCGGCGGAAATCCTGGCGCACAACGAGCGCCCCACCGCCGAGCAGTTGCGCCGCAAGCAGCAAACCTACTTTGAGGATGTCGCCGTGGGCGACGAATTGCCCAAGTACATCTACGCCCCCACGCCCACGCACCTGTTCCGCTGGAGCGCGGCCATCGAAAACTTTCACCGGATTCACTACGATTTGGATTTCGGGCTGAACCACGACAAAAACCCCAGCCTGTTGGTGCATGGCTCCTGGAAACAGAGCGTCGTGCCGCAATACCTGAAAGACTGGACGCTGCCCGACGGCTGGCCCTGGAAAGCCCGTTTTGAGCATCGCGCCATGCTGGTGCCGGGCGATGTGCTGATAATGTGGGGCCTCGTAACCGGCAAGCAGGAAAAGGGCGGGATGGGCTTGGTAGACCTGGAAATCGGGATGAAAACGCAAGACGGCGTCGAGAGTATGCCCGGCGCGGCCACCGTGGCCCTGCCCCTGCGCGGCGGCCCGCCCATCCCCTACCCCTTCGTGCCGCCCCAAGACTAGCGAAAGAGGTATAGCCCTATGGCCCGATTTCTAGCCACGCACAGCATCTCGGGGCTGACCGAGGCCCAACTGCGCCAAAAGCTGGGCGCCTACACCGGCGGGGTAAACAAATGGCGCCCCGACCGCCGCACCACCATCCTGAAAGTATACGCCGACACCGCCAGCGGCAAGCTATTCACCGAATGCGAAGCCGCCGAACAATCCCACTTCGAGGACTGGATGACCCTAACCGGCTGGCCCCCCGAAGCGGTCTACCGGGTGGACCTGATCTTTCAGACCGGGGATATGTGGCGGGTGTAGCCCGCAAGCGAAAGGGGCGGCCCCGCCGGGGCCGCCCCTTTTTGTTGCTAGTTGACGTCCAGATGTGCCGGGCGATCAAGGTTAGCTTGCACTTGCCGCCGCTTTTTTTCCTCTAGCTGCCTCGTCCTTTCTTGAATCCGTACCCATGCCCGTCTTTGCGCATCAGTTTGCCAGGGCGGCGAAGGCGGCAAATCGTCGGGGCCTCTTTCAACGTCTGGGAAACGGAACCTCTTTGTCCAGGGCAACCCGATGCCCTCCGATTTCATTTCGACCCACAAATAACCTAGCCGATCTATGATCAGCCTCAGACTGGTTGCGGGTTGACGATTCGCCGTTTCTTGAAGCAATTTTCTAGGCTCCAAGAATCCGTTGAATTTCAATTCCAGATTATTGCCATTGGAATCTTGCAACATCAACCCGTCTTGCCTAGTGACTGTGAGTAAATACTCACTTGGGTTATCCTGATCCTGTTTCAGTTCTTGAGATGTGTAGGGACTGAAAAATTTGTATGAACGGTTGAACTTTCCTGTCCCGTCTTCTCCAAAGTGCTGATGAGGATGGTACTCGACCTTTTCGCTTGTATGGATGTTTTCAAGGGTGGCTCGGATAGGCAAGCGACTGGGCACCATGTGGGAGTATTTGTAGGTTAGATCATCCTCTTGGACGAAATAACAGGCACCCATACTCAACGCGGTAAATTCCGCGTTACGAACATTGACCAACTCGGAAGTGAGTTGTATTTTGGTTTTTCCAAACCAACGCTCAAGCTCTTCCTTGAATACTTGGTGTCTTGTAGGACCTCCAAACAGTATGATGGCGTCCAAGTCTTTCCCCATATCCGCGTACTTTAGTTGCCAAACAAAACGCACTTCCCCCGTATTGTCGTCCGCGAATATTATTTCGCCATAGGGGTAGTCGTTTTCCCCGCGACCCCAAACTTCCTTGGCACTCACACAAGCGTCTCGCAGGGACATCATAGACCGTTCGATGTACCTGTACTTTTTGACTACAGCACCGTAAACATCGTCAACCTGTACAGACTGGTCAAACCCCCTTAAAGATTCTTGGATGTCTGCGCCACCCAGCAATGGGTGACCGTCTGCGCCGTAAACGATCATTTCGTTGTTGTCGTTCACTTCTACCACAGCGCAGTCGAAAGAGCCGCCCCCCAAATCATAGACAAGGTACGAGCCCGCTTGCAGATTGCCCATACGCCATAGCAGCGTCAGGAACAATACCGGCTCATCCACCACCCAATTCAAGTTGCCTGTCCCAGCAATTTCGATCATCAGATCATTTAGCATTGACCTGTAATCCAAGCCGGCATGAACCGGGCAACCGGATCGCCAATTAAATTCATCCGGCAAACTGGCGCGGTTTACTGCTTCTTTCAGTATTTCACGCATCAGGTCTTTTACCGGGAAATGTTCCCCCCAGACTTCAACGCACCTCGATACAGGATTCCACCAAGTCGGCCAATCAACTTTCCTGACATCTATTTGCCATTGCACATAGGGATCGCTGGACAACGCCCACCGCTTTATGTTGTGAATGACAAGAGCGTTATCTTCCTCCTCCAGCGCAAGGGCATCTTCGCCAACAACAAGAGAGACCGAGCCATCTTGTTGCCGTTGCAAAGCAATGACAGCCGGCATCATTTCCAAATTTTCGGCATCTTTGCCTATATGACGAGATTGAGGCAACCCTAGCGAATCTGGGTCCCAAGTGGCGATGCGGACGTTTGTCGTCCCAAAATCTACACCTACAACTTCTTCCATAAATGCTCCTCCTGAACTCAAATCAGCTATTGTTGACAATATACTCACGCTTGTTTTTTAATGTCAACTTTTCCTGCAATGTATCCACTTCCGCGCCTAGATCCTGGATTTGCAGGCGCGAGCGGCGCAAACGAAATTCGTAAATTTGACTTTGCTCTTTCAATTGACCTGCAATTTTAGAACGCAGCATATTATTGCAGGTGCGAGTATCCTTGAAAAGGGTTTGAGCATCGTATCCCATTTCAGACGGCCTGTCAAATGCGTCTGCCAGCTCCCGCGAAGCCTGCGCTGCTACCGGCCCCTTGCCATCGGTTAGCAGCAGGGTTGCCAGCACTAGCAGGTTCAGCCGTTCCGGGCCGGTAGCGTAGCGGCTGTTGGCGATATAGTCAAGCAACCTGTTTTTATCCCGCGGGGCGGCCTCTGACGACAGGGCAATCAACTCTAACAGACGCTTGGCCTCTTCGCCAGGGGTCAACTGCTCCAAAATTTGGTCGAGTTCGTCCAGTTCGGAATAGCGGGGGGATACATCGGTATCCCGGAAAGCGGCAAGGGCGATTTCCCGCGCCAAATCCGCCCGGCTCTGACGCCCCAGCATTTCTGAAGTTACCCGGAACAGATTTCGGCGGTTGCGGCTGGCGTTGCCGCTGGCCTCCCCAATGGTCGCCCACATCCCGGCGGCGAATCCCTGCATCCAAGATTCGTCCGCCTGCCCCGACAGTGCGTGAGCCCAAAGCAGCCATTCGCCGGACTTGGCATATCCGGCGGATTTAGCCAGTTTCAACAGAATTTCACTGCATTGCCCGGCCAAGTATCTGTCGGGGTAGGGAAATGTGCATTCCCACCACCGCTGAGACGCCTGGCCTACGGCTTCCAACCAGCCCAGAGTAGCCTGCGGCGTCGGCTTTTTTGACGCCAGAAAACCCTCAGCGCCCCGAATTGCCTGTTTCAACGTTGGTTCTGTGGTATTTTCGGGCCACTTAGCAATGGCATCGGTTATCGCTTTCTTGGGGTAACTTTCCGGTGGCTCCGTATACCATCCACCCCAAAACCAGTTTTGCCATTCCGGCAACAAATCCGGTTTTTTAGCCAGCGGCTTAGCTGGTTTTGGCGTGTCTACAGGCACATCGTCGACGTTGGATTTTAAGATGTATAAGGGGACTTTCGCGTCTTTAACGACACCAAAATGTCCTTCCGACTTCTTTAATTTCCGCTGAGTGGACTGCCACCAAGCCTTCCACTCGTCGTCATCAGGCTTCCACCCGTCTAAATTTTCCAACTTTTCCCGGATGTCTGCGACATTTCCGCGGTTGCCGCTAACCGACAGGGCCGTCGCTAACAGCTTCAGCGGCGCCTCTTTTACCCACGACGCCAAGGAGCCGGGATCCGTCCATAGCAGGGCTTCAGGCGCATCGCCAGGTAGCAATTCTAAAAAGTCATTCGGGATTCGGGACTTGGAGCTATCCCAAAACTCAACTTGTGCATCATCGCCAACAAGATCAAGCACCCGCCCAACCTGCGGTTTCGGCGCACTTGGTCGCTTGTTGCGGACAATTCCGCCTTTCTGAATTTTTGACACTGCCATTCCTGCCAACCCGCGTTTCACCCCAGCCGCTTATGTTTCCCGTTTACGATAGCACATTTCCCGCCATTGTCAAACCCGGCACCCCACCCGCCCCCACGCGCCTGGCGGCCACACCCGCAGGCGTACCCGCCCTAGAATCCGATCCCCGCCCACCGGGCCGAAAGCCCGGCTGTCCCGGCTGTGCGCCGGATTATCCCCCAGCACGAAATACTCATCCGGGCCGTTCCACCACTCTCGCCGCGGCGCACCCGGCGGCGTTGCGGTCGGCGGCAGCTCCGCCAGCAGCCGGTCATCGGCATACAGCCGCGGGCCGTCCTGCACCATCTCCTCCCCCGGCATCCCGGCCAGCCGCTTGACGATCCAGCCCCATGGCGGCTCCGGCTGCCGTAGCACCACCACATCCCCCCGGCGCAGCCCGCCCCACGGGAACCCCGGCGGCAGCGCCAGCACCCACTCCCCCGCCCGCAGCGTCGGCGCCATACTGTCGCCCTCCACCCGGAACCGCACCGGCGGCGGCCCTCCGTCCAACAACCCCATTATACTACACCACAACGGATTATACCCGGAATATCCCCCGGAATAGGTCAAGAATTATACGCTAAACCCGGCCTGTCCGCGCCCCCGGCGTGCAATCCCGCCCCCCGTGATAGAATTGCCCCATATCATCCCAGCTAAGGAGTCCATCTGATGATGCAGAACGGAATCATCCGCATCGGCCTGATTGGCGCCGGGGCTAACACCCGCCTGCGCCACATCCCCGGCTTCCGCGAGCAGCGCGGCGCCGAAATCGTCGCCGTCGCCAACCGCAGCCGCCAATCCGGCGAGCGCATCGCCGCCGAATACGAAATCCCCAAAGTCTACGACAACTGGAGCCAACTGCTGGACGACGACAGCATCGATGCCGTATGCATCGGCACTTGGCCCTATATGCACCGCAACCTGGTGCTGGCATCGCTGGACGCCGGCAAGCACGTCCTCACCGAGGCCCGGATGGCGATGAACGCCGACGAAGCCCGCGAAATGCTGGACGCCAGCCGCCTGCGCCCCGATTTGGTGACGCAAATCGTCCCGGCGCCCCAAACCCTGGAAGTGGACCAAACCGTCATCGAACACATCAACAACGGCTATCTGGGCGACATCCTGGCGGTGCGCCTGCGGGTCTGCGACTACCACGGGCGCAGCAACCGCGCCGACACTTTCATCGACACCGAGGCGCCGCTGCACTGGCGGCAGGATCGCAACCTCAGCGGCTACAACATCTTGGGGATGGGCATCTGGTACGAAACCGTGATGCGCTATGTCGGCCCGGCGGCCAAAGTGTCGGCCATGACCCGCGTGTTCGCCAAGCAGCGGCGCGACGAAACCGGCGCGCTGCGGGCGGTGTCGGTGCCCGACCATGTAAACGTGCTGGCGGAAATGGACTGCGGGGCCGCCGCCGATTTCAGCTGGAGCGCCGTAACCGGCCTCCAAACCGGCACCGATTTCTGGATTTTCGGTACTGACGCCACCCTCAGCCTACAGGGGCCGCCGTTCAACAAAGTGCTGGCCGGCCGCCGCGGCGATGAGGCCCTGTCCGAACTGCCCATCCCCCCGGAAAAGCGCGGCAAGTGGCGGGTAGAGGAGGAATTCATCAACGCCATCCGCGGCGAGGAAGCCATCACCCACACCCCCTTTGACATTGGCGTCCAATATATGGAGTTCACCGAAGCCGTAACCCGCAGCGCCCAAACCGGCCAAACCATCGCCCTGCCGCTGTAGCGCCCCCGCCCGGCCGGCGCTCGCCCCTGCGCCGGCCGGCCATAAATGCGGAGGGAAAATATGGGAGAATTTCATTGGCCGGTCGGCGTCCGCAGCGCCGACGGGGAACGGCTGGAAACCGTGGACGCCCTGGTGGATACCGGCTCATCGTATTCCGTGTTTCCCCGGAATATGCTGGAGCGGCTGGGCATCGAAAAGGCTCATTTCCTGCCTTTCGAGTACGCCGACGGCAAAATCGCCCACTTGGACGTGGGCCAGGCCAAGTTGTCCATCAACGGCTCCGAAAGCTATATGCGCGTCATTTTCGGCGATGACGATGCGGAATCAGTAATCGGCTCCAATGCGTTGCAGGAGTTTCTGCTACTGGCAGACGCCGCCGGCGAGCGTCTGATTCCCCGCACAGGCCGGCGATAAAGCCATTAAGCAATCCGCAACAACCCGGCCCGGCCCAAGAGGAATGATATGGGAACTTTCTACCACCCCATCCAGATTTTCAGCCCCGACGGCGACAGCTCCGAGGCGATCGATGCGCTGGTGGACACCGGCGCGTCCTTCTCCCAAATTCCTGCCGCCACCCTCCGGCGTCTGGGCATTTTCCCTACCGGCACGGCCCAAGCCGAACTGGCCGATGGCCGGGTGGTGGATGACGCCATCGCCGAAGCCAAAATCCGAATCCAGGGCCGGGATACCTACACTTGGATCACCTTCGGCCCCGAAGGCGCCGCCCCTCTCTTGGGCGCCCACGCCCTGGAGGGAGTCCGGCTGGCCGTAGACCCGTCGGGCCGCCGCCTAATCCCCGCCCGCATTTTGCGGATATGCCGCAAACCGGAATAAAGAGGAAAACGATGGGCACATTTTACTGGCCGATGGAAATAGGCAGCCCGGACGGCTCCCGATGGGAAACCGTCAACGCGCTGGTAGGCGCCGGCGCCAGTCATTCGGCGTTGCCCGCCGCTATGCTGCGCCGTTTGGGGGTAATCCCCTATCGCACCGTGTTATACCGCCTGGCCGACGGGCGGCGATTGCCGCGGGAAATCGGCGAAACTAAAATCCGCGTCAATGGCTTGGAAGCCACCAGGATTGTCGTATTCAGCGACGACGACCTGCCGCCGCTCTTGGGCGCCGACACGCTGCAAGGAATCCTGCTGGCGGTGGACCCGGTGGACGAGCGCCTGGTTCCCGCCGATGCTCTGCTGCCGTGAAAGGAGGCCGCCAATGGGCGAGTTTTATTGGGACATCGGCGTCTGGAGCGCCGATCAGGGACGGATGGAAACGGTGTCCGCCTTGGTCGGCACTAGGGCGTCGTATTCGGTTTTTTCCCGGCCTATGCTGGAGCGTCTGGGCATCCGGCGGCTGGAGCGCGTGGGGTTTGAGCGGGCCGACGGCAGCGTGGTCGAGCTTGACGTGGGCGTGGCCTGTCTGACCATTGACGGCCACGACCGGGCGTGCCGAGTCGCCTTCGGCGATGATGACGCAGAGCCTTTAATCGGCGCCAACGCGCTGCAAGAGTTCCTGCTGCGGATCGACCCGGTGGCGGAAAGGCTGATTCCCCGCACCGGGCGGATAAAAACGCTGGACTAGGAGCAATAAAGTGGGAATATTCTATGAACCCATGCAGGTGATCAGCCCCGACGGCGACCGCGCGGAAACCGTGGACGCCCTGGTAGACACGGGCGCGTTCTATTCCCAAATTCCCGGTTCGGTATTGGGCCGGCTGGGAATTGCGCCCTCCGACGTGATCCTTACCGAACTGGCCGACGGGCAGGTTGTTGAGAACCCCATCGCTGAAGCGCGGGTGCGGGTCGGCGGACTGGAAACCGCCACTTGGGTCACCTTCGGCCCGGAAAACGCGCCCCCGCTTTTGGGCGCCTACACCCTCGAGGGCGTGCGAATGGCGGTTGATCCGGCGGGACTCCGTCTAATCCCCGCCCCCATCCTGCGGGTGCATCACTAGCCGCCGGCGGCATTCCGCAATTTTTGCGAGGCAAGCTGAATAATGGGAACTTTCTACTGGCCTATGGACATCGGACCACTGGACGGCTCGCGCTATGAAACCGTGTACGCGATGGTGGATACCGGGGCATCTTTTTCCCAAATCCCGGCCAATTTGTTGCGGGAATTGGGGATTGTGCCATCCCGGAGCGTCGAATCCCAACTGGCCGACGGCAGTATCGTTCAAGACCGGATTGGCGATCTGAAAATTCGGATTAACGGACGGGAAACTTATTCCACGGTTTTGTTCGGAGAGGAAGGATCCCCCATTCTGATGGGTTCCTATGCTCTGGAGGGCGTCGTGTTGGCGGTTGACCCGTCCAACCAATGTCTGGTAGACATCCGGGTATCCAGATAAAGCCCGGCTCTACAGTGCCGGGGCGGAATTGTAAACCGGGCAAACGCAAATCAGCGGAGGAAACCAATGCCGAATCAAGAAATCCGCGTAGGGCTAATCGGCGCCGGGCGCAACACCCGCGACCGGCACATCCCCGGATTCCGGGAGGTTGACGGCGTGGAAATCGTCGCCGTTGCCAACCGTTCCCGGGAATCGGGCCGGGCGGTGGCCGATCAGTTCAACATCCCGGTGGTCTACGACAATTGGCGCGAACTGCTGGCGGACGAATCGATTAACGCCGTCTGCGTCGGCACTTGGCCTTATATGCATCGCACCCTCACCATCGCCGCTCTGGAGGCCGGCAAGCACGTGCTTTGCGAAGCGCGGATGGCCGCCACCGCCGCCGAAGCGCGGGAAATGCTGGACGCCTCCCGCGCCCATCCCGGGTTGGCGGCGCAGATTGTCCCGTCGCCTTTGACTTTCAAGGTAGACAACCTGCTGGCCGGGAAAATCGCCGAGGGCTATGTGGGCGATGTGCTGGCGGTGTCGCTCCAGTCGCTCACGCCGGGGTTCGCCGACACCGGCGGCCCTATGCATTGGCGCAACGACCGCAGTCTCAGCGGTTACAACATCCTGAATATGGGCATCTGGTACGAAGCCATGATCCGCTGGGTAGGCCCGGCGACTAGGGTTATCGCCAACACCGGCGTCAATGTGGCGCAGCGTCTTGACGACAACGGGCAACCGGCCCCGGTCACCATCCCCGACCATGTAGACATCCTAGCCGACCTTAGCAGCGGCGCCCGGGCCAATATGCGCTTCAGCGCCGTGACCGGGTTTGGCCCCGGCAACGAGGTATGGATTTTCGGCTCCGAAGGCACCCTGCGCCTGGACGCGGCCCTCAATGTCTACGGCGGACGCCGCGGCGACCGCGCAATGTCGGAAATCCCCAACCCGGCCGAGGGCCAAGCCTACTGGCGGGTCGAAGCGGAGTTCTGCAACGCTGTCCGCGGCCAGGAAACCATCACCCGCACCCCCTTTGATGTGGGGCTGCACTATATGGAGTTCACCGAAGCCGTAACCCGCAGCGCCCAAACAGGCCGGGCGGTTCCCCTGCCCCTGTAGCCGAAAGCCAAGCCGGGCGGTATGCTATACTAAGCCCCAGCAACCGCAATTCGCCGCCCGGCGTTTCAGGAGCGGATAACGATGGGTTTGTTCAGTTGGCCTTTCGAGATTGGAAATCTCAACGGCGACTGTTTCCGGCAGGTAGAGGGACTGGTAGACACCGGCGCAACCTACAGCTCCGTGCCGGGCAACATCCTCCGCGACTTGGGCATAGAACCCACGGAAACCATAGAGTTCGAGTTAGCCGACGGCAGCGCCATTGAGCGGCAGCTAGGCGATGCGCGGGCGCGGGTAGAGGGAAAAGAAATCCTAACCACCGTCATATTCGGGGAAAACGACGATTCAATCCTGCTAGGCACTTACACCCTGGAGCGGGCTCACATGGCCGTTGAACCGTACCAACGCCAAATCCTGCCCGTGCGCCCCCGCCTATGCCAAACCGGGCGGCTCTGTTGATGGTAATGCCGCCATCCCGCGGCATTCACCGCAACGTTGGAAATCGCCGGTTAATCGCGATTTGTGACGAGTTTCCTGAAACTGCTGCGAATATAAAGTTTTTCCGACTCGTCCAAATCGCGGCCTATAATCCTTCTGCTTTCTATCAACAACCTTCTATCGTAATCCCCCGGAATCTGTTGGGAATTTTGCGGCATCATCGCCGCCGCCTGACGCAATTCGTTATCGGTAAAAGAGTTGACGATTCCTGTAACGACTTGGTCAAGAATTTCTCTTGCATCATTCGCGCTATCATCGGGAAGCACCTGGTTTTCAGCTACATCCAAATGTACCCCTATATCGGGCTTGACCGACAAGATTTGTTCGATGTCATCTTTACTCCACTCGCCAGTTGTATCCGCTTCTTGGCGCAATAGACGGGATTGGTTCCCTCTGCTTGGCTGAATCCCTATCAGATGTACCCGGACGCCGAAGCTCTGGGCAATTTGCACCCCAATCCTGAGATCCTCATCGCCCGACAACAAAACCGCGTCCGAAATGGCGTGATTGCGGGCAAGTTCAATGAGGTCGGTAACAATCAGCGAATCAACCCCCTTTTGCTGCCCTGCGGTCACCGTACCCAGTCTTACCTTAACGTCATCCGTGTAAGCCAGACTCTCTTGTTCCAGCGATGGCCTTCCGTGAAGCAAGCCGTCGTACCAGTAGATACGGAGCAACGGCGCGGCATTAGCTTTTTCAGCCGCCATATCTTTCAGTTTGGCGATAGCTCCCGGCAAATTTAGATCCATGCGCTCGCGGGGCTGCGAAACCCCGGTCAAGGCAATGGCCCCGCCTGTGTGCAGGTAGCCCGCATCCGCGAAAATCGCAACCGGTCTCACCATCTCGCCTCAACATCAAAATAATAGGGGACCTCCGCGGAGGCCCCCGCCTAGCTCAACTATCCAACGCTACTACTACTCGGGATAGTCTGAGTAAAGCCATTGTAGCCGCCCCTACCGCCCCCGTCAACCCCCTACTCCCGGATTGCCAGCGGAAATTCCAGCCCCCCGAAATCGTCACGGCCGATGCTGACTTGCACCGTGACAACCTCCTCCTCCGGCGTGACGCTTACCAAGCCGATTGCCGGATTGGCGTTAATCGCCCGGTCGATCGCCGGGGCTGCCGTTGCCGCCGACTCCGCATCCCGGAACCGCAGCGTTGCCGTTCCCTCCAGCGTGCGGCGGCTTTCCCCGCGCGCGAATACCCATGCCGCCGCCTCGCAGCCCGGCGTATCCAGCCGGCAATCGGCCGACGCCGTGGTCAGCAGCCCCTCGCCCATCGCGTCCAAAGCACGTTTCAGCTCCCCCTTGCCGTCGTTCCACAGCAGCCCTTGCCCCCGGTCTACCGCCCGCAGCACGTCCGACACCGCCCCGGTGGCGCCGCTGATGAAATAACCGTCATCCTCCAGCATCGATCGGGAGGTCAAGCCATCGCCGGATTCCCATAACTCGAAGCCGCGGCGGGTGGTTTGGGCGTGGCCGCCTTCGGTCAAAACCTCGCGGATTCCGGCGTAATCAAACACCCCTGCCGACACTACCGCCGTTCCTGACGGCAGCCGCAGCCACGCTTGCTCGTTGATGTCCCCGTAATCCCGCAGCGCCGCGATGCTATCCTCAAATTCTTGGGGCAGGGTGGTGCGGCTCAGCGCGGCCTCGCTGGTGTTGATCAGTATCAGCTCCCGCGCATCGTCCGGGGCCAGGCGCAGCGGCCCCTCCGGCGCCGAACTTCCGAACACGCCGCAACCTACAGACCCGGCAATCACCGCCCATAGCAGCAATGCCAATAGAGAAAACCTTTTCATCCGGCCTGCCTCCTGCCATCCTGACCGCGCCGCCGCGGGACGCCCCAACCGGCGCTAGACTGCCAGCGGGGTATCATCGCGGTTGGCCCACTCCCCCATCGAGGCGTCATAATTCTTGGTCTGTCCGTAGCCCGCCAGTTGCAACACAAACACGCCGTGCGCCGCACGGATGCCGCCCTGTCAATAGGTATACACGTTCTTGTCGGGCGTTATGCCGTGTTCGACCAATAGCCGCCGGATTTCGCCGGCGGGCCGGAAGCGATGGGTTTGGCGGTCCATCACATTGAACCACTCCAGATGCACCGCGCCGGGGATATGCCCCACGCGCTTATTGCCCCGCGACTGGCTGCCGTCCCATTCCCCGTCGCTGCGCACATCCCAGATTACGGCATCCTCCAGACGGCACGCGGCCATAAGTTCGTCCGCCATTACCAGCAGGGATTCATTCCGCTGGGGGGTAAACACGACGCCTTGCGCCGGCGCCGCCCGCTCCAGCCCTACCGGATTTCCCCCGGCGATCCAGCCGCGCCAGCCGCCGTTCAGCACCTTGACGCCGCGATGCCCGTAGGTATGCAGCGCCCACCACAGCCGGGCGGCGTACAGGCTTTGGGAATGGTCGTAGCAAACCACCAGCGTGTCGTCGCCGATGCCCAGCCCCTGGCACATCGCCTGAAACTGCGGCGCCGACATCAGATGCACCCGTCCGGTATCGGGGTCTTTCTCGAAATTATCCGGCACGGCCGCCGCGCCGGGGATGTGGGCGCGGTTGTAGGCGGCGTCCACATCGCAATCCACCACCACCAGGTTGGCGTCGCCCAAATGCGCCGCCAGCCAGTTGGGTTCAACCAGATATTCGGGATGGGAATAATCCTCGTGCGCCATCATCGCCTCCTATGCGGGGCCGCCGCCGGAATCGGGGTGCGGGAATGCCGGCCGGCGGCATTGTTCCGATGCAGATTGTAGGCTACCAGTGCGAACAGGGTCAACGCAGGAACGCCCCCGCCTTGCCCCGGCCCAACCCGAAAAGCTAAAATGGCAACAAACCAGTGTCGCCCATCCCCCGGAGGCTGAAATGCGAAACGAGTTCATCGCCGTCTACGAACTGGACGACTCCCGCCCCGAGCCGCGCTATATCGCCTACTGCCCGGAAATGCCCGGCGTCACCGCCGTGGGCGAAACGATGGACGAAGCCCGCGCCAATCTGACCGAGGCGATACGCCAATCCCTGCAACAACGACGGGAAAAAACGATGCGCGAAATCCTGTTCGACTTGTCCCCCGACGCCGCCCGCGAAATAATCGCCGTCCAGGAAACCCTGGATCTGCGCCCCGGCCCGCCAATCCTGTGCTGAACCCGCCGCCCCCCAATCCCGCCTCAGGAGAGAACAATATGACCACCTTAGCTCAAAAAGAAACGCCGGAAACGCTAACGCCAACCTTTAAATACCAAAAACCCGAAGCCGTGGTCTGCAACGAATTTACGGCATTCGTAGAGCGCACCGAAAAGTGGTACATCGCCGACTGCCTAGAAATCCCCGGCGCCCACGGCCAGGGCAAGACCAGAGAGGATGCGCTGGAAAACTTGGCCGAGGCCATACTGTTGTTGCTGGAAGACCGCCGGGAGGGCGGACTGCGGGGCGTGCCGCCGGAAGCCACCCGCGAAATCATTGTTATCCAATAATGCGCGGCGGTTTGATATGAAGCGCGGTGATTTGATACGGCATCTCCGGGAGCATGGTTGTATTTTTCTGTCTGAGGGCGGGCGACATACCCTATGGAGCAGCCCCCGAAACGGGCAAATTGCATCTATCCCTCGACACCCAGAGATTGACAATCTGCTGGCCCAAAGAATTTGCCGCAAATTGTCCATCCCCATAATCGGCCGGGAAAACCGATAACGGTAAGGAGCCGCGAAATGGTGCAACAAGGCCAAATTGACCACCTGCTACAAGAAACCGGGGAAATCAACCCCCCCGGCTTTCTAGCCCGGCAAGCCACCCTGCAAGACTACGAAGCCGCCTACCGCGATTCCATGCAATCCCCTGAAGCCTTTTGGGAAAACGTAGCCGCCGAACTGCAATGGGCCCGCCCCTGGCATACTGTGTTTCAATGGGACTATCCCACCTTTCGCTGGTTTGTGGGCGCCCGTTGCAACATCACCCAAAACTGCCTTGACCGCCACTTGACCAACGGCAACAAGAACAAAGCCGCCTTTATCTGGCTGGGTGAGGATGGCGCCGAGCGCGTCTTTACCTACGGCCGCCTGGCGCAACTGGTCAACCGCTGCGCCAACGGCCTGCGCTCTCTGGGCGTAGGCAAGGGCGACCGGGTGGTAATCTATATGCCCCTGACCCCCGAGGGCGCCATCGCCATGCTCGCCTGCGCCCGCATCGGCGCGGTTCACAGCGTAGTCTACGCCGGCTTCAGCGCCGGCTCCCTCCGCGACCGTATCCTGGACGCCCAAGCCAAAGTGGTAATCACCGCCGACGCAGGCTACCGCCGCGGCAACGAAGTAGACCTGCTGGGCATCACCGCCCGCGCCGTAGAAAACCTCGACATCGTGGAAAAAGTAATCGTATGGCGGCGCAAAACCGCCCCCGATCATCCCGAACTTGCCTCCGATCATCCTGAGATTGTCGAAGGATACCCATCTCTCGGTCGCCGCGAAGTGGACTTCGACCAGCTAATGCGCCGCAGCCCGGTAGACTGCCTCGCCGAGGAAATGGACTCCGAAGATCCCCTCTATATCCTTTACACCAGCGGCACCACCGGCAAACCCAAAGGCGTCCAGCACGTCCACGGCGGTTATATGGTCGGCACCTACTACCATTTCAAGACCTTCTGGGATGTCAAAGACGATGACGTATTCTGGTGCACCTCCGACATCGGCTGGGTAGTGGGCCACAGCTATATCGTCTACGCCCCGCTGGTAGCTGGGGCCACGACCATATTCCGCGAGGGCGCCATAGACTACCCCCATCCCGGCGTATTCTACGAAACCATCGAAAAATACGGCGTCAACGTAATTTTCACCGCCCCCACCGCCCTGCGGATGTTGATGCGCTACGGCGACGAATACCCCCGGCAATACGATCTGCGGACGCTGCGGTTCCTGACCTGCGCCGGCGAGCCGCTGAACCCCGAGGCCCTGCGCTGGAGCTACGAACACATCTGCGGCGGCGGGCAATGGGGCCACATCGTAGACAACTGGTGGCAGACCGAAACCGGCGGCCCCTGCCTGGGCGCCACCGCCACAATGCCGGTCAAGCCCGGCCGCGTAGGCCGCCCCCTCCCCGGCGCGGAAATGGATATCGTAGACCGCGAGGGCCAGCCCATCACCGAACCCGACAAAGGCGGCTTGTTGGTAATCAAGCGTCCCTTCCCCCACTTTTTCCGCACCGTATTCGGCGACCCCGACCGCTACGCCCGCGACTGGAACACCATCCCCGGCGTCTACCTCACCGGCGACGTAGCCCTCCGCGACGCCGACGGCTACTATATGGTAGTAGGCCGCGCCGATGACGTCCTGAACGTAGCCGGCCATCGCATAGGCTCCGCCGAAGTGGAAAGCGCTCTGGTATCGCACCCCGCGGTAGCCGAAGCCGCCGTAATCGGCAAACCCGACCAGCTCCGCGGCGAAACCATCAAAGGCTTCGTAACCCTCCGCGTAGGCCACGACCCGTCCAACGAAATAGCCGACGCCCTGAAGCAGCACGTCCGCAACGAGCTAGGCCCCATAGCCGTCCCCGCCGAAATCGACTTCACCCCCACCCTCCCCAAAACCCGCAGCGGCAAAATAATGCGCCGCCTGCTGAAAGCCCAAGAATTGGGACTGGACCCCGGCGACATCACAACGCTGGAGGAATAGGAAACAACGCTTGCCCCCGCCCCAAGCATCGGTGATAGAATAAAATGCGGGGCGGGGGCGCAATTTTCCGCCAAAAATGAACGGCCAAGAATTCATCCGCCGCGCCCGCCGCTACGCCCGCCGCAACCGGCTGGAATTTCACTTCGACCCCGCCCGCGGCAAAGGCAGCCACGGAATACTTTACCTAGGAAACCGCCACACAACGGTGCAGCACGGTGAGATACAACTGAAAACGCTTATCGGGATGCTACGGGACTTGGAAATCAACAGAAGGGAGTTCTGAACAATGCAATACGCCTATCCATGCAACATAACCGGCAACGATGCCGACGGCGAGGGATTCGCGGTATCTTTCCCGGACGTACGCGGTGCCCACACCGGCGGCAAGACCTACAAAGACGCCTACGACTTGGCCGAGGATGCGCTCCTAGTAGCCCTCTGCGCCTACGTAGACTGCCACGAGGAAATCCCCGCCCCTAGCCCCGCGGCCAAAGGCCAGAAACTGATAACCCTGCCCCCCCTGCCCGCCGCCAAGCTGGCCCTATACGCCGCAATGCGCCGCCAAAACATCACCAAAGCCGAACTGGCCCAACGCACCGGCCTGTCCGAAACCGCCATCCGCAAACTGCTAATCCCCGACCGCTACTCCCCCATCACCCAAGTAACCCAAGCCCTGGACGCCGTAGGCTGCCGCCTGATAGTGGAAGACATAGCAGCGTAACCATCCGAAACCCGCAATCCCCGGCACATCGCAGCGAGGCAAGAAATGCGCAGCATAATCGGAAAATACAAATTCAGCGCAGGCCAGTACCGCGCAATGGACAAAGCCGGCATCATCCCAACAGATCTGCCCAAGAAAGCCCCGGATTTGATGTCGCGCAGATTCACTGTTGACGAATATATGCGGATGGCCGAAGTTGGCGTTCTGGACTCGGACGACCGGGTGGAACTCATCGACGGGGTGATAACTGAAATGGCGCCAACAGGCAGGCCGCATGGCCGCAGAACTCATCGAATCGCAAGAATGTTTGGGCGCATAGTGCCTGAGGATGTAGAAATAAGCATCCAAAGCACAATCCAACTCAACGACCATAGCGCCCCGGAACCCGACATCGCCCTGTTGAATCGGCGGGCGTCGCTGGATGAAGAAAATATCCCGCGGGCGGAGGATATTCTGCTAGTAGTGGAAGTCGCCGAATCGAGCCTTCGCTCCGACCGCGGCCCCAAAGCAAGACGCTACGCCCAAAGCGGTATCCCCGAACTATGGATTTTCGACCTGGCCGACGGGGAAATCGAAGTTTCCCGCCAACCCACCCCGCAAGGCTACTCCGACATCCGCCGCTACCGCCCCGGCGACACCCTAACCATCCAGGCCCTGCCCGAAATCCGGCTCACCGTAGCCCAACTGCTCGCCTGAACCTCGCAAAACACAGAGATGCGCCTTGACGCCATGTTATCCTGTCACCAAAATCCCCGCCAAAAGCCCGGCAATGCGGCTAACAGAGAGGCAACCATGGCAAAACGGAAAAGACCGGGGCAGATACCGCCATGCCCCCCAAAGTTTCCTACATCGCACAAACGTATCTAGCATGGTTGTTGCGCCCCGGAGCGGGGGCGGATGAACCGCTGGCATCGCCAGGCCAACAAGCGATTCTGCCGCCAATGGAGCGGCGAATAATCCGAGGCTTACAGGAGCGGAACCCCACGATGAAAGTCTACTACTTCAGCGAATTCCCCTACCACGAATATCCCGACGCCGAAGGCGACAAATACCCCTCCCTCCGCCTGACCTTCCCCAACAGTTTCTTTGACCCCCAAACCGCCAACCGCCTCTTTCAACGCTACTTCGACGAATGCCAATACGTCGACGAACTGGGCTACGACGGCATTATGGTCAACGAACACCACAGCACCCCATCCTGCATGAACGCATCATGCAACTTGACCGCCGCCGTCTTGGCTCGCACCACCCGCAGCGCCAAAATCCTCTTGCTGGGCAACATCCTCCCTATTCACGAAAACCCGGTTCGTCTCGCCGAGGAAATCGCGATGATTGACGTCATTTCCGGCGGCCGCGTCATTTCCGGTATGGTGCGCGGCACCGGCGTTGAAACCGTATCCACCAACATAAACCCGGTGGAAAACCGCGAGCGCTTTGAGGAATGCCACGACCTGCTAATCAAAACCTGGACCACCCCCGGCCCTTTCCGCTGGGAGGGCAAACACTTCAACTTCCGCGCCGTCAACCCCTGGATCATGCCCATCCAGCAGCCCCATCCGCCGGTTTGGGTGCCGGGAACCGCCAGCCCCGAAACCGCTCAGTGGGCCGGACGCCGCGGCTACACTTATGTTGCATTCCTGACCGCCCTGGACGTCACCGAGGAGCTTTTCGACATCTACCGCCGCGCCGCCGCCGAACAGAATCGTGAAACCGCTCCCGATAACTTCGGCTACCTGCTTTGCTGCTATGTAGCCGAAACCGAGGAAAAAGCCAATGAGGAAGCCCAGCATTTCATCTGGAGGATGGGCGCCACCACCCGCGCTCCGCGCGAATATATGAACCCGGTAGGCTACCGCACTCAGGCCGGCGCCGCCATTGCCGCCCGCCGCCAGGCCAAACCACTAACCAACCAAACATTTGAGGAACTCAAGGAAAACTACCACATCGTTTGCGGCACCCCCGACACCGTGCTACAAAAGCTGGAATACCTCCACCAACGCTTGGGAATGGAACACCTGATAATGTACGGTCAAGAATCCAAAATGTCCCACGAAGCCACAATGTCCAACATCGGCCTGTTCGGCAAAGAAATCCTCCCCATAATCAAAACTTGGTAGCCCCCGGCTCCGCAGCCGCGCCCCGGCTTTCCATCGCCGGAAAGCCGGGGCGTATTCCCCGCCGCCGCCATTCCAGCGAAAGAAATTTCCGTTTCCCGCCCCCATAATCTATACTGGATGCCAACGCCCCAACCCCAACGCCGCCCCGCGCCCGGGGCCGCCGGATTTCCCGAAATGGCAACGCCAACTCGCCCATCCCAACCAACGCCCGCCGCCCCCCCGGCGCCAGACGCCCGGCGCCCTCTTATGCCGCGCGTCATCCGCCTTTTCCGCCCCTACCGCGCCCAAGTCGCCATCGTAGTAATATTCATCCTGATTACCTCTACCCTGGGCGTAGTAAACCCCATGCTAATCCAGGTAGTGTTTGACGATGGGTTGGGCGTAGCGTCCGCTGCCGGCCCCGACATCCGGCTACTGTGGATCGTGGGCGGCGTGATGATCGCCATCGCCGCCGCCAATGCCGGAATGGGCGTATTCCAAACCTATATGACCAACAAAGTAGGGCAATATGTAATGCGGGATCTGCGCGACGCCGTATATGCCCACCTGCAAGGAATGTCGCTTAGGTTTTTCACATCCACCCGCACCGGCGAAATACAATCCCGCGTCGCCAACGATGTAGGCGGCATCCAGTCCGTAGTAACCACCACTTTGAGTGACACTATCGCCAATATAGCCATCTTGGCCAGCACCATCGGCGCAATGATAATTCTGTCTTGGCAGCTAACCCTAGTAGCTGTCGCCACCGTGCCGCTCTACTTCTTTATGGCTCGCTGGGTAGGCCGCAAACGCCGCGAAATCACTTCCGCCACCCAAAAATCAATGGCCGAAATGACTGTTATAACTCAGGAAACCTTGTCCGTATCCGGCATTATGCTATCCAAACTATTCGGACGCCAGCAGCAGGAAATGGACAACTTCCGCCGCCACAATCAGGAACTGTCCGACCTAACCGTGCGCCAGCAAATGATTGGACACGCTTTCTTTGCCGTAGTAATGGCCTTCCTTTCCGCCAGCCCCGTGGCAATTTATCTGCTGGCCGGATACATAATGTCCGGCGACGGCCCATCGGTAGTATCCGCCGGCACCGTAATCGCTTTCACCGTGCTGCAAAACCGCCTATACTTTCCCGTAGGCCGCCTCCTGCAAGTATCGGTAGAGCTGCAATCCTCAATGGCAATGTTCGAGCGTATATTCGGCTATCTGGATCTGAAACAGGAAATAGTAGACTCCCCCAACGCCCGCCCCCTGCCCGCCCACACAGTAGCCGGCGAAATAACCTTCAACTCAGTGCGCGTCAACTACGGACGGGAACCGGATGACGCTGCGCCGGATGAATATACCATAAATCCCGGACGGGAAATCCCTCAAGCGATACCCAACACACTCGAAAGTCCCTGGGCGCTGGACGGCGTAAGCCTACGTATACCTCCCGGCCAACTGGCCGCGATCGTCGGCCCCAGCGGCGCCGGCAAAACCACTATAGCATCCCTGGTTCCTCGTCTCTACGATGTAACCGAGGGCGCCGTCCGCATCGACGGCACAGACGTCCGCGAAATCCCCCTATCCGACTTGTCGGAAATAGTCGGTTTCGTAACTCAGGAAAGTTACTTGTTTCACGCCACAATGGAAAAAAACCTGCTCTACGCCCGCCCCGATGCCGCCCGCGAGGAACTAATAGCCGCGGCCCGCGCCGCCAACATTCACGACCGCATAATGGAACTCCCTCAAGGCTACGACACCATAGTAGGCGAGCGCGGCTTCCGGCTATCCGGCGGCGAAAGGCAGCGCCTGTCCATCGCCCGCGTAATTCTGCACCAACCCCGCGTACTGATACTGGACGAAGCCACATCCGCCCTCGACACCGCCAGCGAGCGCAGCGTACAAGCCGCCCTGCAACCCCTGATGCAGGGCCGCACCACCCTGGCGATAGCCCACCGCTTGTCAACAATAATATCCGCCGATATAATCTACGCCATAGACCGCGGCAAAATAGTAGAACACGGCACCCACGCCCAACTGCTATCTCGCAACGGCCTATACGCCCGCCTCTATCAAGAACAATTCGGCAGCGGCCGCATAGAAGCCCACTGCCACGACGGTGTGGTATACTCCGACGGCACCATCGCCCCCACCCCACCTGCCCTGGCCGCCGCAACCCCTCGCTAACCCATCCCATTAAGAGGCCACGCCATGATAACGAACATAAACTTGGAAAACTTCAAGTGCTTCCGCCGGCTTGAAATCAACCCCAAGCTGCTGACGGTGCTGATTGGCCCCAACGGCACCGGCAAATCCAGCGTGTTGCAGTCCCTGATGCTACTCAAGCAGTCAGTGGGGAAAGGCCGGATTGAGCATAATGGAGAATTTCTCAACCTGAGCGGATGGGGCGATATTATTCCTAATTTCTTGGATAATTGCCCACCAATTTATTTCGGCATTGCAGACAACCAATATGGCAATGAATATCAATACTACTATATGGAGTCGTCTCCCGATTCTGACCTATCACACGTCATTGTCACTGATGCCCCTCCCCTTAAACAATTGAGGGCTGTGCCATCAACCCGAGGATTGGTGCGCCCTCAATACAGGTTAGGCGACAAATACACCGAACAAGTATTGCCAAGTTATGGGTTTGACACACAAGAAGCGCAGTTAGCATCAAACCTAGCCTACAGCCGTCAAACAGAGGAACGACTTTCCAATTTGATAAAAAAAGTGACCGGCACCGGCTTACGCGCCGAACCAACGCCCCCCCAATTGGTGGAAGTAAAATCAACAACCCCATCCGGTGCTGTCAACATAGTGACCGAAGGATTCGGCGCCAACGCCCTAATCCTGCTACTCCACCAACTGCTAACCGCCGAAAAGGGCGCAACAATCCTGATTGAGGAGCCGGAAATTCACCTGCACCCCAAAGCCCAGGCCGAACTGGCCGAAGTATTGGCGAATACCGCCAAAGCCGACAACAAGCAACTAATAATGACCACCCACAGCGAGCATATCGCCGGCCGTCTGCTAACCCTGGTCGCGGAAAAGCAATTGACGCCTGACGAATTGGCGATTTTTTCCTTTGAGAAAGACGAAAAAGGGGAATGCTCCGCCAGCGAAATTGAAGTGTTGCCCGATGGCAGAGTAAAAGGCGGTCTTAAAGATTTCTTTCAGAACGAACTGGACGAAGTAAACCGTTATATGAACGCCTTGACAGGAAAGCAATGACTGAACGATTCATAATAGACGAAAATGTCGCCATCCTGGCCCAGAAAGTGGAAAACGCCCACGGAGAAGCCGACAACACTTGCCGGCAACTGGTAGACAACATCATCGAAATCTGCCACTCGCTGGTGTTCGATGGCGTATTGTGGGACAAAATCTATCAACAGCTAAGAAACCTCCCCCCAGACCAGCCCTTTGGCCCGCGTTCATTGTTGCGGATATTTCATCTGGCTCTGGAAAGAGATGGGAAAATCCAAAGCATTGGCGCGGAAGCGCCCCCGTTTCCTGAGGAAAGCGACATCCCGCAAGGCAGCCATGATGATGCATTCATAGTCCGTCTGGCAGTAGAAACCGGGGCAATCCTAGTAACCGCAGACCAGCCGCTGCGAAACGACCTAGCATCATCCGGCATCCAAACCCGCTACAACCTGAATATACTTTCCCCCGAAGCCGCCCTAACCGCCATCTAGCCCCGCCGCCCCGCTACCGTCGCCGCGCCGGAAACACCCGCCCGACCACTTCCGCCGTCTCCCCCGGCCCAATCCCGCTGGCCGCGGCGCACGGCGCGGTTTCCGCCAGTGCCGCCGCCGGGTCGCCCAAAAGCGTATACTTCTTATACTGATCCTCGTGCTCAATCCCCAGCGCCCGGCCCACCAGCGTCAGATAATGCTCCACCCGCACCGGATAATCCGCCTCCAGCCCGCACATCGCCCGCTGGCAGCCGTGATACAACGTGGCGTAGGTATCCGCCCCGGCTTCTACCGCCCGTTGCGCCCACTGCCCCGACATCGCATCCCACGCCTCCGGCCCCATCTGCTGCCGCACCGCCGGAGTGCAATGCCGCCCGAACCGCGGGTCGCCGCCAATATCCCGCACCGTCACCCCCGGCAGTCGCCCCAGCAGCGTCAAAGCGCTTTCCGCCTCCACATCCGACTGCGCCCGCCCCGTATGATAATGCAGCGCCGCCGTAGTTTCCGGCTGCGCCCGAAACTCCAGCTTATCCAAATTCTGTACCAGAAACTCCGTAACGTGCCGGAAACTGAAATCCTCCCGCATCCCCATAATATCGTCATAAAAGAAAATGCAAGACGGACACCACATCACCACCTGCTCCGGTCCGAACTTGCGAAAATTGGCCGCCGTAGTAGCGGCGATCGAGCGGGCCGACGTCTCATCCCCCCGCTGATGATGCTGTATCCCGCAACAATATGCCGCGCCCCCCACCGCAGTAAACTCCAAATCCAGCAACCGGAAAACATCCATAACCGTCCGCACCAAATGCGTAGTCCGCAACACATTGCAACCCAAATACAGCACAATATCCGACTGCTTGACCTCGCCCTTCGGCGTAGTCAGCAACCAATCGCGCTCCTCGGGCGCAGATTGCAACCCATGCAAAACATCAATCTCCCGGTAATAATTCCGGTAAAAACCCCGCTCTTTATTTCCCTCTGCCATTTCCCGCTCCTTTCCTCTGCGCCATATTGTGATTAAACCCCGGCTTACCATCCCACCACCGCGCCATCCTTACGCGGCTCCGTGCCGCCCTGCAACACCCCGGTCCGCCAATCGCGTATTATAACCTGCGCCCCGCCGATAGACACCCGCGACGGCCCGGCGATAAGCCCCAATTGATGCCCTCGCGATTGCAATTCCCGCGCCGTATCGGGGCTAACACCCTCCTCCAGCAAAACCTGGTTATTCCCCACCATAAACCGCAGCGCGTTCACCGCCTGTTGCGGACCCATTTCGTGGTCAACCATATTGCTGATTAGTTGCAAATGCCCCTGCGGCTGCATAAACGCCCCCATCATCCCATAGCAATACAACAATTCCCCATCCCGGGTAGCCAAACCCGGAATAATAGTATGGTAAGGCCGCTTGCCGGGTGCCAGCGCATTAGGATGATCCGCGTCCAGCGAAAACAGCCCCGCCCGGTTATGCAACAAAATGCCCGTGCCGGGAACCACCATCCCCGAACCGAAATCGGAAAATATGCTGTTAATCAACGAACAGGCATTCCCTTGCCCATCCACCGCGCTGATATAAACCGTATTTCCCCCCGGCAAAGGCCGACCGTAAGGCGCCGTAACCATCGCCCGCCGCGAGTCAATAAGCGCCCGCCGCTCGGCCGCATATTCTTTCGACGCCAGCCACGTAGTAGGCACATCCACAACCCGCGGATCCGCCACATATCTATAAGCGTCGGCAAAGGCCAACCGCATCGCCTCAATAAGATGATGATAAGCGTCCGCCGACTGCGCCCCCATCCCCGCAATATCGTACCCTTCAACGATATTCAGCGCCTCCAGCGCGGCGATACCTTGCCCGTTGGGTGGACATTCCCAGCAAGTAACGCCCCGGTAATCGGCAGATATAGGTTCATCCCAATCCGATGTATGAGCCGCCAAATCGCCGGTAGTAAGCCAGCCCCCGTGTTCCTGCACAAAGGACGCCATACCTTCCGCTATCGGCCCTTGATAGAACGCCTCGCAACCCCCCTCGGCGATCGCCCGCAGCGTAGCCGCCAGCGTAGGCAGCCGCGCCAAATCCCCTTTTTCCGGCGCTTTCCCGTCCGCCAACAGCTCCCGCCCTGACGGATACATCAGCAGCTTGGGCAAATTATGCCGCCACTGCCAGGCAATAACCTCCGACACCGGAAACCCCTCCTCGGCGTAGCGGATCGCCGGCGCCAGCAGCCGCGACAAAGGCATAGTACCGCAGCAGGCCCGCAAAGTTTCCCACCCATGCACCGTCCCCGGCGCCGCCACCGAATACGGCCCTGCGCCCGGCATAGCCCGATAACCCTGCGCCGTCAATTCCTCAATGCTGGCCGCGGCCGGCGCCCGCCCGCTCCCGTTAATCGCCCGCACCGACTTATCCTTGTCGCTCCAAACCAGCGCGAACAAATCCCCCCCCACCCCCGTGGCATTAGGCTCCACCACATTAAGCGCCGCGGCGGCGGCGATAGCGGCGTCCACCGCATTCCCCCCGTCCACCAGCGCCTGCAACCCGGCCACCGCCGCCAGCGGCTGGCTGGTAGCCACCATCCCCTGCGTAGCCAAAACAGTACTGCGCCGCGAATCGAAATACATACCCGAAACCCTCTATGCCGCCATCCCCGGCAGCCCCGCCATTGTACCACAACGCCAATGCCCCTTTACCCCGCCCCCCAAATCCTTGACAATACCGGAACAACCGCTATCCTAAGGCAAACCATCCTGCCGAGCGGAGGAAACATAATGAAATTGCGAGGAAAATTGAGCCCGGAACCGATACGGACGCGGTACTATCGTGAGCCGGTACTGGCAAACCTGACCTACATCGACATATCCAAGGACCCGTTCCCCACGCCCCAGGAGGCGCAAATCTGGTTCGATCTGGACGGGGAGATCAAGTCGGCCTTTGTGCCGCTCAGGATCGTGAACGAGGAGAAAAGGGCTGTGACCGCCGCCCTCGTGGGGGAACGCGAGGGGAAAATCTTGGTAGACTTCCCTCCGACCAACTTCGGGCATACCCGCTTCGTCGCAGACGAAGCCGCCCTGGAAAAAATAGCCATCGCCGTCTTCCACCCCGACGAGCGCTAAAATGCTACTGTCCGACATCGAAATCATAGCCGAGATCGATGCCGATCGGCTGGTCTTTAACCCGCCCATCAAAGACTTCGAAAATCGGATAGACAGCTCCACCGTTGACCTTTTGCTGCACCCGGACCTCATCATCCCCGACCAAAATCCGCCCGGGATCATCGTAAACCCTAACATACCTGATTTCCGCGTTATGGACCTCTTGGAACGGAATGGAACCCGCCGCTCCCTTGACGACGGCGTATACCAGCTCGCCCCCAACCGGCTAATCATCGGAAAGACCCTGGAACACATAAAACTCCCCAACCACCTGGCCGCCCGGATTGAGGGCAAAAGCACCCTGGCCCGACTAGGGCTTTCCGTCCACGTAACCGCCCCCACCGTCATAGCCGGGTTCGAGGGAAACTTCTACTTGGAAATAAACAACATCGGCCCCTTTCCCATCCAATTGGAAAAAGAAATGAAAATAGCCCAGCTAATCCTGGAGCGCGTCGGGCTGCCCCCTTCCAAATGATACATCGGGCGATACCAGGAACAAACCTAGCGCAACAGTCGGACAAAACGGCCGCCCCAAATCCGGCGACCTTGCCCCGCCCGGTTCCCGGTGATGGCCCCCCTATTTGGTGATGACGCCCCGATTTATGGTAATATGTCCCCATCACCAACCTTAACGGAGGGAAACCCAATGGCAGCCGACGTAGGACAACCCGCCCCCGAACTGGGCATCCACGACTTCGACCGGCAAATCCGCAACCTCAGCGACCACCGCGGCCAGACCGTTGTCCTGGCCTTCTTTCCCGGCGCCTTCACTGGCGTCTGCACCACCGAAATGTGCAGCTTCCGCGACCGCGCCGACGCCTTCAACTCCGTCAACGCCCAAGTCTACGGCATCAGCGTCGATTCCCCCTTCTCCCAAAAAGCCTGGGCCGAACAGAACAACCTCAACTTCCCCCTGCTTAGCGACTTCAACCGCGCTGCCGTCAACGCCTACGGCGTAGCCCTGCCGAACCTCGCCGGAATGGAAGGCTACGTCGCCTCCCAACGCGCCGTATTCATCATCGACGGCCAGGGCATAATCCGCTACAAATGGGTAGGCGAAACCCCGCTCAACGAACCCGACTACGACGAAGTGCAGCGCCAAGCCGCCGCCCTGAGCGGCTAACCCCCATCCCCAACGGCGTCAACACCCACCCGCGCCCCCGAATCCCCGGCATACCCGCCGGGTAAACAGATCGGTCAAAGCGGCGGAATCCACCTCCAGACAAACCCTGGCGTTAGGTTCCGCCGCATCCCAATCGGCCACCGTCTGCCCCCGCGTAAGCTCGCTATGCGTCTCGATTTCCACCCGCGCCGCCCGCGTCCCGAACAGCCCAGGATTCACCGCATACCCCACCGCCGGCATATCGTTATACCGCACCCCATCCCCGGCCCCGATGCGTCCGGCCCGCACATAAGCATCCCGCAGATACCCCGTAGCCCCCGACAGCATACGCGCCGCCGCCGAACCCGCCCCCGCAATCGCCTCAAGCTGCGCCGGACTAACCGTAACCCGGTTGCAAACATCCAGCCCCACCTGCACAATAGCCGCCCCGGAGCGGTAAACAATAGCCGCCGCTTCCGGATCTTCATACAGATTAGCCGTAGCCACCCCCGAAACATTGCCCGGAACCGTCACCGCGCCCCCCATAACCACAATTTCCCGCGCCGCCCCGGCCAGCCGCGGCTCCAGCGAAAGCGCCAAAGCAACATTAGTCATACGTCCCAAAGCCAGAATCGCCACCTCCCCCGGCGCCCCCATCACCATCTCAACCATCGCCACCGCCGCGTGCCGCCCCCCAACATCCCCCGGCGCCGCGCCCACCGCCCCCATCGCCGCCGATTCCGGCGAACCATCGTCGCCTGCCGCGCCCCCCAGCCCGTCGGCGCCGTGAATGTGCGCCGCCCACCCCGCGTTAGCCGCCCGCAGCAGCGGCTTGCCCGCCCCCACAAACACCGGAACATCCCCCCGCCCCGCCGCCGCCAATATCCGCCGCGCATTAGCCGCGCAAGTTTCCGCCGAAGCGTTCCCATAAACCGCCGTAACCGCAGCCACCTCCAGCTCCGGACTGCCCAAAGCCAGCAAAATCGCCGCCAGATCATCAATCCCCGGATCCGCATCTATAATCACCCGCTTCATACCGCCCTCCTTGATAATGCCGCCCTCCTTATAATACCCCATCCCCCTACAATATCTTTCCATTTATAATATCCCCTCCCCCTCCGGGGGAGGGTTAGGGTGGGGGCGTCCCCCATCCCCAGCTAATGACACCTGCCCCTTGCTAAACCCGAAACCCACCACCGGCGGCAACCCGGCACAGCCCTCCCAAGCCCCCCCCCCCGCCGCGCTCAGCCGGATGCGCCGCGCCTTCCGCCGCCCCCAAATCCCGCCCTGCCCCCACCTTTCGCGCGATGGGCGGATTTGATATAATGTAATTTCTGTTGCCGGGCCCCGCAGGGGGACGGCCTAATTTTGCGCCGGGCGCAGATATTCCTGTTATGTAAGGCGGTTGAGGATGCCGGCATACGCCGTGATTGGGGGACAGTGGGGCGACGAGGGCAAAGGAAAGGTCATTGACTACCTCGCGGGCGGGGTAGACAGCGTCGTGCGCTACGCCGGCGGCAACAACGCCGGCCATACCGTAGTCAACGAACAAGGCGAATTTCAGCTGCACCTGGTGCCGTCCGGCATCTGCTGGCCCGAAGTCCACGGCATCATCGGCAACGGCGTGGTGGTGGATCCCGACGTCCTGGCCGAGGAAATGGATATGCTGCGCGGCCGCGGCATTGATACCTCCAAGATGCACGTAAGCGAGCGGGCCCACATCATTATGCCCTACCACATAATGCTCGACGCCCTGGAGGAGCAGGCCCGCGGCGTCGGCGCCATCGGCACCACCGGCCGCGGCATCGGCCCCGCATACGTCGACAAAACCGGACGCGACGGAATCCGCGTCGGCGACCTGCTGGACTGGGATTCCTTTACTCCCAAGCTGAGCCGGGTTTTGGAGCGCAAAAACGCCATAATCACCAAAATTTACGGCGGCGAACCCCTGTCGCTGGAGGAGATCAAAGCCCGCTGCCGCCAATGGGCCGGCCAGCTCCGCCCCTACGCCCGCGCCACCGAGCAGCTAGTGCAAGACCACTTGGCCGAGGGAAAACGGGTGCTGCTGGAGGGCGCCCAGGGAACGCTGCTGGACCTCGACCACGGCTCCTATCCCTATGTCACATCATCATCCCCGTCCATCGGCGGCGCCTGCACCGGCCTCGGCCTGAACCCCCAATCCATCGCCGGCGCCCTCGGCGTGTTCAAGGCATACTCCACCCGCGTCGGCAGCGGCCCAATGCCGTCGGAAATGGACGAACCCACCGCTGAAAAAATCCGGGAAATCGCCCAAGAATACGGCACCACCACCGGCCGCGCCCGCCGCATCGGCTGGTTCGACGGCATCGCCGCCAAATACAGCCAACTGGTCAACGGCTTTACCGGACTGGTGCTGACTCGCCTGGATATTCTGGACGGCTTTGAATCCGTCAAAATCTGCATCGGCTACCAAGCCGACGGCCAACATATAACTCGCTTCCCGGCCAACACCGCCCTGCTATCCCGCTGCCAGCCGATTTACGAGGAACTCCCCGGCTGGTCCCAACCCACCGCCAGCGCCACTCAGCTAAGCCAACTGCCGGCCAACGCCATAACCTACATCCGCCGCATCGAGGAACTGGTAGGCTGCCGCGTCCGAATCGTATCCACCGGCCCCAGCCGCGCCGAAACCATCCAGCTAACCCCGGTATTCGACTAGCGCATTCCCCAAAGCCGGTTGCCCGTCAAATTCTTGACTGCCACGAAATAATGTCAAGATCTGATAACCGATTGCCCATACCCCCCAAACGCAAGGGCGCACCACCGTGCGCCCCTGCCAAGAAATAACCGATTGGCCTTGCCGCAAGCCCGGAACAAACGGCCCGGAGTTTACACCGGCAAGTCGATGGCATACTGCGCCATTACCCGGTCAATTTCCGCCGCCGCCTTTTCCGACGCCGGAATCAGCGGCAGACGGGGGCTGCCGACATCGAAACCCGCCCGGTTCAGCCCATACTTGACCGGAATCGGGTTCGACTCCACGAACAGCGCCTTGAACATTGGGTGCATCCGGCGGTGTTCCGCCGCCGCGCCCTCAATATCGCCCTCCAGCAGTAGCCCCATCATCTGCTTGATTTGACTGCCGATCAGATGCGACGCCACGCTGACCACCCCATAGCCGCCCATCGCCATGATGTAAAAAGTTTCGTTGTCGTTGCCGCTCCAGACCAGAAAGCCGGGCTTGGCCCCGTCAATGATGCGGGCGATCTGGTCCAGATCGCTGCCCGCCTCTTTGATGCCCACGATGTTGTCGATTTCGCTGAGCCGGATGGTGGTTTCGTGGCTCATATTCAGACTGGTGCGGCTGGTGACGTTGTACACGATGGCCGGCAGACTGGCGCTTTCGGCGATGGCCTTAAAGTGCCGGTACAGGCCCTCTTGGGGCGGTTTGTTGTAGTAAGGCACTACCAGCAGCAGGCCGTCCACGCCCTGCTTTTCGGCCTCTTGGGTAAGCTCGATGCTTTCGGCGGTGCTGTAATTGCCGGCGCCGGCGATGACCGCGCCCCGGTCGCCGACGGCTTCCTTAACCTCGGCATACAGCCGCAGTTTTTCCCCGGTAGTCAAGGTCGGCGACTCGCCGGTAGTTCCCGACACGATAACCCCGTCGCTGCCGGAATCAAGAAGGGCGTTGGCGAGCCGCTTGGCCTGGGCGTAATCCACCTTGCCCTCGGCATCAAACGGCGTAACCATCGCCGTGATAAGCCTGCCCAACTCAGTCATAGTAGCCCTCCCTACATCGTCGAATCAGCAACTCGCGGAATACCCAAGCGCCAAAGTTGCGCCTATTATACGCCCGGTTATCCCCGCCGCAACCCCGCCAACCCGCCCCCGCCGAAATTCCTCAAAGCCCCACCCCCGCCGGCGCGGTCATTAGGAACCTTCCCTAATGATATTTTTCCAAATCGCGCGAATTTCATCATTGGAATAATCGCCCCCCAACAACCACCCGATGGCGGCGGCGCATTGGCGGCAAAAAATTTCGCTGTCATCGGTGTCAATGGCCATGATCTGCGGCCATTGTCTAACTTCAGAGCCGTTGCCACGGGCTAAAACCAGAACGCTGTCGTGCTTGATAGATTTCAATCCGCGAATGTGTACCGATATAGGATGTTCGGAATACACTACATAAGCGTTCATCAATTTGAATCCGGCCTGCTTGAGCGCTATGGTAATATCCGCCCATGCGTTAGAATCCCAGTGATGAAACGTAAACGCCAATCGCCCGCTGCCGGGCTTGAGAACACGCCCGCACTCGGCGAAAATGCCGGTGAGCGCCGTCAAGAAACTTCCGGCGCAATCCGCCCCTTTTACGACAACGGCGCTGGCCGATTCCTCATAAGTCCATTCCGCTTCCCCGGGCAGCAGTCTTGACAGCCATACCCGAAAGAAAGCCGCAAGGTTGCTGTATTGCACGTTGTCATAATAAGGCGGGTCGGTCACCACCAAGTCAACGGAGTTATCTGCAATGGGCAAGTTTCGGGAATCGCCCTGAATCAGCCAAAACCTGTTACGTCCCTGTACGATGTCCGGCGGACCGAAAACCTCCAGCCCGCCATCCACTTCGCCGGATATTTTAACCTGCGTAGTTTTGCCGTTTTCATTGATTGCCCTTTCAATGGGCTGCAACGCCCACTTGCGCCCCCTTTCGATACGGTCATGAAAGAGCAGTTGCAGATTTCCTGACGCCTTGCGCCAGTTGACCGGATTGTTTTCCAAAGCCGTATATTGAAACGAATATGCGTGCAAAGCGAAAGTGTGCCGGATCGCCCCCGGCCGTTGCCTGTACCAACCTTTGTAACCGCACAGCATAGAGTTAAACTCCAAAGACGTGGATACCAGCATCCCCAAGTTGAGCTTATCCGCCCCCGTGTAATCCCGCAACAGCCGGATGGCCTGGTGCAGGTACATCAATTGCCGGGACGAAAATACATCCAGGTAAGAACGGACATTATGCCGCAACAAATCCACGGACTTGGGGCCATTCTTTACTGCAAAGTCCTCGACATTCCCGAAATCCAAAGCGTTTCTTTGACTGTCGGCCAGTTCAATCAGCGCCAAATCGGATTGGCTCGGCTGGCGGAACAAACTGCCATGTTCGTCGCAGGACACGAAAATGGCTACCGGAACATAACGCGCATAAAGCGGCAAATCCAGCAGCTCTTTATATTCTTGGCCGCAGTCAACGCACTTTTTGTCAGCTTTGGTGACCAGCTTGGGAGTTGCAGCTTTATGGCCGCCGATTTGCCAGCTTTCTGGGCAAATCCTGATGTTCGCTCCAGACTCCCGGCGCAGGTCATACACCTCAACCTGTACTACATCTCCGCAAGCGCATACTTTGCGCAACCCGTATAACGTATATTGAATATCCGCCGCTTTTTGACAGACCGGACACTCGCTTTGGAAATACTGCGCCAACTCCCGGCGCAGGCTGGAGAAAAATAGATTGAATGCGCTTCTCAAATTCCCTAACGATGCTTGAGTAAGAGACGCCCGGGCTTGCGCGATGGGAATAGGATCTATGTCCGCCCCAATGACATTGGCCCCCAACCGGATTGCCTCGTGCAAGGTTGTGCCGCCGCCCATCATCGGGTCAAGCACAACCTTGCCCTCCAGCCCGCCCGGAGTATAGTAACCCCGGAGTTCTGCATTAGCGAATTGTTTGAGAATCGCCCGAAAAGTAGAGCCGCACCGCCGCGCCCACCATTTGTGCAGATAGGTATTAGGACGAAACAGATGTTCGTTAAACACTTCCTGGCGCGAAAGGGCGTTCACAAATTCCTCGGGAAAAGGGCAACCGGCATCAAACTCATATTCTTGCTGAGGGGAAAGAATCAACCCGTCCATTACCGATTGGCTTTCTTTCCCTTGACTGCCTGCATCAACCATAATCCGATATGCCCCTCCATAACCGGCTACAACAACGAAAGTTTTCTAACGGGCGCTCGCTCCGGTAACCCGCGGCTTCAGGCAACCCCGGGCTACCAGTTCCTCGGCGATTTGCAGGGTGTTGAGGGCCGCCCCCTTGCGTAGGTTGTCGGATACGATCCACATCGCCAACCCGTTGGGGTGGGAAATATCCTGGCGGATGCGGCCCACGAACACATCATCCTCGCCGGAGACGTCCCAAGGCATAGGGTAGGCGCCGGACGCCGGGTCGTCCAGCACCGTCACCCCCGGCATCGCCGTCAGCGCCTCTCGGGCCTCGCCGGGCGACACCGGCCGCTCAAACTCGATATGCGCCGCCGCGCTGTGCGACACGAACACCGGCACCCGGACGCAGGTGGCGGATAATTGCAGTTGCGGATCGTGCAGGATTTTCTGCGATTCCTGCCGCATTTTCTGCTCTTCGTAGGTGTATCCCGACTCCAGGAAGCGGTCTATTTGCGGAATCAGGTTATAGGCGATTTGGCCCGGCTCGCTGGCCGTGGCGCGGTGGTCGGCATCCAGCAGCCGCGCCGACTGCTCCCGTAGCCCGGCCGCCAGCGATGCCCCGGCGCCGGATGCCGACTGGTAGGTGTCGGCCACGATGCGGCGGATGGGCGCCAGTTGGCGCAGCGGATGCGCCGCCATCACCAGCGGCGTGGTGGAGCAGTTGGGAATGGATATTATCCCCTCGTGCCATTCCAAGTCCGCCCCGTTGACTTCCGGCACCACCAGCGGCACCTTCGGCTCCATCCGAAACGCCGAACCGTCGTCGATAACCACCGCGCCGGCGGCCACGGCGGAGGGGGCCAGGCGGCGGCTCACTTCGGAACTGGCGGACATAAAAGCCAAGTCAACGCCGTCGAAAGAATCTTCGGCGGCGGATTCCACCACCAGATCCCGCCCGCCGACAGCGATGCACTTGCCGGCGGAACGCGGCGATGCCATTAGCCGCAACGCGGGCGGGCGGGCGTAGCGTTGCTCAATAATGCGCAGAAACTCTGCGCCCACGGCTCCGGTAGCTCCAACAACGGCAATGGTCAAATCATGCACAAGCGCACCTTTCACTGATTGGAATGGGGAATGACACTATATTAGACTTGACGCCGCCCGCGCCCCGGCAGGAAACAATAGCGGCGTCAAGAGCTTGGCCGCGGGCGTAAGCGTAACGCCCACCGGGATCTGATTTTCTTCAGTAAAATAGACAACCAAGTCTTCGGCGAACTCCGTTCCATCACAAGGCAGTTCGCCGTTGCCGATCCATAGACAATCGCCCATATTTTCATGGTCGATTTCCACGCCGTCAAGGTTGAGAAATTTCTCAACTTTATCGCAGTCCCCCCGCCCGCGCCGTATAATCAACGATTCCGGCGGCCGGACGTCATCGGCGCCGAAAATGGGGCCAAGCAACCGGGAAGCCTTGCCCACCATAACGGCAGACGGATACCATATATCCGCCTCAAAAAAGACGGTCACACGGTTAGCCGAAATGTCGTATCGCCGGAGCGTCGGCCTGCCGTTCATCAACCATAAAGTGTCGCTGGCGGCGCAGTAAGAAATTTTCGGCTTTTCCAGACGCTTGTTTTTTTCGGCTTCAGGCAAGCTATTCCAGAACTCTTCTTCGGCTATCAGGATTTTCGAGAGCTCTTCAACTTTCCGGCGTTCCTCTTCGGGCATTCGATCCATCATCTCATCGAAGGTCGTCCATTTTCCCATTTTTTAATGCTCCAGTTGCCTCAAATGTTCGTCAAACCTTCTGTCAGCCTCACTGATAAGCCACTCGTAAAACAGCCTTTCGTTTTCTCCTTTCTTGTTCCAACCTAGCAACAGTATTGCTTGCCGATGAGGGTCAAAAGCGAAAGCTACCCGCCAAACGGCTCGCATAGATCTGAAACGTAATTCTTTCATATTGGAATGCCGGGAATCCCTGAGCGTGTCCGCGAATGGGCGCCCCAACAATGGGCCTTGTTGTTGCAAAAGACTTATTCTTTTGTGTAAAGCACGTTGAAAATCCAAGGGCAATTCCATGTATTCCAACTCAAAAGTCGGATGAAAAACAACTTCCCAAGCCATCCCTTACAACCCCAGCACCTGCTCCAGCCCTACCACCAGACCCGGGCGGGCCGCCGCCTCCCGAATGCAACGAATCACCCCGGGCATATAACAGTCGCGGCCTAAAGTATCGTGGCGCAGAGTCACGGTCTGGCCTGCCGCTCCGAATACTATTTCGTGATGGGCGCTCCGGCCGGGCAGACGGACGCTGTGAACGGTCACGCCGTTGACGTCGCCCCCGCGAGTTTCGGGCAGGTTTTCCCTTTCCGTCACATTCCGGCGAAACCGCTTTTGTTCCGCTAGACTATAGGCCAATGCCAGCGAAAAGCCTGATGGCGCGTCTATTTTCATTTCGTGGTGCGATTCCACAATGTCAACGTAATCGAAAAAGGGCGCGGCCTGTTCCGCCAGCTTTTTCAGCACTACCGCCCCCAAAGCGAAGTTTGGCGCTACGATGATGCCCACCCCGTTGTCGTTAGCCAGCGCGTCAAGCTGCGCCAGGTGTTCGGGGGACAGCCCGCTAGACCCCAGCACCATGTTGACTTTCCGGGTGGCGGCGGTATGGGCCGCTTCCATGCAGGTCGCGGCGTTGGTGAAATCCACCATTGCATCGGGCCGCGCGGCGTCCAGCATTCCGGCTAGGTCGGTCGACAGCGGCACATCCCCGCTTGGCGTTGGCAGCACGCCGCCCCGTTCTTGGCGGCAGACCGCGCCCGCCAGTTCCAAATCACTTTCGCGGCAGACGGCGGCGACGGTTTCGAGGCCCATCCGGCCGGTTGCGCCGTGTATTACCACTTTAATCGCAGCCATCGCAGTCTGCTCCGTAATAAAGATAACCACAGAGATCCCGGAGACGCAGAGAATAAAGACATAAACTCTGCGTCCTCCGTGCGCTCTGCGGCTAATCGAAAACCTTGGTTGGGGCTATCGCCCGCGGCCGCCGCCGTCGAAGCGGCGTTCCGGGCCGCGCCCGCCGCCGGCCGGACGGCCGCCGCCGCCTCCCCCGCCGTTGCGCCGGGGCGGGCCGCCGCCGCTAAAGCCGCCGCGTCCACCCCGGTCACCGCCGCGTCCGCCCCGATCCATCCCCGCGCGGGGCGGCGCCGCCGGGCGGGGGGCGGGCGGGCTGTCGTCGCCGAACAGGGCGCGGCGCGACAGGTTCACCCGGCCTTGCGAGTCTATTTCGTGGATCATCACCGTGATTTCTTGGCCTTCGGTAAGATCTTCCTCTAGATCGCCCAAGTCGCCGTTGCGGATCAGGCCGTCGCGGCCCGGCACCAGTTCGATGAACGCCCCGAAGTTGGTCAGCCGCACCACCTTGCCGGTGAAAATATCGCCCACCGCCAGCTCGCGGGTGAGGCCGTCCACCCTGGACTGGGCCATTTCCAGCATCGTCTGGTCTTGCCCGCCGATGGTTACAGTGCCGTCATCCTGGACGTCAATGGTAGTGCCGGTTTCTTCCTGGATCCCCCGGATGACGCGCCCGCCGGGGCCGATCAGCGCCCCGATCTTGTCGGGGTTGATCTTCAGCCGGATCATCTTGGGGGCGTAGGGGCTCATCTGCCGGTTGGGGGAGGTAATGACTTGGGCCATCTTGTCCATAATGTACAAGCGGCCGACGCGGGCCTGCTCCAGCGCCTGGGCCAAGATTTCCTGCGTCAAGCCCGTCCATTTGATATCCATCTGTAGGGCGTTGACCCCGGCGGCGGTTCCCGCTACCTTAAAGTCCATATCCCCCAGAAAATCCTCGATGCCCTGGATGTCGCTCAGGATGGCGTACTGCCCATCCTCGTCCGTGACCAGCCCCATAGCGATGCCCGCCACCGGCGACTTCATCGGGATCCCGGCGTCCATCAGGGCCAGGGATGCGCCGCATACGCTGCCCATAGACGTGCTGCCGTTGGAGCTAAGGACTTCCGACACTACCCGCACGGCGTAGGGAAATTCGTCTTCCCGGGGCAGGGCCGGCTCGATGGCCCGCTCGGCCAGCGCCCCGTGGCCGATTTCGCGGCGCCCCGGCGAACCCACCCGGCGGGCTTCGCCGGTGGAGAAAGACGGAAAGTTGTAATGGTGCATGAACCGCCGGGTGTTATCCGGCCCCACGGTGTCCAGCGTTTGCTTCATCGCCAGCGAGCCGACGGTTACGGTAGACAGCACCTGCGTCATCCCGCGGGTGAACAGGCCGGAGCCGTGGGTGCGGGGCAGCACGCCCACCTCGCAGGAGATGGGGCGGATTTCCTCCAGCACCCGCCCGTCCGGGCGGATGTGGCGCTCCAGAATGCGGCGGCGGACTTCGTCGCGCATTACGCCCTTGAACCCCTCGGCGATTACCCGGTCGGGGTATTCCTCGGCCAGCTTTTCCGACACTTCGTCGCGTAGCGCGTTCTCGCGGGATTCCAGCTCCACCTTGTCCAGGTTTAGCTCCAGCGCGTCGGCGATGCGGGTTCCCACGATTTCGCGGATGCCGGCGTCCAGCCGTTGCGCCGCATCCTTGTCGCCCTTGAACTCGGCTTTGGGCTGCCCGGCGCGGGCGGCCAGCTCTTCGATAAGCTCGATAATCTGGCCGTTGGCTTCTTGGGCGCGGCGGATGGCCTCGAGGATGACTTCCTCGGAGGCTTCGTCGCAACCCGCTTCCACCATAATAATGGCGTCGCGGGTGCCGCCGATGACCATGCTCAACGCGCTGTCGTCGCTTTCCTGATAGGTGGGGTTGATGATGTACTGGCCCTTGCGGTAGGCGATGCGGCAGGCGCCGATAGGGCCGTCAAAGGGGATGGGCGATATGGCCAAAGCCGCCGATGCGCCCACCATCGCCAAGATTTCCGGCGGATTTTCCTGATCGGCCGACAGCACGGTCAAAGTGACCTGCACATCGTTGTGCAGCCCTTTGGGGAACAGGGGGCGGATGGCCCGGTCGGTAAGGCGAGAGGCTAGGATGCCCTCTTGCCCGGGGCGCCCCTCGCGGCGGAAAAAGCTGCCGGGGATGCGCCCGGCGGCGTACAGCCTTTCTTCGTAATCCACGGTAAGGGGCAGAAAGTCAACGTCTTCGGAACGGGGGCGGGGCGACATCACGGCGGTGGCCAGCACGATGGACTCGCCGTAGCGGACGGTCACCGCGCCGTGGGCCTGGAAGGCTAGGCGTCCGGTTTCCAGGACGAGGGTTTCGCCGCCGATTTCGCGGTGAACCACAGTGGGATCTGCCAGTTGTGTGGTCATAAAAAGCGCGACCTCTCACATACGGGTGAGTTAGCAGACAGCAGGGGCGATAGCAACGTCGTTCCCGCCGGGGGCGGGAAAGGGAGCCGCCGCGGGCTAGACGAAAATCAGCCCCGATGCGCATCGGGGCTGCGTAAGGGCGGAACTACCGGCGCAAACCCAGCCGGCCGATGAGGGTCTGGTAGCGGTTTACGTCTTCGTTGCTCAGGTAGTTCAGCAGGCGCCGCCGTCGGGATACCATACCCTGTAGACCGCGGCGGGAATGGACGTCTTTGCGGTGCGTCCTTAGGTGTTCGGTAAGCCGCCGGATATTCTCGGTAAGCACTGCCACCTGAATTTCGGCGGAGCCGGTATCCCGGCCGTTGATGCGGTATTCGCGGATGAGCTTGGCCTTCGTTTCACCGTCTAGCATTTGGCGTGTCTTCGCTTCTCTTTCTTCTGTATCCTAACTTCGGGGCAATCATACCACGCCCGTCAAGGCTTGGCAACCCCATCCCGGCAATTCGTGTAGTAGAATACCGCTATGATGCCGCCGCGCTTCCTGCCGCCCCCCTTTGCCGCCCCCCGTTTGCGCCGCCGCCGGCCCTCGCCGCTCGCCTGGCTGCCCCTGCTGTTGCTGCTGCTGGTCTGGTCCACCGCATACCTTTTCGGCGACGGCTGGGGCGGGTTCTACCAACCGCACAACTTCCACGACCGGATATCGGCTCAAAGTATGGTGATAGCCGATAACCTTTCCCCGTCCCACAACTTCCTGATGTTTCTGCGGCGGCAGTCGGGCCCCGACGGCGGCGCCGGCTATGAACCCTACACCCGCTTTCCCATAGGCGGCTACGCGCTAATCAAGCTGTCCATCCTGCCCTTTGGCGATGACCTCTCGGCGAAAATCTACGCCGCCCAAATGCTGATGCTGCTAATGTTCGCCGGCGCCGCCGCCCTGGCCTATCTGTCCCTGCGCCGCATCACCGCCCGCCCCTGGATTGCCTTTACCGCCACGTTGCTGGCTTTTTCGTCCTACCATCTGCTCTATTACAGCGACATGGTTTCCAACGAAACGGTGATGGACCTGTTCGGGGTGCTGCTGGTCTTTCACGGGATGACCGTTTTTATCCAAGAAAGGCGTTTCGGCCAGTTGCTGGTCAAAACCGGTCTGGCCTTATTGCTGGGCTGGCACGTCTACGCCCTGTTGCTGCCATTCATCGCCTTCGGCCTGGGCGGGGAAATCATCCGCGCCCTGCGGCGCAACATCCCCGGCAACGCCCTTGCCGCCCGCATCCGCGCCCTTACCGCCGCCCTGCTACGCAGCCGCTACCTGCGCCTGGGCGCCGCGGCGCTGCTATTCGGGATAGCGCTCCTGAGTTTCAACATCGCCAGCGAATACGCCGCTCTGGAGGGCGAATTGCCCCTAAGGAACCTCCCATCCGTCCGGTCAATACTGAACCGCGCCGGGCTGGACGCCGATTTCAGCGCCACCATCCCCTCTTTCGTCGCTTGGGAGCGCTTACTGCCCCAGCAGTTCGGGCGCATCGGCAATATGTCCCTGCCCTACGCGCTAACCGCCCAGACTCAAGGGCTGGATGAACTGGAGTATTCCCATCCGCCGGGGCCGCTAAACCTGCCCTACCCCGCCATCGGAATGGCGGCGGCCGGCGTCTGCCTTTTGGCGTTGCTTTTCGCCCGCCGCCACCGGATGCTGCTGGCATCCCTGGCCTTGGCCGGGCTGTGCTGGGGGATCGGAATGCGCCACAACACCGCGCAGCACGATTTTGAGAGCGTTCACTATATAGGCATCCCCCTAGTCCTTTTCACGCTGATGCTGCTGGCCCTGCGGCATCGCTGGCGCCGCCCCCTGCCCGCGGTCATCGTAGTAGCCGCCCTGTCAATATTCATCCTTTCCGGGTACCAAATGGGACAAAGAGAAGCCCTCGGCCACGAGCAGCGCCCGGTCGAGGGAGCGACAATGTTCGAGTTCCAAGAAATCCGCCGCTTCACTCACGGCAAAAAGGTCTATATGCAATCATCCCTCAACCACATATTCGACTACTATCTAACCGGGAGCGTCAACCAGCTGGTCGAAAGGCCCATATCCGATTGCGGCCCCCAATGCGGCCGATATTTCGATTTCATAATCAGCGCCGACCGCCATCTGTTTCCCGATACGCACCTGCTGACCCCGTCCCACCGCCATGTATTCCTCTTTGACGCCAACGGCATAGACACCGGCGCCATAACCGCCCGATACCGTGCCGAATACCAAGCCGTAACCGCCGGCGACTACGGGCCGCCGGCCGCCCGCGCCGAATACGACTTGTTCCTGTCTGACGGCAAGCTGATTTACTACAAAAGCCAGTGCCGCCCTGCCGACAAAGCGCATAAGTTCTTGCTGCACCCGATACCGGAGGACCCCAACGACTTGCCCGAAAAACGCCGGCGGCACGGCTTTGAGAACCTGGACTTCGACTTTCTGTGGCGCGGCGAAGTGTTCGACGGCGATTGCCTGATAATCGCGCCCCTGCCCGATTACCCCATCGCCCGCATCCGCACCGGGCAATATCAATCCGGCGTGGGGCGCAAATTCTGGGAAGCGAATTTCCCGGTGGACATCGAAAAATATATCGCAGAGTACGAAACCATAACCTCCGGCGACTACGGGGAACCTGCGGCCCGCGCATCATTTGACGTATACCAGAGCGAAACCGCGCTGATCTACCTAAAAGAACCTTGCGCCCCCGCCGACACCGAAGCCCGCTTCTTTCTGCACCTGTTCCCCGAAAATGAATCCGACCTGCCGGCACAACGCCAAGAATACGGGTTCGACAACCGAGGCTTTTGGTTCATCCAACACGGCGCAGTGACCGGCGGCCGGTGCCTAGCGATAGCCCCACTACCCGACTACCCCATAGATCGCATCTACACCGGGCAGTTTATATCCGACCAGGGCCGGTTATGGGCCGTGGAGTTCCCCGATGCCCGCCAACCGGGGCGGCGGCCCTAACCCGCACCATCCCCCGGCGCGTCGCCATCCGGCGGCGGCTCGTCGAAGGGCTCGCCCCTGGCCGCCGCGGCGTCCCGGCGCTCGATCCAGTCGCGCCACTGCGCGTTGATCTTGGCGGCGGCCTGCTCGCGCCCCTCCTCACGCCCCTCCTGACGTCCCTGCTCCCGTCCCTGCTCGCGCCCCTCTTCCCGCAGTTGCTCTTTCAGCGGGTTAAGCCATTTCTTGGTGATATAATCCGCCAGCACCATAACCGTCTTCGGCCCCTCAATAATCTGGAGCGACATACCGGCCGACCCCACCGTGTTCAGCCCCAGGCCCTGGATGATGGCCCGGATGGTCTGCGGCACGGTGTCCCCGGTGTTCTCAAAGATCTCATACCATAGCAGAAACCCCAGCCCCAAGCTGGCGAAAAAGGTAAACAGCGCGAAGTATTGCGCCAATCGTCCGGGCGGAACGCTCCAGATGGCCTCCCGCTCCCGGTCAGGTTCGTGTTCCATCATACGCCCTATCTTATCACATACCGGATGACAATGCGAAAAGCCGCAAGGAACCGGCCCGCCCTTGCCTGGCTATGGGCAAAGGGCTATCATCCAACGCATACCCCTATTCGCGGGAACAGCGGCGGCAAACCCAAATCAAGGCGCATCGGGCAGGGGGGGCATCTTGACATCCTTTGACAGCGCCGTGGGCAACAGCGCGGCGGGCGGCGGGCTGGCGGCTTTCGGCGCAGCCGAGTTTATCGGGCGGCTGCAACAGATAGTCGGTCAAACCAACGTAATCTTTCATCCCGACGACCTGCTGGTTTTTGAGTACGACGGCTCCATCGACCGCGGAATGCCCCAAGCGGTGGTATTTCCGCTGAACGCCCACGAAGTCAGCCGGGTGATGGCCCTCTGCCACCAGGCCGGAGTGCCGGTGGTAGGCCGCGGCTCCGGCACCGGGCTCAGCGGCGGCGCCATTTCCCGCCCCGACGGGATCCAAATCGCTTTTACCAAGATGAACCGGATCCTGGAAGTGGACCGCGAAAACCGCCACGCCGTAGTAGAACCCGGGGTCATCAACCTGGACCTCGACACCCACGTCCGCCGCTACGGGATGCGCTACGCCCCCGACCCGTCCAGCCAGCGGGCTTGCAGTCTCGGCGGCAACATCGCCGAAAACGCCGGCGGCCCCCACTGCCTGGCCTACGGCACTACCACCAACCATGTCCTCGGCATGGAAGTAGTGCTGGAGGACGGCGCCATAACCACTCTCGGCAGCCTGGCCCGCGAAACCCCCGGCTACGACCTGCGCGGCGTATTCACCGGCTCCGAAGGCACTTTCGGCATCGCCACCCGCATCAGCGTCCGGCTGCTGCCCCTCCCCGAAGCGGTCAAAACTTACTTGGGCATATTCCCCGACGTAGAATCGGCCTGCACCGCGGTGTCGGCGGTAATCGGCCACGGCATCGTACCCGCCGCTTTGGAAATGATTGACGCCCTGAGCATCCGCGCCGTGCAGAACGTATCCGACGCCGGCTATCCCGATGACGCCGGTGCCGTGCTGCTGATTGAACTGGAGGGTCTGGCCGACGAAGTGGACGAAACCGGCCAAGAAGTGGAAGCCGCCCTATGGGATACCGGCGCCAGCCAAGTCAAGGCCGCCGCCGAAGCCGCCCAGCGGGAGCAGCTATGGAAAGGGCGGAAAGGCGCCCTCGGCGCCCTCGGCAGCCTGGCGCCCAACTACTATCTGGTGGACGGCGTAGTGCCGCGCACTCAACTGGCGGCGGTGCTGCAACAAGTCGCCGAAGTAAGCCGCCGGCACGGCGTAGCCATAGCCAACGTGTTCCACGCCGGCGACGGCAACCTGCACCCCTGCCTGCTATTCGATGAGCGCGAGCCGGGCGCCCTGGAGCGAATCACCATCGCCGGGGCCGAAGTGCTGGAGGTCTGCGTAGCCGCCGGCGGCGCCCTGACCGGCGAACACGGCGTAGGGTTGGAAAAGAAGGAGCAAATGCCCCTAGTCTACACCGAAGCCGATATGTCCGTAATGCGCCGGATCCGCGACGCTTTCGCCCCCCGAAACAACCTGAACCCCGGCAAAATCTTTCCCGACGGCCACCGCCACCAAGCCCGCCCCCACCAACCCGCGCCAGGAATGTATGCCTAGCGCCCCGGCGCCGCCCGAAATTTGGCAAGCCATACAAACTAAGGAATATAGAAATGACCGGCGACAATTGGCCCTACATTGAAGAAACGATTTACGCCAATAAAATCAATCGCAGGCTCATTAGCGTAGTGGGTTCTATTTTGCCCCGGTATCGCATCCGTTGCATTAAAGGCGATGGACTGCTCGACGAAACGCTTTTCGCTGATGTCGTAGAAAACGCCGCCGAGCAGGACATTATCAGCGCCGAGGAAAGGCATGAAATCTACGACCTCCAAAGCAATGTCTTGCAGTGCGAAAACCGCCACGACAGTTCGGTAACATACGCCGCAGTGACCATTACCGCCACCGTGGAAGATAGTGACATCCGCCGGACGGCCGCCAGAGCCGGCATATTGCAACGGGCCAGCGGAAGAACCGTCATCCCGGCGGTAATCGGCGCCCGCATTGACGGTGTCCGCCGCCAACTGGCCCACAAGCGGGGCGTAACTCTGATTCACGTCGGATTCGAGGAAGTTAAAATGATCGACGTCGCACAGATTAAAATGAAAGAATCACAGCCATAGCAGCAACCCTAATTACCCCCAACCCTAATGCCGGAGCGTGCCGCCCTGTGACCGCCCCCTTTCCTAGCGGCCTGGACCGCATCTTGCCGCCTGCCGCCCTGCCGCATCCCGGCAGTCACGCCGATTATGCCGTGGACGGCCTGGCCCCTATGTCGGTGGCTGTCCCCCAGTGCCGCGCCCAGGTTGAGGCCGCGATGCAGTGGGCCGCCTTGAACCGCGTTACCGTTTTCCCCCGCGGGGGCGGCACTAAGCTGATGCTGGGCAATCCCCCTGATCGTATTGGCCTTGTGCTGGACCTTAGCCGGCTTAACCGCGTCATTGATTACCAGCCGGGGGATATGACGGTCACCGTCGAGGCGGGCATTACCATTGCCGAGTTGCAACGGGAACTGGCCGTTGCCCGGCAGTTTGCGCCGATCGAATCCCCGCTGCCGGAACAGGCTACCATTGGCGGCGCTTTGGCTGCCGCGAGCGTGGGCGCTATGGCCCACGCCTATGGGCCGCCGCGGGATTGGCTTATCGGGATTGCCGTTATCAACGCCGATGGCGCTGCTACCAAAGCGGGCGGGCGTGTGGTCAAGAATGTTACCGGCTATGATCTTAACAAGCTCTATACCGGATCCTTGGGAACCCTTGGCGTAATTGTTGAAGCTACCTTGAAAGTGTCGCCGATCCAGCCGGAGCAAGGTATGCTGGTGGCGCCCTTTGGGTCAATGGCCGATGCCGTGGCCGCCGGGCGGGCGCTGCTTAACCTGCCCGCGGGGCCGATGAGCTACTTGGCCGTGACCGGGGGGTTGGCTCGCCACCTGTTGGCCGCGGCATCTCTGGATGCGCCCGGCGCGGTATCCTTGACGCAGGCGATGGGGGAGGCTATGGCAGGGTTGGGGCTCTGCTTTTTCGCCGGGCGGCCCATTGCCGTCCGCCGGCGGGTGGAGGAAACCTCGGCGGCGCTTAAAGCGGCCGGGGCGATTAGCGTAACCCATGCCCTCGCCGGCCCGGCCGTTGCCGCCCGGCAATGGGTTGCCGACGTTGGGTGGCAGCCCGGCTTTACGCCTACGCTGTCGCTGAAGCTGTCGGCGCCGCGCCGGGTGATACCCGCCCTTGCCGCCGCTTGCCTCCGTATCGGGCTGCTGGAATCGCCGTCGGAAGTGATGGCGGATCCCGGGTTCGGGAGCGTCCGGGTGTTTTTCTGGGGCGATTCCGATGATGCCGGGATCCTGGAAACCATCGCCGAAACCCGCCTGATCGCCCGGCGACATGGCGCCGCGGCCATAGTAGAATCCTGCCACCCGTCCATCAAAGCCCAAATCGATGTGTGGGGCGATGCCCCCGACGGGCTGGAACTGATGCGCCGGATCAAGCAGCAACTAGATCCGCATCGGCTGCTTAACCCTGGCCGGTTCGTAGCGCGTATCTAGCCGCCCCCGATTCTTAACGAAAGGCCCTGCTAATGACAATGCCCGAAACTACGGACATCCCCGAAACAGTGGACGCCGAAATAACGGATACGCCCGAAGCCGCGCCCGCCCCCCTGCCGCGCCCGGCGGCTTTCGCCGGTTTCAGCGGCCCCGATGCGCCGGCCGAGGCGGATATGTACCGCTGCGTTCACTGCGGGTTGTGCCTTAGCGCTTGCCCTACCTATGGCGTTACCGGGCTGGAAACCGAATCCCCCCGCGGGCGCATCGCCTTGATGAAAGCGGTCAACGAGGGGCGGGTGGACATTACCCCCCGCATCGTTTCGCATTGGGAAGCCTGCCTTAACTGCCGGGCTTGCGAGGCGGTCTGCCCCTCCGGCGTTCCTTACGGGCGGATGATGGAGCGCACCCGCGCCCAAATCCGCGCCCGCCGCCTCAAATATCCCAAATCCCAACGCCCCCCGTCGCGGCTGATGACCCGCTGGCTGCTGCGTGGGCTGCTGCCCCGCCCCGGACTCTTGCGCCTTGCCGCCCGGATGTTGTGGCTTTACCAGCGCCTGCGCCTCCAGACCATCGTCCGCCGCGTAGGTATCCTGCGCCGGCTTCCCGGCAACTTGGCGCAAATGGAATCCCAACTTCCCCGCATCAGCAACCGCTTCTTTAGCCCATCGCGGCGGATCCACCAGCCCGGCGACACTCCCCCCGGCGATGACGCCCCGCCGCCCTTGAAAGTGGCCCTGCTTTCCGGCTGTGTGATGCCGCTGATGCAGGCGCCTACGATGGGCGCGGCGGTGCGTACCCTTACCCGCAACGGGTGCCGGGTGATCGCCCCGCCCGGGCAGGGGTGTTGCGGGGCGCTTAACCTGCACGCCGGGGATTTGGCTACCGCCCGCCGGATGGCGCGCCGGATTATTGACGCGATGCTCCGCTCCGATACTGACCGCATCGTGACTTGTTCCGCGGGCTGCGGGGCGGCGATGAAAGAATATCCCCACCTGCTCCAAGATGATCCGGTATACGCCGATCGCGCCCGGCAGGCCGCCGCCATTACCCAGGACATTACCGAACTGTTGCATGAACTGCCCTTTCGCCCCCCCCAAGCCGAATTGCCACGGACGGTCACTTACCAGGATCCTTGCCACTTGGCCCACGCCCAGCGCATCAATGCCGCGCCCCGCGCGATCCTGCAAGCCATCCCCGGCGTCGAACTTTGCGAAATGGACAACCCGTCGCTGTGCTGCGGCGGCGCCGGGATTTACCCCGCCCTCCAGCCCGTTCTGTCGCAGCGGATCCTGAGCCGCAAGCTGGACGCGATCGCGCAAACCGAGGCGGAGGAAGTAATCACCGCCAACCCCGGTTGTATGCTCCAGTTGGACAATGGCCTCCGCGCCGACGGCCGGCCGATCCCGGTACGGCACATCGTGGACATTCTTGACGAAGCGTATAGCCGGGAACAAACCCCCGATGCCCCATCATCCCGCCCCCGCCGGCCATCCCGCCGCAACGCCAAGCCCATCCAGCAAACGCTGGAGCAGGCGCAGGCGCAAGCCCGGCGCCGCAAGTAACCCCCCAGCATCCCATCCCCATTAGGGGGGCTACCCCGCCAGCTCCTCGACGCGGCGGAGGTAGTCGGCAACCTCGCGCACGATTTCGGGCAGGTCGCCGTTGCCGGTTATGGCAGATTATGGGGTTGGGATTTTTTTATTTCGGTTGCATTTGGTTGCATTTAGTCGCATTTGTAGCTGACGGAGGGTTGCAAAATGGGGGGATTTTTTGTTTTCCGTTGCATTTTGTCGCATTTTCAGCATCATTTGGTTGCATTTTGTCGAGTTTTGTTGCATTTAGTCGCATTTTGGGTTGGGGGCGGGGTGGGGAATGGGCGTAAGGCATAGGATTAGTTTAGGGGCGGGGTTTCGGGGTTGGCAAGGGGGAAGTGTCATCAGTTGGCGGCGGGGGACGCCCCCACCCTAACCCTCCCCCTCCGGGGGAGGGGATTTTTGGGGTTTTCCCGCGCATTTTGCCGCAGTTTGGGTTGGGGGCGGGGGGTGGGGAATGGGCGTAAGGCATAGGATTAGTTTAGGGGCGGGGTTTCGGGGTTGGCAAGGGGGAAGTGTATCAGTTGGCGGCGGGGGACGCCCCCACCCTAACCCTCCCCCGGAGGGGGAGGGGATTTTTGGGGTTTTCCCGCGCATTTTGTCGCATTTTGGGTTGGGTTTGGGGTGGGGAATGGGCGTAAGGCATAGGATTAGTTTAGGGGCGGGGTTTCGGGGTTGGCAAGGGGGAAGTGTCATCAGTTGGCGGCGGGGGGGGATAACCCTAACCCAATCATTCCCCCCAGCCCATCCATTCCCTCCCCCTCCGGGGGAGGGTTAGGGTGGGGGCGTCACCCCATTGGTTGATTTGCGCCCCCTGGCCCATTTAAGATAGGCCAGCGATAAGACGAACCGGCGGATGGGGGGCTATGGCTGATGGCGGATACCTGACCAAAGACGATTTTCGCCGGGAAATGGGGCGTTATCCGACTAAGGAATACTTGGCGCAGATGGAAACGCGGCTAGTCAAGTGGATGGTTGGCTTGATGATTGCTTCCGCCGGGATCGCGGCTACGGCCGCGGTGGTGATACAGCGGCTGGTGGAGTGAGCTATGGCGGGGGGCGTAATTCATCCTTCGACAAGCTCAGGATGAATTACGCCCCCAAACGCAGGATGAATTACGCCCCCAAACGCAGGATGAATTACGCCCCCAAACGCAGGATGAATTACGCCCCCAAACGCAGGATGAATTACGCCCCCAAACGCAGGATGGGTTGCGGCCCCAAACGCAGGATGAATTACGCCCCCAAACGCAGGATGAATTACGCCCCCAAACGCAGGATGGGTTGCGGCCTCAAACGCAGGATGGGTTAGTGACATTCATCCTGAGCTTGTCGAAGGATGATCGTTGCGGCCCCGAGCGCAGGATGGGTTAGGGACATTCATCCTGAGCTTGTCGAAGGATGATCGTTGCGGCCCCGAGCGCAGGATGGGTTACGCCCCCCGCCTATTCCCCATCGCCCCGGGCGGGTTATCTTGGGCCGGCGGGGGGATGATGGGGCAAACTGGCGGCGGGGGGGCGTTGGAAACGGGGGGGCGGGTGTGCTATTATGCCCGCAACCTAGCCGCCCCGATAAAGGACTTGCTTGATGAAAGCGGTATTCGCTATATCCCCCTTGAAAGCCTTGACCGCGCTGGCCCTGTTCGCCGTTCTGGCGGCCATCCTCTATTTCGCCCTATTCGCCCCCGTTCCCGCGGGGGCGCAATCCACCACCGACTACGATACCGATAGCGACAACCTGATTGAAATCAGCGACCTGGACCAGCTAAACGCGATCCGCTATGACCTGAACGGCGACGGCGTCCCCGCGGCCAACACCACCGCCACCACCGCCTACGCCGCGGCTTTCCCCGGCGGCAACACCGCCGACACCAGCACCCCCTATATGGGCTGCGCCGCCGCCTGCGTCGGCTACGAACTGATGGCGAACCTGGACTTCGCCGCCGATGGCGCGGCCGTAACCTCCACCGACTCCTACCCCAACTGGGAGCCCATCGTCGACCCCGGCAACGATAACAGCGGCTACACCGCCATCTTTGAGGGCAACGGCCACACCATCTCCCGCCTGACCATCAGCAACCAGACCGACCGGGATGTAGGGCTGTTCGATGAGCTGGAGCCCACCGGCGTTATCCGCAATGTAGGGATCATCGACGTCAACATTGAGGCCGGCGGCGCGCTCGACGGATACGCCCCCTTGGTAGGCAGGAACGAGCGCGGCACCATCATCGCCAGCTACGCCCGGGGCGGCACGGTCACCGCCACCACGCAAAACTCCAGCATCGGGGGACTGACCGGCCGCAATTCAGGCACCATCCTCGCCAGCTACTCCACCGTCACGGTCAACGGCAGCAACCATATCAGGGTCAACGCCGGCGGGCTGACCGGCACCCTGGAAACCTCCTTTATCAGCGGCAACGGCCAGATCACCGCCAGCTATGCCGCCGGCGCGGTGTCCGCCACCGGCAACAACTCCACCCGCGGCGGTTTGGTGGGCAATTCCGCCAGCGGCTCCAACAGAATTTACAGCAGCTATTGCACCTCCGGGGGCTGTATCGGCGGCACCGTCGGCGGCAGCGGCAACCTTGACGCCACTACCCAAACCGCCGCCGCCTTGCAAACCCCCACCGGGTACACCGGCATCTACGCCCTATGGAACGTCGACCTGAGCGACGACGACCCATTCCCCGACAACCCCTGGAACTTCGGCGCCACCACCACCTACCCGGTCCTCAACGCCCCCGACCAGCGCGCCGGCGACCACGACGCCGACGACGACAACCTGATCGACGTAGGCAACCTGTACCAGCTAAACGCCATCCGCCACGACTTGAACGGCGACGGGTTGCCCGACGCCACCGGCAATAATGTCGCCTACGCCGGGGCGTTCCCCGGCGGGGATTTTGCCACTACCACCACCAGCACCACCACGCCGCGGCTGGGCTGCCCGGACGGGTGCCTCGGCTACGAACTGACCGGCAACCTGGATTTCGATGCCGACGGGATGAACGGCGTGACCACCACGGATCCGTTCCCCAACTGGACCGCCATCGGCCCCTTGTATACCGCGGCGTTTGACGGCGGGGGGCATACCATCGCCAACCTGACGATCAACATCTCGTCCGGCGGCGCTAACGCCGGGCTGTTCAATACGCTAGGCACCGGCGGCGTCATCCGCAATGTGGGGCTGACCGCGCCCAATGTGACCGTCGGGGCCGGCGGCGGGCAGCAAGTCGGCACCTTGCTGGCCCGCAACCTCAACGGCAATGTACATACCAGCTACGCCCAGGGCGGCACCACGACGATCTCGCGCGACGGCGCCCGGGCCGGCGGGCTGGTAGGCGAAACCGCCGGCGCGATCCGCGCCAGCTACGCCGCGGTTACGGTGGACGCCGGCGCCGCCACCGGCTCCAGCATCGGCGGGCTGACGGGCTACGTAAACGCCGGCACCATCATTGCCAGCTACGCCGCCGGCACGACCACCGGCACCGGCGCCGGCACCAACGTAGGCGGGCTGGCGGGAACCGTGGACGGCTCGGCCAGCAGCATCACCAACAGCTACTGCGATGCCACCATCTTGGGCAGCACTTCCACCTGCGTCGGCAGCCACACGGTCAGCGCCAGCTCCACCCTGGCGGCCTCCGCCGGCTACACCACCGCCGAGCTGCAAACCCCGACGGAGTACTTCGGCATTTACGCCCAATGGAACATATCCCTGGACTTGGACACCACCGGCGACCACCCGTGGAACTTCGGCAGCACCACCACCTACCCCGTCCCCACCCGCCCCGATGACCGGGAGGTGGACTACGACCTGGACAACGACGGGCTGATTGAAGTCAGTTCCCTGTTGCAGCTCAACGCCCTCCAGTACAACATGAACGGATACGGGAGGCCCGATACATCGACTTACTATGCCGCTTACGCCGCGGCGTTTCCCGGCGGGGCCACCACGTCGACCGCGCCAAGCGCCACCACCACCGCCGACGGCCGGGAGCGTATGGGTTGCCCCGGCGGGGACTGCCGCGGCTACGAACTGACGCGGAGCCTGGATTTCGACACCGACGGCAGCGGCAGCGTGGACTCCGGCGATCAATACCCCACTTGGCGGCCCATCGGAGCGATTCAGGGAAACAGTTTCGTCGCCGTGTTCGACGGCAACGGCTACACCATCAGCAACATGAACATTTCCCAAGGCCATGGAGCTGGCGGTGCCGGGCTGTTCCAATCCATACTCTCGCCGGCCGTAATCCGGGATTTGGGGATCATAAACCCCACGGTGCAGGCCGGCGGGGCCAGCGACCCGGTGGGCGCCCTGACCGGCAACAACGGGGGCATCATCCGGACCACCTATGTCCAGGGCGGCACCATATCCACGGTTGGCTCGCCGCTAGACAGTAAATTGGGCGGGCTGGCCGGCGCCAACACCGGCTTCATTTCGGCCAGCTACGCCAGCACTACCGTGATCGCCGGCGCCCATAACGACACCGACGCCGGCGGGCTGGTCGGGCAGGTGACCAACGGCGCCATTCGGGTCAGCTACGCCGCCTCCCCGGTATCCGCGACCGGCACCGCCACCGGCACCAGGATCGGCGGGCTGGTCGGGAACTTTGTAAGCAGCGCGGCCGAGTTGGCGGACAGCTACTGCGACGTCACGGCGCTGGGCAGCGCCTCGATCCCCTGCATCGGGGCGACCGGGAGCGGGGTCAACGTAACCGCCACGGGCTACACCGCGGCGCAGTTGCAAGCCCCCACCGGGTACACCGGCATTTACCTCAATTGGAACATCGACATTGACGACCCGGGGGATGATTTCCCGGACAACCCCTGGAACTTCGGGGCCGCCACCACGCACCCGATCCATAACACCCCGGAGCAGCGGCGTACCGCGGAGGACTACGACTCCGATGGCGACAACCTGATTGACGTGACGACGCTGTGGCAACTGAACGCCATCCGCTATGACTTGGACGGCAACGGGTTGCCGGACGACGGGCTGCCGGGCGCCGCCGGCGATTATGTGGCCTACGCCGGGGCCTTTCCCGGCGGCAACCTGGCCGACACCGGCACCCCGTATATGGGCTGCGCCGCCGCCTGCGCCGGGTATGAGCTGATGAACGATCTGGACTTCGATCTGGACGGCGGGGGCGTAAGCGCCACGGATCCCTATCCCGACTGGACGCCCATCGGCGGGGCTACCGGGTACGAATCCGTCTTTGACGGCAAAGGCTACACCATCAGCAATATGACCATCGCCGATGCCGTGGGCAACTCCGGGCTGTTCAACACGCTCACCGCCGATGCCGTAATCCGCGATGTGGGGATGGTGGACGCCGCCATCAGCAACGAGGGGACTAACGCTTATGTCGGGGCGCTGGCGGGCAACAACAACGGCGGGATGATCATCACCAGCTACGCCCGGGGCGGCGCGATCTACATCGATGGGACATCCACCTACGGCGGCGGGCTGCTGGGGCGCAACACGGGCGACGTGCGGGCAGTGTACGCCAGGGTGTCGGTCGACGCGGGCAGCGCCGCCAGCAGCACCATCGGCGGGCTGATCGGGCTGCACACCGGCACCGGCAGCACCACCGCGGCCTACGCCGCCGGGGCGGTGACCAGCACCGGGGCCAACGCATTCGTCGGCGGGCTGGTGGGCGAGGCCGAGGGCGCCGCCGCCATCATCACCAACAGCTACTGCGACACTACCGTGAATGGCACCTCCACCCCATGCGTCGCCAACCATCAAGGCGGCGCCACCGCCACCTCCACCGGCTACACCACCGCCCAACTCCAGGGCCCTACCGATTACACCGGCATTTACGAAAGCTGGAACATCCCCCTGGGATCCACCAACACCTTTGACGATCCCTGGGACTTCGGCGGCGTCAACGACTACCCAACGATCAAGGCGCTGGCGTCGCGGGTGCCGATGACCCCGCAGCCCCCGCCCCCGCCGCCAACGCCGACACCGACGCCGACAACGCCGACAACGACTCCGCCGACGACTCCAACAACGACGCCGCCGACGACACCGGAGCCTACGCCGACGCCAACCCCGGATCCGGGGCCGGGCGATGGCGGTAATGGTGGGGATGGCGGCAGCGCCACCTCTACGGACACCTTGCCGCCCGCCCTGCCCCGCACCATCCCGCCGGAGCCGGATACGCCCTACAACCCGGCCGCCGACCACCCCGAAATCTACAACAACGCCGAGTACGAAATGGCGGCCACCTGCCAAACCCACGACGTCGATCCCGAAACCGGCAACCCGCGGGCGGCAACCGTGACCTTCGATTTGGGCAGCTACACCGGCCCGGTACTGTTGCACCTGTCGATCTGGAGCAACGGCCGCTATATGGCCTACGAAACGCAGGGCATCGCCTTGCCGACTCTGGAGCGCGATGGGCAGAGGGCGTGGGTGCGGGTAGCAACCGACCCGGCGCGAACCCGCTTCCGCATCGACGGCCGGCTTTACGGCCTAGCCGCCAACCTGGTGCTAGGCTACGCCGACTGCCATACGGATACGTCTTAGGGGCGGGGGTACGCCCCTACCCGCGCCCATCCTCTCCGCGAAACCAAAGATCCCCTCCCCCTAAGGGGGAGGGTTAGGGTGGGGGGCGCATTCATCGACGGGCGGATCAATGGTTTGGCCGCCAACTTGGTGCTAGGCTACGCCGATTGCCATAGGGATACATCCTAGCGCCGGGGGACGCCCCCACCCTAACCCTCCCCCGGAGGGGGAGGGGATTTTTTTGTTTCGAGGGGTTGGGAGGGGCCGCTCATTCATCCTGAGCTTGTCGGGGGATTTTTCGGGGGTTGGGGGGGCCTCATTCATCCTGAGCTTGTCGAAGGATGAATGAGATTCCCAAGCCCGGTATGAATGGGATTCCGATACATTCTAGTTGCGGGGGACGCCCCCACCCTAACCCTCCCCCGGAGGGGGAGGGGATTTTTCGGGGTTGGGGTGCGCCGATTCATCCTTCGACAAGCTCAGGATGAATGGGCTTTGGGATGAATGGGCTTTCTGTGCAGGGTTGGGGCTAGGATGTTTTGGGCAGGGCGAATACGATGCGGCCGGCGTTGGTTTGTAGTACGCGGGTGACTTGGACTTCGTGGCTGGCGTTGATGTAGCGGCGGCCGCCCTCTACTACTACCATTGTGCCGTCGTCGAGGTAGGCTACGCCCTGGCCGGCTTCTTTGCCCTCTTGGACTATGTCGACGCGGATGTTTTCGCCGGGCAGGACTATGGACTTTACGGCGTTGGCGAGTTCGTTTACGTTGAGGACTTGGACGCCCTGGATTTCGGCGACGCGGTTCAGGTTGTAGTCGGTGGTCAGGATCGATGATTTCATTTCACGGGCCAGCTCTACCAGTCGGGCGTCCACTTCCTCGCCGTTTTCCACGCCTACGTTCAGCACGCGGAGGGGAACGGAGTCGTCTTTGCGGAGGCGGTTGAGGACGTCCAGTCCGCGGCGGCCGCGGTTGCGGCGGAGGGAGTCGCTGGAGTCGGCGATGTGGCGGAGTTCGTCCAGCACGAAGCGGGGGACGAGCAGGGCGCCGCTGATGAATCCGGTGCCGGTGAGGTCGGCGATGCGGCCGTCGATGATGGCGGAGGTGTCGACCAGGATGCTGCCGTTGCGGTGTTCCGGGCCGGCGGCGGAGTTGGGGTTGGCGGCGGGCGATGGGGTATCGCCGTCGGCGGGATGGCGGGCGGCGGGGCGGCGGTCGGAGTCCAGGGCGGGCAGGATGGCGCGGATGTCGGCCTGGCGTTGGGCGCCGAGCCACATTCCGCCGGCGCCGAGGAACAGGCTGACGCCCACCGGCACGGCCCAGCCCATCACGCCGTCCAGCCCGTAGAGGGGGATGGATACCAGCGAGGCCACCGCCAACCCCACCAGCATCCCGGCGATGGAGGCGACGACCGCGGTTCCGGGGAGTTCGGACATTTTGCGGCCCAGCGCGGGCAGGGCGAAGCAAGCGACCGCGCCCCCCATTACCAGCCCGGCGGCGGCAAAGGCCGCGCCCCACGGCAGGAACCGGTCGCCGGTTGTTGACAATTCGGTAATAAGACTGATCCACCAGCCCAGAGCCCCGCCACCCAAAGCCGCCAAAGCCCGGAGTGTCCAAAGGCTTGCCAAAGCTGAATCCTCCTTATGACGCCGGTATTCCGGCGGGCGAGTGCCAAGAATTGCGCGGATAGATACAATCTATAGAATATCACAATCCGGGCTTGGGCGGTAGACGGGGGATTACGGGGGGGCGGTTCGGGTTTTCAGGGCGTACAGGGTTACGGCTACGGAGGTCGCCAGGTTCAGGCTGGATACGCCGGGGGCCATAGGGATGGCGAGGCGGCGTTGGGCGCGGGCGAGGAGTTGGTTGCTCAGTCCGCGGCGTTCCGCGCCGAAAGCCAGGACGGGGCCGGGGGGGATGTCGGGCCAGGGCATGGGTTCGCCCTGGGGGGCGATGGCGATGATCGGGCGGGATGTACCGGGCAAGGCGTCGGCGCGGGCGACGGGGAGGGCGAATTGCAGTCCGGCGGCGGCGACGATGGCCGCGGGGTGCCAAGGATCCTGGGGGCCGGTGACCAGCACTCCGGCGGCGGCGGCGGCGGCGGCCACGCGGATGGCGGCGCCGATGTTGAACGGGCTGCGGGGGTTTTCCAGCAGCGCCAGCGGGGCATCGGATGCGGCGGCGGTCAGGGCATCGGGGCATACCGTCGGGCGGCGGGCAATGGCGATGATGCCGGTGTCGGGCGGCACGGGCGACAGCCGGCGGAAGTCGTCGGGGGCTACCTGCGTTAGTCGGGCGGCAAGTTGGGGGCGGATGTCGGGGGCCAGTTCGGCGGCCAGCCGCAGGGCGGCGTCGAGGTCGGGGGTGACGATTTCGAGGGTTTCGGCGCCGAAACGCAACCCGTGCTTTACCGGGTGCAGGCCGTCCATCACGGCGAGGGACGAATCCCGCCGGGCTTGGCGGAAACGGTTGATCAGGGCGTTGTCGGTCATCGGCTTGGTTCGGCGTGTAGGGTTTCTTATGGGTTAGGTGGAATTATAATGCCCCGGTATCCTAATATCCTTGTGGTATGCGGTCTAAGGATTGGGGGGTGTTATGGCGGAGCAGGTTGGGGGAACGCCGGCGCCGTTGCCGGGGGCGGGGGAGTATCTGGAGCGGGCGATGGCGTGGTCGGATGAGGTTCGGGCGCGGTGGCGGGCGGCGCTGGATTTGCCTTATGGGGGCGATGCGCGGCAACGGCTGGATGTTTATATGCCGCCGGCGGGCGTATTCGGGGGCGGTTTGGCGCCGGTATTGCTGTTTTGCCACCATCACGGCGAGGGACGAATCCCGCCGGGCTTGGCGGAAACGGTTTACTAGGGCGTTGTCGGTCATGGGCTTAATTCGGCGCATAGGGTTTCTTGGGTTTTGGGCGGGATTATAATGCCTTAATATCCTTAGTAGCCTATTATCCTTACGGTAGGTAGGGAATGCTTGGGGGTTGTTATGGCGGAGCGAGTTGGGGGAGTGCCGGCGCCGTCGCCGGGGGCGGGGGAGTATCTGGAGCGGGCGATTGTTCTGTAAGATTTACTGGGTAGCTCGCTATCACTGGCTGGGTAGCCCAATCAAGGAGCGTATCTTATTCTCCTCGGAATCCGTTATGCCTGGGTTGTTTCCGCTAATCCAGACCCGGCGCTTATCCGCCAGCTTCCCCATCAACATTAGAATGTCGTCTTTGTAGCCGGTGATGTCGCAATCTGGCGGGCTGGGCTGAACTGTGAAACCCCAAACCCGAGGGTCGGTTTGCCTGGCCGCCCTGGTTCCGGGCAGTCCGTTGCCATTGCCTTTGAGCAGCAACTCAACCCACTGCTTCAGCGTGATAGCTCCGCACCGAAAATGGACGGCGTAACCCTTCGTATACTGGCTTTCGTCCACGTGCGGGACGGCTACCGCGGCCGTCAGAGAGTCGTTGGACACACAACCATTCTCGTCAATATGTTCCACAACCACAAGCAACCCCAATTCACCGTCAACGGGGTTCAGCTCTACCGCTTGCCAATTGATTCCAGCCTCCATCAATGCCATTAGCGATTTGGTCGACATCCGGTCTGCGTCTCTGAGGTGTACGATGCGGGCGGGGTTGAGTTTCAGGGGACCCTCGCGGTAGTTGTCCGGGTTATTCTTTCGTGCCAGCTTTATCGCCAATGCTCACCTCCCGAATATCCGATTTTAATCGTGTGCTACCCAGCAAATCTTGCAGAACAGTTTTTCCACCATCACGGTGCGGGACGGATCCCGCCGGGCTTGGCGGAAACGGTTGATCATTGCGTTGTCGGTCATTGGCATAATCCGGCGCATAGGGTTTCTTATGGGTTGGGCGGGATTATAATGCCCCGGTATTCTAATATCCTAGTGGTAGGCAGGCTAAGGATTGGGGGTTGTTATGGCGGAGCAGGTTGGGGGAATGCCGGCGCCTTCGCTGGGGGCGGGGGAGTATCTGGAGCGGGCGATGGCGTGGTCGGATGCGGTTCGGGCGCGGTGGCGGGTTGTGTTGGATTTGCCTTATGGGGGCGATGCGCGGCAGCGGCTGGATGTTTATCGGCCGCCGGCGGGGGTAGCCGGGGGTAGTTCTGCGCCGGTATTGCTGTTTTTTCACCATCACGGCGAGGGGCGGATCCCGCCGGGCTTGGCGGAAATGGTTGATCATTGCGTTGTCGGTCATTGGCTTGATTCGGCGTGTAGGGTTTCTTGGGTCTTGGGTAGGATTATCATGCCCTAGTATGCTGGTTAGCCTATTATCCTTGCGGTAGGCAGGGAATGTTCGGGGGTTGTTATGGCGGAGCAGGTTGGGGGAATGCCGGCGCCGTCGCCGGGGGCGGGGGAGTATCTGGAGCGGGCGATGGTGTGGTCGGATGCGGTCCGGGCGCGGTGGCGGGTCGCGTTGGATTTGCCTTATGGGGATGATGCGCGGCAGCGGTTGGATGTTTATCTGCCGCCGGCGGGCGCGGCCGGGGGTAGTTCGGCGCCGGTATTGCTGTTTTTTCACGGGGGTTATTGGGTTATCGGGCATAAGGATTTGCTGGGGTTTATGGCGCCGGCGATTACCCCGGGGCCGGTGCTGCTGGTGTCGGTGGGCTACCGGCTGGCGCCGGGGGCGAAGCATCCGCGGCAGGCGGAGGATTGCCGGGCGGCTTTGCGCTGGGTGTATGACCATATCGGGGAGTATGGGGGCGACCGGGAACGGATTTATGTCGGGGGGCATTCGGCGGGGGGGCATTTGGCGGCTTTGATCACGCTGCAACGGGAGCAGCTGACGGGGTTGGGGCTGCCTGCCGGGGTGATCAAGGGGTGCTTTCCGGTCAGCGGGGTGTTCGATGTTACGGAGGCGCCCGCGGAGCGGCGGGAGGCGTTTCTGGCGTCGGATGCGGATGCGCGGGCGGCTAGTCCGCTGTATAACATCGATGTTGACGCGGGGGCGGACGGGAATGCGACGCCGTTTCTGCTGGAGATCGGCGGCGATGATTTCGATAATCTGCGGGCGCAACACCCGCGGATGATGGCGGCGCTGCGGTCGCAGCCGGGGTATGTGGAGGAGCTGGTGCGGGAGGGGCATAATCATTTCCAGATTAGTTTGGACCATGGCGACCCCGATAGCCCTTGGGTGCGGCGGGTGCGGGAGTGGATGGGGGGTTAAGGGGGTTGGCGGGGCGGCCGGTTTGGGGTTGTGGGGGCGGGCTTTCACTGTTTACAGCTCGCGGTTGGGGGTTGGGTTGCCGGGGGTTGGGGGTGTTGGGGGCGGGAAATTTTTTATTCCGTACCATTTCGTACCATTTGGTTCCATTTTTCCGGGTTTTAGCTTTGGGGGCGGGGGTTGTGATGGGACTTTTTGGGGCTGAAATGGGGCGATTTGTTCCATTTTTGTCGCATTTTGTTCCATTTTTCTGCGTTTTTGGGTGTTTTTGGAACTTGGGTTTGGGGCGGTTCTTGGGTTTGGGGCGCGGCGTTGGCTTTCTTGTTCGGGCGGGGTTTTAGGTTGTTAGTTCTATTGTAGGGCAGGTTTTGGGGGTTGGCAAGGGGTGGGTGTCCTTCGACAAGCTCAGGATGATTGGGGGGACGCCCCCATCCTAACCCTCCCCCTTAGGGGGGCGCCCCCATCCTAACCCTCCCCCTTAGGGGGGCGCCCCCATCCTAACCCTCCCCCTTAGGGGGACGCCCCCATCCTAACCCTCCCCCTTAGGGGGGCGCCCCCACCCTAACCCTCCCCCTTAGGGGGAGGGGATTTTGGGGTTGTTGGGGGGGTTATGGGGTGGGCGGCGTCGGCGGCGTTCAGTAGCTCGGTGATTAGGGGGCGGGGGGTTAGCCATACCATCAGGGCGAGGGTTAGGAGGGCGATGGCGATGTCGTCTACGGGGATTAGGGGGATCAGGTCTATGGGGCTTAGCCAGTAGATGAGGACGATCAGGGGGAGGGCGCGGATGTACCAGGGGATGCGGAGGTCGAGTACCAGTAGGCGGAGGAATTTGAGTTTGGCGCGGAGGGTGAGGCGGTAGAAGGTGGCGTAGGGTTCGCGGCGGATTAGCCACCAGGTCATTCCCAGGGCTAACGCCGCCAGCAGGGCCAGGGCCGCTCCGGCTATAATCGCTACTTCTTTCCAGCCGTCCAAGCCCGCCCATCCTGCGTTTTGGGTTACGCCGTTCACAGCCTGATGCCGGCCGCGAACAATGCGGCCGCCCACGCCTGCCCGTTCTGCGCTTTGGGTTACGCCGTTCACAGCCTGATGCCGGCCGCGAATAATGCGGCCGCCCACGCCTGCCCGTTCTGCGCTTTGGGTTACACTGCCAACAGCCCGATGCCGACCCTGGGCAAAGCGGCCGTCGTAGCCCTCCCATCCTGCGCTTTGGATTATAGGATACACTAGGGGCGGGTTGTAACTCAAAGGTTTTGGGGGTTTTGTTGGGGTTGGGGGGCGGAATGGTTGGGGATGGGGTGGTAGAATAGGGGCGTTGACGGCGGGGCGGCGATTTTTGGGGACGGGTTTTCGGGTATGAGCGGCTCTTGGCGGGTTTTGGTTACCGGGGCGGCGGGGTTTGGGGGTTCGCATTTGTCGCGGGCTTTGCTGGCGCGGGGTTATGGGGTTACGGGGTTGGATGTGACGCCGCCGGCGCAGGCTTGGCGGCTGACGGGGGAGTTGGGGCATCCCGATTTCCGGTATGTTTGGAAAAGCGTTCAGGATGTGCAGCCGGGGGATGTGGCGGGGCATTTCGCGGTGGCGCATTTGGCGGCGCAGGCGGATGCGCCGCTGGCTTTCGAGTCGCCGCGGTATACGGCGATGCAGAATATCGACGGGACGGTGGCGCTGCTGGAGGCGACGCGGCAGGCCGGGGGGGTGGATAAGGTGCTGTTCGCGGCGTCGGGGAATGAAACGGGGCGGGCTTTGTATCTGCCGATTGACGAGCATCATCCGCTTACGCCGCATAACCCTTACGGGTTTTCCAAGGCGGCGGCGGAGCTGGCGATGGGGGCGTGGCATCGGGCTTATGGGGTGCCGTCGGTGATTATGACTACCGGGGTGGTGGTGGGGCCGGAGATGCGGCGGGAGGTGTTTATTTTCAAGTGGCTTTGGAATGCCCGCCACGGGCGGCCGATCGTGGTGGAGGGGGGGCGGCAAACGCGGGATTTGGCTTATATTGACGATGTGGTCGCGGGGTGGATGTTGGCGATTGAGGCGGCGGCGGATACGGTGGCAGGGCAGAAGTTTTATATCGCCTGCGGGCGGGAACATTCGATTGAGGAGTTGGCTTTGATGTGCCGGGATGCGTCCGGGGGGGATGCGGCGATCGAGTATGCGGACTATCGTCCGGGGGAAAAGGGGCAGCGGGAAGCGTTCAGCATTGACAAGTCGCGGCAGGTATTGGGGTATGCGCCGCGGGTTGCGGCGGCGGAGGCGATCGGGTTGACGGCGCGTTGGGTTGCGGGGCTGCGGTTGGATGGGGCCAACGGTTGATCCGGGTTGGGGTGAATGGGAGCGGCCGTGGGATATGTTCGCCGGTCAGGGGGCGATTCTTTTGTTAAAGAGCGGAGGTTGGTTATGGGGATTTACCGGGTTTTTGCCGATGAGGATGGGGAGAGCCATATCGAGGAGCTGGATTTGGCGGCTTGCCCGGAGTTGCATTCGATGGCGAATGTGGGGGAGGTTCGGGTGCAGTGGTGGGATGAGCCGCGGGTGATGGACTTTCATCCGCTGCCGGATCGGCGGCTGATCTTTCATCTTTCGGGGGAGACGGAGATTACGGTTAGCGATGGGACGGCGCGGGTGTTCCGGGCGGGGGATGCGCGGCTGATGGAGGATACGCGGGGGAAGGGGCATCGGCACGTGGATCGGGGGCCGACATCGGCGGCTTATGTGTTTTTGCGGGATTAGGGCGTAGGGCGGCGCGGTGGGTGATGCGCGTTAGCAGGCTGGGCAACGGGCAGCGCGGTAAGCACGGCGCGGGATGGGCGGCGGTTGTGCGCCGGCGTCTGCGGGCGCGGGACGGGCTGGCGGCGTTGTGGGCGTTGGCGGCGCACCGGGCGGCGCGGGCGGTTTGGGGGCGGCGGTCGTTGCTGGTGGAGCTGGGGCTGTATTTGGGGGGGTATCTGGTTTATCTGTTTTCGCGGGGGTTGTTTTACGGCGATACGCGGGCGGTGGGGATCGGGAACGGGGAGCGGATCGCGGCGTGGCAGGATCGGCTGGGGTTTTTGTGGGAGCCGGGGTGGCAGGCTTGGGCGATCGATAACGTTCAGGGGTTGGTGGTCTTTCTGAATTGGGCGTATATCGTTACTTACTGGCCGGTGATTTTGGGTTTGGCGGCGTTTTTGTTTTGGCGGGATCGGCGGCGGTATTATTATTACCGGACGGTGATTTTGCTGAATTTGGGGGCGGCGCTGGTGGTGTTCGCGGCGTTTCCGGTGGCTTCGCCTTTCGCGATTCCGACGGTGTCGCTGGCGGATACGATACAGGTGTTCGGGCCGCGGTTTTATGGGACGGAGACGATGGCGCAGTTTTATAACAATACGGCGGCGATGCCTAGTTTGCATTTTAGCTGGACGGTGATTTTGGGGGTGTTTTGGTGGCGGACGCTGCCGGGGTGGTTGAAGGCGGCGGGGTTGGTGTATCCGGCGATGACTTTCTTGGCGATTACGATTACGGGGAATCATTTTATTTTGGATGCGGTGGCCGGGGGGGCGCTGGCGGGGCTGGCTTTCGGGGCGGCGGGGGTTTGGCGGCGGCGGCGCGGCGTGGCGCGGCGGCGTATGGGGTTGGGGTAGGGATTGGGCGCGTGAGTTTTTGGGCATTGGGGGTTCACCTCCATTTTCACCCCTACATCACCTCCATTTCACCCCCACCCTAACCCTCCCCCTAAGGGGGAGGGGATTTTTGGCCCCACATTGGGTGGCGGAAGGTGGGGCGGGGTAGGATGCGGTCTATGGGGCGGGGTTGCGGGGGTGTTGCGGCGGTTGGGTTGGGTGGGGCGGCGTCGGGCGCGGCGGTTGGGGTGGACGGGTTGGGTTGCGCGGGGGCTGGGTGTCGGGTTGGGGGGCGCGTTGGGGTTAGGGCGCTTAGGTGGGCGGCTAGGTTTTGTAGGTTGGTTAGGTTTTGGGCGGGCAGGAAGTCGTCTACGTAGGGCAGGGCGGCTTGCATTCCTTGGGTTAGGGGTTGGTAGTCGGGGGCGGCTAGCAGGGGGTTGAGCCAGATCAGGCGGCGGCAGCTTCGCTGGAGGCGGGCGGTTTCGCGGGCCAGGAGTTGGGGGTCGCCGCGGTCCCAGCCGTCGGAGATGATTAGGACGATGGGCTGGCCGCGTAGGGTGCGGCGGAGCCATTGGTAGTTGAAGGTTTTGACGGCGTCGCCGATGCGGGTGCCGCCGGCCCAGTCGGGGACGGCGCGGGATACTTCGGCGATGGCGTGGTCGACGCCGCGGTGCTGGAGCTGGCGGGTGATGCGGGTCAGGCGGGTGGCGAACAGGAAGGTTTCGACGGCGGGGCCGGCGGCGGTTAGGGCGTGCATGAAGTGGAGCAGCATCCGGGTGTAGCGTTCCATGGAGCCGCTGATGTCGCAGATCAGGGTTAGGGTGCGGGGGCGGCTTTTGGGCTGGCGCCGGGCGAGTTCGATGAGTTCGCCGCCGTAGGGCAGGCTGCGGCGGAGGGTGCGGCGGAGGTCGAGGGTGGGGCCTGGGCCGGGGATGTTGCGGCGGGTGCGGCGGCGGCCGATGTCCCAAGAGAGGCGGGCGATCATTTGGCGGGCTTCGGCGATTTCTTGGGGGGTGAATTGGGCGAAGTCTTTTTGGCGCAGTACTTCGCGGGCGCTGTAGGTGCGGGTCAGGTTTATGTGGGATGGGGAGTCGTTGGCGGCGTCGGGGGAGTCGGCGGATGGGGCGTCGGGGGGGGCGTCGTGGCCGGGGGATACTTGGGGTTTGCGGTAGCGGCGCTGTTCGCCCATCGAGCGCAAGTCCATGCCGCTTTGGGCGTTGCGGGGTTTGCGCCAGAATATTTGGAAGGCTTCGTCGAATTTGGGGAGGTCTTGGCGGCGGTGGACGAATATGGCGCGGGCGGCTTGGTAGAATTCGTTGCGGCGTCCGATTTGGATGTGTTCGGTGGCGCGGATTAGGTCGAGGACGTTGGCGGGGCCGGCGTCGAGGCCGAGGCGGCGGAGGATTTGGGCGAAGCGGAGGATGTTGGGCAGGATTTGGGCGTTGTTGGGCTGGGTTTGGGGGTTGCGGTTTAGGGTGTATAGGTTGGCGGGCATTGGGGGTTGCTCCTGGGTTGGGGTGGGGGTGGGTTGTTGCCGGGGGCGGGGGATTTTTTTATTTCAGTTGCATTTGGTTGCGTTTGGTTGCATTTTTCCGGGTTTTAGCTTTGGGGGTGGGGGTTGGGGTGTTGCTTTTTGGGGCTGGAATGGGTGGGATTTTGCCATTTTTGTTGCATTTGGTTGCTTTTTTGGGGCATTTTGCGACCTTTTGCGCCGGTTTGGGGGGCGGGTTTGGGTGTTTTTCTTGGGGTTGGGTTGGTGTTGGGCGCGGTTGGCAGGGGACGCCCCCACCCTGGCCCTCCCCCGGAGGGGGAGGGGATTTTTTTGTTTCAGTTGCGTTGGGTTCGGGATGATGGGGGGATTTTCGGGATTGCGGGGGCATTTTCGGGGTGAAAAGTGGGGGAATTTTTTTATAACCCCGCCATTTCCTACCATTTCCTACCATTTGGTTGGGGTTTAGCTTTGGGGATGGGGGTTGAAATGGGGGGATTTTCCGCCATTTCCGTCCATTTTTATGCCATTTCCGCCCATTTTTTCGCCGTTTTGGGCGGTTTTGGGAGTTTTTGTTGGGGGGGATGGGGGGGGGGGGTGGGCTTGGGGCGTATTGGGTTGTTAAGGGGCGGGGCGACGTTGGGTTAGCGGTCGGGGAGGTATAGTTTCATTAGGAGGGTGAGGCGGCCGGATTTATGGATTTTGTAGGGGAGCAAGGCTTGGACGATGCCGTAGGGGGTGGGGTGGATTTTGATGCTGCGGTTTCTTTGGAGGTAGCGGATGAGGCGCATAGAGTTCAGGAAGGGGGGGAGCAGGGGGCCGTCTCGGGCGAAATCGGGGACCATCAAGACGACGTCGGGGAAGGGCTGGTTGTGGGTGCGCTCGGCGATGTCGGCGGTGTCCCAGATTTGGCAGAGGTTTTCGGCGCGGCGGCGTAGGCGGAGGATTAGGAGGGGTAGGGCGTATCGGCGTTTTAGGGCGTCTAGGCGGGCGCGGAGTTGTTGGATGGACATTGGGTCGCTCCTTTTTGGGGTGGGTTTAGGTTATTGGTTCTATTGTAGTGGTGGGGGTTGGGGTTTGGCAAGGGGGTGGGGTCGTTGGTTGGGGGGTTCTCACCCCCACCCTAACCCTCCCCCTTAGGGGGAGGGGATTTACGAGGGTTGCCGATGGGGGGATTTTTTATTTCCGTTCCATTTGGTTCCATTTTTCGGGGTTTTTGGGGCGTTTTGGGATTTAGCGGTTGGGGGGTATCGGTTCATTATGCGGGGGAGTTGGCCACTGGTGTGGGTTTGGGGTGGTAGGGTGCGGATTAGGCCGTAGGGGTTGGGGTGGACTTTGGCGCGGCGGGTGTGGACTAGGTGGCGGTGGGGGGCGGTGTAGTTGATGTTGTTGGGTAGGGGCTGGTTGTTGGTTTCGGCTTCGGTTTAGTATTGGCGTAGGATTTGGGCGCGTTGGCGGAGGCGTAGGGTAAGGAGTGGCAGGGCGTATTTTCGTTTTGGGTTGTTTGGTTTGGGGCGGAGTTGGCGGGTGGTCATGGGGGATCCTTTGGGTTGGATTAGGGGTTGGGTTATTGGTTCTATTGCAGGGGTGGTTTTGGGGGTTGGCAAGGGGGGATGGCGTTGGTTGGCAGGGGTTCACCCCCACCCTAACCCTCCCCCTTAGGGGGAGGGGATTTTGTGATTGGGGGTTGGGGTTGTGGGCGGGATGGAGGGTAAGGTGGGGTGAGGGTTGAGGGGTTGGTGATGGGGTGGTGTCATTGATGGGTTGGTTGGTGGTGGGAGTGGGGGGACGCCCCTACCCTAACCCTCCCCCTTAGGGGGAGGGGATTTTGTGATTGGGGGTTGGGGTTGTGGGCGGGATGGGGTGGTTAAGGTGGGGTGATGGTTGAGGGGTTGGCGATGGGGTGGTGTCATTGATGGGTTGGTTGGTGGTGGGGAGTGGGGGGACGCCCCCACCCTAACCCTCCCCCTAAGGGGGAGGGGATTTTTTTGGTTGTAGATTGGGGTTGTGGGCGGGATGGGGTTGTTAAGGTGGGGTGATGGTTGGGGGGTTGGGGATGGGGTGGTGTCATTGATGGGTTGGTGGTGGGGAGTGGGGGTACGCCCCCACCCTAACCCTCCCCCGGAGGGGGAGGGGATTTTGGGTTGTTGGGGGGGAGGTATTTTCCGGGCATTTTCGCGTATTTTGGGGTTGGATGGTGTGGGCGTCAATGTTTTGGCTGGGGCGGCTATTTCATCCTTCGACAAGCTCAGGATGAAATGGGGGTGGGGCGGGGATGGTTGGACGGGGGGATGTCGTTGGTTGGTGTGGGGGTTAGGGGCGGGGTTGGCGGCGGGGGTTGCGGTTTTGGGAGCGTTGTAGGATGGCGCGGGCGGGTTCGCCGCGGGTTTGCTGGATGTCGTCTTGGTATTTTAGCATTAGGCCGAGGGTGTCGTCGATGGCTTGGGGGGTTAGTTCGGTTTGGTTTAGGGCTAGTAGGGCGGAGGTCCAGTCTAGGGTTTCGGAGATGCCGGGGATTTTGTAGAGTTCGGTTTGGCGTAGTTCTTGGACGAAGGCGGTTACTTGTTCGGCGAGGCGGCGGGGGGCGTTGGGGAGGCGGGAGGTGATGATTTGCATTTCTTTGGGGAAGTCGGGGTAGTCGATCCAGTAGTAGAGGCAGCGGCGTTTTAGGGCGTCGTGGATTTCGCGGGTGCGGTTGCTGGTGATGATTACTATGGGGGGGTGCTGGGCCTGGAAGGTGCCTAGTTCGGGGATGGTTATTTGGAAGTCGGCTAACATTTCTAATAGGAAGCCCTCAAATTCCTCGTCGGCGCGGTCTAGTTCGTCGATCAGTAGGATGGGGGCTTGGTGGTGGGCGGCGTCGATGGCCTGGAGCAGGGGGCGTTTGATTAGGAATGGTTCGGTGAATAGTCCGGCGGCGGCGGTTTCGCGGTTGAGGTTGCCGGTGGTTTCCATCAGGCGGATTTCGAGTAGCTGGCGGGGGTGGTTCCATTCGTAGACGGCCTGGTTGAGGTCGAGGCCCTCGTAGCATTGGAGGCGGATTAGGGGGGCGTCTAGGGCGTGGGCGAGGGCGCGGGCGATTTCGGTTTTGCCGACGCCGGCTTCGCCTTCGAGGAATAGGGGGCGCTGGAGTTTTAGGGCTAGGTATAGGGGTACGGCTAGATCGCGTCCGGCGATGTAGCCTTGGGCGCGTAGGATTTCCTGGACGGTTTCGATGGAGTCGGGCGTGGTCAAGGGTTGACCTCTCTTAGGGGTGGGTGGGGTTATTTTAGCGCATTGGGGCGGGGGATTCACGGGGGGATGTAGGTTGATGTTAGATAGCGGCGGGTTAGTTGGGCGAGGCGGTGCCAGTGGTCGCCGATGGCTTGACGCTGCCGGGGGGTTAGGTGGGCGTAGGGGGCGTTGAATTGGGGGATGCGCCAGAGGGTGAAGGCCCAGAATTCGGGGATGGGGCCGGTTGGGGGTTGGGTGTCTAGGTATCCGGTGGGGCCGGTTAGTTGCCAGGATGTTAGGATGTGGCCGTTTTGGGCTAGGGCGAGGGCTTCGATCCAGTGGGCGCGGCGGTTTTCGCCGTGGTGGGGCTGCATTAGGTGTAGCAGGGCGGTTAGGCGCTGGCGGTTGTCGGCTTGGGGGCCGGCGAAGCGGCGGGTATGGCGGCTTTGCCATTGGGGGCCTAGGGCGGGGATGGCTAGTCCGCCGTCGGTGGCGATGGTTAGGGTGCCGTGGGCGGCGTTGGACCATAGGGCGGCTTTTTGGCGGGCGATGGCTTGGTGGGTTGCGCCGGATTCGGGGTCTTGGGGGGCGGGGGTTTGGGTTTGGGCGGGGGTTAGGGGGGCGAAGGGTAGGCCGGCTAGGATTTGGGTTAGCTGGGTTTGTTTGTCGGGGTTGTTGGTGGCTAGGAGGATGGGTGTGGGGGGGTTGGGCATTTGGGGGGGTTCCTTTGGGGGGTTCAGGATGATTAGGGGGACGCCCCCACCCTAACCCTCCCCCGGAGGGGGAGGGGATTTTTGGGTTTTGGGTGAGTAGATTGTTGAGTTTGGGGGTGGGGGATTATTTGAGATTGGGGTTTGTTGGGCGGGGTTAGTCGCCGGGGGTGGCGTCGGGCAGGGGTGGGGGATCGCGGCGGAGTTCTGGGGGTTGGTGGGGGCGGAATAGGGATTGGGCGCGGGCGTGGGGTGGGAGGGAGTTTTCCCAGTCGGGGATTAGGACTCGTTTGGTGGATTCCAGGGTTAGGATTACTAGGACGCCGGTTACGCTGAAGCCCATGGATAGGGCGAAGACGGGTAGGTAGGAGCCGGTGATTTCGCGGACTAGGCCGCCGATGAGGGTGGCGATGGCGTGGCCCATCATGGCGCCCATAATTTCGTAGCCGTAGAGGGTGGCCATGGGGCCGGCGCCGAAGTATTGTCGGTTTACGACGAGGTAGGCGGACATTTCGCCGCCGAAGCCTAGTCCGAACATTATGCCGAAGAGGTAGAAGGTCCAGGGGGTGTCGGCGAGGAATAGGACGGCGACGGTGATGCCCTGGAGGAATAGGGCGACCATCATTACGGGTTTGCCGCCGATGCGCTCGGCTAGGATGGGGACTACGAAGCGTCCGATGATGCTGAAGATGGAGATGCAGGTTAGGATGAAGGCGCCTTGTGTTACGCCGATGCCGAGTTCTTTGGCGTATTCGACTACGTAGATTAGGACGATGCCGTGTCCGGCGCAGCCGAGGCCGTGGATGGTGGGGAGGTTCCAGAAGGCGCGGGTGCGGCGCATATGTTGGCCGAAGATTTTGAGGCGGAGTTTTAGGATTTCTTGGGAGGGGGAGATTTCGGGGGGGTCGTCGCCGCGGGCGCCGTAGGGGCGGAGGTTGGCGTCGGCGGGTTTGGAGCGGAAGAATAGGGAGGAGATGATGATTAGTCCGCCGCCGATGAAGGCGATGCCCCAGAAGGTTTCGCGCCAGCCGACGGCTTCGAGGAGGGCGGCGACGGCGGGGGCGAGGAGGGCGGCGCCGATGCCGCCGGCGGCCTGGAGGATGCCGGTGGCGAGGCCGAGGCGGCGGCGGAACCAGCCGCCGATGGATGCTTGGAGGGGGACGAAGGTGAAGGCTTGGGTGATGGCGAGGAGGATGCCGAAGGCGATGAAGAATTGCCAGGGCTGGGTGACGATGCCGACCAGGAACATACTGGTGAGGTAGAGGATGCCGCAGCCGAGCATTATGGGGCGGGCGCCGAAGCGGTCGCCGAGCATTCCGGCGATGGGGGAGGTTAGGGCGCCGATGAGGTAGTAGAGGGAGATGGCGGCGCTGATGGTGACGATGTTCCAGTGGAATTGGCCGTTTTGGTCGCTGAGGAGGGGGACCATTATGCCGGCGGACATACTGATGGATTGGCCGATTACCTGGACGACTACTAGGATGGACAGGATGATCCAGGCGGGGTGGAAGGGTAAGGTCAGGGTTGGTGCGGTTTTTTGCGCCATATTACCTTTTGCCGGGGTTAGTTTGGGGTTTCGGGCTTGAGGGTCAATGCAGGGGGCAGGCTTTGAGGAATCCTCGGCCCCACCAGGTGCTGGCGGCGCCGTTGCTGCCGTTGGCGGTTTCGCCGATGGGGGCGGCGCCGAAGGCGGCCGGGGCGCCGCGGTTGTCGTTGGGCGCGGGGGTATCGTCGGGGGCTGAGCCGGTTAGGCCGAAGGTTAGTTCCCGGCCTTCGATGTCGGTGGCTACGGCCCAGGCCCCGAAGAAGATGATGAGCATTATGGTGGCGCCCATCACTAGGAGGAAGATGAAGGGCGCGGGCATTTTTTTGACGGCGTTCAGAGGGATACCTCTACTTCGACGGGGAAGATCATGTTGTTGCCGTAGCCGCGGCCGTCCCATTTGTTGGGGAATTCCATGGGCTGGGTTTCGCCGAGGTTGTTGGTGGCGCGGGACATTATGGTGTAGGCGCCGGGGGCGGGGGGCTGCCAGTGGTGTTCCCAGCGATACCAGGAATAGCCGATGCGGGGGTGGAGGTGGTCTACGGGGGTCCAGGTGCGGCCGGCGTCGGCGCTGAATTCGACTTGGGCGATGTCTTGTTCGCCGGACCAGGCGGCGCCGGCGATTTGGTATCCGGCGGCGGGGATGATTTCGCCGGGGACGGGGTTGGTGATGATGGATTTGACTTTCATTTTGGTGTAGAAGGTGTAGGGGACGGGGGAGCCGGGTTCGTTTTGGGTCATGTAGCGCTCGGTCATGTAGAAGCCCTGGAATTGGTGGTCCAGGACGCGGATGGCGGTCAGCCATTTGACGGAGTTCATGCCGTACCAGCCGGAGACGAGGAGGCGGAGGGGGAAGCCGTGGGCGATGGGGAGGGGTTCGCCGTTCATTTCGTAGGCGAGGAGGGTGTCGGGGTGGAGGGCTTTGGCCATGGGGAGGCTGCGCTCGTAGGCGACTTCCGGGGGATCGCCGACTACTTCGTCGGGGCCGTGGTCGGCGCCGTGAAACATCACTTCTACGGCGTTGTCTTTGACGCCGGCCATTTCGAGGACGTCGCGGAGGGATACGCCGGCCCATTCGGCGTTGCCCATAATGCCGTGGCCTTTGATGCCTTCCATAACGGAGCTGATGCGGAGGGATTTGGTCCAGTAGTCGGGGACGGGGCTGTTGCCGCAGCATTCGAAGGTGACCTGGAAGCGCTTTTCGGGGAGCTGCTTGAGGTCGGCGAGGGATAGGGATAGGGGGCGGTTTACCTGGCCGTCTACGGACAGGCGGTAGGTTTGGGCGTCGATTTCGGGGCATTGGGCCCAGTGGTTGCGGACGTAGAATAGGTGGTTGGGGACGATGTTTTGCTGCAAGGCGGATGGGGGGGCGGCGAAGGTGCGGAGTCCGGCGTTGGTGGGGATGATTTGGGGTTCGGTGCGGGTGGCGATTTGGGGCAGGGTCATAGTTGCCTCCTTAGTTGGCGGGATTTTCCGGGTCGGCTGATGGGGCGGAGGGCGGGGGTTCGTTGAATTCCTGGCCGGCGGCTTGGGCGGCTTCGCGGTTGCGGTTCCAGGTTTGCCATTTCTGCAATTCTGCCAGAGCCTTGTCGCGTTCTTCGGCTTCGGCGCGTCCCTGGGCGCGTCCCTCGGCGCGGGCTTTGGTTACGGCGGCGTTGATTTGGCGTTGGCGGCGTTTTTTTAGTTCGTCTTCTAGCCAGGTGCCTAGTACCATTGTTGTTTTCCATGCGTCGGTTAGGATTAGGGATAGGGTTGCTGGCGGGGGTTTTCCGGGTCCGGCGTTGGGGTGGAGGGCGGGGGTTCGTTGAATTCTTGGCCGGCGGCTTGGGCGGCTTCGCGGTTGCGGTTCCAGGTTTGCCATTTTTGTGATTCCGCCAGAGCCTTGTCGAGCTCTTCGGCGAGGGTTTCGGCCTCGGCGCGGGCTTTGTCGCGCTCTTCGGCGCGTCCCTCGGCGCGTCCCTCGGCGCGGGCTTTGGTTACGGCGGCGTTGATTTGGCGTTGGCGGCGCTTTTTTAGTTCGTCTTCTAGCCAGGTGCCTAGTACCATCGTTGTTTTCCATGCGTCGGTTAGGATTAGGGATAGGGTTGCCGATGAGATGGCTGTGGGGGCTAGGTTTTGCCATAGGTACAGGATTTTGGCTTGGGCGGTGGGTAGGGTTTGGTCGTTTATGGCGGCTTGGGCCAGCCAGATTGTGGCTATGATGATTTGGGCGGTGAACAGGCCGAAGTATAGCTTTTTTAGGCTGGCCGGTATGCTCCAGATGGACTCCCGGTCGGGGTTTTGGCGGGTTTCCGGCGGTTGTTGGGCCGGGGGCTGGCCGTCGTCCGGCTCAGGTGGGCCGGGGGGTTGGGTCATCGGGTTATTCCAGTAGGCTGGTTTGCGGTTCGTTGGTGGGGTAGGTGATCAGCAGGACGGCGGGGGTCCATAGGTGGTTGATTAGCTTGTGGGGCGTGCCGGGGGGGGCGAACAGGGTGGTGCCGGCGCGGACGGTGCGGGTTTCGTCGCCGATTACCGCCTGGATGGCGCCGGACATTACCTGGATCGACATATCGGTGTTGTGGACGTGCATTCGCCCTTCCCAGCCGGGGTTTATTTGGACTTCCTTGATGGTCAGGGATTGGGCGCCCTGGGCGCTGGATACTAGGTAGCGCTCGCTTACCCGGTCGACCGGGGGCGACATTCGGATGGCGGCGTGGTCGATGAACGGCATTTTCGCTCCTGCGGTTTTGGGGTAGTGTACCACTTTTTGGGGGTTTTTGCTTGGGGTTTCCGCTCTTGCGCCGGGCTTTGGGGCGGGGTTATTCGATGGTTATGGGGTAGCCGACGATGGCGCTGAAGTTTTTTCGCATATTGTTGTAGCGGGGTTCGTGGGATTGGGTTCGGCCTACTTCGTCGGTTGCGCGGGACATTATGGTGTAGTCGCCGGGGGCGGCGTTCCATTTGTGGGACCAGCGGACCCACATAAAGCGGTCGCGGGGGGGTTCGATGTGGGCGGATTGCCAGGATTGGCCGCCGTCGACGCTGACCTCTACGTTGGTGATGGCGCCGGCACCGCTCCAGGCGTAGCCGCGGATCATTTGCTCGCCGGCGTTGATTACGCGGGTGTTGTCGTTGGGGCTGGTTACGATCGATTTTACGCCGATGGTGGTGATCAGCTCTTTGTCGGGGGAGTCGGGGGAGTCGGCGTAGTAGTAGAACTGGTAGTGATACCAGCAGTCGGGCATTGTGTCGGTGATTTCGAGGCGGCGGAGCCATTTTACGGACCAGTTGCCGGACCAGCCGGGAACCAGCAGCCGGACGGGGGCGCCGTGGAGGTGTTCCAAGAGGGCGCCGTTTTGGGCCCATGCCAGGATGGTGTCGGGGTGGAGGGCTTTTTGGACGGGCAAGCCTTTGTCGTAGTAGAAGGGCTGAGTGCCGGGTTCGGCGGTGGCGGGTACGCCGTAATCCCAGCCCTCGGCGCGGATGTAGAGGGATTGGTCGGTCAGGCCGGCTTCTTGCAGCACGGCGTAGAGGGGGACGCCGGTCCATTCGCTGGCGCTGAGGATCATGCATTCGGAGGTGCGGGAGGGGCGGGGGCCTTCGCCCTTGAAATACTCGAAAAAGGTGGCGTCGGAGCCGGAGCATTCCATTACGGTGCGGACGGAGCGGCCGGGGAAACGGCGGAGGTCGTCGAAAGATAGCGTGAGGGGTTGTTTGACTTCGCCGTCGATGGTGAGGGACCAGTCGGGGGCGGGGATTACGGGGGGGACGTCGAAGTGCTGGACGGTGTAGTGGAGGTGGGTGGGGGTGATGAGGCCCTCGAGATCCATCACGGGGGTGCGGATGCGGACGGTGCGGCCCTGGTCGTCGAGGAGGGTTACGGGTTTGAGGTCTTTGGAGGGCCAGCCGTACCAGTCGCCGGTTAGGCCGGCGTTGGCGGGGCTGGAGGTTACGGCGTCGTCCATTCGGAGGAAGTTGGGGGTGGCGCCCTGGTCTTTGGCGGTGGTCATTGGGGGTTCTCCTTATGATGTTCGGGGTTGGGGGTTGGCCCCCACCCTGCCCTCCCCCGGAGGGGGAGGGGGGACGGGCCCCTATGGGGTAGGGGGTTTTGGATGTCGGGATGGCGGGTTTTGGGATGTCGGGATAGCAGGTTTAGGATGTCGGGATGTCGGGTTTGGGATGTTGGGATGGCGGGATGGCGGGTTTGGGGTTCAGGTGGCGGGGGCGTATTTGGCGCCTAGTTCGGTTTCCCAGCGGAGGTAGTTCATCATTTCGGCGTAGCTGCGGTCTACTCCGAGGTAGTTGATGTCGGACGGGGGGCGGGTTATGCCGGTTAGGCCCGGTTCGATGGGGAGGTTGGCTTGGCGCCAGGCGGTTAGGCCGCCATCGAGGACGGATACGTTGGTGTAGCCGAGTTCGCGGAGGGTTGCGGCGGCGAGGGCGGAGTTGCGTCCGTTGGCGCAGGTTACGGTGATGGCGGCGGTTTGGTCGGGGGCGATGGCGGGGATTTCGATTTCCAGCCAACTGCGGGACAGCCACTGGGCGCCGGGGGTGTGACCGGCGGAGTAGTCTTGACTGGTGTCGACGAACAGGGTTATTTCGGGCGGGTGGTCGTGGAGCTGTTGGGGGGGTATCAAGGTTGCGTTGGCTAGGGCGTCGTTCAGCCCGGCTACGGGGGTGCGCTCCAGGCCGGTGTCCAGTGGGCGGCCGGAGGCGGCCCAAGCGGGGGCGCCGCCGTCTACTACATAGACTTCCCGGTGTCCCATTTGGCGGTAGAAGGATGCGGTTACGGTGGCGCGGGCGCGGGCGTCGCAACAGAATACTAGGGTGGCGTTTTTGACTACGGCGAGGTCGTCGGCGCGTTGGACGGCTTGGCCGCCGGGCCACCAGCGGAAGCCGGGGATGTGGCCCTGGCGGTATTCGGCATCGGTGCGGACGTCGGTTAGGTAGACGGTTTGGGAATCGCGCTGGGCGATTAGCTGGGCCAGGGCGTCGGGGGCGAGGTATTGGACGCCGTCCTCGTTGGCGATGCGGGCGGCGTAGGCTTCGGAGGCGGCGCGGCCGGCGTCGGATACTTGGGGGAGTTGCAGGCGGTCGGCGCCGTTTTCCAGTTCGTAGCCGGCGAGGAGCCAGCCGGAGGTGCCGTTTTTGAGGCCGAGGGCGGGGATGCCCATCCGCTGGAGGACATGGGTGCCGGTGATGCTGCGGGTGCGGCCGGCGCAGTTGAGGATTACGGTGGTGTCGGGGTCGATTTCGTTTTGGATGTCGGTGATGCGGAGGGCGAGTTCGCCGCCGGGCATACTGCGTCCGCCGGGGATGCAGAAGCGCTGGTATTCCTCGGGGGTGCGGGTGTCTAGGATTACCAGTTTGTCGCCGCGCTGGATGCGCTGATGGAGGTCGTCGGCGGTGATTTCGGGTACGTGGTGGATTACTTCTAGTTTTTCGCCGAAGTCTTTGCTGGGTACGTTGACGCCCCATTCGGTGGGGTAGTCGTCGCTGGCCCAGCGGTTTACGCCGCCGTCGAGGATGGAGACGCGGGTGTAGCCGAGGCGATCTAGGGTGGCGGCGGCTAGGGGGGCGCGGCGGCCGTCGTCATCGCAGATGATTACCGGGACGTTTTTGGCGGGGATGGATTCCTCGATGATGAATTCGATGCGGCGGCGGGGGATTAAGCTGGCGCCGGGGATGTGGGAGCTGTTGTATTCGCCGGATTCGCGGACGTCGATCAGGGCGTAGGGGGCGGTGCCTTGCATTAGGGCGTGCAGTTGGGGGGCGGAAATTTTTTCGGGCATATTGCGGCTCGCTTGGTTGGGGATGGGGCATTATGGTAACGGGAGGGATGGGGTGTCAAGATGGGGGGCGGTTTGGTTGGGGGTATGGTATACTTGGGGGGTTATGAGTAGTTTGAGGGATGAATTGGCGGAGCTGCCGCTGTTTCCGCTGAATTTGGTGCTGTTTCCGGGGATGCCTTTGCCGTTGCATATCTTTGAGGAGCGGTATAAGGCGATGGTCGGGGATTGTATGCGGCGGGATGCGCCGTTTGGGGTGTCGCTGATCCGGTCGGGGCCGGAGGTTGGGGGGCCGGCGGAGCCGCATAATGTCGGCACTACGGCGCGGGTGCTGCGGTCGGAGTTGCTGGAGCAGGGGCGGATGAATATCGTCACCAAGGGGGAGCGGCGGTACGAAATCATCGAGATTACGCAGCAGGAGCCGTATGTGGCGGCGCTGGTGCGGCTGCTGGATGAGCCGGTGGGGGAGGGGTTCGGGGGGGTTACGCCGGAGCTGGCGGAGGAGTATGCCAAGCTGATCCGGGGGCTGCTGACGCTGAGCGGGGGGTATGCGTCGCAGGTGCCGGTGCCGGAGGATCCGGTGGAGCTTTCGTATCTGATCGCGGCGAATTTGGATGCGCCGGCGCCGGTGCGGCAGGAATTGCTGGAGGCGGCGACGGCGGGGGATCGGCTGAATCGGCTGGCGCCTTTGCTGAAGCGGCGGAATTATGCTTTGCAGGAGGAGATTGCGCGGCAGAATCCTTTTCGGGGGCCGCGGCTTAATTGATGTTGCCGGGCGGCGGGGTTCACCCCCACCCTAACCCTCCCCCTTAGGGGGAGGGGATTTGTTTGTTTGGGGGGATGGGGATTTTTTCTTTGGGGGGGATGGTTATTTGGTGGTGGTGGGGTATGTGGGGGGCGGAAGTGGGGTATGGGCTAGGGGCGCGGATTGTGTTTTGGGGGGCGGGTTAGGCGTTGAATAGGCGTAGGGCGGCGGATTCGGGGATTTGGTTGTTGAATAGTTCGGGGTGGATCATTTCGGCCATAATTTCTAGGCCGGTTACTAGGCGGGGGCCGGAGCGGCTGGTGTAGGCGCTGGCGTCGATTACGTAGACGCGGTCGTTTTGGACGGCGGGGAGGGTTTTCCAGCCGTCGAGTTGGGCTAGGATGGGGATGTCTTGTAGTCCGCGTTTTACGTCGAAGCCGCAGGGCATCATTATGATGATTTCGGGTTGGCGTTCTACGACTTCGCTCCATTGGATTTTTAGGGTGCCGGTGTCTTGGTGGCCGAAGGCGTTGGATCCGCCGGCTAGGTCTACCATTTGGGGTACCCAGTGGCCGCCGCACATTAGGGGGTCGGCCCATTCTACGTGGAGGACGCTGGGGCGGGTGTCGGCGTCGGCGGCGCGGGCGGTTACGGCGTCGATGCGGGTTTGCATGGCTGCGGCGATGTCGTCGGCTTTTTGCTGGGCGCCGGTGGCGCGGCCGATTAGGCGGACGTTTTCGATGATGTCGCCGATTAGCTGGGGGTCGAGGGAAATTACTTCGGGGCGTTTGGGGAGGGATGCGCTGGCCTCGGCAACCTGCCGGGAGGAGATGGCTCAAACTTCGCAGATGGCTTGGGTGATTAGGAGGTCGGGTTCGGCGGCGTGCAGGGTGGGTTGGTCGATTTCGTAGATGCCCAAGCCTTGCTCGAGGCGCTCGGAGATTACGCGGCTGATTTCGGCGCTGGTGGGCTGCTGGCCCTCGAATACGCTGCGGACGACTACGGGTTTTTGGCGGGCGGCGGGGGGGTAGTCGCATTCGTGGGTTATGCCGCGGAGGTTTTCGGCCAAGCCTAGCTGGTAGATTATTTCGGTGGCGCTGGGCAGGAAGGAGCAGATGTTCATTGCCGTCTCCCTTTATTGTCGGGGGATTTCTAGCGGCGGTTTTGGGCGTGGGAGGTTAGGGCGACGGTGGTGTCGGGGGTCGCCACGGCGACCGAGCCGTAGAGGGGTCAACGGCGTTTCCAGGTTTCTACTAGCTGGTGGGCTTGGTCGTCGTCGAGGCCCCACATCTCGAAGTTGATGCGGACGGCGTCGTAGAGGGTTAGGTCGCCGGGGGTTTTGTCGGGGTCGCGGTAGGATTCGATGGCGACTTCCATCCAGTTGAGGGGGATGTTTTCGGCGTTGGCGATCCGTTCCACCATATTGACGGCGCAGGCGGTGATGCCGGAAAAGAATAGTTCGCCGGCGCCGATTTCCTCGCCGCCGGCGTCGTCGGCGACCCAGTGGTGGTTGCGGGCGTTGCAGATGGCGCGGCCGAGGGTGCCGGTGCTGTAGCTTTTGGCCTGGTAGGCGAGGGTTAGGTTGGGCATTTTCGGCTTCCTTATTTATGGCGTTATGGCGGCTTTGGGGGGGTTCACCCCCACCCTAACCCTCCCCCTTAGGGGGAGGGAATGACGGGGGGATGGGGTTAGTCGTCGGCTACTCGGTAGGCGATGCATTCTACGATTTCGATGGCTAGGGGTTTTTGGGCCAGGCCGGTGGTTCCGATTACGGCGCGGCAGGGGGGGTTGGGGATAAATTCGCGGTAGATTTGGTTGAATTCGGGCCATAGGTCTATGTTGGTTAGGAATACGATCATTTTTATGGCGCGGGCGAAGTTGGTTCGGGCGGCGGTCAGGATGGTTTCTAGGTGACGGAAGCAGGCGCGGTATTGTTCGAGGTAGTTATCGCCGATGGGGTTGCCGTGGAAGTCGGAGGAGGTGGTGCCGCGGCAGTGGATTTTTATGGCGCGGACTTTTAGCATCCGGGTTAGGTTTTCCTCGAAGTAGTCGGTATAAAGGCCGGTGCGGTGGGATTGGGCGTCGGTGGCGTCGTGGCGGCCGTCGGCGATGATCAGGTCTAGTAGGCGGTCGCGCTGGGCGAAGGGCAGGGCTTGGGCCTGTTCGATGGTCATGGCGTCCAGGTCGGTCAGGGTCATCGGCGGCGGCTCCGGTTTCGGGTTTTGGGCGGCGAGATTGGGGTTATCTTAGCGGTCATGGGCGGTTGGCGCAAGGATTGGTTGTCATAAGATTTTGGGGCGGGTTTTGACATTCGCGGGGGGCGGACGTAAGATGGGCGTAGGCTTGAGTTTGGGGGGGCTATGGTTTCGATTGCGGAGTTGCAGGGGCAGTATGAGGGGCTGGATCGGCGGTTGCCGGCGCGGGGGGCGGAGGCGGTGGATGCGGGTTGTTTGCTGGCTTTCGAGTATGAGTATCCGGGGCGGGATGCGGAGGTGGTGATCGATACGGATGAGTTTACGGCGGTGTGTCCGTGGACCGGGCTGCCGGATGTGGGGGAGTTGGTGGTTGCTTATGTTCCGGGGGGGAGTTGTATTGAGCTGAAGTCGCTGAAGTATTATTTGCTTTCGTACCGGGATGTGGGGATCGTGCAGGAACACGCGGCTAACCGGATTTTGGATGATTTGGTGGCGTGCTGCCGGCCGCGGCGGATGCGGGTTTCGCTGGATTATAAGGTGCGGGGGGGGCTGCATACGGTGGTGACGGTGGAGTATCCGGGGGAGTAGGGGGGGCGGCGGTTGACACGCCCGGCAAGGGATGTTATTATCGTTGGCGCAGGTCCGTGCCCCATCTCGAGGTCCACGCTTGGGCGAGAACCAGTGACGGATGGACGCCCGGGCTCTTTTCATTGGGGGCGCCGGGGATGGGGGTTGACGGCGCCGGTTGGGTGTGGTAGGGTTGAGGTGCAGGCCCGTGCCCCATCCCGAGGTCTACGCTTGGGCGTACGACCAGTGACGGATGGACGCCCGGGCCCTTTTCATTGCGGGCGCCAGTGCCGGATTTGGAATTTGGGATGCCTGCGGCTCAATTCCATATCATCGGACGCCAGCCAGTAATGCGGCTGGAAGGTTGGGATGTTTATTCGTTGCTTTAGGTATTGGATCAATTCCCGTTTGTTGGGGTTTTGGGGCGGCACTAGCTCGCCCAAGACCGGGCCTAGCAGGACGTCGCATAATTGCCCTAGCTGGTATTGCCGCAAACTGGTGTCTACTCTGCGGACGTGGCGGATTTGGGGGTTCCCGGTGGCAGATGCATCAGGGCTTGGGGCGGGGCCGAAGCAAGCGGAGATGTGGGCGACGAAATCGTCGCCCGCCATAGGGGGCAGCGAATCGGCCAGCAGGACAGCGTTTTCAATGCCCGTCAGGTTGGGGCGCAACAGCATTTCGGTGATTCTGCCGTAGGCGCGGGCTTTGATAACCGCGGGGCTGGCGCCTGAGCCGCCGAATCGGTTCCAGGAAAAGCCGGGTATTGAGCTGTCAATGACTAGGCATCGGAAGTAGGCATCGCTGTCGGCAAACAGGTCGATCAGATCCTTGCATACCGCAAGGTAAAACCGGTCGCCGCTTTTGGAATACTTTACGTCGGTGAAAGAATGTCCGCGGGATGGACGGCGACGCCGCTCTTTGACGGCCCGGATCCGCCGGGCGGTAAGTCTGGGCGCGGGAAGGAACAACGCGCCCAGCAGCAAGTATCTGTGCCGGTTGTCAAAGGATTCGTCCAGGCAAATTAGCATTTCGCTACTATACAGGATTTGCGGGCTGGGTTTCCGGCAAATCCTGCGTATGGCGGCGCGGTGGTCCGCTGCCGCTTCTTATGCCGGGGATGGGATTTCCGGTTCTACTAGGTATTTTAGTAGTTGGAGGGATTCTTGCCAGCCGAGGGTGGCCTCGTCGGGGGGGATTAGGGGCGGGCCGCTTTGGGTTATGGTTAGACGGGTGCCGGACGGGGTTTCCTCCAGGTCGGCGGTCATGGTTATTTGGCCGGGGATGGCGAGGTCGTCGAAGGCGCCGACGATCTGGATGCGGCGGTTGGGTTGGAGTTGGGTGTAGGTTCCGGTGAATTGGTGGGTTTCTTGGGTGCCGAAGTTGGCGAAAGACATTTGGTATTGTCCGCCCTCGGTGGGATCAATATGGTGGACGGCGGTGGTGAAACCGTGGGGGGTGTTCCATTTGGCGATGGCGGCGGGGTCGAGAAAGGCGCGGTAGATTCGTTCCGCGGGGGCGCGGAGGATTACGGTCAGGGTCAGGCTGTTGGGGGGTTGATCGGCGGCGGGCATTGTAGCCTCCTTTATATAGTGTTTGGTATATAGCGTTTGGGCCGGGGGTATGGTTGCGCCCCTACCGGGGGACGGCGGCGGCGGGCGGGGTTGCGGGGCTGGCGGCGGGGCGGGGTTGGGCGCAGCGAAGTTGGGTGGTTAGCTGGCGGATGTCGGATAGCTGCTCTAGGTTGGATACGGTTTTTATTATTTTTTGGGCGCGGGTTTTGCTCAGGGTTTCTTGGGATAGATAGGCGAATTTTTCGCGGAGTTCGTCGGGGGATGCCGGGTTGCGGTGGTCGCCGTGGTGGGCTACAACCGACTCGGTCAGGGTGCGGCCGTTGTGGAGTTGGACGGTTACCCGGGCGGCGGGGTAGTCGTAGTTGCGGAGGTCCATTTCGGGGTCGGCGGCTACGGATACGCGGCGGGCGAGGGATAAGGTGGTTTCGTCGGTCAGCTTTTGGGGGCAGAAGGCGGATATGCCGGTGGCTCTCTGGGCGACGGCGGCGGCTACGGCGTAGGGCAGGGAAAATTTGGCGGCCAGCATATTGGGCGGTTCGGGGTCGGTCATGATGGTCGCCAGAGGCGGGGCGAGGACGTCGATGCGGGCGATGTCGGCGGGGGAAAATTCCTCGCGGCGCAGGATGTTTTGCATCCCGTCCAGGGCGGGGTGGTTGTAAAGACAGCAGGCGTGGAGCTTGAAATAGTTTTGCTGGATACGCAGGGGGCCGGGTTCGCCGAGGCCGTCGGCGACGGCGTCGGGATCGAAGCCTTGACCCAAGAGGGAGCCGTAGACGTCGGCGGGGCCGTCTTGGATGCCGGTGAAGCCGCATAGGGCGAGGTTGGCGGCCATCATGCCCTGCATGGCGGAACGGCCGGGGTAGAGGTTGCGGACGGTGGCGCCCTCGATGCAGGGGGTCCAAGTGTTGGCGGGGCTCATGGAGGCGGCGATGTTGAGGGCTTCGCGGGTTAGCCGGGGGCCGAGGCGCAACAGGCGGGCGACGGCGGCGGCGGCGCCGATGGTGCCCCAAGTGCCGTGGGAGTGGATTTCGGAGCGGATGATGGTTCCGGCGCCGATGCGGGCGGTGGTTTCGTAGCCGACGATGACGCTTTCAAGGAAGTCGGGGCCGCTGGCGCCGGTTTCCTCGGCGATGGCGAGGGCGGGGGGGATTACATGGATGGCGGCGTGGCCGCCGCCGAGGCGGTTGCCCTCGTCCATTTCCAGGGCCACGCCGGCGGCGCCGTTGGCGAGGGCGGCGAAGGTGGCGGTGGCCTGGCGGCGGTGGCCGAGGATGGTGGCGGGGCCTTTGCCGCCCATTTTCACGGCCAGTTGGGCCAAGTTGCGGTTTTCGGGCAGGCGGCTGCCGGCGATGATGGCGCCGATGGTGTCAAGGGTTACGACGCGGGCGGCGTCGACGGCTTCGGGGGGTAGCTGGCTCAGGCGGGTTTCGCTGATGAAGTGGGCCAGGCGCTGGAGGTATTCGGGGGTTTGCTTGGTCATGGCGTCCTCCGCGGGGGCGGGGCGTTGGGTACGGGCGCTTGCCTTTTGTTTAGGATAATGGGGATTGTTGCGGGCTACAAGCGGCAAGTGTCATCAGTTGGGGATCGGGCGCCAGTATCGGGTTTAGGGGCGGGGTTGGGATGCCTGGGGGCATTCCCGCCGCCGTAGCCATCCCAACCGGGGCGTGTTCCGGTTAGGGGTTGACTGTGCTATCATAGCGTTATGGAAATCGCCGGGGCGCAATGCCAACTGGAAGGGATTTTTGAGGAGTCGGTTATGGGGATTTACCGGATGTTTACCGGGGATGATGGGCAGACGCATATTGAGGAGCAGGGTTTGGCGGATTTTCCTGAGCTGGCGGAGGCGCGGGGGGCGGCGAGTATTGCGTTCACGGAGCGGGATTCGGGTTACTTTATTGACTGGCATCCGGCGCCGCGGCGGCAGTATGTGATTTGCATCGAGGGCGGCATTGAGATCGGGTTGGGCGATGGGTCAGTGCATCAGTTCGGCCCCGGCGATGCGCGGCTGGTGGAGGATACTACCGGGCAGGGGCATACTACCCGCGGCATCGGGGGCGGGAAGGTGATTACCGCTACCATTCCGTTGGCGGATTAGGGGTTTGCCGCGTTGGACAACAATTCGGGAGGGATGTTATGAACATTGTTCGCGTTTACTCGGGGGATGATGGGGAGTCGCATTTTGAGCCGGTTTCGCCGGAGGAGTTTGCGGAAATCGCGCAGCGGCTGGGTAGCGGGGATGTGCAGTTGAATACGCGGCCTTCGCCGTCGTTTTCCGATTATCATACCGCGCCGCGGCGGCAGTATGTGGTGGGGTTGAGCGGGCGGTCGGAGTTTGAGTGCGCCGATGGCACGAAGTACCGGATGGGGCCGGGCGATGTGTTGATCGCCGAAGATCTTACCGGCCACGGGCATATCGCGCGGGGGATCGGGGACGAGCCCCGCGTGTTGCTGGCCGTGCCTTTGGCCGGTTAGCGGGGTTTTCCACGCGGGGGGCGCGGGGATTATAAAGATGTTTTATGATCTCTGCGCTCCGGGATTATAACATTGCAGGAGAAGGGGTATGAAAATCATTCGCGTCTATTCGGGCGATGATGGGGAATCGCACTTTGAGGAGGTTTCGGCGGAGGAAATGGCGGGGATCGCCAACCGGCTGGGGGCGGGGGCGATTAACTTGAACCGGCGGGCGGCGCCTAACTTTTCCGATTACCATACCGCCCCGCGGCGGCAGTATGTGGTCAATCTGGAGGGAATCGCCGAGTTCGAGTGCGCCGACGGGTCCAAGGTGCAACTGGAGCCGGGGGATATTCTGGTGGCGGAGGATCTTACCGGTCATGGGCATATCGCCCGCTCGCCTTATGCGGGGATGCGGACTTCGCTGGCGATCCCGTTGGCGGAGCCGGAGTAGCGTGGGCTAGTCGGTTCAGCTTGCGCCCCGCAATAGGGCGGCGAGGTGGAGCAATCCTTGCTGGCGGCGGGCGGTGTTGACTTCGGACTGGCAGTTTGAGGGCAATAGCCGCTGGGTCATTTCGCGCAGGATTTCGTTGTCGGGCAGCTTGGGGAAGCGGCGGTAGATTTCGATGTACGGCGATTGCGGTCCGCTGCGGTCGAGGGCGTGCAGTAGGGGCAGGGCGGCGTTGACCGCCAAATCCCGCGCCCGGCCGGGGCCGATGGGGGCCGTTTTGCCGTCCGGCGCGGCGACGGTTAGGGCGGCGGTTAGCTGCGTAGGGGACGACGCGGCGTCGGCTAGGGCCGGCAATAGCCCGCGATCTAGGTATCGCGCGGTTAGTTCGGCTACGCCGGCGATGCGCGCCGCCGGGTGGTTGGCGGGGCGGACGCGGAATAGGCGCCATTCGTTGCGGGTCATTGCCGGGCCAAGGTTGGGGGGGAATTGCGGTTGCCCCGATGGGGCGGCGTCGGCTAGGCCGGATATTGCCAGCAGCCAATGGCGCAAGACCATCGGGCGCTGCGCGGCCAGCACGGGGCGGGCGGCTTGGCGCAGGGCGGCGATGGGGGCGCGGGAGGCCAGCTTGACGAAGGGCTGCTGGTTGTGGCGGTAGCCCAGCCCCTCCAGCAGGGCTTCGTAGAGGGTTTGCTCCGGCCCTTGCTCGCGGGCGAACCGCTCCAGGGCGGCGGCGCGGCGGCGGAAACGTTCATCGCCGGCTTGCGACAGCAGGGCGCCGGTTTCCGCGGCGCCGGAGGGTTGGGGGTAGCCGCGGCGGGTCAGCAGTCGCCAGAGGTTTTCGCCGGAGGGGGCGGATTCTTGGCAGTCGTCTGCGTCGTCCGCGTTTTCCACTAGGGCGGATAGGGAAATCACCGGGGCGGATGATCCGCTGGCGAGAGGGGTTTGGGGCGTATCGGTTTCGAGGGCGGCGTGGAGGGCGACGCCGTTGTAGTTGGGGTCGCCGCCGTGGCCGTGGGCGTCCCAGTCGCTTTCCCGCCTGTGGATTTCCACGTCGCCCCGCACTAGGCCCAGGCCCTCGACTTCCAGCAGGGCGTCGCGGAAATCGGGGCCGGCGGCGGAGGCGGCGCGGCCGGGGTACAACACCCGGACGCGGCGTCCGGCGCCGGTGCGGAACTCGGCCTGGCGCTCGGCGCGGCGCTGCCAGAGTTTCCATAGCAGACGCTCCGGCAGATCGGGCGGCGGCTCGGCGATGCCGGGGGCGGTGATTGTGGGCGGGCCGGGGGTGTAGATGATGGTCATTTTGCGCGGTTAGCCGGGGATGTCGTGGTAGTGGTGTTCCTCGGATATTACGCGGTTTTGGCGCATTGCGGCGATTTCGGCTTCGGTGTAGCCTAGCAGGCCGGATAGCACTTCGTCGTTGTGTTCGCCTACCTGCGGAGTGCTGCCGATTACCGCCGGGGTGCGGGAGAAATGCCAGTAGTCGCCGGATACCGCGATTTCGCCGGCCAGGAAATCGGGGATTTCCACCATCGCCCGGCGCTCCCACGGGTGCGGATCCTCGGCGGCTTGGGGGATGGTGTTCACCGGGGCGGCGACTACATCGTAGGCCGTGAAGTGGGCTATGGCTTGCTCCATTGTCTTGTCCGCCAATAATTGGCGCATGGCGGCGTCGACCTGCTCGCGGTTTTCCAGGCGGGCGTGGCGGGTGTTGAACCGGGGATCCTCCAGCCAGTCGGGCTGGCCCAGGGCGTTGCAGACCCGGTGCCAGTGGTGCTGGTCGCCGGCGGATACCAGTACCCAGCCCTCCCGGCAGGGGTAGATGCCCGACGGCGGGGCGGTGGTGTCGCCGCGTTTGGGGGCGATGCCGGCGCCGCGGTAGGCGGTGATCGGGATTTCGGTCATGGAATAGCCGGTGTCGGCCAGGCAGACGTCCATGCTTTGGCCCAGGCCGGAGGTTTCGCGCTCGTGGAGCGCGGCCAGGGCGCCGATGGCGGCGTGGAGGGCGGTGATGCGGTCGATGATCGGCACGCCGGTGCGGATCGGGGGCATACCCTCCTCGCCGGTGACCATCGTTATGCCGGACATCGTTTGCCCGATGGGATCGTAGCCGATGTTATCGCGGTAGGGGCCGAACTGCCCGTAGGCGGATACGTTGACCATAATGATGCGGGGGTTGAGGGCTTTGAGGGCGTCGTAGCCGAAGCCCATATTTTCGATGGTGCCGGGGCGGAAATTCTGCACCAGGATGTCGGAGATTTTGACCAGTTCACGGAGGGCGTCTTTGCCGGCGTCTTTGCGGAGGTCGATGGATAGGGATTTTTTGCCGGAGTTGTACTGTACCCAATAGGAGGATTGTTTGCTGACCCAGGGGCCGTGGTAGCGGGTTTCCTCGCCGCCGAGGCGTTCGACTTTGATGACTTCGGCGCCCATGCGGGCGAGGACTTGGGCGCAGCGGGGGCCGGCCTGGTGGCGGCCGAGGTCGATTACGCGGATGTTGTGGAGGGGGGCGGTGGCGTTGGGCATGGCGGTACTCCCTTGCCGGTGTCTTGGGGGTATTGTATGGGCTGGGGCTTGCGGGGGCAAGTTGGGGCGGGGGTAATGGGCGGGTTCACTTCGCCCTAGAGGTGGGTTCACCCCGGGCGGCTTGTGTTACTATATCCTTAAATCGGAAGTTTCGCGCCGCCCTGCCGTATGGGGGCGGAAAGCGGCGGGGCATCGGGGGTAAAGCGCCAATATGCTGGAAGAAGAACAGCTCAACGGGCGCATCGCCAGCGTGATCAACGCCTTGACCGGCTCGGCCGGCTGGCAGGCGCGGGAGGAAACTTGGGAAGTGCTGCGGGGGCCGCGCACCAAGCCGGATGTGCTGATTACCCGCGCCGACGGCCCCCCGATCGTGCTGGAAAACGAATACGCCCCGGCCCCGACGCTGGCAGCCGACTGTTTGAGGGTGATAGGGCGCGATCTGGACCCGGAGGTTGCGGGAACTACCGGCCGGGTGGGCGTAGTCATCGCTATCCGGTCGACGGACGAGTTGCAACAGTGCGATACCGGCGACGATGCGCAACGGCTGCTGGAAAGCGGCCACGAAATCGGGTACGCCGTTTATCAGGGCGACGAAAACCGGCATACTCGCTTTCCTGATGCCGGTTTCATCCGGGGCAACATCCGCGATTTGGTGGATTTCATCCGCCCGGCGGCGGTGCCGCAGGATATTATCGATGCCGCCACTGAATCTTTTGAGTATGGTGTTGCGGACGGCGCGGCGGCGATTATGGACTGCGCCCGGCAATACGAAAACCTCGGCCAGCGCATCGCCATAGAATTGCGCCAGCAGTGGCCGGCCTGGCCCGCCCATCCTCCTGTCACTTCCGAAGCAGCGCAGCAGGAACGGGTTGACCAAAACGCTAGGCAACAGACGGCGAAAATGACCGCCGCAATGCTAATTAACGCCCTGGCTTATCAGCAGAACCTGGCGGGCTATTCCGGCGAAGTGGAAATCAACGGACGCAAAGAAACCCGAACCATCAAAGGAATTGGCGAAGTCCGTAAGCCTACTGGCTTGCATCCCGATGATGTAATCCGCGAGTGGGATAACATACTATCCATCAATTACTGGCCCATATTCCACATCGCCCGGAAACTGTTGCGTATTATCCCGCCCATCCCGGCTACCCGGATGCTGAATATGCTGGAGGGAAGGGCTAACGCCATTCAGGACGCCATTAAGCAGAACGACGTTGCCGGCACCGTGTTTCAACGGCTGATTACCGATCGGCAAACTCTGGCGACTTATTACACCCGCCCGGAAAGCACGGTTTTAACGGCTTGTCTTGCCATACCGGACAATTTGGATTGGGCCGACCCGGAAACGTTGAAAAACTACCGCATCGCCGATTACGCCTGCGGCTCCGGCGGGCTGGTGCTGGCGGCATACCAGAGGGCCCGCGAATTGCATCGCAACCACGGCGGCAACCCTGAAAACTTACACGGCTATATGATGGAAAACAGTATTACCGCCTGCGACATAATGCCCGCCGCGGTGCACCTTACTACGACTCTGTTGTCGTCGGTGTCGCCGCGGGAACTTTACAACGGAACCCGCAACGTGCTGTATCCCTACGGCGGCACCGGCGAAGTAGACGGCCGGGGCCGGCCCATCGTGGAGTTGGGATCGCTGGAGTTGCTGGACATAAACGCGACCAAATTTCAGGCGGTATTGCCGTTAAATGAACAGATGGCGATGGGCGCAATGGAGGAACGCAGTCCGATCGAAGTGGAAATGACCCCGCTCAGTCAATCCCTGGTGATAATGAATCCGCCGTTCACCACGCCCACCAATAACGCCGCCGACCACGCCAAACCCGGCAATCCGGCTTTCGCCGCCTTTAACACTACATTGGCGGAACAGAAAGCGATGGCGGATAAAACCAAGCGATTGTCGAGAGGCACTATCGGAGATGGGTACGCCGGTTTGGGATCCCAGTTTACGGCCATTGCCCATAATATGGTCAAGCCCAACGGGCATATCGCGCTGATACTGCCATTGTCCGCGATGATTGGCGGCAGCTACGATGATGGCGTCGCGCGAAGTTGGCAAAAACTGCGGCGTCTGCTGGCGGATAACTACAACGATATTATCGTAGTCAGTATCGCGCAATGGGCGGACCGGAATGCCTCGTTTTCCGCGGATACCGATCTGGCGGAAGTAATAATTGTCGCCCGCCGCCTGTGCCAGGACGAAAGCCCCCAGCGGACGGCGCATTTTGTCAATCTCAATCAACGCCCGGCCGACAAATTGACGGCTCAGGAAACCGCCAAAGCCTTGCATCGAACAATCGCCGGGCTCGACGCGCCGGAAACCTACGACATCGCTACGGTGGGGAATGATCCGATTGCCACAGTGATTCTGGAACGGATAGATCCGCTGAGGAAATGGCCAGCGGTTCGCATCCTTAATATGGAACTGTTACGCGCCGCAAAGGAACTGGCGCGGGGGAATTTGCTGTTTCCTCAATACCGGGATCCCATAGAAATACCTGTTGCGCCGATGCGAGATCTGGGAAATACGGGGCCGGTTGACCGGCTATTCGCCGCGGCTTTCACTAGGCAATCAGGCGCAAATCGAGGCACGGCCTGGCCTATGCTTTGGAGCAGGGATAAGGAAAAGCAGTTGCAAATGGCGGCATTGCCCGACAGTTCCGGCCGCATCAGACGGGGACAGAATGATGCCGCGCATAACTTATGGGAAAGAGTAAGCAATCTGCACATCAGCAAAGAATGCCGGTTCAACGCCAATCCGACTTGCGCCGTTTTCACCCGGCAAAAATCGGCGGGCGGCCGGTCTTGGCCTAATTTCCAAATGGAAACGCCGGAAATGGAAAAGGCTATGTGCGTTTGGCTGAACGGAACGCTGGGGTTTATCAGTTATTGGATTGAAAGCAACCGGTCGCAGAGCGGGCGCGGCGGAACTACTGTTACGGCTATACCCAACATTCCTGCATTGGACGTCGCCAGGCTTGGCACTGACCGCTTGCAGGCCGCGGTCAAGATCTATGACGACCTTTGCGAACAAACTATGCTGCCGGCCAACGAAGCCTACCGCGACCCGGTGCGGCAGGAACTGGATCGCCGCCTGTTGACGGAAGTGCTGGGGTTGGACGACGCTGCGGTGGAGCAACTGGCGATCCTGCGTTATCAATGGTGCCGGGAGCCTACGGTCACCGGCGCCAAGAACACCGGCCCGGCGGACTGACGTTGCCGGGTTGCATACTGCGGGCGGGGTGGTAAACTACCCTTGCGCCCGCATCGTCGGCCCAATCGGTTGCGGGCAACGGGAATCTCCGCTTTCGGGCTTATGCGCCGGGGCGGAATCGAGGTTGAGTTATGGATGGGGTATCTTGGCTGCCATTGATCACCGGGGTGATAACCGGAGCGCTTACCGGTGGAATCGCCCTGCTGGGGCTATGGGGGGCAATCCAGCACCGGCTGGGAAGGCTGGAGGCGCGGATGGACAATTTGGAGCGGCAACAGGAGGAGGCTAAGGCCGAAAACATCCGTATCCATGCCGAAAATATCCGGCTGCATGAACAAGCCAGGGCCGAGTATCTGCGGCTGCACGAGGAGGCCAAAGCTGAGTATCTGCGGCTGCATGAACAAGCCAGGGCCGAAAACATCCGGCTGCACGAGGAAACGCGGGCGGAAATCCGGCGGGAAGTGCGCTTTTTGTTGCAGGTGCTGCGCGAGCATCATCACGGCGACGGCCGCCCGGCGGTTACGCCCGTGCCGGCGGATGCCGACTAGCCCGGCTAATGCGGGAACGCCCCCACCCTGACCCTCCCCCGTCGGGGGAGGGGATTGTTGGCCGGATAGGGGGAAATCGTTGACGGGGGAGGGCAAGCGAGGGGAATTTAGGGAAAGTTTCGGGTGATCTGACGATGTAAGGAGCGAGCTATGACAACCGCCACCGCCGCCAGGGAGTTGCAGGTACGGGAGGCCATTAACGAGGCTATCCGGCAGGAAATGGAGCGCGACGAATCGGTCATTATTATGGGGGAGGAAATCGCCGGGGGGGCCGGGCGGGAGCATCTGGGCATTGTTGACGCTTGGGGCGGGCCTTTCCGCACTACCGTCGGGCTGATTCAGCAGTTCGGCAACCAGCGGGTGCTGGATACGCCCCTATCCGAAGCGGCATTCGTCGGCACCGCCATCGGCGCGGCGTCCACCGGGATGCGGGCCATCGCCGAATTGATGTTCGTGGATTTCATCGGCGTTTGTATGGACCAGATGCTGAACAATGCCGCCAAGATGCGCTATATGTTCGGCGGGCAAGTGAAAGTTCCTTTCGTGATGCTTACCCGCATCGGCGCCGGTTTCGGCAGCGCGGCGCAGCATTCGGAAAGCTACTATTCCATTTTCAGCCACATCCCGGGGCTGAAAGGGGTGGTTCCCTCGGATCCTTACACCGCCAAAGGGCTGCTGATTTCGGCCATTCGCGACGATGATCCGGTGGTGTTCTTTGAGCATAAGGGGCTGTACACCAACCGCGGCCCGGTGCCGGAAGAACCTTACACTTACCCCATCGGCAAGGCGCGAACGGTGCGGCAGGGCAGCGATGTGACATTGGTCGGTCTGTCGAAAATGACTTGGGTCGCCAACAACGCCGCCGACGAATTGGCGAAAGACGGCATTAACGCCGAAGTGGTGGATCTGCTCAGCATATCGCCCATTGACTACGACCATGTGTTGGAGTCGGTGCGCAAGACCCACCGCGTGGTGGTGGTGGACGAAGATACGCCGGTATGCAGCCTGGCGTCGGAAATCTGCGCCCGGGTGGCGGAGGAGGGGTTCGATTACCTGGACGCGCCGCCGTCGCGCGTGACCGCCCCCCACACCCCGGTGCCGTACAGCCGCGCCCTAGAAAACGTCTACCTGCCCAACGAGGCGCGGGTGGTCAGCACGGTGAAAGGGCTGTTCCGGTAGCGGTCTGCGGGTTTCCTTTATATAAGGCTGCATCGCGGCGGGGGCGGGATTTCCATCCTGCCCCTGCCTGCTTGGATTCCCGCCAATCCGGGGATGACGGCGGGATGGGTTATTTCCGCGTTGCCTATCCCGTTAGATGCGGAGTTGCGCCTATCCGCCTAGGGGCCAGCCGCCGATGAGACGCTTTGATTACAGTTGGGCCATTTTGGGCGCCGGGTTCGCGGTGCTGTTTTTCAGCGGCGGTTCGCGGTTTGCTTTTGGGCTGATGTTGCGGCCGATGTCGGAGGATTTGGCGGTCAGCCGCGCTACGCTGTCGCTGGCGGTGGCGGCGTTTATGGTGGTGTCGGCGGCGGCGATGCCTTTCGTGGGGCGGCTGGTGGACCGCTGGAGTTTGCGGGGGACGATCGCCGTGGCGTCGGTCGCCGGCGCGGCGGGTTTGGCGCTGATGGGGCAGGCGCAGGCGCCGTGGCAGGTGTTTCCGGTCTATGGATTGGTCTACGCTTTGGGCAACGCCGGGACGTCCATTGCGCCGGTGGTGGTGATGGTAAGCGGGTGGTTCGTCAACCGGCGGGGCATCGCTACTAGCGCCGCGGTGGCGGGCAACGCCATCGGGCAGTTGGTCATCGTGGCCGCGCTGGCCTCGGCGCTGGCCGCCGTGGGGTGGCGGAACGCATATACCATTTTGGCGGCGGCCAATGCCGTGGTGCTTCTGCCCTTGGCCTTGCTGGTCATACGCCCGGCGCCGCCGGCCGTCGGCGCGGCGGCACCGCCCGATGCGGGTGGCGAGTCGGCCCCGCCGCCGTTGACGCTGCGGCAGGCTTTGGCTTCCCGCGAATACTTGCTGCTGGCGGCGATTTATGCGGTTTGCGGGTTTCAGGATTTCTTGGTGGTCACTCACATCGTCGCCTTTGCGCAGGATCAGGGGCTGGGCGATGTGCTGGCGGGGAATTTGCTGGCCTGGATGGGGGTGATGGGGCTGCTGGGCATTCTCGCCGCCGGATTGATGGCCGATGCTCTCGGGGCGGCGCGTCCGACGGCGATGTGTTTCGTGTTGCGGATTGCGGCTTTCGGGCTGATACTGCCGTTGCAAAGCGCCCCGGCGATTCTGGCTTTCGGCCTGTTGTATGGTTTTACGTTTCTGATAACCGCGCCGCTGACGGTGGTGTTTTTGGGCAACATTTATGGCCCGCATCGCTTGGGAACGCTGACCGGCACGATTTCGATGATTCACCAGATCGCGGGCGGGCTGGGCGCGTTGACCGGCGGATGGATTTATGATTTGAGCGGCAGCTACAACGCGGCCTTTGCGCTGATGCTGGCGCTGTCGCTGGCGGCCACCGGGCTGACGCTGGCGGTGCGGGAGGGCCCGGGGCGGGGGCGGACGCCGCTGGGGGCGGCGGCGTGCTGAACGGCGTTGCTGGCGGGGGTTAGGGTAGTTGGGGGGTTATTTGGGTGAATACCTGGTCCATTATGGTTATGATTTCGTCGATTTCGCCGGTGGTTACGCATAGGGGCGGGGCTAGGTTCATGTTGTCGCTGCCGCGGAGGATTAGGCCGTTGGCCTGGAAGGCGGCGGTGAGGCGGTTGCCGAGGTCGGCTTCGGGGGGTAGGTTGCTTTGGTTTGCCGGTCGCGGACCAGTTCCATGCCGCACATCAGGCCCAGGCCGCGGACGTCGCCGATTATGGGGTGCTTTTCTTGGAGTTCTTTCAGGCCGTCAAGGAGGTAATCGCCCATGCGGGCGGCGTTTTCCGCGAGGGCTTCGTCCTCCATTATTTGGATGTTGCGGAGGGCGGCGGCGGCGGCTACGGGGTGTCCGCCGAAGGTGATTACATGGCGGAAGGATACGCGCGGGCTGCCGATGAAGGCGTCGGCGATGTTTTTGCGGGTGATGGCGCCGCCCATCGGGATGTAGCCGCTGGTGATGCCTTTGGCGACGGTCATGATGTCGGGGGTGATGTTCCAGTGTTCGCAGGCGAACATTTTGCCGGTGCGCCCAAAGCCGGTGATTACTTCGTCGGCGATTAGCAGGACGCCGTATTGGTCGCAGATTTCGCGGAGGCGGGGCCAGTAGTTGGGGGGCGGGACGACGGCGCCCATGGGGCTGGATACGGGTTCGGCGATGACCGCGGCGACGGTTTCGGGGCCCTGGAATTTGATGGTATCCTCAATGGCCTGGACGCAGCGCTCGCCGCATTCCTCGGGGGTTTGGCTGTTGTATTCGCAGCGGTAGAAATTGGGCTGAGGGACGTGGAAGGTAGCGGGCATTAGGGGTTCGTAGTCGCCGCGGGGGTAGAGGGGGGAGCCGCCGAGGGCGAGGGCGCCGGCGGTGGCGCCGTGGTAGGAGCCGCGGCGGCTGATGAATTTGATGCGGGAGGGTTCGCCGATGCGCTTGAAGTAGGCGCGGGCGAGTTTGATGGCGGTTTCAACGGATTCGGAGCCGCCGCTGGTGAAAAAGGAGCGGGAAAGGTCGCCGGGGGTGATTTCGGCGACTTTTTCGGCTAGGCGGATGGTGGGTTCGGTGGTGGTTCCCATGGGCATATAGGTTAGTTTGAGCATTTGTTCGTAGGCGGCGTCGGCGATTTCTTTGCGCCCGTAGCCTACGTTTTTGAGCCAGAGGCCGGACATTGCGTCGATGGAGGTGTTGCCCTGGGCGTCGGTGACGCGGACGCCCTCGCCGGATACGTATACCGAGGGTTCGCCTTTTTCGGCCATGTCGCTGGGTTCGCGGAGGTAGACCCATAGGTGTTCGAGGGCGGAGTCCTGGAGTTGTTTGAGGGCGGCGGTGGTGGTCATGGCGGCCTCCGGCGCGGGGCGGTTGTGGGGATTGTATGGGGGTATTGTAACTGTTGGGGCGGGTTGGGGGAATAGCTGGGTTTGGGGATGTTGGTTTGGGGGGGGGGTTGCGCCCCCACCCTAGCCCTCCCCCTTAGGGGGAGGGGATTATTAGATGCGGGGGTTGCCCGGTTAGGGGCGGGGAGTTCGCATCACAGGGGTTGGAATATGCTGAAGACGGCGCCTTGGGGGTCGGCAAGGCTGGCGAAGCGGCCGATGGGGGGCTGGTTTTCGTCGGGGGTGATGTCGGTGCCGGGGACGTGGACGGCGGCACCGAGGGATTGGGCTTGGGTTACGGTGGCGTCTACGTTTTCGACGGCGAAGTAGACGCTCCAGTGGGGTGGGAATTGGCCCATTTCGGGGGTGATTTGCATTACGCCGGCGACTTCGGCGCCGCCGGCGCGGAGCATGGCGTATTGGCCGGGGCCCATCAGGTCGCCGGGTTCGATGCCGAGGGCGGCTTGGTAGAAGTTGACGGCGGCGGGGCGGTCGGTGGTGAGGAGTTCGTTCCAGCACATTGCGCCGGTTTCGTTTTTGATGCGGCAGCCGATGTGCTGGTTGGGCTGCCAGATGGCGAAGTGGGCGCCTTGGGGGTCCTGGCACATCGCCATGCGGCCGGCTTCGAAGACGTCCATAGGGCCGAAGACGGGGGCGCCGCCGTTTTGGGCGATGGCGGCGAGGGATTCCTCGATGTTGTTGACGGTGAAGTAGATGTTCCAGTGGGGGGGTACGTTTTGGCTGCGTTCCTCGTCGCCCTGTTGGTAGATGGAGGCGGCTTCGAGGCCGTTGCGCTTTTGGACGTGGTAGTACCAGTCGGGGCCCATTTCTTGGGGGTCGTCGTCCCAGCCGAAGAGGGCGGAGTAGAAGGCCAGGGCGGCGGTGTCGTCGGTGGTGGAGAGTTCGGCCCAGGAGGGGGCGCCGGGGGCGTGGGCGGTTACTTCGGGCATATCGGGGCGGCTCCTTTGTTTTTTGCGCCGCCCGGTTTTTGGGGGGCGGCTGGGGTTTAGTTTAACTGGCGGGGGGGGCTTGGGGCAATTGGCAGGTGTCAGCGGATTTTGGCGGGTTGGGGGGTGAGTGGGGGGCGGGGATGGGCAGGCCAGAAAAGCCTCGGCTATGCCTACGTCGCTGGGCGGGACTGGGAAGGAATTGGTGTGGGGCTGTACGCCCCTGCGGAGGTGGAGGGAGGTGGAGTATGTGTGGCTGATAAGATGGCCTGCTACTGGCAGCCTAGCTGTTGTGGGGGGATGGAAAATTTCGAAGGTGTTATGGTGCGCCACCGAGGTTGACTAAAATCTTGCCTTATGCTAAGTTCAGTGAGGTGTCTTTGTCTGATACAAATTTTGTCGAGTGAGGGTTCCTTGATATGGCTATTGTCCCAAAACCAACTGTACAGGGATCTAACCGCTGGGGAAATCTGGCCCCAGCGGTCTATATGCTTATCGCAATGATTTGCTATTCTTGTATACCTCTGGTTATTGCTTTAAATGATGGAGCGAAAAACCCTTTGCTATTCAGTGGCATATGGCGATTTGGCACCCTTGCAAGCTATGTCGTATTTATATGTTTATTTTACCGCCCGCTACTCAATCGAGAAAACTTGACCTTGTTTGGGCGAACTCTAATTACCTCAAAATACCGCGTTTTGGTTCTGCTAACAGTAGTTAGCAGTGCTGATTACGCTTTGTTTGCCTTATCTGCTAAATTTATTGATATTGCAATCACTTCTATCCTTTTCGAAATTTGGCCGATTATCACGATATTTATATTGGCACGTTTGTATGAAAAGAGGATTAGTCATCAGATTTTGTGGTTACTATCATTTTGTTTCATTGGAATCATTTTCGTCGTTGCCAGCCAAACTAAAGGATTCATAGAATTACGAGAGCTTGTTCTGACTTCCCCTGTGTCTCTAATCAAGGGTTTCATTCCAGTAACTATAGCGGTTGTAGTAACTTCGTTTTCAGTATGTGCGTTCAAATGCGGCTCGTTATTTAGCCAAGACAAAGATTTAGTGGCTGTGGCAAACGAACATAATATTAAGCATCCTTTGGATCGCTTTGGTAGTGTTATCGTATTTATGATAAGCAATTTAGTTTCTGTCCCTGTGAGCATAACTCTAGGACTGACCGTTGGTGTTACTACCGATCTAATGGATTATTTTTCTATTCAGTCTGCTACATTCGTATTTCTGGGTGGAGGTTTTCTGGCTGTAGGTGCAATTTTCTGGCAAACAGCCAATGCGAAGTCTGATAATTCAGGTATCAATGCTATGGCGTATTTCACGCCAATTTTCTCTCTATTGTTGTTAAGCCTTTTTAGCCAAGTTGGTGGTATACGAGTCGATTATCTAATCATAGGTGCTTCCGCAATAATCATCTCTAACCTGCTCATCATATTTGATCCTGAAATACGCTGGGGATTCAAGGCGTTGATCATTGGTTTGGGGGTATTCGGGATAATCGTATATTTGAGGGATGGAGTATTTGAGTCTTTGGGAGTAGACAAGTGGCATTGGACGACGGGCGGGTATTTTGAGGCGCTTGCGTTGTCGGCAACGGTGTTTACACTGCTTTTAGCTTTTCGGGTGGCGCGTCTGATTAGCCGTACCGGTGATGAGGAAAATCGCACTTTCGACGTTTTCAGGAAGCTGGATTTGCTGGCACGGCGGGGCGTTATAAACGGCAATATCCGAGATTGTATTCTACGCATAGATGCTCCCAAGGATCAAAATGATTTGGAAAACGCTTATGGCGAGGCTCGGAATTATATCGCCGCCGCCCGCGCTAATGTCAATGATATAAAGGATGTAGACTTGCAGTTGTTGACCGAAGCTGAAGCTAATTTGGATGCGCTGGCTCGCTCCAAGCAGCAAGATATAACTCCGGGGGAGATGTTTGCGCTGTTCATTTTTGCCGGAATTACCGTATCGTTAGCCTTGCTATCAAGGCCCCCGGAGGCTGAAGGTTGGAATCGGTTGCTGGTTGATATATTCGCGATTTTGATTTCGGCAGTGATTATATTTCTGGTGGTCAATGTCTGGGATTTGCGCCGCGAGCGCGACGAAAACAAACTGGAACTGCGCCTAAAGAGCCAGGATTATATGATCCGGTTTTCGGATACCAAGCGTCGTTCTTTTGACCAATGGCTTTCCATCGTTGTCGGCACTCTTATTGTGCTGGTTTATGCCGGGTTGCTGTCTCATAAGTGGGTGGGCTGGTTCCCTTGGCTGGGATGACTTTTCTCGGTTGACAATCCTGATTCCGCGGGTACATTTGGGGCATGGGAATTATGGTTCGGATAGGGAGTATGATCAAGCATTTTGGGAGCCTTTATGCGAGGCACGTGGATTTGGGGGATTTGGGGCTGGAGGCGGCTCCGGTTAATGAGCGGCGGTTTGATAATGAGTAGAAGTATCCGGGGCTGGAGTATATGCACGTGGAGTGCAACCGGATGGGGCGCCGCTGGAGGTGATGCTGGAGCAGTTGGAGCGGTTCGCGGAGGGGGTGATGCCGCATTTTGCGGTGGCGGAGCGGGATGGGGGATAGGGTTGGTGGTTGCCCTTTGACTGGATTCTAGGGTGAATGGGGGTTGCGGGGATTCGGGGTCGGTCTTTTTGGTATACTGGGCTGGGAGTTTGGATTGGCGGGAGTTGCGCTTATGGGCATTACGCAGGTTAGTCTGGAAAATTTCACGGTTTTTGACCGTTTGGAGTTGGCGCCGTCGCCGGGCGTTAATGTCTTGGTGGGGGCTAACGGTACGGGCAAGACGCATTTGCTGAAGGTTTGTTATGCGGCTTGTGATGTTTCCAAGACGCAGGATCCTTTTTCGGCGAAGTTGGTAAAGGTGTTTTTGCCGTCCGGCCCTGGGGATAAAAAACTGGGGCGGTTGGTTGCCCGCGGAAATGACAGCCAGACTGCGAATATAACGATATTCCGGGGCGATTCGCGTATCGAGGCTTTAATTTCGTCAAATCCCGGCAATCCGCCATATCCGTATTTCGGGGGGGTGAGGGGCTGGTGGGGATCGCCGATAGAAAGCGTTTATATTCCGGCCAAAGAAATGCTTTCTAATGCGCCGGGGTTTCTTTCACTTTATGCGGCGCGGGAAGTTCATTTTGAGGAAGTTTACCGGGATGTTTTGCACCGGGCTTATCTGCCGGCGGTTCGCCGTTTGGATGGGGCGCGGGCGGGGATGCTTAAGGTTCTGGAGCGGGCTGTCGGCGGCGAGGTTGTGGTTCGGGGCGAGGAGTTTTTTCTTAGCGATGGGCAGGGGGAGCTGGAGTTTACTTTGCTGGCGGAGGGGCTGCGTAAGCTGGGGTTGCTGTGGCTGCTGATTCGCAACGGGGCGCTGCCGCCCGGGGCGGCGCTGTTTTGGGATGAGCCGGAGGCTAATCTGAATCCGAAATTGTATGGGGCGGCGGTTGAGGTTTTGCTGGGATTGCAGCGGGCGGGGGTGCAGGTGTTTTTGGCTACTCATGATTATGTGGTGCTTCGGGAGTTGGATTTGCAGGCTAAGGAGGGCGATCAAGTCGCTTTTCATGCCCTTTACCGGCCGGATGAAACCGGGGGAGTAGTTTGCAAAACTTTTGGCAGCTACGCTGAAGTGTTTCCCAATGCGATCGCGGAGACGAACACCAGTATCTACGACCGGAGTGTAAGGCGGTCTTTGGAGGGGATGCTTTTATGATGGTTCTCGTGGAGGGCGATTTGCGGATTACTATCGATGACGCGCTCGATGCCCGCAAGTTTGACGGGTGCGAGCATGGTTTGTCGCATTGCATGAAAGCGGTGGATTTTGTCGTTGAACTACCGGATAAATACTTGTTCATTGAATTCAAAGACCCGGACCATCCTATGGCCAGATATGAAAATCAACAGAATTTTATCCAGGAATTTTGCAGCGGCGAACTCGATGAGGAATTGAAATACAAATATCGGGATTCGTTGCTATACGAATGGGCGTCAGGGCGGGCCGATAAGCCGGTTCATTACTATGTGCTGGTTGCCATTGATCGATTGACGGATATTGAATTTCAGTACAGAACGGACGAATTGGAAAAAAAGCTGCCGGTTGGGGGCGCAAGGGCGTGGACTCGTTCAATTGTTGATGCTTGTCACGTTTTCAACATACGTTTGTGGAATCATTATTTGCCGGATTTGCCGGTTAGCCGGGTGTCGGCGGTGGTTTAGCGGGTTGGGGAGCGAGGGCGGTGTTTCGTTGCCTGGTTGACATTTGGCGGGGGGTGGGGGTATATTGGGGTTATCATTGGCGTTTGGAGGGGGTTTTATGGCGCAGCAGGCCGGGCGGGTCCGGGTTGAGGCTGGGAACGTTTGTTTTGTGGTTCAGCATGAGCTTTGGGACGGGAATATCCAGGACCATTCGGATCAGGGGGTGGCGATTCTGGCGGAGGTCGGGGGGCGGGTGGCCCTGCGGTTCAATTGCTTTGACCGGGAACGGAGCTATGTGTATGGGCCGGAGGGGCGGAACGTCAAGTTTCGGATGGACGAAACGGTGGACGGGAACCCGATTGGGTGGTCGGTGAAGACGCTGCGGGGGAGCATCGGGATTATGCTGGCGGAGGCCGGGTTCGGCGAGGCCGTGGGGGCTTTGGACTTGGGGGCGGTGTCGGCGGCGCTGGATGAGGTGGAAAGCGTGGCCCGCTATAAGTTTATGGCGGAGCGCAATACGGTGAAGCATAACCGCGGCACCGATGTTTTCGAGGCGGGGAATATCCGCTTCGGGCTGGAAATGCGGCGGCTGCCTTCGGGGGACGGGGGGCTGGCGATTCATGTGCTGAGCGATCTGGCGGGGAATACCGGACGGGTGTTCACCGAGGAGACGGAGTTGCTGGCCTTTGACTGTTTCTGGGATGGGCCGCATTACCATTATGGGCCGCGCAACAAGAATCACCGGATTTATTGGGACAAGACGCTGGTTCCCGACCCGCTGGGCTGGTGTCTGGAGCAGTTCGAGGGCCGGAAGCTGAAGGCGATGCTGGAGCGGGCGGGGTATCCGGGGGTGGCGGCGGATTTGGATGAGGATCTGGTGGCGTCGGTGGTGCCGGCGGTGGCGGCGCGGGCGCGGGAAATGGAGGCGGGGGGTATGCCGGCGGAGCCTACGCCTAACTTGGTGCAGTAGGGTTGGGGGGTTCGGTATCCGGGTTTGTGATGGCCGCCGGGGGTTGCCCCGGCGGTTTTGTTTTGGGGGCGGTGGACTTTGCGATTGGCATTTTCGCATTGCCTGGCGTTTGGGGTTTGGGGGCGGGGTGGGTTGGGGTTGGTATGGCTACGGGCGCGGCGGTTACTTGGGCGGGCTATATGTTCCATCCTCATCATCGTACCCCCAGCAAACGATGGATCCATTAGTCTTTACGCCACAGGTGAAGAAATTACCAGCACTGACGGAGGTGAAAGCGCCGGAAGGGGGCTTAGCCTCCGTAGCCTCCCCGCTATCAGTGTTTCCTCCCCAGCAAACGACGGAGCCATTGGTCTTTACGCCGCAGGCGTGCCATAAACCAGCACTTACGGAGGTGAAAGTACCGAAAGGCGGCGTAGACTCTACAACCCAATCCCCACCCCAGCAAATGACGGAGCCGCTGGTCTTTACTCCGCAACTGAAGTACATACTGACACTGACGGAGGTGAAAGCGCCGGAAGGCGGTGCTGCGCCGAATGAGTAGGATCCCCAGCAAACGAGGGATCTGTCAGTCTTTACGCCGCAGGTTTGCAAACCACCAGCACTGACGGATGCGAATGTACCGGAAGGAGGCATAGCCTGCCCAGCAATGTTGTTACCCCAGCAAACGACGGAGCCGTTAGTCTTTACGCCGCAGGTGTGCTTAGGGCTAATAAAACTACCATCAGCGGTAGAGATCGCACTAGTGAATTCAGCATTAGCACTGACAGAGGTGAAAGCGCCGGAAGGGGGCGTAGCCTGCCCAAAATCATTGGCTCCCCAGCAAACGACGGAGCCATTAGTCTTTACGCCGCAGGTATGGTTGTGTCCAGTACTGACGTAGGCGAAAGCGCCGGAAGGCGGAGTAGTCTCCCCATAACCATCGGAACCCCAGCAAACGACGGATCCGTTAGTCTTTACGCCGCAGGCGTGCCAGCTACCAACGCTGACGGAGGTGAAAGTGGGGGGAACTGGTGTGGGTTGGGGCGTTGGTGTGGGTTGGGTAGTTGGCGTGGGACGGCGCGTGGGGGTTGGGCGGCGGGTGGGGGTTGGGGTGGGGCGGGCTTGGGCGGTGCGTAGGGTGGGGATTAGCTGCTGGACGGTGGTGGCGGATATGGCGAAGTTCAGGCCCTCCAGGGGGCTGCCGGCTTGGGTTTCCGAGTAGCCGTAGGTGTTGATGCCGATGATTTTGCCGTTTAGGGATAGCATGGGGCCGCCGCTGTTGCCGGGGTTGACGGCGGCGTCGGTTTGGATTACGTCGCTGCGGTATTCGGGGGCGTAGCGGATGGCGGATACTACGCCGCGGGTGATGGTGGGGGATCCCTGGAAGCCCAGGGCGTAGCCGATGGCGATGATTTCGTCGCCTAGCTTGAGGCGGTCGGGGTTGCCGAAGGTCAGCGTTTGGAAGCGGCCGCAACAGATGCGGATTACGGCGAGGTCGCGGGTGCGGTCTGCGCCTAGGACGGTGGCGTTGTAGTCGGCGGAGTCGTTGACGGTTACGGTTACGCGGGATCCGTCCTCTATTACGTGGTGGTTGGTGATGATGTAGGCGGTTTGGCATCGGGTGTCGAAAATGGCGCCGGAGCCGATTGCGGTGTCGGTGTCGATGCGGACGACGGCGGGGCGGGCTTGGGCTACCATTGCGCTTATGGATGTTGGCGGGGTGGGCGTTGGGCGGGGCGTGCGGGTTGGGGTGGGCGTGGGGCGCGGGGTTCGCGTGGGTAGGGGGCGGGGCGTTGGGGTGGGCGTGGGTATGGCGGCGATGCGGGCGTCTATGGTGGCGTCAAGGTTTGGCGTCGGCGCGGGCGCGGATGTTGGCGTTGGCTGGGCGGCGATGGTGGCGGATAGGCGGGCTTCGACGGTGGCGTCGATGTTGGGCGTCGGGGTGGGGGTGGGCGCGGGTAGGGCGGCGGCTACTGCGGCTTGCACCGTGGCCCCCAAGTCGGGGGCGGCGGTGGGGGTGGGGGGCGCGTTGCCGGCGCAGGCGGCGGTTAGCAGTGCCAGCAGGGTTAGGATGGTTGGGATTAGGGTTTTTAGGATTGGCATAGGCGCATTATAACTCAAGAATTCTGGGGGCGGGAATCCGGCGGGGCTTTAATCGCGGAATCGGGTTTCCTTGGCTCGCGGATTGCGGGGGTTGTGCGCCTTTGGGGTTGAGGCAAGGGTTGCTATGGGGCGGTTGGGTGTCGGTGCAGGGTTGGGTGAGGTGTTTGGATTGCGGGGATTTGCGTTTTGGGGGTTGGGGACGGAGTTAGGATTGCGATAGGTTGGAGTTCGTGCGGGTGTTGCGGAGTTGGCGTTTTGGGGTTTTTTAGGGAATAGGTTGACATTGGGATTGAGTTAGTATATACGTAATTGCGGTTGTTGGCGTACGTACGCCAGCGTATCCGGCAGATAGCCTGTTGGGGAAAGGAGCGGCTATGGTCAGACGATTGGGGATCTTTCTGACGGCGACCATTACGGGGATATTGCTGATCGCGGGGCTGGCGGCGTGTTCGTCGGATCCGACGGCGACGCCGGTTCCTACGGCTACGCCGGCGCCGACCGCTACGCCGGGGCCGGACATCGGGCAGCTCAAGGGGGAGGTGGTTTCCCATTACGCCGACGGGGTTTATGCGCTGTACGGCAAGAGTTTGGCGTCGGCGCGGGCGATGGATGTCGCCATTGACGTTTTCTTGGCGGAGCCTACGCCGTCGACGCTGGAGGCGGCGAAGCGGGCCTGGCTGATCGCCAGGGATGATTACGGGCCTACCGAGGCTTTCCGGTTTTACGGCGGGCCGATTGACAACGAGGAGGATGGCCCGGAGGGGCTGCTGAATGCCTGGCCGATGGACGAAGCCTATATCGACTATGTGGCGGGCGACCCGTCGGCGGGGATTATCAACAACCCGGCGGAGTTTCCGGTGATTGACGCCGCCCTGATCGAGTCGCTGAACGAAGAGGGCGGGGAAGAGAACGTTGCTACCGGCTGGCACGCGATTGAGTTCCTGCTCTGGGGGCAGGATCTGAACGAAAACGGCCCCGGCAGCCGTCCGCCGGAGGATTATACGGATAACGCCAACGCCGATCGGCGGGCGGATTACTTGGCTACGGCGTCGGATTTGTTGCTGGTGCATCTGGGGGGGCTGGCGGATGCGTGGGCGCCCGGGGATGCGGGCAACTACCGCGCCGGGTTTCTGGCGCTGGATTCGGATGCGGCGCTGAATAACATCATCACCGGCATCGGGGAGCTTTCCCGGGGGGAACTGGCCGGGGAACGGATGACGGTGGCATACGAGGAGCGGTCGCAGGAGGATGAGCATTCCTGTTTCTCCGATAACACGGTGGCCGATATTGTCGGCAACGCGCGGGGGATTCAGATGGTCTATACCGGGGATTACGGGCTGGTCGCGGGGCCGGGGGTGATGGATTTGGTGGCGGTGGTGAATGGGGAACTGGCGATGCGGCTGGAGCGGGAAATCGGGCGGAGCGTGGCTCTGGCCGAGGCTATACCCAGTCCCTTTGACTTGCACCTGCGTAGCACCATTCCCAACAATGATCCGGGGCGGGAGGCGGTGCTGCGGACGATCGAGTCGCTGGAGGGGCAGACCGACAGCATCGTGTCGGCGGCGGAGCAAATCGGGATCACCATCAGCGTCAGCTAGGGCGATGTAGTTGCGAGCGCGATGCTTGGCGGCAAGGGCATAACGATGATCCCGGCGATGATCGCCGCGATTGCCGCGGGGCGCGGGCGCATAACCGGGCCGCGTCCGGTGGGGCGCCGGGGGCGGCCCATTCTTTTCCGGCGGCCGGGGCTGATGGCTCTGGCCGCCGCGGGGCTGGTTTTGGCGGCGGGGGTGTTCGCGGCTTGCCGGAGCGCGGCGGCGCCGACGCCGTTGCTTATGTTGCCGCCCACGCTGCCGCCGACGGCGACGGCGGCGCCGGGGATGATGCTGGCGGCGGAATTGGGGGGCGACACTACGGCGTTCACGGTTACGCGCAACGCTTTCGGGCTGCCGGCCCGCAATCTGGAGGCGGGGGAACGACGGGCGTTTGCGGTGGGCAACAGTTTTTTCCGGCAGAATTGGGTTACGGCGCCGGCGTCGACCGAGGCGCGGGATGGGCTGGGGCCTACGTTTAATGCGCTGTCGTGTTCCTCTTGCCATCATTTGGACGGGCGGGGGAAGCCGCCGGACGGTCCGGACGACGGGGAGCGGGGGCTGCTGATCCGCCTTAGCGTGCCGGGGCGGGATGCGGTTAGCGGCGGGCCTTTGCCGGAGCCGGTGTATGGGGGGCAGTTGCAGGATCGGGCGATTATCGGGGTTCCGGCGGAGGGTAGGTTGGTTATCAGCTATCGGGAAGTGGCGGGGAGTTTTGATGACGGGGAGGGGTATAGCTTGCGGCATCCTGAGTATGGTTTCCGGGATTTGGCCTTTGGGGCGATGCATCCCGATACGCTGCTGTCGCCGCGGGTGGCGCCGGCGATTGTGGGGATGGGGCTTTTGGAGGCGATTGCGGCGGCGGATATTATGGCGGCGGCGGATCCGGAGGACGCCGACGGGGACGGGGTATCGGGGCGGGTCAATATGGTTTGGGATGCGCGGCGCGGGGGAATGGCTCTAGGGCGTTTCGGTTGGAAGGCGAATCAGCCGACGGTGGAGCAGCAGACGGCGGGGGCGTTTTTGGGGGATTTGGGGATAACGTCGGATCTGTTTCCGGGGGAAAACTGCCCGGATTCGCAAAGGGAATGCCGGGCGGCGCCCAACGGGGGGACGCCGGAAATCGGGGCGGAACGGCTGGGCAAGGTGACGCTGTATACGCAGACTTTGGCGGTGCCGGCGATGCGGGATGTAGACGACCCGGCGGTGCAGCGGGGGGCGCGGCTTTTCGCGGAGGCGGGGTGCGCCGTGTGCCATACGCCGTGGCACGTTACGGGGGAGCATCCGGTGGCGGCTTTGAGCGGGCAGGTGATTTATCCGTATACCGATTTGTTGTTGCATGATATGGGGCCGGAATTGGCGGACGGGCGGCCGGATTTCGGGGCGGGCGGGCAGGAATGGCGCACGCCGCCGTTGTGGGGCATCGGGCTGGTGGCGACGGTGAACGGGCATACTTTGTTTTTGCATGACGGGCGGGCTCGCGGTCTGGTGGAGGCTATTTTGTGGCATGGCGGCGAGGGGGCGGCGGCGCGGGACGCTTTCAAGGGGCTTAGCAAGGATGAGCGGGAGGCGCTGATCCGGTTTCTTGAGTCTTTGTGATTGGATGATCGTTGTTGGCTGGCGGGCGTTTTATGAAGCTGATTCGTTTTCCGGGGATCTGGGGTTTGATTGCCGTTGGGCTGCTGGGGTTGGGGGCGGCGGGTTGCGGGGCGGCGGCTACTAATACGGCTGCTCCCGCGCCGGCGGATACGGTTATTCCGGCGGCGGCTACGGCTACGGCTGCGCCGGCGGCGGATCGGGTTGGGCGGGGGGATGTGTTGCAGAGCCTTACCGCTTTGGTGTTTTTGCCGGGTTATGAGGCGGCGGCGGATAGTATGGCGCGGTGGGCGGGGTCGGTGGAGGGGTTGTGCGCGGCGCCGGGGCCGGCGGGGTTGGCGGCGGCGCTGGCGGCGGCGCGGGCGGATTGGGCGGCGGCGCGGCAGGGGTGGCTGCGGACGGAGGCTTACCGCTTCGGGCCGGCGATGGAGCGGCGGTCGGCGTCGCTGGTGGATTGGTGGCCGGTGGATACGGCCAAGATTGACGGGCGGCTGGAGGGCGGCGACGGCGTATCCGGCGATGGGATAACCGGGGAATTGGTGCGGGAATATCTGCCGTCAACGCAGCGAGGGCTGGGGGCGGGGGAATATCTGCTGTTCGGGCCGGGGAGCGATGAGTTGGCGTCCGGTTCGGGGGACGGGGGGCGGCGCTGCGATTATCTGCGGGCGGCGGCCGGGGTCGCGGCGGCGGAAACGGCGGGGATCTGGGCCGACTGGCAGGGCGTCGGGGGGCGGCCGGGGTACGCCGGGTTTTATGACGGCACGGCGGCATCGTCGTTGCTGGACCGGGAGGCGGAGGCGATTGCGGTGCGGTCGCTGGTGTTTCAGGTGCGGGCGATCGCCAATATGCGGCTGGGGGCGGCGCTGGGGGTGGACGGGGCGGCGGATGTTTCGGCGATTCCGGCGGGGTATGCGGATAACGGCAGGGCCGATTTGTTGAGCCAGTGGGAGGGTATCGCGGCGGTGTACCGGGGCGGCGCGGGGGGGCTGGGGCTGTCGGATCGGGTGCGGACGCTGTCGGCGGATACCGATGGGCGGATGCTGGCGGCGATTGAGTCGGTGATTGGCGCGATTGGAGGGCTGGAGGGGAGTTTGATGGCCGAGTTGGCGGGCGGGACGGCGGCGGCGCGGGCGGTTTATGATAATGTTAAGGTGCTGCAACGGATTCTGAATACGGAGATTGTTAGTCTGCTGGGGGTGTCGGTGGGGTTTGCGGATACGGATGGGGATAGTTAGGGGGGCGCGTTCTTGGGTTGGGTGTTCGGTTAAATTTTGCTGGGTAGCCGGGTTTGGAAACTTGTAGGTTTTCACTATCGGCAACTTGCCGGCGGTGGTAGGTTATGCTGTTCTGTTACATTTGTTGGGTTATCAAATGTTCGCATTTTACGCCGCCGCTTCAGACAGCAGATGCCAGCCCGCATAGCGTTTCCCGGTCACCGACGGCTCCGCCGCCAAATGCTGCCGGATTTTAGCCACACGCCCGATTTTCAACCCCAGTACATCGCATACCGCCATATCCAGATCCTGCCGCACAGGACATTTCTCCATTTCCGGCAATGGCAATAGCACAATCTCCGCCAACTCGTCGTATGCCCCCCGTCAGACTTTCCTCTGCCGATTTATCGAGGACGTCAAAGTTGGGGACTCGCAACCCCCGCAAATCGTTGAGCGCAAACCGTGGATGGGTTGGGGCTTTGTTTGACCGGATACTGAGCATCGCCCCGATACCCACCGATGAATTGACGTAGGCGCATAGCGCCTTTTTCAAGGATCCCTTGTTGCTCCATCGCCGGGGCTGGCAAGCGCCCCCATTGTCCTGGTGGCCGGCAGGTACAACCTCTGGGGCGATAGGAACGTGCCGCGCTGACGCCAGTATTTCGCCGCCATTTTCGCCTTCGCGACAACTCCTGTTATGCCTGTGTCCGGTTTCGCCGCCATCGACTGCATTACCGTTGTTTTGTGATTCCAAAGCGCCATTTCGGAATTTTCGCCCGGCTCATCTGATCTGGTAAAAGCATCCATTGTCCGGCGGCCGGCCGGCCCGACTACGGCGACTTGAACCAGTAGCACGTTGGGGAAATCGTTGAACACGCTACCCATTCAATCCTCCAAATAACCCAGCAAATGTAACAGAACAGGCCACCGAGATTGCCACCGCAACCCCGGCGCCGCCCTTGTACGGAATCCCTGACACATAATGATGAGCGCATTCGGATAAGCGAGGGCGCCTCCTAGCCCCTAGGTTCGGTTGAGTACAAACAGAATGAGCAGATCCGGAAAGCCTTAATGGACGCCCTTGACCAGGCATTTAGTGAAGGCGATCAGCGTGATGCCATAGCCGACCGAGTCCGTGAGCCGGTGTTTGGCACAAATAACTGGCGAAAGGCAAGCGGGGCAAGTATTCAACTGTGAAAACCTAGCGCGGCTACCCAGCAAAATTTAACAGAACAGGGTTGGGGGGCGCTCTCACCTCCACCTCCACACTTAGGGGGAGGGGATTTTTTATTTCTGTTTTGGGGGATGGCGGGCTTGGGCAGGTTTTAGGTTGTTAGTTCTATTGTATGGGTGGTTTTGGGGGTTGGCAAGGGGCGGGCGTCAGGGGTTTGGGGTTACGGTTAGGGTTGGGGTAGTAGCCATTGTTTGGGGGTTAGGCCGGGTTTGGCGGCGGCTAGGTTGGTTTGGGGGTTGATCAGGCGGGCGTTGGGGCGGGCGTTCATTGCGACGAAGGCGTCGGCGCGGATTTGGGTTTGGGGGTGACCGCGGGCGGCGAAGTCGCGGGCGATTAGGTGGGCGGTTTCTAGGATCAGATCGGGCTGGGTCGCCATTCTTTCGGCTTGGAGCGGGGTTAGGTATTGGTCGGGGGTTAGTCGCCAGCTTTGGTTGGTGGCGGGGTCGTGGACGCGGTATTCGACCATTCCGACCTTTTCGGTTAGCAGGACGCGCCAGGCGAAGCGGTAGCCTTCGTCGTTCCAACGGACGTTGCCGGGATAGGCGTAGTGACGCAAGGGGAGGGCGATCTGGGCGGCGAGGTATAGGGCGGCGGCGATGGCGGTGGCGGCGGGCATTAAGGGGGCGACGGCTTTGGGGATGGAACGGCGCTGGCGGTGGTGGGGCGGGTTGGGCGCCGCGGTATTGCGCGGATGGGGGGCGGCGATGGCGACGGCATTGCCGGGGGCGGATGGCGCGGCGGGGGTGTCGGTTGCGGCGGGGGATGGCGCGGCGGGGGTGTCGGTTGCGGCGGGGGATGGCGCGGCGGGGATGTCGGTTGCGGCGGGGGATGGCGCGGTGTCGGGTTGGCGGGGGCGTAGGCGTTGGCCGATTTGGCGGGGCCAGTCGGGGGGGAAGAAGATCAGGGCGGCGGCGGTCATTAGCCAGGGGAATACGCCGATTTGGGGGAATAGCAGGTAGGTTGCTAGGTGGAATAGGGCGAGGATGATGTAGGCGATGGGGCGAGAGCGGCGCCATAGCAGCCAGGCTACGATGGTCAGGTCGAACAGGGCGCCGCTCCAGCTGAAGGCGTAGGCGGTCCAGGGTTCGGCCATCAGGGGGCCGATTAGGGGTAGGGCGGCGTGGTCCTGGAGCCAGATGCGGAGGGGCTGGGCGTGGAGCAGCCAGTCGGGGTTTAGTTTGGCGGCGCCGGCGAAGATGTAGACTAGGGCGAGTTGGGTTCGTAGTAGCCATAGGGCGCCGGCGGGGGCTTGGCCCCATAGGGTTCGGGATTGCCGCCAGGCGTCTAGGGATAGGGAGCGGTGCAGGGGGAGGAAGATGGTTAGCAGGCTTAGCAGGGCGAAGAGGTAGTAGTGGTTGAGGTAGGCGGTTTTGTCGAGGAGTTCGATGTAGACGAATCCGGCGAAGAAGAGGGCGGCGCAGAGGCGGTAGCGGTAGCCGAGGGTGATGCCTATGGCGAGGATGGCGAGGGCGGCGAAGTGGGCGTGCATTCCCCATTGGGGCCAGGGTTTGATCCAGCCGAGGCCGGGGTAGGTGAAGTGGTGGGTTGGCTCGATGTAGAGTTGGTCGATCCAGCCGTGGGCGAAGAAGCGGGCGATGATGAGGAGGGCGGCGAGGCCGAAGGCGATGCGGAAGGCGGCGAGGGATGCGGCGTCGGCCGGGGCGCGGGCGGCGCGGTGGAGGGGGGCGGCGGCGGATTGGGTTTTCGGGGGGATGGGGGGCATTTTGTTTCCGGCGGCGGGGGTGTTGATGGGCGAGGGTGGTTTGGGGTTGGGGCGGTTGCGGGGGCGGGGGTTAGTTGGGCGGGGTTGATTGTCTATAAGGATCACAACCCCGGCGATGGCTCTCGGCGCTGGATGCGGGGCTACGTCTGCCGGTTAGGGGGCGATGACCTGAACCTCGGCGCTGTCGCTGGCCGCGGGCAAGGGCCGGGTGGTTCCGGGCAGGGTGCCGGTCACGGTGGCAGTTATCACGTTGCGGCCGGGGGGCAGGGTGACGGCGCAGATGTAGGGGCTTTTCCCGGATGAGGCCAGCACTGTGCCGAAATTGTGGTTACAGTCCGTCAGTTCCATACTTCGACCGTCGGAGCCTATGCTCATCACAGTTACGGTGACGTCGTTCAAGTCCGTTACCGAGGGGGTGAATACGGATATGGTCAGGTTGGCTTCGGAATCGGCGCGGACAATCTGCACGGCGGGCTGGATGCTGATGTCCACTTCGACCTCGGCGAAGATCACATCCACCGAATCCGAAGCGGTTACTTGCGTCCCCGGCGCCACGCCGCCGATCACTTGCGCCGTTACCGACGCCTCGTTGGTAAAGCCCTCGGTGGCGACTACCGAGCAACGGGGGAGGGTAATTTCTTGGCCCACATCGAGCTTTAGCAAGATGATATTGCAGTCCGGGGCGTCGGCGGCGGTGATGGCGGCGTTGGACAGGGCGAAGCCGCCGGTGTTGGTCAGCGTGATTTCAAAGACCGCCCGCTGTCCCTGGTACACCTTTTGGGTGTCGGGGCCCATCGCCAGATCAATGGACGGCGGGGTGATGCGGATGGTGCTGGACACCGATGCGGCGGCTTCGGGCGGTTCCTCGCCTGCCGGCACGCTGAGGGATATGCCGTCGGAGTATACGGCGCGGGCGGTTAGTTCGCTGTCGACGTTGGCATCGGACTGGTCTACGGTGTAGTTGACCGGGGCGCCCTGGAACGGGTTGCCTACCGAAACGGTGTCGATCGAGATGCCGGTGTCGCCGCCGGCCACCGGGCGCTCCTCGCCGTTGGGCAGGATGACCGACAGGTTGCCTTTGCCGTAGTTGCAGGCGGTGTCTCCGGCGGGCAGTTCGGGGATGGACAGGATTACTTGGTAGGATAGGGTGTCGCCGTGCTTGGTGACGCTGACCGGGCCTTGGGCGTCGGTGGCTAGGATGGTGATGCCGACGGTGGAGGCATTGCAGCCTTTAGGGCTTTCGCCGAGTCTGGGGGTTGGCATAGGTCGGGGGGTGGGAGTAGGGCGGGGAGTTGGCGTAGGAGTGGGTGTTGGTGTAAGCGTAAGCGTGGGCGTGGGCGTGGGTCGGGGAGTTGGCGTAGGCGTGGGGCGGGGAGTTGGCGTAGGCATTGGAGTAGGCGTAGGTGTTGGCGTTGGCGTTGGCGTTGGCGTTGGAGTATGAGTCGGTGTTGGCGTTGGGCGGCGGGTTGGGGTGGGGGTGGGGCGGGTTGATGCGGTGCGTAGGGTGGGGATTAGTTGCTGGACGGTGGTGGCGGATATGGCGAAGTTGAGGCCCTCCGCTTGGCGGCCGCTTTGGGATTGGTATATGCGGAAGGTGTTTATGCCGATGATTTTGCCGTCCAGGGATAGCATGGGACCGCCGCTGTTGCCGGGGTTTAGGGCGGCGTCGGTTTGGATTAGGTCGCTGCGATAGTCGGAGTCGTAGCGGATGGCGGATATTATGCCGCGGGTGATGGTGGGGGAGCCTTGAATCCCTAGGGCGTAGCCTATGGTTATTATTTCGTCGCCGAGTTTGAGGAGGGAGGCGTTGCCGAAAGCCAGCTTTTGGAAGCGGTCGCAACAGATGCGGATTACGGCCAAGTCGCTGGTGCGGTCGACGCCTGTGACCGTGGCGGTGTAGTTATCGGAATCGTTGACTATTACGGTGATTTGTGATGCGTCCTCTATTACGTGGTGGTTGGTGATGATGTAGGCGGCCAGCCCTGGGGTGGTGTCGAAAATGGCGCCGGAGGCGGTGCCGGTGTCGGTTTTGATGCGGACTACGGCGGGGCGGGCTTGGGCTACCATTGCGCTTAGGGATGCCGTTGGGGATGGGGTGGGCGTGGGGAGGGCGGCGGCTACGGCGGCTTGCACCGTGGCTCCTATATCGGGGGCGGGCGTTGGGGCGGCGGTGGGCGTTGGGGGCGCGTCGGCGAGGCAGGCTGCGGTTAGCAGCGCCATTGTTAGCAGGGCGGGAATTAGGGTTTTTAGGGTTGGCATAGGCGCATTGTAGCCTAATAACGGGTGGGATGGCGGGGTGGGGGTGGCGGTTTAGTTGCGGAAGTGGGGCATTACTTTTTGGGTGAATAGGGTTAGGGATTGGGCGGTTTTTTGGGGGGACATTAGGCCGCGGTTGGTTAGCATTAGGTTGCGGATGCCGGCGTTTTGGAGTTGGGTTATTTGCCGGGTTACTCGGGCGGGGCTGCCGATTAGGTTTTCGGGGGCGTCGGGGTCGGGGTGTTGGGCGTAGGCTTCGGGGGGGAGGGGCGGGGTTTGGCGCGCCATGGGGTATTCGGGGGGGTTCCATTGTTGGCGGTAGGTTTGCATTTGGGCGTGGGCTTGCTGCTGGGCGGGGATGAATTCGTTGAGGGCCTGGCGGTCGGTGGGGGCGAGGTGCATTTCGCGCCAGACCCAGATTTGGTCGAGGTTGCGCTCGATGGCGGCGTCGGTGAAGCCGGATTCGGTCATTGTTTGGCGGTAGAGGCGGATGCTGGCGGCGGTGTGGTTGACGGAGCGGCCGCGCAGCAGGACGGGGCGTCCGATGCGGGCCATTGCCTGGACGGATTCGTTGTTGAGGCAAGCGCGGGCGAGACGGGGGTGCGGTTTTTGCCAGGGGCGGGGGCGCATTGACGGGATGGTGGCTTGGTAGTGTTGGCCTTGAAATTCTAGGGCGTCGGTGGTCCAGGCTTTGATCAGGAGTTCCTCGGCTTCGTCTAGCTGGTCGGCGCCGAGGTTGGGGTTGGAGCCGAATCCGAGGTATTCGTAGGCGTTGTAGTTGGAGCCTTTGGCGGTGCCTACGATTAGGCGGCCTTGGCAGAGGTTGTCGATGAGGGCGGTTTGGATGGCGACGCGGACGGGGTTGTGGAGGGGGAGTTCGAGGATGCCGAAGCCGATTTCGACGCGGGCGGTTTGGACGGCGAGGGCGGCGGCGAATACGAGGGGGTCGCCGTAGATGCATTCGCCGGTGAAGTAGTGTTCGGCGAGCCAGATGGCGTCGAAGCCGAGGTTTTCGGCGAGTTGGGCTTCGGCGAGGCATTCTTGGATGGCGGCGTGGTCGGCGGAGTCGTCGAATTTCATGGGGTAGAAGAAATGGCCGAAACGCATTGGGCCTCCGGGTCGGGGGTTGGGTGGGGGGAGTATATATTCGGCTGGGCGGAGGGGCAAGGTTGCTGTTGGCGGGGGACGCCCCCACCCTAACCCTCCCCCGGAGGGGGAGGGGATTTTTGTTTCCGGGATGATAGGGGGATTTTCGGGATTCGGGGGTGCATTTTCGGGGTGAAAGTGGGGAAATTTTTTTTATAACCTACCATTTCCCGCCATTTCCTACCATTTGGTTGGGGTTTAGCTTTGGGGTTGGGGGTTGAAATGGTAGGGTTTGGTGCCATTTCCGCCCATTTTTTCGCCATTTCCGCCCATTTTTTTGCCGTTTTGGGCGGGTTTGGGGGTTTTTGTTGGGGGGGGATGGGGGGGGGGTTGGGTTTGGGGCGTATTTGGTTGTTAAGGGGCGGGGCGGCGTCGGGTTAGCGGTCGGGTAGGTAGAGTTTCATTATGAGGGTCAGTAGGCCGGTTTTGTGGATTCTGTGGGGGAGTAGGGCTTGGACGATGCCGTAGGGGGTGGGGTGGATTTTGATGCTGCGGTTTCTTTGGAGGTAGCGGATGAGGCGCATAGAGTTCAGGAAGGGGGGGAGCAGGGGGCCGTCTCGGGCGAAATCGGGGACCATCAAGACGACGTCGGGGAAGGGCTGGTTGTGGCTGCGTTCGGCGATGTCGGCGGTGTCCCAGAGTTGGCAGAGGTTTTCGGCGCGGCGGCGTAGGCGGAGGATTAGGAGGGGTAGGGCGTATCGGCGTTTTAGGGCGTCTAGGCGGGCGCGGAGTTGTTGGATGGACATGGTTGTTCCTTGTTGGGGTTGGATTAGGTTATTGGTTCTATTGTAGCGGTGGGGTTGGGGTTTGGCAAGGGGGGATGTCCTTCGACAAGCTCAGGATGATTGAGGGGTTGGGGTTCACCCCCACCCTAACCCTCCCCCTAAGGGGGAGGGGATTATTGATGATGGGGAGGGGATTGGGGGGGGGGTTAGGTTGGGCGGTGGGGGAGGGGATTTGTTGCGTAGGGGGAGGGGATTGGGGGGGGGTAGGTTAGGCGGAAGGGATTGATGGGGGGTAGGTTGGGGGTAGGGGGCGGGGATTTTTGGGGGTTCGCCATTTTTGGGGGGGTTAGGTTGGGCGGAGGGTGGCTTGGGCTAGGCATACTAGTTCTTGGCGCTGGTTGGTGCCTTGGATTTGGCATTCTATGGTGTTTTGGGCGGGGTTTTGGGCGGTTATTTGGCCGGTGAAGGTTACGGTGTCTTGGCTGCGGAAGGGGGTTATGGCGCGCATTAGGAGGCGCCCGCCGTGGTATAGGGCTTCGGGGGGGAAGGATTGCTGGAGCATTTGGTCGATGTAGGACATTGTGGCGGGGCCGGAGTTTACGATGGCGCCGAAGATGTTTTGCCGGGCGAATTCCGCGTCGGTGTGGATGTTGCTTTCGCTGGGGCGTCCGGCGAGGCGGAAGGCGCTGCGGCGGTTGATGGTTTCCTGGCTTTCGGTGATGCTTAGGGGGGTTAGCTGGGTGCCGGGTTGGGCGGTTTGGATGGTTAGCAGGGGTTGTTGTCCGGTTTCGGTTTGTTGGGGGGATGATGGGGCGGCGGCGGTTTCGGATGGGGGCGGGTTGGCGGGGTTGGGGCGTTGGCGCTGGCCTTGGGCGTAGTCGAAGATGCAGGTGTAGTCGTATTCGGCGGCTAGTTGGTTTTGCTGGTTGACGGCCTGGACTTGGAAGGTTACGAAGCGGCTGCCGCGGCGTTCATATTTTTCTAGTACGCGGCGGGAGGCGGTGATGGTGTCGCCGGCGGATACGGGGATGTGCCAGCGGATTTCGCATTTGGCGAAGGGGGTTTGACGGCGGGCGGTTTGGGATTGTTCTAGGGCGGTGTAGCCGTTGGCTGCGGCGATTTCCTCGCGGAGTAGGGGGGCGTAGCTTAGGATCATTGTGGGCATTGCGAGTTGGGGGCGGGGGTGTCCTTCGACAAGCTCAGGATGAATGGGCGCGGGTGTTGCGCGTTGGGGGTGTCCTTCGACAGGCTCAGGATGAATGGGCGCGGGCGTTGCGGATGTTGTGGGGTGTCCTTCGACAGGCTCAGGATGAATGGGCGCGGGCGTTGCGGAGGTTGTGGGTGTTGCGGGGTTGGGGGCGTGGTAGCGGGGGTTTTGGCATAGGGCGGCTTGGGCGTATTGGGCGATGTTTTGGGGGGTTAGGGTTACTTGGGTTTGGGGGCCTTGCTGGCCGGGGGTTACGGCGTTGAAGTGCCATAGGTTTTCGGCGGTATCGGACATTGCGGGCCTCGGTGTTATTGGGTGGGTTGGTGCATTATAATGGGTTTTATGAATACGCGCAGGAAAGGGCGGGAGACGCCCCGCGAGGAAGTGGTGAATACGCTGCTGGCGCAAGCGCTACAGCAGCAGGGGTTGCCGGCGAGGGCGGAGCGGCGGAGCCGGGAGGGGATCCCGGATGTGCGGATTGAGCTGCCCAGCGGGTTGGTTCTGTTGGAGTGCAAGTGGGAAGGCTCGGCCGGACTGCTGGCGGCGCAGCTTGACGAGCGGCTGGCGTGGTTTCCCGAGGCTATTGCCGTAGTGGGGGTTTTGTACCCGGAGCGGATTAAGCTGGCGGAGGATACCGGGGCGTGTCTGGAGGCGGCGACGGATCTTCGCTGGCGGCTGCACGGCTCCCGCGGGACGCCGGCCCCGGGGTCGCCGGAACGGTCGGGGTCGGTGGCGGCGTTGATCGATTATCTGCGGCTGCTTCCGCTGGAGCTGGAAGGGCTGGACCAGGTGATTGCGGCGGCCGGGGTGATCGGCGCGGCATTGGCAAAGGCGGTTGTTCCCATCCGGCAGCACCGGCGCATTGCCGGGCGCATCGCCGATATTATTACCGAGGCGGATAAGGAAAGGGATCGCCTGGCGGCGCTTCAGATCGGCTGTCTGGTGTTGTTCAACGCTTTGACTTTTCAGGACCGTCTTGCCGGGGTCAACCCGGATGTGCCGACGGTGCCGGAAGCGCGGAAAGGCGGACTGCCCGGTATCCGGCAGGCTTGGCAAGGCATCTGCGATCGTATTGATTATGTGCCGGTGTTCGAGATCGCCGGATCGATTGCGGATGTATTGGATGATGGCCCGGTCGAGATTCAGGAATCGGTTTTTGATGCGCTGATTCAGGCGATGGAACAAACGCGCCGGGTGGAGGGGCATGACCTGTCGGGGCGTTTGTTTCATACGCTTTTGACCGATGCCAAGTTTACCGGGGCGTACTATACATCGGTGCCGGCGGCGACGATGCTGGCGCGGCTGGTGTTCGACGGGTGGCCGCGCGGGGTAGACTGGAGCGATCATGAGTTTCCGGCGTCGTTGAATGTAGCCGATTTGGCTTGCGGCACCGGCACTTTGTTGATGGCGATTGCTTCCGAGGCGCAACGCCGTCATGAATCCGCCGGCGGGCAACGGGCGCTGGAACTGCATAAGGCTATGGTGGAACAAGCGTTGCATGGTTTTGATATACAGATATCGGCGATTCACTTTGCGGCTACCAGTTTGGCGATGCTTAATCCGCAGATACAGTTTGACCGGATGAATCTGTATGTTATGCCGTTGGGGGTGTCCGGGGAGGATGTATCGCTGGGTTCGCTGGATTTTATAGGGACGCGGGATGCGCCGGTACAGTATGCGCTTTCGCCGGATACGTTGGGGGTGGCGGCGCAGGAAGTTGAACGGGTATCGGGCGAAGGCCGCCGAGGAGTGGGCAATGTACGGTTGCCGGATTTGGATTTGGCGATCATGAATCCGCCGTTTACCCGGCCGGGGCTGGTGCTGGCCAGCCGGCCGCCGGCGGAACGGCGGGCGCTCCAGGCGGAGCTGACGCAACGGCTGCAATCGCGTCAGGCGTCGGCTACCGCCGGTTTGGGCGCGGCGTTCGTGGTCGCCGCGGCGCCCAAGTTGCGGCCCGGCGAGGGACGTTTGGCTTTGGTGCTGCCGGCGACGGTATGCACCGGCGCTTCGTGGGAACCGACCCGCGCCCTGATTCAGAAGGATTTTGTTTTGGATCTGGTGATAACGTCGCATGATCCGCAGCGCTGGAATTTCTCCGACAGCACGGATCTTTCCGAAGTTCTGCTAATCGCCACCCGCCGCCGGGAGGGGGAGGTAAGCGGGGAAAGGCGAACCGTTTTCGCCAGTTTGTGGCAGAATCCTGACGGGGTGCTGGATGCGCACCGGATGGCGCAGGCCATTAGCGAAACCACTCCCGCGCCTTTGGACGGGGAGGGGACGGCGCTGCTGAATGTGGACGGCCGGCACGTTGGCGAGCTGGTTTCGATGCCGGCGTCGGCCGTTTCGGTCAGCAAGTGGTTTGGCATTCAGTTTGCTCATGCCGATGTGCTTCGTTGCGCGATGTCATTATTGCAAAACGGGATAGTTAGTATCCCGGGTATGGGGGGGGGGGGGGGGGTAGATCTTGGCTTCCGCTCTGCCAGCTTGGAGATTTGGGGCAGATAGGGCCGGATCGGCGGGATATTCTTGACGGTTTTGAGCAAACCCAATCCGTGACGGCTTATCCAATGGTGGCAGGCCATAAAACGGAGTCTAGGAAAGGGCTAATTGCGGAGGTCAATAAGCATCTGGCGCCATTGGTTGAAGCGCGCCCGCGTCGCCGTCTGAAATCCGCCGGGCAACTGTGGCAAAGGGCGGGCAGGTTGCTGATTGCGGAACGGTTGCGGCTTGATACTACGCGCACGGTCTCAATGTGTGCTAGTGAGCCGGTTTTGTCCAATGTATGGTATACCGTCAAAACGGATGGCCGGGATTTGGACAAGGCTCTTGCCATCTGGCTTAACGGCAGTCTTGGCATACTGACCAGACTTGCTATACGCACTAGCACGGAAGGAAGTTGGGGCGCGTTGAAAAAGGGGGAGTTGGAAAAACTCCCCGTGCTGGATGTGCGGGCGATAACGCCGGAGCAACGGCGGGCGTTGTCTGACCTGTTCGATGAGTTGTCGGGGATGGAGTTTAGGCGGCTGCCGGATATGGGGGAGTGTCCGGCGCGGCGGGCTTTGGATGATGGGTTGTCGGGGATTTTGGGGTTGCCGGATTTGTATATCCTGCGGCGGATGCTGGCGGTGGAGCCGGCGGTGTCGAACCGGCGGGTGGCGTAGGGGGGCGGGGGGCGACGCCGGTTTCGGCGGCTTGATTGACAAACTTTGTTTGGATGGTATCCTGCCATTCTAGCTTGGCGGCTGGGGTTGCGCCGTTGGCGATTTGATTTGGGGGGAAGCCGGTTCGGTGATGACTAGCGGGTTGAATGCGATTCTTGATTGGAATTATGACGGGGTTCTGTCGGCCTATGATGTGGACGACCCGGTTGAAGGGATTCGTTCTCCGTATACCGTTTCGCTGGTTGACTTGGTGGAGCGGTTTGGTAACACGCGGCGCCGGCGGCGTCTTTTGCGCGGGCTGCTGGACTTTCGGGCTGAGTTGCATAAGGCCGGAGTGGTTCAGGGTTTCCAGTGGGTTAATGGCAGTTTTGTGGAAAACGTTGAGCAAAATGACGGTCGGCCGCCTAATGATATTGACTTGGTTACATTTTTTATATTCCTGAAGGACATACTTCAGACACGATATCTCAAGCATTAGGCTCATTACTCGACCCGGTCGAAACAAAGGAAAAATTTTCGGTTGACGCATATTTTTCCCAATTAAACCAGATTGATCTAGAGATCATAATTAAACGGTCTACATATTGGTACAGTCTTTGGTCCCATACGCGCACCGACAAATGGAAAGGTTATCTACAAATCGATTTGGCTACTGATGACCAGGATGGCTTAGCATGGGCGCTACTGGCCCAAATGGACAACGATGGGGGAGGTCAGGAGTGAACATTCATAATTACCGGTTCTTGCTGTCGGAGCGGGGAACTCTGAAACGATTGATCAGCGGATCGCCTCCAGACGATATGATCGGACGGGTAAGCCTACAATACCGCTTGAGGCAAGTCGAAGAGGAATTGGAGGCGTACAAAGGATATTCGCCGCGGCTGGTTAATGCCCGCCTGACTTTTCGGGGAAAGCCGGTAGTGGGTAGCCGGGGGATGAACGCGAATTTTGCGGCGGAGACGGTCGATGCGTTTGCGCGGTCGGTTGCCCGGGTTGGCGCCGGTTGGCGGGCGCCTTTGCCCGCCACAGGGCCAATTCCTGATAGCGCAGAGTTTCAGTTGCTGATTACCGGAATGGCGACCGGCTCTTTGGGGTTTCAATTGGAAGATGCCGCGCAACAACCGGCACTTGAGGGGCAAGATACCCCCGTCGAATTGGCGATTAGAAAGGTTAAAGAAATTCTGGAGGCTTCGTTAAAGACGGATGATAAGCTGTCGGAAGCGATTGCTGATACCGACCGGCGGGCTTTGCAGTCAATACGGGCATTCCTCAAAAGAATGGCGGATAACGATGCCGTGTGCGCTTTGGAATTTCAGAGGGATGAGTTTCGTTTTCGTGACGTTGCTCAGGTTAAGCGCAGCGAAAATCGTCTAAGCGATGATAACATCCGAGAGGATGATGTGGTTCTTGGCGGATATTTTGAGGGGTTTCTGCCGAAAAGCCGGCGGGCGGAATTTTTTCTTGCGGCGACGGACGCGGATTTTTTGCGGGAAGCTGTTGAGACAATAATATCCGGCAGGGTCTTGCCAGGGGTGGACGAAACGGTCAATATAAATGGCATTCTTAATCAGGATGTCACGGTCAATGCGCGGGTCCGGCGTGTCGGGGAAGGACGTCCCCGCTATGTCATTACAGATTGCGGATTAAAGTCTTAGTCAAGTGGGTTCACGTCGGTAACCGGGCCGTGGTATTATTTGCGGGAAGTCTGATTTGGGATTGGAGGCTGCGATATGAAGGTGGGGTTTATTGGGTTGGGGACTATGGGGACTTCGATGGCGTTTAACTGTTTGCGGGGGGGGAATGATTTGGTGGTGCATGATTTGCGGCGGGAGGCGGCTACGCCGCATCTGGAGGCGGGGGCGGTTTGGGCCGATTCGCCGCGGGAGGTGGCCGAGGTTTCGGAGGTGGTGTTTACTTCGTTGCCGGGGCCGGTGGAGGTGGAGGCCGTGGGGCTGGGGGAGGATGGGATTTTGGAGGGGATGAGCGCGGGGAAGGTTTATTTTGATCTCAGCACCAGCACGCCTACTTTGATCCGGCGGATTCATGAGGCGGGGGCGGCGCGGGGGGTTCAGGTGCTGGATGCGCCGGTCAGCGGGGGGCCGCGGGGGGCGCGTACCCGGAATTTGGCGATCTGGGTGGGGGGCGATCGGGAGGTGTTTGACCGGTGTAAGGGGGTTTTGGATAGCATCGGGGATAAGGCTTATTATGTGGGGCCGGTGGGGTGCGGGGCGATTGCCAAGCTGGTGCATAATTGCACGGGGTATGTGGTGCAGGCGGCGCTGGCGGAGGTGTTTACGATGGGGGTGAAGGCGGGGGTGGAGCCGCTGGCGCTGTGGCAGGCGGTGCGGCAGGGGGCGCAGGGGCGGCGGGGGACTTTCGAGGGGCTGGCGGAGCATTTGTTGCCGGGGCGGTTCGATCCGCCGGATTTCGCGCTGCGGCTGGCGCGTAAGGATGTGGATTTGGCGCTGGCGGTGGGCCGGGAGTACGATGTGCCGATGCGGTTGGCGCAGTTGACGTTGCAGGAGATGACGGAGGCGGTGAACCGGGGTTGGGGGCATCGGGATTCGCGGGTGGCGATGCTGTTGCAGGAGGAGCGGGCGGGGGTGGAGGTGCGGGTGGATGCGGCGTTGCTGGAGGCGCTGCTGGAGGAGGAGCGGGGGGCGGCATAAGTGTAGTAGAATCGGGTATTCGATCCGAGGGTTTCGGCAGAGGATTTCGGGATGGCGGACAAGGCGACCGGCATCAATCCGGCGATGTTGCGCTGGGCGCGAGTGCAGGCGGGCTACGCTACGGTGGGGCCGGTGGCGGCCCGGCTGAAACGCGCGGAGGCGGAGATAGAGGCTTGGGAGTCGGGCGCGGAGTTTCCGACCTGGCGGCAGCTGGAGCGGTTGGCTAGGGAGTTGTATCACCGGCCGACCGCTTTGTTTTTCTTGCCCGACCCGCCGGGGGAAGGCACGCCGGCGGCGGAGTTTCGCCGGTTGCCGGAATCCGCCCTTGAGGATTTGTGGCCGGATACATGGCTGGCAGTGCGCCAGGCGCGGGCGCGGCAGTTGGACTTGGAAGAGTTGTCGCCGTTTGCCGATGTTTCGGAGAGGCAAATCGTCCGGGATTTTAGTCCCGGAGTTACGCCCGATGGCGTTGATGATTTGGCAGGGGAAGCGCGGCGATATTTGGGGATTGAGATAGACGAACAGTTGGGTTGGGCCTCTGCTGATGACGCATTGGACAATTGGCGGGATGCGGTGCAGTCGGCCGGGGTTTGGGTGTTCAAACGCAGTTTCAAGCAGGGGGATGTGGCTGGATTCTGCCTTGCTGATTCCCGGCATCCGGTGGTGTATCTGAATAACGGGCAATCTAAAGCCCGGCAGATTTTCACGCTGTTTCATGAATTGGCCCATCTGCTTTTTGATTTCAACCACTTGGAGCGTTTTGATGTTGACCATTATCGCGATTCGCTGAGGGGGTATGATAGGGGAGTTGAAATTGCCTGCAACAGATTTGCGGGTGAGTTTCTGGTGCCATCCGGCCACTTTCAGCAGATTGCGGATGTAGGTGTATCCTCCGGGATAAATGATGATTTGTTGGCATACCTTGCCGGGAAATACCGGGTGAGCCGGGATGTGATGTTGCGGAAATGCCTAGACCATAAATTGGTTAGCCGACGATTTTACAACGAAAAAACGAAAAAGGGGAAACGCTTTTTTGGGGATGTCCCTAACAGTAATAGTGAAGGCAACCATTCCACCACCCAGGGGGAATATCTGGGGGGTAAATACATTGACTTGGCTTTCCGGGGTTATTATCAGGGCGCATACGATATTGATCAATTATCCGATTACTTAGATGTTAAGGCATCCGGTGTTCCAAGCTTGGAAGATTGGATGAACAAAAGGCGGGCTGTCTGATGATGGATTACGCCTTGGATTCTAACACGCTGAGTCAAGTATACAGGTTTTATTACAAAGATAGGTTCCCCAGCTTTTGGGACAGATTCAATGAGTTGGTTAGTTCCGGGAGGGCCAGCTCCGTCAGTGAAGTTGAAGCTGAGATGATCCGTTTTTGGGGACTTAATGAGGCGGTTCGGGAGTTGAAAGGGCTGGCTCCAGAATTTTTTTGCTACCCCTTCGCAAGAAGAGCAGCAATTCGTGGCGCGGATACTCGGAGTGCCTCACTTCAGGCGTATTATCGGTGCGAAGGATATAGCGAAAGGCACTCCGGTGGCGGATCCTTTTCTTATTGCCAAAGCCGGGGCTTCGGGAGGGGATATGATTGTGGTTACTGAAGAAACTTTCCGTCCGAATGCTGCGAAAATTCCGAATGTTTGTCAACACTTTGGCATTGAATGCATTAACTTGCGGCAGTTGATGGAGCGGGAGGGCTGGCGTTTTTAGGTGGGGTGGCGGAGGTTGGGGCGGCGGGCGGCTTGGGCTTCGTCTAGGCGGGCGGTGGGGGTGGTGTGGGGGGCGGTTTGGACTAGGTCCGGGGTTTGGGTTATTTCTTGGTCGATTTGCTTTAGGGCCTGGATGAATTGGTCGAGGGTTTCTTGGGTTTCGGATTCGGTGGGTTCGATCATCAGGCATTCGGGGACGATTAGGGGGAAGTACATTGTGGGGGCGTGGTAGCCGTAGTCGAGGAGGCGTTTGGCGATTTCTAGGCCGCCGGCGCCTTTGGCTTTTTGACGGTCGGCGGCGAAGACGGCTTCGTGCATACAGGGGCGGTCGTAGGGCAGGCGGTAGGTGTCTTTGAGGGCGTTCATGATGTAGTTGGCGTTGAGGACGGCGTTGGCGCTGATGGCGCGGATGCCGGCGGCGCCGAGGGTGCGGATGTAGGCGTAGGCGCGTACCAGGACGCCGAAGTTGCCGTGGAATCCGGCCAGTTTGCCGATGCTGTCGGGGGGAGTGGTCAGGCGGTATTCGCCGCCGTCGGTTTGGGTGATTACCGGGGCGGCGAGGTAGGGGGCGAGGGTTGGGGCGGCGCAGACGGGGCCGGCGCCGGGGCCGCCGCCGCCGTGGGGGGTGCTGAAGGTTTTGTGGAGGTTGAGGTGGGCGAGGTCGAAGCCGAGGTCGCCCAGTTTTACGCGGCCGAGGAGGGCGTTCATGTTGGCGCCGTCGCCGTAGACTAGGCCGCCGGCTTGATGGACGATGCGGCAGACTTCGATGATGTTGTGGTCGAATAGGCCGAGGGTGCTGGGTAGGGTGATCATTACTCCGGCGAGGTTGGATTGGTTGGGGTCTTGGCCGGCTACTTGGCGGAGGGTTGGGAGGTCGATGTTGCCTTGGGGGTCGGAGGGGAGTTGGACGACCTGGAAGCCGGCCATGGCGGCGGATGCGGGGTTGGTGCCGTGGGCGCTGTCGGGGATGGCTACTTGGGTGCGCTGCTGGGCTTGGCCGCGGGCTTGGTGCCAGGCGCGGACCATCAGCATTCCGGCGAGTTCGCCGTGGGCGCCGGCGAGGGTGGCTAGGCTTACGGCGGGGAGGCCGGTGATTTCGCCTAGAAATTCTTGGAGGCGGTGGAGCAGTTGGAGGGCGCCTTGGGATTGTTCGGGGGGCTGGAGGGGGTGGATGGCGGCGAAGCCGGGGAGGAAGGCGGCTTCGTCGTTGATTTTTGGGTTGTATTTCATGGTGCAGCTGCCGAGGGGGTAGAAGTGGGTGTCGATGGAGAAGTTGCGCTGGCTTAGGCCGGTGAAGTATTGGACGACTTCGGGTTCGGATAGTTCGGGTAGGGGGAGTTCTGGGCGCAGTAGGGCGGGGTCGGGTAGGGGTGCGGGGGGGACGTCGCATTGGGGGAGGATGGCGCCGGCGCGGCCGGGGGAGCTGCGTTCCATTAGTAGTTTGGAGGTGTTGCGGTTGCCGCCTTGTTGCATGGTGGGTGGCCTCTCTTGATGGTTGGGGGTTGGGTGCTTCGGCAGGTTCGGGATGAATGGGGGTTAAGCTCGGGATGAATGGGTAGGAAGATCGGGATTCAGGGGTGCATTTTTGGGGTGAAAAGTGGGGGGATTTTTTTATAACCCTACCATTTCCCGCCATTTCCTACCATTTGGTTGGGGTTCAGCTTTGGGGATGGGGGTTGAAATGGTAGGGTTTTCCGCCGTTTCCGCCCATTTTTCTGCCATTCCCACCCATTTTTGTGCCTTTTTGGGCGGGTTTGGGGGTTTTTGTTGGGGGGGGGTGGGGGGTGTTGGCTTCGGCGGTTTCCCATTGGTGGCAGAGGTTTTCGGCTCCTTGTTGGGGTGGGTTTAGGTTATTGGTTCTATTGTAGCAGGGGGTTGGGGTTTGGCAAGGGGTTGGTGTCTTGAGGGGCGGGTTTACCCCTACCCTAACCCTCCCCCTAAGGGGGAGGGGATTTACGAGGGTTGTTGGGGGGAAGGGATGTTGCGGTGGGTTGAATGCGGCTATTGTAAGGGCGGGTTTTGGGGGTTGGCAAGGGGGAGGGGATTTTGGGGTTGGTTGTTGGGGGGGTTGGGGGGGCGGTGGCGTTTGGTTGGATTTGGGGTTGGGGCTGGGGTGGCGTTGGCGGGGATGGGGGTTAGGGCGGGGGGGATTTGGGGGCGGCTTGGGATTGGGGGTGGGGTTGGAGTTGCCAGATTTCGGTTTGGGTTGGGAGGTTGTTGGGGGTGATTTCGATCTGGTGGGCGCTTAGGCGGCGGGTGTTGGGGTGGCGTTGGAGCCATTGGTCGGGGGGTTGGAGGCCGCTTTCGGGGGCGGTTAGGCCGGGGATGGCGTAGTGCATGGGGATTACTATGCGGGGCTGGAGGCGGGCGATTAGGGCGTCTATTTCGTTGTAGGTTAGGAGGTGGATGGAGTCGTCTACGGTGATCATCAGGACGTCTATTGGGCCTACGGCGCGGGTTACATCTGGGGGCCATTGGGTGCGGTTGTCGCCGATGTGGAGGAAGGATGCGCCGTTTTCTGCTTGGAGGCGGAACATTACGTTGGGGAAATCGCTTAGGCGCGGGGGGCCGGAGTGGTAGTCGGCGATGCCGCGGATTTGCAGGTCGGCGGCGGTGAATTGGCCGGGCATTCGGATTAGGGACGCGGATTCGGGTAGGCGGTTGGCGGCGTCGTGGTCGAAGTGGGCGTGGGTTATCAGCCCTAAGTCGCAGGGGACATCGGGGAATTGGCGGGGGAACCAGTAGCGGCCGGGCTGGTTGCGGTAGGGGTCGGCCAGCACGGTCAGGCCGGCGGGGGTTTCCCATTGAAAGGCGCAGTGGCCGTAGTAGGTTAGTTTCATTTTGCTGGTCCGGGTTGGGGGGGTGGGGGCTTTTGGGGTATGGGCCGGGGGCGGGGTTAGAATAGGAAGTTGAAGGGGCCGGCGAAGAAGCGCCATAGAAATTCCCATTTGCCGATGGGGAGGGCGTCGGCTTCGGTGAAGAAGTACATCAGGGTGAATAGGAGCCAGATTAGGGAGGTGGGGATTTCGAGGCAGCCGCAGCCTTTTTTGGCCTGGCTGCGCCTTTGTTGCCAGTGGTTGGAATGGGGGTCGTCCATATCGCTTTTCCTTTTCGGGGGGATGGTTCCAGTTTCCGGTTATCATACAGCATTTGGGGGTTGGGCGTGGTATGCTTTGGGGGATGGTTTTTTGGGGCGGGGTTCACCCCCACCCTAACCCTCCCCCTAAGGGGGAGGGAATAAAAAGGGGTTTCCCCCTTAGGGGGGCACCCCCACCCTAACCCTCCCCGCTTAGGGGGAGGGAATAAAAGGGGTTTCCCCCTTGGGGGGAGGGGATGGGGGGGTTCACCCCTACCCTAACCCTCCCCCTTAGGGGGAGGGGATAGATGGGTTGGGGGGAGGGGATAATTCGGTTGGGGATAGCGGGATAGCGATGCAGTGGCCGCAATTTAATTTGGTTAATTCGGTGCGGGCGGTTTTGGCGCTGGTTTTGGTGGCGCCTTTGGTGGTTACGGCGCAGCCGTGGCCGGAGACTTTGTTTCCTTATGTGGTGGGGAAGGCGCTTTGGACGCGGACGCTGATTGAGGTTGCGTTTGGGCTTTGGCTGATCCTGATTTTGCGTAATCCGGCGTACCGGCCGCCGCGGTATTGGCTTTTGGGGCTGTTTGCGCTGTATCTGCTGGCGGCGCTGCTGGCGGGGGTGTTCGGGGTTAGCTTTAACCGCAGCTTGTGGTCGACTTATGAGCGGATGACGGGGTGGGTGGCGTTGGCGCATTGGTTCGGGTTTGCGCTGATGCTGGTGTCGGTGTTTCGGACTTGGGCGCATTGGCGGGCGTTGCTGAATTTCAACATCGGCGTCGGGTTTGTGCTGGGGATACTGGTATTGGCGGAGCAGTTCGAGTGGGGGTGGTTTCCGCATTATCTGAATCCCATCGGCGACCGGCGGGCGGCGACTTTCGGCAATCCGACCTATCTGGGGGGATTTGCGGCGGTGAATGTGTTTACCGCGGCGGCGTTTTTGGGGAGTTCGTTTATCCGGCGGACGGGGGGGGCGGCGGATCCGCCGTCCCCGGCATTTGCCGACAGCGGGCGGCGGCGTTCCCGGCAGCAACGGCGGCAGCAACGGCGGCGGGAACGGCCGGCGATGGCGTCGGCGATAATCTTGGGGCTGGTGATGCTCTGGGCCTGGCGGGCGTTTTGGGCGTCGGCGATAATTTTGGGGCTGGTGATGCTCTGGTGGAGCGGCACCCGCGGGGCGATGGCGGGGATGGGCGGGGGGATTGCGGCTTTCGGGGCGGCTTATGCGTTGTGGGGGCCTTCGCGGCAGTGGCGGATGGCGGGGGCGGGGGTGTTCGTGGGGGCGGTGGCTTTGGGCGGCACGGCGCTGGCGATCGCGGGGATCAATCCGGCCAGCGCGTTGCGGGAGGGCTTCGGGGCGGCGCGGGCGGAAAGCATATCGGAACGGATTATCGTCAACCGGGTGGCGGTGGACGGGTTTTTGGCGCGTCCGGTTTTGGGGTGGGGGCCGGATAACTTTTCGATCGCCTATGAGCGTCATGCGCCGCCGGCGGCGTCGGCGCATAAGACGACTTATTTCGACCAGTCGCATAACAAGGTGCTGGAGGAATTGGCGACTACGGGGTTTTTGGGGACGGCGGCGTATTTGGCGATGTGGGGTTATCTGCTGGTGGTGTTTGTGCGAAAGACGCGGTTTTTGGACAGCGACAAGCGGCTTTTCGCGGTGCTGGCGGGGGCGGGGCTGGCTACTTATTTCGGGCAGAATCTGTTTTTGTTCGACACGCCCGGAACGCTGCCGCAGTTTTTGATGCTGATGGGTTTTGTGGTGTTCATCGATTCCTTGCCGCTTAGGGATGCGCGGGAGCCGGCGTGGGGGCGGGGGTTGTGGGACGGCTGGCGGCGGATGCTGGCGGCGACCGGGCGCGGCACGGGGGCGGCGGTGCGGGCGGCGGGATTGAACGGGATATTGGGGATGGGGTTTGCGGCGCTTTTGGTGGCGGCGGTGATGTTTTTTTTCAATGCGCGGGTGTATACCGCTTCGCAATCGGCGTTGCACGTGCTGAATCCGCAGGCCAACTGGAATATGGTATTCACCTCTTTCGAGGATGCGGTCACCACCTTTCCGCCGCTGGGCAACGATGTGCGGCTTTGGCTGATGCATAGCATGGACCGGAAGTGGTTTGATCTGGTGAATGATCCGGGGCAATTGCACGCAGCACTGGGGCTGATCGAGCGGTTCGGGGGGCAGGGGACGGCGCTGGAGCCGGAAAATCACCGGCTATATACCGGGACGGCGGCGGTGTTTCAGCGGGCGGCGGCGTATTCGGAGGATTATTACCAGGAATATACCCCGCGGGCGAGGCAGATGGCGGATCGGGCGGGGGAGCTGGCGCCGGACTGGTTCGATGTGCGCCGGTTGCTGATGTTTCAAGAGGCGTTGGAGAACGGCAACGAGGCGGCGGAGCAGGAGCTGGAGCGGTATGTGGCCGAGGCGCCGGAGATGGCGCCCCGCCTGTATACCTCGATGGCGGATTTCTACCAGCGGAACGCGGATGAATCGCCGGAAAACTTGGACCGGGCGCGGGATTTGCTGCTCCGGGCGATCGCGTTGTCGCCGGATATGAACGACCCGCGGCGGGTGCTGGTGGTGGTGGAAACCCTACAGCGAGGGCCAGAGGCGGGGCTGGCGGAGCTGGAGCGTCATGTGGCGGAAAAGCCGGATATGGCGCCGGCTTTTGCGGAGCTGCGCAACATTCTGAACAGCTCCATCGCGGAGCAGCAAGGGGCGGGGGCGGCGGGCAGCGGGCAGTGACGGAGGGCGGCGCGGGCGGGGAAAGCGCGGGCGGCGAAAGGGATTGACTTTTTGGGCTGATTTTAGGATAATTGCCAAGACCTTCCCGATTGTGAATTTTGCCACAACCGCCGCCGGGCTGGGTTGCGGGGCGGCATAGGGCGGCGCAAGCTCTTGGCGACATAACGGAAATGGCGGGGAAACCGTTTGCGATGTACTGGAAAAGATTGGGCGCAGGTTGTAGACTGTTCAGCGTATGGTTGCCTTGATCGAGGAAAAGTCGGCGGTTGAGATGTTGCCGGCAGAGAATGCGGTAGATCCCGCCCGGTGGGACGCCTACAAGCGGCCTATGGACTTGGTCATCCTGCTGGCGGCCTTCGTGTTCGCATTCCCGCTGTGGTTGTTGCTGGGCACGGTGGCGCCGCTGGTGATCTGGCTTACCGACCGCGGGCCGGTGTTCTACACGCAGGCGCGGATGGGGAAAGACGGGCGGATCTTCCGCATCATTAAGTTTCGGACGATGATCGTGGGGGCGGAAAACGGCACGGGGCCGGTGTGGGCCAGCCGCGAGGATGGCCGGATTACCCGGTTCGGGCGGTTTCTGCGGCGTACGCACCTGGACGAATTTCCGCAGCTGATCAATGTGTTGCGGGGGGAGATGTCGCTGGTGGGGCCGCGCCCGGAACGGCCGGAATTGGCGCAGGCGTTCAGCGAAAAGATCCCGCAGTTCCACCAGCGGCTGCGGGTGCGGCCGGGCATCGCCGGGCTGGCGCAGGTGCGGGGGCGGTACGACACATCGCCGCGCAACAAGCTGCGGTACGACAAGATTTACATCCGCAATCTTTGCCCCTGGATGGATTTCAAGCTGTTTGTGCAGTCGATTTGGGTGGCATTCGCCATCCGGGAACGGCGGCCGGCGCGTAGGCGGGAGGAATCCTCCCGGTTTTCGGTGCGGCGCTGAACGCTCCCCGATTGGATCGGGGGGCTTTTCCTTTATTCCCTCTGCGTTGCGGCTACAGGCGCAGGCGGCGCACCAGTTCCTCGGCGGTTACTATGGCCCCGGTCAAGCCGCGGGCGTCCTGGGTTGCCAAGTATACGGCGGCTTTGGTCATATCCTCGGGGGTGGCCCAAGCGGAAAAGTCGGCGTCAGGGCGTTGGGAGCGGAAACCCTCGGTGGCTACCGGACGCAGGGGCTTGAGGGCGTTGACCGCGATGTTGTGGGGGCCCAGCTCCACCGCCAATCCCCAAGTCAGGCGCTCCAGTCCGGCTTTGGCCGCGCCGTAGGCTTGGCCGATGACGGCGAGGCCGGCGTCGGGGGCGGCACCGAGGGCGGAGGAAAACACGTTATCGGCGGCGTGGGAGGATATGTTGATAATGCTGCCGCCGCCCTGCTCCATCATAACCGGGGCGGCGGCCTGGCAGGCGATGAACGGGGCGCGGAGGTTGATGGCGATATTCAGATCCCACTCGCGCAAGGTCATTTGCAGGAAAGGCGCGTAACCGCCGATGCCGGCGTTGTTGACCAGAATGTCCACCGCGCCGAAGGCGTCCAGGGTGCGGTGGACCAGATCGCGGATGCTGTTTTCCTCGCGGACGTTGCAGGGTACGGCTAAGGCGCGGCCGCCGGCGGCTTCGATTTCGGCGACGGTGTCGTGGATGGTGCCGGGGAGGTTGTCGCGGGGCGTTACTGTCCGGGCCGCCACCGCTAAGGATGCGCCGGCCTGCGCTAGGCCGAGGGCGATGGCCTTGCCGATCCCGCGGCTGGCGCCGGTGACGATGGCGGTTTTGCCGGTCAGGTTTGTATTTTCAATGCTCAAGTTTATCCTCGGCGGTTGGGGGGAGTATCTTGAGGAAAGAATCCAACTCCGAGTGTTTGACGGGCAACCCCCAATCCGATGCTTGATTAAGCTGGCGGGCTCCGCCGGGGAGCAAACGGCCGTCGCGCCGCTCAAAGGCAACGGTCACCACCCGTTTGCCGTAATCTTTAATGACCTGAACGGCGGGAACATAATCCTGGTCGCCGGAAACAATCACGGCAATGTCGTAAATATCCTTAAGCGCGATTAGGTCGGAGGCCAGCTTCACGTCTACCGCTTTTTCCCGGCCAAACCTGTTATTTTCCAAGAGGTTGCAGGTGATTGTCCCGGCTTTCCGAAACTCAATGGCGGCGTGTTTTCCGACAATTCCCTCTTGAACGGCAGTCCATCCGTCGAACCGGGTTTGCACCCGTTCCTGCTGGCTCCGCAGATGCGCCACTATTTCCGCCATTCGCTCATTGCGAAGCGTATCATCAGCGATCCCGTCCAACTCAGCCTTGTAGTTCGGGGATTGAGACAAAACGGATCGCAGCCTTTCGCTATCTCTCGCAAGGCGGTTCAGGCGGTAAGGGAAAAACGCCAAATCACGAATGGCATACCAGTAGGTGCGAATCCGTTGCGGGGAATTGGAGCATTGTCCGGCAATCCAGTCAAAAAACTGAGTCCATTCCGCCCGTTTCGGCAGGTAGTCGGATTCGTTGAAATTTCCCCAGAAAAGCTCAACGATGGAGTGGCGGAAGTTTTCGCCGTCAACGAATATGCAGACCTTATCCATATCCCCTCACAAGAAAACGGCGGCGGCGGACATACAGCCCGCCGCCCGCCAAGCGTAACGCCCAAGATGCACCTAGGCGTACATTTTTTGTATCACGCTGCCGCCAGAATGTCAACGGATGCGAGCGTCTATTTCGGAATCCCCGGCCCCGTCTTGACAAACCCGCCCGGCCATTCGATTATCAGATGGGCGGTTATCAGAGGTGCGATTACTGGCTTGGGGTATAATCGGGTATCTTGATACAGTCATTGCGAGGGCGGCCGGGGAACGGCTGGCCGGGAGGGGTTATGAGTACGCTGGTTTTGGGCGGGACGGGGTTTATTGGGCGGCGGGCGGTGCGGCGGTTGGCGGAGCGGGGGGAACGGGCGGCGGTGATGGATGTCAATCCGCGGGCGGCGTCTTTTGACGAGTTCGGGGATTTGGTCAGCGTGATGCCTGGCGACATTACCCGGTTTGAGGATGTGGTCAAGGCGGTTTTGGCGGTCAAGCCCGACCGGATAATGAATTTGGCCTATCTGCTGGGCAGCGGCGACGATACGCCGCATTTCACGATGAAGCTGAATGTGCTGGGGATGGATAACTGCTTTGAGGCGGCCCGCGTTTGCGGCGTGGGGCGGGTGGTGTACGCCAGTTCAGTGGCGGTGAGCGGGCAGCAAAGCGCTTTCGGCGATCGTCTGGTCAACGAGGATGATGCGATGCATGGCACGAGCCAGTATGCGATGCATAAGCGGTTCAACGAGTTTCAGGCGCAACAGTTCAACAGTGTTTACGGGATGAATATCACGGGCATCCGTCCTGCGAATGTTACCGGGCCGGACAAGGTGCGCGGGTCGACCGACCATGTGCAGTGCGTGACGCTGCCGGCGGCGGGCGAGGCAGCGCGTTTCCCCAAGAGCGGCTTTATGCGCCTGCCAGTTCATGTGGAGGATGTGGCCGAGGCTTTCGTGCGCGTTACGCTGTCGGATTCTTGCCGCCATACGTTATATAATACGGGCGGCGAACCGATCAGTCTGGGGGATTTGGCGGATATGGTGCGGGGGTATCTGCCGGACGCCGATATTTCTTTTGACGCCGACGGCGGGCGGGAGGAGTCGGGCAATTATCTGGTGGACAACAGCCGTCTGCTGGGGGAGTTTGAGCTGGAGTATCCGCCGCTGGCGTCGCGGGTGCGGGATATTATCAACGATGTGCGCCGCGATTGCGGGCTGCCGCCGGTTTAGCGGGGATGCTGAGGGCGCGGATAGTTTTATGATGCTCCGGCTTTCCGGGCGGGTTGCGGTCTGGCTGGCGCTATTGGGGATGGCGGCGCTGCTGTCGGGCGGCGGGGCGGCGTCGGCCAACGGGTCGGTGCGGCTGGTGGTGATTGACGAAACCGCCGGGCCGTATCTGTTGCGGGTGGGGGTCCTGCCCGCCACCCCGACGGTGGGGCCGCTGCACCTGAGCATTCTGCTGCTGGAGGCGGAGGGCGGGGCGGTGGTGGAGGATGCGACGGTGAAGGTCGCCATATCCGGCCCCGGGGCGCCGGGGGCGACGGAGGCGGTCAATTCGCCGCAGAACCCGGAGCTGTACGAGGGCAATTTGTGGCTGGATGCGCTGGGGGAGTGGGCGGTGACGCTGGAGATCGACAGTCCGCGGGGGGCGGCTACCCATGCTTTCGACATCCGGGCGGCGGCGGATGGGGGGTTCAACCTGATGTGGGTAATCGCGGGGGCGGCGGCGCTGCTGGTGGCGGGTTCGCTGGGGTGGTCGCAGTGGCAACGGCGGCGGCGGGCGGGGGGGTAGGCGCGGGGTGATATAGTTGGATTTCCAGGCAAGAGAGTATCTTGGGTACTGTTAAAGTTGCTGGGTAGTTGCTCACCCGAACAGCCCCGGCCGCGTTGCCGATGCCTTGTCGTTCAACCATAAAACCTCCATCCGGTTTTCGCCGTTGCCCTTTATCTGCCGCCGCAACGCCGGCCGTTCCACCCGCCGCCAGCCCAGCATATCCCACTCATCCCGTAACCGGAAATCCCCACCGCGCCCCGTTGCGCCGCCAGTAACCCAGCGCAACGCTCTATATCCAAATCGTTTTTCGAGTATGCGCTAACATCCGCCGTCCGATATGGCGGATCCGCATAGATCACCGCATAATCGCAATCTTTCAACCGCTCCAGTAAATCGCAGGCGTCTTGGCATTCAAGCTGCACATCGCGCAACCTCTCGGCTATCGCCGCGATATTCGCCGCACGAATCCTTGCCACAGACCCGACAGCGGGAGTAATTTTCCGCCCCCAAGTCCCCGAAGCCTTATCGCTATGCACTATCGATTGCTCCACTACCACATGAAACGCCAACGCCCGGCGCAATGGCGTCAAATCAGGGTTGTCCATATTCGCCTGCGCCCATCGGAACTCAGCGCGGGAAAAGGGCGAAAAATCAATCAGCCGCCCAAATTCCCCAGACTCGTCGCGCACCATCCGCCACCAGTTGACTATCCGTTCATTGGCATCATTAAGGATTTCTATATCAACCGGCGACCGCGCCAGCAACACCGCCGCCATCCCAGCGAAAGGCTCGACATAGCAGCTATCCGGCGTCTGCGGCAGGAACGATGCAATCCATTCCGCCTTGCCATAACCGCGCTTGCCGCCATAGTAAGGCAAGGTTCGATACCCCCCCATTATTCCGCCTTCATCGCCGCCACATCCTCCCAGGTATCAAACGGCAGTTCCGCGCCCGCGGCTTCCGCCGGCTTCTTTCCCTTCAGGCTTTCGTGGGGGCGAAAATAGTTGTAATGCGTAACCAGCCCGTCAACATAGGCTTGCCCGGTTTCCCGCGCCTTCAGCCCGCGCAGGGTTTTATCCCTATCCCGTATCGTTCCCTGAAGCCTTTCGGATAGGTTGTTGTTTATATCCGCCTTGACGCCCTTGGAGACGACGTGTCGCACCCGATGGGTTGGAAAAGCCCGCGGCATCGCATCCCGGTAAGACGCCAGCCCATCCGTCTTGACCGCAACCGGCGGGTTGTTTGACCGTTGCCGCGCCATTGCCAACGCTGTCGCCGCGGCCCGCGTGGTTCGGGTTGGCGACAGATATGCTGATAGCAGGAATCGGGTTTGGGAATCCATCACATTGAAAAGCCAATAGGTTTTACCGCCAACCTTGACGGCAACCTCATCGGCAACCCAGACGCGGCCGGTGTCAACCTTTAATGGCCTTAGCACATCATCCGCCTTTTTCGATAAATCCCTAACCCACCCGTAAACGCTGGCGCCGGTGGTTTCCCGCCCGAAAAACTGATCCATATTCCCTGCCGTCTTGCGGTAGGACAGCCCGTCAAAATACATCTCTACCGCGGCGCCCTTTTCGTGGGGCGTGGCTTGGCGATACTTTCCCGCGGGCGGCGGCTTGACCGGCTTGCCGCGGGCGTCAAGCTGGACAACCCGCGGCCCGCCGGATGTGCGGCAGGTTTGGCAAGGTTGCCCGGTTTTCCGCTTGCAGTTTGACCCGCATAAATGCCCCATCGCCGCCCATTATACGCTAAACTACCCAGCAACTTTAACAGTACAGTATCTTGAGCGTGCGCTGGATCTATGGCGTACTACGGGCGGGCTGAATTTGACCAGCCACGCCGTTTTTCAGATTACTCAAGGCGATCACCAAGAAATAAGGCGTGAATGGATTGGCTGGGTATTGGAGAATTATTACGCCCGGATATTACAGATTAGGGATGAAGGATCATCCGCTGTTTGTTGGGGGGAAATTTCCGATGTGGGGAAGATCCTCAAAGTAATAGTCAACCCAGACGGATTGGTAGTCACCGCTCACTTTGACCGCGGCGAATTGAGAAGGCTACTCAGGGAAAGAGGGGGGACAACACGATGAAACTGATTATCCGGTATTTCGGTGATGTGGATTTTTTAAGTTTGGGGAACGGGCGGCGGTCGGATGGCGGCGAGGATGTTTCGGCGGGTCTTACCGCTTTTTTTGATGATTCGGATGATTCCGTTGTTTCTTTCACGGTGCAGAGCGCGGTTAGGGATTTGGCGCCGGTGCTGTATGGCAAAGAATCCGTCGGCGATAAGCTGGTGCGCCGGAAAGTGGGGCAGCAGGGTTATCTTGAGGATGTTCCGTTGCTAATCGAATATCGTCGGGATTGCGACACGCTGCGGCTTTGGAACGGCCGGGGGGCGTCCCGGAAGCAGGCGGTGGCGGATACTTTGAGCGCCGAGTTCGATGGGGACGGCGGAATTGTGGGGTTTACGCTGGAGCGGGCGGGCAAGCAACTATTGCCTTTCCTGGCGGATTTGGCGGGATACGGAGTGCAGTGAGGCCAGATATTGACCGCCCGCCGGAGGGCGGCTGCCCATGCTTTCGGCATCCGGGCGGCGGCGGATGGAGGGGTAGGCGGCGAAGGTCAACGGTAGACTTGGTCGCGCCGGCCAACCCGTACCACCAAGATACGCAAGACGTCGTCTTGGATGTCGCAGATTACGCGGTAATCTCCCACTCGGTAACGCCATAGTCCAGCCATAGGACCATGCAGGACTTTTCCCTGGTCCCGAGGGTTATCCAACACTGCTATGCGATTTTCCATGAAATTATTGATGCGATGGACGGTCTGCCGGTCAAGCCTTCGCAATTGCGCCCGGGCGCCATCGTCGTATTCAACTGTCCAAGCCAAATTCAGCCTTTATTTCGGCGGAAGTGTAGGTGCGCCCTTTTCCCTTTCGGATGCGTTCAAGGGCTTCGTGGGCCGCGTAATAATCCTCCACGTCGTAAATCCCGTTTTCGATGGCCTGGAGTAGCAGATCTTTTTTTGCCCGTCCGGTTTGGGTTGCCAATGAGTCTAGCCGCTGTTCGATTTCCGGCGGCAGGTTGATGGATATGGATATTGACATTACGTTCCCCTCCGGAAGCATTTTTCGTTGGGTTAGCGGGCCGACGCGCAAATTGCTATTCCTTCTTTATCCGGGGCGGTTGCGTCCGGCAGGCGGCGGATTAGCAGAGTGTTGAAGTTGGAGTCGTCGTAGTTCCAATGCGGGATGTCGTTGGGGTCGGTTTGCGGATCGCAGAAAAGACCGGCGGCCAGCGCGTCAATAATCGGTTTGACAAAGTTGTCAACGTCCATGCGACGGTTGCCGTGGTTGGCGGGATGGAAACTGAAGGACAAGGTAATGGCGTAATCGTTGCCGGGGTTCCAAGGGGTTTTCCGGGCTGCTTTGACTTCGGATGCTATTTTGACTTTCCATGCGTCCAGTTTTTTCCTTTCGGCAACTGAATTTATGATGATCCCGGTTACGGGCAAGCGCAATGCGGCGCGGGCGGGGTTGGCGAATTCCAGGGAGGGAACCGTCCAGTCGCCGATATTTTGTTCGCGGAGGATCAAATCGCTGGCAGCGTTCATTTTCGTTTGTCTCCATTACGGCAACAGCCCCGGTAATGTCACCGGGGCTGTTGCGTCTTTATCTTGGTAGCGGGGGTTGGACTCGAACCAACGACCTTCGGGTTATGAGCCCGACGAGCTGCCACTGCTCCACCCCGCGATGTTGTGGGAGAATGCGCGGTTCTGGGTTTCCTGCTGGCTTCATAATGGGTTTGAAGTTCATTGCGTGGGTCAAGCCGCTCGACTGGTTAGTACCGGTTTGCTGAGGCTGTTGCCAGCCTTACACATCCGGCCTATCAAGCAGATAGTCTCTCTGCGGTCTTACCCCCTAACTTAATAGGGGAGGGAGGCCTCATCTTGGGGGTAGCTTCGCGCTTAGATGCCTTCAGCGCTTATCAATGCCAGACATGGCTACCCGGCGCTGCTCCTGGCGGAACAACCGGAACACCATAGGTCTGTCCCTTCCGGTCCTCTCGTACTAGGAAGAGGTTCCCTCAAGCCTCCTGCGCCTGCGGCGGATAGAGACCGAACTGTCTCACGACGTTCTGAACCCAACTCACGTACCCCTTTAACCGGCGAACAGCCGGACCCTTGGGACCGCCTTCAGCCCCAGGATGGGACGAGCCGACATCGAGGTGCCAAACCTCGCCGTCGATGTGAACTCTTGGGCGAGATAAGCCTGTTATCCCCGGGGTAGCTTTTATCCGATAAGCCACGGCCCTTCCACGCGGTGCCGTAGGATCACTTTGCCCGACTTTCGTCCCTGCTCGACTTGTAGGTCTTGCAGTCAAGCCCCCTTATGCCAATGCGTTCTGTGGACGATTTCCATCCGTCCTGAGGGGACCTTTGGGCGCCTCCGTTACCTTTTAGGAGGCAACCGCCCCAGTTAAACTGCCCACCAGGCACTGTCCCCGCGGTGCGGGTTAGAACCAAAAACTGCCAAGGGTGGTATTTCAACGATGGCTCCACCCCGACTGGCGTCGGGGCTTCTCAGCCTCCCACCTATCCTACACATGACAGCTCCCAGCCCAATACCAGGCTACAGTAAAGCTCCACAGGGTCTTTTTGTCCTGCCGCAGGTCGCCCGCGTCTTCACGGGCACCGTAATTTCACCGAGCCCTCCGTCGAGACAATGGCCAAGTCGTTCAACCATTCATGCGGGTCGGAACTTACCCGACAAGGGACTTCGCTACCTTAGGACCGTTAGAGTTACGGCCGCCGTTCACCGGGGCTTCAGTTCGGAGCTTGCACCCCTCCCCTTAACCTTCCGGCACTGGGCAGGCGTCAGCCTGTATACGTAGGGTTTCCCCTTAGCACAGACCTGTGTTTTTGTTAAACAGTCGCCCGGCCTTCTTCTCTGCGCCCCCAGAACGCTCCGCCGGCTGGCGGCTTCACCCCCCGGGGGGCCCTTTCTCCCAAAGTTACAGGGCTCTTTTGTCTAGTTCCTTAACGGAGGTTAGCTCGAACGCCTCGGGACTTTTATCCCAGCCCACCAGTGGCGGTTTGCGGTACGGGCGCCACAGTTCCATAGCCACGAAGCTTTTCTGGTCGGTATGGCTTCAGCAGAGTTTCGTAACCCCGAAGGGTTCGATTCCCTCAACCCTCAGCTTGGCGCCGGGGTGGATTTGCCTGCCCCGGCTCGCCTACGGAAAAGGACGCACCATGTCCAATAGGCACGCCCTGCCTAGCCTCCCGCATCCCTCCTTGGCTTTAAAGCGAAAAAATGGCGGTGCAGGAGTATTAACCTGCTGTCCATCGCCTTCGGCGCTTGCCTACGGCTTAGGCCCGACTAACCCTACGCTGACGAACATTGCGTAGGAAACCTTGGGCTTCCGGCGTCAGGGATTTTCACCCTGATTTACGCTACTCATTCCGGGATTCTCACTTCCCCGCGCTCCAGCGAATCTCGCGGTTCGCCTTCATCGCCCGGGGAACGCTCCCCTACCACGCCCAAGCGGTAATCAAGAACTCCGGGCCGGTTTTCGCCGGCCTGCCGGGGGCGTCCGCCGCCCCCCGGAGGGGGCCGTTTCGGCCTTTGGCGGGCCTTTGAGGGCCGGGCCATTGTTCTTGCGCCTGGACATCCGCGGCTTCGGCGGCAGACTTAAGCCCCGTTACATTTTCGGCGCCGGACCCCTCGACCAGTGAGCTATTACGCACTCTTTAAAGGGTGGCTGCTTCTAAGCCAACCTCCTGGTTGTCTGGGGAACCCAACATCCTTTCCCACTTAGTCTGCGCTTGGGGGCCTTAGCCGGCGGTCTGGGCTGTTTCCCTTTCGACAATCGCACTTATCTGTGACTGTCTCACTCCCGGGCAACGGTTGAACGGCATTGGTGGTTTGGTTGGGTTTGGTAAGCTCACGCCCCCTAGCCCATCCAGGGCCCTACCTCCGTCCACCTTACCCGAGGCTGCACCTAAATGCATTTCGGGGAGAACCAGCTATATCCGGGTTCGGTTGGCATTTCACCTCTACCCACAGCTCATCCCAAGCTTTTGTACTAGCCACGAGTTCGGTCCTTCAGTCCGTGTTATCGAACCTTCAACCTGGCCATGGGTAGCTCACCCGGTTTCGGGTCTAATACATGGAACTAGTCGCCCTGTTCAGACTCGCTTTCGCTGCGGCTCCGGGACTCCAGTCCCTTAACCTCGCTCCACACATTAAGTCCCCGGATCATTCTTCAATAGGCACGCCGCCACCCGCATAAATGCGGGCTACGACCTTCTGTAGGCTTACGGTTTCAGATCTATTTCACTCCCCGCTAGGGGTTCTTTTCACCTTTCCCTCACGGTACTGGTGCGCTATCGGTGACCAAGGGTATTTAGCCTTGGAGGGTGGTCCCCCCGGATTCCCACAAGGTTTCCCGTGCCCCGTGGTACTCAGGATGATCGCCAAGAGTCCGTTCCCTTTCGCCTACGGGGCTTTCACCCTCTATGGCGGCCCTTCCCAGGGTCCTTTGGCTAGAGACCGGATTTGTAACTCTTTTGAGCCTGATGAGGCGGCTCGAGGCGGTTCCTACAACCCCGTTGCGGCATAGGCCCTCACGCCGTTAGGCCGCACCGGTTTAGGCTGTTCCCCGTTCGTTCGCCACTACTTAGGGAATCTCGGTTGATTTATTTTCCTCGGGGTACTTAGATGTTTCAGTTCCCCCACTTACCCCCCGACGAATCGGGTTGACCGGCTCAACACCGGCCAGGGTTTCCCCATTCGGGTATCCCCGGCTATGCCCGCTAGACGGCTCACCGAGGCTTAACGCAGCCTTGCCGCGCCCTTCATCGGCCCTTGGTCCCAAGGCATCCACCGTAAGCCCTTAATAACTTGACCCACGCAAGGAACTCCAAACCTTTCCGAGACGCTGCCCCCTAAAGGGCGGCGGCCCCGGATTTTGCTGCGTCCGCGCCCTACGGTCAGGCGCGGTTCGCGTATTGAAGTTGTGCAGGAATTTTCCAGGTCGCGTATTCTCTTTTTAAGGTGCGGGCAAGAAAAAAGCGGGCCGGGCATCCCCGAACCGCTGTCCGAGTATCCCTTTCCGGCTGTTGTTCAGGCGTTGTGCGCCATTGACCGCGCCCCCGTTTCTTGCTTGAGGATGATTGTAGGCATACCTTGGGGCGGCGTCAAGGGGTTTTATGGGCCAATTCTCAAATTGGCGTCAAATTCGATTTTGGGGGGCGGAATTGGGCTTGGCAGGGGCATAACGGGCGGGGGGATGGGCATCAGAATACGGCGAAAGCGGGTTCCTGCCCCATCAGGAGCAGGCCGCCGTCGGCCAGGGTGGTTTGGCGGACGAAGGCGTGGGCGGCGACGGCGTGGGCGTCGCGGAAGTAGCGGTCGAGAGGGGATTGGGTGTAGAGGGAGGTGGCGCCGGCGGCCAGGTGGGCGCGGTCGGCGGCGGCTACGGATGCGGTTACGGCATGGGTGCAGGCGAGGCGCAGTTCGGCGCGGAGGCGGTGGGGCAGGGGCCGGCCGGCTTGGATGCATTGCCAAACCTGCGCTACGGCGTCGAACAGGTAGGCGCGGGCGGCGCCGGCGATGGCGAAAGCGGCGCCCAAGTCGGCCTGCTTGTCGGGCGCGGCGGCGGTCGGGCGGCCGGTGCGCCGGTCGGTTTTGGCGGCGAAAAGCTCCAGCAGGGCGTCCAGCGCCCCCCGCGCCGCGCCCAGGGCCACCGCCGACAGCAACGGCACGGCAAAGGCGGCGTAGGCGTATTGCGGGCCGGGACGGGCGGGCGGCTCTTGCAGCGAATGGCGCTTGACGAACTCGTCGGCCACGAAAACGTTTTCCATTATATAGTCGTGGCTGCCGGTGCCTTGCAGTCCGCTGGTGCGCCAAGTGTCGAGGATGGCGCAGTTGGCGGACGGGGTATGGAACGCCCGCCATTGGGGGGCGCCGGAGTCGTCGCGGACGGGGACGATTTCGCCCTTTTCCTCGGCATAAAGCCAGCTTCCGGTGGCGAGCCATTGGATTTGGTGGATGCCGCTGGCAAAGGGCCATTGCCCGGTGAGGCGCCAGCCGCCGGGGGCGCGGATGGCCCGTCCGTGGGGGACGAGGGTGCCGGCGATGTTGGGCGGTTTGGCGCCGCCGCCGGGGAAAATGGCTTGCAGGGAGGATTCCGGCAACATCCGCTCCGTCCACCAAGCGGAGGCGGATAGAATCATCGCCACCCATGCAGCGGAGGGGCTGGCGGTTGCCAGGCTTTCGATGATGCGGGCAGCGGTGAGGGGATCGGCTTCCAGTCCGCCGCGCTCACGGCCGGTCATGAGGTGAAAGAAACCGGCGTTTTCCAGCAGATCCGCGGCGGCGGGGGGCAACCGGCGGGCGGCGTCGATATCGTCGGCCATCGCCCGCAGCCGGGGGAGCAGGGCATCGGCGCGGGCCAGCAGTTCGCCGGATCCGGCGGGCGGGTGATACGGGCGGTCTTGGTCGGCGGGCATAGCTGCCTCCCCCGGCGGGTATTGGGGCTGCCGTTTACCCGGCGCCGGATGGCGGGCCATCGCCGGATTCGCGTAGGCGCAGTTGCTCCTCCAGCTCCCGCACGCGGGCGCGTTCCGCTACCAGCTCGTCGTACTGGGTTTCGCGGCGGGCGCGTTCCGCCAATAGTTCGCCATACTGGGCCTCGCGGCGGGCGCGTTCCGCGAGGAGTTCGTCGTACTGGGCTTCGCGGCGGGCGCGTTCCGCATTCATTTCGGTTTGGATGCCCAGATAGGCGGCGTGTTCCTCGATTTCGTTGAGTAGGTAGCGGCGGGATATGGGGTCGTAAATCAGCAGCAGGTGGCCCTTGTAACAGAAACTCAGCCCCAAAACGTCGCTGCGGCCCCAGATTTCCCCGTCGGGTTCGGTGATTATTTCGATGGGTTGATATTCGCCGTCCACCAGCCGGTCGGCGGCCAGGGCTTGTCCGTAGAGCCGGCCGCCGCTGGGGTCGAAGCGCCAGTATTCCTGGATGCCGATTCGCTGATAAATGCCCCTTTTGCGCCCGGTATCATTCTGCGCGGTGCTGGCGGAGGCGACTTCCATCACGAAATCCGGCGGCTTGCCCATTTCGTGGACGACATAGGCGTTGCGATCCCGGATATAGCCCAGGTTCACGCCGAAAGCGATGGTGCAGTCGGACGCCACCCGCACATTGAGGTCGTCAGGGTCGTAGCAGATGAAACCGATGCTGCTGATGAATACCCCGTTGGGGTCGGGGTCCAGAAACAGGTTCATGGTGTCGAAATGCACCCGCAAGGGGTAGGTGATGGCCCTGATGTAGTCGTCTTGATACATAGCGTCGGGCGGATACTCCGGCTCAAAGGGCAGATGCAGTTCGCTGATGTGAAATTTTTGAGGCACCCGGCCTTTGTAAGAATGCGGCCCCCCCGGTTTTATGGTGGACATAGCCAAGTCCCCGCTCCAAAAAAATGCTGCTCCTCCCCCGGCGCCGGATCCAGATCCGGCGGGCGGGAGCTACCGGCCCTGGAATACCGGCGGGCGCTTTTCCAGGAACGCCTGCACCGCTTCCTTGTGATCCTCGGTGCGCCGGGCTTGGGATTGGGCGACATGGGCCAGATCCAGGCTTTCGGCGAAACTCAGATCCTGGCTGCGGTGAACCAGGTATTTGATCAGGGCCAGCGATTGGGTCGGCCCTTGCGCCAGCCGGGAGGCCAGTTCCATCGCCGATTCCATCAAGGAATCCTCGGGCGTCACTTTGCTGACGATGCCCAAGCGGTGGGCTTCGGCGCCGTCGATGCGGTCGCCGGTGTACTGGAGCAGCAGGGTGTTGCTCATCCCGATGAGGCGGGGCAACTGCCAGCAGGAGCCGTCGCCGGGGATCAGTCCCATCCGGGAAAAGGCTTCGGAAAAAACGGCGTTTGCGGCGGCGTAGCGGATGTCGCAGGCCAGGGCGACGCCCATGCCGACACCCATCGCGTGGCCGTTGACCGCGGCGATGGACGGCTTTTGCAGGTTGTGGATGCGCAGCGGGACGAGGGGGGCGCCGCCGGCGTATTCCACGCGGTCATCGCGGTTGGCGAGACGGGCTTCCATCCGGCCCCAGGGCAGGGGTTCGGGTTCGGCGGCGGCGGTTTCCTGCTCCTCGATGCGCCGGCGGAAGCCGCGGACGTTGGCGCCGGAGCAGAAAGACGGGGCCGTGCCGGTGATCAGCAGCACACGGCAGGCGGGGTCGTCCTCGAAGCGGTCCAGCTCGGCGCGGATTTCGGCGGACATTTCCGGCCCCAGGGCGTTGCGGGTGGGCGGGTCGTGCATGGTCAGCACCAGCACGCCGTCGCGGTTTTCGGTTTGGATGAAGTCATAAGACATCGGCTTGTCGCTCCGGTTGAATATTTTGGCGCAGGGCGGCGGGCGATGTTGTAGCCGCTGCGTTGAAAACTGCTTTCGGAAAGGTTAGCATACGGGCTACGGATTCAACAACACGCCGCGAAAAGGAGCGCCGTTATGCAGCAGGGAAGCATCACCAACCTGCACCTCGCCCGCGTCAAGGAAACCCCGTCCGACCCGGTGGCGGAGGCCGCCGCGCTGTCGGGGCTGGGGCTGGAGGGCGACCGCAGCTGCCGCCGGGGGAATATGCGCCAAGTGCTGATTATGGACCGCGAAACCCTGACCGAGTTCGGGCTGGCGCCGGGGCAGATCAAGGAAAACATCACCACCACGGGGCTGGACCTATCCCAAACCCGCGCCGGGCAAGTGGTGTTCATCGGCGACGAGGTGACCATGGAAATCGTCGGCGAGTGCGAACCCTGCCACAAGATGGACGCCATCCGCCAGGGGTTGCAGTCGGAGCTGAACCACCGCCGGGGAATGCTGGCGACGGTGATCAACGGCGGGGCGATCAAGGTGGGCGACAGTATCCGGGTGGAGCCGTAGGCGGCGAGCGTTTCCCATCGCCCCAACCCATACCCCCATTTAGGGAGTATGGGTTGGGGCGGCATAAATACTAATGAATATGGAGGGCGGATTCGTGAAAACGCATACTTTCCGGGTAGTGCTGGAGCCGGATGAAGAGGGGTGGCATATCTACGTGCCTGAGTTGCGAAGGATGGGGGCGTCCACTTGGGGATACACCCGGGAAGATGCGTTGAAATACATTGGGGAAGTCCTCGAGATGATTATTGAGGATTTCGAGGAGGAGGGTAAACCCTTGCCGTCGGCCGATGCTGCGGCAGTTTCGGATGGGCTGGCGGTGACAGTAACGGTTTGAGGCGTATAGATTACTCCCGTCTCAGAGGTGTTGACGCCCGCGCTATCACGCGGGCCATAAGGGCTGACGGGTTTCGATTGGTCAGACAGAGGGGCAGCCACCATCAATTTGTCCATCCCGATGGCCGCCGGGTCACTGTGGCATACACGCGAATGGGCGACACTTTTGCCATAAAAACCCTGCACGATATTATCGAATGGCAAGCGAACTGGAACGCCGCCGACTTGCGCCGCTTGGGGCTGCTTTAGGCGGTGGCGGGCGCGGCTATTCTGCGGCGGAGCGGGGCGATTGGGGTGGGCGACAGTAAGTATAAGTGGATATGGAGGGCGGATTCGTGAAAACGCATACTTTCCGGGTAGTACTGGAGCCAGATGGGGAGGGATGGCATATCTACGTCCCCGAACTGCGAAATATTGGGGCTTCCACTTGGGGCTACACTCAAGAAGAGGCGTTGAACTACATCAAGGAAGTCTTGGAGATGATTATTGAGGAATTTCAGGATGACGGCCAATCCCTGCCTGAAGCTGATGCTATGGCGGTTGCAACTGGGCGTACTGTAACCGTAACGGTTTGACCGGATCGGCGACTTTATCCAACAAATCAGCGGAGTTATGCGGCAATGGCAAACATTTATTGGGATGAATCCCGCGGCGGGTATTATTCGCAAGATGCGGCCAACGCCATTTTCGCCGGCGCGATGACCCGGTTGTACGGGTGGATCGCGCTGGGCGTGATTACTACCGGGGCGGTGGCCTGGATCAGCTACCGGGCCGGTTTCTTGGAAAGCATCATTGAGAGCTACGGGCTGATCGGCTATCTGGCGGTGCTCGGGGTCTGGCTGGCCGCGATCTTTGGCCTCAGCTTCCTCGCCGGGCGGGTTTCCCCGGCGGTGGGCGGCGGATTGTACCTCGGCTTTACCGCCCTGACCGGGCTGATGATTTCCTCGATTTTCTGGGAATACACCGGCGACACAATCATTGTCGCCTTCGCGCTTACCACCGGCGTGTTCGCCGCGATGAGCATCATCGGCTATACCACCAAGCGCGATTTGTCCGGCTTGGGGACGATGTGTTTTATCGGGCTGATCGGCGTAGTAATCGCCGGAATCGCCAACCTATTCATCGGCTCCGGGATGGTGTCGTGGATTGTCACGCTGGTGGCGCTGCCGGTGTTCCTGGGGTTGACGGTGTACGAAACCAAGCAAGTCAAGGAACTGGCGCAGGAAGCGGCAATGCGCGGCGACGAGCGGGCCGCCGGCCAAGTCGCCGTTAGGGGCGCGATCGGGTTGTATGTCAGTTTCCTCAACATTTTCCTGATACTGTTGCGGATTCTGGATATCTTTAACAACGACTAGGGGGCATTCCCGGGGCGCTTTGGCGGGTTAGGGCCACTTTGACCAAAGCGCCCACCGTCCGCTTTCCCAATCCTGCCAATCGCACCCGCTGGGGGGAGTACGCCATTTATGCTTTCCCCCTTCGTCTATAACCACGGAGTATGCCGTTTTCGCTTGGCGTTGAATAACGTAGTTTTTTGCCCGTTCAACATCTTTCTCCGCTTCCGCCCAGATTACAACGGGCAATTTGCTATGCCAAATATCGCCGCCGCGGTTGGTGCTTCGGCCGGGATCCGGCTCATACTTGAACTCGGCCGCTACCGCTACGGCGTCTGCTTCAAGTATAGCTAGATCAACGCGGACATTGCGCTCCATTGTGTAATCGTTGAATACGCGGAACGGCAAGCCTTGCTTTTTTATTTCCGCGTACAGCCGCAACTGCGCCGTCCAGACAATATCCCGTTCCGTGAAAAAACGATAATCCGCGTAATTTTCGCGCAGCCACTGCATTACGGTCTCAAAAAGCTGGGCAGCATCCATATCAAACAGCTCCATAAATTGCCGGGGGCAAGATAGAGGCGCGGCTTCTCGCCCCCGGCAATTGGGAATCGGGGTTATCGGAGCGGCGCAAATTACGCTTTCGCCGCCACCAGCGTCCGTTGCACCAGTTCGGCGATGTTGCTTACGTCGGGGATGGACGACCAGGCGGCGGCGGCTTCTTTTACGCCGTCGTCGCTCAGCGCCAGGGCCACGTTTTCCTCGAACTTGGCCTTGATGTGGTCGAAACCCCACGGGTTTTGCTGGCTGCCCAAGATCCCGGCGCGGGAGGTGGTATGCTCCAGCACCCGCCCGTCTTTGAGCGTGATTTTCACCTTTAGACCATCCTCGGAATTGGTTAGCAGCTCCTCGGACTTCGCCATCACCCGGGTGCGGACTTTGTCCATTGCGCCGGCCATTACCGGGGCGTCAATCTTTTCTTGGGTGAATGTGTCGATCTTGACTTCGCCATCCACCAGGGCGGCGGCTACGTTGTATTTGGCGCTGAACTTGCCTTTAAGGTCATCGTCCGGCTCTTGATAGAGCATTACCACCGAGTAGTAAGACTGGTCGATTTCGGCGTTGGCGACATCGTCCACGGTGAAATCGTGGTCGCGCATCAGGCTGAACAAGCTGTCGAGCATGGCGTGATTGCCGCCGCAGCAAGGGTATTTCTTGATAATCAGGGCGTCTTGGGTGCGGAAAGGGCGGCCCAGGTTGTCCGCCATTTCGTCCAGGTCGTAGAGGCCCGGCCCCAGGACGGTGGCGGCGAAACCGAAGGGATGCTCCACCACCTGGTCGCCGGCGGTGAGGCCGGCCTGCGCCAGTTGGGCGGCGGTGATGCCGTCGCGCCCGGTGAGGCCGGCGTGCAGGGGTTTGGTCATAGTGCCGAAGTTGTGAATCAGCCCCGAGGCCATGGAGCCGGCGATGCCGAGGGCGGTGATGGTCTGCCGCTCGTCCAGCCGCATCAGCTTGGCGCAGGCGGCGGCGCAGGCCAGCCGCCCGATGACCGCGGTGGCGTGAAAGCCCCGGTCCATCTGCTTGTACTTGGTGGCGTGCTGGAGCGCCAGCCCGACTTCGCAGCCGATGACATAGGCTTCCAGCAGGTCGCGCCCGGTGGCGCCGCTATGCTCGCCGATGGCCAGCAGCGCGGGAAAGATGGCGACAGTGGGGTGGCCGAAGCCGCCGAAGTCGTCATAGTCAAGGGCGTGGCCCATAGTGCCGTTGGCCAGGGCGGCGTTGGCCAGGGTGCTTTGCCCGCCGCCGGACAGCACGGTAGCCTCGGGCGCGGCCTGCTGGCCGGCGACATACTTCTGGATGATCTGCCCCACGGGCTGGACCGACCCGGCCAGGATCACGCCCAGCAGGTCGAAGCAAGATTCGTTGGCGACCCGAATGGCGTCGGGGGGAATATCCTCGTAGCCGGTGTTGACCACCCACCTGGCGATGGTTTCGGTAGCGCCCATAGCGGTGTCCCTCCCTTTTGAAATCTGCGGAATGCTATTGCCAATCTGGGACGAGCATTATATACTCCATCTGTTGAGCTTTGGCAAGCTGTTGCGCTTCGGCAAGCCCAGGCTGAACGGCAGGGGCAGGCACAAAGACAGCAGGCGTGCGGGGGTAGCCTAATGGAACGGGTCGACTACCAGCAGTTGCTCGTCCAGGACTTGGTCAACTTGGACAAAACCGGGGAACTGGACTACTCTCCCTGGTATCAACGGCGGTCGGTTTGGACGACATCGCAAAAATCTTACTTGATAAACACGCTCCACGAGCAGAAGCCCATTCCGGCCCTCTACGTGCGTTACTCTCTGGACTTGGACAAGGGGAAAACGGTTCGGGAAGTGGTGGACGGCCAACAGCGCACCCGGTCCATCCTCGAGTATTGCCAAGATAAATTTCCGGCACGCCACCCGGCTACGAAAGAAAGGCGGACTCTGTCTCAACTGAGCCGGAAACAACGTCAGGAATTTCTGTTGACTGCATTGCCGGTAGGCTATTTGCTGGGTGCGTCGGATTCGGATGTAATCGAAATTTTCGGACGCATTAACTCGGTTAGCAAGAGCCTCAATGCCCAAGAAAAACGCAACGCGCAATTCAGCGGAGAATTTAAACAATTCTGTTTGGAACAAGCCGCTTCACGGGTAGATCTGTGGCGGACCTATCACATATTTTCCGCTAACGACATCGCCAGGATGAACGAAGTGCAGTTCATATCAGACTTGACTTTGAATTTTCTGGAAGGCTTGTCTGCTCTCAATCAGAAAAAGCTCGATGCTTTGTATGGTCAATTCGATGAGTGTTTCCCACGCTACAGCGAAATGACTCACCGACTGGATCTGGCGTTTGATTTTATCGTTGACTTAGATCCGTCGGCGATACGGGATACGGTGTTCAACCGGCAACCGCTCTTTTTCTCATTGCTGATGGCTTTGGATTCACAGGAAAAACTGGAGGGCAGGCGAGTAGAAGACGCATTACGCGAAATGGACGCGCGTTACCGATTGGAAAGCGAGCGCCAAGCTATTGCAGATCTGGAGTTTGTTGCTGCGTCTACCGCTACTACACAACAAATACGGCAGCGGAAAATCCGGCACGATTACATTTGCGGGTTCTTGGGCTGATGCCGGCGCCTCGGTTGGATGTCACCGTTCGAGACGCTACCAGGGGTCTGTCGCGTCTCGCAAAATTCCGAGCAGAATCCAAATCCTTGTCACCGGTGCACCAGTACTTGATTGCCGAACTGATAATGCTACGGCTGTTTTCGATATTAGAGAACGCTATCGAGGATTTGGCCTGCAAATTGGTGGCTGGCGCACCCTATGCCAACGGAATTCATCCAGCGCGACTCTACACAGCCAAAAGCATGGATGACGCAAGACAGGCAATGCTATCCAATGGGAGATCCAAGTCATTAAACAAGTTGCGCTGGAACAGAGTAAAAGACATCAGGGAAAGCACGTCCACAGTTCTTAGCCCTGCGGAGCCTTTTATCAAGTACGCCCAGGTGCATGGCAACAGACTCAACGAAATGCGGCAGGTAAGAAATTATGTAGCTCACCGCAGCTCCGACTCAAGAACAGGTTACAAACAGGTAGTCAGGTCAATCTACGGCGCCAACAGTAGAGTCGGGGTGGAAGTGTTCCTAACCTCACAGCAACGCCGACCTGTCGCCAAAATTGACGAATACCTTGCCACAGCCGGAATAATTATTTCAGAACTCGCCAAAGGATGAGTTAAGATAACATGACCGAAACGGCCGATGCCGTCGTCATCGGCGGCGGGGTTATGGGGTGCAGCATCCTGTACCACCTGGCGGCGCGGGGCGTGGCCGGGGTGCTGCTGGAGCGCGACGCCCTGGGCAGCGGCTCCACCGGGCGCTCCTCCGGCGCCGTGCGGATGCATTACTCCACCGAAGTCCACGCCCGTATGGCCTGGCACAGCCTGCAAGTTTTCCGCGATTTCGCCGATGTTGTGGGCGGCGAGTGCGGCTACACCAACACCGGCTATCTGGTGTTCGCCGACGCCGACGCCGCCGACGGTTTCCGCGCCAACCTCGCCTTGCAGCAGCGCGTAGGGATCCATACCGCCGAAATCAGCCGCGATGACGCCGCCGAACTGGCCCCCGGCTTCTACCTGGACGACTGCGCCGCCATCGCTTGGGAGCCGCTTTCCGGCCACGCCGACCCATCGGCAACCGCCCTGGCCTACGCCGCCCGCGCCCGCGAAATGGGCGCCCGCATCCGGCTGCAAACCCCGGCGCAGTCGGTGGAAATTTCCGGCGGACGGGCGGCGGCGGTGATCGCCCAAGGGCGGCGCATCGAAACCCGCTGCGTCATCGTCGCCGCCGGGCCGTGGAGCCGCCGCTTTTTGCTGGCCCACGGCATCGACCTGCCCCTGCGGGCGACCCGCCACGAAGTCATCCACCTGCGCCGCCCGCCGCAACTGCCCTACCACCCCGGCGCCGGCGACATCGCCAACCTGATTTACTTCCGCCCCGAAGGCGCCGACCTTACCCTGATCGGCAACGGCAATCTGGAGGACGATGTAGACGACCCGGAAATCTACGCCCAGCGCGCCAGCCAGAGCTTCATCGCCGAGGTCTGGACCCGAATCACCCGCCGCATCCCGGCGATGTCCCACGCCGAATTCGCCGCGGGCTACGCCGGACTGTATACCCAAACCCCGGATTCGCACCCGGTAATCGACCGGGCGGACGGCATCGATGGACTGTATATCTGCACCGGATTCAGCGGCCACGGCTTCAAACTGTCGCCGGCGGTGGGACTGCTGACGGCGGAGCTGGCGCTGGACGGCCAAGCCGCCGCCATAGACCTATCGCCCCTGCGAATGTCCCGTTTCGCCGAGGGGCAACTGAACCTGCCGGGCTACGGCTTCCGCGTGCTGGTCTGATACGGCGATTAAATCCGCATCCGCCCGCCGCCGTCATTCCCGCCCGTCCTGCCGCCCGCCGCGCCCCTTGTATGCCCCCCGCCGTGCGGTATAATTCCCGCTATGTTAGCGATTGAACTGGCAAAGCGGTCATTGCGGGTGTTGCTGGCGATGGGCAGCTGGTTCTACTTTCAATGGGGGTTGATTTACGCCCGCTGGGGGCAGACCAACCGCGCCTTGTGGTATTTCAACCGCGCCGTGCTGATGAACCGGCGCGGTGACCGGGCGTATTATCATCGCGGGCTGCTCTTTGTGGCCGTCGGGCTGCCGGAGCGGGCCATCAGCGACTTCAGCGCCGCCATCGAAAACAACCCGTCGAATATGGACGCCCGCGTCTACCGCAGTATGATGTATGCTATGACCGGGCGCGACGAACAAGCCCAAAGCGATATGGAGCGGGCCGTGGCCCTGGGCGCCGACCGCGAAGCCCTGGAGCAGCAGCTATCCGACACCCGCGCCCGCGGGGGCCGCTAGGAAATTTAACGCAATCGCGCCGCCGCATCGGGGCGCGGCGCGGGGGATGCCGCCGTTGCCGGACGTTGCCAACATCATCAAACGCATCTTGCCGGGGGCGATGGGCAAGCCCGAAGCCGAGCGCTGGTACGACTACGGCGTGCGGCAGCAACGCCGCGGCAGCCTGGACGAGGCGGTTCGCGCCTATACCGAAGCCCTGCGCCTGGACCCGGAACTGGGCCCGGCCTACAGCAACCGCAGCGCCGCCTATCTGAACTTGGGGCAACCCGAAATGGCGATCCCCGACGCCGACGAAGCCATCCGCCGCTCGCCCAAAGTGGCAGTGGCCTACAGCATCCGCGGCAACGCCCATCACGCCCTGGGCCGCCACGATCAGGCGGTGCGGGATCATTCCCAGGCGCTGCGGATCAACCCCCGCTTCGCCGCCGCCTACAGCGACCGGGGGGCGTCGCACCGCGCCGCCGGCCGCCTCAACGCCGCCATAGACGACTTCAGCCAAGCCATCCGCTTGGAAAAGCGTTTCCCCGTCCCCTACAACAACCGCGCCGACGCCTACATCGCCACCGGCGCCCTGTCGCTGGCGGTCAAAGACCTGGACCAGGCCATCAAGCTGGAGCCGGCTTTCGCCGTAGCCTACGTAAACCGCGCCACCGCCCGCGCCATGATGCGCCAGCCCGACCAAGCCCAGCGCGACATCAACATAGCCGTCAGCCTGGGCCTCGACCGCCGGACACTGGAGGATCTGATCAAGGATGTGCGCCCCATGCGCCATTATCGGTAGCCGCCCGCCCAAGCCGCGGAATTACGCCGCCCGGCGCACCATCCGGCGGGAAAAGTCGTTCTATAATATCCAGCCGACTAGCGGAAAACCCAGCGCCAAAGCCAAATCCGGCAAAGGGGATCCGTTTACGCAACCCTGCCCGGGCGCACCGCCCCGGAAAGGACGGCCAACATGACCACCGCCCAACACCGCCCCCGGTATCGCCTGCCCGACCGCCCGGAACGCGAGCCCGATGATATGACCAGCTTCAAGCAACTGGCCAACACCAGCATCATCGAACCCCTGCGCCACCACCTAGGACGCCGCGAAACCACCCTGATCACCGGCGAGCAATACCTCTGCGACATCGTTAGGCCCAAACTAGCCGGCGCCCGCTACCCCGACCTGCTGATCGCTTTCAACGCCGATCTAGAGGCCCACCGCAGCAGCAACGGATACATCATATCCGAACAAGGCAAGCCGCCCGACTTCGTGCTGGAAATCGCCTCGCCAAGCACCGGCAGAGAGGATACCGGCCGGAAACGCCGGGATTACGCCAATATGGGCATCACCGAATACTGGCGGTTCGACGAAACCGGCGACCACCACGGCACGCGGCTGGCCGGCGACCGGCTGGTCGGCAACCAATACCACCCCCTAACCATCGAGGAAACCGCGGACGGCGCCCTACAAGGATACAGCCCCGTACTAAACCTGCTGCTGCGCTGGGAGATGGGCCTGCTAAAATGGCGCGACCCGGAAACCGACCAGCCCATCGCAACCTTCATCGAGGAACGCCAAGCCCGCATCCAAGAACATGACGCCCGCATCCAGGCGCAAGAAACAGCCCGTCAGGAACGCGAAGCCCGCCTCCAGGCCGAAGCCCGCGTCCGGGAACTGGAGGCGTTGCTGGAAAACTCGGGCGGCCAGTAACCCCCGGCCCGGCCATCCCCGCCAAAACGGGAACGCCGGGCGACGGCAACGAACATCGCCGTCACCGGCATCCCGGCGCCATCCCTAAAAACGGAGCGGAAATCTATGCCCCCTTTCGCCATCAACGCAGCGCGTCTCAACCGCACTCTGGACGAATTGGGCCAGTTCGGGGAAACCCCCGAGGGAATGAACCGCCTGGCCTTTTCCCCCGCCGACATCGCCAGCCGCGAGTACACCATCGGACTGATGCGCGAGGCCGGCATGACCACCCGCATTGACGCCGCCGGCAACATCATCGGACGCCGCCCCGGAGCCGACGACTCCCGCCCCGCCATCGCCCTAGGCTCCCATACCGACACCGTCCCCCTGGGCGGCAAGTACGACGGCGCCCTGGGCGTGCTGGGCGCCATCGAAGTCGTGCGCACCCTCACCGAGCAGGGCCGCGCCACCCGCCACCCCATCGAAACGATCGTGTTCACCAACGAGGAAGGCACCCGCTTTCACCGCTGGCTCATCGGCAGCCGCGCCATGGCCGGAATGCTGGAGCCGGAGGACTTGGCCGCCGTAGACGCCGAGGGCGTAACCCTGGCCCAGCGTATGTCCGACATCGGCGGCGATTTGTCGCGGGTGGACGATGCCGCCCGCCGCCCCGGCGAACTGGCCGCCTACTTCGAGCTGCACATCGAACAAGGCCCCTACCTGTACCGCTCCGGCACGCCCATCGGCGTAGTCACCGGCATCACCGGCCGCGCCGTATTCGAGCTGGAAATAAACGGAAGGTCCAACCACGCCGGCACCACCCCGATGGGCGAGCGGCGCGACGCCCTGGCCGCCGCCGCCAAGCTGGTGGTGTATGTGCAAAAAATGGCCGCCGAGGACGAAATCTGCCGCGTCGCCACCGCCGGCGCTCTGGAAGTCCGCCCCAACGCGGTCAACGTCATCCCCGGCCGCGCCAACGTAGGCGTGGAATTCCGCGACCTGGAAATGTCCGCCCTAGCAGCCGCCGAGCGCGAACTGACCCGCATCGCCCAAGAAACCGAGCGGCAAGACGGCGTAACCATCACCATCAACCGCCACCGGTTCACCGACCCGGTGCCGGTAGCCCCGGCCATGCAGGAATGGGCCGCCGAAGCCGCCCGCCGCGCCGGATTCCCCTCCCAGCGCGTCCCCAGCGGCGCCGGCCACGACGCCCAAGCCATCGCCGCCATCGCCCCCATGGCCATGCTATTCGTCCCCAGCCGCGACGGCATCAGCCACGCCATCGAAGAATACTCCACCCCCCAAGACTGCGCCAACGGCGCCCAAGCCCTACTGGAACTCCTACTCCTGGCGGATGAACGGCTGTAAGCCTTTTGCCCATCCTATCGCGGTAGAGAGTGGAAATGTCACAATCAAATGAAAGTCAAATGCCAATATCCAGGATCGAACAACTTAAGATGAAGTACCAATTTTTTGACAATGACGAAAATCTCGAAACGCGCAGGCGACGTTGCTTCAGTTGGCTTGAGCAAGCTGAAAAGGAAATCTCTGTGCATAAATTCGATGAGGCTTTCATATTCTGCTGGATTGCTTTCAATTCAGCATACTCCGTGGATGCTTTTGAAGCCAGAGAGTCCTTTGTGCTGGACACAATCAAACACTATATTAGGCGTTTGATTGAATTGGATAGCCAGCAATCCATCGCTCAAGAGATTTTTGATAACCGGAATCGCTGGACACAAATCGAAGCAATCTTGGGCAATGAATACATATTTGATCCTTTTTGGAAAGCTCAACGTAAGGATTATGCTGGTAGTCCTTGGCAATCTTATTTCAACAGCAAGAAAAATCAGATTGACCGGGCGTACCAACGCCGAGATCCTGCTCCCGTATTAGAAGAGTTGTTTGCGCGTCTGTACGTTCTCCGAAATCAACTTATGCATGGCGGGGCAACGTATCAAGGCGCTGTCAACCGACTCCAAGTAGAATGGGGGGCGGTAATCGTGTATTGGTTACTCCCTATCTTTCTGGATATAATGTTCAGCAACCCCCACGTCGACTGGGGGCCGCCTGAATTCCCGTCAATACCCCGTACTCAACCATAAGGAAAAACCATCGTGAAACTAACCGGCAGCTACCAAATCGCCGCCCCGCCCGAAGCCGTATGGCGGGCGCTCACCGACCCCGAGTCATTGAAAGGCTGCATCCCCGGCTGCCAGCGGCTGGACGATGTAGGCAACGGCAACTACGAAGCCGCCATCAGCGCCGCTATGGGGCCGGTGCGCGGCAACTTCAACGCCAAAGTCGCCATGCTCGACCAACAGCCCTATCACTCCTACCGCCTATCGGTAGCCGCCAGCGGCCCCCCGGGGTTCGTCAACGGCGAAGCCCTAGTCACCCTCTCCCCCGCCGCCAACAACGCCACCGCCGTAAACGTAGACGGCGACGGCCAAGCCGGCGGCCTGATCGCCCGCGTCGGCCAGCGAATGATGGAAAACGTAGCGCGGAATATGATGGACCGGTTTTTCAACTGCCTGGCCGAGTCCGCCACTAAACCGGAAAGCTAACCACAGAGAGCGCAGAGCCCCCAGCGCGATTTTTATCAAATACCAGTGAACGCTGCGATTGCTAAGGCCAATAAAGGAGCATCTTTATGGACCGCCAAATCCCCGCCAAAGACGAAGTGCTGGCCTACCTGAAAAACGACCGCAACTGGGGCCGCTGGGGCGACGACGACCAAATCGGCGCCGTCAATCTGATCACCCCCGAAAAACGCATCGAAGCCGCCGCGATGGTCAAATCGGGCCGCGCCGTTTCCCTTTCCCGCGAATTCCCGGTCATCCCCGCCCCCAACAACCCCACGCCCGCCATCCACTATATGAAAAAAGTCTATCGCAGCCCCTCCGCCGGCTTTTCCGCCGACTACTACGGCGTTTCCTACCACGGCACCGCCGCCACCCACCTCGACGCCCTCTGCCACGTCTGGGACGAAAACGGGATGTGGAACGGGCGCAACCCCGAGGAGCAAATCACCATGGACGGCGCCCAATGGGGGGCGGTGCATCACTGGAAAGACGGCTTGATCACCCGCGGCGTGCTGCTGGACGTTCCCAAACACCGCGGCCAGCCCTACGTCACTATGGAAAGCCCGATCCACGGCTGGGAACTGGCCGACATCGCCCAAGAGCAGGGCGTCGAAGTGCGCCCCGGCGATGCGCTGCTGGTCTACGGCGGGCGCGAAGCCTGGAACGCCGACGGCAACCCCCTGTGGGGCAGCAACCCCCAAGAACGCCCCGGCCTGCACATGAGCTGCCTGCCCTACATCCGCGAATCCGACATCTGCCTGCTAGGGTGGGATATGATGGACTTCACCCCCAACGGCTACGAACTGAGCTGGGCGGTTCACGGCGCCATATTCGCCTACGGCATCGGCCTGCTGGACAACGCCCTGCTCCAGCCCCTGGCCGAAGCCTGCGCCGAAGCGGGCCGCTACGAATTTATGCTCACCGTCAACCCCCTGCGCGTAGTCGGCGGCACCGGCTCCCCGGTCAACCCGGTAGCCATCCTGTAACCCGAAAGCGAAAGGGGCGGGATGATGCATCATCCCGCCCCCGCCAAACGGCCCGCCGTTCCGTTCATCTTTGAGCGCCGTTCCGTTCATCCTGAGCTTGTCGAAGGATTGACTCCCGCGCCAGTACGAAACGGCCCGCCGCCGGCGCTAGTCGGCGTCGTCCTCCACCCCGTCATAAAAGGAGTTCTCAAACGCCCGCACCGCCGCGCAGAAGCGGCACTCCCCCCGGCTGTAGCGTCCGTTGGCCGGCTCAATCACCCAGTGGTGGCGGCAGACCGGCGCATCCTCCACCGCCAGCGCCCCTTGCGCCATTTCCAAAACCATCGCTCGCACCCCCTTGGGCCGGATAAAAAATGAAAATAATGCTGGACGGCCAGCCCATCGCAGGCCGGACAACCCGTCCCTAAAAAGCTACTCCCGCCGCGCCCAACAGTCAACGGTTTTGGCGACATTTCCGAAATAATTTAAGAAACCAACCAACAAATTCCCTCCCCCTCCGGGGGAGGGTTAGGGTGGGGGCGTACCCCTAACCGGCAACAACCCAACCCCCACCGCCAGATGTGAAACACCAAATCCCGCAGCCATAACCCGCCCATTACCCCCGCCCAACCTTGCCCCCGCCGCCCCCAGCCCATACAATACCCCCCAAAGCCACCGGCAAGGGAGTACCGCCATGCCCAACGCCACCGCCCCCCTCCAGAACATCCGCGTAATCGACCTCGGCCGCCACCAGGCCGGCCCCCGCTGCGCCCAGGTCCTCGCCCGCATGGGCGCCGAAGTCATCAAAGTCGAACGCCTCGGCGGCGAGGAAACCCGCTACCACGGCCCCTGGGTCAGCAAACAATCGTCTTATTGGGTGCAGTACAACTCCGGCAAAAAATCCCTGTCCATCGACCTCCGCAAAGACGCCGGCAAAGACGCCCTGCGCCAACTGGTCAAAGTATCCGACATCCTGGTCCAAAACTTCCGCCCCGGCACCATCGAAAATATGGGCTTCGGCTACGACGCCCTCAAACAGCTCAATCCCCGCATCATCATGGTCAACGTATCCGCCTACGGGCAATTCGGCCCCTACCGCGACAACATCGGCTACGACCCCATCGGGCAGACGATGTCCGGCATCGCGATGGTCACCGGCGAGGAGGGAATGCCCCCGATCCGCACCGGCGTGCCGATCATCGACCGCATCACCGCCCTCCACGCCGCCATCGGCGCCCTGGCCGCGCTCCACGAACGCGAAACCTCCGGCCTGGGCCAAAGCATGGACGTCTGCCTGGCCGACACCGGCTACTCCATGACCGAAATCCCGATCACCGCCTACCGCGGCGCCGGCATCGCCCCCAAACGCGGCGACACCACCGCCCCCCCGTCGGGCATCTACCCCTGTAATGAGGGCTGGGTGCTGGTATCCGCCGGCGACCAGCACCACTGGCACCGGGTCTGCAACGCCCTGGGCCAACCGGATTGGCTGGAGGATCCCCGGTTCAACACCCGCCACGCCCGCCTGGAAAACCGCGAGCAGGTCGACGCCGCGATGCGGCAACTACTGGCGGACAAAACGATGGAACAAGCCATAGCCCACTTCACGGCCTACGACGTAGTAGCCGCCCCGGTGAACACCATCCCCCAAGCCGCCGAGGATCCCCACCCGTGGGAGCGCCGGGCGATGGTGGAAGTCCCCGACTTCCTCGCCGGCGAGATCGCGGTATCCGGCGACTACTGGCACTTCTCCCGCACCCCGGCGGTAATCGGCAGCACCCCCCAAGTAGGCGAACACAACGATGAAGTCCTATCCGGCCTATTGGGCTACACCGAAGCCGAAATAACCGAAATGCGCCAAACCCGCGTCATATCCGAGGAACACCACTACCACGACATCCCCGGTTAGCCGCGCAGTATGGGGGTTGCCGCCGGGGGAAAGGGGGCTTTCCCTGGCGGTTCAACCCCCGCCCGGCGCCCCAATCACCCCCCGCCGGCGGCGCGGCTTTCGGCTCGCTCCAGGTGCGCCTGCGCCGCCGCCAAAAAATCCGGCGGGTTATCCCCCTGCACCAAATGCCCCGCCCCGGCAATGGTAACCGTGACGCAATCGGCGATTTCCCGCCCCATCCTGGACATCGTATCCGCCGCGAAAATGTCGCTCCGTTCCCCCCGCGCCACCAGCGCCGGGCAGTCAATCCGCCGCCAGCAATCCCACAACCGCTCCGGCGTCCAATGATTTTCCTCCCGGCCCGGCCGGCGCATCGCCCGGTCATACTTCCAGGTCCACTTGCCATCCGCGCCCTGCCGGATACTGTATTTCAACGCCCCCAACACCTGCTCCCGGCTGCGCCCGGTGTACTCCTGGATCCGGTCGGCGAACTCCTCCAGCGTATCCAAATTGTCCGGCAGCTCCCGGAACCGCTGGATCCGCCGCCGCCCCCGGTCCACCGACTCCGGCCCGGTGTCCACCACCGTGAGCGACCGCAAAGCCCCCGGATGCCGCGAGGCCCACACAAAGCTGTTGCGCCCCCCCATCGAATGCCCCATCAGGTGAAACCCGCCCGCGCCGTCCAGCCCCAGCGCCGGGATCAGCGCATCCAAATCCCCCTGCATCGCATCCAGCGAATAATCCCCGTCCGCCGCCCAATCGCTGTCGCCATGCCCCCGCTGGTCCAGCGCCAGCACCCGGTAATCCGCCGACAGCGGCAAGCTGATGAAATCCCAGCTATGCGCCTGCTGCGACGCCCCGTGCAGCAGCAAAACCGCCGGATTGCCCGCATCGCCCCATTCCAGATAATGAAAACGCAGCCCGTTGGCGGCAACGAAACGGTCGGCGGGTTCGTTTTCCTGCGCGAAGGGCACCCCCATCCGCCGCGCCGCCTCATGCAGCGAAAGCCCTAGTGAATGCGACGCCATAACCAACCCTCCGGCAACAAATCGGCCCCAATCTATCCGACACCATAATAACCCGGTTGTCAAACTATCGCCCGACGATTACTGCCCGATTGGAAACTCCGCCCGCCAAAGCTCCCGCCCCTCCGCCGCCAGCCACTGCCCGGTGCGGATGCGCGTAGCCGGATAATCCGGCAGCGGTTCCTGCGTAATGCACTTCCCGTCAAAAAAACCGCCCCGCCATTTAAAGTAAAAACTCCGATTGTCAAACCCGTACTCCCGCCGGTGAACCGGCAGGCTATCCGCATCCGCCGGGAAAACGTGCAAAAAGAACCGCACCTCCGTATCCTCCGCCCGGCAATCATGCTTGACATAGTACAGAGCGCCATCCTTTATATAAACATCAAAATCCGATTGCGCCGCCGGACTCCCCCCGCCGGTCACCGACTGATATACCGCCCGGTAAACCTCCTCCCCCGGCCAAGGCCCCGCCCCCCAAACCATCCGCGGCGCCGACACTGTAAGGTATGCGCTGCCATACGCCCGTTGCTCATAAACCACCGGAGCGTCCGGCATCCCCCGCAACTCCCGCCTCTTGTTGCTGGCAATGTAAAAGTCAGGCTGCCCCGCATCCGACTGCACAATCCGCTCCCGTTCCGCCGCCGGAATGATTTTCCGGGCATTAAGTATCCGCGTATCCCGCGGAAAATGCAGCGTCGCATCCGGGTAAAGCTCCAGCAGATACTCAATACCTTGCCGGTGAGCCGGCCCCTCATACCCCATATCATAACGCTGCCCCAATTCATCCGCCGCCCGGTTCACCAGTAAATTAAAATAAATCTGTTGTTGCGGATGCAGCGACACCATCGCGTAAATAATGTTGCCCAGCCCGGCCACGGCCACCCCATAAACCACGATCCGCCGCAGGTTGCCCCCGCCGGATACGGCCCTACTAGATGATCCCTTGCCGCGAACCACCACGCGCCGAATCCTCCGCAACAACCGCGCCGCCGGCAACTCCCCCCCGCCCGCGCCCGCCCGCCAGCGCAGCCCCGCCGCCGCCAGCAGACAAAACGGCCCCCAAAGAAAATACAGTTGCCGCCATCCGTCATAGATATTCGCATCCAGCGCAATAACCACCGCAACCGGCAGAACCAAACACCCCAGCGCCGTAAACAAAAACCGCAATTCCCCCGATCGCAAGACCAACCTCGGCGAGCGCCAACCCCGCCAGCAAACCGACAATGCCCCAACACACCCCAGTAGCAGCGCCACCGGCGGCGCCGTAATCCCGAACCACACGGGGATATACTGCGGCGGCACGGCATCGGACAAAATAGCCCGCCCCTGAAATAGCTGCCATACCAGAGTAGGATGCTGCGAAAACGTAGCCAAGCCGTCAAAAAAGCGCAACGGATTTTCCCAATAATATGGCTGACTAACGTACACTACTAGCAGAACCGCCCCGGCAAAGACACCCCCGGTCAACAATATCCCTTTCCGTCGTCCCGGATTGGAAGCGAACCACCAATCCAGCCCGCGCATCGCCAACACCGCCGCCGGCAACAATAACGCGAAAGGCCGCAGATTTACCGCCAAACCCACAACTACCCCCAGCAGCGCAAATGCCCCAACCGTATCCTGCCGAAATGCCCGGTGCGTTAGATATAAAGCGATCATAAACATAACCGCAAAGGGAATGTCCTTGCTGTTAAAAAACGAGTGGGCATACAACCGCGGATGCAACAAAAACAGCAGCATCGCCAACAATGCCACCCAACGGCTGCCGAACATCCGGTAAATCAGCAGTCCGCAGAAAAACCCGCCAACGATATAAAACAGATGCGTAAACAGGTGGCGCATCAGATAAATATCGCGGATATCCTGCAACCCCAGCGCCCGCTCCGCCATCAGCAGCGGCATCTCAAAAACCACGCCGTAAAAGCGGTCGCTTATCTTGAGTGTCGCAAAAACATTGCGGTCGCCCATAACATAATCGGCGTTGTAGCTGGCGATGCTCCTCTGGATCGCCTCGTCAATCCCCGTCCCATAATCATCCAGCACGGCAACGCCCGCCGCGGCAAACGCCAGACACACCGCCGCCGCCAGCATCGAAAACGGAATCCGGCGCCGGCGGCCAAATCGGGTTGCAGTCTGAAAGAGCGGCATCATACGCTACCGGCCCAACGGAAAATCCGCCCGCCAAAGCTCCCGATCCTCCCCCGCCAGCCACTGCCCGGTGCGGATGCGCGTGATAGTATAATTCGGCAATGGCTCTTGCGTAATGCACTTCCCGTCAAAGTACCCGCCCCGCCAGTCAAAGGAAAAACTCCGGTTGTCAAACCCGTATTCCTGCTGGTGAACCGGCAAACTGTCATCCTCAGCCGGGAAAACGTGCAGAAAGAACCGCGCCTCCGTATCCTCCGGCCGGCAATTATCCGTGATATAGTATAGAACGTTATTCTTTACATAAACATCAAAATCCGATTGCGCCGCCGGACTCCCTCCACCGATCACCGACTGATATGCCGTCCGGTAAACCTCCTCCCCCGGCCACGGTCCTGCCCCCCAAACCATCCGCGGCGCGGATACGGTAACATAGGCGCTGCCATACGCCCGCTCCTCATAAACCACCGGACTGTCCGGCACCCCCCGCAACTCCATATTCATATTGCCCTCTATATAAAAATCCAACGGCCGGTCGTCCGGGCTTTCAATCCGCTCCCGATCCGCCGCCGGCAAGATGTGCCGATGGAATTTCCCCTTGAACAAATACAGTGTTTCATCCGGGTACTGTGCCAGCAGATACTCAATCCCTTGCCGGTAGGCCGCCCCGGCAAACCCCATTGTGTAGCGTTCCCCCAATTCATCCGCCGCCGCCCGGTTTACCAGCAAGTTGAAATACATCTGTTGGTGCGGATGCAGTGACACTATGGCGTAAACAATGTTGGCCAACCCGGCTACGGCTATCCCATACACTACTATTTGCCGCAGATTGCCCCTGCCGCCCTGGCCCGGCCGCCCTTTACTGCGAAACACCGCGCCCCGAATCCACCGCAGCAACCGCGCCGCCGGCAACTCGCCCCCGCTCCGTCCGGCCCGCCAGCGTAGCCCCGCCGCCGCCAGCAAACAGAACGGCCCCCAGAGAAAATACAAATGCCGCCATCCGTCATAGGTATTCATCTCCAGCGCAATTACCGCGGCAACCGGCAGCACAAAACACCCCAATGCTACAAACAAAAACCGCAGTTCCCCGGAGCGCAAGATCAATCCCGGCGAGCGCAATCCCCGCCAACAGACCGACAACACCCCCACGCCCCCCAGCAGTAGCGCTACCGGCGGCGCGGTAATCCCAAACCACACCGGCACGAACTCCGGCGGCACCTCAAAGGATGAGATGAGCTGCCCCTGAAATATCTGCCACGCCTGGAGCGGATGTTGCGAAAGCGTTTGCAAACCATCAAAAAAGCGCAACGGATTTTCCCAATAATACGGTTGGCTAATATACACCGCCAACAGAACCGCACCGGCAAACACGCCCCCGGTCGCCAATATGCGTTTCCGCCGCCACGGATTGGATGCGAACCACCAGTCCAACCCCCGCATCGCCAACACGGCCGCCGGCAATAACAACGCGAAAGGCCGCAGGTTCACCGCCAAACCCACAACCGCCCCCAACAACACAAATGCCCCCACCGTATCCCGCCGGAACGCCCGGTGCGTAAGATACAACCCGATAATAAACATCACCGCAAAGGGAATATCTTTGCCGTTAAAAAAGGAATGAGCGTACAACCGCGGATGCAACAAAAACAGCAGCATCGCCAATAAAGCCACCCACCGGCTGCCGAACATCCGGTAGACTAGTAGCCCGCAGAAAAACCCGCCCACGATATAAAACAGATGCATCAATAAATGGCGCATCAAATAAATATCGCGGCTATCGTGCAACCCCAGCGCCCGCTCCGCCATTAGCAGCGGCATCTCAACAGACAAACCGTAGAAACGGTTATGGTTCGCCGGCAAGGCATCCCGGTCGCCCATAACATAATCGACGTTGCTGATGGCGATACCCCGCTGCTCCCGCTCGTTGACCCCCATCCCATAATCGTCCAGCGCCGCAAGCCCTGCCACGGCAAAGGTCAGACCGACCATCGCCGCCAGCCACGAAAACGGAATCCGCCCCCGGCGGCCAAAGCTGGTTATATGCTGAAAGAGCGACATCACAGCGGGATTATACTACCGCCCGCCCGGCAAATCCACCGCCCAGATTTCCCCCTCGCCCGCCGCATACTGCCCGGTGCGGATGCGCCCGATTTCGTACCCCGGCAGCCCAACCTCCGCCAGGCATTTCCCGCCCCGGTGCGCCCCGTATTCGCTGAAACCGAAACTCAGATTGTCGAACCCATACCCCCGGCGGCTCTCCGGCAGGTCATCCTCATCCGCCGGGAATAGATGCAAAAAGAACCGCGCCCGCGTATCCCCCGCGACGCACGAATCCCGGTAATAAACCAGCCTGTCGTCGTCTAAATACAACTCAAAAAACCCGCCTGGCGCCGAATCCAAACCCGCAATACCCGCCTCCATTTCCCCAAATCGCGCTTGCGCGTCCGGGTTGATTTCCGCCCGCCACAGCGCCGCCCCCCCCGGCCCCGTTTGGCCGGTGCGGATAAAAGCTATCGGATAATCCGGCAACGGCGCCTCAGCCCAGCACTTGTCATCCACCCGCCCACCTTGACGCTGAAAATCGAAGTCCCGGTTATCGAACCCATACTCCCCGCGGCCGACGGGCAAATCCCTTTCATCATTTGGAAAAACGTGCAGAAAAAACCACCCTGATGCATCCCTTGTCGCGCAATCGCTTTTGGCGTACCGCAAAGTTCCGCCGTCGTCGCTGATATAAACGTCAAACACCGCATCAACCGCCAACTCGCCGGCAATGACATCTTGGTACTTGGCCCGGTAAACATCCGCCAGAGCCGCCGGGCTGCGGTCGGAAAGACCGGGCGCGGTTACGATAAAGAATGCGCTGTCGCGTGTCTTGACGCTATAAACCACCGGCCCGGGTGGTATGCCATCATCCTCCGTTCCTGCAAAATAAGAATTCTGATAACGGTTGATTACCCAGTCATTCGCCATATAAAAATCGCCTCCTTCCTCAACGAAAAACAACCACTTACGGGCATCATCGTCCATTATCCACGAGCTACGGATGATGTCATACAAGCGGTTGCCTCCGCCCAAAGCAAAAATATACAGCGGCGATTGCGGATACCTTTCCAGCAAATGTTCAATCCCCTGCCGGTAGGACAGCCCCCAATAATCCACCTCGAACCGTTCCCTGATGCTTTCCTTACCCCCCCAATCAGCCAGCGAATTAAAATACGCATACTGGTGGGGATGCATCGACACTACGCCCGCTGCTGCCCCGGCCAGAGCCGCCCCGGCCAGAACATACGCCCCCGCCCGCCTGGCCGGGCCAAGATACTCGCGTCGATTCCCGCCCCCGGTATTTCCGGTCAGCCAATGTAAACCGGCCGCCGCCAGCAAACAAAACGGCGCCCAAAGAAAATACATCTGCCGCCATCCGTTATAGATATTAAACTGCCAGACAACTGTGGCAACCACCGGCAGCGCAAAACAGGTTAGGCACAGAAGCATAAAGCGCAGACGCCCATTAAGCAACGCCCGACCCGGCCGCCCAATTCCCCGCGCCAATACTGCCGCCGCGCCCACGCCTCCCAACAGTAGCGCCGCCAACGGCGTCGTAATCCCGAACCACACGGGTATATACTCTGGCGGGACGACGTCCGCCCGTATGTATTCGCCCATAAACAAGCTGTCCGATAGAGTAGGATGCTGCGACAGCACCCGCAAGCCGTCAAAAAAGCGCAACGGGTTTTCCCAATAATATGGCTGGCTAATATACACCGCCAATAAAACCGCCCCGGCAAACACGCCCCCGGTCGCCAATATGCGTTTCCGCCGCAACGGATTGGATGCGAACCGCCAATCCAGCCCTCGCATCGTCAACACCGCCGCCGGCAATAATAAAGCGAAAGGTCGCAGATTCACCGCCAAACCCACAACTACCCCCAGCAACGCAAATGCCCCTATACTATCCCGCCGGAATGCCCGGTGCGTGAGATATAAAGCGATCACAAACATAACCATAAAAGGCACATCTTTGCTGTTAAAGAACGAATGAGCATACAAGCGGGGATGCAACAAAAACAGTAGCAGTGCCAATAAAGCTACCCACCGGCTGCCGAACATCCGGTAAACCAGTAGCCCGCAGAAAAACCCGCCAACGATATAAAACAAATGCGTAAGCAGGTGGCGCATCAGAAATATATCGCGGCTATCCTGCAATCCCAGCCCCCGCTCCGCCATCAGCAGCGGCATCTCAAACGCCAAACCGTAAAAGCGGTCATGGCTAGTCGGCAAAGAGTCGCCATCGCCCATAACATACGCGGCGTTGCTGATGGCGGTGTTACGTTGTGTCCCTTCGTCAAGCGCCACCCCATAATCATCCAGCGCCGCAACCCCGACCACGGCAAACGCCAAGCACACCGCCGCCGCCAACCACGAAAACGGAATCCGCCCCCGACGGCCAAAACGGGATACAGCTTGAAAGAACAGCATCATAGCCGGATGATTATACTACCCCCCGTCCAAGAAATCCGCAGCCCAGATTTCCCCTTCGCCCGCCGCATACTGCCCGGTGCGGATGCGCCCGATTTCGTACCCCGGCAACGCAACCTCCGCCAAACACTTCCCGCCCCGGCGAACCCCATATTCGCTAAAATCAAACCCCAGATTATCGAACCCATATTCCCTACGGCCCCCCGCCAGATCATCCCCATCCGCCGGGAATATATGCAAAAAGAACCGCGCCCGCGTATCCTTCGCGGCGCACGAGTCCCGGTAATAAACCAGCCTGTCCCCGTCCCGGTACAACTCGAAAAACCCATCGGACACCGCATCCAAACCCGCCAAACCCGCCTCCGGCTGCTGCAACCGCGCCAGCGCCGACGGGTTTAGATCCGCCTGCCACAGCACTTGCCCATCCTCGCGCAACCACTGCCCGGTGCTGATGCGCGTAACCGGATAATCCGGCAGCGGCTCCTGCGTAATGCACTTCCCGTCAACAAACCCGCCCCGCCATTTAAAGTAAAAACTCCGGTTATCAAACCCGTGTTCCCGCCGGTGAAGCGGCAAGCTGGCCTCATCCGCCGGGAAAACGTGCAAAAAGAACCGCGCCTCCGTATCCGCCGGCCCGCAATCATCCTTAACATAGTACAAAACGCCATCCCTCACATAAACATCAAAATCCGATTGCGCCGCCGGATTTCCCCCGCCGGTCACCGACTGGTACGCCGCCCGGTAAACCTCATCCCCCGGCCACGGCCCCGCCCCCCACACCATCCGCGGCGCGGATACTGTAAGATAGGCGCTGCCATACGCCCGCTGTTCATAAACCACCGGCCCGTCCGGCATCCCCCGCAACTCCCGCATCCGGCCGCTGCCGACATAAAAATCGGGCCGCTCATCCGACCGCACAATACGATCCCGATCCACCGCCGGAAAAAGCAGCCGGTGGGCATTCCCCAAGGGCAAATGCAGCGTCTCATCCGGGTACAACTCCAGCAAATACTCAATCCCTTGCCGGAAGGCGACCCCCTCAAACCCCATATAATAACGTTGCCCCAATTCATCCGCCGCCGCCCGGTTCACCAGCAAATTAAAATACACATACTGGTTGGGATGCAACGATATTATGGCGTAAACCATATTGACCAGCCCGGCCAATGCCACTCCATAAACCACTACCCGCCGCAGCTTGCCCCCGTCGACCCTCACCAAGTCCTTGCCCCGAACCGCGGCCCCCCGAATCCCCCACAACCCCGCCGCCGCCAGCAAACAGAACGGCCCCCAAAGAAAATATAGATTCCGCCATCCGTCATAGATATTAGCCTCCATCACAATAGCCACGGCAACCGGCAACACTAAACACCCCAACGCCGCCAACAAAAACCGCAGTTCCCCCGATCGCAAAATCAACCCCGGCGAGCGCACCCCCCGCCAGCAAACCACTAATGCCCCTACGCCCCCCAGCAGCAGCGCCGCCAACGGCGTCGTAATCCCGAACCACACGGGTATATATTCCGGCGGCACATCGTGCGACGAAATGACCCGCCCCTGAAATATCTGCAACGCCAAGACGGGATGATGCAAAAGCGTCGGCACACTGTCAAGAAAACGCAACGGGTTTTCCCAATAATATGGATGACTAACATATACCGACAACAAAACCGCCCCGGCAAACACTCCCCCGGATACTAATATGCGTTTCCGCCGCAACGGATTGGCCGCGAACCACCAATCCAGCCCCCGCATCGCCAGCACCGCCGCCGGCAATAACAACGCGAAAGGCCGCAGATTCACCGCCAAACCCACAACCACCCCCAGCAGCGCAAAAGCCCCTATACTATCCCGTCGGAACGCCCGGTGCGTAAGGTACAACGCAATAATAAACATCACCGCAAAGAGAATATCCTTGCCGTTAAAAAACGAATGGGCGTACAACCGCGGATGCAACAAAAACAGCAGCATTGCCAATAAAGCCACCCACCGGCTGCCGAACATCCGGTAAACCAGCAGTCCGCAGAAAAACCCGCCCACGATATAAAACAGATGAATCAGCGAATGGCGCAACAGGAAAATATCGCGGCTATCCTGCAACCCCAGCGCCCGCTCCGCCATCAGCGCCGGCAGCTCAAAAACCATGCCATAATAGCGATCCTGGGCCGCCGGGAAATCATCCCCCCGCCCCATAATGTAATCGGCGTTAAGGATGGCGAAACTCCGCTGCGCCAGATCGTTCACCCCCGCCCCGTAATCATCCAGCGCCGCAACCCCCGCCGCGGCAAATACCAGCCCCACCGCCGCCGCCAACCACGGAAACGGAATCCGCCCCCGGCGGCCAAAACGGGATACAGCTTGAAAGAACGGCATCATAACCGGATGATTATACTACCATCCGCCCAAAAAATCCGCAGCCCAGATTTGCCCTTGACCGGGAATGTACTGGCCGGTGCGGATGCGGGCGATTTGGTAGTCGGGCAAGGGAACGGCGGCCAGGCATTTCCCGCTGCGGTGCGCTCCGTGTTCGCTGAAATTGAATCCCAGGTTGTCGAACCCATACTCCCGGCGGGCCTCCGGCAGGTCATTGTTGTCTGCCGGAAATAGGTGCAAATAAAACCTTGCCTGGGTATCCGCCGCAGCGCAGGATTCCCGGTAATAAACCAGCCTGTCCCCGTCTAAATACAACTCAAAAAACCCGCCCGGCGCCGAATCCAAACCCGCAATACCCGCCTCCATTTCCCCAAACCGCGCCTGCGCGTCCGGGTTGATCTCCGCTTGCCACAAAGCCTCTCCCCCCGGCCCCGTTTGGCCGGTGCGGATCAGGGCTATCGGATAATCCGGCAGCGCCGCCTCAGCCCAGCACTGGTCATCCACCCGCCCCCCCAGCCGCTGAAAATCGAAGTCCCGGTTATCGAACCCATACTCCCCGCGGCCGGCGGGCAAATCCTTTTTATCCTTTGGAAAAACGTGCAGAAAAAACCATCCCCACGCATCCCCCGTCGCGCAATCGCTTTTGGCGTAGCTTAAAGTCTTGCCATCGTCACTCATATAGATGTCAAACCCGGAATTAGCCAGCAAGACATCATTAACGATGTCTTGATACTTGGCCCGGTAAACATCCGCCAGCGCCTCCGGGCTGATGTCGGAAAGACCGGGCGCGGTTATGGTAAGGATGACGTTGTTATATGCTTTGATGCTATAAATCACCGGTTCCAGCCGCTTTCCGCCCTCTCCCACTTCTGCGAATTTGGGATCCGAACTATTATTGATGAAATAGTCATTAGCTATATAAAAATCGGCCCCTTCCGAAACCAAAAACACCCGGTTACGGTCATCATCGCTCAATAATTGCGAATTGTGGATGGTTTCATACAAGGGTCCCCGGTCATCCGAGACATAAATATACAGCGGAGATTGCGGATACTTTTCCAATAAATGCTTAAGCCCTTGCTGGTAGGATATATTCCAATAATCCAGATCGAACCTCTCTCCGATGCTTTCCTTGGCGCCCCAACCGGCCAGCGAATTAAAATACGCATACTGGCTAGGGTGCGAAGATACTAGGCCCGTTACCACCCCGGCCAGGGCGGCTCCAGTGAAAACATACGCCCCCGCCCGCCTTGCCAGGCCAAGATACTCGCGCTCTTTTCTACCCCCCCCCCCCCCCCCCCCCCCCGACATTTCCGGCCAGCCAGTGCAGGCCGGCCGCCGCCAACAAACAAAAGGGCGCCCAAAGAAAGTACAGCTGCCGCCATCCGTTATAGATATGAAACTGCCACACAATAGTGGCAATGACCGGCAGGGCGAAGCAGCCCAGATGCAACAACATAAAGCGCCGGCCGCCGTCGCGCAACATCCGCTCCGGGCGCCGGATGCCATAGAGCAATGCCGCCGCGGCCCCGATACCGCCCAGCAGCAACGCCGCCGGCGGTGCTGTAATCCCGAACCATACGGGTATGTACTCCGGCGGAACGGCGTCTGCCCGTATGTATTCACCCATAAACAAGTTGACCACCGGAGTAGGATGCTGCGACAGTATTAGCAAGCCGTCGAAAAAGCGCAACGGGTTTTCCCAATAATAAGGCTGGCTGGCATAGATCGCCAACAGAACCGCGCCGGCAAAGACGCCCCCGGTCACTAATATGCGTTTACGCCGCAACGGATCGGCAGCGAATCCCCAATCCAATCCCCGCATCGCCAACACCGCCGCCGGCAGCAACAACGCAAAAGGCCGCACATTCACCGCCAAACCCACAACCGCCCCCAGCAGCGCAAAAGCCCCAACGGTATCCCGCCGAAACGCCCGGTGCGTTAGATACAAAGCGATCATAAACATAACCGTAAAGGGTAAATCCTTGCTGTTAAAAAACGAGTGGGCGTACAACCGGGGATGCAACAAAAACAGCAACATTGCCAGCAGCGCCACCCACCGGCTGCCGAACATCCGGTATACCAGCAGCCCGCAGAATAACCCGCCCACGATAAAAAACAGATGGGTAAGGAGGTGACGCATCAGGAGAATATCGCGGCCATCCTGCAATCCCAAAGCGCGTTCCGCCATCAGCAGGGGCATCTCAAACGCCAGGCCGTAGAAGCGGTTGTGACCTATAGGCAGGGCGTCGCGGTCGCCCATAACATAATCGGCGTTACTGATGGCGATGTTTCGTTGCCCCGCCTCGTCAGTCCCCACGCCATAGTCGCCCAGCACGGCGACGCCCGCGGCGGCGAATAGCAGGCATACCATCGTTGCCAAGACCGGAAACGGAATTCGCCCCATCCGGGCGGCAAGCTGAAAGAGCGGCATCATACCGAAATTATACCACCCCCCAATGGCATTCCCCAATGCCTGCGCCATATAATCTATGGGGCAAAGGTTGTTCAGGGGGATTGAAATGTTGACGCACGAACACGCCCAAACCGCCCTAGAGTTCCAAGAAAAGGCCGACCGGCATTTCGCCGACGGTAACCAGATCCAGGCATCAGAAAAACTATGGAAGCGGAGGAGTGGCGCACCGACCGCCCCAAAGTCCACGACCTAGTGGCGCGGGTACTAGCCCTCCGCGGCAACAACGCCGGCCCCGGCCGCAACGGCCAGCCCGGCGCCGCCAGCTAACCGCACCGGTTGGGAATTGGGGGCCGTTCCGGTTATAATGAGTTGGTAAGGACGGAGGTTGAGATGTTGACGCACGAACACGCCCAAACCGCCCTGGAGTTCCTGGAAAAGGCCGACCGGCATTTCGCCGACGGGGATCAGATCCAGGCATCGGAAAAGCTATGGGGTGCCGCCGCCCACGCAGTAATGGCGATCGCCCAAGAACGCGGCTGGCCCCACACCAGCCACCCGGCCCTAAAGCGGGCGGCAGAGCAACTGTCCACCGAGCAAAACGACCCGATTATCGCCGCGTATTTCGTAGCCGCCGAAAAGTACCACCGCGACTTTTACCACCTGTTTATGGAAGCGGAGGAGTGGACCACCGACCGCCCCAAAGTCCGCGATCTGGTGGCGCGGGTGCTGGCCCTGCGCGGCAACGATGCCGGCCCGGGGCGCAACGGACAGCCGGGTGCCGCGGGCTAACCGCCCCGGCCACGTATATATGAGGGGGTTACGATGCTGACCCACGAACACGCCCAAACCGCCCTGGAATTCTTGGATAAGGCGGACAAGCACTTTGCCGATGGGGATCAGATCCAGGCATCGGAAAAGCTATGGGGCGCCGCCGCCCACGCGGTAATGGCGGTAGCCCAAGAACGCGGCTGGCCCCACACCAGCCACCCGGCCCTGAAGCGGGCGGCAGAACGGCTGTCCGCGGAGCATAACGACCCGCAAATCGCCGACCGGTTCGGAGCCGCCGAAAAGTACCACTTCGATTCTCGCCACCTGTTTATGGAAGCGGAGGAGTGGACCACCGACCGCCCCAAAGTCCGCGACCTAGTGGCGCGGGTGCTGGCCCTACGCGGCAACAACGCCGGTCCGGACCACAACGGCCAGCCGGGCGCCGCGGCCTAACCGACAGGGCTAGGCATTAGGGGCCGTTCCAGATATAGTGAATTGTCAAGGATGGGGATTGAAATGTTGACGCACGAACACGCCCAAACCGCGCTGGAGTTCCTCGATAAGGCGGATAGCCATTTTGCCGATGGGGATCAGATCCAGGCATCAGAAAAGCTATGGGGCGCCGCCGCCCACGCAGTGATGGCGGTAGCCCAAGAACGCGGCTGGCCCCACACCAGCCACCCGGCGCTAAAGCGGGCGGCGGAACGGCTGTCTGCCGAGCAAAACGACCCGAAAATCGCCGACCGGTTCGTAGCCGCCGAAAAGTACCACCGCGACTTTTACCATCTGTTTATGGAAGCGGAGGAGTGGACCACCGACCGCCCCAAAGTCCGCGATCTGGTAGCGCGGGTACTGGCCCTCCGCGGCACCGACGCCGGCCCGGGCCGCAACGGCCAGCCGGGCGCGGCGGGCTAACCGACCTGGCTTCGCATTTGGGGGAACAGCAGCACGTCGCGGATGCTGCGCTGGCCGCTTAGCAGCATTACCAGCCGGTCGATCCCTATGCCCAAGCCGCCGGTGGGGGGCATACCGTATTCCATCGCCGTCAGAAAATCATCGTCCAGGCGGTCTACTTCCTCGTCCTGGTACCGACGGCGGATTTCCTCTTGCTCCTGGAACCTTTGCCGCTGCACTTGCGGGTCGTTCAATTCGGTGTAGGAATTGGCGATTTCCATGCCGCCGGCGAAAGCCTCGAACCGCTCCACATAGCCGGGGGCGTCGGGCTTGGCTTTGGCCAGGGGCGACATTTCCTCGGGGTAGTCGAGGATAAAGGTGGGCTGTATCAGGTGCGGCTCTACTAGGGCCGACAGCAGCTTGTCGATGACGCGCCCCCGGCTTTCGCGGACGCCAGTGTCTACTCCTTGCGCCGCGGCGCGGCGTTGCAGCTCCCGCAGTCCCGGCTCCGTCGGCGGGCAAGCGTCCAAGTCTATCCCGCTGCGGCGTTGCAATTCCTCCCGCAGCGACACCCGGCGCCACGGGGGGGCGAAGTCGATCATCTGCCCATCGGCGGCGGCGATTTGAGCCGAACCCGTAGCATCGGCGGCGATGCCGGCAATCATCCGTTCCACCATTGCCATAACATCGTTATAGTCGGCGTAGGCTTCATAGCTTTCCAGCAGGGTAAATTCCGGGTTATGGTCCTGGTCAATGCCCTCGTTGCGAAAAACCCGCCCGATTTCATACACCTTATCGAACCCGCCGACAATCAGCCGCTTTAGATACAGTTCGGTGGCGATACGCAGGTATAGCTGCTCGTCCAGCGCGTTGTGGTGGGTGATGAACGGGCGGGCGTGGGCGCCGGCCGCCACCGGCACCAGCACCGGGGTATCCACCTCCAGAAAGCCGCGCCCGTCCAAAAAACGGCGGATTCCGCTGATAATCCGGCTGCGCAACCGGAAAACGTCCATATTTTCGCGGTTGGCGATTAGATCCAGGTAGCGCTGGCGGTAGCGGGTTTCGGTGTCGCGCAGGCCGTGGTACTTTTCCGGCAAAGGGCGCAGCCCCTTGGCGATGATCACGGCGCGGGCGGCGTCCAGCGTGATTTCGCCGGTGCGGGTGCGGATCAGGTTGCCGGTCACCCCCAAGTGGTCGCCGATATCCAAGTCGCGCAACAAATCGAAATCGTCGCCCAAGCGGTTTTTCCGCAACAATGCCTGGATGCTGCCGGAGGCGTCTTGCAGATCAAGGAACGCGGCGCGGCCCATCCCGCGCATCGCCGTGATGCGGCCGGCCAGCGACAGCCCCTCGGCGTCGGCGGCGGGGCGGGCGCCGGATTCCACCGCCTCGAACCGGGCGGCGGCCTCGGCGTTGTCGCAGTCGCGGCGGTATCGCGGCGGGTAGGGGTCGATGCCCCGGCCGCGGATGCGCTCCAGCTTGGCTTCGCGGTTGGCGACGAAAGAGTCTTGCATAGGCGGCGGCGGACGCAGGGGGATTCCCGTCCGCCGGAATCCTTATTCGATGGCGATGATTTCCAGTTTGATTTTGCCTGACGGGGCGCTGACTTCGGCGATGTCGCCCACTTTTTTGCCCAAAAGGCTCTTGCCGATGGGGGAAACGTTGGAGATTTTGCCTTGCGCCGGGTCGGATTCGGCGCTGCCGGTGATGGTGTAGGCCGCGGGCTTGCCCTGCGGGTGGCGCACGGTGACCGTGGCGCCGATGGCCACGGTTTCCATCTGCCCGTGGGTTTCGTCAATAATGACCGCGTTGTTGATGATGTTTTCCAGTGCCTGGATCCGGCCTTCGTTGAAAGAGCGCTCGTTCTGCGCTTCCTCGTACTCGGCATTGCTGACGGTGCCGCCGCGCTCGCGGGACTGCTGGAAACGCTCGGCGATTTCCCGCCGCCGCACGGTACTGAGCTGGGTAAGCTCATCTTGCAGCTTTTTCAATCCCTCGCGGGTCAGATAAGCGGGCTGAGGCATATCGAAACCCTCCGGCGGAGGCAAGCAATATAGGAGAGCCAACGCGAAGCGCGACCCTCCCGGCACAGGCTATTGTAGCAACCGGGGCGGCGGTTGTAAAGGCCGCGCGGGGGCTGGAATTCCGGGGGGCATGGTTGACTGTAAATGATTTAGAGTATAATATGGACCATGCATAATGCCGTTGCCGACCGCAAACCGCAGGGGAGCGGGATAGGGGCGGCAAGGTTTACTTGCTATAAATTATTTAGAGCATTTAAAGCAGGGGCAGTATGGCGCTGCTGATGGACAACGTGTTGGCTATGTCTCCCGAGGATTTGCCCCGGCGCTTGCTGGAGGAGCCGGAAAACCAGTGGTTCGACCGCAAAAGCGCCCGTGTCCGCGGCGCCGACTTGGCTAAAACTTTGACGGCAATGGCTAACGCCGAGGGCGGTATTATAGCCATTGGCCTGCACGATGGCGTGTGCGAGGGGATTGACGGCCAACCCGCCAGGCAGAACGAATGGCGGCAAGCCGGCCTGGATTACACGGTTCCGCCGGTTCCCTTTGACGCGCACCTGCCGGATTGCGTCAACCGACAGGGCGACGCCGACCGGCTGTTCCTGATGGTGGTGCCGCCCAGCGAGCAGGTTCACGCCACGCATAGGGACGAGGTGTTTCTGCGTGTCGGGGATGAAGATCGCCGCCTGGACTTTGAGCAGCGGATTCAGCTTCGCTATGACCGGGGGGACACTACCTTTGAGAAAACGCCGGCCCGCACCTATGGCGACGATTCCCTGAACTTTGACGCGGTAGCCGAATATGCGGCCAAGATAGGCGCCGCCGCCCCCGATAACCTGTTGCAGGCCAGAGATCTGGTTGGCGGCAACGGCGAGCCGTTCACCGCCGGGCAGTTGCTGTTCGGAGTCAACCCGCAAAGGGCCTATCCGCAGGCGTATGTGCGGGTGCTCAAATTTGCGGGCCGGGAACGCCGGACGGGAACGGTGCAGAACTTGGTAAGCGATGTGCGTTGCGAAGGCCCCCTGCCGCGCCAAATAGACGCCGCCAGGCAAACGGTGCGTGACGCTTTGCCTAAGCGCCGATCCCTGGGCAAGGATGGCAAGTTTGAATGGTTCAGCGCTATTCCAGAAGAGGCTTGGCTGGAAGCCTTAGTGAATGCTGTGGTACATCGTTCCTATGGAAACTTTGGCGACCATATCCGGGTGGAAGTGTTCGATGACCGAGTTGAAGTATCCAGCCCCGGCCGTTTCCCCGGCATAACTACGCTGCACGACCTGATGAATGTCCCCCGTTTCGCCCGCAACCCGCGCATCGCCAGGGTGATGGCGGAAATGTCTTATGGGCAAGAGATGGGCGAGGGGCTGCGCCGAATGGTGGAGGCGATGGAGGGCGCAGGAAGACAACGCCCAATAGTCGCTCAAACCGCAGGCAACGTAACTGTTACATTGTTGGGCGCGGTTATTGATATTCGGGAGTTTATGGCGCTTGGCAAGGAAGAGCGCGAACTCTTTCAGCACCTCTCAAGCCTCGGCGCGGCCAGAACGGGCGATTTGGTTCGACTTAGCGGCCGTTCACGTCCGGTGGTGCTTAGGATTCTGCAACGCTTGGAGTCCCGCGGGTTGGCGCGGAGTTCCGGCAAAAGCCCCACCGACCCGACGGCTCACTGGAGCATCGCCTACGATGAATAGGGCCAGCGCATTTACTCTAAACATTACTCTAAGGTTTTTGCTTAAAGTAGTTTAGAGCAGCGTTACAGTTCCGGTGACAGCTACCCCCATCACAGCGCCACCGGGTAGATCACTTGCAGCACGCGGTTGTCGCGGAGGGTCTCGAAGTAGGGGTTGGGGTTTTCGGGGGTTTGTAGCCAGCGGCGGGTGAAATAGGCGCACAGGTTCGCCAGTTGCATCGCCGGGGAATGGGCGGCTTGCAGGTAGCAGATGTTTTCGTGGAGCGCGGTGGCGTCCTGCCCCTCGTCGGAGCCCAGGAAGTCGGCCATCAAGCGGGGGCGGATGTTGGCGTCCTGCTGCGCTATGGCCAGCGCGAACTGGGATGCGGGCTGGTCGCCGGCCATTAGCTGGTCGTGGCTTAGCGTGGCGATCCCCATTTCGTCCAGATACATACTCAGCGCCAGCAGAAAGCGGTTCATCACGGGTTCGATCGGGTCGGCCCATAGCAGGGCGGCGGGCGAGGTGGCGTTGGCGCGGGCGGCGGCCAGTTCCCGCTTGTCCAGGCAGGCGACGATTACCGGGGCCTCGCGGCGGATTAGGATGTCGAGGCAATCCTGGATCAGTTCGGAGCGGCGCCGGGGCGGCCATGAGGCGAAATAGCGCCGCCCCTGGAACAGATCGGCCGGGCGGATGCTGGCCGGCGCGCCGGGCTGCCCCAGCGGGGCGCCGAAATGGCGGCGGCACAAGGCATCGTACTCGCCGTTGACCGATATGCATTGCGTTTCGTGGAGCATCAGCCCGGCCACCACTTCGTGGGGCTGGCAAGGGTCGGCGGCGCTGGTTCCGGTTCGCCCCGATTGTCCGATGTATACCAGGTGCATGGCGTCGTCTCCCTTGTCGGATGCCGGGGGCATTCATCCTTCGACAAGCTCAGGATGAATGCGCGGGCGGATTTGCCGGGTTTGCCCGCGCGGGCGGGGTTGCCGGACTGCCGGGTTTGCCGGCGCGGGCGGGGTTGCCGGACTGCCGGGTTTGCCGGCGCGGGCGGGTTGGCAGGCGCGGGGTTACTGGCCTGTTTAGGGTTACTGTTGCCCCTGGGTCTGTTCATCCTTCGACAAGCTCAGGATGAATGGCGCGGGCGGGGTTGCCGGGGTTGCCGGGTTACGGGGCGGGTTCGGCCGGGGTTGCGCCTCGGGGGGTGTCTATGCGGGCCACTATTTCCTCGGGGTCGCTGGTTAGGGCGGCGCCGGGGGGTAGGGGGATGTCGGCGGCGCGTAGTACGCTGTCGGGCGCGGTCATCGCTGATACATCCGCCTCGGCTTGGGCGGGCAGATCCAGGGGGAGGGCGGATACTTCGATGTGTGGCAACTGCTGGGTTACGCTGCCGCCGCTGCGGAGGGCGCCGGGGGCTTCGCCGGTCAAGATTACGCTTACTTGCGCGGTGACCGGACGGGCGACGTCCGCCGCCAGCAGGTCTACATGGAGGACGGTGTCGCGCTTGGGATCCCATTGGATTTCCCGGGCAAAGGCCAGGTGCGCTCCGGGCTCGCCCGCAATGGTGACCTGGATCGGGGAGCTGGCGCCGGCGGCGGCCAGGGCCTGGATCAGGGGCGGCGCCGGGGATTGCAGGGCGCGGGAGTCTATGCCCGGCCCGTAGAGGTGTACGGGGATGATGCCGGCCCGCCGCAGCCGCCCGACTTTTTTGCCCAGCAGTTCCCTGGGCTGGAGTTCCAGTTGCGCCGCGCTGGTGGTCATATACAGTCCTTCTCCTGCCGGTTTCGGTGCCTGCCAATGATACCACTTGCGGGGCGCCAAGGGAAAGGGCGCGGGGTTGGCGGGCGGCGGGGTTTAGGGGGTTATTTTAGGGATGGGGTTTCGGGAGTGGCAAAGGGGGATGTCATTGGGGGGTGGTATAATTCCGCGCGGGTTGGCGGGGGCGGGTTGACTTTGCGGTTGGGGCGTTGTTCAATGGGCGGGCGGTGCATTAGAACGTTGGGGCGGTTTGGTTATGGCTATTGATGAAAAGGCGATGAATGCTTATATCGCACAGGCTATGGAGCGGCAGGCGCCGCCCCACTACCATGTCGAGGCGGAGCGGCATGGGCGCGCCCGGCGGGGGCATACCAGCCCCGATATTGTCGTCCGTATGCCTTACGGCTTGCGGACGATTATTGAAACCGAATATCGCAGTCCGGCGATTGCCGATGCCAGGCGGCGGCTGGGTTATGAGTTTAGCGACTATCATTCCCAGCCGATGAAAAGCGTTATCGCGGTGGGGATTCCCGAGGGGCTGGGGGAGTTGGGGCATATTGAGCGGGAGCGGGAATTGATGCGCGATGTGCCGCAATTTCTGATGCAGGTGGTGACCGGCAGCGAGGAAAACGATCCGGAGGTCAAAATCGTACCGGGCCGTCCGGTGGCGGTTTCCTTGCGGGATTTGGTACAGTATGCCTGGCTGGCGGCGGTTCCCGAAGCCTACGCCGCGGGGGTGGTCGGCGAGGTGGTGCGGAACTTGCAAGCCGCCAAGACCGAACTGGCGCAGCGGCTGATGCTGGCCGGCGGCGGCGCGCAGGCCGTTTTGGTGGCGCGGTACGGCAACCACGACAGCGGCAACGGGATGGAAAGCGTGGCCGGCAATGTGGTCGGGACTTTGGCTAGTATGATTCAGTTGCATATAAACTTGAAAGAAAGGGGGAATGTGGATGATTTATTGCAATTGGGCGCGCCGGGGCTTTGGCAGAGTATTGCGCCCGGCAACGGCATTCCGCATCTCATCGCCGCCGAGTGGCGCAAAATCGAGGCGGTGGATTATATGCCTTTGTCGACGATCGCGGCGGGGATGCTGGAGGATTCCGAACTGGGCCCCAAGCTGGGGGGTACGCTGCGGGCGGTATTCGACACGATTAGCCGATACATTGACGCGGGGATTAGCGCCACTACTAACGTGGTGGCGGAAATTTGGCAGGCGTTGATTCCCGACCGGGATGAGCGCGCGGCGTATTATACTAAACCGGCGACCGCCGAGTTGCTGGCGAATATGACGGCCGCCCGATTGTCGCATCCGGCGCAGGCGCGGTACAACGAAATCTGCGCCGGCACCGGCACTTTGGCCCGGGCCACGGAGGAAAACATACGCTTCCGGCACTACGCCGATGCTTTGGAAAAGGAAAGTATTCACGCCCAAAGGATGGAGCGTTGCATCCAGCTTACCGATATTAACCCGCAGTCCATATCGGTAGCGACGGCTAATATGGCTTCTTTGGAGCCGGAAACGGTGTTTCAATCCAGCGCGATATTCGCGATTACGGCCAACGGCGGATCGTTGAACTTTCTTACTAAAGAGGGGGTATCGGGGATTGAGGATCGGTTGGTGGGGCGCAATGGGCCGCAAACGGAAATGCTGGTGATAAACCCGCGCTCGGTGGGGATTTGCAATAATAACGATCCTTATTTCCGGCCCCGGGGCGGGGCGAAAAGCCCGATCAGCAGCAAAGCGATGCAGACTTACAAGCGCAACGCCGACCGGATCGTTAAGGGCGTAGCGCACGGGCAGGCCGGGCTGGCTACTTTTATGCACGTAGTGGAACATGAGATGCTGGGGTATGATTGTCCGCACGGCAAAGTGCTGCCGTTGACCGCGGCTCGCTCGGATGCTTACAAGGGATTTCGCCGCAACATTGAAAGGGAATACTGCGATGTAATCGCCATCAGCACGGCAGCCGGCGATGGGGTATCGATGTCGGCGGACACCGGCATACAGGAAATGCTGCTGATTGCGACGAAGCAGCGCAATCCCCGCGGCACGGCGCAACCGGAATACGGGGATCGGGCAATTACGTGCGTCAACTTGAATAAAACCTTTGTCACTAAACTGGACGCCAAGATGTTCGCTGATGCCATCCGGCGGGAAACGGCATTGGGGCGGCAATCGGGCGAAATAATAGTAGGGGCGGCGGTTGGCACGTATTACCGGATGACGGGCTTGGGCGAGGGCAAACCGTGGTCAGCGTTAGGCACCGGCGGGGAGTTTACTACGTTGACGGAATATGTGACTTCCGGCAATGCATGGAATCCTGCTACGCATAACGCAACTTCTTTCGCGTTGCCGATGACAACGCTGGGGGCTATAGCGAAAAGGGGGCCAGGCGACGATTTGATTGGCAAGATAGCCAATAGCCGCTCGCCTAGAGGGGCATTCGTGATTTACGCGGCAAATGATACTACAAGCCGCAATAACCCGTCTATGTGGGAGGTAGACTCAGACAAGCAGGTTAATATAACCTGTGCGCCAACCCATTACGGCATACCGCGCAACGAAAACGCCGCCGCACGGATACGAGACACTGCCGGGCAATTTCATCTGAGTCGAAACCTGCGGATGAGCGCCCAGAAAATCGCAGTATGCTACACGGAAACAAACTGCATAGGCGGCCGCGCTTGGACGACTCTTAATGCCGACAATGGCGTATCCGAAGCGATTGCCCTATTTCTAAACAGCACTTACGGGATAATAGTGCGAACCGGATACGGCGAGGCTACCGACTTAGGGCGTTCAACGATGGGCGTAACCGCCGTTGACTATCATCCCATCCCCGATTTTGCGGCGGATAGCGAGGCGGGGCGGGAGGCGCGGCGGATTGCGTTGGACAACTTTGATCGTTTGCGGGGGCTGCCGTTGATGCGGATCAGCTTGAGTGTGCTGGACGGCAATCGGGCGGAGATTGACCGGGCGGCGACGTTGATGCTGGGGCTGCCGTGGGATCCGGCAACGGAGAATATGCTGGATACTTGGCGGCGGTTGATGTGTTTGCAACCGGGGGTGAACGCCCGCAACCGGGAAACGCTGGCGGCGCTGGCGGCGGCCGGGGTGGGGGGGTAGGCGGCGGGGGAGGGCCGGGGGAATAGCGCGAAATTCCGGGAATTGCCGATAAAGCGGAGCTTGACAACCCGCCTATAAACCCGGTATACATCTATCGAACAAAATTTCGCAGATGTTGCTAGCGAGTTTAAGGAGGCGCGGCGATGGGTATGCTCCCGTTGAACCGGATAGTGCCGGGGGATTGTATTGACGTAATGGGGCGGTTTCCGGGGGATTCCATTGACTTGACGGTGACGTCGCCGCCTTATGACAAGTTGCGGGATTATGAGGGGTACCAGTTCGATGCGGCGGCCATCGGGCGGGCGTTGTTGCGGGTCACCAAGCCCGGCGGGGTGGTGGTGTGGGTGGTGGGCGACCATATCAACGGGGGGCGTACCATGACCAGTTTCCGGCAAGCGATAATGTTTCAGGACTTGGGATTCATCGTCCACGATACGATGATTTATCAAAAAAAGAACACGCCGTTCACGCGCTCTAACGCTTACACCAATTGCTGGGAGTTGATGTTGGTGCTGGTCAAAGAAACGTCGCCGAAAACCTTTAATCCGTTGAAAATACCTACGGTCCGCAACGGGCCGGAAATGCTGACGCATAATAAAAGGCCGGATGGGGTGAACAAGAAAAAGTTGGGGTATCTGAATTGCGAAAAGACCCGAACCAACATTTGGTCTTATGCGGTGGGGTACGGGGGGACGACTAGGGATAAGGAGGCGTTTCAACATCCGGCGATGTTTCCCGAAAAGTTGGCGGAGGATCATATATTATCGTGGTCCAATCCGGGGGATATTGTGCTGGATCCGATGTGCGGGGCCGGCACGGCGTGCAAGATGGCGAAGGTCAACGGGCGGCGGTACATCGGGATTGACATATCGGAGAAATATGTGGCGCTGGCGCGGGGGCGGGTGGACGCGGCGGCGATGGTAAGGATGACGGAATTACCGGAAATAGCAGGATCTCCTCAAATGCGGCTTATGTTGATGTTATTATGATATAAAATGATACGGAAATAAAAAATCCCCGCCGCCGGCAATTCCGGCAGGGGGAATAGCGCGAAATTCCGGCGTCGCCGGATGGGCGGCTTATGGCGAGGTCGTGGTAGCCATAAATCCGTCCGCGGCGGCGATTGGCGGTTGGGTACGGGGGTATTGGCCTTTGCCCTGGGCGGGCAATGGGCGGTTTTGGGGATCCGGTGGTTTCCGTAGGTTTTAGGGCGGCATTATACGCTCCTTGGGGTTAATGCGGGTTGGCCCCGGTTGGGGTTTTCCTGGCTGGGTTAGGTTTCCGGGGTTTCCTTGTCGGGGTTGCCTTTGCCGGGGTTTTTTGTTTGGGTTGCCATTTGGTTGCCTCTTGGGTTGAATTTTTAAGCTAGCCGCCGCCGGCTGCGGCTAACCTCCGTTCGTCGCCACACCACACCACACCCCCCACACGCACCCCCCACATCCGCCCCGCCTGTCATCCCTTATATGACCGCTTCGGGATGGAGCCCCGGGAGCCTCCCCCCCGCGGGACATCCTTTGACACGATCAGGATTCGGGCGGTTCCGCAGGTCATCCTTCGCTAAGCCCGGGATGGATCCCCGAGGGCCTCCCCCCCGCGGGACATCCTTGGAGCAGGCTCGGGACTAGTGCAGGGCGGCCACACCACACCACCACAAGTCCGCGGACACACACACACCACACGACTGCCTGTCTTTATCCCGGCCGGGACTTTACCCCGTAGCTCCCCCCATTCGGCGCCGTTTGGGGGAATGAGGTTTTGGCATTGGAATCAGTATAGAACGTAGGTTTGGGGTTTGTCAAGGGGTTGGGTGGGGGGATTTTGGGATTGGGTTTTGGGGTGGGGGGGCAATTCATCCTTCGACAAGCTCAGGATGAATTGGGTGGGGGGCGGGGATTTGGGGGTTGGGCGGGGGATTGGGGGGGTTGGTTTTTGGGGGGGGTTCTCACCCCCACCCTAACCCTCCCCCTTAGGGGGAGGGGATTTGGGATGAGCGCCATTTAGGGGGAGGGGATTTTGGGGGGATGTTCTTTAATATATGACAGTTGCCCCTTGCCAATCTTGAAAGTGGATCCCTACACTAGCCGCATCGGGCTTAGATTGACGAAGGGCATCATCCGCCTCTGGGCGGAAATTGACCGGGTGGTGACGCAGATGTTGGGGGTGGGCTGGAGCTTGGGAACGGCGAATAGGCGGGCAGCGGCGACCGCGGCGCGGGCCGGCGGGCGGGCGTAGCGGGTTGGCGTCGGAAACTTCGGGGCAGTCCGCGCCGTCTTATTGGAGCCGGGCGCGGGGGCCGTGGCGCATCGGGGGTTTCCGCTGGTACTGGCTGGCGGCCTTTGCGCAGTCGGTGGGGCAGGGGATGCAGTTTTTCGTGCTGGTGTGGCTCACGCTGGAGCTCACCGGGTCGTCCATCGAGCTGACCGGGCTGATGGTGTTTCTGTACGGCATTCCCAACACGGCGCTGCTGCCCTTTGGCGGGGTGATCGCCGACCGGCTCAACCGCAAGCTGCTGCTGATCGCGACGCAGGCGGGCGTCGGGGCGCTCATCGGGGTGGTGGCGGCGCTGTCGCTGTGGGGGGCGGTGGCGATGTGGCACGTCTATTTGGCGGTGGGGCTTTTGGGGGTGCTGCAAGCGCTGAACCAGCCGGCGCGGGTGACGGTGCTGTCGGATTTGGTGGGGGAGCGGACGCTGCTGGATGCGGTGGCGCAGTTCAATGCGGCGGTGCACGTGGGGCGGATCGTCGGGCCGCCGCTGGCCGGGATTTTGATTGACGGGCCGCCGCTGCTCGCGCAGTCGCTGGCGGTATGGGGCATCGGCGCGGGGTTGACGGCCAATGCGGTATTTTACGGGATCAGCGCGGCGCTGCTGACTCCGATCCGGTGGACGTCCAGCGCCGCGGCGGTTCGGGAGCCGTTGTTGCAGTATATGGGCAACGGGCTGTCGGTGATCAAGAATTCGCCGGTGCTGCTGACGGTAATCGTGCTGGCCTGCGCTTTCGGGGGGTTCGGGATGTCGCATTTGCAGGTGATACCGGCTTTCGCCAAAGACCGGCTGGGGGCGGACGCCACGCAGGTGGGGCTGATGTTGCTGGCGTCGGGGATCGGGTCGCTGGCGGGGAGTTTGGCGATAACGTTTATGCATCGCGCGTGGCTGTATCGCTGGCTGCTGGCGTGCTTGATTGTGTTCGCGGGTATGCTGACGTTGTTCGGGTGGTCGGGGTCGTTTTGGACGGCGTGGGCGTTGTTTATGGCGCTGGGGAGCGTGAGTTTGGGGACGGTGTGGCCGCTGGCGACGACGATATTGCAATTGTCGTCGCCGCCGGAAACGCGGGGGCGGGTGATGGGGATATTGCATTTCACGCCGGGCTTTCATTACTTGGGGGCGTGGCCGCTGTCGGTGGCGGCGGCGTACGCCGGGTGGCCGCTGGCGATCAGCGCGGCGGCGGGGCTGTGCCTGGCGGTGACGTTGAGCTTCGGGCTGGGGCGGCGGGCGGGGCGGGGGCTGGCGCGGCGGGCGATGGGGGCGGGTTGACATTTATGTTATATTAAGGGCGACTCGGCGATCACGGAGCGGAGTAAGGATATGACTTCAAGAAATGGTGGAATGTCCCCCAATTTCGTCCAGGAGCAATTGTCCTTGTCTTATGTCCGTTCCGTGATCTACAACGCCGGTTTTAACTTGTCCCGCTGCGAGGTGGATGACCACGGGATAGATGGGACGATTCAATCTTATTCGCGGGGTAGGAATCGGGTAGATTTTCAGCTTAAGTCTACGACGCAATACGGCATTAGAAACGGAAACGTCATCTACGATTTGCGGAATGAAAACTACAATCAGCTAATTGAAGCTGAAGGTTTACCACAAATTCTGATACTATATCTTATGCCGAAAAATAACAACCTTTGGCTTTGGCAGGATCATCATGAAATGTGCTTGCGAAAATGCGCTTATTGGGTTTCATTGATGGGAAATCAGCCGTCCAGTAATTCATCAACAGTCCGGGTTGAAGTGCCATTGGCAAATATGTTTGACCGGAATGGTCTGCAAGTTATGTTTGGTCAATGGTTCAATTAGTGAGGACAGAGATGCAAGTGCAAATTAAAGATGCGGCAACACTCCGCCGAATATCCCCGGCAATGTTGTGCGCTTACCTCGAAACAAACGGATGGGTTCGGAAAGAGGTATGGCGCGACAACTTTGTGGTATTGGCTTTGGAGCATAATAAAGAAGTCCCGGAAATTTTGGCGCCTTTGCACGAGTCGTCGTATCGCTACCCGGTGCGGATTTCCGAAGTGGTACAAACCCTTTCGGAAATAGAAAATCGCTCCCAATTGGATGTTTATTATGACTTGATCAGAGCCGGAGCTGATACTATCCGGTTGCAATCGTCCAGTGATGCCGAAATTTCCGGCTTGTCGATTAACGGCTGCGCAAATTTTCTGGGCGATGCTCGTGATCTCTTGAAAGCAGCGGCCAGATATGCTTACCAGCCTGGTATGTTGGTATACCGGGGTGGAATCAGCAGGAAAGTATCAGAATATCTTGAGGAAGTCCAACTATTGGCGGGATATGGAACGGGATACGATTTAACCTTGCATTCCCCTGTGCCAGCCAATAATAAAGCTGCGGAAAACTCCCGCGGCGTCCCATTTGCCCGTTTGGCTAACGAAACCCTGAATTCGGGATTGCGCGAAGCCCATAAAACGGTGGAAGCGGTGTGGGAGGGCGCAGAAATTTCGGCTTTCGGGGAAACTGCGCCTAAAGGGGTTAGCGCCAATTTCTGTGACGCGATAGCCGATTTGGCGAAATATGGACACAGCATCAAAATCAGTCTGTCTTGGGCGCCGATGTGGCCCTCCGATGATCCCAGTGGCGAGTTTGTATTTAGCAAAGATGACTCAAAGGTATTTAGTGATGGGGCCAAGTGGCTGCGTCAGAGCGAACAGTTTTCAGACGTTCACACCCTCAACCTTGACACGCCGCCGCGTGGTGGGTAGATTGCGGGGGGGTTGCGGTCTGGCTTGGCGCGGGCGGGGCGGGCGGCTGGCGTTGGCGATCGCGATCGCGAATTTTGATATCGGGAGTTGGTTGATGAAGGATGTGGTTGAGGTTTTCTGGTTTTCGGAACAGCCCTATGCTCATGTCACGGATGCCGACCTGGAGCGGTATGACTCCGGGCGGCTGGGGTTTCCCAACACCTTTTTTGACCCGGAAAAGGCGCATGAGCTCTATAACCAGTACCATGAGCAGTACGCTTTGGCGGACGAATGCGGCTTTGACGGCATAATGTCCAACGAGCATCATGCCTCTTACTGGTGCATGAAGCCGGCGGTCAACCTGGACGCGGCGGTCATTGCCAAGATCACCAAGAACGCCAAAATCGCCATTTTGGGCAATGTGATCGCGGTCAATGATCCGATTCGCATGGCCGAGGAAATCGCGATGCTGGACTGCTTTTCCAACGGGCGGATCATATCGGGTTTTGTGCGCGGGACGGCGGTGGAAAGCTTGGCCGGGGGGATTATTCCCGCCGAAAACCGGGCGCGGTTCGAGGAGGCGCACGATTTGATCATCAAGTGCTGGACGCAGCCCGGCCCGTTCCGCTACGAAGGGCAGTTTTATTCCTACCGGGTGGTCAACCCGTGGGTGCTGCCGGTGCAGGATCCGCATCCGCCGATCTGGTTCCCCGGCTTGTCCAGCCCCGAAAGCGTGGTTTGGGCCGCCCGCCACCAGCATCCGTATATGAACCTGGGGTCGCTGCTGGATTATACCGAGGGGCTGAAGGGGGTCTATATCGACACCGCCCGCGAGACGGGTTTCACGCCCGGCCCGGAGCATTTCGGCTACCTGTTGCGGGTGTTTTGCGCCGATACCGACGAAAAGGCGCAGCGCATCGGGGAGACGTTTTTGTGGACGGAAAATCATCGCAACCGCGGGCCGGTGGAGCATAACGACCCGCCCGGCTATCAGTCGCGGGAGGCGGTGCGCATTCAGCGGCAGCTCCCGGGGGCCGGCGGTTTCGGGCGGCGGATGACTTACCAGGAATTGCAGGATGTGGACAACATCATCGTCGGCAGCCCCGACACCGTAACCCGCAAGCTGTCGGCTATTATCGAGCGGCTCAACCCCGGCTACCTGCACATTTACGGCAACGAGGGCGATATGCCCCACGCCGAAGTGATGCGGTCGGTGGAGCTGCTGGGGCGGGAGGTGATCCCGGCGTTGCATGAGATTCAGTTGCAGCCCTATGAATAGGGGGCGGATTAACGCGGATTAAGCGGAGATTTGGCAGGGGGCGCAGGGATTATTGGGGGATACAATTTTGCTGCGCCTTTTGCCGGATTTTCTTGGTAGCGCCGGGGCCGCCGTAGTAGAATGGGGCAATCAGACTGGAATCAAGATTCCGAGTGCGGCGATTGAGGGGGTTTTCTGATGGGCGGAAAGGTCAATTTTCCTAACCGGGTTTTGTATCAGGGCGATAATTTGGATTTTTTGCGGGGGATGAATAGCGGAACGGTGCATCTCATTGCTACGGATCCGCCTTTTAATAAGAACAAGGATTTCCATGCTACGCCGGATAGTTTGGCGGATGGGGGTAGCTTTCATGACCGTTGGTCGTGGCAGAATCACTTGCAACCGGAATGGCTGTCGTCTATATCTCAAGATTACCCGGAAGTATGGAAGGTTATAATGGCTGGCAAGGATGTTTGGGGGGATGATATGGGCGCGTTTTTGTGCTGGCTGGGCGTCCGGTTGTTGGAGATGCGGCGGATCTTGCGGGATGACGGGAGTATTTATTTGCACATTGATCATACCGCCCACGCTTGGGTTAAATGTCTGATGGATGCCGTATTTGGCCGCCGGAATTTTCGCAACGAAATCGTTTGGTGCTATTCCGGGGGCGGTATCCCTAAGAAAGACTATCCGCGCAAGCACGATACCATCCTGCGCTATACCAAAAGCAGGGATTGGACATTTACCGTCGAGCGCAAGCCTTATAAGGAAAATACGCAACAGGTTGGGATACACAGCACATATTCCGGGGCGGACAATGCGATTGACTTGGAACGGGGAACGCCAGTAACCGACTGGTGGACGGATATTCCGACGGTTACGGGATGGAACCCGGAGGATGTTGGCTACCCGACGCAAAAGCCTTTGGGATTGTATGAGCGTATTATCAAGGCCAGCAGCAACCCCGGCGACATTGTATTGGATCCGTTTTGCGGCTGCGCCACTACGCCGGTGGCGGCGGAACGGCAAGGCCGGCAATGGGTGGGCATTGATCTTTGGGATGGGGCGTATCAGCAGGTGGTCAGCCGGATGAACGATAACCGGCAATTGCTGGTGGATATTCCGCCGACGGTTACGCTTTCCGATACGCCGCCGGTCCGCACGGATGGCGGGGAAACGGCGGCTTTGCGTTTGGCGACGCCTACTGTGGGCAAACGGCAACGATATCCGCCGCCCCGGATGCAGCATGGCCGGCTGCTGGCGGATGTGGGGGCGTTTTGTCAAGGCTGCGGCAATGATTACGGGTTTGATCCGCGGGTTTTGGAGGTGGATCACCGGCAGCCTAAGTCCGATGGCGGCACGGATGCTTATGAAAATCTTACATTGCTTTGTCCGCCTTGCAACAAGGAAAAGCGCGACCGGCTTACGTTGACCGGGTTGCAGGATTTTAATCGCCGGAACGGGTACTTGAAACCGGAAAACGAAAAGAACATTAAACACGGCAGGGCGGGCGGGCAAGGCGGGCGCCGCGCCGTCCGGCGCCGGTAAAGGAGGGGGTTTTCCGATGGGCGGAAAGGTCAATTTTCCTAACCGGGTTTTGTATCAGGGCGATAACTTGGATTTTTTGCGGGGGATGAATAGCGGAACGGTGCATCTCATTGCTACGGATCCGCCTTTTAACAAGAATAAGGATTTTCACGCTACGCCGGATAGTTTGGCGGATGGGGGGAGTTTTCATGACCGTTGGTCGTGGCAAAACCATTTGCAACCGGAGTGGTTGTCGTCCATATCTCAAGATTACCCCGAAGTTTGGAAAGTCATAATGGCCGGCAAGGATGTTTGGGGCGATGATATGGGGGCGTTTCTGTGCTGGCTGGGCGTCCGGCTGTTGGAGATGCGGCGGATATTGCGGGATGATGGGAGTATTTATTTGCATATAGATCACACGGCCCACGCTTGGGTTAAATGTCTGATGGATGCGATATTTGACCGCCGGAATTTTCGCAACGAAATCGTTTGGGGATATACCGGGCCGGGTTCGCCGGGTATGCGCCAATTTAACCGGAAACACGATACGTTGCTGTGGTATGCCAAAGGAAAGAAATGGACTTTCAACCGGGACGCGGTACGCATACCGCATAAACAGTTGAATACCAACGCCAAGGGGCGGGTAATATCCGCGGCGCTTACGGCGGAGGAGAGGGATAAGTATCTGGAAAAGGGCAAGATACCCGAATCGTGGTGGCCGGAATTTTCCCCGGCGGGGCGGATCCATACTGAAAACACCGGCTACCCGACGCAAAAGCCGTTGGGCTTGTATGAGCGTATTATCAAGGCCAGCAGCAACCCCGGCGACATTGTATTGGACCCGTTTTGCGGCTGCGCTACTACGCCGGTGGCGGCGGAACGGCAGGGCCGGCAATGGGTGGGGATGGATCTTTGGGACGGGGCGTATCAGCAGGTGGTAAGCCGGATGAATGATAACCGGCAACTGCTGGTGGATATTCCGCCGACGGTTACGCTTTCCGATACGCCGCCGGTCCGCACGGATAGCGGGGAAACGGCGGCCTTGCCGTTGGCGACGCCTACCGTCGGCAGGCGGCAACGTTATCCGCCGCCTCGGACGCAGCACGGGCGGCTGCTGGCGGATGTGGGGGCGTTTTGTCAAGGCTGCGGCAACGATTATGGTTTTGATCCGCGGGTTTTGGAGGTGGATCACCGGCAGCCTAAATCCGATGGCGGCACGGATGCTTATGAAAATCTTACGCTGCTTTGCCCGCCGTGCAACAAGGAAAAGCGCGACCGGCTTACGCTGACCGGGTTGCAGGATTTTAATCGCCGGAACGGGTACTTGAAACCGGAAAACGAAAAGAACATTAAACACGGCAGGGCGGGCGGGCAAGGCGGGCGCCGCGCCGTCCGGCGCCGGTAAAGGAGATAGGATGATTACCAAGTTCGACAGCCTTTTCGCTGGTCATGTGGATCTGGACGATATCGGCTACGGCGGGGCCGCGGTCAACGACCGATGGTACGGCAACGACCATTTGGCGACGGTGTTCGACAAGACCGAGGCCATCGCCAAAACGATGGACGCCAACGGCTACGATACGATGTGGATGGCGGAGCATCATTTTCAGCCGGAGGGGTACGAATGCTTGCCCAACCTGCTGATGGTGAATGTTCACTTGGCGCATCTTACCAAGAAACTGAAGTTCGGCTGCGGTTTCAACATCGCCCCGATGTGGCATCCGTTGCGGCTGGCGGAGGATTACGCCACGGCGGACATTCTCACCGGCGGGCGGGTGATTTTCGGCGTGGGGCGGGGCTACCATACCCGCGAGGTGGAGTCTTTCGGGTCGCCGCTGCAAGACCAGGAGGCCAACCGGGAATTGTTTGAGGAGCAGGTGGAAATCATATTCAAGGCGTTCAACGAGGATTCGTGGTCGCATCAGGGCAAGTATTACACGCTGCCGCCCGAGGTGCCGTATCGGGGCTATGCGCTGAAGGAGCTGACGCTGGTGCCGCGCCCGCGCCGGTTGCCGGTGGAGTGCTGGCAGCCGATACAGGGCGGGACGCAGCGGGCGTTGGACTTTATGGTCAAGCACGGGATTAAGGGGATTATCGGCGGGGGCGTGGCGGAGGGCGGGGCGATGGACAGCGTGATTTACGGCTACCGCGATGCGATGATTCGCGCCGGCCACGATAACCCGCTGCCGGGGGAAAACATCAGCGTCGGGTTTCATTTCCACTTGGCGCCCACGGTGGAGCAGGCGATGGACGAGGCGCAGGGGTTTTTTGAGGAAAATCTCAAGATGTTCGGCCCCCTGCGGCTGACGCGGCGGTTGTCGGAGGAGCAGATCCGGGACATCGGCGACCCGCGCCGGGCCCCTAATGCGGGGCTGCCTACGATTCAGGGGGTGGTGGAATCGGGGGCGTTTTTGGCCGGGCCCCCGGATCGGGTAATCGAACAGCTGAAGGCGGTGGAAAAGCAGTATCCCGGGCTGGATCGGGTGGGGGTAAGCCATCCGGTAGGCACGCCGCAAAGCGTGATTACCGAGCAGCTGGAGTGGTTCGCCAAGGAGGTGATGCCGGAGTTCGGGGGCAAGGTTGCGGCGGGGGCGTCGGCGGGGTAGCTGGCGCTTGGGCGGGTTTGCCCGGGGATCCGGCTAGGGGGTTGACATTGGCCCATACTTTCGGATAACTTGCGGATCTATGACCGCCCCTTACGCTTCCGGCGTTTGGGTGTCAACGGCCGCCGCGCAAGGGGCGGTCGTTGCATTTTTGCCCCCTTGACGGCCACTGCATAATTTGTTAGGGTGACCTCGTTGTACCACCCCACTCGCCAAGCGCGTTTGGGCGCAACGGCCACCTCGCAAGGGGTGGCCGTTGCATTTTGCTTGGAAATCAAGGGTTGACGGGGGTTGACAACCGCTTAAGCATCGGATAACCTGTAAGTCTATAACCGCCCCACTCGCCTCAGTGCGTTTGGGTGTCAACGACCACCTCGCGAGGGGTGGTCGTTGCATTTGCCAGGATTGCCGATGAAAGCCAACATCTACGTTGACGGGTTCAACCTGTATTTCGGCTCCCTCAAGGGTACGCCGTTCAAGTGGCTCAACCTTTTGGCGATGTGCCAGAGGCTTTTGCCCGACCGCGAAATAAACCGGATCCGGTTTTTCACGGCGCGGGTGGCTCCCATGCCCTATAACCCGGATGCCCGAAACAGGCAGGGCGCGTACCTGCGGGCTTTGGCGACAATCCCCGGATTAACCATCCATTGGGGCAGATTTTCCTCGAACCCGGCCTACGCGCCGGTTTTTCCGCTAACCTATCCCAGCCCAAACCACCCAGCCCGGACTGTCCGGGTGCTTAAAACGGAGGAAAAGCGCTCCGACGTGAACTTGGCGACGCTGCTGCTAATGGACTGCGTTGATGATGTATTCGATGAAGCCGTAATCATTTCCAACGATTCCGATTTGCTGCTGCCCATCGAGTACGCCATCGGGAGATTCGGCAAGACGGTGGGCGTGATCAGTCCGCATCGGCGCCGCAGTTTCAGCATAGAACTCCGGCGGGCGGCGACTTGGTCTTACCCGGAAATCAACCGCAGCGTGCTGGCCGCCAGCCGGTTCCCCGATGTGGTTGCCACGCCGCGCGGGCCGGTCACCAAACCCCCGTCGTGGTAGCCGCGGCTACGCCCGACTCGTTGACACCCCCGCCCGTCCGCCTTACACTGCCCCTTGTCCGGTAGCCGTGTCGCCATCCCTTGCCGCAGGTTTGTTGCCTATGCTTTCCGTTGAGCTTGCCGATGCCATTGAGCTGATGTATGAAACCGGCTGGACCGATGGCTTGCCCGTAGTCCCGCCGTCCGAGGGGCTGGTGCGCCGGTTTGTGGACTATAGCGGGCGCGACGGCGGCGAACTCATCGCCGAGCTGCCGCCTTTGGGCGGGCGGGCCACGGTGGAGCGCATCGCGGTCAACGCCGTGATGGCCGGTTGCGTGCCGGAGCATCTGCCGGTCATCATAACCGCGTTGCAAGCGATGATGGACGAGCGTTTCAACCTGCGCGGCGTGATGTGTTCTACGGGCATTCACACGCCGCTGCTGATCGTCAACGGCCCTGCCGTGGGCAAGCTGAACATCAACGGCGGCTACAACTGCTTCGGCGCCGGGTGGCGGGCTAACGCTACCATTGGCCGCGCGGTCAAGCTGGCGCTGGTCAACTTGGGCGGCGCCATCCCCGGCGAAACCAACAAGGCCACTTTCGGCCACCCGGGGGCGTATACCTACTGCGTCGCCGAGGACGAGGCGGCCAATCCCTGGCAGCCGATGCACGTTGAGATGGGCTATTCTATCGTCGACAGCACGGTGACCGTCTTTCCCGCCGAAGCGCCGCATAACATTATGTATCACGCCGCCAATTCCCGTGATTTCCTGACCGTGCTGGCTGATACGATGTGCGCCTTGGGCAATGTCCAGATGTATGTGATGGGCGACACTTTCGTCGCCATTGGCCCCGAACACGCCAAGTTTCTGTACGCCGGCGGGTGGACCAAGCGCGACATCCGCCAGTTTTTGTTTGAACACGCCCGCAAGCCGGTGCGGCTGCTGAAGCGGGGCGGCCCGCCGCAGGGCGATGCCCGCCGCGGCCACTTCTGGCCCCGCTTCATCGACCCTGATGACGACGACCAGATGGTGCCGGTGGTGCGGGCGCCCGACCGCATTCATATATTCGTGGCCGGCGGCGCGGGCGGGCCTCATTCGGTTTATCTGCCCGGCTGGGGTTCCCGCGCCGTTACCCGCAAGATTGACGGAATCTGAAATTATGGGGGTTATATGACCGCCGCAACCGACATTACCGTATCCAACGTTGATGAACGCCTGCAACGGATGGGCTTGATGTCGCCCATCGACCCCGAGGCCGCCAACCGCTGGCGGCCGGCGCCCCGCTTGGACACGCTCCACGGCAAGGTGGGCGGGTTCTTGGGCAACCGCAAGGCCAACGCCGCCCTGTTGCTTCATAATGTCCGCGAATTGCTGGACAAAAATCTGGAGCTGGGGGATTCGGTGGCGGTAGACAAATACGTGTATTCCCGTCCCGCCGCCGCCGATATTATCGACCAGTTGGCGACCCGTTGCGATTTCGTGGTGACCGCCATCGCCGATTGAGGCTCCTGCACCGCGTGCAGTGTGCACGATGCGATGACGCTGGAAAACCGGGGGGTTCCCACGGTAGTGCTATGCACCGACCCGTTCCTGAACTCGGCCTACCGGCACGCCAACACCTTCGGCCGCCGCGACTTCCGGCCGCTGGGGTTCCCGCATCCCTTGGGCGGGCTGAACCCGGAGCAGGTATCGGCCCGCGCCCGCGAACTGGAGCGGGCGGTGATCGAAACTCTTACCCTATACTGAATACTGAACGCCCGCGCCGCAATTCCGGCGCGTACCAGGGGGGGTTGGGAATGGCGGTATTTGGCGAAAATAGCGGCAAATTCGGGGTGGCCGAAAATCTGGGAGGTTGTATATGGCGACCGTTGGCAAGGGCAAGCATACTTACGAAATCGTTTCCGGGTGGGGAAGGCTGCCGGATGGGTGGGTTTTGGGGCAGACCGCGATTGTTACCGATTCGGAGGATCGGGTGTATCTTTTTAACCGGGGCGAGCATCCTTTGATTGTGCTGGACCGGGACGGCAACTTTTTGGCGTCTTGGGGCGAGGGGCAGTTGCCGGATGCTCACGGGATGTTTATTGACGCCGAGGAAAACCTTTTCCTGCCGGTCAAAAACAGCCATGTGGTGCTGAAGTATGATCCCAAAGGCAACCTGTTGATGACTTTGGGGGAATGGGATACGCCCTCGGACACCGGCTGGTCGGGACGCTATAGCGATGTGGTGGCGCGGGCCGCCGGGCCTTTCAACAGTCCCAGCGATGTCGCGATTTCCCCGTCGGGGGATTTGTACATTTCCGATGGCTATGGCAACGCCCGCGTGCATCGCTTCACCGCCGGCGGCGAACTGATCGAGTCTTGGGGGCAGCCGGGCAAGACCGGGCAGGGCGAGTTTCATGTTCCCCACGGCGTCTGGGTGCATACCGACGGGCGGGTTTTCGTGGCCGATCGCGAAAACAATCGTATCCAGATCTTTGACGCCGGCGGCAATTATCTGGAGCAGTGGCTGGGCCTTGCCCGCCCTTGCGACATTTATATTGACGCCGACGAAGCGATTTATGTTCCCGAACTGGACGGCTTTATGACCATCCTGGATATGGACGGGGACATTCTGGCCCGCTGGGGCAGTCCGGTGGAAGTGGGCCACGGGCAGGGCGCCCATGCCGTATGGGTGGATTCGCGGGGCGATATCTATGTCAACCAGAACCTTGAGGGCCACCGTTTGGTAAAATACCGCCGCGTGGGGAGTTAAGGGAGGCAAAAATGCGCGTAGGCTATCAGGTGGGGCAGGTGGTGCAGCGGGATTCCATCGGTCACCAGCAGCAGTGGCAGAACCATTTGGCGCAGTTCCGGGCGTCGCGCGATGCCGGTTTCGACATTTATTGCTGGGCGCATCACTACCTGATCGACCCGTTCCAGCACTTTCAGCCCTGGCCGGTGCTGGCGCGGCTGGCGGCCGAGCCGGGCGATATGCAGCTGGCGACCTCCGTGTTGTTGCTGCCTTTGCTGAATCCGGTGGATGTGGCGGAGCAGGCGGCTACGCTGGATCACATCGCCGAGGGGCGGTTTATTTTGGGCATTGGGCTGGGCTACCGGCCGGAGGAGTGCGAAGCCTTCGGCACCCGGATGTCGCAGCGGGGCGCCCGTTGCACCGAGGCGATGGCCTTGATGCGCCGTTTGTGGAGCGAGGATGAGGTCACGCACCACGGGCGTTATTATCGCGTAACCGGCGCCCGCCCTACCGCCCGCCCCTACCAGCAGCCTTATCCCAAAGTCTGGCAGGCGGCCATGAGCGACCCGGCGGTGGAGCGGGTGGGCCGCGAGGGCGAAATCCTGTACATTGGCCCGGCGCAATCCAACGAATCCATCCGCAGCCAGCTTGACTTGTACCATCGCACCCTCGAGGTCCACGGCCACGACGCCCCTGACGAAATGGTGATCGTCCGCGAGTTCTTTTGCGCCCCTACTCATGAGGAAGCGTTGTCCCGCGCCCAGGCCAACTTCGCCAAGAAATATGAGGTATACGCGCAGCACGGGCTGCACGGCAGCGACAACGAATTAACCCGCAAGGTCACCGGCAACTTGGAAACGCTGATGGACGATACCTTTCTGGTGGGCAGCCCGGAGGAATGCATCGAACAAATCGCGGTCTACCGGCGGATGGGCTTCACCGATGTAGCCATCCGCCTGTTTTACCCCGAAATGTCGCAAAGCGAGGTATTGGAACACATCGACTTGGTGGGCCGGGAAGTGATCCCCGCGCTGCACGACCTATAGTGTCCGGCCGTTCTCCGGCGCGGCGTACCCTCAACCCGGCATTGGATGCCCCATCCTTGAGCGGCCAGTCCGGGGCGCCGGACGCTTGGGCCGCAGAGCCGCGGCGATATGCTGGAAGTCGCAATATGGATTGGAGTGGTTCTAGGCGGCATAACCGCGCTGGGCGTGGTGGAGTACATCCGCGCCAATTCCTTTATCAAGGCGCACCGCGGGGACCTACTGGCGGCGCTGCCCATCGCCGCGCTGGCGCTGTTGGTCTTTATCGCGGCGGCGGTTTCGATGCTGTTTTTCTTTCTGCTGTTTTTGGCCGACTTTTGGCAATACGGCATCATTGCCATCGGCGCCATATTCGTCTTTTTGGTTATGCGGATCAGGAAAGAAAATCCTTTCCGGGGGCTGATGTTGCAACCGCGAGGGGCGGCCGACGATGGCGCTCCGCCGGCCGGGCGGATCCGCCGCGCCGCCGCTTTTGCTATGGACGCCAGCGGCGCGGCGCTGCTGATCGCGCTGATGATTCCCTTTGCCGCTACCGGGTTCATCTTGTTCCGTTTCCTGCGGATTTTGGCCGACAGTATGGGCGCGGTGAACTTTATCGCCGCCGCTTTGCTGGCCGCCGTAGTTGCGCTGTTCCTGCTATACCGCATCATCGCCCGCCGCCGCCCGCCGTAACCCGGCATTACCGCCATTAACCGGCAACCGCAAAGTCGCATTAGGAGAGAGCTATGGTAACGCAAAACGCCCTGCTCACCATCAACGATTACGAATCCCGCGCCAAAGAAACGATGCCGAAAGCGCTTTTCGACCGGCTGTTTGGCGAGCTGGGCGCCCCCGACTGGACCAGCAACACCGCCAACGTGCTGGCGATGGAGTCGGTCAAGCTGCGCCCCCGGGTGCTGGTGGATGTAAGCCGGCGGGATTTGTCCACCGAGGTTTTGGGGCAGCGGATCAGTCTGCCGGTGATGCTGGCGCCCACCGGCACCCACCAGCGGGCGCATCCGGCCGGCGAACTGGCGTCGGCCCGCGCCGCGGCGGCGGCCGACACCATTATGGGGCTCAGCACGGCGTCCAGCTACAGCATCGAGGAGGTGGCGCAGGCGGCGGAAAATCCGCTATGGTTTCAGCTATACTTTTTCCAAAACCGGGAACTTACCGAGATTTTGGTGCGCCGCGCCGAAAACGCGGGTTATGCCGCGATGATGCTCACCGTGGACAACCTCGGCGCCAACTCCCGGGAGCGCGAACACCGCTACGCCTACATTCTGGAATCGGAGCGCATCCTGAAAAACTTTCAAGGGATCGAACTCCCGGACCTGCCCACCCGCGAAAATTTTGCCGAGAGCTTTGAGTCGGCCCTCAACTGGCGCGATTTGGAATGGCTGCGCTCGCTGACGACAATGCCGCTGGTAATCAAGGGCGTCCAGACCGCCGAGGATGCCCGTTTGTGCGCCGAAAACGGGGTTGAGGCGCTGGTGGTTTCCAACCACGGCGGCCACGCGATGCAAGGCACCGACGGCGCGATAAATATGCTGCCCGCGATCGCCGATGCCGTGGGCGACCGCTTGGAGGTTTATCTGGACGGCGGAGTCCGCAAGGGCGCCGATGTGCTGAAAGCCCTGGCGCTGGGCGCCCGCGCCACTTTCATCGGCCGCCCGATCTTCTGGGGGCTGTCGGTAGCCGGCGAGGAAGGCGTCCGCCACTGCCTGGAAATTCTGCGCCAGGAGCTAAGCGTAGCCATGGGGCTATGCGGCGTAACCGATGCCCGCCGCGTAGACCCGTCGGTAGCCCGCAACCCCGCCGCCGAAGCATCGCCGGTAGCCGATCTCGAGCGCCTGGCCCGCCTGCTGGAGCAGGGCTACCTGACCCGCGAGGAGTTTGAGGGGCAAAAAGCCCGGCTGCTGGGGTAAAACGCAGGAGGCAAACAATGGTGCAACAATTCAAGGCCAAATTCGCCAACGGGGTGCTAACGCCCCTGTTGCCCCTAGACTTCGAGGAGGGCGAGATAATTCTGCTACACATCGGCCCGCCCCCGCCGCCGGGGGAGCCGCCCCAGCCGGTTATCGCCGACCCTGACCCGAAAGCCCTCAAAAGGTTTCTGGAAGAGGAGGATATTGAACATTACCTAAGGGTGCTGAACCAGGATAAAACGCAATGATTGTGCCGGACATCAACCTGTTGCTCTATGCCCACGACGCAGGTTCGTCTCGGCACAGTGCGGCTAGGCGTTGGTGGGACGGCTTATTGAACGGAGCGGAAAGCGTTGGCATTCCGTGGACGGTGGCTGTCGGATTCGTAAGGTTGATGTCCAACCCCAGAGTGGTGACATTATCACTGTCGGCGCCGGAAGCGGTTGCCTGCGTAAGCGACTGGTTCAGCCATCCTCACATAGCGCCGCTCCATCCAGGCGGCGGTCACCTGCCCCATTTCCGGCGCATTCTTGCCGACAGCGGCGGCGGCGCGAATCTCGTTCCTGACGCCCACATCGCCGCTCTTGCTATGGAGTACGAAGCGGTAGTTCACACCCACAATTCGGATTTCGATCGCTTTCCCGGCGTCCGCTGGCACAATCCGTTATAGTGAATCAGATATGGTAACTCAGAAAATCCCCATCCCGACAACCCGGAGTGACTATGCAAATCGGCGTGATTTTCCCGCAAACCGAAATTGAACCCGACCGCCACGCTATCCGCGATTTCGCCCAGGCCGCCCAGGACTTGGGCTATGAATATCTGTTCATCGCCGACCATGTTCTGGGCGCCGACGCCGGGCAATACGACCATCCCTTGTTCGGGATGTACAACCACGAATCGGTGGTGCATGAATCGCTTACCACGATGGGCTATTTGGCCGCCGTGGCCCCCGGATTGGGCCTGGCTTCGGGCATACTTATCTTGCCACAGCGGGCCACCGCGCTGGTGGCCAAGCAGGCCGCCGAAATCGACATCCTCTGCGGTGGACGGCTGCGCTTGGGCATCGGCGTCGGCTGGAACTTTGTCGAATACGAGGCCCTCGGCCAGAACTTTCACGACCGCGGCGCCCGCAGCGCCGAACAAATCGAAGTGATGCGTTTGCTCTGGACCAGCCCGTCGGTAGATTTTCACGGCCGCTGGCATAACATCACCCACGCCGGCATCAACCCGCTGCCGGTGCAACGGCCCATCCCGGTTTGGCTGGGCGTCGGCAGCCCCGCCGCGCCGATCCCGCCCGACATCGCGCTTCGGCGCGTCGCCCGCATCGCCGACGGCTGGTGCCCCAACTTCGCCCCCGACGCCGAGGGCCGCGCCCTGCAAGACAAGGTTCACGGCTATATGGCTCAATACGGCCGCCACCCATCGCAACTGGGGCTGGACGGGCGGCTGAAAACCGCCGGCGCATCCCCCGAGGACTGGATCGCCGAAACCGCCGCCTGGCGCGAAATGGGCGCCACCCATTTATCCATCGAAAACCGCCGCGCCGGACTCAAAACCGCCGGCGAACACATCGAAATGATGCGCCGGTTCCGGGAAGCCGTAGAGTTCTAGCGAGGCGCGATTTATGCCGAAATTCCAGCCGCGCAACCCGCATTGGGCAACATCAGTGCGGACAAATTTCAGCAACAACCCGGCAATGAAACTGCTGGGGGCAACACTATGCCAAGTCGCGCCCGGCGACATTAACTTGGTCGTGGAAAACATCGATCAACAAAATCTAATTGACGCCAACGTACGGGCCGACGCCGGAATAGTGGCGGCAATGATGCAAACCGCTTGCCACTTGGCCGCCCTGAGCCTAAGCCCGCAACATTCCCGACCGCAACTGGCGGAGTTCAAGGTAAACTACATCGGCAATTGGCAGGATTGCCCGGATGTCATTAACATTTCCGGGAAAGTGGTTCGCCCCGGAAACACCATAATGGTATGCCGCGCCGATGCGACAGCGCACAATCCCGGCGGAATACTATTGAACATAGCCGCGATGACGGCCACGTTCTTGATGGAACATCCCGATTCATAACGAAACCTTACAATCCCCGCCGACAAAGGAGACGACAATGACCGGAAACCTGATTCGATACGAATTGCGCGACGGCGTGGCCGTCTTGACGCTCAACAATCCCGGACGGCGCAACGCCCTGTCCACCGAACTGTTGAACGAACTCAAGGGGTTGCTCCACGACTTCGAGTCCGATGTTGCGGTGCGCGTAATAGTGTTGCGCTCCGAGGGGCCAGTATTCAGTTCCGGCCATGACTTGAACGAAATCATCAACCGCGATGCCGAAGCCTACACTGCGGTGTTCGCGCTATGCACCGAAGTAATGGAAGCCATCCGGTTGCTGCCGAAGCCGGTAATCGCGCAAGTGCAGGGATTGGCGACCGCCGCCGGCTGCCAGTTAGTAGCCACTTGCGACTTGGCAATAGCCGCCGAATCCGCCGCTTTCGCCACGCCCGGCGTGCAGATCGGGCTATTTTGCACCACGCCCGGCGTAGCCCTGGCCCGCAGCGTTGCCACCACCAAAAAGGCGATGGAAATGCTGCTAACCGGAACCCCCATCGCGGCATCCGAGGCCGTAGAAATCGGCTTGATCAACCGTACAGTTCCCGACCAGGAGCTGGAAACCGCGGTAATGACTCTAGCCGGCCAAATAGCCGCCGCCAGCGCCCAAACCCTGGCGGTAGGCAAACCCGCCTTCTACCAACAAATAGAACTACCCCGCCCCGCCGCCTACGAAATAGCCCAACAAGTAATGGTAGACAACCTGCTGAAGGAGGACGCGCACGAAGGGATAACGGCGTTCTTGGAAAAGCGGGCGCCGGAGTGGCGGTACTGAATCCTGTGTAATACCTTTCGGGGGGAAATTAGATTAGTCCCCCCGTCACTCCACATACCGGGCCGATGCCGGGCGCCGCTTGCCGCCGTGGACCGACGGCTCGGCGCACCACTTTTGCGCCAGACGCCGCACCGCCCGGTATACCCCTTCGTCCAGCCCTAGCAGGTCGCGCACCACCCGGCGGTCCAGCAGCGCCCGGTTGGCGTCGGCGTCGGCCAGATACGCCGGCTGCAACTCCAGCTCCCGGAACTCGTCGAATATCCTTTCGGCGACGGCAAGCTGGTTGTCGCTCAAGGCGCGAAAGTCTAGAATGGGCAGGGTGGCGGCTTTACGTACGGTCATACCGGCCTTGCTGGACTGTTGACGGCTGGAGTGCCACCAGTATGACAACAACCCCAAACTGCTGTTGCCCCATATACTAAAAGCGTAGTCAAAATTTTTGTCGTCGAAAATCACGTTAGGCCACACCCGCCCTCCTACTGATTCTGGTTCCGTAAAAGCAACTGCTAGTGCTTGCGAACCAAAGGTAAAATCCAAATTCAGGTGGTTCCTGCTAGCTGTTGCCCAAACTTCGGCTGCTCTATTTTCCATCCCACGCCGGACTTCCAATTGCCCATCAGGGACGCATACTATCTTGGTTTCTTTCCGGGCATCGTGATTCCATAGGCTGGGATAAGTTGCGGTAGGGCTGGGCGGCGCAGTGCTAAACGCAGATAGTATGTTGAGATGATACAACCCTATCTGCCCAACTTCCCCCAAAGTCGCAACAGGCAAATTGATGCTTTGCGCTTGTCTCGGCAACCACAAGCGGCCTTGTTGCAAAGCGTATGCAGTTTGAGCTATGGCGCAATCGGCCAGCCTTACGGCACCCCATCCTTCACCATTTTTGCCTATCGGGGCGTCAATCACCGTTCCGGCTTGATATTCGCCGATGGTGAAAGACGTTCCGCCATAAGGCCCGTCCTCCAAGGAGCGCGGGGCGGTTATGGACTGAATGGCCTGGGTGACGGCGTGGGCGTCAACGAAATTCACCGGGCGACGGTTCAGGGAGACGAACCGGGCGCGTCCGTCGGGTTTTTCCCCGTTGTCCCGTTTGCGGGCGATAATCAAACATTCGCCCATCCCGGTATCGGCGCTGAAAGCCATTCCGCCCCTATCGCGGCTGTTGGCCGCCAAGCTAACGACGGTAATATCTTGGTATTCCCGCGCCAGCATCCGGCGCGTCTTTTCCCAAGACGCGCCCGACGCTACGGCGAGGGAAAGCACTAAAGCAACTACGCCACCCGGTTTGACTTTGCGGTCGGCCAATGCGGCGAAAGCGGAGCCTAGCCCGGCATTTCCGTGATAGCAGGTATTGCGGGCATATTCGGCAAGCTGGTCGCGCATTTCTTTCTGAGTGGGCAAGCTGGTATCCAATCCCCGGAACTGCTTGATGTAATCGTCTTCCTTTCTTTGTTGCCCGGCTTCATCCCAATCGGAAGCGGCTCTGGTAAAGGGCGGGTTCATTATCACCAAATCAAAACTGCCATCCATCATACGGGCTTCGGCGTCCGATGCATCTTGCGGTCCTTTGCCGCCGATGCGCGACGTTTCCATATTGATCAGCGCCCACCCAAACCCCGTGCTTTTCAGCAATTCCAATGAACCGATGGCTACGTGGCCGCTATTCAGTCGCCCATAGCTGGCCTGGTATATATTTTCCCGCCCGTAATCTTGCCCTGGTTGGATACCCGACAAGGTTGCCCCGGTGATGTGTATGGCCGCGGGAACAACGTCGCAACCGTAGATCACATCCTCAATCATCGTGCGGTGCAATTGGGCGGCTACCCCGCCGGCCTTTTCATGGCGGGCGGCCACTTGTTCGTAAGCCGCGCCCAACAGCGCCCCGGTGCCGCAGGCGAAATCGGCTATTTTCAGATTGCCTACGCCAGCGGCGGATTCCCAATCTACGTCTTGCAATTTGCCCACCGCCAAGCCGGCCAGCAGTGCGGCGGACGGCGGCAAGGTATAGAACGATGCCAGATACTTGCGGTCGGTGATGAACTCTTGCAACAACCCCCCGGTGACGTCATGGGCATAGGTTACGCCGGATGAACTAATGCCGCGGGCCGTTTCGTAAAGGCGGCGGATCAACCGCGCCGCCAGTCCGGCGGGCAGTTGATCCAGCAGCTCCAAGCCTATGTGAAAGATGGGCCAATAGTTGACGCCAAGAACGGCTTTCCAAGCGGAAATCAGGGCGGATTGCGGGTCATTGCCATTGCCCACGGCTACGCATTCCCCCAGACTTGGCACTTCGTGCCAGCCCTCTATTCGCTCATGAAACACCATTGCATTGGCAAGGATAGCGCAGATCATCCCGCGGGTCTGTTCGGTGACGTCCACCTCTTTTTCGCGGCCTTTGCGTATAGGGGCTTGAGGTACCGGCAGTCCCATCGCCTCGGTTATGCGTATCGAGGTAAGCGGCGGCGCTTCAGTTAATATCCCGGCGGCGGCGGTTACTCCGCGTTTCAGCGTCTTTATCGCGCTGTTCACTTCGTATTGAGGAACGGAAATCAGGCGGATGAACTCGGACAAGTCGGCGGCCTTGCCGGTAAGCCAGCCGGATTTGGGGTAGCGGTTTAACCCCTCGGGGTTGCGAGTATAGGCCGCATACTCCAGCGGCGTATCCGCGTTCAGCGCCGTCATACCCTCCGGGTAGAGCAGGGCTACAACCGTTTCCAGTTTGCGCCCGAGAATTTCGACGCCCAACCCGAAACGGGCTAGGGCATCCCGTTCCAACTGGCCCCGATCGGTGGGAATCTGCCGGCCCTCGATTACCACCGGGCTGCGGTAGTCGGCGGTAATCAGAATGTCGGGGCGCCGGCCGCCGGGGAAAACGTGCGTCGGCTCCGGCTCAACCTGAGCCGCCCCGCTCATCCTTTCCAGGGTGCGGGCCAAATCCGTGGTGGCTACGGGTTCGTACATTGTCATGACCTTCCCCCCGGCGGCTTTCTGCCCCTTATTCTAAAACACCACCACGCTTCGCGCTACCGAGCCCTCACGCATATACTCGAAGGCGTCGTTTACCTGGTCCAGGGACAGGCGTTGCGTTACCAGCTCGTCGAGCTTTAGGCGGCCCTGGAGGTAGAACTCCACGTAGCGGGGCATATCGGTGCGGAAGTGGTTGCTGCCCATGCTGCTGCCCTGGATGCGCCGCTCGCGGAGGAACGATGGGCCGTCTAGTTCGATGCGCGTTCCCTGCGGGATCATTCCGATGATGGTTGCCGTTCCGCCGGGGCGCAGCATATTAAACGACTGCTCCGCGGTTTCTTTTTTGCCGATGGCCTCAAAGGAATAATCCACGCCGCCGCCGGTCAAATCGCGGATTTTCCCAACTACATCGCCGCCGGAAGCGTCGATAACATCGGTGGCGCCGAACTCTTGGGCCAGCGTCAGCTTAGTTTCCACGGCGTCGATGGCGATGATGCGCAGGGCGCCGGCGAGGGCGGCTCCCTGGATGGCGTTCAGCCCGACGCCGCCGCAGCCGATGACCGCCACCGTGCTGCCGGGGCGCACCGCGGCGGTGTTCAATGCCGCCCCCAAGCCGGTGGTCGCCCCGCAGCCGATGAGCGCCAACTGCTCAAAAGGCACATCCCGCTCGATTTTCACCACCGCGTTCTCATGCACCAGCATCTGCTCGGCAAAGGACGACAGGTTGGCGAACTGGTTGACTTCCCCTCCGTGCTGGCTGAGGCGGGGCGTGTCGCCGGGGGCGCGGGTCAGGCCGGTGCGCGAACACAGCACGGTGCGGCCCTCGGTGCATCGCTCGCAGTGGCCGCAAAACACCGACAGGCAGCAGATTACCCGGTCGCCGGGCTGGACGTATTCCACCAGTTCGCCCACCGCCTCGATGGTGCCGGCGGCCTCGTGGCCCAAGATGATGGGCATGGGCGTAGAATACAGCCCCTCCACGAAGTGCAAATCGCTGTGGCAGACGCCGGTGGCCCCGGTCCGGATCAGCACTTCCCGCGGGCCGGGCGCCGCAACGTCCACCTCCTCGATTTCCAGGGGGCGGTTCACTTCCCGCAAAACAGCCGCTTTCATAGTTATCACCTGCCTATACGGTATGTATTGGATTGGGGGAATTTAACCGCCGGGGCGGGGGATGTCAAAATTCCCCCCGCCGTTCCCGCTTTCTTGGGAATGACGTTCTTTATTACACCGTCACCCCCGTGAAATTAAACCCGGCTAGCCGTAGCGCCGGCACTCGGGTGGCGAACCCTACTTCGTTCAGCACTAGCCGCGCCTCGCGGCCTACGCCCTCGACTGCGTTTAGCGCGTCGACGTAGCTCTGCGTAAAGCGCAAATCCTTTACCGGGTGACGCAGTTCGCCCCCTTCGATTAGGAAAGTGCCGTCGCGGGTCATTCCGGTCATCACGCAGCCTTTGTTGTGCGACAGGCGGGTGTAGAAAAAGCGGGTGATGTATAGCCCCCGCTCCGTGGCGGCGATTAGCTCCTCCTCGGTGCGGTCGCCGGGCTGCATAAACAGGTTCGAGGCTATGGGCGGGCCGGTGAAATAGGCTTGATGCCCGGTGGACGCTACCCCATCCTGCGCCGCGGTGTATCCGTTATGCACCGGCGACTGGACTACCCCGCGGGTCACGATTTCAACCCGCCGCCGCGGGACGCCCTCGGTATCGAAGGGAACCGGCCAGCCATCGGGCGAGGCCCCGTCGTCCCAGATGGACACCGCCTCGCTCATCGCCCGCACGCCTTGCAGCCCGTTCATCCAACTGCGCCCCTCCTGCACCGCCTGGGCGCCCATCCCGTACAAGGAAAGGGCTTCCAATATATCGTCTACGGCGTAATGGGCCAGCACTACCGGATATTGGCCGGGGGCTACGGGCTGGGGGTTGCGGCCGCGCACCGCCCGGTCGGCGGCCTCGCGGCCCAGGGCCGGGGCGTCGATCGAATCCAGCCGCCAGCCGCCGCCCTTGGCCCAGCCGGCCGAGGTGTCGCTGCGGGCGGTCACGATCAGCCCGGAGAAAGTTCCGGCGTGGTAGGCGCGGACGCCCCGGCTGCTGACTACCGCCGTTTCCTGCGTTCCGGTGCGGCAGGCGCCGGCGGTGTCCAGCCCGGCGGCGGCTCCGATGCGGCAGACCTCCGACACCATCCGCGCCCGTTGCGCCGGCGAGCAGGCGGCCGCCGCTTCATCCCAGCTTGCCGCGCGCGGCGGCGCCTGCGGCTCCGGCAGCCCGGGGAATCCCGGATCCTCCGGCATCAGCAACGCATTGCGCCGCGCCGACTCCATCGCGACCCGGATCCCCTCGTCCGACAAATCGTTGGTGGTGGCCCGGCCTACCCGTTGCCCCGCTACGGCCCGGAGGTTCAGGGTGACGTTGCTGTGGGCGACATTCTGATGTATCGCGTTGCCGGCGAACCGGGTCAACGCCAAGTCTTGCCCGCTAAGGTATAGGTCGGTTTCCGGCGCGTTGGAAAAGGCCAAAGCCCGCTCCAACAGCGCCAGGGCCGCGGTTTCGCCGATCATCGCATCACCCCCACGCGGACGTTGCGGAAACGGGCGGGGGCCGCCCCATGCCCGGTATGACCTAGCTGGCCCGGCTGCCCCTTGCCGCAGTTGGGCGTCCCCCACATATTCCAGTGATTGGCGTTGCCCACCGCGTCGCAGCTATTCCAGAACTCCGGCGTGATGCCGGTGTAAGTGCAGTTACGCAGCAACCGCCCCAATTTCCCCTGCTTGATTTCGTAGCCGACCTCGGTGCCGAACTGGAAATTGTAACGCCGGTCGTCGATGGACCAGGAGCGGTTGGTGTCCACCAGAATCCCGTCGTCGGTATCCGCGATCAGATCCTCCAACTCCCACTCGCCCGGCTCCAGGCTGACGTTATTCATCCGAATCAGGGGCAGGCGGTTCCAGGATGACGCCCGCATTGTGCCGTTGGACGGCAAACCGAGAGTGGCCGCGGTTTCCCGCGACATCAGATAGCCCACGAACCGCCCGGCCTCGACGATGGGCGTTGACTGCGCCGGCACGCCCTCATCATCCCACCCGAAAGCGCCCAGCCCCGGCAAGCGGATACTGTCGGCGGTGATGTTCACCTGCTCCGAACCGTAGCGGAAATGATGCAGCTTGTCGGCGGTAAGGAACGACGTTCCGGCGTAGGCCGCCTCTGATCCCAGCACCCGGTCCAGTTCGATGGCGTGGCCGCAAGATTCGTGAATTTGCAACCCCACCTGCGAACCGCCGATAATCAGCGTAGTGACGATGTCGCTGGGGCAGCGGTCGGCGGTAAGCAGGGCCACGGCCTCGGCGGCCACCCGTCCGGCGTTGCCCGGCAGATCCATATCCCGCACATATTCCCAGCCGCTGCAACCCTGCTGGCGGCCCATCGATTGCGGATAGGAGCGCCGCTGCACCTCCCCGTCGCCTACCGCGGTCGCCTGAAGCCCCCCGCCCGATTCGTAGATGGTCTGCTCTACGGCGGCGCCCTCGCTGTTGACGAAAGACTTGCGCTCGCGGATAAAAATCAGATTGCATTGCCGCGCCGAAATCCCGCGTGTCCGCGCCATTTGCGCGTCGGTTTCCAAGAGCAAAGCGAGTTTTTCCTCCGGGGATACTTGGAACGGGTCGACCGCCACCGGGGTAGCGTAGACCCCGCGGCTGGACACCGGCGGCCCCAAGTTCACCGGCGGCCCCCCGGAGGTGGCCGAGGCGCGGGCGATTTCCACCGCCAGTGCCGCCGCCCGGTCAACGGCATCGGGCGTCAGATCGCTGGTAGACGCGAACCCCCAGGCGCCCCCCGCCACCACCCGCACCCCGATGCCTGCCGACTGGTCGGCGCTGATAACATCCGCCGCCCCGTTACGCACCGAGTACCGCTCCTGCGCCGTTTCCACCAGCCGCGCATCGGCATACCCCGCGCCCCGAGCCGCCGCCGTATCCAAAGCCCGCCAAAGCAAACCGTCCATAACCCGGCCCCCCAATAACGACTGCCCCGATTTTCCGGCAAAGCATCCCGCGGCGCAAGGGGCCGAAACCGCCTTGCGCTCCGGGCGCAGAGCGGATAATATCGGGTTAGGTATAATGTTAAGGTGTAATGCCCAATGGAAATTTCAACCGAGGGAATACCCGGCTATGGAAATTTCAATCAGCGAAAAACTATGGGCCCGGATCCAGCAAAAGGTTGATTCCGGCGACTACCCATCGGTGGAAGTCGTGCTTACCAATGCGATGATTCTTTTGGACCACCACGACGCATTGGCGATTGAGCTTACGGATTCGCCGGAAGTTCAGGCCAGGATAGCGGAAGGAGTAGCAGACCTTAAAAACGGGCGGTATACGACATATACGGACGAAACGCTGCACGAGTTATTTGACGACGTAAAGCGACCAAAGGAGGCATCAAGACTATGACCATTTCCATTAGCGAAAAATACCTGCAACACATCCGGCAACTGGTCGACTCCGGCCGGTACCCATCGGCGGACGACGTGATTGCCCGCGCCTTGGCCCTGCTGGAGGAGCGAGACTTGGCCGACAGCGACCCGGCTATCGCCGCAGAGCTGGCCGAGATTCGCGCCAAAGTAATGGCGGGGGTTGACGATCTGCGAAACGGGCGGTATACGGTATACACAAAGGAAAATCTGCACGAGCTGTTTGATGACGTAAAACGGCGCGGACGGGAGCGCAGGAATCTCAAGGCAGCCCAACCTCGGTCTGCGGACAGCTAATGCTTAATTACAGCATATCCGGCACAGCACAAAGAGATTTAGATGATATATGGGGTTTTTACGCAGAAGCTGAAAGCGCAACTGTCGCCGACCGCATGATTGATCGGTTGTACAGTAACTTTCAGCTTATGTCTGAATATCCCTATATGGGGCGGCCTCGGCCTGAATACGCGCCAGGCGTACGCAGCCACCCGGTGCCGAATACCCCCTATATCGTGTTCTACCTGCCAACGGGCGCCGGAATCGAAATAACCCAAAGCCGCTTTTTCCGATGACGCCCGATCACTCCACCCCCGGCGGGCGCCGGCGGTGCCAATCCGTCGCCTGCTGGTAGGCGTGGGCTACCCGCATTAGCAGCCCGTCCTCCATCGGCCGCCCCACTAGCTGCAACGACAGCGGTAGCGGCCCTGCCGATTCTGTCGGCGTGGTAAACCCGCAGGGGATTGACAGCGCCGGAACCCCCGCCAAATTGAACGCCCCGGTGAAGTTGCGGACGCCCGAAATCCGGCTGCGGGCATCGTCCAGACTCTTGATCCCCGGCCCGTCGGGGATCAGCGGGGCCGGCCCCGGCGAAGTGGGCAGCACGATCACATCCACCGTTGCCAACGCCGCCAGCACCGCCTGCCGGATCAGCGTCCGCAGCTTTTGCGCCTTATAATAGACTTGGGCCGGGGTAAGAATCGCCGTAAGCAACCGCACCCGCGTGTTATGGTCATACTCGGCGGCGCGGGTTCGCAGCCGTTCATAATGAACCGCCGCGCCGTCCATATCGGTGACGCATTTCGATGCCGCCCCGGCGTTTTCCACGATAGGAATAGAAATTTCCCGCGTTTCCGCGCCCAGTTCGCCCAACTGCGCCACCGCCGTCTCTACCGCCCGCAGCGTATCCGGCGCCAGCCCGCCGCCGGCCACCTTTTCCCGCAACACGCCCACCCGCAAACCGCCGACCCCGCCCTCCAGCTCCCGCCGGTAATCGGGAACCGGCGCGTTCCGCGAATAAGGATCCTGCGGGTCATGCCCGGCGATGGCCTGGAAAGTGATGGCGCAATCCTCGGCGGAGCGCGATATCGGCCCCACCGTATCCATAGACCACGACACCCCGGCCACGCCGCGCCGGCTCACCAGCCCCCAAGTGGGGCGCAGTCCGGTAAGGCCGCTCCAGGCCGCCGGAATCCGGGTCGAGCCGCCGGTATCCTCGGCCAGCGCCGTGGCGCACAGGAACGCCGCGGTCGCCCCCGCCGACCCGCTGCTGGATATGCCGGGGTTGCGCGACAAATCCCACGGATTGCGCGGCGTTCCCCCCGGATGATAAAAACTTTCCCCCAGGGCGAACTCCGACAAATTCAGCTTGCCCAGTAGCACCGCTCCGGCGGCCTTCAGCCGCGCCACCACCACGGCATCGGTATCCGGCACATTATCCCAAGCCAGCGCCGAGCCGTAAGTGGTGCGAATCCCGGCGGTATCGAACTGGTCTTTAACCGCCACCGGGATGCCGTGCAGCGGCCCCAGATACCGCCCGGCGGCGATCTCGGCCTCGGCCGCCCGCGCCGCCCGCAACGCCGCATCGCGGCAGACCGTGATATACGAATTAAGCCGCCCGTCAAGGCGTTCAATCCGCTCCAAAAACGCTTCGGCGGCCGCCACCGGCGAAACCTCCCCCGCCCGAATCAACCGCCCCAACTCCGCCACACTGAGAAAAGGTAGCCCGCCCCGCTCGATATCCGCCATTGCCAAGCCCCCGCCGGAATGAATACGCGCCGGATGCGCCGGAATGAACCCGCGCCGGGGCGACGGGAAATCCGCCGCCCCCGACATCGCCGCCGCCGCCTAATTCGCGGGCGCGGCTTCCAGCGCATACGGGTCCAGCACCGCCCCCGTCCGGCGCATAAACTCCCGGGCCTCCTCATCGTGCAGGTGCTGGAAAAAGATTTCGATGCGGTTGCCGCTGGGGTCGAAGCAGTAAAAGCTCTTGGTCAACCCGTGGTCGGCGGTGAAGTCAATGGGATAGCCGGCGGCCTTAACCCGGCCATACATTTCCTGCAACTCCGGCTCCCCGCCCTCCAGTTGCAGCGCGGTATGCGACAGCCCGGGGCTGCCGGTATCCACGCCCTCCGGCGCCCGGATGAGCGCGATGTCGTGATCCGAAACGCCAAAGGACAGAAAGGCCATATCCATCCCCAGGTCGTGGTTCATCAGCTCCATCCCCAGCGCATTGGTATACCAGGCGACCGCCTCCCGGGTATCCCGGACATTCAGCACCACGTGACCCACCCGCGCAATCCTAGCCATGACCAACCTCCCATTGCGATAGGATTATGCCAGCATACCGCCCAACCCGCCGCGGCGCAAGGGCGGGATGGGTACGCCGTCACCTAAGCCAGTAGCCCACTACTATGCCTATAATCCCGAAGGCCCACTTGGCATAGTCATCGGGATACCTTTGCGATAGGATGACGAAAAGAGCCGCGAACAAAACCAGTAATGAGATCGCAACTCTGATAGTTGTATTAAATTTGCTAGGCGGCTCTTTGTCCATTTCGCGCACCTTTGGAAATTACTTGCCTTTGAAGGCTCGGATGGCATCCCGGATATTTTCGCCAAAAGGCCACTCTCGCCTGCGTTGCCGCGGCGCTGGCAGGGGTTGCCTTGTTGGCGAAGCACCATCTTTGGATCTGCCAATGGGAGCGACGGGAATCCCGCTTTCGGCATAGGCGTAAATGGTCCATCCTTGAGTCGTTTCAAGCCATTCTTTCGTTCCTGCGGAACCGTTTTCGAGTCGCGTATCCATTTTTAACATTCCCCGGTAATTCTTTTCTGTTGAACCGCGCGGTATCCGTCGGCCCTTGTGATTGTCGCTACATCAATAGCGCCGCCAACCCCGCGAACTTCAACGAGCCATTTTTGTAAAGTAATTGTCATCCTAATGAGAAAGATGGTTAAATCAACACAGTCCTGCAATGGAAGCAGTTGAAAAGGTATCGGCAGTTGTGAAGTTTTGGCGATTTCTTGAAAAAGTTGTTGGTTCTGTTCGCTTGACTGTTTATACGAATTCTGCACTTTCACTGGAAGCGAATCATCGAACCCCCTGATAAGCCGGTCAACATATTCTCTCTGACCGCCCCATGTTACGCCAAACTCGGTGCCGGGGTGCCTTTCGTAAGGCGCAGGCCGATACGGTATAAATACTTCATACACTTTACCGTATGGTTCATTTTCGTCATATCCGCCAATTAGAAACGATAAGGCCGGGCCATTGAAATTGGATGGCATTGTGGCTCGCCATTGGTCAACGAAAAAATCGCTGAGCCTCTGGGCAAACTCCCTTACCGGCAAGCGGTCTTTTAGGTCTTTGGACAGAATGGCCTCAAATTCCGGCATAAAACTATGCGCGGTTCGCGGAGCATCCGCGCCAAGTCCGCCCAAACCGTAGGTAACGACACCCACATGGTTTTGCCCGTTCACTTTCAGCAACTTGGTAGCATTATCGTAAAAGGCAGGAATGATTTCCCGCGCGTTTTCAGGGCCTCTGGGGACGGTCAAAGTTACCCGGCTGTCCGCCGCCAGCACGATGCCTTCCGCGCTCTTGAAAACAACCGCCAGCGACATACCGGCCTCCTGCCCCAACTTTCAGCCATTCTAGCACAGGTCAATGGCGGGCGCACCTACCCCCGCAGGCGATAACGTTGCACTTTGCCCGTCGCCGTCTTGGGCAAATCCTCTACAAAATTCACCCAGCGCGGATACTTGTACCGCGCCAGTCCCGTCCGGCAATGCTCCAGCAACTCCGCGGCCAAGGCATCCCCCGCCGCTTGCGGGTCTTTCAGCACCACGAAAGCCTCCGGCTTGACCAGTTGATCCGCATCGGCGCGGCCCACCACCGCGGCCTCCAGCACCTCGGGATGTTCGATCAGACGGGATTCGATTTCCGCCGGCGAACACCAGATGCCGCCTACCTTGAGCATATCATCGTTGCGCCCGCAGTATACATAATACCCGTCGGCATCCTGATAATACATATCCCCGGTATTCAGCCAGCCCCCGCTAGTCATCGTTTCGGCCGTGCCTTGCGGGTTATTCCAATAGCGCACCGCAGTGGAATCGCCCCGGATGAACAATCGCCCCACATCCCCGTCATTACCCCCGGACGGCGGCGCCGCCGGGTTGCCCGCATCATCCAAAATACGCGCTTCGTACCCCGGAACCGGACGGCCGCTGGTTCCCGCCCGGTAATCGGCGGCGGTGTTGGAAATAAATATATGCAGCGCCTCGGTGGAGCCGATGCCGTCCAGAATCAGCGTCCCGGCGCGTTCCCGCCAGCGGCGGAAAATATCGGCGGGCAGCGCCTCCCCCGCCGACACGCAGCAACGCAGCGATGCCAAAGCCTCCCGGCGGCCGGGCGACTCCTCCAGCGCCCGCAGTTGTGCCGCGTACAACGTAGGCACGCCGAAAAACAGCGTCGGGCGGCGACGCTCGATAACCCCGAAAGTCATTTCCGGCGCCGGCCGTTGCCCGCTCAACACCGCCGTAGCCCCGGCCCACAGCGGAAAGGTCATAGCGTTGCCCAGCCCGTAGGCGAAAAACAGCTTGGCCGCCGAAAAGCATACATCATCCTCGGCCACGCCCAGCGTGCCGACGGCATACCGGACGCAGGTGGTCACAATGTCCCGGTGCCGGTGAACCGCCCCTTTGGGTCGCCCGGTAGACCCCGACGAATATAACCAAAAGCATTCCGAATCCGGCGATGCCGGCGCCGGCGCCAGTACATCCGACGATTCCTCCATCATAGACGCCAGCGACCCCGGCCCCTCGGTGCATAGCACAAAATCGGGCTGGTGCGACGCCCCGGCCAAAGCCGCCGCCATTTCCGCCCGGTATTCGGGGGAATAAACCAGCCCGGCGCAGGCCGAATCCTCAACGACATAGCGGTAATCCCCGGCCCGCAGCAGCGTATTCAGCGGCACTGGAATCAAGCCGGCCTTGACCGCCCCCCAGAACAGGTAAAAGAACTCCGGGCAATCCTTAACCACCATCAGCAGCCGCCCGCCCGTCTCGCCGGCCAGACTCCGCAGCAAATTCCCGCAGCGGTTCACCCGCTCCGCCAACTGCCCATAAGTAACGCATTCCCCGGTATCGTCAAACACAATCGCCGTCTTGCCCGCCCGCCCCTCCGCCAAATGCCGGTCAACAAACGCCGCCGCGGCATTAAAAACCGCAGGGTAGCGGATACCCGGCGGACTAACCGCGGCGTCAATCGCCACTTCATGCGCCCGCATAACGCCTCCAAACCATCCGGCAACTACCCTGCACTCTACCAGTTGACAAGCCGCGGCGACAAGGTTATACCATCTTAAGAATCCTGCGATGGCCGGTGTTAAGCTATGGCGATACGCGACAAAGTCAAAAACTCGTCCGGCGGCGGCAGACGGCAATACCGGGGGCGGCTATGCCGACGATACTGAGAGAAGGGCCTTATCGCTTTTACTTCGTATCCGGCGACCGGAACGAGCCGCCCCATATCCATGTGCAACGCGATAATTGTTTCGCCAAATTTTGGCTCGACCCGGTGAAATACCAAGACGGCGGTAATTTTACCAGGAGAGAATCCCTGCGAATTTACCGGATTGTTGAACGAAATCATACAACATTTCTGGAGGCTTGGAATGCCCATTTCAACCGTTAAAATGGAAGTGCCCGGCGCAATGGCAATCATTGTAACCGAGGATACCCTTACCGCAGATCTTATCGACGGCCGGAGCATTTCCGTGCCTTTAGTCTGGTATCCCCGGCTAGTATACGCCACTTTGCCGGAGCGCAACAACTGGAAATTGCGTTCCGATGGGCAACATATTCACTGGCCCGACCTGGACGAGGATATCAGCGTGGAGGGATTGCTGGCCGGTTGGCCCTCCCAAGAGAATCCAAAGTCGCTCAAGCAGTGGCTGGCGGCGAAAAAAGAGGGCCGCGGCCTGACCCTGCCCGATCTGGCGGCCCAAGAGCAGAAACGGCGACCGGGCAGTTGAAGGCGTCAAGCATCAATCCCCGCCCCAACCATCCCCCTTAATGGGGGATAGCCTGGTTAAATCGCACATACTCAAAATCCCAACCCTTCCCATCGATCCCCCGCGGCGGCGGCGCAATCCAGCCCGCCATTTTGCCCGGCTCCACCACCCGGCGCATCAGAGAATCCACAAACGCCATATCCGCCGGCGTTGGCAGCCAGCGGGATTCATTGGCTTGCCACTCCGATTCGTCCACTACTTGCCCGTCCGGGGAAACCCGCAGACCGGCTGCGTTGCCGATGCGACGGTTAAAAAAGCGATGCGGCAGCTCCAGCCGGAAATCAACGCCCCCGGATGCCAAAACCCGGTTCCAACGATCCAGCCCCCGCTGGCAATCCTTGATATAATCATCCCGCAGCCGCTCATTAACCGCGCTCAAGGCCGGCAATTGTTCCGCCGCAATGCGCCCATCCCGCACCGTATACACCGGCCACAATTCCTCGGTCAAACGATGATCCCCCGGCAGCCGCGATTCTTGATACCGGCCTTTCAGTCCGGCAGTGAAATAATTGGCGGCGTTGGTGGAAACTTCTTGCCCGAACAAATCCACCGACACGCTGTAATGAAAATTCAGATACTTCTGAATGGTCGGCAAATCAATCACCCCGGCCGCCCGCAATTGTTCCGGGTCATCAGTGCCCAGCTCCCGCATCACATCGGCGGTGCGTTGCACCACCCGCATAACCCCGCTTTCCCCCACGAACATATGGTGCGCCTCTTCCGTGAGCATAAAGCGGCAGGTGCGGGCCAGCGGGTCAAAGCCCGATTCCGCCAGCGCCGCCAATTGATACTTGCCGTCGCGATCCGTGAAATAGGTAAACATCAAATACGACAGCCAGTTGGGAGTAGGTTCGTTGAACGCGCCCAAGATACGCGGCCGGTCGGCGTCGCCCGAATGCCGTTGCAACATCGCCTCCGCTTCCTCCCGCCCATCGCGCCCGAAGTAAGCGTGCAACATATACACCATCGCCCACAAATGCCGCCCTTCCTCTACATTTATCTGAAACAGATTCCGCAGGTCATACAACGACGGGCAGGTAAGCCCCAGCCGCCGTTGTTGCTCCACCGACGCCGGTTCGGTGTCGCCCTGGGTTACAATCAACCGCCGCAGCGCCGCCCGGTACTCCCCCGGCACTTCTTGCCACACCGGCGCCCCCAGGTGGTCGCCAAAGGATATAACCCGTTCCGGCTCCGGTTTCGCCAAGAAAATCCCCCAACGGTATTCCGGCATTTTGACAAACCCGAAATTGGCCCACCCATCGGCTTCAACGCTTACCGCAGTTCGCAGATAAACATCGAAATCCGCCGCCCCGTCCGGCCCCATTTCCCCCCACCACTTCATATAATTGGGCTGCCACGACTCCAAAGCGCGTTGCAAACGCCGGTTATCGGCCAACCCCACGTTGTTGGGGATGCGATCCGTATAGTTGACGCTCATAACCCCTCCTTGCGGCGCCGCGCCACGCTTCCGCTTCGTTTCAGATAAATTACCCTGACATAAAAATGTCTGCTAATTGATAAATTATACCAGCTCTCGCCCCCCTAATTTATGGCATTTGGCAAAACCATCCCTTCCCTGCACCGTAATTTCGCTCCCATTTATTTGCTGTACCACGCCTTTAAGATATAAATCAATTCCAGCGCAGTCCGGCCGGCAAATCCGCAACATTACCGCTTCGCCTACAGCAAAGCCGTGATTACCATCCCATAACTGGAGCTTGTAAGATTCTGTGGATCCGAATTGCGGGGAACGTGGTACGTAATTTGACATATTGTATATAAACTTCCGGTGGTTTTGCCCCACGACTGTTATGGGCGCGGTCACATCGCGTCCGTCAACCAGGACTTGCGTGCTGGTTTCTTGAACCAGCCACGCTACCGCCGTTTTTTTGTCTTCTACGATAACACTCATTCCTCTGTGCGTCGGCAAAGTCTGGTATGTACCATCCCAAATCTCGATAACATACCCTAGACGTACGCCGCTTGGGGAGTTGACTGACAAATTGCGCGACGTCTCTGTATGAGTTGATGTTACCGCCTTTAATTCGGTTTTGATGGATCCTTGCGGGATTGTTTTCGCGCGTTGCAACACATATTCAATAGCCCAATCTTTCTCACCGACGAGATACTTCTCGCGCAACCATTCGCAAGTTTCCCGGGCAATGGGGTCGCCGCACGTACCTTTACGCAGCTCATTTAGTAGTGCTTCAGTGAAAGATCCAGTCTCATTCACACACGCGCACCAATTGTCAATTGCGGGTTTGCGTTCAACATAGTTCCCTATAGGTTGAGAGAGGTAACTCCCTATTATCCTTTCCACACGCGTGTTGACGTTGACGACGGACTCTTGACCGCAAAGCATCCGATCGCAAACATACAGCAACTCGGCATGTATCCTTGCAGTCATCAAGTTTGTGCGTTGCTCGTGGTAACTCAAATCAGCACCTTTCCCGTACCCTTCCAAGGATAGATACTTCCTCTTGATGTATAATTCTCCAGACCCTGCAAAATCGAAATACCGTTCAAGGGATCCGTGTATTTCAGGAAGCACTTCCGGTTTCACCCGGTAGAAATCCAGGGCGGCTTTATACGCCGCCTCAAGGCGGTTTGCGGTTTCTGTGTCAACTTCCCGCAAACTCTGGAACACTTTTTGCAACCCATGTTCGCGTATGATATCGGAGACTTTGCCAGTACGCAGTATTAGCCGCTTCAGGCATTGCTCCAAAGCGTCGTGAGCCATATCCATTATATCCGAGTTGATTTCTATGCTGTATTCTGGAGGCTCATCGTAGCTCCATTCTTCGTTGAGTTGACCGAATGCGCGGTGTGCTTTCTCTGCGAGTTTATGATCAAGGAGTTGTTTTTCGTCCATAATTCTTCGCTAATCCCCCGTCAAGTTTTCCATCGGGCCACCGTTCTAGCTTCCAGCATACCACCGGACGCAATAAAAAGAAACCCGCGCCCCTAGCTAAACCCTCCCCCGGTCGAAATCGGCCCGCGCCCCGGTGCCGTATTGCTGCAACGCCCCCTGGCTGCCTGAGGCGTTGGGCCGCTGGAAAATCCAGTTTTGCCAGGCGCTTAACCGCCCGAAAATTTTACTTTCCATAGTTTCCGGCCCGGCGAAACGCAGATTAGCCTCCATCCCGGTCAGCGCATCGGGCGAAAAGCTGGCGCGTTCCTCCAGCGCCAGCCGCACTTCATCGTCCCAATCAATGGCGTCGGGGATAAAGGTCGCCAGCCCCAAATCGCGGGCCGCCGGCGCGTCCAATTCTTGCCCAACGCATTCCCGCAACCGGGCGGCGTCCAGGAACCGCCCCTCCAGCCGCGATAGCCCGTTGACCATCGGCAGCGGCCCGAAGTTCATCCCGGTAAGCCGCGCCGCCGCCGCGCCGGATCCGGCATTATCATCCCATTCCCCGTCCAGCATATAGCAGCGATCGGCGGCCAGGGCCAGCTCCAGTAGCGTACCGGCGAAACAACTGCCCGGCTCTATCAGCGCCACCAGCGACCGCGAGCTGACATCCAGCCGTTTCAGCGTCCGTTTCAGATACAAAACGACTTCCCGCGCCAGCCAGTAACCGCCCGACTCCAGCAGCAGATGATCATAAGCCGCCACCCGCCCGCCGTCGCCGCGAGTTCGGAAAACCCAAGTGCCCACGCCGCCCTCGTTGGCCCGCAGGTGCAGGATGGCATCGTCCAATTCCCGCGCCAGCGCCAAAGGCCAGAACCGGCAGCCTTGCCTGCGGATGCCGGCGGCATCGCCGGGGGGGTCGCTTTCCGGCCCGCGAAGATCGAGAAAGGCCGCCCCCAATTGCCGGTCAATGGACACGGCAACGTGTTCATAAACCACGCCGTCATCCCGGAAATCCCGCTCCAGCGGCGTCAACGCAATGCCCTCCCAGGCCGCCGGACGGACGCTTGCCGCGGCCCATTCCGCCGCCCGTTGCGCCACCGCCGCATCGAAACGGGAACGGGGAATCAGCTCATCCACCAGCCCCCACTCTAAAGCGCGGGATCCCCGTATGCCCTCCGGCGCGGTGCATAGAAAATCGGCATAATCGCGCCGCACCCGCCGCTTGTCCACCAAACGGGTAAGGCCGCCCGTGCCGGGCAGCACCCCCAGCAAAGGCAATTCGGGCAGGGCCACGGCGCTGGAGCCGTCGTCCACCAGCATAATCCGGTCGCAGGCCAGCGCCAATTCATACCCCCCGCCGGCCGCCGGGCCGTTGACCGCGCAGATATACCGCTGGCCGGAATGGGCGCTGGCGTCCTCCATTCCGTTGCGGGTTTCGTTGGTGAACTTGCAGAAATTCACCTTAAGCGCGTGTTCCGCCTGCGCCAGCATACGGATATTCGCCCCGGCGCAAAACACCCGCTCATGCCCCGAGGCGATCACCACCGCCCCCACCTGCGGCTGCTCAAACCGCAACCGCTGCACCGCATCATACAACTCGATATCCACGCCCAAGTCATAGGAATTTTGCTTAAGTTCATAACCCGGATGCAGCGGCGCATCCTCCTGCACCCGCAGGGTAAGCCGCGCCACCGCCCCGTCCGTATCCAGCCGCCAATGCCGGTAGCGTTCCGGCGCCGCCGCAAAATCAATCCGCCCCCCGCCCCCCGCCGATGCCCCATCCGCCAACGCCATAACCATCCATCCCGCCCATACGCGATTGCCGCCATTGTTCACTATCATCGGTATTGTATCAAATCCGCCCGTCAAGGGTGAATTGACGGCGGATTAAGCGCCCCATACACTAGAGCAAATTCTTTCCGCAACAAGAGCGATGGGAGATTGGCTATGACGCTGCCCGCCGCGCCCATCCTGAACCATGGGCCAACCGTCTATACCGGCTGGACCAAACCGGCGGCCCCCACCCCCCAATGGGATGAGCTGGCCGGCGATAAACGGCGCATCGCCGACGAAATTCTGTCGCCAATCCTTAACAGCGACGACATTACCGTAATTTTCCCGGAAAAGTGGACGGATTTTAAGGAATGGCGGGATATGACCGCCGATGCCCTGGCCGCCGCCGCCCCCGCCGGATTAGACGCTCTGCTCCACCGGGAAAACGCTATTGAGGAGGAATTGCGCCGCATTTTCACCGAATCGTCCCAACGGCTCGGCGATGAGTATACCCGGGCCCTGCTCGGCGGATTGCGGTTCAGGAAAATCGTCCGTGAAACCGCGCTCCGCCACGCCGATATATGGCCGGCCAATTCCTGGAACACCATCGCCCGCCGGATGGCCCTCAACGAACTTTGCCTAGTCTGTATCTTGCACCACTTGGAAACCGGGGCCGGACAAGAAATTAACGTGCAAATGCTGGCCTATTGGAGCTACAAATATGCCGACTACGCCAGCCTGGAAGTTGGCTACGCTTGTTCGGACTTGGGCTTGGGCCGCAAGCTGGAACGCCCCGAATGACGCCCCTTTGGGATGTAGTGCTAAGGGAATCAGCGGAAAATTTCCTTGACTGGCTGTTGCCCCACGACCGGGATGATTGCCGCCGGATTATCGTAACCCAACTCTGCCGCCACCCGCTCCCGGAAAACAACCCCGCCCGGCGCTACGCCTCTTATTACCCCAACCAGCCGGGAACTATCGAGTGCGCCATTGGCCTCTGGTATTTTCGCTATCGGATACTGAACGCCAATACCATCGAAGTGTTATCCATAGGCATCTCGCCCGATAACCCCAATCACCCCATCCGCCCCCGCCGGTAGTCCGGCGGCCGCCCCTCCCGGTGCGCCGCCAGCGCCTCCCAGTGATCCGCCGACGCCACCGCCGCGCCTTGACGCCGCAGATATTCCTCGAAAAACTGCCCGTGCGAATAGTCCTGGCAGGCCGACAGCAGCAGCTTGGTCTGCCGCGCTCCCTCGGAGCTTATCGACAAATAACGCTGCGTCAACGCCTCCACATCGGCATCGAAACTGCCCGCAGCCACCAGATAATCCACCAGCCCGATCCGATGCGCCTCCGCCCCGTCCACCTGCTCCCCCGACAGCGCCATACGTTTGGCGCGGCCCAACCCCACATAGCGGGGCAAGCGGTAAGTCGCCAGGCCGGGAACAAACCCCTCCCTGGCCGCTGGCAGCCCCAAGCGGCAATCGGGCGTGGCGATGCGTAGATCGCAGGCCAGCGGCAGTTGCAGCCCCCCGCCCAGCGCATAACCCTGCATGGCGCACAACACCAACTTATCCGACAACTCCAGCAGCCGCAAAGCCCGATCCCAATTATCGAAATAAGCAAAGGGCGTATCCCCGGCGGCCAGTTCTTTCAAGTCTATGCCCGCGCAAAAAGCCCGCCCGGCGCCGCGAATAATCACCGCCCGCGCCGTAGCATCATCATAAATCGCCTGCGCCGCCTCAAGCAATTCAACCGTTCCCCGGTAATCAACCGCATTCAACGCCCCCGGCCGGTTCAACGTCAACCGGATCAGATCCCCATCGCTTTCATACAATAAAGTCTCCAGATTCATCCCGCCCTCCCGGAATACAGATCGCCCATCCCAACCCTAAGAAAACCGTATATCGCCGCCGGAAACTGCAAGCCCCGCCGCTAAAAACGGCGGTTATCAACAACCCGCGCAGCCTTGCCCTCGCTCCGCGCCAATTGACGGGGGGCGACGATCTCAACCCTACAGCCGACTCCCAAACCGCTGCGCAGACCCTCCGTCAGCGCCCCCGCCGCGACATTGACGGCATCGCGGTCGCGGTACAAAGCATCGGTAGCCTCCACCCGGACCGTAAGCTCATCCATCCGCGACGCCCCCCGCTCCAACCGCAACTCATAATGGGGCGCCAGTCCGCGCGTCCGCAACAAAACCGCCTCAATCTGCGAAGGAAACACATTAACCCCGCGGATAATCAGCATATCATCGGTGCGGCCCACCGGCCGGCCCATCCGCGCCGTAGTCCGCCCGCAAGCGCAAGGCTCCCGCCGCAGCCAGGTAAGATCCCCGGTGCGGTAACGCAGCAACGGCAAAGCCTCTTTCGTGACGCAGCTTAGCACCAGCTCCCCAACCTGCCCGTCGGCCAAAGTCGCCCCGCTGTCCGGGTCCACGATTTCCGGTATGAAATGATCCTCCGCCAAATGCAGCCCCTGCTTATACCGGCACTCCATCGCCACCGCCGGCCCCATAACTTCCGACAGCCCGTAAATATCCAAAGCGGCGATACCCAAACGGGCTTCGATTTCGCCCCGCATTTCCTCTGACCACGGCTCCGCGCCGAACACGCCCAGCCGCAGCCGGGACAAATCGGCCCCCGACTCCGCTGCCTGCTCCGCGATCAGCAACGCATAAGACGGCGTGCAGCAAAGCGTCGTCGCCCCGAAATCCTGCGCCAGCTCCACCTGCCGCCGCGTATTGCCGGCCGACACCGGCGCCACCGCCGCCCCCAGCCGCTCGGCCCCGTAATGCAGCCCCAAGCCCCCGGTAAACAAACCATAACCATAGGCATTATGAATAATATCCCCCCGCCTGACCCCCGCCATAAACAAAGCCCGGGCCGCCAGATCGGCCCACACCGCCACATCATTGGCGGTATACCCCACCACGGTCATCTTGCCCGTAGTGCCGCTGGAGGCGTGCAGCCGCACCACATCATCCATCGGCGCGGCGAACAACCCGAAAGGATAATGCTCGCGCAAATCCTGCTTAACCGTAAACGGCAGCCGCGCCAGCATATCCAACGATACTACATCGTCCGCCGCAATCCCCGCCGCGGCCAACCGGTCGCGATAAACCGCCGCCCCGCGCATAACCCGCGCCAGGCAGCCTCGCAGCCGCTCCCCCTGCAAAGCGACCATCTCGTCCCGCGAAACCGTTTCCGCTGAATCCCAAACCGCGCAATCCAAAGCTATTCACCCCGGCGCAATCTAACCCGTATACTCTACCACTACCAACCGTCGAATTTCCCCCGCCCCCGCCCAACCCAACCCCCGATCGAGGCCGCCATGACAACCGCCAAAACCGCCACCGAGCTGCCCCCGATGCGCCCCTTCACCCCGCAGGAATGCCGCGCCCTAACCGCCGCCGGCATCATCGCCCCCGGCGAACAAGCCGCCGTGCTAACCGGCGCCCGCCTTTTCAACGTGGACGAATACCTGGCGATGGTAGAAGCCGGCATCCTCCACGAGGACGACCGAATCGAATTGATGGACGGAAAGATAATCATTATGGCCCCAATAGGCGAATATCACGTAGGCGGCACCGACTGGCTAACTATGCTGCTGGCGCCGGCATTGGTTGGCCGCGCCATGGTCCGGGTAGGCGGGCCAATCTACCTGAACGACCGCAGCGCCCCGCAACCCGACTTCGCGGTGGTAAAAATACGCCCCATCACCGAGGTAGGCCGCAGCTATCCCTCCGACGTCTACTTCGTCATCGAAGTAGCCGACACCTCCCTGCGCTACGACAGCGGCCCCAAACTGGCCCGCTACGCCGCCGCCGGAATCCCCGAGGTCTGGGTCGCCAACCTCCGCAACCGCCAGGTAGCCGCCCATACCGACCCCGTCGGCGACCAATACACGACCACCCGAACCTACCACCCCGGCCAGACCATCACCCCCCAAGCCTTCCCCGACATCGCCCTCCCCATCAACGACTTTATGCCCCCATCATCCCGCCGGCGCACATAACCGCAAACGAACCCATCCCATCCCGCCGCGCCCGCCAATCCCCCCGGAGGCCGCCATGACAACCACCCAAACCACCACCGCGTTGCCCCCGATGCGCCCCTTTACCCCCCAAGAATGCCGCGCCCTAGCCGCCGCCGGCATCATCGCCCCCGGCGAACAAGCCGCCGTGCTAAACGGCGCCCGCCTTTTCAACGTGGACGAATACTTGGCAATGGAAGAAGCCGGCATCCTCCACGAGGACGACCGAATCGAACTGATGGACGGAAAGATAATCATTATGGCCCCAATCGGAGACTACCACATAGGCGGCACTGGCTGGCTAACTATGCTGCTGGCCCCGGCATTGGCTGGCCGCGCCATGGTGTTGGTACAATGCCCCATTTACCTGAACGACCACAGTGCCCCGCAACCCGACTTCGCGGTGGTCCGGCTGCGCCCCATAACCGAAGTAGGCCGCAACTACCCCTCCGACGTCTACCTGGTCATCGAAGTAGCCGACTCCTCCCTGCGCTACGACAGCGGCCTAAAACTGGCCCGCTACGCCGCCGCCGGGATCCCAGAAGTCTGGGTAGCCAACCTGCGCAACCGCCAGGTAGCCGCCCACACCGACCCCGTCGGCGACCAGTACACCACCACCCAGATCTACCATCCCGGCCAAACCATCACCCCCCAAGCCTTCCCCGACATCGCCCTACCCGTCAACGACTTTATGCCCCCATCATCTCGCCAAAGCATATAATCACAACAGAACCTGCCGCGCCCGCCAATCCCCCCGGAGGCCGCCATGACAACCACCAAAACCGCCACCGAGCTGCCCCCGATGCGCCCCTTTACCTCGCAGGAATGCCGCGCCCTGGCCGCCGCCGGCATCATCGCCCCCGGCGAACAAGCCGCCGTGCTAACCGGCGCCCGCCCTTTCACCGCGGACGAATACCTGGCAATGGAAAGAGCCGGCATACTCCACGAGGACGACCGAATCGAATTGATGGACGGAAAGATAATCATTATGGCCCCAATAGGCGAATATCACGTAGGCGGCGCCAACTGGCTAACCATGCTGCTGGTTCCGCCACTGGCAGGCCGCGCCATCGTCCAGGTAGGCGGCCCCATCTACCTGAACGACCACAGTGCCCCGCAACCCGATTTCGCAGTGGTAAAAATACGCCCCATAACCGAGGTAGGCCGCAACTACCCCTCCGACGTCTACCTGGTCATCGAAGTAGCCGACTCCTCCCTGCGCTACGACAGCGGCCTAAAACTGGCCCGCTACGCCGCCGCCGGCATCCCTGAGGTCTGGGTCGCCAACCTCCGCAACCGCCAGGTAGCCGCCCACACCGACCCCGTCGGCGACCAGTACACGACCACCCAGATCTACCATCCCGGCCAAACCATCACCCCCCAAGCCTTCCCCGACATCGCCCTACCCATCAACGACTTTATGCCCCCATCATCCCGCCAAAGCATATAATCACAACAGAACCTGCCGCGCCCGCCAATCCCCCCGGAGGCCGCCATGACAACCGCCAAAACCACCACCGAGCTGCCCCCGATGCGCCCCTTCACCCCCCAAGAATGCCGCGCCCTGGCCGCCGCCGGCATCATCGCCCCCGGCGAACAAGCCGCCGTGCTAACCGGCGCCCGCCCTTTCACCGCAGACGAATTTCAGGACATGGAAAAGTTCGGTATCCTCCACGAAGACGACCGACTGGAACTGATCGACGGGAAGATAATAATTATGTCGCCAATCGGAGACCCCCACGAAATCGGCACAGACTGGCTTACCATGCTGCTGGCCCCGGCCCTGTCCGGGCGGGCGATGGTGCGGGTGCAGGGCGCCGTCCGCCTCAACATCCACACCGCCCCCCAACCCGACCTAGTGGTATACCGGATGCGTCCCATAACCCAAACCCCAACCCCCGTCCCCCCCTCCGACGTCTACCTGATCATCGAAGTAGCCAACACCTCCCTGCGCTACGACAGCGGCCCCAAACTGGCCCGCTACGCCGCCGCCGGCATCCCCGAAGTCTGGATCGCCAACCTCCGCAACCGCCAGGTAGCCGCCCACACCGACCCCATCGGCGACCAATACACTACCACCAAGATCTACCATCCCGGCCAGACCATCACCCCCCAAGCCTTCCCCGACATCGCCCTACCCGTCAACGACTTTATGCCCCCATCATCCCGCCAAAGCATATAATCACAAGCGAACCTATCCCATCCCGCCGCGCCCGCCAATCCCCCCGGAGGCCGCAATGACAACCACCAAAACCACCACTGAGCTGCCCCCGATGCGCCCCTTCACCCCGCAAGAATGCCGCGCCCTGGCCGCCGCCGGCATCATCGCCCCCGGCGAACAAGCCGCCGTGCTAACCGGCGCCCGCCCTTTCACCGCAGACGAATTTCAGGATATGGAAAAATTCGGCATCCTCCACGAGGACGACCGGCTGGAACTGATCGACGGGATGATAGTAATTATGTCGCCAATCGGAGACCCCCACGAAATCGGCACAGACTGGCTCAACAGGCTGTTGAATCGCCGGCTGGGCGATAATGCGATGGTGCGAGTGCAGGGCGCCGTCCGCCTCAACATCCACACCGCCCCCCAGCCCGACATAATCGTATACCGGACGCGCCCCATAACCCAAACCCCAACTCCCATACCCCCCTCCGACGTATACCTGATCATCGAAATAGCCAACACCTCCCTACGCTACGACAGCGGCCCCAAACTGGCCCGCTACGCCGCCGCCGGCATCCCCGAGGTCTGGATCGCCAACCTCCGCAACCGCCAGGTAGCCGCCCACACCGACCCCGTGGGCGACCAATACACGACCACCCGAACCTACCACCCCGGCCAAACCATCACCCCCCAAGCCTTCCCCGACATCGCCCTACCCGTCAACGACTTTATGCCCCCAACGCCCAACATTGATCTATAATGCGCCCGTAACCCCCAATCCCAACCACGGCGGTGCCGCCTTGCCCGTATCCTCCGCCAACTCCAAAATAATCTACGACGCCCTGAAAGACGCCGGCGTGACCATCATATCCGCCCTCCCCGAAACCTGGCTGGTCCACCTGGTGAACCTGGCCGACGCCGACCCCGACGTCACCCTGATCCGCTTGAACAAAGAGGAGGAGGGCGTAGGCATCTCCGCCGGCGCCCACCTGGCCGGGCGGAAATCGGCTATGCTGATGCAAAACCACGGCCTGCTAACCTCCGTCAACGGCATAGTATCCCTCGCCCAGCTATACCGCATCCCCCTGCTGATGCTGGTAAGCTACCGCGGCGAAATGGGCGAGCGCGACCCGTGGCAGACCGAGGGCGGCCTAGTCACCGAGCGCATCCTGGACGCCCTCGGCATCATCTTCCGCAAAGTATCCGACCCGGCCCAAGCGGCCCGCGACATCCGCCACGCCCAAACCCTGGCCGAAAGCTCCCTCCGCCCCGTCGCCCTGCTCCTCACCCGCGAACTGATGTGGCAAGACTAACCCGCCGCCCACCCCAAAACGGGAGAACCCCCAATGCTGCGCCAAGACGCCCTGCAAACCATCTACCCCCGCCTCAAAGACCAAATCGTAGTAACCATCATGGGCGCGGTAGCCGTCGAACTCTACAACCTCGGCCACCGCCCCAACTTTTTCTACCTCGAACACGGAATGGGACTCGCCTCCTCGATGGGCCTCGGCCTCGCCCTTTCCTTGCCCGACCGCCCCGTAACCGTCCTCGACGGCGACGCCTCCCTGCTGATGAACCTGGGCGCCCTAAGCACCCTCGCCCGCTACGCCCCGCCCAACCTGACCCACATCATCTTTGACAACGAAAGCCTGCTATCCGTAGGCGGCTTCCCCTCCGCCACCGCCGCCGGCGCCGACTTGGCCGGCATCGCCCGCGAAGCCGGCATCCCCCGCGTAACCAAAGCCGACACCCTCGAAGCCATCGCCGAAGCCTACGCCGCCGCCGATCACCCCGGCCTATCCGTAATCCACTCCAAAGTGGCACCCGTCGGCCCCCCATCCTTCGCAATGGACCTCGGCCTGCTGGAAAACCGCTTCCAATTCGCCCGCTGCCTCCAAGGCCGCGCAGCCTGATCGGGAGCGATGCGGAAATGACGCCCCTAGAATTCATCCTCAAATGGCGCCGCCCCCGGTTCGGGGAACGACAGGGCGCGCAATCTTTCTTTAACGACCTCTGCGCCGCCGTCGGCCATCCCGCCCCCGCCGAATACGCCAACCCCGACATTTTCACCTTTGAGAAATACAACAACGGCGGATCCGCCGACGTCTATTACGAAGATCATTTCGCTTGGGAATTTAAGAGCCGCGACGCCTATCTCGACGACGGAATGAACCAATTGCTCCGCTACCAAATCCACCTAAAGACCCCGCCATTGCTGATCGTATCCTCTTTCCGAACCATCCGCATCCAAACCAACTTCCCCGGTATGGAAACCGTCCGCCACGAATTTCCGGTGTCGGAACTGGACGCCCCCGAAAATCTGATTAAACTCCACAACGCCTTTCACGCCCCTAACGAATTTCGCACCGACCGCACTCCCGAAAACGTCACCCAAGAAACCGCCGACATCCTCCGCGAAATCGTCATCGATATGGAACTGCGCCACGACGACCCGGAAAAACTGGCCCGCTACCTTAACCGCATCATATTCTGTCTCTACGCCGAAAGCGCCGGACTCCTGAACGAACAAGCCTTTACCCAAACCGCCGCCCGTCATTACCGCAACCCCGCCCGATTCGACCACGCCGTCCGCAACTTGTTTACGCAAATGACCAACGGCGGACTATTCGGTTTTGTCAATATCGGCTGGTTCAACGGCAACTTGTTCGATAACGCCGACACCATTGAACTTAGCCCCGGCGCATTGCAACGACTGTTGGAAGCCACCGGCAAAAACTGGCGCAGCATCGAACCATCCATCTTTGGCACCCTCTTTGAGCGCGCCTTAAACGCATCCAAACGCTCCCAACTAGGCGCCCACTACACCGGCGCCGACGACATCGCCCTAGTGGTTGACCCGGTCATCATGCAGCCCTTGCGCCGCGAATGGCAAACCGCCAAATGCGAAATAGACCAGCTTATAACCACCGCCAAAGATGCCGATGCCGCCCAAAAACGTCTGGAGTCTTTCCGCCGGCGTCTATCCGCAGTAACCGTACTGGACCCCGCCTGCGGCAGCGGCAATTTCTTATATGTCGCCCTCCGTTCCCTCCTCGATCTGGAAAAAGAAATAATCGACTACGCCGCCGGAAAGGGCTGGCACGGCCTGCACCCCCAAGTCAAACCCGACCAAATGCACGGACTAGAAATAGACCCCTACGCCGCCGAACTGGCCCGCACCGCCCTATGGATTGGCTATATCCAATGGCACCAGTCCAACGGATTCGCCTACAATCGCCAGCCCATCCTGTCCCCGCTGAACACTATTCGCCAAACCGACGCCATCCTCGCCGACGGAAACACTGAAAACCCGCAGGAAACCAAATGGCCCGCCGCCGAATTTATTATCGGCAACCCGCCCTTTCTGGGCAGCTTGCCCTTTCGCCGGGAACTGGGCGATGCCTACGCCAACGCCGTTTATGGACTATATGGCGGGCGCATCCCCAACGCCAGCGACTTTTGTTGTTACTGGTTCGAGAAAGCCCGCGCCCAAATTGAAAACGGCCAAACCCGCCGCGCCGGATTGCTGGCGACTCAAGCCATCCGGTTCCAGAACAACCGCCGCGTGCTGGCCCGAATCCAGGAAACCGGAAACATTTTCTCCGCTATATCCGATAAAGATTGGATCCTGGACGGCGCCAATGTGCATATATCAATCATCTGTTTCGACGACGGCGCCGAAACCATCCGCGCCTTAGACGGCCGGCCGGTGGACATCATCCACACCGATTTAACCGCCGGAGCCGATCTAACTCAAGCCCGAAAGCTGCCCGAAAACGCCAATATCAGCTTCGCCGGCGATAAAAAACACGGCGATTTTCAGATTGATCAAGCCACCGCCGCGGAAATGCTAAATCGCTACAATCCCAACGGCAAGCCCAACAGCGACGTCGTCAAACCCTGGCTGATCGGGCATGACGTCAATCAAAAACCCGGCAACCGGTGGATTATAGATTTCGGCGTCGCGATGCCCGAAAGCGAAGCCGCAATGTATGAAGCCCCCTTTGAGTACGTCCGCCGCAACGTAAAACCCAAGCGCGACAAGCATCGCGACCCCCGACTCCGGCGCTACTGGTGGCTACACGGCGCCCCGCGCATCGCTATGCGGCAAGCCTTGACCGGCCTCCCCCGCTACATTGTATCCAGCCAAGTATCCAAGCACCGGATGTTTTCGTGGGTTGACGGACATATATTGCCGGACTCGACTCTAATCGTTTTCGCCCGCGATGACGATTACTTTTTCGGCCTACTACACAGCCGGATCCACGCGGTTTGGGCCGCGGCATTGGGAACGCAACGCAGAGAATCCGTAAGCGGCAAACGCTACATAATTTCAACCTGCTTTGAGACCTTTCCCTTCCCCAACCCCACAAAAGAGCAGCAAACCGCCATCGCCGCCGCCGCATTGGAGCTGCACACCATGCGGGCCAACGCCCTGCGCGACCCCCAACGCACCCTGACCGCCCTCTACAACAACCCCCCGAAATGGCTAACCAACGCCCACGCCGCCCTAGACGCCGCCGTAGCCGCCGCCTACAACCTACCCCCCAACCTGGACGACGCCGCCATCCTATCCCACCTGCTAACCCTAAACCAACAACGCAGCCCATAACCCCAAAACCCGCCAACAAACAACCCATCCGCCACCCCCACCGCCGCAACAATCCCCAAACCATCCGCGGGAAACACCGCCGGATGCATCGGATGATTCGACCGCAACCAGTTTACAAACGCGCAATCGGATGGTATTCTACCCAATAATCCCCGAATCAACAATCCGCAAGCGTCACCACAATCAACCAATACCGCAAGAATAACCTCCGCCGCCCCACCGCCAAAAAACGCAGGAGCCAAAAATGACCACCCCAACCACCCTAAAAACCTCCAGAGACCTAGTACAAAAAGCCGAAACCGCCTACCAAAACGGCGACGACATCACCTGCGCCCGCTTCTTGGGCGAAGCCATAATTACCGCATTCCAGGAGCTGGCCGCACGGATGGGCTGCCCCCACAGCGACCAAAAGGAAATCCAGCACTTTGCCAGAACCCTGGATGAAAAAGACGACTACGGCGCTACCTTTGACTTTGGCGTCACCATGCTGGAACACTCCCAAGGCGCGGACTGGACCGAGGACCCTGAATTTGCCTGGCAATTCGACGAATTCCCCCTAGCCATTTCCGTAATCCGCGATGCCCTGGACCGGATCCAATCCAAGATGCCGGACGCTTAATAATGACGCAGACCGCCAGGCACATCCAATTGGCCGAAAGGTACTTACAGACCGCCGCTTCTTTCCAAAGCGGCGGCTACAACAACGAAGCCGCTGAAATGGTATGGGGCGCCATCGTCAACGCCATCGAATCCATCGGCCACCTTGAAACGGGCCACTCAAACCGTAACCTCAGCAACAAAGCCCGGCGGGACTTGGCCCGCAAATTATCCCCCACAATATTTGAAGAATATCAATCCGCCCAAACCAAACTCCACGACCACTTTTACCACGACACCCTGAACGAAAGCGATTTCCAGCACTACATCGCCCGCGGACGCGCCTACGCCCAAGAACTAATCGAGATGGCGCGCCAAAGACAAGCCCCCCAAATCTAAACCCCAAAGTCATGCCACAACCCCAAACCCCGGCGAATCCCCCAACTCGCCCCTACCCCAGCGCCGCCTCCGCCGTCCGCTCCAGCGCCTCCAGCGTCGCCCTTTCCCCCCCGGTAGTGAGCAAATGCACAATATGATCCGCCCCTGCATCAAAAAAGCGCCGGTTCTGCTCCCGATCCGGCGGCGCATCCCACATAACGATCTTCAGCGCCGAAGGATCCCGCCCATTCGCCCGGTAAAGCTCCTCGATATAACGCCGCGCCCCCGGCAATTTGGCAGGATCGCTATACGCCGATGTATTCCGGGCGCGGGGCAGCCACCCGTCGCCGTAATCCGCCACCCGCTGCGCCGCCCGCCGCAGCTCGCCCCCCACCAGCACCGGCGGATGCGGACGCTGCGCCGGTTTAGGCTCGCAAATCACCGGCGGAAAATCCACCCAACGCCCGTGAAACTCCGGCGCCGCCTCCGTCCAAAGCGCCTTCATCGCCGCCACATACTCCCGCGTCTGCGCCCACCGCCGCGGGAAATCCGCCCCCAAAACCTCCGCCTCCCCCTGCAACCAGCCCGCCCCGATGCCGAACCAAAACCGCCCCCCCGAAACCAAATCCAGCGTTGCCACCTCCTTAGCCAGCCGGATGGGATTGCGCTCCGGCACCAGGCAAACCCCCGTCCCCAGCATAATCCGGCTCGTAACCGCCGCCGCCCCCGCCAGATACACCAGCGGGTCAACAATCCGGTTAATGCGCCCGTCGGCATACACGCTGGGCGCCCCGGCCCGCGCCCCCGCCGCGCCCACCGTAAAATCCGCCGGCACCACACCATGCTCCGGCGCCCACAAAGACCCGAACCCCAACTCCTCCACCCGCCGCGCCAGCCCCACAATATCAAAATCATGCTCCGTCATCAGCAAACAAACCCCAACTTGCGCCATAACATCCCCTGCAAAATAAAATCGCCCCCCATCCGCCGCGGATACCGGCAGCCCAAACAAAAGCCCCCCATCACGCCTGCGAGGGGGGGCGACCAATCTCGGCGAAACCCCGCCGCTACGGAAACAACTGCTCCCCCGTTTCCGCATCCGTAACCGTAATCGCCGCCATCGGACACTGCTCCGCCGCCTCCCGGATCACCTCCTCCGTATCCCCATCCACGTCCGCCGGGATTGCCTGTCGGTCATCATTCAGCGTAAGCGCCCTGGTCGCGATGCTAATGCACATCTGATTCCCGACACAAAGGTTATGATCCACCGACACCCCAAGTTTCCTGGCCATACTCCCCCCGGCATTACAGGATAAGCCCCGCCCCGCCCCATCGCCGCCCCCGCATTCTACCAGCGCCCCCCAACCCGGTCAACCGCCCCGCCCCTTAGTTGGATCCCCGCAGTTTAGGATCAAGAACATCGCGCAGGGCGTCCCCCAGCAGGTTCCAGGCGAAAACCACTATCGCAATCGCCAGACCGGGAAACACCGCCACCCACCACGCGGTTTCCACGTACTTGGTAGCCCCGGTCAACATCCCGCCCCAAGTGGGAACGCTCGGCGGAACGCCTACCCCCAAGAAACTCAGCGATGCTTCCACCACTATAGCCCACCCCAAGGAAATGGTGGCAAGCACAATATAGGTAGCAACCAAGTTAGGCGCCATGTGGCGAATCATTATTCGCAAGTCGCTGGAGCCGATGGCGCGGGCCGCCAGCACATAGTCCATTTCCTTGATGCTCAACGCTTGCGACCGAATAGTGCGGGCGGCGCCCGGCACAAATACCGCGGCCAGCGCGATAATCACGTTGACTATGGATGCCCCCATCACTGCCATTATCGACAAAGCCAAAATCAGCGCGGGAAAAGCCATCACGGCATCCATCACCCGCTGCGCCCCGAGATCGACTATGCCCCCGAAGTACCCGCTCACCAGCCCGACCGTAAGCCCGATGGTCACGCCGAAAAGTACGCTAAGAATGCCCACCAGCAACGATATCCGGGCGCCGTACACCAGCCGGCTAAAGACATCCCGCCCAATCTGGTCGCCGCCAAGCAGCATATTCACGCTGGGCGAAGCCAGCACGTTATTATGGTCGGTAGCAACCGGATCATGCGGCGCGATTACCGGCGCCAGCACGGCGACGATAATCAGCAACACGGCGATAATGCCGCCGAAAGCGCCCAGCGGTTTGTCTTTGGCGAATTTCACCAAAGTCTGCCGCAGGGTAGGCTTGGGCCGCACCCCCGCGGGCAAACTAAGCACGTTATCATCCGGCCGGTCTACTCGGTACACTGCCACGAATCACCCCCGGCAACGGCGGAAAAACCGCCTATGCGTAGCGAATTCTGGGGTCAAGCCAGCCATACATCAAGTCAACAATCAGGTTGAGCAGCAACACCATCGTGGCGACCAGCATCACAATGGCCTGGATCATCGTGAAATCCCGCGCAAAGATGCTGTCAATCAAAAGGCGGCCCACCCCCGGAACCAGGAATATCTTTTCGATAACCACCGTCCCGGCCAACAAACGCCCAATCTGCCACCCGGAAATAGTCAGCACCGGCAGCGATGCGTTTTTAAGCGCATGACGGACAATAACCACCCGCTCGTTAAGCCCCTTGGATCGGGCGGTGCGAATGTAATCCTCCCGGAAAACCTCCAGCATCGCGCTGCGCGTTACGCGGGCAATCAGCGCCATATTGTAAAACCCCAAGGCAATGGCGGGAAAGACCAACTGCTGGAGATTAGTCAGTGGATCCTGCCACAAATCGGCATATTTCAGGGGCGGCAGCCAGCCGAAAAAGTTGACTAGAAAGATGATTATCAAAATGGCGACCCAAAAGTTGGGCATCGCCACCCCGGCGATAGCGACGATTCTCGAAGTGTAATCGGCCGGTGAATCCTGCATCACCGCCGAAATCACCCCCAAAGGAACGGCTATGATGGTAGCCAAGGCCAAAGATAACAACGTCAGTTCCAAAGTCACGGGAAGCCGTTTCTTAATATCGTCAACGATCGGCGTATCGTGAATCATCGACAGCCCCAAGTCGCCCCGGAGCATATCCCAAACCCAAAGCCCGTACTGTTGCACCAATGGCCGATCAGTGCCTAGCTGCGCCTGGAGCGCCTCCAATTGCTCCTGCGTAAACTCGGCATCCCCATCAGCCCCGATCAGCCGCAGATAGGCCGGATCGCCCGGAATCAGACGCATCAAAGCAAAGACGATGATTGTTACCAACAGCAATGTTGGTATGAATAAGATCAGTCTTTTTATGATGTATATGTTCATTGCCTGCTCCGGGGGGTTGCGCCCCCACCCAACCCTCCCCTTATATGGGGAGGGAATTACATCTGAGGATGGGATTTATGGATGAATGGGGCGCAACCGGCGCCCCCACGGTCAGTTTTCCTCGTACCACAGATGTTCCTTGTTGGTATGATTGGCGAACCCGGACGCGATGTTGTAGTTCTTGATCCGGTTGTCGATGTACGGAATGAGCATCGCCCACTCGGTTATGACCACATGGGTATCGACATTCGCCAAGTAATCCCCCAGCTCCAGCACCAGTTCCCGCCGCTTTTCAATATCGGTCTCCACCTGTTGCCGGTCATACAAATCGCGGATTTCCGGCGGTTCCCAGCCGCTATAGTTCCGGGTGGCCGCCGACAGATAGCTCCCTGCCACCAGCTGATCCGGATCCATCACCAGTATCCCGTTGCCGTGAAACCCCAAACTCCAGTCGCCGCTTTCGTACCGCACATAGCCCGCCGCCGGCTCCTCCGGTTGCACCACCGCGCTGATGTTCAGCCACCGCTCCATCTGGTCGGCGGCCACTTGCGCCATATCCGGGAACGACAGGAAGTTGGCCGCCAATATGGTGGTCTCGAAACCATCGGCGTACCCCGCCTCCGCCATCAGCCGCTGCGCCTCGGCAATATCATCGGGATGTTTCTCCCCGGCGTCGGTTTCCCGCAGCCCCGGAGTTTGCAGCCATTCCTCCGTAGTCCGCCCAAACCACTGATCCGGCGGCAACGGCGATCCGATAAGATACTGTCCCGCCCCAAAGATTTCATTGAACGCCTGCCGGTGCAACACCAAATTAAGCGCGCGGCGGACGCGCACATCGTCAAAGGGCGATTTAGTCGTGTTAATCAGCATCCCGTGCCACAAGGTTGGCCCGGCGAAAAACACGCGCCCCTGCCCCTCTTTGTCCGCCTGAAGTTCCTGCCCCTCCCGGACATTCATATTGCTGTTCAGGTAAACCGTCATCAACACCTGCTCGGCTTTATAAGCCGCCAGAATCCGGCTGGAATCGTTGATGATAAAGTAATTCATCCCGTCAAAGTAGGGCAGCCCCTCCTTGAAATAATCCTCATTCTTTTCCCAGCGGTAGACCACATCCTTATCATGTGAGGCCATCTTGAACGGCCCGGAGCCGAGGATGTTTTCCTCCAGCCGCATATTGCGCTGGGTTGCCGGGTCGTCCCCGACCCAATGCTTGGGCCACATTTTCATAAAGTCGGTCGCCAGAAAAGCGAGGAAAGCCGACGACGGGAATTTCAGATCAATCTGCGCCTGATATGGCCCGATAGCCTGCACGCTTTCCACATAAGGCCGGATTTGCCCGGAACGCGGCCGCGGCACATCGGTGCGCAGCATTTCGTTGATGCTGAAAACCACATCATCGGAAGTGATTGGCGTTCCATCGTGCCAACGGGCGTTTTCCGGCAAATCAAAGATGTACCGCGTGCCGCCCTCGGTCACCGTCCATCCGGTAGCCAAGTCGCCCCGAATGTCCAGCGGTTCCGGCGTTTCCCCGTTGTAATGCACCAGCCCGTTGGAAAACGGCGAAGTCGGCGACATACAAGTGCCGCCGGAGCCGCACTCCATTATGTTCCAATGCGCCACATTCCCCGCCACGTGCATATCTATAAACCCGCCATATTTCCCCTCCGGCACCGCCCGGGCCTGCGCCGCCGCCGTCGTTTCCGGGACGGGCGTATTCGTAGGCGACATCGCCGGCGGCGCCGTCGGCGCCCGGGTCACCGGCGCGGCGGTAGCCGTAGGCACCGACGGCGCCGGGGTGTTAGTGGCGGCGGGCGCGGCCCCGGACGCCGCCGTCGGCGCCGCGGCCGCCGTCGCCGTCGGGCTTTCGCGCGTCGCGGTAGCCGAGGAGCCGCAGGCCACCGCCAGCAGCAACGCCGCCGCCAGCAGCCCCAACATCAGCATTCCCGTATAGCGAAATCGGGTAGACATCTCAGAGACCTCCGGTATTTCGGTTGCCCAAAAATAGGTAATAATGCGCGATTACCGTTTTAGCCCAATTTTCGCCGGATTATGAACGTTTTTCGTTGCCCATTTGCCGATTCGGGCTATTTCGTATGCCTAATTTCGGTTTACCTGCGATTTCAACGAAATATAGGGGAATCACGGACATAAAGTCAATAGGCAATGCGAAATATCCGCGGATGCCGTCACCCCGCCCCCGCCGCCGCCGGCCGTATGCTAAAATGACCGGAGCATATATGCCTATAGAGGTAGGGGGCGCTAGGAGTGGGCGTTTTCAACTGGCCGATCCGGATCTCCAGCCTGGACCAGGATGATTGGCGGGAAATCGAGGCCACCGTGGACACCGGAGCCACCTATACCGTAATACCCGCCGCCCTGCTGCGCGATATGGGCGTCGCCGTAACCCGGCAGGATGTATTCAAGCTGGCGGACGGCCGCCGGCTGGCAATGGACCGGGGCCGGATCTGGATTACCATTCACGGCAACACGGAGGTCACCCCGGTAGTTTTCGGGCAGGATGGAACCGCCCCGCTGCTAGGCGCAATCACCCTCCAGGAACTGGCCCTCGCCGTGGACCGCGTCGGCGAAAGACTGGTTCCCCGGCCCTCCATCTGGTACTAGCCCCCGCCCCCATTAAAGCCATCCTCCCCTCCAATATATGAATATATGACACCTGCCCCTTGCCAACTCCCAAACCCCATCCTTACACTAGACTCGACTCGAAACCCATCGCCCGCCCCCGGCCCTCCCGGCAACCCAAAACGGCAAAAAATGCGAGGGATCTAAAAAATGCCCCCTTTCATCCCGATCTTGCCGAATCATCCTGAGCTTGTCGAAGGAGGCAACCCCGGTGGGCGACCACCTACCCCCCCAACGCGACAAAATGCAACCAAATGCAACCAAAGTGAAAAAATACCCCCCTTTATGCAACCAAAAGTGGCAAAATCCCCCCCTTATCATCCTGAACCCGCCCAAGGAGACAGCCTTGACCGACGGCAGCGCCGCCCCAAAATGCAACTGAATGCAACCAAATGCAACCAAGTAAAAAAAATCCCCCGCGAACCCGCCCCGGCGCCGCCGATTTTCCGGCGCCGGCCGGGCCGCAGTTGACATCGCGCGGCAAGATAGCTACATTTCCCATCCAAAGGGGCGCCCCCGCCGGGCCGCGCCCCGCAATCCGCCGCAAATCAAGCCGGCCCCTAGGGCCGGGGGGCATCCGGCCCCGGGAGTTAGCGAATGGGAAACATCCCTTTGTTTCCGGTCACCGTGGTAGGCAGTTGGCCCCGCTCCAACGAACTGGTCCGCGCCCTGCGCCGCAAAGAAGCCGGCGAAGCCACCCTGTCCGAATTTAACGCTATGGCCGACGGCGAAGTCCTAGCCTGCATCCGCGCCCAAGAAGCCGCCGGCGTGGACATCATCAGCGACGGCGAACAGCGCCGCGATAACTTCTATTCCTTCGCCGTCGACAAGCTCAACGGGATGCAGCTGATGAAAGTGTCCGAACTCCTGGACTATTCCTCCGACCGGGCGCGGATGGAGGAAGTCCTGCGGGCGCTGGACGTCCCGGCTTTCGCCATCAAAAGCCCCATCGTCATCGACACCATCAGCAAGCGCCAGGGCCTCGCCCTCGACGAACTCGCTTTCGTCAAGGAACACAGCCGTTGCGCCATCAAAATCCCCTTGCCCGGCCCCTATATGCTCACCCGCTCCGGCTGGTTCGAGGGCCTTTCCGATAAGGCGTACCCCAGCCCCGACGACCTGGCGAAAGACGTAGTCGCCCTGCTCCGGGAGGAAATCATCGCCCTCCGCGACCGCGGCTGCGATTTCATCCAACTGGACGAACCCACTCTGTCGCAGGTGGTGTTCGGCGAGGAAACCACCGAAACCTTTATGTGCGCCGCCCTCCCCAACCGCCGCGATCCCACCGACGAACTGGAAATGGCCGTCCGCCTGATGAACGAAACGTTGGACGGCATAACCGGCATCAAAACCGGCGTCCATATCTGCCGCGGCAACTGGAGCCGCAAAGAGGAAGTGCTGCTGCGGGGCAATTACGGCCCGATGTTGCCCTATCTGGTGCAGATGAACATCGACCAGTTAGTGCTGGAATGCGCCACCCCCCGCGCCGGCGAAATGGAAGTTTTCAAGGAATACGCCAACGAAAAAGAAATCGGTTTCGGCGTAGTCAACCCCCGCACCGACGAAATCGAACCCCCTGACCAAATTGTGGCGCGGGTGAAAGAACTGATGCAGTATTTCGACCCCGGCAAAATCTATCTCAACCCCGACTGCGGCTTCGGCACTTTCGCCGAGCGCAACGTAAACACCCACGCCATCGCCGCCGAAAAAATGCGAACCATCACCGAAGCCGCCAATATCCTACGGGCAGAGTTCGGATAGACCAGTCATCAATGCGAAATGCCGGGGCGCACCACAATGCGCCCCGCCGCGAAACCGGATCTAATACCACCAACAGGAGCGTTCCAATGACACAGGAACCGGAACGGGATCTGAATGGACTGCCCCGGGAAAAGCTGGCCGAAGTGCTGGAATCTTTCCGCGACCCCGAAGTGTTTAACGCAGTCACCGGCCCCTGGAAGTCGCGGGTAGCCTGGCAAGGCGGCATGAAAGCCCGGGCCTATATGCGCAACCACACCGTCGATATGGACGAACCCGGCGATTTGACCGCCACCGACGTAGCCGCCAGCGCCCACGAACAACTGCTTTCCGCCATCGGCAGCTGCATGACCGTCGGTTTCGTCGTCAACGCCACCAAGCAGGGCGTGCGCATCCACGACCTCGAAGTCGCCGTAGAGGGCTATTTCGACAACATCCGCAAGTGGGCCGGAGTCGAAGATCAAGGCAACCCCGGCTACGGCAACATATCGGCCAAGTGCTACGTCCGCGCCGACGCCGACGAAGCGACCTTGCGCGAAATCTGGCGCCTCGCCGTAGAAGGCTCCCCCGTAACCCAGTCGGTAGTAAACCCTACCCAAGTCAACACCGACTTCGAAGCGGTCGGCTAATGGCAACCTTCGTTTCCGCCGACTGGGTAGAAGATCGCATCCTCCGCCAAGCCCAGGATGATGCGCCGCCGGAGTACCTGCTGGTAGACCCCCGCTCGGCGATGCGCTATCTGATGGGCCACCTACGCGGGGCGGTCAGCGTCCCGCTGAAAAAACTACAAAACCCGCAAGGCCGCCTGCTACCGCCCGACGAAATGGCAACCGTTTTCGCCGCCGCCGGCCTGGGCGACGACATCACCCCCGTGCTATACGACGGCCAAGACGGGCGCAACGCCGCCATGCACGCCTGGATCCTGGAATACCTGGGCCGCGCCGACGTCCACCTAATGGACCTCCTATACGACCACTGGAAAGACCAGGGCCGTGAAGTCCTGTACCGCCCGGTAGCTGCCCAGCCAAGAACCTTCACCCCGCAAATCAAACCCGAAATACGCGCATCATTGCGGGATGCCGCAACCCCGGCCGGCGCAATACTACTGGACACCCGCACCCCCGAGGAATACCGCGGCGAGGCCGAAATGGACCACCGCCCCGGCCACATCCCCGGCGCCCGCCACCTACCCTGGAGCCAACTAGCCGGCGAAAACGGCCGCCTGCCAATTTCCGATGAACGCCTAAACTCAGCCCTAGCATCGGCGGGCATCAGCCGCGATGACTCAATCATCGCCTACTGCCGCAGCGGCCTACGCGCCGCCCTACCCTGGCTCGCCATGACCCAAGCCGGCTACAACGTCCGCCTATACGACGGCTCCTACGCCGAATGGATGGACAGCGGAGAGGCCGTAGAAAGGTAAGATTGGCTGGTATCTTTTGGCTTTTGGAGTCCCGTTTCGGAGGAATGACGGGTTCAGCCCCAAGGGTTATAAGAGCCGAAGTTCCACAGATAACCCTCAGGATCGCGGGCGGTATACAGTCGCCCGCCATAGTCCTGGTCAGCGATTTCGTAAACTATTTCGGCGCCGGCCCGCCGAGCCTGCCGATAATGATCATCTATATCGGGAATGAATATGTAAGGAGCCTGAGTATTAGCCCCCGCATCGACCGGCGTCATCAGCAACCCATCGTGTTCCCCGCCATCGCGGGCCGATCCCAACATCACCATCCCATTCCCCAAAGTCAGCTGCGCGTGAACAATGCCCCCGAAGCCATCAGGAACCACCAAATGCCGGGCAAACCCAAAAGCCCGGCAAAGCCACTCAACAGCGGCGGGCGCATCCCGGTAGCGCAAAGCAGGAATTATGTTGCCTTTATCGGGATTGTCCATTAAGTTGCCTCGCTTGTGCCGGATTGCCACCCATAACCCCTTGACCGGGCGGGCGCAAGGGTAGTTTACCACCCCGCCCGCCATAAGCAACACGGCAACGTCAGTCCGCCGGCCCGGTGTTCTTGGTGCCGGTCACCGTCGGCTCCCGGCACCATTGATGGCGCAGTATCGCCAGTTGCTCCACCGCAGCGTCGTCCAACCCCAAAACTTCCGTCAGCAGGCGGCGGTCCAGTTCCTGCCGCACCGGGTCGCGGTAGGCTTCGTTAGTGGGCAACAACTGCTTTTCGCATAAGTCGTCATAAATCTGAACAGCGGCTTGTAGCTGCTTGGCGTCAAGTTTGGTGACATCTAAGGTAGGGATGTTGGGTATGGCGGTGACGGTTGTACGGCCACGTCCTTCTTGGGAGCGGTTACTGTTTACCCAGTAACAGATGAGTCCCAATGTTCCATTGAGCCAAACACAAGTGGCCTTTTCCATTTCAGTCGTTTTCATCAAGAGACTAGGCCAAGATGCACCTCCCGCGGTCTTTCGTTCAGTAAATGCGGCACAAGTTGGACTGGAATTAAATCCACATTCATTGCTGATATGCAAATGGCTCGCGAACTGCCAGATTTCCGTAGCCTCCTCCTCCTTTCCAGGTTTGATTCGACCGTGGCTGTCTGGTTGCGTAGCCATACGATTCTGAATCTTGCTGTTGCGATTCCACAAGAAAGGCCACTCTGTACCAGCATTGGCACCAGCCGCATAAGTGAAAGGGCCACGCTCGGGTTCCTGTTCCCCACCTGCAATTTCCCTGTGGACAGGACCTACTTGCGCTATGTTTCTCATTTTTGTCATTGGAACGCTGATGAATTGTTGTCGTTGTGGTAGCTTTAGGTGACCATTCCCAAGTTCAAAAGCTGCCTGTAAGAGGTCATAGTTTTTGATTCGGACATTAGTCCATCTTTGCAAAGGATCGATTTTTTCCAAGCTGACAGTCGCAACCCGCTCTTGCCCAATTTTAGCTTCTTGTTGCATTCCAGGTTTATTCAGATTGGCAAGGCATTGTTTGATGGACTTGGCTGTTTCTTGTGCAGCAAGTTTGTTAGCCGGACGCTCTGTTAAGTTGACGAAGTAAGCCAAAAACCGCGGTTTTTCGCTATGCGCCAGCCGCCTTGCGACAATTATTGCTTCAGCTAGATTCGTATCGGCTGAAAATGACGAATCCTGCGCATCAGCCTGCGCTATAGAAATGATGATAATGTCATTGTATCCCTCCGCCAGCAGACACCGCAGCTTCTGCCAACTCCACAGACGCCCACCATTGTAACTGCCCCCAATCATTGCTGACAAAGGTAAAATCAACGCAATATGACCGCCCGGTTTTACCATATTGTGAGCGATGGCAGTAAATTGAGTGCCAAGTCCGGCATTCCCGTCGCTGATAGTGCCATTCCCCAGCTTTTTTAACTTTTTCGCCATCGCTTTCTGCTCCGCCAGCGTAGTGTTAAAGGCGGCGAAAGCCGGATTGTCGGGCTTGGCGTGGTCGGCGGCGTGATTGGTGGGCGTGGTGAATGGCGGGTTCATTATTACTAATGATTGACTCAAGGGAGCCATTTCCACTTCGATCGGGTTGCGCTTTTCCGTTCCGCCGGTCGCCATTTGCCCCTCGTTCAAGGGAAAAATGGCCTGGTGCCGGGTGACGTTAAGGTCCAGCAACTCCAGCGAACCGATTTCCACTACGGGTTTTCCCCTTTTGTCTACCTCGCCCGTTCCGCCGTAGGGATAAAGCACATTGCGAGTTCCATTGTATCGTTCCTGCGGCGCCACCGATGTTAGCAACGACGATGTAAGATGAACCGCGGCGGGCATTATATCGCAGGCGGTAAGACTGTTTTCCATCATATAGGCGTGTACCGCGTCGGGGTTGCCGCCGTGGTTGCGGTGCAATTCCCTGGCCCTTTGATAGGCGGCGAAAACCAGCCCGCCGGAACCGCAGGCGTAGTCGGCGATATGATAATGCTTCAACGTTTCCGGGTCGGCCCAATCCAGATCATCGGGAATCGCCAGATGCGCCGCCAAAACCGTGCTTTCGGGGCGGGTGTAGTAAGTAGCCAGGGTTTGCCGGTCGGCAATCAATTTCTGAAACACTATGCCGGCCACGTCGTTCAATTTGATGGCGTTCTGTATCGCGTTGGCGGTTTTAGACATTTCGTTAAGCAGCTCAACCGCCCACGCGGGCGGCATAATCATCAAAAGCTGCTTGGCGATATGAAAAATAGGCCAGTAGTTGATGGACAGGATGTTATCCCACTCCGCGATAACATCATCGGGATGCAGGCCGGTAGGCTTGCTGATTTGGGCCAGGGTTTTGATCGTGCGCTTTTCTTGACGGCCGTTGACCATCACTTCCGCGGAATAACCGGCCAAATTCTGCTGGTATGACAAGGCGTTTACCAGCATTGCGGCGGTCATTTTCGCCGTTTGTTCGCGGGCGTTCTGGTCGGCCTGTTCCTGTATTAGCGCTTTCTTGGCTGCATCAGGGGATTGAGGTGCGGCCGGGGGTTGGGTTGACCATGCCGGCCAGGGCTGGCGCAAGGTGGCGGCGATAGTATCGCCGAATCCATATAACTTGGCGTAATTCAGAATCCGGGTAGCGGCGTCCTCTACGCCCTGCTCGAAAGCCTGGGTTGCGGCGTTGATAATGTCCTGCGGTTCCGACGCCGGGCGGATAAAATCGATCAAGTCGCGGATGTTGCCATTGATAAACCCGGATTTAGGGAAACGGGTATGCTGCGCTTCCGTTCCTTGATAGACGGCATACCCGATTTCGTGTCCGTTTTCCAACATCTTTTGAGCATCATCGCCGGTAGCGCATTGTTTCAGTTCGGCGGTGGCGCGGATTGCAATGACGGTGTTGACCACGCCGACGTCTTTCGTCACATTGGTGTTCAGCTCCCGTCCGATGCTTTTCATACAGTCGGCGCCAACGTCTGACGCCGGGGCGTATTCGGTTTCCAGCACAATCGGGGGCCCGTTTACCCCGCGGGTAATCAGCACATCCGGCTTGGTGCGCGGCCCCCGCAACACCTCCCAAGTTTCCTCCCGCGCCAGCCAGCCGGCCGACTTGGTCAAGGCGTTGATCACGCTGGCGATACGCCCGTTAAGTTGTTCTTCTTCCAGCATTGCAACGCCTCCCTTTCGGTTTTGACTATTCCCTTGCCCCCCCTACACCGCCATATTCGCCCCCCGGCGCATCATATCCACCGGGTAATCCACGTAGACGTCGTCATAAAGCTCGTGGGGTTCGGGCAGGGGGGAGGCGTCGGCGTAGGCTACGGCGTCCTCCATCATCGCCGCTACCTCGGCGTCGATGGCGTCCAGCTCCGCGGCGGTGATTTCGCCTTGCGGGATGATGGTTTCGCGGAACAGCTTCAGCGGGTCGCGGCCCCGCCAGTGCGCCTCCTCCTCGGCGGTGCGGTAGGACAACGGGTTGTCAAACACCGTGTGGCCGTAATAGCGATAGGTGCGGCATTCCAGCAGCGACGGCCCATCGCCGGCCCGGGCGCGGGCTACCGCCTCGCGGGCGGCATCGTAGACCGCGAACACGTCCATCCCGTCCACATGAATGCCCGGCATATCGTACCCGGCGGCGCGGTCGGAGACCCGGCTGGTGGACAGCGCGTATTCCACCGGCGTGGATTCGGCGTAGCCGTTGTTTTCGCAACAGAAAATCACGGGCAGTTTCCAGACCGACGCCAAGTTCATGCATTCGTGCAGCACCCCCTGGTTGGCGCCGCCGTCGCCGAAAAAGGCCACCGCCACCCGCCGGTTGCCGTACTTGAGCTTGGAGGTCAGGGCGGCGCCCACCGCCAGCGGCACGCTGCCCGCCACAATCCCGTTGGTGCCTAGCATCCCCTTGCTCATATCGGCGATGTGCATGGAGCCGCCCTTGCCCTTGTTGGGGCCGGTGGCCCGCCCGAACAGCTCGGCCATCATCCCCTTGGGGTCGACCCCCTTGGCGATGCAATGCCCGTGGCCCCGGTGCGTGCTGCCGATGTAGTCGTCATCGTTCAGGTTGGCGCAGACGCCGGTAGGCACCGCTTCTTGCCCGGCGGACGAATGCACCGAGGCCGACATCCCCCGCTGCCCGGTTTCGGGAATGCCCCGCTCCTCAAAGTCGCGGATGGTTTTCATCGTGCGGTACAGTTGCAACAGAGTGTCGCGGTTGAGATCCATAACTGCTACCCCCGCCGTAGGTTATGTTGTCGATGGGATGGCCGAAATCGCCCCCATACTAGCATTTGGGCCAGGGATGTCAAGGCGGCGCCCATTCATCCTGAGCTTGCCGGGCGCCCATTCATCCTGAGCTTGTCGAAGGATGAATGGGATTCCGCCCTATCGGGCAACCTCTAGGGGAAATATCCCGCGCCTTTTGCATTTTCCGCCCGGCTTGGATAATATAAGGGATACGCGCCAAGCCCGGCGCTCCGGGCGCAGGCGGGGGGCGGCCAGGCCCCGCCCCGACAAGCTCCTACGGCAAGGGGAATATATGGGCAGCAACAGGTGGCTTCGCAACAGCTTCGTCTACCTGATGATCATCATCGGCGTGGTGGTCATCGTCTACACCGTTCTGGACCCCATCGGCGGCAGCGATGACCGCCCGGTCAGCGATGTCATCGCGATGGCGAGAAACAACGGGCTGGACCGCATTGAGGTCAACGGCGTCAATCTCACCGTTTACCCCAAGGGCGGCGAAACGTCTTTCAAGAGCAAGCTGGAAAAGGGCGACACCATCACGTCCCTGCTACAGGGCGCCGGGGTGGATATCGGCGAGCCGACGGGGCCGAAAATCATCCCCAAAGGCTCCAGCGGGCTGTCCAGCTTTTTCGGGCTGCTGCTGAACTTCCTGCCGCTGATCTTTTTCGGCGGGCTGATCCTGTTTATGATGCGCCAGGCGCAAGGCAGCAACAACCAAACCCTGAGCTTCGGGCGCAGCCGGGCGCGGATGATGCCTTTCAACCGCCCCACCGTGACCTTTTCCGACGTGGCCGGGGTGGAGGAGGCCAAGACCGAGCTTCAGGAAATCGTGGAATTCCTGAAGTTCCCCGAAAGGTTTTTGTCGCTGGGCGCCCGTATCCCCAAGGGGGTGCTGCTGGTGGGGCCGCCCGGCACGGGCAAGACGCTGCTGGCCCGGGCGGTGGCCGGCGAGGCCGGCGTGCCTTTCTTTCACATCAGCGGCTCCGAGTTCGTCGAAATGTTCGTCGGCGTCGGCGCCGCCCGGGTGCGCGACCTGTTCGAGCAGGCCAAGCGCAACGCCCCCTGCATCGTCTTTGTGGACGAAATCGACGCCGTGGGCCGCCACCGCGGCGCCGGGCTGGGCGGCGGCCACGATGAACGGGAGCAAACCCTGAACCAGATCCTGGTGGAAATGGACGGGTTTGAGACCAATACCAATATCATCGTAGTGGCGGCCACCAACCGCCCCGACATCCTTGATCCGGCGCTGCTACGGCCGGGCCGGTTCGATCGCCGCGTGACCCTGGATCTGCCCGACCTGGAGGGCCGCAAGGCCATCCTCAAAGTCCACGCCTCCGGCAAGCCGCTGGCCCCGGAGGTGACGCTGGACACCGTAGCCAAAGAAACCCCCGGCTTCAGCGGCGCCGATTTGTCCAATCTGGTCAACGAAGCGGCGATCCTGGCGGCGCGGCAAAGCAAGAAGTCGATCTTTATGACCGAGTTCGAGGAAGCCGTCGATCGCATCATCGCCGGCCCGGAGCGCAAGAGCCGCCTGATCAACCGCCGCGAAAAGGAAATGACCGCCTATCACGAAGCCGGCCACGCCCTAGTCGCTTGGGCCCTGCCCCACGCCGACCGGGTGCATAAAATTTCCATCGTCTCCCGCGGCTCGATGGGCGGCCATACCTCGCTGCTGCCGGAGGAGGATCGCTACCTTTGGACCAAAAATCAGTTCCGCGATATGATGTCGGTCACCATGGGCGGGCGCGTCGCCGAGGAGCAGATTTTCGACGAAGTGACCACCGGCGCCAGCAACGACCTGGAGCGCGCCACCAAGATCGCCCTGGGGATGATTAAACGCTACGGGATGAGCCAGTCCCTAGGCCCCCGCACCTTCGGCAAGCGGGAGGAAATGGTGTTCCTGGGCCGCGAAATCAGCGAGGAACGCGACTACGGCGACAAGGTGGCGGAGGAAATTGACGAGGAAGTCAAGGCGCTGATCAGCCACGCCTACAGCGAAGCCCAAGAAATCCTGACCACCCACAAGGCGAAGCTGATCCGCTTGGCCGAGTATCTGATTGAACACGAAACGGTGTCGGGCGAGGCGCTGAATCACTTGTTCAACGAGGAAAACCCCGGCGCCGAGCCGGGAACCCCCGCGGTTCCGCCCCAACCCGCGCCCTACCCCGCCCCGCGGCCGCAGCCGGTCATCCAGCCCCGCCCCGCCCCCACCCTGCCCTCCAGCAGCGCGGATTAGGGGGCGGCGGGATTCGTTATCGCCAAAATGATGATGCCGGGGCCGGAATCCGGCGGCCCCGGCATTGGCAATCCCTACCCCGCATCCGGCTCTTGGGGCGCCGGGAGCTGGCGATAGTACAGCCCCCACTGGCGCATCAGCTCCTCCACGCCGGGGTGCTTCAGCGCCGCCAGTTCGCGGAAAAACCCGGCCAACGCATGGGCCGGCATCGATTCCGGGGGGCAAACCCAACTGCGCTCCGCCGGCACGACATAAATCAGCCCCCGCTGGTGTTCGCACACCGCCCGGATGCGGGTCATATCATCGCTGGGCGTCACTTCCAGCCCCGCCATCGTAGTCATACCGCTTACCGTCCTGCCGGTTAAAATCCCCGCCGCCCCAAACCCCGCTGGTTAAATCGGCGGCGGGCGGATATTATAAACGCCGGATCCGGCGTCCGTTGCGGAATCCGCCCCGGAATTATAGCCGTATCCCCCAAGCAGTGGTATTATACCTAGCGGCATATCCCTAGCGGCATATTGTTGACGGGCTGGGCGCCAGCCGCCGGCCCGCAACCCCGCAGCGAGGACAGAACTAATATGTACCAACCCGGAGGGCAGCCCCCACGACCACCGGAAATGAACTTTGAACAAATGCTCGGCAACTTCGGCGGCGGCCTGGGCCGCCTGGCATCCCGGCTGGGCGGCGGCGGCGTCGGACTGGCCGCCGTGCTGATTATCGCCCTGATCGTGATTATCTGGGCCGCCACCGGAATCTACACCGTCAGCCCCGGCGAACAGGCCGCGTTGCGGCTTTTCGGCGCGGCGCAGGCCAACACGGTCACCGAAACCGGCCTTAACTGGTGGTGGCCCTCCCCCGTCGGCAACCGCGACGTGGTGCAGGTGGTCGAAACCCGCCGCATGGAGCTGGGTTTCCGCCGCAGCGACAACGGCGGCCCCGACGCCCCGGTTCCCGTCGAAGCCCAAATGATCAGCGGCGACCTGAACATCATCGACGTGCAAATGGTGGTCCAGTACAACATCAAAGACCTCAACAGCTACCTGTTCCGGGTGGACGACCCCGGCGAGGATGCCGGCACCCAGCGCAACATCCCCGCCGGCCGCCCCGACGGGCGCACCCTCAAAGACGCCACCGAAGCCGCCCTCCGCCTGGTCGTCGGCCAGCGCTCCCTCGGCGAAGTGCTGGCCGAGGAACGCCTCAACCTGCAACGATCCACCCACGACAAGTTGCAGGAAATCCTCGACAGCTACGAAACCGGCATCAACATCATCAGCGTGGAGCTGCAAAAAGTCGAAGCCCCCGAGGATGTGCGGGCTGCCTTTAACGACGTACTGCAAGCGCGGCAAGATAAAGTGACCGCCACCAACCAGGCCCAAGCCTACGAAAACCAGGTCATCCCCGAAGCCCGGGGCCGCGCCGAACAAATCATCCAACCCGCCGAAGCCTTTAAACGCGCCCGCATCGAAAGGGCCCGCGGTGAAGCCGACCAATTCCTTTCCATCCTGCAACAGTATTCCAACCGTTTCGTCCGCCTCGCCAACACCCTGCAAGACACCGACAACTCCGACGCCGACGCCGACCCTACCACCGGCATTGGCATCGAGGACGTAACCGTCATCGGCCGCGACGACCTGTTCGTCTCCGAAATGACTACCCAAGGGGCGCCCGACTGCGGCTTTACCGCCCAAGAAGTGGAATCCGGCGCCGCCGCCCAGCTATGCGGCTTCAGCGTGCAGATCGACGGCACCAACGCCATCCCCGAAAGCGGCGCCGAATTTTCCGTCGCCTACCTGGGCAACGAAATCCTTACCGTCCCCCAATTCGCCTCCTCCGGGTTCCTCAACCTGCGCCTCGGCAACCTCGTGCTGGACCTGGATAACGCCGACGGTGACGACAATGTGATGACCGGCGTAACCGCCGCCGACATCCGGGTTGTGGACGGCCCCGACGGGGGCGTCCAGCCGGGCGTTGACGTGTCCGTTTCCGGTTTCAACCCCATAACCAACATCCTCACCCTGGCGGTGCAGCCCGGCGAAACCTTGGCCCCCGGCGCCTCGTTCACGGTGCAGTATCTCAACAGCGAGGATCTGTCCGTCCCCGCCACCAGCCAAGTCACCCAAGAACGTCTCTACCTTGAGGCGATGGAGGAAATCCTGCCCGCGGTCAACAAGATCCTGGTTCCCGACGGAACCGATCCGGTGTTGATCGTCGGCGGCGACGGCGGCGTGCTGCCGGTGCCGGTAGGCCCCAGCCCCAGCCCGTAGGGGCCGGGGAAATCCCCGCCCCTGCCTTACCCCCGGAACGAAAACTTGCGGAACGGCAACTTGGCCTAAGGAAACGAATAAGGGGTTCCCATGAGAAACCTGGTTATCGCGGGCGTGGTCATCCTGGCGTTGATCCTAACGCTGTACACCGCCCTCTATGTGGTGGACGAAACCGAGCAGGCAGTGGTCACCCGGTTCGGCGATGTGCGCGCCGTCCAAACCCAGCCCGGCCTCTATGTCAAAGCCCCTTTCGGCATTGACCGGGTAACAACCTACGACCGCCGGGTGCTGCGCATCGACGCCCCCCCCGGCCCGTTCCTCGACAAAGACATCAACATCCTCGAAATCGACGTCTATGCCCGCTACCGCATCAACGACCCGCACAGTTTCCTGCAATCGCTGAACACCCAAGACAACGCATCGCAGGTCTTGGGCCAGCGCATCAACGCCGCCCTCCGCGCCGAAATCGCCGAGCGCAGCCGCGAGGAAATCATCGGCGGCGACGTGGCCCTCGACGAGCAGGGCAACCCCATCACCGACGAGGAAGGCAACTCCGAAGTCAACCCCACCAACACCCGAACCGAAATCCTCGACGAAGTGCTGACCGCGGTCAAAAACGACCTGGCCCAAGAATCCCCCAGCTTCGGCGTGGAAATGATCGACATCCGCATCAAACGCGCCGATTTCCCCGCCGAAGTCGCCGGCCGCATCTTTGAGCGGATGCGCTCCGACCGCGAAAAAATTGCCCGCCGCCTCCGCGCCGAGGGCGAGGAGGAAGCCCGCAGCCGACGCGCCGCCGCCGACCGCGAAGTCGAAGTCATCATCGCCACCGCCGACCGCGACGCCGCCCGCCTCCGTGGTGAGGGCGAAGCCGAAGCCATCTCCATCCTCGCCGACGCCCTCAACCGCAACCCCGAATTTTACTCCTTCCGCCGCAGCCTGGATGCCTACCGCCAATTCCTAAGCACCCAATCAACCATGGTGCTGAACTCCGACTCCGACCTGTTCCGCTTCCTAGAAACCTCCGGCGGCCAGTAACCCGCCCCCGCCACGCCAAAGACTAGGCAACCATCCAGATCCTAGGCAATCACCCTAAGCAAGGCAATCATCCTGAGCCTAGCAATCATCCTGAGCTTGTCGAAGGATGGCCCACCCCGCGCCCGCAACGCAAAAGGCGCAGAGACTAACCAATCTCTGCGCCCTTTCCTTCCCCCCGAATACCTCACCGCCCGGCCAGACGCCGCCCCTCCTCCAGCCCCCGCGTAGTCTTTTCCGGCGCGGTGATTATGATGCGGAAACCCTGCTCCAGCCGCATCGGCACCTCGGCGGCGGTGGCCCCCGTGGCGCAGGGAACCCCCGCCTCCCGGCAGGTTTCCAAAATCCGCAACAGATTGGCCTGCACCTCGGGGTGTCCGGCATTGCCCTTATGCCCCATCGCCACCGACATATCCCCCGGCCCGGCCCAAATCGCGCCGATGCCCTTGACTTCCCGCAGAATGTCCTTCAAGTTCGCCACCCCGTGAGGCTCCTCCACAATGCCCATCAGCAGCATATTGCCGTCGGGATCCAGCGGCCACAAATCGGCGGCGTCATAATACTCCGCCGGCGTCAGCCCCCAATAGCGCGGCGCGATGCGATACCACCAGCCGCGCTCCCCCTCCGGCTCAAAATCGGCCGCCCCCGGCACCTGCGGATACCGCGCCGCCGTCACCGCCGCCCGCGCATCCTCCACCGTATTCAGATGCGGCAGCACCAGCCCATAAACCCCGCAATCCAACGCCTGCTTCAGCACCCACTGGTTGCGCTCCCGGAAATTCGGCGGCACCCGCACCAGCGGCGCCGGATCCGCCTGCAACGACCCGCCCCCCGCGATTTTCTTGCGCGACAGCAGAAACTGAAGCGACATCCGCAGCTTGTCAAAGCTGAAATCCTGATGCTCCATCTCAATGATGGTCATATCGTAATCCGAATCCGCCACAAAGGTCAGATCCTCCCAATTCCCGTTCCAAACCAGCCCGGAACAAAAAACCGCCTCCCCCCGCTCCAGCAACTCAATAACCTTGTTGTAACGAACCATAACCCCCGCCTTCCTTTAATGATTTTCCAACCATCCCATCCCCAACAATTCCCTCCCCTACCCCTTTATATTCCCTCCCCCTAAGGGGGAGGGTTAGGGTGGGGGTGAACGCCCCACAACCCGAATTATCCCCGCCCCCGCCCTGATTGTCCAATCCCGCGTTGACGAAACAGCCAAAATCCCCTAAATTGCTAAGGGAAAACACCAGACCGCGCTAGCCGGCCCCCCCGGCCAGGAAAAGAAATGAAACTGCACGAATATCAAGCCAAAGCGATATTCGCCCGATACGGCATACCCGTGCCGCAAGGCCGGGTGGCGTCCACCCCCGCCGAAGCCCGCGCCGCCGCCGAGCAGTTCGGCGGACGAGCCGTAGTCAAAGCCCAAGTCCACGCCGGCGGACGCGGCAAAGCCGGTGGCGTCAAGCTGGTCCATTCCCCCGATGACGCCGCCGCCGCCGCCCAAGCCATGCTGTCCGCCCGGCTGGTCACCAACCAGACCAGCCCCGAGGGCGTCCCGGTCAACCAAGCGCTGGTCGAGGAAACCGCCGACATCGCCAAAGAAATGTACGTAGCCTTGACCATCGACCGCATAGAACGCCGCCCCGTGCTGCTGGTAAGCGCCTCCGGCGGAATGGACATCGAGCAAGTCGCCGAATCCAGCCCCGAAAGCATCCACGCCGAACCCATCGACCCGGTGCTGGGCCTAATGCCCTACCAGTCCCGCCGCATCGCCCGGACGCTGGGGCTGCAATCATCCGCCGCCACCGCCGCCGCCCCGCTATTCAGCGCCCTATACCGCATTTTCGCCGACCACGACTGCACCCTAGTGGAAGTCAACCCCCTAATCGTCACTGGCGACGGCCACCTAGTGGCCCTCGACGCCAAAATCAGCATCGACGACGACGCCATGTTCCGCCATCCCGAAATCCCGCCCCTGCGCGACGTCACCCAAGAGGACGAACTCGAAGCCCAAGCCGCCGACCTGGACATCGCCTACGTCAACCTAGACGGCGATGTAGGCTGCCTAGTCAACGGCGCCGGCTTGGCCATGGCGACCCTGGACGTAACCTCCGCCGCCGGCGCGGCCCCCGCCAATTTCCTCGACGTAGGCGGCGGCGCCAGCGTGGAAAAAGTAGCCAGCGCCGTAAGTATAATCCTCTCCGACCCCAAAGTCCGCCGCGTATTAGTCAACGTATTCGGCGGCATCCTACGCTGCGACATAGCCGCCGAGGGCATCGTACAAGCCTACCGCCGCGCCAACTCCCACCTGCCCCTAGTAGTCCGAATGCTCGGCACCAACGTAGACGACGGCAAACGCATACTAGCCGACTCCGCCCTCCCGGTAGTATTCGCCGAAACCCTAAGCGAAGCCGCCGCCGCCATCCAGCGGGCAACGAACAACCCGCAACTGCCAGATTCCGATATATGGTTCGTCCGCGCTGAACGGGCTAACATCCTTGCCCAAAGTTTCCTGGAACAGGGAATTGTTGCGATGGGATGGGACATTGGCCCAGTCAAAGACGACGATTCCCGTAATGAAATCTTGGCGCGTCTGGAACAAAAATACCCCGATGAAAGCCCCGGTACCCTCCGGGGATGGGCCAGTCAAATCAAGCGATTCACCAGCGAAATTGCAACGGGCGATGCCGTTGCAACCGTATCAGCACACCAACCCCAAGGTCGCCTGTGCCACATTGGCATAATCCGGTCTCTCTTAGCTCCTGCTAAATCCCTTCAGGGATACGTGTATGAGCACGTCCATCAGGTTGAATGGTTGTATCAAATCCCCCAAGACGAACTTTCCGAATACACCCAGCGGCGGTTAGGGATCCCGCAGACATTGCACCGGCTATCCCCCGAAGCCAGCGCGGAATTGAGACAACATTGTTCCGGCTAAAAACATCCGCTTGAAACAACATACCGGCCGGCAACAGAATAACCGGCGCAAAACCCCATAAAATGGAGCATACCCCAGATTTTTGCCCCCGTAGCAAAGTAAGGAAAGGGAAACGAAAATGCCGAAAAACGCACAACTGCCGGATTCCGATATATGGTTCGTCCGCGCTGAACGAGCTAACGCTTTTGCCCAAAGTTTCTTGGAACAGGGAATTGTATTGATGGGCTGGGGCATTGGCGCAGTCAAAGACGACGATTCTCGCAATGAAATCTTGGCGCGTCTGGAACAAAATTATCCCGATGAAAGCCCCGGGACCCTCCGGGGATGGGCCAGTCAAATCAAGCGATTCACCAGCGAAATGGCAACGGGCGATGCCGTTGCAACCGTATCAGCATACCAACCTCAAGGCCGCCTATGTCACATTGGCATAATCCGGTCTCTCTTAGTGCCTGCTAAATCCCTTCAGGGATACGTATATGACCACGTCCATCAGGTTGAATGGTTGTATCAACTCCCCCAAGATGACCTTTCCGAATACACCCGGCGGCGGTTAGGGATCCCGCAGACATTGCACCGACTATCCCCGGAAGCCAGCGCGGAATTGAGACAACATTGTTCCGGCTAAAAGCACCCGCTTGAAAAGCATACCGGCCGGCAACAAAATAACCGGCGCAACCCCCATCCCATAAAGACGGAGCAACCCCCAATGGGCATACTGGTAGACGAAAATACCCGGGTTATGGTGCAGGGAATAACCGGGCGCGAGGGCGGCTTTCACGCCCGCAACTGCATCGCCTACGGCGCCAATGTAGTCGCCGGCGTTACGCCGGGGCGCGGCGGCGCAATGTTTGACGATTCCGTGCCGGTGTTCAATTCGGTGGACGAAGCCATAGCCGAAACCGCCCCCAATATGGCCCTGATTTTCGTGCCGCCGCCCTTCGCCGCCGACGCCATCGTGGAATCCGCCGACGCCGCCATCCCGCTCATCGCCTGCATCACCGAGGGCGTGCCGGGGCTGGATATGGTGCGGGTGGCGGCGTACCTGGAGCGGCGGCCGACGCGGCTCATCGGCCCCAACTGCCCCGGCCTGATTAACCCCGGCGCCCGTTGCAAGGTCGGCATTATGCCCGGCGCCATCCATTTGCCCGGCCGCGTCGGCATCGTATCCCGCAGCGGAACCTTGACCTACGAAGCCGTCGGCCAGCTTACCGGCCTCGGCTTGGGGCAGTCCACCTGCGTCGGCATCGGCGGCGACCCCATCATCGGCACCAGCTTTGTCGAAGTGCTGCGGCTGTTCAACAACGACCCCGACACCGACGCCGTAGTGCTGATCGGCGAAATCGGCGGCAGTATGGAGCAGGACGCCGCCGCCTGCATCCGTGACGAAATGGGCAAACCCGTAGCCGCGCTGGTAGTCGGCGCCAGCGCCCCTCCCGGCAAGCGGATGGGCCACGCCGGCGCCATCATCACCGGCGAAAGCGCCACCGCCGAGGCCAAAGTCCGCGCCTTCCGCCAAGCCGGCGCCGCCATAATCCCCACCCCCGCCGACATCGGCACCGCCACCCAAGCAATGATGCAAGCCGCCGGCCTATTGGGCTAGTAAGCGCAAAAGGTGGTAAGCCACAATGTTTTACACCGATACGCTGACCCGAGAAAAAATCAAAGCCGGAAAATTCATCATCGAAAATTTGATTCATGAGGGATGGAACCTCCAAGCCGTAGCTTGGTTGTTGCATGGCTACACCCCGGAACCCGATGAGTTATATCCCGGTTACGAGGAGCACAAATACTGGTGCCTGCATTTCATTATGCCGCGCGGCATTCCCAATACCAGGGACTGGGCCTTTGGGCGAGTACGTGATTTACAAAAGGCATACATAGATGAGCTGTACGAGGATGCCCTGTTCGAGGACCATTTTGATGTATCCGTAAACTCGCCGGGCGAAAGTCTGGCCAACGGCTTGCTGGAGCTGCCGCCCATTAAACATCCTTTGGGAGAACGGAAAATCCCCAAGTATTCCCCCAATATCAGAGACGGATTCGTTTACAACCTGAAAAAATCCGCAACGCAGAAAAGAATCATCCCGGACTCTCAACCAACATAAACGCGCCCCACACCGCCGCCGATGGAACAGAAATGCAATACGAAACCATAATAGGCTTGGAAGTCCACGTCCAGCTACAAACCCAGAGCAAGATGTTCTGCCCCTGCCGCGCCGACTACCAGAGCGCCCCGGCCAACAGCCGCGTCTGCCCGGTATGCCTCGGCCTGCCGGGGGCATTGCCGGTCATCAACGCCCGCGCCGTCGAATACACCATCATGACCGGCTTGGCGCTCAACTGCGCCATCCCCCGCCTCGCCAAGTTCGACCGCAAAAACTACCCCTACCCCGACTTGATGAAAGGCTACCAGATTTCCCAGTACGACCTGCCCATCGCCGTTAACGGCCGCCTCGAAATCCCCGCCGGCGACGGCGCCAAAACCGTCGGCGTCCGCCGGGTGCATCTCGAGGAGGACGTCGCCAAGATGCAGCACTTCCCCGGCGGCGGCGATGGCGGCTACAGCCTAGTGGACGTCAACCGCTCCGGCGTGCCGCTGATGGAAGTGGTAAGCGAACCCGATATGCGCTCCGCCGATGAAGCCCGCGCCTACCTGATGTCCCTGCATTCCCTGCTACAATACCTCGGCGTGTCCACCGCCAATATGCAGGATGGCAGCTTTCGTTGCGACGCCAACATCAGCCTGCGCCCCGCCGGTAGCGGCGAATTTGGCGCCCGCACCGAAATCAAAAATATGAACAGCTTCCGCTCCGTCTATCAAGCACTGAACTTTGAGGCCGACCGGCAGCGGCGGACCCTGGAATCCGGCGGGCGCATCGTCCAGGAAACCCGCGGCTGGGTCGAGGGCCGCGCCGTAACCGTCTCCCAGCGCAGCAAGGAGGAAGCCCACGATTACCGCTATTTCCCCGAGCCGGACCTCCCCCCGCTGGATATCGCCCCGCAGTGGGTGGAGCAAATCCGCGCCCGCCTGCCCGAACTCGCCCCCCAGCGCGGCGCCCGCTTCCGCCAGCAATACGGCCTGCCGCAGTATGACGCCCAACTGCTTACCGCCGCCAAACCCACCGCCGATTACTACGAACAAGCAACCGCCCTCGCCCCGTCCCACGCCAAGCAGGTAAGCAACTGGATGCTGGGCGATTTGACCCGGCTGCTGAATCTGGAAAACCGCGACATCGCCGATTCCCCCGTTACCCCCGCGCATCTGGTAGAGTTAATCGGACTGGTAGAAAACGGCGCCGTCAGCGTAACGATGGGCAAGACCGTGCTGGAGGAAGCCTACGCCTCCGGCGCATCGCCCGCCCGCATCGTCGCCGAGCGGGGCTATACCCAAATCAGCGACGCCGCATCGGTGGATACCTCGGTGCGCCAGGCCCTGGACGCCAACCCCCGCGCCGTGGCCGACTACCTCGGCGGCAAAGAATCCGCTGCCAAATTCCTCGTCGGCCAAGTGATGAAACTCACCCGCGGCCAGGCCAAACCCGATTTGGTCAACCAACTGGTAGCCGCCGCACTGGAACGAATGAAAAACGACGGGGTATAATACGCCCGCAACCCAATCACTGCGGGAAAAGGCGGAGCATAAAACCGATGGATACCGTGATACTGATAGTGCAGCTACTGGTGTCGGTGGCGCTGGGGCTGATTATCTTGGCGCAAGTCAAGGAAGGCAGCGGCGGACTGTTCGGCGCCGCCCAATCCACCGTCCGAACCCGCCGCGGCGCCGAAAAAACGATGTTCCAGCTTACCATCGTGCTGGCGGTGGTCTTTCTGGTCATATCCATCATAGTAGTGCGCCTGTAAACCGGATCAACGGCGCACCAAGCGCAGGATGAACGGCGCACCGGAAAATGACGGGCCGCTACTGATATTCACTACCGATTTCGGGCTGGCGGATTCCTACGCCGCCGTGATGAAAGGCGTAGCCCTCCGCATCAACCCCCGCCTGCGCCTGCTTGACCTAACCCACCAAATCGCCCCGCAGAACATCGCGCAAGGCGCTTTCGTGCTGGGCGCAAGCTGCCCTTACTTCCCCGCCGGCGCCATCCACGTAGCCGTAGTCGACCCCGGCGTCGGCACAACCCGCCGCCCCATCCTAGTCTTGACGCCCCAAGCCACCTTTGTCGCCCCCGACAATGGACTGTTGACCCGGGCGCTGGCGGAATACCTCCCCAACCTGCCCCAGCATCCGGGGATGGCCCCCTTGCCCCCCGAAGTGCGGGCGTTCCATTTGGACAACCCCGACTACTGGCTGCACCCGGTAAGCGACACCTTTCACGGGCGCGACATTTTCACGCCCGCCGCGGCCCACTTATCCCTCGGCGTCGCCCCGGAATCCTTGGGCCGCCCCATAAACCAACTGGTATGGCTGCCCGCCCCCCAACCCCGCGCCAACGCCGAATCCATCAGCGGCGAAATCATCTACGGCGACACCTACGGCAACCTGATCAGCAACATCCCCGCATCGCTGATTGAAAACCGCCGGATCCGCGAAATCCGCATCCGCGGCCGCATCATCCGCCGCCTGAGCCGCACCTTCCTGGACCCCGACGCCGACCCGGAAAACCTGATCGCCCTCATCGGAAGCCACGGCTACCTCGAAATCGCCGTCCCTAACGGCAGCGCCGCCGCCGCCCTCCCCGCCGCCCCGCGCGAGCCGCTAACCGTAACCTTCGCCCCGCCCCCGCCGTAAACGGATAAAACAAATAAAAGCCGGTTCCCCCGTCCTACCGGGGGAAACCGGCTTCCTATATATACGCCGCTATGGTGGGCCGTGTGGGGGTCGAACCCACGACACCCGGATTAAAAGTCCGGTGCTCTGCCGACTGAGCTAACGGCCCGCAACGCCCGCCCGTTGGGGCGGCGCCAACATCCATTGTAACACAGCGCGGGCGGCGCTACCCCCTGCCGCCCGTCATTTTCCCATTCCCCGGAAATGCCGACTCCCCCGGTTTACGCCCCCATATCCGCAACATCCCCAGATCCGTAACATTATTGCAACATCCGCCCGCCGGGGGTAGAATAGGCCATCCGCTCCCGAAACCGCCCGGCGATAGGGTATGATGTTCAGATTCGGATTAAAACCCGAGGGACTGGTAGTCGGAAACCGCCGCGTTCACTACGCCTGGGTAATCGTAGCCGTCGCCACCGTGATGTGGATGACCAGCTCCAGTATGCGGTTCGCCGTAGCCGTTCTAGTGCCGCGCCTGGAGGAGCAACTGGGGTGGAGCATTTTCGCCATCACCCTCGGGTTCACCATCCAGTGGCTGATGTCCGCCGCCCTAAGCCCGGTCTGCGGCTGGCTCAGCGACCGCTACGGCGTGCGGCGGGTAATGTGGGCCGGCGGACTGCTGTTTATGGCCGGAATGGTAATGTCCGGCATCATGACCAGCCTATGGGAGTACTATCTATATTTCGGGCTGCTACTGGCCGGCGGAATGGCGGCGTTCCAAGTCACTCTAGTATCCGGCGTCACGCTATGGTTCCGCCGGAACTTGGGGCTGGCGATGGGCCTGCTGCAAGCGCTGCAAGGGCTTGGCACCGGCCTCGCCATCCTGATGGTATATCTGCTCTATGACGCCTACGGCTTGCAGGTCACCTTTTGGATCCCCGGATTCGCCGGCGGAGCGATCCTGCTCGCCCTTACCAACTGGTTCTACAACGAGCCGGCCGACCGCGGCATCACCGCTTGGGGCGCCCCGCCCGACGAGCCGGTGCGCCGCCTGCAAAACAACGCCCTAGCCAAAATCCGCACCGACGTATTCCTGAAACAAGTCCAACGCACGCCCGCGTTCTGGAACCTGGTCGCCATTCACGGTCTCGGCTGCGCCGGCCACAACATCATCCTAGTGCTACTGGTAGCCATCGCCGAAGCCGCCGGCATCGTGGAAAGCGTGGCGGCGATCGTCTACCTCACCCTGACCGTGGTCAGCACCGCCACCCGTTTCGCCACCCCGGTCATCGCCGACCGCCTCGGCAGCAAGGCGGTTATGGGCGTCTGCTTCTCCCTGCAAGTATTTCCCATAGTGCTGCTTTTCTTTGCCGGCGACACCGCATTCATCTATTTCATTTTCGCCGTGCTATTCGGCATCGGCTTGGGCGGCGAAATGACCGCCTTCCCCATCATCAACCGCCAATACTACGGAGACGCCCCCACCGGCACCGCCTACGGCTGGCAAATGGCCGGCGCCGGCGTAGGCATGGCCCTAGGCCCCGTAGCCGCCGGATTCCTCCACGACTACACCGGCAACTACACCTGGTCCCTGGCGCTATCCCTGGCCCTAAGCGTAATCGGCGTCCTCGGCATAATGTTCCTCCCCACCACCCGCCACCACCAACTACCCCACTGGGAAGCATCCCTACCCCCCGAAGCCCGCACCACCTCCGCCCCGCCGCCGCCTGCAACCCTCACATACCCGGCGACATCCGCCGACAACGACTAGCAGCGGCGGCTACTATCCCCCGGCACGTCTACAAGCGCAGCCGGTCATCCCGAATATCCCGAAGCATCGCAATGCCAGGATCCCAGCCGAAACGCTGGAACAACTCAGCCGCCGGCCGCAAAGCCAACTCCGCCGGGTTGGCCACCAGCGTGCCCGCCGGAATCTCAACTGTGTATGGCATCTCATTGATCGAAGCCGTCAGTGTACGCAGATATGAAGATCCTCTCCGTTGCATATCCAGCTTGAGCCCGCGCCCCGCAAGATTATGAACGCATATATCCAGCCACATCCGCGCATCGCCGGCCGGAGTAAAAGCCAGCCTTGCCGCAAACTCAAAAATTTCCGTAAACTGAAGCAAGGTATCTTCTACCTCAAGATATTGCCCCGGCGCCCAATTCGGGGGCGGCTGACGCCGCGTGGAGTTATCTCTCCAATCCTCGTACACGCCCTTGAAATTAACGAACTGCCCGCTTTGATAAAACCGCCATAATTCCAAATACTCATCCCACTCGGATTCCTGCCCGATCCAGTCGATACCGTTACAGGGCGCAGCGGCAAAGTTGATCTGCGGAAATTCCCATCGCCAATGTTTGAGCTGAACGTATGTCTTCCGAAGTATGGGATGCAATTCAGCGAAATTTTCAATCCGCTTCTCATCAAAAGCGATTGGCCGGATAATCACTTTCCAGTAACCCCGGGACTTGATCTTATTCAGAAATTCATTCATTTCAACTCCCCCAATTGTTCGTCAAAACGTTCCTGGCCGGTCGCAACAGAAGCAGGCGTTTGCGAAATATACAACCCTACCCGCTCCGCCCGCTCAAGGAACTGCTTTACGCCCTTTTCAACTGCCAAATCAAGCAACTCCCGCATCTCGGTTTGCGTCGGCAATTCCGAAGTTTCCGGCTTTCTGCGAGTCCTTACATAGCAACCCCCATCCCGTAATATATTATTATAAGACCTTTTGCACAAAACCGGAATATCGGAAAACTCATATACTTCCAAAACAATGAAAGATTTATTATCATACTGCTTTATCTCCAGTTGAAAATCAACGCTAGGATCGGCATATCGCGCAATCTGCTCTGCCACTGCGTCGTATGTCCAGCTTTGCAATTCATCATCACTGAGACCAACCGGATCGAAAAAATTTGCCGCCTCCTTTAACCCGATTACCACTACGCCGCCATCGCGCCTATTAGCCATACCCAATACGGCCTTTACCGCTTGAGCCACAAGCCTGCTATCGGTCAAAGTGCCCGGCCCTTTGAACTCCACGCCGCTTAATTCGTGCGACAATGACATAATTTGAGCGAATCTTTCGTCCGTCACTCGTTGGCATCCCTTGATACAGATTATCCAGCGCCACCCCACTATACCACGATTGGCGACGTCTTGCCTATCCCCCTAAGTGCTGGCCCGCCCCCGCCGCAGGGCGCGGCCGGGCAGCGCGCCGGTGTTTTCGCCGTCGTCGATCACCACCCGCCCGTTGACCACCACGTAGTCTATGCCGATGGGGTACTGCTTCGGGTTTTCCTTGGTCGCCGGCGCCTTGACCGTGTCGGGATTGAACACCACGATATCCGCCTTGAAACCATCGCGCAGTATCCCCCGATCCGGCAGCCCCAAACGTTGCGCCGGAAAAGACGTCATCTTGCGAATCGCCTCCGGCAGCTTGAGCTGCCGCTCCGCCCGCACGAACTCGGCCAGCACAATCGGGAAACACCCGTAGCTACGCGGGTTGGGATACTCGCCGAACAATATCGCATCGCTGGCGATCATCCCCGCCGGATGCGACACGAAGGCGTAAAGCGTCTGCGCGTTAGTGCCTAGCCCCACCGTGGATATCCCCAAGTTTTCCTCCAGCAACAAATCAAACAGCGCATCCTCCGGTTCCTGCCCGCGCATTTCCGCAATGTCGGTGATCAACCGCCCGTCATATTTCTTGTTTTGCGGCTGAGTGAAATTAGTCAGCCAGTTGTTTTCCAGCCGCTCGCGGGAAAGCTCAAGTTTCATCCGCCTACGGTCATCGGGATCCCGCAACGCGGACATCAAACGTTCCGGCCCGCCGTCTTTCGCCCAATGCGGCAATCCGATGGTGACCGTAGTGCCGGAGTAAGGATAGGTATAGCAGTCAAAAGTGACGTCCATCCCCCCATCGCGCGCCTGCTCCACCAACCCCAGATAGTCCAAATGACTGCCGACCCCGGCGGCGCTCTGCCGGTAATGCGTAAGATGCACCGGGCAATCGCCCAGCCGCCCGATTTCCAGCGCTTCCTCCCACGGGGCCAGCAGCCCCTGCGCCCGCAGACTGGCGCGGGTGTGCGTATGATAGTGGCCGCCCAGCCGCGCCGCCACCCCCGCCAGCGCCCCCAACTCGGCGGTAGACGCATAAGCGCCGGGCGGGTAATCCAACCCGGTCGACAGCCCCCACGCCCCCTCCTCCATCGCCTCCCGCGTCACCGCTTTCATATCCTCCAGCTCGGCGGCGGTGGCCGGGCGGTCACCCCAGCCCACGCCCCAGATGCGGACGGGCGAGTTGCCCAAGATGTAAGCCATATTGACCGCCACCGCGTTGTCATACTGATCCAGCAGTTGCGCCACCGTAAGCCAGTCGGCGGGCAAGGGCGGATACCCGTTCAGCCCCGAATCCAACCAGATATAACGCTCCAGTTCCTCCCGGCTCTTGAAAGGCGCGTGCGAAATGCCGTCAATCCCCACCAGTTCGGTAGTAACGCCCTGCCGCACCTTGGGGTCGTGATGCGGCTCCCCCAAAATGGTAAGCCCGGCATGGGAATGCAAATCAACAAACCCCGGACAAACCACCCGCCCCGCGGCGTCAATAACCCGCGCCGCCTCCAACCCGGAAACATCGCCGCGCCCGATGCTAACCCGATCCCCCTCCACCAGCGCCGCCCCATAAAACCCAGGACTGCCCGTCCCATCCACAATCAGCCCGTTGGCAATAATCAAGTCCAGCATAGCAAACCTCCCCGGCCGTCAACTCCCGTTGGCGGCGAAAACGCAAGGGTATTATAGCCGCTACCGTCCAGATGCAGGAATCCGCCCCGCCGGACGACGGCCAACGGCTTGCCAAAATCCGCGGCGGGCGATACGCTGTTACCGATCAGGTAACGATTTGGGGGATGGGTGGAGATTGAGTTCCGCACTCAAAAGCTAAAGAAAATCTTCGACTCAAAAAAAGCTCTCCAACGGGAATATGGGGAGCGGATGTCTCGGCTGATTATGATGCGCCTGGCGGTGTTGAGGGAAGCCGCCAACTTGGCCGAGGCACAAGCCCGCCCGGCTCTGGGACTCCACCCACTTAGCGAAAACCGGGCCGGGCAGTTCGCTGTCAACTTGGTTTATCCCTACCGCCTGATCTTCCGCCCAAATCATAACCCAATTCCGCTGCGACCGGACGGAGGAATTAACTTAACGCAGGTGACTGCAATCACTATCATGGAAGTGGTTGACTATCACACAGGGAGGTGACCCTAATGGCAACCGCAACTAACCAATACAATCCCGATTATGCCGTCCCTCCTGGATGGATTCTAGAGGAGGAGCTGGACAACTTGGGGCTATCGCAAGCCGAGTTCGCCCGGCAATGTGGATTCTCCCTCAAGCTGATCAGCGAAATAGTATCGGGGGAAGCACCGATTGAACCTCAGACGGCAACCCAGTTTGACCGCGTGCTGGGTGGCGGAGCGGACATCTGGGTTCGCCTGGAATCCACCTACCGCCAGAGACTGGCCCAACAAGCCGAGGCTCAAGCGGCGTCCGATTCCGCGAAATGGGCCAAAAAATTCCCGGTCAACGAACTGGTCAAGCGCGGCAAAATCGCCAAGCCATCATCGGCCGCCGACACAGTGGCAGCCGTGCTATCATTTTTCGGCGTCGGGTCCGTGGACGCTTGGCAGTACAAATACAACACCGCCTCGGTAGCTTTCCGCCATTCGCCGAGCTTTAAGAGCGACCCCCAAGCCCTGGCGACCTGGCTCCGGCTGGGGGAAATCGAAGCCGAACAAACCGAATGCCCTGATTACGACAAAGAAACGTTTACGCAGTCTTTAATGCAGCTACGCGCTCTCACTGCAACAAATACAAACCAAGTATTCGCAGAAGCCAAAAATCTGTGCCGACAATCCGGTGTAGCCCTATGTTTCACAAAACCCCTTCCGGGGATTGCGTTGAGCGGAGCGGCTTGGTGGACGACGTCGCAAAAACCCATAATCCAGTTAAGCGCCCGCCACATGACCAACGACCATTTATGGTTCAGCCTGTTTCACGAAGCGGCCCACATCCTATTGCACAGCAACAAGCAAGTATTTATAGACCCCATACGCTCCCAAGCCCCCGATACCGAATGCAAAGAAAGCGAAGCGGAATCGGAAGCCGACAAGTGGGCGCAAGATTTCCTGATTCCCCGCGCTCAATGGGACGAGTTCGCCAATTCTTTCCAGGGCAATCCATTGCAAGTCCGCCTGTTTGCCGAACAGCAAGGCATCGCTCCGGGAATCATCGTAGGCCGCCTGCAACATCAAAGGCTGCTCCCTTGGAATCGATTGAACGATCTGAAAGTAAATCTGGAATGGTCCGACGCCCCGCCGCAGTCCGCCGACTAGCCGCCAAACTCGCGCCCTCGCAATACCCGTAGCGCCTTTTCCGCCGTCAACGGCAGCCCGGTTATCGGCGCCCCTATCGCATCAGTCACCGCGTTGGCGATCGCCGCCGCCACCGGAATGTTGGCGCTTTCGCCAATGCCCTTGCTGCGATAAGGCGCCGGCCCCCCGCCCCCCTCCACCAACTCCGTAATCAACGGCGGTATATCGGCGCTGGTAGGAATTTTGTAATCGCCGAAACTAAGGTTGGATATATGCCCGTCCTCCGTATATAATTCCTCCATCAGCGCATACCCCAGCCCCTGAATCACGCCGCCCTCCACCTGCCCCTGGTGCATCAACGGATTCAATATCGCCCCCACATCGTGGGCGGTTACAAAACTGGTTACGGCGATGGCCCCCGTTTCCGGGTCAACTTCCACTTCCGCGGCCTGAGCGCAAAAAGATGTTACATCCGGCGGATCGGATGCAAATTCATACTCCGCTACAATCCCGCCCTCCCCCGCATGAGCCGCCACTTCCCCCAAAGTAATAGTCCGGTAGTAAGCCGGACGCAACGGCGACGGCCCAACCACTACCCGCCCGCTCTGCAACGAAACATCCTCCTCCGGCGAGTCCAAAAGCGGCGCCGCGGCGCGAATCAACCGACGGCGCAATTCCCGGGCCGCCCCCACCACCGCCTGCCCCGCGGTGTAAGTCACCCGCGTCCCGCCGGAACCGGAGCTGAATGGCATTTCCGAAGTATCCAGCAGTTCAATATCCACTTCGTCCACTGGAGTAGACAATTCCTGCGCCACCATTTGCCGCAGTACGGTATGCGAACCCGTGCCGGTATCCCAAAAAGCCATGTGCAGCGTAGGGCGCCCCGACGCCCCGATACTAATCCGCGCCGCGAACCGCCCCACGCCCTGCGCCAAATCAGTAATCGCCAGCCCCCGCCCGGTAAGCATCCCCGATTTCGCCGGCTTCGGGCTTTCCCACCCCAACGATTGCGCCGCCCGGCGCAGCGTCTCCTCCGCCCGTATTTCCCGCCACTGGTGACCCACCGGCGAGGAATCTCCATCCCGCAACAGATTCATCCGCCGGAATACATAAGGATCAATCCCCATCTCCCGCGCGATTAAATCGGTATGCGACTCCACCGCGAACACCACTTGCGGCTTCGCCGGACTTCTCATGTGGCCCTTGGGAACGTTGTTAGTATACACCATATAACTGTCAATCCGGGCGTGGGGAATGCGGTAAACGCCGCACAAATGGTCGGCGCCCCGCAAATACACCGTAGGCTTGAACGCCCCATAAGCCCCGCTATCAAACACCGCCCGCGCCTGCCGCGCCGTCAACGTTCCATCCCGCTTCACCCCGCTTTTGATTGTCATCACCGCCGGATGCCGCGGGTTGGCCGCCATCAATTCCTGAATATAGTCCATCACCATCTTGACCGGACGTCCCGAATGCAACGACAAATAGTAGCACAGCGGAACATCCATAAAAGACCCCTTGCCCCCGAAATCACCCCCGATGCTACAAGGATGCAACACGATGCAATCCTCCGACACCCCCCAGACCGCCGCCAACTGTTCCCGCAAAGCGTAAGGATCTTTATTGTTCACCCAAACCTGCGCCCGCCCCGAAGATTCAACGCTAACCACGCAGGCGTGAGGTTCGATATACGCCTGATGCATCAATTGCGCGGAAAAAGAATGCTCAAACACCAAATCCGCCTCGGCGAACCCCTCCGCCACATCGCCCTGCCCCCAAGTGACATGAGCGAACACATTATTGATCCCCGATTCCGGCTGCGGCAAACCCTCATACCCCGACATCCCCGGATGCAACGCCGGCGCATCCGGCGACATAGCATCGGCGGCATCGAAAACCGGCGGCAGCTCCTCATACTCCACATCAATCAGCAACAGAGCTTCCTCCGCCGCCTCCGGATCCTCCGCCGCCACCGCGGCCACCTTTTCGCCCACGAACCGAACTACATCCCGCGCTAGCACCGGCATATCCCGCAGCCGCCGCCCCACCAAAGAATCCGGCAAATCCGCCGCCGTGATCACCGCCCGTACGCCCGGTACGCCCCGCGCCCGGCCGATATCAATGCCAACAATGCGGGCATGAGGAAAAGGCGACCGCAAAACCTTCCCCCAAAGCATCCCCGGCAAACCCACATCCGCCGCAAAAACCGACCGCCCCGTAACCTTATCAACCCCCTCCCCCCGAACCACCGCCCGCCCAATAGCCCCATAAACCGCCATAACCCCCCCTTACTTTTCCGCCAGCTAGGATATAAAATAGAAATGCGCGATGCCGAATCCCTGCCCAGTCTACCGGAAACCGTCAGCAAAAACAACAGCGGTCTTGATTTAATTTCCGATAATACCTTCCAGCAAAGGTAACAATTCTTCCAACCGCTTTTGTGATAACATAGGTTCAACAGAAGCGACTTAGTTAGGATTGGCTTGAATGTAGATGTGTGGTCCAATCCGCTATGAAATTCACAGTATCCATTATCACTCTCGACTCAAAAATATCAAAATCCAATTCCATGCCATTGTTGCCTCAAATTCCCCTCGGTAGTAAGCAACCGGGCGAAGGGGCGGGGCGTGTTGTTGTGCAACGACTCCAAGAGTTCCCAAGAATCAGCAATCAGCCGAAACAGGTTTTCCCACGGCTGTTGCCCGCTGGTCAAGATTACAATGCCAATGTTGTTGTCTATAATGGCCTGAATTTCCGCCGGTTCATCCAGCATCATTTTATCCCGTGATAAGATCAGCGAGTCACTTATCTGCCCGGCCATCGGAAGCCAGTTCAAGTCTGGCAGCCCCATCCATCCCAAATCCCGGAACGAGCGAGCGTCATAGCCGAGTTGGCGGAGCGCATTCGTGGCCCGCGGACTAATGTTTTCGTCACATATCAGAATCACTTTGACAGCCAAAGCGCATATCGCAGTGCCGCCTCAACATCCTGAGGCTTAAGATCGAAATCATCAGCCAAGAAATTTACCGACTCCCCGGCCATAAAAGAGTCCTTGATATCCACCACCCGAAGCCGTCGCCCCTTAATCGCCGGCTGCCCCCCCGCCCGCTGCGGATCCAGTGCCAACGCCCCCTCTTTCCCCATCGGACACCAGCGCGATACAAACCCGTCCTCGTAATCCATTTGCCCCAAAACCTTGACCGCCGCTTCCGGCAGCCGCCCCTTATGCGCCAAAAAATTCTGGTGCGCGAAAGCAAACTGCGTACCCCATTCCGCGGCAATAGCATCGTGATACTCCCGCACTTCCCGGTAGCTCCCCTTATTGCCCGCCCTGATTTTCCCGGCGATCAACACTTCCAACAGTTCCAGAAAAGACAGCTTGGTCAAATGGTCAAACCTAGGCCCCATCCCATCCGCCCACGGCGGTTTAAGCTCCGCGATATGAGCGGGATAATCTTGCAACCATCGCTTAATCCCGCCCCCGGATACTCCCGTCAAACGTTGCGCAACGCCGATTCTATACTTCCCGTTAGTCCGCCAGTCCCCCAAGTTTTCAACTGTATCCAGCATGACGCTTTACTCAAACCTTATTCGTTGGAGAATGAAAAATTTTGTTACGTCTTATTATCCCCGCCCCAACCCTCCCCCGTAAGGGGGAGGGAATTATTTACCGGAAACGGGATTGTACCATCGGAAACCGGAATCACGAAATCGGCGCCGCGGCTAGTAATAAACCGCCGTCCCGGTGCCGCCGCCCGCCGCGATCACTTCGCCCGTGACCGCCCAAGCCTTGTCCGATGCCAGATAGCAAGTCAGATAGCCGATTTCCGAGGCATCCACCATCCGGCAAATAGCGTTGCCCCGCGGCGAATCAGGAGCGAAATCCTGCGCTTCCACCTCATCCGCGCTGATCCCCAATTGCGCCGCCCGGGCCGCCAGCATCCCCGCCGTGCGCTCCGTCCGCGTAGTGCCGGGATGGATACAGTTTACCGTAATCCCGAACTGCCCCAACTGATTAGACAGCGTTTTGGTAAGATGCACCATCGAAACATTACGCGCCCCGCCGCTAAGGTTGCCCGCCGTCCGCCCGTTGCCCCCGCTGATGTTGACAATGCGCCCCCAGCCCTGTTGCTTCAGCAACGGAATCGCCGCCCGCGAACACCGCAACGCCCCCACATATTTCACATCAAAATCGCTCAGCAGCGCAGCATCGTCCACCGTATCAATCGGCCCCACCGCATTGGGCGACCCGCCCGGCAACGACGCGCTGTTGACCAAGATGTGCAACCCGCCCAGCCTTTCCGCCGCCTCGCCCATCACCCGGTCCACCTCCCCCCGCTTGGTAACATCCAAAGCCATCGGGATGACGACGCGCCCGGTTTCCCCCGCGATTTCCTGCGCCGACTGCTCCAGTTGCTCCATAGAGCGGGATGCGATCACCACATCCGCCCCTTCCCGCGCCAGCTCCAGCGCGATCGCCTTGCCGATGCCGCGCCCGCCGCCCGCCACAAAAGCCCGCTTGCCGTTAAGCCCAAAGTCCATCTCGCCGCCTCCTTTAAACGTATGGAATCATTCCTCCGGGGCCGCCTCCAGCCAATCCTCGGCGATGAGTTCGGTCGCCCCGCCATCCAGCGCCACGTAATATACGTTAGGCACGCCCGGCGCCAGCTCCAGCTTAGTCCCCGCCCAATCGTCCGTCATTTGCGGCGCGATCGTGCCCGACATCCCCCGCACGCTTTCCGGCGGCGGACGATGCCGCCCCCCGCCCGCCCGCCGAACCCGCACCCGCTCGTCAACCGCAAACCGATAAGGCAACGTCATAGCAATACGCCCCCCGCAAATTTACGCCAACCCCATTATAAAGCAAATCCCCAACCCGCAATCCCCCAATACCCCCACCCTACCCCTTAGGTCATCCTTTACCATCCCTTATCCCTGCATATCCCTCTCTTTTATTACCCCTACATATATTATTTATTACCCCTACATATTATTTATTCCCTCCCCCTAAGGGGGAGGGTTAGGGTGGGGGTGAACCCCCGCAACCATTCAACCCACTAGCCCCCACACCCCCCCGCCCAGCATCACCCCCCCCACCGCCACCAAAAACCACCCATAATTCAACCAACCTGCCAACCGCAGCAACCCCCGAATAGTCAAAAACCCCGACACAAAAGCCGCCCCCAACCCCACCACCGATTCCAACGAAAAAGCAACCCCCGAACTAATCCCAACATACAAAGCCGCCCCAAAACTAGCCGGAACGCTCATCAAAAAACTCAGCACCAACGCATCGCGCCCCCGAAACCCCCGCCCCAGCAGCGCCGCCGCCGTAAGCCCGGAACGGCTGAACCCCGGAATAACCGACACCCCTTGCGCCAACCCCGCCAGCAAAGCGTCAACCCGCCCCGCCGAATCCCTTTCCCTTTCCCCGCCCCGAGAGCGCAACAATTGAGCCGCCGCGGTCACCAACAAAGCAACGCCGATCAAAACCATAACCCACGGCCCGGCGATGTTATCCCCCCGCCCCGTAACCAGCAGCAACAAAGGCAGCCCGATTACCCCGCTGATTATCGTAGCCCAAACCAAAAACGCCGCCATCGGCGACAACCGCGCCGGCGCAGTCAAGACATTCCGCGCCACCGCCAACGCCTCCCCCCGCAAAACCACCAGTGCCGCCGGCATCGTCCCGGCGTGCAGCCAAAGCGCATACTCCACCCCATCGCCCAGACTCCCGCCATACACCAGACTATAAACCGCCGCCACCATCCCCTCCGAGCTAACCGGCAGCCACTCCGCAACCCCCTGCAACAACCCCAGCAGCAGCGCCGCCACCCATCCGCCATCCATCCCGCTCACCACCCCGCCCCCCGCGCCGCCAAATCATCCGGCGCCGCTTGAGCGATATCGATCACAAACGGCTTAATTTTCACGGCTTCCCGCCATCGCCCGCTGAACTGATTCAATAAATTAGTAGCAAAACCCCTTGCGCTAATACCTAGTATAGGATAATACCTAGCCGTTAGATCCCAAGCTACCCGCCGAAACCCGTTTTTCCTGCGACCGGTTCAGGAAAACGGGTTTATCTTTTTCCCCAACGCCCGCTGTCAACCAACCGCAGGCTTGCCGGAGATGAGCCGTCGGGGCTTGGGAAACTCCACCTAAACCATTCCGCAAAGGAGTACGCCCCATGAATGTGCGATTGGATGCCCGATGGGACGCAGTTAGGGTAGCCAACAACTGCTCGGACAATGGCGGACGCCGCCCAACCCGACGGGAGTTCGACCAAGTTCACAGCTTGGCTTACCAGATTTGGAAAATGATGCCCATCACCTATACGCAATTGGGCCTGCTATTGTGTCCGCAAACGGACATTGACATTGCCCGCAGCCGCGTTTGGCAATGGGTGCAAAAGGGCAGCCCCTCGATAATCTAGCCCCCCCACCAACCGATCATCCCCCTGCCAACCGTCCAGCCCTCCGCTCCAACCGTTCATCCTGAGCTTGTCGAAGGATGAACGGTTGCCCCTTTCCCCCCGCCTTAACCCAATCCCCAACGGCAAGCATCATCATCACCCCCCAAACCCCGACTCCCCCCGCCACCGCAAATAATCCGCCAGCCCCGCCCGCAAATCATACTCCGGCCGCCAACCCAAATCCTGCCGCAGCCGGTGCGGCGACAACGGCCCCCGCGCCGGCGCCCCCACCGGCGGCCCCGACGCCCCCGCCACCGCCGGAGCCGCGGAAATACCCGGCGCCAGTTGCCCCAGCGTATCCACGATTTCCCTATTAGTGACCCAAACCCCGCTGGTAAGATTATACAAATCGTGCGGCAACTCCGGCGCGTTCAAGATCTGCCGTATCCCGCGGGCGGTATCCACGACATAAATGTAATCCCGCCCCCCGTCCGGGTCGTGCAGCGAAAGCGGCTCCCCCCGCACCGCCTGCCCCGTCCACTCATACAAAACCGACATCACCGCCCGATGCCCCGTAACCCGCTCCATCGGCCCGTAAGGCGTGCTGAGACGCACGCTAACCGTCTGAAACCCATGCAGCTCCCCATAGCGGCGCGTCAACAACTCCCCGGCATACTTGGTAATCCCGTACAGAAAATCCGGCGCCGCCGGCAAATCCTCGCCGTAAGTCTGATCCGTAGCCGCCGCTGCCCCGTAAGCCGCCCCCGAACTCAGATACACAAAACGCCGCGCCCCCGCCGCCCGCGCCAGCTCAAGGATATTCGCCAGCCCCTCCACATTAATCCCGATAACCTCCCGCCCCCGCTCCACCTCCAGCGCCCTCTGGTTCACCGTATAAGTAGCCGCATGAACCACGCTATCAATGTCATACCCGCCCGCCAGCCGCTCCACCGCCGCCCCATCCCGGATATCGCCCTCCGCGAACTCAATCCGCCCCGCCCAAGGCGCCACAAACCCCCGCACCAAATCATCCGCCGGAGCAATATCAAAGCTAACCACCTCCTGCCCGCCCCGCGCCAACTCCCGCACCACGTTAGCCCCCACAAACCCCGTCCCCCCAGTAACCAAAACCGCCATACCATCGCCCCCTAAGTCCAAGCCCCATACCGTCCCCGTTATTGTAACACACGCCAACAAATCCCCCCAATAACCAACAAATCACTCCCATCCGAACCTATAAACCCCCTCCCCCTCCGGGGGAGGGTTAGGGTGGGGGCGTCCCCCCGCCAACCCCAACCAACGCCGCCCCCCCCGTAGCGTGAACCCCCAGGGCGCGGCGGACATAAAGGCAAGGATAGCAATAATAACCCCCCGCGCGACTTGACATCCGCGCCGACGCCGGGCTACCATAAACCCAGCGAGTTTCCGCCGCAGCCGCGGCCCAACCCCGTGGGGACATAGCTCAATCGGGAGAGCGCGGCGTTCGCAACGCCGAGGTTGGGGGTTCGATCCCCCCTGTCTCCACCACCACAACCACCCACCCCGCCCCAGGCCCCTGTAGCTCAGAGGATAGAGCGGCGGCGTCCTAAGTCGCGCGTCGGGGGTTCGAGTCCCTCCAGGGGTACCAGCCATCCCGCCCCGCCCAACCCCCGCAGCCCCAACCCCCCCTCCCTTGCCGAAACCACCCGCTATTCGCCGTCAACCCGCCCCCAACGCCCAACCCGTAGGAGGCGCCATGCAGACCGGTATTTTCCTGGAGTTCCCCGCCCCCGACGACATCACCGACCAGCAGGCGTTTCAGCAGGGGTTTCAGATCGCCGACGAAGCCGAGCGACTGGGCATTGAATCCGTATGGCTGGCGGAATACCACTTCATCCCCTTCAGCGTCCTATCCGCCCCGGTAACCGTCGCCGCCGCCATCGCCGCCCGCACCCGCCGCCTGCGCATCGGCCTCGGCGTACTGCTGCTCCCCTTGGGCAACCCCATCCGCATCGCCGAGGAAATCGCCACCCTCGACCACATCTGCCAGGGCCGCCTCGATTTCGGCATCGGCCGCGGCACCTTCCCCGAACACCACGACGCCTTTAACTCCCCCTACCCCGAAAGCCGCGGCCGCTTCCAGGAATACCTCGAAATCATCCTCAAAGCCTGGACCACCGAAACCTTTTCCTATGACGGCCAACACTACCAATGCCGCGACCTAGCCGTGCGCCCGAAGCCCTACCAAAAACCCCACCCGCCCCTCCGCATCGGCCTAACCTCCGCCGAAACCTTCCCCATCATCGGGCGCATGGGATACCCCATATTCGTCAACCCATCAAGGGTATTCGCCCTATCCGAACTAAGCGAGCCAGTCAACGCCTACCAAAAAGCCTGGCAAGACGCCGGCCACCCCGGCAAAGGCAGCGTCGGCCTACGCCTCCCGGTATACCTGGCCGAAACCCAAGCCCAAGCCTACCACGAACCCAAAGAAAGCGCCCTAACATCCATGCAAGGCATCGGCCAACGGGTAGCCGCCAGCGCCAACCGCCCCGGCACCACCGGCAACTGGCAAGCCGAATCCGACCGCATCCTAAGCATGACCTACGACGACTGGCTCCGCGACAAAGTAATCTTCGGCACCCCCGAATCCGTCCTAAACCGCCTACTACAGCTAACCGAAGATCTACAACTAACCCAGATCGTATTCGAGCACAACCCAGGCCGCCGCATCCCCCAAGACCTACAACTAAAATCCCTACGCCTACTAACGGACAAAGTAATCCCCCACCTACCCTAACCCGCCCCAACCCCAAAAGAGCGAGTCAAAATGCCCAAACCGGACCCGGAAAGAGACCCATCCTCGCGCAACGCCCCGGCCCCCCCGCAGGGCGATGCACCGGGGGATGTGCCGTATGCCGCGCCGGGCAATGCGCCGAATACCGCACCGGGCGATGCGCCGAATGCCGCACCGGGCAATCCGCAAGGCGATGCGCCGGACGCCCTGCCGGGCGATGTACTAGACGATGCGCCGAATGCCGCGCCGGGCAATCCGCCGGGTGATGCATCGGGCAATCCGCCGGGCGATACGCTGGACACCCCGTCGGGTAATACACCGGGCGATGCGCCGGACGCCCCGCCGGGGGATGTGCCGGGCAATCCGCAAGGCGATGCACCAGGCAACCCGCCGGGCGATGCATCGGGCAATCCGCCGGGCGATACGCCAGGCAATCCGCCGGGCGATGCATCAGGCAATCCGCCGGGCGATGCATCGGGCAATCCGCCGGGCGATGCATCGGGCAATCCGCCAGGCGATGCATCGGGCAATCCGCCAGACGCCCCGCCGGGCGATACGCCAGACGCCCCGCCGGGCAATCCGCAAGGCGATGCACCGGGCGATGCACCAGGCAACCCGCCGGGCAATGCACCCAACGCCCCGCCGGGCGATACGCCGGACACTCCGCCCGGCAATCCCTCCCCGCAATCCGCGTTCGCCGTCCCGCAATGGGCCAGACCCTCCGGCCCGGCCCACTCCGGCCCGCGCCGCCCGGCCGGATGGCGGGATATGTTGCGCCCTGCCGGATGGCGCAACACCCTACGCCGCCGCCGCCGGATCGTTACATGGTCGGCCGCCGCCCTATTACTGATCTTCGCCGTATGGATCAACTACCCCTTTATCCCAAACCCCTGGATCCTGCTATTCCGTCAGCCATCGGGCAACGCCTCCGCCCTATCCGCGCCCGATCGATGGGCAATGTACGGCGGCGGCCCCCAAATCGCCAACTACCTCCCCGCCGCCGCCCCACCGCAAGGCATTGTCGACCGCGTCATCGAAATCGGCCCCGGCGTCCGTTCCGCCCCCGCGGTCGCCGCCCGCCAATCGCCTGCCATATTCATCGGCGGCCAGTCCCGGATCGCCGCCTTCGCCCCCGACGGACGGCAAATCTGGGAACGCCCGGTCAGCGGCCCGGCCCACGGCGTCCCCGCCATCACCGAAACCGCCCTATACCTCGGCACCCTGAACAAGCGCGTCCTAGCCCTGGATCCCCAAACTGGCCGGACGCTATGGGAATACGAAGGCGACTCCCCCTTTCCCGGTTCGGTAACAGTCCATAACGGCATCGTATACGCCGGCTCCCGCGGCGGACACATCCACGCATTGGACGCCGAATCGGGAAAGCTACTATGGAAAGTAGGCTTGGGCAGTCCCGCGGTCGCCCCCGCCGCGGCGGACGACGGCAAGCTATTCGCCGCCTCCACCGCCGGAGTGCTATACCTCCGTCATTCCGCCACCGGCGACCAACGCGCCCGCATCCGCACCGGGTCGGCGCTGGTAGCCCCCCCGGTAGTATCGGGCGGACAAGTATACCTGCTATCCGAGGGCGGACTGATGGCTTTCGACACCGGCGTCCGGGAACTGCCGGGGCGGTATCCGGCGGAAATCGTCTGGGCGCAGCTATGGCTATGGCGCTTCCCCCTGCCCGCCCCGCCTGAACACTCCGGCCTGCAATGGCGCGTAATGCCGGATACGGCCGCCGATGCCTTCGCCCATCCCCCCGCCGCCGCCCCCGATGCCCTCTACCTAGGCACCGCCGCCGGCGGCATAACCGCATTGAACCCCCAAAACGGCGCCCAACTATGGCATATCCCCCCCAACGCCCCCCACGGCGGCATAGCCGCCCCCCCGCTGATCGCCGGCGATCTGCTCATAGTAGCCCACGAAAACGGAACCATCCGCGCCCTAAACCGCCGCACCCAACAAGAACTATGGTCCCTCCCCCTCCCCGCCCCCCTAGCCGCCCCCCCCAGCTACGCCGCCGGCAAGCTATACGCCCACACCCAAGACGGCAACCTCCACATAATCCGCTAAACAACCCCACCCCCCCGCCTATAATACCGGAGCGCCGTAATGCCGTAATACAGATAAGCAGAGAGGCAGGCCATGACCACCAAACCCGCCAAGCCGCACCCCGCCGTCAAACCCGGCTTCCAATATCCTGAACGGCCGCCCAGCGAAAGGAATATGCAAAACTCAATTCACCTCGACTTCCCCGGCTACCAGCCCGCGCTATACTTCCACTTCGGCGCCGACGACGACCTGCTGGTAGTCAGCGAGTGCGCCCTGGTCTACCCCATCGGCGACCGCAACGTCCGGCTGTACCCCGACCTGCTGATCGCCTTCGGCGTGAACGCCCCCTCCGCCATCGCCCAGCTAGGCTACTCGATCGAGGAACAAGGCAAGCCTCCCGACTTCGTGCTAGAAATCGCCTCCGAAACCACCGCCGAAAACGACTACACCCGCAAGCGGCAGCGATACGCCGAGTTCAGCGTGCCGGAATACTGGCGCTTCGACCCCACCGGCGGCAACCGCTACCCCCAACCCCTAGCCGGCGATCTACTGGTGGACGGCGAATACCAACCCATCCCCATCACCCAAACCGGCGAAAACCGCTACCACGGCCACAGTCCCACCCTAAACCTGGACCTATGCTGGGAAGACGGCAAACTCCGCTGGTACGACCCCGCAACGCAAACCTACATCCTGACCCATGAAGACGAACGCGATGCGCGTATCGCCGCCGAGTCCCGCGTCCGCCAGTTGGAGGATGAGTTGCGCCGCCGCTCCTAGATAGCCCCGATTCTCCCTTACGGCGGCGCACCAAGATCATCCCAATGACCAGGATCAACCCAATGAACCCGCCATAATCCCCCAATCCAACCAATCCCTACCCACGCAGAGAGGCAGGCCATGACCACCAAACCCGCCAAGCCGCACCCCGCCGTCAAACCCGCCTTCCAATATCCTGAAAGGCCGCCTAGCGAAAGGAATATGCAAAACTCAATTCACCTCGACTTCCCCGGCTACCAGCCCGCGCTATACTTCCACTTCGGCGCCGACGACGACTTGCTGGTAGTCAGCGAGTGCGCCCTGGTCTACCCCATCGGCGACCGCAACGTCCGGCTCTACCCCGACCTGCTGATCGCCTTCGGCGTGAACGCCCCCTCCGCCATCGCCCAGCTAGGCTACTCGATCGAGGAACAAGGCAAGCCCCCCGATTTCGTGCTAGAAATCGCCTCCGAAACCACCGCCGAAAACGACTACACCCACAAGCGGCAGCGATACGCCGAGTTCGGCGTGCCGGAATACTGGCGGTTCGACCCCACCGGCGGCAACCGCTACCCCCAACCCCTGGCCGGCGACCTACTGGTCGACGGCGAATACCACCCTATCCCCATCACCCAAACCGGCGAAAACCGCTACCACGGCCACAGCCCCACCCTAAACTTGGACCTATGCTGGGAAGACGGCAAGCTACGCTGGTACGACCCCGCAACGCAAACCTACATCCTGACCCATGAAGACGAGCGCGAGGGGCGCATCGCAGAACGCGATGCCCGCATCGCCGCCGAAGCCCGCGTCCGCCGGTTGGAAGATGAGTTGCGCCGCCGCTCCTAATTCCCAGCATTCCCTTTGCGGCGGCGTGCTAAGATCATCCCAACCACAAGGATTAACCCAATGAATCCGCCGCAATCCCCAAACCCGCCGCAATCCCCACCCCCGCAGAGAGGCAGGCCATGACCACCAAACCCGCCAAGCCGCACCCCGCCGTCAAACCCGGCTTCCAATATCCTGAACGGCCGCCCAGCGAAAGGAATATGCAAAACTCAATTCACCTCGACTTCCCCGGCTACCAGCCCGCGCTATACTTCCACTTCGGCGCCGCCGACGACCTGCTGGTGGTCAGCGAGTGCGCCCTGGTCTACCCCATCGGCGAGCGCAACGTCCGCCTGTACCCCGACCTGCTGATCGCCTTCGGCGTGAACGCCCCCTCCGCCATCGCCCAGCTAGGCTACTCCATCGAGGAGCAGGGCAAGCCCCCCGATTTCGTATTGGAAATCGCCTCCGAAACCACCGCCGAAAACGACTACACGCACAAGCGAGAACGCTACGCCGAGTTCGGCGTGCCGGAATACTGGCGCTTCGACCCCACCGGCGGCAACCGCTACCCCCAACCCCTAGCCGGCGATCTGCTGGTAGACGGCGAATACCGCCCCATACCCATCACCCAAACCGGCGAAAACCGCTACCACGGCCACAGCCCCACCCTGAACCTGGACCTATGCTGGGAAGACGGCAAGCTACGCTGGTACGACCCCGCAGCCCAAACCTACATCCTGACGCATGAAGACGAGCGCGAAGCCCGCATCGCCGCCGAAGCCCGCGTCCGTCAGTTGGAAGATGAGTTGCGCCGCCGCTCCTAGATAGCCCGGCTTTCCCCCTGCAACAACGCCCCAATATCATCCCAATGGCAATGACTAACCCAATGAACCCGCCGCAATCCCCCAATCCAACCAATCCCCACCCCCGCAGAGAGGCAGGCCATGACCACCAAACCCGCCAAGCCGCACCCCGCTGTCAAACCCGGCTTCCAATATCCCGAACGGCCGCCCAGCGAAAGGAATATGCAAAACTCAATTCACCTCGACTTCCCCGGCTACCAGCCCGCGCTCTACTTCCACTTCGGCGCCGCCGACGATCTGCTGGTGGTCAGCGAGTGCGCCCTGGTTTACCCCATCGGCGACCGCAACGTGAGGCTGTACCCCGACCTGCTGATCGCCTTCGGCGTGAACGCCCCCTCCGCCATCGCCCAGCTAGGCTACTCCATCGAGGAGCAGGGCAAGCCCCCCGATTTCGTACTGGAAATCGCCTCCGAAACCACCGCCGAAAACGACTACACCCGCAAGCGGCAGCGCTACGCCGAGTTAGGCGTGCCGGAATACTGGCGGTTCGACCCCACCGGCGGCAACCGCTACCCCCAACCCCTAGCCGGCGATCTATTGGTAGATGGCGAATACCAACCCATCCCCATCACCCAAACCGGCGAAAACCGCTACCACGGCCACAGCCCCACCCTAAACCTGGACCTATGCTGGGAAGACGGCAAGCTACGCTGGTACGACCCCGCAACCCAAACTTACATCCTAACCCACGAAGACGAGCGCGAAGCCCGCATCGCGGAGCGCGAAGGGCGTATTGCGGAGCGCGAAGCGCGTATCGCCGCCGAGGCCCGCGTCCGTCAGTTGGAAGAGGAGTTGCGCCGCCGCTCGTAGATAGCCCTGATTCTCCCTTACGTCCGCGCACCAAGAGGATCCCAATGGCAAAGATTAACCCGGTGAACCCGCCGCAACCCCGACCCCCCGCAGAGAGGCAGGCCATGACCACCAAACCCGCCAAGCCGCAACCCGCCGTCAAACCCGGCTTCCAATATCCCGAAAGGCCGCCCAGTGAAAGGAATATGCAAAACTCAATTCACCTCGACTTCCCCGGCTACCAGCCCGCGCTATACTTCCACTTCGGCGCCGACGACGACTTGCTGGTGGTCAGCGAGTGCGCCCTGGTCTACCCCATCGGCGACCGAAACGTCCGCCTCTATCCCGACTTGCTGATCGCCTTCGGCGTCAACGCCCCCTCCGCCATCGCCCAATTGGGCTATTCGATCGAGGAACAGGGCAAGCCCCCCGATTTCGTATTGGAAATCGCCTCCGAAACCACCGCCGAAAACGACTACACCCACAAGCGGCAGCGATACGCCGAGTTCGGCGTGCCGGAATACTGGCGGTTCGACCCCACCGGCGGCAACCGCTACCCCCAACCCCTGGCCGGCGACCTACTGATAGATGGCGAATACCACCCCATCACCATCACCCAAACCGGCGAAAACCGCTACCACGGCCATAGCCCAACCCTAAACTTGGACCTATGCTGGGAAGACGGCAAACTCCGCTGGTACGATCCCGCAGCCCAAACCTACATCCTAACCCACGAAGACGAGCGCGAGGGCCGCATCGCGGAGCGCGAGGGGCGTATCGCCGAGCGCGAGGGGCGCATCGCAGAACGCGATGCCCGCATCGCCGAGCGCGAGGGGCGCATCGCGGAACGTGATGCCCGCATCGCCGCCGAGGCCCGCGTCCGCCAGTTGGAGGAGGAGCTGCGCCGCCGCTCCCCATAGCTCCGCGGGGAACTGAGGAAACGCCGTCTCCCCGCCCGTCGGAACGGGGAGGCTGGCATAGCCGCCCCGCGGGAGGCGCCCGGAATCGATGGCAAAGGGCTATTGCTGCCTATGACAAACTTGAAGCTCAACGAAACACTGTCGCGGTGGCGCGAGCTGTTTCGCCGCGGCGCGTTCCCCGGGGCAGTCGCCGGCGGGGTTGTCGGGCTGGCGCCCGGCGTGCTGCTAGTGTTGGTGCTTACCGGCGGCAACTATCACATCGGCGGCGCGGAAGTGCTGGGGTTCATCATTATGGGCGTGGCCGCGGGCGCGCTGCTGGGCGCGGCACTGGGCGGCGTCTGCGCCGTGGCCGGGGGGAGCGCTCTGCGGGCGGTGCGGCGGCGGCGCTAGGTTTCGGCGATGGCCGGGCGGGCGGTTTGCCATTGTGGGTGCAGCATCCAGCAGTGGGCGGCGTGATCCGGTCCGGCTTCGCCGGGGCCGGGATATTCCTGGTGGCAGACGTCGCGGGTGTGGTTGCAACGGTCGGCGAAGCGGCAGCCATCAGGCAGCGCGTACAGGGCCGGCGGCTGGCCGTCTATCGCGAACAGGCGGTCGGTGCGCTCCATCTGCGGCACCGACGCCATCAGCGCCTGGGTGTAGGGGTGGCTAGGGTTGTTGAACAACTGCCGCACGTTGCCCCGCTCCACTACCCGCCCGGCGTACATCACCGCCACCGAATCGCACATCCGCGCCACGATGCCGAAATCGTGGGTGATGAATATGATCGCCATTCCGGTTTCGGCCTGAATGTCTTTCAGCAGCCGCAGGTATTGCAGCTGAATGGTGGCGTCCAGGGCGGTGGTCGGCTCGTCGGCGATGATTACTTTGGGGGCGCTGGCGATGGCGATGGCGCCCAGCACGCGCTGCTTCATCCCGCCGCTCATCTGGTGGGGGAAGTCGTGCATCCGGCGTTCCGGGGCGGCTACCCGCACGCTGCGGAGGGCGTCGATGGCCCGCTCCGCCAAGTTGCGGCGCGGGCCGGATTCGTGAGTGCCTAACGCCTCTATGACCTGGTTGCCGATGGTGAATACCGGGTTCAGCGAGGTTTGCGGGTCCTGGAAAATCATAGCGATTTTGCGGCCCCGGACCTGGCGCATTTCCTCATCCGACATCGCTACCAGGTTTTCGCCGTCCAGGATCACTTCGCCGGACACGATGCGGGCGGCGGGCTTGGGGATGATCCGCAGCAACGACCGGGCGGTCATCGTCTTGCCGCAGCCCGATTCGCCTACGATGCCCAACGTTTCGCCCTCGCGCAGGCTGAAGCTCACGCCGTCCACCGCTTTGGTGATGCCCCGGCGGTTGAAAAAGTAGGTATGCAGGTCTTTGACTTCCAGAACGACATCGCCGGGCATCGTCAACCTCTCGCCTACACCTGCCGTTGTTTGGGGTCCAGCCGGTCGCGTAGCCAGTCGCCCATCAGGTTCATGGACAGCACTACCAGCAGGATGGCGAAACCGGGCAGGAAGGCCACCCACCAGTGGGATACGATCAGCTCCCGCCCATCGGAGACCATCACGCCCCAAGCGGGCGTCGGCTTGGGGATGCCGGCCCCCAAGAAACTCAGGGTGGCCTCGATGACGATGACGAAGCCCACTTGCAGCGTCGCCAGCACCACCAGACTGTTGAACACGTTGGGCAGGATGTGGCGGAACATTATCCGAACATTGGACGCGCCGGCGACTTTGGAGCGGGCTACGAAATCCGCCGAGCGCACCGACAGCGTGACGCCCCGGGAAAGGCGGGCGTAATGCGACCACAGCAGCAACACCAGCACGGTGATCACGGTGGCGAAGCTGGCGCCCAATGCCGTTACCAGCACCATCGCCAGCAGGATGATGGGGATGGCGAGGGATACGTCCACCGCCCGCATGATCAACGCATCCAGCCACTTGCCGAAGTAGCCGGCGATGATGCCCAAGGCCGTGCCGATGGTGCCGGCGATGAATATGGCGATGGCGGCCACGACCACCGACACGCGGGAGCCGTGGATAATCCGGCTCAGGATATCCCGCCCCACTTTGTCGGTGCCTAACAGATATTCGCTGGAGCCGCCGGGGGAGGCTATTTCCTCCAGCTTGCTGCCCTCGGCCACCGGCCCGCCGCCGATTACGCGCATCTTGTCGCGCTCGACGAAGGATTGGGCGTCTTTAAGCGCGATTTCGTAGGGGGAACCGCCGCCGGGCGGGGTTTCGGCGACTACGGTTTTCAGCTTGACCAGGCGGTCGCCGGCCGATGCGATTTCGCCGCCGCCGCCGATGCGGGCGTCGCCGGCGTCGATCAGGGCCTGGGCATCGCCCACCGTGATTTGGGGGCGCAGGTTTTGGCGGTCAATTTCGCTGACCACTTCCTGCGAGGTGACCTCGGCGTCCACCCAGAACGGGGGCAGCAGCCGCTTGGTGAGGTCGCCTCTCAATTCGTGATGGGGGGCGATCAGGTCGGCGAAAATCGCCGGGATAATCATTACCACCATCACGATTACCAGCGGGATTATGGGGTAGCGGCGCAGCCCGTTCCATACGCCGCCCAAAATTTTCCGCAGGGGCGCCGGGGCCGCTCCCGCCGCATATCCGGGCAGCGCTTCTATCCGTGGTAACGCCAACGGATTACCCCCTTACCGGAATTTTCGCGATCTCAACTCTAGCCCGGTTGCCTCTTAAATGATGGGAATGATTCCGTTTATTTCCCTTGCCTTGCCGGGGATGGTTGGGGCGGGGCGTTCCCCCGGCAATCTTGTTGGCGGACTCTACAATCATTGCCATCGGCTTGTCAAGGAAATCCGGCGGCGCTTGGCATTTGCGGCGGTTGGGCTATTGACTATTGGGGTGGGGTTTGCTATACAAGTCAAATTCTTGCCGGGCAAAGTTTATGGCGCGAGGAGGAGTTCTATGGCCTCGATTCAACTTTTGGGGAGGCGGGTGCTGGGGAGGCCGGTCGCCCTCCTGATCGTTCTGCTGGCCGCTTTGGCGGTGGCCTGCGGGGCGTCGGCGACGGCAACCCCCGTACCGACCAATACCCCGGAGGCGATGGCCCCGACGGCGACCACGGCGCCGGCGGCGCAGCAGCCCACGGCGGTGCCGACGGCTCAAGCGCAGCCTACGGAGGCGCCGGCCATGACCGGCGGGGAAGCCAAGGTTGACCGCTTGATTATGGGGCTGATTTCCCCAACCCGCGACTATTTCCGCACTTGGATCCTCGGCAGCGCGGACCAGGTGATCAAACATGACCCGATGATGGAATGGCTGTTTGAGATCAGCCCGGTGACCAACACGATGGAGCCGTGGCTGGCGACCGAGGCGACGCTGGCGGCGGATTCGATGTCGTGGAACCTGAAGCTGGCGGACAACGCCGTCTGGCACGACAAGAACGGCACCGACTTCGGGATCTTCACCGCCGCCGATGTGGTTCACAGCCACAATATCTGGTGCAACCCCGACTACCCCGGACGGGCCGACGACCCCAGCTCCGGCTACAAAGTCGGGATGTGCCAAGTGGAGGAAGTGGAAGTCGTCAGCGACCACGAAGTCAATATGCTCTGCAACGTGCCTTGCCCCGACCTGAACTTCTACTACGCCGAAGCCACCGATATGGTGATGTACAGCAAGGCGCAGTGGGACGCCGAGGGCGAGGAATCCTACGAAACCAACATCGCCGGCACCGGGCCCTATGTCATGGAGGAACACCGGCTAGGGGAGTCGGTGCTGTACACCAAAGCGCCCGGCGAACACTGGCGGCACCCGGTGGATTGGAACGAGCTGATCATGACCTGGACCCTGGAGGAAGCTACCCGTCTGGCGCAGTTCCAGGCCGGCGAAACCCACCTTACCGAAGTCAACAAAGACCTTACTGACCAGTTGGTGGACCAGGGCTACAAGCTGGTGAAAAGCACCGGCCCGGCGCAACAGGTGCAGATCAACTTCACCGGGCTGTATTTCGGCACCGAGGACGAATCCCGGGACAAGTATGTCGGCATCACCGGCAAGCTGGACCCGGATCTGCCCTTTACCGACATCCGGGTGCGGCAGGCGATCAACCGGGCTATTGACCGGGAAACCATCCGGCTGGAGCTGTACAAGGGCCGCGTAACCCCGACCTACGTTCACGGCTTCTATGAAGGGCTGCCCGGGTACGATGAAACTTGGGAAACGCGCTTCGATGAGATGTACGGCTACGATGTCGAGGAAGCCAAGCGTCTGCTGGCCGAGGCCGGCTACGCCGACGGGTTTGACGCCAAAGCGTGGCTGTTCCCCTTCCCCGGCGCCCCGGAGCTGATTCCCTTGATGGAAGCGGTTCAGATCTACCTGGAGGAAGTGGGCATCAGCCTGACTTTGGAAAACGCCGACTGGGCCGGCACGGTGATCCCGTCGTTGCGGGGGCGGGAGTTCCCCGGCTATATGTGGGCCATTCCGCCATCCAAGAAGGTGGTTGAAACCCAGATCGCCGGCTTCAACGCCGGGTACAACGCCACCCACCAGTTCGAGCATGACGACCTGTTTGAGATGTGGGATACCCTGCGCAACACCGCCGACTTGGGCGAGCGCGACCGCATCCTGCGGGAAATCGGCAATTACAAGTTCGAGAACTTCGAGAACGTCCCGATGTACGAGGTGTTCATCGAGGTCATCCTCGATCCCAACATCGTGGACAACTGGGTATTCCCCGGCTGGGACGGCGGCGACATCGGCCATACCTGGCTGATCACCGCCTGCAAGACCGCCGACCCCTGCCGCTAAGGGGCAATTCCGGCAAGCCGTTTACGGGGGCGGGCGCGAAACCCGCCCCTGTGCTATTGCAGCTCATTGACGGGTATAATGGCGGCCTATGTTCGCTACGACGCGCAGGAAACAACTGGCGATTGGGCTGGCGTTGCTGGCCGTGCTATTAGGTCTGTTTCTGTGGTTCAACCGCATCCCCAAGCTGGATGTGGTGGAGGCGGATTTGGCTGCGGCCGCCGCGCCGGAAGTGGAGTGCTTCCAGGGGTTTTGCCTGGAAAGCGATCCGGAGTCGTCGCTGCTGGCGCGGTGGTGGGGGTTTTCGCTGGCCTATCTGCGGCTGGTGTCGCTGGGGATGATCTTCGCCTTCCTGATGGCGGGGCTGACGGAAACCTTTCTGTTGCCGGCGGGCGGCGGCGGTTGGACGCTGCCGGGAAAGCGGGGGCGGCTGCTGACGCAACTGACCGGCGGACTGGTGGTGGGGCCGGCGATGAATCTGTGTTCGGCCTGCATCGTGCCGGTGGCTAACGCTTTCCGGCAACGGGGGGCCAACGCGGCGGCGGCGGTGTCCATTGTCCACGGCTCCAGCACGTTAAATGTTCCGGCGCTGCTGATGGCGGCGCTGGTGTTCACCCCGATGCTGGCGGGCAGCCGGGTGGGGATCAGCTTGATTGCGGCGCTGCTTTTGGGGCCGCTGGTGGCTTGGCTGGCGGGGCGGGGGCGCGATGCTTTTGATATGCCTATGGTGCGCCCGGCGGAGTTGCGCCCCCAAGTCCCCCACCCTAACCCTCCCCCCCAGGGGGAGGGGATATTGGGGGGGGCGGGGAGTAGGGTGTTTGGTGCAGGGGATGGAATGGTTGGGGGTGTTGCGCCCGTTGCGGATGAGGGGATGGTTGGGGCGGTTGGTGTGGTTGGCGCGGGGGATGATGGGGCGTCTTGGGGGGCGGTGCTGGTTGGGGGGTTGCGGGCTTGGGTTTGGGCCAGTTTGCGATATGCGGTGCGGTTGGCGCCGGTTATGGTTTTGGCGGGGTTCGCCAGCGCATTGGCGATCCAGTGGGTCAGCCCCGAAACGGTGGGGCGGTATCTGGGCAACGATGTGACGGGGGTCGCGGTTGCGGCTACTTTGGGCGTGCTGATCAATGTGCCATTGCTGTTTGAGATCCCGCTGGTCGCGGCGCTGCTGCTGGTGGGGATGGGAGAGGCGCCGGCGGCTACGCTGCTGTTCGCCGCCGCCGCCGGGGGGCCGGTCACTTTCTGGGGGTTGCTGCGGTCGATGCCGAAACGGGCGGTGGCCGTGTTGGCCGCGGCTACCTGGGCGCTGGGGGCGGCGGCGGGGTTGGGCATTCTGTTCATCAGCCCGTTGGCGGGGCAGGACGTGGGGTTGAAAGCTGGCGCCGCCGGACTGCGGGCGTCGGTGTCCGTGGCCGGCGGCGGCGATGCGCTTGCCTTGCATGATGAGGCGTTGGGGCCGCTGCGGATTGACCGGATTGAGCCGTCGGCCGTGAATACCGGGGGCGGCGTACTGGTTACGGTTCACGGGGCCGGGTTCGTGGACGGGGCCGGGGTTGCCATTGACGGGGCGGAGTCGGCATGGGCTTTCTTGGGGCCGGGGCGGCTGGTGGCGCTGACGCCGGCCCACGCGGTGGGGATGGCGGATGTGGTTGTGACTAACCCGGACGGCGAGTCGGTGTCGCTGCCGGGCGCATTGGCTTACCAACCGCCGGTGTTCGATGAAGTAGGGGAACGGGCGGGCGTGGCCTTCACCCATTACCGCGACTTACTGGACATTATACCATTGGGGGCGGGGGTAGTGGTATTCGATTATAACGGCGATGGGCGGGCGGATATATATGTATCGGCAACGCCGGATTTGGCGGGGCTGGCGCCGGACAGCGACGGGGAAAGCGCCCTTTACCGCAATAACGGCGATGGCACTTTTACCGATGTAGCGCGGGATGCAGGGGTGTTGGACGCCGATGCCAAGGGCAACGGGGGCTGCGCCGCGGATTATGATAATGACGGCGATCAGGATTTATTTGTCGCCAATTGGGGCGATAGTAAGTTGTTTCGCAACGAGGGAAATGGGCGTTTCGTGGATGTAGCGCCAGCGGCGGGGTTGGCGGATCCGGATGCTACCTACCGCACGATGGGCTGCGCCTGGGGGGATTTCGATCGAGACGGTGCGTTGGATTTTGTGGTAGTGCGGCATATAGATGAGTCCAACCCGGACGCTTTCACCAAGCGGCTTTATTACTTTGATGTGCGGCCTTTGGCGTTGTTTCATAATAACGGGGATGGCACTTTCGCCGAGGTTACGCATTTGTTGGAGGGGAGTACGGAGGGGCCAGCGCGGGAGGAGGGGGCGTATGGCAATGTATGGGGGGCGGGTTTCCAGCCGGCTTGGGTGGATTATGATAACGACGGGGATTTGGATTTGTACGTGGTTAATGATTTCGGGGAGTATATTCAGCCTAATGTGTTGTGGCGGAATGACGGGGGAGGCCCCCACCCTAACCCTCCCCCTCAAGGGGAGGGGATTGATGGTTTTTCCTCGGAGGGAGAGGGAACTGTAGGGGATTGGGTGTTTACTGATGTTTCGGATTTGTCGGGGGCGGGGGCGGCTATGTTCGGGATGGGATTGGCGGTTTCGGATTATAATTCGGACGGGTTTCTGGATTTATTCGTTACCAACATCGGGGATAATGTGCTGCTGGCCGGGGATGGGGGTTCGGGGTTCCGGGATGTAGCATCGGACGTAGGCGTTGCGGCGGGGGATTTCCGGCGGCAGCAGCGGGTTAGCTGGGGGGCGGTGTTTATGGATTATGATAACGACGGGTACGAGGATTTATATGTCGCCAGCGGGTATTTGGATACGGATGATATTAACCGGCGGGAGCAGCCCAATCTGTTGTTTCGCAATGACGGCGCGGGCGGGTTTGAGGATGTGTCGGCGGTGAGCGGGGCGGCGGATTGGGGCACCGGCCGGGGAGCGGCTTACGCCGATTTCAATGGGGATGGGTGTTTGGATCTTTACGTTGTTAATTTGGGGCGGTCGGCGGCGGCGGGGGAGCCGGCTCGGTTGTATCTAAATCGCTGCCAGTGGGGGAATAACTGGTTGATGGTCAAGACGGTGGGAACGGTCAGCAACCGGGACGGGATCGGGGCGCGGGTTAGCGTGGTCGCCGGCGGGCGGACGCAAATCCGGGAAATTACGGCGGGGGGCAGTAATTCGTCGCAAAATACGTTGCCGGCGCACTTCGGGCTGGGGCCGGCCGGGTCGGTGGATGAGCTGCGGGTGCGGTGGCCCAGCGGGGCGGTGCAGGTTTTGCGGGATGTGGGCGTTAATCAGGTTTTGACGGTGGTTGAACCTCCTTAGACGGGCGGGCAATTGTATCGGCGGCGGGCAGTTGATCATTTGTGCCATTATAAACGGCTTTCGGGTTGGCGTCAACTCGTCATCTAACGCTCAATCCGAAACTCCCCTTGCCATAGTTTCTCATCCTCAAGGTACTGCCCGGTTCGGATTCTGTTGCTGGCATACTCCGGCAGTCGCCGCTCCGCGAAGCAATGCCCGCCTACCCTAATGCCATAGTGGTCAAACTCAAAGCCGAAGTTATTGAACCCATACTGATCCCTGCCTTCGGCAAGATTCCCTGCATCCGCCGGAAATAGGTGCAGGAAAAACCGCGCTTCAACATCGCTTTCGCGGCATCCGCTTTTCAGGTATAGCAGTGTGTTGTCATAGATAAACACTTCGTAGGCGGAGCGGATTATGGGTTCGTTTTGGCGGACTTTGGCGATCCAGTTGTTTACGATAAACTCGATAGCTTTCTGATGCGCTTGCCCGTCGCGGTAGCCGTTGATTAGGTATAGATCATAGTCTTTGGTGCGGCTGGTGGAAAAGATTTGGTTAAGCTCGTCGATTAGCCCGGCGTTCCGAAATTCGGGGAGGAAACGATAGGCTGTTCGGGCGATGTAGACGCAGTTGTTGCCGGCGGCGGACTGGCAGGATGCCAGTTCTTGGCGCAAGGCATCGGTTGAGAGGTTGTTGGACAGGGTGTCGATCAGTTTCCTTTCCGGCGATTCGGAGGTTCGCATAATGTCGGCGCGGATCCAAAATCCCGGCGCTTTTTCATTTAAGGGAAGGCAACTGTCCGGTACAAATTCGATTGGGCTGATGGTATGGTAATGCCGGTCAAACTTGGGATGGAACAACAGGCTTTGATAATACCTGCAAGTCCATGATGATGCGTGGATTTCAATAAAATCCGGCGCGGCGTAATCAAAGAAATAGTTGGAATCAAGGCGGGGCAGCATTGATATAAAAGGCGGAACTCTCCGCCCGTTTTCCCAGCGTAGGTGCAGGTTCAGCACTGGGTCGTACAGCTTTGATATGACCGGGGAACCGATCCGCCCCAAGTCGATTATGTTGAAATGTTTATGCCAGCTAACTACACCCAAGTCGGGGTTGGCTACGGTGGGACGGTGGAGTTGCTCTTGTTCCGCGAGGCGGTCAAATTGTTGCCTGGTCAAATCGAACTCGCTGGTGGGGCAACACAATTCATAGTGGTCAATTTCGTAGATATTGAAAGCAATGGCGCCAAGCACCAGCATCGCCGACGTTATTATCGGTAAAAATTTGGGGGTTTTGATCCGGTAGTCTTTAATTTGATAAATAATTAAACCGAGGCACAAGGCTACGAAAACCGCCAGATGATTAGTGGTCCGCGATACATCAATGCGGGCATCGCCGAAGAAGAAGGGGCTTAAACCGCCGGTGACGATGATGCAGCCGATTATGGTAAACATCAGCAGCGACGGCCGGCTGGGGGGCGCGAAATAGAGCAATGGCAGGGCCAGCGGCAGGATATTGGCCCCTTGCCGTATAAAGATAACCAGGTAAGATTCGGCGTATAGAGTTACCGCGCCCCAACCGTATTTTTGTATGCGCTCCAGCCAGCCGATGGCCTCTATGCCCTGCGCGTAGGCGGTGTTGGGGGTTAAGTCGCCAAAATACACATACCGCCATAGGTTATAGGCCAGCCATAAGACGATTACCGTCAGGGAAAAGTAACATCCCTTGATCCTTTGCCGTACCCCACTTGATGTCAGCCACCAGTATAGGCTGAAGATGACCAGTATTGGGGCGATGTAATAGATGCTGTCGATTCGGGATATGGACGCTAGAAAGACTATTATGGCCCAGGGGTAGACTATCCGGCGGCGGCGGGCGAAGTTGAATAGGATCAGGGCGGCGGCTAGGAATAGGACGTGGGTGATGGCGTTTTCCATCCCGGAGCCGTGCCAGCTTATGAAGGAATAGTGCCAAGATAGCAATAGGGCGGCGAGGGCGGTTATAAGGATGGCCCGCGGGCGGTTTTCGCGGAAGAATAGGATGAAGATCGCGCCTAATAAAAATGTACAAAGGGCGGTTTGGGCGGCGGCGAAGGTGTGGTAGTCTACGCCGGTTAGAGCGTAGGCGGCGGCGTAGGCCCAGAACTGTACCGGGGCGGAATAGCCCTCGACCCGCCCGCCGGACGGGTTTACTCCGATAAATCCGTAGTCAATTAAGTTGCGGGCATGGCTCATCGTAATCACGCCATCATCCCGCGTCTGATACAAAGCGTCCGGGATATTGGCATAACGCCAGTAAAAAAAGAAAAGGAAAATCAGGCCGCCAATCAGGAATAACTGCAACGTGCGGCTGGCGGCGGCGCGGCGCAACGATGTTGAAACTGCGTTTCCGATGGTCGCGGGCAAGGGTATTGTTGCAGTCATTTTGGGGGGTTAGGCGAAGCGGATGCGGGGGTCGAGGTAGGCGTACAGGATGTCTATAATGAGGTTGGTCAGGACGTAGATGCCGGCGAAGAATACGACAATGGCTTGCATTAGGGGGAAGTCGCGGGCGAGTACGGCTTCGAAAGCTAGTAGGCCGACGCCTTTGCAATTGTAGACGGTTTCGATGGAGACGGAGCCTACTAACAGGCCGCCGAAAATGATGCCGAAGTAAGTTAGAGGGGCGATGGCGGCGTTGCGGAGGGCGTGTTTCCAGATGACTTTTGATTCGCGCAGACCCTTGGTGCGGGCCAGGTTGATGAATTCGCTGTCCATTATTTCCAGCATTGAGGAGCGCATCAAGCGCATTAGGGCGGCGACCAGGAACCAGCCGATGGATATGGCGGGGAGGATGTAGGAGGCGGCGCCCTGGCATTGGGAGGTGGGGACGAGTTCCAGTTGGACGGCGAAAATCCACATCATTACTAGGCCGAGCCAGAAGGGGGGGAAGGATTGCCCCATCAAGGCGATGGTTTTGCCGATCCAGTCAAAGATAGTGTCTTTTTTGACCGCGGATAAGACGCCGATGGGGATGGCTACCATCAGGGAAAAGAAAATCGCCACCGCCGCCAGCAGCATGGTGGTAGGAAAGCGGAGCAATACCATGCTCATGGCTTCGCGGTCGGGGTATTTGATCGATTCGCCGAATTCGCCGCGGAAGCTGTTGCGCATATAGTTGATGTATTGCGTCCAAATGGGTTGGTCGAACCCCAACTGGCGGCGCAGTTCCTCCCGTTCCTGGTGGGTGGCGTCGATGGGCAGCAGGACGTCTACCGGGTCGCCGGTTACGCGCCCGAGGCCAAAGACGATGATGCTGACCACCCATAGGGATAGCAGGGCTTGGGCCAGCCTTAGCAGGATGTAGCGCTGAATTTCGGCAACTCCGGCGGGTTGGATCGGGCGGCGGGGCGCGGCCCGCGGGGAACGATACAGCATCGGGCGGGGGATTGCAATAGGGGGCGGGGATTTTTTTATTTCCGTTCCATTTGGTTCCATTTGGTTCCATTTTGGCGGGGTTTAGCTTTGGGGGCGGGGGTTGAAATGGGACTTTTTGGGGCTGAGATGGGGCGATTTTGTTTCATTTTGTTCCATTTTTGCGCCTTTTTGGGGCTTTTTGGGGCTTTTTGGGCGGGTGGGCTTGGGCGGTTTGCATAGGGCTGGGGGGATGCCCCCGCCCTAGCCATCCCGCTCCGGGGGGATTTTGGGGTTGGGCGGGTTTTAGGTTATTGGTTCTATTGTAAGGCAGGTTTTGGGGGTTGGCAAGGGGGGCGGGGGGCCGCCCTCACCCTAGCCCTGCCCGTGGGGGGGGAATAGTTTGACATTCCCTTAGCGGTATGGTAGATCCCAACCATCCCCGTAGTTGTTGACGGCGGGAGGGTTTATGCCGTTACTGGAGTTCAAGGGCAAGCAGCATATTTATGCTCACCATCTTACCGTGCCTTACCGGCCGCTGGTTCCCGATGTTGGGCGGTCGCTCAACCCTGCCGACGCGGATGATAATCTGATCATTCACGGGGATAACTTGCACACGCTGAAAGCGCTGTTGCCGCGGTATGCCGGGCGGGTTAAGTGTATCTATATCGATCCGCCTTACAATAACGGCAACACGGGTTGGGTCTATAACGATAACGTGAGTAGCCCCTTGATGCAGGAATGGCTTCGACAAAACAGCCCGGTTGACAAGGAGGATTTGGAACGTCACGACAAGTGGTTGTGCATGATGTGGCCGCGGTTGCATTTGCTCAAGGAGCTTTTGGCAGAGAACGGCGCGATATTCATATCAATAAACTACAATGAGCAGCATCATTTGCGGATGCTGATGGATGAGATTTTCGGCGAGAACAACTTGATAGCTGATTTTCCCTGGCAATCCCGGTTGTCGGTGTCTAATGACATTGACTTGTCGATTCAGCATGAGCAGGTGCTTGCTTATGCCCGCAATCGCAGGCATTCTAATCGGCGGTTGCGCGAATCCAATGCGAACCAATGGTATTCCGAACCCAGCTTCGCGGTGTTTCCCAAGCCTTTGGATCCCGCTGGGTATTCTAACTCGGACAATGATCCCAGGGGGCCTTGGAAACCGGATCCGTTCGATGCGCCTCACGAATCCGAATCGTTGACTTATGTAATAGTCAACCCGGAAACCGGAGAGGAGCATTGGCCTCCTCCTGGCCGACAGTGGCGTACTCTGGAATCGAACTACTGGCAGCTTGTGAATGACGGGCGCATTGTATTTGGACGCAGGGGGAATGCGCGGCCAGCACTGAAGGCATTTTATCATGAACGTCGTCCATACGGTAAAACCAGAACTTCCTGGCTGTCGGGCAATGAATATGGCACTACCACCGATGGGACCAAGACTTTGATGGATCTGTTCGGGGGCAGGACACCTTTCGAGTATCCCAAACCTGTGTCGCTGATACGCCACATTTTGCAAATGGCAACCGGCCCTGATGATCTTGTGCTTGACTCATTTGCCGGCAGCGGCACGACGGCTCACGCTGTGCTTGCCTTGAATAAAGAGGATGGCGGCAATCGTAAGTTTATCCTTGTTGAGTGCGAGGATTACGCCGACACTATTACCGCCGAGCGGGTGCGGCGGGTAATCAATGGCGTTCCAGAGGCGCAAGAGGGTTTGGGGGGTTCATTTACTTTTTGCGCTTTGGGGGATCCGATTGACGAGGAGGGGATGCTTACAGGGGAGGCTTTGCCGGAGTTTGGGTCCCTGGCGAGTTATTTGTTGTATGTTTCGACGGGGGTGTCGGCGGGGGTTGAGTTGCGGGCGTTGAATGATGATGGGTTGTTTTATTCGGGGGATGGCCGGGATTATTATTTGTTGTACCGGGCGGATTTGGAGTGGCTGCGGAGTAATGAAGCGATGTTTAACGAGGAACGGGCGCGGCGGATTGCGGGTTTGGGGCGGCGGGCGGTGGTGTTTGCGGCGGGGAAGTACATCGGGCAACGGGCGCTTACGGGTATGGGGATAATTTTTTGCCAGATTCCTTATGAGATGCATTATCCGGTGCGGGGGTAGCTGCGATATGGAATTGAAGGAATATCAGACGAAGGCGCTGGGGGCGTTTGAGAAGTGGCGGGATGCGCTGGGGGTTGCCGAGGCTAAATCGAAAACCGCGGTTGCGGCGTTGGAAAGCGTGGGGGCGGAGGTTCCGGCGGAGGTTCGCAATTGGCCCAAGTCGGCTTGGGAAAAGCTGGTTGAAAGCGGGGATGCCGCGGCGGGCGCGGGGCGTTATGCGGAGCGGACGGGGGCTAACGGGGCGGCGATTCCGCATATCTGTTTCAAGGTGCCTACCGGCGGGGGCAAAACATTGCTGGCGGCGGCGGCGCTGGAGCGGCTGAACCGCGGGCGGGGGCTGACGCTGTGGATGGTGCCGAGCAATGCGATTTACCGGCAGACGAAGGGCGCGTTGTGGAATCGGGAACATCCCTACCGGCAGATGCTGGAGCGGGCCAGCGGAGGGCGGGTTAAGGTTTTGGAAAAGGATGATCTATTTACGGCGGGGGATGTAGCCAATTATTTGTGCGTGATGCTGGTGTCGTTGCAGTCAGCGAACAAGAAGGGGAACAAGGATTTTCTGCGGATGTTCCGGGATTCGGGACGGTATATTACGTTTTTCCCCGACAACGATGATGCGTTGTGGGATGGGCGGCTGCTGGTGCAGTATCCCGATTTGGAGCGGAATACAGAGGACGGGTCGGTCAAACATAGTTTGGTTAACGTGTTCAAGATGCTGCGTCCGGTGATCGTGCTGGATGAGGCGCATAAGGCTTATGGGTCGAAGCCGGAAAACACGGATGAGTTTGTGACCGCGGTAAACCGGCTGAATCCGGGGATGGTGATTGAGTTGTCGGCGACGCCCAACGGCCGGCGCAGTAATCTGCTGGTGGACGTGTCGGGGGTTGATCTGAAAGCGGAGGAAATGATTAAGCTGCCGGTGAAAATAAAGACGTCGGCCAATACGGAATGGCACAATACATTGATGGCAGCGCAGGCGCGGCTGGAGCGGTTGGAGCATGAAGCGGCGGCATTGCAACAGGCGGAAGGACGGTATATCCGTCCCATAGCGGTGGTGAGAGTGGAACGGACGGGGAAAGATCAGCGGGACGGGGAGCGGGTTCATGCGGAGGATGTGCGGGAGTATTTGACGCACAATTTGGGTGTGGGGATGGAGGAAGTGGCGGTGCAGTCGAGCAGTGTGCGGGAATTGGACCGGGTGGATTTGCGGTCGGAGTTTACGCCGGTGCGGTGGATTATAACGCAGGCGGCGTTGATGGAAGGTTGGGATTGTCCCTTTGCGTACTTGCTGGTGATCCTGGATAACATCCAGGCGCGGCGGGCGATAACGCAGTTGGTGGGGCGGGTAATGCGGCAGCCGGATGGCCGGCGGACGGGGCGGAAGTTGTTGGATCGGTGCTATGTATATTGCCAGAATACGGAGGTAGGGGAGGCGGTGAAGTTCGTTAAAGAGGGGCTGGAGCGGGAGGGGATGACCGGTTTGGATGATGATATTCGGGGCGGCAAGGGGGTCGGCATCAAGCCGGTTACGGTGGAGCGACGGGAGCGGTTCCGGGATGAAATGATCTTCCTGCCGATGGTGATGCATCGTGACGGACCGGAGGGTTGGGCGGAATTGGATTACCAGCAGCATATCTTGCCGGGGCTGAAATTGGATACGGTAGGGGCGCATGATCCGCAGGCGGCGCACTCGGATGCGCCGCGGTGGCAGGGCGCATCGGTGGATGTAGATGCGGGGGAAACGCGGGCGGAATACTTTGGGGCGCAGCGGCTGGAGGATCTAGATACGACCGCGCGGGCGAGTTGGTATGCGCGGCGGATTTCGGATATTATGCCGAATCCGTTCCAGGCGACGCGGGTGGCGGGGGAATTGTTGCAGCGAATGCGGGCTGCCGGGCAGGATGATAATGCAATCTACGGGCAGCGGGCGGCGCAAGCGGCGCAGTTGCGGGAACACGTGACGCGGGTATTGGATCAGCAGGCGGAGGCCATTTTTTGCGGGAAGTTGAAAAGCGGGGAAATCCGGTTTGATCTGGAAACCGGCGGCGGCAATCATTTGGTGGAAAAGCGTTATACCATTCCGGCAGGGGAGCATGACAAGCAGTTGCAGCGTTACGGGAAGGGGATGCAGTTGAGTTTGTTTGAGCCGCAGTTTGAGCGGCATTACAATGTGCTGGAGCGGCGGTTCGCGTTTTATCTGGATGAGCAGAAGGCGCTGCAATGGTGGCATCGGGTAGCGGCGCGGCAGCGGGGGGATTATTATTTGCAAGGTTGGCGGCGCAACCGGGTGTGGCCGGATTTTGTGGCGATGGCGGGCGCGGTGAACGGCCGGCCGGGGATTTTAGTATTCGAGACCAAGGGGGAGCATTTGCGGGGGAATGATGATACGGAGTATAAAGAGCGGCTGTTCCGGGAGCTGGAGCAGACTTTTAACGCCGGGCGGATGATTATACGGGATGGGCCGGCGAAGGGGGTGTTCCGCATCGTGTTTGAGCGGGAAGGTTTCCCGGATGCGGAAGGGGCGATCGCCGGGTTGCAGGGGGGATACGTGGTTTAGCCGGGGCCACGGGGCAGGGGGTGGCGGGGGGGCGGTTGACAGGGTTGGGGGGGCTTTGCTAATCTTTGGGCGTTGTTGGGCGGGCGTTGCCGGGTTGGGGTTGGATGTTTTTGGCTGGGGAGGTTGCTGGTCTGTGGCTTTTGTGAGTGGTCTTAAGTGCCGGGAGTGCGGGCGGGAGTCGCCGGCGGAACCGCTGAATGTGTGCGATTTTTGCTTTGGGCCGCTGGAGGTGGTGTATGATTACGCCACGATCGCCGAGGCGGTGAGCCGGGATCGGATCGCGGCGGGGCCGTTGAGCATTTGGCGGTACGGGGATTTGTTGCCGGCGGACAGTAACTGTCCGGTGGATATTATGGCCGGGTATACGCCGCTGGTGCGGGCGGGAAATTTGGGGCGGCGGCTGGGGCTGAATAACCTTTATATCAAGAACGACAGCGTGAACCCGTCTTTTTCGTTCAAGGATCGGGTGGTGTCGGTGGCGGCGACCAAAGCGGTGGAGTTCGGGTTCGACACGCTGGCGTGCGCCTCGACCGGGAATTTGGCGTGCAGCGTCGCGGCGCACGCGGCGCGGGCCGGGGTTAGGGCGGTGGTGTTTATTCCGGCGGATCTGGAGCGGGGCAAGGTGGTCGGGGCGGCGGTGTATGGGCCGACGCTGGTGGCGGTGGACGGCACTTATGACCAGGTGAACCGGCTGTGCAGCGAGCTGGCGGATGATGCGGGGTATCGGTGGGCGTTTGTGAACATCAATATGCGCCCGTATTATGCCGAGGGGAGCAAGACGCTGGGGTACGAGGCGGCGGAACAGTTGGGCTGGCGGCTGCCGGATCATGTGGTGGTGCCGGCGGCGTCGGGGGCGATGTTCACTAAGATATGGAAGGGGTTTAACGAGCTGGCGTGTTTGGGGCTTTTGGAGGGGGTGGCGGCGAGGCCGTTTGGGGCGGATCAGAACGCGGCGCATCATCCGGCGGTGGGTACGCGGATGCACATGGCGCAGGCGGCGGGGTGCGCCCCGATCGCCGGGGCTTGGGCGCGGGGGGCGGGGCAGGTGGCGCCGGTGCGGCCGGACAGTCTGGCGAAGTCGCTGGCGATCGGGAATCCGGCGGACGGGATTTATTCGCTGCGGGTGATTAACGAGTCGGGGGGCACGGCGTATGCGGTGCCGGAGGATCGGATTGTCAGCGGTATCCGGCTTTTGGCGGAAACGGAGGGGATTTTCACGGAGACGGCGGGGGGGGTGACGGTGGCGTGTTTGGCGCATTTGGCGGCGGAGGGGGCGATTGGGCCGGATGAGCTTACGGTGGCGTATATCACGGGGAACGGGTTGAAAACGCAGGAGGCGGTGGAGGGGGAGGTGGTGAATCCGCTGTCGGTGCGGCCGACGATGGGGTCGTTTGAGGCGGCATATTCCCAATTGGGCGATGGGAAAAATCGGGGGAGTTAAGCGATGAGTGTCGTGGTTCGGATTCCTACTCCGTTGCGGCGGATGACTAACGGGCAGGATAAGGTGGAGGTGGAGTCGGGGGATTTGGGGGCGATGGTGGAGCAGCTGGAGGGGGCGTTTCCAGGGTTTAAGGAGCGGCTGTTGGACGAGGATGGGGAGTTGCGGTATTTTGTGAACATCTATCTGAATGGGGAGGATGTGCGGTTTTTGGAGGGGCTGGCGACGGCAACGCGGGCAGGGGATGAGGTCAGCATCGTGCCGGCGGTGGCGGGGGGCATGGGGTGCTGAAGAATTCTGATGCGGCGGCGCTGATGCAGGATGCCCGGGAGATGTAGGCGGATGGGGAACGCAACTGGCGTTGGGGGATTGGCGGGATGCGGCGGAAAAGGGCTGGCTGGCGGTCCGCAACGCGACGGCGGCGGCGGTGCTGGCTGTGACCGGGGTCGATAACCAGACCACTTCGCACATAAATGCGGGGCTTCGCAAGCTGGCGCGGGAGCGCGGCGGCGAGTGGGCGGAGCTGCGAAAAGACTACGGGGAGGCAGCGCATCTACTGCATAGCCAGGCGTTTTACAAGGGCGTCTACGATAACGACGTTCCGGCGCTGGTGCGGGGCGCGGCGGATTACATCCGGCGGGTCGAGGAGCTGGCCGGGTAGCGGGGCGGTAAAGGTAACGAAAGATTGTTGGGGCTGTTGGGTTGGCTGATGGACGGAGGTGTGCGATGCTGAAGAATGTTGATGCGGAAACGCTGATCCAGGATGCCCGGGAGATGTTGGCGGAGGGGGAGCGGTTCCTGGCGTTGGGGGATTGGCGGAATGCGGCGGAAAAGGGCTGGCTGGCGGTTTGTAATGCGACGGCGGCGGCGGTGCTTGATGTGACTGGCGTCCATAATCAGACCAGCGCGGACATAAATGCGGGGCTTCGCAAGCTGGCTTTGGAGCGCGGCGGCGAGTGGGTGGAGTTGCGAAGGCGCCATTCGGATGTAGCGCATCATCTGTATAGCCAGGCGTTTTACAACGGGATCTATGATGACGATATTCCCGATCTGGTGCGGGGGGCGGCGGATTATATTGCGCTGGCGGAGGAGCTGGCCGGGTAGTTGGGGGGCGTCCTTCGACAAGCTCAGGACGATTGGGTTGTTGCGGTGATGGTTTGGTCACTGCCGCATGATATTCTAGTGATAGGCTAAGTCATGAGAGGTAAATGATGGCTGGCGCTGCCCGCACCAGGACTTCGTCTTTCGGCGTCAACGGGCGAACCGCCCACGATGCTACGGCTTATTATGACCGCGCCATTTATTCCGGCGGCAATGGTGATAACGGCAATGGCCGGGATCCCGCGGCGGTATCCGGGTTGCCGGCGGTTATTCCGGCGCATCTGCTTAACCGGGTTACGGTGGCGGACGCCGCCGATCCTGGCGAGAACCGGTTGCCGGATAATTCGGTTCATTTGATGGTGACTTCGCCGCCTTATTGTGTCGGCAAGGATTATGACGAGGATTTGACGCTGGAGCAATATCTAGATCTGCTTAATTGCGTTTGGACGGAAACGGAACGGGTATTGGTTCCGGGGGGCAGGGTTTGTATCAACATCGCCAACGTTGGGCGCAAACCTTACATTCCGCTTCATTCTTACATCATTCAGCAGATGCTGGCGTGGGATTCAATATGCGGGGGGAAATTATTTGGGATAAGGGCGCATCGTCCGGCAGCAGCTCCGCTTGGGGCAGTTGGCAGTCGGCCAGCAATCCTTGCCTGCGGGATCAGCATGAATACATCCTTGTATTTAACAAGGGCGATTACCGGCGTAAAAAGCCGGCTGGGGTTGATCCTAGCATTGGCCGGGATGATTTCCTGGAATTCACTCGCAGCGTTTGGCGGTTTAATGCCGAATCGGCCAAGCGGGTAGGGCATCCTGCGCCGTACCCGGTTGAATTGCCGCGCCGCTGTATCGAATTGTACACTTTCCCCGGCGATGTCATTTATGACCCGTTTACGGGTTCGGGAACTACGGGCGTTGCCGCGGCGCAGGCGGGCCGCGATTTCGCGGGGTATGAATTGAATCCCGATTATGCCGCATCCGCTAATTGGCGGATACGGCACTGCAAGGGGTTCTGGTGATGAATGATATTGTCCGCGACCTTATGCGCCGCCCCCGTTTTATCGAAGAGGCGCGTTTGGGACTGCCGGCCGCTTTTCAGAAGGCTGAAGTCGCGCATCGAAGGCCGCGGTCTAATGTTACCGGGCAGGAAGTCGGGATAACGCGGGAATCGATTATGCTGGCCTTGCTTAGGCATCAGATGGGGGATTCGCAGATTGAATTTCCCGATGGGCAGACTTCCCAGCAGGATGTTCATATCGGCGGCCGGCCGTTGGAAGTCAAGATTGCGACCGGCAATGGACAGGTGACCGCGGTATGGACGTTTGATAACGAATCGGTCCGGGATACGATTGATCGGTTTCGGTTTGAATCGGATATGCTGGTGGCGCGTATATTTTGGGGCAAGGATGTGGAATCGCTGTTTTATATTCCCAGCGAAGTTTGATCCTCGGTGGCCGGCGATAACCCGGATTTTCGGCGCTCGGCTACCGGCACGAATAACCGCGGGATAAAATTTCCGCACAAGTTTATGCCGGCGGCGCAGCAACATCCCGATTCGGAAAGCATATCGATCAACTAGCAACGGCTGGATTATCCCTTTCCGACGCCGTTGGATCTCTGGCAAAATTTTTGGCTTAACCGGGAGTACTTGCACTATTTACCCAGCCCTTAGGGGGTGCCGGTTTGGTTAAGCCTAAAGTTCAGGATGATTTGGGGGTTGCGGGGACGCCCCCACCATAACCCTCCCCCCACGGGGGAGGGTTATGGTGGGGGAAAGGGGGAATTGCGGATGTTGCGGCGGAGTAAGTATTGGCCGTTGTATGAGTTTTTGGGTTCGCTGGAGGGGCGGGAGCGGGGGATGTCGTTTTCTGAAGTGGAGCGGGTTTTGGGGTTTGGGCTGCCGCGGTCGGCTCGTAATTATAATGCTTGGTGGGGTAATAATCTGTATCGCTCCAGGCATTCTTGGGCTTGGCTTGAGGCGGGGTGGGAGACGCGGGATTTGGATATTGATGGGGAGTCGGTTTGGTTTGTGCGGGTGGGAGGTAGGGGGACGCCCCTACCCTAACCCTCCCCCGTGGGGGGAGGGGATTTTTGGGGATTGGGATGCGTTGGGGGTTGGGATTTTTGGGCTACGTAGGGAATGTTGTCAAGCGGCTTGATGCGCTAGTCGAAATAGATGGGTTCGCCGTTTAGGGTTGACTGGTCCTCAAAGGGGGTGGGGTTAGCTACTGCGGCGCGTACCCAGCAGCCGTTGCGGAGCATGGCGGCCACCCGCTCGCGGCCGTCGGGGGTATGGGCGATGGGGGATTCGATTTCGTAGCGGGTTTCGACTTTGGGGGCGCTGGCCTGGATCGTGCCGGCCAATACGGAGCCTTGCAGCCCGAAATGCACCGCGATATGGGCTTTGACGCTGCTGATCTCTACGTTCATCAATTGAGAGTACCTCTCAATCTGGGTCATTTCTCAAAAGGCGATCGATGCGGCGAAATAGTGCAGCGGCGCCGGGGCGGTGCCGTGGCCGCCGATGGCCTCGGGCTCATCGCAGTAGATGGTGAACTTGCCGTGGGTGTCGATCAAGGCGCGGCGGAGCATTTGGCCCAGATCCTCTACCTCCAGCTCGATCACCATCGCTCGGCTGGACTGGCCGGGCGGAAAGGGGTTGTAATTGGGCGGCGGCTTTTCGTCGGACATAATGCGCCTCCGGGGTTTGGGGTAAGGGCAACCCTACCACAGACGGCCGCGCCGGGCAATTGCGCCGGATTGATAAAGCGCGTTTTAGTCACGCCAGGGCAACCCCGCGACGGGCTTGCCTGTGGTAAGATTATGTCTGCATATATTTCGATTAGCAGCCGGTTGGCAGGAGATTGGCAGGGAATGAGCGCTCTGGAAGGGCTGAAAGTGCTGGATCTTACCCGGGCGTTGGCCGGCCCCTTTTGCACTTTGATGCTGGGCGACCACGGGGCCGAGGTCATTAAAATCGAAATTCCGGGCAGCGGCGATGACACCCGGCATTGGGGGCCGCCCTTTGTCGCGGGCGAAAGCGCCTATTTTCTGTCGATCAACCGCAACAAGCGCAGCCTTACCCTGAATTTCAAGGAAACCGAGGCGCGGGAAATTTTCCTGAAGCTGGCCGCCGATGCCGATGTCATTGTCGAAAACTTCACCCCCGGCGTGATGGAGCGTTTCGGGCTGGGGTATGATGTGGTGCGGGCGGTCAACCCCCGCATCATCTACGCCTCCATATCCGGCTTCGGGCAGGATGGCCCCTACCGCCGCCTGCCGGCCTACGACCAGATCATGCAGGGCGTGAGCGGGCTGATGAGCCTCACCGGGGAGCCGGATGGCGAGCCGCAAAAGGTGGGGATCGCGGTATCCGACATCGGCGCCGGGATGTGGGCCGCTTTCGCCATAATGTCGGCGGCGCATCACCGGGCGCAACACGGCGCTGGGCAGTACATCGATGTGTCGATGCTGGACGGGCAAGTGGCGTGGCTTACCTATCAAGCGGCGTATCTGTTCGCCACCGGCCGCCCGCCGGCGCGGTTGGGCGCGGCCCATCCCAACCTCTGCCCCTACCAGGCGTTTATGTGCCAGGACGGGAAATACATCAACATCGCCGTAGGCTCGGAAAGGATCTGGGAACGGTTTTGCGAGGCGATGCAACTGGAGGAACTGAGCCGCCCGGAATACGCCGCCAACGGCGACCGGGTCACCCACCGCTCGGCGCTGGTGCCATACCTGCAACAGGTTTTCCTGACCAAACCCGTGGCGCAGTGGGTAGAGGCACTGCAAAAGGTGAGCGTTCCCTGCGGCCCGATCAACGACCTGGCGGACGTTTTCGCCGACCCGCAGGTTGCGGCGCGGGAAATGTTGCAGGAAATGCGGCATCCGGTAGTGGGCCAGATCAAGCAGACGGGCATTCCGGTCAAGTTTTCCCGCACTCCCGGCGAACTGCGCCGCCCCCCGCCGCTGCTGGGGGAACACAACGGCGAAATCCTGTCCGCGCTGGGCTATTCCGGCGCCGAGATCGAAGCGCTGCGGCAACGGGAAGTGATTTAGGGGCCGGGCGGAAATCCCCCCGAAATTCCCATAAAGACGGCGGGTGGCGACAATGGATTTGGGGCTGAAAGACCGGGTGGCAATCATAGGGGGATCCAGCCGCGGACTGGGCCGGGCCATTGCGCTGGCTTTCGCGTATGAGGGGGCCAGCGTGACCATCTGCGGGCGCACCGAGGCGGATCTGCGCCGCGCCGAAATCGAAATGGCGCGGGCGGGTTCGCAGCAACGGGTTTTGGCGATCCCGGCCGACATCACCGAGATACGGGACATCCGCCGCGTGGTGCGCGACACCGTAAGCCGCTTCGGGCAGATCAACATCCTGGTCACCCACATGGGCTACCGCCCGTCGGAACGGCCGTCGGAATTGACCGATGATGTCATAATGTCGTCGTTGGGGCTGGACTTTCTCAGCACGGTCCGCTTCGCCCGGGAGGTGGTGCCGTATATGAAGCAGCAACACTGGGGGCGCATCCTGAACCTGATGCCGGAGCCGTCGTCCGGCCTAGTGGACGCCGCCCGGCGGGATGCCGGGGGGGAAGCGTCCGTCGCCAACTCGGGGCAGATGGCGCTGATCGGGTACGCCAAAGGGCTGGCTAACGAACTGGCCCCCTTTAACATCACGGTCAACAACCTGATCCACGGCTTGACCATGAGCGGGGCGCTGGGCAACGAACTGGAGGAGCGCAGCAAGTCCGAGGGCGTGGCGCAGGAGGAGCTGGGGCGCCAGGCCGCCGCCGGCGCCGGCGTCCCCATCGGGCGGCTGGGGCGGCCGGAGGAAGTGGGCGATATGGCGGTCTACATCTGCTCCGACCGCGCCTCTTTCCTCACCGGCTCCCGCATCGTCCTGGACGGCGGAAAGCAGCAGGAAATCCGGTAAACCGGGCTATCGCAATCATCATCGCGGTAATAATCATCACGGCCAACCGATGCGGCTGAGGCAGTTATGGACCTTCAAGAAACGGGATTTGAGAACGTATACCGCGCGGCGCAGGAATTTATGGCGCAGGATGGCACGCCGGGCTGGCTGGTGTACGACTACCGGGAATCCAACCCCATTTTCCGGCAGGTGATCCGCCCGTCGGGTCATGTCACGCGGCCCTGCTACTTCTACCTGCCCGCCGCCGGGCCGCCGGCGCTGCTGACGCACCATGTAGACGCCGGCAAGTTCGCCGATGCGGGCGTAGAGCGCATCGTATACCGCAGCCGCGATACGATGGTGTCGGCCCTGGCCGGGCTGATCGCCAACGCCGGGCGGCTGGCGATGGAGTACTCCCCGCAAAACGAGCTGCCCCGCGTGTCGCGCGTGGACGCCGGCACGGTGGAGCTGGTGCGTAGCCTGGGCGTGGAAGTGGTGTCCTCCGCCGATCTGATGCAGGCGGCTACCCACCGCTGGACGCCGGAGCAGTTGGCCGACCATCAGGAAACCGCGGCCAAGCTGGGGCGCATCGTCAACCAAGCCTTTGCCTACGCCGCCGACCGGCTGGGCCGGGGCGTGAACGAGTATGAAGTGGCGGAATACATCCGCCGCCGGTTCGCCGAGGAGTCGATCGCATCGCCCGACGGCCCCATCGTGGCGGTGAACGCCAACGCCTCCGACCCGCATTATGAACCGTCGCCGCAACAGCACAGCCCCATCCGCCCCGGCGACTGGCTGCTGATCGATCTATGGGCCAAAGGCGTGGCCCCCGGCAGCGTCTACGCCGACATCACCTGGTGCGCCTACGCCGGGGAACGGGTTCCGGCGCGGCAGCAAGAGATTTTCGGCATCGTGACCGCCGCCCGGGACGCCGCGGTAGCCTACCTGCAAGACGCCCACCGCCGCGGCGAGGCGGCGCAGGGCTGGCAGGCCGACCGGGTGGCCCGCGACTACATCGCCGCCCGCGGCTACGGCGACTGGTTCACGCATCGCCTGGGCCACAGCATCGGCTACGAAGTGCATAGCGAGGCGGTCAACCTCGACGGCTACGAGACCCGCGACACCCGCCGCATCATCCCCGGCGTCTGCTTTTCCGTAGAGCCGGGCATCTACCTGCCCGATTTCGGCGTCCGCTCGGAAATCGACGTGTTTATGTCGGAGGATGGGCCATACCCGTCATCGCCGGTGCAACGGGAAGTGGTGACGATGGTGTAGGCGGGGGGTAGGGGGTTAACTCCACCAACGGAAAGGCGTATCTTTCAGCGCCCGGAAGTAGAGATTAAAGCCGTCAATGTATATGTTGGTAAGCAACGGGCGCTCCTTGAAAAGACAGAGACCGCCCGGTTGGGCGGTCTCGACCCTACCGTCGAATCGATAGGGGGGGTTGCTGATACAATATCACCCGTTGCCGCGCCTGTCAACCAGTTTTCCAGGGCATTCTAGAAATTTGTCGCAAGGCAACCCAACCCACGCCCCCGGATTCCCGTTTTCGTGGCAATGACGAGGCGTCGGGCCGCCGCCCCTTGAAAAGACAGAGACCGCCCGATAGGGCAGTCTCGACCCTACCGTCGAATCGATAGGGGGGGCTTCACAGTCAACTTATCACCCATTGCCGCCCTTGTCAACCAAACTTTACAAGGCATTATAGAAATTCGTCGCCGGCGTACCAACCCGCGCCCCCGGATTCCGCCTGGCCAGGATTCCCGCCTTCGCGGAAATGGCGGGGCGCCGGCCGCCGCTCCGGGAAGTCCGCCGCCCCTGAAAAGACAGAGACCGCCCGATTTGGGCGGTCTTGCCCTACCATCGAAATAAATCGAAAGGATAGGGGGGGCATATAGACAGCCTATCACGCCTTACTTGTTCCTGGCAACCCCCCGGTTGCCGCGCCGCCCCGCCGCGGGTAGAATGGTGGGCGACGCCTAGCTTAGTCGGGAAGGTTTATGATGGAGTTTTCGCTGGCTTATGAAATGCAGCGGCCAATGCTGGACGACCACGCGGTTATTGAGGAAACCATCGAACAGTGCATCCTCGCCGATGAAATGGGGTTTGACGCCGTGTGGTTTGTCGAACACCACTTTTTGACCACCTTTTCCGAATCGCCCTGCCCCGAAGTGATTTTCGGCGCCTTGTCGCGGCTGACCAAGCGGATCCGCCTGGGATTCGGCGTGGTGATTCTGCCTTACCACCACCCTGTCCGGGTGGCCGAGCGGGTGGCGATGGTCGACCACCTTTCCCACGGGCGGGTGGAATTCGGCACCGGACGCTCCGCCCCCTACGAACAGTTGGGGATGGGCATTGACCCGCGGGATACCCGGGAAATGTGGGAGGAATCGCTGGCGATGATCCCCAAGATCTGGGAATCCGACTATTTCGAGTGGGATGGCAAGTTCTGGAAAGTGCCGCCCCGCCAAGTGCTGCCCAAGCCCTACCAGAAGCCGCACCCGCCCATCTGGGTCGCCGCGTTGCAACCCGCCACCTACCAACTGGCGGCGCAGAAAGGCATCGGCGCTATGGCCCTGGGCGTCAACGCCCCGTCGGTGCTGGAGCCTTTTATCCAAGAATACAAAACCGCCATCAAGGAATCCACCCCGGTGGGGGCCTACGCCAACAGCAAGTGGCTGTCGTCCTGCTTCGGGCTGTGCGGCGAGGATGACGCCGCGGTCAAAGAACTGTCGGCGCAGTCGCTGAAAACCTTTTTCGGCCCCGGCCGCCCCTACGTCCAGGATCAAAAGGATGTATACGCCCGCCTGCTGGACCAGTGGGGCGGCATTCCCGACCATTTGGCGCAGAACTTTTCCCGCTACATTGACGTCCCCGGGCCGGGCGGCAACGGCGCGGGGCTGGACTTGTCGGGCGGCAGCGCCCTGGCGCAAAAGGTATGGGAGGAATTCGACGCTGCCACCATGGCCGAGCGGGGCATCATCGTAGCCGGCGACCCGGAATCGTGCCTAAAGGCGGCCCGCCTGCACCAAGCCACCGGCGTCGACCAGCTACAGTTTTTGATGGCGACGGAAACGGTGCCGCACAAAAAGGTGATGGAATCGATCGAAATGTTCGGCAAACACGTAATCCCCCACTTCCGCCCGGCGCAACCCGACGCGCCGGGATGCCCGATAGACGTCAACGCCGCGTGACTGCCGGCCGCGCGTTAATTACCAGCCAGCGCATATATTACCTCCCCCTTGAGGGGAGGTAATATGATATAAATATGGGGCGATGGGCATTATGGGGTTTGGGGTATGCCGTGGGTGGCGGCGTGGCGGGCGATTTCTTGGGCGGCGTATTGGATGGCTTCGAATAGGTCGACTAGTTCGCCGATGGTGTTTACGTAGAGCAGGCCGTTATCGGCGTTGTATTGGCGTAGCTGCTCGAGGGTCATCCGGTTGCGCTTGATGCCGTTGCAGGTGCGGTGGAGCAGGGCTAGGTTGTAGAGTTCATCGTCGCCGGCGACGCCCTCGGCGGCGCGGCGGGCGCGGATGTGGTCCACTTCCAGCAGGGTTAGGTCCAAGGAGCCGTTGGGGCGTTGGGGTTGGTAGCCGCAGCCCCAGCATACCGGGCCGAAGCGGTGGATCAGCAGTTCTTTGGCGTCATCTTTGCTGATGCGGCCGGACCAGTTGGCGGTTTGGGTGGGGGAGCGGCGGCCGCCTTGCCGGGCGGGCAGTTCGTGGGCCGGGGCCGGGTCGGCGTCGGCGCGTTGGGGTAGTTCGTGGGGGCCGATGATTTGGGCCGCGATTTTGTATTTGAGGGGCAGTTCGCCCAGAACGTTGGAGGTGGAATCGCTCATTCCCTCAAGCTGGATCCCGTTTTGGTAAAAGCGGCGCTTTAGCATGGTCCAACTGCGATAGGCCATATCGCAGGCAATCCATTGACGCTCCAGCTTTTCGGCGGCGATGGCGGTGGTGGCGCAACCGGCGAATACGTCCAGCACTACATCGCCGGGGTTGCTGGATGCTTTGATGATGCGTTCATAAAGGGACAGCGGCTTTTGGGTCGAGTAGCCGGTATATTCGCCGCCTGACGCGCTGTAGTTCGTGAACCCTATAGGCTCAAGAATCAAATTTTGCGGCGGATTGCCGGTATCCGCGGCGGCATACCGCTTGAGACCGGGCCAATTCCCCCTTTTCGGATGGTGAATCAATCCGGCCTGGTCCAAAGCGTCCAGACGCTGGTGAATGTTGTTGATTTTGCGGTATCCGGGAATGAAATTGCGTTCAATATATTCGGCATACTGGCCGGTTTTGGGAACAGACCAGCAACGGCCCATTGAATAAATGTCATACCTTTGCCAAGGCATAGTGCTGGGGCTGCCCTGAATTGCGTTATGCAAAGGGCCGGTAAGGTCCGCTGAGCGATAGTTTCCCCGATTATCTTTTGATGGATATGCTTTCTTAACTTCCTCGGCCGTTTTGGGGGCAGCAATTTCCCCGCCGCGCCAAGTGTAATTAGCGCTTTTGGAGTAATAAAATATATGATCTAGTATGCGGCCGTAGCGCGACGGGTCATTATGCGACGTCGCCCGGCGCCAAACGATTTGATTGAGGCAATTCTCAAACCCGAACACGGAGTCCAGAAGCATTCGCAGGTAGCTGTTGGCGTGGTCGTCGCAGTGGACGTAGATGCTGCCGGTGGGTTTCAGCACCCGGTGACATTCGATTAGGCAGACGGCCATAAAGCTGATGTAGGCGGCTTCGTTTTCCGTGGCGACGGCGTCGACCGCTTCGATGACGGCGTGGACTTTGGGGTAGTCGTCCTGGATCCGCATTTTCCATTGGGGGTGGACGTCGTCGTCCCAGTTCCAGTAGTCCACCACCCGGGTATGTCCGATGCCCTCGTTGTGGGCCGCGCCGTGGGCTTGCGCCAGGGCCACTTCCTCGTCGAACTCGGCCTGGCTGATGGGGGGCTTGGGCAGTTTGACGAAGGTTTCGTTGGCGGCGAAGGGCGGGTCGATGGCGATTAGATCGATGCATTCGTTGTTGATGGAACGGAGGAATGGGTAGTTGTCCATGATCGCCAGGGTGCGGTTGGGCAGGTTGAGGATTCCCATTGGTTTCTCCCGGCATTGGGGTTGGGGTTGGGGGGTTATGGAACATTGATACTAGCATAGCGGGGCGGGGGTTGCCATAGCGGGCGGCGGGGTTGTTGGGGGTGTTTGGGCTTGCCGTTTCTTGACACGGCTAACTTGCCGGGCATAAGCTGGTTGGGAGGGCCCGTAGCTCAGTGGCAGAGCAGCCGGCTCATAACCGGCTGGCCGCAGGTTCGAACCCTGCCGGGCCCACCATTGGGGTATTGGCGTTTGGGGTTTTCATCCTTCGACAAGCTCAGGATGAAAAGGGGGGGGCGCAGGGATGATCGGGGGGTTGTCGGGTGTACCAGTCAAGGGGGTTGCCAGGATGATAATGGGATTGCCAGGATGATAGGGGGTTGGCGGGACGATAATGGGGTTGGCGGGATGATAATGGGGTTGGCGGGATGATGGGGGTCCGGGCTTTCCAGTTGGGGGTATCGGTGTCCGGTCCTTTCATCCTGAGCTTGTCGAAGGATGAAAGGGGGTTGCCGGGGGGATTGTCCTCGGCAACCCTTTATATATGTAGGGCGGCGGCGGTTGGGGGGTTAGGCGGTTGCCGGGGTCCAGTTGTAGATGCGGGATAGGGTTCCGCCCATCAGGGTGGCGCGGTCGGAGTCGGATAGGCGGTCGGTGGTGCGGAAGGCGGCTACGCCTTGTTCGTAGGTTAGCAGTTTGACGGCGCGGGTCCAGTCGGTGCCCCAGAGGCAGCGGTCGAGGCCGTAGGCGTCGAAAATGCGGGCCAGCGGCTCCCAGATGTCGGGGTAGGGGAAGGGCTGGTGCGACAGGGTGCCGGCGCCGGAGATTTTGATGGCTACGTTGTCCAGTTCGGCCAGGGACAGCACGTTGGGGAGGTCGGCGAAAGGTTCGGGGGGCGGGGGCGGCTCGAAGGGCTGGGCGAGGCCCAAGTGGTCGATGATGACTTGGGTGTCGGGGTTGCGGCGGGCCAGTTCGCGCAGGAGGGGGAGTTTGCCGGCGGCCATTACGTTGACCGGGACGGCGGCGCGGGCGCCGGCGGCGAAGATGGCGTTGAGGCCGGGGTGGTCGGGTTCGTATTCCGCGGCGCCGAGCATTATGCGGCAGCCGACGACGCCGGGGGTGGACGTCCACTCGGCGACGTCGGCGGCGATGGTTTCCGATTGGGGGTCAAAGGGGCGGACGAGGCCGAATTTGCCGGGGTGCTGGGCGTAGACGTCCTGGGCGTAGGAGGCGTCGTAGCCGTAGAGGGAAAAGGGGGAGATGAGGATGGCGCCGTCGACGCCGACGGCGTCCATGGCAGCGATCATATCGTCGCCGGTGACTTGGTCGGGGCCGGTGAGGAAGCCGAGCCAAGGGCGTTCCGGGCGGTTGCGCTCGTAGCAGTGGACTTGGCAGTCGATGGTGGGGGGCATAGTAGACTCCTTGCCGTTGCATGATGGGGGTAGTGTACCATCGGGGCGGGGGTTTTGGGCGGGGAAAGTTGAAACGGGGGCGATGGGCGGGTACAATGGCGGGGAGTCGAATCGGTATCAGGGGGCGGGAAAGTTGGCTAACCAGACGGGGAAGCGCTATGTGTGCGCTCAGTGCAAGGCCGAGTTCGTGGTTACTAAGGGGGGCGCGGGGAGCGTTGCCTGTTGCGGGGAGCCGATGCAGCTTAAGTAAGGGGCTTTGGCGATGGCGAATCAGCTAGGCAAGCGGTATGCCTGCCTTACTTGCGGCAGCAGTGTGCTATGCACCAAGAGCGGCGACGGCGAAATCGAGTGCTGCGACGCCAAGATGGAGTTGCAGGAACCGCGCAAGCTGCCGTCGTCGGATTAAGGGGCGGCATTGGCGGGCGATATGGGGAAACCCGTTCATCCTTCGACTAAGCTCAGGATGAACGGGTTTTCTTTGCTTGCGGGTTTTCTTTGCTTGCGGATTTTCTTTGCCGGCGGGCGTGGGCCGCGCTTACTTGAAATGGGGGATGACGTGTTTGCCCATCAGCTTGATGGAGTCCATTATGCGGGTGTGGGACAGGTTGCCGGGTTGGACGAAGCATAGGACTTGGTCGACGCCGGCTTCCTGGTATTTTTTCATCACTTCGATGACTTCGTCGGGGGTTCCCATGGCGAAGGCGCCGGAGGCCAGGTGATCTTCGGCGGTCTTGTTGGCGCGCTCGGTTTGGATGGCGTCCACGGCGAATTTGTAGCTGTCGGGGACTTGGCGGCCGGTCCAGGGGGCGTAGAGGTTTTCGGCCATTTGGACGAACCAGGCGCCCTCGGGGCCGGCGACGCGGCGGGCTTCCTCGCCGTCCTCGCCGCAGTGGACGATGCACAGGGCGGCGACCTGGTTGTTGACGAAGGAGCCGACGGGGTTGGCGTGCTGGATGGCTTGGCGGTAGGCGGCGACGCGCTCCTCCATTTGGGCGTAGCCGCCGAGGTTGAAGCATAGCACGCCGAGGCCCTGCTCGCCGGCCTGCCGGAAGCTGTCGGGCTGGCTGCACGCCACCCATAGCGGGGGATGGGGTTGTTGCACCGGCTTGGGGATGACCGACCGCTCGGGGATGTTGAAAAACTCGCCTTGGTGGGAGAACGGGTCTTGGGTCCACATCTTGGGGATCATACCGATGGCTTCGCTCCATTGGGCTTTGGTCTGCTCCGGGTCGACCTCGAAGCCGTCCATTTCGATGAGGGTGGTGGAGCGTCCGGTGCCCAGTTCCATGCGCCCGTCGCTGAGGATGTCCAGCACGGCGGCCCGTTCGGCGACGCGGACGGGGTGGTTGTATTGGGAGGGGAGGAGGGCGACGGCGTGGCCGATGCGGATGCGCTTGGTGCGCTGGGAGATGGCGCCGTACAGCACTTCGGGGGCAGAGCAGTGGGAAAATTCCCGCAGGAAGTGGTGTTCCACGGTCCAGAAGTACTCGAAGCCGACTTCGTCGGCGAGGTCCACCTGGGCCAGCACCTGGCGGTAGCGTTCCTGCTCGATGCCGGGGTAGTGGGGTTCGGGGATTTGGATTTCGTACATCAGGCCGAATTTCATGGGGCGTTGCCACCTCTCGTTGGGTTGTGGTTGGCGGTATTTTACCACAGATGGGGATTGGCGGGGGATAGGCGGCAGTTGCGCCGATGGCACCATTGACCATTTCCCGGCGTTGGCTGTTGTTGCGGCAGGCCGCGGACGCATCCCCGCCAGCGAACCGCAGGGGGGATAGCGCCGCGGCGGCCAGGCGGTCAAGGGGCACAATCTGCCTCGGTTCCGCCCCCTTGGATTATGCTGATCGTTATGCTACCATACTGGGGAGGGCAGGGATGAGAGGCAACAGGGCGGATAGCTTCCTTAGCCTTAAACTGGCTGGACAAGTAGCCAAATTCTTGCCTTATGCCGACAATTTACAACCTTAATGCATTCCAAAAGAGGTGCGAAATGCGGGGGCAGATAACCATATCGGTAGACGCGGATTTGGCCGAAATTTACCACTCGGCATCGGAATCCGAGCGTCGCAAGCTGGATTTGATCATTAACTTGCGACTGCGGAATGTCTTGGCGTCACCAAAAAAATCTCTTTTAACGTTGATGGACGAGATTAGCCGGGAGGCGCAAAGCAACGGAATGACGCCCGAGATCTTGCAGTCCATGCTGGACGAAAAATGATCCGTATCGTATTCGATACAAATGTTATTGTTAGCGCAATACTCTTCGCTGGCTCTATGCCGCGAAGAGCAACAGAGCTGGCTTTAATCAAGGGAACAATCCTGATTTCCACAGCATTGTCTGAGGAAATGAACCGTGTAATCGTTCAAGACAGATTCGATAGATATGTTTCCCGCAGACAACGCGAGCGGTTCCTAGAATTGCTGATTAGGGAATCGGAGCATATCGAAATCACCGAATCAATCCAAGTATGCCGTGACCCTAAGGATGACCGGGTTTTGGAGTTGGCCGTGTGCGGCAATGCGGCGTACATTGTCACGGGCGATGCGGATTTGCTGGTTCTGAATCCGTTTCGGGGAATAGAGGTTTTGCGGCCCGCGGATTTCTTAGAGTTGCCCATTTGAGGGGCCGGATTGTGTAGATTTAGCGGCCCCGGATTCGTCCGGGGCCGCTTATGTTTGCCGTCTACGGCACCAGCATGGCGCGGGTGATGGCGGGTTGGCGCTGGTCCCATTCGCATTGGGGGAAGGCTTGGTTTACTTCGGCCAGGGGGAATTTGTGGGATACTATGCGCTGGAAGGGGAGGCGGTCTTGGTTGCGGACTAGGAAGTTGAGCAGCCGGGGCAGCAGGTCGGGTTTGTACATCAGCGAGCCCATTATGTTTTTGCCCTGGAGCAGCTTGGACGGGTCGATGGATACTTCGCGTCCGCGCACGATGTCGCCGATTTCCACGAAGGTGCCGCCGTTGCTTAGCATATCGATGCCCTCGGCCAGCAGTTCAGCGCGGCCTACCAGTTCCATCACGACGTCGGCGCCGCGGCCGTCGGTCAGCTCCTTGACGCGGCGGATGCGGGTTTCGGGGGTGTTGAATTCCTCGATGTTGATGGTGTGGTCGGCGCCGAAAGCCTCGGCCAGCTCTAGGCGATTTTCCAGCCGGTCGAGGACGATTACGCGGTCGGCGCCCATTTCTTTGGCCATGGCGGTGGCGTGGACGCCCAGTCCGCCGGCACCCTGGATTACTACGTAGTCGCCCTCGCCGGCGCCGGCGCGGATCAGGCCGGTGGTGACGGTTCCCATGGCGCAATTGACCGGCCCCAGCAGGTCGTCGTCCAGTTGATCGGGGACGCGGAAAAAGGGATGGCGGGGCGGGAGGTAGAGGAAATCGGCGTAGGTGGCGGTGAAGTAGGGCCAGACGCCGGCGGCGGGGTAGTTGCGGTTCATGCACCAGTTGGTGTTGCCGCGCAGGCACTGGTGGCAGTGGTAACAGGGGAACACGGCGGCGTAGACCACGCGGTCGCCGACGGACACGGGGGCGCCGGCGGAGTCGGCGGTTACGCCGTCGCCCAGGGTTTCGATGACGCCGGTGCCTTCGTGGCCCATAGCGCGGCCGGTAGGGGGCAGGGGGACGTTGACTTGGTCGCCGCGCCAGACGTGGAGGTCGGAGCCGCAGATGCCGGCTTGGGTCATCCGCAGCAGGGCGGCGCCGGGGGCGGGTTCGGGGACGTCGTATTCCTCGATGGCGAAGGGCTGGCCGTATTCTTTGCAGGCGACTACGCGGCCTTTCATTGGCGGGCCTCCGGCGGGGGTGGGTGGGGTGGCACGGACTTTAGCACATGAGGGCGGGGGTTGGGTAGCAGAGGAGTCAACTCGACCGAAAACGGCTCTCGACGAGGTTTTTCGCCCGGTGTTCGATTGATTCATGGACCAAGACAACGAGTTTGACACGCGCCCGGGTCACTCCTATGTACAGGAGTTTTCTATCGTCCTCTTGGTCTAGCCTGTCTACAATCAGGATAACAGTTTTGCTTTCCATACCCTTGAAGCGGCGAACTGTCCGAAATTTCAGGTGTGAATCAGCACCATTCGGCCTTTGGCAGCAAGGATTTTGTTCGCAATACGATTTCGGCGGCCAGTAAATTCCGGGGCAGTCCATCAAAGGATAACCTGCGTAGGGGCGGCTAAGCAGGTCTATACCAGAATCCTCCAGCCTGTTTGTAGCCAAGACGAAGATCTGTTTGACATCTTCGTTCATATTTACAAGGCTGCTGACTTCCCGATCCAAGATCGCTTGCAGATCGGAATTGTTGCTCCAAGGTATGTATTTTGGTTCGGGGCCATTGATCCTTGGTTGCGCGATATTGTCGCGGTCTAAGCCAATGATGTTATCGGAATCTTCCACTATGGGATATGTATTGCGGCAGTTGATTTCCAAACTGTGCTCAGCGAATTGGCCAGCGACCTTTTCCAGTTTTTCGATGTTGGAATACTGGTTTCGCGGCTCGGTGTGTTGATTGAAATCGCAGAACATTGCCCAGCGTCCGCCTTTCAGTCCTCCCCGTAGCGCCAAGTCCATGATTTCCAGATAGGGATCCTGGCACATATCCTGGAGTTCGTCGACAATCAGATAGTCGAATTGAGGGCCGTAAGTCAGCAGAAAATTGCGAGTGAATTCCGGCGTGATGGTGTCGAATTGCTGGCGGCGGGCGTTTTCAAGAGGACCGGTATTGTCATTTTCGGCGCGATCCATTTCCGCGGAAAATTCTTGCCAAAGGGTTTCATCTTGTCTGATGAGGGTATAAGCAAAGTGGTGCCAGAAACTTCCGGTGATGTCACCGAGCTTGAACCTAGTAAATGATTCCTCTACAAGGAAGTCGCCAAGAATGCGATTGTAACAGACGAGGGCTACTCTTTCACCGGATTTGGTTTGGCGGCGGGCGAGTTCCATCGCCAGCATCGTTTTGCCGGTGCCTGCCCCGCCAGTGAACAGGCTCCGGTCGTTTTCCTCTGCAAACATCAGGGAATGGAATTGCTCTTCGGTCAAGCGGACAATTCGTTTTTCGGTTTTGCCATAGGGAGCCGGCCGGGGAACTTCCAAAAGTTTCGCATCACCCGCAAAATACTGAGTGACTTGCCGACACATCTCTGGGTTAAAGATCACCTGTCTATCTATGAGGATTTCATTCTTTATTCCAGCCATGATCCTATTCAGTTTTTCAGCCAGACTATCAAAATCTTTCTCAAGCAATTGGGGCAATCCGATAACGGGACGTTCCGGTTCGCGGTTTCCTTCCGGCCAATTGGTATCAGCGAATATGACAACGCACCCTATCGGCAACTCGCGACCTTGCCATTCAGTACGAAATTCGTTATCCAATTCATTTTTCAACTGATACATTGCCGATTCCGCTTGTTTTATCGGAGATTCGACTCGTTCATCAGGGGAATTGGGGCGTTTCCAAACGCCATTCTCTACTACAAATCCGCCCCCTTTTATTTCAAGGCACAATATCCCTAAATCAGGAATCAGTACCAAAAAATCGACTTCGCGGCGGCGACGGCGGGGGGCGTTTGCAGGGCGTATGGAATGAAGGATCACCCAACTTTCCGCCGCTACATCTGTCCGCAAATGGTCGAAAACTAAATGCTCTGACTTCGGGGCGTCGCTGGGCAATGAATCTGGAATCGTGATAGCCATTAGTACTTTCACCTCATTTTTTAGGGTTATGTTCGTGTTTCGTGCTGTCGCCAAGTTTATCGCCCGGCTCTTAGCAGTACTCGTTCAACAGGTAGTCTTGGAGGTTTTTGATGGCGTTTGCGTTCAACGGCAGGCCGTTGGGGAAATCGTTTCGGGTTTCTTGGGCGATTTCGCCCAGACGCTCGCCGAGGGTCTGGTCCATTTGGGTCTCCAAGTCCGGCAGGCCGACGGTGGGGTATCCCAATGGGCGCAGGTTAGGGGGCCAGGTGGTGTCGGTAAACAGCACCACGCAGTCCATTGGCAGCTCCGAGTCGGCGAACCACCCGGAGAATTTGGCACGCAACTGATTTTCCAAGCGGTTCATCGCCTTTTCCGCTTGCTTGCCAGGGGGCGGGATATGCTCTTGCGAGCTTTGGGTGTACCATTGGCCCTTTTTGACCTCGAATCCGCCCCCCTTGACCTCCAGGAGCAGGATGGCGCCGTCGGGGACTAGGGCCAAGAAGTCAATCCCCTGCTGCTGTTGGCCGGACGGAGGGCATTTCACGCCGTGTATGATCACCCAGTCTCTGGTTGCGGGGTCGTCCCGCAACAGATCGAACACGACCTGGTTCGATTTGGGGGCGTCGGGTATGGCGAGGGGGATCATAGTAGCCATTACGTCATCTCTTTATACTGCGGCGCAGGAATTGAGGCTAGACGCTCCAATCCTAACGCCATATCTGAAATGGTGTCAATGGGCTTCTGTCAGTAAAATTTCGGAAACGCAATTTGGCTGAGTATCCCTGTTCATTAGTTACGTCTAGTGGACAGAATATCAGAGGGCACTCGACAAGTCAACGCGCTGCTATGATGCTACGATAGGGGCGGATATTTTCTTGGATCAGGAGGCCCGCTATGCCCGCCAAGACCGGCGACCAGTACATTGCCAGGTTGCGCGACAACCCCGCCGAGGTTTGGCTTCGGGGGGAGCGGGTTGCTGATGTTGCCGCCCATCCGGCGCTGGGCGGGGGCGTTAGGTCGGTGGCCGCGCTTTATGATATGCAGCATCGGCCGGAATTGCGGGAGGTTATGACTTTTGCTTCGCCGTTGTCGGGGGAGCGTGTGGGGTTGTCGTTCATTATTCCGCGGGACGGCGGGGATTTGGCGCGGCGGCGGGTTATGATGACCCGGTGGGCCTGGCAGGGGTGCGGTATGATGGCGCGGACGCCCGATTTCCTGAATGTGTCGATCGCGGCTTGGGCCGCGGCGGCCGATTACTTCGGGCGCAATCGCCCGGAGTTCGCCGGTAATGTGCGCCGCTATTTCGAGTTTATCCGGGAAAATGATGTTACTTTGACGCATACTTTGGTGAATTTGCAGCCGCGCCGCAGTCCCGGTGTGCTGGATGTGCTGGACGAGCAGGTGGCCTTGACGGTGGTCAAGGAAACGGATGCCGGCATTATTGTTCGGGGCAGCCGGGTGCTGGCTACGCTGGGGCCGATTTCCGATGAGATCGCGGTGTATCCTACCCGCACGCATTTATTGGGGCCGGAATCTTGGCGGCAGGCGTTCTCTTTCGCCATTCCTTGCGCTACGCCGGGCGTCAAGTTTGTTTGCCGCGAAAGTTTTGATTACGGGCGGTCATCCTTTGACCATCCGCTGGGTTCGCGCTTTGAGGAAATGGACGCCATTGTGTTTTTCGATGATGTGCTGGTGCCGTGGGAGCGGGTGTTTCTGCTGGGCGATGTGGATCTTTGCAACAACTATGCCGCCGCTACCCAGTCGACTACGCAGTCGGGCTATCAGGTGGTCAACCGATGCGTGGTCAAGACCGAGTTCATCTTGGGGCTGGCGCAGTTGATGGTGGACGCTTTGGGTTCGGGCGATTTGCCTCATGTGCAGGAAAAGGTGGCGGAAATCATTATTCATTTGGAAACGCTGAAAGCTTGTCTGCGGGCGTCGGAGGCCGATGCGGCGCTCAACGATTGGGGGGTGATGTGTCCGGCGCCTGGGCCGATCACCGCCGCCCGCGCCTTGTATCCCAGCGTCATTTACCCTCGGCTGGCGGAAATCGTGCAGCTTTTGGGCGGCGGCAGCCTGATGGCCCTGCCGTCGGAAGGCGATTTTGACGCCGCCATCGGCCCGGAAGTGGAGCGTTATCTGTCTACCGACGGCGCTACGGCGCGGGAGCGGGTGCGGCTGTTCCGGCTGGCTTGGGATGTGGCTTGCAGCGCTTTCGGCGGGCGGCAGGTGCTGTATGAACGGTTTTTCGGCGGCGACCCGACGCGCAACGCATTGCTGACCTACCGGGCTTATGACCGGTCGGCGGCGGTGCGGCGGGCGCTGGATTTTCTCGATTCCTCCTGATATGCTTGGGACGGAACCGCCCCATGCACGGCGTTAGCCGCCGCCCATCCCGCCAGGCCCAACCCTGAGCGGCAGCCCACCGTGAGGATGAAATATGACCGCCAGATACACCCCGTTGGCCGTTAAACCCCCGCCCCTCGATGACGAGGATGACGACCTGAGTATTGAATATCCTTCCTCGGATGGGGAGCCTATGGCCGAATCGGATTACCAGTACACCGCGATGACCGAAACCATATCCACGATGCGGGAACTGTACCGCGGGCAGCCCGACGTTTATGTCGCCGGCGATATGCTGATGTACTATCGCAAGAACGACAACGTAACCCGCGTCGCCCCCGATGTGTTCGTGGTGTTCGGGGCGGCGGGCAACCACCGCCGGGATTCTTGGATCGTGTGGCGCGAGGGCAAGGCGCCGGATTTCGTGATGGAGATGGCCTCGGCTTCTACCTGGCGGCGGGATATAACCGAAAAGCGCCCGATCTACGCGGCGATGGGGGTAACGGAATACTGGCGCTTTGACGCCACCGGCCGCTATTTCGCCCCGGCTCTGGTGGGCGAGCGGCTGGTGGACGGGGAGTATCAGCCCATACCGATTACCACGGACGCCGACGGTATCCTGCGAGGCCACAGCGAGGTGCTGGGGCTGGACATCTGCGTCAAGCCGGGGCTGGAGCTGCGCCTGTATGATCCGCAGAGCGGCCAGTGGCTGCGAACCCACCAGGAAACCGAAGCGGCGCGGCAGGCAGAAGCAGCGGCGCGGCAGGCGGCGGAGGATGCCCAACGGCGGGCCGCGGCGTCGCGGCAGGCAGCGGAGGATGCCCAGCGGAGGGAAGCCGATGCGCGGCAAGCGGCGGAGGATGCCCAGCGGAGGGAAGCCGATGCGCGGCAGGCGGCGGAGGAAGAAATCCGGCGGCTGCGGGAGCAGTTGGACCGGCTGCAATCCGGCTCCCAATCCGGTTAGCCAACCCGCCGCCGCGCCCAACATCTTGGCGATGGGCCTCTTGGCAAACGGCGAGGGCAGGCGTATAGTTAGGCGCCACCAGACCGGTACTCGATGCGAAGGGAGGTTGCAATGGCGAAGCCGAAGAGGATTGGACACTTGGTTCTCAATGTCAAGGATGTGGACGCCTCCACCAAGTTTTACACCGATGTGCTGGGCTTTGAGATCGCCCTGGAGCGGCCGGGGTTCGGCACGTTCCTGACCTGCGGCAAGATTCACCACGACCTGGCCCTGTTCCAGGCCAAGGGGGATGCGCAGGAAGTGGCCGACGGCGGGTTGGGCCTGAACCACATGGCGATCCAAGTGGAGGACTACGAAGAGCTCAAGGATTACTACCAAAAGCTCCAGGAATACTACGAGGTTGACGAGTTGCGCACCGTTGACCACAGTATGACCAAGAGCATCTACATCAAAGACCCCGACGGCAACGGAATCGAGCTGTTCTGCAACAGCTTCGACCACGCCGAAGACGGCTTGGCCGAAATGCGCCGCCCCGGCCGCCAGAACACCGCGCTGGTTTTCGACTAGCCCGCGACGCCGCGGCCTGCTGCCTTATGGGGCGCACCGCGGTGCGCCCCTGCATTATTGGCGGGTGGTATGTACGGGAATCGGTATGAAGCCGGAGCTTGAAGGGCGCATCCGGGCGGCGGCGCTGGATTTGGATGGCACGATCATCGGCCCCGATGAGCGCATCACGCCGGGGGTGCGCGACGCGGTGGCGCGGCTGGCGGCGCGGGTGCCGGTGTTCATCGCCACTGGCCGCGAGCCTCACGACGTCATCCGCTACGCCCGGGAGTTGGGGCTATCCACGCCCCAGCTATCCGACGGCGGCGCGGCCATCTTGGACCCGGTAGCGGGCAAGCATATCTGGAGCGCCGACTTGGGGCCGGAACTGGCCGCCGAAGTCTTGGCGCTGGTGGACCGGCTGGGCGCCAATTTTGTCGCCACCCACGCGCTAGGGACTTTCCGCCGGACGCAGGATATCCCTGACGGCAACGTCGTCCGCATTTCGGCGCTGGATCTTTCCCGCGAAGCCGCCGATGCTCTGACCGCCCGCTTTCAATCCCATCCCCGGATCAGCGTCATCCTGGCGTCGCTGCCCTACAACGGGCTGTGGGCGGTGGACTTCACCCGCTCGGGGGTGGACAAGGGCAGCGGCATCGCCCGGATGGGCGAAAGGCTGGGCGTGGCCCCGTCGGCGATGGCCGGCGTCGGCGACAGCTACAACGACCTGCCGATGTTTCGCGTCTGCGGCCTGCCCATAGCAATGGGCGGCGCCCCCGCCGAAATCCGCGCCGCCGCAGGTTTAACCGCCCCGCCGGTGGGGGATGACGGGCTGGCCTACGCCATTGACCGGTGGATACTGCCGCGGGTTATGAGCTTATGACAGAAGCCCATTGACACGCTATCCCAATGTCTTGTATTGTTGCCATAGAATCCATGCGGGTAGACTGGCTAACAGGGGGCAGAGGATAATGGTCGCCAATTTTGTTGACCGGGCATTGATGACGGAAATCAGGGAACCCCGCATAGAAGTAGCCGATTATCACGACTTTATGTTATCTTTCCCTGAAGGTTCGGTTGACCTCATTCTTACCGACCCGCCATATACCATTAGCAAAAAGACTGGATTCGCATCAGTAGTAAATGGCGTCAAACGGTTTGCCGTTTCTATGGATTTTGGCGCATGGGATCACGCACAAATAGACTTGAGCGATATGGCCCAAGTGTTCTACAGGGCTCTGCGCCAAAGCGGAACAGCTATAGTATGGTATGACCTTTGGAAAATAGGCGAATTGAAAGAGGCCATGGAAATGGCTGGGTTCAAGATGCTCCGGCAAATTATTTGGCAAAAGACCAACCCTGTCCCGTTGAACATGAAATCAACTTACCTTTCCAATAGCCGGGAAATGGCTGTTACAGGAGTTAAAGGCGGCAAACCGACATTCAACAGTGAATATGATTCAGGGGTATACGAACTTCCGATACCTCGTCACAACGGACACCGGCAACACCCTACTCAAAAACCGGAGTCAATTTTTTCCGAACTGGTGCGAAAACACAGTAACCCCGGAGACTTGGTAGTTGATCCATTTCTAGGATCTGGCACGACAGCGATGGCAGCAATCAAAAACGACCGTTCATTTGCCGGTTGTGACATAGATGATCGGTATGTTGAAATTTCCCGAGCGAGGTTGAATCATGGCAAGTGAGTCTCAACAACCCCAATTCCGTGCTGGAAGCAAACCGGCGCTTTTTCTGGAGCTTGCCCAGCCTGATAGCCTCGGTTTCAGTCGCCAAGTCTCGGTTGAGGAATTTATTGAGAAGTATGACAAATTGCGGTTTGTCAATGGCGGCGACTGGATACGCAAAGACGGTTCTCTTGCCAAGCATTACAATATTCGCCGGCATCCCCCCGGTAATGGCAAGATAACCCATGTCGAGCTACAGGGTTATAACAAAGTTGTTATCCAAAAGCCAATACCGGAAAATATCAGAAACGCAATCTTGGAACTCCGTTGTGTTGTACTCGCCACGGGTTCACCTCAGTCTGATCATAGAGACGGCAGGCTGGACGATCCGCGGTTGAGCGATGCCAGCCGCGTAACAATGGACGATTTCCAACCCTTGTCCAGGGCGGCTAATGATGCCAAACGCCAACACTGTCAAGACTGCCGAAATAGCGGCAACCGATTTGACGCTACCCGTCTGGGTTACTCAGTAAGCCAAGTTCGGGGTAATGGGCAATATAATGGCACTTGCGTGGGTTGCTATTGGCATGACCCTGTCTTTTTCAATAAAGAGGTGTCCAAGAATTACAGGAAATAGGATATTCGCCAACGGTTCCTTTCCGATTTGGTGCTGCATCCAAACGAAAACGGAGCCGCCGCCGGCCGCTCGCTACCGCAGGGCGGGGGCTACTTCCCCGGCGAAACGGTTTACCGAGGCCAGCACCTTGTCTTTGGGGATCCCGCCGCCTACGTTTACCTCGGCGACTATGCCCGACAGTTGTAGCTCGTCGGCGATTTCGCGCAAGAGATGGGTTACGCTGGCGGGGCTGCCGTAGGCTAGGCGGTCGCGTAGCAGCTCCTGGTAGTTGACGGCGGATAGGCGCTGGCCCCTTTCCGCCCGCTCCTCGTCGGGGGTGGCGCCGGCGGCGGCGCTGTTGAGAAAGTTCTGGGCCAATCGGCGGTAGGCCCGCATGGTGGATTCCTCGGCGTCGGCTTGGGCTTGGGCGTCGGTTTCCCCTACATATACCGGGATTCGCAGGTAAATATCGCCTTCGCCGCTCCGTAGGGGCCTGCGGCCAATGCGCCCCCGTAGGGGGCAACGCATTGGCCGAATGCGGTCCATACCGCGCAATCCGACGAATACGGGGATCCCGGCGGCGCCCACCTGCGGGAAGGTTTCCCGCGTAGTGGCGGCGATGCGCAATGGCGGGTGCGGCCGCTGGTAGGGCTTGGGGATGACGCAGACGTCGTTAAATTGATAATACTTGCCCTCGTAGGAAAACCTTTCATTGCGCCAGGCGGCCAGGATCACCTCCAGGCATTCCTGAAACCGCTCGCGGCTTTCGGCGTAGGGGATGCCGTAGCCCTCATAAGCGCGGGCGAAACCGCTGCGGCCCACGCCGAAATCCACTCGGCCCCGGCTGATATGGTCGATGGTCGCCACTTCCTCGGCGACCCGTATGGGGTGGGCCAGGGGCAGCACGTTCACGGCCACGCCCACCCGCAACCGCCGGTGGCGGGCCACGATGGCCGATGAAAGGATGAGCGGCGCCGAAACCACCGACGGGATGCCGGCCCCGGCGGTGTCCAGCGGACTGCGGGGCGCGGCGAAATGCCGCTCCGCCAGCCACACGCCGTCCAGCCCGCCGGTTTCCGCCGCCTCCGCCATAGCAAAGGCTTCGTCGAACGCGGCCTCCTCGCTTTCCCCGTAGCGGTAATCGCATTCCATCACCAATCCAACGTGCATGAACCCCCTCCGGCGCGGCAATCGTATTATGCTCCGTACATTACGTTCAAGGATTCTAGGTTGCGCCCCTTGCCTTGTCAAACCGCGCCGCCCGATGGCGCCCGCCATTGCCGCCCCGTAGGGGACTGCGGCCAATGCGCCCCCGTAGGGGCAACGCATTGGCCTAATGTGCTAAAATCGGTTATGCCTGATGATATGGCGCGGGAAAAAGCGGAGCTGATGGCGCGGCTGGCGCGGCGGCTGCGGTGGTCGCCGGAGACGCTGCGGGCGATGGCCGCGGTGCCGCGGGAGCGGTTCGTGCCGCCGGAATACCGGCATTTGGCCTGGCACGATATACCGCTGTCCATCGGCGAGGGGCAGACCATTTCGCAGCCGACGATGGTGGCGGAAATGACCGCCGCGCTGCGTCTGTCGCGGCGCGACAAGGCGCTGGAGGTGGGCTGCGGCTCGGGCTATCAAGCGGCGGTGCTGGCGCAACTGGCGCCCGACGGGATGGTGGTGACCGTGGAGCGGCTGCCGGCGCTGGCGGCCCGCGCCGAGGCCACGCTTTCGGAGTTGGATTACCGCAATGTAGTGGTGGAGCCGGCCGGCCCGGCGCCGGGCTGCCCGGAGCGCGGCCCTTACGACGCCATCCTAGTGGCCGCGGCGGCGCCGGCCATCCCGCCGTCGTTGCTGCCCCAACTGAGGGTCGGCGGCCGCATGGCCCTGCCCGTAGGCACCCGCCAGCAACAGGAACTGCTGCTAGTGCTGAAAACCGGCGAGGGCCTATCGATCAACGCCCTCGGCCCCTGCCGCTTCGTGCCGCTGCTGGGGCCGGAGGGGTTCGACGGGTGATTTGATTATGGGCGGCCAAATTTATAAATCCTGCTTTACGGCAGTCTGCTCTGCGGCCTGGTATGGCGCCGACGGTTACGGGTTAGCCTCGCCCTGCTTTCCGGCGATGTATTCCCGCAAGGCTTGATTAACCAGGGGGTGCCATCCCGTCCCCCCGGTTTCGCCGTCCGGGTAGGCTTGGATCTGGAACCAGCGGACTATGTCGGCGTCCAGGGTAAGGTGGACGTGCTGGATGATGCCCGCTTTCAGGTCGGCTTGCCTTTGTTGGTACCATTGCACGATTTCAGGAAACAGCTCGCGCGTGGGCTTGGCGTTCTTGAACCACTCGTCGTCCGCCTCGAAAGTGTCGGGATCTTCGGCTATCTGCGCGTTGATAATGGCTTCTTCTTCAGGGGTTGGGAGTATATATTCAGTCTTGCGTTTCAGCATACTTGGCGATCTCCCTTGGGTTGGCTTTTCTGAGGCTGATAATTCGGGTATCCGGCCCTCTTTGGGTCCAAATGACATTGTGCAGGCGATTTCGGATCATCCCATAGGTAGACCAACGGGTCTCTCCGCCCCGGTCGCTTCGATAACTAACCGAAGTTTCCCAAACAAAGTATTCCATATCGGCGAAATCAACGCCGCGGCTCGACAGCGTTTCCGACTGCTTGGCTTCGTCCCACTCGTACTGCCGCATATCCTATCCTGATCCGCCTGCCTTCATTATACCACGGGGAAACCGGGGCGGTCAGGGATTGCGTGCTGCTGGACTCGGTTGCCAGCCAAGCTAACCGGATGGAGCTGGCTCTGCTGAAGCTGGATCATCGGGAAAACGGCGAAGCTGACGCCGATCATAACCGCCCCGGAATAGGGGCGGCACGATTGAAGCAGGGTTGACGCGGCCGCGGCTCCGGTATAGAATGCCGAATAATCGCCCCGGAATAGGGGCGGCACGATTGAAGCGCGGGATTTGCGGTCGTCCGCTCGCCGACGCGAGAGAGATAACCGCCCCGGAATAGGGGCGGCACGATTGAAGCACGCCGTACTTGACGGACTACCGCAACAACCTTTACAATAACCGCCCCGGAATAGGGGCGGCACGATTGAAGCGCGATTATCGGTATGCTGCTGATCCTTTCCCAGCCGATAACCGCTCCGGAATAGGGGCGGCACGATTGAAGCACGCAGCAATGGCCGTATGAGGCGCGGCCGCCGTCCAAATAACCGCCCCGGAATAGGGGCGGCACGATTGAAGCAACGACCTCGGAAACGACAACCCCAACTCCTCGGCCACATAACCGCCCCGGAATGGGGGCGGCACGATTGAAGCTTGACCGTTATATTCACCCTGAAGCGGTATTTCGCCATAACCGCCCCGGAATAGGGGCGGCACGATTGAAGCAACGAGTACGCCGAGTCGCTTTTCAAGGGTGGCGCGGATAACCGCCCCGGAATAGGGGGGCGGCATGATTGAAGCTACTGGAAGGCCACGGCATCCGTGTCAATGTCCATCGGATAACCGCCCCGGAATAGGGGGCGGCACAATTGAAGCTCGTTTGCTACCACCCGAGCGCCCGTTGGCGTCCAGCTAACCGTCCCGGAATAGGGGCGGCACGATTGAAGCACCAACAACCACAGGCGCACCCTCCCGGCGCCGGGAGCCGGAACATCCAAGTCACCGGATGCCCGGTCAACCCGGCGGTGCTGGAAGCTCCCTGAGGGAAACCCTCAGAACTGAGTCGGGGATTCAACCGTTTATTCCTGATTTTTTAGTAGCATTTTGCCTCATCTAAGTGCTTGACTACTAGAAAATTTCCCGTATACTTTAGTTCTACGCTCCCTGCCCGCCAGGCAGGAAAGCGGGCCTGGCACCTCCCCCCTGCGCAGCCAGCGTAGGAGGAGAGGCACCAGGCTAGGACAGGAGACCTGGCGCCTCCCCCCTGCGCAACCACCGTAGTAGGAGAGGCGTCAGGCGACACCGTGGGTTCCCGCGGCATCGCTGAATTGTAGCATATTCTGGTAGAGTATGCGCTGGATTGATAATAATTGGGGCGTGGGAACCCACGGCATAATTGAAGTGTAGCATTTTGGCTCATCTTGCCTGCGCAGGCAGGAATCAACCGCCCTTGGCCGAAGGCGAAGGGCGGCACAATTGAAGCGGCTGCGTTATCAGCGCCCCATGCGCCTGCTGCCCGAATAACCGCCCCGGAATAGGGGCGGCACGATTGAAGCAGGGTTGACGCGGCCGCGGCTCCGGTATAGAATGCCGAATAACCGCCCCGGAATAGGGGCGGCGCGATTGAAGCACGACCACCAGGACCACGCCCATAATCAGGGCCGCAAATAGCCGCCCCGGAATAGGGGCGGCGCGATTGAAGCCAATACAAGGCGCATACGGACAAACACGGCGTTATCTATAACCTCCCCGGAATAGGGGCGGCACAATTGAAGCGGCGGAACCGTATTTGAATTCGCCGAGGAAGCCATGATAACCGCCCCGGAATAGGGGCGGCACGATTGAAGCCTTGACCGCCGCGGCGGGATGAGGTACAGTGTTGCGCTAATAACCGCCTTGTAATAGGGGCGGCACGATCTAGCCCGCCGATTAAGGGGAAAACGAATATGGACATCGAAACCCTGCAACGGGCGGTGGCCGGTAGAGCCGCCGCTTTTCGTTGCGTTACCCGATACCAGCCGGCCGGCGGGCCTGGCGATAAGGTATTTCCGCCGACTTATGCGCCCGGCCGCGGGGAAAGCCCGTACGCTACCGAGAGGCGCGTCAACCCTGAAACCGGGGAGGTCAGGGATTGCGTGCTGCTGGACTCGGTGGCTAGTCAGGCCAACCGGATGGAGCTGGCCCTGCTGTCCGCCTGCCGCGCCGGGCTGATCCAATTGCCTATTATGGAGGTCAGGTTCGACCGCGACGACTTGCTGCGGAAGTTCACTGTAACCAGTCTGGAGGCGCCGCATCGCGTGGCCGATGCCCTGTTCCGGGATAGCCGGCTGGACGGCAAGATCTTCCGCAAGTCCGCTACGGGCGCGCTTCTGGATCACGCCGATGCCGCCAACGCTACCGGCGTGTTCGGCATTTGCCCTACCGCGCTGGTGTTCGGGTTTTGGGATTCCACCGGCAACCGCGGCGCCCTCGGCGCCAAATTTCAGCGGGCTATCACCTCGGAAATAATCGGCTATGACGCGGTGCCGGGCAAGAAAACGTCCAGCCGCATTGACCCGGCTAGTATCCGATTGGGTGCCGGGCCTCTGTACCATCGGGCAGCAGAAAGCGACGATAACCCCAATTGGACGCTACAATCTGAAGCCGCCGAGCGAAAAGGCAACAAGTCACAAAATTTCAGGAAAGATGGCCGCCCATCGGAAGCCAACCATGGGAATGTAACCCCGTCGATCGAGGACGGCGGATTTACCATCAGCGGGGCGGCGCAAACCACCGTTTTGTCGCTGGCCGCCATACGCCGCCTCCGATTTCCCGATCCGGGGGCGGCGCATTCCAGACCGGAGGCCGACAACGCCGCCCGCACGGTGCTGGCCGCGCTGGGCGTGGCCGCCGGCACGATGGCCCGCGCCGATACCGATCTGCGCTCGCGCTGCCACTTAATCGCCCAAAACCCGGTACAGTGGGAACTGCTGGCCCAGCCGGGAATGCCGCCGGCCGAGTTTCCGATGGACGAGGACGGCGCCGCCGAACTGCTGAACGATGCGGTCGCTTTAGCCCAAGATGCCGGACTGCCCTGGGCCGGGGTAATCGAACTTACCCCCTCGCCGGACTTGCTGGAGCTGGTGAAACGCAGCCAGGAATTGGACGCGCAAAGCGCGGAGCAGGACTGATGCTCGCCATCGCCGTCAACTATCTGAACGGGTACGCCAGAGCCTCTACCTACAACTCGATGGGGGTAGAGCCGGAATGGCCGCCCCACCCGGATCGGGTGTTTATGGCGATGGTGGCGGCGTGGGGGCAGACCGGCCGGGATCAGGGGGAGGAGCAGGCCCTGCGATGGCTGGAGCGGCAGTCTGCGCCGGAAATCGCCGCCGGCGATCACGGCGCCCGGCGGACGGGCGCCTGCTATGTGCCGGTGAACGATGACCTCCCGCGCAAGGAACGCGACAAACTGCTGCCCCCAAGACGGAGCAAACAACCCCGGCATTTCGCCGCCGCCGCGCTGGAAAATCCCGTAGCCCGGCTAATCTGGCGGAACGCGGAGCCGGGGGAGTATTTGCCGGCGCTCCAAGATATTTGCGCCAAAGTCACCAATGTCGGGCATTCCAGTTCGCTGGCGCAGGCTTGGGTGGAGGAAAACCCGCCGCCGCCCGGCTGGATTCCTATGGCTAAGCCCGGCGGGGTGCCGATGCGCATCCCTTACGCCGGCCGGTTGGATGACCTCATCGCGGCCTACTCCGGGGGCCGGCGCCCGGAGGCCCGCCGCTGGCAGGGATACGCCGCCGCGGGCGAAACCGCCAAGCCGGAAGATCCGCAAACCGGGTTTAGCCACGAGCTGATCGTGTTCGAGGCCAACGGCCAGGGGCTGGATCTGCACGCCGCCAGCAAGCTCACTGACGCCCTCCGCAATCTGATAATGCGCCAATGCCCGGAACCCGTACCGGAATGGATTAGCGGGCATACCCCGGAAGGCGGCCCCAGCAAACGGCCGCACATCGCCTTGCTGCCGCTGCCTTTCGTCGACCGGCCATACGCCGACGGCCGCATAATGGGGATGGCGATCGCGATACCCCGCGAAGTTGAATCCGCCGAAACCGGACGCTGCCTGAGCCGACTGCTCCGTCACGACGATAACGGCGAACCCCCGGAGCATTTTATTTTCCAGGGGGAGTGGAACCGGACCGCCCTGCGCCGGCCGGGAAGCGGCGCAACCCGGCACAACCTCAACCCGCGCACTTGGACCAAACCATCCACAATCTGGCACACCGTAACCCCCGTAACCCTCGACCGCTATTACAAAGGCGCGGACAAAGCCCGTCTGGAGCGGGAAAACGTTATGGAGCAGTGCCAGCGCATCGGTTTGCCCCGGCCGGCGGCGGTGGCGCTGGGTCAGCACTCGATGCTGGAGGGAGTGCCGCCGGCGCGGGAATTTCCCAAGCTGCCACGGCGCAGCGACCAGGGCGGCAACGGCGAATGGCAGCACATTCACGCCACCATCATATTCGCCGAGCGGGTGCGGGGGCCGATCATCATCGGCAGCGGCCGCTATCGCGGCTACGGGCTATGCCGCCCGGCGCCGGAATGAGGGGCAACCCCGATGAGCATTGCCGGCGACATCCTTTCGGCGGCGAACTTCAGCCGGTTCTTTCAAGAACTCTGGGGATATGCCCCTTATGATTGGCAACGGAAACTGGCGGAAACAGTCATTCAAGCGCCGGGGGGCGCCTGGCCGGAGGCGATCGCCTTGCCTACCGCGGCCGGCAAGACCGCCTGCATCGACATCGCGGTTTTCGCCCTGGCCGCCTTGACCGGATCGGGCCATAGTACCAATCCGCACCCGCGCCGGATTTTCTACGCCGTGGATCGCCGCAACATCGTGGATCAAACATTCCGGCGCTCGGACTACATCGCCGGGCGGTTAAAAGAAGCGGATAGCGGTATCCTAAAGACGGTAGCCGATTGCCTTAGACTAACGGGCGGCGGCGATGCTGATGCGACGCCGTTGGCGCTATACCGCCTGCGCGGGGGGATACGCCAGTCCAGTAGCTGGGAACGCAACCCGTGCCAGCCGGCCATCATCACCACCACGGTTGACCAGATAGGCTCGGCGCTGCTGTTCAGCGCCTACGGCAAAGGGCGGCGCGCCCGGCCGGTGCACGCCGGGCTGGCCGCCAACGACAGCATCATCATCTTGGACGAAGCCCACTGCGCCCAACCCTTTCTGCAAACCGCCCGCGCCGTCCGCAAGTACCGCCAATGGGCTACCGCGCCGCTGAATGCGCCTTTCCAAGCAGTCATAATGTCGGCGACGCCGCCCCCGGAAATCGGCGAGCGGGAAACTTTCCGGGATACGTCGCCGCAATCCTCCGATCCCAACCACCCCTTGGGCCGGAAACAGACCGCCGTCAAGCCCACAATCCTGATAACGGCGAAACGCAACGCCAATATGGGGCAGGAACTGGCCGATGCCGCTCTGGAATTGGCGAAACAAAACCATCCAACCATCGTAGTCTTTGCCAACCGGGTATCCGCCGCCCGCGAAGCCTGCCAAATAATCAAAGGCGATGGCGCCGCCGACGCCATCCTGATTACCGGCCGGATGCGCCAGCGGGAACGGGATGATGCGATGGGCGAACTCTTGAAAAGGGCAGCCCCCGATCTCGAGGAACGCGCCATTGGCGCCCGCCCGCTGATCGCCGTAGCCACCCAGTCGCTGGAAATCGGCGCCGACCTGGACTTTGACGCGCTGGTGACCGAATGCGCCAGTATGGACGCCCTGCGGCAGCGCTTCGGCCGCCTGAACCGTACCGGCCGGGATCTACCGGCGCCGGGGCGCATCATCATACCAGCCAGCCAAGTTAGGGCCAAAACCCCCGACCCGATATATGGGGAAGCCATCAGCGCAACTTGGGAATGGCTGAAGTGCCACGCCGCAACCTCGGGGGAAATCGATTTCGGGATTGCCAACATCGCGAAAATGCTGGCCGGCGCGGAGGACAACGCCCGGCGGAACGCCCCGGCGCAGAACGCTACGGTAATGCTGCCCTCGCACATTGACGCCTGGGCGCAAACCAGCCCCGGAACGGGGCCGAATCCCTCGCCGGATACCTATCTGCACGGCATCGACAACCGCCCGGCCGATGTACAAGTATGCTGGCGCGCCGGGCTGGACCTTAACCACCGCGGCGAAATGCGGGAAATCTTGCGGGTATGCCCGCCCAACTCGCTGGAAACGCTGCCCGTGCCGTTGCCCGCTTTCCGCCAATGGCTTGCCGGGCAGACCGATGACGACACCGGCGACGCCCCCGGCAATCACGACAGCGATCCGCCGATAAACGTCCACGGCCAAGAAAACCGCCGGGTGATACGGTGGCGCGGGGGGGAAACCGACGGCCACGACATAACGGGCGACCCGCGCGGTATAAGCCCCGGCGACACCATTATCATACCCACCGCGCATCCGGGAAACCCCCACGCCATCGGCGACCTGCCGGACTACGGGCAAGACGGAGATGTATTTCTGGACATCGGAGACGAAACCAACCGCCAAGCCCGCGGACGCCCCACGTTGCGCATCAGTGACGAGCTGTTGCAAGGGTGGCAACGCATTGTCGACCGTAATGATGATCCTGAATTGGACGAAGTCGACCGTAATGATGATCTTGAATCGGACGAGTCGGAATCAATGGCAACGCCGGGCGACGTACTAGCTGCTCTATCCGAAATCAATCAAAGTGAATTGACTTCGCTAGAACGCCAAGACATTATCGCAAACTTGTTAGATCGACTATCCCGGACCCAAATGCCCGAACATCTGCAATACTTGGCCGTCAACGCCGCCGACTTGTTGCGCCCTGATGTCGGCTTCCGGCCGGTTTCTTGGGGCAACAACCGCCTGGTTTTACAGCCGCGCCATCCTTTGCAACAGGCCGGGTGGGAACAAACCGATGATGATGATGACACATCCCACGCCCGCCGCGCCCGGCGGGTCACATTAGAGCGGCACTCCCACGGCGTGGGGGAAATGGCGGCGAAGTACGCTCAAGCCTGCGGCATCAACGGCGATGAACTGGAAGCAATCCGGTGCGCCGCCCTGCTCCATGATGTGGGCAAGGCCGATCCCCTGTTCCAGAAAGCGATGCATGGCGGCAATCCTTACTACGATGAGATTCTGGCGAAATCGCCCGCCGCGATCAACCCCACAGTGCGCCACGAACTGATGTCGGTAAGAATGGCCGAAAGCAATCCGGAGCTGCTGCCCGACGCCCCCGGCGCCCGGGAACTCGCTCTGCACCTGATAGCCAGTCATCACGGCTACGGCCGCCCCTTCGCGCAGCCCGGCCGCGGCGACGCGGAAAAACGCGCCGCCGATTTCGCCCTGCAAGGCGCGACTATGCAGGGACAAGGGCCGACGGGGTTGGAACGAATGGACTCGGGCATCGCGGAGCGATACTGGAGCCTAACCCGCAAATATGGCTGGTGGGGATTGGCCTATCTCGAAGCAATTGTGCGCGTCGCCGACTGGAAACAAAGCGAAAACGAGGAGCATGGGCGGTGCAATTAACGTTTGATTTCCCGTCCGAAAGAAACGAAACTAACATCCAAAAAGAAACGAATCCGCAGCCAGAAAAGCGGGAGTTCAGTCTCAACGGGCTCGACGGCGGCAACCCGCTGGGGTTCCTGGCCGCCCTGGGCACCTTGAAAGCGGCCAGCGACGCTATGCCGGCCTGTGAATGGCGCATAAGCTGGCGTCAAGACCGCGGGCCGTGGATTCCGACGCTGACAGGCATAACATCACTGAACGAAAATCGGCTGGTCGACGAACTGGCGGAACACCTGAAAACCGCCAGCACGCAGGCGCTGTCCATCAGCAAAAACCTGGACCTCAGCCCGGAGCAGTTCCGCAACATCGCCCGGCAAGCCCAAGAATCGGCCGGCCCGGGCAACCGGCGATACGCCGACTTCATCGCGGCCCTCGGCTGCGAAACGGCAACCGACCGGAAAGGGCAAAAAATCCAGGATACGGCATTGCGGACGATGTCCGGCGCCGGCCACCAGCACTTTCTGGAATTTATGCTCAAAACCGCAATGGACACCACCGCCGGCCAGTTGCGCCGAAGTATGTTCCAGCCCTGGTTACAGGTAGACAAAGGCTTGGGGCTCCGCTGGGATCCGTCTGAAGATCGCCGTTACGCCCTGCGCTGGGACGACCCTAGCGGAATACCCGCCACTACCGAGCGCGGCGCCAACCGCCTCGCCATAGAAGCGCTGCCCCTGCTCCCGACCGCAGTCATCAGCACGGCGGCGACCACCGCAACGCTGGAAACCACCGGGTTCAAGCAGGAAAGAGGAATTGGGTGCCGGTTCACTTGGCCCATCTGGACTTGCGCCATAGACGTCAGCGCCGCAACCTCCGCAATCCGCTTGCAGGAAATTCAGAAAGAACATCCAAATCACGAATGCTTGGCATCAATGGGAATCGCCGCAGTATATCGCTGCCGCCGCATCACAGTGGGAAACTTCCGAAGCTTCACCTCCGCCGCGCCGGTATAATACTCGCCGGGCGGCCGGGCATTGCCCCATCGCCAACCCATCCGCCGGACATAGGAGCGGCCCCAATGCATAAAACCATCATCATCATCGCCCTTTTCGCCCTTGCCATCGCCGCGCTGTCCACCGCCGCGCTGGCTCAAAGTACTCCCGCGCCGTCGGTGACCGGCATAACCATCACCAGCAGCCCGGCCGCCGGCAGTACTTATGGCAAGGGCGAGACCATTTCGGCGCAAGTTACTTTCAGCAGTTCGGTGACGGTGGCGGCGGGCGTGCCGAGGCTGTGGCTGCTTATGGATGACGGCTATGGAGCGTGGGCCGATTACTCATCGGGTTCGGGCACGGATACCTTGACCTTTTCCTATACGGTGCAGGCGGGCGACCGGGATACTGATGGCATCAGCTTCGCCAGCAACGCCCTGCAAGGGAGGATAGTCCAGACCGGTGCTACGACGACGGCGGCGGCGCTTGCCAATGCAGTAGTGCCTGCCGCCTCCGGCCACAAAGTCAACGGCGGCCCCCTGCCCCCGATGTTCTCGATTTCCGATATGGTGGCGCCGCAAACCTACACCAAAGGGGCGGCGGTCAGTCTGACGCTGCCGCAGGCTCATAGCGCCGCCGCTACCGGCACCGCGCTGTTTACCTACACGCTGACCGGCCCTTCCTATGCGCCGCAACTGCCGGCCGGCCTGGTTTTCGACGCGGCTACCCGCGTGCTTTCGGGAACTTCCACCGGCTGGCAAGACACTATCCGTTACACCTACACCGCGACGGACGCCAACCAAAACACGGCATCGCTGCCGGTAGACATTACCGTCAATACGGATTTCGATGCGGATGATGACCAGCTAATCGAAGTGCATAACCTGGCCCAACTGAACGCCATCCGCTGGGATCTGGACGGCGACGGCGATGTGTCGGCGCAGACCGCCACGGTTCGAGCCAACTACCGAGCCGCCTACCCCGGAATAGCCGGGATGGGCTGCAAGGCGGTGGATCACGACAATAACACCACGACGCCCAACAAGCCGGTCTGCATCGGCTATGAGCTGAACAACAACCTGGATTTTGATACCGACGGGGATGGCGCAACCTACACTATTACGTCCACGTCCACCGGAGCGGCCGCCGGCGACTCCGGCGATGAATACTACAACGGCGGCCAAGGCTGGACGCCGCTCGGCGATGCGGCTAACCCGTTCACTGCCATCTTTGACGGCAATGACAAAACCATCGCCAACCTGTTCATTAACAGCATCGGCGCCAATGCCCTCCCCGACATCGGGTTGTTCGGCGCTATCGGCAATTGCGACTCAGGCGGCAAGAATTGTAGAGTCGAAGTCAAAAACTTGGGACTGCTGAACGCAAAAGTGACCAGAAACCACAGCTCGCATGGCGAGGCGGGAACTCTGGCCGGGCAGCTTTTCGGAGCGGTGACCGGCTGCTACGCCGATGGCGGTTCAGTGGAACACGCATATACGGGATCCGCCATTACAGGCAGCACCGCCGGAGGCTTGATCGGCAGCGTGAGAGACTCCGGGAAGGTGACCGGCAGCTATGCCAAAGTAAGCGTCACCGGCAAAGGCGCCAACAGAATCCGCGCCGGCGGCCTGGCCGGGCGCAGCAGCGGAATGATAAGCGCCAGCTACGCGACCGGAGACGTCATCAACACAACTGTGCCGGGAGCTGCCGGAGGGCTAGTCGGCACTAACATTAATGGAGGAGCCATAATCGCAAGCTATGCCGCCGGTTCCGTTTCCGGCCACCAGACCGGCGGCCTGGTCGGCGTCAACAGTTATGAGGCAACGGTAACCGCCAGCTATGCGATAGGAGCGGTCAGTGGCAGGGGTAGCGGACTGGCAGGCGGCATAGTGGCCGGAAGCTACTGGGATATCGGAGGAACCGGGGTGTACGCCACTTCCAGCAACAGTACCGGCAAAAGCACGACGGAACTGCAATCCCCTACCGGCAACACCGGCATTTACGCCGCTTGGGGCGCCGGCCAGTGGGATTTTGGAACCGGCAGCCAGTATCCGGCGGTCAAGCGCGGCGGGAAACTGGTGCCGGGACAGCGGGAAACTTCCATCCGCTCCGGCAACCCCAACGTCCCGGTGGTGGGCAGGCCCCTGGTCGCCGGGCTGAATGTGACCGGCGCCACCAGCACGGTCTGGCAATGGCAAAGCTCCGCCGACGGCGCTGCTTGGAGCAACATCGCCGGTGCCGCCGCCGCGACTTACACCCCGACCACTACGGACGCCGGCAAGCACTTGCGGGCCAAGGCGAGTTTCACAGTATCGGGAAAGAGCCGGACAGCGACTACTTTCAACACCGCCAAAGTGGTGGCCTTGCCCGGCGCCACCGCCGCGGACGTATCATCCTTTATTCCGGTTGTCGGCGAAAAAATCCGGTTCAGCCTGTCGGCTGCCGGGGCGGTCAACCCCAGCGTCTGGCGGTGGCAACGGTGCGATGATGCGGCGATGCTTACCGGGTGCAAGTTCGTAGCTTCATCGGAGCCGGCCGGCAACGCTTATACCGAGTACACGCCGACAGCGGGAAACGATAGCGACGTAGGCAAATACCTGCAAGCCTACGTCTACTACGCCGACAGCGGCAACGGCAACGCCTGGACGCAGGGGGAAACGCCCGTTTTGGGGCCGGTAGCCGCGGCGGTCGTAGCCGCGGCGCCGTCGCCGTAGCGGCGAACCAGCGGGAATGCGGAAAGGGGCGGCGCAAGGGCTGCCCCTTTCTCATTGAACTGGCCTCAACGACTTTCACGGCGACAGGATTCAAAACCTATGCCCGCCGCCGTACAATCCAGACCATACCGCCGATCCGCATAGACAGACACCGCGAATACCTCTAAGCATGGGAACTCAGTTCGGTTCCTTGGACCACCGAGTTCAACTCATCCCAATCTCCCCTGCCGACGTCTCGCAACGCATCCAAATCACAGAACACGACCCCATCCAAATTCTAAACGTCCCCGCCGCCTAAGAAAAATCGCATAGCTCACAAGTATGGGGCAATATCTTTCGGTTCCAACCTTCACAGCCTCCTGCCGCGATTGTATCCTACCCAGCACATATAACAGAAACGTTCCAGGTAATCCTCCATTTCCTCAACGGGGTCGGTATTCATATATTTATTTCCCCCAGAATTCGCTCCGGTTATCTTGGGGGTTGGCGGCCGGCGGTGGCGGTTATGGTGGTGCCGGGGGGTTGGCCGTGGAGGCAGTCTAGGAGGGCGTTGGGGCGGCGGCCGTCTACGATGTCGGCGATGGCGCCGCCTTCTAGGGCGCGGAGGCAGGCTTGGAGTTTGGGGATCATTCCGCCGCCGGCTACGCCGGAGTTTAGTAGGGTGTGGGCGCGGCGGCGGTCGAGGCGGGGGATTACGCGGCCGCCGCTGTCCATTACGCCGGGGACGTCGGTTAGGAAGATCAGACGGTCGGCTTGGAGTTGGCGGGCCAGTTCGCCGGCTACGGTGTCGCCGTTGATGTTGAGGGGCTTGCCCTGGTTTGCGCTGCCGTCGAACTGGTGGACGCCGAGGGGGGCGATCATCGGGATGTAGCCGGAATCCAGCAGGGCGCGGATGGGGGCGGTGTTGACCGAGCGGATTTCGCCGACATAGCCGAGTTCGGGGTTGGCGATGGCGCAGGTGAGCATCCCGGCGTCAATGCCGCTTAGTCCGACGCATTTGCCGCCTAGCTGCTCCAGCAGGGATACCAGTTCTTTGTTGATCAGGCCGCCCAGGACGGCGACGACGATTTCGAGGCTATCGGCGTCGGTGACGCGCAGGCCGCCGATGAATTGGGGGAGTATGCCTTGCCGCTGCATCCAGCGGGATATGACGTTGCCGCCGCCGTGGACTACCACCACGTCGGTTTCCTGGCGCTGCAATGCTACCAGGCCGGGCAGGGTGGTGTCGTGGCTGCCCAGGGTGCTGCCGCCGATTTTTACTACGATGGTCATTTTCCGCAACGCATTTTCCGCAATGATGGGGGCTAGAACGATGGGGGGCTAGGTGGTGTAGGCGCTGTTGATGACTACGTATTCCTCGGTCAGGTCGCAGCCCCAAGCGGTGGCCTCGCCGTCGGCCAGGTTGAGGGCGATGCGGAAAGTGACTTCGTTGCCGCGCATCAGGGCGACTACGGCGTCGCGGTGAAAGGGGACGGGGCGGCCGGCTTCCATAATACAGACGCCGTTGATGTAGAGGTCGATTTTTTCCTCGACGGCTTCGGCCTGGCTGCGGCCCAGGGCGGCGAGGAGGCGGCCCCAGTTGGGGTCGGCGCCGTATACCGCGGATTTGACCAGCAGGGACGAAGCGATGGTGCGGGCGGCGACGCGGGCGTCCTCGCCGTTGCGGGCGCCGGTGACCTCGACCGCCAGCAGGCGGGTGGCGCCTTCGCCGTCGCGGGCCAGTTGGCGGGTTAGCTGGACGCAGACTTCCAGCAGTCCGGCTTTCAGGGTGTCGGCTTCGGGGGCGCCGGCGGCGATGGGGGCGTTGCGGGCGGCGCCGTTAGCCAGCACTACCAGCGAGTCGTTGGTGCTGCTGTCGCCGTCTACGGTGAGCATATTCAGGGAATAGTCGGCGACTTCGGGGAGTATTTGGCGGAGCAGGGATTGGTCGACGGCGGCGTCGGTGGCGACGAAGGAGAGCATGGTCGCCATATTGGGGTGGATCATACCGGAGCCTTTGGCGACGCCGCCGATGTGGACTTCGACGCCGCCGATGTCGATGCTTACGCCGACTTCTTTGGGGTGGGTGTCGGTGGTCATCATGGCGCGGGCGAGGGGGTTGCCGCCGGATTCGGAAAGCTGGATTTGGCTGACGCCGGATTTGATGAGGGTCATCGGGAGTTCGACGCCGATGATGCCGGTGCTGAAAACCAGCACTTCGTCAGGGCGGACGCCCATCGCGTCGGCGGCGATGGCGGCCATTTCTTTGGCGTCGATGTAGCCTTGCTCGCCGACGCCGGCGTTGGCGATGCCGGAGTTGACCACTAGTCCGCGCACGGGCTGCCCGCCGGCGAGGGTTTCGCGGTTGACGGTGACGGAGGGGGATACGATGCTGCTTTTGGTGAACACCCCGGCGGCGGCGCATGGGGAGTCGGACAGCAGCATCCCCACGTCCATTTTGTCGTCGGAGTAGGTTTTGATGCCGGCATAGGTGCCGCCGGCGCGGAAACCGCGGGCGGTGGTGATGGTGCCGCCGTCAACGGGGCTGATGCTGGCGGGCATTTTCAATCGTCCTCAACGAAGGATGCGCCAGGGCCGTGGGGCCGTCGGCGGGGTGCAGTATACCACACGGTAGGGGCGGGGGGCGGGGCTGGCTTTGCGCGGCGGGGGATTGGGGGTATAATGGGCGGGCAAGGAAAGGAACGGGCTAGACTAGAGGGGTTGGCGATGGTTGATCAAGGGCGAGAGGCGCGGAAAATTCCGGTGCGGAAAGTGTCCTCCTCAGAAATGCGGGCGGAATTGGACGAGCGCATTCAAGTGTTTGAGCAGCGCTATGAGCTGTCATCGGAAAATATGGCGGTGGCGCTTTCCGCCGGGGCGGTCCGGGAAACGGCGGAGCTGGTGGAATGGATGCAGGTTCATCATACGCGGCAGTATCTCAGGGAAAAGGACGCCGCGGCGGGCATTCCCGCGCCCGTTCCTGAAAGCAAACCCGTAAAAACCGAAAATTCGGTTAATCAGAAGCGCGAACCGCGAAAAATCCCGGTGCGAAAGGTAACGGCGGAGGAAATGCGGGCGGAGCTGGAGGCCAGCGTTGGTATGTACGAACTCCGCTACGAAATGTCGTCGGCCAATATGTTGCAGTGCATATCGATGGGGGTAGTCCGCGAAACGGGGGATATTTTGAAGTGGATGTTCGACTATCACGGGCTTCAGCGAATCTTGGCGAAAGAGACCCCCACGGATGGAACACTTGGGATCACTACCTGACCATCCACGAAAACCGGCTTAACGCCCATCCTTTCGTTGACCAAAGCGTACCCAATACCTTGGAGTTCACGGAACGGCGGGGCGAAATTTTGATGCAGGGCCAAGTGTATTGTCTGCGGGATGCCATTCTGGAAGTAGATTTGGCCTTTCGGATTCGATACTCCGGTTCATTGCTTAGAGTTCGCCCTTACTCTTTCCGGTATATAGCCTGGATTCGCGGCGGGAAAAACGTGCTCAAGTACCATAATGTACACGCCGGGGACGATGATTATCATCACCGCGTTTATAATCCGCTAACCGGGAAAGAGGAAGGATATGAAACCCTTGAGCGCCATAACTTCCCGGTATTGGCGGAAGTGCTGGACGAAATGGAGCTGATAACCCGCGTGTTGAACGGATAACCCGAATCAATTCCATAGCGGCAGGTGACAGTATGGCGACAGTGGTTCCTTTTCGGGGGTGGCGTTATAACCCGGCGGTGGTGGCTGATTTGGCGGCGGTATTGTGCCCCCCTTATGATTTGATTACGCCGCAGATTCAGCGGGCGCTGATGGAGCGGCATCCGTTGAATGTGATTCATCTGGAGGCCGGGGAGGGGCTGGATTGGCCTGACAGCGATGCCGATGCCGCGGGGCGTTATGCGGAAACCGCGGCGCGTTTCCGGCAGTGGCTGCGGGATGGGGCGCTGCGGCAGGATGCCGAGCCGGGGTATTATCTGTTGCGCCACGCTTTTGACTTGAATGGGCGGGAACTTTCGCGGCTGGGGCTGATTGCCTGCGTCGGGTTGGAGGAATATGAAACCCGGCAGGTGCTGCCTCACGAATTTACCGAAGCGCCGGCCATCCGCGACCGGGTTACGCTGATGGAGTCGGTGTCGGCCAACATCAGCCCGATTATGTCGCTGTACCGCGATGCCGACGGGGAGCTGGCGCCGCGGTTCCGGCGGGCGATGGCCGCCCCGCCGGAGGTGGATGCCCGCGATGATTTCGGCTCTCATACTACGATGTGGCGCATAACCGGGGCCGATGATCTTGCCGCCATTGCCGATTTTTTTGACCAGCGGCCGGTGTTTCTGGCTGATGGGCATCATCGTTACGAGGCGTCGCGGCAGTACCGGCAGGCGCGGCACGCCGAGGGCGCCGATGCGCCGTCGCTGGCCCACAATTATGCGATGATGACGCTGATCGCTTTTGACGATCCGGGCTTGGTGGTGCTACCGTATCATCGCAATTTGAGCGGGTTGAGCGAGGGGCAGTTGGCCCGGGTGCAGGCCCGTTTGGCGGAGCTTTTCGACGCCGAGCCGCTGGGGGATCGGCCGGCCGCCGAGGTGGTGGAACGGGTGGCGGAACGGGGCCGCGCCGCCCGCGTGATGGCGGCGCTGGGCGGCGACGGCGCCCGGCTGCTGACGCTGCGCCCATCGGCGGCGGGCGACGATTGGGGGGCAATGGCGGTGTCGGAGGCGTGGGTGCTGGAGGAAAAAGTCCTGCGCCCCGAATTGGGCGATGCGACGCTGCGTCATTTGGGGTTTCTGCACGACCACGGTGAAGCGGCGGCGGGCGTCACCAGCGGGGAACTGCAAATGGCGTTCCTGCTGAAGCCTTTTCCGATGGACGCATTCGAGGAAATCGTGGGCCAAGGGCAGCGGTTGCCGCGCAAGTCGACGTTCTTTTACCCCAAGCTGCCTACGGGGTTGGTTATTAACCGGATTGATGGGGAGATTTAATCCGGGCAAATATCTGCGGGCAACGCCGGTAGATTCAAAGTATGGGGGATTATGGCGGAACAGAATTTTCTTGATAACTCGTTGTATGAAATGGACAATTTGGATGTTTTGCGCGGGATGAATGGCGAGACGGTGGATCTGATCGCCACGGATCCCCCTTTCAACAAGAAGCGGAATCGCGCGGCGTCGGCGGGGAAGTATGAGGATGCTTGGCGTTGGGCCGATGATCCGTTTTTTCGGAAAGAACGGCCGGACCAGTGGCTTTGGCAGCCGGTGCATCGCATCTGGCTGGACCAGATACGGGACGAAAATCAGGCGTTGTTTCAAGTGATTGAATCCACTCGTTTGACGCAAGATGATGATACCGCCGCTTTTCTGTGTTTTCTGGGGGTTCGGTTGCTGGAAATGCATCGCGTTCTGAAACCGGCGGGCAGCATTTATCTGCATTGCGACCCGGCGGCCAACGGGTATATACGGATGGCTATGGATGCTATATTCGGCGCGGAAAATTTCAGGAACGAAATAGTTTGGCTGCGGCGGCAAGACCGGCATAATTTGGCAAGGCTACAGATGGGGGCGGCGCATGATACTATTTTCTGGTACGCCAAAAGCAAGTCCGCGAAATATAATATCCAGTATACCCCTTATTCCGATGATTATATTAAAAGGGCTTATAATAAATTTGACGAGCGCGGGCGATATAGGACGCTGCCTTGCACTAACGAAACCGGCGGCAACAAGACTTATGAGTTCAGAGGCATTACCCGCGCCTGGCGGTTTTCCCCGGATCACATGGAACGGCTTTATCAAGATGGTATGCTAGTGCAGGCTACTCCGGCGTCGCCTTTTCAATACAAGAAATATCTGGCCGACGCCGATGGGGTGAAAATTCAGGACGTTTGGACGGATGTATCGGGTACGCGGGGGAATGAACGAATTGGCAGCCCGGACCAGAAACCGGTTGCGTTGTATGAGCGCATTATCAGGGCGTCATCCAATCCCGGCGACTTGGTGCTGGATCCGTTTGCGGGTTGTATGACCACTATTATAGCCGCCCGGGAAAATGGCCGTCGCTGGGTGGGGATAGACCGCCGGCCGGATGCGCGGGAACACGTGGTTTGCCGTCTGATAGGGATTACCGCCGGGGAACGGGATAATATGCTCCGCGCCGGCTTCATTACGCCGGAGTGGTTGAACGGCAAGCTGGCGGATTATGATGCGCACTACCGGAATACTCCGCCGGAACGCACCGATGATGGCGAAAATGCGCCTTATTTGGGGGCGGTGTATAATCCCCGCCGCAAGCCCGCTTCTATGCCCCGGTCCGATATGATGCAAATTTTGATTAAGCAGTGGGGTATACGGTGTTGGGGCTGCGGGTTTGAGCCGCCGGCCGTGGATTATCTTGATTTGGACCATATTCATCCCGCTTCGGAACGCGGCTCCAACGAACTAGAAAATCGCGCCCCGCTTTGCGGCCCTTGCAATCGCCGGAAATCCAATAGGATGACGCTGACCGCGTTGTGGCGGGCAAACAAGCGGGAAAAGCGTTGGTACGGCACGCCGGATATTGACCAGCGGATCAATTTGCCGATGGCGCGGGATTGGGCGGAACGTTATTTGGCGGAACGCGCCCGGCAGGCCAAGTTATAATTCCAAACTCTGTATTGACAGGAATATCGCCCGATGGTATGTAAAATTAGCGTCCGGCGGCAACCGGCGCTAGACCAGATCGGAGTTACTGGTGCCGGAAAGTTCGTGCGCCCGGTTTATGAAGGTTTCTACCGACAGGATTATTTCTTGGCGGAACCTGTTTCGCTCCAGCCCGTCCATTCGGAACACCGTGCCGCTATAACGATAGTGCGCTGCGTACCGGGTTAGCCAATTGTCGGGGTTTCCGGGATCGGCCGGATTATCAAAGCTGGTGTAGTTCAGCAGCAGTTCCAGTTGCGCGGCGGCCAGCATTTCGGATTCTACCGGGTCGTTGAATATCTTTTCCGCGATTTCTTGGAGGTCGTGGATGCGACCGTATTCCAGATCGGCGGCGGACAGCCATGCCTTGAGGGCGTTTTCTACCGCTTGCTGGGCGTGGAAACCGTAATTTTCCTGTTCCCCCTCCGGGTGGTTGATTTCCCGGTGGAATGTTCGCAAATGCCGGTAGGCGGCCAGCATTCGCTCTTTTACATCCGGCCAGCTTGCCAAGTAGTTATCATCGCAGGGATTGGCGCAGTCCATTGTTTCACCGCTCATTATTATCCCGTCGCGCAGGGCTTGGCCGGCTATGTGGTTTTTGGCGCGGCGGGCGTAGTTGAATTTTTCCCGCCCGATGGTGACAATGTCCAACTCCAGTTGGGGCGGGCGGGTCTTGAAGTGGGCCTTGACGGCCCGGCGGGCGCGGCCGGCGGCGTGGATGTCGCTGCCGTGGCAGATGACGAGTAGATCGACATCGGAGTCGGGGCGGTGGTCGCCGCGGGCGCGGGAGCCGAAAAGGATTACGGTGTCGGGCGCGACGGCGGTCTGCGCCGCTTGCGCCGCCGCTAGGGCGATGGCGTCGGGGGCTTTGTCTTTCGGCGCGGATTGGCCCCTGGCCGGAGGGCGGTTTGATAGGGGCGATGGTATTGACATATAAACTGCCTTGCGGTAGCTTAACATTATAGAAACACATTAGCAGGGGGTGAAGACGATGGCAAAGAGCGGAAGGTCCGGCGGGGGCGGGAAGTCCAGCGGTAGCAGCCGGCCGGCCAATGCGCCCAGCACGACCGGGAAGCCGTCGGGCGGGGGCCGGGGCAATAACCCGCCGTCCAAGAAATAGCATCACGGATACGCGGGCGGCGGGGAAACTTGCCGGGCGCGTATCCTAACCTAGCCGGGAATAGCCGGGGCCGCGGGAAATCGGGGCGGGGAAGTAAATTCCTTGCCTTAGCCCGCGGCCTTTGCTTTGCATCATTATATCCGTTCCTCGTGCCGGGCGGTTATGGCTTGTTCGGCGCGTTTGCTGCCTTCGGCTATAAATTCCTCGAGGCGGCGGATTTCGGCGGCGGTTTCGGGGGTGTTGGCGTCGGGGCGGCGGCGCAGGCCGGTTAGGGCGGCGCGGGCTTCGTCTACCTGTTTCAGCAGGATCAAGGATTCCAGTTCTTGGGCGGCGGCGGCTTTTATCAGTAACAGGCGGCGGCGGACGGCTTCGGCGTCGGCCAGGCGTTCCTCGATTTCGCCCATGGCGGCCAGGGCGGCGGCCAGTCCGGCTTGGCCGTACATTGCCTGTCGGGGGACGCGGCGCAGTTGCTGGCGGAATTGGGTTATTTGGGCGTCCAGTTGCGCTTCTTTGCTTTCCATTTCGGCCAGGCCCATTCGTAGGGTTGCCATCGCCTTTTCCAATTGGGAAACCGACACCTTTTATCTCCGTTGCCGCCGGTTTTGGGGTTGTTGGGGGCCCCCCCACCCTAACCCTCCCCCTTAGGGGGAGGGAATAATGGCAGGAACCATCCTCTTTAGAGGGGGATTATGATTATGGCGGGTTGGGGGCGCCCCCACCCTCACCCTCCCCCTAAGGGGGAAGGAATTATATTATGGCGGGATGGGGGCGGGGGTTCTTTCGGGCGGGTTTAGGCGGGCTTGAAGCCTACTTCGGGGAGGAGGTCTTTGAGGGCGGTTATGACTTCGTCGATGTCGTCCTCGGTTATGTGGCCCAGGTGGCCGATGCGGAATATGCTGGCGCTTAGTTTGCCCTGGCCGCCGGCGAGGACTACGTTTTTTTCGGTGCGGAGGCGGTGCATCAGGGCGCGGCCGTCAACGCCGTCGGGCATTTTCACGGCGGTGACGGTGTTGGAGGCGTAACGCTCATCGGCTACCAGCAGCTCCAGGCCCAGCTCGCGGATTCGGTCGCGGGTTAGCTGGCCGATGGCGGCGTGGCGGCCGAATACGCCCTCCAGCCCCTCGTCCATAATTTTGTCCAGCGCCAGGCTGAGGCCGTACATCGCGGCTACGTTGGGGGTAAAGGGGGTTTGGCCCCGCTCCAGCAGGCGGTGGGCTTCCGCCAGGTCGAAGTAGAACCGGGGCATTGCGGCGGTTTTTTGGGCTTGCCACGCCCGTTGGCTAACCGACACAAAGGCCAGGCCGGGAGGGATCATAAAGCCCTTTTGCGATGCGGTGCCTACTAGGTCGCAATCCCAAGCGTCTACCGGGAGGGGGATGCAGCCGAGGCTGCTTACGGCGTCTACCAGCAGCAGTTTGTCGAATTCCTGCTTGGCGATGCGGGCGATTTCCTCCAGCGGATGGGTGACGCCGGTGGAGGTTTCGTTGTGGGTGATCATCACGGCCTTGATTTCAGGATCGTCGCGGAGGGCCTGGCGGAGGGCGTCGGGGTCTACCGGGCTGCCCCACTCGAAGTCCAGCCGCCGCAGGTCGGCGCCGAAAGCCACAGCCATATCGATGAAGCGGTCGCCGAAGGAGCCGGCGGTGGCGGCGACCACCTTGTCGCCGGGGGAAAGGGTGTTCACCAGCGCCGCCTCCAAGGCGCCGGTGCCGGAGGCGGTGAGGATGAATAGGTCGTTGGCGGTCATAAAGACCTGTTTCAACTGGGCGGTGGTTTTGGCGATCAGCTCGTGGAATTCGGGGCCGCGATGGTTAATCATCGGGGCGCCCATCGCAGCCACGATGTCGTCAGGGATGGGGGTGGGGCCGGGGGTTCGCAGATTCTGGGGTTGGATGTTCAGCATTCCACTTCCTGCCGTTGCTTGTAAGGGATGTTGCCGCCGGCCGGGGTTGCGCCGGGCGGCGGCGGGTTTCCGGTATTATAACATCCCGGCGCCGTGGGGGATTGGTTTCCGGGGGGGCGGGAAAGGGGGGCGGAGCGTATTATAATAGGGGCGGACTGCGACGATTTTTCCCGCGGGGATGCCTGCGGGATGATGGAGGATGTTATGGCTTTGGAACTCAACCCCGGGCATACAGCGTTGCTGGTGATGGACTTCGAGAACGATATTGTCCACGAGGATGGGGCGTTCAAGGATTTCGGTTTCGCGCAGATGGTGAAGGATAACGGGGTGCTGGGCAAGACGGCCGGGCTGCTGGAGGCGGCCCGCGGGGCGGGGGCGCTGGTGGTGTATGTGTCGGTGAAGTTTCGTCCGGGCTACCCGGAACGTCCGGCCAACGCCGGGCTGTGGCAGGGGCTGCACGGGGCCAACGCTCTGATTGAGGGTACGTGGGGGGCGGCGATTCACGATGCGGTGGCGCCGCGGGAGGGGGAGCCGGTGGTGACCAAGCGGGGGGTATCGGCGTTTATGGCGTCGGATTTGGAGCCGATTCTGAAAAACCGGCGCATCGGGACGCTGCTGCTGGCGGGGGTGGCGACCAACTTCGTGGTAGAAAGCACCGCCCGGGAGGCCAGCGACCGGGGGTATAACGTGGTGGTGGTGGGCGATTGTTGCGCTTCGGTGAATCAGGAGGCGCACGATGCGGCCTTGACCGTGGCGCTGCCGTTTTTGGCTACCATATCGGGGAGCGAGGAGGTGGCCGCGGCTTTGGCGTAGGGGGGGCGGGCGAAAGGGCGGCGGCGCGGCAGGTCGAGTGCGCCGCGCCGCCGCAGAGGGGAGAGAGTATGGAATCCTTGATTGTGCAATTTTCAATGGGCGGTTATCCGGCGCTGGACGAGCGCACCAGAGTTGCGTTAAGGAATGCGGAGGATTTCAAGCCGTTGCCGCCCAAGCGGGCGGAGCAGGCTTGGGGCAGCCCAGTGCCGGGGCAGATTTGTTTTATTGCACAAATTCAAGAATCGGCGGTATTCATCAGCGAAGACTGGATGACGACAATTCGTAGCCGCCGGCTCATTGATTGCGTAGGCGGGATGTGCGCGGTCATAAACACGCTAACAAAGGAATTGGGCGGGCCGGTAACGGTTGAATTGTGGGATATTCGCGACAGCCGCGGCAATTCTTTGTATCGCCAATTGGACCGGGAACGGAACACCCGGCGGTGTCTAGCAATTGGATTGTGGTTTTTTGCGCTGGCGGCCAGCGCGTTTGCGGGGGCATTGATTCAGTGGATCTTCGGGGGAGGTTTGTAAGCTATGGCGAAAGTTACAGAGAATCGGGTTGCCATTGAAGTGGCAAGGGTGGCTCAGGAACTCGGATACGAAGCCAAGATTGAGCAGGATGATCCCGATTTCCGCATCCTTGACTTGTTCCGGGAACGCAAGTTCAAGCCCGACGTTATTGTGAAGCACAATAACCGCTCGGCTATTGTAGTAGCCAGGTCACACCCGGGCATATTCTACATAGTGGCCCTGACCGATCGGTTGCGGAAAAAACGGGATAAAAAGGATTTCGGGGCGCTGATTTGCGTCGATGACTCCTCCTTTGACCGCGTACTAGGAAGTTCCTCCGAGAAATACGCCGACGATTTGAATGTCCGCCTCTGCCGTCTGTCCGATGTAGGCGACGTCCTGAAAGAGATGCTGGGTTAGCCGAGGATCAGCCGCCGGGCAGGAAATCCCGCCCGGCGGTGGGCTGGCGCGGGGTTAGTCGCCGTGGTAGATGGCGAGAAGCATTCGCTGTACGTGTTTGGGGAGGGCGGATTCGTAGTTGCCCCAGTCTTGGTACTGTTCCAGTTGGAAGGTTTGGGGCAGGGTGTCGAACAGGCCGTAGGCGCCGAAGGCGGCGCCGCCGGCTTGGGCTATGGCGGCGTCTACTTCCGCTTTTACCGCATCGTAGAGGTCGTTGTAGTATTGTACGTTTTCGCGCAGGTCTTGGGGGTCGGTGCCGGGGGAGTGGGCGTTTACGGCGTGCGTTAGCGGCCATTGGCTGATGGTGTTCAGGATGTGACGGACGCCGGTGAAGTGTTTGTCGTCGACGAAGCCGGCGGCGGTTAGGGCGCGGGGTTCGTACAGATCCGAGGTTACGACGATTTGCTGTTCGGGCAGGTAAATCACGGTGGTGGCGTCGCCGTCGCCGGGGCCGAGGTAGCGCAACTGCACCACGATGTCGCCCATTGTCAGGTCCATCGCGTCGTCGTAGGTGGTGATGCTTTCCGGCACGTCGCCTAAGATGGGGATGGCGATGTCAGGGTCGGTGCGGGATGGGTGCAGGTCAAAGATGGCTTGGCAGTTGCGGTGGCAGTAGACGGTTGCGCTGTCGAATTCGCCGGTGCCGCCTACGTGGTCGTAGTGTTCGTGGGTCAGCACGATGTGGGTGACCGGGGCATCGGTCAGCCCGGCGATTACCTCTGTCAGTTCTTGGGCGCGGGCGTTGTTGGCGGGGTCGGTGAGCAGCACGCCGTCATCGGAAAGCACTATGAGGTTGCTGTAGAACGCCGAAAAGTAGTGGTAGACGTTGGGCGCCAGCTCGGTCAGGATGGGCGGGGGCATTTCGGGCATCATGCCGGAGCCGTTTTGGCCCGGTTCCTCCGTGGGTTCCGGGGTTGGCGGGGCCGGAGTTGGCGCGGGCGGCGTCGGCGCCGGAGTGGGCGTCGGCTCCCGTTGCGGAGTGGCCGTGGGCGCCGGTTTCGGGGTAACGGTGGGCTCGGGCATTGGCGTGGCCGTAGCCGTGGGTGCCGGGCGCGGGGTGGCGGTGGCCGTCGGCGTCGGGGTGTCCGTCGGCGCGGGCGTTGGCGTGGCGGTGGGCGCCGGGGGTTGGGTGGCAGTGGCGGCGGGTATGGGCGTGGACGTGGGGTCGGAGCCGCAGGCCGCCGCCAGCAGCAAGGCCAGGGCCAGCAGCGTTGCGCCGAATAGCAGCGCCGCCGGTTTCAGCTTTCCGGTCATGGTTTTCGCCTCCTGTGGGGTAAAAGAAGTTGCCCGCCGCGGCGGTTAATCGGCGTGGGTTATGGATAGAATCATCCGCTCCACATGACGGGGGAAGGCGGTGTCGTAGTTGCCCCAATCCTGGTACTGCTCCAGCTGGAGGGTTTGGGGCAGGGTGGCGGATACGCCGAACAGGGCCGGCATTCCGCCCTGGTTGGCGGCGTCGGCCAGGGCCTGGTAAACGGCGTTGAACAGGTCGTTGTAATAGGCTACGTTTTCGCGCAGTTCTTGCGGGTTGGTGCCGGGGGAATGGGCGTTGATGGCGTGCCGGAGCGGCCATTGGCTGATGGTGTTCAGGATGTGGCGCGTGCCGGTGAAGTTTTTGTCGTCAACCCAGTTCTTGCCGGACAAGGCGCGGGGTTCGTACAGGTCGGCGGTGAGGATGATTTGCTCCGCCGGCATATAGACTATGGTTGTCGCTTCGCCGTCGCCGGGGCCCAAGTAATGTAGCTCCACCAGCTTTTCGCCTACGTTGACATCGAGTTGGCGGTCGAAAGTGACGTCCACTTCGGGGACATCGCCCAGGACGTCGAGGTCAAAGACGGGCTGGCAATTGATGTGGCAGATGACGGTGGCGTCGGGGAAAACGCCGGTGCCGCCTACGTGGTCATAATGCTCGTGGGTCAGCGCGATGACGCTTACCGGGGCGTCGGTGAGCTTGGCGATTTCCTCGCGTATGGACTGCGCCCGTAGATCCAGGGACGGGTCGGTGACCAGCACCTCGCCGCCGTCAATCACGATCAGGCTGCTGCTAAAGAAGCCGAAGTAGTGATAGACGCCGTCGGCCAGCTCGGTCATGGTCGCCGGCGGGAATTGCTGGGGGGATACGGACGCCCCGTCGTCGTCCTGGGGTTCCAGGGCAAAGTCCAGCGTTGCGGGGGCGGGCGCGGCGATGCTGAGGGCGCCGTAGGCTGCCGGGGCCGCCGCGGCCAGCAGCAACAGGGCGGCGGCCAGCAGGATCAGCGCCGGGTTCGGTTTCCGGTTCATCCGCTTTCCTCCTGGGGGTATATCGGGATGGGCGCGAAGGGTTGTTTCATTATAGCGCAAATTTGATACTTGGGATAGGGTACGGAGGAAAGGGATTTTCGGTTTCCCCGTTTTCCGATGGTTCCGGGGGCGGGGCGATGCGCTATAATCCGCTTTCCCGGATGAGGGAAATCGCGGGATGGGGAAAATCGCGCCACGACGCCCGGCGATCGGGCAGGCGGGCGGGCGGAATTTCACAGGAGACGACGGCGGATGTTTCAAGACGCGGATCTTTTGGAGGGGCTGAACCCGGCGCAACGGGATGCGGTGGAAACGGTGGAGGGTCCGCTGCTGATTGTCGCCGGGCCGGGCAGCGGCAAAACCCGCGTCATTACCCATCGCATCGCCTGGCTGGTGCGGGCGCAGGGGGTAAGCCCGTATCGGATTTTGGCGATGACTTTCACCAACAAGGCGGCGCGGGAGATGCGCGAGCGGCTGGGGCGGCTAGTGGGGGGCCACAGCGATGCCCTTACCGTTGGCACTTTTCATTCCTTTTGCGCCCGGTTGTTGCGCCGCGACGGGGAACATCTGGGGTTGCCCCGCAATTATGTGATTTATGACGATGATGACCAGATGACCGCTGTCCGGGAATGTATCGAGGATGCCGGGTATGATCCCAAGCGGTTCGTGCCGCGGGCGGTGCTGTCGCGGATTTCGCAGGCCAAGAGCGTGTTGCAGGATTCGCAGGCGATGGCGCAACGGGCGGCGGGGGATTATTTCGAGGAAGTGTGCGCCCGGGTTTACCGGCTATATGAGGAATTGCTGGCCCGCAACGGGGCGGCCGATTTCGATGATTTGTTGTTGCATACGGCGCGATTGTTTCGGCAGTATCCGGCGGTCTTGCGGCATTACCAGCGGCAGTATAATTATCTGATGGTGGACGAATTTCAGGATACTAACGTGGCGCAGTATCGCATATCGCAGATGTTGGCCGATGAACACCGGAACTTTTGCGTGGTGGGCGACCCGGATCAGTCGATTTATTCCTGGCGCAGCGCGGATGTGCGGAATATACTCAACTTCCGCGCCGATTATCCCGATGCGCGGACTATTGCGTTGGGGCAGAATTACCGCTCCACGGCTACCATTCTGAACGCGGCGCAGGGGCTGATCGCCGCCAACGGGCAGCGGCTGGATAACATCCTGTACACCGAAAACTCCACCGGTCTGCCGGTGCAGGTGCATGAGGCGTATACCGAGGATGAGGAAGCCGGGGGGGTGATCGCCGAAATCGGGCGGTTGGCGCGGGAGGAGGGTTTCAAGCCGGGGGACTGCGCGGTTTTGTACCGGGTCAACGCGCAATCCCGCGCATTGGAGGAAGCCTGCCTTAGTCAAGGGATGAAATACCGGCTAGTGGGCGGCACCCGGTTTTACCAACGGCGGGAAATCAAGGATCTTACGGCGTATCTGCGGCTGCTTTATAACCAGCAGGATGATGTGAATTTGTCGCGCGTGATCAACACGCCGCCGCGGGGCATCGGGGCCAAGTCGATCCAGCAGCTAGGGCAATGGGCGGGGTCGCAGGGGGGTTCGATGTTCGATGGGATGCGGCAGGTGGCGGCGGCCCGCAACGCCGGGGCGCGTTGCCCGGCGGGGCTGAATACCCGCGCCGCGGCCGCCGTCGCCCGGTTTACCGGCTCCATCGACTGGCTGGCCGCCTTGAGCCGCGAGCAGGAAATCGTCAAGCTGGTGGATTTGCTGCTGGAGGAATCGGGGCTGCGGAAACAGATCCAGGAAAGCGATGACCGCCCGGAGGAACGGTGGGAAAACATCCTCGCCTTTCGCGCTTTGGCCCAAGAGTTCAACGCTGAAACGCCGCCCGATGGGTTGGCGGCGCTGCTGGAGCGCACCGCCCTGGTTTCGCAGGTGGACGAGTACGATGAAACGGAGGATTCCCTGACCCTGATCACGCTGCATCAGGCGAAGGGGCTGGAGTTTCCGGTGGTGTTTATGGTGGGGCTGGAGGAGGGGCTGCTGCCGCACAGCCGGTCGTTGGAAAGCGAGGAGCAGGTGGAGGAGGAGCGGCGGCTTTGCTATGTGGGGATGACCCGCGCCCAGCAGCGGTTGTATCTGTTGCGGGCGTTCCGGCGGGGCTTCCGGAACGGGTCGGGGACGAATACGGCGGTAATGTCGCGTTTTATGCGGGAAATACCGGAGGAACTGCTGGCGCCGGTGGATTTGATGCGCCGCGGAGTTGCGACTGCGCCGTCGCCGTCGACGGCCGGGCCGGGCCGGGGTGCATCCATCCGCGGGGCCGCGTTGGCCGCCGCCGCGGCCAATACGCCGCCGTCGCGCCCAACGCTGCGGGTGGGCGACCCGGTGCGGCACCGGGCCTTTGGCGAGGGGATTGTGACCGCCTGCGACCCCACGGAGTCGGATGTGGAGGTGACCGTAGAATTCGCCGGGGGCGTGGGCGTCAAGCGGTTGCTTCTGAGCTTCGCGCCGCTGGAAAAGCTGGCCGATGCGCCCGCCGGGAGGTAGCGGTTTCCGGGTATGCTGGACAAGACGCGCGACTGGGCTCACCGCTTGACCCATTCCCATCCGTTTGAATACTTCATCATCGGGCTAATCGTCGCCAACGCCGTTATCTTGGGGCTGGAGACGATGCCCCAAGTGATGGACGGCTATGCCCGGTGGCTGAATTGGGGGCAGCGGGTTACGCTGTGGGTGTTTATCGCCGAGGCGGCGTTAAAGATGTACGCCGTTTCGCCGCGGGTTGATCGTTATTTCCGTGACGGATGGAACGTTTTTGATTTCTCAATAGTCGTGTTTTCGCTGGTGCCGGCCACCGGCGGGTTTGCGATAATCGCGCGGATGGCGCGGCTGATGCGGCTGATGCGGCTGGTGTCCATGGTGCCGGAGCTGCGGCTGATTGTCGCTACTTTGGTGCGCTCGATTCCGAGTATGGTGCATATCGTGATTCTGATGAGCTTGATGGTGTATGTCTACGCCATCATCGGGCATCAGCTATTCAGCGAACACGACCCGGAACACTGGCGCAACTTGGGCATATCCGTTCTCAGTCTGTTTCGCATCCTGACGCTGGAGGACTGGACGGATATAATGTACAAGGCGATGGAGTATCATCATTTGACTTGGATATACTTTGTCAGCTTTGTGGTATTCGGAACGTTTGTAGTAATCAACCTGTTTATCGCGGTGGTAATCAACAATTTGGACGAGGCGAAACAGGAAAAGCTGCGGAAACTGGAGCAGGCGCCCACCGCCGACTCGCTGCTATCAGAACTGCGGGCCACCCAGCAATCCCTGCGCCGCCTGGAAGATCAACTGCGTCGCCGCCGGGAGGAGGAGGGGGAGGAGTGACCGCCCCCGCTCAAGAATGGCCTGCCGGCCGCGATTGACACCGCCCCGCCGCCGGGTAGATTATAGACGGCGACTCCCCCGCGCCAAGGCCCAACTGATACCAATGCCCAACCGAACCGACGCCTAACTGATACCGATAGCAGAGGAGGGCCGCAGTGAAGGCCGCCGTTCTTTACGAAGCGAAAACGCCCCTGGTGATTGAGGACGTGGAGCTGGACGCCCCCCAAGCCGGGGAGGTGTTGGTGAAAATCGGCGCCGCGGGCATTTGCCGCAGCGACCGCCACTTTATGCACGGCGATGCGCCCATCGCTATGCCGGTAGTGCTGGGGCATGAGGGCGCCGGCACGGTCGAAGCCGTCGGCCCCGGGGTGACGTCCGTCCGCCCCGGCCAGCAGGTGGTGCTGTCCTTCGTTCCCGCCTGCGGGCGCTGCCATTCCTGCCTGCAAGGGCAGTCGCAGGTTTGCGACAACCACATGGCGACCGGCCCCAATATGATGGACGGCACGCAGCGGCTGCACAAGGGCGAACAGCGCATTCACCACATGGGCAAGGTGGCCTGTTTCGCCGAGTATGCGGTGGTGCCGGAAATGGGCTGCGTACCCATTGATATGCCCACGCCGATGCCCCAAGCGGCGCTGATCGGCTGCTGTGTGCCTACCGGCGTCGGGGCGGTGGTCAACAGCGCCCGGGTAACGCCGGGCAGCACGGTGGCGGTGGTGGGCTGCGGCGGAGTGGGCATCAACGTGATTATGGGCGCGGCGATGATGAACGCCACCAAGATCATCGCGGTTGACTTGCGGGAAAGTCAACTGGAGTTCGCCATGAAGTTCGGGGCGACGCATACCGTCAACGCCGCCGACGGCGACCCGGTGGCGCGGGTCAAGGAAATCACCGGCGGGCGCGGCGCCGATTTCACCTTTGAGGTGGTGGGGGCCACCGAAACCATCCGCAACGCCTACGAAATGGCGGGCAAGTCGGGGGTGGTGACGCTGGTGGGCATCGCCCCTTTCGGCGCCGAAGCCCCGCTGAACGCGGTCGATATGGTGCGGATGGAAAAAACCGTCCGCGGCACTTACTACGGCTCCACCCACGCCCGGGTGGATATGCCCAAGCTGACCGATCTGTACCACGCGGGCAAGCTGAACCTGGACGAGCTGGTGGTGCGCCGCTACACGCTGGACCAAATCAACGAAGCCTACGATGATATGGACCAGGGCGAAATCGGCCGCGGCGTAATCGTGTTCTAAATGGAATCAGTAACCATCAAGCTAGTGGCAACGGAAGCCGACCTGGAAGCGGCCATCGCGGTCCGCTTCCGGGTGTTCGTAGACGAGCAGTCCATACCGGCGGCGGAGGAGCTGGACGCCGATGACGCCGTCGCCACCCACGCCATAGCAGTGGAAAACGGGCAAGCCATAGGCACCGGCCGCTTCGTAATCCGCGACGGCGTGGCGGTAATAGGCCGCCTAGCGGTAGACTTGCCCCACCGCCGCCGGGGGATAGGGGCGCTGTTGCTGCGCTTCCTGGAGGCCGAAGCCGCCGCGCAAGGGGCAACGGAATATACGCTGCACGCCCAAGAATACGTCAAGTCCTTTTACGCCGCCCGCGGGTATGCCGAATGCGGGGATGTGTTTCTGGAGGTGGGGATACCGCATATCGAGATGCGTAAGGGGGCGTGATTAGAAGTCAAATCGGGTTGTGATAGTGATTCCAAAAGGTTTCAGTAAGCATCTGGTCGTTTGTCTGCAACCTGACTACTGATTCTGTCAGTTTTTCTTTAAGTAGTAAATACCCCTTCCTTGAAGGGTGTTGCTCGAGAGAGTACTGCATTTTGTTTTCGAGTAAACGTGAGATCAATTCTTTCACTGTCGCAATGTCAGACGTAACCATTGCGCCAACCGCAACACCAGTGTTGAATTCGATCAGACGACTCAATGGGTGAACCTCACGATAAAATCTACTCTTCTGATCTTCGTCACAGTAAAAAATTACAGGCTTCCCTAAGCTAAGCCCCATTGCTGCCTCTGCATCCTTGCCGTAACTTTCCTTGTCTCCTGCGCAATAAACTAGAATTTTTGCGCATTTCACCATAAGGCATTCAATCAGCCCTTTATCTTCATGTCCATTGGCGGCACTTAACGTAGGATCAAAATAACGAATGTGTAAATCAGACAGACTAGGGTAATCGAAGACATCGGCGCAAAAATTTGCCATGTCACGGAAATTTTGACGATTCCTCATGCTGGTAGCGACATAAACATCCAAATCATTGACCATTGATAGATAATGTTTTGTGTTGTTAAGGGCGGCCTTGCGAGCTTTAATATACTTCTCGAATACTCCGCCAAATTTATTATCAAAATCTGCAACAGAGGAGATTGACTCTTCAAGAATGTCGCCCATTGCAAACTCAAACTCAATCTGACGGTCGAAATATTTTTGAGGTAGGTTCCCTCCAAGTAACTGGCGAAATGTAACGGGGGCTACTCCGCTCCTTTTAACATATTGCTCGTAAGATTCTTTGAGAGCTTGGCGCATTTCACTTTCAGATACTGTGCCATCTCCAAAAGACTTGCAGGCCATTTCAGAAATGAAATAGCGATCATCTTGAGCAATGGTATCTAGCGGCAATACGCCTCCTCGGTTTTTAATATTGTCTGTATCGAAGCGTTTGCTCTGAAAATAGGCATCCAACTCCCTTTTGGTGAGCGTCCGAAGTGTTCGGAAGGCAGTTCGAACGTTGCCGAAATAAAGGAGCGCATCTGTAAACAGGCGATACAAGCCCCATTTAAGGTGAGGCAAAGACACTATTGCATTTCCATTTTCCAACCACTGGCAGTTGAAATCTGGAAGCTGATCAACAGGATAAGGATGGCTTGAGGGAGATTCAAGCCAATAGTAATGAAAGAAATCGTTAGATACCGGGGCTTGATGACCAAGCCCAAGGATCTGATTGAGTTGTGTCCTAGTTAAAGGATCCTCTTGAATTTTATCGAGTCTGTCAAATACTTTGTCATCAGTCCGTTCTGTGAGCCAACCGCCAATGCCTTCGCCGCCAAGGGAAAAGAGTTGGAGTTCATTCAGGATTGTTTCTTGCGACATAATCCGCACCTACACCTAGTATTCTTTGAGTACCTTGATGCTACCACGGCTAGATCTTTTTCACAGCCTCTCGGCAACCTTGCCTATGGCCCTTGTATCCTAGCTGAAGATTGGCTACGAGTCAATAGGCTAATCGCGACACACCGGGCGGCTCACCTTAAGGGGCGAAACGCCCGGTGTGCGACGTTTAGGCCACCGCGGCGGGTTGCAGCACGCCCTCGATTACCTTGACTTCGATCTTGGCGATGTGGCTAGTGGGTTTGTCGCCGAGGGCTTTGCGCTCGTCGGAGGCGAAATAGGCGGCTTCTTTTTCGGGGATTTCGTCGGCGCTGTTGAAGTTGCGCACCCAGATAAACTCGTTGCGGTCGGCGTTCACCCAAGTGTTGGAAATGGGCATTCCGATCTTGTCGTGAATCGGGCGGATTTCCTCGTCGAATACCTTGAGCCAGGAGTCCATCATCCCCCGGTTGATAGTGTAGGTTCTCAGTTGAGCTGGCATTGGCGTCTCTCCTTATTATAGATTGGCGGTTTGGGGCTGCCGATGTTAATTCGCGGCGTAGCGGCGGAGGGCGGCTTGGTCGAAGGCTAGGCCGAGGCCGGGTTTGTCGGGGACTTCGAGGCAGCCGTTGGCGAATTTGGGGGTTTCTTGCCATAGGCGCAGCGACCAGGGCATATATTCCACCGTGAGGCCGTTGGGGATGGATGCCATTAGCTGGATGTGGATTTCCGGGACTAGGTGGCTTACTACCGGCAGGTTGAACCCCTCGGCCATGGCCGCCACTTTGCGCCAGGGCGTGATGCCGCCCACCCGCAGCAGGTCGATCATCACGATGTCCGCCGAGCGGTTTTCGATCATCTGCCGGAAGGGGTTGACGCCGTAGACGTATTCCCCGGCGGCGATGGGGGTATAAAGGGCGTCGGCCACTTTCGCCATTCCTTGATAATCGTCGTGGGCCACCACATCCTCCAGCCAGTACAAGTGATAATCCTCGACGCGGCGGCCGATGTCGATGGCGCGGTTGACGCTCCATAGCTGGTTGATGTCGCACATCAGGTCAATATCGTCGCCCACGGCGTCGCGCAGGGCGCGGATGCGCTCCACTTCGCGGTGGGCGGAGGCTTCGGCGCCCATTTGGGTTTTCATTTGGCGGAAGCCCTTTTCTACCAGCATGGGGCCGATTTCGGCCAGCCGCTCCGGGTTGACCGGGCGCATCAGGGCGCCGCTGGCGTAGGCCGGGACGCTGCGGCGGTAGCCGCCCAGCAGCGCGGCGACAGGCTGGTTTAGGGCTTTGCCTTTGATGTCCCACAGGGCCATGTCTACGGCGGCCAGGGCCATCGTGAGCAGCCCGCCGGGGCCGGCGCCGGCGGCGGCGTCTTGGAGACGCGCCACGATGCCCTCGATGCCGTCAAGGCCGATGGGGTTTTCGCCGATGGTCATTTCGGCGAGGGCGTCCACCGAGGCCCGCAGGGCGCCGGCCATCGGGCTGGCTTGGAGGGCGGGAACGAAAGTCAGTCCCACGCCGTCAATGCCCTCGTCGGTGGTCATTTCGAGGGTGACAAAAGCCCGCCGGCGCCCGGTGTCGGGCAGGCTGTTGCCCAGCGGGTCATCGGCGGGGGTGAACAGCAGGCGGGTTTGGAAACCGGAAATTTTCATCGCGCACCATCCATCTATGCGGCCGGATATGCGGCCGGCGGGCCGACGGCTCTTGCCCCGGCATTGCGGCCCTGCGGGTATTTTACCGCAGAAATCGCCGCTATGGGGATACTTGCCCTTGCCCTTGCTTTGTATCGGTGCGATAATTATATCAAGGTGGCAAGTGCGCCTAGCCCAAGTATAGACCCGGAATAAATTAGGCATAATGTTAATTCCAGAGGAGGCAGTAAATGGCAGTTGAGAGCAGCGACATCAAGGAACTGGTGCGGGAACGCTACGGGGCCCGCGCCCAGAGGGTTATCGAACTGTCGCCCGCGGCCGGGGGCGGGGAGCATAGCGACGACGCCGGGTGCGGTTGCGAGGCCGAGGCCGGCGCCTGTTGCGGGCCGGCCGATTTGGATCACGCCCTGCGGCTGTACAACGAGGGGCAGTTGGCCGGGTTGCCGGCCGAGTCGGTGGCGGCGTCGGCGGGTTGCGGCAACCCTACGGCGCTGGCCGGGCTGCGCCCCGGCGAGCGGGTGCTGGATCTGGGTTCCGGCGGCGGGATTGACTGCTTTTTGGCGGCGCAACAGGTGGGGGATGCCGGGCGCGTTACCGGCCTGGATATGACCCCGGCGATGCTGGAGCTGGCCCGCAAGAATCAGGCCAACTTGGGGCTGACCAATGTGGAGTTCGTGCAGGGGGAATTGGAAAATATGCCCTTGCCCGGCAACGCCTACGACGTCATCATTTCCAACTGCGTGGTGTGCCTGTCGCCGGACAAGGATGCGGTGTTCAGCGAAAGCTACCGGGTGCTGGCCCCCGGCGGGCGCATTCATCTGTCGGATGTGCTGGCGCTGACGCCGGAGGGTCCGGCGGTGACTGATGCGGAGTCGTGGGTATCCTGCGCCGCCGGGGCGGAATATCGCGAGATCTATCTGTCCCGCCTGCGCCGCGCCGGTTTCCAGGACATCGAAATCAGCGGCGAAGGCATCGAGTTCTGGGACGATTCGGAAAAGGCCACCTACACCAACACCGCCAGCTTTAAAGTGACGGCGCGGAAGCCAGGGTAGGGAATATCCGGCAATATCACTGCGGGCGTCCGTCCGGTTGCGGCCGGATATACGCCCGCCGTTGCCGCCGGGTGCCGGCTTTTGTAATGTCCGCTACGCTGGGGTTAGCAGTATGCGCTCCAGTTCATCGGGATATGACCAGCGGGCTATTTCGGAGCATTCTTCTACTAACCCGAAGTCCTCCGGCCGCCACACATCCGCAGTATCATCGAACAGGGAAACGAAAGCCATATTGGATTGAGTTTCTTTGAGGTGGTTCAAGTCGACGCATCCAGCCAGAACGTGGTCCGTAATTCGATGTACGGCACCCCTTGCCCCGGTACTCAGCAAGAAAACCAGAGATGTCCGATTATCTGCTATAGTCTCAAAGTCAACAGTCCAGTCGCGCATTGAACGTCCCCGTTTCGTGACTTGGCGCTGAAAGGGAATGCGTTTTTCGCGTAGCCACTCGTCCACTTCGTCCGCCGTGGTCTGAACGGATTGGCTGCGTAGCGTGAACCACAAATCAGATACCCGCACGGCCGCTTGGGCCACGCGCAACACCGCCTCGCCCAAGGCATCCTCCGGCACTTCGCGAAGCACCAGTTGCTCATTGAATAGCCGAATGCGAAGGGTTTGGCATACGTCTTGAACCAGGGTTTGTTGCTTGGGGGAACGGCGTTGGCTTACGGATTGCAGCCCCAGCCAGCCCAGCGCATCGCCGAAGTCGGTGACTATGTAGTGATCGCCGCGCTCCAGTACGAATACATCCACCACGCCGCCGTCCGGGTACAGCAACGGAGTACGCACCCGCACTCCCTCCTGCGGGGCGGGCGAACATACGAACAGAGGGGATAATGTGCGCGTGACGGCGGCGCAAAGATCTGTGATGTTCATAGTAGAATTTCCCTTTGTATATTGGGGTGTTGAATTGTGCCTGTATGCTGTATATTCGCCTCGGCGCAGAATTGCCGCCAAACTTCTACCGGACGATCCCACGTCTCGGTAATATCGTCAGGCGCATAGGCCCATTTATCCCGGCTACCCGGCACCCAATAATTCTTGTGCTTTTCTCCTGCGGGTTGGCCGTCTGGGTTGTGATGTTCTGCTCCTAAATCCAAACCGTAAATTCTATGGCCTACGGTTCGATGGACAATCGCAAAGGATAATTTGCCGGAGCGGGGATTGAACCATCCTTTTACAAATATAGGATGTTCCTCAGCAGAATCGATGTTTACCCTGAATTCCCGCGCAGGCGAATTGGGATGCCCTTGCCATTCGATATTATCCGCGATGACTTTAGTGTTGTCGTTGATGATGGCTTCATATTCCTCTTTGCTCAATGCCATACAGATGCCTCATTCCCGGCTATGGCAACAAAGCATATTGTTGCCAGACCTAAGTTAAGAATTTTCTGATTCGATTGCCGTAGGGAATTTCCGCCCGCCTCAGTAATACTTGATTGTCTTGAACGCTTCGGCGTACTTTAGGCCCACTTTGGCGGCGGTGGCGGCGCGGCCTTGGGGGAAGTATTGGTCGGCGTCCGCCGGGTCTACCTGCGATTTGTGGGCTTTTAGAGCGGCTATGGCGGTTGCCATGTGGTCTGCTACGTCTACGAAATGGTCGGAGCCTTCCAGTCCGCCTACAATCCAGACTTCGCGTACTTTGTGTGGTTGGAGGCCCTCGTCCAGCAGTTCCGGGAAGGTTAGGCGGTCGCGGGCGGTGGGGAATACGGCGGCCAGGGTGGCCTCGCCGGTTGCCAGGTGGTCGGGGTGGCTGCCGTAATAGCGGCTGTCGATGTCGCGGGTGGGCGGCTCGGTGATCACCACTTGGGGGCGGTAGCGGCGGATTTCGCGGGCGATGTCTTTCCGCAATTGCAGCGTCGGCTCCAAGTAGGAATCTGGGTAGCCTAGAAACACCACGTCTTTCAAGCCCAAGATGCGGGCCGATTCCCGCTGCTCCGCCTCGCGGATTCGCGCCAGATTCTCGGCGGTCATCGCCGGGTCGTCGCTGCCTTTGGAGCCGTCGGTGCATAGCAGAAACACCACTTCCCAGCCCTCGGCGCACAGTTTCGCCACGGTTGCGGCGCAAGTCCATTCCGCATCGTCCGGGTGGGCCATAATCACCATCGCCCGGCTGTAGGGTTCGTCTCGTTCCGAATCCGCCATTGACGCTTCCTTAATTATTATGTGATTTGGGGGAAACCGCCCATAGATTAACCCAACCGGCGCCCGGTTGCCAATGGCGGGACGGGGTGGTAGCCTGCGCCGGAAAGTTGCCGATACCGGGTTTGGGAGCGGGGTTATGGCCAGGCTGTGGGCGCAAACCGCCGATTTTGACGCCATATCCGTGGGCGATACGCTGCCCGTGGTGATCAAATGGGAAACGGAGGAAAGCATCCGCCGCTACGCCGACCGGCACGGCGGCGATGCGGACGCGCTGCCCCGGCAAGCCTTGATCGCCTACATCACCGAACTCTTGGGCAAGGGTTTTCCGCCGGAACGACTGGACGCCGAGGGCGGCAGTCTGGACTTGGAGCAACTGTTGCCCGTCCGCGCCGACGATACTATCAGTCTGTCCGGCCGGGTGGTGGACAAGGCGGCGGCGGATGGGCGGCGGCTGGTGCATTGCGCGGTGGCGGTGGAAAACGACCGGGGCGAACCCGTGGCCCACGCCCGCGCCGTCATCAGCTTTTAGCCTTAACCGCGGCGAATTATTTTCTTTTCCGCGTTCTATACGGTTAAACTTTTTCCCGCACTACCGGGTTGGACAGTATGCCGATGCCCGGTATTTCCACCTCCACCAAGTCGCCGTCTTTAAGGGCGGTGGTGACGCCGGTGGAGCCGGAAAAGATCAGGTCGCCGGGTTGCAGCGTGATTTGCTGGCTGATGTAGCTTACGATTTCGGCGAAAGTGAACAGCATTTCCTCGGTGCGGCCGTGCTGCACTTCCTCGCCATTGAGCCGGACAATCATTTCCAGGGCTTGGGGGTTTATGGCGGTTTCGATCCAGGGGCCGACCGGGGCGAAAGTGTCGGCGCCTTTGGCCCGCCAAAAAGTCCAGTCGTCCTTTTGCCAAGCGCGTTCCGAAACGTCGTTGCCGCAGGTGTAGCCGAGGATGTAGCCGGCGGCGTCTTGGGGGCTGACGCGGCGGCAGGGCTTGCCGATGACCGCCACGGCCTCGCCCTCGTAGTGAACTTCGCCGCCGGTGTCGTGGGGCAGGATGATGTTTTCGCCGGTGGCGGTGAGGGAATTGCGGGCCTTGATCCACGGCTCCGGGTGTTCGGGGACTTGGGGGTTTTGGTCGCCCAGCACCCCGGCGGCGAACTCCAGGTGGTTGGCGAAATTCAGCCCCGGCCCCCAGATTTCCGCCGGATTAGTGGGGGCCAGCAGCCGCACATCGGCCAGCTTGCGCCGCGGGCCGTCGGCGGTGAAATCGGAAAAGATGTCGCCGTTGATTTCGATTAGTTCGTCGCCTTCGACTACCCCGTGGGCGGTGTGTCCGTTGTGCTGAAACCTGGCGATTTTCATAAACGTTTTCCTGATTTGCGAATTTGGGGTTGGGGATGGGGGCCGGTTATTCGATTCGGATGATTCCGGGGCAGGCATCGAAGCCCCGGTCGTAGCTAAGAATGCGGTTGACCCCGGCCCGGCGCATCACGGCGGCGTGCAGGGCGTCCCGCGCCGAAAGGGTTTGTACGTTGGCGATGAGGTCACGGGCGGCGTAAATGTCGGCCATATCGTATGACAAGACCTCGGAGACGATGTTGTTGAGAGTATGAATCGCATCGTCGATAACGCTGAATCGCCGCATTCCGGTGTAACGATGCAGTATTTCCTGATAAACTTCGACATCGGTGATAAACGTCTCGCGCTGATGCGCCAGCCGTTCCAAAGCGGCAATCGCGCGGTTTTGGTTTATATGGGGAGCTCCCACCAGGTACATAGGCACATTGGCGTCAACAAAGATCATCGGCTCTGCGGCTCCCCGTGAATTTCCCGAATCATCTCCTCGATCAATTCGACCGGATGCTGGCACTGCAAAGCCTCGTCAATGGCTTGCCGGATGCGCTTAACCTGCTTGTGATAGTCGGCCTGCGCCTGGCGCACTACATCCGCAATCCATTCCTCGGCGGTCATATCCCGGTGGGCGGCGATACGCTCGATGTCCGCGTATTCATCCGCGTCCAAGAATATCCGGCAGTGTTTCCCGTTTTCGTCCATCGCCCCTCCCGGTTCGCGCCCGGCCTTGCCGGGACGCTGCTTGGCTACCAGTATACCCGCCGGGCCGCCCGGCGGCTACACCCCGCGCCTGATGTAGTATACAATAGCCCCTAGTCCGGCACCCCCCGGCGGGGCTTGATTTGTGGGACTATGGCGAGGAGCGATTGTGAAGCTGGGATTTTTTGTTACCAATCAGTATCTGCCCGGCGAGTCTATGCCGCAGAAAATTCGGGAAAGCGTGGCGCAAGTGGCGGCGGCCCGGGATGCCGGGTTCAGCCTGATCGCCACCGGGCAGCATTATCTGGCCGCGCCTTACCAGATGAGTACGGTGTTTCCGCTGCTGTCGCGGCTGGCCGCCGAGGCCGGCGATATGCAGGTGGCCGCTACCGTGTTGCTGCTACCGTTGCATAACCCCGTGGAGCTGGCGGAAAGCATCGCCACTTTGGACTGCATCACCGGCGGGCGGTTCGTGTTCGGCATCGGTTTGGGCTACCGGGATGAGGAATATGCCGCCTTTGGCGTCCGGCGGGAGGAACGCATCGGGCGGATGCGCGAATCGCTGGACCTTATCCAGCGGCTGTGGGCGGAGGATGAACTGGAATACCAGGGCAAGTATTACACCGTTCCCAAGACGCGGCTCATTACCCGTCCGGCGCAGCGGCCGCATCCGCCGATATGGGTGGCCGCCAACAACGATGCCGCCATCCGCCGCGCCGCCCGCTGGGGCTACCCCTGGCTGATTAACCCCCACGCCACGGTGCCGACGGTGGCGAATCAGTGGACGCGCTATGTAGCCGAACTGGAGTCCGCCGGCAACCCGGTGCCGGCGGATTTGCCGATGATGCGGGAGATGTACGTGGCCGCCGACCGCGAAACGGCCTACATCGAAAGCCAGCCCTATTTGGAGGGGAAGTACGCCGCTTATGCCTCCTGGGGGCAGGATAAGGCGCTGCCCGGCGAGGAGTCGTTCAGCGTTCCCTATCAGGATTTGGCGAAAGACCGTTTCCTGCTGGGTTCCCCCGAGGATGTGGTGGCGGAATTGAAACGCTATTCGCAGGATTTGGGCGTCAATATGATGATTTTCCGTATGCAGTGGCCGGGGATGCCGCAGGAACAAGTACTGCGGCAAATCGAACTGCTGGGGCGGGAAGTCATCCCGCAAGTGGCGGATTTGTAGCGCATCGGTTTCGTTTGCTTTCGTAGTACGGGATGCTATATCCTTACGAAAGCAAACGAAATAAATGACTGGAATCGCAATCCCCAATCCGGCCCAAGCCGAGGCCCGCGATGACTATCAGAACCACCGGACGCCTGGAGTACCAGCGGATTACCGAAATTGATTACAGCCGGTTGGAGTTCGACCCGGACGAACCCGACCCGATGCCGGACGCTATGGAACAAGACCTTATTTTTCAGGTGTTCATGCACGTATTGTCCGACTGGGTCACCGATTTGGGCGAAAACCCGGACAATTTTCTGAGCAGCAACACGATTTTGTGCTACGACCGCCGCAACCTGAATATACGGGTGCAGCCCGACTGCTATCTGGCTTTGGGGGTGGACGCCGAAGCTATCCGCAAGCGGAAATTGTATCTGCCCTGGGAAGTGGGCAAGCCGCCGGATTTCGCTTTGGAAGTGGCGTCGCAAACCACCAGCCGGCAGGATGTGGAGGTCAAGAACGGGATCTATGCCCGCATCGGCGTCCGGGAATACTGGCGTTTTGACGCCACCGGCGGCGAATACTACGGGCAGCCGCTGGCCGGCGACCGGCTGGTGGACGGCGCGTATCAGCCCATCGAACTAACCAGGGAACCCGACGGCGTGCTGAAAGGCTACAGCGCGGTGCTGGATTTGTACCTTTGCTGGGATAAGGAACTGTTGCATTTCTACGACCCGGCCAGCCAAACCTATCTGCGAACCATCAGCGAGGAACGGGCCGCCCGCCGCGCCGCCGAGTCTGACCGCCAGTCAATGCAGGCGGAGCGCGATGCGGCGCAAGGCGAATTGCGGGCGGAACGAGCGGCGCGGATCGAGGCCGAACTCCAGGCGCGGGAAGCACGAGCGGCGCGGATTGACGCGGAAATCCGAGAGCGGGCGGAACAGGCGGCGCGGATCGACGCGGAAATCCGGGAGCAGGCGGAACAGGCGGCGCGGATCGACGCGGAAATCCGGGAGCAGGCGCTTGAGGAACGCCTGCGCCGCCTAGAGGAGGAGCGGGGGCGCCGGCAGGAATCAGGGCAGGATCCCGACGCGCCCGGTGACGACGGTAGCAGCAACGGCGATAACAATAACGGAAGGTGAGGCAAGTTGGTTCCACCTGGCGACATCGGCCCCATCCCCATCGGGGTTGGCGTCTACTTACTGATGGCCTTGGCGCTGGCCGCCGGCGGCTATGCTTTTTACCGCCGCGTGGCGCATTTGGTAATGCAGGGCCGGCCTGCGCCCCGCTTTGACCGCCCTTGGCAGCGGCTTTCCGGCGCGTTGCTGATCGTGCTGGGGCAGAAAAAGGTGTTGCAGCGAGTGCCTTTCGGGGATTGGGCCGGGTTGGGACACGCCGCGATTTTTTGGGGCTTTCTTACCTTTATGCTGTCCTACGCCATATTCATTTTCGGCGCGGCGGCTTGGCGGCCTTTCCCGGAGTGGCTGCTTACCGAAACCGGGGCGATGGTGTATAGTAGCTATCTGGACATTCTGGCCGCCGTGCTGCTGGCGGTGCTGGTTTGGGCCGCCGCCCGCCGCTGGGTGGTGCGCCCGCGGCGGCTCAGCTTTGACCTTACCCGCAATCCCGACGCCATCATCATCGTCGGAATGATTGCCGGGTTGATGGCGTCTACCCTGTTGACCCACAGCTTTTATGTGGCGCAGGGGGGAACGGGGCCGGAAGCCGACGTTATCATCGGCGGGGCGCTGGGGCGGCTGTTTGCGGATTGGGGCCTCAGCCAATCCGCCGCCGACACTTGGCATGGCGTGTTCTGGTGGACGCACTTCGCCATCATCCTGTTTTTCACGGTGTACATCCCCTTTTCCAAACATATGCACATGATTGCCGCGCCGCTCAACGCCTTTTCCCGCTCGCTGGAGCCGCGGGGGGCACTGCCGTTGCTGGACATAGAAAACGCTGAGCGGTTCGGGGCGTCGCGGGTGCAGGATTTCACTTGGAAACAACTTTTGGACGGCTACGCCTGCGCCGTCTGCGGGCGCTGCTCCGATGTATGCCCGGCCAATATCACCGGCAAGCTGCTTTCGCCGATGCACATCGTGGAAAACCTTAAAGACCACATGGTAAGCATCGGGCATCAAGGGCCGCGCGACCCGGAACACGCGGAGCCGACGCCCATCCTGAACCACGCCATCCCCGAAACCGCCATTTGGGATTGCTTGAACTGCGGCGCGTGTATGGAGGAATGCCCGGTCACCGTGGAACACGTGCCGACCATTATGGATCTGCGCCGCTATATGGTGCTGGAGGAATCCAATGCGCCCGAAACGGCGATGAACGCCCTGGTCAGCCTGGAGCAGCGGGGGCATCCGTGGCGCGGCACGCAGTTTTCCCGCACCGATTGGACGCAGGGGCTGGATGTGCCTACTTTGGCGGAAAAGCCCGATGCCGAAATCCTGTTTTGGGTGGGCTGCACCCCGGCGCTGGAGCAGCGCAGCCAGGCCGTGGCCCGGTCGATGGTCAAGGTGCTGAAAGCGGCCAAAGTGGATTTCGCCATCTTGGGCGATGAGGAAACCTGCACCGGCGACCCGGCGCGGCGTATGGGCAACGAATATCTGTTTCAGATGATGGCCGCCCAAAACATCGAAACCTTGAACCGCTATAATGTCAAAAAGGTGGTTACTATTTGCCCCCACTGTTTCAACACTATCAAGAACGAATACCCGCAGTTGGGCGGCGATTTTGAAGTATTGCATTATAGCCAGTTTGTGGATGGGCTGATCCGGGAGGGGCGGATCAAGCCGGTCAAGATGCTGGACGTCACGGTGGCTTATCACGATTCCTGCTTCTTGGGGCGGCATAACGGGGTGTATGATGAGCCGCGTAATGTGGCCCGCGCCATCCCCGGCCTGAAGCTGGTAGAGATGGGCAGTCACTGCCGGCAGCGGGGTTTCTGTTGCGGCGCCGGCGGCGGACATATGTGGATCGAGGAAAGCCAGGGCGAGCGCGTCAACCACGTCCGCACCGACCATTTCATCGAAACCGGCGCCGCCACCGTCGGCGTCTCCTGCCCTTTCTGCTTGCAGATGATGACCGAGGGGATACAGGCCAAGGGGTTGCAGGGCGAAAAGGAATCCAAAGATGTGCTGGAGTTGCTTTCGGAAAGTTTGGAACCGTGATTCGGGGAGGGGGTTATAGAATGGTGGGGATAAATTGCGGGGATCAAGGAGGGTAAGCTACGATGCCGCCCATTGACCAGGTTCGCATTGTGTGCAGTTGCAGTGTCTGCGCCACGGAAATTGAGACGGTGCAGGTAAAGAAAGACAATATGATGTTATCATCCAAAGCGGCGGTCTGGTGTCCGGCGTGCGAGGCGGAGCGTCCGCAGCGGCGCGATATTGCCGGGCGGGACGAGGCCATCCGGCAGGAACAGGCGTCATATCCCCCGTCGCAGCTTGCCGCGCCTTTCGGGGCGCCGCCGGAGCGCTGATATGGCAACGCCGTCTAACGAAATCGAGGTCGGCAACGAAAGCGAACCCCGTCCGCCGGTGGCGCTGGTGTTGACGGGCAATCTGTTTTTCATACCGCGCATCGAATCCGCCGCCGCCCGTTGCGGGATGGAAGCGATCTACGGCAATTCCGCCGCCGGGCTGTTGCAGTCCACCGCCGGCCGCGCCATCGCTCTGGCCCTGGTTGACCTGGAAACGGACGAAACGGCGTGGGTGGACGGGCTGCCGTTGCTTGCCGCCGCCCTGAAGCCGGACGGCGGCGGCTCCGATGCGGCCCCGGTCATCGCCTACGGACCTCACGGCGATGCGGCGACGCTGCGGAAAGCGCGGGCGCTGGGCTGCGATGCGGTGCTTACCAAACGCGACTTTTCCCAGCGCCTGCCCGAACTACTGAAAACCCGGGGCCGCGCGGTGCTTTCCCCGTAGCCGCCGGTCGCCTTTATGCTGTGGGCTTGGGCCGAAAAACGTTTCGTGTTTTTCCCGGATTCCCAAGTGGGCAACACCCCGGACGAAGCCGGGCTGCCCTATGAAAACGTCTGCCTGACCACTGCGGACGGTTTGGCGTTGCACGGCTGGTTCATCCCCGCCCCCGCCGGTTGCGCCGGGCCGGAAACCCAAACTTGGCTGTGGTTTCACGGCAACGGCGGCAATGTTGGCACCCGCGTGGGGCAACTGGAGCGGGCGCGGCGGTTGCTGGGCGTTCACCAGTTCATTTTTGATTATCGGGGCTATGGCCGCAGTCAAGGAAAACCGTCGGAGCTGGGTACTTACATTGACGCCCGCGCCGCCCTCGGCTACCTGGAGCGGCGGCCCGATGTAAACCCCGGCCGCATCGTATACTTCGGCCATTCCCTGGGCGCGGCGATCGCCGTTGAGCTGGCGGTGTCGCATCCCCCGGCCGGTATGGCCTTGCTGGCGCCGTTTTCGTCCATCCGGGATATGGCGAAAGTGACCTTGCCGTTGCCGATGGCCGGGTGGATCGTGCGCGGCCACTACGATTCGGTAAGCCGCATCGCCCAAATTCGGACGCCCTTGTTGGTGATGCACGGCGAATTGGACGAAATCATCCCCCATTCCCAAGGGCTGAAGCTGTACCACGCCGCCAACCCGCCCAAGCGTTTCGTCACCCTGCCGGCGGCGTCGCACAACAACGCCCACCATGTAGCCGCCGAGGTAATGGCCGGCGCCCTGCGGGAGTTCCGCGACCGCCTGCCCGCGGGCAACATCCGCCCCGCCGCGCCCCGCTGATTGCCCCGGCCATTGCCGCCGCCAAGCTACGCCCCGCTGATGATTTCCGTCTGCACATCCAGCAGCTCCGCATCATCGCGCGATTCCTCGACGTAATTGAGCAGGGCGGACAGCATAGCATCGGCGTGGCCCCGGTCGTTGCTTACGCAACAGACGCCCAGGGTGAGCCGCTGCCGCCGGTCGGCGTCGTCCACTTCCGCCACCGCCATATTGAAGCGGTGGCGGATGCGGTCAATCAGCGACCGGGCAATCCGCCGCTTTTCCTTGAGGCTGGACGCCGCCGGCAGGTGCAGCGTCAACCGGCAAACTCCGACGTGCAACGCGCTTTCCCCAGTTCAGCCGTATAAGGCCAGTATAAGGCATTGAGTTTAGACTTGTTTCGTTGATTGTGCGCCGCATTGATGCGATACCGCCCTCATTATAGGCTATAATGGCGCCGATGCGATGCGGATTCATTGCCCAAACCGCCCGCAAACCGCGCGGCAGGATGAAATCAGCCTATGACCGGCGACTTGTTTGCCCCGGACAGCCAGCGGACGGAAGTGCCGGAAGTGGTCGTTAGCCGGCTGCCCCAATACCTGCGTATCCTCAACCGCCTGATGGATGACGGCATTATGGTGGTGAGTTCCCAGCAGTTGGGGGAAAAGCTGCAAGTGACGCCGGCGCAGATCCGCAAGGATTTGTCGTATTTCGGGCGGTTCGGCAAGCAGGGCCGGGGCTACAGCGTCCGCGATTTGCTGGACCGGCTGCGGCAGATTTTAGGGGTCAACGCCTACTGGAATGTGGCGGTGGTGGGCGTGGGCCGCTTGGGGCGGGCCATTCTCAACTACCCCGGCTTCACCCCCGACGGCTTTCACTTGGTGGCGGCCTTTGACATCAACCACGGGCTGATCGGGCGGGATGTGGGCGGGCTGACGGTTCACTCTCTGGACGACCTGCGGCGGGTGGTGACCGACCGCAACATCAGCATCGCCATCGTAGCCGTGCCGGTATCCCACACGCAGGAAGTGGTGGACCAACTGGTAGCCTGCGGCATCCGCGCCATCCTGAACTACGCCCCCACCATCCCTCACGTGCGCGAGGGGGTGCGCATCCGCAACATAGACCCGGTGCTGTCGTTGCAGTCAATGACCTACTACATCAACAGCGCCGGCGAACAGTGAACGGGCGCCCGCATCGGGATTCGCGGCGATCACCCTGCATTGCGGAATTTTGATTCGGGGCGATTACCCCGCATTGCCATATCAAGATCCGCGCGGATTACCCCGGGTTGCTGGTGACGCTGGGCGGCAGTTGCCCGCCGCTCCGGGCGCGGCGGCGGCGCACGGTATCCAGGCGCGTTTGGGCGCGGCGCAGCGATGCCAAAGCCCGCTCCATTTGCATATCGTCCGGGCGATTGGCGATGCGTTCCTGGGCGCGGCGCATCGCCTCCTGCGCCCGTTCCTCGTTGATTTCCTCGGAATGTTCGCAGGCGTCGGCCAAGATGATCACCCGGTCGCCCAGCACTTCCATAAACCCGCCGGTGACCGCGAAATAGCTATCCGCCCCGCCCTTGCGGATGGTCAGCTCCCCCGGTTGCAACATAGTCATCAGCGGGGCGTGCCGGGGCAGAATGCCCAACTGCCCGTCAAAGCCGGGCGCGATGAGCAGATCCACCTCCTCCCCATAAACCTGCCTTTCGGCGGTAGTGATTTCCAGCAACATCGGCATGGTTGTTTACCCCAATTTCATTGCGATCTGTTTGACATTTTCTCGGGAGTGTTGTGTGGCGTCGTCCAGAGCCAGTTTAACATCCCGGATACACTTCAGAGGTATGGCTTTGTCTGGAATCAATATGCGATTGCCCGTTCTGTCTGGTGTATCTTCCGAATATGCAACCGCCCATAGTCTCTTGCCTTGACGGACGCACTCCATAGCAGCGTTGATGGTTCCGCCAGTATCCCTCGCCTCTATTACAAACATATCGGAGGAAAGTCCAACGATGAGATTGTTCCGTTCCATTGCCCGCCAAGCCTGCCATCGGGCATCAGACGGGAACATCGAAACTGCCAAAAAATTCTCTTCCAATCGGACATAGGGTTTCAATTCCCGGTTAAGTCGAAAATGGTTTATGCCCTCTGGAAGCACAGCGATTGTGCGCCCGCCCGATTCTAGTGCCCCTTTATGCGCTTCCCGGTCAATCCCCCGGGCGTAACCGCTCACAACCACCAAATTCCGTTTGGCGGCTTCTGAACCGAAGCTGCGGGCGTATTTGAGCGCGTCCGCCGAGGCGTTTCGAGAGCCACAGATCCCTATAGCCCTCATATTCAGCAAACCCAAGTTGCCAACACAAGTCAAAGCAGCACCTTGGGTTGAAGCAATTGCTCCAACCGGATAGGATGAATCATCAGGGCAGATAGTTATGGATTCATTATTCATATCCATACATCCTTGTGCAAATCTATTCCGCCGAAAGTGAATTTGGCATCTTTGGCTGCCGATAGTCCGTATACGCTTGTTGCGCCTGCCCTCCGCAACGCCCGGGCTAATTCAATCAGTGTCCCTCCTGAGCGGATTGTATCATCCAATATCAACACCCTGCTGGCGGCAGGAACATAGGGTATTGAAACGCTATCTTTTACACGTTCAATAGCATCTGCTTCTGATACATCTTCGCTGATGTTCTTTTGGGGTGCTGTATTCCTGACTTTAGTGGCGGTAATTACGTTCAATCCCACGTGCTTTGCGATTGCGCCAGCCCACAATCCGGCGAGATCCGGTAAGCTGGATTGCGATTTAGGCGGCGATAATACAGCAGTTGCACCACTAAGAATAGGATGCCTCCGTATGAACTGAAATAGTGATTGCCTCAGTTCGTTAATCGCCGCCCGCCCATTCCTGTACTTTCCGCTGTTTAACAATGCCCCGATTTTGCTATGATATGCTGTATCATCATCTCCGAAAAGCATATAGGGACCAAGCGCGTAGCAAAAATCAATGCCGGGATTTAGATCAACAATGATTTTTGACTTTAACGTTTCACACAGATCTTCCAGCTTACTGAAATCTGTAACGTCCAACAAGCGATATACCGGCTGGGATGTGTGTTTCAAGATTCTGTTGGCAACCCCTGCGGATCTAAACGTCTTGGGAAAGTCGACATAGCCTTGTTGGTCAAACCGGACCTCATATTGACCGTAGGCCATAGGGGCAAGGTTGAAATTGTGGAAGCACCCGCATGACGGCATCGAATATCCTCCCAACAACTGTTCTTTGGATAATACTTCGGCAAGTGCTTCCAGTCAACCCCCCAGCGTCACCCTTGCGCCCGGATCCCCTCGGCCTTTTCGATAGCCTCGTCGATCGTGCCTACCATATAGAACGCCTGCTCCGGCAGGTCATCGTGCTGCCCGTCCAGGATTTCCGAAAAGCCGCGGACGGTTTCGCGTACCGGAACGTACTTGCCCGGCTGGCTGGTGAACGCTTCGGCGACAAAGAACGGCTGGGTCAGAAACCGCTGGATTTTGCGGGCGCGGAATACGGTCAGCTTGTCTTCCTCGGACAGTTCTTCGATGCCCAAGATGGCGATGATGTCTTGCAGCTCGCGGTAGCGTTGCAACACCTGTTGCACGCCGCGGGCCAGCCGGTAATGCTCCTCGCCCACGATGCGCGGCTCCAGGATGCGGGAATAGCTCGCCAGCGGGTCTACCGCCGGGTACAGCGCCTGCGCCGCCAGCGACCGCTCCAGCGACACCACCCCGTCCAAGTGGCCGAAAGTGGTTACGATGCCGGGGTCGGTGTAGTCGTCGGCTGGGACGTAGATGGCTTGGAACGATGTTATGGATCCCCGCCGGGTGGAGGTGATGCGTTCCTGCAAGGCGCCCATTTCGGTGCTTAGGGTCGGCTGGTAGCCCACCGCCGACGGCATCCGCCCCAGCAGCGCCGACACTTCCATGCCGGCCAGGATGTAGCGGTAGATGTTGTCCACGAACAGCAGCACATCCTGGTTCTGCTCATCGCGGAAATACTCGCTCATGGTCAGCCCGGTCAAGCCGATGCGGGCGCGGACTCCGGGGGATTCGTTCATCTGCCCGAAAACCAGCACCGTGCTGGAAAGCACGCCGGAATCCTGCATTTCGTGCCACAAATCGTTGCCTTCGCGGGAGCGCTCGCCCACGCCGGCGAACACCGAAACGCCCTGATGCACCGCGCCGATGTTGCGGATGAGTTCCTGGATGATAACGGTTTTGCCCACGCCGGCGCCGCCGTAAGCCCCGATTTTCCCGCCTTTCATAAAGGGGGTAATCAAGTCGAAAACCTTGATGCCCGTTTCCAGAATTTCGACGGTGGGGCTTTGGTCGTCGAAAGTGGGCGGGTCGCGGTGGATCGGCCAGCGCAACGGGGTTTCCACCGGCCCCAAGTTGTCCAGAGGTGTGCCGGTGACATCGAACAGGCGCCCCAAGGTTTCCGGCCCCACCGGCACCGAAACCCGCTGGCCGGTGTCGGCGGCGGTGACGCCGCGGGCCAGCCCGTCGGTGGCGCCCAGGGCCAGGCAACGCACCCAGTTGTTGCCGATGTGCTGCTGCACCTCCAGCACCAGCCGCTCGCCGTTGTTGTCCACCTCCACGGCATCGAAAAGGTTGGGCAGTTCATCGGCCGGAAACTCAATGTCGACCACGGTTCCGATTACCTGTACGATTCTGCCGGTAGCCATGCTCTACTCCTGAAACCGGATAGCGCCGGGGCACTAAATTCGCCTATTCAGATACAAGATGCGCGGGTCGATGGCGACTTCCTCTTGGTCCATATCCAAACTGATTTTCCAAGTTTGCATCATGTCCGCGCCAATGATGATTTCCTCGGCCAAGTCATCCATGACATAGAACGTATGCCTCAAGGTAGTTCCGTCTATGTCAATATCCAAGTCAATGGTTTGGCTGGCGCTACTTCCTTCCTGGCCGTCGGCCATCATAAACCGCATCGGAGTAGGCCGGTTATGGGCTTCGCCCAAAATTTCCGCAATATCGCGGCGGACGAGAGACAATCCTGCCCCGGTATCATACAATACCCGTACCGTGTCGCTGCGGCGCGTTCCCGTAACGTTGTATTCCTTGATAATCAGGCCCATAGCTATCCCTCCAGCACTGCCATGCCGCCTATCAGGTCCAGCAATTCGTTGGTGATGCTTTCCTGGCGCAGCTTGTTCATTACTAGGGTGAGATCTTCGCTTAGTTGCTTGGCGTTGTCGGTGGCGTTGCGCATTGCCACCATGCGGGCCGACTGCTCGCTGGCGATGGATTCCAGCAAGGTATGGTAGACTTCCATTTCTACAAAGCGGGGCAGCAGACTGCGCAGCACCGACAGATTGTCAGGTTCGTAGATATAGCCGACGCGCTGGGCGCCGGTCAGTTCCGACGGCGTTATGGGCAACAACCGCTCCACCACCGGCGTTTGCGACAGCGTTGAGTTGAAGCGGGTATAGGCCACGTGGATTTCGTCGGCCTGCTGCTGGGAGTAGGCGTCAATCAATAGGTGGGATATGGCGACGGTGTCCAGCAGGGACGGGGTTTCGCCCAAGTCGGTGAAAACGGCTTGCAGGTCGCTGCCGGAGCGCACCATAAAATCGCGCCCCTTGCGCCCCACGGCGACCACCTGCACCGGGACTTCCTGCTCCAGGATGAACTGGCCCACCCGCCGGTTGAGGTTGGCGTGCATCCCGCCGCACAGCCCCCGGTCGGGGCTGATTACCAGCAGGGATATGCGCTCCACCGGCCGCGTCCGCAGCAACGGCTGGGCGGCGGAAACGTCATCGGACGGCTGGGCGGCCAAGTGGGCGATTACGTCCTGGATTTTTTCGGCGTAGGGGCGGCCCTGCAATACGGCGTTTTGGGCGCGGCGCATCTTGGACGCGGCGATGAGCGACATAGCGTTGGTCACCTTGCCGGTGTTCTCCACGCTGCGGATGCGGCGGCGGATGTCTCTTACGCTCGGCATTTTCCTTGCCTTTACTTTATCCTGGATTAGACACCGAAAATGGATTTGTAGTCGGCGATGGCTTGGTTCAGCTTGGCCTCGGTGTCGGTGCTGATGTCGCTGGTTTCTTTGATGGCTTCCAGGATGTCGGCGTGGCTGGCGGTTACGTGGCGGAGCAGGCCCTGCTCGAACTCGGCGGTGCGGTCCAGGGGGATGTTTTCCATCGCGCCGGAATTTACGGCGAACAGGATTACCACTTCCTGCTCCAGCGGCAGGGGGGCGTATTGGGGCTGCTTCAGCACTTCGGTCGCCAATTGGCCCCGGGCCAGTTGGGCGCGGGTGGCGGCGTCCAGGTCGGCGGTGCCGAATTGGGCGAAGGTCGCCAGCTCGCGGTATTGCGCCAAGTCCAGGCGCAGGCGGCCGGCCACCCGGCGGATGGCCCGCGTCTGCGCCGAGCCGCCCACCCGCGACACCGACAACCCCACGTTGACCGCCGGACGGATGCCGGCGTTGAACAATTCCGGCTCCAGGTAGATCTGCCCGTCGGTGATCGATATTACGTTGGTAGGGATGTATGCCGAAACGTCGCCGGCCTGCGTTTCGATGATGGGCAGGGCGGTGATCGAGCCGCCGCCGTGTTCCTCGTCCAGCCGCGCCGACCGCTCCAGCAGGCGGCTGTGCAGGTAGAACACATCGCCGGGGTAGGCTTCGCGTCCGGCGGGGCGGCGCAGCAACAGCGACATCTGCCGGTAAGCCCAAGCGTGCTTGGTCAAATCGTCGTAGACTACCAGCACGTCTTTGCCCTGGTCCATAAAATGCTCGGCCATCGCGCAGCCGGCGTAGGGGGCGAGGTACTGGAGCGGGGCCGAATCCGACGCCCCGGCGGTGACCACGATGGTATGGCCCATAGCGTCGGCTTCCTCTAAAGACCCTACCACTTGCGCCACCTTGCCCTGCTTCTGGCCGATGGCTACATAGATGCAGATTAGGTCGCCTCCTTTCTGGTTGATGATGGTGTCTACGGCGATGGCGGTTTTGCCGGTGGAGCGGTCGCCGATGATTAGCTCGCGCTGGCCGCGCCCGATGGGAATCATCGAATCAATGGCCTTGATGCCGGTCTGCACCGGGGTGTTGACCGACTGGCGCACCACCACGTTGGGCGCCACGGTTTCGGCGGAGCGGCTGCCGCCGACGGCGACCGCGCCCTTGCCGTCCAGCGGGCGGCCCATCGGGTCTACCACCCGACCGATCAGCCCCTCACCCACCGGCACTTCGATGATGCGGCCGGTGGAGCGCACCCGGTCGCCCTCCTTGACCGCGTTGGGGTCGCCCAAAATGGCGGCGCCTACCAAATCGGCCTCCAAGTTCAGCGCCAGCCCCAAAATGTCGTTGCCGAAATCCAGCAATTCGTTGGAGCGCACCCCTTGCAGCCCCTGGATGCTGGCAATGCCGTCGCCCACCTGCACCACCGTGCCAACGTCCACCAAAGCCAAGTCGCCGCCGAACTCCTCGATTTGCCGCTTGATCAGCGAAACTATGTCCTGTCCTCTGGTAGCCATTGGCAACGCTCCTTAGTCGGGTGAATTATTCCCGGCGCCTAGTAAGGCGATATTGGGTTTCGCCTTTTCCGGCGTTTTCGTTCCCGCCGCCATCGATACACCATAAACGGGGCTGCCACTACCGCGATTAAGTATGCCAAGAAAAACGAACGGGGCATATTCCGCCCATTTTCCGCCCCATTGTAGCGCCAAGGCAAACACTGAGCTTTGGATCACGATGGTCATGGTGAAAAGTACAATTAGATCGCGCTCTCGCCGTTCCGGCATTCAGAATGGCTCCCGCGGCGATGCAGGCTCCGGTTCCGGGTCGCCGGTTACCGTCCCCTCCAGACCGGTTTAGCGGCGGCGAACCGGCCCCTAGCGGACGGCGGCGGACAGGCTTTCCCGCAACCCGGTGAGCCGGGCGCGGGCGCTGCCGTCCAGTAGGCGGTCGCCGATCTGCACCACCAACCCGCCCAAGATGGTCTCGTCCACGCGGGGCGTTACCACCACCTCGCGGCCGATCAGGCCGGCGACGAAAGTGGCGATGCGCTCCGTTTCCTCCGGCGCCAGCGGCACCGCGGTGGTGATTTCGACCCGCTGGCGGCCCTGTTGCCGGTCCAGCAGTTCGGCGTATTCGCCGCAGGCTTCGGTTACGGCGTCCACCAGCCCGCGGGCCACCAGCAGGTTGACCATATTTTTGACCATCGGCCGGACTTCGGGCAACACGGAATCGACCGCCTGCCGCTTGTCGTCCGCCGGGACGCCGGCGTGCTTTAGCAGCGCGCCGAACTCCGCATCCCGGAACGCCTCGGCCACTAGGGCCAGATCCTCGCCCCACTGGTCGGCTTCGCCCTGTTCCCGGGCCAGCTCAAAGACCGCTTGTCCGTAGCGCCGGCCCGACACCCTTTGCGCCATAGGCCGCTAACCCCTTCGGAGGCTTTCGCCTTCCTCCAGCACTTGGGTAATCAGTTCCTCGTGCGCCTGCCGGTCCAGGGAACGGCGCACCACCCGCTCGGCGGCGGTCATCGCCAAGTCGGCGAAATTGGAGCGCACTTCCTCCACCGCGGCATCACGCTCCCGCTCGATGTCGGCGCGGGCGCGGGAAACGAAGGTTTCCGCTTCGTTGCGGGCCCGCTCCATTTCCTCGGCGCGGTAGCGTTCCGCGGCTTCCCGCGCCTGCTCCACGATGCGCTGCGCCTCGCGGCGGGCCTCCACCAACTGGGCCTCCACGGCTTCTTGGGAACTGGCGGCGGCTTCGCGGGCCTGCTCCGACGCCTCCAGGCTTTCCCGGATCCGCTGGGCCCGCTGGTCCATCAGCCGCAGGATCGGCCGGTAGGCGAACAGCATCAGCAGGCCCAAGACCAGCAGGAAGTTGACGAGGTAGATTAGAAGGCTTGGGAAGTGGATTCCCAATGTCTCCAGCATAGCATCCCCTTTGCCGCGTTAGAAAATGAAGCCAATCATTATCGCGGCCACCAGGGCGTAAATGCCCAGCGCCTCGGCGAAGGCGATGCCGAGAATCATGTTGGTCTGAATGTTGCCGGTGGCTTCCGGGTTGCGCCCGATGGCGCTCATGGCCGCCGCGCCCAAGATGCCGATGCCGATGCCGGGGCCGATCAGCCCCAACCCGATGGCGATCCCCGCGCCCAGCAGCCTGGCCGCATCGGCCTCAATCTGCGCCAGAGGCAGGCTCAACAGTGCCGAAAGGATTTCCATTTTCCCTCCCCGGTCGTGTTAGTTCGTGAATTTGGCCCTTTTCCGCCCCACGGCGGGCCGGTTTTGCCGTGACGGTCTTGCCGCCCTAGTCCTGCCGCGATGAATAGATGGCGAAAATCCCGCCCAACGCGGCGGCGGCGATGCCCACCGTCGCCAGTACCATTGTGAGTATCAGAACGTCCATATCGCGCCCCTCTCTTTCCTTATAATGCCCTTGATGCTTGATTATGCCCCTGATGTTTAATGATGCTCTTGATGTTCCTCATGTTCGTGGGCGGTCATGGCGATGGCGGCGAACACCAGCGTCAACCCGGCGAAGATCAGGCCCTGGATGAACCCCACTAGCAACTCCAGCCCGTAGACCCCCACGGTGGCGAGGAACGGCACCAAAAAGGCGGAAACCAGCACCAGAATCTCCCCCGCCGTCATATTGCCGAACAGCCGGAAAGTGAAGCTGATCAGCCGCACGAACTCGCTGAAAGCCTCCAACGGCCCCACAAAGAAAAAGTCCAGCAACCCTTGAAAGGCATCCAGCAGCTTGAACCGGAACAGGGCGCCCACCCCGCTGGCGAGGCTGCGCACCCGTATGAACTTGCCGAAGTAACCCAACCCCAACATCCGAATCCCCAAGTACTCCACGAAAACAAAGGAAACTAGGGCCAGGGCCAAGGGCATATTGATATCGGTTCCCGCCGGACGCAGCAGGTGAACTTCCACAATCCCGTCGGCCATAAAACCCAGCGACGGGTAGATGGGCAGCAGCCCGATCCAGGCGTTGATGACCACGAACAGGAATATGGACGCGATTACCGGGAACAGCAGCCGCGCCCGCCCCGGCCCGACCACGCCCTCAACGAACTTCAGCAGGGCTTCGATGGCGATTTCACAGAAGTTTTGCAGGCGGCCCGGCACCAGTTGCGCCCGCCGCGCGCCGATGGCGAATAGGGCGACGAGGATGACGCTGGCAATCCAGCAGGATAGCAGGGTGTTGGTGATGATAAAGTTGTTGCCGATATAAGGCCCCTCGTCCAGGACTTCGTGGGCGTGTTCGTCCAGCTTTTCCTCGCCGTACTCCCGTTCCTTGTGTTCGGCGTGCAGAAACTCGACGTAATGATCATAATCGGCGGCGGGGCCGACGACTTGGGCGGGCAAGTGGACCGCCGGTTTGGGGATAAAGGGACCTTCGGCGGTCTCGCCGGCCGCTTTAGCCTCCTCGGACTGGCGGAATCCAGCTCCGATGGCCCCGGTGATCAGCCCGGCCACCGCCAGGGCGACTACCACCAGCAACCCGAACAACAGAATGCCGCGGTTCACGGGGCGGTATCCCCGTCGGGGCCGCCTTTGCGGGGCGCCGTTTTTCCGTTGCCGGTGTCAAGCAATGGCTTCACCATTTTGTACAACCCATAAAATGCCGCGATAATTCCCAAAAACACGCCCAGCAGGGTAAAAACCGGCTTCGCGCCCAACCGCCCGTCCAGGTAAACCCCGCCCGCCACCCCGCCGGCCACGCACAAGGCCACATACCACCCCAGCCCCAAGAGCTGCCAAGCCACCAGCCGCCGTTTCCTTTCGCCGCGCATCCCTACCCAAACGCCGGATGATTGACGCGCATAACCCAAAACGGCGAAATTTTATCACCGGATTCCGGCAAAGTCAAACCCCGGCGGGCGATGATTTTCTGCCCGATAACCCGGCGCCCGCCGCCCCCGATTTCCGCCCCTGAGCGCCCCCTATCATACACCAGATCCATCACCGGCTAAAATGCGGCATCACCGCATCGCTGATCAGCCGCAGGGAATTTCGGATGCGATCCTGCGGGATTTGGCCGCCGTAGTTGACCTCCATCACCACCCCGGTCACGCCCAAATCCTGCCGGTAGCCCTGGAGCGTGTCCACGATTTCGGCGGGCGTGCCGAACACCACCCGCTCCCGCAGCACCTGCTCGTAGGGCGCGGCGGCGATGCGGCGCATCCGGTCGGCGATTTCCTGGCTGGCGGCGGTCTGGATCAGCTCGCTGGCGGCGTACTGGATCGCCGACATCGCGCTTACCCGCGGCTCCTCCTGCGCCTGCGCCGTGGTTTCGGCGCAGTACACCGGCACGCGAAGGGCAATGTCCGGCGGGCCGGACGCCCCCGATTCCGCCAGCTTTGCGCGGTAAGCCAACAGCCGCTCTTTCAGTTGCGGGCGCGGCGTGTTGGCGCTGATGAATATGGGATGCCCCATCGCGCCCACCAGCGGAAAAGTATCCTCCCCGGCCACCGCCACCCGCACCGGCGGATAGGGCTGCTGGTAAGGCTTGGGCGTGACGGTGACATCGTGATAAGAATGATATTCCCCATCGTGGGAAAAGCTGTCCTCCCGCCACGCTTTCATAATGATTTCCAGCGCCTCCAGAAAGCGGGGGCGGCTTTCGGCGTAGGGTATGTTGTAGCCTTGATAGTAGCGGGTAAGCCCGCTGCGCCCAATGCCGAAATCGAAACGCCCCTTGCTGATATGGTCCACCGTGGCGGCTTCCTCGGCCACCCGCAGGGGGTTGGTCAGCGGCAGCACTTGCACCGCCAGCCCGGCGCGGATGCGCTCCGTCCGGGCGGCGATGGCGCTGGCGATGACCATCGGCGCCGCCAGCACCGCCCGCTCCGGGCTGAAATGATGCTCCGCCAGCCACACGGTATCAAAGCCCATCCGCTCCGCCTCGGCGATCTGCGCGAAAGATTCGTCGAAAGCCGCCGCCTGCGAACTACCCTTGCGGACGTGGAAATCGGTAAACATTCCGAAATTCATTGACCATCTCCGGGCGAACCCGCCCTATCCAAACCTGCAATTTGGGGATAAATCGGCATCTGCCAAGCAGCAACATCAATCCGCCCCGCCCCCGGCCGCCGCCAGCGGCGCGCGGTTCAGCTTGAAATGGGGCGACAGGCATTCCGATGCGTTCCGCAACTCAATGCCGACTACATCGTAGCTGTCCGCGGCGCAAGTGGGATCCCAATACCCGAAATGCGCGATCAATCCGCCGCCGCAGTCCGACGAGGAAACCGGATCGTATCCGGTTTTGATCGACAAAACATCCGTATCTTTATCGTACCCGTATTTTATGCTGAACTTGGCAACCGCCTTTTGCGCCCGGATAGCATCGGCATTAGTCAAAGCGCAAAAGGGAGCCAAGAGTTTTCCCACCGAGTGAACTTCAACGCCGACCACATCATAACCATCCTCACTGCCGAAGTCGGCTACCAAGCCAAAATCAACACTGGACGAAACCGCGATGCTTATATTGGGCGCGGTATCAATCGTCATTATGTCCGCTTCTTGGTCGTACCTAACCTTGAGCATTGCCTCTCACCTCATCAAAGTAATCGTATTCCTTTCTAAGGTAATGGACAGTGGCAACGGTGTTGAAATATGCCGTTGTAATCACTGGCCGGTTGCTAGATACGCACACCATAAACAGGCGATTTCTGCCAGAGATGAAACCGTAATAATTCATAGAATTGTGCAATTCTGCAAACTTTCTGGCTACCCAGTTTTCAAGAACGTCAACAATCCATACCCTTTCATAAATACGTTGCCGTATTCTGATACCGGCATGGTAAGTAAAGGCGTACTCTACGCCGTTGGCAACCACGCCGCCGACGGGGGCATTGTCATTCTGATTCGTCATTTTAACACTATAAATCTCCCAACGCTCAAATTCAAGCGCGAAATTGCCTTTGGGGGAATTGCCGCCGCCCCCCCCCCCCCGCCCCTACACCGGCGGGCGGCGGGTGTGCCACGCCGTAGCCTGCTCGTAGGCGTGGCCGGCCCGCAATACCGTGGCTTCGTCAAAGGGGCGGCCGGCGATTTGCAGACTCTGCGGCAGCCCGTCGTCGCTGAAGCCGCAGGGGACGGCCAGCGCCGGGATGTTGGCTAGGCTTGGCACAGTGGTCAGCAGCCACGGCGTGCGGTTGACGTTGTGCTTGCCGGTGATCGCCGGGTCGGGGGACAGCGGCTGCGCCGGTACGCCCGCGGTGGGCGACAACAGCAGATCCACCCGTTCCAACGCCTGTAGCACCTGGGCGCGGAGCAGCGTGCGCAACTTGACGGCCTTGTAATAATAGGCGGCGGGCATTATGGCGTTGGTCAGGTAGCCGATGCGGTTGTCGTAGGCGATGTCCCGCGGCCGGTCGCGCAACAGAGTCCGGTAGGTGTCGGGCGCCTCCACCCGGATGCCGCCGTTGACCGCCCCGGCGTGGGCCGCCAGCGGCGCCGACACCTCCGCCACCTCCGCCCCCAGCCCGGCCAGCGCATCCGCGGCGTCCAGCACCGCCCGGCGCATTCCGGCGTCCACCGGCGGCGCATCCAGCACTTCCCGCAGGATGCCGAAACGCAGCCCCCGCACCCCGCCGTCCAGCGCCGCGCGGTAATCCGGCGGCGTTTCCTGACGGGTGAGTCGGTCTTGCGGATCATACCCCGCGATGGCTTGCAGCATTATGGCGCAATCCTCCACCGTGCGCGCCAGCGGCCCCACGGTGTCCATCGAGCGGACGCCCGGCATCACCCCGTAGCGGCTGACCAGCCCCCAAGTCGGGCGCAGCCCGGCCAGCCCGCACCAAGCGGCGGGAAAGCGCACCGACCCGCCGGTATCCTCCCCCAGCGACGCAGCGCACATAAAGGCGGCGGTGGCCGCCCCGCTGCCGCTGCTGGAGCCGCCGCTGGAGCGGTCGCGCCGCCACGGGTTGCGCGGCGGGGCGAACTGATGCGACAGCCCGGTAGTGGCGAACTCGGTCATATTCAGCTTGCCCAGCAACACCGCCCCGGCCTGCTTCAGCCGGGCGACCACCGTGGCGTCATATTCCGGCACGAAGTCATCGAACACCGGCGAGCCGCCGGTAGTGCGGACGCCCCCGGTATACATCTGATCCTTAACCGCCACCGGAACGCCATGCAACGGCCCGCGATACCGCCCGCCGGCGATTTCCGCCTCGGCCTCAAGGGCGGCCGCCCGCGCCAAATCGTGAGTGACCGTCAGATAGGCGCGAAGCTCCCCGTTAAGGGCGTCAACCCGCTCCAGATACGCCTCGGTCGCCGCCACCGGCGACACTTCACCGCCCCGAATCAACCCGCCCAGCGCGGCCACCGTCAGAAAAGGAAGATCATCCCGGTTCATAGCCTCACCCCCAAAGTCGAGCGCCGGCCCAAGTCGTAGTGTTGGGATGATAGGCGCAAGGCGGCAGGCGGTCAATAGAATGTAGCGCTAGGCCGTAGGCCAAATCCGGGGGTGTCTGTACTAGGCATTTTCCGCCGTTTGTGGGTTGGCGGGGGGACGCCCCCACCCTAACCCTCCCCCCACGGGGGAGGGGATTTTCGGGGTTGGCGGGCGGCGGAGGGGATGTGTCATCAGATGGCGGGGGCGGGGGACATTCATCCTGAGCGTGTCGCCCAATCATCCTGAGCTTGTCGAAGGATGATCGGGCGAGCGGCGGCCGCGCTTGCCCCATTCGTCCGCAAGGTCAACGAATGCCCCCCTTTGTCTCGCTTTATCTTTTCCCGCTTTTTCTATTCCTCCTGGCTTTCCTTTGTTGTGACCTGGTTGTACCGGTATGGCGGTCCGGGAGCTTTTTTTCCCATTGACGGTAGTTTTCTGCGATTCGCTCTTCCAGCTTTGTTTGTTCATCTTCCGGTATTTGCGAGTAGTCGTCCGGCGATACGTATAGAAAAACCCAGCTTGAGTCTGCTACCAGCGTTTCTATGATCTTTGCGGGTTTTTCTTGGGACAGGAGGTTTGCCATTTCGTTTGCTTCCGTATCTACCGGGAGTTTGGGCTTTCCTATAGCGGTCGCGATAACCGTGCATCGGCCTTGTTCCTGGGGCAGTATGGTTACTGCTATCGAATGCCCATCCCGTTGTTTGACGCCCGCCCCGGCTATCCGCAACGCCGGGCGTATTTCTTTTACAGACGATACGATCGCGCTGGTATCCGATTTTGTATATGCCTCTGTCCAAAGATCCAATTCGATCTTTGCCAGTTTCGCAATGCGGTTTTGGGAAAAATCCAAGCGTTTTAGCCTTGAAATTGCCCCCTTAATCACAAGTTTATTGTGATTTTTAGATTCCTTTATTTGCCGGATGATATTGCCTTTACGATAGGAATAATATAAGGCAGTGTACGCCACTATGATCCGCAACCCAAGCTGGAATTGGGTTGGCACGTCGCGAGGATCGAGTTCATTGCCCGGTTTGTCGGCCAGCTTGAATGCTTCGGTATCGTGACATTCGCAAGTGAACTGTTCCGTACAGGACTCGACATGGCTTTTTTGAGGCTTGCTTGGCGGTATGGGAATATAGTTTGGATTGGTTTTCGTTTTTATCGCTTCTTCTTCATTGGCTTTGACCTCTGTTAGTGCTGTGTGCATAAACCGCATCAGGTCCATTTGATAATGGTACACTTCGCCGTCAGAATTTGCGATGAGGTGAAGGCGATGCCGGTTTATGATATGCCCGTCAATCATCTTTTCAGCGTGAGATTCGCCCGGGATTAGACAGTATTTCCCCTTTTTGATTTCCGCGCTTATTTTCTTTGACTGTTTGACTGAATCGTTTATCTTGTCGTTGCGGATCCATCGCGAATTGTTTTTCTTGGTCATTGCTTTTCCTGATGTGTAAGATTTTTTGAGCGTGTCTCTAGTTAGCTTAAGGGCGGGCGGCGGGGTTGGCAAGGGGGAGGTGTCATCAGATTGCGCGCCGCTAGTCCGCGGCGTCGGCGTGCTGGCCGTAGCCGAGGCCGCGGACGTGGGGTTCTTGGTGGAGCAGTTGGCGGAGGCGGGTTAGCTCGGCGGGGGCGCAGCTTAGGGCTTGGGCCGCGGCCTCGTCCCAGCGGCGGCGGACCTCGCATTCGCCATCGCGGTATTGCGGGACGGGCCGGTCTTTGGTCTGTTCGTAGCAGTCGGCCAGGGTTTGGCGAATGCGGGCGTCTTTGATGTCGGGGACGCGGACGGTGGCGTAAATCGCTGGCGGATATTGGGGGTACACCAAAGACTGGCCGGGGTTTCGCATTATTTGCAGGCGGCCCGGGGTCGAGTTGAGAAAAACCGCCAATGCTTTGGCTTCAGTTTCGGATAGATCGGTTATCGTCATCCATGCGTTGCCGATATATTGGTCGCTTCCGGAGACTGCGGTGAGGCGGGCGGTGCTGGAATTATGCTTGAAAGTTACCAGCAAATGGCTTGCCTTGTTGAGCAACTTCTCCGTTTGGGGGAAAATACCACCGTTAGCGAGCCGGATGCTCTCATCTTGCGTTTTGGGAACCCAGTAGGAGTCGGGGTTGCTCTGGATACGTTGCTGCCCGTCGGCGCCACCCGAATCTATTACCGGGAAACTATGGGGGTGTGGTTTTTGTTCCCGTTGGAAGTTTTGGGTCAATTCGCGACCCACTTGCCAAGCGCGAGGCAATGCCACCAAGTTGTCGTCGTTGGCAAAACGGTTCGCAGCCTCCGCCAATTCCGGGGAACGCCAAGCGGCCGGCGTCCAGTCGCCCGCTTCAATGCGTTCCGCCGGCCAATGGGATACCTCGCCCCATCCGTTGGCGATGGGGCCATTAGCGCAGTCCAGCAGGCATTGGTGTAGAGCATCAACCTCGGCGTCATCGGCCGGCATCCGGTCCAGGTTGATAAACCGGGTGGGCGGTTTGGCGCCGTTATGCCGGACGGCTACGATGATGCTTTCGTTAATGCCCGTGTTTTGGCTCATGTTGACATTCCCCGGCTGGTGGCAAGTCAGCACGGTGTGGATGTGATAACGCTGGGCCAGTATGCGCCGCTTTTCTTGCGCCGACGGCGCACAAAGGGCGACCGTCGGGTTGATCATCGTAAATACCCCGCCTGCGTTGGTGATGCATTTATCGGCAAGGGCAGTGAACAGCGGCTCCAGGGCGTTCTTGTCAACAAAGTTGGCAAGGGCCGGGTCGTTGCGTACCAGCAGACGCTCCATTTCGTCCGCCCGCGCCCGTAACGCCCGTTTCGTTTCTGACGGGAATTTTTCGCCCATCTTGGCGCGGTTGGTGAAAGGGGGGTTCATGATGACGATGCGGGCGTTTTGGGCGGCGTCAATCGGGTCGTCCAGATCGGCGTTGGCGGGCTGCGGCCATACGGTTTGGGAGGCGATTTGATCGTCGCCCAAATCCATCACGCCGCGGCGGGCGACGATGGCTTGCTGTCCCAAGAGTTCCAAAGTGCCGGCGGATACCTGCGCCGGGTGGTGGGTTTGGGGGCCGTAGGGCATCAGGTGCAGCCCCATTTTGCGGTAGCGGATGTCGTAGTTGCCGGCGGTAAGCTGCGATGCCGCCAGTTGCAGGGAAACGGGGTTGATGTCCAGCCCTTTCAGGGTATCCTCCACCGCGATTTTTTGGAGCTGGGCGATATCGGCGTCAGTGGCGCCCCGGGCGGCGGCGCGGCGTTTCAGATCGGCGAGGATGGCGGCCAGCAGGGCGCCGCTGCCGCAGGCGAGGTCGACGGTTTTGTGGTCTCGCCAGACTTGGGGGTCGCTCCAGTCGGGGCGGCCGCAGGCGTCGAGGGTCAGGCGGGCGGCGATGGCGGCGGCTACGGGGCGGGTGAAAAAGGCGCCGTCGCTGGCCTGGTTGCCCATCACGCGGTTAAAGAGGGGGCCGGCGTGGTCGGCGCCCATATCGGCGTAGGTTTCGGCGATGCGGCCGGCTTCGGCGGCGATCTGGCGCAGGGCGCGTTCCAGGCCGGCGGTTTTGCCGGTGTCCTCCACGGCGTAGATGACGTTGACCGCCGGCTCCAGGATCGGCTTGAAATCGTGGCCGATGATGGCGTTCCACTGGCGGGTCAGGGCGTTGACTACGTTGGGGCGGTGCTTGACCGCGTCCAGGCTGCCGATGCCGGGGAGCCATTGGCCGTTGGCGATGCGCTGGTGGAGCATGGCGGCGTTCATCAGCAGCAGGGCGGCGATGGTGCAGCCGTCGGCCTGCTCCCGGCGCTTGTCGGATTTGAGGTTGTCCAGCCCGAAATGCTGGTCCAGGGCGGGCTGGAGTTCATCGGCGCGCAGGTGGTGGGCGGCTTCGTTGACGCCGGTTTCGAGGATGTTGAGGTCGCGGGCCACCCGGTTGCCGGTGAGGCCGGATTTGGCGAGCAGGTTCATGCTGATGGCGCTGCCGTTATCCGCCATGCCGGTAAGCTCCAGCAGGCGGAGGGCGGATTGTTGGGCCACTTCCTCGCGGGTGCGGCGGGGCGGGCGCGGGGGCGGGTCGGCGGAGATGCGGACGCCTTCGCCCTTGTTGATCATATTTCGGGCTTTGGCTTTGGTTTTCTTGAAATCCACCTTGCCGGGGGCGTCGTCCGGCCCCGGCTTTTCCCGCACCACGGTGTCGAGGCGCAGTTCGGTGGTGCCGTCGGGGTTTTTCTTGCCGGTGATGATTTGGGTCGGCTCCGGCGGCGGGGCCGGGGCGGGCTGGCCGTCGCCGATCTGCCGCGGTTCGGCGGTTGCGCCGGCTTCGGGCTTGGGGTATTGCAGGGTAAGGGCGGGGCCGGCGGCGGCGGGCGCGGCGGGGGCGGCGGGGGCGTTGGCGGTTTCCGGGCTGGCGGTTTCGATGATGGGGTGAAATTCGGCGGCCAGGGCGCTTTCGCCCGCCAGCACCCGGGCCACGGCCTGTTGCGCTTCGCCGGGCTTGCCGGTGTGCTGGCGGTAGGATATGCGCTGCTCCTCGCCGGCGGCGATGCCGATCACGGTGCCGGTTATTTCCGGGTCCGGGGGGATGTAGAGCTGCAACAGACCGGCGAGGTTATCCTCGATGCGCTGGTCGTGGGCGCGGAGGGCGAGGAGGATTTGGCCCAGTTCTTGCCAGCCCTCGGCCATATCGCTGGATTGGAGCCACGTTTCGGGGTTGGCGCTGGGGGGGATCTGGATCGGGCAGATGATGTAGCCGTATTCCTTGCCGGGGGCGGTGCGCATCGCCCGGCCCACCGCCTGGATTACGTCGATGGGGCTTTTGCGGGCCTCAAGAAAGGCCACGGCGCTAAGGGATGGGGAATCGGTGCCTTCGCCGAAAATGCCGACGTTGATGATGCCGTGGGGGTGGGCGTCGGCGGCTTCGGCCAGGCGGCGCTTGGCGTTTTCCCGGGCGGTGACGTTGCTGGTGGCGTCCAGATGCTCCAGGGTGTAAGGCGCGGCGGATTGGCCTTTGCCGTCCTGCCGCAGCCAGTCTTGCAGCCAATCCCGGACCGCGGGGGTCTGGAGTTCCTGCGCCATATTCTTGGAATGGTCAACGGTGTTCATAAAGGCGATGCAGGATTTGATGGGCAGGGTTGCATCGCCATCGTTCCGGGCGGCCCCATCGTTCCCGTCGGCCTCGTCGTTGCGGGCGGCGGCGTTGCGGGTGGCGCCGCCCATAGCCAGGGTGAAAGCCAGGCCGCGGAGGAAATGGGTCGTGGTGAGCTTATTGCCCCCCCGGCTCTGGGTATTGGCGGCCAAGTCGTTGGCCACGCGGAAAGCGTCGGGGCCGTTGACCGCGACGGCGATGATCCGGTAGTCGGCCAGCCAGCGGTGGTGAACCGCCTCCATATAGCTCTTGCGGTAGAGTTCCACGCCGAACACGGTTTCATCGTCCATCGTGCGGACAATCCAGTCGCCGGGGCGTTCCTGCGCCACTTTCCGGGTGTCGTAGATGCGGGGCGTGGCGGTCTGATAAACGCGGTATTTGGCGGGGAAAGCGTCGTTGTCGTGGCACAAGGTGAAATCGCGCCGTTTGTCGTTGGCGGCGCTTTGGCGGACGCGGCGCAGCCCGGCGGTGCGGTGCGCCTCGTCGGCCACCAGCACTTGGGCGGTGACGCCGGTCTGCCGCAGGGCCGCGGCGATGCGCTGCCCGCTCTGGTAGGTGCCGAATATGACGCTGATTGGGCCGGCGCCTTGCCCTTGCTGGATCCACCGGGCGATTTCCGCCGGGTTGGTGGTGACCTTGCCCTTGACCTCGGCGGCGCTGACGTTGCTGTTGTCCAACGTCGGGTCGGCGGCGGTGTTGCGGGAGCTTTCCTTTTTGGGATCATACCCGGCGGTTTCGTCGGAGCAGACCGCCAGGGCGCGGAGTCCGGCGGCGGCGTGTTGCAAGTATTCGCGCCGGATTTGCGCCACCAACGCGATGGAGGGGCATAGCACGATGGCGATTGCGCCGGGCGGGGTAAGCCGCTCCACGATGCGCAGGGAAATGCGGGTTTTGCCGGTGCCGCAGGGCAGGATGATCTTGCCGCGGGCCTGGCCCACGGGCAGGCCGCCGCTGGCGGACTGGGCGTGTTCCCGCAGGATCCGCACGCTCTCGGCAACGGCTTCATCCTGCATACACTGCCGGGTCCGGCGGGGGGCGGCGCCGTCGGGATCGGGGGCGGCGGCAGGATCGCAATGGGGGCAAGGTTCCGGCGGCGCGGCGGCGTGCCGGGCGGCGATGAGGTCGGCGTGGATGTTGAAGATCTTTATGGGGCGTTCCGGGTCGTAGGTTGAGATGACTTGCGCGGTGTTGTTGCTGGGCGAGTTGTCGCCGTTGGTCACCAGCCAACGCTGCGTCCAAAAGGGGTTGGCGGAGGCCGCGGCGAATTTGTCCAGTTCGCTTTTAGTGATGTCGGCGCCGCGGCCGGCGGCGTCAAGCTGCCGGGCTTTGCACTGGATGGCGATATGCCCGCCATCGGAGCGGCTGACGGCTACGGCGTCAATGCCGATATCCTGCTGGGTAGTGCCGGGGAAGCGGGTTTCCCGTTCCGGCCAGTCGCTCCAGCGGTAGCAGTGCGATAGATCCCATTCCTTGAGGTGGGGGGCGACCGCGGCGGTTAGATCCTCCAGCCAGCGGCCGTCGGTGCTATGGGGGTTATTGGCGTCCAGCGCGGCCAGGGCGCCGGCGATGGCGGCATCGGCGGCGGCGGCGGGATTGGCATCGGGCGGGATGTCGGCGGTAGTCATTGCGGGCAGCTCCCAAGGGTCAGCATTGTTGGCGGCGGCGGAGTTGTTCCAGTTCCGCCTCCAGCTCGCGGGCGCGGGCTTCGGCGGCCAGGCGGGCTTGGCGCTCGCTATCGGCGCGTTCTTGGGCGGCTAGGTGGGCTTCGCGCTCTTGGCTGGCTTGTGCTTGGATTGCCAAGCGGGCATCGCGCTCTTGTTCCGCGCTTTGTTGCGCCATCAGGCGGGCTTGGCGCTCTTGGTCGGCGCGTTGTTGCGCCATCAGCCGGGCGCCATACTCTTGGTCGGCGCGTTCCCGTTCCTCGTGGAAAGTGGGTATGTGGCGGCCGGTCACCGGGTCGTACCAGAGCAGTTCGCCGTTTTCCCAGCGCAGATTGATGTTTAATACCTGGCTGTAGCCTTGCAGCACATCGCCGGGCAGTTGTTCGATGGGGATGGGTTCATATCGGCCGCGCGCCAGCCGGTCGCCGGCCAGCCGGGCGCCGTGCCATCGCCCGGCGGGGGTTTCGTCAAAGCGCCAGTATTCGGGGATGCCGAAGCCGGCGTAATCCCGCCGCTTGCTCCCGGCATCCGCTCTCCCGGTTTTGGCCGATGCGATTTCCAGCACGAAATCGGGCGGCTTGCCCTGATCGGCGATGACGTATCCGTTGCGGCGGCGGTGGGTGTCCAAATCGGCGTTAAAGGCGATCAGCAAGTCGGGGTAGCGGGCGCCGGCGAGTCCGGGGGTGACGACGCGGCACAAGTACTGGTCGCCGGTGATCAGCGTGGTTTCGCGGCGGCCGAGGTAGTGGCTCAGCGGTCCGATGATGCTGGTGGCGGACAATTGCCGGTAGCTGGTCATATCGTCGGGCCCGCGCTCCGGCCGGTCGGGCAGCCGGAACGTCTTTGAAGTTTTGGCGGTGGTCATATCGGGGATCCTCCGTTGCCGCGGCAGACTGCATTGGTGTGACGCTTTTCGATCTATTCTAAAACTCCGGCGCCGACAGCCGCCTGACCAGCGACTCCAGCGCCCCGTCCGCTCCATCGCGGAAGTCCAGCGCATTCCCATCGCGCAGGCTCCGGCAGAGCCGATCCTCCCGCTGGTAAAACACATCCCCGGCGCCCAAAGCGACCATCGGCGCGGCGGCGGCTTGCCCCCCGGCCCGCGCCAACTCGGCAAAGTATCGGCTGGCCAGGGGACTAGCCAGCGCCGCATCGGTGCATAGCAATGCCAGCCGGTCATAATAGACGGTATGATCCAGAGACGCCTCGCCGGAATTAAGCGCATCCTCATCGTCGGCGTAGAGAATCCACGCCGGAATCCCGGCCTGGCGCAGCCCGTCGCGCAGCCGTTCCGCCAGTTCCCGGTCAGCCATCGCGCCCACCAGCAGCGCGGTAGGAAAGGCGCGGACTTCCCCCCGCATAGCATCCTGCGCCGCAATCAGCGGCCCGGCCACCCCCGCCCCCTCCAGGAACGGACGCGGAATCCGCCCCCCGGAGCGCGACAAGGTGTCCACCGCGATGGCGCTGGGCGCAGCGTGCCGCATCGTCTCCAGCCCGATCACGGAACGCAAATCGCAATTGGCGAACAGCGTCCCCCCCGCCGTAGCCTGGTGCAGGATGGCGCTGTCCAGGCCGGGCCGCACCAATTTCGCCCCCCGCAAATCGGCCCCCGACAAGTCGGCCATAGTCATCCCGGTATTCGTCAGGGCCGCCCCGCGCAAGTCGGCCCCCGCAAGGTTGGCCCAAGACAAATCGGCGGCGGCCAGATTAGCCCCCGACAAATCGGCCCCCTCCAAGTTGGCGTAAGACAAATCGGCGTAAGACAAATCGGCGCCCTTAAGCCCCGCCTGCCGCAGCGCCGCCCCCGGCAGGTTGGCCCGGGTCAGCGAACAGCCCGCCAATTGGGCCCCGGACAGATTGGAGCGGGGCAGCCTGGCGCGGAACAAGTGAGCGCCCGCCAAGTTGGCCCCCGACAAATCCGCCATCCGAAAATCGGCGCCGGTGAAATCGGCCCCGCCCAAATCATCGTGCCGCAAATCGGCGCCGGGCAGCTTGACCCCGCTCAGGAAAGCCCCGGTCAAATCCAGCGACGGACGCCCATAGATATACTCCGGCTCAAAGGTCTCGCTGGCGGCCCGGTCTTCCAGACGATAGCCCAACTCAAACCTGGAGACGCGCTGGTTGGGGCTGCGGAAAGTAAGCTCGCGCCACCGCGCAATGGCGCCAGGCCCGGAACGCGCCAGGCTAACGTGGTCTGGGTCGGCCAACTGTCGCACCTCGCCGCCGGGCTGATTATCGGGGCAACACGGATTCCGGGGGATTATATACCACGCTACAGCCTGATGCCGGGGGCGGCGAGCGCGATTCCCGCTAGGCGCGGGCGCAGAGCATTCCAAGCAAATTGCCGCGCGGGGATTCCAACTTTGGGCGGATTGGAAAGAGGTCTATTGGTTTCCCATACTTTCCAGCCGCGCTTCCAGTTCACGGGCGCGGGCTTCGGCCTGCAACCGGGCTTCCCGTTCTTGAACAAGGGCTTCCCGTTCCCGGATAAGGGCTTCCCGTCCTTCGCGGGCTTCCGCTTCGGCCTGCAACCGGGCTTCCTGCTCCTCGCGGGCATCCGCTTGGGCCAGAATCCGGGCGCCCCGTTCCTGCAACCGGGCTTCCCGTTCATCCTCAAAGGTTACGATGTGGCGGCCGGTTTCCGGGTCGTACCACTTCAGTTGGCCGTGTTCCCAGCGCAGGTTCAGGTTCAGCACCTCGCTGTAGCCCTGCAAGATGCCGTCCGCTATCCGCTCTATGGGGATGGGGCGGTATTCGCCGTCTACCAGGCGGTCACCGGCCAGCAGCGTTTTGTGGTGTTCGCCCGTTTCGTCAAAGCGCCAGTATTCGGGGATGCCCAACTTCGCGTAGGTTTCCCGCTTGGGGCCGGTGTCTTCCCGGCCGGTTCTGGCTGAGGCGATTTCCAGCACGAAGTCCGGCGGCTTGCCCTGCTCCTCGATGATGTAGGCATTGCTGGCGCGGTAGGCTGCCGGGTTGACGTTGAACGCGATCAGCAGGTCAGGATAGCGCACCCCGGCCATACTGCGGGGATGGGAAATCTCGCTCAGGTAATGCTCCCCGGCCACCAGCGTGGTATCGGGGTTGCCCAAATGCTGCATCAGGTGATGGACGCTGCCGGTGGCGGCCAAGTGGTCAAAGCTGGTCATATCGTCCGGCTCCCGTTCCGGGGGATCCGGGAACCGGAACGTTTTAGCGGTTTTGGCGGTGGTCATTCCGGCCCTCCTTGTCCGGGGCGCATTGATGGGGCCTATTGATTTCCCATATTTTCCAGCCGCGCTTCCAGTTCGCGGGCGCGGGCTTCGGCCTGGAACCGGGCTTCCCGCTCTTCGCGGGCTTCCGCTTCGGCCAGAATGCGGGCGCCCCGTTCCTGCAAACGATCTTCCCGTTCCTGCAACCGGGCTTCCCGTTCATCCTCAAAGGTTACGATGTGGCGGCCGGTTTCCGGGTCGTACCACTTCAGTTGGCCGTGTTCCCAGCGCAGGTGCAGGTTCAGTACCTCGCTGTAGCCCTGCAATATGCCGTCCGCTATCTGCTCGATGGGGATGGGGCGGTATTCGCCGTCAATCAGGCGGTCACCGGCCAGCAGCGTTTTGTGGTGTTCGCCCGTTTCGTCAAAACGCCAGTATTCGGGGATGCCCAACTTCGCGTAGGTATTGCGCTTGGGGCCGGTGTCTTGCCGGCCGGTTCTGGCTGAGGCGATTTCCAGCACGAAGTCCGGCGGCTTGCCCTGCTCCTCGATGATGTAGGCATTGCTGGCGCGGTAGGCCGCCGGGTTGACATTGAACGCGATCAGCAGGTCGGGGTAGCGCACCCCGGACATACTACGGGGATGGGGGATTTCGCTCAGGTAATGCTCCCCCGCCACCAGCGTGGTATCGGGGTTGCCCAAATGCTGCATCAGGTGATGCACGCTGCCGGTGGCGGCCAAGTGGTCAAAGCTGGTCATATCGTCCGGCTTCCGTTCCGGAGGGTCCGGGAACCGGAACGTCTTAGCGGTCTTGGCGGTGGTCATTCCGGCCCTCCTTGTCCGGGGCGCATTGATGGGCCTATTGGTTGCCCATACTTTCCAGTCTGGCTTCCAGTTCGCGGGCGCGGGCTTCGGCCTGGAGCCGGGCTTCCCGTTCCCGGATAAGGGCTTCCCGCCCTTCGCTGGCTTCCGCTTCGGCCTGCAACCGGGCTTCCTGCTCTTCGCGGGCTTCCGCTTCAGCGAGAATGCGGGCGCCCCGTTCCTGCAAACGATCTTCCCGTTCCTGCAACCGGGCTTCCCGTTCATCCTCAAAGGTTACGATGTGGCGGCCGGTTTCCGGGTCGTACCACTTAAGTTGGCCGTGTTCCCAGCGCAGGTACAGGTTCAGTACCTCGCTGTAGCCCTGCAAGATGCCGTCCGCTATCTGTTCTATGGGGATGGGGCGGTATTCGCCGTCTACCAGGCGGTCGCCCGCCAGCAGCGTTTTGTGATGTTCGCCGGTTTGGTCAAAGCGCCAGTATTCGGGGATGCCCAACTTCGCGTAGGTATTGCGCTTGGGGCCGGTGTCTTGCCGGCCGGTTCTGGCTGAGGCGATTTCCAGCACGAAGTCCGGCGGCTTGCCCTGCTCCTCGATGATGTAGGCGTTGCTGGCGCGGTAGGCCGCCGGGTTGACATTGAACGCGATCAGCAGGTCGGGGTAGCGCACCCCGGCCATACTGCGGGGATGGGAAATCTCGCTTAGGTAATGCTCGCCGGCCACCAACGTTGTATCGGGATTGCCAAGATGCTGCATCAAGTGATGGACGCTGCCGGTGGCGGCCAAGTGGTCAAAGCTGGTCATATCGTCCGGCTCCCGTTCCGGGGGATCCGGGAACCGGAACGTTTTAGCGGTCTTGGCGGTGGTCATTCCGGCCCTCCTTGTCCGGGGCGCATAACCATAATGGCGGCGGCGAATGGCGGCGGCCGGCGCCGGCGGCGGAAATTCCGGCGTTTCGCGCTACCGCCCATCCCTCCCGGCGAAAGCGGGCATCACTTCCCGGGAAAAGACTTCCAACTGGCTGCTCAGTTCGCGCCAGGGCATACCCTCGGGCCACTGCAACACGATGTCCTCCAGGCCGGGGTACTTTTCCTCGAACTCGCGCAGGGTTTCGATGAACGCTTCGGGGGGGCCGCAAATCCACGCCTTTTGCTGCACGCCGTCCTCCACCATCGGAGTGCGGGCCGGCGCTCCGGGCGAGCCCCACATACGGCCCTCCTCATCGGTGTAGCGCACCAGCCCGAAAGGTGCGAACCACTTGTAGCGTTCATCGTGAAAGGGGCGGACGCGCTCTATCGCCTCGGCCACGGTGTCGGCCAGGTAGAATCCGAAACCGAGGGCCATATCTTGCCCCAGTTGCAAATGCCGTCCCGCTTGGGCCGCGGCGTCCCGGTAGGCGGTGAAAAACTGGTCGACGATCCGCTCGCCGGTCAAGGCGGTCATCCCCTTGATGCCTTTGGCCGCGATGAAATCTATGGTGCGGCCGCTGGTTACGGGCTGCCAGATTTCCACCGGCAGGTTCAGCGGGCGCGGCACCAGCGTAATGTCTTTCAACTGGTAGCCGCGATATGGCACATCGGGGGGGATTTGATAATGCTTTCCCCGGTGGCTAAAGGATTCCTGGTTGAAAGCCTTGAGGATGATTTCGACCTGCTCCTCAAACAGTTCGCGGTTGGCGGCCTGGTCCAGCAGGGGGGCGCCGAAGGTTTCGACCTCGCGGGTCTGGTAGCCCCGCCCGATGCCGAACACCAACCGCCCGCCGGTCAGCACATCGCCCATCGCGAAATCCTCGGCTAGGCGCAGGGGATGCCACATAGGCACGATGTTGAACGCTGCCCCGAACTTCAGATGCTGGGTGTGCGCCGCCAGATGCACCCCTAGCAGGGTAAGGTTGGGGATGCATTCGTAGCCCTCGCGCTGGAAGTGATGCTCGGCGGCCCACAAGCAATAAAAGCCCGACTGATCCATCTGTTGGGCCAGGGCCAGGGCGTGGTCAAAGGACTGCACCAGTTGCCGGTTGGAATAGCGCCGCCCGTCGGGGTCGCGCCCGGCGGCGCCCACATCGTCCAGGTCAATCTGACCGACATACAACACTGAAAAACGCTTGATCATTACTGCCTTTCCCGAAAGTTTGGTTTGCGAAAGGCTGCCCGGAACAACGCCGGACAGCCCCCCAAGTATAGCACGCCCGGCCAGCCGCGCCCTACCCGGCGACTCCCCAACGGCGCAGCTCCTCGATCCGGGCGGGCATATAGCCGAGGGCCGCCAGCACTTCGGCGGTATGCTGACCGGTCATACTGCCGGGACTGCGGACGGCGCCGGGCGTTTCGGACAACCGGAAAGGGATGCCCGGCTGCCGCGCCTTGCCGCCGGGAACGCCGGGGGCTTCCAGCTCCACCACCATCCCGCGGGACTGGATTTGCGGGTCGTCCAGCGCCTCCTCCAGATCATAGACCTTGCCCACCGATATATCGGCATCGCGCAGGGCGTCGAACCACTCGTCGCGGGTTTTGGCGATAAAGATTTGCTCCAGCGTTTGGGCGATTTCCGCCCGCTTTTCGCCCCCGGCCCGCTGGTGAGGAATCAGATCTTCCCGCCCGATGGCGCGGCAGAGGTTTTCCCAGAACCAGGGTTCGATGGCGGCGATGGACAAGTATTTGCCGTCGGCGGTGCGGTAGACGTTATAGTAGGGGGCGCCGCCGTTGAGCCGAGCGCCGCCCCGCGCCGGCCGGTAGCCTTGCGAAAAGGCATCGGCAATCATCCCGCAGAGCATATACAGCACGCCCTCGGTCATGGCGATGTCCACGAACTGCCCGCGGCCGGTTTGCTCCCGCGCCAGCAAGGCGGCGAGGATCCCTACGGCGGCGCACAGCCCGCCCCCGGCGTAGTCGGCGATGAGGTTCAAGGGAATGGCCGGTTTGCCGTCGGGCGCGTCGCCGATCAGCCCCAGAGCGCCGGCCAAGGATATGTAGTTGATATCGTGACCCGCCATTGCCGAATAGGGGCCGGTCTGCCCGTAGCCCGAAACGGAGCAGTAGACCGCGCGGGGGTTGATTTCCTGCACCTGCCGGTAGCCGATGCCCAGCCGGTCGGCCACCCCGGGGCGGAAACCTTCCACCACCACGTCGGTATCGGCAGCCAGCCGGCGGAAAATCTCCAGGGCTTCCGGCTCTTTCAGGTTCAGGGATATGCTGCGCTTGTTGCGTTGCAGGGCGTTATATGAGGCGTGGCGCCTTTCGTCTTGCGGGGTTTCGATGCCGGATACGATGCGCTCGTAGGCGGCGCGGGTGTCGTCCATTGGCCGCTCTACCATCAGCACATCGGCCCCCAAGTCAGCCAGAATCATCGTGGCGAACATTCCGGGGGCGTTGCGGCAAAAGTCCAGTACCTTGATTCCTTGCAAGGCCAGCATCGGCATTCTCCAGAGTCGGTATGGCAAAGGTGATCTGGCGGAGTTGCCATTATAACCGCCAATGGCCGCCGCGCCGTAGCGATACCGTTGCCCCCGGACTATAATCGGCGCAGACGATTCCGGCGGAAAGGAGATTGTTATGGATCTAGGGTTGCAGGGCAGGGTCGCAATGATTACCGGAGGCAGCCACGGTCTGGGCAAGCAGGCGGCGGCGGCGCTGGGGCGCGAGGGGTGCAAGGTCGCCATCTGCGCCCGGGGGGCGGAACAACTGGAGCAAACCCGCGCCGAATTCGCCGCCGCCGGGATGCCGGTCATCGCAGTGCCGGCCGACGTCACCCAGCGCGACGACCTGATCCGGTTCCACCACGAAACGGTGTCGGCATTGGGCGAGGTTGACATACTGGTGAACAACGTAGGCGGGCGGCGCGGCACAACGGACTTTCAGGAAACCGGAATGGAACGGTTCCGCGAGGGGATGGAGGTCAACCTGTTCAGCGCCGTGGAGCTGGTGGCGCTGACGCTGCCCTATATGCGGGCGCAACGGTGGGGGCGCATCATCAGCATATCGTCCATCTACGGGCGGGAGTACGGCGGCTCGGTGGACTATATGACGGCGAAAGCGGGATTGATCGCCTTTTCCAAGCATCTGGCGCTGAATCTGGCGAAAGAGAACGTGCTGGTCAACTGCATCGCCCCCGGCTCCATCGACTTTCCGGGCAGCACTTGGGATCGGTTCCAGCAGAACAACCCGCCGGAAGTGGTGGACGAGTTCATCGCCCGCAATCTGCCCGCCGGCAAGTTCGGCTGGCCGGAACCCATCGGCGAAACGGTGGCCTTTCTGGCATCGGAACGGGCCGATTTGATCACCGGGACTTGCCTCAATGTGGACGGAGGGCAGTCGCGGTCGCTGTTTTAGGGGATGGGGAGTACGCCCCGCCCCGCCCCCACCCTAACCCTCCCCCTCAGGGGGAGGGAATTATTTGGTAATGGGGTTGGGCATTATGGGCGGTTGGGGAATTGGGGATTGTCGGGCGGTTTGGATGGTTGGGAATTGTTGGGTTGATGGTGGGTTGGGCTGATGGGGTTGGGGCGTGTTAAGGATGGGGGTTATAAGGATAGGGTGAATTGCTGCCAGGCTTGGACGCATTGGCGGGGGGCGGAGTGCTGGATGTAGCCGGTGGTGCCGGGGATTACGCGCAGACGGGCGTTGGGCAACAGGGCGGCCATTCCCTCGGCGCGGTCGGGGTTTTCCTCGGCGTGGGTTTCGGAAGTAAGGATTAAGGCCGGGGTTTGGATTTTGGGCAACAGGGCGGTCAGATCCTGGCGGGATAGATAGTCGAGGGTTTCCGTCACTACCCGGGCGGGGGTTTGCGACATTTGATTTATGTACCATTCCTGATGGGCGGGGTCGGAATAGTCGGGATCAAGGCGGCGGCCGGCGGATTGGCGCGCCCAAACCTCTACGCCCTGCTCGCGGACCAGATCGCGGGATTCCAGGTAGGCGGGGTTGCCGGCGAACTTGTAGGGGGAAGTGCAGGCGGTCACCGACATCAGGCGGTCGGGGTATTCGCCCGCGAACTGCATCGCTATGGCCCCGCCTACGGTTTCGCCGATCAGATGAACGCGCCCGAGGCCGAGATGGTCCAACAGCCCGCGGAGGTCGGCGGCGAAGCGGCTCAGCGACCAGCGGTAGCCTTCGGGCGGCACGCTGGAGCGTCCAAAGCCGCGGGCGTCAAGGCGGATTACGCGGTATTGGCGGGCCAGCAGGGGCACCCAAGCGTACCAGAGGCGGGCGTTCTTGGCGTTGCCGTGATGCAGCACCACGGTCTCGGAACGGCGCCACGGGTCGGTGAAATCGTCATCATCGTAGTACATATCCAGCGAGTAGTCGATGCGGGCGTAGGGCATAAGCGAGCCTCTCTCGGGTTTCCTGCCGGGTGTCGGGGGATGGGAACGCTAGTCAACGATGGGGATGGCGATCGATATGCGGGTTTGATCTCCGTAGACCGCGGTGGTATGGCCGCGCCCGGTCAAGTCGTCGGCCAACAGAACATCGCCGGGGTTAAAGATGCGCTTGGCGCCGTCGCCGAGGCCGATTTCGACCTGCCCCTGGAGGGTTATGACATATTGGCGGCGGGGCGCCGGGTGCCAGTCGATAAAGCTGCCCGGCCGGGTCCGGCTGAAGGTAATAGCGCCGGCTTGCTGGGCCGCGGTGCGCTCGGCATCGGCCATCGCCTCAAAAGGCAGCTCCAGTTCCTCAAAGTGGGATTCCCCATCGTCTCCGGTATAAATCCTAACTGCTTGCATCGTCGCTCCTCACAGGGCTGCCGCCGGGTTGAATGCCGGAATGATAACGCTTCGGCGGGGGTTTCGACAAGTTGGGGGGCAGGGGCTTGGCGGGCGGCGGCTAATGGCTTTGCGGTTAGTTTAGGGGCGGGGTTTCGGGGTTGGCAAGGGGGAGGTGTCATTAGTTGGCAACGGGGCGTTCATTCATCCTGCGACAAGCTCAGGATGAATGAACGCCCCCATCAGGATGAATGGACGCCTCCGGGGGACGCCCCCACCTTAGCCCTCCCCCGTGGGGGAGGGTTTGGGTGGGGGTGGGGGCGCTACGAATCATCACTGCGACAATCCGCATACCCCAGCACCAAATTCGCCGCCAGCCCATTACGCCGGCCGTCCAGCCGGAACCGCGTCTGCGCCGGATCCGTGTCTACCCGCAGCGTGGCGCGTTGGCCTTCGCGCTCCAGACCCGGCGATGCTAGGCCCTGGGTTTCGTAGGCCATATACCGCCCGTTGCGCCAGATCGACAGGTGCAGCAGCACCGGCCCGGTGTAGCTGCCCAAGTCGAACGTCACCGTGGCCGCCCGCGGGTTGCCCGTTTCCGGATCCACGTCGTGGGTCCGGCAGGTGGCCGCCATTTCGTATTCGGCGTTGTTGTAGATTTCGGGGTGGTCGTGGGCCGGGTTGTAAGCCCGCTCCGGCTCGGGGGGGATGGTGCGGGGTAGCGGCGGGGGTAGGGTGTCGGTGGAGGTGCCGGTTCGCCCGTTGCCGGAATCTGTCGGCTCCGGCGTTGATGGGGGGGTGGATGTGCCGTTGCCGCCGTCTCCCGGGGCCGGATCCGTGGATGTGGCGGGAGTCGAGGTCGGGGTGGGGGACGGACCGGGCGTTGGGGTTGGCGGGGCGGGCGGGGCCGTCCGTGTACGGGAGGCTAGGGCTTTGATGGTTGGGTACTCGCTGGTGGTGCCGAAGCTCCAGGGGTCGTCCAGCATATTGTCCGCTCCGAGGCGGATGTTCCAGTTTTGGTAGATGCCGGTGTAGCCGGTGGGGGTCTGGAGTTGGGTGGTGGTGTAGCCGGTGGAGGTTGCGGTGGCGCCGGCGGCGTGGGCGCCGATGCAGGCGGATTGCGTGGTGGCATCGGTGTCGCAGTAGCCGTTGGTGATGGCCGCGGCGGTGCTGCTGGCGGCGCCGGCGAACCCGCCGACGATGGCGGCGGCGCTGCCGGTGGTGGTGCCGGCGGCGTAGGATGCGGTTATGCTGCCGGTGTGGAGGCCGATCAGCCCGCCTACGGTGGGGCTGGCGGCGGTGGTGGTTGCGGTGCTGCTGGCGGTTACGGATGCGGTGGAGTAGACGGCGCGGAGGTCCCCGGCGTTGCGCCCGATCAGCCCGCCGGCGTAGGTGGACGTCCCGGTAACGGTCACCGCGCCGGAGGCATAGCTGGTGATGATCATCCCGCCATCGTTGTCGCCCGCCAGCACGCCGACGTAGGCGTCGGCCCCGTTGTTGCCGATGCTGGCATCGACCATCCCCAGATCCCGGATGACGCCGCCGGATGCCAAAGTATCGAACAGGCCGGAGTTGCCGGTTGCGCCGGTGATGGTCAGGTGGTTGATGGTGTTGCCTTTGCCGTCAAAGGTTGCGGCGTAGCTGCCGCCGATGGGGGTCCAGTTGGGGTAGGGGTCGGTGCTGGTTACGGCTACGTCGTCGGCGGCGAAGTTGATGTTGGCGGTCAGCTCGTAGCCGATGCAGGTTGCGGGGCAGCCCATCCGGGCGGCGTTGGGGGTGGTGGTTGCCAGATCCCCGTCGGGGAAGGCGCCGGCGTAGGCGGGATAGTTGCCTATGGCATCGGGCAGGCCGTCGCCGTTGAGGTCGTGGCGGATGGCGTTCAGCTTGTGCGGGGAATCGATGTCGATCAGGTTGTTGTTGTTGGAGTCGTAGTCTATGGCCGGCGCCGCCTGCCGTTGGGCGGGGGTCTTTAGGGCGGGGTAGGTGGTGGTTGAGCCGAAGTTCCAGGGGTTGTCGGGGAACGCATCGCCGTCCACCGATACATTCCAGTTGGCGTAGATGCCGGTGTAGGCGGTGGGGGTCTGCAAGGTGGTCGAGCTGTGGCCGGCGGCGGACACCGCGGCGCCGGCGGTTTGGTTGCGGATGCAGTCGGACTGCCCGGCGGCTCCGGTGTCGCAGTAGCTGTCGGTTATGACGCTGCCGGCGCCGGATACCGAAGCCACAAATCCGCTGATGCTGGCGCCGGTGCCGGTGCCGGACACGGGGCCGCGGGCGTAGCTGGCGATGATTGTGCCGTTAGCCATCGAGCCGATCAACCCGCCGGCGCCGGAGCCGGCAACGCCGCCGGCGTCGACCGATGCCGAGGAGTAGCTGGCCCGAATTGTGCCATTGTTGTTACCTGCAACCCCTCCCAAGAAGCTGAGGCCGGTGCCGACGATGGAGCCGCCCTGGACATAGCTGGCGCTGATTTCGCCGCCGGTGTCAATAAAGGCCACCAGAGCGCCGGCGTAAAGCCCGCTGGCAGTCACGCTGGGATCTATCATTCTGACATCCCGGATAACGCCGCGGTTTGCCAGGGTGTTGAACAGCCCGCCCGTGCCGGTACGGTTGACCGTGAGGCGGGTGATGGTGTGGCCGTTGCCGTTAAATTCGGCGGCGTAGGATCCGCCGATGGGCGTCCAATTGGGGTAGGCGTCGGTGGAGGTTACGGCCATCTCATCCGCGGCGAAATCCAGGTTGGCGGTTAGTTCGTACCCCTCGCAGGTTGCGGCGCAGCCCATATACGGGGTGCTGGTGTCGGCTAGGTGGCCGCCGGGGAAAGCCGCGGCGTAGGCGGCTATGTTGGCGGGGTTGCCGTCGCCGTTGAGGTCGTGGCGGATGGCGTTCAGTTTTTGCAGGGTGTCTACGTTGATCAGGTTGTCGTTATCGGGGTCGTGGTCAATGGTTCGTTGGTTGGCGGCCGGTGGGTCGGGCGGGTCGGTGGTCTTGGGGTCGGTTATCGCGGGGCTGCTGGTGGTTGTGCCGAAATACCAGGGGTTGTCGGGGAACGTGTCGTCGTTGAAGTCCACGTTCCAGTTGGCGTAGATGCCGGTGTAGCCCGTGGGGGTTTGGAGTTCGGCGGTGGTTTTGCCGTCGGCGGCGGTGGTGGTGGCGGCGCCGCCGGTCCAGGCGCCGATGCAGGGGGTAGTGGTGGCCTGGACCGTGGTGTTGCAGTAGCTGTGGGTGATGGTGCTGGAGGCGCCGACGACTTCGCCGACCAGTCCGCCGACGCGGAGGGTGCCGCCGGTAGCGGAATGGCTGACGCTGCCGGCGGCGTAGCTGGCGGTGATGATTCCGGTGTTGTTGTTCCGGCCGACCAGTCCGCCGCCGCGGTAGACGCCGGAGGAGGTGATGCTGCCGGCTTTGGTGGCGGTGGCGGTGGAGTAGCTGGCGATGATCGATCCCTGGTTGGTGCCGACCAGTCCGCCGACCGTGCCGGAGTTGCTCGCGGTGCCGTAGGTGATGGAGCCGCCCGAGGAATAGCTGGCGATGATGACGCCGCTGTTGACGCTGGCCAGGGCGCCGACGGCGTTGCGTCCGCTGACGGTGGGGTTGATCAGCCCCACGTTCCGCACAATGGCGTTGGCCTCCAGAGTGGGGAACAGCCCGGCGGGGGAGTTTAGGGAGATGTTCATGTTGCTGATGGTGTAGCCGTTGCCCTCGAATATGCCATTGTAGTTGTAATTGGGAGTCCAGTTGCGTTGGGTGGTGGTGGCGTCGGCGAAGTCGAGGTTGTTCATCAGCTCGTAGCCGATGCAGGCGCCGGGGCAGCCCATCCGGGTGGTGGTGGCGGCGAGGGTGTCGACGCTGGAGGTTTGGCGGTTGGGGAAGGCGGCATTGTAGGGGGCGAGGTCGGTGCCGCGGAAGCCCGGGGCGATCCAGCCGTTGCCGTCGTGGTCGTAGCGGATGCCCTGGAGTTCGGCGATGGTGTCGATTTCGATCAGGCCGTCGTCATCGGTGTCGTAGTCGGTCCAGTGGGCGGAGGCCCCGGCGGGCATGGCGGCGGAGTAGGCGTACAGGATCAGGGCCGCGAGGGCGGCGAGCAGGGTTAGGGCGGTTAGGGTTTTGAGGGCGGCGGCGGGGCGGATGGCGGGCGTTTTCATACCCCCCCCCCCCCCCCCCCGAGTTTCAGGCCGTGGATTGGGGTATTCATTTGTGCGATGCTCCTGTTCGGTGTGGGATTGGGAGTTAGCTGCGGGGGAGTATAGCAGATTGGGGCGGGCGGGGCAAGGGGTAGGGGCGGGGGATTGGCGGCATTCATCCTTCGACAAGCTCAGGATGAATGGGGGCGGGAAGCTCAGGATGAATGGGGACTAGGGGCGGGGTTGGGGTGAATGGGATCGGGGGGACGCCCCCACCCTAACCCTCCCCCGGAGGGGGAGGGTTAGGGTGGTTGGGGGTTGGGGTGAATGGCGGCGGGGTTGGGATGAATGCCGCAGGGTCGGGGGGGACGCCCCCACCCTAACCCTCCCCCGGAAGGGGAGGGGATTTTTGGGTGGTTGGGGGTTGGGGTTATGTGATGGGTAAGGAGGGTTGGGGTTATGTGATGGGTAAGGGGGGTTGGGGTTATGTGATGGGTAAGGGGGATTGGGGTTATATGATGGGTAAGGGGGATTGGGGTTATATGATGGGTAAGGGGGATTGGGGTTATATGATGGGTAAGGGGGGTTGGGGTTATGTGATGGGTAAGGGGGATTGGGGTTATATGATGGGTAAGGGGGGTTGGGGTTATATGATGGTTGGGGATTATGGGGATTCGGGATTATGGGGTTATATGGGGGTTGGGGTTTGTGTTTGGGGCGGGGTTGGCTTACACTGGCGGTTGCGGGGTTGGCGGGGTTGGGGGGCGTGTAGTTTGGAGTTATGGGGTTGGGAGTTTTTTTATGGGCGTTTCGGACGAGACTTTGCAGGGGATGATCCGGGGTTATGGGGGGGTTGAGCTTTCGGCGGCGGAGCTGGAGCTGGTGCGGCCGGAGCTTGATTTTTATCTGGCGCAGGCGGCTTTGCTGGATGGGATCGATTTTTCGGGGGTGATGTCGGGGCGGTTGTTGCGGATGCCGTCCGGGGATGAGGAGTCGGCGCGGCGGGTTGGGGATGAGGCGCCGGCGCCGGGCGAGTTGTTGGCGCGAGGGGGGGCGGGGGCGGCGTAGTTGATCCAATCATGGTTTTCGGGCGAGTTGCTGGCGCGATGGGGGGCGGAGGCGGCGTAGTTGATCCAATCATCGATTTCGGGCGAGTTGCTGGCGCGATGGGGGGCGGGGGCGGCGTAGTTGATCCAATCATCGTTTTCGGGCGAGTTGTTGGCGCAAGGGGATGCGGCGGGGGCGGCGTAGTTGATCCAATCATGGTTTTCGGGCGAGTTGTTGGCGCGAGGGGGGGCGGGGCGGCGTGGTTGATCCAAATCATGGTTTTCGGGCGAGTTTACTTTGCTTGGGGGTGAGTCGTTATGTCGGGTTCGGGGTTGTTGTCGCTTAGCATTTCGGAGTTGGCGCCGCGGATTCGGGGGGGCGAGGTTTCGCCGGTGGAGTTGACGGAGGCGGCGCTGGAGCGGGCGTCGGCTTGGCAGCCGAGGCTTAATTCCTTTATTACCCTGCTGGGGGAGCAGGCTCTGGCGCAGGCGCGGGAGGAGGAACGGGCGCTGGCGCGGGGGGAGTATAAGGGGCCGTTGCAGGGCATTCCAATCGGGGTTAAGGATAATTTGGCGACGGCAGGGGTTCGCACTACGGTGGGGAGCAAGGTTTTGGCGGATTATGTGCCGGCGGAGGATGCGGAGGCGGTGCGGCGCTGCCGGGCGGCGGGGGCGGTGATTTTGGGCAAGGAAAACTTGGAGGAGTTCGCGGCGGGGGCTACATCGAATAATCCGCATTATGGGGCGGTGCGGAATCCGTGGGCTACGGAGCATATTCCGGGCGGCTCCAGCGGCGGCGGGGGGGCGAATGTGGCGGCGGGGGTGACGTTCGCGTCTTTGGGGACGGATTTGGGCGGGTCGGTGCGGCTGCCGGGGGCGTTTTGCGGGGTGGTGGGGCTGAAGCAGACTTTCGGGCGGGTGAGCCAGCGGGGGCTTTTGGTGACCAGCTATAACGGGGATCATATCGGGCCGATGACGCGGTCGGTGGCCGACAGCGCGCTGCTGCTTCAGGCGATGGCGGGGCATGATCCGCTGGATCCCAGCACGGTGCCGGTGCCGGTGCCGGATTACTCGGCGGCGCTGGGGTTGGGGGCGGCGGGGCTGCGGGTGGGGGTGCCGTCGAATTACTATTTCGATGATTTGGAGCCGGCGGTGGGGGCGGCGGCGCGGCAGGCGATCGGGGCGCTGGAGGAATTGGGGGCGGTGACGCTGCCGGTGGAGCTGCCGATGATGCGGTATATCGGGGCGGTGCGGCTGGCGGCGATGGCGGATTCTTTCGTGGCGCATGAGCCGATGCTGCGGGAGCGGGGGCCGGATTACGGGCCGGATGTGCTGTACCGGACGCTGGGGGGGCAGTTCGTGCTGGGGCATCATTACGCCAAGGCGCTGAAGGCGCAGCGTTTGATTCAGGAGGAATACGCCCGCGTGCTGCAAGAGGTGGATGTGCTGGTTACGCCGACGACGCCGTTGTGCGCCCCGCGGATCGATGCGGAGTATGTGGAGCATTGCGGGGAAAGGCATCGGGTGCGGGGGCCGGGTTCGGGGCTGGTGTCGCGCAATACCAGTCCGCTGAATGCTACGGGGCATCCGGCGATTACGGTGCCTTGCGGGGCGAATGGGGCGGGGCTGCCCATCGGGTTGCAGTTTATCGCGGCGGGGTTTAGGGAGGATTTGCTGTTCCGGGCGGCGTCGGCTTATGAGGCGGTGTCGCCGTTCCGGGGGCGGCGGCCGGAGGGGTTGGGGGATTAGCGTCCGGTTGCGGGCGTTGGGCGCATCGGGGGCGGGCGTGGTAGAATGGGGGGCGGCGCGGCGGGTTTGGGATCCGTTGGCGCGATTTCGGGAATTATGGAGGTCGGTATGCCGGCGAGTTGGGTGAACATTGAGGTTGACGGCGGCAATATGGAAGGGTATCTCACGCAGCCGGAGGGGGAGGGGAGTCATCCGGCGGTGATCGTGATTCAAGAGATTTGGGGGGTTAATTCGCATATCCAGTCGGTGGTGGATCGGCTGCCGGGGCAGGGGTATGTGGGGCTGGCGCCGGCGATGTTTCACCGGCAGGGGGCGATGGTTACGGGGCTGCATGAGGAGTTTCCGACGGCGATCAGCCGGATGCAACAGTGCGACGATGCGGGGATTTTGGCGGATGTGCGGGCGGCATTCGATTATCTGAAGGGGCAGCCGTTTGTGAACGGGAAGGTGGGGATTGTGGGGTTCTGTTTCGGGGGGCGGGTGGCCTATTTGGCGGCGTGCAATGTGGCGGATTTGTCGGCGTCGGTGGTGTTTTACGGGGGGAATATCGGGGTGGCGCTGGGCGATGGGCCGACGCCGCTGGAGCAGACGGGGAACATCAATTGTCCGGTTTTGGGGCTGTTCGGGGAGGAGGATGCTAATCCGACGCCGGATTTCGTCAAGGAAATCGATGGGGAAATGACGCGCTTGGGCAAGGCGCATGAGTTTCACCAGTACGCCGGCGCGGGGCATGGGTTCCATTGCGATACGCGGGGCAGCTACCGGGCGGAGGCGGCGCAGGATGCTTGGGGCAAGGCTTTGGGGTGGTTTGAGCAGCATCTCAAATAGCCGGTTTTCCGGGCGGAGTTGGGCTAGGGGCGCTCCTGATGGGGGCGCCCGTTTTGCGGCGTTGGTTTATGCTTTTGGGGCGGGGTTAGATTACGGAGCGGACTACGCCGCCGTCGACCAGGATGGTGGCGCCGGTGATGTAGGTGTTTTTGTTGGATGCCAGGTAGGTTACGAAGTCGGCCAGTTCTTGGGGGCGTCCGAAGCGGCCTACGGGGATGGCGGCGGCGCGGGCGTTGAGGATGGATTCGAGGTTTTGGCCGGTTTCCTGGGCGCGGGTCTGGAATATGTGTTGCATTCTTTCGGTCATCAGGAATCCGGGGGCTACGTTGTTGACTAGGATGTTGTCGCGGCCGACTTCGTCGGCGAGGCTTTTGGCGTAGGCGACGGCGCCCATACGGGTTACGCCGGAGGTTACGAGGTTGTCGATGGGTTGGTAGACGGTGGAGGCGAGGATGTTGACGATGCGGCCCCATTGTTGCTGTTGCATATAGGGGGCGGCTTCGCGGGCGGCGCGGATGAAAAAGGATAGGGCCAGATCGATGGCGCGTTGCCAGGTTTCCTCGGTGGTGTTCAGGGGGCGGCCTTCGGGGGGGCCGCCGGAGTTGGCGATCAGGATGTCGAGGCGTCCGTAGTGGGCGGCGGCGGTTTGGATTAGATGGCGGATGCCGTCGGGTTGGGACAGGTCGGCGGGGATGGGGAGGACTTCGGCGCCGGCGGCGGCGCGGATTTCGGCGGCGGCGGTTTGGAGTTCTTGGGGGTTGCGGCTGCAAATGGCGAGTTGGGCGCCCTCTTGGGCGAGGGAGTCGGCGCAGGCGCGGCCCAAGCCTTTGCTGGCGCCGCCGATTACGGCGACGCGGCCGGTTAGTTCGAGATCCATATTGCTGCCTCTTTTTGCGGGTTTGGGGGTGATGGGTTGGGGGTTATGCTATCAATGCGGCGGGTTGGGGGCAAGCTGCCGGCGTTGGGGGGGGCGGGGGCGGGAATTTTTTTATAACCCCCCCATTTCCCCCCATTTCCAACCATTTGGTTGGGCTTTAGCTTTGGGGGTTGCCGTTTTTTGGGGGGGTAGTGGGGGGATTTTTGTTGATTTTTCCCCCCATTTGGCGCCGTTTTGGGGGGTTTTGGGGGGATGGGTTTGGTTGTTAAGGGGCGGGGATTTGGGGGTTGGGGTTGGCGGTCGGGGGGGCATTGGGGTTGCTCCTTGCGGGTTGGGTTTAGGTTGTTAGTTCTATTGTAGTGGGGGGGTGGGGGTTTGGCAAGGGGGTGGGGGGTGTTGGTTGGCAGGGGTTCACCCCCACCCTAACCCTCCCCCTTAAGGGGAGGGGATTTGGGGGTCTGAGGGGGAGGGGGTTTTTAGGGTTGGGGCGGGCGGATGCGGCGGCGGATGGTTTCGCGGGCGCGTAGTACGGATATTTGTAGTTGCTGGAAGTCGTGGGCGGCGGCTTGGATGGATTCTAGGTCGGTGTTGCTTATGGCGGCGTCCATGGCGGTTAGCTGCTCTCTTTCCAGCTTTTGTAATAGTTGGATTACTTCGTGAAACGGCGTTCCGATGGGCGATTCGCGGTTCAGGTGGTAGGCATTGAAAAGATGGCCCAATGTTTCCTGTTGTTGGGCGATTCGCGGCTTGAGTTGGGCTAGTTCGTGGCGGCAGTTGGAAACTTCGGCTAGGGTCATATCGGGGCGGATGGCGGCGGCTATTGATGTGATCTGTTCCAGAGATTCCTCGATTCCGACGTTATCCAAATCGATGCTTAGCTGCTCCAGCAAGGGGGCTACAACTGCGTCGGGCAGGGTATTCAGTCGTTGCAGGCGAAACAGACGGCTTTGGTCAATCCGGCATGACACTTGGAATTGGACGGATGCTAATTCGTTTTTGTAAAGACGAAATTCCGTTTGCCGGGTTTGCCCCGGTTCCAAGCGGCCCAGTTCTTTTGATTGGTTATTGCGGGATTGGGCGCGTAATTCGATGTTGTCGAATCGTATGTTGGGGCGGCCATCGCTGGCCGGGGCGGAGTTGGTGACTCGGACCAGGACGTTGGCAGATTCCCTATCGCGTTCCGATTCGCTGTCCGGGTCGTCGGGATCATCGGCGGCGGCGGTGAGCGCGGCATCGGGGATGGGGGCGGCTTGGGTTAGGGTGTCTTGCTCCATTGCCGGCCGCTGCGGGGTTGGGTTGCGGCCTCGGACAAGCTCAGGGTGGTTTTGGCGGTTGGCCTCTGGGGGTGGGGTTGCGGGTATCATAGATTAAGTGGGGGTTGGGGGCAAGGCGGGGTTGGGGTTGCGGGGGTATAATGGGTTGCGACTGTTCCGGGGGGCGGGGGCGGGGGCGGTTTTGGGAATGGATTTTGGGTTGGGCCGGGTTTGAGTTGAAGCGATTGGTGCGGCGGTTGGCGGTTTATTGGGCGCCTTTGCTGGTTTGGATGGGCGTTATTTACTGGTGGTCGAGTCTGAGTATCGAGACGGTGAAACGGCTGGAGCCTTGGGAGGGGACGGCGGATTTCAGCTTTAATGTGGTGCATTTTGCGGAGTTTGCGGTGCTGGGGGCGGCGGCGTATTGGGCTTTTCGCAGTGTGGGGCGGCTGTCGATGCCGGGGCTTTGGGGGGCGGTGGTGGTGTTTACGATGCTTTATGCGGTGTCGGATGAGATTCATCAGTCGTTTACGCCGGGGCGGTCGGCTAGTTATGCGGATTTTGCGGTGGATTTGCTGGGGGGCGTGGCGGGGCTGGCGGTGGCGGATTCGGTTTTGGAGTGGTTTTTGCCGGGTAGGGGGCGCGCGGGCAAGGGGCGCGTGGGGGATGGGGCGGGGGGGCCGCCGCGGGGGTAGGGGGGCGTGGGGTGCGGGTGGGGGTCATCCTTCGACAAGCTCAGGATGATTGGGCGGGGGCGGGGTTAGGATGATGTGTTGAGGGCGGGGTTCGGATTGTGGGCCGGGGATGGGGTTATCCGTTGGGGGCGGGGTTAGGGTTATTTTTAGGGTTGGGTGGTTTTTGCGGGGGGTGGCCCATTGGGCGGTGCGGTGGCCGGCGATCCAGGCTATGCCGCGGGGGGTTGCCAGTAGGGGGATGTGGTCGCGCTGCTGGCGGGGGATTTTGGCGTCGGTGAAATAGTCTTGCAGTTTTTTGGCGCCGGTCATTCCGTTGGGTTGGAAGCGGTCGCCGGGGCGGCGGGTTCTTAGGATGGCGGCGTTGCCGAGGGCGTTGCGGTCTAGTTGGGCGGTGTAGGGGGGTTGGGGGTTGTTGGGGGGGACGGGATTCGTGGGATATGGGGATTCGGGGGATGTGGGGGGGTTGGGGGGGAGGGTTTGGATGGTTATGCGCCAGCCGTCGGCGTGGGTTTGGATGGTTTCGGCGGGGTTTTGGGGTAGGGGTATGGGGTGATCGCCGTTCAGCGGGGGTAGGGATGGCTTGGCGGCTTGGCGGGTTAGCCGGAGGGTGTTGTTTTGGCGGCGGGCGGTTAGGCCGCGGGGGAGGTTGATGGCGCGTCCGCCTTGGGGGTTGTGTAGTAGGTCTAGCATCGATTCTAGGTGGCTTTCGCGGAGGCGTAGGGGGTTGTCGGCGTCGGCGGTTATGGTTAGGGCGGCGCGGCGTAGGGCTTGGCGTTGTAGGGCGGGGTGTAGGGAGGTTAGGGCGTCTATGGTGAGGGTGATTTGGGTGGGGGTTTGTTGGGCTATTTGGGGCCAGTGGCGGTTTAGTTGGGTTTGGATGTAGTCGCAGTCGGCGGCGGCGGCGCGGGATAGTCGGGTTAGGGCTTGGCGGATTTGGGGGTTGTAGTTGCGGGTTAGGTTGGGGATTAGGTCGTGGCGTATTTTGTTGCGGGTGAAGCGCCACATATAGTTGCCGGAGTCTTGGCGGTAGGGCTGGTTTAGGGCTTGGCAGTAGGCGGCGGCGGCGGTTTTGGGGATGGTCAGTAGGGGGCGGAATAGTTGGGGGGCGGGTTGGGGTTGGGGCCAGGGCCAGGGGGCTAGTTCGGACATTCCGCGGAGTCCTTGGGGGCCGGCGCCGCGCAGGAGGTGCATCAGGACGGTTTCGGCTTGGTCGTCGGCGGTGTGGCCGAGGGCGATGGCGGGGGCGCGGGCGGATTGGGCTACGGCGGCGAGGAAGGCGTAGCGCATTTCGCGGGCGGCTTGCTCGAAGGATGATAGGTTGCGTTGTCGCTGGTAGGCGATGGGGTCTTGCCGGTCGATGCTGGCGGGGAGGCCGAGGCGGTCGGCGAGTTGTTGGACGAAGGCGGCGTCGTGGTCGGCTTCGGCGCCGCGGAAGTCGTGGTTGAGGTGGGCTAGGTGGAGGCGGAGGCGGAAGGGGGGGGCTAGGCGGTGGAGGGCGCGGAGCAGGGCGGTGGAGTCGGGGCCGCCGGAGGCGGCGACGATTAGCGCGGCGCCGGGGGGGAAGGCGGCGCGGCGGAGGGCGGCGGCTACTTGGCGGTCTAGGTTGGGGGGCATTGGGGTGGGGATGCTCCTGGGTGGGGGTTTGGCGGTGGGGGGGGGTTTTTGCTTTTGGTGTTATTTTGTCGCATTTGGGGTTGGGGGGCAAGGGGTGGGGTGGCGGGGGGGGCTTTCATCCTTCGACAGGCTCAGGATGAAAGGGGCGGGATGTTTGGCGGTGGGGGGACTTTCATCCTTCGACAAGTTCAGGATGAAAGGGGCGGGATCTGGATGAAAGGGATGGGTGGTTGCGGTGGGCTGGGGGGGCGCCCCCACCCTAACCCTCCCCCGGAGGGGGAGGGGGTTATGCCGTGGGGATGGGGGTTGTGTTGGGCTGGGGGGTACGCCCCCACCCTAACCCTCCCCCGGAGGGGGAGGGGGTTATGCCGTGGGGATGGGGGTTGTGTTGGGCTGGGGGGTACGCCCCCACCCTAACCCTCCCCCGGAGGGGGAGGGGATGATTTCGTAGGGATGGGGGTTATGGCGTGGGGATGGGGGTTGTTTCGGGGGGGTGGGGGTTAGCGGTTTTCGGGGGATAGGTGGGTGTTGCTGTTGTAGGCGGTTAGGCGGCGGCCGTTGGGGTCGGTCTCGAAGGTGGATAGGGCGCCTAGGGCTAGGGACATTCGGTGGAAGTTTTGTAGGGGGATGTCTAGCAGGGCGCAGATTATGGTTCGGATGGCGAAGTTGTGGGAGACTACGATTATTGTGTTGTCGTTGGGGTGGGCGGTTTCGATTTCTTGGATGGTTTGCCAGGCGCGTTGTTGTAGCTGGGTTAGGGATTCGCCGTTGGGCATGGTTACTTGGGCGGGGTTGGTGCGCCAGGTTTCGTAGATTTGGGGCCAGCCGGAGCGCATTTCGGCGCCGGTTACGCCTTCGAGTTGGCCGAGGTTGAGTTCGCGGAGGTTGGGGTTGGGGATGATGGGGGCGTTGGTGGTTTGGCGGAGTTCTTGGGCTACTTGCATGGTGCGGGTGAGGGAGCTGGCGTAGATGGCGGCGGGCTGCCAGTCTTGGGCGGCGCGGGCGGAGTCGCGGGCTTGGGCTAGTCCGCGCTGGTTTAGGGGGATGTCGGCGAAGCCCTGGAACTTGCCTAGTTTGTTCCATTGGGTTTCGCCGTGGCGTAGGAGGTAGAATTTCACGGCGTGGCCTCTGGGGCTGCGGGTTGGGGTGTGGGCATGGTCGGCTCCGCTGGGTTGGTTGGGTTTCGTTTTGGCGTAGTGGGTATGTTTTTATTGGGTGGCCTCTGGGGTTGCGGGTTGGGGGGGGGGGAGGGTTAGCTCTACTTGGTTGATGCGGACGCTGTCCATTGCTTTTACGGTGATGCTTAGGTTGTTGTATTCGACGGTGTCGCCGATTTCGGGGATGCGGCCTAGTTGGGCTAGCATGAAGCCGGCTAGGGTTTGGTAGTCGCCTTCGGGGAGGTTTAGGGATAGTTGGTCGTTGATTTCGGTTATGCCGATGGCGGCGTCGATGCGGTAGGTGTTGGTGTCGATGGGGGTTACGGGTTGCTGGGGGGAGTGGCCGTCGTCGCTGACTTGGCCGACGATTACTTCTAGTAGCTGTTTGATGGTGGCTAGGCCGGCGATGCCGCCGAATTCGTCGAAGGTTAGGGCTACGGTGTGGCGGTTTTGGCGCATTTCGGCGAAGGTGTCGCTTACGTTTTTGGTTTCGGGGATGATATAGGCGTCGCGCAGTAGGGTGGTTACGTCGCTTTCGGGGTTGATGCGGTTGGCGCTTAGTGCGGAGAGGACGTCTTTGACGGATAGGATGCCGATGACGTTTTCGGGGGTGGTTTCGTAGACGGGGAAGCGGGTGTGGCTTTTTTGGCGGTAGATGTTGAGGAATTGGTTGAGGGATAGGCCCTTTTCGACCCAGACGATTTCGGTTCTGGGGGTCATTACTTCGCGCATTTGGCGGTCGCCGAAGCGGAAGACTTTTTCGAGGAGGGCGGCTTCGTCGGCTTCGACGGCGCCGGTTTGGGCGCCGGCGGCGATTAGGGTGCGGATTTCGGCTTCGCCCATTTCTTGGGGGGCGCCGGTGATGCCGATGGCGCGGCTGATTAGGGTGGTGAACCATTGGAGTAGGGCGATGGCGGGGGAGAAGGCTTTGCCGACGAGGGTGAGGGGGCCGGAGACGGCGAAGGCGACGGTTTCGGAGCGGTGCCAGGCGATGGTTTTGGGGAGGGTTTCGCAGAAGATGAGCAGGATTAGGGTGACGCCGATGGTGGAAACCAGGACGGCGACCGAGGGGTTGCCGATGATTTCGACGATCAGCACGGTGGCGAGGGCGGCGGCGGCGGTGTTGACTAGGTTGTTGCTGAGGAGGACGGTGGCCAAGAAACGCTCCGGGCGCCGGATGAGGGCGGAGACCCGTTGGGCGCCGCGCTTTCCGGTTTTCTGGAGGTGGAGCAGGCGCGCTTTGGGGAGGGCGCTGAAGGCGGTTTCAGATGCGGAAAAGAAGGCGGAAAGGATGAGGCATAGGGCTAGTAGTCCCCATCTCCATGAATCCCCGGCGTCCATAGCGTTTGTCACCTCCGCGGGCGGTTGGGGCGGGTTGGGTCGTGGGTATGATAGCATTGGGCGGGATGGCTGTAAAGGCGCGGGTTGGGTTGGGGGCTGGCGGGGAATAGCGCGAAAGCCCGTTGCGGCAAGCGTGACGCGCCGCAACGGGCTTGGGCAATGGGTTTGGCATCCTTTTCCGCCGCTTAACGCGCGGGGTGTTAGCGATTGGCGGTTTGGGATGCGTAGGTTGCCCGGTTGCCTAGTAGGCAATGAGCGATTTTTGGGATCCGGTGGTTTCCATAGGTTTTAGGGCGGCATTATACGCTCCTGGGCGTTAATACGGGTTGGCCCCGGTTGGGGTTTCCCGTTGGATGGGTTTTCGGGGTTTCCTTGCCTTAGTTGGGTTTTTGGGGTTTCCTTTTGGGGTTGCCATTTGATTGCCTCTTGGGTTGAATTTTTAAGCTAGCCGCCGCCGGCTGCGGCTACCTTCCGTTCGTCGCCACACCACACCACACCCCCCACACGCACCCCCCACATCCGCCCCGCCTGTCATCCCTTATATGACCGCGCTGGGGATGGAGCCCCGGAGGCCACCCCCCCGCGGGACATCCTTGGACACGGTCAGGATTAGGGCGGTTCCGCAGGTCATCCTTCGCTAAGCCCGGGATGGATCCCCGGAGGCCACCCCCCCGCGGGACATCCTTTGAGCAGGCTCGGGACTAATGCGGGGCGGCCACACCACACCACCACAAGTCCGGACACACACACACCACACAACTGCCTGTCTTTATCCCGGCCGGGACTTTACCCCGTAGCTCCCCCCATTCTGCGCTGTCCGGGGGAATGAGGTTTTGGCATTGGGGTTATTGTAGAACGTTAGTTTGGGGGTTGTCAAGGGGTTGGGTGGGGGGATTTGGGGATTGGGGGTTTTGGGGGAGTTGGTTTTTGGGGGGGATGCCCAATTCATCCTTCGACAAGCTCAGGATGAATTGGGAGGGGGGGCGGGGGATTTCGGGATTGGGGGGATTCCGGCGGCAGGTTGGGGTTTTGGATGGGGGGGATTCACCCCCACCCTAACCCTCCCCCTTAGGGGGAGGGGATTTTTGATGATTGGGGGAGGGGGATTGGGGAGGGTTGGGGGAATTTTTGGTTGGGCTTGGGGAATTTGGGGGGTTGGGCTAGGGGAATTTTTGATAATTGGGCTTGGGGAATTTTGGGGTTGGGCTAGGGGAATTTTTGATAATTGGACTAGGGGAATTTTTGAGGTTGGGTTAGGGGGATTTTTGAGGTTGGGCTTGGGGGGGGGCTGTTGGGTTAGGGGGGGATTTTGTTGGGGGGGATTTCGGTTTGCCAGGATTCGCCTTTGTTGCGGATCCATTGGCCGGTGCGGATGCGGGTTAGGTCGTAGTTGGGTAGGGGGACGGTGGCTAGGCATTTTCCGTTTAGGATTGCGCCGCGCTGGTGGAAGTCGAAGCCGATGTTGTCGAAGCCGTGTTGTCGGCGGTTGGCGGGCAGGTTGGCGGGGTCGGCGGGGTATAGGTGGAGGAAAAACCTTTCTTTGGTGTCGGATTCGGCGCAGGGTTGTTTGTGGTAGGCGATCTGGTTGTTGCTTAGGTATAGGTTGAATTCGGCGCGGGCGGCGGGGGGTTGGGATAGGATTTGGCGGTATTGGGCTTGTTGCATGGGGGCTATGCCTTTGGTGTCGTACAGGAATACTAGGCGGTTGTTGGGGGTTAGTAGGGCGGGGGTTTCGCGGCGGTCTAGGCTTACGGCGAAATCGTGGGTTTGGGCGCATTGGGGGCCGCAGGCGTATAGGAGTTTGTTTTCGATTTGGATTACGCTGCCGGCGAAGTAGTAGTTTAGTAGGCTTTGGGTGATGGGGTAGGTTCGGGTATCGATGGGCGGGGGGATGGCGGGGGCGCCTTGCCAGGATAGTACGGGGGCTAGTTCGGCGGCGGGGATGTATACGGTATGGTTGCGGGTTAGTTGGCGGATGGTTTGGAAATCGGACATTAGGGCGGCTTGGGTTTCGGGGTCTTGGGTTTGGGCGTCGGTGCGGCTCATCTGGTAGGCGGATAGGGTGAAGGTTAGGAGGGCGATGGCGGCGGCGGCGGCGGTTAGGGGGCGGGCGCATCGGGGGATGGGGCGGGCGCATCGGGGGATGCGGTGGCTCCGTTGGGGGATGCGGCGGCTCCGTTGGGGGATGCGGCGGCTCCATTGGCGGCGGCGGCGGCTCCATTGTTGTTGGGCTTGCCATAGGATCAGCGTGAATAGGGTTAGGGGGATGCCGATGTAGAATACGCTTTCGTAGTTGTGGACGGCGGTGTTGTGGCGGACTAGGATGGCCCAGGCGATGCCGGATAGGGCGAGGGTGGTTAGTAGCAGGCGGTGACGGGGGGTTAGCAGCAGTCCTGCCAGGCAGGCGGCTAGGGCGGCTAGGCCGATGGGGAGGTAGGGTAGGGGGATTTTGCCGGGGGGGTGGAATCCGTGGAGGCCGTCGGTGTGGGCGGTTAGGGCGTAGGGGAGGGTCATTCGGCCGATGCGCCGGAATTGGCCGGGGAGGAAACGGCGCCATTCTAGGGCGTCGATTTGGGCTGCGTTGTATTGGGGGTCTTGGCCGATGCGCTTTAGGATGGATTGGGCGGAGGGGAGTTGGCGGAGGGGGACGTTGCCGTCGTGGGCGGTGTATTCGTTGGCTAGGTTGAAGGTTAGGACGGCTAGTCCGAATAGGGCGGCGGCTATGGCTAAGGTCAGGTAGCGGCTGGTTAGGAATTTTTTGGCGATGTAGCGGAGGCGGGCTGGGGGTGCGGTCGGGGGTTGGGGGTGTTTGGCGGCGCGGATTAGCTCTGCGGTTAAGCCTAGGGCGATGAATGGGAGTAATAGGGCGTAGACGTGCCAGCCTAGCAGGATGGCGATGGCGGTTTTGATTAGTAGTTGGGGGAAACGTTTTTCTTGGATGAAAACGGTCATGCCGTGAAAGGCGAGCATTACGGCGAATAGGTCCATTATGATTTCGTTGGCGATCATATCGTTGTAAAACAGGATGTAGTAGGAGGAAAAGGCCATTAGGGTGGCGGTTAGGGCGATGGCGGGGCGGGCGGTGATGCGGCGGAGGGATTGGTAGGCGAGGGCGGCGGCGGCGGCGAACATTAGCAGCATGAGGATGCGGGCGGCGTGGAGTTGGGCGGCGAGGCGGTCGCCGAAGGGGGCGATGGCGAGTTTGATCAGGGCGTAGCTGCCGATGGGGAAGCGGCTGTACATTTCATAGGCCGGGGCGCCGTCGGGGCCGGGGTAGAGGCGGAGGAATAGGCGGAAGTTGTGGGCGGGGGACAGGTTTTCGGCTAGGGCTAGGTTTTTGGCGGAGTCGCCGTCGTGGCTGGGGAGGTGGCGGCGGAAGTGGCCCCAATCGGCGCCGAACAGGTATACGGTGGATAGGGCTAATAGCAACAATATTAAGGGGATGGAGGCTTGGATGCGGCGGGGGGGTGTCGTTGCCTGCCGCGGTTTTTTTAGTGGGGTGGTCATGATTGCTCTGGGGGATAGCGTATCATATTGGGGATGTGTTGGGGGTGGGGGCGGGATGGCGGTCGGCGGCCTTTGGGCGTTGGCAATTTTGGCGGGGGGTGGTAAGGTTGATGGGGTTGGATTCAGATCGGCTTGGGCGGTTGTTTGATGGCTTTGACGGTTTTGGGGATTGAGACTTCTTGCGATGAGACGGCGGCGGGGGTGGTGGTGGATGGGCGGTGGCTGCGGTCTAATGTTTTGTCGTCGCAGGCGGAGTTGCATTCGCGGTATGGGGGGGTGGTGCCGGAGTTGGCGTCGCGGCAGCACGTGCGGGATTTGACGCCGGTGCTGGAGCGGGCGGTGGGGGCGTGCGGGCTGGGGCTGGATGATGTGGATGCGGTGGCGGTGACTTATGGGCCGGGGCTGGCGGGTTCGTTGCTTACGGGGTTGAATGCGGCGAAGGCGGTGGCTTATGCGCTGGGTAAGCCGCTGGTGGGGGTTAATCATCTGGAGGCGCATATTTATGCGGCTTGGCTTACGGGGCATAATCCGGCGGAGGATCCGGGGTTTCCGCTGGCGTGTTTGGTGGCGTCGGGGGGGCATACGGATTTGCTGCTGATGGAGGGGCATGGGGAGTATCGGCTGGTGGGGCGGACGCGGGATGATGCGGCGGGGGAGGCGTTTGATAAGGCGGCGCGGATTTTGGGGTTGGGGTTTCCGGGGGGGCCGGAGATTCAGCGGGTGGCGGCGGGGGCGGGGGGGGGCGTTGCGTTGCCGCGGGCTTGGCTGCGGGATACGCATGATTTCAGTTTTAGCGGGCTTAAGACGGCGTTGTTGCATTTGGCGCAGGAGCGGAGGGTGTATTGGGGGGATTACCCGCGCTCTCACCCTCACCCCCACCCTAACCCTCCCCCTGAGGGGGAGGGGATTTCTGGGGTTGCTGGGGATGGTAGCGGCGGGGTTGCAGGGATTGATCGGGCGGGGGGTGCGGGGGGTGATGGGATGGCGGAGGTGGTGCGGGAGTTGGCTTGGGGTTTTCAGGAGTCGGTGGTTGATGTGGTGTCGGGTAAGTTGGTGGATATGGCGCGGCGGTATGGGGTTAGGGGGTTGGTTTTGGGTGGTGGGGTGACGGCTAATGCGCGGTTGCGGGAGGAGATTTTGCGGCGGTCGCCTTTGCCGGTAATTATTCCGGCGCCGTCGCTTTGTACGGATAATGGGGCGATGGTGGCGGCTTGCGGGTATTATCAGCTTGAGCGGGGGGAGCAGTGGGGGCTGGAGTTGGATGTTGCGCCGGGGCTGCCGCTGGGGTGAGGGGTGGGGGGGGGCGTGTGTGTTGATGGGGGGATGGGGCATCCTTCGACAAGCTCAGGATGACGTGGGGGGGTAGCCTGGATGTTGGGGGGGGGTGGATGACGTGGGTGGCTGGATGGGGTGGGTATTTGTATGATGGGGCGTTTGGGGGGATTGGGATATGCTTGGGGGATGGGGAGCCACCTTGAGGGGTGGCTCCGGGTGGGGGGTTATGGGGGGTGGGGTTGGGGTTCGGGGGTGGCGCGGCGGGCGGCGGATTGGGTTAGGTATAGGAAGCCGTAGATTTGGTCTTGGGGTAGGGCGCTGGGGATGGGGAAGGCTAGTTCTAGGCCGGGGCCGCGGAAGATTATGGCGCCGGCGGGGCGGGTGAAGTAGTTTTGCAGTAGGATTAGGAGTCCGGCTAGGATTACCAGTAGGGCGATTAGGGGGGCTAGGTCTATGTTGAGGGCGGGGATGTTAGGTCCGCTGAATTGTCCGGCGAGCCAGTAGCCTACTATTCCGTATAGGAGGGCGCCGGCGGCGATTAGGAGGATGCCTTGGGCGATGGCGCTCCAGTTGCGCTGTCCGGTGTGGACGGAGAATTGGGTTATTCCGGTTAGGAGGGCGATTTGGGTGTCGCGGTAGCCTTTGCTGCCGCGGAAGGCGATTAGGCGGCGGTTGGTTAGGATTAGGGATGGGCCGGAGGTTGGGGGGGCTTCGGTCATTCCGTTGTCGGGTTGCAGGGTTTTTATGATTCGCTCGTCTTGGGCCAATATAAGGCCGCGTATGATGGTTGGTTGGGGGGGGGCTTCGGGCGTTGGTTGGGTTTCGGGCGGGGCTGGGGGGTGCAGGAAATCTTGCATTAGTTGGGTGGGGGTTTTGACTTCGGGGATGGGGGCGGGTTGCTGGGCGTTTAGGAATTCGGCGGGGGCGGATGGGGGGGGCGGGGTTAGGGTTGGGGGCGCGGGGGTGTCCGGGGTGTCGGGTGCGAGCGGGTTTTGGGTTTGCAGGAATTCGGCGGGGGCGGATGGGGGCGGGGGGGTTAGTGCGGCGGGGCGCGGTTGGGTCGGTTGGGGGGCGGTTGCGATGGTCGGGTTGATTTGGCGCGCTAGTACGGTGCGGCGGGGGCGGTGGGGGGGTGTTTCGGGGGCGGCGCCGTCTGCTGGCTGGGTTGTTTCTTTGTCGCTGTTCATAGCGGTGGGGGCCGGTTGGCGCGGGTCGGGGGGTGTTTCGGGGGTGCGGGTTTCGGGCGTTGCGCTGTCCGCGGGGGCGTAGGGGATGTTGGCGGGCGGGGCGGGGTTGTCGGGTTGGGTTGCTTCTTTGTCGTTGTTCATATCGGCGGGGGCCGGCGGACGTGGGTTTGGGGGTGTTTCTGGATGCCGGGTTTCGGAGGCTACGCTGTCCGCGGGGGAGTCGGGCGCGTTGGCGGGCGGGGTGGGATCGGCAGGCTGGGTTGTTTCTTTGTTGTTGTTCATATCGGCGGGGGCGGTAAACGTGGGCGGGGGCGTCAATGCGGCGGGGGCCGGTTGGCGCGAGTTGGGGGGCGTTTCGGGAGTCTGGGTTTCGGGGGCTATGCCGTCCGCTGGGGACGTTGCCCCTGGGGGTGTTTCGGGGGTGCGGGTTTCGGGCGTTGCGCCGTCCGCCGGGGCGTTGGGCGCGTTGGCGTTGGCGGGGGCGGGGGCGGGTTGGGTTGTTTCTTTTTTGCTGTTCATATTGCTCGTGGGGGTGTTTTGTGGGGTGTATAGTAGCATATTTGGGGGTTGACAGGGTGGGGCGGGTGTGTTAGTTTTTGGGTTAATGGCTGTGATGGAGACGAGTAGGGCAGGGTTGCGGGCATAGCGAGCCTGGTATGGTGGAAGCAGGCGCATCGCTGCTGGCTGAAAATCCCTCCGGAGCCGCCTGCGGAAAGCCCTTTTGGGGGTGAGTATGCCAGGCCGGGGTTCGCCGTCCGTTAGCTGCGGCGGGGCATGGTAGTGCCTGTCTGGAGAGGCTCCGGTTTGGCCGGGGCAAATAGGGTGGTACCGCGGGAATAGTGATGTCCCGTCCCTATGTTGGGATGGGGCTTTTTTTATTGCCGGTCGGCGGCTCAGGCAGGCGGGCCCGATTTTTGGAGGCGTTGTTTTGCGGTAGGGGGCGCGGACGGTCAATTGCCGGTGGGGTTTGGCGGGCGGGGGAGGTTTGATTTTTGGAAGCGCTGCTTTGCGGTAGGGGGGGCGGGTGGTCGATTGCCGGTAGGGTTTGGCGGGCGGGTTCGATTTTTTAGGGGTTGCTTTGGGGTAGGGGGCGCGGGCGGTCGATGGCCGGTATGGGCAGGCGGGCTAGGGATGTCCGATTTTTGGAGGCGCTGCTTTGGTGGGTATGACTAAGTTGAAAGGGGCGGAAATCATTTGCGAGAGTTTGATTCGGGAGGGGGTGGAGGTGCTGTTTGGGCATCCTGGGGGGGCGATTTTGCCGTTTTATGATGCGCTGTGGGCGTATCCGCAGTTGCGGCATATCTTGGTGCGGCATGAGCAGGCGGCGGCTCATGCGGCGGACGGGTATTCGCGGGTTAGCGGGAAGGTGGGGGTGTGCGTGGCTACTTCGGGGCCGGGGGCGACTAATTTGGTGACCGGGATTATGGGGGCGAAAGCGGATTCGGTGCCGCTGATCGCGATTACGGGGCAGGTGGCGCGGACGGCTTTGGGGTCGGAGGCGTTTCAGGAGTGCGATATTTGTTCGATCACTTATACTTGCACCAAGAAGAGTTTTATGGTGATGTCGGCGGCGGATTTGGCGCCGACGATCCGGGAGGCGTTTGTGATCGCGCAGGAGGGGCGGCCGGGGCCGGTGCTGATTGATATTCCGCGGGATGTGCAGCTGGAGTTGGCGGCGGCGGAGTTCCCGGAGGCGGGGCCGTTGCGGGCGCCGGAGTTGGGGGCGGAGACGCGGGCGCGGCTGGCGGATGCGGCGCGGTTGATGAATGAGGCGGAGCGTCCGTTGATTATCAGCGGGCATGGGGTGCTGGCGTCGGGGGCGTCGGGGGAGTTGCGGGATTTGGCGGAGGCGGCGGGGATTCCGGTGATCACGACGCTTTTGGGGTTGTCGAGCTTTCCCAGCGGGCATCCGCTGAATTTGGGGATGCTGGGGATGCACGGGATGTATTGGGCGAATATCGCGGTGGATGAGGCGGATTTGATTTTGGGGGTGGGGATGCGGTTTGATGATCGGGTGACGGGGCGGGCGTCGACGTTTGCGCCGCACGCGCGGATTATTCATGTGGATATCGAGCCGACGCAGATTGGGCGGAATGTGCCGGCGGAGGTGGCGCTGGCGGGGGATGCGAAGGCGGTGCTGGGGGCGCTGCGGCCGCTGGTGTCGTATGGGGGGCGGGGGCCGTGGCTGGATTATATCCGGCGGCTACGGCGGGAGCATCCGTCGTTGGCGATTCCGGCGTCGGATACTTTGCAGACGCAGCACGTGATGTCGGGGCTGAATGAGGTGCTGCCGGAGGATCCGGGGGCGATGGTGGTTACGGGGGTGGGGCAGCATCAGATGTGGGCGGCGCAGTTTATCGAATTTAATCAGGCGAATACGTTTGTGTCGTCGGGGGGGCAGGGGGCGATGGGGTTCGAGTTGCCGGCGGCGCTGGGGATGCAGGCGGGACGGCCGGGGGCGACGGTGTGGAGCGTGGCGGGGGACGGGGGGTTTCAGATGACTTTGCAGGAGTTGGTGACGGCGGCGGAGGAGCGGCTGCCGGTGAAGATCGCGCTGATCAATAATGGGCATTTGGGGATGGTGCGGCAGTGGCAGGAGATGTATTTCGATAATCATCTGAAGGCGGTGCCGGTGCCGGGGCCGGATTATGTGAAGCTGGCGGAGGCGTATGGGGTGGGGGCGTTGCGGGTGTCGGAGCGGGAGGAGGTGTTGCCGGCGTTGCGGCGGGCGAAGGCGCATGATGGGCCATTTTTGATTGAGTTCGTGGTGGATCCGGCGGCGAATGTATATCCGATGGTGCCGCCGGGGGGGTCTTTGGCGGATACGCTGGAGGATCCGGCGACGGCGATGGGGTAGAAGGCCAGGCGAGGTTGAGTATGGAAAAGGTTACGATCCAGGAGGCGTCGCGGCGGTTGAATGTTTCGCAGCGGGAGGTGCGGGGGTATATCCGGCGGGGGAGTTTGAAGGCGGAGCGGGATCCGGGGTCGGCGACGGGGCGGTGGCTGGTGGAGTTGCCGGGGGATGGTTGGGAGGATGATTTCAAGGCGTTTTTGAGTGATATGGCGGCGGGGCAGACGCCATGGTGGTGGGCGTTTGAGGCGCGGACGGGGAAGGTGCATTATTTGTTGCAGGTGGGGATTGAGGAGATTATGCCGGATTTTTTGTGCGGGCTGCGGGGGGAGAATCTGTATCCGGCGACGGGGCATCGGGCGGAGGAGCGTTGCCCGAATTGCTTGGGGGCGGCGGCGGAGCGGGGGCTGCCGTTGTGGGATTAGGGGGGTGGGGGGATATAAAGCGCTGATGTGGTTATTCGGCGTTCTCAATTGTGGCTGGCGTGATTCTTACCGTGTGGTGAAAGATCTCGTTCAGGAATTGAACCCATGTTGCGCCGTCTTGGGTGAGGTCGTCTAGGAGGTATCGGCGGATGACTCCGATGGGTTTTGTTGCATTTACGGGGTGGTTGCTCTCAAATGCAACGGAACCATGGCGGGCGGTTGGGGTTTAGATTTGGTGGGGTTGTCTCCGGGTCGCTATCTCGATTAGTTGCTGGGCGTATACCCGGCCTTGTTCGATATATGCTTGGTATTCGTCATCGCTTAGGATGTCGTGATAAAAGTGGTCGTGCAGCTTGGTTTGCGCGTCGTGATAGCGATTGAAGGATAAGGGTTGCAGGGTTCGAGCTAAATCCCGCCGGGCTTTGTTATTGAGGTTTCGCCGCTGATTTCCTGCGTCAAGGTGACCGATGGATTCGATGGCGTTGACGATGGCGCCCCATACCATTTCGGCGGCTTCGTTGTTGTAGCCGCCGGTTTGTAGAGCGGCGGAGTTTCGCAAATACCGGCCGGCCAGTTGGATATGCCTGCCTGTTTGGGCCACGGTTATACCTCCGTTATTTTGGTTTGGAGCAGGTTCAGGCCATCGGAAGTAACGGCGATGGCTAGGGGTAATTCGTCGAATTGCCAGGCGAATTCGGGGTCCTCGGTCCAGTCCGCCCCTTGGGAGTGTTCCAGCATGGTGATGCCGAAATTCAGGATGCCATTGTAGTCGCGGAGGATTTTTTCTTGGTCCAGCGTTTTGGCGAATTTGCGGGCTTCGGCCTGGTTGTGGCAGGGGTGGCCCATATTGGCGGCCAGTTCCTGGAATGCGGCGAAAGTGGCTTCCCATAGCAGGCGGGCGCAGGTGATGTCGTCGCCGTTTTGGTAGGCGGTTTCGGCTTTTTGTACTAGGTCTCTGGAGGTTTTTAGGGCGGTTGGGGTGGTCATTTTTTGGCTCCTGCGTTTTTGTCGGTAGGTGGTGACGCTTGCGGGTTGTTGATTCGGGGGCTGTTGGGTAGAATAGCCTCCGGTTGCGCGTTTGTAAACTGGTTGCGCAGGAGGGAGGGCGATTGACGGTTGCTTCGTTGCTTACTGGCGATGTCCGGCGCTTGGCCGGGAGGTGGTTACAGGAATGGCTGCCGGGGCGGCTGGCGGGGGCGGTGTCGCTGGGGCTGCCGGAATGGGATGACCGGCTGGGGCGGTGGCGGGTGGCGGTGGTGCCGGCGGATGATCCCGGGCAGCCGGTGGGCGAAATTCAGATTGACCGGGGCGGCGAAATTTGCCGCGCTCCGGCGCCGGCGATGTTGGACGAGCGGTTGAACGCTGTACGGGATCCTATTTCTTTCCGCGCTAGGGCGGGGAGGGAGCGCGGGGGGAAATCGCGCATCGGGTTTCCGCCGGTTCCTAACAAGGTTGTTTTGGGCGATTGCCGCGTTGCGTTGCGGGAATTTCCCGCGGCGGCGGCGCAACTGGTGTTTACTTCGCCGCCTTATTTTAACGCCAAACCGGAATGCGCCGAATATGTGGATTATCCGTCTTATCTGGAGTATTTGGGGGAGGCGTTTGACGCTTGTCACGGGGTGTTGGCCGAGGGGCGTTTTTTGATCGTGAATGTTTCTCCGGTGCTGGTGCGGCGCACTTCGCGCAGTACGGCCAGCAAGCGGCTGCCGATTCCTTTTGATTTGCATCCGGTTCTTGACCGGATCGGGTTTGAGTTTATAGACGATATTATTTGGCGGAAGCCGGAGGGGGCGGGCTGGCATTTGGGGCGCGGCCGCCGCTTTGCCGCCGACCGGCAGCCGTTGCAGTATAAGCCGGTTACGGTTACGGAGTATGTTTTGGTGTATCGCAAAAAGACCGATCGGTTGATTGACTGGAATCTGCGTAACCACCCGGATCCGCAGGCGGTGGAACGGTCTTTGATTCTGGGGGATTACGATAAAACTAATGTGTGGGATATTACGCCGTCGAATCATCCGATGCATCCGGCGGTGTTTCCCGATGAACTGGTGGGGCGGGTGCTGCGGTATTATTCTTTTGAGGGCGACAGCGTTCTGGATCCTTTTGCCGGCACCGGGACGGTGGGGCGGGTGGCCGGGGCGATGGGACGGCGGTTTATTCTGATTGAAAAGCGGCCGGATTATTTCGATATTATGCGGCGGGAATTGGCGCATATCCCGGGTTCGGGCGCGGCGGATTTTGATGATTTGCAGTATTGCGGGAGCGCGGATTATGACGCCTGATTTGTATGATCTGGATTCGGCGGCGGGCGTCCGGCAGATCGTAGCGGCGTTGTTTCAAGGGTATAATTATCGGTTGTATACCGAGGGGCAGACGCGCGACCAATTGCTGGAGGCGTACCGGCGGTTAGCCGAGGTGCGGCAGCGTTTGCCGGGCAATGCCGGGTATGATGATTGGATGTCGGCGATCCGCGCCGAACTGCGGGATGGCGGCAATGACTTGGCGTGGTGGCTGTTGGGATTGACTAACAAAACCGCGCAGAATTTGGGGATCCACCGGGATGAAAGGCCGGATTATCTTGAGGAAATAGCCCGGCATATTCAGGAAGTGACGGAAAATTCCCCCGGCTTGTCTTTTGATGATGCGATGTTGATGATTTGGGCCGGGGCGGCGACTCTTACGATACGCGGCTCGCGTAAATCGTCCGCCGGTAAAAGGCTGGAGCGGGTTTTTCTGCGGGCTGGGCTGTCCATTTTGGGGCTGACGGAGGGGACGGATTTTTGGCTTAATATGCAGCGGGATGCGGAAGTGGCGCGGGAAATAGATGGGGAAATCGCTAGCCGCCGCGGGCGTATCCGGGTGGAGTTGGGTTTGATTGAACGGGGCAATCAGGAAGTTATCGAGGATAAGATAACCCGCGTCGGCTCCGGGGGTATCGTTATATTCGACCAGATCGGCCCCCGTTCCAATGCCAGGCAGACCGCGGAAAATAATCAGGTTTGTTTTATTCAAATCAGGAATAACCGGCCTTTGACGGAACTGCATGATTTCTTGAAAGAGCGGGTTAGTAAGGAGTTGGTTGAGCCGCCGGCGGATGGCTTGGGGATTGTGGCGGCGGTGGGGCGGTTGCCGGATGGGTTGTTTGTTGGCGGGTAGTCGGGGTTATGGGCTTCGTTGTTGGTTCAGGGTTAGCAGATGGGACAGGATGGTGGTGTCGTTTAGGTCGGGGGGAAGCGGTGATGGGGGCGGTTCCGATGCCGGAAAAGGGGGCCAGAACGGATTGGGGGTTGATGTGGTCAAGGAGGAGTTCTACTAGTTCGCACCCACTGGTAGACGCATTTTCGGAGTTCGCGGCGGCCGTAGCGGCCCATTTGCTGGCTGGAGTTTCCTTTGCCTCGGGGTAGTACCCAGATCCGTTGGCATTTAAAGCCGGATTGTTCGGCGAAGGCTGCCAGGATTAGGTCTACGGGGACTTCCTCGCCGTGGTATTGGACGTTGTCGTTGACCATAAAGACTGCTCCGCGGGGGCGGATAATGCGGCCCAGCTCGGCGATGACAACCGCCATTTCTAGGAAATAGCCTTCGAGGAGGCGGATTACTTGGGGGTTGCCTAGTTCTTGGTGGCGTTCTTTTAGGATTGCGGCTATTTCGTGAATGGCTGGCTGGTTGTCGTACATATTGAGGGCGGCATCAATTAAGGGGGATGCGCCGTAGATTTCCGGCAGCCATTGGCGCTTGGATTTGTTTTCTACGGTGGCGGATAACATATTTTGGCGGAGGGCGGTGAAGGCGGGGCGGTCGTAGTTTAGCCAGGCTAGTTCGAGGGCGTAGGTTCTGGTGTAGTCGTAGCGGTTGGCGTAGGGGGGCGAGGTGATTGCCAGGTCAAAGGAATTGTCGGGCAAGCGCCGTAAATGCTCCAGGCTGGAGCCGGCGATGAATTGGGGGCGGCCTTTGCCATATAGCGATTTTAGGGGTTCGAGGTCGTCAATTATTTCGGAGAAGCGGGAGCTTAGGGCGTTGGGGAATTTCAGTATCTGGCCTTTGTGGACCCGGGCGCGGAGTTGGCGGCCGGAACGGTAATCCCATCGGAGGTATTGGCCGTCTTTGCGGGTGTAGCTTACGGATTCCAGGACGCTCATGCAGGCGAAATTCAGTAGGGGGCTTAGGCTTTCGTCGTTGACTTTTGCGATGTATTCCCGGGCTTTGGCTAGATCGGCTTCTACGTCGGGGGGGAAGGCGGCGGCGGTTATGGGGACGTGGGGGTAGGCGTGTTCGCTTGGGGCGTTTTGGGTGGAATCGATGCGGTTTAGCATTTCGGTGGCGGCGCGCTGGAGGGCGTTGGGGTCTATGCCGTTGGCGGCGTGGGCGATGGCTTGGGATGTTAGGACTCCGACAGGCATTATTTCGATGCCGGTGGCTTGGAGTCCGCGGCCGGCGGCGGTGATGGGGGCGGTGCCGATGCCGGAAAAGGGGTCCAGAACGGATTGGGGGTTGATGTGGTCAATTAGTAGATCTACTAGTTCGCGGGAAAAGCCTTCCTTGTATTTGAGCCAGCGGAAGCCGGGCAAGGCGCGGTTGGCTTGGTAGGAAACTAGGCGGCGGGTTAGGGCCGGGTTGATTTGGAGGCGGTCTTGAAACTGCTGTTGTAGATCGCGGCGGGCGGCGGTGCGGCCGCCGTTGGGGGATTCTATGGCGGGGACGCAGGCGTCCGTTGCGGTTTCGGAAAGGGCGGGCGGGATTAGATGGTGGGGGACGGTTGAGGTCATGGCGCTATAGGCGGCGTCTGGGCGGGCCGCGATTTTAGGTTGGGGGTATTATATAGGGATGGGGCGGGGGTTTGCCGCCCCTGGGGGTTGGCGAGTTGGGGGATGGGGTTAGCCGCCGGCGGGGCCGGTGTTTACGCCGGGTTGGGTCATGGTTTCGGGGTTTAGGAGGGTGTCGAGGTCGGTGTCGGATAGTTGGGTTTGGGTTTTGGCGGTTTGGCGGATGGTGGCGTTGTTGGCGGCGGCGGCTTTGGCGATGGCGGCGGCGGCGTCGTAGCCGATGGCGGGGGCGAGGGCGGTGCCTAGCATTAGGCCCTTTTCGACCATTTCGGGGCCGGTGGTGGTGGGTTGGATGTCTTGGACGCATTGGATGGCGAAGTTTTGGGCGGAGGCGGCGAGGAGGGAGATGGATTCTAGGATGTTGTGGGCGGCGATGGGCATCATGGTGTTGAGTTCGAAGTAGCCGCCAAGTCCGGCTTGGGTTAGGGCTTGGTCGTTGCCGATTACTTGGGCGACGGCTTGGATTACGGATTCGGCGATTACGGGGTTGATTTTGCCGGGCATTATGGAGCTGCCGGGCTGGACTTCGGGGAGGGTAATTTCGCCGAGTCCGGCGCGGGGGCCGGAGGCGATGAAGCGGATGTCGTTGGCGATTTTGTGGAGGCTGACGGCAACGGTTTTGAGTTGGCCGCCAGCTTCGACTAGGGCGTCGAGGGATGATTGGGCTTGGAAGTGGTTGCCGGTTTCGCGGATTGTTACGGCGGCGGTTTGGGATATATGGGCGCAGGCGCGGGCGGCAAATTCGGGGTGGGTGTTGACGCCGGTGCCTACGGCGGTGCCGCCGAGGGCTACTTCGGCGAGGGCGTCTTGGGCGCGTTGCATTCTTTGGATGCTGTAGCGGGCTTGTCCGGCGTAGCCTAGAAATTCTTGGCCCAGGCGGATGGGGGTGGCGTCTTGGAGGTGGGTGCGTCCGGTTTTGATGATGGGCCAGAATTCGTTGGATTTGCGTTCCAGTTGGGTGGCGAGGGTGTCGAGGGCGGGGATTAGGTCGTCTTTGATGGATAGTAGGGCGGCTAGGTGGATGGCGGTGGGGATTACGTCGTTGGAGGATTGGCCCATATTTACGTGGTCGTTGGGGTGGACGAGGCGGGAGCCTAGGTCGGCGCCGAGGATTTGGGCGGCGCGGTTGGCGATGACTTCGTTGGCGTTGGTGTTGGTGGAGGTGCCGGAGCCGGTTTGGAAGATGTCGAGGACGAAGTGGGGGTCTAGCTGTCCGTCGATGACTTCTTGGGCGGCGGCGATGATGGCGTTGGCGGTGGGTGGGTCGATGAGGTGGAGGGACAGATTGGCGCGGGCGGCGGATTGTTTGATTAGGCCGAGGGCGCGGATGAAGGGGCGGGGGAAGCGTAGGTTGCTGATGGGGAAGTTTAGGACGGCGCGCATGGTGGATGCGCCGTAGAGGGCGTCGGCGGGGACTTGCATGGGGCCCATGGAGTCGCGCTCGGTTCGGGTTTGGGGGGGGGTGGTCATGGGGGGCTACCTCAAAAAAGATTTTTCTGGTTGTTGAATTCCAAGTTGTGGTTCTTCAGAAACCACTGAACATGGTTTTTAAGATATTCCTCCCTTGTACTGGCGTTTCTCAAATCGTTGGGGATCCTCAACATTCTTGGATCAATGCTGTCAAATCCGTTGAACTGCGTTGCAAGCCGTTCCTTTGTAATAGAGACATATTCGGGATTTATTTCAAACCCGATGGCAGACCGATTAAGTTGCTGGCAAACTCGTAATGTTGTACCACTACCAGCAAACGGATCTAGCACCAAGTCTGCTTCGTTACTTGATGCCAGAATCATTCTTTCTATCAAACCTTCGGGTTTTTGAGTTGGATGGCTTTGTCGGTTCGTATTGCAATAATGGACATGAGAAAATTCCCAAACATCCCCTGGGTTTGCTCCTCGCATATTATTTCTGGCCCGGTAGTATTTTTGCGGGACTCTCACGGAGTCCAAGTTAAAGGTATAGTTTTTTGATTTGGTAAACAAAAGTATGTCATCATGGCGCGGGGAAAACCCGATGGTTTTTCCAATTCCTTGAGTATAATGCCAGACTATCCAACTGTTGAAGATCATTGCCAGGTCGTTTTCCAAAATGTTATACAGATAGGAAATAAACCGGACTCCCATAAATACATATAGAGTGCCAGTTGGAGATAGCACCCTTTTTGCATTGGAAAGCCATTGTTTGGAAAATATCAAGTAATCATCAAAACCCATGGAATCAATGTTGTTCCCATAATTTTTGCCCAAATTATATGGTGGATCTGCGATTATCAAATCAACAGACTCATCTTCGACCGCTTCAAACAAATCCAGTGCATTGCCGGACAAAATCTTGATTTCGTTCATTTTATCCACTCGTTTTGGTTTGCGTAACGCAACCAACCATCGAAACCTTTCGCCGATGATATACATTTCCTGTCAGTAATTGACAAAATTCCCAAGTGGTACGTAGCTCGGCGGAAATGTAATGAATGTCTTTTATTTGTATTTGGCCGCTTCCTAGAGCAGGATTGTATTGTAAATCAGAGTCAGAGATGTATTTCAGATCATACGCCTTGAAATCGACTACTTCCATTACGCCCATCATCATTTTTGTGCTTTTGTCTCGTGTGCTGAACACACTATGCTTGATGGATAAAATGACAAAGATGTAGTCTGGGTCGTTTACGTATGCTGTCCTTATGCGTGCAAAGGATGTGATATTGGGGGATTTTCCGCTGTTAGGGATGTCTCTTGAAGTTGCTTTCACGTCTATGTATCCTGAAATCGATGAACTCCTTTTTCTGATTACTTCAAACTGAAGTATCACATCTGCCATATTAAGACGTTTCCCTGCTTCAACGTTTATCAAGTGATACTGGTTGTTATCATCTTCAAGGGCATCTTGAAACATCTCAAGAGCCCATGCCTCTATAAAAGGGCCTGCAATTTTATTTACATTTTCCATAGGAATACCTAGCTTCAAATTAGTATTGATTGTTATTTTATTTTTCCCAGCGTCCATTGCTGTTTGGATGATCCTTTCTACTGAATTGACAACAAAATCTGAGCATTCCTTATAATCTTCAGATTCGATTGGAGTCTTAAATGTCAAGTCGTCGTATGCCATCGGTATCCTCTCCGCCTACGGGGGACGGGCTGGTGGTTCAGTTCGCGTCTACCTTATCAAAGGCAGGCGACGGGCGCAAGGGGTATACTAGCACAGAATGACAAGGTAAAGCAACTAGAGAAAATCAGCGGCGGAATCGCCATCAAAGCCGTTCCTGGGGGGGGGATTGTGGTAGAATGGGGGTAGTTGGATTGGTTTTTGGGGGTTGGATTTGGGTGCTGCGGTTCGGGTTCGGTATGCGCCTAGCCCTACGGGGTTGCCTCATATCGGGAATATTCGCACGGCGCTGTTTAATTGGCTGTTTGCGCGGCGGAATGGGGGGGCGTTTGTCGTCAGGATTGAGGATACGGATCAGACGCGGCTGACGGCGGGGGCGGTGGAGGCGATTTTGGATGGGTTGCGGTGGCTGGATATTGATTGGGATGAGGGGCCGGAGGTTGGGGGGCCTTTTGGTCCTTATGAGCAGTCGCGGCGGCTGGAGGTTTACCAGCGGCTGGCGGGGCAGTTGGTGGATCAGGGGGATGCTTATTTTTGTTATTGTAGCCGGGAGGAGTTGGAGCGGCTGCGAAAGGTCAATAAGGGTGACGGGGGGGCGGCGGCGGGTTGCGATTGCCGGCGGCGGGGCCGGGCGGGGGCGGCGGGGGGGCAGGCGGTGGGGGATGCGGCGCGGGTGGTGCGGTTTGCGATGCCGCAGTCGGGGGTTACGCGGGTGCATGATTTGATCCGGGGGGAGGTGGAGTGGCGGAATGAGTTGCAGCAGGATTTTGTGATTTTGAAGTCGGACGGGTTTCCGACGTATCATTTGGCGGTGGTGGCGGATGATTATTTGATGGAGATTAGTCATGTGATGCGGGCGGAGGAGTGGCTGCCGAGTACGCCGCGGCATTGGCAGTTGTACCGGGCTTTGGGTTGGGCGGCGCCGGAGTTCGCGCATTTGCCGATGATTACGGGGGCGGATCGGGCGAAGTTGTCGAAGCGGCACGGGGCGACGGCGATCGGGGAGTACCGGGATCAGGGGTATCTGCCGGAGGCGATGCTGAATTTTATGGCGCTGCTGGGGTGGTCGTTGGACGGCAGTACGGAGGTGGCGTCGCGGGACACGATTATTGAGCATTTTACGCTGGACCGGATTACGAAGTCGGCGGCGATTTTTGACCAGGATAAGCTGCTTTGGATGAATGGGGTGTATATCCGGCAGTTGGATGCGGGGGAGTTGGCGCGGCGGATGGCGCCGTTTATGGGGCGGGAGTTGAGGGCGGGGGAGCGGGAGTATTTGGGGCGGATTGCGCCGCTGGTGCAGGAACGGCTGAAGCGGTTGGATGAGTCGGGGGAGTTGACGGGGTATTTTTTTGGGGAGTTGCCGGATTATGATGCGGGGGCGCTGCCGCAGAAGGGGATGGATGCGGCGGGGGCGCTGGCGGCGCTGCGGGCGGCGGCGGGGGATTTGGCGGCGGGTACGGGGGGGGATGATTTCGGGCATCAGCGGCTGGAGGCTTTGCTGGGGGATACGGGGGAGCGGCTGGGGCTTTCGCGGCGGCAGTTTTTCGGGTTGCTGCGGGTGGCGGTTACGGGGCGGGGGGTGTCGCCGCCGTTGTTTGAGATGATGGAGGTTATGGGGCGGGAGCGGGCGCTGGGGCGGCTGCGGGGGGCGGCGGATCGGTTGGGGCGGGTTGTTGGTGGGGGGTGATTTGGGTTCGATGGGGGATTTCACCCCCACCCTAACCCTCCCCCTTAGGGGGAGGGGATTATATATGAGGGGAGGGGATTGTTGGGGGGCAAGGGATTGTATATAAGGGCGGGGGGTTGTATAAGGGCAGGGGATTCTATATAAGGGCGGGGGATTGTTGGGGTGTTGGGGTGTTTTGGGTTGAATTTGAGGCTGGAGTAGGGGTTGGAAATGGTGCGACAGGATGGTTCGGCGGCGTCTGTTGGCGGCGATTTTATTCGGGGGATTGTGGCGGAGGATAACCGTTCGGGGAAGTTTGGGGGGCGGGTGATTACGCGGTTTCCGCCGGAGCCTAACGGGTATTTGCATATTGGGCACGCGAAGTCGGCTTGCCTTAATTTCGGGCTGGCGGCGGAAAACGGCGGGCAGTGCAATATGCGGTTTGATGATACTAATCCGACGCGGGAGGAGGTGGAGTATGTGAACTCCATCTTGGCGGATGTGCGCTGGCTGGGGTGGGATTGGGGGGAAAATTTGTTTTACGCCTCGGATTACTTTGAGCAGTTGTACGAGATGGCGGTGGATTTGATTCGCAAGGGGAAGGCTTATGTGGATGATCTTTCCTTTGAGGAAATCCGGGAGTATCGGGGGACTTTGACGGAGCCGGGGCGGGAAAGTCCGTACCGGGAGCGTTCCGTGGGGGAGAATTTGGGGTTGTTTGAGCGGATGCGGGCGGGGGAGTTCGAGGAGGGCAGCCGGGTGCTGCGGGCGCGGATTGATATGGCGTCGCCGAATTTGAATCTGCGGGATCCGGTGTTGTACCGGATTCTGAATGCGTCGCATCACCGGACGGGGGATGATTGGGTGATTTATCCGATGTACGATTTTGCGCATGGGCAGTCGGATTCGATTGAGGGGGTTACGCATTCGATTTGTACGCTGGAGTTTGAGGGGCATCGGGCGTTGTATGATTGGTTTTTGGATGAGTTGGATATTTATCATCCGCAACAGATTGAGTTCGCGCGGTTGAACCTTACTTATACGGTGTTGAGCAAGCGGCGGCTGATTCAGTTGGTGGAAGGGGGGTATGTTAGCGGGTGGGACGATCCGCGGATGCCGACGCTTTCGGGGCTGCGGCGGCGGGGTTATACGGCGGAGGCGGTGCGGGATTTTTGCGAGCGGATCGGGGTTGCGAAGCGGGATACCTGGACGGATATGGCGCTGCTGGAGCATTCGTTGCGGGAGGATTTGAATCGCCGCGCTCCGCGGGTGATGGCGGTGCTGGATCCGGTGAAGCTGGTTATTGAAAATTACCCGGAGGGGCAGGTGGAGTATGTAGAGTCGGAAAATAACCCGGAAGATGCGGGGGCGGGACGGCGGATGTTGCCTTTTTCGCGGACTTTGTATATTGAGCGGGCTGATTTCGCGGAAGACCCGCCGCGGGGGTTTTACCGGCTTTCGCCGGGGCGGGAAGTGCGGCTTAAGGATGCTTATTATGTTACTTGCACGGGGGTGGTTAAGGACGAGGTTAGCGGGGAAATTACGGAGTTGCGTTGCGTTTATGATCCGGAAACGCGGGGGGGGACGTCGGCGGACGGGCGGCGGGTGCGGGGGACTTCGCATTGGGTATCGACGGAACATTGTATTGATGCGGAGGTGCGGATTTATGATCATTTGTTTACTAAGGAGGATCCGGGGGATACGGCGGAGGGGGGGGTGTTTACGGATAACTTGAATTCTGATTCGTTGCGGGTGGTGACGGCGAAAGTTGAACCGTCGCTGGCGGGGGCGGAGGCGGGGTATCGTTGCCAGTTTTTGCGGCAGGGGTATTTTTGCGCGGATTTGGATACGCGGGCGGGGGCGCCGGTGTTTAACCGGACGGCGGCGTTGCGGGATTCTTGGGCGCGGCGGGGGCGGTAGGTTGGGGGGGTGGGACGCCGGATATTACCATTACCGGATGCTGGCGGGGTCGATCGTTAGGTTTGTGTGGCGAGCTAGGGCGGTGAAGTCGCTGTCGTTGTGTAGGATGGGGATTTGGGCGCGGATGGCTACGGCGGCGATTAGGCAGTCTATTTGGCTGCGGATGGTTATGCCGTTTTGCCGGCAACGGCGGTATAGGGCGGCGGCGGTGTCGTAGTCGGTTGGCTGTATTGGTATGGTAGTTGCTTGTCCCAGCAAGTTGCGCAGGGTTGACAGATGCGATTCGTTTCTTGCGCCGGCGAGAATTTCCATTCGCACTGCGTCACAGATGGCAATATCCCCCGGCGCCAGCTCGCCAATGCGAAGGCAAGCCGGCGAGCCGGTGTCTCTAAAGAACTCGATCCAGGCGGAAGAGTCGACCAGAGTCATGGCAACCTGCTGCGGCGCATAGCGTCCAGGTCGCCATCCCAGCCGATGCCCTTATGGGCTAGGATTTCCTCAGTGGACATAGGTTTGGCGGTGGGGGGTATGAAGGGGGAGGGTTCGTTGGCTAGTTTGCGTAGGGCTAGGTTGATTGCTTGGGCTTTGGTGGGGAGTTGGTAGCGGCGCATTATTTCGGCGCAGGCGGCTTCGTCTAGGTCTATGTTGATGTTTGGCATAAGGTTCTCCTAGTTTTCGTTACTTTTGGCGAGCTAGGGTCTCTAAGGTACTCGATCCAGGCGGAAGAGTCTACTAGAGTCACGGCAAATCGCCGGATCGCATAGCATCCAGGTCGCCATCCCAGCCGGTTCCCCGCATTGCTAGGGCTTCCTCGAGGGACATTGCATTGGCGGGGGGTGTGAAGGGGGAGGGTTCGTTGGCTAGTTTGCGTAGGGCCAGGTTGATTGCTTCGGCTTTGGTGGGGAGTTGGTAGCGGCGCATTATTTCGGCGCAGGCGGCTTCGTCTAGGTCTATGTTGATGTTTGGCATGGGGTTCTCCCGGTTTTGGTTTTTGGCGGTGGGGGGGTGGTAGTGGGCTGAGTTTTTATTATAGGCTGGCGGGGTCGAACGTTAGGTTTGTGTGGCGGGCTAGGGCGGTGAAGTCGCTGTCGTTGTGTAGGATGGGGATTTGGGCACGGATGGCTACGGCGGCGATTAGGCAGTCTATTTGGCTGCGGATAGTTATGCCGTTTTGCCGGCAAGCGCGGTATAGGATGGCGGCGTCATAGTAGTCTGACGGTTGTATGGGTATGATGGTTGCCCCAGACATCACGCCGCGCAGGTGCACTAAATGCTGATCGTTTCTGGCGCCGGCGAATACTTCCATCTGCACCGCCTCGCAGACGGCAGCGATGTCATCGTTCATCAGTTCGGCGACGCGATCGCCAATAGGCGATACGGGGTCTCGCAGAAACTCGATCCATGCCGATGTGTCTACCAGAGGCATGGACTACTACCAGAACGCATCGCTTCGAGATCGCCTTCCCAGCCGATGCCGCGAAGGGCTAGGATTTGCTCTAGGGGGAGGGGTTTGACGGCTTCGTACCAAATTACTTGGCGCTCCCATTTTTTGGCGCGTAGGGATTTTACGGGGAGGCGCTCCCCGGTTTGGGGGATGTGGTCGCGGTGGGCACCGCTTACGAAGATAATCCACTCCTGGCCCGGAATATTGGGGTCAAGGGGCGTTATCAGGTCCAAGGTTGCCGCATTTTCATTGCTGGGTTGCTGGCGGTCAATGGTTTGGCCGCAGTTCCAGCAGATTTCGTCGTTCCGGTTGGGGGCGGAATTTTTTAGCGAGGTCATTTCGTTCCTCAATTAACATTTTGCTGCATCCTGGGATTGTTGGCAAGGGGGTTGTTAGTCGGCGGCGGCGGGGCCTGGGGTGGCTGGGGTGGTGGTTTGGTAGCGGGCGGAGTATTTTTTTTCGTTGATGGTGTAGGCGGCGATGGAGGCGGGGATTAGTAGGGAGCCGGCTAGGGCGAAGGGGAGGAGGTAGGAGCCGGTTAGGTCGTATAGGATTCCGCCGAGGATGATGCTGACGAAGGCGCCTATTTGGTGGCAGAGGAAGGAGATGCCGGAGATGGTGGCGAGGGCGCGGAGGCCGTAGACTTCGGCGGTTAGGGAGGTGGTGATGGGGACGCTGGCGATCCAGGAGAAGCCGGCGAGGATGGCGAAGACCCATAGGCTGGTTACGCCGGGGGAGCCTAGGAAGGGGATGGTGAATTGGTCGACGCGGAAGGTTTCCGCGGGGTCGGCGGTGATGTTGACGCCGCCGTAGCCGATTTCGCCGCCGCCGACGAAGATGGCCTGGACGGATAGTAGGCCGCCGATTAGGGTCAGGTAGGCGATGCCGCGGACGAAATAGACGGTGCCGAGGACGTTTTTGCGTCCGAAGCGGTCGGCGAGCCAGCCGCCGCCGATGGCGCCTAGTACGTTGAGTCCGGTTAGGATCCCGAAGATCAGGCCGGCTAGGGTGGGGGAGATTCCGATTTGTTCCTCGGCGTAGGGGACGAAGTGGACGGATATTAGGCCGACGGTTACGCCGCAGACGGTGTAGGCGGCGGATAGGTTCCAGATGGGGGGCGAGCGGAAGGATTGCCACCATTGGTCTACTTCGAAGAGGCCGCGGCGGCGCTCGGGGGGGGCGTCGGCGGATCCGGTGGAGGGGTCGGGGGCGCCGTCGGGTTGGAGGCCCATTTGGGCGGGGCTGTTGCGTAGGAATAGGAAGCCTAGCGGTAGGGCGACGAAGGTTACTATGATGCCGAGGGCGATCCAGGATACGCGCCAGTTGAATAGCTCTACTAGGTAGGCGCTGAAGGGGATTAGGATCAGGCCGCCGAGGGAGGTGCCGGAGGCTACTAGGCCGAGGACGGTGGTGCGGCGTTTCATGAACCAGCGGGCGAGGAGGGGGCCTAGGGTGCCGATGGATGCGCCGCTCATGGCGGTGGATAGGACGAAGCTGAATAGGAAGATCAGGAAGAGGTAGTGGAAGGTTAGGCTGAGGCCGGCGGTGGCGATGCCGGCGATCAGGAGGCTGATCAGGATGACGCGGCGGGAGTTGAATTTGTCGAATAGGTGGCCCATAAAGGGCTGAGTGATGCCGTTCATGAGCCAGCCGATGCCGGCGGCGACGGAGATGGTGGTGCGGTTCCAGTCGAAGGCGTCGCTCATGGGGATTACGAAGACGCCGAAGCCGTTGCGGGCGCCGGTGGTGACGGCGGCGATGAACATTGCGGCGGCGACTACGTACCAGCCGTAGTAGACGCCGGGGCGTTGTTGGGGCGCGGTTGTTTGGTTGTTTTGTGCCATTTTTACCCTGTCCGGCGGTAGACTTGCAGGCGGTGGCGGCAGCTGTCGGCGATCAGCAGGTTGCCGCGGTGGTCGAGTTTTACGGAGGTGGGGCCCCAGAGTAGTTTTTCTATGTTGGCGGATTGTTCGCGGTCCTGGGTTGTGCCATAGCCGCCGGGGAGGTTGATTTCGGGGGAAAGGTCGGCTTGCAGGCGTAGGGCGGCTTCCTCGGGGTTGGCTTGGAAATAGTCGTTGGCCCATTCGGGGGTTTGGGATTCGCCCCGGAGGGTGGCTAGGGTTTCGCCGTGGGGGGACAGGATGCGGACGCGCTCGTTGCCCCAGTCGGCTATGTAGATTATGCCATCGGCGTCAACAGATACGCCGGCGGGGCGGGATAGGCGGTCAGGGGCGGGGATGGGGGCGCCGGGTTGGGGGAATTGGGTTAGGTATTGGCCGTCGGGGGCGAATTTTTGGATGCGGTGGTTGCCCCAGTCGGCTACGTAGATGTTGCCTTCGGGGTCTAGGGCGAGGCCCCAGGGGGTGTTTAGGCGGCCGGGGGCGTTGCCGAATCCGCTCCAGGTTTGGAGGTGTTGGCCGTCGGGGGCAAATTTTTGGATGCGGTGGTTGCCGCTGTCGGCGATTAGTAGGTTGCCGTCGGGGTCTGCGGCGATGCCGGAGGGGCGGTTTAGCTGGCCGGGGGCGGTTCCGGGGTGGCCCCAGGCGGCTAGGGTTTCGCCGTTTTCGCTGAATATGGTTATGCGGTTTAGGGCTTCGTCGGTTACGTAGAGGTGGTCGTGGGGGTCGAAGGTTAGGGCGCAGGGCCACCAGAATTGGCCGGGGTCGGTGCCGCCGGTGCCGAATTCGCCTAGGTATTGCTGGTCTAGGGTGCAGATGGATATGCGTTTGTAGGGTAGGCGGAGGGGGATTTCGGGGCCGGCGCGGTTTAGGACGTAGATTAGGCCCTGGGAGTTGAGGGCGAGGTCTACGGGGTTTTGGAAGCCGCGGCCTTGGTTGGATAGGGAGCCGATGGTGTGGGAGTATTGGATGGTTGTTTTGGTGGTGGTCATGTCAGGAAATCATCCTATCGTATTGGTTGTGGGGGCCAATCCAGTGCCAAGTGATAGTATCGCCGTTCAGTTCACCTAGTACGCGGAAATTTTCGTCTACTCTGGCGGAATAAACATATCTCCTGCCCTTTACTCTCTTGAATCTCAGGCTTCCGTGGCGCGGGTTGTTTAAGAACAATTTATGCGCCCGGAGGACTTTGCGCCGGATTTCCGGGTCAAGCTGCCGGTACAGCCGGAGAAATTCGGGGGTTATGCGGGAAAGCATTGATTGCTACCCGGCTTTGACCGAATTTTTGGCGCGGCGTTCTGCTTTTTTCTTTTCCCTTTCGTCCATAGATTTCCGGCTCTTTTCGATAAGCAGGTCAATGACTTCGGGGTGTTCGGCAAAGGATTTGTCCCAGCGGATGGAGTCCTCGATGGATTCCAGCATACGCCAAGCGGCGCCGTTTTGGTCGGGTTCGTCTAGGGTGATTAGTTTGGTGAAGGCTTCGGCCCACATTTCGTCGGTTTGGATTTTTTGTTGGATGAATTTCAGGATTTGGTTTTGGGTTTGTTGGGTGATAGGCATCGGGATTTCCTCCGTTGGGCTTGGCGGTTCGGCTTAGGGAATCATCCTTGCGTATTCCGAATGCGGGCCAACCCAATACCAAGTTATGACGTTGCCGTCAATTCTGCCTAGGGCCCGGTAATTGGAATCGATTCTTACCGAGTAGCGATTTCGCAGACCTTGAACCGGCTTGAATCGCAAGCTGCCATGTTGCGGGTTATCCCGGAACAATTGGTATGCCCGCTGGATTTTGCGCTGTATTTCGGGGTCGAGTTTTCTTAGCGCATCCAGAAACTGGGGGCTTATGCGTGAAATCACGGGTTGCCGCCCGGCGACTGGTAGCCGTTTTCCGGGGATCGGGCTAGGAATTCGTCCAGGGATATGGTTTTTCCCTCTTTGATGGATTTTTGTAGGCCCTCCTCTAGTTTGTGCAGGACTTCCGGGTGCTTCTCAAGTAACTCATCCCAACGGATTGAGTGGTTGATGTCCTCCAGCAGATCCCAGATGGCGCCGTTTTGGTCGGGTTCGTCTAGGGTGATTAGTTTGGTGAAGGCTTCGGCCCAGGTTTGGTCGGTTTGGATTTTTTGTTGGATGAGTTTCAGGATTTGGTTTTGGGTGTTTTGGGTTAGTGGCATTGGCATTGCTCCGGGTTGGGTGGGGTTAGGCTAGTTGGTATTCTCGGGTGGATACTATTAGCTGGAGGAGTTCGGCTAGGCGGGTTTGGGCGCAGGGTTGGTCGGGGCGGAGGTCGCCTTGGGTGGCGGCGTGGGCGGTTAGCTCTTGGCGGGTGGTTTGGGATACTTCGATGGCGCCGGCTTGGGTGAGGGCGGCGTCTACCAGTTGGGCGGGGGTGTAGGATTGTTGGGTTTGGCGGAGGCGGTGGAGGATGTTTTGGACGCCGGGCTGGGTTGGGTCGCCGATTAGGAGGGTTGCGGAGTTTACGCGCTCCATGAGGGTGCCGGTGTCGACCCATTCGGCGCCGGTGTGCCAGCCTTCGACGGTGGGGGGGTTGAGGATTTCTTGGCCCATAAAGTTGGCGTCGAGGGCGAGGTTGACGATGTTCCAGTGGGGGGCGGCGTAGGCGCCGGCGATGCGGGCGACGCCGGCGACGATTTCGGCGGGGCTTTTGATTTTGGCGTGGCGGGCTTTTTCGGATTGGAAGAAGTCGGACCGGAAGATGGTGCGGAGGGCGGAGCGGAGGTCGCCTTTGGTGCGGCGGAGATCTTCGGCGATGGTTTGGGTAGCGGCTTCGTCGGGCTGGTCGGATACGAAGAAGGCGTGGAGTTTGTTGGCGAGGAACCAGCTGCTGGCGGGGTGGGCGCAGATGATGTCGAGGACATCCTCGCCGTTGAAGCGGCCGGTTTGGTTGAGGAAGGTTTTGGGGGAGTCGTCGTGGTCGTCGGGGCGGTATTGGAATTGCCAATCGAGGCGGCCGTGGGGCCAGATGGAGTCGCGGGAGGCGCGGATGGACATATAATCCTGGTTGGCGATGGTCCAGCCGGTGAAGGCGCGGGCGGCGGCTTTGACGTCGGCTTCGGTGTAGGTGCCGATGCCCATAGAGAATAGTTCGAGGAGTTCGCGGCCGTAGTTTTCGTTGGGGGCGTCTTTGTGGTTGTCTTTGTTGTCGAGCCAGAAGATCATTGCGGGGTCGCGGGATAGTTCGGATAGGAGGTTGCGGAAGGAGCCGAGGCCGTGGCGGCGGAAGGTGTTGGTTTGGTTGACTACGGCTTTGGCGTGGTTGAGTTTGCCGTAGGCGGTGGCGAAGAGGCCGTGCCAGAAGAGGGCGATTTTTTCCTCCAGGGGGCGGGGGGAGTTGATCATACGGTAGAGCCAATAGGATTGGGAGCTTTCGATGAGCATCAGGCTGTTTTGGTCTGTGTGGTAGCGGCGGAATAGGGCGTCGTCCCATTCGGGGGCGTTTTCGGGGTGGAGGAGTTGTTCGACGGTGGCTTCGTAGCCTTGGGTTAGGGATTGTTCGAGTTCGTTGTAGGTGGCGCCGAATCCGGCGCGGCGGAACAGGTGGGCCATTAGGGATAGTTGGGCAGCGGGGGCTTGCGGTTGGGGGATGGCGGTTTGGGTCATGGCTGGCTCCTTGCGCGGCGGTTGGGATGGGGCGTTGGCCGCGGCGGGGTGTTGGTCGTGTGGGGGTAGTATAGCATTACCGGGGGGCTTGGGATGGGGGGATTTGGATTTTTGGATAAATTTTAGGAAATGATTTAGATTATTCTTAAATTTAGCTTGACATTCCCGGCGCAAGTCTTTTAACTGCTAGGCATATTCCGGCGGCGGCAGCGATGGGGCCGTTGGCTTCGGGGGCCGGCGCGGGGAAATTTTGGCGAGGGGGTTGGCGCAGCGGCGTTATCCGGCCGGGGATGGCTTTGGCGCGGGCGGGTTGTCGCGGGAAGGGCGCTGCCGTGTTTTATGGGTGCTGCGGGTTTCCTGATGCAGTATTACTTTCTTGTTCAGCATCCGCAAGCCATCCGGCGTCCTTTGATCGAGGCTCGGCGCGTTGGGGCTAGGGGCCTGGCGGGCTCACAGCAGATTAAGGGGTGTATGGGTGGTTAATGATGACGACGAAGGTGAAGATCATCAGCGACGGAGTAATGAAGGTTGACGGGGGTTCGATGTTCGGGCCGGTGCCCAAGGAGACTTGGGAGAACAGCGTGGCGACGGATCGGAAGAACCGGATGACGCTGGGGCTGAACTGCCTGTTGTTGCAGGCGGGGGGGCGGAATGTGCTGGTGGATACGGGCGTTGGGTCGAAGGATACGGTGGACATTGACCGGGAAAAGCTGGGGCTGGTGCCGAGCCGGTTGCTGCGGGGGCTGAAGGGGGTGGGGCTGACGCCGAAGGATATTCATGCGGTGATCCTGACGCATTTGCATTTCGATCATGCGGGGGGTTGTACGCGGCTGGACCGGGCGGGGAATCTGGTGCCTACGTTCACGAAGGCGCGGTATTATGTGCAGGAGCGGTGCTGGCATGAGGCTTGCCATCCTAATGAGCGGGCCAACCATGCGCACCGGGCGGATAATTTTCTGCCGGTTGACGACCGGGGGCAACTGGAGTTGCTGGACGGGGATCGGGAGATTCTGCCGGGGTTGAATGTGGTGGTGACCGATGGTCATGCGCCGGGGCATCAGATGGTGATGTTTAATCACGGCGGGGAGCGGGTGGTGTATTTGGGGGACATTGTGCCGACGCCGCATCATCTGAATTTGGTGGCGATTTCGGCGTTTGATAATTCGCCGGAGGTGACGCTGGAGCAGAAGAAGGAGTTGCTGTTCCGGGCGGAGCGGGAGGGGTGGCTGCTGGTGTTTTCGCACGGGCATGATGTTCGGGCGGGGTATTTGGAGCGGCGCGGGGGGATGGGGTTTCTCAAGGCGGTGGAGATTTAGTTGCCGCGCCGGATTTGGAATTTTTGGCCGCCCCGGGGGTGCTTGGGGCGGCTTTTTTGTTGGTTGGGAGATGCTGAGGGGACGCCGTTGGGGGTACGCCCCCACCCTAACCCTCCCCCGGAGGGGGAGGGGATTTATTGTTAATGGGGAGGGGGGTTATGTTGGTTGGGAGATGGTTTTAGGGGGCGGGTTATGGGGGGTGGGGTTCGGCTAGTAGGTAGTCGCCGTCTAGGGCGGTTAGGCGGGCGTTGGTGATTTGGTTGGATAGGGGGGTGGGGCTTGGGGCGCGGACGCGGAGGTAGTTGTCGGTTAGGCCGGACCATAGGTTGTGGCGGGCGGCGCGTTCCCATAGGGTTGGGCGGGTGGTTCCTATTTGGGATTGGCGGAAGTTTTGGCGGGATTGGGCGGCGAGGGTTAGGAGTTGGGCCATTCGGTCGCGTTTTTCGGGTTCGGGGACGGGGTTTTGGTGGTAGGCGGCGGAGGTGCCGGGGCGGGGGGAGTAGGGGAAGGCGTGGATGTCGGAGAAGCGCATTTCGGCGGCGAATTGGAGGCTATTGGCGAATTGGGCGGGGGTTTCGCCGGGGAAGCCGGCGATGATGTCGGTGGTGATGCCGGCGTGGGGGTACATCCGGCGGGTTAGGGCTACGGCGGCGGCGAATTGGGCGGTGTCGTAGCGGCGGCGCATATTGCGGAGGGTGGCGTCGCAGCCGCTCTGGAGGGGGATGTGGAAGTGGGGCATTAGGCGGGGGTTGCGCCATAGGTCGAGGAGGGGTTGGGTGATTTCGTGGGCCTGGAGGGAGGATACGCGGAGGCGTTCTATGCCGGTTTCGGCCAGGACGCGCTCCAGGAGACGGGTTAGGCTGGCGTCGTTGGGGAGGTCGAAGCCGTAGGTGCCTAGCTGGGTGCCGGTGAGGGCGGCTTCGCGGAAACCGTCGGCGGCGCGGCGGTTGATTTGGGCGATGATGGTTTCGGGGGGGATGCTGCGTTCGCGGCCGCGGACTTTGGGGACGATGCAGTAGGCGCAGACTTGGTCGCAGCCTTCCTGAATTTTGATCATTGCGCGGGTGCGGGTCGGGTTTGCGTTTTGGGCGGTATCCGCCGGGGGGGCGGGTTCCTGCTTTTGCGGCGGCGGCGATACGGCGCGGGCGGGTTGCGGGGTGGGCAGGGGTTGGGTTTGGAGGGCGGCGATGGCGGATTGGGGCAGGGATGGTTTGGCGCTGTTGTTGATGATTAGGGATACTTCGGGGAGGTTTTGGAGTTCGCTGGGGGCGCGTTGGGCGTAGCAGCCGGTGGCGATGATTAGGGCGTTGGGGTTGCGGCGGCGGGCGGCACGGAGGTATTGGCGGGCTTTGGCGTCGGCGTTGGCGGTTACGGTGCAGGTGTTGAGGATGATGATGTCGGCGGGGGCGTGGGGGGCGGCCAGGCGGTAGCCGGCTTCCTGGAATTGGCGGGCCAGTTCCTGGCTGTCGGCCTGGTTGAGTTTGCAGCCGTGGGTGTGGATGGCGACAGCGCGGGGCGCGGTCGGGGGGTTATTCGTCATCGTCATTTATCCGCCTTTGCCGCGGGCGGCGCCGTTGGCGGCGCTTTGGCGGCGGGGGCTGGGGGGTGTCGAGGGTTGGGGGATCGGGGGTTTCCGGGGTTTGGGTTGGGGGCAGCATGGCCCATAGGCGCTCGGTGGCGGCGGTGATGTCCTCGAGGATGGCTACGAGGCGTTGGGCGCCGGCGCGGGATTCGCGCATCCGGTCGGCGGCGTCGGCGAAGGAGTTGAGTCGGGTGAAGGCGTCGCGGATGCGGCGGTCGTTGTGTTGGCGGCCTAGGGTTTGGGCGTAGGCTTCGATGGCGTCGCGGCCGTCGGGTTGGTCGCCGCGGGTTAGGGCGACGGCTTTGACGGCGAGGGTGATGCTGCCCCAGAGGAGTTCCTCGCAACGCAGCCAGCGGTTTTGCCGCGCTTCGTTGACGGCGTCGCGCAGGAGGCGGACGCTTTGGGCGCGGTAGCGCGTTAGGCGGGCGGTTTGTTGGGGAGGTGGTGGTTGGGGCATAGTTGTTCTCTGGGGGTATTTTAGCGTATGGGGGGCGGGATTCATCCTTCGACAAGCTCAGGATGAATTGACGACGGCTCAGGATGAATTGACGACGGCTCGGGATGAATTGACGACGGCTCGGGATGAATTGACGACGGCTCGGGATGAATTGGCGACGGCTCGGGATGAATTGGCGACGGCTCGGGATGAATTGGCGACGGCTCGGGATGAATTGGCGACGGCTCGGGATGAATTGGCGACGGCTCGGGATGAATTGGCGACGGCTCGGGATGAATTGGCGACGGCTCGGGATGAATTGGCGACACTGTATTTTAGCGCGTGGGGGGCGGGATGGGAAAGGCGGCCCTGCTTGCGCGGGACCGCCTGGCCGGGGTTGTTGCGATGGGTGGGGGTTACTCGTCGGGCCAGCCTTCGGCTTCCTCGCCGGCGGCTAGAGCGGCGACGATGTTGGCTTCGGCCTGGTCGGTGACCCATTGGGACCAGATGTCCTGGTTTTCGTTCAGCCACCACAAGGTTGTGGTCTTGGTGTCGACGTCAGGGTTGGCGTCTTGCCATTGGACTACGGCCTTGTAGATGTCGATGTTGAAATCCCAATTGCGGAGCATTTCGACTACGTCGGGGGCTTCGCCGGGGAGGTCGGGGTTGACGGCAATCAGGATGGTGGCGTCTTCGTAGGCGCAGGCTTTGGTGGTGAACCAGCATTCGTCGGAGTAGGCCGGTTCCTCCAGGCGGACCAGGTCGAGCTTTAGGGCGGGGTCGTTGGTGCCCCATTGGTAGCCCAGCCAGGGTTCCTCCCTTTCGTAGGCGCCATAGAGGTCGGCGTTGAGGGCGGCGCCGTCGCCGGGGTTGACGATTTGGACGTGGTCGGAGAGGCCGTAGCCTTCGACCTGGGCGGCGTTGACGCCTTCGCAGGCCCAACCGATGACGCAGGAAACGAGCCGGGCTTTGTCGCCGGTTTCGGTGGTGGTGAACAGGTCTTTGTACTGGGGGTCGGTCAGGTCGTCGATGCTGTCCAGATCGGGGTATTGTTCCTGGAGGTAGGCCGGGATTACGAAAGCGGACTGCCAGTCGGAGCCGAGGCTTTTGCCTACGGATAGGACTGCGCCCTCTTCGCGGGCTTTGTTCCAGGCTTCGTCCTGGTTGGGGAGCCAAATTTCCATAGTGACGTCGGTGTCGCCGCGCTTTAGTCCCTCAAAGAGGGGGAGGGTGGCGCCGAATTTGACGTCGGTGGGGTAGCCGTAGCCGTGTTCGATGATGTATTGCGCGATGCGGTTTTGGAGCAAGGCGCTGGACCAGTTGAGGTCGCCGAAAATAATGGTTTCCTTGGGTCCTTCGGGGGGTTCGACCATGACTTCGACGATCTTAGTGACCTCGACTTCGCGTTCTACAACCTGGGTCACCGGAACTTCGCGTTCCACAACTTGGGTCACCTGAACTTCGCGCTCGACTACTTGGGTGACGGGGACTTCCACCGTGCGCTCGACTTCCACCGTGGTCTCGACGACGCGGGTGACTTCGACTTCGGTCGAGCCGCAGGCGACGGCGGCGATCAGGGCCATGATGGCCAGCAGCATCGCCAGGGGATAGAATCTGTTCCGTGTCAGCAAACCGGTACTCCTCCCGCCCTGTACGGGCATTTTAGGGTGATTTCCGCCGCCGGGCGGTGTTGGGGTAATTTACCAGCGGGATGCGGGTTTTGTCAAACGGGCGGGTTGGCGGGGGCGGGGGCGCGTTTTAGTCGAGGGATGGCGGGGGTTCGTGGAAGGGTTTGCCGGCGGCTTGGTGTTCTAGGCGGCGGGCGTTCCAGGCTTGCCATAGCTTTTGGTTTTCGGCGCGGGCTTCGGCGTACTTTTTAGCATACCCTCTAGCATACCCTCTAGCATACCCTCTGGCGTACCCTCTGGCGTAACCTCTGGCGTAACCTCTGGCAAAGGCTTTATCGATTTGTTCCTTGCGGTGCTTGGCAATCCATTTGTCGGTTTTTTCGCGGAGGATGTCGGATAGCATGGCGGCGTACCTCTCCTGTCAATCGGCGGCTTGCCGGGGGTGGGGCGTTTTAGTCTAGGGATGGCGGGGGTTCGTGGAAGGGCTTGCCGGCGGCTTGGTGTTCTAGGCGGCGGGCGTTCCAGTCTTGCCATAGCTTTTGGTTTTCGGCCCGGCCCTCGGCGCGGGCTTCGGTTTGGCTCTCGGCGCGGCCCTCGGCGCGGGCTTTTTCCCGGTCCTCTCGGCGGCTTTTGGCGAGCCATTTGTCGGTTTTTTCGCGGAGGATGTCGGATAGCATGGCGGTGTACCTGCCTAGTTCGGTTATTACTACGCTGGCGCCGGCGGATACGATTATGGCGGGGGCGAGGCGGAGGATGATGGCGATTATGGCGTCGTGGATGTCGCCTGGGGGGCGGTGGGTTAGGCCGTGCCAGATTATGTAGCCGGAGATTATGATGGTCAAGATTGTGAATAGGGGGAAGTATACCGCTTTCCACTGGGCGGATACGCTCCAGATGGATTCTCGGTTGGGCGTTGTTGGGGGCTGGTCGGGCATTTCATCCGGCGTCACGATTTGGCACCTGCGGGGCGGGGTCGGCCCGCCCCGGTTTTTGGGCGTTGGTTGGGGTTTTCCGGTGGGGGCATGATTGTGCCTTACTGGAGGGCTTCTTGACGGCTGCGGGCGGCGGCTTGGGTTAGGCGGTCTATGATTACGGCCATGAATACGATGGCGAGGCCGGCGATGGCGCCGTTGCCGGGTTCGTTTTTCTGCAAGGCGCGGAGGACGTTGTCGCCCAAGCCGCCGGCGGCTACCATGCTGGCGATGGTGACCATGGCGAGGGCCATCATGGTGGTTTGGTTGACTCCGGCCATGATGGTGGGCAGGGCCATGGGGACTTGGACTTTGGTCAGTAGCTGCACGGGGGAGGCGCCGAAAGAACGGGCGGCTTCGACGGCTTCGGGGGATACTTGGCGGATGCCGAGGTTGGTGAGGCGGATTACCGGGGGGACGGCGTAGATGATGGTGGCGAATATGCCGGCGGGTTTGCCTAGCCCGAAAAACAGGATGCCGGGGAGCAGGTAGACGAAGCTGGGCATGGTCTGCATTCCGTCGAGGATGGGGCGCATTATGTTGTCCATCATCCGGCTGCGGGCGCCCAGGACGCCTAAGGGGAAGCCTAAGCCGACGGAAATGGCTACGGCGACGACCATCAGGGCGACGGTTTCGATCATTGGGCCCCATAGGTCCATAAAGCCGACGAATAGCAGGGCGGCGGGGGTGAAGGCGAGCAGCGCCCAGCGGCCGATGGCGAAGGACAGGATGGAAAGGGCCAGCACTACGGCGGGCCAGGGTAGCCATTTGAGGCCCTTTTCGATGTTGACGAGGGCGAAGGTTACGGCGACGCTTAGGCCGTTGAACAGCCAGCTTGCTTCGCGGGTGATCCAGCCTACGGCGTCGTCAATGGCGCTGCCGGTGACGTCGCGGACGGAGCGGGTGATTTCGATGTTGCTGCCTTCGATTTGGGAGGTGGATACGGTGGTGGGGTAGGCCATATCGGGGCCCCAGACGGCGAGGCAGATGACCATCACAACCAGGGCGGCGGCTAGGCCGGCCAGCCAGCGGGTTCGGGGGCGGGATAGATCCAGCATTGACTTACGGGGGGGGGCTTCGGGGATGGCGCCGGGGGAATCGGCGTCGATGGGCTGGGGGGTTCTTTCGCTGCCGGTGATCGCGGCCATAAGGGGCCTCCTTAGTTGCTGCTGGCCGCGGACTGCCCGGCGGCGAGGGCGGCGTTGGCGGCGGCGTTGGCTTGGTAGTCGGGGTCGGCGGTGGAGGTTTCGGCGAGGGCTTCGGCGAGGGCGCTGCGGTGGACTTCGCCGACGAGGAGGTTGTCGGCGTCGGTGACCGGGATGGGGTAATCGCTGGACATTGCGCGGGGGATGAGGACGTCAAAGGTGGTGTCGGGGTGGACGGCGGCGTATTCGCGGTCTACGTAGTCCATTGCTTCGTCGATGCGGCGGACGCCGGCGCGGAGGGCGTTTTGGGCGTTGGTGATGGTGAGGAGGCCCATATAGCGTTCGCGGCGGTCGACGATCCAGGCGGCGTCGCCGTCGCTGTTGCCGATGGTGTGGAGGGCGGCGCGGGGGCCTTGGTGTCCCATCACGGTGGCTTTGGGGGAGACCATCACTTTGCTGGCGGTGAGGACGCTTTCGAGGCGGACGTCTTGGGTGAAATCGCCTACGTATTCGTCCTCGGGGCGGAGGACGATGTCCTCGGGGGAGCCGATTTGGGCGACGCGGCCGTCGTGCATGATTACGATGCGGTCGCCGAGTTTGAGGGCTTCGTTGAGGTCGTGGGTGATGAAAACGATGGTTTTTTGGAGTTCCTCTTGGAGGCGGAGGAGTTCGTCTTGCATTTGGCGGCGGATTAGGGGGTCGAGGCCGCTGAAGGGTTCGTCCATCAGCATTATGGGGGTGTCGACTACCAGGGCGCGGGCGAGGCCGACGCGTTGTTGCATCCCGCCGGATAGCTGTCGGGGGTAGGAGGATTCCCAGCCGGCCAAGCCGACCATGCTGAGGATTTCGCGGGTGCGGGCGTGGCGCTGGGCTTCGGGGACGCCCTGGACTTCGAGGCCCCAAGCGGCGTTTTCCAGTACGCTGCGGTGGGGCATCAGGCCGTAGTGCTGGAATACCATAGCGATGCGGCCGCGGCGGAATTCCATTAGCTCTTTGTCGGACATTGCGGTGATGTCGTCGCCGGAGATGGTGATGTTGCCGGCGGTGGGTTCGATCAGGCGGATGAGGCAGCGGACCATGGTGGATTTGCCGCTGCCGGAGAGGCCCATAATGACGAAGGTTTCGCCGCGCTGGACTTCAAAGGAGACGTCGTGGAGGCCGATGACTACGCCCAGCTCGGCCTGGAGTTCGGCTTTGGTTTTGCCGAGGTTTTGGGGGTCGAGGGCGCGTTCAGGGTGCTTGCCGAAAACTTTCCAGACGGAGTTGACGGCGATGATGGGGTCGGGGCGGCCGCCGTTGCGGGGTTCGGGGGGTGATGCGGTTCGCAGATCCGGGTTGGCGGTGGTCATAGATTGCAACCCCCTATGTAGTCGCTTTGCGGGGCGGCTGGCCTGCGCCGCCATCCTTCGACAAGCTCAGGATGAATGCGAGGCGGCTGGCTTGCGTCTGGGGCGGTTGGCTTAACTTAGCCGGGATGTAGGGGTTTGTCAATAAAGGGGGGGTTGGGTTGGCGCGGGGATGTATAATAGGGGGCGGATTCGCCGCGGCGCAGGGCGGCAGGGGATTGAGTTTCGGAAGGTATGGAGGTTTGGGCGTGAAGTACGATTATATTGTGGTGGGGGGCGGTTCGGCGGGCTGCGTGGTGGCTACCCGGCTGTCGGAGGATCCGGACAAGTCGGTGTTGCTGCTGGAGGCGGGGCCGGACTACCCGGAGTTTGAGCAGCTGCCGGAGGATCTTAAGCGGGGGTACAATGTTTGGCGGTCGGCTTATGGGCCGCACAGTTGGGATTTGCGGGGGATCGCCAATGCGGCGCAGCCGGAGCCGATGGTGATTCCGCGGGGCAAGGCTACCGGGGGCTCCAGCGCGATTAACGGGCAAGTGATTTTCCGGGGGGTGCCGGAGGATTATGACAATTGGGCGGAATGGGGCAATGACGAATGGGCGTTCACCAAGTGTTTGCCTTATTTCCGCAAGATGGAGAATGACTGGGATCATCCGGGGGATGATTTTCACGGGAACGAGGGGCCGCTGCCGATCCGCCGTTTCAAGCGGGAGGAATGGATCCCGGTGTCGGGGGCGTTTTATGATGCCTGCGTGGGGGTGGGGTTTCCCGAGGATGCGGATCAGAATTCGCCGGATTCCAACGGCATCGGGGTGCGCCCGCTGAACAACATTGACGGGGTGCGGATGAGTACGGCGCTGACTTATCTGTCGCAGGCGCGGCACCGGCTGAATATGACGGTGCGGGGGAATGTGACGGTGCACCGGGTTTTGTTCGAGGGCAAGAAAGCGGTGGGGATTGAGGCGGAAAGCGGGGGCGAGGTTTTCCGGGTGTCGGGGGAGCAGATCATTTTGAGCGGCGGGACGATTGGGTCGTGCCAGGCGCTGCTGCTGTCGGGGGTGGGGCCGGCGGGGGAATTGGCGGCGCATGGGATTGCGTCGGTGCATGATTTGCCGGGGGTGGGCAAGAATTTCTGCGACCATCCGGCGGCTTATATGGTGTTCCGGGGGTACGGGGAGCCGGCGGATGTGGAGACGCCGACGATTCAGGTGGGGCTGCGGTTCAGCACGCCGGATTCGCCGACCCGGGCGGATTTTCAGATTACGCCGACTTTGATGACCAGCGAACACCGGCCGGCGAGCGTGGAGTATGAGGGGGACGAGTTTCATTGGGGGTTGAGCGTGGGGCTGCAAAACGCTACATCGGCGGGGGAAATCACGCTGGTTAGCGCCGACCCCAATGTGCAGCCGCGGCTGGATTACCGGCTGTTTTCGGCGGCATACGATCGGGAACGGATGCGGGAGGCGCTGCGGACGGCGGCGCGGATTGCGGAGCATCCGGCGATGGCGGCGCAGATCGCGGAGATGCTGAATCCGACGGAGGCGGATTTGGCGTCGGATGATGCGCTGGATCGGTGGATGCTGCGGAACGCTTATACGCAGCATCATATTGCGGGGACTTGCAAGATGGGGCCGGCGTCGGATCCGATGGCGGTGGTGGATCAGTATTGCCGGGTGCATGGGGTGGAGAATCTGCGGGTGGTGGATGCGTCGGTGATGCCGGATGTGATCCGGGCGAATACCAATGCGACTACGATCATGATCGCGGAGCGGGTGGCGGATTGGATTTTGGAGGGGAAGTAGGGGCAGCTTGTAGGCCCGGCATTGCCGATTGGCGGCGCCGGGCGGGTTTTGGGTTGGGGGTGTTGCGGGTTAGTTGTCGGCGCTTTCGTCGGGTAGGAAAGGTCTCTTGGGCCAATCGGGGGGTTGGGACGGGGATCTGGTGGTGACTGCGTTTTGGATGGCGGATATTAGGAACTGTTCATTGGTTACGCCGGGGTAGCCGGGTTCTGTTCCGTCAAAGTTTTGTATCGGGCCGCCGTCCAGGGGGATTAGATTCCAGTTTTCAATGATGCCGTAGCTTTTCCGGTCGGGGTTTATATCGAGGGCGAAAAGGAAGCTCTCTCCTACTTGGGGCAGGCTTTGGCTGTGGGATCCGCCTAAGCGTAGGATGGGGTTGGACGCGATGTTGTGGTCGTTCAGCAGGATTTGGTCGATCGTGATGGTGTAGTAGGTTACGGTGATCGTTGGGGGCGGATGGCCGGATTGGGTCAATGGGTTTGCTTGTTGGGAATGGTTGTAGGGGCCCTCGTTGGCGGTGTTTCCAATGGCGGATATTGTTCCCGTAATCACGGCGTCAACGCGGTTCACCAGATCTTGTATGCTTTGGGGCGGGAGATATATTGCGCTGATGGGCAAGCCCATGCTGGTTGTAGGGTTGCCGTGAATTGAGCGGTTGGGGTCCACCTGCGGCGGTGTGCCCCAATCGAGGAATTTGACTTGCTCCGGCTGTTCTTGGTTGAGTGTTCCAAAGACGCCGATCAAGGATAGCAATGTTATCAGGGTTATGCCAGCCGCCAGGGTGGATCGGCTGATTCGGAGGCTTTTCATTTTCAGTACCTCCGTGATTGGGGGGGCGTTCCTACGCTTCGCTTAAATCGAGTTTATCCGCCGGTAATAGGCGGTGTCAATGCTTGATGCGTTGGTGAAATAAGGGGATTGTTGTTGCCGGGAAAGGTGTTATTGTGAAATAATGTACAATCGCTTTGCGGTTTGGGGGTGGGGTTATTGTAGGGCGGCTTGTAGGGCGGCTTGTAGGTCGGGGGGTAGGGGGGAGTTGAATTGTAGGGGTTGGTGGGTTTGGGGGTGGGCGAAGGTTAGGTGGTGGGCGTGGAGGAATTGGCGGGGGAGGTGGGGGGCGGGTTTGCCGTATAGGGTGTCGCCAATTATGGGGTGGCCTAGCCAGGCTAGGTGTACGCGGGCTTGGTGGGTGCGGCCGGTGTGCAGTTGGAGTTCGAGTAGGGTTTGGGCGGCGTTTGTGCGCTGCGGGGTGGGTGGGGGTATGTGCTGTAGGGTGCGGTATTCGGTGCGGCTTGGGCGTCCGTTGGGGGTTACGGCCATTCGGGTGCGGCGGCGGGGGTCGCGGGCTATGGGGACGTCTATGGCGCCGTAGGGGGGGGATGGGGCGCCCTGGACTAGGGCGAGGTAGCCTTTTTTGATGGCGCGGTCTTTGATTTGTTGGGATAGGCGGTGGTGGGCGGTTTCGGTTTTGGCGGCGATGATGAGGCCGGAGGTGTCTTTGTCTAGGCGGTGGACGATGCCGGGGCGGATGCGGCCGCCGATGCCCTGGATGTCGGGGCAGAGGGCGAGGAGTCCGTTGACTAGGGTGCCGTCGGGGTGGCCGGGGCCGGGGTGGGCGGGCAGGCCGGGGGGTTTGTCGATTACTATCAGGTGGGCGTCTTGGTAAATTACGGTTAGGGGGATGTCTTGGGGTATGGCGGCGGCGGGTTGGGGGGGCGGGGGCGATAGTTGTATGCGGTCGCCGGGGCGGATGCGGTGGGATGGTTTGACGGCAACGCCGTTGACCAGTACGTCGCCGCCGGCGATTAGTTGTTGCAGGCGGCTGCGGGTTAGGCCGAGATCCAGCGCGGCCAGGTATTGGTCGAGGCGGGCGGGGCCGGATTGGGCGGTTATGCGGCGGACGGGGTGGGTCATAGGGCGTTGTCGTCGGGGATGATGCGCTCGCGGACGCCGCAGTTGGCGCAGCGCCAGGCGTTGGGGGGGCCGTGTCGGGAGGGCAGGGGGCGCATTTCGCCGTCGCAGATGGGGCAGTAGTCGTAGGAGTTGGGGGCATTGTCGGGGGCGGGGCGGCGGGTTTCGGATATTATGAATAGGTAGGCGAGGATGATCAGGCCGGTTACGATGCAGGCGTCAGCGATGTTGAATACCGGCCAGGGGCCGATGTCTACCCAGTCGGTGACGTGGCCGAGGCGGATGCGGTCCAGCAGGTTGCCGAAGGCGCCGCCTAGCTGGAGGCCGAGGCTGAGGCGCAATAGCGCGGGGGGGAAGCGCCGGCTGCGGGATAGCAGTATCAGGACGGCTATGCCGATGAAGGATACTAGGATGAAGACGGTGTTTTGGCCCTGGAAGATGCCGAAGATGCTGCCGGTGTTGAAGGTGTGGGTGATGCGAAAGAAGCCATCGGGGGGGACGGATTCGTAGAGGCGGAGGAACTCGCGGACCAGGTATTTGGTGAACTGGTCCAGCAGGAAGGCTAGGGCGGCGAGCTGGATTAGCGCGAGATCCCGGTAGATGGGCGGGCGCGGTGGGGTGGGGTTGGGGGTTGTTGATGGGGGGGTAATCATTTTATTACGGCGCAGGTTGGGGCGGTTCACCCTCACCCTCCCCCACCCTAACCCTCCCCCTTAGGGGGAGGGGATTACTTCGGGTAGGGGGAGGGGATTACTACGGGGGCGCTGGTCAAATTTTTGCATTGGGATGGTTGGATGGATGATTGTTTGGGCGGAATACAGGGCTATTTTAGGTGCTGGGTGAAGAAGCGGGATACTTCGGGGACTAGGCGGGCTTCGTGGCCGTACCAGAAATGATCGACGCCGTCGAATATGCGGGTTTCGGGGGGATGGGCGTAGGTTTGGAGTTGGGCGGTTAGTTGCTGGGGGTCGGCCAGGCGGTCGCGGTCGCCGGCGGCGATCAGGGCGGGCTGGTTGCGGGTTTTTAGGGGGCTGTCGTCGATGTAACGCTGGGCGGGGGAAATCAGGGCTAGGGCGTCGGCTTCTTTTTGGACGGACTCGTGGCGGAGGATTACGCCGGAGCCGAAGGAGTAGCCGGTTAGTCCGGTCTTGCCGTGGGTGTCGGGCCAGGCTTTGATCAGGTCGAGGGCGCCGAGGATTTCTTGGTATTCGGTTTCGCCCTGGGCGTGCTGGCCCTGGCTTTCGCCTACGCCGCGGAAGTTGAAGCGGAGGGTTACGAAACCATCCTCGGCGAGGCCGAGGGCCAGGGCCATTACTACGTTGTTGTGCATGGAGCCGCCGTGGAGGGGGTGGGGGTGGCAGATTACGATGCCGGGCCAGGGGCCGCCGGCGGCGTCGGGCTGGGCGATTACGCCCTCGAAGCTGAGGCCGGCGGTTTGGAAAGAAACGGCGCTTTGTCGCAAGATGCTCACCCCCGGTTTGCGCTGCGGGTCGGGTACATTGTAGGCGGGGGCGGCGGGTTCGGCAAGGTTGGGGCGGGGTTGATTTTTGGGCGGGTTGGGGGGCGGATGGGGGATTTGCAGGATTTGATGATTTGCCGGATAATTCGGGCGCGGGGGTAATCCCGCAAAGCCTGATGGGGATGTACAACGATTCCGCCGGATAGTGTAGAGGGTTTGATGATTGCGATTGACTTGCGCAGCGATACGGTTACCCAGCCCACCGATGAGATGCGGCGGGCGATGGCGGCGGCCGAAGTCGGCGATGATGTTTTTGGCGAGGATCCGTCGATCAATGAATTGCAGGAGCGTGCCGCGGCATTGCTGGGCAAGGAGGCGGGGCTGCTGACGGTCAGCGGGACGATGAGCAATTTGATCGCGACGCTGGCGTGGAGCGGGAAGGGGGATGAGATTATAATGGGCGACCAGGCGCACATGTTTTGGAACGAGGGGGCGGGGCAGGCGGCGCTGGCGGGGGTGCAGACGCGGCTGGTGCCGAACGATGGGCAGGGGCGGATGGATGCCGGGGAGGTGGCGGGGGCGATCCGTCCGCCGGGGAATTTGCATTTCCCGCGTACCAGCATGGTTTGTTTGGAAAACACGCATAACCGTTGCAGCGGCGGGGCGCTTACGCCGGCGGACACTAAGGCGGTCTGCGATGTGGCGCACGCGGCGGGGGCGGCGGTGCATTTGGACGGGGCGCGGATTTTCAACGCGGCGGTGGCGCTGGAGGTGCCGCCGGCGGAGTTGGCGCGGGAGGTGGATGATTTGAGTTTCTGTTTGTCGAAGTCGCTGAGCTGTCCGGTGGGGTCGGTGCTGGTGGGTTCGGCGGATTTCATCGAGCGGGCGAAGCGGTGGCGCAAGATGCTGGGGGGCGGGATGCGACAGGCGGGGGTGCTGGCGGCGGCGGGGCTGGTGGCGCTGGATTGTATGATTGACCGGCTGGCGGAGGATCATCAGAATGCGCGGCGGCTGGCGCAGGGGCTGGCGAATATTGACGGGTTGGAGGTGGATCCGGAGCGGATTCAGACGAATATCGTCTTTTTTGAGGTGGCGGAATCGCTGGGGACGGCGGGGGATTTTATTGCTGCGCTGAAGCGGCATGGGGTGCTGGTGTCGTATCCGGGGAAGCAGTCGGTGCGGATGGTAACGCACCGGCATATATCGGCAGGGGATGTGGAGGAGGCGCTGCTACGGACGGCGGGGGCGGCGCGGGAGTTGGGGGGGCGGGGGTAGGACAAGCCAAGCAAACTAAGGCGCGGCGTGGTATACTTGCCAATGGTAAGGAGGGGAATATGCTGGAAGTTGACCGGATATACCACGCTGACGCTTTTGATTTGTTTCCGCAGATTGATGACGAATCGGTTGACCTTATAATCTGCGACGGTCCGTATGGAGTAACGGGCAATGATTGGGACAAGGTAAACTCCATTCAAGAGTTCAACCTAGAGTTGATCAAGATTTTTGCGGCGAAAATGAAAGATGGGGCGGCTTTGTATTTGTTCGGCAAGCCGGATTGTGTTGATTTTATTGATTACCGGCCGTTTCTTAATTTGCGGTCTAAAATTGTGTGGTATCAGCCTAGCCGGTTGGGACAGGGCCGGGTTAGTTATACTAATAATTATGATGTTATTTGCTATTTTATCAAGGGGAAACGGGCTAAAACTTTTAACTTGGATGATATACGGGTGGCGCAGTTGGTGGAGCTGGAGCATCGTTTGCGCTGTGAACGGGTGCCGTCGGTGACGGGCGGGAAGTTCGGGAAAACTAAGTTTAATGATGGGGGCAAGAATCCGGGGGATGTTTGGGGCGATGTGAAGCAGTTGACTTATAAATCCAAAGAATTGGTTAGCCGGGAGGTGTTGAATACGATCCAAAAGCCGGAGAAGCTGATGGAGCGGCTGGTGAAGGCCAGTTCTGATGTTGGAGATGTTGTGTTGGATCCTTTTGCCGGGGTGGGGACTTGTCCGGCAGTATGCCGTCAGTTGGGGCGGCGGTTCATCGGAATTGAACGGGAAAGGGATTTTGTTGATCTTGCCAATGCGCGGCTGGCTAAGGTTGACAGTTCTATGGAAAGAGGGATGATATGGTCGGATTAGTTTTTGATAAAGCGCGGACGGCTTTGCTGATCGCCGATTTTTATGCGGCGATGATGGATACTATTCCGCACGCGGTAGAGCGGGATGTGGTGGGGAAAACGGTTGCGTTGCAACAGGCGGCGCGGGATGCGGGGGTGATGGTTTGCTATTGCGCTACGGTGTTTCGTCCGGGGTACCCGGAAATTGGGGGGCGGAATAAGACTTTCGGGCAGCGTAAGGCGTCGGGGTTGCCGGCGGTGTTGGATCCGCTGGCGGTGATCCATCCGGCGGTGGCGCCGGCGGAGGGCGAGGTGGTGGTGGGCAAGCATCGGGTCAATGCGTTGTATGGCACGGGGCTGGAGGTGGCGCTGCGGGCGAATGATGTGCATAGCCTGATTATTTTGGGTTATGCTACCAGCGGCGTGGTGTTGTCGACCGTGCGGTATGCTTCGGATTTGGATTATAATCTGTTTGTGGTGGAGGATTGCTGCTCGGATGGTGATGCGGAAGTGCATGATTTTTTGACGGGGCGCATTTTCCCGCGGCAGGCGGAAGTGGTGCAGTCGGCGGATGTTATCGCGGCGCTGGGGGGCTGATGGACGGGAAAGGTCAGCATTGTAAGCATTCTGCGGATGATAAGGGAAAGCGGCGGCGGCGTATTCGGGCTCGGCATATTGCGTTGCTGGCGCTGGCTATTGCGGTGGGTCATGTGATTTACGCGGCTTTGCGGGATCACGTGTTTCACGGGTCGCCTATATTGCAGTGATCGATTTTCGGGGGGCGCGATACGAATGGATTTGCCGGCGCACAGGTTTTTGGATGATCGGGGGATTGCTTACCGGCGGCTGGAGTTTCCGGCGGATACGGAAAGGGGGGCGGCGAAGGTGGCGCGGGCGCTGGGTTACGCCGAGGCGCAGGTGGTGAAGACGCTGATTTTCGAGACCGCAGCGGGGGAGCGGGCGCTGGTGATGCTGGGGGGCGACAAGAATGCGGTGTCGGGGCGGCTGAAGCGGGCGCTGGGTTCGCGTAATGTCCGGCTGGCGGCGCCGGAAACAGTTAGGGCGGTGACCGGGTATGAAATCGGGTCGATTCCGCCGTTTCACTGGCAGCCGCCGGGTTTCCGGTCGCTGGTGGACGCTTGTTTGATGGCGGAGGATGCGCTGGGGGTGGGCGCGGGGGTGTGGGGGCAGGAGATAGTGATGGCGCCGGCGGATTTGGTGCGAGCGTGCGATGGGGAGGTGGTTGATTTGAGCGGGAGGTAGGGGGGATATGTTTGGTGTTTGGGGGTCATGGGTTGCGCCGGGGTTGGGTGGGTGCTATTCTGCCCATACTATAATACATAAGGGGGATGGTATGGAAATTGAAATTTCGATCCCGGATGAGGTGGTTGGGAAAGTCGAATTTTGGGCTGCCCGGTTGGGCATAACGAAAAGCGATGTTTTTTGCCGGGCGGTTTTGGATTACGCCAGAGGTTATGAGGCAGCGGCTCAAGGTAGCTGTACTGCTGATGATTGGGTGCGGGAGGCACTGGATGCGGTTTATTCGCGGGAGGATTCCAGGGTTGATGATGTCTTGGCTAGGATGCAGTGGGCGTCGTTGCATGGGGAAAAGTGGTAATGCGGCGCGAGGGAAATATGGTAGGCGTCGCTGCCGGAGCCGTCCGGTTCCGGGCCGGGTTATTCCAGACTTGGGGGATGATATGAAAAAGGAGCCTACGCCGAAAAACCCCTATCCCTACTGCCTCTGCGGTTGCGGTGTCGAGAACAAACCCGGAAGCAGGTTCAAATCGGGTGACGACGGCAGACTTAAGTCACTCCTCAATCAGATAGAACGCGGCGAGAAGAGCGCCGGCACTCTACCTGATGAACTTATTGAAGCAGCGAAGGACCCTGAATTCAAGGTCCTCAATAAATATACCGCCGAGGATATCCAGAGACTCGCCGGTGACAGGACTACAAGAAAAAACTGGGTAATGCAACGTGGCGAAATATGGCAGGTATCGCAGACTGAGCCGTCCATTTCCAGGCTGGGCTATACTGGACTTGCGCTGATAATTCAAGACAACCAGTTTAACGCCAGTCGAATCAGCACGGCAGTAGTTGCTACTGTAACCGCAAATCCTAGTTTGGATGAAACAGAGGGCAACGTTTTCTTGTGCATTGGCGGGGCCGGGCTTTCTGAAAATTCGGTTGTAAACGTTTCGCAGATTCTAACGATCGACAAGGCTCTTTTTACGGAGCGGGTTGGGTTGCTGCCGCCGGAAACTATGGTTGCTATAGATGGCGGTTTGCGGTTGGCGCTTGGTTTATAGCGATGGGTTGGGATTCGCGTTGTCATCTTTAGGCGCAGGTTGGTGCGGCGGTTCATTGCCCCACCAGCGGCGTAGTCTTTCGGCTATTTGGGGTTCTGATCCCTGGTTGCCGGGGTGGTAGTAGCGGCGGTTTTTTAGGGGCGGGGGCAGGTATTCTTGGGGGGTGAAGTGGTCTTGGTGGTCGTGGGCGTATTGGTAGTTTTGGCCGTAGCCCATTTGTTGCATTAGGCCGGTTACGGCGTTGCGCAGGTGGAGGGGGACGGGGTCGTTGGGCAGGCGGCGGACGTCGGCGATGGCTTCGTTGATGGCGGCGTAGGCGGTGTTGCTTTTGGGGGCGGCGGCCAGGTAGACGGCGGCTTCGGCGAGAGGGATGCGGCCTTCGGGCATTCCGATGAAGTGGGCGGCTTGTTGCGCGGCTATCGCCAGGGGCAGGGCTTGGGGGTCGGCGAGGCCGATGTCCTCGGCGGCCAGGATTACCATGCGGCGGGCGATGAATAGCGGATTTTCGCCGGATTCCAGCATCCGGGCCAGCCAGTAGAGGGCGCCGTCGGGGGAGGAGCCGCGCACCGATTTGATGAAAGCGGATATGGTGTCGTAGTGACTGTCGCCGGCTTGGTCGTAGCGCGGGGAGCGGCGTTGCAGGGCGTCGGCGATGATGTCGAGGTCGATGCGGCGGGCGCCGTTTGGGGCGGGGCGGGTGGCGAAAGCGGCGGTTTCGAGGGCGTTAAGGGCGATGCGGGCGTCGCCGTTGGCGATGTTGACTAGGTGGGCCATCGCGTCGGGGGCGATGCTGACCGTCATTTGGCCGAGGCCGCGCTCGGGGTCGGCGGCGGCGCGGTTGATGATGGTTTCGACTTCCGGGGGGGCGAGGCTTTGCAGGGCGAACACCCGGCTGCGGGACAGCAGGGGGGCGATGACTTCAAAGGAGGGGTTTTCGGTGGTGGCGCCGATGAAGGTTACGGCGCCGCTTTCTACGTGGGGGAGGATGACGTCTTGCTGGGCTTTGTTGAAACGGTGAATTTCGTCCACGAACAGGATGGTGGCTTGGCGGTGCATCCCGCGGCGGTCGTTGGCTTGGGCGACGATGCGGCGGAGGTCGGCGACGCCGGAGGTGACGGCGCTTACCGGCTCAAAGGCGGCTTGGGTGTCGGCGGCGATCAGGCGGGCGAGGGTGGTTTTGCCGGAACCGGGCGGCCCCCACAGGATGAAAGACGGCAGGTTTCCGCCGCCGGTTTCCTTGATATACGTTAGGGCGCGAAACAGCACCCGCTCTTGGCCGACTACCTGCTCTTGGCCGACGAACTCGGCGAAGGTGCGGGGGCGCATCCGCTCGGCTAGGGGCGCGGTGTGCTGGGCGTCTAGGCGGCTTTGCCTTTGGAACAGCGATTCGGGGAAAGTCAATTTTCCGTTCCTGTCGGGTTTCGTTGCTGTCCGATTGGGTTACAGGAAATGGGGCATTACTTTTTCGGCGAAAAGGCGCATTGAGGTTTTTACGTCTTGGTGGGGGAGCATTCCGCCGATGTTGAACCAGCACATAAACTCGTCGGGTTGGTAGCGGTCGCGGATCATTGCCAGTTTTTCGGTTACGCGATCCGGAGTGCCGACGGCGGCGAATTCGTCGCGGACGGTTTCGTAGGTCAGGGCGTGGGCGCGTTGGGAGCCGCGGGATGCGCCGCGGGCGGCGCCGATGTCGCGGAGGGTGCCGAGGTAGTTGTTGATAGTAGCCTCAAAGCCGGCCTGCGCTTGGGCGTCGGTTTCGGCTATATGGGTGGGTACGTTGATGTTTACTTGCCGCGGAGCGGCGTCGTCTTTATTCCAGCCGTGGGCGGCTAGTTGGCGGCGGTATTCCTCGAGGCCGGTTAGGGCGCCTTGGGTGGTTACGATGGTGGGGGCTACCAGGATGTTGTGGCCCAGTTCGCCGACGATGCCGAAGGTGTCGGCGCTGTTGGCGGCGATGTATACCGGCGGGTGCGGCTGCTGGACCGGGCGGGGGACGACGTGGAGTCCGCGGGCTTGGAAGTATTGGCCGTGGTAGTCGAAGTTTTCGTTTTGCCAGGCGCCGAGGACCAGCTCCAGGGCTTCGAGGAAGCGGTCGCGGCCTTCGCTTTGGTCGATGCCGTAGCCTTCATAGTGGGAGGGCATGGCGCCGCGGCCGACGCCGAAAATGGAGCGGCCTTGCGACAGGACGTCCAGCGTGGCGGCTTCCTCGGCCATGCGGATGGGCTGGTGCAGGGGGATGAGGTGGACGGCGGCGCCGATGCGGATGCGGCGGGTGGTTTGGGCGATGGCGGCGCCGACCATCAAGGGGGAGGGCATTACGGAAAAGCGGGGGTTGAAGTGGAGTTCGGCCAGCCAGGCGGCGTCGAAACCCAGTTCGTCGGCCCATTGGACTTGGGCGATGGTGTCCTGGTAGCGTTGCGCCGGGGATTGATCCGCGGCGCAGGGCATTTGGTAGAAAACGCCGAATTTCATGGATCGCCTCTTAATCGCGGTGTCTGGGGGTGATTTTACACTAGATTACCAAGCGGGATGGTTACATCGGATAATCGGATGGGGATATTTCGATGCTTGCCGGGGCTTACCGGCCGGTAATGGGGGATGGGTATGGCCGCGTCAAGTTCGGAACCGGGGAAGTATGCCGCTTTGAGCCGCTATTATATGAGGATAATATGGAGCTGGACGATATCGCGGCCAGTGTCGCCGATGCCAAGACTTTGCTGGGGGAGTTGGAGGTTCTGCGGCAACGGGCGGCGCGGGCGCCGGTGATCAGGACGCGGGAGCAGCGTAACCGCTGGCGGCGGCTTACGGGGGAGTTGCGGCCGCTGGAGGCGTAGGCGGGGGGATGGCGGGCTATGCCAGCAGTTGCAGTACCAGGCTGGCGACAGCGGTGATCAGGCCGCCGCCGGATATTCCGATCAGCGCGATCATCAAGCGTCGCAAGTCGTTCATGCGGCGGTTCATGGCCTTTAGTTCGCCTCGCAACTCGCCGATTTGCCGGTAGGTCTGGTTGTCGGGTGTGGTCATTGCTCTTGCCTTATTGCCGGGTATGTCTATATTAGCATCGGGTTGGGGATGGGGCTAGGGTTGGGTTATTCGGCGTACTCTGCGGTTTCGGGGCGGGGTTTGCCGCCGTGGACGGATGGCTCGGCGCACCATTTGGCGGCGAGGCGGCGCACGGCGCGGTAGGTGGCGTGGTCCAGTCCCAGGAGGTCGCGGATTACCCGGCGGTCGAGGAGGGCGCGGTTGGGGTCGGCGTCGGCGAGGTAGGCGGGTTTTAGGTCCAGTTGGCGAAATTCGTTGAAAATGGTTTCGGCGGCGGCGAGCTGGCCGTTGGTTAGGGCGCGGAAGTCTAGGGTGGGCAGGGTTTCGGATTGGCGTATGGTCATGCCCGCCTTGCTGGACTGTTGGCGGCTGGAGTGCCACCAGTACGACAATAAGCCCAATGTGCTATTGCCCCATAGCGAAAAGGCGTAATCGCGCCTTTTGTCGTCGAATATCACGTTAGGCCATACCCGTCCGCCGATGGATTCGCGTTCGGTAAAGGCAACCGCGAGGGCTTGAGAGCCGAAAGTAAAATCACGGTTGAGATGAACGCGGCTTGCCGTGGCCCAGAGTTCGTGCGCCCTGGTTTCCCTGCCGCGGCGCACCCGCAGTTGGGAATCGGGTTGGCAAATCATCTTGGTTTCATTTTTGGCGCTGTGATTCCATAGGGCGGGATAAGTGACTGTGCGTGACGGCTTGCGTTTGTTCAGGATGAAAGGGCCTTTGTGCGCGGCGCTGATGAATAGCTGTGAATCATGCCCCCTTTCCCCGACTTGATTCAGTTGGGCTATCGGGATTGCTATGGACTGCGGCTCTGCGGGCAGCCATAGTTGCCCGGCGGCAAGGTAGTAGGCGGTTTGGGCTACCGAATAGTCGGCTATGCGGGCGGCGCCCCATCCGTTGGCGTGGTCGTCCAGGGGGGCGTTCAGCATTTCGCCGATGGTCGATTCGCCTATGGTGACGGGGTCGCCGCCGTAGGGTCCGTCCTCTAAATGGCGGGTTACGGTTGCGGCGATGATGGCTTTGGCGGTTTCCGCTGCTTCCAGCAGGCCGGGAGGGCGGCGGGACAGGGATACGAAAACGGCGCGGGAATCCGGGGTTTCATCCTCGGCGATTTTGCGGGCGATTAGCAGACATTCGGCGATCCCGGTGTCGGAGGAAAAGGACATATTCCGGCTGTTGGCGGATATGCTTACGATGGTAATGTCTTGGTAATAGCCGGCAATCATTTCCCGGAATTTGGCCCAAGATGCGCCGTTGATGGCGGTAAAGGGCAGCACGAAGGCGACAACTCCGCCGGGTTTTACTTTCCGGTGGGCCAAGGCGGCAAAGGCGGAGGCCAGCCCGGCGTGGCCGTGGTAGCAGGTGTCGGCGGCCATTATTTGCATTTGCGCCGCCATTTTATTCTGGTCGATTCGGGATGCGTTGAAAGCGGCAAAGGCGGCGTTTTGCACTCCCTCGTCGGCGTCGTAATGTTTGGTGTTGCTGGTGAATGGCGGGTTCATTATTACTGCGTCATAGGCCAGATCCGGCACGTCGACGTTGACTTGGGCGGCGGTTTCCTCGCCGATGCTGCCGGTGCGCTGGGCCGGGTCGCTGGTGTTGAATAACGTCATTACCGACGATGATTGCAGCAGTTCCAGGGAGCCGATTTTGACGCTGCCGTCGTCAAGCCGTCCGTAGGGCATAGTGTAGAGGCGGGAGTTGTCGAAACCGATGCTGGGCTGCATACCGGACAGGGTGGAGCCGGTGATGTGAATGGCGGAGGGCATAACGTCGCAGCCGTACAGAACTTCCTCGATCATTACGGGGTGGATGTGGGCGGGGTTGCCGCCGGATTGTTCGTAGCGGGCGGTTATCTGTTCGTAGAACCCGGAAAGCAGGGCGCCGGTGCCGCAGGCCAAGTCGGCTACGCGCAGTCGGGCTATGGCGCCGGCATCGCTCAAGTCGATGTTATTCAGTTTGGCGACGGCCAGGCGGGCCAGCAGGTCGGCGGACGGGGGCAGGGTGTAGAAAGTGGCAAGATATTTGCGGTCGGAAATCAGCCGTTGGAACACGCGGCCGGTCAGGTCGTGGGTGTTGTCAATTCCGGTGTTGGTGATGTTGCCGACGATTAGCTCCAGCAGGTTGAGAATCCGTTTCGCGTCCATCGATGTAAGCTGCTGGAGTATGTTTTTGCCGATGGAGAAAATGGACCAGTAGTTGACTTCCAAGATTTGTTGCCAAGCGTTGACGGTTTCTCTTAGCGGGTTGGCGACTCCGTTGCCGCAGACCAGGTGCAGGGGGCGGATTGCGGGGTAAATGCGGGCGATGCGCTCGTGGAACACCATCGCGTTGGCGACGATGGCGCCGGCCATGCGGCGGGTTTGGGGGACGTCGTCCATTCCCAAGAGGCGGGCTATGGCCGGGGTGCAGCCCGGCACTTCGTCGAGGATGGCGGCGACGCCGTCGATGCCGGTGATCAGGGCGTCGGTGGCCTGTTCCACGGCCAGATGCGGCACGGAAACCAGGCGGATCAAGTCGGCCAGGTCGGAGGGCGCCCCATTTAGCCAGCCGGTTTCGGGGAAACGGGCGACGCGGTGGATTTCGCGGTGGGGGGCGGGGCCGTATTTCGCCACGGTAAACAGGCAATAGGACAAAGGGGCGGCGGCAACGGCGGCGGCGAGGTCATAGGCGTCGGCGACTTCCGGGGGGTAGCGGAGGGCGATGACGGCTTCGATGGGGCGGTTGTTTACCCGCAGACCCAGCCGCTCGCGGGCTTCGGCTTCGGCGGTTCCGGCGGGGTCGTACTCGGCTTCGACCACCACCGGGGAACGCCCGTCGGCGGTAATCAGGATGTCGGGGTGCATCCCCGGATGCCCCTCGATGATGCGGGTATTTTCGTAGCGGACGTCAAAGGTGGTCATCATCCCTTGCAGGATGACGCCCAGGGCGTTGTTGGCGTTGGGTTCGGTCTGGCGCGGCGTCATTTGGATCTTCCCCTATGCGGCGGCGCGGATGGGGCGATGGTAGCATGGGGGCGATGGGGGGCGCTATCGCCCGGTGTCAGATCTTGGGCGGGTTTCGGTTGCGGGATGGGCTAGGGCGGGTTTTTATAGGGGGATGTTGCCGTGTTTTTTGGGGGGTAGGTTGTCGCTTTTGGTTTGGAGCATTTCTAGGGCGCGGATTATTTGGGGGCGGGTGTCGGCGGGGTCGATTACGTCGTCGAGGAAGCCGCGGGCGGCGGCGATGTAGGGGGTGGTGAAACGGGTTTGGTAGTCGTTGATTAGTTCTTGGCGGGTTTGTTCGGGGGTTTCGGATTGGGTTATCTGGTCGCGGTAGATGATGTTTACCGCGCCGTCGGCGCCCATCACGGCGATTTCGGCGGCGGGCCAGGCCAGGTTTACGTCGGAGCGGAGGTGCTTGCTGCTCATTACGATGTAGGCGCCGCCGTAGGCTTTGCGGGTGATTACCGACACTTTGGGGACGGTGGCTTCGGCGTAGGCGAAAATCAGCTTGGCGCCGTGGCGGATGATGCCGCCGTATTCTTGGGTTACGCCGGGGAGAAAGCCGGGGACGTCGACGAAAGTGACTAGGGGGATGTTGAAACAGTCGCAGAAGCGGACGAAACGGGCGGCTTTCACCGAGGCGTCGATGTCCAGCACGCCGGCGAGGTAGGCGGGCTGGTTGCCGACGATGCCGACCGGGCGGCCGTTCATCCGGGCGAAGCCGACGATGATGTTGGGGGCGTAGTTTTGATGGACTTCCATGAACTCCTCATGGTCGGCAACTTTGTAGACCACCTCGCGCATATCGTAGGGGCGGCCGGGGTCGTCGGGAACCAGGTAGCGGAGGTCGGGTTCGCGGCGGTTGGGGGGGTCGTCGGCGGGGTCGTTGGGCGGGTCGTCCATATTGTTGCCGGGGAGGTAGCTGAGGAGGTGGCGGACTTCGTTGAGGCATTCCTCCTCGGTTTCGCAGACGAAGTGGGCGACGCCGCTGCGGGTGGCGTGGGTGGCGGCGCCGCCCAGTTCCTCGTGGGCCACTTCCTCGCCGGTTACGGCTTTGATGACGTCGGGGCCGGTGATGTACATTTGGCCGATTTCTTTGACCATAAAGATAAAATCGGTGATGGCCGGGGAGTAGACCGCGCCGCCGGCGGCGGGGCCGACGATGACCGTGATTTGCGGCACTACGCCGGAGTAGAGGGTGTTGCGGAGGAAAATGTCGCCGTAAGCGGCGAGGGAGAGGGCGCCCTCCTGGATGCGGGCGCCGCCGGAGTCGTTGAGGCCGATGACCGGGCAGCCGGCCTTGGCGGCCAGGTCCATAACCTTGCATATTTTCTGGCTTACGGCTTCGGACAGGGAGCCGCCCATCACGGTGAAGTCTTGGGCAAAGGCGAAAACTTGGCGTCCCTCGACCTTGCCGTAGCCGGTGACTACGGCGTCGCCCAGGGGCCGGCGGTCGCCGAGGCCGAAGTCGGCGGCGCGGTGGGTGACGAAGGGATCGAGTTCCTGGAAGGTGCCTTCGTCCATCAGGCGGTCGAGGCGCTCGCGGGCGGTGAGCTTGCCGCGGCGGTGCTGCTGGTCGATGCGGTCTTGCCCGCCGCCGAGCTTGGACTGGCGGCGCATGGATTCGAGGGTTTCCAGTTGGCGGTCGATCCGGCGTTGTTCCGCGGTCACGGGGCCTCCTGGGGGGTACGGGGCCGGGGGGCTTGGCCCGGGCTCCCGGATTTGGCTTGCCTGGCTGCCGGATTATATCACCGCCTACCGCGCCGGGAATTGAATATAAAGCAGGCCGCTTAGTATTGCGCGGTGGTATAATTGGCGTAGGGGCAAGGGCGTATGGGGCAACCATAAGGGGCGTCCATAGATCATATTAAGGGATTGGGGATGTATGGCTGCGGGGTATAGCGCGCTGGCCGGGGTTGCGGTGGCTAACGGGGAGCCGCTTTTGTGGGGGCGGCGGACTTATGTTATGGGGGTGATTAACCTTACGCCGGATTCTTTTTCGGGGGATGGTTTGGGGGGCGATGTGCGGGCGGCGGTGGAGCTGGCGCGGCGGTTTGAGGGCGAGGGGGCGGATTTTTTGGATCTGGGGGCGGAGTCGACTCGTCCGGGGCATCGCCCGGTGCCGGAGGCGGAGGAATTGCGGCGTCTGTTGCCGGCGCTGGAGGCGGTAGCGGCGCAGGTGGGCATCCCGGTCAGCGTGGATACTTGGAAGTCGGGGGTGGCGCGGGCGGCGCTGGCGGCAGGGGCTAGGATGGTCAACGATGTTTGGGGGTTGCAGGCGGATCCGGGCATCGCGGCGGCGGCGGCGGAATACGGGGCGGGGCTGGTGCTGATGCATAATCAGCAGGGGCATTATTACGATGATTTGCTGGAGGGGATCATCGGGGGTTTGCGGCGCAGCGTGGCGGCGGCGCTGGCGGCGGGGGTTCCGCGGGGCAACTTGATCGTGGATCCCGGCATCGGTTTCGGCAAGACGGCGGATCAGAACATCGAAACGCTGCGGCAACTGCGGCGGTTGTCGCGCTGGGATGCCGGGGGGCTGGGGCTGCCGCTGCTGGTGGGGACGTCGCGCAAGTCGACCATCGGGCGGCTGCTGGATCGGCCGCCGGAGCAGCGGTTGGAAGGTACGGCGGCGACGGTGGCGCTGGCGATCGCGGCGGGGGCGGATATCGTGCGGGTTCACGATGTGCAAGCGATGGCGCGGGTGTGCCGGGTGAGCGATGCCATCGTGCGCGATTGGCGGCCGGACGGGTGGGAGACGACGCCGTGAGGGGCGCGGGTTGCGCGGATGATGGCGCGGCGGTTGGCGCGGGCGAAACCGATGCCGGGGAGGTTATCGCCTATCTGGGGCTGGGGACGAATTTGGGCGACCGGCGGGGCAACCTGGAGTCCGGGCTGCGGTGGTTGTCCGGGGAGCCGGGGCTGCGGTGGTTGCGGATTTCGCGGGTTTATGAAACGGAGCCTTGGGGCGTGACCGGGCAGCCGCGGTTTCTAAATTGCGCCGCCGAGTTCGCGGTGACGCTGGAGCCGGCGGCGCTGCTGGCCTGCTGCCAGGCGGCGGAGCGGGCGGCGGGGCGGCGTCCGGGGCCGCGCTGGGGGCCGCGGGTGTTGGATGTGGATCTATTGCTGTATGGGGGGCGGGCGGTGGCCTTGCCGCATTTGGAAATTCCCCATCCGCGGCTGCATCTGCGGGCCTTTGCGCTGGCGCCGCTGGCGGAGCTGGCACCGGGCGCGCGCCATCCCGTCGCCGGATGTTGGGGGGGGCGCAGCGTGGGGGAATTGGCGCAGACGGTCGAGGGGCGCGACAGCGTGGTTCCGGCGGATCCGCCCAAATTGGCCGTCGGGGGCGCCGACTGCTGATTTCCGGTTGACAATCGGGCGGGTTTGATGCATAGTTTTCAAGGTGTTTACTCCCTTTGATTTTGATATGACCAGATAAGGAGCCAATGATGGCGGACAAGCAGCTAACCTTTGAGCAAGAAGCGCAGGGAAGCCTGTTGCGCGGCGTGGAGCAGTTGCGGCGCGTCGTGGGGCTAACTTTGGGGCCCAGCGGGCGCAATGTGATGCTGAGCCGGATGTTCGGCAATCCGGTGGTGTGCAGCGACGGCGTGACCATCGCCAAGGAAGTGGAACTGCCCAACCCCTACGAAAACCTGGGGGCGCAACTGGTGAAAGAGGCGGCGTCCAAGACCAACGATGCCGTGGGCGACGGCACTACCACGTCGGTGGTCCTGGCCGAGGCCATTGTGCGGCAGGGGTTCAGGAATGTGGCGGCCGGCGCCAACGGGATGGGCCTGCGTACCGGCATCGAAACCGCGGTTGACGCAGTGGTGGACGAGCTGCGGGATATGGCGATTCCGGTGGAGGGGCGCGAGCAGATCGCCCGCGTCGCCGCGCTTTCGGCCCACGAGGAAGCGATCGCCGAGGAATTGGCCGATGCGTTGGAAAAGGTGGGGCGCGACGGCGTGGTGACCATCGAGGAGTCCAAGTCGCTGTCGGATGAACTGGACTTCGTCGAGGGCGTCCGCATCGACCGGGGGTATCTGTCGCCCCATTTCGTAACCGACACGCAACGGATGGAAGTGGCTTTGGACCACCCGTCTTTTCTGCTTACGGATCAGAAAGTAAGCTCGCCCAACGACTTGATTCCCATTTTGGAGAAAATGGTGGGGGCGGGAAAGCGGACGCTGGTGCTAATCGCCGAGGATGTAGAAGGGGAAGCCTTGTCGACGCTGGTGGTGAACAAGGCGCGGGGGATTTTGGACTGCGTGGCGATTAAGGCGCCGGGGTTCGGGGAGCGGCGCAAGGCGCTGCTGGAGGATATGGCGATCGTGACCGGCGGGACGGTAATCAGCTCCGACCGGGGGCTGAAGTTGGACGCCGCCGAATTTGAGCATCTAGGCACGGCGCGGCGGCTGGTGGCCGACAAGGATGAAGCCACCATCATTGAGGGGCATGGGCCGGAGCAGGGGGTGAAAGACCGCCTGGAGCAGTTGCGGGTGCAAATCGAGGAAACCACGTCGGATTACGACCGGGAAAAGCTGCAAGAGCGGATGGCGGCGCTGGTGGGCGGCGTGGCGGTGGTCAAGGTAGGCGGGGCCACGGAGCCGGAAGTCAGCGAGCGCAAGTCGCGGACGGAGGATGCGCTGTCGGCCACCCGCGCGGCAATTGAGGAGGGGATTGTCCCCGGCGGCGGCGTGGCGCTGATCCGGGCGGGTCATGTGCTGGAGGGCGTGATCGGTTCGCTCGATGGCGATGAAGCCTTGGGGGCGCGACTGGTGCGGGACTCGCTGCACGCGCCATTGACGCTGATCGCGGAAAACGCGGGGTACGATGCGCCGGTGGTGGTGGAAAGCGTCCGTTCCGGCGAGGGCGACTGGGGGTTTAACGCCGAGGTCGGGGAGTACACGCATCTGATACAAGCGGGGATTATCGACCCGGTAAAGGTGACCCGGTCGGCGTTGGAAAACGCGGGCAGCATCGCGGGGATGATGCTCACCACCGAGGCGATCATCACCGAGATTCCCGAGGAAAAGCCCTTGCCGGCGGATATGCAGGATTTCATGCACGACTAGGGCGGGATGCCCGGCGAATTACGGCAACCAGAGGCCCGGATTGGCGAAAGCCGGTCCGGGCCGGTTTTTGGGGCGGCTATGAACGGGAATCCGTTGAACCGGGAGGAAATCCGGCGGCTGATAATGGACGGGGATCCGCCGCTGGTGGCGGATTATGTCGGGCTTGAGGCGCAGTTGCAGCCCAACGGCTTTGACTTGACGGCGCGGGCGGCGGCGCGGTTCGTGGGGCCGCCGGGGCAGATAGGGGCGTCGGATGATGAGCGGGTATTGGCCGAGGTTGAGCCGCTGGAGTTCGGGGCCGATGGGTGGGCGGATTTGCCGCCTGGGGCGTACCGGGTTACGTTTAATGAGGTGATCAGCCTGCCGCCGGATTTGATGGCGCTGGGGCGTCCGCGCTCCAGTTTGTTGCGCTGCGGGGCGTCGTTGCATACGGCGGTGTGGGATGCGGGCTACCGGGGGCGGTCGCAGTCGCTGCTGGTGGTGCATCATCCAGCGGGGCTACGGCTGGGGCGGGATGCGCGGGCGGCGCAACTAGTATTCTGGCGGCTGGCTAGGGCGCCGCAGCGGGGGTACGTGGGGCGGTATCAGGGGGAGGGGTTGTAGCGGGGGGTGCCAGCGGGTATAATGGCGTTTATTCCCAGAGGGGAGTGGGACTGCTATGGTAAACTCATCCCTTGAGCAATACCAGATAGGGGATCTGATTGAATGGGACGCGGGCAAACGTCTGGTCATAAACCGCGATTTCCAACGGGGCAATGTGTGGGGTAATGAGGCGCGGGTTTATCTGATTGATACGATCCTTCGCCGGATGCCCATTCCGAAATTCTATCTGCGGCAGATAGTTAATTTGGAAACAAGGCAATCGGTTAGAGAAATAGTTGATGGACAGCAGCGAATCAGGGCAATCCTGGATTTCGCGCAAGATAAACTGGTCTTGACTAAACGCGCCGGCGAATTTTACGGTCACCGTTACAGCACTTTGTCGCCGGAATTGCAAGAGACTTTTTTGTCGTATCCGATTGCAGTGGAGCATCTGATTAACGCTTCGATCGACGATGTTCTGGAAGTGTTTTCAAGGCTCAATTCTTACACGGTGCGCTTAAACCATCAAGAACTCCGGCACGCCAAATATCAAGGAGATTTCAAGTGGGCGGTGCGTGAGGCGGTGCGCCGGTGGCCGGTGTTGTGGGAACAGCTAGGCGTTGTTTCCAGGGGGAGGCGGACTCGAATGGTGGACGATGAGTTAATGGCGCAAATGTTTGGGGTGCTGATTGATGGGGTGAAAGACGGGAGGCAATCATATCTTAACCACTTGTACTCAAGGTTCGACAAAAATTTTCCCAACAAGGAGGGGGTTGAAAAACTTCTTGACCATAGCCTGGAGTATATTGCCTACAAAATCGGGGGCAGTTTGGAGCAATCCAGGATCCTTAACGCTCCCAATTTCTTGATGCTTTTCGCCGCAGTAGCCCACAGGATGCATGGCATACCGAAAGGCGATATTAGCGATGAGATGCCGATTGAGTCGAAAGAGGCTTTATCGGATTTCGGAATGGTCGCCAATAATTTGCGAACTTTGACTTCGATTCTGGATATGAATGAATCGGAGGCTATGGAACTGCCAAGCGTTCTATGGGGCTTTTGGCTTTCATCACAACGAAGCACCCAAAGCATTAGCAGCAGAAAATCGCGGTTTTTGCTGTACTGCGAGGCATTGCTTCCCAATGATCTATGGAGGCGTAATAGCTAATGGCAGCTATGCTTGAAAACATTTACCAGAAGTTTAACCATGAATGTTTGTGGCTGAATTGGGTATTCAATTCCGATACCGCTACAGCCGGTCAAGCGGATTTTTTTCGGAATCAGATTACTAAGGAAATGTGCGTTATCCGCCTACACGATGCCTGGAGCCGGTTTTGCCGGGAACTAATTCTATCATCCGCAGGATCCAGGGCCAAGACTGGCAACGGAATTCGGCTCCCGCGTTCCCCGGGCGTGAATAAATACAGCGATGTTATACCTGTCCTATTAAGCACTTACATACCCCCCCGCCGCCGTCCAGAACCGGCTTGGCACAATCCGACGGAATGCCTGGATGCGGCTAGGCGGCTGAAAATCTCTAACTATTCTACTGTTCAGACAGGGTTGCAATTGTCATTTAATGGCCCTGCTCCCACTGCTCAACTAACGTCTATAAGAAACTATATTGCCCATCGCAATCGCAATACGGCACAGGGTATTGCCAAGGTGGCGCGAGATTTATTTATCAGCCCTGTACCACGGGCGTTTGAGCTGGCATCTGCGATTGTTCCATCTGGAATCACACTGTTTTCTCTTTGGATTATCCGGTTGGGAACAATGGCGCAATTGTCAATTCAATAGTTGGCTTGCCAGCCGTATGACCTTTCTGAGGACATTATGCCGAACATCAAAGCTGTCGTAACCGCCCGCGCCCGGGCTTGCGGGTTTGACTTGGTCGGCGTTACCGGGGCGGATGATTTTGTTGCCGACCGGGATGCGGCGCTGGAGCGGATCCGCGAGGGGCGGATGGATGGGCTGCCGTGGTATACCGAGTCGCGGGTTATGCGGGGGGCCAGTCCGGGGGAGTTGCTGCCGGGGGCGCGGTCGGTGATTTGTCTGGGGGTTAGCTATCTGGGGGATTATCCGGCGGATTGTCCGGCGGATGATGATGGGGCGGCGGCGGCGGGGCGGGTGGCGCGGTATGCCTGGGTGCGGGATTATCACCGGGCGATGAAGCGGCGGATGCGGGATTTCGTGCGGGGGCTGGCGGGGGAGTTGGGGGAGGCGGTGGCAGCGCGGTGGTATGTGGATGATGGGCCGATGCTGGATCGGGCGGCGGCTAACCGGGCGGGCATCGGGTGGGTCGGCAAAAATACTAATATATTGACGCCGGGTTATGGGTCGTGGGTGTTTCTGGGGCAGGTGATTACCGATTTGCCTTTGACGCCGGATGCGCCGCTGAAAAAGTCATGCGGGGCTTGCGTCCGTTGCATTGACGATTGCCCTACCAGGGCGATTGTCGCGCCTTATGTGGTGGACAATTCCCGCTGCATTTCTTATTTGACGATCGAAAACCGGGGGGCGATCCCGCGGGAGCTGCGTCCGCTGGTGGGGGATTGGGTTTTCGGGTGCGATCTTTGCCAGGATGTTTGCCCGGTCAACCGCAAGGCGCGGACGGGGGATGATAAAAATTCGGCGTTGTCCTGGGCGTCCGGGGTGGGTTCCGCTTTGGCTTTGACGGAGTTGCTGGATATGTCGGAGGATGATTTTCGGGTGCGGTTCGCAGGGACTTCGATTATGCGGGCGAAGCGGGACGGGATGCAGCGCAATGCGTGCGTGGCGCTGGGGAATTTGGGCGACCGGGCGGCGGTTCCGGCGCTGGGGCGGGTGCTGCGGGAGGGCGGGGCAGTGGCGCGGGGCCATGCGGCTTGGGCGCTGGGGCGCATCGGCGGGGCGGAGGCGGCGGCGCTGCTGGCGGCGGCCGCCGGGGCGGAGCGCGATGCAGGGGTGTTGGCGGAAATTTCGGCGGCGTTGGGGGAAGTGGATGGCGGCGGCGGGGGTGCGCCCCCACCCTAGCCCTCCCCCGGAGGGGGAGGGGATTTTAGGGATTTCCCTGCCGTTTTCTATCATTTCGGGGCAGGCCCCCGGCTGACTGTCTTGGTAAGGATGGGACGGCGCTCATGGTTATGCCTGCGCGCATCACCCCTGGTCCAATGACCGGGAGTTATAAAATTGCGGTTAAGGGTGTAGAATTAGCATCATACCCTTGCGAGGTGGCGGCGATGTTTGACGATGCGCGGCGGCGGATCCGGGGGGAATTGCAGCGGCTGGGGATTGACGCTTTTCTGGCGTATACCCCGGCCAACATTTATTACGCCACCGGGTTTTTCAGTCCGGTGGTCAACTTGTCATTCCGGCTGATGGGCACGGATACGGCGCTGATTCCGGCGGATCCGGCTTTGCCGGCGGCGCTGCTGACCAGCGATTTCGCGGCGCCGGCGGCACGGGCGGCTACTGCGATCGAGGATATTCGCGCCTACCGGATGTGGGTTGAGAATCGGGATTTGGATGTGATCGCCGGGCCGGCGGGGGGCGGCGCCCGCATATCGCGTCCGCCGCAGTGGAACCCGGAGGAGCTGGACGAGGCGGTGAGCGCGATGCTGGGCGAGCGGGGGCTGTCGGCGGCCACGGTCGGCATTGATTTGCGCTATGTTTACGCCGATTCGCTGTTCCGGCTGCAACAGAACAACCCGGAATGCCGGTTCGTGGATGTTACCGGGATGATGTACGGGATACGGGCGGTCAAGCATCCGCAGGAAATCGAGCGGCATCGCCGCGCGGCGCGGTTGTTTGAGGCCGGGCTGCGGCGGGCGACGGCGGAGGCGCGGGCAGGGCAGAGCGCTCAGGATATTAAGTATCGTTACCAGGCGGGGGCGTTGGAGGCGGCGATGGCCGACCCGTCGGCGGGGGAATTGCAGTCGGCTTTCGGGTTCATCAGCGCCGGGGCGGGGGCGGGCAGCAGTTTCGGGGGCCGCGCCGGGCTGTCGGCGGGGGATTTGATCAAGTTCGACTGCGGGGTGGCGGTGGACGGGTTTTACAGCGACTGCGGGCGGACTTTCGCCTTTGGCCGGGCGGCGGCGGAGCAGCGGCGGGTGCATGATGCGCTGGCAGAGGCGCACGCCGCCGCCCGGCGGTTGATGCGACCGGGGACGCGGATATCGGAGGTTTACGAGGCGGCGGATGCGGTGATGCAGGCCCGCGGTTTTACAGGCTATAGCCGGGGGCATTACGGGCATTCCATCGGTTTGGACACTTTCGTGGAGGAACCGCCGTTCATCAGCGCCACCGAACACAGTATCTTGCAACCGGGGATGCTGCTGTGTTTGGAAACGCCTTACTATTCCGCCAGTTTGGGGTCTTTTCAGATTGAGGATATGATTCTGATAACCGAGAACGGGGCGGAAAATTTCAATACTTTGCCTTACGAACTGGTGGAGTTGTAGCCGTTGGGGGAAAGGTTTATGCTTACAGTGAACAAAATCGCGGTCAAAGGTTTCAAGAGCATTGGGGAAGCCGAAGTGGAATTGCGCCCCGTGAATGTGCTTATCGGGGCCAACGGGTCGGGGAAGTCGAACTTGATCGAAGTTTTTTCCTTTCTGCGGGCGGTCCGCGCCGGGCGGCTTGATGATTACGTGGCTCGCGCCGGGGGGGCGGGCAGGATTTTGCATTACGGGGCCGGGGTTACGCAGGAATTGCGGATTGATGTTCAGTTGGGGAAAGATGGTTATCGGTACGGGGTTGTCTTGAAGCCTACGGGCGACGATGGGCTTTATGTAGCCGATGAGTACGGGGCGGACGGGGAAGGGATTGATGCCGATGGGGAAAATCATTTCAAGCATTGGCGGGTGTATCACTTTCACGACACGGGGGTTAATTCGCCGTTCAAGAAAACCGGCGATTTGCGCGATAACCGCTATTTGCGGGCGGACGGCGCCAACTTGGCGGCTTTCCTGTATTTTCTGCGGGAAAAGCATTCATTCGAGTATGGATTTATACGGAATACCATCGAATCCGCCGCGCCTTTTTTCGACGATTTCCGGCTGGAGCCGTCGGCGCAAAATCCCGACAAGATACGGCTGGAGTGGCGGCATAAAGGTATGGACGACTATTTTGACGCATCGGTTTTTTCGGGCGGCACTCTGCGGTATATCGCATTGGCTACATTGTTTCTGCAACCGCAACATCTGCGCCCGCCGGTAATCCTGTTGGACGAGCCGGAATTGGGGCTGCATCCTCACTGCATAGTGATGCTGGAGGCGATGGTAAACAGAGCGTCGAAGCTTGGTTCGCAAGTGATTATGGCGGCGCAGTCGACTAACCTGCTGGACCTTTTCAACCCGGAGGATGTGCTGGTAGCCAACCGGGTGAAAGGGGGGACTACGGCGTTCACCCGGCTGGACCCGGATCAGCTGGACGAGTGGCTGGAAAAATACAGCATGGGGGAGTTGTGGGAAGTAAATCATTTCGGCGGCAAGCCCGCCGGAACTTATCATGAGCGTGGCTCCGATGCCTAGACTGCTGATTCATGTTGAAGGCCAAACGGAGGAGAATTTTGTATACAGAGTTCTCGCGCCCCATCTTTATCGCTTTGGCTATTCCCAAGTCAGCACTCGGATGTTAGGCAAAAGTCCTCAGCGCGACCAGAGGGGCGGGATCAGGCCCTGGCCGGAGGCGCGAGATATCATTGTGAGTCATCTCAGGAGCGATCCGGGAGCGGTATCCAGCACTATGGTTGACTACTACGGAATGCCACAGCGCGGCAATGGCGCCTGGCCCGGCCGGGCGGGGGCGCCGGCGGAACTGCGGTATCCTAACGGGATTGAGGAATCGCTGTCGTTGGACATCAGCAACGCTATGGGTAGCAGCTTTAATCCGCGGCGGTTTATCCCTTATGTTATGATGCACGAATTTGAGGCGATGTTGTTCAGCGATTGCCGGGGGTTTGCGCGTAGCATTGGCTACCCGGATCTAGGCGCAACACTGCAAGGGATTCGTGACGGGTTCGACAGCCCGGAAAACATTGACGATTCACCTTTGACCGCGCCATCCAAGCGTATTGAGGCATTGATTCCCGGATACAATAAACCACTGCAAGGGCTTCAAGGGGCGCAGGATATTGGTTTGGGGAGCATTCGCGGGCAGTGCGGGCATTTTCGGCGGTGGCTGGATCATTTGGAAGGGCTTGGCGATTAGGATGATTAGGAGACGGTTATGAAAGCGTCTTATTTGGGGGCGATGGGTTATGCGTTGCGGCGGGGGTTTCCGGCGGCTTGGCCTACGCCGCCGGTTTATAATGATCCGGCGTTGTCGGCGCAGAGTTACCAGGATGGGATTGCGGAGTGCCAGTTGGCGGAGGATGTGGGGTTTGATTGGATCAGTTTTTCCGAACATCATTATTCGGGGCGGATCGCTACCGGCACGCCTTCGGTGATGGCGGCGGCGGTGGCGGAACGGTGCCGGAAAGCCCGAATTGCTTTGCTGGGGCATTTGCTGCCGCTGAATAATCCGGTGCGGGTTGCGGAGGAGTTGGCGTTGTTGGATAACCTTACTAACGGGCGTTTGGTGATGGGTTTTCTGCGCGGCACGCCTAACGAGGATCAGACTTATAATGTTAATCCAGCGGAGGGGCGGGGGCGGATGTTGGAAAGTATGGATTTAATTCTGCGGGCTTTGACCGAGCCGCAGCCTTTCGGCTGGCAGGGGCGGTATTACCAGTTTCGCACGGTGGCGGTGTGGCCGCGTCCGGTGCAGCAACCTTTGCCGCCGGCGATTGTCGCTACCCGCAGCAATGATGCGGTGCGCTATGCCGCCGCCCATCGCTTGGGTCTGGGGGTGTCGTTCCTGCCGGTTGACGATGTGGCGGCGATTACCGGCAAGTATTTTCGATGGTGCGCCGAGGCGGGTTGGACGCCCCGGCCTGACGAAATGGTGTTCCGGGGCAGCATATATTTGGCGGAAACCGATGGGCAGGCGTGGGAATGGTTTCACCGGCAGGCGAATCAGGGCCGCGCCCCGGGGATGGGGCTGCGGTCGTCGGTGGCGCAGGTGATTGAGGCGCAGCGCACGGGGCGGGCGGTGGATTACGGCGATGTGTTCGCCGGCAGCGCGGCGGGCGATATTGTGGGCGGCGCCCCCGGCCTTACATTTGTCGGCGGTCCCGATTCCGTGACGGAACAAATCCGCGCTTATCACGACCGTTGCGGCGTCGGGGTTATAGATTTGTTCTTTCAGCAACCCAGCTTGTCGCACCGGGATATTATGGCGGAAATCGAGTTGTTCGGGCGCGAAGTGTTGCCCCGAATCCGGGAGTTTTAGGGGATGAATACACCGCAAAATTCGTTGTCCTACATTGCATCGGGCGTTGAATCGGGGCGCGGCGATGCCATATTGTTGCTGGACTGGACGCCGTGGGAAACGACCGTATTGTCCGATGCCCTTGTTTCCCAATACCGCGTCATAAGCGTTGAACCGCCCGGCGCAGGCTATCCTGTTGTATCGGCGTTGGATCTGGCGGACGCCATTGGTGACATTGCGGCGGCCGCCGGGTTGGATTCTTATACTTTAATCGGCGTATCGTTGGGCGCGGATGTTGCTTTCCGGTTGGCGTCGTTGTATTCTGATGCGGTAGATGCGCTGATACTGGTATCGCCTGCCGGCGTCGGGGCTGATTCCGCGGTTGGGGCGACGTTGCCGCCGCGCTGGGATACGCCGGAATTGGCGGCGCAAGCGATGCTGGCCCATCCAGAAAACGCATCGCATCGGTTGCCGCCGGCGGGACGCACTACGGCGTTGGCGGGGTTATGGCAGGAATGGTACGGCGCGGATCGGGACGATGCGAAAGATTTGTTATCGCGGTTGGAATGCCCGACGTTGGCGGTTTTCGGCCAAGAAGATCGTTTAACGTCGCGCGAAACGGCCGGGCTGTGGCGCGAGCTGGTTCCCAATTGCAATGTATGTTTCGTTTATGATGCGGGATACGCTATCGCGGTGGACCGGCCGGACGCGCTGGTTTCGCTGGTGTCGGATTTCGTCCAGCGGCGGGAAACATTCATAGTCGAAAATCGCAGCAGACTGATCAACCCTTAATGCCGGATGGTGGTAACGGACGGGGGGCGTGGTATTCAACGTTTCCTAGTGGCAATTTCGCCGTACTTGAGGCATAATTAAAAGCCGGAATCAAATTTGAGAGGAGTGTTGTCAATGGCTACGAAAAGGAACGGGGAGAAGTATTTGGGGCATGAACTACACGTGCCGCTGTCGGAGGATGGGCAGGTGACGGCGTATGTGTGGCCGGTGCGGGCGCTGTATGTGCGGGGGGCGTGGTGCGGCGGGCCGACTATCGGGATAGCGGTGGGCAACGAGGAAGTCATCCGGTTCGACTGCCACGACCGGCCGGGCCACTGGCACGGGGGCGGGTATGACCGCTCCGGCTCCCCCGGCAATTCGCAGCGGCCCTTTCCTGACGGGGTGACGGCAGTGGCGGATCAGCTGGACTGGTCGCTGGCGCAGGTGCGGGAGTGCGCCGCGGATCTGCTGACCGAGGCGGAACACGGCGAAGCGGCGGAATCGCTGGACGCCGGGTTGGTGCAATCCGCCGTGAATGCTATCCGCAATCACTTGGAGGGGCAGGGCGATTTGCGGGGCTACGCCGTTAGCGCCGGGATTATTGACGCCTAGCAGCGGGGGAAATTTCCGGGGCTTGCCGGTTGTTGATGCCGGCGCGCCCCGGAAATGTCGGCATTTTCGGCATTTATTGAAAGGGCGGGAGCGGGAAAATGGGAACTTTCCTGGTTGAAATAGAGGTTGGTTCACCGGATGCGCAACGCTGGTTAGCGGTTGATGCTTTGGTGGATAGGGGGGCGTCGCAATGTTCCTTGCCGGGGTCGTTGTTGCGGGAATTGGGGTTGTATCCGACTCGGCAAAAGGAATATCGGTTCGCGCAAGGGGAGTCGCGGGTTATGGGCGTGGGCCAGACTTACATCCGGCTGATGGGGGAAGAGTTTATTACGGATTTTATATTCAACGAAGAAGGCACAATGCCGTTGCTAGGCGCGCTGGCGTTGGAAAGCGCCCAGTTGGCGGTTGATCCTTATGAGATGCGACTGATTCCCAGGCCGGGGATATTGTTATAAGGGACTGCCAAGAAATCAAGCCGGGGACGGGGTTGAATGGGAACTTTTATGCTTCAGAGGGGAAAGGAGGTAATTATGGGGGTTTTCAGCGTTGATATTTCGGTGGGCGATACCGCGGGCGAGCGGTGGCAGGATTTGTCGGCGATTGTAGATACGGGGGCGGTTATTTCGTCGGTTCCGGGTTCGATTTTGCGGTATTTGGGGGTGCTACCCGCGATGCGGCAGAGTGTTCGGTTGGCGGATGGCAGCCGAAAGACCGTAGATATTGGTTATACTTGGCTGCGGTTCAATGGGCAGCGGGTTATGACTTATATCGCTTTTAACGACGAAAGCAGCAGTCCGTTGCTGGGAGCGCTTACGCTTGAGGAGCTGTGGGTTAGAGTAGATCCGCTGGAGGGGCGGCTGATTCCGTTGACGGATATGCCGTTGTAAATTGGCAAGCCTAGCGTATCCGCTTATTGGCGGTTGGTTCATGGCGCCACCGTATAATATCCGATATGCAGGAATGGAGGTTAGGAAATGGGCGTTTTCAGTGTTGCGATTTCCATCGGCGATACCGCGCGGCAGGAATGGGTTGACTTGTACGCTACGGTTGACACCGGGGCGTATATGTCGGCGGTTCCGGGTTCAATCCTGCGGAGTTTGGGGGTTGATCCCGTCATGAATGAAACCGGGCGGTTGGCTGACGGCACGGAAAAGAATGTTGACATTGGGTATACCTGGATCCGGTTGAATGGCCGGGAGATAATGACTCACGTTATCTTTAATGAGGAATATACCAGTCCATTGCTGGGTTCGCTGGCCCTTGAGGAACTGCTGCTGGTTGTGGATCCTTCCGGCCAAAGACTTATGCCGCTTAGCGTATTTCCTTTCTAAGCGGCTTGGTTGCCGGGGGTGATTATTGGGATGATTATTGCGCCGGGTTTAGTTTCCGGCGCGGCGGCGTTGTTCGTCTTGCAGGTCGTCTATGCTTTCCCGTGAGCGGCCGTAGATGTGCGGTACGTCCCAGCCCTCCAGGCCGGCGTAGGTGTCTAGTTGGGAGCGGTGGTGGGTTTCGTGTTCAAATAGCATCATTAGTATGCGCCAGCCGCTTAGCATTCCGTCGGTGTCGATCATTTTGACGCGGCGTTGCAGCCATTGCGGGGGGCTGGCGTCCAGCCGCTTATGGAACTCGGCGGCGGAGGCTTCGATGGCGGGCAGCCAACCGGATTGCCGATTGGTAGCGGGGACGGGCCAGTCGTAGAGCCAGCCGCGGTTGCAGTAGGCGCTGGCGAAATATATGCGGGATTCGGCGATGTGATGCACGATTTCGGCGATGCTCCAAGCCTGTTCGCCCTCGCCGCGGGGCGGGCGCCAGAACTCGGCGGCCGGCGGCAGGGCGGCGATGTCCCGCATTGTCCGCTGATGGAAACGGTCAAAGTAGCGCAGCAGGGTAGCCAAATCGGTAATCATTCCTTGACCTCGACATTATTCGGGGTTGTCTTTTAGCTGAACGTATTCAGCCAAGCGGATTCCTTTATTGATTTCGACTTGATAGGATTTGTGACCGGTAGCTCGCTCCGCTATATCAGCGATACTTAAACCGCCTAGCTCTTTGGCGTACTTAATACCGAAAAGATGGATGGAAGTCGCCTTTTCGCCGATAGGGGCTTTCCGGTACATTTCCCGCAAGATATTGGCGGCTTCGTCTACTGTCATTTAGAATCCCTCATTGGAACGATTTTATGTATGGTACTCACTAACCGCGCTGGCGTCAACGCCCGCCTAGCCCTTGCCGCCGGACGGGTGTAGAATTGGGCGCGATATTGGGCCTTTGCGAGGAGCGGATATGAAGTACGATGTTATCGTGTTGGGCGGCGGGTCGGCGGGGTCGGTGGTGGCCGGGCGACTGGCGGAGGATGCGCGGTTTATGGGCGGCGTGGGGTCGGTGCTGCTGCTGGAGGCGGGGTTGGATTACCCCGACCCGGTGCAGCTGCCGGCGGCAGTGCGCGACGGGCATTCGTCGGCAGGGGAGGCCATTGGGTCGCCGGTGTCGTGGTCTTTGCGCGGGGTGATCAATGACCAGCAGGGGGAAATCAACATCGCGCAGGGCAAGGTTATCGGCGGCTCCGGGTCGATTAACGGGCAGGTTTTCCTGCGGGGGCTGCCGGAGGATTTTGAGCGCTGGGAATCTTTCGGCAACTCGGAATGGGGCTATCTGAAGGTGCTGCCTTTCTACCGCCGCGCCGAGACGGATCTGGATATTCAAGACGATTTTCACGGCAGCGACGGGCCGATCCCCATCGTGCGGCGGGAAAGGGAGGAATGGCCGGCGGTGCAGCGGGCGTTTTATGACGCTTGTATGGAGCGGGGCTACGGGCATAATTCCGACTTGAACGGGCCGGATTCCGGCGGGATCGGGGCTATCCCGATGAATAACCGCAACGGGTGGCGGATGAGCAGCGCGATTACTCACTTGAACCCGGCGCGGCACCGGCTGAACCTTACCGTGCGGGGCGGGGTGTTCGTGCGGCGGATCATCCTGCGACAAGCTCAGGATGACGGGGGGCGGGCGCAGGGCGATGTTGGGCAAGGGCAGGGCGATGGGGGATTGCGGGTTTGGGGGGTGGAGGCGGAAAGCGGGGGGGAGGTTTTTACGCTGGAAACCGACCGGGTGGTGTTGTGCGCCGGGGCGTTGAAATCGCCGCACATCTTGATGTTGTCGGGGGTGGGGCCGCGGGAGCAACTGGAGCGGTTCGGGATTCCGGTTTTGGCGGACTTGCCGGGGGTGGGGCGGAATTTGTTTAACCATCCGATGGGTTCGGTGTCGTTCCGGGTGCGGGATGAGGTGCGGCTTACGGCCAATGCCGAGGCGCTGCGGTTCGGGCTGCGGGTGACTTCGGCGCCGCCGTCTTACCCTTGCGATGTGATGCTGCATACCCTGGCGATCTGGAATGTTATGACCGGGGAAATGGTGCCGTCAGGAACCGCCCGCATCGCCTGCGCTTTGGAGCTGCCGGACGGCTCCGGCTGGGTGCGGTTGCAGTCGGCGGATCCGGCGATGCAGCCGGAAATCAATTACCGCTACCTGCATCACGAAAACGATCTGCGGCGGATGCGGGATGCAGTGAAGCTGGCTTGCGGTCTACTGGAGTCGGATGCCTACCGGGGGATTTGCGAGGGGCGGATCGCGCCGGATGACGAAACGCTGGCGGATGATGCGGCGCTGGATCACTGGATTCGCCGGACGCTGGGCAGTTCGCGCCATGTGTCGGGGACTTGCCGCATCGGCCCCGACGGCGACG